>OW818690.1:0-3468611 GCA_942493315.1 uncultured Bacteroidota bacterium | reverse complement strand
TGAATTTTCCACCACAAAGACCACTAAGTTTTCCACCACAAAGACCACTAAGTTTTCCACCACAAAGACCCCTGAGTTTTCCACCGCAAAGACCACTAAGTTTACCACCACAAAGAAAACAGAGCTATTTACCACAAAGACCACTAAGTTTTCCATCACAAAGATTTATTAAACAATGATCACAGTGTTAAACGGTGTTACAGAGTGTTCGGTTAAATAGCTTTTATTAATTATATCAAATCATATATGTAATTATATTCATTGTTATATGAAAAACACGTGACAATGTCTTAGAATACTAATTTGCTAATTTGCTAATTTGTTAATCTGCTAATTCACTAATTTACAATCACTTCATCCATAAACGTCCAACTTCTCTTCCCACTCCCATAATGCCACTCCGGACATTTTTTTTGGGTAAAAACATCAATTCTGATGAATTGTAAATCCCTTTTTCTAAAATTGAAAAGGGCACTCTTAAATTCAACCAAATTATAATCTTTCTCTTTATTAGGATCAAAATGAAAAACGCCTAATTTAGTTTCTTTTTTATTAGATCCACCCCATATCACTACACTGTCTGGTAAAAAAATCCAGTCATTGATTGAATTTAAAAAGCGAATCTCAACACTGCTTATGGGTTGAATCGAATCTAATACTATTTCTAATTCAATATCTGTACCCTCAAATCCTTGCCACTCTTCAAAGAAATTGTAAGTTCCCAATTTTCCGTTCGTTAATCCAAACTGACCTTCGCCACTATACTTCTGATCATAATGAGTATAATACACTACAGAACTATAATAAGCCTTGTGTTTGATGATCTCTTGTGTTAAATTTGAAAATTTTTTATTTTTATAAATATCCACTTTTTGATAGGACATGATATTGTAGCTCCTAATCTTCGGAAATGAATGAGTGTTGATATCTAATTTTTCAATTATCATCACATTCCCACTCCCTTGACTTAATGGAATAAGAATAGAATCTGTTGATTTGATCATATAAGTTCCAATTTCAACCTGATCCGGATTGTTTTCCCAATCATTTTCAAATCCATCTCCAAAAATGGTTACGGTATAATAAAATCCACTATCTAAAAAATCTAAAGCAATCGGAACAACCCTGCTTTTTTCGTTTGTGATGCTGCCAATATACCATTTTTCACCCTTTTTTCTGGCTATCGATACATACTCTCCAATCTGACAACTTAGTACTTTACTGGCATCCCAACTGCTGGGAACCGTTGACATAAATGAAAATTCAGGTTGATTTTCATAGTTTTCAATATTGTCGGAAACCATCGCAATGGGACTGAAAAATACGACCATTAAAGCCATTTGATGAGCTCTGGTGGTGAATAACCGTTTCCCTTTTTCCGGAGTGTGTTTCGTTTTAAAAATTCCGGGAGTGTAATCCGCCGGACCGGCAATATATCTGGTAAATGGCAAAATGGTGGTGTGTGAGGGTGGGGTAGGCTTATACCCACCATTCCATTCATTTCCTCGAATCGCTTCCTGAGACATTAAATTGGGCCAGGTTCGATCTAATCCTGTGGGTTTTATACTTTCATGTACATCCAGACAAATCTGATATCGAGCTGCTGTTTCTACCACTTTTTGAAAATGATTGACCATATATTGTCCATGATGTGGATACCCTTTTGGAATAATTTTTCCTGCATAACCGGTTTTTAAATACCTTATTCCTAATTGATTACATAGCATGAAAGCAGAATCAAGTTGCCTTTCATATTCAGGAATATTGCCACCCGTTTCATGATGCGATACAAAATGTACTTGTTTATTTTTCCCATATTGTACAACTTCTTGTAAATTGAAATCCGGATACCCTTTGGAGAAATTTTGAAGCGGAAAATCACCACTGTTCCAGGTTTCCCATCCCTCATTCCAACCTTCAGCTAAAACACCCTCAATGCTGTGTTGAGCTGCAAAATCTATATATTTTTTGGTTCGTTCTGTTGTAGCTCCATGTTTTTCTCCTTGAGCCCAGGTATATTGTCCGGTGTGCATTCCCCACCAGATTCCGATGAATTTGATCGGTTTTATCCATTCTGTATTGATGATTTTTGAGTGCTGATTTAAGTTTTGAATGAGATGAGATTCAATGAGTTTTGCCGGATTTTCTGCAATGATTATCACTCTCCATGGGGTTTGAAATGGTAGTACAATACGAGCACAAACACCATCAGGTTCCGGCCATAATTGAGTTTTGAAGTGAGACTTTCCTGAATTTGAGTTCACTAAATAAAATTCAGAATAATTTATTAATTCAGCTTCATGTATCGAAATAGTTAATTGATTATTCCTACATATTGTTATGGGTGTTGCAGCATCTTTGATGTCTGAAAGTGCCATTTTTTTATAAATGGATTCATAAGCAAAGTCTGCTGCCGGTGCAAACCAGGCAGAATCATTTTGAGCGAAATTAAAAGTAGTTAGTTCTTCAATGATATACAAAGAGTCTTTTTTGTTTGTCTTATTATTTTCTAATATATATCTGAATGCAACACCATCATTATAAGCCCGAACAATGATTTTGAGCTTAATATTTGGAATGAGTAAATTGGAAACATAAAGAATAGATTCATTATAGAAATTTTCCACTAAACTATCTGTTCCCCAAATAGGTTTCCAAAAATCATGATACTGATGTTGTTCACTTTTGTCTATACAAAATGTATGATTAAATTGGATTGGTTTGTTTTTCTTTTTTTTGAGTTTAAATTCAAATCCTAATGTTGATTCGTTTATTAAAACTTCTCCATTATGAATCACCCGATAGGTTAATTCCCCATGTCGATCTGAAAATTCAATTTGATTCACTAAGTTCGGAGACAGTACCCTTACTGTTCGTTCAGGACCTGCTGCCTTTATAGTTAAAAAAGAAAAAATGATTATAAAAAAATAGAATAACCTTTGTTTTGAAGCTGAAAAATAGGGATACATATTTGTTAAGTTTAATTTACAAAAATAACGTTTTTTTTAAATCATACCCAAAAAATTACTACGGAAAAAGGAATGAATGGTATTTAAATTTTTGAAAATCTGAATTTTGAGTTTTTTTCAAAAAAATAATTTTAAAATTTAACTTTAATAAAAAATATTTTGTAAATTTGCAACGTTTTTAGAGCGATAGAAAATATTGATGGATTTCTATTTTCTGTCACTAATTATTAGAAATCCTTAACAAAAAATTATAAATCATGAAAAAATTAAATTCTTATTTTTTAACATTTCTAGCTGCAGTTGTTATTCTAATTTCTTTCACATCTTGTAATAAAGATGAAGCCGGTGTTTTTAACCCAGACAAGAAAATTTCTAAAATCTATTTTAAAGATGATGGTGCTCAAGAGTATCTTCAACAATCCTGGAATTGGGACGGAAATACTTTAAAATCAATTACTTATTATAATGAAGGAGATTCTGTAGGTGCAGATAATTTCGAATATACTGACGGTGTATTATCTAAAATTGTTGATAATTATAATTACTACAGTATATTTACAATTACTGATAAAAAATATACTAAAATTGAATATTTTAGTAATCAGGATGTTTTATTATCTGATATCGTTTTTACTTACAACACTGATGATAAAGTTTCACAATTAGCAATTACAACCTATACTATTACTAAAGAATTACTTAGTATGATGAATAGAACTTTATCCGGGAGAATCTTACCTTCAAGTGTGGCAACTCAAATGATGAAAAATGTTCAAAATAATGCAGTGAATAACTCAAAAGCAACAATTAACACCTCTTTTGTTTATGATGGAGATAATATTTCTTCCATGTCTGTAGGAAGTTATTTAACCACTTATGCAAATTATGATGAAAAATTAAATCCATATTACTTTTTCTTCCCATTTAGTACGTATAAAGAAACTACAAACAATTTAGTATATCAAAAAAATAATCCAGGATCTATGACTACAACTGTAGCTTCTTCTGACGTAACTACCAATTTTACTTATACTTATGATGGAGACTATCCAACCAGTGTTATTTCCAATTCCACTTTATTACTTATAAATTTAACAACAACTACAAGATTTGAATATTTAGATTAATATTTGATCAAATAAATACTTTTAAAAGGTGATAATCCCCCGATTATCACCTTTTTTGTTTGGTTTATCGAAAAAATGGAAAAAGGATTGAAGATGAGAATCTCTATCCTTTTTTTTTGTATATTTGCGGGTTATTCCATTTAGTATATAATTATATTAATATATTTAAAATCAATCAAATGAAAACATTTAGCAAACTAATTATTCTAATTGCTGTTTTGATTTTATCAAATCTTAATTCTCAAGCACAAAAAAACTATAACGTACTTGAAAACAGCAATCAACAAATTAGAATCTCTTTTACAACTTCTGAAATTACTTCATTAAATGTCAAAACAGATCTTGGAAATTTTTCAAGAATCCAAATGAACGACTACTTAAGTTCGTCAGTAGTAGGTAATCCTGAACTTCCTGAAATGGTTAAACTTCTCGAAATTCCTATTTGTACTGCCATACAAATGCAAGTAATCCCTGGAAATTATACAGATTATGATGCTTCTGCTTTAGGAATCCAAAACCCAATTTTTCCTGCTCAACCTTCCTATTCAAAATCTTTTGATGGTCCTATTGCTTTAGTGAAAAATAATACTACCTATTCCACTAACGCTTTTTATGGAAAATCAGAATTGGCAACAGTTGAAATCAAAGGGATCATGAGAAATATTAATTTAGCTTCTATTTCTGTATCTCCAGTTCAATACAATCCTGTAACAAATCAAATCAGAATTTATCAATCCATTGAAGTGAAAATTACTTTTGTAAATCCTAACTTTTCTGAAACAAACAGAATTAAACAACTTCACGCTAGTCCATTATTTCAAGTAGCTGAATCCAATGTGATCAATCCCAAAGAGGGACCTGCTTTTGCAGAAATGAATTATACTCCTGTAAAGTTGGTAATTGTGGCACCACAAATGTTTGCTGATCAGTTGGGCTCCTATGTGGCATGGAAAAGAAGAAAAGGTTTTCTTGTAGATTTAGCTTTAACTAGTAATGCAGCAGTTGGAACTACAACCACTTCTATTAAAAATTATTTAAAAGCGCAATATGATAATGCTACTCCAACTAACCCTGCTCCAACTTACGTTTTATTTGTTGGAGATGTAGCACAAATCCCTGCAAATAATGGAACAGCCGGTTCCCATATTACCGATTTGTATTATGCAACATTTACAACCGGAGATAATTTCCCTGATTGTTATTATGGCCGTTTTTCAGCAACCAGCGAAGCTCAATTAGCCCCTCAACTTGAAAAATCATTAATGTATGAACAATACAACATGCCCGATCCAACCTATTTGGATAAAGCTGTTTTAGTAGCCGGTACTGATGCATCATTTGGACCAACTCATGCCAATGGACAAATTAACTATTTAGCTAATAATTACATCAATACAGGTTACGGATATTCAACTATTTATACCCACCTTTATCCTGCCAGTTCCCAAGCTGCTCAAATAAGAACAGAAATTGGCACAGGAGTTGGTTATGCTAATTATACCGCCCATTGCGGTTCTTCAGGTTGGTCTGATCCATCATTTGAAACATCTAATGTTCCTGCTATGGCTAACGAAAATAAATATGGTTTGATGATCGGAAACTGCTGTCAATCCGGTATGTTTGGCGAAACTGAATGTTTTGGCGAAGCATTACTTCGTGCACCTAAAAAAGGAGCAATGGCTTATATCGGAGCCTCTAATAACTCTTTGTGGAATGAAGATTTCTATTGGTCAGTAGGTGTAAGATCTTCCATTACCGCATCTCCTACATATCAGGCTTCTAACTTAGGTTCTTATGACAGAATTTTTCATACACATAATGAAGCTCAAAGTTTGTGGATGGTGACCAGCGCTGCTATGATCCAAGCCGGAAATATGGCTGTAGAAGCATCAACATCTTCTAGCAAACTATACTATTGGGAAATCTATCACCTTTTTGGTGATCCATCTATTATCCCTTATTTAACTCAAGCTCCTGTTATGACTGTAACCGCTTCTCAAGTTTTAATGATTGGAGCAAATTCTATGTCAGTAACTGCTGTACCTTATGCTTATGTAGCTTTGGTTAAAAATGGAGTTCTTTTGGGTGCCGCTTTTGCGGATGCTACCGGAACTGCTAATCTTACATTTGACCCACTTTCTGAACCAGGTGAGTATGAATTAGCTGCCTGGGCTCAAAATTATCAACAATATTTTTCTACTATTAACGTGATTGTTCCAAGTGGTAGTTATGTAGTGGCATCAACTGCTGCTGTTACTTCAGGATATGTTCCTTATTTCAATTCTATCGTTAGTCTTGACGTGATTTTATCCAATTTGGGTGTTGCTAATGCCTCAAATGTGTATGTAAAATTGTCAACCCCTTCACCTTATGTTACCGTTTTGAACGATTCTATTTATATCGGATCAATAGTTCAAGGAAATAATCATAACCTTTCCGGAGCATTTACCGTTCAAATTTCTAATTATTTCCCTAATCAAACTCCTGCTCAACTTAATTTTGAAATTCACTCCAACAACAATATATCTAATAAAGTGGTAACTTTGAATTTGTTAGCTCCTCAATTGGTGTTTGAAAGTTCCTCTATTGCTGCTAATACCGGTAATAATGACGGTATCGTGGATCCCGGTGAAACTATCACGGTTACTGTTACTAATAAAAATGAGGGACAAGGGACTCTTTATGCTTTAACTTCCCGTCTGAACTCTTTCTATTCAGGTGCCACAATTACCAATAATGTTGTTAATGTTGAATCGATCACTTCCGGACAATCCGTGAATAGTGAATATACCGTTCAAATTGCCTCCACAGTAACTCCTGGTACTATTATTCCTCTTTATCATACTTTTTATAAAGGAGATTATGTGGTCAATAAAGTGATTTATATCGTGGTTGGTCGCGTTATGGAAGATTTTGAAACCAATACTTTCACTACTTATCCTTGGGTTAACTCTTCCAATCCATGGATCATCGTAAATTCAAATGTTTACGCTGGTACCTATTCTGCAAAATCTAAAAATAATCTGTCTAATAATGGAACATCTGCATTACAAATCACACTAACTGCATTGTCAGATGGAAATATTTCCTATTTCAGAAAAGTGTCATCAGAAGATGGATACGATTTCTTTAAATTTTATATTGATGGTGTTGAAAAAGAAGCTATTTCCGGAACAACAGGCTCTTGGGCATTGTCCTCATTCCCTGTGGCAGCCGGCTCTCATACCTATAAATTTGAATATAAGAAAGATGGCTCTCAAACCGGTGGTTCCGATTGCGCATGGATCGATAATATTACTTTCCCTCCATTTGGTACAGTTGCTCAGGCAGATATCGCTCAATTACAAATTGTTGATCATACCATTACCATTAACTCAGTGGAAGTTGACCCAATCCCATTTGAAACAACAGCTCAAATCACTGTTAACTTTACCAATCCAACCGCCATTACTGCTCAAAATATCGAAGCCCATTTAGATACAGATCATCCAGATGTGATTATCAATCAAGGAACTACACAACTTCCTGTTCCTAATATGTTGCAAAATGATAACCAATCGGTTACTTTCCCTGTTCAATCTCAATCCAGAAATCTTACTTCTGCTAACGTAAACTTTGTTTTCTCTCTTCAATATAACGGAACCGTTATTGATTATCCTTTCTCTGCTCTTTTTGAAGGAATTGCTCAAGGAATTTGCGAAATGAACGAAATGGAATGTCTGATGTTCCCTATCCCTGCCAAAAATTATTTGACCGTTCAAACCGAAAATCTAATTCAATCTGTTGAGGTGTTCGATTTAAATGGAAAAAGAATAAACTATATCTCTTCTGTAGAGTCTAACAACCATACTTTTGCAGTTTCCGGCTTATCTTCCGGCATCTATTTTGTAAAAGTGGTGGATGTGAATCAAAAAATTGCAGTTAAAAAATTGATTAAACAATAATAAATAGGGAGTTTTAAATGAATACGGCTCAACAATTCGATAAAATTGCTTCTTCATGTATCGAGCTTTTTTCTAAAAAAGCAATAGATTACGGTACGGCATGGAGAATCCTCAGAACTTCCTCATTAACTGACCAGATTTATATTAAAGCTCAAAGAATCCGAAGTATTGAAGAAAAAGGAGTGTCCAAAATTGATGAAGGAATAGTTTCCGAGTTTATTGGAATCGTAAACTATTCCGTCATGGCACTCATTCAACTTGAAATTGGTGTGGCTAATACCATCGAAGAACGGTTTCCTGTAGATAAAGCTATTGAACTTTTTTCAAAACACCTACAAAATGCTAAAAATCTAATGATGGATAAAAACCATGATTATGATGAAGCCTGGCGCAAAATGAGAGTGAGTTCCTTAACCGATATCATACTCATGAAGCTGATGCGAATTAAACAAATTGAAGATAATGAAGGTAAAACCATCGTTTCTGAAGGTTTATCTGCCAATTATTCAGATATTATCAATTATGCAGTTTTTGCATTGATTAAATTAACATTATAATTTTGCCTTATGAAAAAAAAGAAAGAGCAAATTTGGGTTATGATTTTAAGACTTGCCTTAGCCGGTCTTTTTATCTTTTCAGGATTTACTAAAGCGGTCGACCCAATTGCCTGGGGTATCAAAATGGATGAATATTTCACCTCTTTTGGGATGAGTTTTATGCATCCATACTCTTTCTATATCGGCTTTATCCCAACTATTGCTGAAATGGTTCTGGGATTTATGCTCCTTTTTAAAATCAGAGTAAAATTGACTACCATAGGCTATCTTTTGTTTATGACTTTTTTCTTTTTCCTTACCCTTTGGTTGGCAATAGCGGAACATCTTGAAGTTCATTATGGCTACCATCTTGGAGTAGTTAAAGATTGTGGATGCTTTGGTCAAGCAATCAAAATGTCAAACTTGGAAACATTTTTGAAAAATGTTGTGATTATTATACCCACTTTAATCCTATTCTTCAAAAGAAAATCGATCCCTGATATTCGATTAACTGTTTTTGGTCAATGGCTGTTTACCTCTTTTTGGGTTGTACTTGTTTTTGCTTTTGAAATCTATTGCCTGTTCAATCTTCCTATTAAAGATTATACCAATTGGAAAAAAGGGGAAAATGTAACCCAATGGTTTATTGATCAACCTGCTCAAAAAGAGATCGTTTTTTTATATAAAAACACTCTGGATTCTACAAAATTGGTTACATTAACCGAAAATCAAATGATGACCATTACCGATCAAAATCCAAACTTCTACACAGAATATGAGTATGTGGATAGGAAAGATAGCATCATTAAAAAAGGTATTCCACCTAAAATCGCGGGATTCAGCATGCTCGATACATTAGGTAGAGATTATGCTTCTCAATTGATTACTAAAAATTCAACTGTTTATGTGCTCTTTATGCATAATCTTGACGAAGTAAATCCAAAAGGGATCCAAAGCAAAGCGCTTCAATCATTCGTTTCTGTTTGTGAAAAACAAAACATTCATTTTGTTGCAGTGACCAATTCAAGTGAAACTGAAATTCAAAAATTTATTGCCAGGTATAAAATCACTTTCCCTATCTATTTTAATCCGATAGATCCTGTAAAAGGTCCATTTATGGTGCGTGATGCCGTTAGATCTAATCCCGGTTTGATGTTGATTAAAAATGGAGTGGTCGTTAATAAATGGTCATGGAGGAATTTTCCTGAAAAACTATAAAAAACGAACCATTTCAAAATATACCCAAATAAAATTTTTAGAAACTTTTTTATTCAAAATAATTATAATTAAAACAATATAAAATCAACTTTTGATGGAATATAATACTAACAGAAACAAATTGATAATCAAAGAGTACGGCAGAAATGTGCAGAAAATGATTGAATATGCCATGCTGCTTCACGACCGGGATTTAAGAACTGAAACAGCAAAAGGAATTATCAAAGTGATGTCTCAAATTAATCCGGAAGTGAAGGAGAGTGTAGAAAATTCAAATAAAACTAACCATTCTGAAGATTATTGGAGAAAACTATGGGACCACCTGTTTATTATTTCAAATTTTAAACTGGATGTTGATGCTCCTTTCCCTAAACCTGATCCAATATCTGAAAATGTTAAAACTAAAGGACATCAATATTATAAAGATAAAATATCTTTTAAAACCTATGGCCGCCACATGGAAAAAATTGTGAAAGTTGTTTCTGAATATCCTCTGGAACAACGCATGGTACTAGGAAAAATGTTGGCCAATCACTTGAAGAAATTGTATCTGTTGCACAATAGAAATACAGTGAAAGATATTTTGATTATTGACCATCTCAAAATGTTGTCGGATGGAAAAATTGATCTACCCGAAACTACTATTCTTGAGCAAACCCGAGATTTGATGAAAATCAACAGTACCAATTTCAACAAACCTCAAGTATTTGATTATAAGAAAAATAAAAAGAAGAAAAAGAAAAAACCCGGAACAGGTTCCTATTCTAACAGTGGTACTAATAATTACAGCAATAATAATAGTAACAATTACAGTAATAATAATACTAACAACTATCATAACAATAATAGAAACATAACTAAATCGTAAAGAAGTGAAAATTGTTGAAGTTCAAAACGTAACTAAAAAGTTTGCTCATCATCTCGCTTTAGATAATATCTCACTTTCGGTTGAAAAAGGTTCTGTATTTGGATTATTAGGCCCTAATGGTGCCGGTAAAACAACGCTGATCAGAATTTTAAACCAAATAACGGCACCTGATTCAGGTACCGTTTTATTTCAGGGGAGACCTATCCAAAAAAATGATGTGGAAAAAATCGGATATCTTCCGGAAGAAAGAGGCCTGTACAAAAAAATGAAAGTGGGTGAACAAGCCCTCTATCTAGCTCAATTAAAAGGGATTCCTAAACAAATTGCCATGGAACGCTTAGTGATGTGGTTCAGAAAATTTGAAATCGAAACCTGGTGGAATAAAAAAGTGGAAGAGTTGTCCAAAGGGATGCAACAAAAAGTTCAATTTATCACAACCATCATCCATGAACCTGAATTTTTGATTTTAGATGAACCTTTTAGTGGTTTTGACCCCATCAATACCAATCTTTTGAAAGAGGAGATCTTGAGACTAAAAGAGAAAGGAACAACCATTATCCTTTCTACTCATAATATGGCTTCTGTGGAAGAGATCTGTGACGATATTGTGCTGATTAATAAAGCTCGCAAAGTTTTGGAAGGACACCTCTTTGATATTAAGAATAATTTCAAAAGTGGTCAGTTTGAGTTTATCCTTGAATCTGAAAACGATCCCACTATCCATTTCCAAAATAACGATTCCTTCTCTTTGATCCAATCTTCACATAAAAACAACCAATTTACTTTTACCGTTCAACTTCCTCTACATACTTCCGGAAATCAACTATTGCAACAAATTGTAAATCAAGGAAATGTGGTCTCTTTTAAGGAAATACTTCCTACAATGAATGAAATCTTTATCAAACAAGTAAACGAATCCAAGTAATGAATAAGATCAAATTTATTATAGCCCGCGAATATCTTACCAGAGTTAAGAAAAAATCGTTTATTATTATGACCATCATTGCACCTCTCCTTTTGGCGGCATTGATTGTGGTTCCTGTTATTGTAGCAAATGAAACCCAGAAAACCATGAAGGTGATGGTGGTTGATGATAATGAGTTTTTTATCAATCGATTCAGCGATAACGAAAAAACTACGTTCGCCTACCGTTCAGGGGATATTGATGTGATTAAAAAAGAAGCACTTAGCAATGGATACGATGCAGTCCTTCATATTTTGAAAGGAACTCAAATGATCCAATCCAATCTGTATTACAGCGATGAACCATCCATGACTTTTAATTCCAATATTGAAAGTCAAATGGATAAATTGTTATTTGATAAACTGTTAGTGGATACTTTTAAAGTGGATCCTGAAAAATATGAGAAACTGAAAAATTTAACCCGCTCTTCAGTGGCCAATATTAAAATTGATGAAGCTGGTCAGGAGAAACAAACTCAGGCTGAGATCTCCAGAGTTGTTGGGATGTTTAGCGGTATTGCGATCTATTTCTTCATCTTTATGTTTGCCTCTCAGGTTTTGAGAGGTGTTTTGGAAGAGAAAACCAACAGAATTGTGGAAGTTCTCATCTCATCAGTGAAACCGATGGAGCTGATGATGGGAAAAATTATTGGGATTGCCATGGTTGGACTGACTCAGTTTTTGATTTGGGTAGGATTAACGTTTGTATTTATTTACGGAGCGCAATTTGTAGTTCCGGATCTATTTCAATCTCAAGCTTTAATGCAACAAATGGGAGGACAGGAAGCAGCCATTGCCGCTCAAAGTCAGATCTCCGCTATTGGTGCTGAACAAATGCCCACCACATCGATATTTACACTTATTGATATGTATTTTAATGTATCGTTTACAGTATTATTGTTAAGTTTCCTTTTCTACTTTATTTTTGGCTATTTAATCTATGCGGCTCTATTTGCTGCAGTCGGATCAGCTGTAGATAATGAAACAGATTCACAACAATTTACATTACCGGTTACCATTCCATTGATATTAACCATCATGTTGTTAGTTCCCATAACCGAAGATCCCAACGGACCGTTAGCGTTCTGGATGTCCATGATTCCGTTAACTTCACCGGTAGCGATGCTCATACGATTACCCTCAGGAGTACCTTTAGTTCAGTTGTTATCCTCGATGGCAATATGTGTGATCTTTTTCATCTTCTGTGTATGGTTTGCCGCCAAGATTTACCGCGTAGGGATCCTCATGTACGGCAAAAAGATCACTTACAAGGAACTCTTTAAGTGGTTGAGATACTAACCGAATGCTCAATGTGCTCGTATGCTCAATGTGCTCATTATTCATTATTCATTATTCATTCGTCTGTAGTCTGTAGTCCGTAGTCTGTAGTCTTTTTTTCTGGGCGTTCCGGCACCAGCCAACCCACGACCCAACCCGGCTGCCGTCGGGCTTGTTCCGGGGTCCGCTTCGCTCCCGTACTTCACCGCACTACGCTTAAGATATTGATCCCCACAACAGTTCAATCATCGCGGCGCTCGTTCCGGTTCGTACCGCTTCGCGCCCTCCACATCCCTAACGCATTCAAAACCGCAAGCGGTTTTTTTTGACTGGTGACGAGAGTATGGAGACGGGAGAAGTTCGACGTTAAACGTTCGACGAAGTTAGTTCGAAATTGCACTAAATTTTTCATTCTTCATTTTTCATTTTTCATTTTTCATTTTTCATTATTCATTATTCATTATTCATTACTCATTTTTCATTCATTCGTCTGTAGTCCGCTGTCAGCCGACTTTCCAACACTTTCTCGGAATAATAAATTGAAATTTTTTCTCGCTGAGATCGCTGAGACCGCTGAGGGTTTTTCATTCAGTTCTCTGTGATATAATTTCTTGGTGTCCTTTGGTGCGCCACGAGGCGTGTGTATATATTAATTAAATACCTAATTGTATGAAAGTTACAATCAACCCAATTTGCCGTTCAGGTTGAAGCCATTGCGATAATGTAGGAGGAAACGAATACATTAAAGCTCGCAATGAGCGGATACATAAGCTGCAACAGTAAGGCTTCGTTACGCCAAGTTGACAGTGGTCAAGCTTCCAAAGGTGCTGAAACCTGTAACCACGTTGGTTTAGAAAAACAGATAAAAGATCTTTAAACGGTGTAACCAACGGGACTGTCCGGAGTAGTATGTTGTTGCGTGTGTATCAAAGGTAGCACATGAACGTGGGATCCCCTAACGGAGTGTAAGTCAAACACAGACGAGGGAGTCGGATATGTCCATAGTAGTGATGACCCCCGAAAAGGTAAAAGCGGGGATAGCGAAGGGACATTACTATAAATAAAGTTTATAACAATGGAAAAATCGACAGAATTGAGAAACAAGTATCAACAAAGAGTAGAAGCAGAAGATCAACCCGAACTCTTCAAAAGGAAGAAAAAGGAGATGTCAGATGCAGAAAGAGTATTTACCTTGCAGAGTAAACTATATCAAAAAGCCAAGCAGGATAAACAGTATAAATTTTATGTACTATACGACAAGATGTTTTTGAAATATATGCTAAAAGAGGCGTGGAAACAGGTCAAATCCAATGGAGGCGCACCAGGAGTAGATGGAATAAGCATAGCCATGATAGAACAACAAGGAGTAGAAAGCTATTTAGAGGAGTTGGGGGAAGAGTTGCGCAAGCAAACCTATAAACCTTTACCCGTCAAGAGGGTGGAAATAGATAAAGCGAACGGAGGCAAACGTCCATTAGGTATTCCAACAGTGAGAGATCGAATAGCACAAACAGTATGTAAAATGATACTTGAACCTATTTTTGAAGCAGATTTTTCGGAGAACTCTTATGGTTTTAGACCAGAAAGGAGCTCGCGAGATGCAATGGGAAGAATCAAAGAAAACTTGAAAGCAGGAAAAACAGAGGTTTATGATGCAGATTTAAGTAAATACTTTGATACGATACCCCACGAGAAGTTATTCATAGCACTAAAGGAGAGGATTACCGATCCGAGGATGCTCAAGCTTGTAGATAAATGGCTAAAAGCACCCGTGCTGGAAAATGGACAACTAAAAGGAGGAAAGAAGAATAAGACAGGAACGCCACAAGGAGGAGTAATCTCTCCACTTTTGGCTAACGTCTATCTCAACCTCTTAGATAGAATAGTGGATAATGCAAAGAATCTATTTCAAAAATATGGATGTAGTATTGTAAGATATGCAGATGATTTTGTGATTATGGGTAAATCAATAACAGAACAAGTCAGAACCAAATTGGAAGAGATCATACAACGGATGGAATTATCAATTAATAGTGAGAAAACCCGCCTAGTAGATGCTACCACAGCTAGTTTTGACTTTCTTGGATGTACAGTAAGATATGACAAAGATATTAAAGGACGAAACTTCAGTTATTGGAATATCTGTCCTAGTAAAAAGTCAGAAAAGAAGATCCGAGATAAGGTTAGTGATTACCTTAGAACACATGGACACTGTAATGCAAAACAAGTGTCCACAGATCTAAATTCAATACTCAGGGGGTGGATCAACTACTTCAGCATGGATAATGCTTGTTATCCTGCAATGAGTAAAAGAAGATTAAGATTTTATCTTAACAACAAACTTACAAAATACTACAAGCGAAAAAGTCAAAGAAAATGTAGGTTATACCGACAAAATGCCTTTAAGGTCTTAGTCACCAAATATGGACTGATCGACCCGACTAAATACATTTTAGTAAGGACTTAACTGTGAATGCTTGCGACGAAGTTTATAGGAAAGCCGTATGCGGGAAAACTGCACGTACGGTTTGACGAGGGGGTGGGAGTAGCCTCGTTGCTGCTCCTCTCTCTACTCTACCGGTAAAATAAAAGAAAGAAAAGCTTACGTTATTAAAAAAGTTGTATATTTGTCGCATGTGAATCAACATTGAAATAATATGATGAACATTAATGGAAATTGGTTTAATATAGCTAGGTTTAAGGAAGAAACACTATATTCCAGTCCTTATATAGTTGCCAAACATCAGGGTTATACCAAACATTACTATGCAGGTTCTGAAAGGATAGCCAGTGCTATTGGATTAGGAGGATTAGCCAATATTGACACTCCATTAGAACTGGACACTTATCATCATAGTTGGGAAGATAAAAGCTTTTCATTAAAACGGTACAAGTACTGTGGCAAAGAACGTGATGAAGAAACTGGACTATATTATTATGGAATGCGCTACTACGCGGCATGGTTGTGCAGGTTTATTAATGTGGATCCGTTGCAGTTTAAGTATCCTTATTACACACCGTTCCAGTATGCAGGAAATAAACCGATTACTTATATTGATTTGGATGGAGGGGAACCTGACAAAAATACTGGAAAAATTAAAGCTACATTTTATTTTCAATTTGAAGACAAATTAGAATTAACTCCTGAAGAACAACAAGAATATATTGATGCGTTTAAAGCAAATGTTAGAGATACTTGGAACTCTTATACATATAATGGAATGTCAGTTAATGTAGATGAAGTTCAATTTGTATTTGCAGATGGAAAAACAGAAAATGATCTTGGCTCATATGAGTTTTTTATTAAGGTAGGTAATGGTAGTGAAGCCGACAAAAGAGCAATTCCTGGTAGATCATATGTTAATGGAAATACAGGATATATGTATTACGATTCTAAAAATCTAGCATCTGAAGCAGGTCATGAACTTGGACATTTATTAGGATTATCAGATAGAAATGTTAGGTTTTTCGTTCTTGACGGATTTAGGAGACTTCATGATATTGGCGCAATGGCTCTTTATATGAAAAAAGATTTTTCAAGAAGTAATTTAATGGGAAGAAACGGATCTTTTTTGACACAAAAGCAACTCTCATATGTTTTTGAACATAAAAAAGAACCTCGACATATCGCACCTATAGTTATTACTTGGCAGACCAATAATTTTAACATATCTGATAGTAACTTTGCAAAAATTGAAGGATTAAGAGTCGTTGTTGGAAATGTTAATAGCAAAGGTGAATTTTATCCTACAAACAAAAATTTAGGTAATGCGCGTTTAATTATGGGAACCCATTTTACATTTGATCTTGGATCAAGTATTACTCCAAAGAATGAAACTAATATACATAAAGAAGCTTTTCACGAATCAAGTAGATCTACAAAGATAATTAATAATGATTTAATGCGATTTTTTAAACAATAATTATGAATAAAATAAAATTAATTGTGACATATTTGATACTATATAGTTCAATAGTATTCGGACAGTTGCCTGATATTCAAACTTATGAAATTTTATTAAATAAGGAATATTTTAATTTAACTCAATATCCATGTTATATAGAATATGATGTTGTCCATTATCTTTATATTAATTCTTCAAATACAAAATCAATAAGTTATTTTAAAGGGGTCTTAGATAGTAACATGGATATAGATAGTTCTATCATTAATGGAATAAATAAAAGAGGTTATTCCAAAAATAATTTGCTTAATAGTTATCCAATTGAATTATTTTATTTTTATCATGATAGTATTGTATCATTAAAATGTTTACAATATTATCTTCCCCTGACCGATACAATTCTTGCAGAAATGAATAATTTAAAGTTTTTAGAAATTCAGGGAATAAACTGTACAAAATATCAAATTTCAAAATGGAACATTCCATTGATTTCTTTAGATCTTGATCATTGTGAACTACCTACAAATATTGATATCAATCAATTTGATCTCTCATTGAAAAGTCTATATATATTGGCTGAAAAAATTAAAAGAAACAGTATATTGGATTATTCAAAACTACATAAATTGGAGTATTTTAAATTTCTCGATTATTCGAATACATCTCAATACTCTATTGTTTTCCCTCCTAACGTTAAATATATTCATTTTGTGATTAATAAAAATCAATCATTGAAATTTCCAACTTCTACTGAATTTTTGTTTTTAGAAATTAAAAACAACAGTAATGTTATTCCAAATTTAACTTATTTATTAAATTTAAAATTTTTAAGTATTCTACCAGAAAATAGATATGACAAAAGAAATTATATTTCTTTACCTAAAGAGATTTCACAACTTAAATCATTACAATCGCTACAAATATTGTATTTGAATGATGAAAATATTGAAGTCATATCACAAATCCCTCATTTAACTACATTACAAATAGTTGAGCAAAAGGAGATTCCTCAGATTATTTACAAATTAGTTAATGTTGAATATATTGAATTCTCATATTATACACCGGATTCAATAATTCAATCATTCAGAAAAGCCTTACCAAATGTTAAAATTACAAGATGTAACAACTTTAAAGCAAAATCCTTTTTTTAGTAAATTTATAGTATTAATATTTTTACTAATGATGAAATAGGTGTATTTATCAAATCAAAAAAAGTGAATTAAAAAAAATATCTTACTATTATTAAAATATTTGATAAAAATAAAAGAATAATAAAATAATAATTTGTAATATAAAATGAAAATAATCTCTGAACAATTTCCAGACAATCAATACGTAAAAGAGATTTCTAAAAAATCTCAAATTGTAATTCATCATACTGTTTCTGGACCTGGGATAAATGGAGATGTTGCATGGTGGAAATATACACTTGGAAGAATTGCCACTAATTTCATAATTGATAGAGAAGGTGAAATTCATCAATTTTTCTCTACTGATTATTGGGGTTATCATCTAGGATTGAAAGCTGTTGTTTTTAAAAAATTTGGATTAAAATATAAAAATTTGGATAGTTCTTCCATTTCAATTGAATTAGATTCATGGGGGCCACTCACATCTGAAATGTGTCCGGTTGGTAATCCTAAGTTTGGAAAAGTCCTAAATATTTACGAATATCCAGCAAAAACACCTTTCAAAAAATATTGTTTTTATGAAAAATATTCAGATAAACAATTAATTTCTGACAAATCAGATCCACATCCACAAAAAGAATTGGTTGATTTATTGAAAAATTTAGCCAATTTCAAATAATTCCTTTTGCTATGTAAAAGATTAATGTTTTATTCTTTAGTAATAATAATATTGATTCGTTATTGATAAAGAAATTTTTTTTACGAAAGCCAACTATCTAATTCTACATTCTTTGGTCGTTTAAACATCGATATTGTCAAAATTGTAAATCAACCCCAAATAGTAATTTTAAAGAGAGCTCTAAAAAGTTCTCTTTTTTTATTTTGAACCATATTTTTTTTGATATATATCAAACATCAAAACCAACATTTTCACCTTAGATTCCCAATTATTTTTGTAAATAAAAACAAAACTCGGAATGCTCGATTGCTCAGAATGCTCATGTGCTCAGAATGCTCAATGTGCTCGTGTGCTCAATGTGTTCATGTGCTCGTGTGCTCATTTTGCATTCGTCCGTAGTCTGTAGTCCGTAGTCCGTTGTCTGTAGTCCGTTGTCTGTAGTCCGCAGTTACAGCTTTTCCGGGAAGAACTTGATGAGCATGCCGTTGAGCTCCTCTTTCTTGATCGGCTTGGAGATGTAATCAGAACACCCTGCTTCTAAGGCTTTGTCCCGATCTCCCGATAAACCAAAGGCAGTCTGCGCAATAACTATTACACTCTTGTTGAATTCACGAATCTGCTTGGTGGCGTTAAAGCCATTCAATAATGGCATTTGAATGTCCATCATGATTAAATCCAAATCAGGATTCATGCGTGCCATCTCAACCGCTTTTTCACCATTTGGCGCATGTAAAATCACTTTGGTGTATGGTTTTAAATAAGTACTTAATAGTAAGGCTGATGTTTCATCATCTTCAGCTATTAAGACTTTCAAATCCTGTAAATTGGCAATGTTTAAAGTGCGTCCTCCTATATGGGTTTCAGGTGAATCTTTGTATTTTTCAAAATCAAATGGTAATGAAAATGAAATAGTGGTTCCAAATCCGAGCTGACTGCTTACATGAATCGTTCCTCCTAACATTTCAATGTACGATTTGGCAATCACTAAATCTAAACCTCTGCTTTCATGAGATTTTTCTAAGTACTGATCTGCACTGAACCGGTCGAAAATAGTGGAAACCCGTTCAGGAGAGATCCCAAGTCCGGTGTCTTTAATCGTAAATTCAAATTTTTGATCTTTTTCAACTACTTGTAATTCAACACCCCCTTGAATGGTGTTTTGAATTCCAAACTTTAATACATAGTATAAAATAGCATCCACTTTGTCTTGATCCGACTTCACAATAAAGTTCTTCAATGCATTGATACCGTAGTATTTGAGAATAATTCCCTTTTGATTTATGGTTTGCTCAAATTTATTGTAGTTGTTTTGAAGTAACTCTTTGATGTTGAATGAGGATATGTTGGTTTTGATGAGCCCGGCTTCAATTTTGGAAATGTGAATGATCTCATTGATGATCTCCAACATTAATGCTCCACTATTTTCAATGATCTGGATATATTCGAGCTGCTCTTTGGGAGTAATGTGAGAGTCTTTTAAAAGATCTGCAAATCCTAAAATTCCATTCATTGGAGTTCTGATGTCATGACTCATATTGGCAATAAAAGCGGATTTTGCTCTGTTACTCTCCTCAGCCATCTCTTTTTTGCGGATCAATTCAGCTTCTGCTAATTTTTGTTCTGTAATATCTCTAAATTCTACAGTTCTGACAGGTTCCCCTTTATAAAATACATTTTTACCCTGAATCCTAACAGGATAAGAATCCCCATTTTTACGAAGTCCCATCACCTCATAAGCTTTTTCAGATTTGTTGCTCATCTGGTCAGTCACATAATCTAGGTAATCGGGATCAATTAATGTGATGATATCTATTCCCATCAAAGCTTCACGATCATAACCGGTGATATCTGATAATCCTTGATTACATTCAATCACGATCCCGTTTCTATGGATTACAATTCCTCCGAAAGAGGCATCATGTAAAGCTTTAAAACGTTGTTCACTTTCAGTTAGTTCACCATTGATCTTTTCAATTTCATCAATTTGTCGGTTCAGTTGCAAATTGCGATACGCTTTTTCTGATAGTTCATTCGCAATAGTGAAAAACAACTTCGCTATGTTCTCGAATTCATAAATTGAAACAACAGGCGCTTTTAAAAATGCTTGAAGAAACGTTGTTTTTTCAATTCCCGATTTATTGGCATACTCTTCAATTTGGTTGATGTCATAAGAGAGACTGCGAACTTGACCCATTTGCCAGATGGCAATCGGTTTCTCGCCAACACTGATAAAGGCGGTTTCAAACCAGTATCCGCTTAATGTGCAAGGAGATACTGTCGTGTTGTTGATATCATTATGATCTTTATTCCACTGGTCATAAGCAAAACAGGCAGGTGAACCGTTGGACGATTTTTCCATGATCATCTTACACAATGGAGTGAAATTGCTTGGTTTGGTCAACATATTTCCTTCCAGATCCATGATAACGGAGGATACTTTGTTGGCTGCAGAAAATAGATCCTGCAATTTTTGAATTTCATCCTGATCAAATAAATCAAAAAACTGAATATCTTCAGGAGTTTTGTTTAACTTTTGAATGTTATGATCCATGATTTCCATAGTTTTCGTCTTAAGAATTCAACACCCGGCGCTCCATTTGTTCAAATTAAATGAAACAACCATAATAATGGACAAAGATATTATTTTTTTTCTTAAAAAAGGGAGAAATGTGTCAAAAAATGATGAAATGGGACAAAAAAAAAGGAAGTTGATCGGAAATTATGTTTTTTGTGATTCAATCAAAGAATCCTTATCCTATGGGATTGGCTATAAGGGGAACATGTTCAAAAGTTTTGAGTTCCCCATTAAGCCATAGATTTTCACTGGAAGGATCTAAAATGAGAGGCATTCTTTTTTTAGAATTGTGAATTTTGCTCATCAACTCATCTGCTTCAGTGGTTAAAATGGTACAGGTATTCCGCACTTCTCCTGTGGAAGGATCAACCCATTGATTGTACAATCCGGCAAAAGCGAACAAGTTATGATCGGGCAACATAATCTCATATTTTTGTTTCTTTTTCCCCTTTTCATCTAACCATTGCCATTCAAAAAAGGAATCTGCAATAATGAAACATCTGTTTCTAACCACATATTTAAATGATGGTTTTTCGCTAATCGTTTCCAAACGAGCATTTAAAGTGTTTTTTTGGATCTCATCATTTTTTGCCCAGGAAGGGATCAATCCCCACTCAAACAATTGAATGGTGTCCGACTTCTGATTTGTGATCACAGGAATTTTGGGATATTGAAATCCATTGTAACTCTGAGGTCTGAAATCCAAATCATCTTCAAATTTGGCATTAAATCGATGCTTTAATTCGGTAGCATCTTTTGAAATTTGCATAAAAAAACACATACTAACAACGGATTATAATGATGTCTGATAATTTGGTGGTGTATCTGGGGGATAATTTTTCCTGTTTCATTTTCCAAACTTTTTTCTGATCCTGTGATGCCAAACGCACTTTTTGCTGTCCGTAAGAATGGTTGATTTTGTCAATCGCTTCCATCAGTGGGATATGCCGATCATTCCGATTCTCAAACAATCCCATTTGTTGCTCATTGTCGGGAGTGAAATCCATCACAATAACACCCGCTTTTTTGTAGTGATACCCTTTTTTGAATATTTTTTGTAATCCTAAAAGCGCATATTTGGAGAGTTCAATCCCTGAATTGGTTGGAAAGGGTAATTTGACAACGATGTTACGGCTGTACTGATCCAGATCTTTGCGGTGCCAGTTGGTATGAACAAACACCATCACCGTATTGCAGCACGAATTTTGCTGTCTTAACTTTTCAGCGCAGGAAACAGCAAAAGTGGTGACCCGTTCTGAAAGATCGTTCCATTCGGTGTAGTTTTTTTCAAATGTCCGGGTAGTAGCAATGTTTTTTTTTGGCTGAACTGTTTCCATATCTAAAGTGGGGATTCCTTTGAGGTCTTTTTGTAGCCTCAATCCTACAATAGCCAGATGTTTCTGAACCCAGTAAGGATCCAGTTGGGTGAAGTCATAAGCTGTTTTTACCCCTAATGCATACAACCTCTTTGAATGTTGTCGACCAATTCCCCACACATCCTCAATGGCTAACCATTTTAATGCTTTGACTCTTTTCTCTTCAGAATCAATGATATACACATTTCCGGTTTTTTCAGGAAACTTTTTGGCAATTCTGTTGGCAACTTTGGCCAGCGATTTAGTGGGGGCAATGCCTACACTAACAGGTATTCCGGTCCACTTTAGTATTTTGTTTCGCATCGATTTACCATGCGCAAACAGATCAATTCTTTCAAAGTTTTTGAGTTTCAGAAAAGCTTCATCAATACTATATATTTCCATCTCAGGACTATACTCTTCCAAAATGGACATAACACGATGACTCATATCTCCGTATAATGCGAAATTGGCTGAAAAAACCTGTACATTATTTTTCCGGAACAACTCTTCATTTTCAAAAGCAGGTGCTCCCATGGGAACCCCGATCGCTTTGGCTTCATTACTTCGAGCAATAACACAACCATCATTGTTGGAAAGAACAACCACCGGCACTCCGTTCAAATCGGGTCGAAACACCCTTTCACAGGATGCATAAAAGTTGTTGCAGTCGATCAAAGCAAACATTACAATGGCTTTTTGATGATATAGGTGACAATTCCCCAGATAGTCAGATTGTTGCTTTCTTCAATTTTTATCGGTTTATACGCCTCATTTTCAGGTATTAACCAAAGTTCATTTTTTTTAATTTTGATTCGTTTTAAAGTAAACTCCCCATCCAGATAACAAACCGCTATTTTCCCATCCACGGGCTCAATGCTTTTATCTATGACCAGCAAATCTCCGTCGTTTATTCCTGCATTTTTCATAGATTCCCCTTTTACTCTCCCATAAAATGTGGCTGAAGGATGTTCAATTAACTGCTTGTTTAAGTCGATAGAAAGATCCACAAAATCTAAGGCAGGGGAGGGGAACCCCGCACTGATTTGAAATGGAAGTAATGGCAATTCTAAGTCTGTTTCTGTTTCTGCAGCAAAAATTTCCAATTCTTTACCTTGATGTAAGTTTAATAATGGCATGATGATTCAGCAATTTAAAAGTTTTTCTAACTTTTAGGATTAGATTGCAAATATAAATGAAAAAATAGATAGGTCAGAATAAATTTTTAGTAATCTACATCCCAAAGTAAAACCCTTAACTCTATAAAAGAGGAAGAAAGATAATCAGGATAGGGCCCTTTACTTGTTAAATTGATATAATTACCTACATGAATAGATATTTTATCTAAATCCCAGCTTATGGAATATTTGATAAAAAAATCATTGAAATCAGTACAGAAAGCAAAATTCCCATTTAAACCTAGCGGAATAGGAAATAAAGTGATCAATGCTCCTTTCCCTCCCATAATGCCTAAATTTAGCATGAAATGTGGAATCGTTTTTTGAATATCTAACGGACCATCCGGATTTCCATATTCTAAAGCCCATCTGTATTCCAAAGAAAGATAAGGTGCATAATAACTCCAATCATACCCCAAGGGTAAAATCCCCCAGTTGCCATAATCATTTTTTTCTCCAAAGACTCTGGCAAAACCAAATTCAATAGTGGGTAACATGGCACTGTCTTTTAAAGTGCTCATTTCTGAATACTTAAACGATCCCATGGGGGTAAATTGATGAAACCAAAGTTTTTGAGTTCTATTGTTTCCCATTATAGGTGCCCCAAATAGCAAAAGAATAAAAACAAAAAAAATCCTGGTTTTCATGGGACAAAAATACTATTTTTTAGGTTTCTTGCCCATATAAAAAATGAGCTCACCCCCTTGAGAGATTTCTGAATGTTTGATGTACGGAACCTTTAATTCTTTTCCATTGAGCATAACCTTTTGAATGTAAATGTTTTGCTCTGATTGATGGACCGTTTTTATGGTGAATGTCTTCCCGTTTTCTAATTGAATGGACGCCTGAACCAATGATGGGGATCCAAAATAATAGAGTTCACTTCCCGGACAAACAGGATAAAATCCCATTGCATTGAATACGTACCACGCACTCATCTGTCCAAAATCATCATTGCCGCTTAATCCATAAGGTTGCGTGTGATACATCTTTTTGAGGATCATTCTCACTCGCTCCTGACTTTTCCAAGGTGCTTTGGTCCAATGATATAAAAATGCAGATTGATGTGAGGGTTCATTTCCATGAACATAATTGCCAATAATTCCGTCTCTCGTTACATCTTCGGTGTTTTCAAAGTATTGATCGGGTAGCTCCATTGTAAATAACGAATCCAGATATTGTTCAAATCTTTTTTCGCCACCCATTAAATGTACCAGTTGAGGAACATCATGGGGAACATATAAAGAGTAATTCCAGGCATTTCCTTCTATAAAACCCTGACCGTGTGTATCTAATGGATCAAATGGAGTGATAAATTGTCCGGCACTGTTTTTGGGACGAATAAATTTTGTAGAGGGATCAAAAAGATTCTCAAAATTTTGTGACCGCATGATAAATGAGGGGTAGTTGAGCTTAATTTCAGGATCGTTTATTGCTTGTCCCAATTGCGCGATACACCAGTCATCATAAGCAAATTCTAAGGTTTTGGATGCAGAATTAGAACTTTTATCTTCCGGAACAAAACCTAATTTTTTGTAATAATATAGGCCATCATAAGTATCTTTGTTGGCTGTTTGGACACAAGCCCAATACGCTTTAACAGGATCAAATCCTCTGATCCCCTTCATATATGCATCAGCAATGACCGAAACGCTATGGTAGCCGATCATGCACCAGTTTTCGTTTCCGTAATGGGACCAAACAGGAAGCATTTCATGAATATTTTGTTCATAATGCGCTAACATAGATAGAATCATATCATTCACTCTTGTAGGCTGAATGATGGTAAATAATGGATGTAAACCTCTGTATGTATCCCATAATGAGTATGATGTATAATTCGTAAACGTATCTGCTATATGAATATTTTGATCTAAACCCTTATATTTCCTATCCACATCCATGTAAATCGTAGGACCTAAAAAAGTGTGGTATAAGGAGGTGTAAAAATTCACTTTGTCATCTTCTGTAAGTGTTTCCACTTTGATTTTATTCAATTCCCTATTCCACACTTCTTGCCCCTGATTTTTATAATAGTCAAAATCCCATGTTGCTGTTTCTGTAAGCATATTCAGAATCGCTCCCTCTTGAGAAACAGGGGATATAGCCACTTTTATCATCAATTGTTCCTGATCTTCAAACTCGAAATCAAAATAGGCCTTCAATTCTTTAGCTGATGCTTCAGGAAAATGATGAATCAAATCAAATCGCCTCCAGAATCCCTGGTATTTCTCTTTTGGAAGTTGAAATCCATAGTTTTTGAAAGGTTTGGAAAAAGCGATTGCAAAATAAACCGTTCTGTTTTTGGCCCATCCGTTGGTGATTCTATAACCTGTAATCAATGTGTCATTTACAACCCGAAGATAGGTCCAGATATTTTTACCTTCATAATTGTAAATTCCATAGTTTAAATCCAAAATGATGTGGGCACTATCCGTTTTGGGAAAGGTGTATCTGTGTATGCCAACCCGGGTGGTAGTGGTTAATTCCACATCTATCTTTTTCTCTTGTAAAGAAACCCGGTAATAATTCGGCTCTGCCTTTTCACTTGTTTTGTAATAGGTTGATCTATAGCCTGATTCCGGATCAGATGAGGTGCCAGGATTGAGTTGTAATGTGCCATAAGTGGGCATCATCAAAAGATCTCCCAAATCAGAATGTCCGGTTCCACTAAAATGGGTGTGTGAAAAACCCACTATCGTTGAATCAGTATATTGGTAACCTGCACAGTATTGATATACGTTAGGATTGTACTTACCTTGAGCATCATACATCATGATTGTATCGGTTTCTGGACTCAGTTGTACAGCCCCAAATGGAACCGTTGCTCCAGGATAAGTGTGTCCCATCTTTTGTGTTCCAATAAATGGATTTACGTATTCAATAGGCATTTTACTACTGTTATTCTGCGAAAACACGCCTAATACAGTTCCTATGATGACCAAAAATAAAGTTGTTTTTTTCATCATTTATGATTCTGGAAAAATGATAGCGTCAATCCCTTGTTTTGCATTTCTCATAAATTCAGCATATTCAGCCGGTGTGCGACGATGAATATAAAAAAGAAGCAATCCTGTAACGGTTATTTGTAACCGATGTTGCACTTTAATCACATCTGCTTGGCGCATCTCTTTTTGTGCTACCACCTGATCCCAATCTTTTTGTAAAATATTTTTTAAAGAATCTGTAATCAGTTCAATAGTCTGCACCTTATTACCGAAATTGACAACTCTTTCAATAAAGAAAAGTTCAAAAACACTAGGATAATTCACAAAATATTTAATATACTGCATGATCTTACTTTCAATCATATTCAAACCATTTTCAGTACCGATATTTTCTCCGTTCACAAAGTCGGAGCACTCCTGATAAAAATCCTGTACACAGTAAAATATGAGATCATTCAGATCTTCAAAATAATTGTAAATAGTAGTGTAAGAGTATCCGGCACGTTCAGAAACCGACCTGACACTTAAACTTTTTATTCCTTCACCAACCAGAATCTCTTTGGCTGCCTGGATAAAATATCCCTTAATTCGTTGTTCTTTGAGTTCTTTATTGTTCATTTTTTTATTTATTTTTTTAACACTGCAAAAATAATAAAATAATGTTAATAAAATTAACAGTGTTAAATTTATTTTAAAGTTTTTTTATAAATGAATGATTGACAGATCAATAAAATTCAAATTTCTTTACTTCTTGAAGTTGGTATGCTCATCGTTTAAATTGTTGAACCAGTTATCAAATTGGGTTATTGTTAAATGTTTTCTGTTGATGTTTTACGATGCAAATATAATCTTTTTCTTTATTCCAATCACAAAGTCCACAAAGATCTCAAAGAAAAGTTCCACATCTCTCCGCGCGAGATTACATTTCTCGCTGAGGTCGCCGAGATCGCTGAGAAAAACGGAACAATCTCTCCGCGCTCCCTGCGTTCTCCGCGTGATTATATTTCTCGCTGAGGTCGACGAGGACGCTGGTAAGCATACGAGCAACCCCATCTTGTAGATGAGAGATGATCATTTTATTTTTGCTTTTAAAAAAGCATGAATATTATATCAAAAGAGGCAGAGATGTCAAGTATGGTTGAGTTGTGGAAACAAGGTGAAAAGACCAAAAAGGATTTTGCGATGGAACATGGGATTAGTTACGATTCCTTTAGATATTGGACACATAAATTATGTCCGGAAGAATCAATAAGGAGAACAAGTTTTAAAGATCAAGATTTTTCATTTATTGAACTAACCCAAGAAAATTTTAAATCAGAGGGATCTAGAATACCTCAGATTGAGTTAACATTACCAAATGGGATACAACTTAAAATATATTAGACATGATAGGATTTAGTAGTACCATAAAATATTATTTATGTACCAAACCTGTCAATATTCATAATAGCTTTGATGGATTAGCAGGCATTGTGCGTGATTTTATGCAAAAAACTCCGACATCTGGTGCTGTTTTTGTCTTTTTGAATAGACAAAAAACACATATAAAAATGCTTTATTGGGATGGAGATGGGTTCGTAATTTATTACAAGCGATTAGAAAGAGGTCGATACAAAGCCCGCACTACTGATTGTGATGGTGGTTTAGAACTAAAAAGAGAAGATGTTTTAATGCTTTTAGAGGGACTTTCTATAGATACGTTTAAGAAAAGTAAGCGATATAAAATTGCATAAAAAAGTTCATTTTTCTTACATAAATGGTTGTTTTGTAACGATTTTTTTAGTATATTTGTTACATGAAACAAGCGCAAAATAACCTGTTTATTGAACAACAAAATGAGTTAAAAGAACTCAAAAAAGTGCTTGCGCAACAAGACCAACAGATTCAAAAGCAAGACCAACAGCTTTATAAGCTTGAATCATCAATCATTCAAAAAGAAGATGAAATAAGTCGTCTTAAGCATTTGGTAGAACAATTAAAACGGATGACTTTTGGACAAAAGAGTGAGCGTTTTGAAAATCCTGATCAACTGGAGTTGTTTCCTAAAGAGGTTCTTGATCAAAAAGAGAAGGAATTGATTGAAGAAGTTGAAGTGATCATCAAAAAACGTAAAAGTTATGATGGGAAACATCCCGGAAGACAAGAACTGCCAAAAGATCTACCTGTAGAAGAAGTTATTTTAGAACCTACAGAAGATGTTACAGGAATGGTTCGTATCAGGGAAGAGATTACAGAAGAGTTACATATTAAACCCGCTTATTTGTTTATTAGACGTATTATCAGACCTGTCTATATAACAAAACCTGATGAAAATAATAAGCAAAGACAAATTATAGCAGAATTATATCGTCCGATTCCCAAAATCATGGCTGGTTCAAGTTTATTGGCTTATTTGATTGTAAATAAATATGTTTTTCACATGCCTATTCACAGACAATTACAACAGTTGAAGTTGTTAGGGATTAACTTAAGTGCATCAACAGTTGAAAATTGGATTAGATTAACATCAGAACTTCTGGAAATACTTTATAAAGGTCATCGACAGAAAGTTCAACAATCCCAATATTTACAAATGGATGAATCACCGATCCAGGTTATGGATCGAGAAACGAAAGGAAGACAAAAAAAGGATATATGTGGGTAAGTAATGCAGTTATGGAGTTATCTGTACTGTTTGAGTATGCCCCTTCAAGAAGTCACAGTTTGCCAAAACATTTTTTAGATCAATATCGTGGGATTTTACAAACAGATGGTTATGCAGCTTATGATGTGGCTATTCGTGAAAAGAAGATTTTACATATTGGATGTTGGGCACATGCTAGAAGATATTTTGAGAAAGCATTAAGTAATGATAAAACTCATGCTACTGTAGTAATGCTACTGATCCAAGAACTTTATAAAGTTGAACAAACATCAAAAGAATTAAACGAAAGTATCGAAAAGCGATATCAAAGAAGACTTACAGAATCTCTTCCTATATTAAATCAAATTGGAAAATATATTGCTGATCACAGAAAGAATGTGCTACCTTCCAGTCCAATTGGAAAAGCTTTCAACTACTGTGTTGAAAGATGGGATGCTTTGATGAATTATCTTCAAAATGGAATGATCGAAATAGATAATAACAGAGTAGAGAATGCTATTCGTCCTTTAGCATTGGGTCGTAAAAACTACCTATTTGCCGGAAATCATGAATTTGCTCAATTTACAGCCATATATTATAGCTTCTTTGCTACCTGTAAACTAAACGATATTAATCCCTATGATTGGTTCGCTTATGTGGTAGAAAATATAAATGAAACCAAAACAAGTCAATTAGAAAAACTTTTACCTCAAAATATTGACAAATCCTTACTTGTCGAGACTAAACTGTCTGATTGAAAATTAATCAACCTTCTCTAATTTACCTTAAAAAAACATATTCTTTGATATGGGGTTGCTCGTATGCTTACGGACGCTGAGTAAAACGGAACAATCTCTCCGCGCTCCCTGCGTTCTCTGCGTGATTATATTTCTCGCTGAGGTCGCCGAGTTCGCTAAGAAAATGGGAACAATCTCTCCGCGCTCCCTGCGTTCTCCGCGTGATTATATTTCTCGCTGAGGTCGCCGAGTTCGCTGAGAAAAACGGAACAATCTCTCCGCGCTCCCTGCGTTCTCTGCGTGATTATATTTCTCGCTGAGGTCGCCGAGTTCGCTGAGAAAAACGGAACAATCTCTCCACGCTCCCTGCGTTCTCTGCGTGATTATATTTCTCGCTGAGGTCGCCGAGTTCGCTAAGAAAAACGGAACAATCTCTCCGCGCTCCCTGCGTTCTCTGCGTGATTATATTTCTCGCTGAGGTCGCCGAGTTCGCTGAGAAAAACGGAACAATCTCTCCGCGCTCCCTGCGTTCTCTGCGTGATTATATTTCTCGCTGAGGTCGCCGAGATCGCTGAGAAAAACGGAACAATCTCTCCGCGCTCCCTGCGTTCTCTGCGTGATTATATTTCTCGCTGAGGTCGCCGAGATCGCTGAGAAAAACGGAACAATCTCTCCGCGCTCCCTGCGCTCTCTGCGTGAGATATGAAATCTTTGTTTATATTTGCACGTTGATTTTCATTTATTTAAAATAACAAATATGAAAAAAATCATTTTTTTTACTCTTTTGGTTTGCTGGACCTCTGTCAATGCATTGGCGCAATCGTATCAACTGTTTTCTCCGGATAAATCTATTTTGGTTACCCTTACGATTGCAGATCAAATCACATACTCTGTTGAATTGGACGGAAATCAGATTGTTGATCATTCCACTATCCATTTTGTGACTTCAGTTTCTTCAAAATCATCTAAGTGGAAAATTGCAAAAGGGAAGAAGTCATTCCACAACAAACCCATAATTCCTGTTTTTCCTATTAAAACGGACACAATTCAAAATCTATATAACCAAATTTCCCTGGAGTTTACGAATGGTATTATTCTGGAATTCCGGATTTTTAATAATGGCGTAGCCTGGCGCTGGCTGGCGAATCATAAAGGAGATTATACCGTATTAAATGAATCGATCCAATTCAAATTTACTCCCGATACCCGAACCCTTTTCCCTTCTGAAGATCATGTTTTGTATTCTCATCACGAAAGAATCTACCTCGACACCACCATTGCCGGACTTGGCAACGCTCAACAGAGCTGTTTGCCAACCCTTTTCTGTAAGAATAATGCCAAAATAGTGATAACTGAGTCTAACCTGATCAACTATCCGGGTTTTTATCTAGAAACAAATGAAAATGGTACCATAAATGGCTTGCTCCCTCGCTATCCCAAATCTTGTAAAATTGTGAGTGATCGGGATGAAAAGGTCGAAGAGTATGAAAGTTTTATTGCAAAATGTACCGGGAAAGAGAATTTCCCATGGAGAGTGATGGTGATTGAAAGAGAGGATAAAAAACTGCTCGATAACCAATTAGTGTTTCAATTAGCAGATGATCCAACCGGAGATTTTAGTTGGGTGAAACCGGGAAAAGTGGCTTGGGACTGGTGGAATGCCAATAATATCTATCAGGTTCCTTTTCAAGCAGGTATCAATACCGAAACCTATAAGTATTATATTGATTTTGCAGCCCAAAACCAGTTAGATTATATCATTCTGGATGAAGGATGGAGTGAAACGACCAATTTGCTACATGTTGTTCCGGAAATTAATATGCAGGAACTGACTCAATACGCTGCTCAAAAAGGAGTGGGAGTGATTTTGTGGGCCTCCTGGATCCCATTTCGGGATAACATGACCGCAGTTTTAGATCAGTTTGAAAAATGGGGTATAAAAGGGGTGAAAATAGATTTTATGCAAAGGGATGACCAACAGATGGTTCAGTTTTATGTGAAAACCGCTCAGGAAACCGCTAAAAGACATATGATTGTTGACTTTCACGGGGCCTTTAAACCTACAGGGTTGATCAGAACCTATCCTAATGTTTTGTCTTATGAAGGTGTTTATGGATTGGAACAATCAAAATGGGATCCCCAAAAAAGAAATGGTCCGGAACAAAATTTAAAAATCCCATTCACCCGTATGGTGGCAGGACCAATGGACTATACACCCGGAGCGATGATTAATGCGCAGGCTGACGATTGGCAACCACATTTCAGAACACCTATGAGTCTAGGAACGCGCTGTCATCAATTAGCGATGTATGTGATCTTTGAAAGTCCACTCCAAATGCTCGCAGATTCCCCTACACACTACTATAAAGAACCCGAATCTCTGGCATTTTTGAAAGAAGTTCCAACAATCTGGTCTCAAACTATTCCACTGGAAGCGCGTGTGGGAAAATATATTGTAATGGCTAAAAAAGCAAAAAATGGGAAATGGTTTGTTGGAGCTATGACCGATTGGACGGAGAGAGATTTAATTCTGAATTTGCATTTTCTTCCTTCCGGTAAATATAAAATGACTATTTGGAAAGATGGTTTAAATGCGAATCACAATGGAAATGATTATTTGATGGAAACAATAGTATGGGATTCCAACGATTCTTTGCCCATCCATCTTGCCAAAGGGGGTGGCTGGTGCGCTATAATTGAACCAATTGCTAATTAGTGTTTTATCGATTCTTTTTTAGAATTTTGTAACAAAAAATGGATTCGGTTGAGTACATTTACTTTACTGATTCCGGAATCGAAATCCAGATACAGCAAGTTGAGTTGTGGATATTTCAATTTGATTTTTTTCTCCATCCCTTTTCCGATGATATGATTGGCAATACAGCCAAATGGTTGTAAACAGATCACATTATGAATGTTATGCTCTGCAAATAGTGCAGCCTCTGCAGGAATTAACCATCCTTCCCCATATTGGTGATTCAAATCTAAAATTTCAGAAGCTAAACGTGCTGCATGATGAATCGATGGATTCGGTCTGTAAAATTTAAATTGCTTTAATATAGTGTCAAACTTTTTAATATATTGATTGGCAAATCTTTCTGCGATCTGTTCTGTAAATCCGATTTTCTGAGCTTTTGCGATAAAGGATGCTCTTTGTACTTTATTATTGACAAAAGCCTGCATCATAAAATCCAACATGGGCGGTATCACAACCTCAACATGGTTTTCAATCAACCATTCCACCATATTGTATTGTCCATAAGCATTATACTTGACATAAATTTCACCTACAATACCAACTGTTTGAACCTCTTCATAGTGAATCGGTATTTGATTAAACTCTAAAACCGCTTCTTTTAATAAATAGGGTAACTTGTTATGTTCTTTCCGTTCTAAAGCCGATTTGGCAAGGTTGATGTATTTGTCTTTAAGTATTTTAGAGTGCGTATTTGCCTTTTCTCTCGATGCAGTAGCATAATAGAGTTGTGATATGGAATCTGCATACAACAAGGAAATAAATGCAGCTTTGATGATTTTTAACCAGTTGGGTTTGAAACCCGGTTGTTGATTAAAAATGGCATCAGGACTACCTAATCCAATGATTGGAACATCATGAAAACCGGCATTTGTAATCGCTCTTTTGATCAATGAAAGATAATTGGTCGCTCTGCATTGTCCTCCGGTCTGGGTAATTCCAATAGCAATATCTTTATTCTGATATCTCCCGCTTTGTAATCCTTTGATGATATCTCCAACCACTAATGTAGCAGGATAACACACTTCATTATTCGCATATTTCAGACCCAAATCGATCGATTCCTGATCTGAAGGGGGGAGATTTTCAAAATTGTATCCAATCTGTTTGGCTAAAATGGGGGCTAATGGTGAATAAAAATCTGAAAACCAGGGAAATAAAATGGTTCTTTTCCGATCTACTTTCTCAAAAACAGGTAGATGAGGTTTAATGATTGGCTCTTTTTTGAAATCTATGGAATCTTTCCTCATTTTCATGGATTCCACTAAGGAACGTAAACGGAGTTTGATAGATCCCGGACTTGAGATCTCATCAATTCGGACCCATGAGTATGGGATCTTTTTTTGATTTACAAGCTCTTTAACTTCTCCTAAAATGATCGAATCCAAGCCACATCCAAACGAATTTAGTTGAACTATACCAATAGGATACGATTGTTCACCTACCCATTTAACAGCATGTAAAATACGATTGGTGTACTCCCATTGAGAAATTGTGAAAAAATGATCAAATCCCTCTTCCGAATGTGTGGCAATCTCCTCATTGATTACAAAAACACCTAAATCGGCTAAAATAGAAGAAACATTTTGATGAATAAAAGGATCAGCATGATAAGGATGACCGGCAACTAAAATTATGGGTTTATTTTGTTCAATACCTTTTTTTAGAATTCTCTCATTTTCTTCAATGATATATTTTTTACTCCATTGTTGTTTTTCCAATGCTTTCTTGAAAGCAAATTCAAATGTTCTGGATCCAACTCCTAAGGATTTTAAATATTTTTGACAACTTTTACGAAGCAATTCCGGATCTTTAAAATTGAAAGGAATTTTATCTATCACAAATTTTTTATCTGCCAAATCGATGATTCCACTCTCTAAAACTTCCGGATAACCGGTTACTACAGGACAATTGAAACTGTTTGTAGTTTTATTAAATTGTTTTTTTTCATAAACAACAATGGGTAAGAAAATCCGATCCACTTTTTTCTCAATCAAATTGATGATATGTCCGTGAGATAGTTTAGCCGGTAAACAAATATTATCTGACATGGCACCCCCAATCCCTTTTTGATATAGGGACTGCGAACTATCATCTGAACGAACCACTTCAAACCCCGATTCTTTAAAAAGAGTGTTCCAGAATGGGTAATTTTCATACATGTTTAGGATCATTGGAATCCCAATTTTAGAGGGTTTTAAATCTGATTCAGAGCATTCGTTTTGTTGATATAATGCTTTTTTTGCATCAAAAACAGGCTCCCCTTTTTCAATCATTTGTATTGAATTAGTGAAGATTTTTTCACATTTATGGCCAGCAAAGCATTTGATATGGTTAGAAAATCTGTAAATGGTCACATGACAATGATTGGGACACCCTTTACATAAGGTGTAATCAGTATCAAATATTTGATTATTAAGAAGTTGATTCCATCCAATAAAAGTGGATTGTTGAGTAGAAGTTTTGTGTTGAAGTGCGTACAAAGCAGCACCATAAGCTCCCATGATTTCAGGATGATTAGAAATGGAAACTTTTTTCCCGGTTAAGAGTTCTAAGCTTCTTAATACGGCTTTGTTTTTAAATGTTCCACCTTGAACTACAATATGGGTTCCTAATGATTCAAAAGTGGATAACCGTAACACTTTATTTAAGCAGTTTTTTATTACAGAATAGGCTAATCCGGCAGATAAATCGGAAACAGTTGCTCCATCCCGAAGGGCTTGTTTAACTTTCGAATTCATAAAAACGGTACACCGTGATCCCAAATCGTAAGGGTCTTGAGAATCTAAGGCAATTTCTGAAAATTGGGACACAGAATACCCTAAAGTATGGGCAAATCCTTCAATAAATGTGCCACAACCGGAGGAACAAGCTTCATTGATTTCAATATTTGAGATCGTGCCATTCTGAATAAATATGGCTTTCATATCTTGTCCCCCAATATCTAAAACAAATGATACATCAGGGTCGATATCCTGCGCTGCTATGGTGTGTGCCACAGTTTCAACAATTCCAAAATCAAGTGAAAATCCCTTTTGAATCAGTTCTTCTCCGTAACCTGTTGCACATGAAGCTGATACTGGAGTTTCCGGTCTTGGATTTATTTGATAAAATTGTAAAAGTCCATCCGTTACGGTTTGGAGCGGATCCCCATTGTGGTTTTTATAAAATTGAAAAACCAACTCCTTTTTTTCATTTAGAATAACAATTTTTGTAGTGGTAGATCCAGAATCGATTCCAATAAAGAGTTGATTTGAATTTTTTAAATCTCCTTTTCTAATGGAAATCTCATTTTTATCGCTATTCCAGGCTTTAAAATCAATGTTGTTGTCAAAAAGGGGTATTAAATTATTTTTTTGATCTGTATGATTATCAATAAATTGAAGTGATTTTAAAAGGGTATCAAGTAATACTGATTTACAGTCTGTTGGAATCGAAATGGCAGTGCCAATAGCAGTGAACAAAGCCCCGTTTTCAGGAACTACCAATGCAGAATCATCCAGATGAAGCACTTTAGCAAATGATTTTCGTAATTCAGAAATGTAGGATAGAGGACCGCCGCAGACCAACACTTTACTTTTAATCTGAGATCCCTTCGCTAAAGCATTGATGGTTTGGTTGGCAACTGCTTCAAATATCGATGCTGCAATATTGGAAGGTTTGATTTTCCGACTGGTTAAATTCTGAACGTCCGTTTTAGCAAAAACACCACATCGGGATGCAATGGGATATATCGTGTCACTCTCTCCGGCCAGTCGATTTAATTCTTCTATAGAGATGTTCAACAATGCTGCCATCTGATCGATATAAGCTCCGGTACCACCCGCACAATTTCCGTTCATGCGGATATCAGGATGAGTGGGATCTTCTAACAATACTAATTTTGCATCCTCTCCTCCAATATCAATCAAACTCCTAACTTCAGGATATTCCATTTTTACAAGTTGAGCAGCCGCTATAATCTCTTGTATAAAAAGGGTTTGTGTTCCTTCTGCTATACCCATTCCGGCAGATCCTGTAAAGGCAATCTGAAATGGTTGCTCCCCGAAAATCCGGATAATTTCATTTAAAATCTCTTGCAATGAGTCCTTAATGAGCGTATTGTGTCTAATGTATCTGGAAAACTGAATCGATGAGGTGGTGTCTAAAACTACTGCTTTAATGGTTGTGGAACCAATATCGATTCCAAGTCTGAGATTTTGCATTGTTATCGTTTAGAATATCAGTGTTTTATATGTTAATTCAAGGTTAGACTTTCAAGATGCAAAAGTATAAAAAAAAGAGCCCTAATGGGTATTCATTAGAGCTCTTTTTATTAAATAAGGAAAAATCCTAAAGAATCGATTATGATACTTTTGATTTAATCACTTTATCTGTAGCTTGACGTTCAGTTTCAATTCTTTGAACATCTTTTTCAATCAAATCAATACGTTTCATTTTTTCTTCATATTGAACTTTAGTGATTTTTTTAGTTTTGTATTGTGTTTCAACAGCTTTACGAGCTTCAGTAACACGATTTTTAGTATTGGCTACTTTTTGATCCACTTCTTGAGCTACTTCTTTTACTACTTGTTCTTTTTCTACTTTGTTTTTTGCAGCTTTTGCTCTTTCTTGACCAAAGTCACGTCCACATTTTCCATCTTTATGATGTCCATAAGCATTTCCTTGGTGTTCACCATCTTTACAGCAATTGCCATCTTTCCCTTCGTGACCTTTACAATCTTTTCCATCTTTACCTTTGTCGCAGCAACCTTTTCCATCGTTACCTTTATCTGCACAACCTTTTCCGTCTTTTCCTTTATCGGCACAACCTTTTCCGTCTTTTCCTTTATCTGCACAACCTTTTTGGTCTTTACCTTTATCGCAGCAACCTTTTTGATCTTTTCCTTTTTCAGCACAACCTTTATGATCTTTTCCTTTGTCAGCACATTTGTGTTCCCCTTTATTTTCAGCACATTTATGTTCTGTTGTGGCTTTAGTTTCTTGTTTTACCTCTTTTTTAGTTTCAGATTTTCCTTTTGGGGCATTATTTGCCGGAGTTTGCGCACTAATTGCAATCGAAAAAAGTACTGCACTTGCTAATAAAATAATTTTTTTCATATTCGTATCAATTATTGTTCGTTAATAATGGCTTCTAACTCTTGGTCAAGAGTAGTCACTTGTTCATTCAATTCAATGTTTTTTTGTAAAGCTTGTTCAACATCAGCCTCTAAGGTAACTGGAGCTGTTGTTTCAGGTTGAGGTTCAGCTTTTTTGGTGTTACAGGCACTCATTACCCCAACAGCTAATAAAATAAAAAATAGTTTTTTCATATCGTTAAATTTAAATTTATAATATCATTTTAAAAATAGAGTGCAAATATAAGCAAAAGTTAAATCCATATTTTTTTTTCTTATCAAATCCATAATTTTTTAATTTTTTTTAAGAAATTTTTCTTTGTGTTTATATCATGAGTTTTTTTTATATTTGCCCTCTTAAGTTGTCACACTTTTTCAAATGAATTCAAATGAATAAAAAAATCATCCTTTTTTTAACCGTATTTTTGGTTATACAGAATTTGTCCATGCATCTCTACTCTCAAAGTGAATTAAATCATGAGGTATTGATCCAAAATATTCAAAATATTGATCAGATTTATGTCCAAAACTGTATTCAAAAATATGATTTAGCCATTAAAAACAATCCCACTCGTGTTGAATTTCAGATACAAAAATGCAAGTTTCTCGAAAAAGTTCAATATGATACCGAAAGTGAAATCAATCCAAATCAATCCCTATTCGATAGTTGTTACTATTCTTTAATTCAAAAATTTCCAAACGATCCATCCGTCTTACTGTATCAAATTGAAATGGAATATGGGGATCTGAAGGATTCTATATTAAAAAAGGCAGAACAATTGATCCTTGTTAATCCGGAACAATGGACGGATAATCAAAAAGAGATAGTGTATTATGAGCAATCTATATCATTGTATAATCAAGAATTGTATGATGAAGCAATTACTTTTATGGATAAAGCTATTTTTTATAATCAAACATACAAAAACTCAATATATTACTATGAAATGCTTTTATATGCAGGTCGTGAAAAAGAAGCAATTGCGCAATTTAAGTCAGATCAATACAAGGAAGATGATGTTTATACATTACAAAATAAAGCTAATCTCCTCTTTGATTTAAAAGAGTATTCATTGGCTTTAGAATTGTTTAAAAAAATTCTAAAGATGGATTCGACAATTCTCACATTTTCTGATTTAGCAAAATCTTTCGAAAAAGTTGGAGAAATCGATATAGCTAGAATCTATTTGGTTTCAGATACAGCAATTAGTTGGGATAAAAATGGCGCATTGTTAAATCTTTTGCTTCATGACCTGAAATATGCTAATGGAAAACAAGCTCTTGTTACCTATAATCAATTCCGAGATATTGGATTTAAAGTTGATCCTCTGGGTTTATATAGGGTAAGAGTTCTTTTAAAAAGTCCATTTCAATTATTCAAATGGCGTGATGTGCTAAGTATCATTATTTTTCTTCTTTTAATTGGACTATTATTCTTAATTCCTTCCATCTGGATTTTGCCTATCTATTTTATTGGACATTACTGGAATTTTAAAAATAAACCTAAGACTACTCCTATATTTTGGGGTTTAAAAAATTTCTGGTGGATTAGCTTTGGGTATTTGTTTGCTAATTTTTGCTCGTTTTTAATGGCTCCTGATATTATTTATTCCAAATTCCGTTCATGGGAATTTAGTGTACAATCAGATTCATTACCTCAGGTAAACATGGTTTTCGTAGTAATTTTTGCATTGTTTGCTTTTAGTTTGGCTTTTAATAAAAAATGGAATATTTATTATACTGAAAAATGGTCATTTCTCAAAGTAATCGGTATTAGTATAGGTACTTTTTTTATTGTAAAATTGATTTTTGGTTTTTATATGCTGATCATGTCAAAATCTCTTGATATTGAAATAGATCAGATATCTAACCTTTTTTCTCCGCTTTTATCTATGAAAGAATCCATTACGGAACTTTTTACTGCGTATGGCAAATGGATACCATTTTTATTAATAGGAATCATTGGCCCCATTTATGAAGAGATCGTTTTTAGAGGTGTCATTCATGATGCTACTCAAAGTTATCTGAATTTTTGGAGCGCCAATGTGGTTCAATCTTTACTATTTTCTTTAATTCACTACAATTTAATTCTATTTCCATTCTATTTTACATTTGGAATGATTACGGGAGTTTTTAGAAAACAATCCGGCGGATTACTGGCAGGAATAATATTTCATGTCATTAACAACAGCGTTGCTTTGCTGGCTTTAATGCATCAATTATCTATTTAATTTTTTTCTTTTTAGGCTTAGGCTCCGGAATTTCTAATGCTGTTATTTCAATAAGTTTACTGATCCAAATCCGGTCATCAATTTGATCTTCAATAAGAAAGCTCATTTTTGCTCCGGGATATGCAGGTGCTTCAGTTACTTCTCCAATAAATATTCGTCCCCCTTCAGTTGGCTTCACATATAATTTGTTGTCAGCAATTAATGCAACAACTTTTCCATCAGCATAAACCGCATATTCTCCAAACATCTTTCTGTATGTTATGATCCCATGATAATCAATCTGGTCTAAAATATAATCTGCAAAATCTTGTGTTGTTGCCATACTTTTTTTTACAAAAATACATTTTTTACCAAATCGAAATCTTGAATCCTGATAAATTTTTAACATATAGATAAAATCAATAATATATATAAAAACAATTAAAACTATCAATATTAATTTTTCACTTATTTTTGGCAACAAAATCGGGTAATCGCAGTCTATAAAAGCGAGCCTACAAAAAAACAATAACTAAAAAATTAAAAATTATGAAAACAATGATTCATAAAATAGCAGGCTTTTTTTCTATCTCTTTGATAATGTTAACATTATTGTCAAGTTGTACAGATGATAATTCAAATAATAACATCAATGATGTTGTAAAACAAGGAGAATGGAAAGTATCAAATTTCGTGGAAGATGGCTCAGATCATACTTCCTATTTTTCCGGATATCAGTTTACATTTGCCGAAAGTGGTGTTTTAACCGCTACCAACGGCTCCTCAACACAAACCGGAACCTGGGTGAAAGGGACTGACGACAGTACTCCAAAATTAATTATTACTTTTGCTGTTTCTGATGGTCCATTTGAAGAAATATCTGAAGATTGGGAAATATTATCTTACACAGATACTAAAATTGAACTAAAACATGTTAGTGGAGGGGATGGTAGTATTGACTATTTAACATTTATTAAAAACTAAAATTGAATTTATGAAAAGAATTTTTCCGGCGTTGTTAATCATCATCATAACAAACACTCTTTTTGCTCAGAATTGTCAAAATGCAACATGGTTAAAAACGTACGGAGGAAATTCTTCCTATAATGCTATAGTTGATGGTGGAAGAAGATCAGATTCTCTTTTTACTATTTGCGGTTCGTATGGTAGTGGGTCTCTTAATTTAGGGAGTCTGACTTTACCACTCATCGGTTATTACCATTATTTTTTAGCAACGCATGATACATCCGGAACTATTCTTAACTCAAATGTTGCCGCCTGGTACTCCAATAGTAGCGACTATTGTGTGATCAAAAAAATGCACATTGGGATTGATAATAGTGTGTATATAACAGGTTATTGGAAAGGATCTACTGTTCATATTGGAGATTCTTTACTCCCAACTGTAACTGTTAACCGAGCGTTTATGGCTCGTTTCGATGCCAACTTACAACCTGTCTGGATCTCTCATACCAGTAAAACTTACGCCGATTGTCAGGCCAACGGGATTGCCTCGGATAAATATAAAAATGTATATGTCGTAGGATCATTTGAAGATAATATTTTCAAAATGGGTACAGTTGTTGCCGATAATTATGGGGGAAATAACATGTGGCGTGATGATGCTTTTCTATTAAAATTGGACTCAACCGGCACACCTATTTATGTTCAACATATCGGAACACCTGCTGACGATGCCGGATTCGGGGTGGTTTGTGATACTAACGGTGGAGTTTATGTTTTTGGTCATGCCGGTCTTTCTACCTCGATTTTTCAGTTTGATGATCAAATAGCTGTTCCAGGTGGGGTTGCCGGAACTTCCCTTTTTTATGCCAAATATGAAGGAATATCAGGAAATTGCCTATGGGGTAGGCTGGGAGGTAGTCATTTTTCTTCCGGATATTTCAATGTTTATGATATTGCCATGGCTGATAATCAATCTATTATAATATGTGGGAAAATTATCGGTCAAACCAATCTGTATCCAAATACCTACACCACTTATGATGAAAATGGCTATGTGGCAAAATTTGCTTTAAATGGGGATAATATCTGGTTGAAAACAATCGGAGGACAAAATTCTTCTGAAATGGCTACCAGAGTGACTTATTACCACAATAAAATTGGCGTTTGCGGATCTTTATACAGCAATCAACCTTATTTGGGAGATTACCCTATGTACGCTACTGTTTCAGGAGGTAGTTATCGTGCTTTTAATGCTACTTTAGATACTAACGGAAATGTTATTATGGCACGTGTAAATAAACTGGTAAGCAGTTCATCAGATCATTATTACAACGGAGTTGCTTTGATTGATGACTATGAAGGCCAGATTTTATGGGGAAATTTTAAAGGATCCCAAACCTGGTATCCGTTAACTCAAAATAATACCTTATCGAATGGGAAAATTTTTTCAGTTCGATATGCCCCTGTGAGTTTAACCCCTGCATTAACCGTAACAGCCGGTCCGGATAAAATCGCCAATTGTGGCACAAGTGTGCAGTTAAATGGAGCGATTACCCCCACTTCAAATGTGGCTTTTGGTTGGTATCCTGATCTTGGTTTCTCCTATAATGGATCCAAAACCCCTTATGTAAATCCCGGAAGACCAACAACCTATATTCTCTTCGCTACCTATAATGGGTGCACATTGACAGATACGGTTCAAGTGACCTATTCCAATCATGATATTGCCATTTCATTACCTAATTCAATCTCTTTTTGTGCAGGAGATAGTGTACAACTCAACCTTTCCTCTAATCAACCTACAGCCACATACAGCTGGGGTCCAACTGCTTATATCAATACTGCTACATCTCAAAATCCTTATGTAAAACCGCCTTTAACTACGCAATATGTTGTAACAGCAACTTATAACGGTTGTGTTGCATCAGATACAGTTACTGTTTTTTCAAGATTAAAACCCTATATCGCACTTCCAAAAATGGATATGTACAATATGTGGAGAACCCACCTTTGTCAATTAGATACCATGGATGTTAATTTTGGGGATCCCAATTATTCCTATACCACAACAACCCCTAATCAATTGATCAATTTTTCCGGAAATACCGCTCAATTGCTTCCTATTTCAGGTGTTTTAAGGATGCAGGCAGTGAGTCAATATGGCTGTACATCTTCAGATAGTTTGGGCGTTGTCGTTCATAATAATTTACCGGCGCCTATTGTTACAGGAACTGTAATCAATAGAGAAAAATGTCCGGGAGATACTGCCAATTTTAACGTAATTCTCACCAATTCGGCCAATATTTCTTTTCAATATAGCTGGTATGCCGGATGGCAAGTAGATTCTTTGAATGGAAGTGGCTGGAGTGATATCGATTATTATGACAGCAATTTTGAAATTACCAATTATAGTGTTGGATATCCGAGTTCAACCTATTATTCTAAATTAAAATTGAATACCATTAATTCCAATATGAATGGGTTTTTATACCGACCTTATGTGCACGATTACTGTTCTCCTAGAGGGTACGGAAATGGAGGAATGATAATTGTTGGAGCACCTATAACCGCTCAACCACTTTCTATCACACTTTGTGAAGGGGCAACAGATTCTCTTTCAACTAATAGTTCGGATAATTCAGCCCTTTTTGAATGGGAAATCCTCCAAAATGGAGCCTACATTCCTGTTTCAAGTATACCATCTAACTTGCTTCCAAATGGTCGTTTCCTAAAGATTCAAAATGCAACAACCGCGAATGATAGCACATGGGTAAGATGCAAATTAACAGGCTGTTCAGGAATCTCTCAAACCTATACTGCCCCTGCACTAATCAGAGTGATTCAGGGAGCCCAAATCATATCACAACCTGTTGGTTATGCTATTTGTGATTCTAATAGTGCTACTATTTCTGTTTTGGTTCAGTCTCCTCAATTATATAGTTATAGATGGTATGAAAACAATCAACTGATCAATGGACAAAACCCCAATATTACCGGCTATAATACTGCAACGCTCACTTTTAATCCTATTACCCTAAATGAAAATGGGAAGCAATATAAATGTGAAATACTAAATGCTCAATGTAATTTGGGGATTTTTACATCATCAACACAATTTCAGATCAATCCAAATCCTGTAATAAACTGGAGTTCAAATCCTCTCCATATTTGTGAAAATGCTACTCCAGTAGTGCTTTCAGGCGCAACACCTTTAGGAGGAATCTATTCAGGTGTTTATATTAATAATGGTGTTTTTGATCCAACAGGCTTAGCCCCTTATACTTATGATGCGTTTTATACATTTACAGATCAGGTAACAGGTTGTTCTAGTTCAGTATTTAGACTTATAAAAGTGGATACTGTTCCACAAGTACAATTGTCAGGACTAAATGATTTTTATTGCACCTATCATCTTCCTTCCACTATGTTAGGAATTCCAAATGGAGGTGTTTTTTCAGGAGTAGGAGTAATTGGAAATCAATATGATCCGGCAAATGTTACTCTAGGAATTTGGCCCATTACATACACTTTTTCCGATCAGAATCAATGTACGGCAACTGATACTTTTTGGGTAGAAGTGGATGATTGTTCAGGAATAAGTGAGGTTAAGAATGTTCCATTTCAATTAACCCCAAATCCCACTAACGGAAAAATTCAAATTAAAAGTTCCCCATTATTACCTGATGAAATTACAATTTATTCTTTAACCGGTATTGAGCTAAAACATTATACAGATATTGATCAAAATCCTTTTACCATCGATCTTTCCGATTTTTCAAATGGTTTGTATATCATAAAAATTCGACAAAAAGATACTGTTTTTTATCAAAAGATTTTGTTGAATAAATAAGGTTTAAAGGTTTAAGGTTTAAAGGTTTAATGTTTAAAGGTTTAATGTTTAAAGGTTTAATGTTTAAAGGTTTAATGTTTAAAGGTTTAATGTTTAAAGGTTTAATGTTTAGGGTTTAAAGGTTTAAGTGTTTTCAACTTTAAACAGCGCAGCGTTCAACTTTCAACTTTAAACAGCGCAGCGTTCAACTTTAAACAGCGCAGCGTTCAACTTTCAACTTTCAACAGCGCAGCGTTCAACTTTCAACAGCGCAGCGTTCAACTTTCAACAGCGCAGCGTTCAACTTTCAACTTTAAACAGCGCAGCGATCAGAAATCCATCAGAAATAATCCTCACCGGATTGTTTATAGTTTTCAAAAATAAAGCTTTATGTTTTTTTTATTTTATTTAATTTTGTATTTAAATTTTTAGAAAAATGAGAATACATTTTATAGCAATTGGGGGAAGTGCGATGCACAATTTAGCGATTGCTCTTCATTTAAAAGGATACCAAATTAGCGGTTCAGATGATGAAATTTTTGACCCTGCCAAATCTCGGTTGGAAAAATATGGTATTTTGCCATCCCAAGTTGGATGGAATCCCGATCTAATCACATCTGAACTGGATGCTGTTATTTTAGGAATGCATGCCTTAATTGATAATCCCGAGCTTGTTAAAGCAAAAGAGCTTGGATTGAAAATATATTCCTATCCTGAATTTTTATACGAACAAAGTAAAGATAAATTGAGAATTGTGGTGGGCGGAAGTCATGGGAAAACAACGATCACGTCTATGATCATTCATGTACTTCAAAGTTGTAATATTCCCTGTGACTACATGGTAGGTGCGCAGTTAGCAGGGTTTGAAGTGATGGTAAAATTAACAGATGATGCTAAAATTATGGTGATAGAAGGAGATGAATACCTCACATCTCCAATCGATAGAAGACCCAAATTTCATTTGTATCAGCCTAATATAGGAATCATCAGTGGAATCGCATGGGATCATATTAATGTTTTCCCAACTTTTGATATTTATGTAGATCAATTCAAGATTTTTGCTGATATGATTCCGGAAAAGGGAACTTTTATATACTGTGAAGATGATCGTGAGTTGAATCAATTAAGTAGCACCATACTCAAAACCAATAAAATCGGATATACTGTACATCCCTATCTAATTAAAGATGGAATCACTTATTTAACAACATCTTATGGGGATATTCCGCTGCAAATATTTGGAAAACATAATCTTTCCAATATCAATGCAGCTAAAAATGCTTGTTTAGCTATTGGAATGGCAGAAAAAGATTTTTATACTGCCATTTCTACCTTTAAAGGTGCCAGCAATAGACTGGAACTGATGGAAAAAAATGAAGACTGTGCAGTGTATAAAGATTTTGCCCATTCACCTTCAAAATTAAAAGCAACTATAGATGCTGTTAGGGAACAATTTTCAGATCGCAAACTGATCGCTTGTATGGAACTTCACACTTTTAGTAGTTTAAATAAGCAATTTCTAAGTGAATATAAGGGTTGTATGGATGCAGCAGATAACGCCATTGTGTTTTATAACCCGGAAGTAATAATCCACAAAAAATTGCCCCCTTTCGATATTCCGATGATTATTGATGCTTTTCAAAGAAAAGATCTTTTAGTTTTAAACAATTCAAAAGAATTGGAGTCTAAACTATTGTCTTTTGATACCCGGAATAGTGTTTTTCTGTTGATGTCATCAGGTAATTTTAATGGAATTAATATCAAAGATTTATCAAAAAAAATTGTACATTTGCGACCTTAAAAAACCAAAGTATAACTCAAATTTTATGTACTATGAAAAAAATTAATTTAAGTGTTTTGTTATTTTTTGTGATGGCTGTTCTTTATGCTCAACCACAGATTAAGTTTGACAATACAACTTACGATTTCGGATCTATCAAAGAGGAAGGCGGAAAAGTTACCGGCCGATTCGAATTCAGCAACGTGGGAACGCAAGATTTAAAATTAGACAGAGTCCAGCCCGGATGTGGTTGTACAGCTGCAAATTATACGCGTGAACCAATCCCTCCCGGTGGAAGAGGATTTATCGATGCTACTTACGATCCCATGGGAAGACCCGGTTCTTTTCATAAACATATTAAAGTTTTTACCAATCAACCTGTTGATAGTGCTTTGAACGGTGGTGCTCCACTTATGATTTTCATTAAAGGTACTGTTGAAAAAAGACCTCCCACAGTATATGAATTAGCAGGATATAAAGAAGGAAACGGAAAAATTCGTTTTAAAGAAAGAATGGGTAGAATCACAACAACCAATGCCCAAAAAGCAAAGTATCAATTCTTGATTAAAAATTTCAGTACAGAAGCCTCACCTATTGACTTTATCAATCTTCCTAAACATATCACCGTTGAAACATCTTTTGGAAAAGTGTTAAAACCGGATCAAGAGGGTACTGTTACTGTTATTTATGACTCTGGACTTAAAAATCAGGTTGGGCAGTTTAAAGAAGTGATTATTGTTACTTGTAATGATTCTCTTGAAAAGAAAATTGCTCTTCAACTGGATATGGATGTAAAAGAGGATTTTTCAAAATTTACTCCTAAACAACTTCAAGAAGCTCCTGTTATTGTATGTGATAACGATGCAGTCGATTTTGGTACTCAATTTACACATCAACAAGCTGAAAAAGTGTTAGTGATAACAAATAAAGGAAAAACACCTTTGGTAATCAGACAATTAATCCCAAGTCGTAGTTCTTATACCGTTAAAATGGAGAGTATGACCATCAATCCGGGTGAATCAGCAAAATTAATTATTACTTTTAATCCTAGAAATTTAACCGGTTCACATGTTGCTACTCTTGATATTGTAAGCAACGATCCAAAAAATCCTTTAAAAACGATCAATATCAATGCTGAAGTACAGCCTACTCCATCAAAGTAGTTGCCAATCAGCAATATTCATGTCGTCATCATTAATTATGGCAACATAATTCAAATATCTGGAGGAGGGAATCAAACCCTCCTCTACTGCTTTTATAACAGCACATCCCGGTTCATGAACATGGGAACAATTGGAGAACTTGCAACAATTGTTGTATTTTCTAATCTCAGGAAAATAATCGCGAATCTCCTCTTTAGAATATTCAATAAGTCCGAACTCTTTGATTCCGGGAGTATCAACGATAAAACTATTTTGGTCAATAGGGAACATTTGGGCAAAAGTAGTTGTATGTTTCCCTTTTTTGTGATAGTCAGAGATTTCACCCACCTTAAGATTCAGATTTGGAAAAACAGAGTTAATAAGTGCTGATTTTCCTACACCAGAATGCCCACTGAACATACTGACTTGTCCTGACATTAAAGCTTTGAGTTGCTCCATCCCTTCCAATGTTACTATTGAAGTGAGTAATGTTTGATACCCAATAGATTCATATATTTGGGCAACATGTTTTATAATGGTGCGATTTTCATCATCATAAAGATCAATTTTATTGAATAATAAGGTAACAGGTATTCTGAATCCTTCAGCGGCAACCAGAAAACGATCAATAAATCCCAAAGATGTTCTCGGTTCATTTAAGGTAACCACCAAAAATGCTCGATCAATATTGGAAGCTATTAAATGACTGATTTTGGAAAGTTTAGTAGATTTCCTGTCAATGTAGTTTTTTCTTTTGCCAATTTGTGTAATAAATCCGGTTCCGTCTTCCATGAGATCAAATTCAATATGATCGCCTACAACTACCGGGTTCGTATTTTTAATTCCTTCAATTCTAAATTTCCCTCTAAGTCTGCAAGAGATCACTTGACGATTTTCATCTATCACTTCATACCAAAGTCCAGTGGATTTGGTTACTAATCCTTTCATATTTAAGGTATTAAAACAACTCTAAATCCTAAACAATTCATTTTTAGATCAGGATTTCCTGAATTTCTGTATGTGATTCTTGTATAGTTAGTATTATCGATCCAGCTACCACCTCGATACACCCGAGTTGTCCCGGTAGATGGACCGGTAGGATTCACTTTATTGTCAGGAGAGTATGGAGCATAAAAATCTCTACACCATTCCCAAACATTTCCACTCATGTCGTATAAATCCAACTCATTAGGACTTAAAGTTCCCACTTTCTTAAACATGCCGGAAGAATTATTTTTATACCATGCAACTTTATTAATATCCTTATTTCCTGAAAATTGAGTTTGTTTAGATTTATTTCCACCCTTCGCAGCATATTCCCATTGGGCTTCTGTGGGTAATTCAAAATGCAAACTTGTTAAATGATTCAGTTTTTCAATAAATTGATTGGCTTCATTCCAACTAATATTTGCAATTGGATAATTGTTGTTTTTAAAAGAGTTTGGATTATATCCCATCACTTCATGGAATATAATCTGAGAGATTTCATATTTTGAAATAAAAAAAGAGGAGATCTGGATATTTTGAATCGGTTCTTCATATTTTGTACACATAGTATCAATCAACGGATTAGAGCCCATTTTAAAAGATCCACCTTCAACTAATATTAATTGTGATAAAAGTGATGAAATTTGTTTACGTTGTATATTGTTTGTATTTCTACTCCATGCCATTTTAATTTTTTGATTACTTTTTCCGATCTTTATCCAGATGGTGTCACGGGAAATTAAATCCAGAGAATCATTAGTTTTTAGAATTTGTTCCCTTAAACCCAATTTTCCAATGTTTTTATCTTTATTAAAAAATTTAAAAAACAAAAATGAAATCACTAAAATGATGATGAGAATCCAAATTATTCTTTTTGGTTTATGTGTTATTGCCATTTTAATGTTTTATAATTTTTTTAAACCAATAATCTCTCTTACATCCTTTATCGTTTTTTGGGCGTTTTCACGAGCTTTCTCTGCCCCAACTTTTGCAATTTTGGATAAATAGTCATGATCGTTTTGCAAAAACTTAATTTTTTCATAAATTGGAGCAGTAAAGTTGATGATATCTTCTGCTAATTGCTTCTTCATATCACCATATCTGATCTGACATTGATCATATTGATTTTCAAAAAATGATAATGTGTCTGGTGAAGAAACAGCTTGCATTAATGAAAATAGATTCTCAATTGATTGAGGTTTCTCCTGATTCGGAATAGTTGGACCGGAATCTGAAACAGCTTTCATCACTTTCTTGCGAATCAATTCAGGTGCATCTGAAAGAAAAATACAAGAGTTTTCATTATCAGATTTTGACATTTTTGTTGAACCATCTAATCCCGGAATTTTAACTAATTGCTCTCCAAAATTGTAAGCTAAGGGAAGTTTGAAATAGTCTACCTTGTAAAAACTGTTAAATCTTTGAGCAAAATCACGTGTCATCTCTAAATGTTGCTCCTGATCTTTTCCAACCGGTACTTTATCGGCTCGATGTAATAATATATCAGAAGCCATTAAAATGGGATAACCTAATAATCCTGCATTAACATTATCAGGTTGTTTTCTAACTTTCTCTTTAAATGAGCTTACTCTTTGAAGTTCTCCAACATAAACATGCATAGAAAGGAGTAAATTGAGTTCACATACTTCAGGAACATCACTTTGTACATATATAACAGCTTTTTCTGGATCTAAACCTGCTGCAATATAATCGATTAACACATTCTTAATATGAATATGTAATGCTTTAGTGTCAGGATGTGTTGTAAGTGAATGATAATCAGCAATAAAAAAATAACAATTGTTTTCTTCCTGCATTCTTATAAAATTTTTTAGAGCTCCAAAATAGTTGCCTAAATGTAAAAATCCTGTTGGTCTAATTCCGCTTAAAACTGTATCCATAAATTTTTTTTTTCTGTTTGCAAAATTACATGTTTTTCTTTGGCGAACCTAAAGGAATTTTTATTATTATTGTAAATTAATTTTCAGTATATTAAATATTATTATTATGATAAAAAAGCTATCCTTTTTGTTTGTTACCTTTCTATTGATAATCAATAACTTGGGGTATTCTCAAACCGTAAATCCTTATGCTGATTTCAAAGCACCTGAGTTAAAAGAGAATGCTAAATATGCGAAAAATTTCAATCCCGGTAACTATGATTCTAAGATTTTATACGATTGTATAACAGATATCATTGATTATGCCCGTAAAAAATACTTTTATCTGGATCCTTTGAAACATGATGAAATTCTCGATTCAGTGGCTGCAATGCAAGCTACTTTTCAGGCAAACAGTAATGAAAGAACCGATGAGAATGTAGCTCCGTATAAAACTACTTTTTACAGATTAAAAAAATATGGATTGTCTCATAGAGGTATTGAAATAGTCACGAAGGGCAGAGCAACACTTGGTGTTCAGGATTATACATATTATGATGCTTCTATGGATTTATTAACTCCCATTTTTAAAAATCCAAAACAAGTAAAGCAATTATTAGATAAACAATATACATTCATTGGTATAGCCTGTGAGCCGGATGAATTTATGAAAACCTTGTTCGCATCTTTGATTTTAGGAAATGACAGAACTTTTATGGTATATAAATCTTCTCCAATGGATAAAAACCTACCTATCTCTAAAGGAAAAGGGGGTCTTGAATATTTTGATGAAGGATTATGTAAAAAATGTTTAGAAGATTATTCCCTTGAATTGCTTTCAAACATGATTACTGTAGATAAAGAAGGAAATGTATATCTGGAGTTTGATGATAATAAAACTTTGAAAAAAATGATCGGAAGAGATGGAGATGGTATTGTATTAGATTTTATTCTAATGAGTCAGTACGATTGTAAAGATATGATTATTGATAATGATAAAATTTTTAGAGGAACGGTTTCTAAACCCATCACTTTTGATCAAATTATGAGTACCAATGAATCAGAAGATAAACTCAAAGTAAAATCAATCATTGCCAAGGTTCCTGAAAGCATCGATTTAGATGATGAATTTTTTGTCAATGTTCTTTATGTTAAAGATGAGAAAGTGGTATGTAGAACGATTTTCAAAAAAGCAATTGAAGCCCACAATGTTAAATCTAATGATAAAGTGAATTTTATTATTGATGAAAAATCAATTCCTGTTGTTGGTGAATGGGTTGCAGTTAGTGAAAAAAGTAGTTATGATGTAAAAATCCCTTTTACTAATCCCAATAAAAATAGTTTTACTCTAGCTGAAATTGACTCTTTGATAAGCAATGGAAATCCAAACCTTCCTGCTTTTAGAATTGAAAGTATTGAAGTGATTGCTTGTAATTCTATTGATCAACTCAATAATGCTACCTATCAGAAAAACTTGAAAACCAAAGCGGAAAGTATCAAAAAAGCATTGATGACTAAATATCCCGGAATGCCCATTACAAGCAGCGTTGGAGATAGTTGGGCTCAATTTCAATCTGAAATTGTAAATAATGAAGAGTTCTTTGATATCTCTTTTATGAGTAAAGAGGAAGCAATAAAAAAACTAAAAGAAAATAATAACGAGATTGCTAAAAAATTAGAAAAAGATTTCTTGTCTAAACAAAGATATGCTAAAATCGTATTCCATGTTTCATTTCTAATTGATGGAGCAAATGAACAAGAGTTTGTTTCCTATAAATTTAACCAAGCTATAGAACAAAAGAATTTAGCCTTGGCTATGTCAATCCAACAATACATTATTAGACAAATTGAATTTCAAAGATTTAAAAACTTTAATGTTGATAAATTATATGTTCCAGAAACAAAACAATTTATCCCATTTTTAACCAACAATTTGTATATGCAGTATTATGCTGCTCCAACGATGGAGGATAAAATCCAGATTAAAACCAAAAGAGTTTTTAATATGGATCCTAAAAATCCGGTTTCCATTTTTAATATGACTATAGTTGATGCTCTTGGAAAACCTTTGGAAAACAATACCCAAATTCTTAAAATTCAAACAGATATCGATAAATTATATACCATTCCATCCCTTCCAGTTGATCGTATCAATAATTTGAATATGGAATTTCAAATCAAAATTTTGGAATATCTTAAAACTGCTCCTAAAAGTTCAGAAAATGCAAATTTGAATATAGCCACTTATGCTAAAATTAAAACAATCAGAAATCCTGTTATGGATAGCTGGGAAGCAGCTTATAAATTGGCCAATATATTCATCAAAGGTAACGATTATGATTATGCTATCGATATCATGACTCCATTTATTGATAATCCAAAAATATCTGAGGATTTTCTATTTGCTTTCATCTCATTGACCGGTTATAAAGAAGAATTTTTCATGAGTTCTCTTTTTACCAGAGCAGTGAAAATTGCGGAAAAAAGAAATCCTAAATATTTATGCGTACTTCTTGATAAACTGACTCCTTGTATTTATGACAATGAGGAAATACGTAAAATATCCTGTGACTTCTGTAAATAGCAGATTTAACTTATACCATCTAATTTTAATAAAATGAACTTTGAAGCTCTGAACAAGATCAGTTATGGTCTTTACTTAATTACGACCCATTATGAAGGGGAAAACTATGGATTTATTGGGAATGCCATTATGCAGGTAACTTCTGATCCATTACAAATCATCATTGCCTCTAATAAAGAGAACTATTCAACCGAAAAAATTACGCAATCTCAAAAAGTGGGTATTGTGGTTATTGGAGAACACGCCAAAAGAGAATTTGTTGCTCAGTTTGGTTACAAAAGCAGTAAAAATATAAATAAATTTGAGGGATATAAAATTCAATATTCTCCCCTTAAAATGCCTATTATTACGGAAAATATGTGTGCATGGTATGATGCCGAAGTGATTACTGAATTTGATGCCGGAACTCATATTTTATACTTGTGTAAATTACAAAATGGTGATTTTATTGATCAAAATGAACCTCCATTAACGTATGATTATTACAGAAATGTTTTCAAATTAAAATCTCCTAAAACGGCACCTACTTATTTTGATCCTAAATTGAAAAATGGATCAGCACCCAAAAATGAAGTTTATGTTTGTAGTGTTTGTGGATATGAGTATCATCCTTCTTTAGGAGATCAGGATCATCAAATTGCTCCGAATACCCCATTTGAAGATTTGCCGGATCATTGGAAATGTCCACTGTGCGACAAAGAAAAGTCGGTTTTTCATAAAAAGTGAACCATGAATAGAAAAATCAATGTGATATACACCGGTGGAACTATCGGGATGATCAAAAACCCTGAAACAGGCGCCCTCGAACCATTTAGATTTAAAGATGTTTATGAACATTTACCCATGTTGAACATCATTGATGCAGAAATCGTATGTGAAGAGATGCTCCCATTAATTGATTCTTCAGATACCAATCCTGACTTTTGGAAACGATTAGCCCTAAGAATTTATGATAATTATGAAAAATATGATGGCTTTGTAGTACTTCATGGAACAGATACCATGTCATATACCGCATCAGCACTTAGTTTTTTGTTGGAAAACCTTTCCAAACCTGTAATTCTTACCGGATCTCAACTTCCATTAGGTATAATGAGAACCGATGGAAGGGAGAATATTTTAAATTCCATAGAAATCGCTTCAGCTCACCTCAATGGAGTTCCCAGAGTGCCGGAAGTGTGTATCTATTTTGAAAACTCACTATATAGAGGCAATAGAACTTATAAAGATAACGCCGAGCATTTCAACGCCTTTATGTCTGCAAACTATCCCAAATTGGCAGAAGTGGGGGTTAATATCAAATATAATGATCCATTTATTGCGAAATGTTCCGAAAAACCATTGATTTTACACGATGAGATGGATGAAAATATCGGAATTCTGAAATTGTATCCCGGGATCACCCAACAAGCCATTAGGTCGATACTCTTTACTCCCGGAATCAAAGCTGTGATTATGGAAACTTTTGGATCCGGAAATGCTCCTTCCAATGAGCCTTTTCTCCAATTGTTAAAAGAAGCAGTGGATCATAACATTATAATAATGAATGTAACCCAATGCAAAGGGGGCGGTACTGTTGAAATCGGAAAATATGGTGCCAGTGTAGCCCTCGGAAAAATTGGAGTGGTCAGTGGCAATGATATCACAACAGAAGCAGCTGTGGCCAAGCTTATGTATTTGCTTGGCCACAATTTATCTGTTCAGGAAGTGAAACATTGGATGGGAATCCCTCTAAGAGGAGAGATTACCATTTAGTTTGCACTTTCCGGTAATAAAATAGTTCTGACATATTCGTTGTGTTTCATATATTGAGCCACAGTTTTAATATCTTCAATAGTAAGTGCATTAACGATTTCCTTGTATTGAGCTAATGTGTAAAACTGATTGTCTAAATAATACATGCTTTTAATGCTTGATGTCCAGGTTCTGTTGTTTTCTAAGGAAACTTCATAACTTCTGATCATCTGTTCCTTTACTTTCTTTAAGTCAATTTCAGTTGGACCATTGGCTATTATTTCATCTATGGTTGCCCAGATGGCATTGGTTAACTCTTCAATTCTGGCTGGCTCACATCCTAAGCTAATGCTCATGGTGATTTTTTGAACCGGCCATTTGTTTGGATATAAACCTAATCTGGCACCATAGGTTCCTCCTAATTTTTCGCGAATATTTTCAGTCATTTTAATTTGCATGACACTATTTAATGCGGAAATGGCTAAAATCGATTTTTCACTCCATTGATAAACCTGATTGGTTGCAATTGAAACGGTTGTTTTTTCAGAAACACCCATTTTGAAAGTTTTATCCACAACTCCTTTTGCAAACTCAGGAACTCTGATTATAATATCTTCTTTTGCTGGTTTTCCCGGAATTCCTCCAATATATTTTTCAATCATCGGAATAGCTTTATCCACATCAATATTACCAACCAATACAAAAGTAAATTCACCGGCGTTCGTAAATCTTTCTTTGAAAATTTTCTTCATTTCACCTAAATTCATCTTTGTAATGTTTTTCTCATCTAAAAATACAAACCTTGTATAATTCGGATACATTTGTTGTTGTGTAAACTTAGAAAATTGGTAATCTCTGGAATTTTTCTGCATACTGATCTGATCTTTCCATTCAGTCATCATTCTGTCTAAAACATCTTGATCTGCACGTGGTGCTTCAAAATACATATATAGATGTTGTAAGAAAAATTCAAAATCTTTAACCGTTGTATTCCCGTTGAATCCTTCATCATAGGTTGAAATATAAGGATAAATAGAGTATTTTTTCCCCATCATGAATTTGGTGTAATCTACTGAAGAATAATTTCCAATGCCGGATGAACTGATCACATCGGTTGCGTAATACGCATTGATCAATTTATTGTCGGGATAAATGGAATTTCCCCCTTTGCTAAATGCAACCAATTGAATCTCATCGTTTTGGTAAGTGGTTGGTTTAATGATCACTTTTGCACCATTGCTTAAAACCAATTCTGTAAAGCCTAGTTCGTTGTTTACTTTTTTAGTAATTACTTTTCCGGATGTTGGTTCTTTTACTAAAAATGGAGAACTATTTACCTTGTCAATGTAAGGAGCAGTTTTCATTTTCTTTACTTTCTCAAACATCTTTTTGATCTCCACATCAGTAGGCACTTTGATCTCTTTTTTCTCAGGCATGGTTAAAACAACCGTAATGTTTTCTTCAGAGATCATATCTTTGATTAAACTGTTAATCTCTTCTAAAGTGATCCCATCGATAAAATATTTAGTCAACAATAAATTTAAAGAATCACTGATGATAGGGCGATCACCATAAAACGAATTAGCAATGGTATAAGCATGATTTCTGGAATCTTTTTTATCCGCTTCTTTGGCAGATTTTTCTACAGAAGCTAAGAAACTGCTTTTTGCTCTTTCAAATTCGGTTGATACAAATCCGTTTTGTTCTAAGCGTTTTATTTCTGTTAACATCACTTCTAAGGTTGGCATTGCTTTTCCCTCTTTAGCTGAGAATGATAACGAAAAGGCATCATTTTTCTTTGACCAATAATCTCCATACCAAGCACCGCCATAAGTAAAAGGAGATGTTTTTTGTTCACTGATCTCATCATATCTTTGTCTTAACATAAAACAGAACAGATTGACACTCATCATTTTTCTGTAATCTGAGTATGTTTTAAAATTCATAGCCGGTTTTTTGAAGTTGACACTGATATCGGTTGATGTAGCTTCAGCATCGGTTGCAATGGCAATTAATGGTTCTTTATTGCCCGGAATCTCATAAACTGTTCTGTTTAATGGAGTGGTTACAGCAGGTGTCATGGTGAAGAAATCTTTTACTTTTTGTTCCATCTCAACAGGATCAAAGTCACCAACAATGATAATCGACATATTGTCAGTTCTGTACCATGATTTATAGAAGTCTCTTAATGATTTATAAGTAAAACTTTGAAGATTTTCTAAAGTTCCGATGGGCAAGCGGGAAGCATAAGGGGAACCTTTTAACTCAATAGGCAATGTTTTTGCCATCAAACGTTCGTCGGCACTTCTATATACGCGCCACTCTTCAATAATTACACCTCTCTCTTTATCGATCTCTTTTTCACTTAACAACATGTTAAAAGCCCAACCATCTAAGATTTTCAAACCCATATCAAATAGAACAGAGTCATCAGTTGGAAGAACAACATAATACTGTGTGCTTTCAAGTCCGGTGGATGCATTGATATCTCTACCAAAAATCACACCTTTCTTTTCCAATTCGCTGACAAGAGAGTTTCCGGGATACTGTTTGGTGCCATTAAATCCCATGTGTTCAACAAAATGAGCCAAACCCACCTGATCATCTCTTTCTAAAACGGAACCGGCATCTACAGCTAAGAAAAATACGGCACGTTTTTCAGGTTTTTTGTTGGCTTTGATGTAATACTTTAATCCATTTTCGAGCTGTCCTGAGATCACCTTTTGGTCAGTCGGGATGGGTTGATTAACAGGATATGCAGGCTTAGAAGTCTGTGCATTTCCATAAACGACAGCTATCATGAGAATAGCCATCAAGAACATTTTTACTAATTTCATAATTTATAAATTTTGGTTAATGTATTCAAAAGTGCGGGACAAAAATACAAATTTAATTCGTGCATTCGTGGCATTTTTATTTTGAATTTCAGTTTTTTTTGTTTCACAGTGTTTCACGGTGTTAAACGATGTTCCACAGTGTTTTATTGTTATTATTAGTATGTATTAACTCAGTGATACACCGAACAACACTGTGTTCCATTGTGCAACCACTGTGTTCCATTGTGCAACCACTGTGTTCCATTGTGATTATTTCTATAACCAAATACGATAAATAATTGTACTTTTGTTGCCTTAAATCAATAAAAATGATCATAATTCTTTCTCTCATTTTTCTAATACTCATTGGAATTTTTTTTTATATGCAACTTCCGGTTTTTGGGAAAGCTCCTGATCGCAACCTAAAAGAACAATTTTCAAAACTCCCCAACTATAAAAACGGTGTTTTTATGAATAGTCACAAAACCGAAATGATGGTGGATCAGAAAGCGATGCCCAAAGTGATGTTGAAATTTTTCTTTGGCAAGAAAACCGATATAAAACCTACTAAACCTATACCTTCCATGAAACCGGATCTAAAAAATCTCCCTATTCATGACGATATCCTGATTTGGCTGGGACACTCCTCATATTTTATGCAACTCAGCGGAAAACGATTTCTGATTGATCCTGTTTTCAGTTCCTATGCTTCTCCGGTTCCCAACATTAACAAATCTTTCCCTGGAACTAATATCTATTCCGCATCTGACATTCCCGAGATTGATTTCCTTCTTATTACCCACGACCATTATGATCATTTGGATTACAAAACCGTAAAAGCATTGAAGTCCAAAATTAAAACTGTGGTTTGTGGATTAGGAGTTGGCTCCCATTTAAGACACTGGGGATTTCTTCCTGAGAATATCATCGAAAAAAACTGGAATGAAAAATATGTAGCGGATAACCAATTATCGATTCATACTGCGCCAGCCCGCCATTTTTCAGGTAGATCGAACAAACGAAACAATACGTTATGGCTCTCATTTATTGTTCAAACGCCGGACTTCAAGATTTTCTTTGGTGGCGATGGCGGGTATGATACTCATTTTAAAGAGATTGGTGAGAAATTTGGAGAAATTGACTTAGCTATTCTCGAAAATGGGCAATACAACCTAGCCTGGAGAAATATCCACTCATTACCCGATGAGGTGTTGCAAGAAGCAAAAGATCTGAATGCCAAACGAGTACTTCCCGGACACTCCTCTAAATATGCTCTTTCGATTCACCCCTGGGATGAACCTCTAAACCTGATCACTGAACTTAATAAAAATGTTAATATTCCATTAGTGACCCCTATGATAGGGGAGTTGATATACCTTCGCGATGAACAACAACAATTTAAAAAGTGGTGGAAATCTGTTTGATTATGAAAAAACTAAAAAACTTTATAATATGTATTGTTTGGACAACTTTAATAATTAGTTTGTTTTCAGGTTGTACTTTTTCTAAACCCTTACTAAGACTAAGATTTTTTAAAGAGATTCAAAATGACACTGTTACAGGAAATATTCAAATAGATAAACTATACTTTTATTTAACCTTGAAAAAAATGTCAATAATTGGAGGTTTCCAGAACCAAATCATTATTGATTCAAATAATCATGTAGTTCAGCAAACCTATTATAAAAGGTTCCCTGCATTTATAAGTGAGGGAAATGTTCGTTACATGTCTTGGGAACAAACATTTGATTATAATCATAACATTGTTCAAATTAACAAATCAATTTATCAAAATGAAGGTCGAGGGGGAAGACAAATTGTAGATCAAACTCAATTTTTTCAGAATAAGATTTTAATAAAAGAGATCAATAATTCCAGTTTTTTAATTTACAAATCAGATCTAAAGTATAAACCAAAAGAAAACCAAGGGGAAAAAATTAAATTGGAATGGATTAATGACTTAGAGGGTGATTTCAGTTTTGTAGATCAATGGAGTTATCCTGAAGGTATTTATAGAGATGAATATGGTGTACTTTTTCTGGATGGAATATCATCAGATGTTATTGAAACGTTAAAAGATTCTACCGGGACTATTGCTCCAGAATCAATGGATTATTATTATACATTGGTGGATACGAGTCATCAAAACCATACTATAAATTGTGAATCAAATTGTTATGAATGGATTGGAACTGATTTTGTGAATATTTTTCAGGATAATAAACATCAAATTGTATGTCAAACTCAAACAAATGTAGGAACCCATTCCAGTTTAGTGATTACAATTTCTGAAGATTATTGTACTTCAAAAATTGAACTTTATACCATAAGTTCACCCTCAAAAATAATTTTTTACGGAATAACCGGAACTATGAAAATCGATAAAAAATACTGGGAAGCCGGTATCCTCAAATGTGAGTTTGAATTCTATTTTACTGATCCCTCAAAACCCGGCACCCCCATTTTCTGGAAAGGAAAGATTCTCAAACCAATTCCTTCTCATTTTTAATTCCCTCGTCCCCCGTCCTTTGTCCTTTGTCCCTCCTTTCCTGCCATTTTTGCAACACCCCCTCTCTTTTCGTGTCATTTTGTCGCTTTTTTGCCCTTTTTGGGGTTTAGCACACTTTTTGCAACTAAAAAGCGAAAATAATTAAACTTAAAATATTAAATAACTATGAACGTAAACATTAAACCATTAGCAGACAGAGTTTTAGTAGCTCCAGCAGAAGCTGAACAAAAAACCGCAGGTGGAATCATTATCCCTGATACCGCAAAAGAAAAACCTCAAAAAGGTACTGTTGTGGCCGTTGGCCCAGGTAAAAAAGATGAACCCATGACTGTTAAAGTGGGCGATGCAGTACTTTATGGCAAATATGCCGGTACCGAACTTTCCTTAGAAGGAAACAATTACCTCATTATGAAAGAGAGCGATATCCTCGCTATCATCTAAAAATCCGTATCTTTACCGATACTTTTCAATTTTAATATTAATCATTAAAAAATATAACAATTATGGCAAAGAACATAGTTTATGACTGGGAAGCTCGCGATGGCTTAAAAAAAGGTGTTGATGCATTAGCAAATGCAGTTAAAGTTACCTTAGGACCAAAAGGTAGAAATGTGATCATCGACAAAAAATTCGGTGCTCCTCAAATCACTAAAGATGGTGTAACCGTGGCAAAAGAGATCGAATTAAGTGACGCCATTGAAAATATGGGTGCTCAAATGGTGAAAGAAGTGGCTTCTAAAACCAATGATCAGGCGGGTGACGGTACAACTACTGCAACCGTTTTGGCTCAGTCTATCTTTAATACCGGTTTGAAAAACGTTACTGCCGGCGCAAATCCAATGGACCTTAAACGTGGTATCGATTTGGCTGTGGCTGAAGTGATCAAAAACTTAAAATCTCAATCTCAAACCATTGGCAGCGATCACGAGAAAATTGAACAAGTAGCTACTATTTCAGCAAATAACGATAGCAGCGTGGGTAAAATCATCGCTGAAGCAATGGATAAAGTGAAAAAAGAGGGCGTTATCACCATCGAAGAAGCAAAAGGTACTGAAACCAACGTGAAAATCGTGGAAGGTATGCAATTCGACAGAGGGTATATCTCTCCTTACTTCATCACTGATGCTGAAAAAATGGAATCTGTTTACGAAAATCCTTTCATTTTGATCTATGATAAAAAGATCAGCAACATGAAAGAGTTTTTACCAATCTTAGAAAAAGTGGTACAAACCGGTCGCCCATTGTTGATCATCTGTGAAGATGTTGAAAGTGAAGCTCTTGCCACTCTTGTAGTAAACCGTCTTCGTGCAGGATTAAAAATCGTAGCCGTAAAAGCTCCCGGATTTGGGGACAGAAGAAAAGAGATGTTGGAAGATATCGCCATCTTAACCGGCGGTTATGTGATCTCAGAAGATAAAGGTTTCAAATTGGAAGATACTCAATTGGAAATGTTAGGAAATGCTGAGAAAATCCTGGTTGACAAAGAAAATACAACTATCGTTAGTGGTAAAGGTTTGAAAGAAGCATTAGAGGGACGTATTGCACAAATCAAATCTCAAATTGAAAAAACAACTTCTGACTACGATCGTGAAAAACTACAAGAACGTTTAGCTAAATTAGCCGGTGGTGTAGCAGTTATTTACGTAGGTGCTGCTTCAGAAGTGGAAATGAAAGAGAAGAAAGACCGTTTTGATGACGCTTTACATGCAACCCGCGCTGCTGTAGAAGAAGGTATCATCCCTGGTGGTGGTGTCGCTTATCTTACTGCGATTGAATCATTGAATGGCATTTCTTTTGAAAATGAAGATCAAAAGATTGGTATTGAGATCGTTCGTAGAGCGTTGGAAGAACCACTTCGTCAAATTGTAACGAACGCTGGAAAAGAGGGATCTGTTGTTGTAAACGCAGTAAAAGAAGGCAAAGGAAAAATCGGATACAATGCAAGAACAGATGTTTACGAAGATTTGATCCAGGCAGGTGTTATCGATCCTACCAAAGTAGCTCGTATTGCCTTAGAAAATGCCGCTTCAATTGCAGGTATGTTACTCACTACCGAGTGTGTTTTAGCTGAAATCAAAGAGGAAACTCCAGCCGCCCCTGCCATGCCAGGTGGTATGCCCGGAATGTACTAACATAACCTGATTTACAATTTTAAAAGGGATCATCATTAGATGGTCCTTTTTTGTTATTGGGTTTTGGGTTTTGGTTATCAGGTTTCAGCTATCAGTTTTCAGTTTTTTACTTATTACTTATTACTTATTACTTATTACTTTTTACTTCTTACTTCTTATTTATTCCCCCTTCCCCTTGTCCCTTTCCCCCAATTAGCTTATTATCACATTAGCTTATTAGCTTATTAATTTGGGCGTTCCGGCCTTCCCTTCCCACAAAATCCACCCACGCCGTCGGGCTTTTTCCGGGGTCCGCTTCGCTCCCGTGCTTCACTACACTTCGCTTAGGATCATTCAATCCATTACATAAAAATCATTACGGCGCTCGTTCCGGTTCGCACCGCTTCGCGCCCTCCAAATCCCTAACGCGAACAAAACCTTCGGTTTTGTAGAGAATAGTGAATAGTTAATAGTGAATAGAGAATAGTTAATAGTGAATAGTAGGCTAATTGGTTAGTATATAGCGAATTGAAAGGCTGTAGTCTGTAGTCCGCAGTCTGTAGTCTTTTTCGATTTTAAAACGAAATTAATCCTAAATTAATACAACGAGTGGACTAACATCCACACACTCCAGAGGAGTGTTATATTGGTAGCAAATGAAAGGTCCCCCCCTCGAATCACTCCGAAGGAGTGAAATCTTAATATGAATTTAATGAACCAATCAATCTAAAAAAAGTGTTACATATTGAAATTCTTTTTTTATATTTGCAACCTTAATAAAATACACCCTAAACTTTCCCAAAGGTTTAAAATACGTACCCAATTATACGGATATATACACTTTTTGAGGATTTGAAGGGAATATATAAATGAGTTACCAAACATTGTTATAAATTGACTTGTATTCAAGTATTCAAAATAAATTCTATATTAACTCAAAAAACTACACCATGAAAGATGAAATCATAATCTATCAAGCTGATGAAGGGACTACAAGACTTGAAGTAAAAATTGAAGACGAGACTGTTTGGCTAAACCGACAACAAATTTCTACTTTGTTTGAAAGAGATATCAAAACAATAGGCAAACATATTGCAAATATTTTGAATGAGGAATTAAAAGAAATTCCAGTTGTCGCAAAATTTGCGACAACTGCCTCTGATGGGAAAATATATCAAGTTGAGTACTATAATTTAGACTTAATTATTTCTGTAGGTTATCGTGTAAAATCAACAAGAGGTATTCAATTCCGTATTTGGGCAAATAAAGTTCTTAAAGATTATTTATTGAAAGGGTTCGCAATAAATCAACGTTTTGAAAGAATTGAAAATGATGTAAACTATTTGAAAACTAAAATTGATGAAATTGACTTTCAAATACATACCAATTTACCGACAAATGAAGGGATTTTCTTTGAAGGACAAGTGTTTGATGCTTATATATTTGTAACAGATTTAATTAGAAAAGCTCAAGAATCAATAATTATAATTGACAATTATATTGATGAAAGTGTGCTTCTTATGTTGGGAAAGAAACAAAAAGGGGTGGAAGTGGTCATATATAGTTCAACTTTGAGTAAAGAGGCTAAACTTGATTTAAAAAAATATCGCTCTCAATATCCTGATATTCAGATAAATCAATTTAGTAAGTCACATGATAGATTTATTATCATTGATAGAAAAACAATATATCATTTAGGAGCATCATTGAAAGACTTAGGGAAAAGGTGGTTTGCTTTTTCAATATTAAACTTTGAAGTTCAAGACATTATAAATAAATTGGAGGAAAATCAAATTAAGAAACCATAAAAGAAAACAACGTTTGGCAACAACCGCTAAAACTAAGTGGGCATTCTCCACGTTACAAACAAATAAATGAAAAAAAAACCAACACTCGCTGGCGAATTGATGCGAAAGCCCACCATGTTTTAGCGCCAAACGTTAGCAAAAACTTAACAAAACCAAGATATATGAAACATTTTACATTTATTCTAATTATTTTTTTGTCTGCAAATATTTATGGACAGGGTTTTCATGAAGAGGTGACTAAAATTTATAATTTTTATCCTCATAAAATGACCAGTGAAGAACAGCAAGCTGTTTATCCTAAACTAGATAGTTTCTTTGCATTAGTGACAAATGATAAGGATAAATACCTTGAACAATTACGAGCTGAATTAAAACGTGATGATAATAATCCCTATTTTTATTTTGATGGCGGAATGCTACTCCTAGAAATTAGCAAAACGAAAGAGGACTATCAATTGGTTGCTGACGCTCTCACAAAAACAGATTTAAGGGATTTGCCTTCTGAAATATACCTAAATCAGGTATTAGATTTGTCAATAAAAGGAGCAAATGTCATTGATGCAGCACTTCATGTTTTAGACGATACCACTTTTCAAGCCAATTTTGCTCAACATTCCTTAACTTTATATTATGCAACAGGTTTAAAATTTATACTTCCAAGATATCAATCAGAGCTTTATATCGAAAAGCTGATTTCTAGATTTAATTCAACCCAAATGATTGATTTAAAAATTACATTCCTTGATTTATTTATATACGCAAATTGTTGTCGTGCCGATGAAGTTCTTACAAATTCAGTTTCATCTGATAATAAAAAACTTAGTGATGCAGCCAAAGAAGCGCTTAATTGGTCAAAAGTGGCACGAAAAGCAAATCAAAAAGACTATTTGACATATTTTAATAATCGAACAAACGTTATGAATAGAATTTCTGATGAAGTAGAATTTGAACTTGACGAATTTACATTAAAAATGAGAACATCTTATGAATGTAATAATCAATAACTTTTGCTAACAAGCAGTATGAAAAATCGCCTGAATAATAGGATATTTAAAGGTTGTAGCCCTCTGCAACTTATGTGTAGTTTGACAGGAAAACGCCCGCAATCTCATACTGTCTTCACCATAAACTTTCGCAACAATTAATGAACCAATAATACATAAATTATTATGACAGTCTCAAAATTTAGAATGTGGATTATTCTTCCGATAATATTAACTTTATTAATATCAGGATTATTAGGTATAGTTTTATATAAAATCATTTTTTCATCAGATGGAATTCCTCCAATTTCAGTTTTTGTATTTATTGCTTTAATTTCATTTATTTGGATATGGTTGATATTTGGAGAATTAAGAAAAAAAACGATTGTGGTGAAAATTGATTCAAACTCAATAACAATAAAACATTTTATGGGACTTGGACACTCTTGTCAAATTATGTTTAGTGAATTTAATGGTTTTGCAACGACAACACACCACACAAGAGTTGCTAAATATGAATATTTGTATTTAGTAAATAAAAATAAAAAGGAGATTATTATTTCTGAATTTTATCATCAAAACTATCTTGAACTCAAAAATGAGATTTCAAAAAAAATAAAATTTTTGGGTAACAGACCTGTTAGTATTATTTCAGAAATAAAAGGAATATTTCAAGAGTAAATCGACTTTTGAAAAAATAAATAACTTATACTCAAATGCTATAATACTAACTTCCCCTTCTTAACGTTACAAACAAATAAATGAAAAAATAAACCAACACTCGCCAGCTAATGACGCGAAAGCCCACCAAGTTTTAGAGTTGAACGTTAGGCGTAATGAAAAAAAACAACTCAGAATATGCAAAAGAATTTAATAAAGTTTTTAATCCTTTTAACTTTATTCTTTATTGGAAGTTGCAAGAATATTGATCAAAGAGCAACCACGAAAATTTTATTTCCAATATATATAAGTAAAGATGTCGAGATCAAAAACGAAAATTATGGAATAACAGTTCCAGTTATTGATAGATATATAGAAATTGACAGTACTTTAAGTCTTGAATCAAAATTGAGGATTATAATGGACACATTATCAATAAATTACTTTAATGGGTTAGAACTTGAAATAAAAAATATTGATTCCACAGTCATTGGTAAAATATGTAAAATTAACTTAAAAGAAAGCTCCAATTTTAATGGACCAGGGTCTTTAAAGCCTTATGAAAGCTGGTATGACTTTTTCCAAGGATCGACAGGTGGTATGTTTACCACAATTGTTTTAAAAGAATCTTTGTTACAACGAGCCTATAAAGGGGAATGGATTGATGCAATAGTATTCTATTATCAAGATGAAAAGCTAGATTATATGGATCATATTGACCTATCTGGAATTATAAAAAGGTATGAATAATCACTGTGCCTAACTTCATCTGAATTAACCGAAACACCACCCGTCCGATTATTCGACCCCGGCTGGAGTCGTACCATTTATCTTCCGTTCATCATAGCTATAGACCTGCAATTCCTCCGGAATTGGGTTTCGTGTATTATTATTCATTCTTCATGTCAACGGCGTTTCGATACTTCGACAAATTCAGTGACCGCTCAACGACCTTTTATTTTCCTATATATAAGTGAACTAAGGTCGCTGAGTAGAAACCGCATTCCGGACAAAATTTAAAAAATAAGACAAATCAGGTTTCGTATCGAAGCGCCGCCGCCATGAAAAGGACGAAGGACAAAGGACGAAGGTATTCAATAGTCATTTTTCATTCAATTTTTTCCTTTTAGACACGGTTTATTGAATAGACTCCATTAAAAGTCGTGAGTGGGGTGCAGAAAGTGATGAGCGGTTCTAAATCATACAAGAGTGGATCTAATTCACCCACGGTCGGCTCTAAATCAGACATGGTTGCTTCTAAATCGGACATGAGCGGTTCTTAATCGGACAAGAGTGGTTTTAAATCAGCCATGGTCGGTTCTAATTTAGCCATGAGGGGGTTAAAATCAGGATGGTCGGTTCTAAATTAGGGGTGAGGGGCTCTAAATCAGGCAAGAGTGACTGTCGCTTAAGGTTGTTATATGCGTAAGAATTGAGATGATATAAGCACTAATTTTGGCTTCATTCTGAAGTAATAAAAATAGTAATAACATAAAGCGATTTGAAAGTCTGTGGTCCGTAGTCTGTGGTCCGTAGTCTTTTTTTATTATTTGCACATTAAAAAAAATGTTTATATTTGCACGCTGAATGAGATCTAATACTATCCCAACAAAACAGACTAACTCCATCTAAAAATCATATCGCTAACCGGCATGTTTTAATATATAGTCGTTATAAATAGATAAAAAATAAATGTAATAAACAGGTTGGTATACAAAATTCAATCATAATGAATAAATTATTGTTAGCAATTTTCTTTCTGATAATTTTGAATCCTATAAATGGACAAACAGATAATTCTGGAGTTAAACTCAGAGTATATAATAATAGTTATTACACAATCGACAGTTATATCTTTACTTTTGAAGGTGTAAAGACTGAATTAAAAAATATAAAACCAAAGTCATATAGCAAAACAGTTGAGATTAATGGGTTTTGGGAATACAATTCTTATGAAATCACTTTTACCAAAAAAAAATTTTTCTTTTGGAAAGGATTTGCAACAAAAATAGTAGCAACATCCTTTGATCATATAGGCGATAAGAAAATATTAAAAGGAAATTTTACATTAAAAATTTCGATTAACCGAGAAACTCGAATAAAAATAGATTATATTGAAGATAAGTAAAAGAAGGATAATTGTTACTAAATTCTAACAAGAAAAGCATACCTTTTTGACATAAAAATAGTTTAAACTTTTTTAATAATTAAAACATAAACAATGATGAAAAACAACAAAAAAATTAAATTTTTTCTAGGATTATTAATCGTAGGTATGATAAGCTCTTGTGCCACACCCAAAAATAGTTCTGTGAGTAATATGGTAGCTATTATGGAAGTGAAAGAACCTATTGAAGGTGTTTGTGATAATGACTATGTAGTTGTTATTTTACCTTTTCCTGGAAATGGACAAGTTAAAGCAATAGCACCTAAAACTGATGAACAAATTGAAAAGGAATTAAATGCGAAAGTGAGTTTTCTTAACGATAACCCAAATTATGAGGTTAAGGGAATGGTTAATTTAATCATCAATTGCAAAGGAGAACTTGTTAGATGTGAGATTGATAATAAGACAAAAAGTGCTGAATTGGATAATCAAATTGTAGCTGTATTTGCAGAATTAAAAAAGTGGACTGCCGGAAAAATTAATAATAGAAATGTTGATACCTCTGTATTGTATAGTTTTACTATTACAAATGGAAAAATATCTTTGAATTAATGAATAAAAATAGGTGCAAGTTTTTCTCCAAAAAAGAATCACTATTGTAAACAACCCGTAAAACTCAATTCCCCTTTTCCTCGTGACAAACAAATAAATAAATAAACCAACCCTCCCCGGCTAATCGACGCTAAAGCCCCCTAGCTTAACTCAGATCCGTATCTTCTTATTGCTAAGCATCCGTGTAATCTGCGTTCCATTATTGCATTTTCAATAATAAAATAAACTTTTTTAATTCTTATGTCACGAGTTAGACCTGAACCCGAAATTAGACATAAAATTGACTTGGACTATCAAATCATTGGACAATTGATGAATGCCATTGTTTTTATGGTTGAAAAAAATGGTTGAATTGTTTAAAAATGACTGATAAATCATGCACTAAATGTATATATATTCGATTATGAATGAAATATCATACAAATTATTGTTTTTGTTTAAAAAAAGTGTATTTTTGCATTCGAATTCATTCATAACCTATTAAATGTTACTATTATGATAGACAAATATTTCAGAGAATGGGCTTCCATGAGCGATAAAGCGTTGGCTGAATACATTGGGACATTTATTCGGCATACAAGGATGGAACAAAATAAAACTCAAACTGAGCTGGCTACTTCTGCAGGAATCAGTCGTTCTACATTGAGCTTGCTGGAACGAGGTGATACAGTTACTGTTCCAACGTTGATACAAGTTTTGCGAGTTTTAGATCAACTACAGGTACTTTCGGAATTTGAAGTAAAAGAAACTGTAAGTCCTTTAGCATTGGCAAAGCTGCAAAAAGAGAAACGGAAACGAGCAAAAGGATCATCAAGGAAGAACGAAAACATTGAAAAATCTGATTGGTAAACTATGGAAGTAGCGGAAGTTAAAATATGGGATCAATTGGTTGGTGCTGTAGTATGGGACAAAAATACCGGCATTGCCACTTTCGAATTTGATTCAAAATTCAAACAATTAGGATGGGATTTGGCTCCTTTAAAAATGTCCATTTCAGAAAAACAAAATCAGTTTTTGTTTCCAGAACTTCGAATGGAGAAAAATTCAGAATATGATACTTTCAAAGGGTTACCGGGATTATTAGCAGATTCATTACCTGATAAATACGGTAAACAGTTAATCAATTTGTGGCTAACACATCAAGGACGATCACAAGATGATATGAATCCAATAGAAACGTTATGTTTTATTGGAACTCGTGGAATGGGTGCACTGGAATTTGAACCTACAGTTCCCAAAGAAAGTAAAAAAGCATTTTCATTAGAAATAGATTCTCTTGTTGCTACAGCGCAAAAAATGCTCAACAATAGAGAAGATTTTACTACAAATCTCAATAAAGATGAAGAAAAAGCTGTTTTGGATATTTTAAAAATTGGAACATCAGCCGGTGGTGCACGTCCAAAAGCGGTTATTGCTTGGAATGAAAAGAGTGGAGAGGTTAAATCGGGTCAAACAAAGGCTCCTAAAGGCTTTGAACATTGGCTCATCAAGCTTGATGGAGTAAATGATGTTCAATTAGGAAATAGTTATGGTTATGGAAGAGTAGAAATAGCCTACTACAATATGGCAAAAGCTTGTGGTATTGAAATGATGCCTTCACGATTATTGGAAGAAAACGGAAGAGCGCATTTTATGACTAAACGTTTTGATCGTAATGGTGGAGAAGAAAAATATCATGTACAAACATTCTGTGCAATGAAACATTTTGATTTTAATTTGGTAAATAGCTTCAGTTATGAACAACTTTTTCAATGTATGAGAGAACTTAAACTTTCTTATGCCGATGCAGAGCAAATGTTCCGGCGAATGGTTTTTAATGTTATTGCTCGGAATTGTGATGATCATACCAAAAATTTTGCCTTTTTATTAAAGCAAAATGGGAAGTGGGAATTAGCTCCGGCATACGATATTTGTCATGCATATCGTCCTGAAAGCTATTGGGTTAGTCAACATGCTCTAAGTATAAATGGAAAGAGAGATGAGATAACAAAAGCAGATTTATTAGTTGTTGGAGAATCCATCCGATGCAAAAAAGCAGCCGATATTGTGGATGAAATTAATGATACTGTAAATCAATGGAAAAAATTTGCTGATGAAGTTGATGTTAATCCCCAATTCCGGAATGATATTGCTAAAAGTCTTGTGAGCTTTTAGCATCCAATTGTCATGATATTAAAACAAGAAGAATTTGAACCGGATTACATCTAAGAAAATGAAAAATGATATAAACGTTAAGAAAAAAGTGCCTAAATATGATCCCTTTTGCAATTTTATCAGTAGTAATTGTAATGGTCTCCTGGAGAACCTTACTGAACTTTAAAACACATGGATTTTATAGATTTGTGAGCTGGGAGTGCATTGCATGGCTTTTATCTTCAAACTATAATGTTTGGTTTAAGGATCCTTTTTCAATACGTCAGATATTTTCATGGATTTTTCTTTTCATATCCATTTATTTGGTTGTTGCCGGTGTAATGATGATGAAAAAAATGGGGAACCCGGTCAACAGTTTTTTTATATTATACAGCAATATGGGATGAAAAAGAGTGTAAAGCTTTTTTCGGGGACAAGTACGTACAATACATGAAACGAACTAAAAGATTTATTCCCTTTATTTTTTAAAAATACAACCTAAATTATTATATGATTAATATTGATTTTACTACGTAAATAGCTATTTTGTTTATTTTTTTGATTGTTTATTTTTACATTTTCTTCAAAATTGGAACGCTGATGACACAGATTTTCAAACGCTGATTTTTACAGATCCTTTTCATTCGTGTTGCAAACCATCCATTTAATCTGCGATCCATTATTACATTTTCAAAAGTAAAATAAACTATTTTAATTTTTATTTCCTATGATCAAATCTTTTGCATTTTTTTATATATTTGCAGTCACTTTAAACCACTTTATTAAAATGTTGAAATCATAAATGGAAAAATATACTGATTCTGTAAATATTTTAAAAAAAATAAAATAGATTAAAAACAATAACCATTTAAAAAAACACAATGATGAAAAGAATTTATTTATTATTAGTAGTAACAGCTTTATTGGGAATTTTCGTTTCCTGTAATAAGCCTTCAACTGTTCAATTTGTTAACAATGTTACACATATTAACAATGGTGGAAACGAAAATGGAACTTTATATAGTGTAACATTATTGTTATACCAGGATAATGAAGTTGTTGGTCAAGTAAATATTGGCGATGTTACCGGCAATGGGGGTAAATCTGACGTTTTAGAAATTGAAAATTACGTTGAAAAAGTAAAGGTAATGTTTCAATTTTTCCCAAGTAGCGTAACTGTATCAAACCCATATTATTATACAACTCAATTTTATTTAATTACTTCTGATGATGATAATATCATTTCAATAAATGATCAAACTATGGTATCGGGAAATCTCAAACAAGGATCTTTAGAAAAAGAAATTTCTAAATACTAATTATTTTCTTATTGCTCATTCCTAATAAATAGGTTCAAATAAATTGAAATTGGATCTCTTCACACTATGCCTGCTAGAAAAAAAATTGTACCTTTGCACATTCAAATGAAAAACAAAAAATATTATATAACATTATCATTATGAAACAGTTAATAGAATGTGTTCCCAATTTTAGTGAAGGAAGAAACATGGATATTATCCATCAAATTACAGCGGTGATCGAAAAATCTGAAGGTGTAAAACTGTTGGATGTGGATCCCGGATTTTCAACGAATCGTACTGTCGTTACTTTTGTGGGTACTCCCGACGAAGTGGTGGAAACAGCCGTGAAAGTGATCGCTAAAGCTCAGGAGTTGATTGACATGAGTACACATCATGGAGATCACCCAAGGTTTGGCGCTACTGACGTTTGTCCTTTGGTTCCCGTTTCTAATATCACCATGGAGGAAACAGCAGCTTATGCCCGCAAATTGGCTAAAAGAGTAGGAGAGGAGCTTGGTATTCCTGTATATTGCTATGAAAATGCTGCTTTTGAAGAAAAAAGACGCAACCTGGCTAACTGTCGCCGCGGAGAATATGAAGGTCTTAAAGAAAAATTGGTGAATCCTGATTGGAAACCCGATTTTGGACCTGCTGAATTCAACGAATCTGTTTGTAAAAGTGGAGCAACAGCTATAAGTGCCCGCGATTTTTTGATTGCTGTGAACTTTAACTTAAATACCACCTCAACCCGTCGTGCGAATGCGATTGCTTTCGACGTTCGTGAAAAAGGTCGCCCCATGAGAGAAGGAAATCCGATCACCGGAAAGATTATGAAAGATGAAAAAGGGAAAACTATCGATATCCCCGGAACTTTAAAAGGAACCAAAGCGATTGGCTGGTTCATTGAAGAGTACGGAATTGCTCAGGTATCCATGAATATCACCAACACCTCTGCAACTCCACTTCACTTTGCGTTTGAAGAGGTTCGTCTGAAAGCGGAAGAAAGAGGAATTCGCGTAACCGGTGCAGAAATTGTGGGGTTAGTTCCTAAAAAAGCATTATTGGATGCCGGTTATTTCTTCTTACAAAAACAACAACGCTCTTTGGGTATTGATGAGAAAGAAGTGATCAAAATCGCGGTAAAATCAATGGGATTAGATGATCTAAAACCATTCGTTCCTGAAGAAAAAGTGATCGAGTATTTGTTAGAGAAAGAGAACTCCACTAAAAAGTTGGTAGATATGACTTGTGTTGGTTTTGCTAATGAAACAGCCTCTGAGAGTCCTGCTCCCGGTGGTGGTTCTATTGCTGCTTACATGGGCGCTCTAGGCGCTGCTTTGGGTACGATGGTGGCTAATCTTTCCTCACATAAACCTGGTTGGGATGACAGATGGGAAGAGTTCTCCAATTATGCAGTGGAAGGACAAAAAATTAAAGAGGAATTGATCTGGTTAGTGGATGAAGATACCAATTCATTCAACCTGATTATGAATGCTTTAGGGATGCCAAAAGGAACCGATGAAGAGAAAGCTGCCAGAAAAAATGCTTTGGAAGCAGCTACTAAATATGCTATTGAGATCCCATTCCGCACTTTACAACGTTCGTACGATGTTTTCGATCTTTGTGAAGCGATGATCAACAAAGGAAATCCAAATTCTGTAACCGATGCAGGTGTGGGTGTTTTATGCGCAAAAGCTGCTGTTACCGGAGCTTATTTGAATGTTAAAATCAATGCTTCCGGATTGAATGATAAAACTTTTGCTACCGAAATTGTTGCTAAAGCTGCAGAGTATCTTGCTAAAGCAAAAGAAAGAGAAACTCAACTATTACAACGAGTAGAAGAGATTATTGGATAATTTTTCTTTAATAATACAAAAAAAAAGGCGCTTATTTAAAGCGCCTTTTTTTTATTCTTCCAGTAATGGATTGATCTGAAAAACATTCCGTCCATTTGCTTTTATGACCGACTGCGCATTCTGGTTCTGCATGATGCTGCTTCCAAAATAATTGAAGTCATAAACATAAGGATCCTTGAACCATTGATCGAGATTCATTCTCAACTCGAGATTCGAAGTTTTATCTTTGTTAATCGTAAAAGAAACAGGAACTGTTAATGCTATATAATTATGGACATAAGCATAAATCGAATCGATTGCTAATACATTACTGTAGTATAATTGTCCAATTCCTGTATGAAAATTGAAATTTTTCAGATTCCCCGTTGGAGGTTGCCATTTCCCGTTAATCTGCATATAATGATAGCCACCCCCTAAATGTTGCGGCCAGAAGAAGTTACATTCAGGGGCATTGGGAAAACGATTGGATAGATTATCCGCTTCATCTAATCCAAATACAAACTGAACTGCTTGATAGTCACCTTCTTCAATATTTTCAATATTCCAGGAAGTCGTTGCTGGGTAATTCAAATCCACATAATGTAAACCGGCATCTTGTTCCACTTTTACTAGTTTATTATCGGTTGTAATAAAATAGAGTTTGGAAACAAAATATTTCACTTCATTCACCTGATAGGGATTCTCCGCTGCATTTGTATAAATTGTTTGATTCAATTGAAGGGGAGACTGATCTACATAATGGGTGAAATGTATTGCAACATCACCAGTTTTAGGATCAGGATCACATGCAGTGAGTAAGAAAATTGCCAGTACAAATATCGGAAATGAATATTTCATTTTAGAATTTGATAATAGCTCTGTAACAAGGGTCGTTATTGGTTTTCATTTTTTCTTCTACAGTACAAGTGCCGTTGCTATAGGTGATCATATTTGTATTTGTTGCATCAATTTCTGTAGATGTCCAATATTTGACATTGCTTCTTAATTTTTTATATCCAATTTCAGCTGGGATTGAACCATTGATAAGGTCATAATATTCAAAGATAAATTTCCATTCTTCAATTGAAGGAATATACCATTTGATGGTTTGTAATTGTGCAGGAGTAATAGGAGGAGTATAACCGGCGACGTTAAAAGCAGCATAAAATGCAGGGAACTGTAATCTCCAGTCAGAACCACCACCCATAGGTCTGCTTTGAACGGTATCTTGGTTAAAATATCCATTAGTAGAACTTGTTGCACCCGTTTCAATAGCACTGGTAGCCCATTGTAAAGCAGCTTCAGCTTTTGCAGCAATCGCTTGGCCATGTTCACCATCAAAGGATACAAAATAAACAACAGCTTCAACTCCGTCAATCTCAACAAGGTCACCCACTTTGTATTTTGGATTGGTTGGTTTATAATACTCAGGTTCACAAGATGTTACAAATAATGAAAGTGTAACAATAGCTAATAAAATTAAATTAATTCTTTTCATAAATGTTAGGTTTTATATTATTTTTTTTCAGATTTTTCAATACCAAGAACGTATTGTAATGATTGTGAATTGTTTACTTCATTGATGGTTATATCCAAAAAATCATATTTTTGATTTTTCTTCAATTTGGATGATTTCAATTTGATCTCATTTTTACCTGGTTTTAGTTTGATTTTTTTAACTTTAAACTTTTCAGGATTTGATCGCATAGTAGTTTTTATTTGAATCTCTTTTGCATCAGAACCTGTGATCGTGATCAGAATTTTTTTGTCTGTAATCACATACGATTTGAATTCTATGGTTAAATCTTTGATCTCATAAGTTTGATTCAAAATATTATATGCTTTTATAAAGTCAGTGATTCCATAACCAAGAGAGTTATCAGGATTTGCAGCACGATCCCCACTTTTTCTTATTGCATCCATAATTTGAAATGCATTTTTTTGTGGGAAAGCCTGCCATAAACAAGCCACCATTCCTGACATTAAAGGAGAAGAGAAAGAGGTTCCATTTGCCCGGATTGCAATTCCTCTTGGATTTGCAACGTAAGCATCTGCTCCAACAGCCACGGCATCAGGTTTAATACGACCATCAGCTGTTGGACCATACGAACTAAAATAGGCTCTTTTTCCATCTACATCAACACCACCTACAGTAATTATATCTGAAGCATCGGCAGGACATCCGATCAGATTCCATGGTTTTCCCCCTTCATTTCCGGCACTATTGCAAAGAATCATCCCTTTGGAAGCAATAAAGGAGGCCGCAATGGATGCTCTACTCACTTTACCGGTTAAATCCTGATTGACCCGAACCTTAGTTGAATCATCAAATTTGGTATATCCTAAAGAGGAATTGATCACATAAATACCCAAACTATCAGCCCATTCTACACCAGCAACCCAGTTATCCTCTTCCACCTTGTTTTCACTATTTCCATCTTCTGTTTGAGCCATCCATACGGTTACTCCCGGAGCTGTTCCCACTAATTCACCGGGAATATATGCTGCAATACAGGATAATACCATGGTTCCGTGGCTTCCCGCTCTGAAAGGATCAGCAGAAGGGGAAACAATATGTTTCACTTCTCTTAATCTGTTTTGTTCTCTTAAAAACTGAAATTGGGAAATCTCATCAATATTTTGAAATCCACCATCCAACACCATTAAATTGATCCCTTCACCATTAAAACCCATTCTGTGTAACCAGTGAATGTTGTTGATTTTAACTTGTCCGTAGCTCAAACCGTAATCAATATCTTTAGGGATTCCGGTTGAAGTTACAGGAGGAATGGTGTTATTATAATGATAAACTGATGTAATTTTTTCCTCTTTTTCTTTCATGGGGATTGTTTTTTCAACAAAAACAACAAAATCCAGTTTTTGAATCTGCTCCATGATGTTTTCTTTTTCAGAATAGATGGTGATACCATTTAACCATTTTGATTTGGTAAACAAGACCATATTGGAATCCAATTCCATCACTTTTTGAATATAAACAGGGCTAACAGGTAAATCTTGTTCAGTAATGGAAATTTGATATTTTGCTCTTCTTTCAATTGCTTTTGGCGATAAAAATTGTTCAGGTTTGCTTATTGTGTAAGGCGTTCCTTGTTTATCTTTAAATTGAATCCAGTATTTTGAAGGTGATTGAGCAAATATTGTCTCAAAGACAAAAACAATAAAAAATAGGGATAGTAGAACTCTTTTCATAACATGTCTGATTATTCTGATCTGTTTTTTAATATGACGCAAAAATAATGATTTTTTTTGAACATTGAGAAAAAAAAGTTTGTATCTTTGCAATTGGTAATCACATTTTTTAATCAACTAATATTCAATATATTATGGATCAACATCAGACAGCAATAGTTTCCGGAAGGGCTAATCGGGAACTATCTGAAAAAATTGCTCAACACCTTAATATGGAGTTGTTAAAAGTTGAAATCGCTCAGTTTAAAGATGGCGAAATTCAAGCCTATTACAACGAAACCATTAGAGGTAAATACGTTTTCATCATTCAACCTACACATGCTCCTGCCGAAAATATTCTCGAATTACTTATTCTGATTGATGCAGCAAAAAGAGCATCTGCTTACAAAATTATTGCTGTGATCCCTTATTTTGGATATGCCAGACAAGATCGTAAAGATAGACCAAGAACTTCCATCGGAGCTAAATTAATGTCGAATCTGTTAAGTGCTGCCGGTGTTGACCGTGTGATCACTTTGGACTTACATGCAGATCAAATTCAAGGATTTTTTGAAATTCCTGTGGATCACATGTACGCTTCTAACGTATTCTATCCTTATATTAAAAGTTTAAATTTAGAAAATCTTTGTATCGTTTCTCCTGATACAGGTGGAACCAAAAGAGCTTCCTCTTATGCCAAATCGTTAGATTGTGATCTTGCTATAGGATTTAAACAAAGAGAAAAACAAAATGAAGTAGCAAGTATTCAGATTATTGGTGATGTGAAAGGGAAAAACTGCATTTTAGTTGATGATATAATTGATACAGGTGGTACATTCTGCAAAGCGGCTGCCAAATTAAAAGAACAAGGAGCTAAAAGCGTAATTGCTATCTGTACACATGGTTTACTTTCCGGTGATGGTCCTAAAAATATTGAAGAATCTTCTATTGATAAATTAGTTTTAACAGATTCTATTCCACTTAAGTGTAAATGTTCCAAAGTGGAAGTGGTTTCGATTGCAAAATTATTAGCAGATGTAATTCAAAGTGTTGTAGATCAAACTTCTATAACCTCTCACTTTAAATTTAACTAAGTGTTTAAAAAAGGATAACTTTTACTGTTTTCTTATGAAAGCCGGAATATAGATTTACAAGATATAGTCCGGCTTTTTGTTTAGATAAATCTATTTGAATTTTATTTTCAGAATCAAAAGTTTCTTTAACAAAAATAATTTTACCGTACATATCCAGAATATTAATCGATTGAAAATTTAAATCACCATTGATTGTAAGCATTCCGGTTGTTGGATTGGGATAAATCAATACCAAATCTAAATCATTTTCCCTGATATGATCAGGATTTTCATAACAGCTATTGATGAAAATTTGTTGATTCAAATATCTGGTTTTTGCGGGATTTTCAGTAACTTGATTGAGCGTGTTTGGTGGCCCAAATTGTCCCCATTGGTTGACAGGAACAAATTCAGGTCTATAAAAATAACAATAAGATGAATCGGTGAGGTTTTGGGTTCCGGACGGCGTTATATTCCCTTTATTGTTGTTCCCGTATTGATAATGATTTGTTCCTAAAATAGTATAATTAACTAAACTATATGGAAATGAAGTGTTTACAATCTCATTTCCTATAAAATTCTGTCCGGGTGAAGTAGCATCACTAAAAAAGATGCCATACTTTTCACACCGATTTCTGAAAAATGTATTGTATAAACCATTGGCTCCATGGGAGTTATCAATCACTATGTTTTGACACACATTTTGTTCAAAAAGATTGGAATAGGGAAAATTTCCATGCAAAACCATATCACCGGCAGCATCAGAGGGTAAAATATCAGAACTATTAGTCCAAAAAGGAGAAAATGAATAATTAAAACTAAACACATTTCCATTGGATCCGGCCTGAACTATCATGGAATGCCTCAAATGATTAAAAATATTGTCTTCAATTCTGCATTCGTTTGTTGTATAATGAAGCATTACACCATAGCCTCTGCCGTCTCCACCATATTCAAAACTATGATGTATATAAGATTTTGATACAAATATATTGGAACTATTTCGAATATCAATATGCGCAAAATTACAATTTTCAGATTCAATCCCTTTAATCCAAATATTATTCCCATACTGAACCGAGATATTTGAAGTGTGAACCGGAGCAGTATTATCTACTCTTCTAATCTTCAAACATTCAATTCCAATATTGGATTTCATATTTAAGCGAATCACTTTAGGATTATTGGATAAAAGATAAGGATAACGAATTTCTGATTTTAAGTAAATTGTATCTCCTTGAATATAATCCACTTGCACAATTTGTCCCACTGTTCCTAAAGCCCAATCAGAAGTGATCAAACTTACATCATTTTGAATAATTTTAAGCCAATCATTTGAATCAATAAAATCAGTCCGATCAACAATGAGCCGGTTACCTTTGAATGGTGGTTCCATGAGAATACTTGCCGTATCCTGAGTTTGAGATCCTGAAATTCGAAAGCCATCATGAGCGGATAAGAGATCAAAAATGATTTCAGTATCGTTTGGTCCAGCCCCTTTTACCACACAATTGGAAGGTAGATAAATCGTGTTATGAAACAAAAAATTGCCAGTCGGAAAAAGTAAAACTATACCCGGTGAATAGGTAAACTGCAAAATAGAATCTATTAAAAGATCGTTCGTTGTAATTCCATCATTTACAATTCCTAATTGGGATAGATCAGCAATAATAAAACCGGTAGTATCCGTATCTCTTATTCCTGCTACATACCAATTGACTGATCTTGAAGAATCTAACTGATCCCATAAAATAGATCTGTAATCATCATAAATGCTTTGTCCTTGTAGTGAAATCTGCATGGTCAGCATGAATAAAACCCCAAAAAAAAGGAAATTTCGTTTCATATTTACTTGGACATAGCTAGTTTTTTTAAATCATCAGGCATTTTTTCTATAGCATATCTCAATGCTGTACGAGGCATACGTTGTTTATGTTGCATCACAAACTCAAAAACTTCCGTTTGATAAGTCTGACTCGCTACTTTGAGCATCCAGCCATACCCTTTCTGAACCATATCATCCGGATCTTCGAGAAGATGTAAAGCGATTTCGAACATATCATTCAGAAACAATCCTTTTCGGGCAGGAACAATCAATGAAACAGCAGCAGCTCTTTTCATCCATCGGTTTTCTGATTTGGTAAACTCTTTTAAATGAGCTAAAAAATGAGGGTATTTAAGAATTAAATCACCCATATTTCTATTGCAGAAGGTATCACAGGTTGCCCAATTATTTACGTAGTTACCGATCCATTTTTTAAAAAGTTCAAAATCGTGTTGATCATAAGATTTTCGGATATTATAACTCCAGGAACAAGCCAGCATATTTTCCTCAATCTTAGGTGATTGCCAAAGAGTTTCACAAATATCAAAGATCTCTTTTTTGGAGTAATCTTTGATCTTTTTAAAATTTTCTTTAGAGATCTGATCAACAACCGCACTTTTCATGCCATAGCAATCAATGGGTTCCTTAAAAAAGCGGAGCATCGCTTGTCGTGCTTTTTCATCAGCATGGGATTGAAGTGCAATTCTAACATTTTCAATAACTTGTTCCATAATCATATTATTTTAATCTTAAACTATTTGAGACGACACTTACGCTGCTCAATGCCATAGCAGCACCGGCAATCATAGGATTTAACATAAATCCTAAAGGAATAAGAACACCTGCGGCAATTGGAATTCCGATAATATTGTAGATAAAGGCCCAGAAAAGGTTCTGTTTGATGATTTGAACGGTTTTTTTAGATAATTGTATGGCATCTGCAATTTTGGTTAAATCAGATGAAATGATGGTCATTTTAGCTACATCCATCGCAATATCACTCCCTTTTCCCATAGCAATACTCACATCAGCTTGTGCTAATGCTACTGAATCATTAATTCCATCACCAACCATTGCTACAATTTTCCCTTGTTTTTGTAAATTTTTGATAAATTCAGCCTTTTGATGAGGTAATAAACCTGCCTCAAAATGATCAATTTGTGCTTGTTTGGCAATGCTGGCAGCGGTTTCAGGATTGTCTCCCGTCAACATAATCACTTCAATATGTTGTTTTTTTAATAATTGGATCGCTTCAATGGAACTTTGCTTCATTTGATCGGAAATTCCATAAATAGCCAGAATATGTTCACTATTGGCAAACCAAACAATGGTCTTGGCCTCTTTTTGCCATTCTGAAGCCAGATCAATCCACTCTTTTGGGATTGCTATCCCTTGCTCTTCCATAAACTTTTGATTTCCGGCAAAATAAAGAATTCCTGAAAAATAGGCCTGAACCCCTTTTCCGGTGACACTTTGAAAGCTGGTTAACGTTAATTGAGAGTGTTGGTTCAAACTTTTTACTACGGCATCAGCTAATGGATGTTCCGATTGTGCTTCGAGAGATAAGAAAATTGATTTCATCATCTCATTGTCTTTCAGCCATTTTGTATTGGTAACAGCAGGAGTGCCTTCGGTAATGGTTCCGGTTTTATCAAGCACCACAGTAGTAACTTTTTTAGTGATCTCCAAACTCTCAGCATCTTTAATTAAGATTCCGTTTTTGGCCCCTTTACCGATTCCAACCATTACAGCTGTAGGAGTTGCTAACCCTAAAGCACATGGACAAGCAATCACCAACACCGTGATCATGGACAATAATCCTTGAGAAACACCATTTTCACCGCCAAAGATGGTCCAAATTAAAAATGTAATAAAGGCAATACCAAGTACTACCGGAACAAAAATACCGGCAATTTTATCAGCTAATTTTTGAACCGGAGCCTTACTCCCTTGAGCATCCTGGACGGTTTTAATGATATGAGCCAACAGGGTTTCTTCCACCACTTTATCAGCTTTAAAGGTAAAACTGCCCTTTTGGTTGATGGTTCCCGCTAACACGGAACTGTTTGCAGATTTTAATATGGGAATCGGTTCTCCGGTAAATGAACTCTCATCCACATAAGATTCCCCATTTAGAACGGTACCGTCAACAGCAATTTTTTCGCCCGGTTTAACCAATACGATGCTCCCTTTTGTTAAATTTTGAATAGGAATCAGTTGCTGGTTCCCGTTGGAGTCCAGAATAGTTACTTCATTAGGTTGTAAACCCATAAGTTTCTTCAAAGCAGATGAGGTGTTCCCTTTTGCACGCTCTTCCAGTAGTTTTCCCAACAAAATAAAGGTAATGATCACAGCAGATGCTTCAAAATAGACATGATTATGCTCCCAAATATGAGTGAATAGGGTATTGAATACGCTGAAAATATAGGCAACTCCAGTGCTTAATGCAACCAAAGTATCCATATTGGCCTGACGTTTACCGGCTAATTTCCATGCATTTATAAAAAAATGGCGTCCGAAAATGAATAAAACCGGAGTAGCTAAACCCCACATGATCCAATTCGCATAAGGGAGATCCATAAAAAACATCCCAATAATAAAAACAGGAACAGAAAAAACAGCAGACCATATCGTCTTGCTTCTCATTTTCTGAAAATGTTCAATATGCTCCTCCTCCTTTTTTTTTTCTTGTTCTACTTTAGAACCTAAAATGATATCAAAACCGATCTCCTGAATATTTTTTTGAATCTCTTCGGGTGATACTTTATGGTGGTCAAACTCTACAGTGAGCGTGGCATTTGCGAAATTAACATTACTAAAAGAGACTCCATCTATTTTTTTAACAGTATTCTCAACATTCATTGCACAGGAAGCGCAATGCATATTAAGCACCGGAAATGAAGTTTTTTCAGATTCAGCAGCGCTTGCGGATTTTATATCCGCTTTATTTTCAGTAGTCTTCATGAATATAAATTGTTTTTTTGGTTAATACAAAGATACAAAATTTAGACGAAAGGCGAAAGGCTAAAGGCGAAGGGGGAAAGGGGAATGACTTAGAGTGACTTTGTGATATTGAAATATTAAAAAGTAACATTTAAAAAATTTTACTATATTTGTTCATTCAAATTTTTAAAATGAACTCAGATATTATAGTTTTAAAAGCGGAAAACAAATGGATTAAAAATGTTATTTGGTATGTTGTTTCAATATTCCTGGTTGTTTTTATTTTATTGGGTGAAAGATTTTTTAATTCATTTACAATCATTTTTTTAACTATAATCGTACTTGTTTTGTTACTATTTAATTTTATTATTTATAGAATCAAAATTAAACATGATCAATATATTAAAATGGAGATAGAAAACAAATCCAAAATCAAATATTATGAAAAAAATGAATGTTTATACACTTTTGATGTGTCAGATATTCAATCTATTACATATTATGAGTTTTTAAAAAGCTACCCAGTAGCCTCTATTGATTTAAAAAACAAAATGAATATTTATATTTCAAATCTTATAAACATCGAAATATTATTTACATTGAATGAACAGATTGAAAAGGGAAATTTTGTGAGCCATTTTATGGAAGAGCTCTGGAATCCAATTTTTAGTGTTCGGAATCAATTGAACCTATTGCAATGTGAGCAAAACAATAAAAAATAAATGGCATTTGCTCATTTACAAATTTGCTAATTCACTAATTCTCTATTCATATTTTCAATCGGTGGTATTGAAAAAATTTATACATATTTGTAAAAGTTATTAAAAAAAAGATTAGTTTTGTCTCTCATTTCTAAACCACCACAAATGGAAAATCGTTTTATGGCCTTTTTACACCGTTTAGGAGCCCCCTTTAAACGCATATTTAGTGCGGTTTATCTCTTTATCAAAGGATCTAAACTTGCCAAAATTTTGCTGATTATTGTGATAGTCAAAATGTTAATCTTTCATGGACTATTTCAGAGTTTCCTTTTCCCAAAGTATTTTAAACCCAAATATGATAGTGAAAAACAACAAATCGACGATGTCGTAAAACATATAGTACCTGAACCCAAAAACAATTCATTATGATGGAATCTATCGATTTTTCTTTAGTCGACTGGTCAAGAGCGCAGTTTGCCATGACTGCAATCATCCACTGGTTGTTCGTTCCGATCACCATCGGAATAACTTATGTAATTGCCTTCGCGCAAACAATCTTTGTCAAAACCGGCAATCCCGAATGGGAAAAGATTGCCAAATTCTGGGCAAAACTGTTCGGTATCAATTTCGCAATTGGTGTCGGAACCGGAATTATTCTCGGGCTGGAGTTTGGAACCAACTGGTCCAACTACTCCTGGTTATCGGGCGATATTTTCGGAGCACCCCTGGCTGCCGAAGGATTAATGGCCTTCCTGTTAGAATCAACATTTATTGCGGTAATGTTTTTTGGATGGGGTAAGCTGAGCAAAAAATTTCACCTTCTTTCAGTCTATTTAGTAGCATTTGGTGCCACATTGTCTGCCTTGTGGATTTTGGTTGCCAATGCCTGGATGAGTTACCCGATTGGAATGGAATTCAATATGGATTTAGCTCGCCACGAAATGGTGGACTTCTGGGCCGTCCTTTTCTCTCCTTTTGCGATCAATAAGTTTATCCATACCGTCGTTTCGAGTATGGGTGTTGCTGCATTTTTTATGATCTCTATCAGCTCCTGGTACCTTTTGAAAAAAAGAGAACTGCTATTGGCTAAAAGAAGCATCATTATTGCAGCTGTTTTTGGATTAATGGCTAGTTTGTTTACCGCTGTTTCCGGTCACCAGTCTGCAATTGCTGTTGCCCAACACCAACCTGCCAAATTAGCGGCTATGGAAGGATTATACGAAGGAAAAGCAGGTGCAGGCTTAGTAGGGGTGGGAATTTTAAATCCTTCAAAAGAGATCGGTGATCAAAAAGATCCATTTTTAATGCGTATTGAGATTCCTAAAATGTTGTCAATCCTTGGGTATAACAGTATGAGTGCTTATGTACCGGGTATCAATGATTTAGTTTATGGAAATCACGAACGTGGTATCATGTCCGCACAAGAAAAAATGGCAAAAGGAAAATTAGCTTTAGAAGCATTGGCTCAATATAAACAGGCTGTTGCAGATAAAAATGATAGTGTTAAAGCGGTAAGTGCTTTTGTTTTTAAAGAAAATTATAAATATATGGGCTTTGGACAACTCGAAAAACCGGAAGATGCAATTCCTCCGATACCAATGGTTTTCTATGCCTTCAGAATTATGGTTATTGTAGGTGGATTGATGATTCTTGTTGCAGGCGTATTTTTGTGGTTGGGCATCAAAAACAAATTGGAAAAATACAGATGGCTCCTCAAAATTGGGATCTGGATGTTCCCAATCTCTTTCTTAGCCTCAATGGCAGGTTGGGTAGTTGTAGAAGTAGGAAGACAACCCTGGACCATTGACGGATTGTTGTCAACCTCATACTCAACATCCAATATCACCACTACTGCAGTATTGTTGACTTTCTGGATATTCTTATCTGTATTGATTGCACTCGTTATTGCCGAGTTTAGAATCATGTTAAATGCTATTAAAAAAGGACCCAATAAATAAAAGGAGGAATCATGTTTGAAATATTAGACCATATCCAATTACAACAATACTGGTGGCTTGTGATGTCAATTGTCGCCGGTGCTTTAGTTTTTCTACTGTTTGTTCAAGGTGGACAAACATTGATCGATATAGTTGGGAAAACCGAAAATGAAAAATCTTTGGTGATCACATCTGTAGGAAGAAAATGGAAGTTGACTTTTACAACATTAGTAGTATTTGCTGCCGGGATGTTTGCCTCATTCCCCTTATTCTATTCCACCTCCTTTGGTGGGGCCTATTATGCCTGGAAGATATTTTTACTCTGTTTTGTATTACAATCCATTGCCTTCGAATTCCGCAGAAAAAAAGGGAATATTTTTGGAGCCAGAACGTATGAATATTTTTTATACATCAATGGATTTTTAGGAACATTGTTATTAGGTGCTGCCGTTGCTACATTTTTTACCGGAAGTGAATTTATAAGAGATACTTACAACCACTCCACCTGGCAAACCCAATTTTATGGTATTGAGATTCTTTTTAACTTTACCAATTTAGCTTTAGGTTTTGCTATTATGTTCTTATCCAGAATTTTAGGAGCATTATTCCTTATTTATAGTGTGGATAACGATCCCATTAAAGAGAGAAGCAGAAAACAAGTGTTATGGAATACCTTATTGTTTTTACCATTTTTCCTATTTTTCTTAGTGAGAGTTCTAACTATGGATGGATTTGCTTATGACCCACAAACTAAAGTAGTATTTATGGAAAATTATAAATATTTACATAACTTTTTGGAAATGCCTGTTGTCCTCGTGATGTTTCTTTTAGGGGTTGTTGGCGTTCTTTGGGGTATCGTTTGTGCTGTATTTGTGAAGAAAAATCATGGATTTTGGATGTCAGGTATTGGAACATTCCTTACTGTTCTCAGTGTATTTTTAGTGTTAGGATACAACAATACCTGTTTTTACCCATCAACTTCAGATTTACAAAGTTCATTAACTATTGAAAATGCTTCTTCCAGTAAATTTACTTTAACCTATATGAGTTACATCTCTCTATTGTTACCGGTGATTTTATGGTATATTTATGTAGCATTCAAATCATTAGGAAAACATAAACTCTCAGAAAAAGATATCACTGAAGATGGTGATGATGAAAAAATCTATTAAAAATTGAAAATTATGGAACATTTAGGATCAATAGTATGGCTGATTAGCCTTCCGGTAGTTATAGTGCTCACTTATAAAACAATACGATGGGCATTAAATAAATTTGAAAAAAATTTATAAATCAAATTAAACCTTTGATAATTTGAATAGTCAAAGGTTTGATTCTTGAATTAAATTTTAGGAATTATTTTATTTCTCTGTGTGTGTAAAAAGCTATTCGCTCCCCGCGAATAGCTTTTTTTCTTATATTTTTACAATGTCCAACTCACTGTTTTTGTATTGATTGGTCATCAGTAATGGTTGAACCATATTTTTAATATCAGCAGCTAATGCAACAATTGTATTTCTTTTGGCAAATGGACGGAAATAAACAATACTCACTTCTCTTACAGGAATAGGAGATTTAAAGAATTTTACTTTCTTTTTACGCTCTTCCGTTAATGTTTGATAATAGAGTTCAGGAATCAGGGTAAGACCCCCTAATTGATCCACCATATTTAAAAGTGTTCCAAAACTATGAGCATCAAACTTTAAGTTAGAAGGGACATCCTCTTTCTTTTTTAAAGAACACAAATTGATAAATTGATTTCTTAAACAGTTTCCTTCTTCCAATAACCAGATTTTATGATTTCTGATATCTTCGGGGATCATAAATTGTGTGTCCTCATTCGATACACCATATACCATTAAAGTTTCATAATAAAGGATCTCCTCTTCAATCTCTTCCATTTCTACAGGAGTTGCTAAAATTCCCATATCAAGTGTTCCTTCTTTGAGTTGTTTTAAAATGTTGTTTGTGGTAACTTCATACAACTCAACCATCAATTCCGGATATTTTTTCAACATCGGCATCAATACAATGGGTAATAATGAATTGGCGATTGTTGGAATCACCCCAATTTTAATAGTTCCGGAAACCGCTGTGATATTTTTTTTCGCAATCTCTTTTAAATAATAGGTCTCCTGAAGAATTTTAACTGCTTGATTAACGATCACTTTTCCTTCATCAGTGGTCATGACTGGGTTGTTTTTGCGGTCAAAAATCACCACATTCAGCTCATCCTCCAGTTTTTTAATCATTGTGCTAAGGGTAGCTTGTGTAATGTAGCAATGATCAGCTGCTTTACTGAAGTTCTTAAATTGATCTACAGCAACTACGTACTCTAATTGTTGAATGTTCATGGTATAAGGTTTTAAATGTTCTATTGATAAAATCTATTGCAAAGATAGATAAAATTTGTTTTATCAATACAAAAATTCGTTATATTTTTGCATCACAAAACAAGACAAAAAAACAATTAAAAAAAAGAACATAAAAATGGAAAATTTACAAGTACAACCAGTCTCAATGCCAAGAATCGGCGATCAAGCTCCAGAATTTAAAGCTGTTACAACTCAAGGCCCTATCAATTTCCCTGCTGATTATCAAGGAAGTTGGGTTATCCTATTTAGTCACCCTGCAGATTTCACACCGGTATGTACCTCAGAATTTATGACTTTTGCCACTTTGGAATCGAAATTTAACGAAGCAAATTGCAAATTAGTGGGTCTTTCAGTGGATGGTTTATACAGTCATATTGCTTGGTTAAGAACTATCAAAGAGAAGATTGAATATAAAGGGATGAAAGATGTAGAAGTAAGATTCCCATTGATTGAAGATATCACGATGGAAGTGGCTCAAAAATACGGTATGATGATGCCGGGAGAAAGCAGTACAAAAGCTGTTCGCGCCGTGTTTATTATCGACCCAAAAGGGGTGATCAGAACCATCATTTACTATCCACTAAGTTTAGGTAGAAACTTCGATGAACTTTACAGAGTTGTTTTAGCATTACAAACTGCAGATGAGTTTGGAGTTGCTACTCCTGCTGATTGGCGTCCGGGTGATGATGTTATCGTTCCACCAGCCGGTTCTTGTGGTGTTGCCAAAGATAGAATGGAAAACAAAGATCAGGATACTACATGTTACGATTGGTTCTTCTGTACCAAAAAATTAGACAAAGAGGTAGTCTTGAACAAAATTATTAAGAAAAAATAGTCTCGCTATTTATAGCTGTTTATTATAACAAGGTTTTTAAATGTGTTTAGGAAGCCGTTATCTCCCCGATAATGGCTTCCTTTTTTTATATATCTTTGCATCTGTATCAGTTATACCATGAAAAGTATCTCCATTACCGAAAAATTGATCCTCTATTTTGTACTGTTGGGGGTGTTTGTTATTGTGATTATTGGCAGCTACTCTTACCATTTTTCAAAACAAGCATTGCTTAACCGTACTTTTGATCAACTTATTTCTCTTAGAATAGAAAAGAAAAATAGGGTTGAACAGTTTTTTCAGGATCGCCAAAGAGAATTGTCCCTCCTCTCTAAATCGGGTGAGATTAATAAAGTGATCAATCTGTTAAACCATCATCAAACCAATTCAGATCGTTGGGAAACAATTGCAGAAAACTCCTATTTGAATAAATATCTGGCATCCTATAATTATTGTCAAAAGATTTATATTATTGATAATCAAAATCATGTAGTAGTTTTTGATTCCATTAGTAGTGTTGATAAACATCATTTTCTATTAGATACATTGAAAGATCCAAATCTGATCGCTTTTAACCAAAGTTTACTTCAATCAGGAGAGATTCAAATTGCCGACCTATCCAAAACTAATATGGCCATCTATGTTGCTACTCCGCTCTATAATGAAGGTGCAGTCGTCGGAGTTGTGATACTCGAAATCCCATTTGATGCGATTAACAAAATTATGTTTGAATATCCGGAGAATAACGGATTAGGAAAAACCGGAGAAACCTATCTGGTTGGCAGCGATTTGCTGATGAGAAGTAATTCCAGATTTCATGAAAATGCAGTTTCCAATATCAAAGTGGAAACAAAAGCTGTAAAAAATGCATTTCAGAATAAAACAGGCACAGCCATCATTAAAGATTATAGAGATATCTCAGTGCTAAGTTCTTATAGCAAAGTGAATATTGAGGGTCTTAATTGGGCTATTTTAGCTGAAATAGATGAAAAAGAAGCCATGGTGACCATTTTTACCATTCGAAACAGCATCCTTTTAATCAGTATTATCATTGTTTCGCTCGTTTTTTTGTTTGCCTTTTTTATGTCTCGTCAAATCACATCCCCTATTAAAAAGTTGAAAAGAGCCAGTGAATTGATCGGTTCCGGAAATTATGATATTGTGTTGCCAGTCACCAGATTAGATGAAATTGGCGTTCTGACAGAAACCTTTAATCACATGTCGGAACAACTTAAAAAACAAAAAGAGGAGATCGAAATGGAACGAAAGCATAGGATGAGCTCCCTGATTGATGGACAAGAGATTGAAAGACAAAGATTATCGAGGGATCTTCATGACGGTTTAGGACAATCTTTGCTGGCGGTAAAAATGAAATTGGAACAGATCTCATGTAGTGATTCCAATAAAGAGATGAACATTATATCGGATGCGAAAAGTATGTTAAAAGATTCTATTCAGGAGATTCGTAACGTTTCCAACGATTTGATGCCTGCTGTATTGGAAGCGTTCGGTATTAGGGAAGGGCTAAATCATTTATGTCAGTTTAGTTCTCAAAACAGTGGAATGAATATTATGTTTTGCTGTGATGAAATCCCGGATGATTGGCCGAAAAGAATCCAGATTTATCTGTATAGAATTGCACAGGAGGCGATCCACAATATTGCCAAACATGCTGATGCTACTGAAGCCAAAATTGAATTGTTGTACGATAGTTCCTTTTTGTATTTAAATATATCAGATAATGGTAAAGGATTTACAGTTAATCATTTAGAAAATAAAGGCAATGGAATTGTGAACATCAAACAAAGGGTTGAATTGCTGAATGGTTCCTGCGAATTTTCCTCTTTAACCGGTGAAGGAGCAAGTATAAAAATTAAAATTCCTATACAACATGAACTCAAAAATTAAAATTATTCTTACGGATGATCATAGAATATTCAGAGATGGAATCAAATCTCTTCTTTCAGAAAATGAGGAGATCCAAATCATAGGGGAGGCATCAGATGGATATGAGTTGATGGAGATGTTGAAAATGAGCACACCCGATCTGGTGATTATGGATATTACAATGCCTAAATTATCAGGAATTGAGGTTACCAAACAGATCTCTTCTTTGTATCCTGACATGGGAATACTGATTTTATCCATGCATACCAATGAAGAGTTTGTGATCAATTCCATTAAGGCCGGAGCCCAAGGTTATTTGCCTAAGGATACTTCCAAAGAGGAACTTTTAAAGGCGATCCATGCGATCTATAATGGGGGTGAGTATTACAGCAAAAATGTATCCGATAGCTTTTTGAAAAATTTTGCCAGACGTTTTAAAGTGGAGCAAACTTTAAAAGAGAATGATGAATTGACTAAAAGAGAAATTGAGATTCTTCAGTTGGCTGCCGGTGGAAGTAGTAATAAAGAGATTGCAGATCAGCTCTTTATCAGTATCAAAACAGTGGATGCTCATAAAAATCATATCATGCAAAAACTAAAATTAAAAAATACAGCTGAGTTGGTTATTTATGCTATTAAAAATAAGATTATTGAGCTATAAATGGGCGAAGGGCGAAGGGCTAATGGTGAAGGGCGAAGGGCTAATGGCTAAAGGCTAAGGGCTAAAGGCTAAGGGCGAAGGGCTAATGTGCTAATATGCTAATATGCTAATGTGCTAATGGATTGGAAGGTATAAAGTTGTTTTATATTCTTAAAAAAATAATTATGAAAATAAAATGTTTGTTTCTAGGAATGTTGATTTTGGGAGTTTTATGTCCCAATGTGGTGAAATCGCAGATTGTTGCTTCTGAAATGGAGGGTGTTGCACCCATGTTGGTGCATTTTGAAGCTTCTTGCACAGCCGATGAATTTCATCATGCTCTTTTTACCTGGAACTTTGATGATGATCAGGGACTCGTGTGGGGTACCGATTCAAAATCTCAAAATAGGGCAGAGGGTCCTGTTACAGCTCACCTTTTTGAAACACCGGGAATTTTTGATGTGATGCTCACAAAAACGCAAGAGGATGGATCCACTTTTTACGATACCATAACTATTACCGTTTTGGATCCAACAACCGTTTTTGCAGGTAATCTTACGATATGTGTCAATCCTGCTAACGATCCGGATTTTTCTGCTGCGCCATCAGGAGCATTGCACATCAATACCAGTTCTTTGAATACGATCATTACTTATGCCACACCGGGACATCGGATTTTGTTCAAAAGGGGAGGTGTATGGAGCATTTCCACTACACCCAACTGGCCTGAAAATGGAGGATTAGTGGTGATTGGTGCTTATGGGGAAGGTATAAACCCTAATTCTTTGGGGATTTATGAAAATAATCCGGTAGTTATCGTCAATGGCGGAAATTTTCTTCCCATCGGATTTAAACAAAATTGGAAAATTATGGATATCACCCTTTCAGATCCTTCAAAGCAAAATGGATCGTTTGGGGGAGCTGAATCTTTCAAAAAATGGTTGTTTTTGAGATTAAAACTGGATGGTTTTGACGTCCCAATCGGGTGGTCAACCTGGAACGATCCCAATGGAAATACACATGCTGACTTAATGGGTATTGTATCGTGTGTTTTTGAAAATGCTGCTGTAAATGTGGGTTATGTAGGAAGTGAACGACTTATGATTTTAGGATCCATATTCCGGAATGCTTCAGAATCACATGTTTTACGTGTATGGCAGTGTTATAAAGGGATCATAGCACACAATCAAATCTCAGGGTCAAGTATTAATTCAAACACAGGTCGTCATGCCCTTAAATTTCATGGACCACCTGAATCACAAATCGCTACAACAGAATGGAGTCATCTGAATAAAAGAACTCAGTTTTCAGTGATTGCAGACAATGTTTTTGGAACCTCAGGTCCTTGGCCCGTTATGGTGGCTCCTCAGGATAATGGATCGGATGAAAGACTTTCTCATATCATTTTTGAAAGGAATCAATATTTTTCAGATTTTGGAACACCCAGTTCCCTTTCACTACAACCATCAGTAATTTTTAGTTTTATTGGTCAAAATATTACAGTACGCAACAATATTATTGACGCCTCTTTCAATGGTACCTATTTTACCGGAATTTCTGTTTCTAAAACAAATGCAACTCCATCTCCTGATCAAGTTGAGATCTATCATAATACTATTTACAAATATGCAGATCCTAATGGCCAGATTTGGTATGGAATTTCAATTCCTGATACCTGTGGGCTCGTAACAGTCCGAAATAATTTAGTGGAATTTCCCTACGTGTGTGCCGGCCATTTTTCTGTGTACAATGGTTCTCCCAATACCGTTTTTACTGATAATGTGCTGAATAGTACAGTCACATTTGAAAACCCCGATGATCCAAATCCCCTACAAAGATCCTTTAGATTACATCCCAACTCTTTGAGTGCCATCAATATGGGATATCCTTTATCGATTGTACATAATGACTTTGATGGTATTGTAAGACCTCAGGGTTCCGGTTATGATATTGGTGCTTATGAGTTCATTGAACCCATTGGAATTCAAGAAGATGATCTCACACAACATGTATATATGTTTCCTAATCCTACCTCCGGAATTTTAAACATTGAAACAAATGAGCAGATTCAAAATTTAGAAATTTTTGATATGACGGGTAAAAGTTGTGCTCAATTTCAGAATACAAATACTGTAAATCTATCCTTTTTACCTTCCGGTTTTTATATGGTAAAAATTTCCCCACAAAATGGATCATCCATAATCAGAAAATTAAATATCCTCAAATAATTTTTAAACTTCTGAAACAATTTCGGGTCACAATATATCATTAACTTAATCCGTTTCAAGTTAGATATAACATAATTTTTATGATTCAAAAACTACCCCTTTAACTTCAATTGATATGAAAAAAATTGTGTTTGTATTCATCATTTTAGTCGGAATATATTCTCCGGTTATTGCTCAAACCCTCTCTGCAGAAGAACAAAAATTGTATGATTTGATCATGCAATATCGAAAAGAAAAGGGATTACCCATTATTCCCCTTTCCCCATCATTAACCATAGTAGCCCAAACACATGCCAAAGATTTGGTCAATAACCATCCTGATCAGGGAACATGTAACGCCCATAGCTGGTCAGATAAAGGAACCTGGACTCCGGTATGTTATACTTCAGATCATGCACAAGCCAAAAAGATGTGGAATAAACCTTCAGAGTTAACGACATACAAGGGAAAAGGGTATGAAATTGTAACTTATGTTTACAGTAGACCAACTCCTATAATGATGACTGCAACAATGGCTCTCAAAAGCTGGCAAGGCAGCTCATCCCACAATGCCGTGATTATCAATTCCGGAATTTGGAAATCCAACTCCTGGAAAGCGATCGGTATTGCCATTTACCAAGGATATGCCTGTGTTTGGTTCGGAGAAGAAAGCGAAACATAATTTAAGAAGTAATAGGTAAGAGGTAAAAGGTAATAGGTAACAGGTAAAAGGTAAAAGGTAAAAGGTAACAGGTAAAAGGTAACAGGTAAAAGGTAATAGGTAATAGGTAAAAGGTAAAAGGTAAAAGGTAACAGGTAAAAGGTAAAATATTAATTAGTATTTGCACATTTTTTTGTATATTTGTCGCGAATTAGAGTTAAATCGTTTCGCACATGAAAAAATGTTTGTTGTTACTTATTTTTCTAATCTCTTTACAACTTTCTTATGCTCAGATTGCTAAGGTAGTCGCAGTTGTTGATGAAAGAACTGAGCTGTTGAGTGCTGTTTTCAGAATGGCAAATGCTGAAGAATATGTAAATAATACCTTAACCGAGTACACTCAGGAACTGGATCTGTTTCTGCAAAATTTTAAGCAGGATACGTTAATTCAATATGCCCGACAGATTAGAAAATCGAACGGTATAGCGTACGATGCCATCATGAGTTATGCTATACATTTGGAAATAACCGATTCAATTCGATTTATTAAGGAATATTTTCCCGGACAAATAGATAAACGATGGAATCCTGAAATGGAAACCCATTTTTTGATGTTATTAAATGATTTCTATCAAAAATCTAATTTTCATAGATTTTATGAATCTAAATCGACCTACTACAAGGAGGTGGAAAATCGATTTCAACATATTTTAAAAGATGTTGATTATGAATGGTTTCCATATTTTTTTGGAGTGCAGACTGATGGAAGCTTTAGTGTCATCATTAGTTTGTTAAATAGAGGAAATTATGGACCCAATATCACATTTACGGATGGAACCAAAAAAGTGTATTCAATCAATGGTGTTTATAGAGCTGATTCTTTAGGATTTCCCATTTTTGGAAAAGGATTAGAACCTATAATTATTCATGAATTTACACATTCTTTCACCAACCCGTTAGTTAATAAAAATATCAAACAATTGCTCCCGAAAGCAAAGCGATTCTACAAACCGGTTCAAAGTTTAATGCAGCAACAGGCTTATGGTACACCCCAAACGATGCTCTATGAAATGATGGTGAGAGCTTGTGTAATCCGGTATTATCAGGATAAAGATTCCAGTAAAGTTAAATCTTTACTTCAGGAGGAATTAGCAAACGGATTTTTGTGGATTGAAGAATTATATGAATTGTTGACTATTTATGATCAGAATAGGAATAAATATTCCACATTAGAGTCATTTATGCCGGAAGTTAGCGCATTACAAAACAGCCTTCATCCCACTAAAATGAAAAAAGAGTATTTGAAAATGTGCGGGGCTTTTGTAGGAACGTCCATACCCAATGGAAGCAAAGAGGTAGCTTTTGATACGGTAAAGGTTACCATTACATTTGCACAGCAGATGAATACAGGAAGTTATGGAATCAGTTATGGAAGAAAGGGAAAACAGTATTATCCAACAATTGTTAGACAGTTTCATTGGGATCAGGAAACGCAAACCCAATTTACTGTTACTATGGTTTTAGAAGCCGGCAAAAGATACTCGTTAAGTTTTCCGGGAGAATTTTTTTTCACACGGGAGGGATTTCCTGTAAAAGGAGTTTTACATTTAGATTTCAAAACCCAAAAACCTAAATAACCATGAACCCCGGGAAAATAACTTGTGATGTACTGAAAAAGATCCGATCTGAAATTGCAGCAGCGAATCAGATCGAATATCAGAGTGAACCCTGTTCATTCAAAGGGGCATGTACGGGAACATGTCCCAAGTGTGAATCTGAATTACAATATTTAGAACATCAGCTCATTAAAAAGCACGGATCTCAAAAAACGGCACTCTTAGCGGGCGTTTCATTGGCGATCATGTCAGGTTTTAGTTCCTGTAAACCAAATGATGCACAACGTCCAAATAATCAAACAGTTCCGCAAAAACCCCAAACGGAAACATTGAAAAATGACGTTCCCAAATCAGATACAAATCAGGTAGTATCATCTAAAAGTAGGGAAAGAGAAAATCAAAAAATCAATAAACCCATTGAAACACTTCAGCTTGTAAGTTGGGATACTAATAAAGTTTTATTGTCACAACCAATAGATACAACTATCTATTTAGCAGATACATTAAAGTTAAATCAAATCGAATATGCTAAATATGTTAATTACAAAAGTATAGGACCCATGGTTGGAGCATTACTACCCATGCCAATTTATTTACATAATGTACCATTCATTTATCACCCATTTTATAATCCTAATCATAAATCATTTCCAAATTATTCATCTGCTCCTGAATATTTTCAACAAGGCATAAATCTTGAAAGTTATATCAATCAACAATTTAAATTTCCTAATGAATCGAAAGTAGAAAAAAAAATAATCAAATTACAAATATTGATAGATGAAATTGGAAGAATCAAAGATGTATCAGTTTTAAAATCTTTGGATATGGATATAGATCAACAGATTATGAAAATAATTAAAAATATGCCCAATTGGTCTCCCGGTGAAGATCCCAATGGCAGACCTACTGATACAAGAGTAAAAATCACACTCAAGGTAACACCGGAAAAGGTAAAAGTTGTAAGACAAACTTATGATGAGGTTGAGATAACAATGGATAATAAATAACAAAATATGAACCCCGGGAAAGTAACTTGTGATGTACTGAAAAAGATCCGATCTGAAATTGCAGCAGCCAATCAGATTGAATATCAGAGTGAACCCTGTTCATTCAAAGGGACATGTACGGGAACATGTCCCAAGTGTGAGTCTGAATTACAATATTTAGAACATCAGCTCATCAAAAAGCACGGATCTCAAAAAACAGCACTCTTAGCGGGCGTTTCATTAGCGATCATGTCAGGGTTTAGTTCCTGTAAACAAAATGACTCTCAACTTCCAAATATCCAAACAGTTGCACAAAAAACACAAACGGAAACAATGCAAAAGGATGTTTCTAATTCTGATACAAGTAACGTGGTTCTTTCTAAAAGCAGAAAAAGGGAGCATAAAAACATCCATGAACCTATTGAAACACTACAGCTTGTAAGTTTGGATACTAATCAAGTTTTAATTATCCCAATTGTTGATTTGAAGGAATATTTATCTGATACTTTTAAGTTGGATCAAGTTTTTTGTTCTAGTTATGCACCAGTGAATAGTCTTGGACCATCTTGTGGAGGAATGATTTCAAGTGATTATATTCCCAATTATTCTTGCTCACCCAGTTTCTATCAGCAGGGTGGAAATTTTGAAAAATATTTAAATAAATTATTTAAGTTTCCTTCTGAAAAAAAAGTTGAAAAAAAATCACTCAAACTACAACTATTGATTGATAAAACCGGTAAGATTAAAGATGTATCAGTTTTAAAATCTTTGGATATGGATATAGATCAACAGATTATGAAAATAATTAAAAATATGCCCAATTGGTCTCCCGGTGAAGATCCCAATGGCAGACCGACTGATACAAGAGTAAAAATCACACTTAAAGTAACACCGGAAAAGGTTAGAGTTGTAAGACAAACCTATGATGAGGTTGAGATCACTATGGATAATAAATAACAAAATATGAACCCCGGGAAAGTAACTTGTGATGTACTGAAAAAGATCCGATCTGAAATTGCAGCAGCAAATCAGATTGAATATCAGAGTGACCCCTGTTCATTCAAAGGGGCATGTACCGGAACATGTCCCAAGTGTGAATCTGAATTACAATATTTAGAACATCAACTCATCAAAAAGCACGGATCTCAAAAAACGGCACTCTTAGCGGGCGTTTCATTGGCGATCATGTCAGGTTTTAGTTCTTGTAAACACACTTCAGAAACAAAATCACCTGTTTTAACATCTGATCATTCTGTTTTTCTGCAATCATCCTTAGAAGATTCTGTCCCAATCAAACCTGTTGATTCACTGGCTCATGTTACCAAAAACTCTACTTTTCCTGTCCTTAAAATGTACAAAAATAAGGTTTTAATCTTTGAAGAAAAGAACGATACTGTAGATTTTTTATCTGATACATTACAATTAGATCAAATTTCATTTCAAGGAACTTATGTTCAGAAAAATCCTGCAGGAGGAGTAGGGGCTATTACAGTAGAAAGAGAAAATATTCACTGTTTAAAACATACACTATATTATAAAAATGAACAAAACTTAAAAAAATATTTGAATAACTTATTTAAGTTTCCTTCTGAAAAAAAAATAGATAAAACAATAATCAAACTTCAATTACTGATTGATAAAACAGGAAAGATCAAAGATGTGTCAGTTTTAAAATCTTTGGATATGGATATAGATCAACAGATTATGAAAATAATTAAAAACATGCCCAATTGGTCTCCCGGTGAAGATCCCAATGGCAGACCGACTGATACAAGAGTAAAAATCACACTTAAAGTAACACCGGAAAAGGTTAGAGTTGTAAGACAAACTTATGATGAGGTTGAGATAACAATGGATAATAATTAAAAAAATACAATTATGAAACAAATCTACATTTTATTTAACCTGTTCCTCTTTTGTTTAATTGGAAATTCTCAGAATTATTTGATTGACTTTTCCGGAAGTGGGGCATCGACAGTCGTAAATCAGGTTCACATAAAGAATTTAACGCAAAATACATCTTTAACTATCAATGGTAGTGATGTTTTACATTTAACAGATGTTGTAAAAATTGAAGAATCGGGTATTTCTAATTCTTATCTTAAATTTTTTTCAAATCCATCATCTTCTAATGTTCTCTTTGAGTTGACCAATTATGAGGCCTCTCCTCTAGAAATCAACTTGTATGATATTTCAGGAAAACAAATTATTGCAAATCGTCAATTCATAGAAGAGGGAATATATCAATTTCAATTGGTTGGAGTTCCTCATGGATTTTTTGTATTGAATGTCAAAACCAATCAATTTAATGAATCCCATAAGATTATTTCAAATAATATGGATCAATTCAGTCCTTCTGTTTTTAAAGTAGAACAAAAACCAATTCTATCTAATGTAAAGAACTCAAAAGCCACAATAGATATGCAATACAATGAAGGGGATGTTTTAATGGTAACAGGAGTATCCGGTGAAAATTCCACTGTGTTTATGTTGAATCCTCATATCACAACTTCAATCATTTTTGAATTTATTTCCTGTATAGACGGAGATAATAATTCATATCCTACAGTAAAAATCGGTTCCCAATATTGGATGGGGAAAAATCTAAATTCGACTCATTATATAAATGGAACTTCTATTGAGCCTCTTCCGGATAGTTTAACATGGTTTGCTTCTACAATAGGAGCTTACTGTGTTTTTAACAATGCATCCCAACCTCAATTAAATTATGGTTTATTATACAATTGGTATGCTGCTCAAAATCCTTATATTTGCCCTTTAGGATGGCATGTACCAACAGATCTGGAATGGACACAATTGTATGATGAGATTGGAGGATACTACGCAGGAGGTGATTTAAGGGCGACTGAAGATATCTATTGGGAACAACCCAATAGTTTAGCAACCAATAAAACAGGATTTACCGCATTACCTGCCGGGTATAGATATCCTGATTATCGGGGATGGGGAACCATATTAGATTGTTGGTGTAAAAATGAATACAATGCTTATGAAGCATGGATGAGAAGATTAACAAATAATTTAAGTTGGGATTATAATGTTACAGTATTTAAATACAAAGGTTCATCCATAAGATGTTTGAAAGATTAGTATACTTAATAAATTTAATCTATTTACTATCAGGTTTTTAAGAAATAGTCTCAACTTTTCTTATGAAATACTTGCATTTTTAATTTTTTGTAGTATTTTTACCCCCAGTTTGGTTCAAAAAAATGTGACTTATGATTCAAACAATGTTGAGGTTATTGATACCTCCCGATAAATGGAAGGTTCCGGTGATTATCACACTGGGCATTTTTTTTGGTTTAGGCCTCTATCTGTTTTATATTTCCCGTGCTTATTCCTACCTTTCAGATTCACCTAATACTTGTGTGAACTGTCACTTAATGGCTCCCCAATATACGACATGGTTTCACAGTTCCCATAGAGAAGTGGCTGTTTGTAACGATTGCCACGTACCTCAGGATAATTTCTTCAGTCATTACTATTTTAAAGGGAAAGATGGCCTTAGGCATTCCACAATTTTTACATTAAGGACGGAACCTCAAGTGATTCATATCAAAGAAGCCGGTGTAAAAGTGGTTCAACAAAATTGCATCAGATGTCACCAGGAACTATTGGATCCCACAAATGTTCAACGGATGACCGGTTCTTCAGAGATTATCACCAAACAACGCCTTTGCTGGGAGTGTCATAGGGAAACTCCTCACGGAAGAGTGAATAGTTTGAGTAGTACCCCATTTGCCAAAGCACCCGTTCCGGAAAGTCCTGTACCTGAATGGCTTAAAAAGTTTATTAACCCATAACACATCATATTATGAAATCGATTCGTGAACAAATTAAAACAAGACCTTGGTTAGGTTGGGCACTGTTTTTTGTGACCATGGGAATCGTGTTCCTTTTAGGATTATTAGCTTCTTCCGTGATGGAAAGAAGAGCAGAAGCTGTTTTTGCTTATGCCCCTAAGGTGAAACTCTCCCAATTTGAACCCCGTAATGAAGTGTGGGGTGAAAATTTTCCTAAAGAGTTTCAATCCTATTATCAAACAGCTGATACTACATTCAAAAGTCTGGATGGAGGTAATAGTGTGCGTGATATGTTGGAAGAAAACCCTGATATGGTGATTCTTTGGGCAGGTTATGCTTTTTCAAAAGATTATAAACAAGGTCGTGGTCACTTTTATGCAGTTCAGGATGTCTGGCAAACACTTCGGGTTGGTAGTCCTATGAATGGCGAGAAAAGTCCGCAACCTAACACTTGCTGGACTTGTAAAAGCCCGGATGTTCCCCGTTTAATGAACGAAATGGGAGTGGCAGAGTTTTATAAAGGAACTTGGGAAACGAAAGGCTCTCAGGTTGTAAATCCTATTGGATGTGCTGATTGTCATGATCCGGTTACGATGAATCTAAGAATATCTCGTCCTGCTCTTATTGAAGCCTATCAACGTCAAGGTAAAGATATCACAAAAGCATCTCATCAGGAGATGAGGTCTTTGGTTTGTGCCCAATGTCATGTGGAATACTATTTCGACAAAAAGAAAATTCAGGATGTTGCCTATCTTACTTTTCCATGGGATAAAGGTTCTTCTGTTGAACAAATCGAGGCGTATTATGATGCCATTCAATTTACTGACTGGACACATGGATTGAGCAGAACTCCTATGTTAAAAGCACAACATCCAGATTATGAGATGTTTACGACAGGTATTCACTATCAAAGAGGAGTAGCCTGTGCCGATTGTCACATGCCTTATGTTAGTGAAGGTGGTCAAAAATATACCCATCATAAAATCCAAAGTCCTCTGAATCATATATCTAAATCTTGTTTGGTTTGTCATAGAGAAAGTGAAGAGGAGTTACGGAACAATGTTTATGATAGACAAAAAAAGGTGAAAGAGATCAGAGCCGTTTTAGAACAGCTTTTAGTTCGTGCCCACATTGAAGCTAAAACAGCCTGGGATGCCGGTGCAACAGAACAAGAGATGGCCCCTATTCTTCAGTTGATCAGACAGGCACAATGGCGTTGGGACTACGTAGCAGCCGGTCATGGAAATAGCTTCCATTCACCTCTTGAGTCTTCAAGAATTATTGCCAATGGAATTGATAGAGCACATAAAGCTCATTATGAACTTCAAAAAGTATTAACAGCACATAAAGTGAAACTTCCTGTGATTTTACCGGATGTCTCCACTAAAGCAAAAGCACAGTTCTATATTGGCTTGAAAATGGAACAGTTAAACTCAGATAAGTCAAAATTTATTAAAACTGTTATTCCTCAATGGCTACAACAAGCCAAAGAGAGAGAAAACAAATATCCAAAAACTATACTGTAACTCGTGGATTCTCAAAATAAAAATTTCTGGTCACAACCTTGGTCGTTTAAACAAGGATTTCTTTTTGCTATTACCTTCCCCTTATTAGGATTTATTATGGAGTTATCATTTACTCATGCAACTCCGGATTTGCCATCTTTTCCTAGTAATCTAATAATTTTAGGATCTTTTCTGCTCTTGATAACATTACTTTTCTTCTTTTTAAGAAAAAAAGCGATAATCCAATTTTTATCTTCCATTTCAGCAGCCATTCCGGCTATAGCTATTTTTGTAGGAATTGTTCTTTTAATGGGACTTTTTCCTCAAAATGATGAAGCGCCATTTTGGGTTAAAAAGCTGGAATTAAATCAGGTGCTAGATCATGCTATGTTTTATTTCTCTTTTGCCTATTTGGTTGTTATTTTGATGTTTACGGTTTTAAAACGATTGATTCCTTTTAAAATAAAAAATGGTGGGTTTTTACTTAACCACTTAGGTCTTCTGACTATTTTGTTGGCAGGAGTATTTGGAGTCGGAGATATGTATCGTATTAAAATGATCTGTTACTATAATCAACCGATATGGTATGGAACAGATGAATATGAAAGAATATATGAACTTCCTCTTGCTTTGGAATTGTGCGATTTTTCTATAGAATACTATAATCCTGAAGTGGTGGCAGTAGATAACGGTACCGGAAAAGCGATCGATTTTAAACCAAAACCGGATCCATTTTTACTAGAAAATAAAACTATTGAGATTGCTCAGGATATTCAAATTACAGTGGATACTCTTTTTTTGTATGCGCTCAAAATGAATAATACATACTATCCTATCAATAATATGGGATCCTCACAAGCAGCAAGAATCAGAGTATCCAATACCAAAACAGGAACTATCATTCAGCAAGGATGGATTGCCTCTGAATCTTTTATGCAACCTTCCCAATTTTTATCTTTAGAAAATTACTCCATTTTTTTGTCACCTCCAAAGCCCAAAAAATATACGTCTGTACTAAAATTATACACTCCTGATATGCAACCAAAACATATCACCTTAGAAGTGAATAAACCTTACTATTACAAGGGGTGGAAGTTGTATCAGGTTAGCTATGACAGTGCCAAAGGGGAGTGGTCGGAATATTCAGTGATTGAAGCCGTTAGAGATCCCTGGTTGCCGGTTGTTTATACCGGGATCGGCATGTTGATTTTAGGAGCATTAAGTATGATTTTTCAAATTCGTAAAAAAGGAACCCATGAATAATTTAGTCATTTTCAACTTTATCGCAGGGTTTTCCATTGGAATAGGTTTAGTGGCTGTATTTGCGACTTATTTTGTTAAGAACCAAAATGTTGCCCGTATTTTACTCGCTATTGCATTAGCAGCACTTTTAGGATATATCTCTTTTTTATGGATTAAATTGGGAAGAGCCCCACTCCGTACTTTAGGAGAAACGCGCTTATGGTATGCATTCTTTGTGGCTTTAATAGGTTTTTTGCTCTATTTTCGGTATACCTACAAGTGGATGATGCTATTTACGGTAGTGATGATCGATGTGTTTCTCATGATCAACCTTTTACATCCGGAAAATTTCGATAAAACGCTCATGCCGGCACTTCAAAGTTACTGGTTTGTTCCGCATGTTATCATATACATTTTTGCTTACTCTATCTTAGGAGTAAGTGCTATTTTTGCTGTTAAAGGGTTATACCAACTCCAGAGAAACAGATTTGAAACAGATACGTTGTTAATGGCAGATAAGTTAGTGAATATTGGCTTTGCTTTTTCAACTATCGGAATGCTTTTTGGGGCATTATGGGCTAAAGAAGCGTGGGGACACTATTGGTCATGGGATCCAAAAGAGACCTGGGCATTGATCACCTGGTTGATCTATATGCTCTATATTCATTATCGTCTTCATAAAGCTCAAAATGTAAAAGTGGCACTTTATATTCTTGTCATCGCCTATTTAGTGTTGTTGGTTTGCTGGTTTGGCGTGAATTATCTACCTTCAGCTCAAAATAGTGTTCACGTTTATGCCCGATGAAGCGATATTCCTGCAATGATCTTAGGAGGATCTTTGTATCGAGGAGAACTCACATTTATGGTATTCCTTTTTATTGGAACAGTACTATTGTCCGGACCGGCATGGTGTAGTCATTTGTGCTATTTTGGATCCCTTGATTTGTTGTTATCAGGGAAAAAATCAAAAAGGTTTGAACCTAAAAATATGTACAAAATAAAATACACCATTTTAGTACTTTTTATTCTTATAGTGTTAATATTAAAGATTTTAAATGTTAATACAATCATTGCAATTATTTTTGGAACTTTTTTTGGAATAACCAGTTTGCTGGTTATGATTTTTTTAAGCAAAAAACACAAAAGAATGATCCATTGTACCTATTTTTGTCCCATTGGTTCGATCGTTACATTAACCAAATGGATCAATCCATTTCGCATAAAAATTGATTCCTCGTGTGATCAATGTATGAAATGCACACTTATTTGCAAATATAATGCACTGAATATTGATCAATTTAAAAACTTAAAACCGGGGATATCCTGCACCAACTGCGGAGATTGCCTCTCTTCATGCCATGTACAGGCCTTAAAATACCAATTTTTCAATGTCAGTCCTGAAAATTCAAGAAGACTATATTTAGCCACCGTGGTGATTATTTTCACACTTTTTTTTGCCGTCGCTAGGATATAATTATTTTATTATATTTGCAGATTAATTAAGAGAATAAAAAACCAAAAAATTATGAAAAAAATTATTTTAATTTCGGTGATGTTAATTTTAAGTATTCAGTTATTTGCTCAGGTTTGGGTAAAGCCGGGGGCAACTTGGCATTATTCATATTATGGAGTGCTTTCTTATGGTTATGAAAAATTTGAATATACAAAGGATACTTTATTAAAAGGCATTGTATGTCAAAAAATTGAAAGAAGTTTTGAAGGATTTACAGGAGAATCAATAAGCGGAAATTGTATGTATACATACGATCCACCGATAGAGTACGCATACACTTACGTTTCAGGAGATACTGTTTTTTATTTTGAAAAGAATGATTATATTAGAAATAATGATTTTTATGTACTCTATAATTTTGGAGCCTCAGTCGGAGATTCATGGATAATCTCTATTGATACCATAAATTCTATTGTAGATACTTCTTGGGTAGTAGTAACTGAAACTGGAACCGTTGAAATTAATCAAACTTCTTATAGGTTCATTACAATTGAATCAGATCAGGCTAATCAAATAATTATCAGAGGAAAAATAGTTGAAAGATTTGGAAATATGAGTACCAATGATCAATATTACGGTTTTTTGTTTCCTAGAAGATCTTACACTTATGCACCACATGGCTATCTTAGATGTTTTGAAGATAGCGAATTCACTCTTTATAATGTTTCAGGGATGGACTGTGATTTTACCTCTGGTGTCATGATCGATGACCTTACAAATGCTAATTTAAAGATATATCCAAATCCAACTACCGGAATAATAAATTTTGAAACTCCAATTCCTGAAAATTCAAATATATCTATTTATAATATTCAAGGAAAACTCGTAAGATCTGTTTCCATATCAGAATTTACATCCAATTTCAATGTTTCTGATTTGAATAATGGAATCTATTTTATAAAAATCTATAACGATAAGATGAATTCGGGTGTTTATAAAGTTGTAAAAATAGAATAAACCCTGAAATCTATTTCAACAACTTTCTTTCAATCCAATAATCCAATGAGAATTTACCGGGTCCGGTAAAAAGGATTACGGTATAGATTGTTCCGTATAAAAATGCCATCTCTTTTACGCCAAAAGGATCCGCTGAATGAACGATCACTCCTGCTACAAACATGGTAAACCACAATGGAAATGCAGCTAAGCGGGTACCTAATCCTAAAATTAACAGGATGGAACAAAAAAATTCAGCAAAAACTGCTAAAAATAGGGACAATTCAAGTCCAATACCAATAGGATCTGCAAATTGAATCTCTCCGGGACCCACTAACATTTTAAGTTTTCCTAAACCGTGAGTCATCATAAAAACACCCACTACAACTCTTAAAATCAACAATCCTGTTGATACCGTAAGGGAACTCTCCCCAACATGAAATATTTTTCTTAATACATTTTTCATAATTCAGTTTTTAAATAATCTGAATGCTCATGTGCTCAGACTCACTTTTTACTTATTACTTATTACTTTTTACTTATTACTTATTACTTTTTACTTTTAACTATTTCATCGGTATTTCCATAACCAGAATATCCGCATTAGAATCAGCAGAAATCGATATTTGGTTCATATTAGTGATGCCGATGCCGTCCCTTTCTCCCAATGATTCCCCTTCAACAGTCACTTTGCCTTTTATTACAAAAAGATAGATGCCATTACCTTTTTGTTTTAAATCATACTCTAATGTAAGATCTTTATCGAGATTGGCCAAGTGAAACCATGCGTTTTGATAGATCCAGACTCCATCATCATCCGGATTTGGAGATACAATTTGTTGAAATTTGTTTTTTCTATCTTGCGGATCAAGCTTAATTTGACCATATCGCGGAGTCACTTCCTTTTTATTGGGGAAAACCCAAATTTGTAGTAAGGTAGCCGCCCTATTTTTATTGGCATTAAACTCACTATGCGTGATACCGGAACCCGCACTCATCAACTGAATTTCACCCTCTTGAATAACCGAATGATTTCCCATACTATCCTGGTGGGCAATCGCTCCACTTAATGGGATTGTAATAATTTCCATATTATCGTGGGGATGTGTTCCAAAACCCATTCCCCCTTCGATCCAGTCATCATTGAGCACTCTTAGCATTCCAAAGTGAACTCTTTCAGGGTTGTAATAATTGGCAAAACTAAAGGTATGATGGGTTACTAACCAACCATGATCAGCGTATCCACGCGAATTTGCTTTATGTATAATGGTGTTTTTCATAATCTTATATTTTTTTGCAAAGGTATTATAAAAAATATGAATAACAATTTAAAAACCTATTGAAAATTTCTATGTAAAATATTTAGGTTGTAAATATGGACAACAAAAAACTTCGTTTTTTGAATGCGTGAGGACGGAGCCGGAAAGCGCGCAAAGTTGAAAAGCGATGGGATGCGGGAGTTAAAGAGCGAGCTTGTGAGCTCCTTTAACGACCCGGCAGCCCACGCTTTACAACTGCGTACTTGTAGGCGTAGGCCGACGGCGTGGGTGGGTTTGTGGGAGGAAAAGCCGGCACGCCCTGATTAATAAGCTAATGTGATAATAAGCTAATGTGATAATAAGCTAATGTGATAATGTGATAATATGCTAATTAACGGGGAAGGGGGCATGGGGAAAAGGGGAAAAGAAATGAGAAGTTAAAACTTGAAAACTGATACCCAAAACCCAAAACCCAAGAACTTAAACCCAAACCCAAGAACTTAAACCCAAAACCGTTGATCTTCAATCTTATCTCTTAGTTTAAAAAACGTATCGAACACTAAATGAGCCACCCCATCCTAAACCGGGATGATCACCTAATAAATCCCACATAGGTCGTGTATCTATACTTATCAAAATAGGTACATTCTTCTTCTTAAAATCGTATTCTATACCTATTTGTCCACCTACAGCAATATTAAAGTAACTGGCATAGTGGTCATAAGAATATAATCCGATACTTGCGCCAGGTCCAATGTACCAATTTAAAGCATCAACAATATTCCAATCCCAATGATAGATTATTGCTAAATAGGATCTGTTGTGGTTTTTACTGGCACCAAAACCTAAGTCAAACTCTAGTCTGTTGGCTCCTCCTATCCCTTTTTGATAAGAAAGTTCACCTCCACTATAACTTCCTCCACCTAAGCGTACGCCTAACGTGTGGGGATTTACCTGTGCATTAACATTAAAACTTAAGCTTAATGCTAACATTGTTAAAATAATAATTTTTTTCATGATTTTTTTTGTATTGACATTATGCAATATTCGCAAAGGTACTTAAAAAAAGCTTACTACCCCGGAATTGCTATCAATCTTATCGCATATAAAAATCTGCAACTCTTCGCATCAAAGTAGAATAAACAACCTTCATATTCAGGAAGATCAGAAATGGTAACATATACATACCCTTTGGTAAACTTTCGACCTGATCTGGATTTTTTTATAATTTGATAACCGGCACCATAATACAATTTATCATCTTTATGTAAGGAATCTAAAATCTCAGGATCGTAATGGACATGATTTAAATATTGATATCGAACATCTTCTCTTGGGTGTAATTTTAACTGATAGCGTGGTAATTGTTGTTTTATCTTTCGATATATTTTTTTATTCAGAACAGGGTATATTGTATCTATTTTCTCTATCTGAATCGGTTTTTCCTTTTTAAATACTTTATGATATAAATTTGGCTTAAGGAGTTCCCCTTGTTGATGTTTTTTCCATTTTAGTTTTTTAGGCTCCTCATTATATACTAAAAGTGAGGTAGATCCTAAAGGTATTCCGTACGAACTGGTACTGTCTTTGGGTAAAATATGGATATAAAAATTGAATGCAAGAAGTTGAGATTTTGGATTTTTAAGCAATCTTTTGAAAATAGAAGCCATTTCACGGTAAGTTTCATTTTTCTGATTTAAATAAAAGGGAATTTCAAAACTAAAAGGGTTCGAATTGGTTGAATCGATTGATACGCAAAATGGAATTGGAATCATTTGATCCGGATACCTGGAGATAAAAAGAACCAATTTTACATAATTTTCTTTAGAATAATTGTAAATTCCATTTGGATCTTCCCCCTTTTTTGAAAGGGAATCCCATAAGGTTTGGAAACTTAATCCAGAAGAAAACTTTAGAATGATATCCTTGTTTAACCCCTTTTTAATGTCTTTTAAAAGAATTTTTGTTTCTAATAAAGAATCATTTTTATAAAAAAGGAGAGAATTGAAATTTTTCTTAGTTGTATAAACAGGCAAGTCAGTATAATCACCTGGTTGTGAAAAAAGAGTGGACCATACAAATAAAAAAACAGGAAAAATCAAAATTTTTTTCATGGTAAGAATTTAATTTCTTACTTTAAATCTTACAAAACCTGTGGCGTCATTTCCTTCAACACAAAAATGATAGGATCCTGTATAAGTAATTGGGACAGCATAGTCAATTGTTGAGACATTATATCTTACAAAATAATATTCGCCCTCAAAACATTCAATATAAATAGTACAGGAACCAAATTCTTTAATTACGTGAACATCTATGGTATCACCATTATGTAAGTTCATGTCATGAGATTTACTGCTATTTAATATTTGAAAATCAATAATATATAAATTGTCTTCCTTGGTTTCAGTACCTCTAAAATCTTCATATTGATCACAACTTATGAAAATAAAAGGGATAAATATCAATAAAGAGAAGTATAAAAATGTTATCTTTTTCATTTTGATATATTTTACGAATAAGGAAACAAAAATAAAGAAAAAATTATAATTAGCACGTCGAACTTCGAACGTCGAACGTTCTTATTTCTTTTTCAAGAACTTCTGAACGGCAATTTCGTAATTTTTAGTTCCGAAGCGGGTAGGGTAGATCCCTTTGGTACAACCTTCACAAAGGATATTGTCAACTCCGGAAGAGGCGATCATATCATCAAAAGTAAGATAGTGCATGGATTCAACTGAGAACTCTTTAGCGATATTTTCATGTTTGGTTTTAACAGGAATATTTCCTTCGTAAGTTGTGTATTTCGGAGCCATCAATTCTTTTACGGTTGGCATATTGATTCCATAAAAACAAGGAGCAACGATAGGTGGACTCATGATGCGTAAATGAACACTTTTGGCACCTGCATTTCTGATTTTGTATATCAAACCTTTTAAAGTGGATCCTCTAACCAATGAATCGTCAATCAAATAGATATCTTTTCCGGCAACCACTTCAGGAAGTACTTTATATTTCATGTCAATACTTTCATTTCTCTCTTTGGAATCGTTAATAAAAGTACGACCAACATATCGGTTTCTGATGATCCCTTCCATACAGGGAATTCCAAGGGTATAAGCAAATGAGTCGGCTGCAGCTTTAGAAGAATCAGGAATTGGAATCACTAAAGCGTTCGCTTTATCCACCTCTTTTTCTTTTTGAGCCATAATATGTCCCGATTGTGAACGGAATACATAAACGGAAATACCGTCAAATTTACTAGCGGCACTAGAGAAATATACCAACTCGAGCATGCAGATTTTTTTCTTTTCATCCACATATCTGAAATTGTGGACCAACTGACCTTGAGAATAGATCACAATTTCGCCGGGTTGAATAAAGGTATTATAGTCAAAACCAATACTTTCCAATGCAATAGTTTCACTGGAAAAACCAATCATTTGATCGTTTACAGCATAGCTGAGTGGGCGAATCCCTTTTCTGTCCCTAGTTGCGGCCATCTCTCCTTTTGCATTCATAATCACAATGGCAAAACCACCATCAAGGCACTCTAATGCGTAAGAAAGAGCATCTTCTAAAGAATGGGAAGCACTTTGGGACAATCCAATCGATAGGATATGCATTAATATTTCAGTATCGTTATCATAAATGAATGAATAACCATACCGTTCCATTAACATTTGTTTTAAATCCTGAGCATTGGCAATATTGCCATTGAATGCAAAACTAAACCAGTTGGAAAGAATAGGATGTTTGAGTTCGTAAGGTTGAACAAAATCGAGTTGATTGACTCCGGAAGTGGCGTATCGGGTGTGTCCAATCACCATATCTGCAATTTCAGGAACTGAGCCTACTTCTGAAAAAATGGAGGAAACTAGTCCAATATTTTTATATATTTTTATTCTGTTTGAAAGTTTGTGATTAAAAAAAGCGAGTCCGGCTGCTAATTGTCCGCGATGTTGCAATTGGTATAACATATTTACCGAATATTCCGGTAACAATGAACCTGTTTCTAAATCGTCACAATTTCTGTTAATTAGGGCAATAACGCCACATTCATGCAAACAATCGTTAGCTATATCTGACATAAAAAAATTTTTTACAAAAGTAAGATTTTTTTTCGAGATTTTTAGCAGTCGGACTAACTCTTTTCAATAAATTTTAAAGAACGCCTTCGTCATAGGCTTTTTCACCATGTAAAGCTTCATCGAGACCCATTTTTTCGGTGTGTTCGTCCACTTTTACAGGAGTGATCCAGTTAATAACGATTAACATAATATAAGTAAAAATAAAAGCATAAATGGAAGCAGAAACAACAGCAACCACTTGTTTTCCTAAGAATGCACCACCACCGCCAAAGATAAGGCCGTCAGCACCGGCAGCATTCACTGCTTTAGAGGCAAAAACCCCAAGTAAAATAGATCCCAGAACGCCACCAATACCGTGTACGCCCCAAACATCCAATGCATCATCCCATTTCATTTTGTTTTTTAACTGTACTGCTAAATAACAAACAGCCCCAGCTGCAACACCAATGATAGGGGAGGCCCAAACAGGAATAAATCCGGCGCATGGGGTAATTGTGGCTAACCCCGCAATACCTCCGGTTAATAACCCAATGAGTTTAGGCTTTTTCTCCCGTGACCATTCAATAATCAACCAAGTTACGGTTGCAAAAGAGGCTGCTATATCTGTATTAATAAAAGCAGTGGAAGTAACAAAGTCAACAGCCACTTCACTACCTGCGTTAAAACCATACCATCCAAACCATAATAATCCACTACCAATCGCAACTAATGGAATACTGTTAGGAGAAGATGTTTTATCTCTACGACTTTTTACATAAAATACAGAAGCTAAAGCTGCAAAACCTGCTGTTGCGTGTACTACAATACCACCGGCAAAATCAAGAACACCCCATTGTGCTAATAATCCACCACCCCAAATCATGTGAACGAAAGGATAATACACAAATATTTGCCATACTGTTAAGAATAAAAGATACGCTTTGAAGTTGATCCGATTAACAAACGCTCCGGTAATTAACGCAGGAGTGATAATCGCAAACATCATTTGATATGCAAAAAATACAAATTCGGGAATTTTCCCATTGCTATACATAGAGTTAGAATTGATTCCATTTAGAAATGCTTTGCCGAAATCTCCAATAATGGCGCCTTCACCACCACTAAAACACAAAGAGTATCCGAAAAGCACCCAAAGTACTGTTGTCCATCCCATGGAAACAAAACTTTGAATCATAATCCCTAAAATGTTACGTTTAGATGCTAACCCTCCGTAGAAAAATGCTAATCCCGGAGTCATGAGCATTACTAAACTAGTTGCCAATAGCATAAAGCCGGTTGAACCAGTGTCAATCATAATGTTTAATTTTTTTGTTAATATTGATATGAATAATTAAAGTGTAATTCCAAATGCAAAATGAACAGCATTAGCTTGCGGATTAAAAATAAGTGATCCTTTTATTGGTAAACTGTATTCTTTTGTGATTTTGATAGATCTTGTACCTGTAAATCCTAAATTGACCAATCCAAAACCATATCCATAAGCACCTGCTGTTGGAGTAATTCCGGCAAAAACATCAATTTTGTTTTCTTTAATGGTAAAAGTGTATCCCGCTTCCAAATAGGAACTGAAATATGTTTTATTTGCAGTATCTAACTCAGGTTTGTATCCCCAGCGTTTATCATTGCCATAGAAATAAACGGCACCCAATACCCAGAATGGATGTTTCTCTGATCCTTTATATTGAAGGGCTGCTTCTAAGGTGTGTGCCGTCATTTTGTTGTCAAAAGCAAAATATCTGGTGTTTGGAGAAGCAGGTCCACCACTGTTGGTAAAAGGAATGTAGTAATCAGTTAAAATAACAGAAAACCCTTTAATCGTGTATTTGGCGTACAAGTCAATCTCTCTGTACTTTGAAGAGGTAGCAATGGCACTCCAACAGCCAAATTCAAAATTATTGAACACTAACGAAAGTGTGGGTTGAATGCTAGGAGAATCCCCATAATCGGTACCTCTAAAAATGTAACGACTCATGATGTCTGCTCCTACATTTAAGGTTACATCACATTTTTTTTCAGATTTGGTGGTGGTTTCAGTTGCCTCTTTTTGACCAAACGTAATGAATGATAGGTTTGTTAAAAGTAAAACAACAAAAGCAATGCGTAAATTTGAACTCATAATGATATTTTTTAAATTTGGGCAAAAATAGATGATTGATCAAAGTTTTACAATCAGATAATCCCTAAAAATGAGTAGGTAATTATTTCATAAAATAGGTGATTTACCTATTTAAAATTATTCTCCTATAGTGATTAAATTTTTATATATTTGCAGATTATTAACTGATTAACATGAAAATCACTCACATTCCTTTAAAACTTTTTGTTGCCTTTTTTTTTATCTTTATTTCAACTTTAACAAACGCACAACAATGGCCTACATGTTTAGTGGGTCGGTGGACTTTTGATAATCCTTCCAATCTTTTGGAAGCGACAGTTGGGAACGATTTGTTATTAACAGGAACCCATTCTTTAGCTCCGGGATTTAACCTTACAGATCAGGCTGTGGCTATTGGTGTGGGGAGCTATTATACTTGTAATCACGGTATTGCCTCCAATGGTGGTGGAAGTTACGTTAATGAGTATTCCATCCTTTTTGATATTAAAATGGACAACCCTAAGCAATACTATTCATTCATTCAAACCAATCAAACCAATAGCAATGATGGAGATATTTTTATCAATCCGAATAGCCAGATTGGAGTTAGTGCAACCGGATATTCAGGTTTCTCGTTAAAAGCCAATGAATGGTACAGAGTCGTAATCACTGTTGATCTGGGAAGTTCAATCCGCTTTTTCGTTGATGGAAAATTAGTTTTAGATGGAATCAGTCAAGCTGTTGATGGTAGATTCTCTTTAGATCCAACCCTCCTTTTTTTTGCAGATGACAATGGTGAGGATCATCAAATTATTGTTTCACAAATAGCTCTTTTTAATTCTGTTTTGGAAAATAATCAAGTTAGTTCATTAGCTGGATTTCATAATTCCAATATTTCCCCTTATTTACAGTCTATTTCGTCAAACTCTGTTTATGTTTCATGGAATTCCTACTTTTCCAATTCTACTATTGTTCAGTATGGAACGAATACAAATCTTTCTCAAACTGCGACCGGTAGTTTTGAAGATATTGGGACAACCGGAAATGTAAATCGTTGGCATACTGCTCAAATTATTAATCTACAACCCAATACAAAATATTTTTATAAAGTGATAAGTGGAAGTGATACTTCTTCCATTTTTCATTTTACAACCCCACAACCAATTGGATCAAATAATGGACATATCAGGTTTTTAAAATTTGGAGATAATCAAACCTATACCTTGAGATCAACTGCTCTTGTTGATAGTATTTGTCAATTGCTGAACACCCTTTATGGACAAAATTGGAAAGATTCCATTACACTTATCACCAATTCGGGGGATATCACCGAAAATGGATTAGAATTGGGCCGGTTTAATAATGAATTTTTTAATCCATTTTCTAAATTAACCCCTTATATTCCAACTATGATTTCAATTGGGAATCATGAAATGGAAAGTTCCTATTATTACCAATTTATGAAATATGAGGATTGGAGTACGAATAATGAAATCAATTATTCTTTTAAAATGGGTAATTCACAATTTATATTCTTGAATACTAATGGTTTATACAATGATGCGAGTCAAAGTGCTTGGCTGGAAGATCAATTGGAATTGTCGGATCAAGATTCATTAATTGATTTTGTGTTCACTTTTAACCACCAACCCGGAAAAAGTGAATTATGGCCTGATGGAAACACTAGTTATACCAACGAAATTATTTATCCCATTTTAGCTCAATATCCAAAAGTTGTAATGGCTAATCATGGGCACTCTCATTGCTACGAAAGAGGAGATTTTTCAGGATCCAATGATCAGAATAGGGATTTCCGAACTGTCATTTGTGGAGGTGCAGCAGGAGAACTTGATAATTGGGGAGATTATACCAATCAAACTGATTATCAGAATATTCATAGATCTTATGATATGTATGGCTTTTTATTGGTTGACGTAGATTTGAATAATAAATCTGTAGAATCTACCTATTATACTGTAGGAAATGAAAGTAAACCAAGAAATATTCAGGTTCTGGATTTTTGGAGAAGGTATGATAATATGCCGGAACCAAACACCCCGGGAGCGATAACTGTTGAACAAGAAATTCCGGATCTATTAAAATTTTCATTTTCGTATCCCCAACAAGGAGAAGACTCAATGAATGCATCTCAATTTCAATTGATTCCATTAAATGGAAATTTTGATTCTCCTTTGTTGGATTCTATTCAACATTTTGAAAATTATTATGGTGATTCAGGGTCTCCCAATTATGAACCACTTCAATTATGTTCTGAAAATCAAATCTATTCCATTTCTCTTGATTTTAATAGTTTAAATCTTAATGAAACCTATTGGTGTAGAGTAAGATATCGTGATTTTAATTTAAAATGGAGCGAATGGTCTGAACCTTTAACTTTTTCTCCTTCAACTGTAAAAATTAACCAAACATCCGATTTTGTTTCTGATTTACAAATTTACCCAAATCCAACTTCCGGAATCGTTACCATTATTTCCGATTACGATATGGAAATTCAAATTGTAAATCAATTGGGACAATGTTTAAAAACGATGAAAATAGAATCCGGATCAAATATATTGGATTTGTCTCTATATAAAGATGGCGTTTATTTGATCAGATACCAATTGGATCAGATCAATAAAACCCGAAAAATTATTAAAATTTCAAAATAATACAAATATGGAATTCAGGCATATTAAAAATGAAAAAAACGGATATATCAAAGCAATTGATAACGAAACCCAGTTGGGAATGATCACCTATTATTGGGAAGATCCTGAAACTATTGTGGTGGATCATACGGAAGTAAACCCTCTTTTTGAAGGCAATGGCATCGGATCAATTTTAGTGAAAGAACTAATTCGTTTTACTGATCAAAATCAAATCAAAATCATTCCGGTTTGTCCATTTGTTAAAGTGGTGATGACAAGAATGAATAGATATTAATTTTTTTAATTTTTTTCGAAATAGAAATACTAAAAAAGATTTAGGATGGCAAAAAAAGTGATTATTATAGGAGCAGGTGTTTCCGGGTTATCTGCCGGAATTTACAGTGCATTAAACGGATTTGAAACGGAAATCATAGAAATGCACAAGGTTGCAGGTGGGCAATGTACTGCTTGGGATCGAAAAGGGTATCGGTTCGATTATTGTTTACATTGGTTAGTGGGTACTGCAAAAGGGCCATTTCATGATATCTGGAAAGAAACCAATGTACTCAATGAAAATACAGAGGTTGTCAATCCTGAAATTCATTCGGTTAGCTTTGATCAAGATAAAAATTCATTTTTTATATATGCTAATATTGATAAATGGGAAAAATATTTGATTGAATATGCCCCTGAAGATACCCGGGCTATACAAAAAATGTGTGACCACATGAGAAAAAGTGCTTGCTTGGAACCTTTTGCCAATCCTCCTGAATTTAGAAGTTTTTGGGATTATATCAAAGTGGTTCCCAAAATGTATCCCTTGTTGAATGTTTTTAGAAAATTTGGGAAACTTTCAGGCAAAGAGTATTTTGATCAGTTGGGATTAACCAATCCAAAACTTAAAAAATTTCTATACGGAATGTATGGAGATCGCAATTTTTCAGCCATGGCATTTATTTTTATGTTGGGTTGGTATCATATAAAAAATGCCGGTTATATCAAAGGGGGTTCTTTTCCGTTAGCTCAAAGAATGTTGGAAAGATATCAAGAATATGGTGGAAAAATCAGTTTTGGAAAAAGAGTGGACAAAATTATTGTTGAAAATGATCATGCTGTTGGAGTACTTTTAACAGATGGCTCTCAAATCAAGGCTGACTATGTGATTAGTGGAGCAGATGGTTATAACACCATTTATAACATGTTGGATGGTAAATATGTTTCCCCACAAATTAAAGATGCTTACTCAAACTGGGACCTTTTTGCTCCTATAGTTCAGGTTTCTTTGGGAATTAAAACAAAAATTCCTCATGAAGCTACTATTCAAATCTATCCAAGTGAGCAAAAAATAGGCTCTCAAATTCAAAAATTTGGATTGTCAATCATGAATTATGAAAATGATCCATCAATGGCTCCTGAAGGAAAAACGACGTTAGTGATCCGCTTTGAATCTCCATGGGAATTTTGGGAAACTCTTGATGGTCAAGCTTATCAAAATGAAAAAGATCAAATATTAAATGATACTATTGTTTTCCTGGAAAACATGTATCCTGGAATTACGAATGAAATCGAAGTTTCTGATGTGGCTACTCCAAAAACAGATGTTCGTTTTACTGGTGTTTGGAAAGGTGCTTACGAAGGATTTCTACCTTCACAAAATAATATGATGAAATCAATTAAAATGACCTTACCCAAACTCTCCCGTTTTTATATGATTGGACAATGGTTGTATCCAGGTGGTGGAATCCCTCCGTCCGCTCAATCAGGTAAATTTGCTATTCAATTGATCTGTAAAGAGGAAAAAACACACTTTATTTCTTCTAAATAATTTTTTTTAATTTTATTATGATTATTATATCAAATATAGTTTTATATTTGCAGAGTAAATAATTAGAACTCTTAGAAAAAGTAAAATTAAAATTTTAAAACTAATCTCACTATTATTTCTCCAATTATTTATAAATGAATAGTTTATTACTCTATAAAATTGAGTTTATATTTGGGCGAAAAATATGGAGACCGCATTAAATAGAATATTGAATTTTGAAAAAATTGACTCCCTTTTGGAAGGCTTTAACAAAACTACGGGTTTTGTTACGGCTATTTTAGATTTGGAAGGAAATATTTTATCTAAATCAGGATGGCGGGAAGCGTGTACCCAATTTCATAGAATCAATCCGGAATCAGCTCAAAAATGTAGGATTAGTGATACCATGTTGGCCAACAAAATGAAAGATGGTGAAAAATACCATTTCTACAAATGTTTGAATGGATTGGTTGATGTGGCAGTTCCTATTGTGATCAAAGAAAAACATGTTGCGAATCTTTTTTCAGGTCAATTTTTCTTTGAAAAACCTGATTTAGAACATTTTAAACAACAAGCAATAAATTTAAGCTTTGATGTTGATACGTATATGAAAGCCATTGAAAAAGTTCCAGTAGTTTCTGAGACTACGGTTAAAATTGCAATGAATTTTTTATTGCAAATGACGGAATTGATTAGTGAATTAGGGTATCAAAATTTGGAACTTGAATTGTTGAATAACACATTGATAGAGAGTGAAGAACGGTTTTCCAGCATTTTTAAATCAAGTCCGATTGCTATCTCCATTGTGGATAAAAAAACAGGAATATTTAAAGATGTTAATGATGCATGGCGTCAACTTTTTGAATGTGATGATGTAGATTTATTGCCTTTAAGCTATAAAGATTTGGAATTGATTCCGAAACCCTCTATGTTGAAAATTAAATCGGAATACCGCAGAGAGGGAAAAGTGGAGAAATTGGAAATTCATGTTTTTACCAAAAATAAAAATCTAAAAACTGTTCAATTTTCATTGTTAAACTTAAAAATTAAAGGTAAAATTTATCTCATTAGCCTCATTTCAGATATTACAGAAAAAGTGAATGCTGAAAAAGAAATTAAAGATCATCGTTACCTTCTTGAAACGGTAATCAATTATTTACCTGCAGCTGTTAGTGTACTGGATGGAAATTCATTAAAAATTATTTTAGCCAATAAAGCGTATAAAGATTTTGCACCTGGAAAAGAGAAGATCGATTTAACTTGGGATCAATTATGGCCCGAAAAAGGTCATGAGTTTAAAAGAATATGTGATCAGGTTATAGAAACCGGAATTCCCTTCATCGTTTATGATGAAAAAAACACCATTTATCGAGGACCTGATCTACCTCTTGAAACTGCTTATTTTAGCTGGTCATTGCACAGAATTTTATTGCCGGGTGTCCAAGGTTGGGGATTGTTAGAAACATCATGGGAAACTACTTCGCAAAAAAAATTACAAGATGAAATACTTGCTAATCAGGTTTTAATCTCCGAAATGGGTCGAGTTGCGAAAATTGGAGGCTGGGAGTTTGATGTTGAATCCGGAAAAGGTACATGGACCGAAGAAACCTCAAAAATTCATGATTTAGATCCTCATGATGCAACAAATGTGAAAATTGGAATCTCCTTCTATAAACCTGAATCCAAAACTAAAATTGAACAAGCTATTGCTGATGCCATTGAGCATGGAAAATCCTATAGTTTAGAATTAGAATTGGTTTCTGCAAAAGGAATTAAAAAATGGGTGCAAACTATTGGTACCCCAATATTTGAAAATGAAAAAGTGATCAAATTAAGAGGATCATTTCAGGATATTACGGAAAGAAAAGAGATCGAAGAGAAAATATATCAACTTAATAACGAATTGGAATCTAAAGTTTTGGAAAGAACTGCTCAATTAGAAGCTTCTAATAAAGAGCTGGAAGCGTTCTCGTACTCTGTTTCTCATGATCTTAGAGCTCCATTAAGACATATTAACGGTTTTGTCGATCTTCTGAACGTTAAATATGGAAATGATCTTCCCGATAAAGCGCAACATTACTTGCAAGTTATTACCGATGCATCTAAGAAAATGGGCAATCTGATCGATGATCTGCTCCGCTTTTCCAGAACAGGTCGCCAGGAATTAAAAAAAGAGTGGATCGATATGAATATTGTCGTTCAGGAGGCCATTTCTCAAGTCAATATAGATTTGAAAGATCAAAAAGTGGATTGGAATGTAGAACCACTCCCTATGGTTTTTGCCGATTTTTCATTAATTAAACAAGTTTGGATCAATTTGATAGATAATGCTTTAAAATATTCCAAAAAAAAGGAATGCTCCTTTATTAAAATCGGAACCCGGGATCTAAAAAACCAAATTCAATTTTTTATTCAGGATAATGGAGTGGGATTTGATATGAAATATGGCCATAAACTTTTTGGTGTTTTTCAAAGACTTCATGCTGCTTCAGAGTTTGAAGGAACAGGAATTGGTTTGGCCAATGTGCAAAGAATTATTTATAAACATAACGGTACTGTTTCTGCCGAAGCTGAACTGAATCGTGGTGCAACATTTTATTTTACATTACCCAAAATTTAGGAGGATAAAATTATGATAGACTTAAAAACAATATTAATCGTAGAGGATAATCCGCAAGATGTGGAACTGATGATGGAAGCTCTGGATATGAAAACTCTTGCAAATCAGATTATTCATGTTCAGGATGGGGTTGAAGCTTTGGATTATCTGAGATATGAAGGAGTTTATTCAAATAGAAAAAAAGGAACCCCTACTGTCATTTTATTGGATATCAAAATGCCAAGAATGGATGGTATTGAACTGCTTGAAATCATTAAACAAGATGAAAAATTGAAATCTATCCCTATTGTTATGCTAACTTCATCCAGAGAGGAGCCCGATTTGGTTAAATGTTACGCATTAGGTGTGAACGCGTATGTTGTTAAACCCGTGGACTTTAATGATTTTTTACATGCTGTTAAGCAAATTGGCGTTTTTTGGGCTTTGCTTAACGAACAACCCACTATTCAACACTGATTTAAAATATGATGAATAACAAATTAAATGTCTTATTTTTAGAAGATTCCATTGCAGATAAAGAGTTTATCTGTGAAATGCTAAACCATTCCGAACCACAATATGAATTTGTTCATGTTGTTACGGAATCAGAATTTATTAAAGCTTTAAATGAAAATAATTTTGATTTAATTCTGTCCGATTTTTCATTGACAGGATTTAATGCTTTCGAAGCATTGAAAATTGCACAATCTTTTAATTCTGAAATTCCCTTTATTTGCGTTTCAGGTTCGATCGGAGAAGAAACCGCGATCGATTTATTGAAAATGGGTGCTGTTGATTATGTGTTGAAAGATAGACCCGAAAGATTGCCATTTGCTATTCAAAGGGCACTGCAAGAAGTGAAAGCGAAAGAGGAGATTTTGAAAAAAACCAAAGAATTGGAAGAGAGTGAAGAAAAATTCAGAAATATTTTCCAGTTCCATTCTGCAGTTAAACTCCTTATTGATGCAAATAATGGTAATATTGAGGATGCCAATCAGGCTGCTGCTCAATTCTATGGCTGGAGTATTGAGGAACTGGAAAATATGCAAATATTTCAAATCAATACTCTCGATAGTGAACTGTTAAAATTGGAGATGGATAATGTTCAGAATTTTAAGAAAAATCAATTCGAATTTGTTCATAAAAAAGCGGATGGATCATTAGTTGATGTGGAAGTCTTTAGCAGTAAAATTGAATTTAACGGTAAAGTTTTTTTGCATTCTATCGTTCATGATATTTCTGATAAAAAGAAGATTTTAAATGATTTGATCAATGCTAAGGAAAAAGCTGAAGAGAGTGATCAATTGAAAACTGCTTTTATCAATAATATTTCTCATGAAATAAGAACTCCACTAAACAGTATAATCGGTTTTGGACAATTTTTGGCAGAATCTGATCTTCCTGAAGTAGAACGTGTCGAAATGTTTGATCATCTCCATGAATCGAGCATACGCCTAATGAATACAGTGGATGATTTTGTGGATATGGCGATGATTGTTTCCTCTTCCATGCCGGTTAATAAAAAAAGTTTTGCTCTTAGACCTTTCTTTGAAGATTATATTACTTCCATCTATTCTGTTTGTAATCGTAAAAAAATTGATTGTATTGTTGATGCTCCAATTGTTGACGACCATCATTGTGTTTTTTCTGATCAGGATTTAATCAAAAAAGTATTGAATAAAATTCTTGATAATGCAATTAAATTTACCCAAAAAGGCTCTATAAATATTGGATATCATGTGAATAAAGATATTGTTACCTTTTTTGTAAAGGATACTGGTCAAGGGATTAGCCCTGAAAAACTGGATCTGATATTTAAAATGTTCTCTCAAGAGGAATCCTCCATGAATAGAGGCCATGAAGGAAGTGGTTTGGGATTGTCAATCGCAAAAGGGGTATTGGAATTATTGGATGGAAAAATTTATGTTGAAAGTCGTAAAGGGTTTGGGTCCACTTTTACTATTCAGATTCCTATACAGTGTAAACATGAAAAAGAAGAACCCAAATCACTCACTCACCATTCAAATTATAAAATTAAGCCACCTTTAGTTTTAATTGCTGAAGATGATGAGCTGAATTATCAATATTTCCAGACCATTTTACAACGTCAAGGGATCAAATATATCCATGTTTATAATGGTCAGGAAGCTGTAGAATTATGTAAAGAGTGCCCTGATATTTCAGTTGTATTTATGGATATCAAAATGCCCGTATTAAATGGAATTGAAGCCACAAAACTGATCAAAGAGTTTCGGAAAGATTTGCCAATCATCGCCACCACAGCTTATGCCCAAACAGGTGATAAAGAGAAGTTCTTATCCCTCGGTTGTGATGATTACGTCGCCAAACCCATCAAAAAAGATAAGCTCATTGAATTGATTACCAAGTACTCAAGTTAAAATGTCGATAGTCGATGGTCGATAGTCGATGGGAGAAGAAGTTAGTTTGAATTTGTACAAAATTTTCATTATTCATTATTCATTTTTTAAATTGATTTTATCTTTTCCCTTTTTGGAGAGTCTAATGAGATTATTTATTTGACTATGACAAACTATAACAGTATAGAAGTTAAAAACTTTACTAAGAAATTTGGTGATTTTACTGCTGTCGATGATATCAGCTTTGAAGTACCCCAAGGTTCCGTTTTCGCCTTTTTAGGTCCAAATGGTGCCGGAAAAACAACCACCATCAGTACACTTTGCACTATTCAGGAGAAAACCAACGGATTACTGAAAATAAATGGCTTCGATCTGGATCACCATCAGGATCAGGTGAGAAAAGAGATCGGAATCGTTTTTCAGGATTCTACAATGGATCAAAAATTAACCATCGAAGAGAATTTAAAACTACATTGTGATTTCTACAATGTCCCTAAAAAAGAAGTGAAAGAAAGAATCTCTTTCGTTTTACAATTAGTAGATCTCGAAAATCGAAGAAAATCACCCATTGAATCTTTATCCGGTGGTATGAAACGTAGAGCTGAAATTGCCCGGGGATTAGTCCATTTCCCAAAAGTGCTGTTTTTGGATGAACCTACAACCGGTTTGGATCCCCAAACCAGAGTGAATGTTTGGGATTATATTCTGAAACTTCAAAAACAAAAAAATATTACAATCTTTCTTACTACACACTACATGGAAGAGGCCGAGATTTGTGACAAAGTGGCGATTATCGATAAAGGAAAAATTGTAGCCCACGATACCCCATATAACTTAAAAAAACAGTACTCTTCTACTCGTATGAATCTGCAGTCCTCCGATATGACCTTGCTGAAATCATATTTGGATGATCAGAAAATAAAATATTTAGATAATAATTCACATATTTCAGCTTTTGTGAACGATACAGAACAAATCATGGAAATCATAACACAACAACGATCTATAATTACAGATCTGGAAATTACCAAGGGATCACTGAATGATGTGTTTTTAGCTATTACAGGAAAGGAAATACGCGAATGAGAACAATTATTGCTTTGCTAAAGAGAAACTTACTCAAATTGGTGAGAAACAGAATGCGGCTTTTTATGAACCTTTTTATGTCTGCCATTTTTCTGTTTATTTTTTCATTTATTATGAAATCTACAGCGGTGGGGCTCGAAAATCCAATGAACTACCTGATTGCCGGTATCATCATCATGACTGTTTTTCAAAGTGCTATGAATAACTCAATGAATATTTTGGATGATATTACCGGAGGTTTTATGAAAGAGATTTTAGTGGCACCGGTTAAACGTTGGCAAATTGCTGTGGGTCACGTACTCTCATCTACCGTTATTTCCGTCATTCAAGGATTTATCATTGTAGTAATCGGCTTTTTTATGGGTTTTTCATTGTCATTACTTAGTGGATTGGGGATGATTATTGTCATGATTCTGGTGGGATTAACATTCAGTGCCATGGGACTATTTCTGGCTACTGTCACCCGGGAATCCACTAATTTTCAATTGCTGGTGACAATCGTGTCTTTTCCATTAACATTTCTTTCAGGTGCTTACATTCCAACTATGATGCTGCCCAAGGTTTTATTACCTATCGTGTATATTAATCCCTTGACTTACGCTACCGCTTTATTCAGATATATTACCCTGGGAATGGATAAAATGCCGGTTGATCAGTTGGTTTCTTCCGGTGTGGCATTTCAGATCAATGGGTGGATCATATCGCCCTGGTGGAGTAGTGTTTTTATCATGTTGATTTGTGTCCTGTTTTTCTTTTTATGTGTGAACCGTTTTAGTAAAGCCGATTTTTCAAATATCAAAACGTTTAGTCACCGAAGATAAACTGAGTTATTTTTCAAACAATCTTAAATTTTCTAAAAGAGTTACAGAATCCTACTGTATTGTTTTATTTTCTATATTTGCAGGTTGATTATGCCTATAATATGATTATAAAAAACAATACATTATGAAAAGATTTTTACTTTCTTTATTTTTAATTTTTACTTTTTTTATCTCTTTTGCAGATGCCGGGATGTGGCTCCCGATTTTGTTACAAAAGAACCAGGCTGAAATGCAAAGTTTGGGTTTTAAACTTACCGCTGAAGATGTGTATAGCGTTAATCACAGCAGTTTAAAAGATGCTGTTGTCCTTTTTGGTGGGGGCTGTACAGCAGAGTTGATCTCAAAAAATGGGTTGATTTTGACCAACCATCATTGTGGTTATTCTTATGTTCAGAGATACAGTACCGTTGAGCACAACTACCTCCATAACGGTTTTTGGGCTTCTCAATACAAAGAGGAGATCCCCTGTGAAGGACTTTCTGTTTCTTTTTTAATCAAAATGGAAGATGTGACTGAAAAAGTGTTGAAAGGAGTTTCAGATACCCAAACATTGGAAGAAAGACAGAAAATGATTGCTTTAAATAGCAAAACAACCATTTCAGATTTTACAAATGGGACGACCTATACCGCTGAAATCAAATCATTTTACTACGGAAATCAATTTTATATTTTTATTTATCAGGTATATAATGATGTTCGTTTAGTGGGAACACCTCCTGAAAGTATTGGAAAATTTGGGGGTGATACAGATAACTGGGTATGGCCCAGACATACCGGTGATTTTTCCCTTTACAGAATCTATACCGATAAAAATGGAAAACCGGCACCCTATTCTCCCGATAATATTCCAATGAGCTCTACTAAATATTTTCCCATTTCTGCCAAAGGTGCTGATGAGGGAGATTTTACTATGGTGTTGGGATATCCAGGAACAACCATGCAATACTTGATCTCTGATGGTGTTGATCTCGTTGTAAATTACAGAAATCCTGTGGCGATTCATCAAAGAGGGGTTCGTTTGGATATTATGAAAAAATATATGAATCAATCTTTGGAGATCCGTTTAATGTACTCCGGTAAAGCCAACACTATCGCGAATGGTTGGAAAAAATGGATAGGGGAGAACAAAGGGATTCAAGATTCAAAAGTGATTGCCAAAAAACAAGCTGAAGAGGCTATACTTCAAACTTTAATTGATAAAAATGATCAGTATAGTGCTAAATATTCCAGAGTGATTCAAAATATTAAAGATGATTATGCTATTTATAAAGAGTTAGAATTGCAATCTGCTTATCTGAGAGAAACATTTCCTTCTATCGAGTTACCCGGTTTTATTGAAAGATTCAGAAGATCAGTTTTTCCTGAAAACACAACTGTTAATTGGGACAATTTGAAAGAGCAATGGATTAAAAACGGGGAGAATTTTTATAAAAATTATTACAAACCTATTGATAAAGAGATATTTGTAGAATTATTGTATCATTATTTTAACACCTTGCCACTTCAATCCATTCCTGAATCATTGAAAAAGTATTTCCAAATTTCTAAAGTGGATTTGAATCTTTTAGCTGATCAGATCTATGATCAATCCATATTTGCTAATCAGGAAACTTTTTTAAATTTTGTAAAAAATGGAAAATCTAAAGATCTTAAAAAATTAGAAAAATGGATGGCTAATAACACCATGTTTTATGAAGCTTCTAAGTTTCTGAATGATCTAAACGGAAATAAAATTCCTGTATTAAAATTAAAATTGGAAGAACACTATCGGATCTATCTGCAATGTCTGATGGAAGTAAAGCCTGAAAAGGTTCAATTTCCTGATGCCAACTTAACATTAAGAGTAGCTTATGGTCAGGTGAAAGGGATCTCACCGGCTGATGGAATGAGATATTTGCCTTACACTACTGTAAATGGAATTATTGATAAAGAGAACCCCAATGTATTTGATTATAAAGTGGATCCAAAATTGAAAGAGCTTATTTTGAAAAAAGATTTTGGTAATTATGCAGATAAAAATGGAGATTTGAGGGTTGCTTTTATTGCCAGCAATCATACAACCGGAGGAAATTCAGGAAGTCCCGTTTTGAATGCCAACGGGGAACTAATCGGGATCAATTTTGATAGAATGTGGGAAGGAACCATGAGTGATCTATACTATGATGTTAATAAATGTAGAAATATCAGTCTGGATATTCGGTATTTTTTGTTTATTGTGGATAAATTTGCTCATGCTCAAAATATTATAAACGAATTGGAAATCAAATAATTCAATAATTTGACGTATGATTAATTTTGATAATATCGATAAGTATCAAAGGTTTTATGCTTACATATTACCTTACATGAAATATTTCCATAATCATGTTTTTTATGAAGATGTTGAGATTGTAGGAGAGGAGAATATTCCACCTATTGGCGAGCCCTGTTTTGCGATCTCCAATCATCAGAACGGATTGATGGATCCACTCGCCAAATTGAATATGTTTAAGGATGGAAGACAGCCGGTTTATATTGCCAGAGGTGATATTTTTAAAAAAGATTCCATTGCTAAATTATTGAAATTTGCTAAAGTTTTACCCACTTTCAGAACCCGCGACGGTGATCGGAATGATATAAGAAAAAACAATGAAATATTTAAGGTAGCAGCGAATGTTCTGCTTAGAGGAGGTACCGTTATTCTTTATCCGGAGGCACAACACCAACATGGCCGCTATTTAGGTGATTTTAAAAAAGGGTTTCCCAGAATTTGCTTTGCTTCTGAAGAGTTAGCAGAATTTAAAATGAATGTGAAAGTGCTCCCCGTTTGTATCCATTATACCAATTATGAGAGAATTAAATCCAAACTTTTAATTGTAATTGGGAAACCGTTCACTTTTGAAGAATATTTTGATCTGTATAAAACAGATCCGAATCTGGCTTATGCTAAATTGAATGAAAAAGCTAAAAAACATCTTAAAGAATTAGTTTTAGACATTCAGGATCATGACCATTATGATGAGTATGATCTATTGAGGTTAATGGTATCGAGGGCACGGATTCCAACTACCGAGAAATTCTCGGTAGTCTTTGACGAAGAGAAAAAAGTGGTTAATGAAGTTACTCAAATGAAAGAAACTCAACCGGAAAAGTTTGAGGAACTCATTCAACTCACAAAAAAATACAGAGAGGGTCTCATCCAGTTGAAATTGAGAGATTGGTTGATCAATTCTAACATTACATGGAAAAAAACATTGTTAAAAGACATTTTGCTTATTCCCGTTTTTTTCATTTATTTATATAGCCTGATAACCAATGGAGTTCCCTTTTTTCTTCCGGAATTAATGGTCAAAAGACTAAAGGATAGACAATTGTTTTCAACGATCAGATTTGGTATTGGATTTTTTCTTTTCCCGATTTGGTATTTGTTACTTTTTCTAATCATTGGAGCCATTTTTAATTTTCTGCTGGCTTTCTGGTGTTTGCTTTTTGCAGCAGCCACTATTGGTTTTTTATACTATTATAAGGTTTGGGTGATTAAAGTTTTTCATTCATATCGCTACTTATTGTTGAAAAATGCCCCCCTTCTTACTGACTTAAAACAATTAAAAGTCAAAATTCTACATTTTTTTAATATTACATAACATTGTTGCAAAAATATTTATATATTTGCACCCAGATAATTACAAAATTAGGTTTTCTAAAAATAACAACCAATGAAAAAATTTTTACTTTTATTTTTTGTCTTAGGTTTATTGTCGATGTCGCGTTTGGATGCTCAAATTACCGTAGCATCACCACAAGGGTTGACACCGCTTCAATTGATTAATTCAACCTTAGTATTGCCTCCGATTGTTTCCGGAGTTTACATTTCCAATGCAACATTTAATGGTTCTTCCAATGCATTACCCACAACTACAACTACCAAAATTGGAACATTTCAAAACGGTTACAATTTTTCTGATTTCCCGGTTAATAGAGGAATTATTATGACATCGGGCAATATAACAGTTGCTCCGGGGCCTAACAGCAGTGGAAGTTCATCTTCTTCCAATGCTGATGGAACGACAGATGCAGATTTACAAGCTCTTACAACAAATACTCTTCAAGGAATGTCAAAGTTAGAGTTTGACTTTTTGTCAGTTTCCGGAAATGTACAATTTGAATATATCTTTGCTTCTGAAGAGTATCCTGAGTATGTATGTTCCAGTTTTAACGACATTTTCGCATTTTTCTTAACAGGTACCCATCCTGTTACCTTAACCAATGCTACATGGAATATCGCTTTGATTCCGGGAAGTACATTACCTGTTTCCATTAACTCTGTTAATCCTGGAACACCAGGAACTTCAAGTGGCGGAGGAAGTTGTAGTTCAACCAATCAATCTTTAGCATATTCAAGCTATTATGTATCTGTTGCATCAGGTGCTACAGGTACTCAATTTGATGGATTTACAAGAATACCCGGAACAAGTCCTTATGCTCCATTTGGAGTTCCTGCCGGTTTATTAGCAAAATCAAGAATTGTTCCTTGTAACACCTATCACATGAAATTAGCTGTTGCTAACTGTCAGGATAACTCTTACGATTCCGGTGTGTTCTTAAAACAAGGAAGTTTTATTTCCCCATCTGAATTTAAAAATTATCACTCTTATACTCAGGCAAGTGAACCGGATTTAGTGCAAAATTTTAACAGCGATACGATCTATTATCTAATTTTACCTCCCGATTCAACCAGAGATTATACCATTTTTGCTTACGCTGATTCTGCCAATTGTGATGCAGTTTTTAACGAAGACTATGAAATTTATTATATGGATATAAATGGCGATACTCTAGTGAAATCTGAAGATTTTGTTACTGCATTTTTACTTGAACAAGGTGCAATTTCAACTAAAATCGTAATTCGTGTTCCAGATAGTACTGCTTATCCTGAAGGTGATTTCAGAACTTTAAAATTGGTTTTAAGAGTGGAAACTTGTCCGTTAGCCATTCCGATTGTGGATACGGTTTACTTTACAATACGGGCCCGGATTGATGATGAAGATGTGATAGATTATTCATCTTCTATAGTTACCATATCTCCCAACCCTTCTGATGGTAATTTCACACTTACCAATGAAAACTCTATCATCAATGAATTTGAAGTGTATGATCTGTCAGGTCGATTAGTAGCAGGTATGAAAAATGTGAATGCTGATGTATATGTTCTTGATGGATCTAAGTTCCAGAATGGAGTCTATTTTATTAAAATAAAGACAGAAGCTGGTACGGTGATCAAGAAAATTATCAAACAATAACCAAAATAAAAAAAGGCACTTTTAGAAGTGCCTTTTTTATTTGTTTTGTGCCCAGGACAAGATTCGAACTTGCACAGGAGTTCTCCCACTACCCCCTCAAAGTAGCGTGTCTACCAATTCCACCACCTGGGCTTAAAAGGGTTGAAAATAAATAATCAAATAAAGATACTTATTCCAACGTTCGGGGGTGCAAAAATACAAAAAAATATTGTAGTTTTGCACTTGGTTACTAAATAAATTGTATTTCAAAAATGTATAATCAACCTTCCCAAAAAAAGAGCACTCCTAAAAAGCCGGTATCACGTTCCAAATGGATTAAAAGATTTTGGATTACCTATTTAAGCGGAGTTGCTTTAGTAGTTATATTATTCACAATGATATCATTAGGATGGTTAGGCTTTATGCCTTCTTTTAATGATCTTGAAAATCCACAAACCAATTTGGCTACCGAAGTGTATTCTGCGGATGGTGAGCTCTTGGGTAAATATTACCTCGAAAATAGATCTCCCTGTAAATTTGAAGAATTGAGTCCCAACTTAGTGAATGCACTGATTGCTACAGAAGATGCCAGATACTACAAACACTCCGGAGTGGATGCCCGTGCTTTGGGAAGAGTATTATTTGGAGTTGCTACTGGAATCAGACAAGGAGGAGGTAGTACCATCACACAACAATTAGCAAAAAACCTGTTTCCCCGTGATCCTGATGCCAGCAGTTTTAAAAAAGTGTTGACTAAATTAAAAGAATGGGTGATCGCATCCAAATTGGAAAGAGAATATTCTAAAAACGAAATTATCGCCATGTATTTTAATACAGTCGATTTTGGTAGTAACTCTATGGGAATAAAATCTGCAGCTGCCACTTTTTTTGGAAAATTACCTTCCGAACTATCTTCTCAGGAAGCAGCACTTTTGGTTGGTATGTTGAAAGCGCCTACCCAATATAGTCCTCGTAAAAATCCAAATGCATCCCTTAATCGTAGAAATACCGTTTTGGCACAATTGCAAAAATATGACTATCTAACTAAAAATCAATGTGATTCCATTCAAAAAATCCCAATCGATATCTCAAAATATAAAATGCAACACCATGCTACCGGTAGTGCAACTTACTTTAGAGAGTATCTCAGACAATATTTGGCCGAGTGGTGTAAAAATAATCCAAAGCCGGACGGTTCCTTATACGATATCTATAAAGATGGTCTAAAAATCTATACGACTATCGATTCCAGAATGCAAAAATATGCCGAAGAGGCCGTTCGTGAACATATTTGCAACTATCTCCAACCGATGTTTTTCCAACATATAAAAGGAACCTCTAATCCTCCTTTTTATAATTTATCTGCTGAAGAAACTGAAAGAATACTAGTTTCTGCTATGAAAAAATCAGAACGCTACGAACTGATGAAAGATGCAGGTGCTTCTGATGCAGAAATCAGAAGAGTTTTCAATATCAAAGTGCAAATGAAAATTCTTACCTGGGATAGAGGAATGGTTGACACATTGATGACCCCAATGGATTCCATAAGATACGTGAAATCATTTTTGCAGTGCGGTATGATGGCTATGGATGTTCAAACCGGTTTTGTGAAAGCGTATGTTGGCGGTGTTGATTATAGGTATTTCCAATATGATCATGTGAAACTATCTAAACGTCAGGTGGGCTCCACTTTTAAACCTTATGTTTATGCGGTTGCTATGCAATCCGGTGAATATTCCCCTTGTACCATGGTTCCCAATGTGCCGGTTACTTTTAAACTGCCCGAAGGAAACACCTGGACACCTAGAAACTCCGGAGATTATAAAGAGGGACAAATGATCTCTTTAAGTGAGGCATTAGCAAACTCTATTAACTATATTTCTGCATACTTAATGAAACAATTTGGACCTCAGGCAGTCATTCAGCAGGTTCGTTCAATGGGAATCACTTCTGAAATTCCTGCAGTGCCTTCAATTGCATTGGGTGCCTGTGAACTCTCATTATATGAGCAGGTTGGTGCTATCAATTGTTTCCCTAATCAAGGCGTTTTTGTGGAACCTTCCTTTATTACCAAGATTTGTGATAATAATGGAAACGTGATCTATACCTATATTCCTAAAACGAATGAAGCTTTAGATCAAATCACTGCCTTTAAAACAGTGCGACTCATGCAAGGTGTTGTGCAACACGGTACCGGAGCACGCTTAGGAGGTCAATATAAAATTAACTTCCCTATGGGTGGTAAAACCGGTACAACAGATAACCAATCTGATGGCTGGTTTGTGGGTTATACTCCTATGATCACCTGCGGCGTTTGGGTGGGATGCGAAGATAGAGCTGCTCACTTTAGATCTACTGCTTTGGGACAAGGTGCCAGAACAGCGATGCCTGTATTTGCTCTTTTTATGCAAAAATGTTATGCTGATAGGGAACTTCCTTATGCCAGAGTGATCGCCAATCCTGTAAAATATCCCGGCTTTGATTTTACAATTCCTGCCTCTTATGTAGGTGATCCAAGCGGGTGCAATGAACAAAAAAGAGAACGCAAAAAACCTGTCTTTGACTAATCAATTTAATCCTTTTACTTTATGAAACTATCGATAGTTATCCCTGTCTATAACGAAGAAAAAACAATCCATCTTATTTTAGATAAAGTCTTAAACGTTTCACTGATCCAAAACTGGAGCAAAGAGATCTTGTTAGTGAATGATTGTTCAAAGGATAATTCTAAAATAGCTATTTTAAACTATATTGAAAAAAATAAAGAGCTTCTTAAAAATCAAAGCACTGATATTCAATACTTTGAACAAGTAAAAAATATGGGAAAAGGGGCAGCATTACATCGTGGTTTTTTAGAAGCAACCGGGGATTACATTATCGTACAGGATGCTGATCTGGAGTATGATCCGGAAGAATATAATCTACTTCTTAAACCTGTGGTTGATGGTTTTGCCGATGTGGTTTATGGTTCCCGTTTCGCCGGTGGAAATCCCCATAGAATCCTTTTCTTTTGGCACTCTATCGGAAACCGCTTTTTGACAAGACTCTCTAATATGTTTACCAATTTGAACCTTTCAGATATGGAAACCTGTTATAAACTCTTTAGAGCTGATATCATTAAATCTATCCATTTCAAAGAAAATAGATTTGGATTTGAACCCGAAGTGACTCAAAAAATTTCCCGTTTTAATGGGATCAGGATTTACGAAGTTGGCATTTCGTATTATGGAAGAACTTATGAAGAGGGAAAGAAAATTGGCTGGAAAGATGGATTTAGAGCAATCTATTGTATTGTGAAATATAAGTTTTTTTCTAGAAAATATCTAAAATAATGATATCCACTTTCTGAATTTTAGAACTTTATTCCATGAAAAGATTTATCCTTAAAACAGTTCTTTTTCTTCTACCACTAATAGTTCTGTTTTGTGCGCTGGAATGGAGTGTTCGCCATATCCCAAATGATTATAATTCCAAAATAAGATATATCAACCGGCATGGTTCGGAAATTGAAGTGTTAGCTTTAGGGAGTTCCCACTTTTATCATGGGTTCAATCCAGATTATATGCAAGCTCATACTTTTAATTTGGCTCATATTGCTCAAACTCCCGAATTTGACCTGAAATTATTCCAAAAATTTCTCCCTAAACTTAAAAATGTTAAAGTCTTAGTGTATCCCATATCCTATTTTACCTTTTTCTGGGATCTTCAATCCAGCTCCGAAGCATGGAGAATGAAAAATTACCAGATTTACTACCACGTTGATGCCGCTCAATCCATAAAAGACTATTTTGAACTATTGAGTATTTCTCCCGACATGAATTTAAAACGTGTCAAAGATTATTATATAAAACATAAAACAGAGGTGGGCGTTACTCCAAAAGGGTGGGGGTTTAATTGTTTAGCTCAATATGCAGCAAATCTTGAAGAAACGGCCATCACTTCAGCACAAAGACACACTGCTCAGGACTGGAATTTCTACTCCAAAAACGCGAATGAAGTAACACAAATCTTACAATTAGCTCAAAAAAATGGGATCAGGGTCATATTGGTTTTCCCTCCTGCCTTCAAAGCTTACAGGAATTTGGTCGCGCCAAAACAATTGCAAACCACATACCTCAAAATTGATTCCCTAATGCAACTATACCCAACCACAACATTTCTGGATTACTTCAGCGATACAACCTTTACATCCAAAGATTTCATAGATGCCGATCACCTAAATGACCAAGGCGCCATCAAATTAACCAAAAAGATTAATGAAGCAATTAGGTAAAAGGTAACAAGTAATAAGTAACAAGTAATAAGTAATAAGTAATAAGTAATAAGTAACAGTTATCAGTTATCAGATTTTTCATTATTCATTATTTATTATTCATTAGTCCGTGGTCTGTAGATCCCGCTCCAGAGGAGCGTTATATTGGTAGTAAATGAATATCCGATGGATTAGCTCGCTACAGCGTAGCGTTATATTTGTAATCAATCAACCCCAAATGGAGTTAAATAGAAATGAAAAATGTATTAAAAAGCTTAATCCCAGAGGGATTATATGTCTATAGAAATGAATATAGTGTCCCCCTTAGTTAGGACAGGTTTTTTAGTTTTCTATACATGCGACAAATATACAACTTTTTTAATTTTATTTTACCACCAAGATCACCAAGAAAAATATCACAGAGAACACCACGAAAACTCTCCGCGGTCCCTGCGTTCTCTGCGAGATAAGGGTTCAATTCATTATTCCGAGAAAGTGTTGGAAAAGTATTTTGTATTTTATTTATTGTTAAACTGTTACTAAAAAGTGGTTTTTCAACCGGAACAGTTTCCACACTTTCCCGGAATAATCAATTAATGGGATGTAACCGTCCTCCGGAGCAGGAGGGTTTGGTCGGAGGTTGTTTTTCTACCAATATAACGCTCCGCTGGAGCGAGATCGTTTGATCGTATTTTGCAACCTACAAAGATGTCGCTCCTACGGAGTTTTTTTAAAGACTGCATTACGCTGACAAATGAAAAATTGAGCACATGAGCATTCGAGCATTCGAGCATTCGAGCATTCGAGCACATGAGCATTCGAGCACAACGAGCATTCGAGCATTCGAGCACATTGAGCATTCGAGCATTCTGTAACAATTAATGGTACTCTTATACTAATTAACAGTTCATGAATGAGTGGGTTTTTGTATAGTGAAACTTCCACTTTTTTATTATATTTTTGAATGGTGAAAAATTTTAAATTATGAAAAATAGTACAAATATTAAAATTGGGTTTTTATTCATTGTAATCAATAGTTTACTCCTTTTGGGATCTGCTCAGAATGGAGTGTCTAAACTGTTGTATTCAGGACCCATTCTATGCCAAAAACCAATTATCTCCGATACCGTTGATGTGAAAGGGGATCACTTTGACGAAAATTCTCTGTTGAAACAGTTCCCCATTTCTAATAAGTATTTTGAAAATGCACAAACCATTTCTTCTGATACCAATGGCATATTTCTGATCTCTTCAAATAACCAAAAACATGCCGTTCACTTCCTGAAAACCTTCGTTTCTGTTTCCAAATTTCAAAAAGTTACTATGGAAGTGAAAGGTTCAGGTATGTTTGTCGTTTACATTAACGGAGAAAAAAAGAAAGATAAACTAAGTGTTGATTCATTGCCTAAAGCGATAACATTTGAACAATCTTTTGAACCTATGACCTACGAATTGGTGATCAAATATTTGTCTCTTCCGGATTCTAATAAAAAAGATAATCAATTGAAGATATCTATTAAATCAGAAAAAACAATTGATTGTATCAATTTTACTTTGGAACCTCAATCCACTTTTACTATTTACAATTTACAAGATGGCAAAAATATACGCTCAGTGGCCACTTCCCCTAATGGAAAATATTGCGTAGTTACCTATTCCGAAAGAAAAGATGACGAAACTATCAGATATGCTGAATTGATGGATAATGAAACAGGAAAAGTGTTGCTTCAAAATAATGGATATTTGTTGGAAGCTGAATGGATGCCCAAAAGTAATCTTTTGTATTTTTCCAGAAAAGGTTTGCAAGGTACCGAATTGATCACCATGGATCCAACCAATTTTCAAATGAAAACCATAGAAACAAATCTTCCCGATGGCAATTTTTCAATGGCTCCCAATGAGACCACTTTGATCTATTCTATTAAAACAGAAGCTGAAAAAGAGAAAAATTCAATGATCAGGATTCTGGATAATAGCGATCGCTATGGACAATTCAGAACCCGTTACCATTTGGCTAAATATGATCTTAAAACAGGGGTTTATCAACCATTAACTTTTGGATACAGAACCACTTATCTGTCTGATATCAGTCATGATAGTCAATATATTCTATTCGGAACTTCTCAAACAGATTATACAAAACGACCATTTACCGCTTCCAATCTGTACAGACTACATTTAGAAACTTTTAAAATAGATACCTTATACGAAAATGAACCTTATGTAGGCGGTGCTCAGTTTTCACCTGACGATGCTCAATTGATTATCAGTGGTGGTCCTGAATCATTTCATAATGTTGGTTTAAATATTGGAAAGGAGAAAACTGCTAACTCTTACGATGAGCAACTTTATATTTTTGATATAACAACTAAAAAAGTAACGCCCATAACCAAAAACTTTAATCCATCTGTTGAAAGCTATGTTTGGAATAGCTCGGATCAAAAAATTTATATGAAAGTAGTGGATCAGGATTGTAATAATATCTATGTGTATAATCCTGTAGATCAAAAATTTACTAAAATAAATCTTCCTGAAGATGTCGTAAAATCAATCTCAATAGCTTCTTCTGCTTCTGCTTTTAATTTTTATGGACAAAGTGTGAGTAATGCGGATCGCCTCTATTTTTATGGAGGTAAAAAACCTGCTGTTAAATGTTTGTATGATTTATCTAAGGAAAAATTGAAAAATGTTGTTTTAGGAGAAGTGCATGATTGGAATTTTATATCCAAAGATGGCACAACAATAACCGGAAGATACTATTTGCCACCCCATTTTGATTCGACCAAAACGTATCCGATGTTGGTTTATTATTATGGAGGAACAACTCCAACGGTTAGAAGTCTCGAATTTAGCTATTCCATGCACATGTATGCAGCATTAGGTTATGTGGTTTATACCCTAAATCCTTCAGGAACCATAGGTTTTGGACAGGAGTTTAGCGCCAGACATGTGAATGCGTGGGGTATTCGAACAGCTGATGAGATTATTGATGGAACCAAACAATTTTTCAAAACACACTCATATATTGATTCTTCTAAAATTGGTTGCTTTGGTGCCAGCTATGGTGGATTTATGACGATGTATTTACAAACCCAAACCGATGTTTTTGCAGCAGCGATTAGTCATGCCGGAATCAGTGCATTATCCAGCTATTGGGGAGAAGGCAACTGGGGTATTGGGTATTGTTCTGTGGCTAATGCAGATACTTATCCTTGGAATAATCAGGAATTTTTTATCAAACAAAGTCCACTGTTTCAAGCGGATAAAATAAATACACCCATTTTATTGTTGCATGGAACAAAAGATGATAATGTTCCTATTGGCGAAAGTATCCAGATGTATAATGCCTTAAGAATTTTAGGAAAAGAGGTGGAATTGATTGAAGTGGAAGGTGAAAATCATGGTGTTGCAGATTATTACAAACGGATCAGTTGGGCTAAAACGATGCAGGCCTGGTTTGCCAAATATTTACAAAATGATCCCACCTGGTGGAATGAGATCTATCCAGATGTAAAAGGGAATCTATAAGTACTTTTAATATAGTTCAATCCATTCATAACTATTTTTGGTGAAATCTAAAAATTTAACCAAATCAGTTTGTGAAATGATCAGTGATGCCGTATTTTCACAGGGATGAAAGCTTACATAGTCAGCCTTTTGCAACGTTTGATCCAAAAAAATATGCACATGGTGTTCCCGATCATTGATCAAACCGAAGGGAGTAACGGAACCGGGTTTAACCCCTAACCATTTCATCAACCGTTCTTCAGATGCAAAACTTAACTTTCCCTGTTTGAGCATTTTCTCAATCTGATGAATATTCATATCCTGATCGCAATTCAGAATAACAAGGAAATGTTTGTTCCCTTTGTGATTCCTGAAAAACAGATTTTTGCAATGTTGAGCATCATGTCCGTGCCAGTATTGTTTAGCTATTTCAATAGTTGGAGCCGGTGGATGTTCGATGTACTGAAATGGAATTTGTAGCTGTTCTAAAATTGCATATAGCTTAGGATCACCATTCATGTAAGTAAATATTATTGAAATTGGTTTAAGATTTTAGTTGCTTCAGTCATTTTTTGATCTAATAATTGTTGCGTTTTGGCTTCCATTAACAATCTTAAATAGGGTTCAGTATTGGATGGCCGTACATTAAACCACCAATCTTGAAATTCAATTCGATAGCCATCAAAATCCATGAATTGTGTGCACTTTTCCAGATCCATAAAATGGTTTTTTAGTGCTTCCATAGCTTCCCCTTTTTGAGAGATCTTAAAGTTGATTTCACCCGAATTAGAGTATGCTTTTATCGATTGAATCAATTCTGAAACAGAGATTCCGTTTTTCTTCATGTCACTGATCACATTAAGAATGATGAGTGCTGCTACCATAGCCGAATCGGAATAGTAAAACTCTTTCATATAGTAATGTCCGGCAAATTCTCCACCAAAAATACCGTCTATTTCCCTCAATTTTAAGGCTGCATAAGCTCTCCCGACTCTCCAGATATAGGGTTTAAAACCCATCGGTTCTAAGTATTCAGCTACAGACTTTGAAGTTCTGATGTCCTGGATAAACAACCCTCCGTTAGCATACTCATTTTGTTTTTGAAAGTAGTGTCCCATTACAGCAATCATAAGATCCGGTGGAATAAATGTTCCATTTTCATCTACAAACATTACCCGGTCGGCATCTCCATCAAAAATAACTCCAATATCTGCTTTTGTTTGGTGCACCAATTTCTGTAAGTCGATTAGATTTTCAGCTTCTAATGGATTCGCTTCATGGTTGGGAAAGTTTCCATCTAATTGATCAAAAATATAATGGGGCTGTTCTCCAAAAACGGAATGTACCAGAATAGCTCCCATTCCGTTGGAACAATCTATGGCTATGTTCAAATTGGAAATATCAGATTGGTAATGTTCTATAAAACTAAGATATTCATCCATAACAGGATAATCAATAATTTTACCTTTTTTGGATGGATCAGGATGGACCGAATCATGTTGAATCATCTCCTCAAGCTCTTTTAATCCTGAATCATAACCACAAGGTAGCGCATTTTTTCTCGATACTTTGAGTCCGTTGTACTCTTTGGGATTATGGGATGCTGTGATCATGACTGAGCCATCAAAATGGTGTTTGGCAGTAAAATAATAGACCATGGGAGTAGTTGTTAGACCCATATCGTATACATCTGCACCGGAATCAGTGATCCCTTCTTTTAAGGCATCAAATATCTGAGGTGTGGAAACTCTCATATCTCTGCCAACCAATATTTTATCTGTTTTTAAAAGTTTAGGTAAAAAATATCCAAATTTATAAATGGTATCTAAATCAAAATCCTGATTAAAAATTCCTCTGAAATCGTAAGCTTTAAATGCACTCATATCCTTTTTTTTTGCAAAAATAGGGGAAATATCATTATATTTGCACTTTAATAATGATTTCTATGAAGAAGATATTCGTAACCACCTCATTTCTCCTTTTTTGTGCTGTTCTTTTTGCTCAAAATTCGTATAATATCATCCCAAAACCTGTTTCATTGATTGAAAAAGAGGGCGTTTTTCTGACTAATTTAGGCTCCCTCCTAAATATGGAAAACACTAATTCTCAAACATTTGATCTAGTAAGTGATTCATTGTTAGGTAGTGAAGGGTACAAAATTCGAATTGAAAAGAGTAGATTAGAAGTTAAAGCTACAAGTGACGTTGGTTTTTTCTATGCCATACAGACTATTTTGCAATTGATGCCCCCTGATGTATATAAAAAAGATTTTAATAGTAATGCTGAAGTTTCAATTCCTTGTTGTGAGATTGTCGATTATCCAAGATTTCCCTACAGAGGTTTGCATTTGGATGTAAGCAGACACTATTTCCCAGTTGACTTTATCAAAAAATATATAGATTTAATGGCGATCCATAAATTGAACTATTTTCATTGGCATTTAACTGATGACCAAGGGTGGCGAATTGAAATCAAAAAATACCCAAAACTTCATGAGATTGGTTCGAAACGAAAAGAGACTTGGATTGGACATTACAATTCCGGATTGGGATATGATGGAAAACCTTATGGAGGCTATTATACTCAAGATGAAGTGAAAGAGATTGTTGAGTATGCTAAATCAAAATTTATCACCATAGTACCTGAAATTGAGATGCCCGGTCATGCCAGAGCAGCCATCACTGCTTATCCTGAACTTTCTTGTACCGGAGGTCCTCATCAGGTGGCTACAACATGGGGCGTTTTTGATGACGTTTTTTGTAGCAATGATGAAACTTTTACTTTTTTGGAAAATGTATTAACTGAAGTGATCGCAATGTTTCCATATTCACCCTATATCCATATTGGAGGTGATGAGTGTCCGAAAACCCGTTGGAAAGAGTGTCCAAAATGTCAATCCAGAATTAAAAAAGAGGGATTGAAAGATGAAAATGAGCTGCAAACCTATTTTGTAAACAGAATGTCCCGTTTTATTGAAGCTCACGGAAAAAAAGTGATCGGGTGGGATGAGGTTTTAGAAGGTGGAATCCCTGAAGATGTAATCATTATGTCCTGGAGAGGTGAAGAGGGTGCAATCCATGCAGTTAATGCACACCATTATGCGATTATGACTCCCAATTCCAATATGTATCTCGATTATTATCAAGGAGTTCCTGAAAGTGAGCCCGTATCAATCGGAGGGTTTTTGCCTTTGAATCGAGTGTATGATTATAATCCCATTCCTGCAGCTATTCCTGCCCATTTAGAGAAATATATCTTAGGTGTTCAAGGAAATCTTTGGACAGAGTATATTGCAACTCCCGAACATGCTGAATATATGGCTTATCCTAGAGCCATAGCTGTAGCAGAAGTGGCGTGGTCTCCTCTCAAATCCAAAAATTATGCTGATTTCTTAGAAAGATTATCATTTCATTTTCAAAGACTTGATTATTTGAATATAAACTATTCAAAAAGTCACTATTCTATTAAAGCTACAACAGGTTGGATTTACGATTTGAATAAACCTCAAATATCTTTAACAACAGAATGTAAGGATTGTGAAATCAGATATACGCTGGATGGGGAAAATCCAACCATCAATTCTCCGAAATATAATGGGCCTATTATTCTTATGAAAAATCTAACTTTGAAAGCACAGGCCTTCAAATCAGGAAACTCATTTTCTCCCCTCTATTCTGAAAATTTTAAATTGCACATAGCAACAGGAAAACCGTATCAAATGGATCACGTTAATCCCGGATATTCAGGAGGTCATAAATTTGCATTGACTGATGGTATTGTTGCCAAAGAGAGTGCCTGGAATCGTTGGGTGGGAACTTTGGGTAAAGATATGGATGTGAGTATTGATCTGTTAAAACCTACCAACATAAGAAATGTAAAAATGCAGTTTTATAATGCTCCCGATTCCTGGATCTATGGTCCTCTCTATGTTGAATGTTATGTTTCTGATAATGGGAAAGATTGGATTTTAATTGAAAAGAAGGATGTTAATTCAAATGGACAAGCAACTAAAGGGATTCAAAATGTTGAATTTAATACAAGTAAAACAGTGCGTTTTGTTAGAATCGTAGCCAAATCAATAGGAAAAATTCCGGAAAATGCGCAAGGAGCCGGAAATGATGCTCATCTATTTTGTAATGAGATAATTGTAAATTAATAACTTTTTAAAGGTAAGATCATGGACTTAAATACTCTCAAATCTTTGTTTCAAAATACAGCCGTATTGATCGCTTTGGTTGTTATTTTTGATCTTTTAACGCAAAACAAAGTTTTAGCAAAATCAATATTGATTAAAATACTGGTCGGTTTTTTGATTGGATTATTGGGTATTGCGATTATGATGACTTCCTATAGGGTGGATCCCGAATTAATGATCGATTCAAGATCTGTACTGTTATCTGTTAGTGGGCTCTATTTGGGATTTATTCCAACAATAATTGCTATTGTTATTACTGTTTTTTATCGTATTTATGAAGGTGGTGCTTCCATTTGGACTGGAGTTGCCATTATAATAGTAACAGGTGGTTTTGGATTAGTAGTTCGGCATTTCTGGTATCACAGATTAGATAAAATTTCAATATTGCAAGCTTACCTTTTTGGATTATTAACACATGTAATAATGACTGTTGTGATTTATTTTTTTGTTGGAGAATTTTCATTAAATATATTTTATAATATTACTCTTCAAACGATTATAATATTTCCGATAGCTTCAACTTTGCTCATTTTTCTATTAAAATACAGAACGAGAAGAGATCGTGTATCAAATGAACTCTTTCAATACAATGAAAAACTCAATTTGGCCATGGAGGCCTCCCATATTATCTTTTTTGATAGAGATTTAATAACGAAAGAGATCACCTGGTCCAATTGGAATGATCCACTTTTAAAAAAAGTAATGAACATAACGGGAGGTATATATGAACATTTAGATCAATATGTTCATAAAGATTTTTTAGATCCCTTAAAACAAAAAATGGATAAAGCGATCCGAGATAGAAAACCTTTTCAAATTGAAATCAAAGTTTTACCGGACGACACTCAGGAGTATTGGGTATATTTCTCCGGACAATATTTTTTTGATAAACATGATATGCCGGTTCGCGTTATAGGTATGGTTAAAGATATTTCTAAAGATAAAAAAAATGAAAATGCATTGTCTGAAAATGAATTAAATCTTAGAACTATTTTAGATTTTGCACCTGATGGAATTTTCGTTCAAACCAATGGAATATTTGAATTTGTAAATCCCACTTTTGCTAAAATGATAAAAGCCAAAAATACCAACGAATTGATTGGAACTTCGGTTTTTGAAAGAATTGCAAGGGAGTATCATGAAGTGGTGGAAGAAAGAATTCAATATCAAAAGAAAACAGGTAAAAATGCACCTCCATTAGAAGAAGAATTTGTAAAATTAGATGGATCCAGAATTACTGTTGAAACAATTGCTTCCCCTTTTAAATACAAATCAAAGGATGCTCATTTGGTTTTTGTACACGATTTGTCTGCTAAAAAAGATAATGAAATTCTTATAAATAAACTATTTAGAGCGGTTGAACAGAGTCCGGCGAGTATAGTTATTTCAGATGTAAATGGAAATGTGGAATATGTAAATCCGAAGTTTACTGAAATAACAGGATATTCCTATCAGGAAGTGGTAGGGAAAAACCCCCGAATTTTGAAATCTGGAAATACTTCAAATGAAGAATATTCAGAGATGTGGAAAACTATTGCCAATGGAAATGTCTGGTCCGGTGAATTTTTGAATATTAAAAAAGATGGGTCTACATATTGGGAGTCTGCAACCATTTCCCCCATTAAAAATAATAAAAATGAAATTACACACTATGTTGCGGTAAAAGAAGATATAACAGAGAAAAAACAGATTTATGAAGATCTTCTTATTGCTAAAAATAAAGCAGAAGAGAGTAATCAAATAAAATCCCATTTTCTGGCAAATATGAGTCATGAAATTAGAACACCATTGAATGGCATTTTAGGGTTTTTAGAACTTATTAAGGATGACTCTATTACTTCCAAAGAACGTAACGATTATATTGATATCATTAATAAAAGTGGAATAAGATTACTCGAAACCATTAATGATATTATTGAAATGTCAAAAATTGAAGCCGGATTCTCAAAATTAGAACCGGAACATGTTGATGTAATTGATTTATTAAATGATCTTTATCGGTTTTTTAAACCACAAACAGATACCAAAAATTTGCAATTGATCCCCGAATTTCAAAACAAATATACAGAATTAAATCTGGTATCCGATAAAAATAAACTCAATGGGATTTTAACCAATCTTATAAAAAATGCTATTAAATTTACTGATTCCGGTTATATTAAAATCGATATAAACCAGTCTCCTGAAGGTGTTTTGTTTACAATTTCTGATAGCGGTAGAGGAATCCCATCTGATAAAATTGAAGCTATTTTTGATCGTTTTATCCAATCTGATAATAGTTATACCCGTGGACATGAAGGATCAGGCTTAGGTTTGTCTATTTCAAGTGCTTATGTGGATCTAATGGGGGGTAAAATTTGGGCAGAAAGTGAAGTAGGAAAGGGGAGTAGTTTTTATGTTCTTTTACCTTATATTACAAACGATGAACCTGTAGCAACTAAAGCTGAAACAAAATCAGAAAAAATGGAAAATGTTAATAATCAAACTATTCTTATTGCGGAAGATGAAGATGATAATTATCAATTTTTAAATATTGTTTTGACAAGATTGGGATATCAAACTTTTCATGCCAAAACAGGATTGGAAGCTATTCGTCTTTTAGAATCACATAAGGAGATTGCACTTGTTTTAATGGATATAAAAATGCCGGAAATGAGTGGAATTGAAGCTACTACTGAAATTAGAAAAACCAATAAAACCATTCCAATTATTGCACAATCTGCATTTCTGAAAACCGGATACGAAGATCTGATCAATGAAAATGGCTTTACAGACTACTTGATGAAACCTATCAAAAAGGATCTTCTGATTGAATTGCTGACAAAATATATATAATCCACCCATCAGAACATTAGCATATTAGCTTATTACCACATTAGCTACTCAACAGTTCCCATTAAGGCTTCCCGAATCAATTTTTTCAGGTTGAGTTGCTCTCTTACAATGGCTTCTTGTCTAGCCGGTCTGTATAATTCCGCATATCTTGGAGCAGCTAATCGAATTTTTAAATCATCAAAAGTACCCGAAACATCAACCCCTAATTTTACTGGTACAGGCGATTCAACTAATGATATGTGATAGATAAAATTCATATCCAGATTGTGTTTTCCACTGATCACAGCCCTATATTTATCCATCTTTAAAGAGAATGGATACACATCAATCTCGTTTTTGTAAAGGGTAAATTCAGCAGCAATTGAATCCACTTTGTTTTGAGTTTTCTTGTTAAACATCAAGGTTTTGGATATTTCAGTAAATGTTTCTCCATCTAACAACACCAAATCTTGGCCGGCAATGGCAGCTGCCCCCCGGATGGTTGATTTTTTTAAATCATAATTGGAAAACATATAACTTTCTGCAACAAAATGGAATTCCCCTTTCCCCTTAAACGATTTTAACATCGGCATAATGGTGTCAATATCAGGGAACATGCCTAAAAGTTGTTCAATCTCAACATTCAACATGTGATAATCCAACCCAATATACAAATGATTTTTTCTTGGAGTTCTATAAATGGCAGTGATTAACACTCTACTCCCCGGAAGGTCAACTTTGAGATCATCTAAAATCAATTTGCCGTTTTTTACAACTACACCACCAGTGATATTTTTGATTTCACTGTCATTATAATACGCTTTTTTAATCTCGGTTTTTAATGATAAATCAACATTTAAAGGTACTAAAAATGGATCCCCTTCGTTACGAGGCGTAGGAGTTGTATTTACCTCTTCACTTCCGGCATCTGATGAGGTTAACTCCATGATCCTGTTGATATCTGTTACATCTGATTTAAAAGTAAAGTCCCCTTTTAAAATCCCCTCATTTTTTAAATAAGGTTCTAAATTCCAAAGAGTTCCAACTAAAGAAAAGTCTGATTTTCCTAACAAAATTTTACTATCTATAATTTCGTAGGTGTCGTTTTCAGATTTGAAACTGAAAATGGGCAGTTTTACAGTTTCAGGAATCAAATAGGTGTCTAATACCCCTTTTCTTATGGTAATAGCTCCTACAGGAATCCATTTTAACAAAGGATTATTCACGCCATAATTTTCAGTTATGTTGTAATCAATCTGGATAGCATCCGCAACCACTTTAGAAACTCCGGCACTGTCCATTAAAGTGGTTTTTAATTGATTCGCATTGGCTACAATTCCGTAATGATTGCGATTCAACTGCTTGTGCTCATCAATCGAAAATGATCCGTTTAATGAACTGACAGAAGCATCTGATCCTTGATAATACCCCTTGAATGATCCAATATTGTAATTACAATTTACTTGTAAAGATTTTATGGAATCGGTAAAGTCAGTGGTTTTTAAAATTATATTGGCATGAGATAGCTCCATATTGGCCTCTTTTCCCATATATCCGGTTAAATTGGAAGTGGAAATATCTGCATATAGGAAATCCCGTTTTTTACCCTGCGTAGATTTGTTGAGTTCAATAGCAACATTGGCTTTCGGTGTACTCATGAAAATAGTGTCTTTTTCAGAAATAGCTTTAAAATCGTGTAAAACCATTCCCCCTTTCAATCGGATTTTATCCAGATTCAGCTCCCCAATTTGAACCAAAGTGGCTTTGGTATAGATGTTTAGATCCATTTTCCCGAAAATATCATAACCTGTAGAGGCTAAAAATTCTTTTGAAATGGTGGGTAAATCAACCGTTGCAATGATGTTTCCGTCAAATCTTATATCTTGAAAAACCTGATCTATCAATCCATCTGCTTTAAATTCGGATTGTAAGGTGTTGAAATTTAATGCATTGATTTTTATAAAGGTTTTCTCTTCCGTATTCAAATCAATATTCAAATCCATATCTGTATTCAAGGCTGTGAGCGGAACATTTTTCATTTCCTGATAACCTGCATGGGCATCTTTTAAAATTAAATGGCCGGTAATTAAAGGCATAGAAGTGTCATGGAATGCACCAACTACTTTACCATCGATCTTTCCATAACCATCTAACGTGATTCCCTCAAAATAAGATTGGAAAAAGAGTGGAATCACCTGAATCAGTGAAGCAACAGATTCTGTTTCAACATTATACAGTAAATTAAATTGAAATCCATCATGAATGGTGTCATTTCCGATTTTTCCATCTACATAGATCTGATTGGAGTTGTTTTTAGCTTTTAATTCATGTACATACATATCCCCTGAATCAAAAAGATATTCAAAACCCATTTCAATACTTAAAGGAAAATGGTTCCAGTAAGGATCAACTCCCATTCCTACAAATATATTCTTACTTTTTAGATTCATATTTGTTTTAAATGCCAGATCATCAATGCTCATATCTTTTAGTTTTCCATTCAAATCGATCGCACTAAAATAGATCTCACTTTCATCATCATCATATCGGATGTCGCAATTCTTAAAATGGATATAATCTAAACGGATCAAATCAAAACCTTCAGAAGTAGTATCAGCCGGATCCTCTTTCATGATCATATAGTTGGCATGCCCCAAAGAGTCACAAAATGCATTTATAGCGCCATTATTGATTGTAATTCCGGAGATTTCCAGTTTATTGTCATTGATTAATGATCTGATATTCAAGGCTAACTGAACAGATTCAGATTGCACAAAAATGGAATTGGGCGCACCCGGAACTATGTTTTTAACTTCCAACTGATCAATTTTTAAACCAAAACTAGGAAAACTGGAGAAAAAAGTGAGCTCAACACTTTTGAGATTGGTTTCAGCAGTGATATAGTTTTTGAGTTGCTTTTTAACAATTGGGGTGATCTTTTCAGGAGTAAAAACTAAATAAATTAAAATTAGAACAGCAATGATGAAAAGGAGCAATAAACTTCCTAACGATATACCTGTAATTTTTAAAGTTTTCTTTATCTTGGGGTTCATAGTTAATCAATTTTAGAAATTTATTGCACTTTGGTGTAGGTGAAAGTTGAGCCAAACTCGTCCTTGTAGGAGAGTCTTTGAGTTGTTAGTTCTGTAAGCGTGTATATTTTAGTAACAGTACCACCCATTTCAATGGTGTGAACTTGTGTCAATTGACTGCCTGTCACTTCCCAGGTAAAGGTTTGAGCTTCCTCTTCGGTTACATCATCAGCAGTATCCCAGGTTGCTCCGGCTTTATTAGTGTCATACCGAAAATATTCATCTCCCGGATTTTCTGTTGTTGCAAAAGGAGAGGGGCGTGACCACTTGCCAATCAATAGATTAGGATCAAAAGTAACGGGGTCAACACAAGCACTAAATACCAAAGTAATCAGAATAAATAATGCAATATTTTTTGTTGTTTTTTTCATGCTGAATATTCTAAATTAGAATCTATTTAACCTGCAAAAATACAAAAAAAAGTGCTCGAATGCTCGTGTTCTCGAATGCTCAATGTGCTCAATTATTCATTATTCATTTTAAAATACATTAGTTGCATATTTCCTTATAATTTCATTTTTTTGATCACAGTGTTCCACGGTGTAAAACGATGTACCACAATGTTTTATGAATAAACAATAAAACACACGTCGAACGTTTAACGTCGAACGTCGAACGTCGAACGTTTAACGTCGAACGTCGTCTCCCTAATATTACAATCTAATTCTAAAACCACCAAAGAAGTTGATGCCTGCTTGTGGGTAATAGCCGTCTGAATATTCTTCAACTCCACCTATATATGCTTTCCATAACCACGCATTGCTTTCATATTGCGCATTGAAAATGTTGTTGATGCTGAAAAATAATGAAGCTTTTAACTTTTTATAATTGGGAAATTGGTAGCTTAAGTTCAAATTGGAAATAGTGTAAGGTTTCAAAATGTGATTCTCATCTGAAGAATTGTCAATGTATTGTTTTCCAATGATTTTAGTTACAAATCCAATATTGAAATTTTTTAAGGGTGTGAAAATAAACTCATTTCCGAATACAAAATTGGGCGAAAAGGAAATATCTGTATTGCCTAAATGTTGTTCAGTCATGCTTAGGAATTCCCAATTTTCATCGTACGTTTCTACATATTGAACATAATCAATAATTTTGTTTTGACTTAAAGTGGTGTTTACCTTCCACCCAAAATATTTGACAGGTTGGTATTGAAATACCAATTCAACACCTGCTCTGTAGCTCTGATCAACATTGCTCATGATAGCAGCCCCAACATCATTGATTTGTCCGGTTAATACCAACTGATTGTCATAGTACATCAAATAACTGTTGATGTTAAATCTTGCCTTTTTCATATCTAAAAGGTACCCCAATTCAAAATCGTACAGCGTTTCAGGAGTGGGTTTTAATGTTTCAGGTGCATCAACAATATCTGATCGGGTGGGCTCGCGATTGGCCATGGCAAAAGAGAAATAGATGGTTTGATCATTGCTGCTATTGGCACTATTCTTTCCCCAATTGTAACTGATGGATGCTTTCGGATTTACAAATTGCCAGAAATAATCTTGTGTGATGTCCAACATGTCATCATCAGTTCCTCCAATGTTGTATTGAATCATTCGATATTGCATTTCACCAAAAAAAGTCCATTTTTTGTACTGATAAGCTACATTCGCAGCCATATTTCCCTGCAATTTTTTTCCGGTACCAAAATACCATTCGTAATTTTCTGGAACAGTTCCTGAGTATTGCCCCCAGATAATATTTCCGTAATGTTTGCCATCGTATTGATTTACAGATCCATTCACATTCCATTTAAGGGATTTACTTGGATTTATTTTCATGCTTTTTCCGGTAGAGACATTGATTCCATAGTAATAGTTGTTGAGCCATTTTTGAGTGATGAAATCTGATCTTTTAATAGTCTCTTCCCCTACGATCAGATTTGGAAGACCATAAGCTTCAAATTTTTTATCCTCTTTATATTGCTCATAATAACCTAATCCTCTGGTTAGATGGGTTCCGATGTTTAAATAATACCCGTTTTTAGAATTGATCAATTTGTAAAAGAGTTGGTAATGTGTTTGGGTATAGTTGTCGGTTTCGTTGTCGTAGTGTTGAGCAACCCCATTTTCATCATAATATTCTCCGCAACTATTGTACCGTCTGTCTGTTGCAAGCATGGATGATGGGATTCCGTTCCAGGCTAATCCGGTTTTTTCATCTCCATAGAATAGATTGAATACCAGACTATTTTTGTATTTTTTTTCAGAATTTTTCTTATTAAGTTGCAGTTCAGTGGTGAAAAACAGGGAGTTTAATCGGGCATCTGAATAATTGATGAATCCTTTACTTAAAATGTTGGAATAGGAAATCATCGCTGATACTCGGTCGTTTAAGGTGGTTCCTGTACCGGTACTTATGGTGTTTCTGAACGTGTAAAAGGAACCGGCTCCGGATGATAATTCGAGAAATGGCTTAGAAGATGCCTGTAATGTGGCAAAGTTCATCGATGCACCAAAAGCTGAAGATCCGTTACCTGAATTTCCCACACCTCTTTGTACATTCAAATTCCCGATATTGTTGCCCAGATCCGGAAGATTGACTAACCAACTCCCTTGTGATTCAGCATCGTTGATCGCTATGCCGTTCATAGTAACATTGATACGGGTTTGATCCACCCCTCTGATTCTCATGTAAGTGTACCCAACCCCTGTACCAGCATCGGAAGTTGTGATCATGGAAGGAACCAGATCAAAAACATTGTTGATGCTTCCATTTCCAATGTACTCCTGAATGTTTTGTTTGGTGAGTGTAGTGGCAGAGAAAATGTTTTCCATCGATTTCCCTAAGCTTCCGATCACTTCAACTCCATCTATATGCCGCTTGATGGTGTCAGATGGAATAAACGCTGTTTGAGCAAAAGTGTGAATAAATGGAAAAATAATCATGAGCAAAATGACTGTTGCTCTGGCAGTGTTAAATTGTTGTTTTTTCATAACTCTAACAATTTTAAATGATTAAACTTAAAATCGAAAGAGGGAAATAAATTTTTGAAGTCAGAAGAACTCCCTACGCCGGCATTACCCGTATCAGGTTCTTTGGGTCTGATCTCAGCCTTTCGGCACCCCTTTCTTATCGCCGGCAAAATTACACCTTTTTTTGATATACTCATATCTCCTTTTTTAAAAATTAAAAATAGTTTGAATTTTGACCTCTGTTTTGTGGTTTTGATTGATCTGATCATTCCCACTTCCAACCGTTTGTTTGTTCTGATATACGGTTCTTGAAATCCGTCCCTGTAATGTCATAATTCCCAGTTTATATTTGATCATCAGATAATATCTCACTCCTTTGTCATAGTAATTGTTGACGGTAAAACAATATTGCAGATCGTTTTCATAGGCATAAATTCTTTCGTTATAGGTATCCGATTCAAAAAGAGCCATCCTGAAATGTATTTGCAGATCAGGCTTGCCAATATGATACTGAAAATCCTGATATATTAAAAATCCTCTACGAAAATCTGTTTTTTGAACCTTTTGTAAACTGTCTATTATATTGATTCTATAAATAACTTCTGTTTTTAGTTTGATTTTATCAATAGGTTGCCATACCAGATGGAGTTTCAGTTTGTGTTGATTTGTAAACTCAATTTCATTGAAATAGAGATTTTTTTTGTTTTTATAAACCGATTTATATCCATATCGGAGTTCCACCTGAGCATCTCTGCTGATTTTATAGTTCAGATACGTACCCAAATCTATATAATCACAAGGTTTGTCTATTAAGTATTGAACCCATTCTGACCGGTACAAATCTGAAAAAAAGGTACCATCAAGTTTTCTGGTGATGCTGGTTGTGAGGGTTACCAATACTCCGGTTTCGTTGTTTAATGCACTTCTTTTTCCGAAACTATTCCCTAAAATAGATTGAAACCCGGAACTGTATTTTCTGAACAATAGATTTAATTTGGTTGCCGGATCGATTGGAATTTTAATCCCTTGCAAAATACCATAACCACCATTGACACTAAATCCCCACTCTCCAAATAGGAGCGTTGATCCTAAAATAAGTTGATGATCTATACTGATATTCTGATTTACATAGCCAGCAAATCCTCCCTTTTGATACCACTTTTCTGAAAAGGGAACATACTCTTTGTGATTCGCTTGTACAAAATGAACACCCAGCCGCAAAAGCTGAGTGTTCCACTTCACTGATCCACCAAACATAGCACCCACTACTGAATCAGCAACCAACTGATACCCTCCAAACAATACCCCCTGAATTTTATGGTTTCCAATCTCACAACTGATTCCTTTGAGGAGTGGCGTTTCATTCATCACGCTCACTCCCTGAAGGGAAGGTTTGATGATCTGAACTTCACTGTTTCCGCTCATATTGAGGCCGTTTCCCATAATCAATCCCTGACCAAAGTGAACCCGATAGTCTCCGATAATTAATTTCCGAATTACCCAGACATTTTTGATTTGAAGGTGATAAGAGTACAAGTTAAACCCTTTTTTATTTTCTCCTTTAAAAAAGGTTTCTCCTGCATCTTTCTCTCCCGAAATAGCCAATTGAAACCAATCATTACTTTTAAAACTGTATTTGAAAGAGAGATGATCGGGTGATCCCAAATAGGGTGACTTCACTTCATCGGAATACCCTTTCTGATCTTCAATCGTTCTGATATCCCGAATCAATAGCTGTTGATCACTAAATGAAAAAAAGTTTTTAAATAATGCTTTCCCATTTTTGATCGGTTTTACTTCTAAATAGGGGAGCCATTTTAACAAATCAGGATAATCAAACCCTTCAATTCCATTGAGTTCGTAAATGGTAAGTAATGCTCCATGTAAATCAATATATTTGAGCAATTGGTAGTATTGGAAATCTGTCATTTTAAGAATTTGAAATGCCACATCTTCCGATAAATCATTGATATTGAATCTTTTTTGAGTTATACTCCACTCCGACTCCATTTGATCGGAGAGATCCATGTCACTTTCTAAAGTTTCTATTTGCTCTAAACTATTGATGTAAAGCTCCGGATCCGGTTCAATAGTCAAAAGAGTGTCGGTTTGTCCATGCCCATTGAATGGAGATCCTAAAATAAATATACATAAAATCAGAAATCTGTTTTTCATCGGGATTGAAATAAATGGTACATGTCCAACTGTGAACTACTCCCTAGCAAAAAATGGTAATTTCCATGGCACCGGATGGTGAAATTATAAAGGCTGAAAATATAGGAAATCCCGATCGATTGTAGTGAAAATTGGGCTTCAATGGTTGTCTCTTTCTTTTGCATTAAAAAAGAGAGTTGAAAATTGGAGTTTCCGGGAGCATATTTGACAAAATGGCCAAATAAAAGCAACGATTCATTGATTTTGTAACTTCCCATCACCCAAAACTGTATCGGAATTAGTGATTCTTCCGATTCCAGGTAGTTGAGCTTTGCCGGATTGAAAATTTTAAACCCCATTCCCCATTTGGAATTGATTTTTCCCCAACCGGAAACTTCAAAAGTGATCCCGTTTCGATTCGGATTTTCGGCAATATGATTGAAAAGATAAATGAAGTTCAGATTACAGGCTATTTTTCCACCCCATAATCGGCTGTAACCTAATCTGAAATCTAAAATGCCAAATTGAGAATAGCCAAAGTGGGAAATTCCGATAGGAAAATAGTTCTCTTTCCATTTAAAACAACCATTTACCCCTTTATAGGTTAATTCTTTTAGTAAATATTGATTTTGAAACTGAATCTGGATCGAACTGGTTTTTAGAAATGGTACAACTCCCGGGTTAGTGACAGCAGCTTCCAATAAGTGAATCTGTTCAACTGAAAGGGTGGAAAAATGGGAGTTTTGACTCTGTAGTAGTATTGGAAAACAAATACTTATAATCGAAAGAGCAATGTGAGAGCGAGTAGTCATCAGAGTAAAATTTTAGAATGCAAATATAGGAATATGATCTATTCCTGCAACCAATTTGCAATAAAAAATTTTATCTGTCAGAGAATCAGCCGATTATTTTTTAATGAAAAGAAGGATCTCTTCCATCAATTCGGGTTTTAAAGGTAGTACCGGATTTGAGTATGTCGCCATATTTTCAGGTTTGTCCATAATAGATTCTTTTAATACGTGATTCATCTTGTCAATAATCACTAACTTAGCCCTTTTTTTGCCGGCAGCTAATAGGTTGGCATCTTCAGGGGTTACCTGAATGTCTGTAGTTCCTTGCAAAATCAAAACACGGGTTTTTAGTTTTTTAATCTCAACAACTGGGTCATATTTTAACCAAGAAATCATATAAGGCTGGATGCTGGGTCTGTAAAGCGACATTAGATTTTTATCTACATGAGCAACAGTTTTGCCTGCTAAAAGAGAGTCGAGAATCATATTGGATTTGATCATCAAATTAAAGGGAAGTTGAGTTCTTAATTGCTCTTTTAAAACAACATCCATTCTTCTTCCAATTCCGGAAACAGAAATAAAACCATCAATTTTTACTTTTTGAGCCGCCAAAATACCAATTAATGATCCTTCACTATGTCCTAAAATATAGATTTTACTGAATCTTTTGTCTTGTTTGATTTTCAAAATCCACAACACAACATCATTGACATACGTATCAAAGGTTAGAGCACTTTCGCTAACCATCGCATCTCTACTCGCATTGATCCCTCTTTTGTCATATTTGATGGAAGCAATTCCGGCATCTGCTAAGGAAAAAGAGATCATTTTATAGGTATTGGCTTCAACACCTAATGGTGAATTTCCATTGCGATCCGTTGGACCGGAACCCGGAATGATGAGCACTACAGGTGTAGCTTTTATTGAATCACCCGGAATCAAAGTGCCTGAAATTGTTCCGGTTGGTGTAATTAAATTGTATTCCAGTTCCTGATAATAATCTTTGTAATGTAATTGGGAACAATCGTGTCCATTTTCATGGTCATGTTGGGCAAAAATGCTATTTATAATGAGTACAATAAAAGCGAAAAGGGCTATTTTTTTCATGTTAATTGGTTTTTAAAAACAAGACGCAAAATTACTATAAAAAGTGTCTCGTATTTAAAAATAATATCACAAAATGATCCCATTTTTTGAATACTTTTGCAGTTAAAATCTATCGGTATGAATTTGAATCACTATTATACAATTAAAAATGAACTTCCGGCAACTACGAAGTTGATTGCGGTATCTAAAACGAAACCTGTTGAAGATATTCTTACGTTATATAACGAAGGACAGCGTGTTTTTGGGGAAAATAGGGCTTTGGAATTGAGAGATAAACAGGAAGTGTTACCTCAGGATATTGATTGGCATTTTATCGGGCATTTACAAACTAATAAAATCAAATATATTGCACCTTTTGTTCACCTGATTCATAGTGTGGATAGTTTTGAACTCCTAAAGGAAATCGATAAACAAGCTCAAAAACACAATCGGGTGATCCCTTGTTTGATTCAATTTTATATTGCAGATGAGGTGACCAAGTTCGGGTTTGATATGAATGAAGCGATCCAAATGTTAGATAGTGAGCATTTTAATGAACTGCAACATATTAAAATAGTTGGAGTGATGGGAATGGGAACTTTTACCGATAAGCAGGAACAAACCCGGCAGGAGTTCAAACATTTGGCGGATATTTTTAAAAAGTTACAAGAAAAATATTTCTTAAACGACCCCGATTTCAAGGAGATCTCTATGGGCATGACGGATGATTATCAAATTGCGATAGAGGAGGGGAGTACCATGATTCGAATCGGCAGTGCCATCTTTGGCTCCAGATGATCAGATTTCAACACTTAAGCCATCGTAAGCGAGGAAAACGTTATCCGGCAGTGTTGGATTAATCTCTTGATATAACCCCATATCGTGACTAATATGCGTTAAATAGGCCACTTTAGGCTTCAACTCCTGAATGATTCCTAAAGCCTGGGATAGACAAAAATGGGAATAGTGCTCCTCGTGGCGTAAGGCATTGATAACCAATAGGTCTAAGTTTAATAGTTTATGTTTCTCTTTTGGAGCAATAAAGCTTGCATCGGTGATGTAGGCCAACTTTCCAATTTTAAAACCTAAGATTGGCAAACTCAGATGTTTCACATGGATCGGTTCCACTTCAATACCCTCCACTTCAAACGGGGCATCATAAACAGCATGAAGTTTAAATGTAGGAACACCGGGATATTTGTAAGTTTTAAAAGCGTAATCGTAATCTTTCTCAATCACATTCAAAACTCTACGCATTCCATAGATATTCATCTCTCGTTCATTTCTGAAATTGATCGGTCTGATATCATCCAAACCCGCGAGATGATCCTTATGTTCATGCGTCATGAGAATAGCATCGACGCTATTGATTTTATTTTGAAGGAGTTGTTGTCTCAAATCCGGACCGGCATCAATCATAAGATTTTTAGAATCCAAAGAGATGAGGGCAGAGCTTCTCAAACGATAATCATGCGGATTGTATGAGTTACAAACGGCGCAAGGACAACCAATTACGGGTATTCCCTGCGATGTTCCGGTACCTAAGAATGTGATTTTCATAGTATTTATTAAGGAGTGCAAAAATACGAAAAAATAATGTGCTCGAATGCTCGAATGCTCAGAATGCTCGAATGCTCGAATGCTCGTGTGCTCGAATGCTCGATTTTTCATTTTTCATTTTTCATTTTTTATTCGTCTGTAGTCTGTGGTCCGTTGTCCGTAGTCTTTTTTCTAGGCGTTCCGGCACCATCCAACCCACTATCTCACCCGGCTGCCGTCGGGCTTTTCAGGGGTCCGCTTCGCTCCCGTACTTCGCTGCACTTTGCTTAAGATGGTTCATTCAGAATCGGATTAATCATTGCGGCGCTCGTTCCAGCTCGTACCGCTTCGCGCCCTTCCAATCCCTAACGCGAAAAACCTTCGGTTTTGTAGTGAATAGATAATAGTGAATAGTGAAGAGTTTGTGCTAATGGGTTGGATTTTAGGGAATTGAAAGACCGTAGTCTGTAGTCCGTTGTCAGTAGTCTTTTCTTCGCTCCGTAGGAGTGCGATCTTTGTAGCAGATGATTGTGTGCGATGGTTTAGAGGGGCGGAGCCCTGAGATCTTAAATAATGAAAAATGAAGAATGAAAAATGGTTCACGCAACCCAATTCCGGAGGAATTGTATGTCTATAGCCATGATGAAGGAACGGGAAATGTTACGACCCCGGCCGGGGTCGAATAATTGGACGGATGGTGTTTGATTGCTATAGACATATCACCCCGCTGGGGTGATATGGGGATCGCATTGGTTACAATGATCGCAGGGCTAACGCCCCTTTTTTGATTTGGAGGATCGCATTGGTTACAATGATCGCAGGGCTAACGCCCCTTTTTTGATTTGGAGGATCGCATTGGTTACAATGATCGCAGGGCTAACGCCCCTTTTTTGATTTGGAGGGATCGCATTGGTTACAATGATCGCAGGGCTAACGCCCCTTTATTGATTGGGAGGGATCGCATTGGCTACAAAGATCGCAGGGCTAACGCCCCTTTTTTGATTTGGAGGGATCGCATTGGTTACAATGATCGCAGGGCTAACGCCCCTTTTGTGGTTTGTGTGGATGATCATTGGCTACAAAGATCGCAGGGCTAACGCCCCTAAACTCCTCAAATGTTCAATGCCAACAAGAATAAATAGTTTTTCAAATTGGTTTGTTTTATACAATTTGTATGTCTGTAGTCTGTGGTCCGTTGTCAGTAGTCTTTCCTCAGCTCTGTAGGAGTGTGATCTTTGTAGCAGATGATTGGCCTTGTGATGATTCAGAGGGGCGTAGCCCTGAGATCTTAAATAATGAAAAATGAAGAATGAAAAATGGTTCACGCAACCCAATTCCGGAGGAATTGTATGTCTATAGCCATGATGAAGGAACGGGAAATGTTACGACCCCGGCCGGGGTCGAATAATTGGACGGATGGTGTTTGATTGCTATAGACATATCACCCCTCTGGGGTGATATTGGGATCGCATTGGCTACAAAGATCGCAGGGCTAACGCCCCTTTATTGATTGGGAGGGATCGCATTGGCTACAAAGATCGCAGGGCTAACGTAAGCATACGAGCAACCCCATCTTGTAGATGAGAGATGATCATTTTATTTTTGCTTTTAAAAAAGCATGAATATTATATCAAAAGAGGCAGAGATGTCAAGTATGGTTGAGTTGTGGAAACAAGGTGAAAAGACCAAAAAGGATTTTGCGATGGAACATGGGATTAGTTACGATTCCTTTAGATATTGGACACATAAATTATGTCCGGAAGAATCAATAAGGAGAACAAGTTTTAAAGATCAAGATTTTTCATTTATTGAACTAACCCAAGAAAATTTTAAATCAGAGGGATCTAGAATACCTCAGATTGAGTTAACATTACCAAATGGGATACAACTTAAAATATATTAGACATGATAGGATTTAGTAGTACCATAAAATATTATTTATGTACCAAACCTGTCAATATTCATAATAGCTTTGATGGATTAGCAGGCATTGTGCGTGATTTTATGCAAAAAACTCCGACATCTGGTGCTGTTTTTGTCTTTTTGAATAGACAAAAAACACATATAAAAATGCTTTATTGGGATGGAGATGGGTTCGTAATTTATTACAAGCGATTAGAAAGAGGTCGATACAAAGCCCGCACTACTGATTGTGATGGTGGTTTAGAACTAAAAAGAGAAGATGTTTTAATGCTTTTAGAGGGACTTTCTATAGATACGTTTAAGAAAAGTAAGCGATATAAAATTGCATAAAAAAGTTCATTTTTCTTACATAAATGGTTGTTTTGTAACGATTTTTTTAGTATATTTGTTACATGAAACAAGCGCAAAATAACCTGTTTATTGAACAACAAAATGAGTTAAAAGAACTCAAAAAAGTGCTTGCGCAACAAGACCAACAGATTCAAAAGCAAGACCAACAGCTTTATAAGCTTGAATCATCAATCATTCAAAAAGAAGATGAAATAAGTCGTCTTAAGCATTTGGTAGAACAATTAAAACGGATGACTTTTGGACAAAAGAGTGAGCGTTTTGAAAATCCTGATCAACTGGAGTTGTTTCCTAAAGAGGTTCTTGATCAAAAAGAGAAGGAATTGATTGAAGAAGTTGAAGTGATCATCAAAAAACGTAAAAGTTATGATGGGAAACATCCCGGAAGACAAGAACTGCCAAAAGATCTACCTGTAGAAGAAGTTATTTTAGAACCTACAGAAGATGTTACAGGAATGGTTCGTATCAGGGAAGAGATTACAGAAGAGTTACATATTAAACCCGCTTATTTGTTTATTAGACGTATTATCAGACCTGTCTATATAACAAAACCTGATGAAAATAATAAGCAAAGACAAATTATAGCAGAATTATATCGTCCGATTCCCAAAATCATGGCTGGTTCAAGTTTATTGGCTTATTTGATTGTAAATAAATATGTTTTTCACATGCCTATTCACAGACAATTACAACAGTTGAAGTTGTTAGGGATTAACTTAAGTGCATCAACAGTTGAAAATTGGATTAGATTAACATCAGAACTTCTGGAAATACTTTATAAAGGTCATCGACAGAAAGTTCAACAATCCCAATATTTACAAATGGATGAATCACCGATCCAGGTTATGGATCGAGAAACGAAAGGGAAGACAAAAAAAGGATATATGTGGGTAAGTAATGCAGTTATGGAGTTATCTGTACTGTTTGAGTATGCCCCTTCAAGAAGTCACAGTTTGCCAAAACATTTTTTAGATCAATATCGTGGGATTTTACAAACAGATGGTTATGCAGCTTATGATGTGGCTATTCGTGAAAAGAAGATTTTACATATTGGATGTTGGGCACATGCTAGAAGATATTTTGAGAAAGCATTAAGTAATGATAAAACTCATGCTACTGTAGTAATGCTACTGATCCAAGAACTTTATAAAGTTGAACAAACATCAAAAGAATTAAACGAAAGTATCGAAAAGCGATATCAAAGAAGACTTACAGAATCTCTTCCTATATTAAATCAAATTGGAAAATATATTGCTGATCACAGAAAGAATGTGCTACCTTCCAGTCCAATTGGAAAAGCTTTCAACTACTGTGTTGAAAGATGGGATGCTTTGATGAATTATCTTCAAAATGGAATGATCGAAATAGATAATAACAGAGTAGAGAATGCTATTCGTCCTTTAGCATTGGGTCGTAAAAACTACCTATTTGCCGGAAATCATGAATTTGCTCAATTTACAGCCATATATTATAGCTTCTTTGCTACCTGTAAACTAAACGATATTAATCCCTATGATTGGTTCGCTTATGTGGTAGAAAATATAAATGAAACCAAAACAAGTCAATTAGAAAAACTTTTACCTCAAAATATTGACAAATCCTTACTTGTCGAGACTAAACTGTCTGATTGAAAATTAATCAACCTTCTCTAATTTACCTTAAAAAAACATATTCTTTGATATGGGGTTGCTCGTATGCTTACGGGCTAACGCCCCTTTTTTGATTTGGAGGGATCGCATTGGTTACAATGATCGCAGGGCTAACGCCCCTTTATTGATTGGGAGGGATCGCATTGGCTACAAAGATCGCAGGGCTAACGCCCCTTTTTTGATTTGGAGGGATCGCATTGGCTACAAAGATCGCAGGGCTAACGCCCCTTTTGTGGTTTGTGTGGATGATCATTGGCTACAAAGATCGCAGGGCTAACGCCCCTAAACTCCTCAAATGTTCAATGCCAACAAGAATAAATAGTTTTTCAAATTGGTTTGTTTTATACAATTTGTATGTCTGTAGTCTGTGGTCCGTTGTCAGTAGTCTTTCCTCAGCTCTGTAGGAGTGTGATCTTTGTAGCAGATGATTGGGTTGTGATGATTTTTTAGCTCCCTAGGAGTGTGATCTTTGTAGCAGATGATTGGGTTGTGATGATTCAGAGGGGCAGAGCCCTGAGATCTTTATTAATGATAATATTCGAACAAATAAAGATCATTATAATCAATATCAAATTTTTGTAAAATCAAAAGATATTCTTCTTTAAATGTTTGTTTTTTATGATGTTTTGGTTGATTTAAAATATATTTAATCACATTATCAATATGTGATCGGGAATAGGAAAAGCATCCAAAACCATCTTGCCAATGAAATTTTCCGGAGATTATCTTTTTTTCATTCAACCAATTAGATGAACCTGATTTAACTTGTTCCATTAATTTGGATGGCGATATTGTTGGATTCATTCCAATCAATATATGCACGTGATCAGGATTGCAATAAATCGCAAGGGGTTTACATTTACAATATGAAATAATCCCACATATTGTTTTTTCAAGTTCATCACGAAAGGGTTCTTTAATAAAATTTTCTCTACCTTTGACAGAGAATACATATTGATTGTAAATTTGGGTGTAAGTGTTTGCCATAGCTCTTTTAGTTTTATATTATGGATCAATTTTTTTCATTCAAATTTACAAAAAATAATATTTAAAATCACTATTGTCCGATAAAAATTAAAAATATTATATTTTGGACTGTATAGTGTTGAATATCAATATGAATAATTTCTAATTTTATCAAAATTGAAAAGTAAGCCCCCCTAGAAGAGGGTCAAATCTACTAAATTTTGTTCTTGTTTTTGCCAATCTTTTTCAGGATTTTCAAGAAATTTATTCAAATGTATATAATTAAAGAGATGAATTCGACAAAAACTAACTAGATTTGAAAATGCCCAAGGTCGTTTGAGCTGTTTTTGAATGACTGTAAATAATAAATTAACAATTAATGCACAGTATATCTGTATTTTGATTGCATTTTCATTGTCTCCAAGAAAATATTTTAAAGGAAAGTTTTGTTTTAACTGTTTGAATAACAATTCTATTTCCCAACGAAGTTTGTAAATAGCTGCTACTAAATCTGGTCTCATTTCATAAAGATTGGTCAGAAATTCAAATTCTCTTTTCAATTTTCGATCATAAAATCTCACTTTTCTTAATTTTACTTTTTGAACATTTTTATTTTCATCTTTAAAACTAACCTCAATAATTGTATCTTCTAGTACTCCACTATGAATGCAATCTTCTATTAATAATTCTTCTGTAACTGAATAAACCGCATTGTCTTTAATCCTGGTCACAAAACCTACATTATTGTCACTAAATAATTTAAATGCTTGATAATCATTATATCCTTTATCAAAAACATAAATTGTATTTGGATCTAGCTTTAATTTTGATAGTAAAAAATGATCATGTCTTGCAGATTCCGTAAACCAAACCATTTTAGGAACCAGTTCATCAACATTGATAATGGTATGCATTTTGATTCCACCTTTTCTTTTACCATTTATCGGATTCCTTCCAACGCACTTTAAAATATCTTGAAAAAGACTAATTGTTGTACTATCAAAAATTTCAACTTGTCTTTTAATTACATCCTTAATTCGGCTGTCCGAGATCAAATGACCATATTTTTTTAACAAATCATTATAAATTCCGGCAAAAAAATCAGAGGATCTGCGTTTATTTGCATCTGAAAGTGTGCTTTTATACGGAATATTAAGCAATTGAAAATGTTTTGTTTTTCCCGACAGCCCTAACATTGCTCCGGAAACTTCCCTGAGTGAGCTACACTTGGCAAATACACAAAAGAGCATGCTAATTAAGTGATCCTTAGCCATAAAGCGTTTTGTATAATGGTTTGCTTTATGCTTTTGGGCGTTTTTGAAGATAATATTGTTGTCAATATAAGAAATCAGCTGTCCGAAAACAGACTGACCAAAAAAATTCGTATTTTTGCTCATTGTAGGTTTATATTTTGGTAGATACAAAACTACAAAAAAGAGTAATGGGGGTGGATTGAAAAATTACCCCCTTACTTTATAACTTTTTTATCGGACAATAGTGATTTAAAATTGATTCAGAAAATAAATTTTTTAAATTAAAAAAGTATCAAAATGAACATAATTTATGGCAAATTTTAAATTTTTATTGGATTATTTAGAAATATTCAAATTTTTATATAAAAATACACCCCATTTTATTTATAATTTTGGAATAAAAATGGGAAATCTCTGCTACAAAGATCGCAGGGCTAACGCCCCTTTTTTGATTTGGAGGGATCGCATTGGTTACAATGATCGCAGGGCTAACGCCCCTTTATTGATTGGGAGGGATCGCATTGGCTACAAAGATCGCAGGGCTAACGCCCCTTTTGTGGTTTGTGAGGATGATCATTGGCTACAAAGATCGCAGGGCTAACGCCCCTTTATTGATTGGGAGGGATCGCATTGGCTACAAAGATCGCAGGGCTAACGCCCCTTTTATGGATTGTGGGGATCGCATTGGCTTCAAAGATCGCAGGGCTAACGCCCCTGTTAAAAATCAAAGCGCAGTAGCCAAGAATAATGAATAATGAATAATGAATAATGAATGGAACTTCAACTTTTAAACCTTTAAACAGCGAAGTCTGTGGTCCGTAGTCTTTTTTATGGCGTCGGCGCTTCGATACGAAACCTGATTTGTCTAAATTTTTAAGTTTTGTCAAAAATGCGGTTTCTACTCAGCGACCTTGGTTTTGTGATTTCATGGCGTCGGCGCTTCGATACGAAACCTGATTTGTCTTAATTTTTAAATTTTGTCAAAAATGCGGTTTCTACTCAGCGACCTTGGTTTTGTGATTTCATGGCATCGGCGCTTCGATACGAAACCTGATTTGTCTTAATTTTTAAATTTTGTCAAAAATGCGGTTTCTACACTTCGACAGGCTCAGTGGCCACTCAGCGACCTTAGAGTAGAGCATTTGTGGCACAAAGCTAAGGTCGTTGAGTAGAAGCGCCTTTACGATAGATGAATGAATCGAAGAAATAATTAGCTTCGTATCGAAACGCCGATGCCAACAAAAATGAATAGTTTTACGAATTGGTTTGTTTTAAGTATATTGCAAATCTGCTGTATGTTGAGCGTTTGTTTTTTATTTTCAATTCATGAGTCATTCAAATTTTTTATAATTCTCAGTTTGCAAGTCCGCCACTTTCAAGTGTGTCAATTGCGATTATTTTAGAGTCACGATAAACTGTCATAGAAATATAATCGTTATTAATGTCCGTATTAAGAATCCTAAATGAATGACCATTAATTACTAATGTGGTGTCGAAACTATGATTCTGAGCCATTGTATTTATTGTCAAAGAAATCGAAAGGATAATAAAAAAATATATTTTCATATTGCAGTCTATATCAAAGGTTGTTTTTACAATGACGCCCAACGTTAAACTATGTGGTTTTTGCCTCAATTGTTTAGGGAGCGTTAGATTATTTTTTTATTTATTTATTTATTTGTTTGTTTGTTTGTTATGTGGAGTATTACCCCTTAGTTTTTGCGTTTGTTAGCACCAGTTTTATTTATTCACGTTCAAATAAAATCGTTTAACTACTTTTCCATCAGAATAAACACTCAATGTAAATGAAGTCTTTTTTCCCTTTGGAATGCCAACTTCAAAAAGCATTCTACTGACATCAATTTTCTTAAAAGACTTTAGCGTGAATTCCTTTTCATTCCTACTGTATCCAGTGGCTGAAACTTCAAACTTGATTGTTATTGCTGAAGCAGTATTACTGTTTTTATATTTGGGTTCGATAATCAAATCACCAACATTATCAATGGGTATTAAAAGAGTGTCTGCATCTTGACCGTTAAATTGAATTTCTACATCCCAAATTTCTACTTTAGGCTGTTCTGGAACTTGCTTAATAAAGGTTCCATTTTCCCATATCTCGGTATAAAGAGTATCGCCATTTTTATTGAAGTAAGTCCATTGCCCATTTGGAATGCTGCAATATCCACGATCCCATATGTCAGTCCAATCACCAGTTGGATTTTCCTTATAAAAGCCTGAAAGTTTTACTTTCCCATTTTTGTAATAATATTTAAACCACCCAACTCCGCAATCAGTGCATGATACAGTTTCACTAATAAGGATATCATTTTCATCATAAGATTTTAGAACACAAGGACAACATGTTTCCATGTTTTTCCAAGTCGATTGATATTTGTCGTAAGTAGATTTTGAAACCATTTTATTGTTGACTTCATACGTTCCCTTGCCGTTTGTTGTCTGAGATGAAAGTCCGACTGAATAAAACTTTTTTGTATCAAGTCCTTTGTAAACAGTTGTACTGTCCGATTGACCAAACGCTTGTCCTAATGCAATGGTCAGAATTATCCATATTAATGTAAACTGTCTCATTTTAAATTGGTGCTAACTCATTTATATATTCTCCTCAAATCCTTAAAAAGTGTATAAATCTGGCTAATTGAGTTTCTATTGTGCACTTTTTGAAGAGTTTTGGAGTGTTTTTATATTTCGTTTGCAAAAATATAAAAAAATGAATAGTGAATAATGAATAATTTGGGGAAAAGTCTGCAGTCTGCAAACCAGGAAAATTGTTGAACAAAAGCAAAATAGCAATATTATCCCTTCGCCCTTCACCCTTCGCCCTTCACCCTTCGCCTTTCGCCCTTAGCCCTTAGCCCTTAGCCCTTAGCCCTTCGCACATTAAAGTATTCTCTACAAAATCGTAACGACTCCTTTGATTAATTGCCCTCCCTTTCCATTAATTCTACATTTAATCAAATAAGTATAGGTTTCATTTCTTAAAACCATCTCATTGTTAAACTTTCCATCCCATTTGAAATAAGGGTCATAAGTCTCAAAAATCTTTTGTCCCCACCGATTAAAGATAACTATACTAAATTCAACTATTTGGTCTGCATTAAATGTGTTTAGAGAAAAATAATCATTTAATCCATCTCCATTTGGAGTAAAAGAATTTGGTAAATATAATGCTAATTGACAAGGTTGTATAGTATAATTGGCCGTTTTTTCACAATAGCTATTGAATGTTGTTACAGAATAATTACCGGGTTTATCTACTATAATTAAGGGTGTCGTTTCCCCTGTACTCCATAAAAAGTTTTCAAATAGAGTCTGTACCAATAGCTCTGCTGAGTAGGTTTCACAAAAATCGTAGGAAAGTAGCTGAATTGTCATAGATGTATCAAAAACAGTTAACGATAATGCTACAACGCTATCACATCCTGACATATCATTCAAGGTGATCTCCTGTTCAATAACTTGTACTATGTCTGTCACTGGAGGTGTGATATAAAATCCGTTTTTTTCGTAAATATTTCCCTGACAAATTGTGTCAATAATATTTGTAGTCTGGGATGAAGTGATCATCAACTGTAAAACCACGATACTATCACAATTTTGGAAAGAACTAAGATGGTTTGTAAAATAATGTTCTCCAATCATTTGAGTGGAATCTGATGGTAAATTAAACCCTTGAGATTGATATTGAGCTCCATGACAAACCTCCCCTTGTATCGTATCTCTATAAACAGGCAAAATGGTGATTAAAACGGTATCACTGTAAACCGTACCACAAGCTACACTTATCCATGCTCTTCTAAAATAGGCATTTTGAGTGAGTGTTGAAGGAGCGTAATTTTGAGTATTATTAATACCACTTGCCGCTGAGAAAATGCTATTATCTAAGGAATTTTGCCATTGATAAGAACTGTTAATTCCTCCGGCTGCCGACGTGCCAGTGAACGGTGCAGGAGTATTTCCAATACAAACGGACTGATTAGCAGCAATATCTCCCGGGGACATTGCTGTTGATTGATTTAGAATGGTAACATTGGAAGTAGCTGTACAACCTGAATGATCGGTAACAGTAACTCGATAGTTTCCGGCTGCTACATTGGAGATGGCATTTGTAGTTGAAATAATCGTGGAAGGTGTTGATTGAGTACTCCAACTATACGAATAATTAGGAGTTCCACCCGAAGGCACTGCCGTAGCTCCTCCGGTGTTTTGTCCAAAACAAGAAACATGTGTAATATTGCTTATTGAAACAGATAAAGCCGTAGGTAAAATAACGGATACCGTTGTTTGCATGCTATTGCCACAAGGATTTGTGATCGTTACATTAACATTGGTAGTGGTTGAAATGACTGTCCCAGCAATAAGATTTTGAGTTATGATTAAGCTATCACTTGGATAACAATTATCAATCAAATGACTTCTGACAATGGAATCCAAACTGGGAACAGAAAATTGACAATTAGTGACACTACTATTCAATGCAGGAATGGAAGATGAAAGAGATGGTGCTTGATTTGTACTAATTAGAATATCAACGCTATCTAATACAGAACAACCGATTTGATCCTGAACTTCCAAATAGATCTTTCGGACAGTGCCACAACTACTTGGTGCAATTTTAACCAGCACTTGATTTTGTGAAGAACTGATAATGGAATCACCGCTCCAATAATAAGTATATGGGGAAGTTCCGGTTGTAATGTTAGCTATGATTTGTTGACTTACAACTGTAGGACAAACCGGATTGGTAAAGCCGCTAAATTGAATGTTAGTTAATGTATCGATATCTAAAAAATAGGCGGTAAAATGTTGAGTATTGTTCACATTCAAAGTAGTATCAAAAACGACACTTTCCTGTGTAAATGTGTGCCCTCTCCATAATATCGGAAGGTTATAATTACAAACTGTAGTATCAATAGTTGAGTAAGTGTTCCAGTTGACATATAACGTGAAGGTTATCACACTGTCACAACCGTTAGTATTGTTGATGGTTATCAGATGGTTAACAACTTCTCCGGTAAAGGTTTCTCCGTTGAAAGTGATTGGCAATTGGTTCTCGTTCACGGTTTGGGTGATTGTGGAGTTAGTGTTGGGGTGGATAACCAAAGTCATGGTCACCACACTATCCGCGCCGCTGTAAGAGGTGAGCGTTGCGGACTGTGTTCCTGCAGTGTTGAATGTTACTCCGTTCCAAACAAAAGGTAAACTGTTTTGACAAATCGTGTCAAAAATATGATTATTAGTATTCCAGTTCACATGCAGCGTGAAGGTTATCACACTGTCACAACCGTTTGTATTGTTGATTGTTATGACATAGTTAATAACTTCTCCGGTAAAGGTTTCTCCATTGAAAGTGATAGGTAATTGGTTCTCGTTGACTGTTTGGGTGATGGTAGAGGAGGTGTTGGGGTGGACAACCAAAGTCATGATCACCACACTATCTGCGCCGCTGTAAGAAGTGAGCGTTGCGGACTGTGCTCCTGCAGTGTTGAATGTTACTCCGTTCCAAACAAAAGGTAAACTATTTTGACAAATGGTGTCAAAAATATGATTATTAGTGTTCCAGTTCACATGCAGCGTGAAGGTTATCACACTGTCACAACTGTTTGTATTGTTGATTGTTATGACATAGTTAATAACTTCTCCGTTAAAGGTTTCGCCGTTGAAAGTGATAGGTAATTGGTTTTCATTGACCGTTTGGGTAATTGTGGAGCTGGTGTTGGAGTGGACAACCAAAGTCATGATCACCACACTATCCGCGCCGCTGTAGGAAGTGAGCGTTGTGGACTGTGTTCCTGCAGTGTTGAAAGTGATGCCGTTCCAAACAAAAGGTAAACTGTTCTGACAAATGGTGTCAAAAATATGATTATTAGTGTTCCAGTTGACATATAACGAGTAAGTGATCACACTGTCACAACCGTTGGTATTGTTGATTGTTATGACATAGTTAATCACTTCTCCGGTAAAGGTTTCTCCATTGAAAGTGATAGGTAATTGGTTCTCGTTCACGGTTTGGGTGACGGTAGAGCTGGTGTTGGGGTGGATAACCAAAGTCATGGTCACCACACTATCCGCGCCGCTGTAGGAGGTGAGTGTTGCGGACTGTGTCCCTGCGGTGTTGAACGTTATTCCGTTCCAAACAAAAGGCAAACTGTTCTGACAAATCGTGTCAAAAATATGATTGGCTGTGTTCCAGTTGACATATAACGTGAAGGTTATCACACTGTCACAACCGTTAGTATTGTTGATGGTTATCAGATGGTTAACAACTTCTCCGGTAAAGGTTTCTCCATTGAAAGTGATCGGCAGTTGGTTCTCGTTCACGGTTTGGGTGACGGTAGAGCTGGTGTTGGGGTGGATAACCAAAGTCATGGTCACCACACTATCCGCGCCGCTGTAAGAAGTGAGTGTTGCTGACTGTGTTCCTACAGTGTTGAATGTTACTCCGTTCCAAACAAAAGGTAAACTATTTTGACAAATGGTGTCAAAAATATGATTATTAGTATTCCAGTTGACATATAACGAGTAAGTGATCACACTGTCACAACCGATGGCATTGTTGATCGTTATCAGATGGTTAACAACTTCTCCATTAAAGGTTTCTCCATTGAAAGTGATAGGCAATTGGTTTTCATTGACCGTTTGGGTGACGGTAGAGCTGGTGTTGGGGTGGATAACCAAAGTCATGGTCACCACACTATCCGCGCCGCTGTAGGAAGTGAGCGTTGTAGACTGTATTCCTGCGGTGTTGAAAGTGATGCCGTTCCAAACAAAAGGTAAACTGTTCTGACAAATCGTGTCAAAAATATGATTGGCTGTGTTCCAGTTCACATTCAGCGTGAAGGTTATCACACTGTCGCAACCGTTGGCATTGTTGATTGTTATGACATAGTTAATCACTTCTCCGGTAAAGGTTTCGCCATTGAAAGTGATTGGCAGTTGGTTCTCATTCACCGTTTGGGTGATTGTGGAGGTGGTGTTGGAGTGGACAACCAAAGTCATGATCACCACACTATCTGCACCGTTGTATGAAGTAATCGTTGCGGACTGTGTCCCGGCTGTGTTGAACGTTACTCCGTTCCAGAGATATGGTAAACTGTTTTGACAAATCGTGTCAAAAATATGATTATTAGTATTCCAGTTGACATGCAAGGTATAATGAATCACACTGTCGCAACTGTTGGCATTGTTGATTGTTATCAGATGGTTAGTAACTTCTCCATTGAAAGTTTGGCCATTGAAAGTGATCGGCAATTGGTTCTCATTCACCGTTTGGGTGATCGTGGAAGTGGTGTTGGGGTGGACAACTAAAGTCATGGTCACCACACTATCTGCGCCGCTGTAGGAAGTGAGTGTTGTAGACTGTGTCCCGGCTGTGTTGAACGTTAATCCGTTCCAAACAAAAGGTAAGCTGTTTTGACAAATCGTGTCAAAAAGATGATTGCTCGTGTTCCAATTGACATGCAACGTGTAAGTGATCACACTGTCACAACCGTTGGTATTGTTGATCGTTATTACATAATTGATCACTTCTCCGGTAATGGTTAGTCCATTGAAGATGATCGGTAGTTGGTTTTCGTTGACCGTTTGGGTGATGATGGAAGTGGTATTGGGGTGGACAACCAAAGTCATGGTCACCACACTATCCGCTCCGCTGTAAGAGGTGAGCGTTGCAGACTGTGTTCCTGCAGTGTTGAATGTTACTCCGTTCCAAACAAAAGGTAAGCTGTTTTGACAAATCGTGTCAAAAAGATGATTGCTCGTGTTCCAATTGATATGCAACGTGTAAGTGATCACACTGTCACAACCGTTGGTATTGTTGATCGTTATTACATAATTGATCACTTCTCCGGTAATGGTTAGTCCATTGAAGATGATCGGTAGTTGGTTTTCGTTGACCGTTTGGGTGATGGTGGAGGCAGTGTTGGGGAGGACGATTAAAGTCATGGTCACCACACTATCTGCTCCGGTGTAGGAAGTGAGCGTTGCGGACTGTGTTCCTGCAGTGTTGAATGTTACTCCGTTCCAAACAAAAGGTAAACTATTTTGACAAATGGTGTCAAAAATATGATTATTAGTGTTCCAGTTCACATGCAACGTGAAGGTTATCACACTGTCACAACCGTTGGTATTGTTGATTGTTATCAGATGGTTAGTAACTTCGCCGGTAAAGGTTTCGCCGTTGAAAGTGATCGGTAGTTGGTTCTCATTCACCGTTTGGGTAATTGTGGAGTTAGTGTTGGGGTGGATAACCAAAGTCATGGTCACCACACTATCCGCGCCGCTGTAAGAGGTGAGCGTTGCGGACTGTGTTCCTGCAGTGTTGAATGTTACTCCGTTCCAAACAAAAGGTAAACTGTTTTGACAAATGGTGTCAAAAATATGATTATTAGTATTCCAGTTGACATGTAAAGTGAAGGTGATAACACTGTCACAACCGATGGTATTGTTGATAGTTATGACATAGTTAACAACTTCTCCGTTAAAGGTTTCTCCATTGAAAGTGATCGGTAGTTGGTTCTCATTCACCGTTTGGGTGATTGTGGAGTTAGTGTTGGGGTGGACTTGCAATAGTAGGGTTACTATACTATCGCACCCATACTGGGATGCGAGGGTATCTCTTAAATCAGAAATTCCGGAAGTATTTAGTGCAGAAGCAGGAATTATAAAACCATTCTCCTGGTAAGGATAACCCACGCAAACTGTATCGTAAATGGTTTGAGTCATAGTAGAATTTACAAAAATGGTTTGACTTACACTATTGGTACAACCACTTCCAGAGGTTACTGTAACGGTGTATGTGGTAGTTGTGGTTGGAGATTGGGTAATATCTGCTTGAGTAGAACCGGTACTCCATAAGTAGGTCAAAGTGGTATCATTTTGAATCGTTTGGTTGGAGAAACTTCGAACTGCCCGAACTTTATTATTTGTTGAAATTTTTGTATAATCATGATTTGGAAATCCATAATCTGAATTTAATGACCATGAATGGGTGGCATTATATTCGGAGCTGCTCCAATAACAAGTTGAGGAGGATAGAATTGTTCCGCCGTTAGCGATTAAAGCGTTATTGATAAACGGTTTTGCTCCGTAAAGTATGGAAAGTTGCCCCATAGAGGGTAAATACCAACCGTTGTCAAAATCAACTTTACCTGCTGCAAAAGTTGTATTATTATTTTGAAATATTCTGATTTTTTGTGTATTGGAATACCCAGATGTATCATATAAAGCAGCATAATAGGGACTATAATTTCCGGGAAATGTAGTGATATCAATATTAGTTAAAGTCAATATATCGTTAGCTGTTCCCCAAGCACAACCAGAAGAAACATCTGTCAAAGCCACCATCCATCCACCACTCCTATCGGGATTTAGAAAAAACACAATTCCTTGACTACCATCAGAGTTGGTGATCAGATTTCCAACCTGATAGGTTTGGGCTGTGAGGGATTGATAAAATAATCCGTACAAAGCAAATCCAAAAAACAAATATTTTAAAATTCGCATAAACTTCTATTTTTTGTTGAATTCATTATTTTTGATTTGTTGTTTTGGATTTATTTATAGACTTTACACCTTCCAATTGCTTTTTTCCAATCCTTGATTTTATTTGATTAGTTTTTGAAAATTTTCATAAATGAGTGTGAATCTTTGCATAGTTGGAAATTCAAATATATATTGCCATATTATAAATAATTTGACCAGATTCACTGGTAATTGTTGAATAGTTAACTAAAAAGCTCGAACAGCTCGAACTCTATGAAATTGGTTCTTACCGGAGTTGAATCCGAAAACGCCAAAGCCGTTCAGTGGCCATGCTATGTAAGAAGAATACTCATTGCTGCTCCAATAACTCCAATAAGTTTCATTGCTATTGTTTAAATGGGTTGGAAATTGCGTACCATTCACAATCTGTAAGGTGGAGTTAATCCAACGAATCACGCCGTGCAACATACGTAGTTGACCTACTGAAGGCAAATACCAGCCGTCAGCAAAGTCCATTGTCCATGCAGCCGGATAGATACTTGCATTACCGGCTGCTCTTATAATTTGAGTGTTGCTGTACCCATTCAAATCCATCTCTGCATTTTGTTGACCTGTATAGTTTGGCAAAGTTGGTATATCAATTTCTAAAGTTGACCATTGAATGCCTGTACTTTGGTCATTCAAATGCACTGCCCATCCATGTATTCCTGAAGTGTCAACATAAAAAACCACACCTTTAGCTGTTTTTCCTGGAACAGGCCAATCAGAGGGCTTTACAATCGTGCTGTCCGTACATAAAATATCTCCAATGGCAACTACAGGTGGATAATATATTGTAGTCGATGTCGTTCCGGTATCGATGGCTACTAAGTGGGTTGTATCTCCGCTACAAATCACATCAGGAGTAGCTAAAATGGTAATATTTGGTGTTCCAAAAATGTTTAAAATTAAAAATATAATACTATCACATCCATACTGGGTGGTTAGAGTATCTGTAAAATAGTAGATTCCGGGTGTAGTTATTGCTGAAGCTGAAATATTAAAACCATTCTCATGGTAAGGATAACCCACGCAAACTGTATCGTAGATGGTTTGAGTCATAGCAGAATTTACAAAAATAGTTTGTGTTGCACTATTGGTACAACCACTTCCAGAGGTTACTGTAACGGTGTATGTGGTAGTGGTGGTTGGAGATTTGGTAATATCTGGTTGAGTAGATCCTGTATTCCATAAGTAAGTCAAAGTGGTATCATACACAATGGTTTGATTGGAGAAGCTTCGTACCGCTCGAACACTATAAGTTGAATTTTTATAATTAAAATTTGAAAATCCTAAATCGGAGTATAAATACCAAGATCTAGTGTCATCATATTCCGTGCTACTCCAATACGGATGATATGATGAAGAGGATAGAATGGTGCCACCTGAAGCGATAATTGTAGCATTAATTATAGGTTGTGCTCCGTATAGTTCGAAAAGTTGTCCCATAGCAGGTAAATACCAACCATTAGTAAAATCAACTCTTCCTGCAGCAGTATTGGTATTATTATTCTGAAAAATTCTAATTTTTTGGGTATTAGAATATCCAGCTGTATCGTATAATGCTGCATAATATTGAGCATGAGAACCTGGATAAATGGTGATATTAATATTAGCTAAAGTTGATATATCGGTTAAGTCTGTACTCCAAAAACTATTAGTAGGAAAATCGTTTAATGCCACCATCCAACCACCTGTTCCATCGGGATTTACAAAAAACACAACCCCTTGACTCCCATCGGGGTTGGTGATCAGACTCCCCACTTGATAGGTTTGGGCATTGAGTAATTGAAAAAATGATTCCAAAAGTATAAATCCAATGAACAGATATTTTCTATTTAGCATAAGTATAATATTTTGAATTAATTAAGATTTTTCAATCAGTCGTAATATAATGCCATTTTTTAAAATTTTCTACCGGCGAATCCGGTAAATTGTTAAATAGTTGAATAGTTAATCAAAAAGACTGAACAGAACGAACCCTAAAATAGGAGTGCCACCGATTGCTGGTGCCGAAGAGTTCGCCGCTGGCGTGCACGGTCCACGAGTCGTTGCAAGAATACTCAGTACTACTCCAATAATACCAAAAGATGTCACTGCCGCCGTTTAAATGGGTTGAAAATTGCGTGCCGCCAACAATCTGTAAGGTGGGGTTTACCCAACGTATTACTCCATAAATCTTTCGTAATTGCCCAGCGGCTGGTAAATACCAACCATTAGCAAAGTCCACAATCCAAGCAGCGGGAAAAGCGTTTGCATTACTAAATGCCCTTATTATTTGTGTGTTGATGTACCCATCCAAATCCATCATGGCTGTTTGTGGCGTTGTATAATTGGGTAAAGTCGGAATATCAACGTAATAGGTTGACCATAGAATACCTGTACTTTGATCATTCAAATGTACAGCCCAACCGTGCTGGCCAGTATTATCCACATAGAACACCACTCCTTTGGCTACTTTTCCGGGAACAGGCCAGTCAGAAGGCTTTACAATAGTGCTGTCTGTGCATAATATATCTCCAATGGCAACTACAGGTGGATAATATATAGTACCGGATCCTGCATAAATGGCTTCCAAAGAGGTTGTATCTCCTTGACAAATCACTTCAGGGGTAGCTAAAATTGTAATATTTGGTGTTCCAAAAATGGTTAAAATTAGAAGTACAATACTATCGCATCCATTCTGGGATGTAAGAGTATCTTTAAAATAAAAGGTTCCGGTTGTAGTTAGAGAACTTGCAGGAATGTTAAATCCAAAACCGGTATAAGGTTGATTGGAACAGGTTGTATCTTTTAAGGTTGAATAAACCGTTTGATGTAGAGTTAATTCTAAGGTTACCGTACTGTCACATCCATTTTGTCCGATGAACGTTTGCGTATAATCGCCAAATTGAGTATAGGTATTCCCATTCCAAGTAAATGAATTACAAGCGGTTTGATATAAGACGGTATTGGGAGATGGATTGAATGTTAAATGTAAGGTAAGTGTGCTATCACACCCGTTTACTGAATTGAGATTTTGAATATAAGTACCAGAATTATAATATTCTACTCCATTTAGATAATATTCTTCTCCTTGACAGATAGAAACATTTATTGTAAAGGATTGATTTGGTTTCTTGTACAAATAGAGTTGAACAGTTGCTTGACAACTATCTTGAGTAACTGTTCGAGTATGTAGAGTTGCTCCAGTAGCTTGGTTCTCAGATGCAAGTATATTAAAACCGTTTCCTTGGTAAGGATAACCCACACATACTGTATCGTATAAGGTTTGAGGAGTAGCAGAATTGACAAAAATGGTTTGATTAACACTATTGGAACACCCGATTCCTGAAGTAGCTGTCACTGTATATGTTGTAGTCGTGGTTGGAGATGGAGTAATATAAGGTTGAGTAGATCCGGTACTCCATAAGTAGGTGAGAGTTGTATCATAAAGAATCGCTTGATTTGAAAAATTTCGTACTGCACGAACCCTTTCATTCATTGATTTAGTAATATATTCTGAATTCCCATAATTTGAATTTAAAGACCAGGAACGAGAGGCATCATATTCTGTGCTGCTCCAATATTGAGATGTGGAAGAAAGAATGGTTCCACCTGATGCGATAATTGTAGCATTAATTATAGGTTGTACACCATATAGTTCTAAAAGTTGTCCGATTGCAGGTAAATACCAATCATTAGTAAAATTAACTCTTCCTGCAGCAGTATTGACATTATTATTCTGAAAAATCCTAATTTTTTGGGTGTTGGAATACCCAGCCGTATCGTACAATGCTGCATAATATTGAGCATAAAAACCTGGATAAATGGTGCTATTAATATTAGTTAAAGTTGATATATCGGTTAAGTTTGTACTCCAAAAACTATTAGTTGAAGCATCGTTTAATGCTACCATCCAACCACCCGTTCCATCGGAATGTACAAAAAACACAACCCCTTGACTCCCATCGGGGTTGGTGATCAGACTCCCCACTTGATAGGTTTGGGCATTGAGTAATTGAAAAAATGATCCCAAAAGTATAAATCCAATGAAAAGATATTTTCTATTTAGCATAAGTATAATATTTTGAATTTATTAAGGTTTTTCAATCAGTCATAATTTAATTCATTTTTTAAAGATTTTAGAGCAGCTTCGCCGGTAAATAGTTAATCAAAAAGTCAGAATAGCTCGAACTCTTGCATGGCTCCATTTTTCGTTACCGTAAGTGAGACTACCATTGTAGTTCAACTCCCACGTGCGATTTGCAGAATACTCTGAGCTGGTCCAGTACAACCACGAAGAAGGGCTACTACCGTTCAGATGGGTTGGGAACTGCGTGCCACCTACAACCTGTAAGGTGGGATTAATCCTGCGAATCAGGCTGTACAACATTCGCAATTGTCCGGCAGCGGGTAAATACCACCCGTTGGAAAAATCCACTGCCCATGCAGCCGGATCAGTACTTGCATTGCCTGCTGACCTTATCGTAAAGGTGTTACTATATCCATCCAAATCCATCAAGGCGGTTTGAACCGATAAGTAATTTGGTAGAGAGGGAATATCTAAATTGGTAGTGGACCATTCAATACTGGTTCCTTGGTCATGCAAATGGACCGCCCAACCATGTAATCCGGTATTATCCACAAAGAACACTACTCCTTTAGCTGTTTTCCCAGGTAAAGGCCAGGCAGAAGGCTTTACAATAGTGCTGTCTGTACATAATATATCTCCAATCGCAATTAGGGAAATGGGATATCCAGTAGTATTTACTGCTCCTGATCCTAACGCATTTATCTGAGTTGAATCGCCTATGCAAAGAACCTCTGGTTGTGCTGTTACAGTTAATATGGGGGTGCCAGCTACATTCAATGCTAATATAATCACACTATCACAACCACTTTCGGTTTGAAAATGTTGCGTATATGTATAATATCCTACACTATCTTGAATCGGTAAATGGAATCCGTATTGATGATAATCGTTTCCGGTACATATTGTATCGGTATAGAACAGATGATAGGAAGGTTTAGGGGTTATGGTCAGTGGTACTGATCCCAAACCACAACCATTGTACCCTTCTAATACCAATATGCCTTGTATTGCACTATTTCCAATTAACAGGGTTATGTTCGAAGTGCCTTGTCCACTCATCACATTAAATCCTGTAGGAATATTCCAAAAGTAATTGTTTGATGGTGTTGCTCCTTGTAAACTGTAAGTTTCGATAGTTTCCTGACAAGGTGTTGTGTTGCCACTGATAACATTGGGTAGTTGGAATGAGTGATTAACAGTTAGTTGCAAACATAAAATGGAATCACATCCTGAAGAACCGGTAAGAAAAAGGGTGTCATAAAGAATTCCAGGGGGTAAGTTGTTGAACTGAAAACCAAAATTTGTGTAATCTGTTCCTGCACAAGCAGAGGCAGTGATATTATAATACTTCTGTCGTACGTTTAAATGTAAAATGGCTGTCACATCACCGGTACAATTGGTCAAATCGTAATAACTGTTAATAAATACAAAGTTACCCCATTCAGTTTGGGGTGGTATATTAAAGAAATGTTGCTGATAAGATTCCCCTTGGCATATTGTAGCATAATAAACGGTATCATTTGAAGGAAGGTTAGGTTGAGAAGTGATATAGGCATTGAGGGTAAATTGACAACCGGTTACACTGGTAACATTACAATAAGCGGATACCATTCCTTTGGATATTTGGTAGGTCGTTGAAGAAGTATCTGCACCATTACTCCACAAATAAGTTGAAAAGCCGCTAGGGGCAGACAAAGTAACAACATCCCCGGTACAACCTGTTAAATTCAATTGATTACTAACACAATGCGCAGTATAGTAAGCATAACCATAATGTGCTCCATAACTACAATCATAAGTGATAACCTGCACCCGAATCTCCTGACCCACATATTGTGACAGGTCAATTCCCACATTAGTCCATGGTCGCCATTGCAAACGAGTTCCATATAAGTTAAAGCCCGTAATGCCACTTCCAGCTGAAACATCATATTCAGAACATTGCTCCACCAGTTGCCCTAAAGCATTGATCACTCTCACCACAAAGCGAGGTTGAGCAACATGAGGATGTCCGGGATCTTGGAATACAACGGCAAATTTCAACGCCAATAATGAGTATTGTGGATTAACCGTAAAACGGTAAGTTACTGCTTCAGCTTGCGACCCCGCCTGACTATTTCCCAATCGAATAACGGTATCCTCACCGGAAGGTAAAAAGGGCAATTGAAAGCCGGTATTAGGATCAGTCCCTGTTTGAGTAATGACAGTATGTCTGTTAAAAACGATCCCGGTATTGGACAATGGATTGGATGTATTACCATAATTGCAGACTGTCCCTGAGTCTGTTAAATTCGTAAAATTGGGTACAGTTTGGGCGGAAATTGATTTGAAACTTAAAAAAATGCATGTAATTATTAAAAAATACAATAATTTCTTCATGATTCAATAATATTTGGTACAATATATTCAATTAATACTACGAAAAATAACTACAGGATCTATGTGATGTTGTAAAATTTTCACACAGCAAATATAATCTATTTTTTAATTAAAAACACAAATCGATTAAAATATACTAAAAAATAATAAATTACACAATAATAGCATAATATATTGTTATTCAATACTATAACTTTAATTTGTTAAATGTTAATTCACTAGTTCTTTGTCTTTTGTCTTTATTGTTTTGGTTTGACAGTTTTGATGATTGCCTTTTATTTAAAAGTGTAAAACATTGTTTAACTTTGTTATACATCGAGGAACATTGTGATCCATTTATTACCGATAATGAAAAATTTCCTGTTTCATTTTTAAAAAAAAAGAGGCTACTTTTTTAGGGTAGCCTCTTGGGAGTTATTTAGAACGGTTGTTATTTCAAACCTCTATTTTTTAAGAGTGGATTGATCGATGGTTGTTTGCCACGGAAGGTGGTGTATAGTACCATTGGATCTACAGTGTTCCCTTTTTCAAGGATGTTTTGACGGAACGCTGTTGCTGTTGCAGGATCAAAAATACCTTTTTCTACGAATGATTCAAAAGCGTCGTTGTCTAATACTGCTGCCCATGTATATGCGTAATAGCCCGCATCATAACCACCTGAAAAGGCATGTTGGAAGTAGGCACTGCTGTGACGGGCAATAATTTCTGGAATCAAACCAATACTTGCTAAATATTGTTTTTCAAAATCAGGAAGTTTAATTTGAATAGGTTCAGTTATGGAGTAGTATTTCATGTCAAGGAATGAAGAGGCTATTAACTCTGTATTTATAAATCCTTGTCCAAAGTTAGAAGCAGCCTGAATTTTTTGAATGAGTTCATCAGGAATAACTGCTCCGGTTTTGTAATGTTTGGCATACATTTTCAATACTTCAGGATGAGATGCCCAATGTTCGAAAATTTGAGATGGTAACTCTACAAAATCATGTGCTACACTGGTTCCGGATAAGGAACGGTATTTGCAATTGGTTAACATGCCATGTAAACCGTGTCCAAATTCATGGAAGAAGGTTTCTACCTGATCAAAAGAAAGTAATGATGGTGCATCCTTAGTTGGCTTAGCATTGTTTAAAACTAAGGTAACGATTGGAATCACATTTTTTCCATCCTGAGTGTAATATTGTTCACGGAAGTTAGACATCCATGCTCCACTTCTTTTGCTTTCTCTTGGATAGTAATCCATGTACAATATAGCAATTACAGTTCCATTTTCTTTAACTTCATAAGCATCAACATCTTTATGATATTTAGGAAGGTTTTTGTTGAGTTCAAAAGTAACGCCGTACAATTTATTTACAACAGTGAAAATTCCGTTTTTAACATTTTCTAATGGGAAATATTGACTCACTTCATCTTGATTCAAAGCAAATTTTTCTTTACGAACTTTTTCGCTGTAGTATCTGTAATCCCAAGGTTCTAATTTGAAGTTTCCACCCTCTTTTTTGATCACTTGTTGGAATTCAGCTACCTCTTTTTTAGCTTTTACTAAAGCAGGTTTCCAAACTTTTAATAAAAGATCGTTAACAGCAACAGGAGTTTTTGCCATACAATCATCTAATTTGAAGTCTGCATGACTCTTATATCCCATGATTTGAGCTCTCTCTAAACGTAAATTTACAATCTCATTGATGATAGCTGTGTTGTCATAAGGACCCGATAAACAACGGCCGGTTAAAGCTGTCCACATCTCTTTTCTAAGCTCTCTGTCATTACAGTATTGTAAAAGGGGTTCCCAGCTTGGAAGTTGAATGGTGAAAACATATTTTCCTTTGGTTTTTGGATCTGAATTACCTAAATCAAGAGCAGCTGCAATCGCATTAGCCGGCATACCGTCTAAACGTTTTACATCAGTTACAACCAACTTATATTCGTTAGAAGCTTTTAAAACGTTACTTCCAAATTTTACAGTTAATGTGGACAATTTTTCATTGATTTCTCTGAAACGAGCTTGTTTTTCAGTAGGAACATTGGCTCCACCTCTGACAAAATCTTTATATGTTTCTTCTAATAAACGCAATTGAACAGGATCTAATCCTAAACTGTCTTTGTTGCTATAAACAACTTTAATTCTGTCAAAAAGTTTAACATTTAAAGAGATATCATCACCATGTTTGGATAATTTAGGAGAAACGATCTCTGCAATTTTTTCAATTTCTGGAGAGTTAAGGGCATCAGTCATGTTGAAAAATACACTGGAAACTTTTCTTAAAAGGGCACCACTATACTCTAAAGCTTCAATAGTATTTGCAAAAGTAGGAGCTTCCGGATTGTTAACGATAGCTGCTATTTCTTCAGCTTGTTGTTTCATTCCCTCTTCAAATGCAGGAAGGTAGTGTTCAGTTTTGATTTTGTCAAAAGGGGGAACGCCAAAAGGTGTAGTCCATTCTACTAAAAATGGATTTTCTTCCACTTTTGCAGGTTTTTCTTCCATTTTGAAAGAGCTAAATAGAAATATAGATGCTAAAGCAATCAAAGTCATTGTTTTTTTCATATTATTAATTATTGGGTTAATGTATCAAAATTATTTAACCTGAAGTTTGGCAGTATACGTTTTGCCGGTTACGATATCAGATAATTTTACCATATATAAACCGGAACTTAAATTACTGGTAGATACCGTATTGATCCCTTGTGTTAAGGTTTCTGTAGTGATTAATGCACCTGTGATTGTGAAAATTTGCATTTTCATATCAGAAGGAATATCAATATTAACGAAGTTGTCAGCAGGATTTGGAGCTAAACCAATAGCAGCAGAATTGAAACTGTTTACACCGGTTGAAATTCCACCTAATGCTCTGTTAAACATCACCATTCTGTTTTTAGTTGGAATTGTAGTTCCACCTTTATAGTAACATACTCCTTTAAGGTTTACAACATAGTTTGGAATGGCTGTTGTGATATAATCAGCAGCGAAGTTGTCATTGTAAATAACAGAGTCTTTAGTAACAGCATCTTGTGTTAGACCATAATAAGTACCTGTTGCAAAGTTACCTGCTTGAACAAAAGTAACGTTATTTAATTGAATCACTTTAGCTTGTAATGCATTATCATTGGCAGCATCTAACTGATCAAGGGTGATGATCACTGGATCAACAGTGTTAAATGGAGAAACAGCAGTGCAATTAGTGTTAGGAACTAATTCAACCATACCAAAATAGTTAGTCATAGTTCCAATAACATTGGTCACTTTATCACCTAAGTTAATTCCGGTAATTTTACCTGCTTGATCAAAGATCATCATTGCGCCTGTAGCATCCTGGATATATTTTACATTGTTGTAGGTTTGCGTATGAGTAATAACTGCTTCACCTGTGTATTTGTAAACGATAGTACCAACATTTGAAGCTCCTGTGTATGGTGGAGCTAATGCTCTTAATTCAGCAATAGTGGCAACGCTAATTACGTTAATACCGTTTCCTGTTAAGTTATAAGCAACAGGAGTTGCTAAACCGGCACCAGAAAAGGTAATAGTTCCGGTATAATCTTGAACTGCGGTTGGATTGAAAACAACATTCATAGTTGCTCCGGCAACTGTCATTAAAGTATTGGCATCTAAAGTAGTAGTTGTAGTTGTAAAACCAGCACCTGAAATAGCTACAGTTACATTTTGACCAGCTGTTAAGTTAGCACCTCTAACAGTGATAGGTAAACTGAAGTTTGCATTTAATTCAGTACCTCCAAATGCTAATGCACTAGGTGCAAATATTAACATGGGATCAGTGGATTGAACCACTTCAATGTCATCAATAAAGAAACGGGCAGAAGCAGCCTGAAAACCTTCAAATTTAATGGTTGTAGCAGCAGTTCCACCTGAAGCAACTACTGTAAATTCAGTCATAGTAGTTGAGTTTAATCCGGTTACCAAATACTCGGTTGTACCTACAACAACTTTCATTTGTGATTGATCACTTCCCCATTTTCTGGCTTTAAAACGTACGGTAAAGTTACCGCCATTTCCGGCAAGATTTAAAGCTGGAGTCATGATAAAACCTTTAGTTGAAGAAGTTCCCAATTTAGCTTTATCATAAGATTGATACACTTTAGATCCTGTCCAACCTGCTGTGGATGTGTATGTGTCTAACGAAGCACTGATATCAGAAGTGGTAGAGTCAGTCATTAAACTGAAGTTTTCATAAAGTACTTGTGCTTTGGTTTGCATACTGCCTAAAAGGAAGAAACAAAATATAAAAGCACTAAAAATGGTGAAATTTTTTTTCATAATTGTTTTATTTTTAATTATTAAAGTTTGTAACAAAATAGCCGACAAAGTTACAAAATTTTTCGTTTGGGGATGTAAAAAGTTTTGTTTTTGTCTATATATACGATTACACTAGAGAATTCTATCTTTTGATCATCAATTGTGGCATAGTTGGTGAATCCGTAATACACGATTTTTTTACCATCTATGATATAAGTTAACGTTGGATTCAATTTATCCTGATCATTGATCTCCCCTTGGACCTGACTATACACCTGATAATGGGGAACATAGATGGAATCAGTGATTTGTGCTAATTTTCCTTCCCAACCTGCTTCCTGACAAATAAATGGGTTGATTTGAATATTTTTGATATGCCCTTTTGGAGTTCTATTGTTAGGATTGTAAACCGCTAAAAACAGATCTTCTCCGGTGTGTCCTAACGTAGTGAACCCAATAAGACTGGTTCTATGTAATTTTGTTCTTAAAACAGGATCCAGCTTTAAGGATTTGGTTTGAATATTGAGCGGTTCAAAGAACTGATTCAATGATTTTTTATAGTATCCAATATTGGAGTTTTCGTTACCCATGGAGATGCCGGAAGTCCCATGATCGGGCAAAATCACGACCAAAGTTTGTCCATCCTGAATCGCAAATTGGATCACTTTATCTACTGCTTTATTGAACTCCAGAAATTCTAACATGGCGGTTTTGGCATCCTGATTGTGTAAGGCCCAATCCACCAAACTACCTTCAACCATGAGAAAAAACCCATAGGGATTTTGAGACAAGGTTTCTAATGCTTTTTGAGTCATTTCAGCCAAAGTTGGAATAGATGCAGTGTCCTGATCAATGAAGAAGGGGAGTTCCACCCGATCAAAAACACCCCAGAATTTGGTGTTTTTGCAATTGAAAAGCTCTTGTTTACTTGTAAGTATTTGATACCCTTTAGATTTTAAATAATCGTAATGGGGTTCTAAATATTTGGTTCCACCACCTAACACCACATCAATTTGGTTGAAAACCATCTGTTTGGTAAGGATCTCTTCAGATCCCCGATCGTAATGATGAGACCCGAAACTGGCAGGTGTTGCATGTGAAAATTCGCATGTAACCACCAATCCCGTTGATTTTTTTTCCAATCTGGCACACTCCAGTAAAGTAGTCAAAGGTTGATATGACTTAGAGGAATCAATAGGATACAGATCTTGTCCGGAAGGTAACGGATAGATTGAAATATTTCCTTTCATGGCAGGTTGTCCGGTGGCGTAACAAGAACCTGTTGGCGCAGAATCACCAATGGGTGCATCTGAACAAGTACTTCTAACAAAAGCACATAAGTAGGGATCCATCGCTAAAGCAGTGTCCGGATTCCCGGTAAGCCATTGATTGTAATACCTGGAAAGTGAAAACACACTCAATGCAGCTCCATCAGGGATCATGATGATCACATTTTTAATAGGTTTTTGTCCAAAAAGGGTAAGAAAAATCAATATTTGAACAACAATTAGGGAAACTCTTTTCATCTTTTGCAATTAAGTCTGCAAAAGTAGGAAAAATGAAGAAATAAATTTGTAATTTTGCATCATTAAACGTTTATTAACATTTATTTTACCATGATGAAAAAAATAGGGATTCTTATAGTTTTGATATCTGCTTTTATAATTGGTTTTTCACAGAAAAAAGTGATTCAATTACCAGCAGATTCCACTTTTGTGCCAAAAAATGAACATTTTGTTTACTTTTTACCTAAAACAGCGATAAAGGTAATCGTAACAGTGAACAAAAACCAGGAAATTAAAGGAATCTATTCCGATTATGCGGAGAAATTGTTGGGTGTATCTAATGTTTTTACTCAATCCAGAACCTATTATACCATTTCAAAAATTGAAGTTCAGGATTTTCAGATTCCTGACACCAAATATCAATTTCTTGTAGAATTATCTAAAAAACAAGTTCAATCAGATTTTTATTATCAAGTTTTATTAAAAAATCAGAACTTTAAAAACGATTCCAAACCTTATATCAACGACACCTCTGATCCCATCCCATTTTTCCTGAAGTACTATTCAGATGTGAAGTTGCAAGAGAAAGAAGAATCTTATGTTGAAACCAGAATTGTGGATGGTGTTTTGACTCAGGTGCCGGTAAGTAAAACTAAAACAATAACAAAGTCTTTGGATCAACAAGCGCAGGAAGCCGCTGATTTTATTTCCAAAATAAGAAAGGATCGATATAATGTTTTTACTGCATCACATGAAGTTGCCTTTACAAAAGAATCATTGGAATATATGATTTCGAACTTAGATCAGTTAGAAAAAAATTATCTGGAACTTTTTACAGGGACCACATTAGTTCAGTCCGAAAAATATGAAATTATGATCATGCCCGAAGATCTAAGCAATCTGGATTTACCGGTTTTCTCATTTTCAGAAAACGATGGTTTGGTTCCGGTTGATTTAAAAAACAAAGATCAAATTTATACCATTCATCTAACCCCCCAGGTTCCGATACAACAAATCAATAAACAAGAAAGCTATTGGTCTAAGGAGAGTTCCCCAAAAAAAGGATACCAGTATAGAGAAGCTGTTCCTTATGAAATAGCCCTTACCAATAAACATATAAAGACACATTATTTTGGCATTTTCCCATTTTATCAATTTAGTTTATTGAGAACTTTGCCTTGTGGGTCAGACCAGTTTATGATATCAAAATTTGCATTTATATATTAAAAAATTGAATTATGAAAAAAGTACTCATTATTACAGCCATTACGTTAGCGATTCTATTAATAATCGGTTTTTTACTCTATAAACCCTATCAGAAGTGGAGATTCAAAACAAAAGTTAATAAAATAGCGGTTGAATATGTAACTGATATATTATTGATCAATGATTTTGACTCTATAAAAATTAACAAAATTGACACACTTTCCGATCTTGGTTTTGCCAAATTAAGTATTGAAATGTTAGAAGAGATGAATTCAAATTATGAATTGGCTAAGACCGATGCGATATTAAACGGAGAATCTGATGAGACTATTCAACAAATTGAATTACAACAGCAGGAAGTGGAATTAAAAATTGCTGATTTTTTTACCCTCTCCAATGATGAAAAAACAGATTCCAAAAACATCAAATACTATTTTATTAATGCTTTTCTATATTATAAAGGAAAAGAGATTCCATTTATATTTTTGATGACACCGGACTGCAAGTATTATGAATATGATCTTTTTAAAGAATAAAAAAAAGGCTTGAGTGATCTCAAGCCTTTTTTATTTTTTTATAGGAAGTCAATTAAAGTTTTGATTGATTAGCAAACAAAATCTGACTCATTTTATTGAATTTTCTTAATAAAAATGTATCCAAACATAGATATAAAAACCATACAATAACAGCAATGATTGCAACTGTTGAATGTGGCATTTTAGTAAACATAGCACCGGTAGTAAAAAAAGTTGAATAAAGAATCCATGACATAACAAGGGTTGCAATAAGGAAAAGTCCCCACCATAATCCAATATAAAATTCATCATTTTCTTCTTTTGTTTCTTTTGCAATGATCTCTCTATCTTTTAGTATATAGGATGTTTCATTCCAAATTTCTGAAAATACAACGTAAGGTTTAATGAAGTTATAACCCGGGATAATCCATGCTACAAGTCCCCAGAAAGGAGCCGTACTTTTACTCATCCATGGGGATGAAACTCTAAGGTTTTTAAGACTTAAAAAGTTTAAAAGACCAAAAATTAGAATTTTTGCAATCAATAAAAAGAGGGTCATATAAACTCCAATCATAAAATTCTGATTAGCTTCTTCACTTTGTGTTTTATTAATATTGTATACATTTTGAATAGGTTCAAATAAAACTTGTTCAGCGTGAATAACAGAGTCAATTCTTTTAAGATCGTTAGTACGAATCTTTAAAGCATCATTAGCAATATTGATTTCGTTAGATAATTCTTTAGTCAAAGGTTTTCCTGCAGCTTGTTTTTTAAACTTATCAATTTTCTCTTGATAGTGATCCATTTCAGCAATAGCCTGACGTCTAGGTTTTTCAACTTCCTGAATCTTTTCTAGCCCTTTTTCGTAAGTTGGTGCATTTTCAACTAATTTCACATTTACTTTATCAAATTTCATGATTAAAACCATCGAAAAGATAAAAGAAATTAAAATGAGTACATTGAAGAGCATACCTATTTTACCCCATTTTGCATTGTTTGTGATTTTCCTCATTTTTTAAATATTTTATATTGTTAAAATTCAAATAGTTACGTCAAAAAAAATTATTTTTGAACCAAAAGCAAAAGTAAAAAAATCTTTGGTACTATCAGATGCATTTTGAATATTTTTTACAAATTCACATTAATTGTTTTAAAGAAGGAGGCTCCACTGCTGTAACGACCTGATACAGAAAGTGTTCTAATAGCTGAATCTGTTCTCCAAATCACTCGAATCCAGTTTTTATCTTGTGAAATAATGAATCCACCATCAATACCCCATAAAACATCATTCACTTTGGAACTATTAATCGTGTAATATTGAATATTTTCTTCATTTCTTAAAATCAAAATGGGAACCGGTACAATCTCCTCATAAAAAAAGTCAGCCATATTCGTTTTTATAAATTCATGTTTCGAATTCAAATTTCCTTTTGAATCCACATGTGGCTCATGGTCAAAACCTTCAAAAGTGTACAATTTTTCTCTTCTGTTAAGTTTTTTGAGCATTTTATGAATCTCAGAAGATCCATACATTTTTCCAAAAACTGCTTTTCCTACATTTTTACTCACAATTTCAAATGGATAGTCATACCCGTAAGGTACAATCCGGTCTTTATTACCATGAAAAGAAACCACTGCAACAGGTGCACTTTTAAGATGATTTAGATCATTTACAGCACCCCACATGTTTCCGATCGCTTTGATCGTAAACTTTTTAGTTAAAAGATTGCCGGAACTCTCAATATTTCCTAAATCAGAACTAAAAAGAGAACTATACGTACTTTCGGGCCTTGCATCGTTTTGCATAAACGCCAAATTGAGCGTTGTTATAGCTCCCGCACTTGTTCCACAAACAAAAATCAAAGCTGTATCAATCTGGTATTTATTTTTGTTTTCAACCAAAAAACGCATCGCTGCATGGGCATCTTGTACGGCATTGTATCCTGTCCTTTCAACACTACTTTTATTAGGAATAAACCCTAATCTGTAGTTAATAGATGCTGTTGTATATCCTAAAGATGCAAAATATCTGCAAAATTCTACAATGGGAGGGGAACTTTTATCTCCAATATAAAAGGCACCACCATGAATCACTAAAAGTACCGGTCTTTCCTGATTTCCTGCATTTTTAGGTTGATAAATATCCATTTTTAGTTCTAAAGGTTTGGTAGTTATACTTGACGAGATTCCCTTTTTAAGTATGTCAAAATAGGACTCATTATCAGTTATATAGGAATCCCAATGTCCTTCAACTCTTGCAAATGTCACATTTTTAATTATATCTACCTGATACAACTCATTTTTGTAACGATTTGGAAATAAACCGGGTTTGGCAACTGCCCTGTAAACTTCAGAACTGTCAGAAATAAAGGGGGTTTTCTTATAAATTTTTCTTAAAGAATGTTTGAAAAATTGAGGAGAACAGATCTGCTGATCACCGGCAGAATAAAAGACACCGGTTGCTTTCCTTTTTGAAATTTTTTCAAACTTAAAAAAATAAACGGAATCTTGATAGGTGCTTTTGTAAAACTGATCACTTTTATAATATGATAAGTTAGCTTTAGGGGCACATGAAAAAAATAATATTCCGACGATTAATGAATAAAGAAAAGTTCTTAATTTTTTACTGCTCATTGGATAGGTTTTAATTTTGCAAAAATATAGAATAATTTTAATTTTTATAACCATTTCAACACAATCTATAGTTTAACAAATCCCCTAATTATAATGATTAACTTTATTCTGTTATCTATATTTTAATTAATGAGAAAAAAAGGTTTTATCTATTCTCTTTTTTATTATTTTTGCTCTTTAAAAACCGTTACTTTATGAATGATGATATTTGTAATCTGATAATCTCCAAAGGAGAGTTAAAAATGGATGTTTTCAATGCAGCCCTTGAAGCCATGCAAAATTTAAAAGATGTGGCTAAAGAGTTCGATGATTATTATAAATCAAGCTTTTCTGAAGCTCATGAGACTGTACCTGTACTTTATAATAATAAAAATCAATATCTGTTTCAAATTAAATTTGCAGGGGATATTCTTGTTTTTATGTTACATACTAATATTTTTGAATTTCCCAGAGATCATGAAGTGATGAAAACATCTTATATTAAGGAAAATAAAGAAAGATCCTATTGTGGTATGATCTCCATTTATAATTTTTTATCTGATTCTTTTAAATACGATAGAATCAATGATACCGGTTATATGATTGGAAGAGTGTTGATTAATAATGAGCACCATTTTTACATGGAAGGAAAAAGAGAATTGGCTCAAATTCTGAATAATTTTAATACGAACAAATTTTCCATGGATAGTGCCAGAGAAATTTTGCACTCTGCCATCAAATATACTGTCAATTTTGATTTACTACTTCCTGAGTTTGATATGATCAAAATCATTACAGTTAATGATATGATGCAACTTGAAAATCAAATAATGACCATTCCAACTGCAAAAAGATTGGGATATCGCTTTGACAAAGATGTAGATGCACAACACAAACATTAGAATTATGATCCAGTTTACTGAAAATGATCTCACTTATTTACAAAATCGGGGCAGTGATCCTGAAAAGGTGGAAAAACAGTTTTCTTATTTTTTCAAAGGGTTTCCTTATGCTCGTTTAAATCGGATTGCAACCATTTCCGATGGTATTGTTCAGTTAAACAATCAGAAATTGGATCATTTTATTCAGTATTATGATCAACAATGTGGAGAGAATAAAGTGACTAAATTTGTTCCCGCCTCAGGTGCCGCATCCAGAATGTTTAAAGATCTATACGATGCGCTAAAAAGTGATGGACATGTATATGAACCTAAAGTTGAACATTTTCTACATAATTTAAAAAAACTTCCATTTTATCCTGATCTTCAGCCCTTTATAAAAAGTGAAGATCCAAGAGAATGGATCGAAAAACTACTGACTGAAAAAGGATTGAATTATGGGAATTTGCCTAAGGCCGTTTTAAAATTTCATCATTATGAAGAAGAAAACAGAACAGCCATTGAAGAACATCTTGTGGAAGCAGCACTTTATGCAAAATCAGGAAATGGAGATTGCTATATTCATTTTACAGTATCCCCCAATCATCTGGATGGAATAAAAGATTTGATACAAAAAGTGCAACCTATCTATTCCCAAAGGTTTGGAGTAGAATATCATATTTCTTACTCCATTCAAAATCCTTCCACAGATACATTGGCTGCAGAGATGGATAATACTCCTTTTCGTGATAAATCGGGCGATCTTCTTTTCAGACCCGGAGGTCATGGTGCTCTGATCTCAAATCTTAATGTTTTAGATTCAGATCTCATTTTTATTAAAAATATTGATAATGTGATCACTGAAAACAAACTGGAATCCACTATTGTCTATAAAAAAGCGTGTGCAGGATTGTTGCTTGAACTTCGAAATAAAACTTATGAATATTTACAACTTATAGATAATCAATCGGTTCATGATGATTTGTATTGTTCAATCCTTGATTTTGCAAAATATCAACTTTGTATTCAATTTCAATCGGAGACGCCCACTTTAGCTGAGCTTAAAATGAAATTAAACCGCCCTATCAGGGTATGCGGGATGGTAAAAAATGAAAGAGAACCGGGTGGTGGACCATTTTGGGTTACCAATACAAATCGGGAAACCTCTTGCCAAATTGTGGAAACTTCTCAAATTGATAAGCAAGATTCTCAGCAAATGATGATACTACAAAACGCAACCCATTTTAATCCGGTGGATATGGTTTGTAGTACAAAAGATTATCAAGGAAACAAATTTGATTTGCTCCAATATATTGATCACAATACAGGTTTTATTTCTGAAAAATCTTATGAAGGAAGAACTTTAAAGGCAATGGAACTTCCGGGATTATGGAATGGAGCTATGGCGGACTGGATCACCATTTTTGTTGAGGTTCCTTTAGAAACCTTTAATCCTGTTAAGACTATTTTTGATTTACTAAAAAGATAATACATAACTACTTTGAAAAACTTTGGAAAAGGGATCTGGTATGCCATCGGATCTTACTGTTTATGGGGATTGTTCCCTCTTTACTGGCACTTAATTACTACTGTATCTGCTTACGAAATTCTGGCACATCGGATTTTATGGTCCTCCCTTTTTATGATCATCATAACATCGGTTATACTAAAAATTAAATGGAAAGAGGTTCTTAAAAATAGAAAACAGATCAGTTTGTTGATAGCCACAGGCATATTAATTACCGGAAATTGGGGTGTATATATTTGGGCAGTGAATCACAACCATGTCGTAGATGCTTCTTTAGGTTATTATATCAATCCTTTGATTAATGTTGTTTTTGGGTATCTATTTTTAAATGAAAGATTGACTAAACTTCAATTGGTAGCTCTCGTTTTAGCCATGATAGGAGTTGCCTATTTGACTTACGATTTTGGAGAAATCCCAAAAATTGCGCTATTTTTAGCCTTTAGTTTTTCAGCTTATGGATTATTGAGGAAAAAGGCCAAAGTGGGTGCCCATTCTGCCTTAACCATTGAAACTTTGATGATGGCACCGATTGCCCTGGTTTATCTGGGATCAACTTTTATTCAACATACCAATACTTACCAGGTAACAGATTGGGGAACTATGTTATTACTTCTGGGAGCTGGTCCTGCAACAGCAATCCCTTTGTTGTTGTTTGGTAAAGCAACAGAAACGGTTCCTTTGTCCATTTTAGGATTTGTTCAATATCTATCACCAACTTTGCAATTATTGATTGGTATTTTCATTTTTAAAGAAGATTTTTCAATAGCACATATCGTTTGTTTTAGTTTTATTTGGGCAGGTTTATTGATTTTTTCTTTAAGTTTTAATAAAAGATTTTCTGCTAAAACGATTCACTAATTTTATTTACTTTTGCGTTAAAATTGATTACATGAAAAAAATATTGGTTACCGGTGGTGCCGGATTCTTAGGATCTCATCTTTGTGAAAAGTTGTTAAATGAGGGGAATGAAGTGATCTGTCTGGATAATTACTTCACCGGAAGTAAAAGGAATATTGTTCATTTGTTGGATCATCCATTTTTTGAATTGGTAAGACATGATGTAACAGCTCCCTATTTTGTTGAAGTGGATCAAATTTACAACCTGGCATGTCCGGCTTCCCCCATTCATTATCAGTACAATCCCATCAAAACCATTAAAACATCGGTCATGGGAGCGATCAATATGCTGGGTCTGGCAAAAAGAATCAAAGCAACAGTCTTACAGGCATCAACCAGTGAAGTGTATGGAGATCCCAATATACATCCACAAGTGGAAGAGTATTGGGGTAATGTGAATCCCATTGGAATCAGATCTTGTTATGATGAAGGAAAAAGATGTGCAGAAACCCTATTTTTTGACTATCACCGTCAAAATAATGTGGATATCAAAGTCGTAAGGATTTTCAATACTTATGGCCCCAGGATGCACCCAAACGATGGGAGAGTGGTTTCCAATTTCATTGTTCAGGCTCTTCAGGGGGAAGATATCACCATTTTCGGAGATGGTTCACAAACCCGTAGTTTTTGCTATGTAGATGATCTCATGAGGGGACTCGTTTCCATGATGAATACTCCAAGTGATGTTATTGGGCCTGTGAATATTGGAAATCCAAATGAGTTTACCATGAATGAATTAGCCCATTTGGTTATTGAATTAACCGGAACAAAATCAAAAGTGATCTACCAACCACTCCCTTCTGATGATCCTATGCAACGTCAACCTAATATCGAAAAAGCCAAAAAACTTCTAAATTGGGAACCACAAATTCAATTAAAAGAGGGTTTACTAAAAACAATCTCCTATTTTGACACCATATTATAATGATTAAATATCAGTAATTCAATAAGATAAAAAATATTAAAAAAAAATGAAATAAAATGCAATTTTTTTAAAAATTGTTGTATATTTGCAGATAATAAATCATCATAAAAAATAATTGGAGGACAGCTATCGATTAGATCTTTACATTTTTTAGACAGTATTAATCTATAAAAAGAAGGGAGACCTTATGAGACAGCTTGAACTTAGCGATAATGAGCTTATCCAAAATTACGTTAATGGTGATGAATCAGCACTTAAAATTTTAATTCAACGCCACCAAAAGAAAGTATTTTCTTATATTTTAGTTTCTGTAAAAAACAGAGAACTAGCTGAGGATATTTTCCAAGACACATTTATTAAAGTTGTAAACACCCTTCGTGCCGGAGCTTATAAAGAGGAAGGCAAGTTTGTTCAATGGGTAATGCGTATTGCCAACAATCTTAAAATTGACTACTACCGTAAAGTTCAAAGAATGCCCAGTTTTGAATCCGGCGACGATTTTGATATTTTCGATGTTCTCAATGGCACAGATCGCTCTGTTGAAGATCGGATTATTGAAGAACAAATTAATTCTGATGTAAAAGCATTGGTAAAATTGCTTCCCGATGAACAAAGAGAAGTATTGGAAATGAGAATTTATGAAGATATCAGCTTTAAAGATATCGCTGATATAACTAACGTAAGTATCAATACTGCTTTAGGCAGAATGAGATATGCTTTAATCAATCTTAGAAAAATGATTAAAGAAAATAACGTGGTTATTTGTTAATTTGAAATTATTTTTGAAATAATATAATAATAGATAATTGTAGCCGTTATAGTAGGGTAAAAGGTTTAAAAACTAAATTTGCCTATGGAAAAAAATGCTACTCTTTTGAAACAAATCAATAAAAACCAACACCCCAAACCAAGTAAACACGTTCTAAATGCGATTTTAAATTACTCAAAAAGTTTGGATGTCTTTACTACAAAAAATGGAGTTTTTATTGTAAACAACAACTAAAAAGCGGTTTTAACACCGCTTTTTTTTTGAATCTAACCAGATATCTTTTAAGCTTTTATAAAAAACATTAAACCCAAACCTGATTTATTTGAAATATGGGGAATCCCATTACGAACAAAACCTTAATCAAAAATCTCTGAAAGGTTTTCTTGTGTAATAAAATGAATAATCTTTTTTCCGCTCGGGGAATGATTGGGAACCAAAGTCTGAAATAGTTGTTTGATAAAATGAAACTGCGCTTCTTCAGAATCTAATGGTGCAAAACGAGTCCTTTTTTGTTTCGCAAAACTTAATGCTAAATTTTTATTTCTGTCGCTTTTATTCAGTAATTGAGATGATTTATACAAATGAAGAATCTCAGTGAGTGTCTCTTGTACCTGACCGGCTTCCTCTTCCGATGGAGTTCCATTTACTGCAAATGAGGTTGTATCAATCTGCTCCAAATCGTACCCCAAATGATATAAATCTTTTTGAATTTCCAGAATCATCTCTGCTTGAGATGCACTAAATGTAACGATTTCCGGAAATAGATTTTGTTGAATGACAATGGGAGTATCTTTTAGAGCTTCTAAGTATTGTTCATATAAAATGCGCTCTCTCCCGGATACAATATCAATAATGGCAATTTGTTTCTCTAATGGACAAACCAGATATTTCCCCAAAAAAATGAAACTATGGATCGAATCATTCTGAAGAATGGAGAAAGGATGCTCCTCTTTTTCTTCGAAAATTTTGGATTGAATCGTTACACCATTGGAGTCTGCAAATTCATCACTATTTTTTAAATCACCTAAAAATTGATCCCAGTTTTGAAAGGAACTGTTAGGTTTTAGTCCGGATTGACTGGAATAATGAGGTGTTGATGGAGATTTCTGTTGAAAGGGATTGTAGTTGGGGTTAAGGGTCAGCTCCGGATTTTTAATCATGGATTGATCTTTGATTTGTGACACATCCATTCCGGGTTCATAATCAAAATCGATTTGTGGAGTTAACGATAATGATCCAATAGATTTTCGGACTGTGGCGTGTAAAATCCCATAAATTAATTTTTCATCCTGAAATTTAATATCCACTTTTGTAGGACTAATATTCACATCAATAGTGGAAGGATCTAAGTCCAGTTTGATAAAAAAAGCGGGTTTATACCCTTCCGGAATGATCTCTTTATAAGAACTTTCGATCGCATGTCTAAGATAAAAATGGGAAATAAACCGATTGTTTACAAAGATATATTGATCATTTTTTTTCTTTTTGGCATTTTCAGGTTTGGCAATAAAGCCTGAAATCGTAATATCTCCGGTGGATTGTTCGATAGGATACAATTTATCCTTCAAATGTTGCCCTAAGATATTGACAATTCTGGATTTAAAGTTTCCGGCCGGAAGCTGCATCACCAATTGATTGTTATGATAAAAATCAAAGTTTATATCAGCATGGATCAAAGCAACTCTATTAAATTCCTCTTCAATATGTGAAAACTCAATCGAATCAGATTTTAAAAAATTTCTTCGGGCAGGGACATTAAAAAATAGATTTTTCACGGAAATGGTTGTTCCATCATTGCAGGCAATCATCGTTTGTTCTTTGATGGTTCCCCCTTCAATAACGACCAGTGTTCCAAGCTGCTCTTCAGGTTGTTTGGTTTTTAATTCAACATGCGCGATCGCCGCAATAGAGGCTAATGCTTCCCCGCGGAACCCTTTTGTAGAGAGATGAAAAAGATCATCTGAGCAAGTGATTTTAGAAGTAGCATGCCGTTCAAAACTAAGTCGGGCATCCGAAAAACTCATTCCTTTGCCATTATCCACCACTTGAATTAATGTTTTGCCGGAGTCTTTAATAATGAGTTGAATGTGAGTGGCCCCTGCATCTATTGCATTTTCTACCAATTCTTTAACAACAGATGCGGGTCTTTGTACAACCTCACCGGCAGCTATCTGATTGGCAACATTTTCGGGGAGAAGATGGATAATATCAGACATATAAGGATTTTTATTTCATGAACACTTTATAGTAAAAGAATAGCAATATAAATAGAATAAAAACGATCCAGATAATCGATTTAAAATTTGAAATTCCTTGTTTTTTGGTTTTACGTTTTGAACTCCAATTATTATGAAGTCGTTTCGCAAACTCGTCAGAATCAAACTTTTCTGATCGTTTTACTTTCTCCTCAGTAGGTTCATAAAACTGAGGTTTATAGTTGTATTTTCTGGTTTCAGGTCGGTGAAAAAAGGTAAAATTCATAATCTACAATTTTTTTTACAAAAATATATAAAAAACACCAATAATTATAACGATATAAATGTAACAGATTTTTTAATTTTCAAATTATAATTTTTCATTCTTCATTATTCATTATTCTTGGCGTCGGCGCTTCGATACGAAACCTTTATTTTCCCGAATTTTATCATTTAGTCACCATTTCCGGTTTCTACTCAGCGACCTTAGAGTTGTGAACTCTATATCAAAATCACTGAACTAAGGTCGTTGAGTAGAAGCGCCTTCGGAAACACATTAGAATCTAAGAACAAAATAGCTTCGTATCGAAACGCCGGCGCCATGAAAGGACAAAGGACGAAGGACAAAAGACCACAGACCACGGACTACAGACTACGGACAACAGACATGCAAATGGTTCAATATTAAGCAATTTGCAAAAAACTATTCACTATTAACTATTAACTACAAAACCGCAGGTTTTGAACGCATTAGGGCGGAGGCCAAGTACCCCGCAAGTTGAACAGCTTAGTGGTGCACGAGACGGGCAGAGCGACGAAGGAGCTCCTGCACGGCCGATGCACCACTTGCTGTGAAACGAGGAGTACAGGCCGGAGCCCGACGGCAGCCGGGTGAGGCAGTGGGTGGGGTGGTGCCGGAATGCCCAATTCAATTTCCTTAATAAATCTTAAAACTATTTTATATATTAATTAAATTTGCTATTTTTGCACTTAAACCTATCTATTATGGACGAGATTATTAAAAAACGTGTACACTCCTGGTTGGAAGGAGATTATGATCAATACACCAAGAATTGGATCAACTTTACAATCAATGAGAACCCAAATGAGATCGTTGATGCTTTTTACAAAAATCTCGAATTTGGGACCGGTGGTCTTAGAGGCGTGATGGGAGTTGGAACAAACCGTATGAATCAGTACACCGTTGGTGCTGCTACCCAAGGGTTTGCCAATTATCTCAAAAAATGTTATCCTAAACAAAATATTAAAGTGGCTATCTCTTTCGATTCCAGAGATAATAGTAAATATTTTGCAGAAATTACAGCTGATGTTTTTTCTGCGAACAAAATTTACTGTTACCTTTTCGATGAGCTTCGGCCAACACCGGAATTATCATTTATGGTTCGCCATTTTCAATGTCAGGCCGGAGTGATGATCACCGCTTCTCATAATCCGAAAGAGTACAATGGCTATAAAGCATATTGGAGTGATGGCGGTCAGCTGGTGCCACCTCACGATGAAAATGTCATTCAATGTGTGAATAAAGTTAAAAATATCAATCAGGTTAAATGGGTAAAAAATGAAAAATATATTCATATCATTAAAAATGAAATAGATGACGTTTATCTCCATCAGATTAAAAATCTATCCTTTAATCCTGAAGCGATAAAAAGAAAAAAGAAATTTAAAATTGTGTATACTCCATTGCATGGAACAGGGATCACTTTAGTGCCAAAAGCTTTAGAATCTTATGGATTTAAACATGTTATTCTGGTAGAAGAGCAAAAAACACCCAATGGAAGTTTTCCAACCGTAAATTCTCCCAATCCGGAAGAAAAAGAAGCGATGTCATTGGCATTAGAAAAAGCGCAAAAGGTGAAAGCGCATATTGTTTTGGCAACCGATCCTGATGCTGACAGGATAGCAGTGGCAATCAGAGATTCAGACGATGGATACTATAGAATGAATGGAAATGAAACGGCTATCGTGTTGACTCATTATATTTTATCTCAACTTCAAAAACGCGATGAATTATCTGAAACCAATTTTATTGTGAAAACCATTGTAACTTCTGAAATGTTAGTTGAGATTGCTTTGGATTACAATATTCATTGTTATGATGTTTTGACCGGATTCAAATATATTGCAGAAAAAATTCTTGAATTAGAAGGAAATCAGAAATTTATTTGTGGTGGAGAAGAGAGTTATGGTTTTTTAATTGGCGATTTTGTTAGGGATAAAGATGCTATTTCAGCATGTGCTCTCATTTCAGAATGGGCTGCTTATTGCTATGATAACAAAACAACACCTTACAAAGAACTATTAAGACTCTATCAACAATATGACCTTTATAAAGAGGAATTACTCTCCATTACTAAAAAAGGGAAAGAAGGCCTGGAAGAGATCAAAAAAATGATGGATCAGTTTAGATCCGAACCTCCTTCCCAAATTGCCGGAGTGCCTGTTGTTGAAATGAAAGATTATCTCAATCAGGAAACCTTTAATTTTAGAACAGGAAGAAGATACCCCATTCAACTTCCTGAATCTGATGTTTTGCAATTTATTCTTCAGGATTCCTCTAAAGTGACCGTCAGACCATCCGGAACAGAACCCAAAATTAAATTTTATTTTGCAGTTAATGCGCCACTTCATAAAAATACTGAATTTGAAAAGAAAAACAAACAATTATCTTTAAAAATTCAGAATATGATCACCTCTTTAAAACTAAATTAAAATTGTATATATGATTAATTCGAAATTAATTAACCCAGCTTCCATTGTAGTTGTAGGAGCATCCAATGATGTTCAGAAACCGGGTGGTAAAGTACTGAAAAATCTCTTAGATAGTAATTTTAAAGGCACTGTTTATGTTGTAAATCCTAAAGAAGCCGAAATACAAGGAGTAAAATGTTATCCTTCTGTGGATGAGTTACCTCAGGTAGATTGTGCCATTTTAGCGATTGCTGCTAAATTTTGTCCAAATACAGTCGAAACATTAGCCAAAAAGAAAGAAACAGGTGGTTTTATTATTATGTCAGCCGGTTTTTCTGAAGAAAATGAAGCGGGTGCACTTTTAGAACAACAAATTGTTTCTATTATGAAAGAAACCGGGTCCACATTAATTGGCCCCAATTGTACCGGATTTTTAAATGTAAACTACTGCGGTAATTTTGCAGAACCTGTTCCACCATTGGATCCTCAGGGGGTTGACTTTGTAACCGGTTCAGGAGCTACAGCTGTTTTTATCACAGAATACGGAATGACTAACGGTTTATCTTTCAATAGTATATGGGCAGTTGGAAATTCTGCACAAACCGGAATTGAAGATGTAATGGAACATTTGGATGAAACTTTTGACCCGATTAAAAGTTCCAAAGTGATCATGTTGTATATGGAAAACGTTAAGAATCCTCCAAAACTCTTAAAACATGCCACTTCATTGATCGGTAAAGGATGTAAAATTGCGGCTATAAAATCGGGTGGTTCTGCCGCCGGAAGTCGTGCAGCATCATCTCATACCGGTGCATTGGCAACTTCTGATGTAGCTGTGGAAGCACTTTTTAGAAAAGCAGGAATTGTAAGATGCTCCAATCGTGAAGAATTAACTACTGTTTGCTCCATCTTTATGCACCCTGAAGTGAAAGGTAAAAATATTGCTGTAATCACTCATGCCGGAGGTCCTGCAGTAATGTTGACCGATACTTTGTCCAATAATGGACTCGAAGTGCCACATTTGGAAGGTGAAGCTGCTGATCAACTGCTCTCCAAACTTTATGCCGGCTCTTCTGTTGGTAATCCTATTGACTTTTTAGCTACAGGAACAGCTGAACAACTTGGCTTTATCATCGATGCCTGTGAAAATGATTTCGATAATATTGATGCTATGGCTGTCATATTTGGTTCTCCCGGTTTGTTCCCCAACTGGGATGTCTATGAATTGCTTCACCAAAAAATGAAAACATGCAAAAAACCGATCTTCCCGATTTTACCTTCTATTGTGAATGTAAAAGAGGAGATTGCAGATTTTATTCACAACAAACACCGCATCAACTTCCCGGAAGAGTGCGTTTTTGGGAACGCTTTAGCTAAAATTGTAAATACACCAAAGCCCCAACCAATATCTCCTGAAATTCCAAAAGTGGATATCCAAAAAATCAGAAATGTGATCGAAAATGCAACGGATGGGTATTTAGGGTTGGAAGAGATTGGTGCCCTTTTAGATGCTGCCGGAATTTCTAAAAAAGTGGAAATGCAGGTAGATAATGAATCAGATGCACTACAGGCAGCGCAAAAAATGGGATTTCCTTTGGTAATGAAAGTGGTGGGCCCGATCCATAAATCTGACGTTGGTGGTGTGGTTCTTAATGTCAAAGATATTGATACGGTACAAAAAGAGTTCAATCGATTGATCCAAATCCCTGAAACTTATGCCGTTGAGATCTGTAAAATGTATAAAGGAACTGAAGTATTTATCGGGGCTTCTAAAGAGGAAAAATTCGGACATCAGATACTTTTCGGATTAGGCGGAATCTTTATTGAAGTTTTAAAAGACGTTCAGGCTGCTTTGGTACCTGTAAGCGCAACAGAAGCGCAATCGTTGCTTAAAAATTTAAGAGGATACAAAATTTTAAAAGGGGTTCGTGGTCAGGAACCAGTCAATGAAGAGATTCTATGCGATACCGTTGCCAGAGTTTCTGCATTAGTTCAGGCAGCACCCGAGATTGTAGAGATGGATTTAAATCCGCTATTAGGTAACTCAGAATATGTTATTGCTGTTGATGCCAGAATAAGAGTGGAGAAAAACCTATAAAGATTTTTTCTAAACAAAAAAAAAGGAGATCATAAAAATGATCTCCTTTTTTTATTTATTGTTTTACAACTTTTAAACTTAAATGCTTAATTTTTATAATATAAACACCATAAGATAGATCTGAGAGATCAATAATTGTATATGAATCTTTAATATAATCAAATTTGATCAATTTCCCATATTTATCATATAACATGAATAATTCACCCATATATTCATTATCTAAAACAATGTTTACTCTATCCAAAGTTGGATTTGGATATACTTTAATCTCTTCTATTTTAGAATCTTCTATGTTAATAGTGCTGATCATAACGCATTCGCTAGTATCTACACAGCCATTGGCTTCAATAATAACACTGTAACTACCATTGAATTGTGGAGCAAAGGATTGTCCAGTTGCTCCAATAATAAGAGTGTCTGCATTACAATCAAGCCATTGATATATTGCATTATTCATAGTTGCTGTAATCACATTGTTAAATGTCGTAGTTGAAACATCTATTGTAGCTACAGTCAAGTTCAATGTTGCAATAGAATCACAACCTAAATAATTTTGAGTTGTAAATATATAGGTTCCAGATTCAGAATATATGTTTCCATTCCAGAAATAGTTATCGCAAGTTGTTGCTTCTGTAGTAGAATAGGTAGTCTCTGTAATTGTCAAATTCAATACTGCAATTGAATCACAATTCATGTAGTTTGTCAAATAATAGGTATAAGATCCAGAAGATGTATAGGTATTACCATTCCATATATAGCTGTTACAAGCAGTAATATTTGTAATTGAGGAAGTTGATTCATTAATAGTTAGATATAAAATATCGTCATGGTTACATCCACTACCATTTGTTGTAGTATTTACATAAACACCTGAAGTTGTAAGGAGTTGATTATTCCATAGATAACTTCCGCATGTTGTTACTGTACTAATACTTGATGTACTATTATTGATGGTTAAGAAAAGATATACTGTTGAATCACAACCTACCGAATTGTTAGTTAAATATGAATAATTACCACTTTGATAGTAGGTATATCCATTCCATGTAATACTATCACATGCCGTAATAAAGATTTGTGAAGTGGTGCTGTTATTGATCGTTAAGTACAATGTTGCAGTGGAGTCGCATCCGAGATAGTTGGGAGTGTTGAAAGTGTAAGTTCCCGAAGTGGTGTAAGTTGTTCCATTCCATGCATAACTGTTACAAGCGGTTATGTTGGTAGTAGAAGTGGTGCTGTTATTGATCGTTAAGTTCAATGTTGCCATAGAATCGCATCCTAAATAGTTGGTGGTGTTGAAAGTGTAAGTTCCTGAAGTAGTATAGGTTGTTCCGTTCCAAATATAACTGTTACAAGCGGTGATGTTGGTAGTTGAAGTGGTGCTGTTATTGATTATTAAGTTCAATGTTGCTGTTGAGTCGCATCCTAAATAGTTGGTCGTGTTGTAGGTGTAAGTTCCGGAAGTGGTATATGTCTGACCATTCAATGCATAACTGTTACAAGCGGTTATGTTGGTTGTCGATGTGGTGCTGTTATTGATCGTTAAGTTCAACGTTGCTGTGGAATCGCATCCTAAATAGTTGGTAGTGTTATATGTGTAGGTTCCTGAGGTGGTATAGGTTGTTCCGTTCCAAGCATAACTGTTGCAAGCGGTTACGTTGGTAATCGATGTGGTGCTATTGTTGATTGTTAAGTTCAAAGTTGCTGTTGAGTCGCAACCGAGATAGTTGGTGGTGTTGAAAGTGTAGGTTCCGGAAGTGGTATATGTCTGACCGTTCCAACTATAACTGTTACAAGCGGTGTAGTTTGTAGTTGAAGTGGTGCTATTGTTGATAGTCAAGTTTAAAGTTGCCACAGAATCGCATCCTAAATAGTTGGTGGTGTTGTGAGTGTAAGTTCCTGAAGTGGTGTAAGTCTGACCATTCCAAGCATAACTGTTACAAGCGGTGTGGTTGGTAGTTGAAGTGGTGCTGTTATTGATTATCAAGTACAAAGTTGCAGTGGAATCGCAACCGAGATAGTTGGTGGTGTTAAAAGTGTAAGTTCCGGAAGTGGTATAGGTCTGACCGTTCCAACTATAACTGTTACAAGCGGTGATGTTGGTTGTCGATGTGGTGCTGTTATTGATGGTTAAGTTCAAAGTTGCCACAGAATCGCATCCTAAATAGTTGGTGGTGTTGTAAGTGTAGGTTCCAGTTGTCGTATAAGTTTGACCGTTCCATGTGTAACTGTTACAAGCGGTAATGTTGGTTGTTGAAGTGGTGCTGTTATTGATGGTTAAGTTCAAAGTTGCCACAGAATCGCAACCGAGATAGTTGGAAGTGTTGAAAGTGTAGGTTCCGGAAGTGGTATATGTCTGACCATTCCAAGCATAACTGTTGCAAGCGGTTACGTTGATCGTCGATGTTGAGTTGTTATTGATTATCAAGTACAAAGTTGCTGTGGAGTCGCAACCTAAATAGTTGGTCGTGTTGTAGGTGTAAGTTCCCGAAGTGGTGTAAGTTGTTCCGTTCCATGCAAAACTGTTACAAGCGGTTACGTTGATCGTCGATGTTGAGTTGTTATTGATTATCAAGTACAAAGTTGCTGTGGAGTCGCAACCTAAATAGTTGGTCGTGTTGTAGGTGTAAGTTCCCGAAGTGGTGTAAGTTGTTCCGTTCCATGCAAAACTGTTACAAGCGGTGATGTTGGTTGTCGATGTGGTACTATTATTGATGGTTAAGTTCAAAGTTGCTGTTGAGTCGCAACCGAGATAGTTGGTCGTGTTGAAAGTGTAGGTTCCGGAAGTGGTATAGGTTGTTCCGTTCCATGCATAACTGTTACAAGCGGTGATGTTGGTTGTCGATGTGGTGCTGTTATTGATGGTTAAGTTCAAAGTTGCAGTGGAATCGCAACCTAAATAGTTGGTCGTGTTGAAAGTGTAGGTTCCGGAAGTGGTATAGGTTGTTCCGTTCCATGCATAACTGTTGCAAGCAGTTACGTTGGTTGTAGATGTGGTGCTGTTATTGATCGTTAAGTTCAATGTTGCCACAGAATCACAACCGAGATAGTTGGTGGTGTTGTAAGTGTAGGTTCCTGAAGTGGTATAGGTCTGACCGTTCCATGCATAACTGTTACAAGCGGAGATGTTGGTTGTAGATGTGGTGCTGTTATTGATGGTTAAGTTCAAAGTTGCCACAGAATCGCAACCGTGATAGTTGGTCGTGTTGAAAGTGTAAGTTCCTGAGGTGGTATAGGTTGTTCCGTTCCAACTGTAACTATGGCAAGCGGTAATGTTGGTTGTCGATGTGGTGCTGTTATTGATCGTTAAGTTCAAAGTAGCAGTAGAATCGCATCCTAAATAGTTGATGGTGTTGAAAGTGTAGGTTCCGGAAGTGGTATAGGTTGTTCCATTCCATACATAACTGTTACAAGCGGTGATGTTGGTTGTAGAAGTGGTGCTGTTGTTGATGGTCAAGTTCAATGTTGCGGTGGAATCACATCCTAAATAGTTGGTCGTGTTGAAAGTGTAAGTTCCGGAAGTGGTATAGGTTGTTCCGTTCCATGCATAACTGTTACAAGCGGTGATGTTGGTAGTTGATGTGGTGCTATTATTGATCGTTAAGTTCAAAGTAGCAGTTGAATCGCACCCTAAATAGTTGGTGGTGTTGTGAGTATAAGTTCCGGAAGTGGTGTAGGTTATTCCGTTCCACAAATAGCTGTTACAAGCGGTGTGGTTGGTTGTCGATGTTGTGCTGTTATTGATGGTCAAGTTCAAAGTTGCAGTGGAGTCGCAACCTTTTGCATTGGTACTGCTGAAAGTATAAGTTCCTGAAGTGGTATAGGTTGTTCCGTTCCATGCATAACTATTACAAGCGGTGATGTTGGTTGACGATGTGGTGCTATTGTTGATAGTCAAGTTCAACGTTGCTGTGGAATCGCAACCGAGATAGTTGGTGGTGTTGTAAGTGTAGGTTCCGGAAGTGGTGTAAGTTGTTCCGTTCCATGCATAACTGTTACAAGCGGTTACGTTGGTTGTCGATGTGGTGCTGTTATTGATCGTTAAGTTCAATGTTGCCACAGAATCACAACCGAGATAGTTGGTGGTGTTGTAAGTGTAGGTTCCTGAAGTGGTATAGGTCTGACCGTTCCAACTATAACTGTTACAAGCGGTGATGTTGGTTGTCGAAGTGGTGCTGTTATTGATCGTTAAGTTTAAAGTTGCCACAGAATCGCATCCGAGATAGTTGGAAGTGTTGTAGGTGTAAGTTCCGGAAGTGGTGTAGGTTGTTCCATTCCAAGTGTAACTGTTACAAGCGGTGATGTTGGTTGTCGATGTTGTGCTGTTGTTGATGGTTAAGTTCAATGTTGCTGTAGAATCGCATCCTAAATAGTTGATGGTGTTGAAAGTGTAGGTTCCGGAAGTGGTATAGGTTGTTCCATTCCATACATAACTGTTACAAGCGGTGATGTTGGTTGTAGAAGTGGTGCTGTTGTTGATGGTCAAGTTCAATGTTGCGGTGGAATCACATCCTAAATAGTTGGTCGTGTTGAAAGTGTAAGTTCCGGAAGTGGTATAGGTTGTTCCGTTCCATGCATAACTGTTACAAGCGGTGATGTTGGTTGTCGATGTGGTGCTGTAGTTGATCGTTAAGTTCAATGTTGCTGTTGAGTCGCATCCGAGATAGTTGGTCGTGTTGTAAGTATATGTTCCCGAAGTGGTGTAGGTTGTTCCGTTCCATGCATAACTGTTACAAGCGGTTATGTTGGTAGTAGAAGTGGTGCTGTTATTGATTGTTAAGTTCAAAGTTGCTGTAGAATCGCACCCGAGATAGTTGGTCGTGTTGAAAGTGTAAGTTCCGGAAATTGAATAGGTTGTTCCATTCCATGCATAACTGTTGCAAGCGGTGTGGTTGGTTGTCGATGTGGTGCTGTTGTTGATCGTTAAGTTCAAAGTAGCAGTAGAATCGCATCCTAAATAGTTGGTGGTGTTGTAAGTGTAGGTTCCAGTTGTCGTATAAGTTTGACCGTTCCATGTGTAACTGTTACAAGCGGTAATGTTGGTTGTTGAAGTGGTGCTGTTATTGATTGTTAAGTTCAAAGTTGCTGTAGAATCGCACCCGAGATAGTTGGTCGTGTTGAAAGTGTAAGTTCCGGAAATTGAATAGGTTGTTCCATTCCATGCATAACTGTTGCAAGCGGTGTGGTTGGTTGTCGATGTGGTGCTGTTGTTGATCGTTAAGTTCAAAGTAGCAGTAGAATCACATCCGAGATAGTTGGTGGTGTTGTAGGTGTAAGTTCCTGAAGTGGTATAAGTTGTTCCGTTCCATGCATAACTGTTACAAGCGGTGATGTTGGTTGTCGATGTTGTGCTGTTGTTGATGGTTAAGTTCAATGTTGCTGTAGAATCGCATCCTAAATAGTTGATGGTGTTGAAAGTGTAGGTTCCGGAAGTGGTGTAAGTTGTTCCGTTCCATGCATAACTGTTACAAGCGGTTACGTTGGTTGTCGATGTGGTGCTATTGTTGATTGTTAAGTTCAAAGTAGCAGTTGAATCGCATCCTAAATAGTTGGTGGTGTTGTAAGTGTAGGTTCCAGTTGTCGTATAAGTTTGACCGTTCCATGTGTAACTGTTACAAGCGGTAATGTTGGTTGTTGAAGTGGTACTGTTATTGATGATTAAGTTCAATGTTGCTGTGGAATCGCAACCGAGATAGTTGGTGGTGTTGTAAGTATATGTTCCCGAAGTGGTGTAGGTTGTTCCGTTCCATGCATAACTGTTACAAGCGGTGTGGTTGGTTGTAGATGTGGTGCTGTTATTGATTATCAAGTACAATGTTGCAGTGGAATCGCATCCGAGATAGTTTGTGGTGTTGTAGGTGTAGGTTCCGGAAGTGGTATAGGTTGTTCCGTTCCATGCGTAACTATTGCAAGCGGTAATGTTGGTTGTTGAAGTGGTACTATTGTTGATTGTTAAGTTCAAAGTAGCAGTTGAATCGCATCCTAAATAGTTGGTGGTGTTGTAAGTGTAGGTTCCAGTTGTCGTATAAGTTTGACCGTTCCATGTGTAACTGTTACAAGCGGTAATGTTGGTTGTTGAAGTGGTGCTGTTATTGATTGTTAAGTTCAAAGTTGCTGTAGAATCGCACCCGAGATAGTTGGTCGTGTTGAAAGTGTAAGTTCCGGAAATTGAATAGGTTGTTCCATTCCATGCATAACTGTTGCAAGCGGTGTGGTTGGTTGTCGATGTGGTGCTGTTGTTGATCGTTAAGTTCAAAGTAGCAGTAGAATCACATCCGAGATAGTTGGTGGTGTTGTAGGTGTAAGTTCCTGAAGTGGTATAAGTTGTTCCGTTCCATGCATAACTGTTACAAGCGGTGATGTTGGTTGTCGATGTTGAGTTGTTATTGATTATCAAGTACAAAGTTGCTGTAGAATCGCAACCGAGATAGTTGGAAGTGTTGAAAGTGTAGGTTCCTGAGGTGGTATAGGTCTGACCGTTCCAAGCATAACTGTTGCAAGCGGTTACGTTGATCGTCGATGTTGAGTTGTTATTGATTATCAAGTACAAAGTTGCTGTAGAATCGCAACCGAGATAGTTGGTGGTGTTGTAAGTGTAGGTTCCTGAAGTGGTATAGGTCTGACCGTTCCAACTATAACTGTTACAAGCGGTGATGTTGGTTGTCGAAGTGGTGCTGTTATTGATCGTTAAGTTTAAAGTTGCCACAGAATCGCATCCGAGATAGTTGGAAGTGTTGTAGGTGTAAGTTCCTGAGGTGGTGTAGGTTGTTCCGTTCCATGCGTAACTGTTGCAAGCGGTTACGTTGGTTGTCGATGTGGTGGTTTTATTGATCGTTAAGTTCAAAGTTGCTGTGGAATCGCACCCTAAATAGTTGGTAGTGTTGTAAGTATAAGTTCCTGAAGTGGTGTAGGTTGTTCCGTTCCATGCATAACTGTTACAAGCGGTGATGTTGGTTGTCGATGTCGTGCTGCTGTTGATCACTAAGTTCAGTGTGGCTACAGAATCGCACCCTAAATAGTTTGTTGTATTGAAAGAATAAGTACCGGAAGTGGTATAGGTTGTTCCATTCCAAGCATAACTGTTACAAGCGGTGATGTTGGTTGTCGATGTGGTGCTGTTATTGATGGTTAAGTTCAAAGTTGCAGTGGAATCGCAACCTAAATAGTTGGTCGTGTTGAAAGTGTAGGTTCCGGAAGTGGTATAGGTTGTTCCGTTCCATGCATAATTGTTACAAGCGGTGATGTTGGTTGTCGATGTAGTGCTGTTGTTGATGGTCAAGTTTAAAGTTGCCACAGAATCGCAACCTAAATAGTTGGTGGTGTTGTGAATATAAGTTCCGGAAGTGGTATATGTCTGACCATTCCAAGCATAACTGTTGCAAGCGGTGATGTTGGTTGTCGATGTAGTGCTGTTATTGATCGTTAAGTTCAAAGTTGCAGTGGAGTCGCACCCTAAATAGTTGGTAGTGTTGAAAGTGTAGGTTCCGAAAGTGGTATAGGTTGTTCCATTCCAAGCATAACTGTTACAAGCTGTGATGTTAGTAGTTGATGTGGTGCTGTTGTTGATCGTTAAGTTCAAAGTAGCAGTAGAATCACATCCGAGATAGTTGGTGGTGTTGTAGGTGTAAGTTCCTGAAGTGGTATAAGTTGTTCCGTTCCATGCATAACTGTTACAAGCGGTGATGTTGGTTGTCGATGTTGTGCTGTTGTTGATGGTTAAGTTCAATGTTGCTGTAGAATCGCATCCTAAATAGTTGATGGTGTTGAAAGTGTAGGTTCCGGAAGTGGTATAGGTTGTTCCATTCCATACATAACTGTTACAAGCGTAGATGTTGGTTGTCGATGTGGTGCTGTTATTGATGGTTAAGTTCAAAGTTGCCACAGAATCGCAACCGAGATAGTTGGTCGTGTTGTAAGTATATGTTCCCGAAGTAGTGTAGATCTGACCATTCCAAGTATAACTGTTACAAGCGTAGATGTTGGTAGTCGATGTGGTGCTGTTGTTGATCGTTAAGTACAATGTTGCAGTGGAGTCGCATCCTAAATAGTTGGTAGTGTTGAAAGTGTAAGTTCCTGAGGTTGTATAGGTTGTTCCGTTCCATGCATAACTGTTACAAGCAGTGTGGTTGGTTGACGATGTGGTGCTGTTATTGATTATCAAGTTCAATGTTGCTGTGGAGTCACAACCGAGATAGTTAGTAGTGTTGTAGGTGTAAGTTCCTGAGGTGGTATAGGTCTGACCATTCCATGCATAACTGTTACAAGTAGTGATGTTGGTAGTCGATGTGGTGCTATTATTGATTATTAAGTTCAAAGTTGCTGTTGAGTCGCAACCGAGATAGTTGGTCGTGTTGAAAGTGTAGGTTCCGGAAGTGGTATAGGTTGTTCCGTTCCATGCATAACTGTTACAAGCGGTTACGTTGGTTGTCGATGTGGTGCTATTGTTGATTGTTAAGTTCAAAGTAGCAGTTGAATCGCATCCTAAATAGTTGGTGGTGTTGTAAGTGTAGGTTCCAGTTGTCGTATAAGTTTGACCGTTCCATGTGTAACTGTTACAAGCGGTAATGTTGGTTGTTGAAGTGGTACTGTTATTGATGATTAAGTTCAATGTTGCTGTGGAATCGCAACCGAGATAGTTGGTCGTGTTGTAAGTATATGTTCCGGAAGTGGTATAGGTTGTTCCATTCCATACATAACTGTTACAAGCAATTATGTTGCTAGTCGATGTGGTGCTGTTGTTGATGGTTAAGTTCAAAGTTGCTGTGGAGTCGCACCCTAAATAGTTGGTAGTGTTGTAAGTATAAGTTCCTGAAGTGGTGTAGGTTGTTCCGTTCCATGCATAACTGTTACAAGCGGTGATGTTGGTTGTCGATGTCGTGCTGCTGTTGATCACTAAGTTCAGTGTGGCTACAGAATCGCACCCTAAATAGTTTGTTGTATTGAAAGAATAAGTACCGGAAGTGGTATAGGTTGTTCCATTCCAAGCATAACTGTTACAAGCGGTGATGTTGGTTGTCGATGTGGTGCTGTTATTGATGGTTAAGTTCAAAGTTGCAGTGGAATCGCAACCTAAATAGTTGGTCGTGTTGAAAGTGTAGGTTCCGGAAGTGGTATAGGTTGTTCCGTTCCATGCATAACTGTTGCAAGCAGTTACGTTGGTTGTAGATGTGGTGCTGTTATTGATCGTTAAGTTCAATGTTGCCACAGAATCACAACCGAGATAGTTGGTGGTGTTGTAAGTGTAGGTTCCTGAAGTGGTATAGGTCTGACCGTTCCATGCATAACTGTTACAAGCGGAGATGTTGGTTGTAGATGTGGTGCTGTTATTGATGGTTAAGTTCAAAGTTGCCACAGAATCGCAACCGTGATAGTTGGTCGTGTTGAAAGTGTAAGTTCCTGAGGTGGTATAGGTTGTTCCGTTCCAACTGTAACTATGGCAAGCGGTAATGTTGGTTGTCGATGTGGTGCTGTTATTGATCGTTAAGTTCAAAGTAGCAGTAGAATCGCATCCTAAATAGTTGATGGTGTTGAAAGTGTAGGTTCCGGAAGTGGTATAGGTTGTTCCATTCCATACATAACTGTTACAAGCGGTGATGTTGGTTGTAGAAGTGGTGCTGTTGTTGATGGTCAAGTTCAATGTTGCGGTGGAATCACATCCTAAATAGTTGGTCGTGTTGAAAGTGTAAGTTCCGGAAGTGGTATAGGTTGTTCCGTTCCATGCATAACTGTTACAAGCGGTGATGTTGGTAGTTGATGTGGTGCTATTATTGATCGTTAAGTTCAAAGTAGCAGTTGAATCGCACCCTAAATAGTTGGTGGTGTTGTGAGTATAAGTTCCGGAAGTGGTGTAGGTTATTCCGTTCCACAAATAGCTGTTACAAGCGGTGTGGTTGGTTGTCGATGTTGTGCTGTTATTGATGGTCAAGTTCAAAGTTGCAGTGGAGTCGCAACCTTTTGCATTGGTACTGCTGAAAGTATAAGTTCCTGAAGTGGTATAGGTTGTTCCGTTCCATGCATAACTATTACAAGCGGTGATGTTGGTTGACGATGTGGTGCTATTGTTGATAGTCAAGTTCAACGTTGCTGTGGAATCGCAACCGAGATAGTTGGTGGTGTTGTAAGTGTAGGTTCCGGAAGTGGTGTAAGTTGTTCCGTTCCATGCATAACTGTTACAAGCGGTTACGTTGGTTGTCGATGTGGTGCTGTTATTGATCGTTAAGTTCAATGTTGCCACAGAATCACAACCGAGATAGTTGGTGGTGTTGTAAGTGTAGGTTCCTGAAGTGGTATAGGTCTGACCGTTCCAACTATAACTGTTACAAGCGGTGATGTTGGTTGTCGAAGTGGTGCTGTTATTGATCGTTAAGTTTAAAGTTGCCACAGAATCGCATCCGAGATAGTTGGAAGTGTTGTAGGTGTAAGTTCCGGAAGTGGTGTAGGTTGTTCCATTCCAAGTGTAACTGTTACAAGCGGTGATGTTGGTTGTCGATGTTGTGCTGTTGTTGATGGTTAAGTTCAATGTTGCTGTAGAATCGCATCCTAAATAGTTGATGGTGTTGAAAGTGTAGGTTCCGGAAGTGGTATAGGTTGTTCCATTCCATACATAACTGTTACAAGCGGTGATGTTGGTTGTAGAAGTGGTGCTGTTGTTGATGGTCAAGTTCAATGTTGCGGTGGAATCACATCCTAAATAGTTGGTCGTGTTGAAAGTGTAAGTTCCGGAAGTGGTATAGGTTGTTCCGTTCCATGCATAACTGTTACAAGCGGTGATGTTGGTTGTCGATGTGGTGCTGTAGTTGATCGTTAAGTTCAATGTTGCTGTTGAGTCGCATCCGAGATAGTTGGTGGTGTTGTAAGTGTAGGTTCCTGAAGTGGTATAGGTCTGACCGTTCCAACTATAACTCTTACAAGCGGTTATGTTGGTAGTAGAAGTGGTGCTGTTATTGATCGTTAAGTTCAATGTTGCTGTTGAGTCGCATCCGAGATAGTTGGTAGTGTTGTAGGTGTAGGTTCCTGAAGTGGTGTAGGTTGTTCCGTTCCATGTGTAACTGTTACAAGCGGTTACGTTGGTAATCGAAGTGGTGCTGTTATTGATTGTTAAGTTCAATGTTGCAGTAGAATCGCAACCTAAATAGTTGGTCGTGTTGAAAGTGTAAGTTCCGGAAGTGGTGTAGGTTATTCCGTTCCATGCATAACTATTACAAGCAGTGATGTTGGTAGTAGAAGTGGTGCTGTTGTTGATGGTCAAGTTCAATGTTGCGGTGGAATCGCAACCGAGATAGTTGGTAGTGTTGAAAGTGTAAGTTCCAGAGGTGGTATAGGTCTGACCGTTCCAACTATAACTGTTACAAGCTGTGATGTTGGTTGTAGAAGTGGTGCTGTTGTTGATGGTCAAGTTCAATGTTGCTGTGGAATCGCATCCTAAATAGTTGGTGGTGTTGTGAGTATAAGTTCCGGAAGTGGTGTAGGTTATTCCGTTCCACAAATAGCTGTTACAAGCGGTGATGTTGGTAGTTGAAGTGGTGCTGTTGTTGATCGTTAAGTTCAAAGTAGCAGTGGAATCGCAACCTAAATAGTTGGTGGTGTTGAAAGTGTAAGTTCCTGAAGTGGTGTAAGTCTGACCGTTCCATGCATAACTGTTACAAGCGGTTACGTTGGTTGTCGATGTTGTGCTGTTATTGATTGTTAAGTTCAATGTTGCAGTTGAATCGCACCCTAAATAGTTGGTGGTGTTGTGAGTATAAGTTCCGGAAGTGGTGTAGGTTATTCCGTTCCACAAATAGCTGTTACAAGCGGTGATGTTGGTAGTTGAAGTGGTGCTGTTGTTGATCGTTAAGTTCAAAGTAGCAGTGGAATCGCAACCTAAATAGTTGGTGGTGTTGAAAGTGTAAGTTCCTGAAGTGGTGTAAGTCTGACCGTTCCATGCATAACTGTTACAAGCGGTTACGTTGGTTGTCGATGTTGTGCTGTTGTTGATGGTTAAGTTCAATGTTGCTGTAGAATCGCATCCTAAATAGTTGATGGTGTTGAAAGTGTAGGTTCCGGAAGTGGTATAGGTTGTTCCATTCCATACATAACTGTTACAAGCGGTGATGTTGGTTGTAGAAGTGGTGCTGTTGTTGATGGTCAAGTTCAATGTTGCTGTAGAATCGCATCCGAGATAGTTAGTAGTGTTGTGAGTGTAAGTTCCCGAAGTGGTATAAGTCTGACCATTCCAAGCATAACTGTTACAAGCAGTGATGTTGGTTGTCGATGTGGTGCTATTATTGATCGTTAAGTTCAATGTTGCTGTGGAGTCGCATCCTAAATAGTTGGTAGTATTGTAGGTGTAGGTTCCGGAAGTGGTATACGTCTGACCGTTCCATGCATAACTGTTACAAGCGGAGATGTTGGTTGTCGATGTGGTGCTGTTATTGATTGTTAAGTTCAATGTTGCAGTAGAATCGCATCCTAAATAGTTGGTAGTGTTGTAGGTGTAGGTTCCTGAAGTGGTGTAGGTTGTTCCGTTCCATGTGTAACTATTACAAGCGGTGAAGTTGGTTGTCGATGTGGTGCTATTATTGATTATTAAGTTCAATGTTGCCACAGAATCGCATCCTAAATAGTTGGTAGTGTTATATGTGTAGGTTCCTGAGGTGGTGTAAGTTGTTCCGTTCCATGCATAACTGTTACAAGCGGTGTGGTTGGTAGTTGAAGTGGTGCTGTTATTGATTGTCAAGTTCAATGTTGCCACAGAATCGCATCCTAAATAGTTGGTAGTGTTGAAAGTGTAGGTTCCTGAAGTGGTGTAAGTTGTTCCGTTCCATGCATAACTGTTGCAAGCGGTGATGTAGGTAATCGATGTGGTGCTGTTATTGATTGTTAAGTTCAATGTTGCAGTAGAATCGCAACCGAGATAGTTAGTAGTGTTGTGAGTGTAAGTTCCCGAAGTGGTGTAGGTTGTTCCGTTCCATGTGTAACTGTTACAAGCGGTGATGTTGGTAGTCGATGTGGTGCTGTTATTGATTGTTAAGTTCAATGTTGCCACAGAATCGCATCCTTTGGCATTAGTTGTGTTGAAAGTGTAGGTTCCTGAAGTGGTATAGGTTGTTCCGTTCCATGTGTAACTGTTACAAGCGGTGATGTTGGTAGTCGATGTGGTGCTGTTATTGATTGTTAAGTTCAATGTTGCCACAGAATCGCATCCTTTGGCATTAGTTGTGTTGAAAGTGTAGGTTCCTGAAGTGGTATAGGTTGTTCCGTTCCATGCATAACTGTTACAAGCGGTGTGGTTGGTTGACGATGTGGTGCTATTGTTGATGGTTAAGTTCAACGTTGCTGTAGAATCGCATCCGAGATAGTTAGTAGTGTTGTGAGTGTAAGTTCCCGAAGTGGTATAAGTCTGACCATTCCAAGCATAACTGTTACAAGCAGTGATGTTGGTTGTCGATGTGGTGCTATTATTGATCGTTAAGTTCAATGTTGCTGTGGAGTCGCATCCTAAATAGTTGGTAGTATTGTAGGTGTAGGTTCCGGAAGTGGTATACGTCTGACCGTTCCATGCATAACTGTTACAAGCGGTGAAGTTGGTTGTCGATGTGGTATTGTCTGATGGGGTGCATTTGAAATTTCCAAATTGGAAATCACTAAACCCCGTTTGATTGATTATTTCTATTTCATTTAAACTGGTAGTGCCAATAATTGGATAACTCCATGAACTGTTATACTTTCCACATTTAAGTGTCGTTAAATTGGTTCCTGCTAAAATGTCTTCGTTTAAGTAATTAAAATGGGCACTGTATTGATCAAATTGGATATTTGTATTGTTTAGCGACCAATATCTTGTGATACTTTTTAGAGGATTTAAATCTGAACTGGATATATTGGAATGATTTTGATGGGTTGTCTTGGCAATTAAAGTGCCACTTTGTGTTACATTGTCAAATGTTAATGTTACAGGAGTATAATTAGTAATACCAGCATCTCCTAACTCAAATGTTTTTATAATACCACTTCCTGTTGAAATCGTTTTTTGAAGATTTCCAAATATATGTCCCTGAGTTCGTTGCACATTTCCATTTGATGTAATAATCAATTTATTTGAGTTTGTGTTGATCACACCATAGGTTAATGTTAATGTTCCATCAATACTACAATCAAGATTGTCATTGAGAGAAACTCCATTTTCATTGTTTATGACTACATCCTTAAATAGGGTTGTAGTTGTCCCTCCAATGGTTTGATTTGCTAACCCATTAAACATTATTGTTCCAGTATTAGGTGTTGCAAAACTACCTCCATTATTAATCCAACTCCCTCCAACACTTAATGTTTTACCAGTAAGAGCAATCTTTGATGCATTTTGTAAAGTAACATTATTTATTACCATTAAGTTATTACTATCTATTTGAGTAACTGGTGCATTATACGAGTTTACAACCAAATTATAAATGGGAACAATACTGTTTATTCTGATAATTTGACTTGCTGGTGTTGTACTATTTCCAATTTGAAATGTACCACCAGTTATTGAAGCTGTTGAGGAGTTGATATTTAAATCATAAATTGCTCCAGTAGTTCCTCTTCTTCTCACAATGATTGTTCCATCAGAAAAAGTGAATGAACAATTGGTTTGAATTTCAAATGAAGGCCTATTATATCCGTTTTGCCCTGAAACAACTGTGATCTCACCTCCTGTTATTTGAACAGTTCCGGATGAAGAAGTGACATTCCCATAAAATCCACCTGAGATGTTTAATTGTCCACCTGAAACTATAATTTTACCGTTGTTTAACCATTGGATAAATTTATGATCGGATGTAGGTCCAACATTAAATACTCCTCCAGATATTTTTAATTCTCCAGCATTAAGTGTCATACTTTCAAAACTATTAAAAGTCCCTTCCGTTATCCAAATTCTTTTACTTGAAGACAATGATCCACCACCAGTTGTTGTTAACCCTGTGATTGTAGTTGAACTATTGGATAGTTTAAATGTGCCTGATGTTAACCTTAATGGATCAACCGTTCCTGAAAGGGTTATTGTTGATTTAATATTCAACACATTGTTTATACTTCCTTTATCAAGTTTCAAATAATAAAAATTCGAAGTTGAAGCACCTGATACTTCTTGATATACATTATTTCCTATAAAAGCAACAGTATCAACCCCAGGTATAAATGTTCCGTTGTTTATAAAATCACCATGAATTGAAAATGTATAGGAATTAGTTGAACTCATTGTTAATGATGCCCCTGTACCAATCGTAATATTACTACATGTTGCGCCACTCGCTTCAATTTTTGGTTGATTTGGTGCCGTCGATGGAATAATGACATTATCACTACTTGTTGGCAAAATTGAGGTACTCCAATTGTCAGTGTTAAACCAATCTGTAGAGACTAGACCAGTCCATGATATACTAAAACAATTATAATCACCTGCTTCTTTTTTTATTGAAAATGTTTTCTGACTTTCATAAGTCCCGGATAGTGCAGATACTGCATAATATTCTTTATTACTATTGCTTTGCCCGGTTAAAATGGCTCCGTTTGAGTTATATGTGATATTGGTTGTAACTTCTTCAAAGTATTGACTACCAACTTTATATACTTTGTATGAAGTGGCGTTTGGAACTATTGACCATCCTAGAATAACAGTATCACTGCATGCTTTTACAATTCTAAAATCTTCTGGAGTACTTCCAATATAGTTGTCATCACTTTCAGAAATTAATGTTCCTCTTTGAACTCTGAATTTAATGGGTTTAATCCCCGCAACTGTGGGAGCAATCCACTGATAATTCCTTTTTAAAGCATCATAATTATTAGTGATGGGAACCCAACTTCCACCATCAATTTGATATTCGAGTTTAAAGGGTTGATCAGATCCATAACTATCCCATTTTAACTGATAACTCTCTCCCGGAATGAGTTTATCACCTTTTAATGGATACATAAAATGGAGTTCATCGTATAAAAACTCATAGGTAATATAATAACTTTGAGGCCCTGAAGGGATTTGAAATCCATTCACTTCAATAGTCCAATTTCCCGAAATTGGATTGTCAACAGTAACTTGTTCTATGGTGTTGATACTGTCAATTCCTCTTGTAGCAACAGAACTTAATGCTGCTAATGAAGGACTATGGTCCAAAACCCAAGGATTATAGGTTGTATTTGTAGGTGATTTTAATGACAAGTTAATGTTGTTTATTATAGCTGGATTCGCATTTACAGCAGATGCTGGGTCTGCCCATACAATCAGAACACGTACTTGTTTTACATTTGAGGGAATAGTTAAATTGTGTTGATTTGTACTCCCATTAGATATTGAACTAGATAAATATTGTGCATCATTTATGGTATGGTACGCTCTTCTTACATTCACTCTACCGTACCCTGTTCTGAAATCTGGTCCCGGATTTTCTAAATCATCAGCAGTGTTCATCAAAATGGCTCTTAATAAAGTAGATTGAGGTTCAATTCCACCATTTTTTTCCTTATATACTTGAGCTAATATGGCTAAAATGCCTGTTACTTTTGGTGCAGCTAAAGACGTTCCTTCAATCCCCTCAATTACTAATTGCGGGATGATGCGACCATCATACATGGGCCCTCTACTACTAGATCCATTCAATTCATCCGTCGGAATTAATCCCCCAATCGTTAACATATTTTTATTCATTTTCATTCCACCAGTTATGTTTGCCCATTTTACTTCTGTAAAATCATAAGGAGCATAGCCTGTTACTGCTCCGGAATTACCTGAAGAGTAGACAACTAATTGGTTTGGTATTGATGCAATTCTCAAATCATGTGCCCTACTTGTTGAGTTATACCCACCTGATGGAGATGTTTCACCATAAGAATGGTTAATATATCTCAATTGATGAGAGGTATAAAATGCAGAATAATCTGGATAGGCTTCCAAACTTAATATGGTTGTTCCCCATGCATTATTGCGGTCAGATGGATCAATATTTCCTCCACCACCTACTGATTGTGATACAAATATTTTATGACTACTTGGAACATCTGTTACAAATTCCATAAACCTTCCCTTAATATCTAAAAGTGAATCTACAGTTCCACCTTCTGCTACAGAAACGACAACTCCTGTTCCATTATAATTTAAACCATTATAACCGGTATTCAAATAATTTGATCTACCAGTTGAATTCCTATGATTTGATCCCTCTAAAACTGGCTCCTTCGCCTCTTTTTCAATAAATTGTATGTAGGGTAATGTAATGAGTAATTCGTATAGTGATAGATCTAAAGTTACACTAATTTGTCGTGTTGTTTCATCATGCTTTTTAATTTTGATCCCTCTTTGTAACAAATCTTGAGATATTGAATTAAAAGAGATCGATTTATAATATGATAATGTTAAAGATATGCTATTGTCAGAACCGATATCTTCCTTCTTAAATCCATTTCTGAACAGATTATTTTCCACTTTAAATTTTGCATCAATTTTTATGACAGATCTGATTTTATCCTGAATACTACTTAAATCAAATTGTTCATCTATAATTACAAAATAGATATAATTTGGTAAATAATCGGATAGTATCAAGCCTCTCTCTTCCCATTCTTTGCGAATATTTTCAGAAGGGATCTCCCAAAATTGAATTAATCTGAAATTTTTACCTTCAAATGATTGTTCAGAAATTATGAAATCATTTTCTTTGGATACCTCCGGCAAAAATGAACCTGTTGTAATTCCAACCCTATATTTATTGGTCTCCAAAACACGATCCTTAACATTTTGACCAAAAGAGAACATATTAATTAAAAAAATGAATAATAGAAGTATCCATTTAAATGATAGGAAAAATTGTTTCATAAGTATAAAGATTATATCATTAATTATTGTCGTATATATTTGTATTTCAGGTAAATATATACATTTTATTTAAAATTGATTAAGTCTGCAAAGATAATATAATGCCTCATTATATTTGTTATAAATATATAGATGTACCCCTATTTGTCTTTATACTGTATATTGCTGTATATTAATTATTTATATAATTAAACAATAAACAATCATGATCGTCTAAGAGGATCAAATTATTATGGATACTTTATGAAAAATGAATTATTTGAAATAAATATTAATGAAAATTAATGATATAATTATCCAAATTTTCATTAGATTCAATATTTATTCTTTTACGTAATCTTTGACGCGTTTTCTTTACACTATCTTCAGAAATTCCTAATGAAAGTGCAATCTCGGACGTTTTCATGTTAATTCTTATCAATAAAAAAAGTCTCTCTTCGGCTGCAGTTATATCAGGATATTGTATTCTCAATTTTTGAATTAATCCCTTATGAATCAAACTAAACCTCTTCTTGAAATATTCCCAGTCATCGTTGGTTACTATTTTTGTATTAATAAGTTCTAAACTCTCATCAATATCTTTTGATTCATTTTCCTCAATCGCAACAGTTTGGATTTGTAAATTTTGAAGACCTAAGAGTTTATTGTATTCTTGATTTTTTTGAAGAAGTAATTGAAAATAATTCTTAAGTTCATTATCTTTCTCAAATAAAGATTCTTTTGCTTTTTTTAGTTTTAAATAAATATTGTATAGTACTGATAATAAAAGAAATAAGGATATTACCAATACTGTTATGATAAAATTTCTCCTTGTTTTAGTCAATTTTTGTTCGAGTTTTAATTTGTTAATCTCCTCTTCCTTTTCTTGTGTTTTGTATCGAACCTCCATAGATGCTAAAGCGTCAGATTTTTCTTCTGAAAAAAGTAACTCTTTGATCGAATTTGATTCATAAAGATAATCTAAACTTTTTTTATAATCTTTTTTTTGTTCATAGACTTCGGAGAGTTTAGAAAATATCAATTGTTGATGAAATTTTTGATTATTTGATTTAGCTAATTCTAAAGCTTTTTTCAGATATTCGATCCCTTTTTCAAATTTTCCTAAACTAACATAACAATCACTTAAATTGATAAATATGGACGATGCATGTTCGTTAAAATGATCATTTTTTAAAAAAGATAAAGCTGTATCCAGATATAAGATCCCATTTTTATAATCTTCCTGATCTGTGTAATTAAAAGCAACTTGATTATAAGCTAAACAGATATAAACAGAATCATTTTGCGATAAAATATATTTCATTCCTTCTATAGCCAATGTTTTGGCCTTTTCAAAATCAAACATTTCTCCATAAAATGCAGATATTGTGGTTAATGTTGTTCCTATGTGAAGCGTATCATTTTTTCTTTTGAATCCATCAAGTGCTTCAAAAGCAATTTGTAACCCTTTTTCACTATTTTTAAATCTATTGTAAGAACATGCGAGATTGAGTTTGGTTTCAAAATATAATATAGAATCATTGTCCCACTCACCTTTTTGTAAAACTTCTGACAATTTTTCAATTGCGATTTCAAACTCTCCACAATTATAAGCTTCATTTCCTTTTTCTGTTATCTTTTTAACTTCTTCGATGGAGATTCTATGGCTTTTAATTTCTTGATTATTATTATAATTACAAGAAGCAAATATAATTGACAAAATTATAATGATAATTTTTTTCATTTTATTGAGTAATGATGATCTTATTTATTCAAATATTTATATTTTTTTCCATACTCTAACATTTGATCTATATAAGTCTGGGAATAATCCAGCTGGATATCTTTGATGACATCTTTATCGTAAATGATATTAAAATGGGGATTCACAAAACCGCTGTATGGGGCAATATCGAGTAATGAGTAACGTTTTTTTACTTCCTGATGCATGGTTGGATCAATTTTTATCCCATACTTTTCAACTAACATTTTAGCATCTTTATATTTACCGAAAGATTTAATATCTTGAATCTGAGCCAGTAACTTTCCAAAAAGCTGGCGTAGTTTTTCGTAATCATTGATTTTGATGAATGTTTTCCCATCACGTTCAACCATTTCAATCACCTGGTCTGCTTTTCCGTTTTCGTAGCACCAATGAGCAATCAAGGCACGGTCACGCATGTGAGTTTGGGTAATCTCATCCCCTAAATTGATCCGATTCAATTGAAGCATCATTCCATTGACAATCGTTCTGTAATACTCGGCTTTGTAGGCATCAGGATCATTTACCAATCCCAGTTCTACAATTTTTGGATCTCCCAAAAAGTACAAGGCAAAAAGATCAGCCCGGGCTTCTTCAATAACAGAATGAAACTGTTTCAAGGAACCATCTGAAACACCCGGTGCTAATTGACCGGAACCGTGTCCCAAACATTCGTGCATGTCAACAAAAAGATTGTAGGTTATAAATCCATATTTTTCAGCCCGTTCGATCTCCTCTTGAGATATGTAAAATTCATCGTTAATACCGGATTCCAATCCTGCCTGATTGTATGCAAACATGATATTAGTCAGAGTTACTGACTTAGAACCATAATCTTTTCTGATCCAATTGGCATTGGGTAGATTGATTCCAAGTGGGGCAGAAGGATAACAATCACCTCCTAAAAATGCAATGGTAATGGCTTTAGCAGCAACCCCTTTTACCTCTTTTTTCTTAAATTGAGGAGCAATTGGGGAGTGATCTTCAAACCATTGAGCGTTTTTACTAATCAACTCTGTACGTTTTGTTTCTTCGAGATCTTTGAAGTTTGCCATCGCTTCCCAGGTAGCTTTTCGTTGTAATGGATCGTTGTAAACTTCAATAAAACCGTTTACATAGTCAATTTTGGAATCTAAATCCTGAACCCATAAAATATTGTATTCATCCCAGGTTTTCAGATCTCCGGAACGATAGTATTCTATAAGTTTTTGAATGTGTTTTTTTTGAGTGTCATTTTCTGCTACGCTCATAGCCTTTTCAAGCCAAAAAACCACTTTTTCCAAAGCTGCAGAATAGAGTCCACCCACCTGATATTTTTTTTCAATAATTGTACCCTTTTCTTTTACTAATTTGCTATTAAGTCCTAGGGATATAGGTTTTTCAGGATTAAAAAGAGAACGATTCTTTTCTAATTTATCATAAAATGTTTCCGCTTCCCTTTGTGTAACACCTTCATAAAAATTAGCGGAAGAGTTTAAAACCAGATCCTGAGCATTATCCTGCACAATTTTGATCGGAGCAATTTTAGGATCAAAAATCAAATTGGTAATCCAGGTTTTATAGGTTTCAAAAGTATAACCTTCAGGTAAATAAAATCCGGTACTATTTGATTTTGATAATAATAATTCAAAGTACTCTTTGGTAACTTCAGGGAAAAACTTAGCATTAGAATAATGGTGATGCATTCCGTTAGAGAACCAGAACCTTTTTACATACACCATAAATTTTTCAAAGTCAGCACAAGATTTATCTCCGGAGTACGAATCAATAATATTCTCCAAAGCATCTTTAATGGACAAATTATAGGCACAATTCTGATCAAAAACGATATCCCGACCACAAGCAGCAGCTTCAGAAAGGTAATAAATCATGGTTTTTTGTTGCAAAGAAAGCTCCTCCCAACGATCCACCTTAAATCGTAGAATCTCAATATCAGCAAATCGATCCACGTGATAATCAAATCCTTGAGGTTCATCAGAAGCACTCTCTTTTTTGGATTCATTACAAGAAAAACAAAAGCAACAAGCCATAACAATCAGAATAATAGAATAAAGTTTCATCATTTCAATATTTGACACAAAAATAAGGAAAATTAGCAAATGCTCAATGTGCTCGTTAGCTCGGAATGCTCAATGTGCTCGAATGCTCGAATACTCATTTTTCATCATTGTTACTTTCCATGTATTCCGGGAAAACAATTGGGTCCAATAGCTCCTCCACCATAATGAAAGACAATATTTTCTTTGTAAAATATATAAGTACATTTGTCATTATATTCTGTTATCAAAGAATCAGGTAAGTTTTTATCAAAAATATAATAGGAATACAATCCCATACCAATTCTTTTCCATCCTACAGAAATAGGATCTCCAGAAGAAATGGAAATACAATCTGCAGCATCTAATTTTTCCTTTAAACATGTAAGTTCTTTAGATGTCCAATTTAATTCTTTTAATAAATGTTTAGTTTCTGAAGAGTGTATTTTTATATCAAAATTATCATTTTTCATTTCACCTTTTGAAACATGAAATATACCAATTATTTCATCTGAAGTAAACTCAATTTCTATATTTGTACTATCTGGAATAATTGTTTTAAAATAGTTTATAAGTTGTGAAATTTCTTGTTCTTTCTTGTCATAAGACTCAATCAGATCTTCTTTTGTATAATATTTTTTTTCAAAAAAAACTTTATATACAATCAAAATAAAAGTAATACAAAGTAAAATAAGTATATAATTCTTAACTTTTGTCACCATATTATTTTTAATTTATATCCTTAGACTCATTTTTTTCACTATTTTGTCCAAAAACAGGAGTTGAAATAATAAAAAGTAGAAAAACAATGATTTTTATTAATCCGTTCATCATAAAATACTAAGTATTAATGATGCAAAAGTAAGAATTTTTTCTTAACAATCTTTCATTTTAGTCAGTTGTCTGCAATCTGCAGATTTAAAAAATATCTGTAGAGAATGTATATAGTTAAAATACCATCAAATTATTATCTTATTTTCCAGCAAATAAGATAGTTGACGATTCCCCTCCTTTGGAGGGGTGCCGAAGGCGGGGTGGTTAATTTCTTTTTGTTCTCCAAAAATTATAATCTAATTTTAGAGAAAAAGTTTATTGAATTCAAATAATTGTATATTTGCACTCACAAATTAAACATAAAACATTTTGAAAATCAGAGATTAAACCAATACGATGAAAAATTTAATCTATTTAATTTTAGTAACATTATTGTTTTCCGGTTGTTATTCTCAAAAAGAATTAAAACAAAAAAATCCAACCAGTTATGTTTTTAATGCAAATATTCAGCAAATTAAATATTCTATTTTTTCTAATTATGAAGATGGATTCATAGATTTATACCCTGATACTTCAACTATATCCAGTTATTATGTCGATTATGATAGTATTATTAACAAAAATGATGTTCTTTTAATGCCTTTGACTGGTGCTTCAAAATCAAAGATTTATTATAAAAATGGAAACCCTTTATACTACCAAGTTTATATATTATTACATTTAGATTCCATTTCTGAAAATAGAACAAAAGCCACTGCTTTAGCTTTTATTTCAGAAATATGTGTAGGTGGATACCAAATTCCATTTATAGGTCATGGTTATTCCAGAATGAAAAAAGTTCCACCAAGTACCATTGAAGAATATGAAATTTTATTGGCAATTGGTCGACAATTAGGGGACACGAATATGCCCAAATGCATTTATCCCTATGATAAAAGAAAATTTGTTTTTTCTTTTAAATAATTAAGACCATTTTATACTTTTAAAACCAGCATTTTTGAAGTATATTTTTCGGAATGCTCATGTGTTCAATGTGCTCAGAATGCTCGAATGCTCAGAATGCTCGTGTGCTCATTTTTCATTCTTCTTTAGTCCTTAGTCCTTAGTCTTTAGTCCTTCTTACTTCGTCTTTTAATAAAGTAAAGCGCAGGCCAGTAAGCGATTGTGATCCCAACAAAGCCAAAAAGGAGGATCGGAAACTTCTCAGCATCATTCATAATGAAATAGATCGGAATCATATAGACCCCTAAAAGTAGAAAATATCTGAATACGTTTTGCATGTCTATTTTTGTAAATTGATGATCTGTTCTTTGATAATGGCGATTTTCTCTTCTGCATCAGTCATCTTTTTCTTTTCCATCGCTACAACTTGTTCAGGCGCTCCTGCAACAAATTTTTCATTGGATAACTTTTTCATTACCGATTGCAAAAAGCCTTCTGTATATTGCAATTCCGTTTTTAATTTGGCGATCTCCTCTTCTACATTGATCGTGTCACCTAACGGAATGTAATACTCAGTATTGAGTTCAATGAATGATACAGAACCGGGAACTTTTTCAGAAACATATTGAATATTAGCAATATTACACAATTTCATCATCACTGCATTCATCGTAACTTCATCTATAGCTACATCGAGCAACTCTTTTTGAATGTATAACTCAATCTGGATCTTCTGTGGAATATTTTTTTCTGCTCTGATCCGTCTGATACTTTCTACAACTTTCAAACAATCACTGAACTGTGATAAAAATTCAGTATTGGGTTGTTCAAAAAATGTAGGGATCTGAGTTAGCATAATCGATTCTTTTTGTCCCCTGTCGCTGATATTGTGCCACAATTCTTCCGTGATAAATGGCATAAACGGATGAATAATGCGTAATAACTTTTCAAAAAGATCATTGATCTCCCCAAACGACTTGATATCAATAGGTTGTTGATAAGGTGGCTTAACGATTTCTAAGAAAACCGAACAGAAATCGTCCCAAATCAACTTATAAACGTTCATTAACGCATCTGACAACCGGTATTTATCAAAGTCATCATTGATTTGCGTTAACGCTTCATTCATACGGTTTTGGAACCATTTGATCGCAGTTGCTGTATGTTGTGGTTGCTCAATCTCGGCACATATTTCCCATCCTTTAACCAATCGAAAAGCATTCCAGATCTTATTGCTGAAGTTTCTTCCTTGCTCACATAAAGATTCATCAAACATCAAATCGTTACCGGCCGGAGAACTGAATAACATCCCAACACGTACTCCATCTGCCCCATATTTTTGAATCAACTCAATTGGATCCGGAGAGTTTCCTAAGGATTTTGACATTTTTCTACGAAGTTTATCCCTTACAATACCGGTGAAGTAAACATCTTTAAATGGGATATTTTTTCGCCATTCAATACCGGCCATAACCATTCTGGCTACCCAGAAAAAGATGATTTCAGGTGCCGTAATCAAAACTGCCGTTGGATAGTAATAGTTAATATCTTCATTATCAGGATTTCTGATTCCATCAAAAACGGAAATGGGCCATAACCAGGAGGAAAACCAGGTGTCCATTACATCTTCATCTTGTTTTAAATCTGTGATTTGCAGATTTATTTCAGGGTATTGGATTTTTGCTTTTTCCAGAGCTAACTCCATAGTTTTAGCTACAATACACTCCCCATTAGGTAAATAAAATGCCGGAATCCGATGTCCCCACCACAATTGGCGACTGATACACCAGTCTTTTACATTTTCCATCCAGTGAGAGTAAGTGTTTTTGAATTTTTCAGGGAAGAAACGGATGGTATCGTCCATAACAACATCCAGTGCCGGTTTGGCCATGGCAGTCATATCACAAAACCATTGTAACGATAATTTTGGTTCGATAACTTCGTTGGTTCTTTCTGAATAGCCAATTTTATTGGTGTATTCTTCCATTTTTACCAAACTTCCGGATTGTTCCAAAAGTGGAATAATCTGTTTTCTGGCTTCAAAACGATCCACACCAATTAATATTTCAGCTTGTTCATTGAGCGTGCCGTTATCATTGAAAATGTTGATAGTGGGCAATTTATGTTTAATCCCGATATGGTAATCATTGATGTCGTGAGCTGGAGTAATTTTTAAAGCTCCTGTACCAAACTCTCTCTCAACGTATTCATCAAAAATAAGAGGAATAGAGCGGTTTACCAATGGAACAATGCATCTTTTACCTTTTAAATGGAAGAATCGATCATCTTCAGGGTGCATACATATGGCAACATCTCCCAAAATGGTTTCGGGACGGGTAGTTGCAACTGTAACATATTCATTTTCAGTTCCTTCAATTTGATATCTGATATAATAAAGTTTGGATTGAACTTCCTGATACAATACTTCTTCGTCAGAAACGGCTGTTAATGCTTTTGGATCCCAGTTTACCATTCTAACACCTCTGTAAATCAGTCCTTTGTTGTAAAGATCAACAAAAACATCTATAACAGATTCAGAAAGATCTTCATCCATGGTGAATTTGGTTCTGTTCCAATCGCAGGAAGCCCCTAATTTTCTAAGTTGTTGTAGGATTATACCACCATGTTTCTCTTTCCATTCCCACGCATGTTTTAAAAATTGTTCACGAGAAAGTGAATTTTTCTCAATTCCTTTTTCTTTTAACAAGGCTACAACCTTTGCTTCTGTAGCGATTGAGGCATGGTCAGTACCGGGCACCCATAGGGCATTAAAACCCATCATGCGAGCTCTGCGAATTAATACATCCTGTATGGTATTGTTCAACATGTGTCCCATGTGAAGGACACCGGTGACGTTAGGTGGAGGGATTACAATCGTATATGGCGGTTTTTCGTTTGGTTTTGACGCAAACATCTGATTTTCATCCCAAAATCTATACCATTTATCTTCAATGTTTTGGGGGTCGTACTTGGTTGCAATTTCCATCGTTTTACAGGTTTAAATATAAGCCTGCAAATTTACGAGAAATTTTTTAATATCTAATGATATCTACGGAAGAAACGTCAGCTGCAATAGTGATTTCAATAACTCCTTCCGTTTTTTCGTTTGATGACGTTTCAAAACGATCGTCACCCACTTTTTTCAATCCTTTTACATTAAATGAAGAGAGTACATTATCTTTAATTACAACACATTTCATGTTTTTGGGTACTCTGACTTTAATAGAGGAAGCCCCTGATTCTACAGTTACAAAAACATTTTTACACAGATTTCCTAATTTTAAGTTAAAATCGGAAGCGTTGGCTTCAATATTTAGTTTTTCAACTTTAAACTGGCTCAAATCGATTTCACTGCTGGTAGCACTCAAATCCAGATTGATAGTCCAAATTGGTTTTTCCCCTAAAAGCACTTTAAATCTTGGGAAAATGTTGCTTCTTTTTTCAACAGGATACAATTTTACATCAACAATGGCATTTTTATCGTTGATTCTTTTTTCAATCTCTACATCCCCTTGACCAGACTGTGTGGAATCTGCTAATTTAAAAAGCTCAACTCCTTTATAAAAAGTCACTTTACTGGCGCTAATATCCAAATTCAGTGTGGCACTTGTAATATCTTCTTCCTTGTAAAGTGATGGAACTTCTGAGTTTTCATTTACGACAATAGTTGTATCTAACATACTCTCAATTCTGTAATGTCTGCCTACTTGAATGCCGTTTTCACTATTGGTGATGAATAATAACCCTATGGTTCCTGCTAACATTAGAATTTGTAAAACAAGTTTTATCCAATCTTTTATTGGGATAATGCTAATCCCAATAAAAATGAAAATTACAGGCCATAACCTGAAAAAGTCAAGCCAGCTAAAAGTGATGAACTCTAAGGTTTTCATGATCCAAAGGGTTCCTAAGGTGATGAAAAATATACCTGAAAAAATATTTTTAGTATTCATGATTATGCTTTTGGTTTGTTATTAAAACTGAAAATGATTAAAAGGATTCCACAAAAAATTAAAATAGCTGGAAAATAGAATCCAAATCTAAAAAACGGGAAAAATTTGGCAATCAGGATAGTCGCCCCTAAACCAATAAAAAGTGTTCCAATAATGGAAAGGAAAAATTTGCCGGTTGGAGAGTGTTTGGTAAAATTATCCGCATGGTTTTCCATCTCTTTGCCGAAGTTTTTCATATTCTTTTCGAAATCTTTACCTAAATCTTCCATTTTAGCACCAAAATTTTTCCCGGCATCCTCCATACTCGCACCAAAATTTTTACCCATCTCTTCAAAATCTTTTTTGGTATTCTGTTTTTCGCCGGGTTCCTGGGTTTCCGAACCATCAGGAATTTCATGATTCAATGGTTCTTTCGGGATAATGATAGCCAAGGCGATGTATAGGAAAAATCCCAGCATCCCAAAAAAGAGTAAAAACAAAAACAAGATCCTAATCAACACAGGATCAATGTTAAAATACTCGGCAATGCCACTGCAAACACCCGCAATTTTCGGATCTTTGATACTTCGATACAATCTTTTATTCATACTTTTTTTATTTAGACTACGGACTACGGACTACGGACTACAGACTACGGACTACAGACTACGGACTACAGCCCATTATTCACTATTCACTATTCACTATTCACTATTCACTATTCACTATTCACTAGTAAGAAGCCATGTTATGAGATAAATGAGTACTCCGGCTCCACCCAGAAGAGTAAACACAACAAATAATACTCTGATTAATGCAGGGTCAATATTGAAATACTCGGCAATTCCACCGCAAACACCGAAAATTTTACGGTCTGTCTTGCTCCTTAGAAATTTTTTATAGCTCATATTCTGTTTTTTATTGATTAACTATAATTTTATAGGCTTTTTGATACTCATTATTTGAATATTGTATAAAATATATGCCATTTTCTAAACGGGATAAATCGATTTCTATTTTAGAAGATTGAATATTTTTAATACAATCAACTATTTTGCCGTTTAGATCAACAATATTAATGTTAGACAATCCATCCTCATAAATGTTACAAATAGTGATTTTTCCGTTGCTTGGATTTGGAGAAATAGAAAGTTCAGGTAATGGCCGGGTATTGATTGCATTGACAATAGTAAAATGAATGGTATAGTTTCTGGTTTCACCACCATGCAGAACCGAAATTTGTGCTGTTACATTTTCCTCCGTCGCTTGAGTTATAACCATTGATGTTACATGAGAAGATTGAGTTGTTGCAGACACCTGAGGAATGTGATCCATTTCAACGTCATAATCAAAAATATTGGGATCAAAATCAGGAACTGGTATCCCATCCAGTGAAATCATACTTAATTTTCTATTATAGATCAATGATAAATCTGCTATAAATAATTGATCTCCGGCACTTCCGGCTCCTGCTGTGATATTCGTTGAAAAATTTACTAAAATATAAGCGGGTGTACTGGCAGGCCCTGTATATTGAAAAGGGATGGTGTAATGAACCCATTCACCCGCTCCCGTTTTGGGAATGTTTAAAGAAGCTTTCCCCACTACATATTGACCACTATTGTTGGAACCTTCCGGATCCCGATACTCTGCATTACTGTGAACAGTTGCTCCCATCTTAGCCAAATCACTACTTCCGGATGATGGTATAAACTTAGCCCAAAAGCTGATAGAATCAGGAAAAGTGATGAGTGAGGAACAATAATCGGAATCGGTGATTTTGGAATAAGCATAATTATTGGTCGAAGTAGCACTAGTAGATCCAATATTAAAAGCACCGGTTGTTGCTGCACCATTCACTACAATACCTAAAACAGATCGACTTTGAAGCTTCATGCTGTAGGTGACACCACTGTGAGGAATATCTGTGCTTCTGTATACAACTTGCTGTGCTGAGGATGACCACAATCCTGTTGACCCATTTTTAATAGAATTCCAGTACGTGGGATGCTCAGAGGATGTTCCAAGATTATTCCAAGATGATAAAGATCCGTTTCGTAACTGATATTGAGCGTTCCCGGTAAAACAAAAAATCAAAAAAACGGAAAGAAGGTAGATCTTAAATTTCATTTTGTAGTAATTATTGTTTTACATCAATTCTAATGTGCAAAAATAGAAAAATTATGATACATTTGCAAATCAAATCTTCAATATGGCAAAAGTATTTTTAGGATTAGGCTCAAATGTAGGAGATCGAATGGGTTTCTTGACCAAAGCGCAAGAATTAATCCATGCGAAAGTGGGCGCCATAATCCGAAAATCTTCCATTTTGGAAACAGAATCATGGGGATTTAAATCAGATCCATTCTTGAATCAGGTTATTTTAATTGAAACTATCTTAGAACCTCTTGATTTACTAACCCAATTGAATCTTATTGAAAAGGATCTCGGAAGATTCGAAAAGACCGTCCACTCGGAAAATTATGTAGAGTATCATGATAGAACCATCGATATTGATATCCTGATTTATGATGATTTAAAATGGGAATCGGAACTGTTAACATTGCCACATCCCAATATGCACAAACGCGATTTTGTGATGATCCCATTAGCCGAAATTGCAGATTCGGAATTGATTACTATAATAAAAACCGGAAATTTTTAATTTATGAACTACAACTATATCGTTATTGAAGGTGGTATTGGTGCCGGTAAAACTTCCCTCGCTGAAAAATTTGCACAAGATTTTAATGCCGAACTGGTGTTGGAAAGATTTGCCGATAACACTTTTCTTCCCAAATTTTATAAAGATCCTGAACACTACGCCTTTCCACTTGAAATGACTTTTCTTACTGAACGGTACCAGCAATTAAAATCTTTGCTGTCTAAAAGAGACCTTTTTACAGATTTAGTTGTTGCAGACTATTTTATTGATAAATGTGTCATTTTTTCTAAAAACAACTTGCAACCGGATGAATATAATCTGTTTACTAAGGTTTATGAAATTATCTCCACCTATTTACCAAAACCTGATTTGTTGGTTTATTTGTACAATACTCCTGAAAATCTTTTGAAAAATATTGTCAAAAGGGGCCGACCTTATGAACAGGAGATCACTGCAGAGTATTTAGCCAATATTCAGGATAACTATCTAAACTACCTCACACATAGAACCCATATACCGATACTTATTGTGGAATCGAGTAAATTGGACTTTGTAAATCAAGAAGAAGATTATGCCAAATTGAAAGATTTATTGACCAAAAGTTATTCCCCGGGAATTACAAGAATCATTTTTTAGTTTTTTTATGGAATAGAGAAGTTTTGTCAATAAATTTTCATTATTTTTGCTTGCTTTTTTAAATAAGAATTTAGATTAAAAAAATATAATTATGAAAGTTCAAACCTTATTTCGTATCTTATTGATTATCATTGTTTTGTTCCTATCTGTTTTGGCTTTCAGAAGCATTATGCGTCCTGAAAAATTCCAATCAGTTTTTACAGAAAGAGAGAAAGAAATTAAAAATCGATTGATCACTTTGCGTACTGCTCAGTTAGTTTATAAAATGGAACACAAAAAATTCGCTGAAAATATTGATGATTTAGCAGAATTTGTGAATAATGGAACCTTAACCATTGTAAAAATGGAAGGTACAATTCCTGAAAATGTATCTGAAAAAGATGCCTTGGCAAAAGGATTGATCAGAAAAGTGGAAGAGAAGATTCCTGCTAAAGCAAAAATTCTTGAATTAGACAAGAATATTAAACCTGCATTTTTTAAAAACTTCCAGTTTATTCCTGATAATGATGGTAAAAAATTCAAAATTCAAACTGCAAAACTTTCTAATGAATATGAAGTATATAAAATTGAGGTTTCTTTAGATGAAATTTTTGCCAATATGCATAGAGCAGTTACTCCTCCAAATTCAAATTTTATGAAAAAAGGACTCAACTACATTTTATATAATAAATTGGAAAAAGAGGATCAATATAGAAAATTATACAAACCAATGTGGTTAGGTTCATTAACTGATGCCGTTACTACAGGTAGTTGGGAATAAATATGTTAACAAATATTTTTCAAGAGAATATTGAAACCATTCGTTTAGATGCGAATGGTTTTTCTCATTTTTATGGAGAAAAACCATTCCATTTTACAACCATTCAGGATCAACCTATTGTACTGGTGTTGGCAAACCAACCACCCGTTGCTATTCCAATGGAGATCTATAATGGTGCTAAAAATATGGAATACCTTAATATTCAATATGATCCGGAAATCATAGGCCAAATCATCACTACTGATTTTAAAGATTATGTGCTCTTGAATTTTTTATCTCATGAAGAAGCGGAACTATTAAAACCATTTCAAGATAAAATTGAGTTTATCCCGCTTTTTCTTTTCCAAATGGCACATCTGTTTCCAATTCCGGAAAGATTGTTCCTGATCGATGTGAAAAATCAAAATTTAAACTGTGCCCTTTTAATTCATGAAGAACTTCAGTTTATAACCCATTTTAAACTCAACGACGATACCGATTGTTTGTACCATATTCTCAATATATGTAAGCAATATTCTATTGATCCTGCCTTTTTGGAACTATACTACTCAGAACTATCTGATACTTTGGTAGAACTTTTAAAAACCTACTTGAACCTTTCACACTTGATTAAACCTACTAAAAACCAAAATTTATTATGAGAATCATCAACGGAAAAAACAAAGGCAAAAAAATTGAAGCTCCTGCCTCACTTCCGGTTAGACCCACTACGGATCTCGGAAAAGAGAGCCTTTTTAATATCTTAAATAATTACTTCTTTTTTGACCGTGTCAAAGTGTTGGATCTATTTTCCGGTACCGGTAATATCACGTATGAATTTGCATCTCGAGGTGCTGTTTCTGTTACGGCAGTAGATAATCATCAGGGCTGTACCGATTTTATCAGAAGAACCATCACCCAATTAGGTTACGATACCGTTTCCATTATCAGAAGCGATGCATTCCATTTTGTGGCTAAATGTCGCTATAAGTTTGATATTATCTTTGCTGACCCTCCTTATGACATGGAAGGTGTGGAACAAATAGTTGACTATGTGTTTAAAAATCAACTTCTTAATCCTGATGGATGGCTTGTGATTGAACATTCAAGAGATTACGATTTTTCAAAACATCCCAAATTCTACCAACACCGCAAATATGGGAAACTGAACTTCTCCTTTTTAGTAAATATGTCAGAACCAAAAACGGAAGTTGAGGAGACCGTATAAACACAATTGGATATGGATGATAATAAAAAATTTCTGATTGTTGGGTTGGGAAATGCGGAGAATGAATACACCGGAACACGCCACAATATTGGCTTTGAAGTATTGGTTGCACTGGGAAAACAACTGGATGTAACATTCAAAAACGAGCGTTATGCTTATGTTGCCAGGGCTAAATATAAAGGTAGAAATCTGATTTTAATTATGCCCACCACTTTTATGAATTTAAGTGGAAAAGCAGTTAAATACTGGATGGAAACAGAACAGATCCAGGCACAAAATATTCTGGTGATCTCTGATGATCTTGATCTTCCGGTTGCCCAGCTACGAATTAGACCCAAAGGAGGCGGTGGATCGCACAACGGATTAAATCACATCATTGAAACTTTAGGACATGGAAACTATCCCAGATTGCGTTTCGGAATCGGGAAAAACTATCCTATGGGGTATCAGGTGGACTATGTTTTAGGTAAATTTAATTCCGAAGAGCGGCCAATAATTGATGCGGCCATAGAAAAAGCGGCAGAGATATGTAAATCATTCGCTACGGCAGGATTACAGCGCACCATGAACCAATTCAACCAAAAAGAACCGGATGCTCAGTAAACGGATCATAATAACGTTATTGCTCACTCTTGGGGCTTTCTCGATGAGTCATATAGCAGCTCAATCGTATCGAGACGATTCCTTTTTCAAATACGGCTTCAAATTGGGGTATAATATTCCTTTAGAATCAGATTATTCAACAATAAAGGGAGATCAAACCATTGCCGGAGAGGTTGGGTTGTGGGGAAGAGTAGGAAATCAATATGCCGGGGAGGTAGGATTAGAGTTATATTTCAATAAACGATATTTCAGCGGGGACAATCCTTCATTATCCTCTATGATTGAAACGCGGTTTTTGCAGGTACCGCTTAGATTCAGGGTTGAGTTTCCCACTTTTAAAGAGCAGAAGATACATGGAGCCATCGGGATCATCTGGCAGCAGTTGATAGATGTTTCGATGAACAATGTTGGCTATTCTCAAAAAAATGTAGTAAAGAGTCCTTTTATTGGCACAATTGGGATAGGATACAGTTACAAGTTTATCACGATTGAGCTCAATTACCGCTATTTTCTGCGAAATTTTGACTTAGACAATTCAAAAAACAAGCAAAAATATCTTAATTTATCAGCGATAGCCACGTTTTAGTTAAAAATATTAATTTGGTTATCAAACAGATATAAAAAATCGACCAAAAAAACGCAAAAGCTTGCCGAATGTATTAAAAAAAGGTGTAATTTTGCAACCTCAAAACAAACGAGGGAGTTTAGCTCAGCTGGTTCAGAGCATCTGCCTTACAAGCAGAGGGTCGGCGGTTCGAATCCGTCAACTCCCACACTAAAAATCAAGCACTTACGACGAAAACGAGTAAGTGCTTTTTTATTTCCGCGAACTTCATGCGAACTTCTGTTGAAAATAATGGTGTTTTTTGAACCTATTTTATAATGATAGGAAAATCGGCAAAACACCAAGACAACAATGCAGCATCACGAACTTCCTGGTTGCTTTTTTTCGGAAACTTGATAAATTTTGAGATTTCTTCGTGTGTAATTTTTCCTTCAGGTCCTTTCCAAAATTTTTTCAAAGGGAAGTGTTCAATTACCGGGATCTTATAATATTGTAACATCTCAATAATCTTTTTGCCGGTTTCATGATTGGATCCAACTTTTTTTGCAATGTTTTCTCCCCTTTTTCCATAAACTTTGTGGTAGTTTGATTTTTTAACTTTCCAACCTGCTTCAACGACAATGATAAAATTGGAATGAGTTTCACTGAACCATTTTAAAAATTCAATAGTTTCTGGAAAGGATTTACTTAATAGTTCTATTTCTTTGTTGGAAGTGTTTAATACAGCAATACCTGTTTTCTTTATGTCAGGATCTATTCCAATAATAAAGTCGTATTTCATTGATCAAACCTGATTGTTTCTACTCTATTCAAATTGAAATATGGATTTTCTGACTTAATTTTGATTTTACTATACTTGGGCTTTCTCCAAAACCACCAACCTTTATAAACAGTTTCATTTACGATATATATTGAATCCACTACATCAATACAAACATTATCTAACTGTGTTGGGGTTACTTCAGCGTAAAAATCAATATAATCATCTTTATAATAGACGTATTTGAATTTTTCAATGTACACTGTATCTTTGATCAAAATTGAATCAATCCGGATTTTGTAAACAGGATTAAGCAAAGTAACTGAACTTACATTTTTGAGTTTGGATTTGAGGTTTTTTACTTCGTCAAAAAGTTTCTTGTTTACTTCTTCCAATTCGTCTCTTTTTAAAGTCAACTGGTTTACTTCAAAGAAAAGATCCCCATTTTTTGCTTTTAATTCTTTAACAGTAAAAGCTGCATTTAGAGTATTCTGATAATTGTTTTCAGATTCACTTTTATATTTTTTGATGAAGTGTATTGATAAAAAAAGCCATCCCAAAAGGATAAGGGCTATAACTGATATAATGATAATAATTTTTGTTTTCATACGTCTTTTTTAGAGTTAAGTGTGGTGTTGTCGGTTGCTTTTTCAGATTAGAGATAAAGGATGAGTTGTCGGTTGCTTTTTCAGATTAGAGATAAAGGATGAGTTGTCGGTTGCTTTTTCAGATTAGAGATAAAGGATGAGTTGTCGGTTACTTTACAGATAACTCAATGGACTAGATACTTTTCTTATTTGTGATTTTAGCCTTCTTTTAAAGTGATTCCCGTCACCATCGTCTGATCCTGCTCCATTGGTATTGAATTCAAATGAGTAGGAATACGGACTTAAATTATCCCATTTCTGATCAATAAACCCTACATGCCCAATTCTTCCTTTTGATTGAATATACAATCCTAATACATCTGCAATGTCCGGAGTTTGTTTCATGAACTTACCCTTTACATATATTGTTATGATATCTGGGAACCAATTTGGTGAATAACCGGAAACAATTGTTCTGATATTGTGCTGTTTAAATGTCCAAGTTATACCAGCAGCACAATACTGACTACCGGCAGGGATTTTGGCCGCTTTTTGATATTCCAATATCCGAGGTCCATCATTATTACCGGTTGCTTCTCGAACTCCAGCTTCAGCACGATAAGTTTTCTGGATCTCCAATCTTAACGAATCGGTGTTACTACCAGTACCCTTGCCAAGAGGACAAGTGCAAAGAATAAAGCAAAGTAAACAGAATAAAATATTACGATTTGTTGCCATGATGTTAATGAATTAAATGAACTTTTAATTTTATCTTTTGCAAATCGGTGCAACTCCCCAAAAATTAATTTCATGGAGATCCAAGCGACTAAAAGAAAAATTACAAAGAGAATGATTGTAAAAAGTGGAATCTGAAAGATCCCTGCATCAAATACTCCTGAAGTTGGATCGAGAAGTTGCAAAATTGGAATGCTTAACATCCATACAAACAACATAACAACAATCCAAAGGATTTGAGGATTTTTTTTGTGCTTTTTGACGAAGAAGTCGATGACTGATTTGAAAATTGAATTCATAATTTTTTTTGTTTTGGATTTGAATATTGACACTTTTTGTCAACTGAACTATATAAAACTTGATGTTTGGAATGCTTACAACTACTCAACATTGGTTCATGAGTTTCGAATGATAAATTACTATTGTCAGGATCAAATGAGTTCATACAATCTTTGCATTTAATAGTGTTTTCATTAACAATATTTTTCTTGATCATTATTGTTTACAATGTAAATTATTGAATCCTTCTTTTATCCATTTAACATCTGTACTTGTTTCTGACTGTTTTTGCTTTATATCAATTAAAATGGAAGTCATATCTTCGCATTTTTTCAACCTTGCATTGGTTGCTTTCAAATCTTTATCGTATTCATCCTTATCTACTTTCTCTTCAATTCTATTATCATAATTCTTTTTACTATCTCTTGAATTTTGATATAAAATATTAAAGACGAGTATTGCTGTAGGTACAGTGATCGATATTATTTCTGGTACAGTCATTTCTATTAGGGTATTAGATTTTTATTAGGAATTTCAATGTTTTCAATTTCTATGTTGGTTTCTTCATACTCAAATTCGTTAACATCCATTGCATCACAATAGATTTCGTCAGTTCCGACTTTTTTAATCATCTTATTGTTGTCAGAATACGTGTATATAAAACCGTTTTTTTGTTCTTGTATAATCATTTTTTATTCTCCTATATCTGAAAGTGGATAAATATAATTTGCATAAGTAACCCAATTTGTCGCTGTTTTGTAAACGCTTAATGATGCAGTAGGAACATAAAATTTGCAGATAATATTAAGTCCTGAAAAAGCTGATGTACTTGCTAAGTTAGGTGGTGTAGTTGCGTATATTTTAATGATTAAAAGTGCATAACAATAACTGAAAGCACCTGATGCTATACTAGTCATAGTGGATGGAATGACAATAGATTTTATTGAATAGCAATTGCTAAAGGCACTTGATGCAATACTTGTTACGGAAGTTGGAATAGAAATAGATTTTAAAGAATAACACGAATTAAAAATGTAACTTGGTAAACTTGTAATGTTATTTGAAATACTTATCATTGATAGTGCTGTACAATAATAAAAAGAAAATGGTTCAATATTTGTTACACTATTAGCCATACTTACAATGAATAATGAAGAGCATGTGCTGAAAGCATTTGATCCGATACCTGTTACAGTATTTGAAATACATAAATATTCCAAATCATAACAAGATTCAAATGCGGATTGTCCAATACTGATTAATCCGTTTGAAATACTTAATACTTTTAGAGAATTGCAGCAATATAAGCCTTGAATTGTTATACTATTTACTTTATTACCAATATAAAGTTTTGTTAACATATTTCTCATGTTTTGATTTGCTCCACCAACAAAAACATAAGCAGTATTATCACGGCCAAATTGAAAATATCCACTTCCAGTACTTATCCATAATGTTACAATATAATTACCAACAGAAGGAAAAGTATGGCTTACAGTTTTCAAACCACTCCCGGATAATGTGGATTGTGTAGAATCATTCCAATCAATAGTTAAAATTGAACCATCTGTTTTATTCAAATATAATGTAACACTTAGTCCGGTATTTGCATTGACTGTTAAAAATGCATACGTCTTTCCATCAATAGTGTTATATATGGTTCCAATTACCCTATCTTCAGTTACATTGTCAAAGCTTCCATTAAATTCATAAAAAGTGAGAAATTCATAAATTTTGGGTGTTGGTGGTTTTCCATTTGTTCCATGTTCTACCCATTGCTCATTTACAATTCCAAAAGGATCTATCGTAGTCACTTTATGTGCATTCGCTGTAGGTTCTTTACTCCCTTTTTTAATAACAAATGGATTAATCGTTGCACCCATATTTTTGATTATTTTTTTTCAACAATAATTCTAAAACTGATATGATCTGTAGGAACATTTTCGCACTCAAATTCAATTTTACCATCCTCTAAGTATTTACCAAAAACATTTGCATCAGCCCACTTATTTCCATTTAAAAGATTGTCAATTTCTATAGTATTGATAGTCTGATTTGTTACTCCTTCAATAGTCAATGTTTGTTTTTTGTTTACCCAACCGGTACTCAAAAGGGTACAGTTAATAATTGATTTTGAGTTTTTAAAAAAATTAAACAGATTAGCCGTATACTGAATAAATTCAGTTAGTGAGGAAAAATTCACCTTTTCTTCAGAACTTGGTGTAGGTGCTTCAATTATCCTACCACCAATTAAAGCATCACTAATGTCTTGCTCTTTAATTTGTTTCCCTTTAAGTTTTGTGATCGGAGGCATAATACTTATTTTTTAATAGCTTCAAAAAACAATCTATCTTCTGCAGTTGGTGGTTCTTCTTTGAATTGAAATGTAATATCATCTACTTCATCATAATCAATACCAGGAATCATTCTTTGTCCATTTAAGTATAAAGATGAAGTTGTAAGGTAATACTTTTCTACAGTCGTAAATTGTAAATTAGATCCATCTTGTTGTCCTTCAATAGTGAATGGTTGTTTTACAGTTCCAACAGATTGAATATACTTTGCAATAAACTTGGCAAAGTCAGAAATATGGCCAAACCATTTTTCATTTTTAAGATTACCAATAGCAATAATCATATCTTCTGTAATATCTCCAGTAACTTTAAGATTATTGAAGTCTGGCATGATCCCATAATCTGCATAAGATTTTGATCCTGTTATGATTACTTTATTGAATACTGGTTTACTTTCAAGATCACCATAGTTATTTGTACCACCAGTTGTCCCGGGAGTTTTTTTAACCCAAAGCCAATCATCATTGACTTTTTCACAACGATAAGCTTCAGCTCCAAATTTTTGGTAAACTTGTCCATTTCTGGATTCATTTGCTGTCGGAAGTTGTGAAACATCATTGATTAAAAATGGTATGGAGAGGAAAAATTCCACCCATTCTTCCTGTGTAGGGATATCTCCAGTTTCAAATCTTTCGTAAAAATACTCTCTTAAATTCATAGCTATCCAATATAAAAGGTTTCACCTATTTTTCCATATCCAATACCGGTTTTAATAGGTGGTACAATAACTTTAATTTCTATTTGTGAATCCTTAGTTTTAAAAAATAAGGTGTGTTCAATATTTGCAGTTGTCTTATTCAAAGGGGAAGTTATTGTTACTTCACTTTCATCTGTACCTTTTAATTGTGAAAGTGAAATTGAAAGTAAAGTTCCATTTTTTGAATCCTCAATTTGCCATTCACCAATTCCTGAAATGGAAAAACTTCCAATCATGGTTTTTAATGATCGACTTAAAATAACTTCCCTGTAAATTGGCATTACATTTGAAAATTCATTAACATAAGAGAATTTGTTTTTTGTTGGGGCCATCTCAACTTTTAAATATCTTAAGTTGTACCCTTCAATAATTTCAGAATCTAAATTTGAATCAACAGTTAACTCATACTCAACATTGTCAATTTTCTTTCCTCTACAATGGAAAATAAAATTTAATGATTTGATAAACCAATCTGGAATACCAATACTCTTTCCAATTTCTAAAACAATACTTTCAAATGGAATTGCTGAAACTAATTCAACATTCATTGAATAGGATGTAAAAATCTCTTTATTGCTTTTGTATTTAGGTTGTAAAAAGGTAGCCGGAAGTCTAATTTCAAAAGGTTCAAACAATGCAGAAAAGAGAGTATCTAAGTAAACATTCTCACTTTGTCTCACACTGGGATCACTTATTATACCGTATTGGAGTAGTTTGGTTTCAGAAATATCACTGATTAATGTAAGGATATTACTGTAATATTCAACTCCAAAAATGGTTAAAACAAACTGAAATTCATCACAATTTTGAATTAAACGAACATTATTTTGTTTAATATTTTTGATTAATTCAGAAAAAATATAATAACCGGAAACAATATTTCTACTCTGATATTGCTGATTGAAATATGATGTGTAATAATCTCCTCCTGGTCCATAAGTAATGAGATGATGTTCCTTAAGATTTGTTCGTACTCCATTTACAATAATATCTAAAATGATATCATGATCAATAAATCCAACGTCACTCCAATTCACAATAAATTGAATTCTATCATTCTCAAAATAAGGTTGAAAAAATTCATTGGACTCTTCAAAAAGTTGGGCGTCTAAATAATTTTCATAGACGCCAACATTTTTGAATTGTACCGGATTGCAATAAGGAAAAAACACTTTCATGAAAACACCTTTATATTGCAAAAATAAAAGTCATTCAGTCTTTAAAGTACTGTTTTTTCGGTTTGATATATATCAAAATTGATACTTATATTTTAGGCAATTCATCACCATGACACAGCAAAACAAAATCACTTTCCTTTTCGTTCATTGGATTGATCGTTACTGCTGAATTTGTGTGTAAATAACCTTTGAGTTTCTTACCTCCATATTCAAAACCGATATATCCATTTCTATTCTGTTCAATCTTTGGAATAAGTTTGGAAGTTGCCGGATATGAAAACTCAACTTGTAATGGGAAAAATAATCTATTGTTTGTTATTAAGATAGGATCACTTTCAACAATGTTCCCGGCATCTAAGGATTTATTTCTTTTTGCAGTAGCAATCATTAATTTCTCACCAACATGAAAAGCAAAGCAACTATTTAAGAATTTAGAATGGGTTTCCAAGATCCTTCGAGGTGTCAAATCTACGTTCCAAGCAGTTTCCGGGAAAGCAAGTCCTGATGTTACTGGAATCTCTCTTCTAAGAATGAAATATCCAAGTCCTTCAGTAGGGTGTCGCTTCCCACAAATAATGAATATTTCAGTGTCCTTATCTGCACTATCTTCAAAATTCTGATAATTATTATAAATAAATGTCTCAATGTCAAAAACAGATGCAGAATAAGGGCTTACAAAGTCAAGAATATTCTCTTCAATTTCAGTGATCATTGTTGAAAATTCTAAAGTACCATTGTACTCTTCTTTACCTCCAATTGAATCGTCTTTTGTGGAATATCCTACTTTAATTTGAGTGTATAAAAATTCGCGAACTGGTTTAATATGGCACTGACTAACTTCTTTAAATTCATCAATTTTTGAATTAACAAAACATTGATTTTCGTTTAAGAGTGAAACAAAATACTTATCTCTAATGATATCATATTTGAGATTAATTTTTAAGCCATGAACGATATAAAGATACTTCAAGTATTGTTCCAATGAAGTGGTAAGTTTTGCCCATGAAAATTCAGCCAAAAACTCATAATTTAAACCTACTAATCTCATGCAATCAATAAAATCCTGATTTAACCCAACAGGAAAACCTCGTAAACCATTTCCATTTGTAAGAAGATCATATCGGTTAACCTGATCATTAGCTACAATCTTATTAAGTTCTGTAAAATCGATTTCAACATTATACTTATTGTTGTTTATTTTATGAATCAACTCCTGAAATACGTGATTTGATCTTACACATTGAAATCTTTTATTGTAATTTATTAACAGTTCTATTGATGTATAAACATTACATTTATTAAAAGTTACAATAGCTTCACTGGAAGTTTTAAAATCAAGACTGTTTAAGTATAGTCCGACATAAAACATATAAACCTTAGGAGTGGCATCTGTTTTTTCAATGAAAATTGCTCCATTTTTTTTAAATGGTAAGTTATAACTTGTAGTAAATACTGATGAAACTCCAGAAATTGGATCGTCAGTTGGCGGTTTTATCCAAAATTGTCGAAGAGGTGTTGGGTTTTGCACTCCATTTAAAAGATCTGAATATTTATATTCAACAATTCCAGGACAAATAAGATAGTCAAAACCACTAACAATTCCAATTTCTGTCATCTTTTTTAATGTAATATTGAAATCCAAATCATATGAGATTTTTAAATTATCATATACTCCGGATTTCAATTGGAGAAAACATGATGACAATGGAAATGTATTTATACCTGTAATATCTAAATTCTGGGTATTTACAAATATTTCACTTTTTGCTTCACTGTTTAGATTATTCAATCCAATAATAAAAGATTTTTCATTTACTAATGTATCACCAAACATTGTGAAATTTGCAATATATTTCATTGCAGCATCTTCAAAAGTTTTTATTCCATTAAATCCAACAACTACATTGTTCATTGTAATATCAAAATCTTTACTCCATTGATTTTCAATTAGTTTGAAAAATCCACCTTCAGTTAATGGAATACTGACTGTTCCTGAAATATCAATTTGAGTAAAATCAAAATAACCGGCATATTCAATTTCGTATTTTTTTTGAAGAAAATTGGTTAACTTTTTTACAATCAATCTAATTTTGGCATTTGCACCATAGGAATAAAATTTGTTTTTTATGTACTCTGCATCTTTTCCTATAAAGATCCATTCATTAGTATATGACTTCACAACATTACTAACACCGGATTCTCTACCAAAAACAACACCGTACTCTTTCCATCCATCAACATCATGAACAAGCTTCGTAAGTGTGTTGGAAGTTGAATTTCTATCTTCAAAATAGAACTGATAAAATGGAACTATCATAATTTTAATGGTTAAAACGTGAATTAATAATTTTTGTAAATGCACCCCCTTTTTCGAGGTATTTATAGACGTTTTCTCCTACATCAATAGTAACTACTGATTTATTTTTGATGTCGGTTAATAAGCCAATAATTTTGGTTGCCGTTGCTTCACTCATTGGCATATTTGTAGGATCAAAGGTGTCATTAGTAGTCCACTCTTGAATGGGTTTTACAGAAGCCCCAACATTGAGACCCTTAAGAAGTGTTGGCTGATCAAAAACATAACTTTTACCTCCTGCTGTAACAACTTCAGGTTTATATTTTCCATTCTTTTTTCCTTCTGCTACGACAGCATCTCCACCGGTATGATAATCTGTTCCATGTTCGTAAGCTACTGCTTTTGATTGATTTATTGCTTGGGTTGCTGACGACATTGCTGCTACAATAGCACCAACAGCAGTTGCTATTCTAATAGCTACAGTATAAGTATCTCCTTCAGCTGCACTTTCAACGGCTTTTGCAATTCCGACAGCCTGACTTAACAATACTTGGGCTAATGCCAATGACTGTTCAACAATTACTCTCTCCTTTTCATCTTTAATATTAGCCGCAAATGCGTTTCCTATGGAAAATACAGCATCTCCAATGGCTTCTGTAAGTTCGAGTTGTTGCAGCTTTTCTGCTTTAGCTTGATCTATTCTTCTTTTGGATTCCTTTTCAGTTGCCAATGTCAGATCTGCTTCCAGTTTTTTACGATCACTTACATATTGTTCATAATCAGCAAGATTATCTAACTCACTACCATAGTCATCTAAGGCAGAAATTTGATCGTTTATTGATTGGATTTGAAATTCATTTTCTTGCTCTTCTGATAATCCTTTTCCCTGATTAACAATAGTCTCAGCTTTTAAAAGATCGTACTGTTCCTTTATTGATTCAACAGTTTTTTTGAATCCATTTTTTCGAATAGTAAGTTGTTTGATAATTGATTTCTCAATTTCTAATTGATTGAGAGCCTCATATTTTTTAACAATACTAAGATAGAGTTCACTACCATCTTCAACTCCTTTTAACTCTTCAATTTTTGCAGTCTCATTACGAGAAATAATTTCAGAACTCCTCTTTTCTTCAATTTCAATTAATCGATTGGTAAGTGCTTTTTCTGAAATGGTAGTGTTGTTTAATCGTAACTCTTCTAACTCATTAAGAGTATTTAATAAGATTTCATTACTTTTAATAATGGCATCTTTTTGATCTTTTTCAATTTTGAGGATACGTTCCTTGGATTCTTTTCTTTCTAATTCAATGGCAGTATTGTAATACTGATTGATTTTAAAGATTTCTGCAGCAGTTTTCCCCTCTTTAATAGCAGTTTGTTCAGCTTCATAACGTTCTTGTTTGAGTTGGTTTATTTTGGATTCACTTGCAGCAATTTCTTTGTCGGTACCGGTTAACCTAAGATCAATTATTTGTTTTTCAATTTCATATTGAGTTTTGAATTCTTTAACAACTTTATTGGATGAATCTGCAGTTTTTTGTGGAAGTGAACCAATAAGATCAATATCATTTGCAATCTCTTCATTATTCTGATTTAATTTATATTTTGCAGTGTCTAATAACCGCAATGTATTCTTCCACGCTTCTTCTTTTTGTCTTAATCTTTCAGCTTCACTTATTCCAACTAAATTATCAGCATCTTTATATTTTTGCTGCCAATCTTTTAAATTTTCAATTTCTTCCGGTAATAAAGTTAATGTTTTTATTAATTCTTCTCTTCTATCAAAATCTGTTTTGGGATCTAAGATTTCATTTCTTGTTTTATAATAATCGAGTTCAGATTGAACTATCATTTGAATAGTTGCCTCGGCTTTTGCCCTTATTTTAAATTGATTTATCCATACAGCAGTTACTTTTTCAATCTCTGACTTGGAAGCTTTAATGGCATCAAGTTGAAGTCCGGTTAAACTATTGATCTCAGATACAATTCCTTTCCACTCTTTAGAACCTTTCTTTACATTATTTAATTCGCTTACATACATATTGACCTTAGTCACTGATTCTAAGGTGTTTTCATTTGCAGTCATTGATATTTCGTTCAAATCTTCCTGTATTTTTTTACGTCTAATTTGCTCGTAACTTAATGCCTTTTCAGCAGTTGCATTTTTATAAATCAAAACTGTTATGGCTGTAACTGCAGCAATTGCAGCCAATATCCATCCAATTCCAGGTATTGATTTAATTGAGGTGCCAACTGCTTTTATTGCTATACTCAATTTTCCTCCAGTTTTAGTTGCAACAGTTTGAGCTGCGGCCATTTCAGTTGTTGCAACGGTTGCTCCACCGGTAGCTGTAACATTCTCAACCTTAGCTGCTGTATTTACTTCTTCTGCAATAGTTTCAGCAGTTGTAGTAACAACTTCTTTGGCTTGGGCAGCAACTTGTTTTTGAGTAAATACCAATGAAACCTTTTGCCAAATAGACTTAACTTTCAATCTTAACATACTTTCTTCTTGAAAAGCATTGGTAATTTGGGTAAGGGAATTAAATCCTTGTTGAACAATCATCATTTTTGCATAAACTTGCATAAGATCTTCATTCTCCGCTCCAAAAGCTGCCATTCCGGCTTGAAGCAAAGAAAATGAATCACCAAGAACTCCAACTCCTTCAGATAAAGCCTTTGTATTCCCTGCATCATCTGACATTCTTTGCACTGCACCACTTGCATCATCAAAAGCATCTTTTAACTCACCCCCTTTTTTTTCTAATTCTGCCATAACAATACCGGTATTTTCATATCCGTTTCTCATTGATGTGAGTTTGTTATTTGCTTTTTGGTATTCTGCACTCTCTTTTCCCTTTGATTTAGCCAAATTATTAACTTCTTTTTCTTGATCAATTAGTGCTTCTTTTTGTTTGTCGTAATTTAATTTATGAAGAGCTAATTCCTGAACAATTTCTCTCAACTGCATTTTAAGAGATTTTTGAGAAACTTCATAATTACCAACATTGCGGCCATTCACCCCAATAGATTTGTCTAGCCCCTTTAGCTTCTCATCTAAGATATTAATTTGGTTGGCCATTTCTTTACCAAAGTCTGAATCTCTTTGTTCTTCTGTGAATAATGCAAATTGACCTTTTAATTGATTCAATGCAACAGACATCCCTTTCATGGAATCCTGAGCATACTTTTGAGATTCAATCTGCCTTTTGAATTCTAAGTTCAAGTCTGCGACTTCTGACTTCAACTGAGCTTGTTCAATTTTCAATTGTCCAGTTTCTACACCTAACTCTTTGGAATATTTTTCCATTCCTGATGTTTTTTTAAGAGTATCATCAATTTCTTTTAACCGGATCTGTTTCTCCTGAATTTTAGCAATTAATTCAACTTCAGTACGAGCAAGTCTTTCATTCTTTAATCGAAGTTTATCAATCGCTTCTGACTGAACATTGACAGCAGCGGCCATCTTATCACCACTTGCTTTGATCTGTCTTTCAAGATCCAATCTTTCAACTCCTGATTCTTTTAACTTTTCAGTAGAATTATAAAGTTTGGTGTACTCTTCATTAATTTTACTGAATCCGGTTGCAGACTGGAAACTTGTTCTTGACTTGTCAACTATTTCAATTAATGAAACCATTTTTTTATCAACAAGAGTAAGTTGATCCAATAGTTTTTTAATCTGTTCAAATGCTTTATCACTAATGACAGCATCAATGAGTTCTTTTGCCATAAATATTTTGTTTTGGAGTTTGTTTTGGTTGTTTTTTCATAAACTGATAAAGAGAGCAAAACTCTCCAACAGTAATATTGGATATCGGTATTTGTCGATCAAAGTAATTGGATATTGCTGTTAAAATATCAACGAAAGTTTTACGCTTCCATCCTGATTCATTCTCTTCAGTTTCTTCATTGGTAGTGTCTCCAATTTTTTGAACGATTTCATTGTATTTTCTTATATGGGTGTCTTTCGCTCCTGAAATGATAATGAGATTAGTTTCGTCATTATCTGTCAATCTAACGCCATATTTTCTAAGAATTTTTACAACTATTTTTTTTGATTTGAGATAAAAATATGAATCCTCAATAATTTCAAAAATACATATCTTTGAATAAGCTAACATTAGCTTTTTCTTATTATCAAATATTGATTGGTCATTTTCAAAGAAACGATCCAAGAACTGACTATACAATTCATGGAAAACTTCAAACTCAACTTTCTCATTTCTGATTCCTGGATCTGGAACTATACTGGTTTCTTTATAAAGAGAAGTGTATTTTTTTTCACATAAACAATCAATAAATTTTAAAAGTGGAAAGGAATCAATATCATTATACATCAATGATTTTAACTCCTTTTGTTGGATTGTATTCCTCTTTTCTACAGAAGTCAAATACATTTTCTTCAACCATGTAAACAACAAAATTGTTGTTTGACATTTCTTTGCAAATCTCTGCAAGCCTAAGCATATTTTCATAGGTTTTTCTTTTTTTATTTTCATCTTTACACGACATTAGAATCCGGTTTTTTCTTTAAATTTTTGAATAAATTTTTCTGTTCCTTTACTTTCAATCTCTGATGAGTTTTCATCTGTCAATCCGAGGATCTCCTCTCCAAAACCTCCATCCCTGACAGATTTACAACCACAAATAGAGAAGTCTCCTGATTCTCCTCCATACATCAAAGCATAAACTTTACTTTCGTCATCTTTACTGATCACTTTAAAATATGGTCCTCTGAATTCAGGAATTAGAGATTCGTAAAATGTGCCAGTCATTTTTAGATCAATATGGTTTGTTTGAAGTCCCATTTCTTCTCTATGTTCTTTGTGTCCTTCAAAGTAGCCGGGGTGATTGTATGGAGGTTTATCTCCAATCTTTTTGCCATCTGAAGTGATCCCTTTAGAAAGCTGTTCCTGATTCATAATAACAATTTCAGAAGACAATTCATCTCCGATCTGCTCAACTATTGTTGGCATCTCTTCCACAAAACCGATTACTCTATTTAATGCTTCTCTTATTGTCATATATGCAAATATAAAAGGGCGAATAATTACCAACCATCCGCCCTTTTGTTTTAACTAAATTTTGATTAAGGTAATACGATCTTCACACCTACAGAACATTCCTTAAATGAAACGCCATTGGAATAAAGTACATCTGGAGTTGCAATGTTCAATACTTTATTTGTAGTGAGTGCAGTATTTACAATGGTGAACTTCCCATCTGCATAAGTTGGGGCAGTGCCAATTTCTACTCCATCAATGGTCCAACAAGGTTTTTTACCACCAATTGCTGCCATTTCAGAAGTTACATCATAGCTTCCACAACCGGATCTGAAAGTGATTTCAGTATTGGTTTCTCCAACTACTACAACCATTTCAATATCCTCCAATCCTTCTAAATCGGTAATATCTAATTCAGTCTCCATAGGGATTTTATTTACAAACTCTGATGGGTGTTTGAATGAGTATTCAATTTTAGGTTCAACAATATCACTTGGAGAATTAATACCGGCACCAGTACAGAATATGGTTGCTTCATATCCTTGTTTCCCATTTGCTTTCTCTACTAACCAACAAATACCTTTCTGGTCAAAAACCAATACTCTACGAGCCATTCCATCGTTAAATGAAGCTAAACGGTTACTCAAACAATAGTCTTGATTGTAAGATTGAGTCATTCCTTTGTTTCCCTCCATGATATAATATTTTTGGCCATAGCCATTAGTCCATGGTTTGGTTTCTTCTGAATTATTTGCCACATCAGAAAATAATGGCATTGGGAAAAAACGATCTTTTTTAAGTTTGGCATGGATCCCTTTCAACAGCCATTCATCAAAGGTAATGGGTTGGTTATTGGAATCTAATCCGGTGAAGAATTTATCACGAGGGGTTAATACTGTTCTTGCAAACAATCCCCAGTCAAATTTGCATCTACTTGATGCTGTGTTTTTGGTTTTAACGTTACAATTATTCATTTTTTGTTTTATTGGGTTAATTAATGATTTTTACTTTTCCTTGTTTTTCGTATACCTTAGCTAAACCATAGTCTAATTCATCAGTTTCTCCATTTCGAGAAGAGAGTATAGTGTATTGAACTTTGACTTTTGCAGTCTCCATTCTGGTGTAATGCAACTCTTTTGGAGTTTCAGGAGTTTGGATATTAACTGGTGTACTAACACCGCCAACTGGTGTACTTTCGGTTTTAACTGGTGTACTATTTTTTTGTTTAGGGGTTTGAATTTGTTTTGCCATGACTAACAATGTTTTAATGAAACTTTCATTTTTAAGTCCTTGATAACGATTCCATCCAATTTGTCATTGAAGGTGTTTGCTGTACCATTACTTTCATTATAATAAGGAATATCTGATTTTGTAATTTGCAGATCATAAGAAAAATTGATCTTTTTCAACTGTTTGGAAAACTCTTCAAATATTGGATATAAAGTTTCTTTGAAGCTTGTCTCCAATCTTTGAGATTCGGTTAAATCATCAACAGTCCGGATTGCAATAGAAATTTTTGGAACATTAAATTCTATAAATGAGTTCCCTTTTGAATAGGTTTCTTTTAATCCTTCAGTGAAAACTGCAATAATCGGATATGGATCCATTCCATTCGCCAACTGTGTAATTGAATTGATAATGGTATTGGAATACCCACTTTCAAAATGGATAAAAGCAACAGACTTATCAAACTTCTCCAGAAGTTTATAATCTGTTATTTCAACACACATTTTGATAATATCAATTGCAGATAACAACATATAGGTTACAGATTAAATTCGTTAATTGGTTTGAAAATTTCGTTTATAGGACACTCTTTTTTAAAATATGATATGTAGGTATCTCTGGTGATTTTAACTGCCTCATTGAACAATTTACAAAGTCTAGGTGAATTGTTTGTTTTACGTCCATTCTCTCCTTGTTTGATCACTGCACCAATAGGTGTATTCGCAACGGTATCGTTCCTCAAATAGTAATATGCAATGTAGTTTACAATAGCAGGTTTGAGTTTTTCTACTTCACTTGAATTGGAGAGAAATGTATCTTTGCTTTCTGGATCCAATGCAAAAAAGTATTCAAGAAATCTCTTTTCATACTTATCTCGGTACTCCTTTACTTTTTCCTGAATGATTGTATTGTTTGGTGCAACAGTACCGGCAGAAGGAAACATACCGGGAATGGATGCTTCACACTTAAAATCTACGAGTTCTACAATATTGGCCATGGATTGCTATTTACAAATTCTAACCTTGTTTTCTGAAGCAAGCAATAAAGCAGTTTCTTCTTTAAAGGAATATCTGCGTAAAGGAAGAAATGGCTTTCCATCAAGCTCAAATCTTCTAACAGAGATTACGGCAACTTCACCATCTTTCACATCTAAAATTTTTCTTTCTGGAGAGTTGGTTTGAAGTTTATTTTTTCTTCCTTTTTTTGAAGAATCAACAGGGGGTTTCCCTCCCTGTTGATTGTTGGTTTTGTTTTTACGTGCCATACTTCAAAATATTAAGCACCTGCAGGAACGTCCATAAGAACGGCACCAGCTTCGGTTAATGGAGAAACGATACTTACTTTTACAGATTTATCGTTACCACCTGCGGTTGTGATTGCCTGTCTGGTGTTTTCAATATCAATATAAAGGAATGCATCTGGGCAAGTGATTGCGAAGATTACTTCTTCTTGAATTAATGCAACAATTTGATTGGCAAGTTTGGTGTTTACATCTTCTGCAAATTCTAAAATACCTTTTTGGGTATCAAACAATTCGCAAGCATTCATAAAGTCACCAATGATCGCTTTTCCTTTTGGAATACAATCAAAAGTTGCAATTGGAATAAGGCCGTCTAAGTATGGAATACCATTTACAACTTTGATGTATTCAGATGCCATATTTCTACCATTGTAGTCTTTCATAGACATCAAAGAACATACCTCAATTGAATTCATACAAATGAGATTTGGCATGTATTGATCAAAGTTCAAGAAACTTACTGTAGCTCTTAATGCATCTCCTTCATTTGCATCAACAATAAATTTACCCCACATATTCTTAACGGTAAATTTTGCATTAGCAAGTACTGAAGCAGCAGTTTCAGCAGTATAAGCACATGGCACAATTAGGGTATGGTCATTTACAACAGTTACAATGAATCCATCAGTACTATTTAAAGCTGTACAAGTTTGGAAGCCACTGAAAATAATTTTCATACCGGTTTCAATTTTTGAGTAACCTTTTGCAAGTGTAACCATAGTCGCAGCTCCACCATTTGAAGATTCAATTTTTGTAACTTGTCCAGCATCTGTAACAGCATAAACATTTCCGGTTAAAACACTCTCTGTTTTACATACTTGAGTAATCCCTTGGAAGTTTGTTCCAGTAGAATCTCCATATAATAATTGGAAGTTTTCTGCACGATCCATGCCGTTTGGCAATAACTGTAGTAAACGTTTTTGAATGATTGAGATTTTTCTCAACATCCTTTTAGAGATAGTAATATGCCAACCGATTCTTTTAGTTTCAGCATGGCCTTCTTTGGTTTTGAAGCTTCCTTCTGGAAGTGATCCATTTTCGGAGAGGGCAATAGCGGCTCTATCAATATCATATACGATAAGGAAATAATAAGAGGTGAACTCTTCAGAACTTGCATCTGTTACAGTCATAAAATCACGTAAATTTAATCTACGCATTGGAATTTCATTTACAACTACATCTGATTGGAATGCAGTCATTACGGTACCGGTGTGATTTGATCCAATCGACATACCTTTTTGAATCATGTTTCTATTTTTCAAACATATCTCAAATTGCCCGGATGCTTTACCGGCAGTACCATTTGAAAATGATTGGTATCTTTCAGAATCAAATGCAGATTTAAAGGATTTTTCAATTTCTGATTCTTCAAATGAAAATCCGTTGTTTTTATTCTTAAGTTCAGACACTTCCATAGCCAATTGTTGAATTGTCTCTCTTGACTTTTCTACGAGGTCAATAGCTTCTTTCATCTTTTTGGTCATAGGGTGATCATCCTTTTCAAGCCCTTCCTGCAGATTTTTTAATTTTAGATCAATTGCTTCTGGATCATATCCTTTCAAAAATAGTGAGATTGAATCACTGATTTGTTTTTGAATAGTACCATAAACCACTTTTTCTTCCTCTGTCATTTCTTCAACTTTTTTGGCTTTCAACGTAAGATCTACACCTGCAAATGGCACAATGGCCATAGTAGCTGCTTTTTGGATAGGGGCTGCATCTGACAACATTACCATTGTCATAGTGAAAGCAAAAATCATTAATCCAAACAACATTATTTTGGTTTGGAATCTACGTTTTTGCCCAAGTAGGGAGTTTTGTTTACTTTCCCTGAGAAATCTTTGAATGTTCTTTTTCATTGTCTTCTTTTGTTAGTTATTAATTTTGATTGATTCCGAACAAACCTCCTAGATTTTTTACAGTCAAAGTGCCCTCAGGGCGGCTTTCTGCTGAAGTGTCTGCTGACGGCTTCACGATCATGGATTTTTGTTCAATTGTATTGATATTGATAGTATCGTTTTTGTATAATCTGTTGTAACAATTTGGACATCTTACAAAAGATGTTAGGTCATTGATTGACTTTTTAGTCAAAGTTGCAGTATGTAAAATATCCTGGATTTGGTTTTGAAGATCCGGTGTAAGTTTTTCAACTTCACTTTGAACAATTTTATAAGTACTCCAATTGATTGCTTCTCTTGCAATCTGTAATACTTCTTCTTCTAAAGTGTGTTCATGCACTGAATTATAATCAAAAGTCAAACCACAACTACATGTAACGAGTTCAACTTCCTTTCCTGAAATTGCTTTTTCAATCATAACTAAATAATTTTCATAAGTTTCTAAAATTGTATCTGAAAATTTCAACTTTAAAGCATCCTTTAAAAATGAAATGGATTTTTGAGGATCATTCTTGAATTGTAATTGTTTAAGATCGAGTAGGGGGGTGTTTGGATTTGAAGCCCAATCGTATAGAGTGGAAAACTCCCACATTCTCCATTCAAGAACTAACCGAGGATCTACCTTGTCAACTTTTAATTTTTGAGCTCCAATTGAGTGTTCAAGTGTCATTCCATTCTTTTGGTATAACTTATAAAATGAATACACATCCTTACCTTTTTCAATATCCAAATTCATTTCGGATTTCATCACAATCAGTTTATTCTCTTCTTTTCCTTCCAAAGGACAACCTATTAAGATATTCTTGTCATGATTTAAGAAATGCCTAGTTCTCTTGAAATTTTCTACCAATGTTTTATCAAATGATCCGGAAGCGGAGATCTCTTTATGAGAATCTAAGTTTCCAATTGCGTTGACAGCAATAGTTACTACTCCTGCATCATTAACTTCATTGGATTTTGTTTTAACAATTAGTTCCATTTCTATTGAATTTTTGTTTTGATAAATTGTACTTCTGTATCTGTCATCTCAAGTAAAGTTTTGTTGAAAATTGTATTTTCAATTCTCTCTTTTCCTAATGCTGCACGCCAGTCATTAATTGAAATGATCCCTGCATTGAACTCAACCTTACATCTCTCTGTAATGGATCTCTTTGCAGTTTCCTTTTTGATCAATGCATCTGCCAATACTTCAACATGATCATAGCATACATCAATGTAATATCCAAATTCGTTCAATCCTAAAAATTGAGATAACTTTTCACAGAAGTCAACTGCTTCTGGAATGATAGTGGATGTGTAAACTTTTGCTTCTGCTTCCTTAAGATTATTGAATGTGGATTGGTCCTTACGTGGGATCAATACTGAATCGATATTGTATGCACCGGCAATAACAGAAGCGTCAGCAAGGGTTTCTTCAAATGGTTGTAAGTCCTGAATTGACATAGCAAAATTGATATACTTTACAGGTACATCAATAATAGCAACAGGATCTTTCTTTTGTTCCAAGCCATAAGTGGAGTTGAATTCATCCCGGATATCCTTTTTCTCTGGATCTGTTAATGGGATGAATGTATCTGCATCCTTTTTCTCATTAACAATTGCTCCAATTGCACCACGTTTGGTGTAGATCACATTTCGTGCTTCATAGACGGCACAAAGATTCGCAACCGGGTATTTGTGAGCAGTCAGTCTACTCTTCCCATAAAAGTAATTACTTCCAATTTCAAGAGATTCAAAATCCTTACAATGTAAAACCAATTTTGGATCAAACTCTCCACGGCCATAACCGGAATTAAGTTTGAATTTTCGGATTACATTATAATCTCTTTTACTCCAAAACAAAACTGGAGTGGTACCATAGTCTATCTCAATAGATTGTGCAGGTAATACCCAAAAGTTATCACAAACTTCAAATAGCTGTTTACTGATCGGAAGCCCTGCAGCATAAATGAAAGCATCTCCAACCAAAAATTTGAAAGTGAAATACTGTTTTACAAGTTCCTTGAATGTTTGGAGTGGATTTGGATTTGAGAAAAACTTTTTCATTTTTTCACCAACAATCTTATCCTTTGGTGAAGTTGCAGTTTCAGACCAAACAACTGTATCATTGTCCCATCTCTTTACTGTAAACTTACCGTTTATGATCCTACTTGTAAGATAATTGATCGGAAACTGAATCTCTGGAATGTTTTCATATATGAAAACCAAATTTTGTAGCCGGTGGTTGTTTTGAAAAACTAAATCAACATACTTGTCAATACTGCCAAGAGAATATGTTGGAATTGCTCCGGCAACTGCTCCTTTATCATCTCTAACAAGGTCCATTGACTTTGTTGTAAGATTCTCGGGATTCAATGATTTTGGTTTCTTACCGATTTGAAAAAAATAGTCGTTAACTTGGATTTGCATCACTTTTCATTTATATCACAAAAATAATTCGGATATAAAAGTGAAAACACGATTTTTCAGTTTTGATATATATCAAAAATACATTACGTAAAGAACTGGTTAATTAAATAATTTTCATATATTTGCACATCAATTTGAAAATATCCTTAACCAATATACATACACCATTTATGAAAGCTTACTTAATTCAAATCTATGATGAGGATATGAATAACAAGATATCCGAAATAAAAGAAAAAAAGGGTATTTCAATACAAGATCAGTTCCGGAAAGGACTTAAACTATTGATTGCTGAGATTGAGAAAGAAAAAATCAAATAAAACAACAATTAAGTGTAAACTCACTTATAATATTCATTTATTTTGTTTTTTATAGAACTTGAAATATCAGATTTCAATTCAGTTAATTGGGTTTCAAATTTGTCGATATTCATTAATATTTCAATACTTTTAGATTCATATTCATTGAAATAAGATTCAAATTGATCTTTGCTAGTTAGTAATATTTCAGGAATGGGTAGATTTTTAATTGTCGGTTGTGCAATATTCTTTTGGCAGGCACCAGCAGCCATAGCTGTTAAATATTTTTGTACATCAAAAAGGTTAACATAATTTGCAATAACATTAGCTGAGAAACTATCTTTTATTGTAGAAACAATTACAAAACCAGATGCTACATACGTTTTATCATCAAAAAAAAATGAAGGATGATTTGTTGAAAGTGCTACTCCAATAGTCCCAGACCTAGTGATTAAGACCATATTTTTTTCTAATTCAAAGAATGAATTTAAATCCTTTGTCTCTTCAGTTAAATAGTTTTGATTTTTTTCAATAAGACCATATTCCTTAATTTGTGATACGGATAAATACAATAAATCTGTTTCTTCCATTGAGTAAAAATCAGTAGTAACATTCATTCCATTTTGAACTTTGTCCAAAACTGAACCTAATGAAACCCAATTAATTTTATCATTGGAAAAAAACTTATCGGCAAGTTTTATGTTATATTTAAAATGAGTATCACATCTAATTGGTGAAAATGCAGATAAGTACTCAATTGAATTTTCCTCAAAAATTATTGCCATATATTTAAATCCTTAATTATTCCTAAAACAGTTTCTTTATCATTATTATCAATTGTTTCCCAACTATGAGAGTACTTAATATTATAAATTTTCTTTTCATCTTTTGAGTACACAGACATAAGTTCATTTGGCTTATCTTTTGAACCCTTCTTGCCAGCTTTATACCCTAAATCCTGAATTGAAAAATTATAAAAATTCCCCTTTTGAAAATTTGAAACTTTATATAAAGTCCATCTTGATTTGTTTGCAAAAATAGTATCTTTAATTGATTTTTTGATTTTCCCAAAATTCTCTTCGTCAAACAATTGTTTGTCTATAAAAAATGGAAATACAATAAAACCTATTCCGAATTCTTTTGAACATTTTTTTTCAACATTTGACAAAATTGTAGCAATACTTTTTTCACTTTTCCTATTCTTAATATCAAAGTCAAGAGACGATTTATTTGATGGAATTATTTTAATGACTTTATTTATTTTTTCATCAAATTCAGTTGTATATTTTCCCCATAATTCATTAAATATAGTCTCTTCTTCTTTTGTTTTTTTACTAGCAAATAATAAACTTGTCGAAGTAGTTGTATGTGGTTGGAATGCATGGTTAGGCAACGCAACAATTGCTTTTATATTAAAATGTTTATATAAAAAAAATCTACCAGCTATATCATCTTCTACAGAAAAAAAACTTTCAGGTAAAACTACACCAATTCTACCACCAGGTTTTAATAATTGGTACCATCTTTCAAGAAAATATGCTTCTGATTTTCCAGTTATTGAAAAATTATTTTGAATGTTTGATTTATTAATATTTACATTAAAAGGTGGATTAGAAATTACAACATCAAACTTGTTAATTACATCTTTGGAATAATAATCAAAAGTATTTTGAGCTTTGGATGAAAGAATATTAACAGCCCCAGTTACTTCCATTTTTGAATACTCTAAAAAACTATCCAAACCATCTGCATTATAAATATTTGTACTACCATCACCGTGTAAGATTAAATTAATTTGACAAGCAGTCGCCAAAACTGGTTCGTTATCAATTCCATAAACATATTCTTTAACCCATTTATACGAATTTTTATCTAACATTTCTCTTTCAATAAAATCAAAAACGTCTGCATCACCGTTAGTTATCTTTTTTTGATTTTTCTCGATAAATTTTTGAACATAATGCATATAGTGTACTAAAAATGTACCTGTCCCACAACTTGGGTCTATAATAAATGGTAATCGGTAACGAATATCTTCATCAGGATTTTTTAATTTTGTTTTAACTAATTCATCGACCTCCAATGCTGATAAAATAAACAAAACAATATTTGGATGAGTAAGGAACAAACCTTTTGTCTGTTTGAAAGCATCTCGAATAACCATTTCATAAAATTCTCCCAAAATGTCAATATTTTTATATCTATTTTTATGAAATGAAACTGACTGCAATTGCTCTATACATTTTGCAGTAAGTGATACAGAAAACTCTTTAAAATCTATTCCTTTAATACTAATTAATTCAATGTTTTTATCTTTTGATAAGTATTCCCTATATGCCCTTCGATATAATAAATCTATATCAATTGCTAATTCTTCTTCAGATTGTGGAATTCCTCCTTTAAATTTTCGTTGAAATGAATATGGTGTACCTGTTTTAGTTTTTCTTTCATCATAAATTTTGGCTAAAAGAATTTTATTGAAATTTTCAAATTTTTTATTATCTTCTAAAGTACCACCCCAAATATTATCCCAAAGAGTTCTCCATATTCGTTTAATGAAATCAATACTAAAATTATCATTTAAGTCTTTGAATTTCTTTTCAATGTTTTTTTCATCTCCGTCAAGTTTAAGAAAAACTTCACGTATTATTGGTTTTTCACCTGACTTATTGAAGTCAAGAAAATGTGGTGTTTTACCTTGTTTTTCCCACTCTTTAAAGGTCCTTGAAACAGAAGTGTCAATTCCAATACATTGTATGGGAAAGTGATCTTTAGTCAATGGAATGTCAACAGAAAGATGATATAAATATTTTGCATTGTTATATTTAACAATGTTTTCAAATGGTTTAAATAATTGTTTATTTATTGAGGGGTCATCTGATCCGAAATAATCTTGTATTCTTTTTACTTCACAAAGTATTTCAATATCATCTTTATCATTTTTTATGCAAATATCTGTTTCAACAGCCCTTGTTCCTTCCTCTCTTCGACCTCCTATTTCGAATGAATTTTCAATTTCAATTTTTGATGGATCGAAATTGTACTTATTTATAAGGTTTAAAATAATTAAAGCTCTTGTTAATTCTTCATCACTTGGTGATCCAGAAATTCTTTCATAACTTTTAATTCTTTGAGTGTAACTTAATGTGTCTTCTTCCTTATTTGCTAAAACATATATATTTTCAGAATCTAAATGAATAATTGAATTATAAAATGCTAATCTTTCAACTTCAGAAAATCGTTCTTTTGCCATAATCAAAAATAAATTTGTAAAAAAATTTCAACTGATTGCAAAAATACCATTTTAAAATCATACAACAAAAAAAGCCAAGATTTTTTAACCTTGACTTTCAATGAATTAGAAATTATTTTTATTTAGTTTGTCTTTTATTAGTACTTTTATACCATTTTAGAGTTACTTTTTTGTACTTTTTGATTTAAAAATTACTTTTATTCAAACTTTACATTAGTTGGAAGTACTTCTTTGATCGTACCATCTTCCAGTTCAACGAGTGCAACGGTGTAATTACCTGCTCCATTGGAATACTCTTCACATGCATTGGCCCATTGATGGAATAGTCCGGTACAGGTATATTCTTTACTCCAGCATCCTGTACCTATTACTTCAATAGCGGTATTTCTGCCTTCAATATTAACCCACTTGGTAGGTATCCATTCTTTAAAACTAACTTTTCTCATAACTTTTGATTTTTGGATTTATAATAAATTTACTTTTTTCGGAAACATTAAAGACCATACATCTTGCCAAATTCATCTAATGCTTTTAATGGAGTGTCTCCAAATCCAACAATACAATCCTTTTCAGGTAATTCTCCTAAAATATAATAATATTGGTCTCCATCTATTCCAAATTTTGCTCCAAGAGTTGATACTAATAATAGTTTACTTTTTAGCATTTCATTACCAAATGCTGCTATTTGAACATTCATTTGTTCGTTTAAAATTCCTTGTTCTGTTGCACACATAACTTTTGATATTTAATTATTAATTTTCAAATTCGGGTAGGATCCTGTGTGGACTTTTCGCTGTAATTCCATCCATCATCTGAATTGTTTGATATAATTCCATCAATTCAGTTTTGGTAAGATTGGAAGTGTCAAGTTTTTCTGCATCATCTGGTATTAGGTTATTTTTCATAATGAATGCTTTTTCAAATCTTTTAAGTTCCTGAGTTAACAATTTTGAATAAAACTCATAATACTCTTTGATTTGGATATATTCAAACTCATTACAATTGATAATGGAATAGTTTCCTTTTTCGCCACGATACTTGTAAAATTCAACTTTTGAACCAATGACTTTTAAACAAATTTGAATAAACAACTTTTTGGTTTTATTTTGGTACTTAAATCGTCTTTCTTTTCTTTGTTCATGGTCAAAATCTTCAATTTTTAGATTATACTTTCTCATCAACTTTTCAAGCATTGCCGCAGCGTTGGTTTTTTCACCTCCAACGCCACGTTTAGCCAATTCATTGAGTTTTTTTGCGAGTTCAACTTGTTTTTCGTATTCCATATCTAAAGTAAATTTGCTTTCTCACGAATGTAATTAACTAACTTTCCTTTCAGGATATTGATGTTTATTTGAATAGCCTTGCCTTCATCTGACTTCATTTCAGGTAGTTCAACTTCTTCAAATGTTTGGGCAAGATTGAGGAGTTTTTCTTTGTCGGGAGCTTTTGCAAGTTTCTTTTCATTGGCAATCCTTAATTTGTCTTCTTTTTCTTTATCCAGTTGGATCTTTCGAAGTCGATCATTCTCTTCCTGGAGTTTTATGCGTTTTCTATCTTCTTCAATTGCTATTTGGGTGAATTTGTTGAAATAAGAGATCCACTCTTCATTGGTCATTTCTCCATAATTGGATTTTCTTTCATCAACTGGGATGCAAAACATACAATCAGCCAACAAACAGATCCGGGTATTGTGAAGATCTGTTGTTTGTTTAATTCTTTCTGCTTCTTCAGCAACCTTGCGATCGTCTTCTTCTTTTTGTGTTTTGGCCAACTTAACCATGGAAAGGAGTTTTTGGTAATCATCTTCGGTCATGGTTCCAAGATTCACACCAGTTGGGACAAAAGAGGAGTATGGCAGTAACTCTTCGGATCTTTTCGCTCCCAACTCCTGAATAGCCAAAGCTTTTTTGATTTCAATGTACTTTTCTTGCTTTTCAAGATGGTCCTCAATAGGTTCAATAAGTCCTTTTAAAGTTTTGGCAATTAGATCAATGGTTTGTCCTTTTCTCAAACTTTCTTCTTTGAGTTCTTTCCGAAGATCCTCAATGCGGTTTCTTTTGTCTTTTAGGAATAATCTGCCCTCTCTGGCTTGTTTCATTAAGTCGGTTTGGGTTTCATCAATCACAACGATTGTTTTGGCTTTTTGTGACCATTCTTCAGTTACCTTGTAGAAAGGAATAAACTTTTCTTTCAAAGTTTTTTTCTCTGGTTCAGGTAATCCGGATTTGCTAATAATTACTTCAATAGTTTCCATATTTAAAATTGGTTTGGTTAATTTCTTATTGCTTGGTTTGTCAAATATTCTTGAGCTTCAATGAAGATCTGATCATCATTTTGTAAAATAACATCTGAGGGGTCAAATCCTGCTTGAAATGCTGCTTCAATGGTTTGGTTTTGATTTGGAATTATTTCATAATCTTCTGGCCAAATTGAGCAATTTCTATCACCATAAGTGAAATGTAAACTGCCTGTTACTTTACTGCCAACTGTTGCATTTCTGATAATGTCTCCGGCTTTTAGTCCTAGTGATTTTAATTCGGGATGAATGGTGTCTTTTAATCTGATATTCATGACTTTCTTTTTTAAAGTGGATTAGAAATTGTAATCGTAATAATACACTGGGTTATCATCAACAGAATAACCTGCTTTTAACATAGATTTTGTGAATCTGATCTCAAGTGTTTGGCTTTCATCTACAGTGTACTTATACTCCTGTTCGTCATTGTTGGAACAGTTGGCCATGAATCCTCCAATATGAAATTCCATCTTACTGACTAACTCATGTTCCACTGGGTGTAAAGTGAGGATATTTTTATTTACTGATACGATCTTACCAACTGGCTTAATATCAGTTCCAGTACGTCTGTTTAGGTACTTTCCAATAAATTCTTCTAAAGAAATTGTTTGGCGGTGTTGGGGAATCTTTTCCATATTAAATGATGTTTTTTACTAGGTTTTCAATTCTGTCTTTAATCATTTGAGTTTCTTGCTTGTATTCTGTAAAATCAAATCCGGTTTTTGTTGTTTCTACCTTTTGTGCAGCAACTTTATAAAATTGTGATACAAATCTTTCTCTCTCACAAACTACTGATTGTAGGTTTGAGATTTCAAAGATTTCTCTTGACCATTCTTTCACTTCAACTTCTTTTACAAATACTGTTGAGTGTGGACTAACACCCCATCTTACAAGTGTTATGTTTCCTTGGCATACTTCAAACCCGATGGTTTGGAATGAGTTGTCTTTTACGATTATTGCTTTCATTTTTGTATGTTTTATTAATTAAAAAATTCCTTCAATTCTATAACTTACATCAACTCCCTCGAATAGCTCATTAATTTGTTCCTCAAGTGAATCGTAATTATCTTCTTCTTCTGGAAAATAGAAAAATCCAATTTCAGAATTATATTCAGTTGAAAATTCAGATTCTTGAAGCATTTCATTTATGATTCTTAAATCTTCTCTTGTTCTGGGGGTTAATTGTAAGCCGGTTTCCATTTTTTTGATGTTTTATTGTTTTGTTTGATGTATCTAACTTACTATGAATTAATGAAATAACAATTTATTTTAACAAATTAATAACATTGATTATAAACTTATTAGAAATTATTTTCATTTAATTTGCTGATTGTCAGATAAATATACATATTTTTTGGAAGTTTTTTAGCTATAAACTGCAATGAATCAATTATTTAATCAATTTCATAATATCAAAGTATGCTGCTGCAATGGCATCAGCCAATACACAACAGGATTGTTGTTTTGGCATTGCTTTTATGTAGTTATGTTTGGACCGCATGAAATCACTATAGGGTAGGGGTTGTGATTCCTTTTCAAGATAGTAGAAATTGTTTATAACTAAACTACTCTTAGCTTCAATAAACTCAACGTCATTGAATTTCTTTTCTGCTCTGATCACATTGATATTAGGTACTCTCTCACGGATCCTATCAACGTAGTTTTTCCACTCTTTAGAAGCATAAACTTTAACAATATCTGGTTTGTGGGTATTACATTGATCAATGATTAATGACGTAACTATATTGTAAGTTCCTGAAGAAAAAACAACATCAGTATTATAAACTTTTTGGTCCAAACAATTGTAAATAACAGAACAAAAATAATCGGATTCATCATCCTTAACAACAATGCAAATTTTACTTGTACTGGATTCAATTTTAGTGTTGAAATATAGAGTACTATTTTCATCAAACAAACGATCAGATTGAAAGTTTTCGACTATTCCTGAGATCACATCAGGCGCATCATCAAAAGCATTTTTACCCTCTTTCTTAAAACCGAGCAAATGTTTGGAGAATTCAGGCCAACGTTGTTTCCATCCGTATGGAAACAGTATGATGTTTTGGGCTTTATTAGAGTTTATCAGAATCCTGGTTTCTTTATTCCCTAATTGATGAAATGGATCTATAAAAGTTTCATACCATCCAAAAGCTTTTAAGTTTGTTTCAACGTTCCTGCTAAATCCACGACCTCCATTGTTTGATTCAATAATTGAGATTTGAGTTTTTTCATTCATTAGTAGTTCTGCTGTGGCAACCTCACTATACTCCATACTTTTATTGGTGTAAACAAGATCTGTAACATAACAATAGTTTTCAGTTTCAATATAACAAATTGAACAAAGATAGTTTGTTCCTTTGTCAGCTGTATCTGTATAGTTTTTCTTTACTGCCCGTGTGGACGGTGGAATAACATCATACTCTTTGAATCCCCTTTCATACATCATCCCAACCGGTATGGATCGTAAACCTAAACCATAAACTTGCCACAAATATTCATTGGCCGTAAGGTTTTTGATATTCTCTTCTGTCGGTTCATAAGACAACAATGTTTTTACAACTGCTGGGGGGCAGTTTGGATTGTCCAAGAATGTCGAATGAGTAAAGATACAATCTGGATCCAGTTCCATATCAAATAACCAGTGTTCGGTTGCAGCAGGGTTCCAGTCAAAGATTGCCAACTCTTCACATCTCATCAACCATTTATCCACAATCTCCTTTTGGTTTTCCATGGCCTCATTGAAAAACAAAACATGAGAGAATGTTGCTTCTCTCACTTCTCCTCCTGATTGCATACCTGAAAAGTAAATAGAAGTGGTTCTGCAACGTGCAAAGTTGGCTTTGAGTTGGAATTCACTTTGTAATCCAAACTTACTTAATGCTGTTTTAAAGTCAGCCTCAAAAGTGTTGGTTTTACAAGTTACGTTTGTTTCCCGGAATACCCGAATGATCTTTTCTTGTCCATCATTCAGGAGTGCATACCAAAAAAAGAAGAGGAAGGCATCAAACGTCTTCGCACTACGTGAGCCTCCCTCATTACAGATTTTCTTTAAAACTTTTTCTTGCTTTGCTTTTTTATATTGCTGAACTATAAGAGGAAAACACCTACCATGTTTCATCAACTTAGTTTGTGGATTCATCAGTTTTAGTTTCTCCTTCTCCTTTTTTAGCAAATTGATCAACAAAGTCACTGTTCCCAAATACATAGGTTACGGATCCGACTGGTACATCTTCTCCATTCTTATTGGTCATTCCAATCTCTTGCTTTTCAATGTACCCTCGATCTTTACCTTTGCACTTCAGATAAAAGAATATTGAGGATTCTTTTCCATCCCTGATGTTCTTTAACAGCATGGTTTCAGCAAAGTCGATGTTCTTATTTTCAATTTCTTCAACCTTTTGTTTGAATAGTTCATTGGTATTCATCCATAGGTAATAAGTTCCTCGATTTATTTTAATCTCATCAGCTGCTTTTGAAACATTACCTAATGCGGATTCAAATGCTTTTAGAAATCTCTTTTGTTTTACGGACAATCTCGACCGTTTATTTGTACTCATTTTTTTAATTGTTAATTAATGTTCACTGAATTTTAGAATAATGTTCCTTGTTCACAACTTGTATCTTCTTTTGTTTCAATGTTTTCTGTTTTCTTACTTTCAATGAATTTTGGAAACATTTGATTGAAGTTTGGAGTGTTCCAACGTTCCTTACAAGTGTTTTTCAATTCATCTTCGTTCTTATAAGGTGAATATTGATTTAAAATGCTTCCTTCAGAAAAGAAATCATTGATTGTTTTGCCTTTTTGCTTACCTCTTCTGGTATGAATATCCAAAGCATATTCCGGAATCTCCAAATTGAAATCTTTATTGAAATGCTCATCAAACTTCACATTCAACAACCAATCAATGTAACGGGACTTCTTGCTTTCAGCCAAGATAACAATGGCTTGAATAAAAGGTAATCGATCCTGATGCTTCCGGTCATTCTTATTCTCAAGCTTCTTTGCAATATCATGAAGAGAATTGATATGCGTTGCCAAGTTTGGATTTACAACTCCAATATCCTCAATCGCCATAATCAACATTCTCTTCCATGCATAAGCTGCATATCCACTCAAATGTAATTCGATGCCCCAATACAATGCTCCATCTACATTACATCTTCTTACTTCTTTTTGAAAAGCAGATACAACCTCAAAAAGGTCATACCCTTTAACTGTAAATAACTGAACTTTTTCGCTTGCCATAACTTAGTTTTTTATATATTTTAATATGCAAACTTACTTTTAATTTATTGATATACAGACAGTTAGAAACTTCATTTTTTGTTAAATTTTGTTAATAATTGCTTGATGCTCAATAAGATAGTTTTCAAGTTCATCATTCGAATCTAAGTTAATAGGGGAGTAATGGTTTTCCTGAATATATGATGAAGCATCCACATCAATTTTAAAATAGCTGGATCCTTCTTTCTGGGTTACTTTTGGAAAATCAATTTTAAGATTCTCGATGGTTCTGATTGCATCTTCTCTCCGGTCATAAGATTGACAACCTCCTTTATTTGCATTCTGCACTACATTCAAACCACTCAATCCATAATTAAGAGTAAAATAACCATTTCTCCATACATTCAACGTTGTGATCGTATCAGTAAACTCAGATAGGATTGGATTAATTTCATTTATTGCATCCAATCTAATTACACATACTCCTTGCATTAATGGATTAATGTGGGTCCATTTATGTATTCCTTTTTTGGAATAGATCCAGTACCGGTATTGAGTGAACCTGATCCCTCCAAGTTGAGGGAAACGTTCCATAGCTTCAATACAATCCTGAATAGTCAACATTAATGCTTCGACTTTATCTTTTGTATCTACTCTCTCGAATCCTTGTACATCATCATCAATTTGGAATAGGTATTGATATCCTTTTTCCTTTGCGTAGCTTCGAATATGGTTTAATGAATACATGATCCTTTTTCGAGATTCCGGGAGTTTTATTACATTTTCTTTTCCACATGTCTGACAGTAGAGTGTGTATTCTAATGGATCAACAAATACTTTTACTTCAATAGGAAGGTTCTTACAAAAATTCATTGTCTTTTTTGTAATGTACTCATGTCGGCCAAGTGATGGAATGCCGATCATTATTTTTGATTTTAAATTTTCAATATTCATATCTTTTGTTTTAAAATGGAAATTTTAGTGATCGTTCTCCGTAGTTTACTTTCTTTTTAAGGGCTGTTCCTCCTTTTAGCATGATTGCATTTCCAAACTTTTTCCTGAGATAATAGGTATTGTCAATCATACTGCTTCTGGTTCTGTAATCATTGCATCCACCTTTTGCGGTGAAGTTTCCATCAGTCACAAATGAGTACCGGTTGTCAATGAATCCGAATCTATTCTTATAAACATTCAGACAACTGATATAATGATCCTCACCCTCACTCATGCTTAAGTCATAAGCAAGGTTGTGTCCTTTTAAGAAACCACAAAAGGAAGCATTCATATAGCCAGTGTGTTCAATAGGTGAAAAGGAATTGTATTCCAATGGATTTCTGATTTTTGAGAATGAAAAAACTTTTGCTCCAATACCTCTTGCAATCTTCACAGCATTCATTAGGAGAGCTTCAATATCTTCTGGATCTGTCAAACTGGAATCCTGATCCCCGAATGTAAAGTTCTTCCTTACACTGACAACATCATCATCAATCATAAAAACTTCTTCGTACTGTTCTAAGATCCATTGACGTGTTGGTGTTATTCCTTTAATGTGAAGTGGGGTGCCGATTACTTCAACATCCGGGTAATTGTTTTGATATAACTCAACTTCATTATGGGGAACGATTAAAGTGAGATTTGGGAAAAACTTTAAGGTCCGAACATTATCATGTCTCCCCTTTGATGGACAAACTACCTTGATGCTATTCATGACTGGTTGCATTTACCCAAATTTCTTGAAACTGTTGTACGGTCAAAACATGTGCTTCACCAATTCGGGAGTTTTTGTAATCCTTGGATCTCTCCAACTGAAGCACATTCCTAATCCAATTAAAATCCAATTCATTGTTACAAAAAATGATTATTGAATCGTACTTTTCATTGAATTGAGGGACAATAGGCATCTCACAATTTTCATCTGTGATGGCCTTGAATTTTTCTTCAAACTCACTTTCAATGGATCCGATCTCTTTAGTATCGAAACCAACATCCAATAAAAATGATTTATCGAAGAAGTCAGTTAACATTTTAAAGTCAAACTCTGCCTGGTTTTTGTTAAGCCTAAGATTGAGTTCCTTTTCCTTTTGCTCGTCGAGATTTACTTCAATGCAGGGAGCCTGTTCATAACCCATGGCTTTGGCAATCTTCAATCTCTGGTTACCACCTATGACAATGTTTAACCGATCAGGATGGGTGTTAACGACTAAGGGTTGTACGAATCCGAAGTTCTCCAAGGATCTTTTAATATCCTCTCGCTGTTTGGCTGAAATTTTTCTGGGATTGTAGTCTGGTTCAATCAGTTCATCGATATTCCGATAAACTATCTGAATTTCTTTTGTATCCATATACTTGATTTTTGAATGAGTATTTAATGAGATACAAAAATAAAATTGCATTCTGCGGTAAATTCACAGAATGCAATTTTGATATATAGAAAAATATTATTCATTATTTTTCAATAATTACAATATATCCTCCAACCATAGTACCACTACTTTTGAATGATCCCTTTTCAATATCATACACTTCTGCATCAACTTCATCTAACCAATTACGGAATTCAGTTTCTTTTCGGTTACTGGATGTCTCCCAGTGTTTTGAAGTGATTGTTACAAGTCTGCCACCGGGTTTCAAACATTCATACATCTTTTTGACGTGGTCAATATCCTGGTTGTTTGAGAATGGAGGGTTTGCAATGATTCTATCATAATAGTTGCTGTACTCATCTCCAAGTTTCAAAAAGTCATCTCCAATAAGATTAACTTCATTAATTTTGGATAGGAATGTTTGGTTTGTTGGCATCAACTCACAACAATCAATTTGTTGGTAAGATTCAATTCTCAAAAGTGCTTTCACGAGCGCACCTTGTCCGGCACTTGGTTCAAATATTCTGAATTTCATTGCAGTTTGATTGGAAAAATTAACTACTCTGGGTATTTGGAGTAATTCTGCCAATTCATCTGCTAATTCGACAGGGGTCTCAAAGAATTGATATTCCTTTTTGAGGTTACGATTATCTCCGTTGGCAATCTGTTCGAGTAACTCGGCCGGATCATGTGGAAAAACGAATGCTCCTACTTTACCACCTTTCCATTTGCCTCCGATCAACTCTAAAGCTTTGGCTACATCTAAATACAATTTTCGTTCGAGTTGTACTTCTGGAAGTTTAATTAAGTTTCCTTCTACTTTGCAATTTTGCAATACTTCTTGTTTTGTGTTCATACTTTACTAATATTTGGTTATTGGTTTTTTTAATCGGTTATTATAGTTCCATCTTTCCTGAAACGTGGATAATGAATTTTTTTAGAAAATCCAAAATCATCATATTCAAGGGTCCATGCGAGCTGGCCATTGTCATAATGTTTTGTCCAAACACCAAGTCTGCAAACAGGCTCTCCCTCATATCCGGGAAAGCCTGTTCTACAATCGTATTGATGTTCTGTTGATGGTTCAATAATTCCAATTTCTCCAGTGATCCATGGTAGTCCGTTGGGATGAAATTCTTTCCATTCTTTTCTTTCGATCAACATAATTTCTCGTTTTTAAATTAGGTTAAGTTTGCTTTTTACTTCTACGATTTTGGTTTTTGAGAATACCCAACCAGCTCCACATGAAAGTCTGAAATTGAACTTTCCACCAAGATCTTTAAGGGTATCTTTAATTGGTTTGGTATTACCGGTAACGACAAAACTTTTTTCAGAATAATCAATGATTTTTAGATCCCCAATTTCCATGTTTTCAATTGAAGTAGTTTCGATTTGTGGGGTTTCAGGAACTTCAAAAGTGAACTTTGGATTGTTTGCCGGGTTGTAATCAAAACTAGTGTAATTAAGTGGAAAAACAGTTTCATTGAGAGCTTTTCCAAACATTTCTCTGGCAGGATCTCTGTACTCAGTGTTAAAGTTTGCTTTGATATATTCCTGAACTTTTTCTGAATAGTTTCTGTCTGAAAATACAAATTGAAATCCTCCAAATACTCTATTGAAATTTGAGGGTTCATAATCGTAATAATCTCCGGTAATATCTCTATGGTGATCAACAAACATTCCAGTGATTTTTCTTACACTTTCATCAGTTGGTCCATCAATCCAACTAACATTATAAGTTGAGTAGTTTTCACATTTTACCGAAAATTTAACACGTGGGAAAGTACGTGTTAACAAAGTGACCAAATTAGACTTTGTTATTTTCTTTTCACTGTTTGGATTAAGTGTGAGGAAGCTATACTCAACTTTCAACCTTTCACGTTCTTCCTCGTTTGCTTTTCTTTTTGCTTCTGCTCTTTCAGCTAAAGTGATGTCAAACTGTTTTGCAATCTCAATTTGTTTTATTACTTCATCTTCCGGGAAAATGTGGTGCTTAAGATCATCCCAGTAGCATCCAATTCCAAATGTTTTGGAAAGAGGGCGATCATGACTGTCAATTGTCATAAACATTGATGTTTCTCTATTTTCAGGTGATGCCATGCAAACTATTTTTTGAGATCCATGTTTGTCTGGATCACTGATAACTGCATAAATATCATCACACATTCCAACTCCAAAGTAAACTACTTTGTGTCCGAATGGAAGTGGTTGTCTTTTTTCTAACTTTTCAAGTCCTTTTTCTGTAAATGTAAATACTTCGTTCATAATACTGTTTTTTAAATGGTTATTTTTTTGAGATTAAACTTTCAATTTCATTTTTTGCATCAACCATAATATTCAACTCACGTTGGTATTGCTCAACATCTTCAATCGTACTTAACCATGTTCCGGATGTACTAACATAAAAACCTTTACTTGATGAATATCCCATACTTACATAAGTAAACTCTGCAGGGGTTGTAACTACAAATCCTAAATTATTTTCAGTGTAATCATGTACTAAAATTCCGTTGTTTAATTGGTGCATTTTCATAATATTTAATTTTTAATTGTTCGTTTGAATAATCTAACTTACTATAAATAAATGAATTACACTTTTGAATATTAAAAATAATTCTCTTGATAATGAAACTTTTAGAAAATAATTTAATGCAAATTACTGAAATACTGATATTTAACTCTGAATTTTGGAAGTTTTTTTGAATTATTTCACAAATTGAAATAAAAAAGCCCAATTCAACCGAAGTCGAAAAGGGCTTAAATCACACTGAATTACTGAGAGTAATTCGCTGCAAAAATAATATTTTTTTTTCAATATTCATTTATTGATATTTTTTATAAATTTTGAAATTTAACATTATCATAATTCAGGATAATCGCTTCTGTCCATTCTCATTGCTAGTTCAAAACTTTCAGATAAATCATCTCTACATTTTTCACATAAATTACAATCAGTAATTTCAACAAATTCAACTTTATTATTGTTTCCACAAACAGAACAAAAAGGAGTTTCTTTGACATTAAGATCATCTGGTATCGGTGTGACTTTATCAATCTGCTTAAAAAAATATGGAGTTTTTTGATGTTTACATATCTCTTTCATTCTATACGCCCAATCGATATTGAATGGTCTTCTTTTGTGTCCGGATTCTCCTCCTTGAATGACCCATTTTATATGCTTCAAATCAATGACATAAATATCTCCAATTTGTGGTTCAATGGATAAGAATAGATTGTTTGGCGCGTACTCTCTTAAGATGTTGGTGTATATATTTGCAGTTGTTTGATCACAGATTGAAGTCCCAAACCATATATTGCTGGGAGCTGCATGGATCCAGTTCGTAGGAACAAGATACTTTATACACTCAGGGCGCTTAGTGAGGAAAAGAAATATCAAATTTTCATACTTCCCTGAACTAATATTATGAAACAATCGATTTCTAAGATCGCCGGTACATTCAAACTCTTCAGTATAATTGGTAAGTGGTTTTGAGTTTTCAAAAATATCCATCATGGATCCAACAAAGATTTTATATTTAATACCTTTTTCTTTTGCTTCTCTTTGGTACTTATCTAAATCAGAGAAAGCGGATTTGATTCGCTTCCGGTTGTTGGTATTCCATAAGCCATTTTTGCACCTTACATCGGATAAATGTTCAGCATAACAATTTGAACAACCTTGATGAACTTTTGTGCAACCCCACCAGAGATTTACGGAATGATCACACCATTCAATTTTACTATTTCGTGCCATTTGGATTGAGATTAAAGGTTCTACACATATTTTCAAAATTTTTATTTTCTATGATTGAATCCTCCTGGTACCACTTTGCTCTTTCGAGAAAACTGTGATAACAGTTTGGACAATACCACATATTCAGGACTGCAATATAGTAACCGGAGAATGCAGCACTATTACAACTATCACAGATTCCTATTCCTCCAATTTGATTGAGTTCAGAAATGGAGAGTTCTATTACCTTGAAGCCTTTTTTATTTTCAATGATCGATGCCATACTTTATATTTTTTTGGTCACTTAAATAATTGCAATTGATTTATATTTGTTTTATCTCCTTTGAATCCAATAGTATCAATCATTGATATGAACATTTCCTCAGCATTTAGGTCAATGCAAAACATTCCAATTACTGCTTTATCACAATGCTTTTCATCGATGCACTCATAGGCATACTCCAATGCATCTCTATGACTACAAAATATTTTTCCATCATGTTCCTTATGCTTTGAATCAATCAAAAAAAGGATATAACGTAGTGATCTTACATCTGGGATCGGATTCATTTAAAATTCAGTCTTTTTTATTGTTTCAAAATAAAATTTACCTGAGAAAGGCTTTTCTTCAGTTATCTGAAAGTATTTGGCGATCTTTCTCATGTATTCAATTCGTTTTTTGCTTTTTTCTGTTCGAGGGTTCTTTGGTAGTTTTTGGAGAGTTATGTGCAAATTCCCTAAATACCACGTTCTAAACTCTTCAAGATAAAGATTGTGTTTGTAATGGTTTATCAATTTTTGGCATGGTACTAAGTTGTCAACATTGTCATCTTCTGGGAACAATTTTGTTCCATCACTATTTCTCCTTATCGGATTAACATGGTCCGCTTGCCAATCTGGTTCTAAGGGTGTCCCAGAATAGGCACAAAGTCCATTGAACTTATTAAATATTATATCTCGCTTCTTCATTTCTATTCAAGTATATTTGCAATACCATTAGTAATAACATAATGCGTTCTGTTTGGGCAATTCGTATTTAAAATTGAAGGTATAATTGTTACCCCATAGCCTTTCGCTATTGCTATACTCCAGCCGAATTCTTTACCACCAAAATTCCTTCTGAAAGGAGTAACTGATTTATTTCCACAACCGCATAAGCATAAATGAATTGCCGTATGATGACGCTCGGAAATATAAATAACATTTTGTTCTAAAAAGTCAGGAACCGTTGTTACAAATTTAGTTGTTACTTCAACTTTTTTGATTGTTTTCATACTTAATATCTGAATTTAGTGAAGTGTATTATTGCTAGTGGCTTATTAAGATCGTATTTTCTAAACCATTCTTTGAATTGATAAAAGCTAAGTCCATCATTTTTTGCAATTAATTTTGCATAATATTCTCTCATGTCTGTATAAGATAATGTTTTTGCAGGGAAAAAAATTCCATCAATTTGAAATGAATAATATAGCTCCCTGAACCAATCTTTAATAAATATTTCTTGAATTCCAATACCATCTTCTTTCGTAAAAACAAAATATTCAATCTGTTTTGATTTATAAGGGGTGCCTTCCCATATTCTAACAGATAAAATAGCTTCTCCTTTATTGATCTTTTCAAACCGTTTCTTCCACAATTCATAATTGGATCTGATCGTGTGGATCTTCTCACCTTTATAAATTTTTTCAATAAAATTGGTCTTTTCACCTGCAAAATCGTGGTGTGCAGGGAAAGTAGTGGATATCATCAATACGTATGTTTTTAACTTTCCTTTTTTCATTCTAATGATGTTTTTAGTGTTGTTTCGTCAAAACTGGAAAATACATTTCTTCAAGATCTACGACAATCTCTTCTTTGATGTGTCCTTTGTAATTTTCTCTGAATGTGGCTAAATTACCCCACCAACATTGAAACCCCCAAACGTATTTTCCTGAATCCAATTTGATACAGGGATTTTTTAATCTTACTTGGTTAAATGGTGATACATCTGGGACTTTATCTCCGATGAATTCTCCTTCACCATAAATTCTTAATACACCATCTTTAAAACTTTCAATTGCAATTACTCTCATATTACACAATTTTTTAATACATTTTTATTCATGTTTATTTTTCAAAAAATATAATACCATCTGCCCATTCCATATAGTCATCAAATTGTTCGTTAGAATAACTCCAGACCATCTCAATGTACAAACCTGATATAACATTTTCAATTCCAAATTGACCGGGTGCAATTTCATCCATTCCTAAGGATGCAATTTGTTGAAGTCTTTTCTTTGTTCTCTCTGCAAATTCTGGTTTACCATGTTCAATAAAATCTGATCTATCATTAAACTTGTCTGAAAAGTGGATAAAACTTTTACATCCTGAATTTGCTTTATTTTTTTTTGGGTCTATATCTGGACAAGATTTTTCTTTTGCACAATATCCGCATCCAATTTGATTTTCCTTTTTTGAGTAATCAATTTTTTTCATCTGAATAGAGAATCTTTTTTCCCCAATTAATGATTGCAGGTATTCTTTAACTTGTATAGAAAATAAATTGTAGTTAGTTATATGACTTGCTTTCTTAAAGTAAGAGCCATTCATAAGCATCTTTTTGAGTTTTCTTGGTAATCTTCCGCTTTTCATTTTTTTCAACTTTTTAAATAACTCCAATTCTTTGTAATTCAAAAAAACATTTTTTAGTGGCTGCAATATCGGCAGAAGCGTCATGTGCTGCATCAAATTCAACTCCAAAGAGTTTTGTATGGAGTTCCTGGAGTTTTGGCCATTTTAATCCACGTTCACTAAGTATTCCACAATAATTGGTACTTTTCATCATAGTACAAATTGTTTCTTTTTCTTTGAGTGAAGAAAAGATCCCAAAACGATGGAACTCTGCTCCAACAATCTTTTTATCAAACACTACATTGTGTCCAACAATACAATCAGACTTTTCAATCAATTCAGCAAAATCTAAAAGAACAGTTGTCAGTTCAACTCCTTCTTTTAAGGCTCTTTCATGAGTGATCCCATGAATTTTAGAAACTTCTTCAGGGATTACAAATCCTTCAGGTCTTATGATGAAATTCCCATCAGTTAAAACAGTTCCATTTTCATCGGTTTGGATGTATGCCAATTGCACCAAGCGTGGCCAGTTGTCGCTATCAGTTTCAGGTGCTTTCCAGTTTTTAGGGAGTCCGGTTGTCTCCGTGTCAAAAAATAAATACATTTTTAAGTTTTTTAAAGTTATAAAATGCCTTCATCGGCAAATGAATAGTAATTGGTTTTGGATATAATCAAATGATCTATTAATACTAAATCACAAACATTAAGCGCATTTTTTACTCTTTGAGTTAAATTTTTGTCACTTAAACTTGGTTTAAGACTTCCTGAGGGATGATTGTGAAGTAATACAATTCCAGTAGCGCAAGAAAGCAAAGTATGCTGTAATACTATCCTTATATCAACTACTGATTCGGATAACCCACCTTCAGAAATTTTTGAAAAACCTATTAGTTTATTTGCATTATTGAACATAAAGATATACACTTGTTCCTTGTATTCAATATCTTCTTGAAGTTCGGGGATTTGTTTTGAAAAATCAAAAACAGATTTTGAACAGTCTAATGCTTTTTGGTATTCAAAATCAATGTACCTTTTATATTTTGCTTTTAATTCTCCGACTACCATAACTCAGCAAGTTTAAGGTTTACAAAATTTTCAACTTCTTCGACATCACATTCAAATTCATCGAAATCAATCTCTAAATTGGATATCAATGAATTTAAGATTGTAGCTTCTTCAGGAAAATCATGGGTTGCTGGAGTAAAATTGTAATAAACTTCATAAGTGCAACTAAAGGAAAAATCATCAAATCTTTTACGAACAATCTCTTTTGAATGTTCTGAATTGCTAAAAAACAAGTAATGTGTAGATACACATTCAAATACTTTTTCTTTTAATTCTTGGACTGTAATGGTACTGGTTATCATATAGTTTGAATTGTTGTTTAATATTTCTAACTTACAGTAAATTAATGAATTATAATATTTTTTGACTAATTTTTTAACTTTGATTATTAACTTTTTATAAAAAATTTGCACTTATGAATTTGATTTACAACAAATTAACTTGTATTTTTAGAAGTTTTTTATAAAAATTTTGCAAAAACTTGATCTAAATTATTGTTTTTTCTTTTTAAAAATATTCCTTTTTCCTTTGATCCAAAATGGTGGTTGTACTGGAGTATCGCTATATACTCCAACAAAAACATTCCCGAAAAAAAGAATACTTAATCTTTCTTTCCATGATACTTTCCATTTGGAAACGCATTGTGGTTTTTGGAAGTGGATAGGGAGTTTTCCGTACTCTTTTAACCCTTGGGGTTTGTCTAGGACGTTGGTTGCTTGCTTAAAATTTTGTGCTTTCATTTTTGATTGATTCAGGTAAAACAACTACAAATGCATCTTTTGGAATCAAAGCAACAATATTTGTGTTGCAGGGGTCATCATCAATAAAAATTGCAGATGGTGTGGTTTCATTTCCAGGACAAATAAATTTTCCTTCTACTTCGTAAATGTCTCCGTTGTGGAGAACGATTTTAAATTTTTTCATTTTGATTTTTTTTAAATTATTAAATTACTTTTGCTAAAGCTTCACAAAGTCTTTTAGCCATTGTTACTTCAACAGCATTTCCGATATATTTTTTTTGCTCAGTTTGGGTGCCAATTAGCACGTAGTTTTTGGGGAAGCCCATGATCTCTTTTAATTCTTGAATTTTAAGCATTCTCATTTTAATATCACAGATTCCATATAAAACCATGAACTCTTTAATTTTTCTCATTGCCGGTGAATCATCCTCATAAACAACAATTCCGATATCCCCATTTTCCATTGATAAAAGATAAGGTGGCTTTTTGTCCATTCGAGCAATAAGGGTAAAGCAAGGATCATTTACACTTCCTCCTTCAGATCCAAATTGAGGATTCATTAAATAGTGATGCTTTCTATTGGCTGTAATCACTTGCGAGGGTTCATCAATACTGGAACCGACATTGTTAAATGATGTGTTCATAAGCCAACAGGTAACCAAGTTTTGTTTGGGATTTGCCAAAATAGTAGGAGCTGGGTTTGTTAAATCTGATCCATTTCCGCCTCTTTTATATTGATTAACTATAAACTGTGGATTAACTATTGATAGTCTGTCTTTAGTAGTCAAAGTCAATGCAGGTTCATCAATTGAAACATTTGATCCATAATTGTAGTAAGATGACAAATAATTACAGCAAATTATTGATTGAGATTGAATTGTTTTAATTGCACAAATTGGATCAGTTATTGCAACGATATTACTTTCTGGGTGACTATTAAAGGGCTTTGTAATAAAAACAGTATTTACTATTCCCAATCTATTTTGACAAGTAACAACCGGAGAGGGAGTGTCAATACCGGGGGCAATGTATTTACCATTTTTGTTCATTGAGTTATATTTGATCAAAAATTGTTTTTTCCCTCCGGCAACAAATTTGATTAACCCTGCATAGATCCTTTCTAAGGTTTTCTCAACAAGTGGTTTTTTCCGGTCAAAAATGCTTCTTCCTTCATCTTCCAAATCTAATACATCCTTAACCGGTTTCCATTTCTCAAATTGCTTAAATAGATCTAATTGGAGTTTCTTTTTGTGAGTAGGCTCTGGGAAAATAATGGGAAGTCCTGTTTTAGCGAAGATTCCAAAATATCTTTCTCTACTTGTATATGCACCATAATCGGCAGAATTAAGGATCCTAAAATCATATTTATAACCATTCTTACAAATGTTACTAACCCACTTCAAATATGATTTTCCTTTTTCCATTGAAATTGGCTTGCCATTTTCATCAATATCGCCCCATGACATAAATTCCTTTACATTTTCAATCTGAACAAAGTCCGGATCTATTGCATGAATGTATCGGAATAAATGCTCAGCTAATGTTCGACTGTCTGCATCTCTTGCTTGTCCGCCTTTCGCTTTTGAAAAATTTGTACATTCCAAAGAAGCCCATAATACAACCTTAGCATTTGGATATTCTAATTTGCATTTCTTAAGGAACTCTTCTAATTTTGACAAGTTGAGTGTTCTAATATCTTCAGTAAAGTGGAGTGTATCAGGATGGTTTTCAGAGTGGCTTGCTATGGCATTTTTGTCATGGTTAACACAACAAATCACTTTTGCACACTTGCCTTCATTGATCATTGCTGATTCAACTCCGGTACTTGTTCCTCCTGCTCCACAAAATAGGTCTATGTATAGTAGTTTTATTTCCATTATTTAATTATTTCAGAATGTTTTATTATTTCAATAGGAAACTCATCAGTACTCATTTCAAGAATTATATGATTTACATCAGTTGTTTTAAGAATTTCATAAGCTTTTCTCATTGCTTCGTTTCCATTTTTCATTTCAGATTCAAATATTTTTGATCTTTCTTTTGTATAATATATTGCAATCATATTTTTTGTTTTTTAATCATAATAATTCCATTGTTTCCACTTTTCATCTTCTATCTTTGGATATTGTTGGTAATATTTAACCGATTTTTTTTGAACTGTTTTCCTGGTAGTCAATGGTGGTCGATCATTGAAAAATACTTGTAACTCAATTACACATCTATTTCCTTTTTCTTCGACAATCGAACAGGCATCTTCAATCCATTCTTTTGTGAAGAAATTTAGGTGCCTGTATATTGACTTTATCTCCATTATTTCAAAACAACTCGATATGAATGTAGAAAGTCCTCAATTTCTGATATTGTCTTTTTCCCGAGGTTTCGACACTTCAGGAGCTTTGCCTTTTCGGTGTTCATTAGTTCACCAACAGTAAGAATATCCATTGAAGCTAATCCATTAATTGCTCTTACAGGAATATCACAATGTTTGATCTTAAGATCCATCAATCTACAATTCTTATCCATTCTGGAATAAGTATCATAATAAGTGACAATTGGATTGTTTTTGAAATAATTGTTTTCAATTTCAAGATTGAAAACTTTTTTGATAATTTCTGTTAAATGTTCTAATTTAACATTCATCTCCTCAACGTATAAATGTAAGTTTTCGGGAGTGCAGGTACTATTTTCCATTTCTTTGATTTTTGGTTTTTGGTTTAATGAAACAAGGTTTTTTATCTAATGTAGCAAGGGCGTCCATGATCTCATCTTCATAGAAAATCAACCTTGCTCCTCTTTCGTAGAATGGTATTTGTTTTGTATTTTTCAATTTTTGTGCAGTTGCAGGGGCGCATCCTAAAAAGTCTGCCAATCGGTTTATCCCTTTGATTTGTCCTTCCTTAACGAATGGTCTTATAATTACAGGTTCAATAATCTCTGGTTCTTTCTTTACAAGTTTGAGAGTAATTTCAACTTTCACTTCGTCATTATTGATAAGTTGTGAAATAAATTCAGATATGCTTCCAAGTTCCATATTAGTCAATTTTTATAAACTTTACATTTGTTTTGTCGTATCTTTTCCATGAGTTGCAGGGTCCAACTTTATCCCGGTTCAATGTGAATCTACACAACATCTCTTTTGTGGATTTGTATAGATGACAATTACTGCATCTTACTGAATTATCTGCAATGCACTGAAGTTTTATTGTTGGTTCAAAATCAAAAGTTTCTCCAATTTCTCTTTCCATGGTTCAAAATTTAATAAGGTAAATCATCAAAATTATTTTTACTTGTTTCAGTGTCAAATAAATTATTCACTGGTAATGGGACTTTAATTGTTTGCCCACTATTTGGCAAATGTTTGTCTCTGTCTGACCAATCCCACAACTGTGTTAAAGATCGATTATAAGAAAACGAAACATCACAGAGAGGTCCTTCTCTTTGTTTAGCTATTACTAAATATCCCTCTCCATACAAGAAGTTCCCTCTTTCATCAGTGTAAGTATATCCTTCCTCACCATAGTACTCAGGACGGTACAAGAATATCACAACATCTGCATCTTGCTCAATGGATCCGGATTCTCGAAGATCTGAAAGTATTGGCTTTTTAGATCCTCGGGTTTCAACGGCTCTTGATAATTGGCAAAGAAGTATTAATGGAACATCAATCTCTTTGGCAATAACTTTGTAATCCCTGCTGACTTTTGTGATTTGCTGTTCTCTGTTGTATTGTTTATTGGCGCCGGATTCTACGTCAGTAAGCTGCAAATAGTCAACTAAAATCATACTACACTTACCTTTTGCTTTTAATTTTTTACAAACTGTTCTAACATAGTTTGTTGTACAAACAGGGTTGTCATCGATATAAATAGGGAGTGTTGCCAAGTATTCTTTTGCTTTTTGAAATAAAATCAAATCATTTTCAGTCAAATTCCCTTCTCGGTAATTATCAGCATTAATTCCGCTCATTCCAATAAGAAGCCTATCTACAAGCCGGGTATCTGTCATTTCCATTGAGAAAATACAAACAGATTCTCCTGACTTTGCTGCACTTATAGCATGTTTAAGCATCACGGCCGTTTTACCCATCCCGGGACGTGCTGCCTCAATTATTAGATTGTTTTTCTGCCAACCTTTTGTCTTTTTGTCGAGTTCTTTAAATCCGGTAGTTATTCCAGACATTTTTCCAACTTTATGTAAATCAATCCTATTATTGAGATCCTTTTCAGCTTCAACCAAAACTGATGAAACGTGTTGGATTTCTTTATTGGAATAGGTTGCCTTTGAAATATCATCCAATAGATTTTCGACAAGTACAAGAAGGCTGTTTAACTCTTCACCACTTTCATAAGCGTTTTTAATTATGTTTGAGGATGTGTTAATTACTTGCCGTCTGATGTAAGATGCTATAATGATCTCAGCATGATAATCAATGTGAGCAGCAGAAGCAACCCTTTGAGTTAAACTTGCTATATACGCAGGTCCACCGACAAACTCCAGTGATTTTGTTGACTTAAGTTGGTTAACTACTGTTAACAGGTCAATGGCCTTGTTTTTTTCAGAAAGAGAGCAAATTGCTGAATAAATGAGTTGGTGTGCCTCTTTGTAAAAATGCTCACTTTTTAATCTATCTTTGATCTCAAAAATTGAATCTGTTGTGATCATCAAAGCCCCGAGAACTGCAATTTCTAACTCTACAGCTTGCGGTGTTAGTCTCCCTGTTACCAAGTCATTTGTTGAAATATTGTAGTCTTTTCCGGCCATTGAAATTAGTTTTTGAATAGTAGTACCTTTTCTGATTGAACTTTGAGGATTAGTATTGGATAAGGGATTTTTTTAAGATAAGCACGCTCGAAATGTTTGAGGGCTTGTTCAGGTGTGAATCCATGATACTCCATGTATTGATCAAAAAGCTTTACAGAATAGAAATTGTTATCCGGATATAACTTTTTGACTTTATCATAGAAAATGGGTGGAATAGCTTGTTCCACTTTTTCATAAGTCGTATATTTGTTGAAGTTTGAACTTTGTGGTGTCGAGAATGATTTATTTTTTCTACACCAATTCATGAAGTGTATTTTGCAGTCTTTAGGTGTTTTTACAGCCTGATCCGTTGACAGAAGAAATGCCTTGAATCTATCAAAGTAGGTGAATAGTTCACTTTGATCTTTGATAAATAGTTCCCGCATGCAATTTTCACAAAACATCTCCTCTGTCTTAAACTGATCAATAAGGTCTGCAACGGATTGTCGGTTTGGAAAAGATTGAATAAAAGGCGTTGTTGCTGGTGTTGAAATAACGGTCTCATTATTACTTTCCTTTTCTTTTATTTTCTTTTCTTTACTTTGCGTATTAATCGGTCGAATAATTGAGTTATTCGGCGGATTAATTTCATTAATCGGAGGAAAAACTGTTATTTTTGAAAATGCAGGCGTTTCTATAAGCCAAATATCTGGAATTATCTCAATTCCTTTCCTTTCATTGGTTGCTTGAATATATCTTTTCTGAATACCTGTGGAGGTTAAAATACTGAACATCTCAAATACCCGTTTGTCAAAAATCGAACGTCTGAGACACCCCATTAACACTTCCTCTACCTGATTTTGAACAAAGATGCCACCTGCCCATTTACAAAAGAGCAAACACTCATCCCCACCCCAGCGGTAATAATATCCATTTTTATATATCTTACATAATAATCGGATAAGAATTGATTCACCAATAGCCCCAAATTCACTTGAGATTAATGCCACTTTGTCATCTTCAAAGATGTCAACATCTAAAGGAAAATAATCTAGTCTTGCTTTTTGAGGTCTGGCCATAATAGGTTAATTAAAAAGGTAAATCATCATTTACATCAAAAGGATCACTGCTTGGTACTTGATTATTTGCCGGCATAGCAAATGGATCTGAAGAAGCAGGTTTCGCAGCAACTGGTTGCTGAACCGGAGATTGAGATTGTTGAGGAGCGGAGCAAAACTCAATTTTTTCTGCCCAAATAGTAGTATTGGCATAAGCAACATTTTCTTTAATGTAAGCTGATACAGTTGGAATACCTTCTGCATAAATGCAAGTTCCTTTTTTGATGTAAGGAGTTAATTTTCCTTCAGGATCTTTCTTTCGAATTTGGATCCATGTGATTCTTTTTTCTCCATTCCTGTTTTCGGATGAAGCTAAATCAAAGCATGCGTAGTTCGTTCCTTTGATGTCTTTAATCTCGGCGTCTTTTCCTACGTGACCGATAAAAATTTGTTTGTTCATTGTTCTATTTATTTAAGTGAAAATCTTCTATTTTGTTCAGTGTATACATACTGCTTATAAAGTTCAGGGTTTTCTTTTCGGAATAAATCTTCATCAAATTTTTCTGATTCTTTTCCAAATTTGTAAGTGGCAAGGGTTTGTCCCATGTATTTCATTGCTTCAGATCCTCCACAAATTACTTTGAGTTTTTCGAGAAGTTCATCTTCCTGCTTTTTGAAATGAAGTCTTTTTTCTCTGATCCCTTTGAGTTCGGTATAGAGATTAAAAATTTCATCTCCTACTTCTATTGTGTTTTGAAGTTCAACATTGGAATATTTTAACAAAACATCTTCTGAAGTTTCAGGATCAGGAACTTTGTCCCCAAGGATATAATCGTACCAATACTTTTCAACTTCCTCAACCATATAGTTGAAAAATGTTTCATTGAAAAGATATTCTTTAAATCCAAAACTTCTTCCTTGAGTTAACCAAGCAAGAGCTCCATGTTCAAGCCCTGATATTCCAAGTTGCCATTGCAATTGACAAAACCAATGCTTTGGAATATCATCTTCGTCAATTAACTTTTGAGTTGTTTTACATTCACAGATCCCCTTATTTGAGTTGTTTTTTGTCATGGATTGATCCACCCAATAGGTTCTGTCAGGACTTGCCATTAGAAAGGGTTTTTCGACTGATTGCACGAGCCAATCTCCTGATGAAGCCTTGATGATCTTTCGACCGGTTTCGTCCTCAAAAAACCTTGAAACTGCATCTTCCAAGTAATGCCCGGCTTTCATAATGAAAGTTTCTTGTATAGGTTGATCAACTCCTTTCTTTTGTCTCCATAGTTGGTACCGGGTCATGAAAGGGTTAATGCCAAGTACTGTTGTAACTTCTGATGATCCAATTCCATTTTGACGGAATTGCAACCATTCTTCGTGACTTTTTGGTTTAATGATAATACTTTCCATATAATCTATTTTAGAATAAAGATGTTTTAGGTTGTTCGGATTGCATCATGGCTGCATCAACTTTTGTTTGCTTTTCTGATGGTTTGTCATTCTTTTTGGGAAAAGATTCATCAACTGTGGTAGTTCCCTCTTTGATTGCAGTGGCAAGTCCTCGAAGTTCCATAACTTTGTCCTGATCAATTTTTTCGACTGATTCAATCTTTAAATATTCAAGGATCTGTTCAACTGTTACTTTAAGAGATTTGAAAAATGTAATGGCTCTGTTACGTTCAGTCTCCAAGTCGAATGCTTGTCCGACTGCCATACTTTTGATTTCCTGTAAAACTTTTTTGGTGATTGCTTTTGGAACTACTTTTAATACAGCGTTTCGGAAAGCAATAGAAGAGGCGGCATTACCATTTAATACTTGCATATCGTCATTGTAAGTCCTTCCATTTTTATCAGTGATTCTTCTCTTTACTTCAACTGAAACTGCAAGGTTAGATTCTAAGTCATGGCAAATACCGGTTGCAGTGATGGTTCTTCCATCATTACCGGTAATACGGGTTTGAACTCTAAGGTTTCCCCAACTACTTGCAATGATCTCAGCTAATCTAACTGAAACTCCCTCGATCAAATCTCCGTTTCTTCTTAAAGCGTAGAAACAATCTTCAGCAGTCTCACTGTCAATAGTTGCTAAAATTTTGATTTTCTTAAGTGCTAATTCAATATCCCTTGGATATTGTTTAGCGGTACTGATCTGCATATCAATCTCACTCCGATTGATTGCACTCAACATTTCTGATGAATTGATTTCTAAAGTATCCATTTATGATTAATTTAAGGTGTTTTCTGTAATTTCTTCTGGATCAAAAAAGTAAATGATCGATGCTTTTGAATCCAAATCTAACATGATCTTTAAAGTAGGAGTATCACAATTAAGGTATTCATTAAGTAATCTGCTTACTACTTCTTTAATTTTATTCAAAGTTTCTGCTTCCGTTTCCATGGATGCAGCAAAACGATCACCATGTTTTTTGATTCGTTCTTTCAGTTCTTGAAGAGAAATTTGTTTTGAATGATACAACTTTATATCATTCTTAACATCCTCCTGAATTTTTTGTTGGGTCAAATATTGTGTTAACTTGTTCATATTTAGTATTTTAATAAATCAAACTTACTATTAAATTTTAAAATTAAACTATGTATGTAATTGATTTACTGCATTTTATTACTTTGATTTTGAAACTTTTATAAAATATTTTGATTTTTTGATTTTTTTACTGAAAATAGAACTTCAATTTTAGAAGAAAATATCTTAATTGATTACAAATCAGTTTTTTGGAGTTATACCGGAGAATTTCATTTCCTCCTTTTCTTTGCTAATGATGGTCCGACAAGTCTCCATTTGAATGGAACAGGAGTTGGATTGTTTTTCCAATAACTCTAAAACATAGGTTTCTTCAATTGCAAATCCATCCAAGAGTGCATTCTGAATTTTTGAGGACAAAAAATTATCTCTGATATTGTTTAAGTGAATACTCAACCGATCATCCTTAATATGTCTAACAATTTTTTTGGTTTGTGCAAGTAAATACCCAATACGACTATGGATCCCTGCCAAATATGATAAACGATCTATACAACTATTGATCTCAACCGGTATCGGTTTTTGAATTTCAATTTGATATTGCTCAACTTCAATTTTTATTTCATCAATTGTCATAATCAAACCTCCAATAAATAAAGTGTATCATCTTTACTTCTTGTTCTTGATCCACGTGATCCTCTTACTGAAGTTCGTGCACTTCTGGCTGTTCTATATGCTCTTTCAGGTGTGTAGTGAAATTCAAAAATTGAAAATGTCATTAATGATAATAATAAACAAGATACAATCTTAATAGCAATCGGTGAATCTGATAAGGATATTTTATATTGTGTACAAAACCAAAACACACTTAATTCAGTGCTTTTTTGGATTCCAATTTTTTGAAAAATATTCCGGGAATGATTTTCAATGGTTCTGACAGACAAATGGAGTTTATCGGCAATTTCTTTTTTTGCTGATCCCCAAGCAATCATTTCAGCAATACGTTTTTCCTGATTAGTTAACTCTGCATTTATTTTCATCTTTTCCCCAAATTTCAGTTATTCCATACTCTTTGAATATTTCTTCAATTTTTTCAATCTCATCACCTTTAGGGATGATCTGTCCAATGATCCTTAACCGGAGACCATAATTGGTAGTGATGTTCAATGCTTTCTTTAGCTTCTTTCTGCATTCTAAATAATCAGCGGAACGAATGTTGTCGAGTCCTTTTTCAAAACTCCAACGTGAGTAATTTTTGTCAGTTGCCATGTCAATAATTTTTTGTAATATTGCAATATAATTTTATCGGGTACAAATATACAAATATATTTGTATTATACAAACATAAATGGACAAAAATACATCAATATTTGAAAGAATTTTGCAAATAATTGAATATTATAACATTAAAAGTGTTAATTCATTTGCAAAAGACTATTTGGGGTACGATTCTTCTGAGAAAATTGCTCGTTTAAAGGACACAAGCAAGCGTCCATCAGTAGATATTTTGGAAGATATTTCAAACAAGTTTGAAAATATTGATTTGAATTGGCTTATTAATGGTACAGGTTTGATGCTTAAAAATGCAGAAAAAAGGTATTTTTTAGGTGAAGAAAAGTCAATATTTGTTGAAGAAAATAGAAATAAATATAAACAAAACGATGAAAATTCATCAATTTGGAAAGAACAATTGAAAGTTAAAGACAAAATGATTGAAGACTTATTAAAACACCAAGAAGTTTTACTAAATCAGATTTCAAAATTAACAGACAAATTAAAATAATTATGAAAAATTTAAAATTAGGAATTTCAATAGTGCTTTTAGGCATATTGTTTACATCTTGTTATACAACAGTTCCAGCTTATTCACCAAAAATTCAAGAAATCAAAAAAGAATCCAAATCAAACATTGAAAAATTTTCAGTTGATAATGTTTGTTTTAATGATTCTTTAATTGAACTATGCATAGATTTAGACAAAGATCATTGTTATTATGTTTTAACAGTGAAAAATAAAACGGACTATAAAATTAAAATTTTATGGGATGAAGCAGTAATTATTACAAATGGGGCTCAATCTACAATAATTCACAATGGTACAAAATTTATTGATAAAGATAAAACACAAATACCTTCAATAATTTTAGGTAATACGTCAATTGTTGAATATTTTACGATATCTAATCAGATTTATTGGCAAAATTCAGGTCAATACTCTCATTGGGTAGTTCCAGAAGTTATAAAAAGTGCATCAGATAAAGTAATTATATCAATTCCATTATTAATTAATGATTCTACATTTACATACACTTCAAATTTGGTTATTTATCAAAACGGGACGAGACAAGTTGTAAATCCAAATGGGTTTATTATGGGTGGAATTTTAGGTGGAATTGGAGGTGGAATTTTATTAGCAATTTTATTATCAGGATTGTAAAATGTTTCATACTATTATAATATTAATTTCCAAAATTTAAAATGAGAAACTTCGATAACATGAAATTTTATTACACACTTTTTTTGGGACTAATTTTATTTGTCTCATGTAATTCAAAAAAAATTGAAATAGAACAAGTTTTAAATAATAAATGGAGTTCTCTAAAACAGTATGATTTAGACAGTAATATAAAAACAATAAATTCATATCAAACTTATACCGTTGATAATGATAAATTTGAACTTTATCAAAATTTCTTTTTTGATAAAAATGGTTTATTAAATAAAATATTTGGATATTCGTTAAAATCGGGAAAATTAGATTACATGGAAATTAGTCTTTATAAATACAAATTTTCTGAAAATGGTGATTTATTACAAATTGTATGCTCATCATCTGAAAATGGTGATACAACTGAGTATTCTACAACGTATAAAAACGATATTGTCTATGGAAGTGATTTTATAATTGTAAAATCATATCAACATCCATGTAAAAATGAAAAAATTACTCTAGATGATGGAACTACTGATTATATGCAAGGAGTTCAAGATCTTTCTAAATATGAAACAATTGAATATGAAGCAACAATCATGTCAGATTTCAAAATTAGATTTGGAAAATTTGATCATTGTGGTTATGATTTTATTTCTACATCATATTCATTAGATTATATCAATAATGATAGCTTAAAAATTGAATACTATAAATAATTTATAAATGGCAACTACAGACAAAGATAAATACATAGCTTTACTTGAAGAAAAATTAACTAAACAAGTGAAGTTAAACCAGGAGATGCTTACTACTCTCAAAGAACAGGAAAATGAGATCCACTGCTTACAAGCTGCAATTAACCGGATTAAACAAAGTGCTTTTGAAGTGGCTGAAACTATTGAAAAACTACAAATCGAGCCGGATCAGTTTATTGCTGATGAGCAAGTTTACTCAAAAGTGACTAAACTAAATGATGCTGTTATTTTGCATAATTAATACTAAATACTTTATCATAAATATATGGGTTTATGAACAATGATAATATTCAATTAGAAAATGCTTTTTCAAAATTAGATAACAATAAAGACACTTACACTATAGAATCTTTCTGTAATGAAATTAAGGAAATTAATCCTGCAAACTTAAATGATATTAATTTCATTAATTTGAATAGAACTTTGGCTATATTATACAGAAATAAAGGTGATTTAAATGAGGCTATAAATTATTTTGAAAAAGCAATTAGAAAAATGGAAAGCAACTCATTTTGTCCACCTCTTCGTGAAGATTATTATGGACATTTATTTGATACATATTCTATATTGGCTGAAAGTTATGCTATTCAATCAAATTATATTAAAGCTGAGCAATGCTATGATAAACTAATATACTATTATTTTTGTTACAATTATAGAAATAATAATGGTAAAAATAATCCTATTTATTATCTTTATCAATATAGAAATATTGACAAATTTCTATTACAAGATTTGATACAAAATAAAATTACATTAAATGCAGTAAAAAACTTCAATGATCCTTTTGATAGTTTAGTATATCATTGGTTGAATCAAAGGTTGAATAACAATGAAGAGGAAAAGATTGTATCCTCAATGAAAAAATCTTTTACAAAATTTAGGATAGCCTGCTTTTCAGGAAATTATTGTAAAAATGTTCGATTTGCAAAAAACTTATTAATGTGGTCACATTATGCAGATGCACATAAGGGAATTTGTATTTGTTATAAAATTAATAAAAGTTTCTTTAATAAATTTATTGTAGATTGTAATAACGAATTTTTAACAATTGGAGCTATTAAATACAATAAAAAACATACTCTTTTACAAAGAGAACCTATTGATTTTAATCAATCTTTTTTGATTAAACATAAAAAATGGGTTTATGAAAAAGAAGTTCGATTACTTTATTTTAATTCTAATAATACAAAAGATTATATCAGTTTAGAAATGGAAACAGATGTTTCAATTGAGCAAATTTATTTTGGATATAAATGCAGCGAACAAGATAAAAAAACTATAAAGCAACTTTTTCCGGGGATATGTAAAGAAGCTAAAATTGACTATTCAGAGAATAAAGATATTTATACTTCAATTAAATTTTATGATGCAAAATAATAAAAATATACTTAATAGAATATATGATTTAATTTGGCAGTAAAAGAAGTGAATTATACTTAACCCTATCTTCTGTTGAATAAAGCCCAATATAGGAATCTGTAACAGATCTATCAGTATGCCCAACCTGTTGATCAATATAAGTGCCGGGCACTTTCTGATGGGCTAAATTGGTTTGGTAGCTGTGTCTTGCATAGGTCATAGATGGAGTTTCATCTATTCCTATACGTTGACAAACTCTTGCCATCCTTTTTGCAATATTCTTATTTTCAAAACCAATTTTATCTATTCTTTTTTGTTCATCAGTTTCAGTCCCAAAAATATAAGGAAAAATCAATTTTCCTTTTTCTGGTTTAGTACAAAGTTCTTCAAGCAATGGTTTTAAATAATCAATAATTGGAATGTATATAATGATCTCATCTGAAGTTGAATCTTTGGTTTTTTGTCTCACAAACGAAATCTCTTGTCCTTTAGTTTTAAAAAAGTGTTTATCCCATTTCAAGTTTGCAATATCAACGAGATTCACACCATTGGCCAAATAACTAAACATCCACATCCCGAGTGAATGTTTCATTAGTTTTTCAGTGTTGTTTTGGGGTACAAATTCAAAATAAAATTGGTATAACCGGGTGATTGTCTCAATATTTAAAAATCTGTTTTTTCTTTTTGTCGATTTAGGGATCTTTACTTTGGAAACATCAAAAGATCTACTCGAAAATGGATATTGAGATTGTTTGATCAATCCTTTACTTAATGCTATATTGCAAATATGTCGAATATTTCTTAAGTACATACTAATAGTGGTTGTACTTAATTCCAGTTTCATGAAATCAGTAAATTTTGCAATGAACTCAGGTGTAATTGTTGAGTATTGGATATCCTTATTATAAAACTCTTTCAATTTATTATAGGAACATTCATACAACATTGCTGTTTTGAATTTTTTAGTTTCTTTTAAAAAATTGATTTTTTCAGTATACAACTCTTCAAAACTTCCATCATTTTTTCCATATACTTTATTTTTTAATGTTTCAAAAGTGAACATATCATCATCTATGAGTTTTGTTGCAATACTGAAAACTTTATTGAAGAAATTGATTTCATTAGTTTTTTTATCAAACAAATCTCCTTTTGTACCTTTCAACATTTTCTCAAACTCAGATTGAGTATAATTGGAACCGGATCTAAGATATATTTTCTTCCCATTGGTTGCAACGCGAACAGCAGCTTCAAGTCGTTCTGTTCTATCTCTGGGATCTAAGATTAAAGAAAAGTAAACAGACTGATAAATTTTATTAACTAATAAGTTTTTTTGTATCTTTGCCATGTGATGATATTTTGTTTCAATATTAAAACTGCGAACTTCATGCGAACTTTTGATTATTACAAAAATGAAGTCGCAAAAATAATAAATTAAAATATACTATCACAAATTTTATTTGATATACTGCAAATTTATGATAAAATACACTAATTCTATTTCTAATTTTAAAATGAAATAATACGTTGTAATCTTTCTTACAAGCAGAGGGTCGGCGGTTCGAATCCGTCAACTCCCACACTAAAAATCAAGCACTTACGACGAAAACGAGTAAGTGCTTTTTTATTTCCCTGAAATTCCTTTTAAAAAAGACAACGGACTACGGACAACAGACTACAGACATGAATTAAAAATGTGGAAATGAGTAAATAAAGTTTTATTGAAGGATAAATAATTCGTATATGAATACACTATCCTCTATCTAACCTGCGCAAAATACAAGAAATAATTTAAACTTATTATTACGTTTTTCAAATCGGAATAACCTGGAATAATTGTCCTTAGTCCCATTGTTTCTATTGATTGTATTATAGCTTGACCCCAATGTGAAAAAATCATCATCTCTTAAATCAAAGCTTTTTTCATAATCTCCTTTTTGCTCTCCTACAAAGCATTCTATAAAAATAGGAAATTCAATTTGATTTTCAATTTCTTTGAGGTTTTGTGTTTTTAATGACTTTTAAAAAATCACGACAAAAAGTAAGCCTTTCATTACGTCTCTTTTCATAAATAGAATCCGGAACATTGTTTGACAACCTAAAATCAATAAAATTGTTAGATTCCTCGCTTTTTGTATTTGTTTTATTTTCAATGTTTTGGTTATTACCATTTGACATTTTAATGTCTGGATTACATGAAATAAAAAGGAATAATAATACTAAATATTGAAAGATCGATTCATTGTGTTGTACTTCTTTTTTTAATTTTTAAAATTGTCGTTATTTCAAAATTTCAACATTACTATTCGGAAAAAGTCTTCTAATTTGGTTAACAATTGTGGAATCTGAATATTTTCCAAATTGAAAATTTTTAATATTTTGTAATTGGGAAATATTAACTGGTAGTTTATTTGTAGCATTATACAATATTAAGGTATCTAATTGAGGCATTTGTGATATTATTTTAACATTTTGTTCTGTAATATCATCTATTAATAATGTAACAATAGAACTAATTAAGGGTAAACTATCGGGTAGTAAGGTTGATTTATCTTCCATATTCCCAATACTTAAATATTTTAAGTTTTGTAATTTGTATAAATCGGAAGGGAAAACGTTGTCAATTATTTTTAAGTCCATTATTTCAACAGATTGAGGAATTGGAGTATTAGATTGAGCTGGATATACAATCCAATCTAAATAATATAAATTTGGTGGAAATGTGATTGAAATATAAGAATTATCCTTAGGTGCAATGTTAAAACTTAAATAAGTTAAACTATCAAATTCGGAGAAATCTATATGATAATTTGACTTAATCCTTCCATAAAAATTTTTTCTTATAGCAATTTCAAGAACTTTTAGAGTTTTTTTTAATTGATATAAATCAACCAATAAAGGGAATGAAGCATCATCTAACCAAAGATATTCTAGATTGGATGTAATTAAAAATTGTTTATAATCTTTTTTGCGACAATATCCTCTTATTAAGACATATTTCAAATTATTCATATAGGGAATATACTTGTGAAAAAAATCAAAACTATGATAATATATTTCAATAGATTTTAGAGAATCACAAAAAGGATAAAAATCTTTAATCGTATCAATTCTATCATTATAATAGTTATCTGATCTGTAAATACTTTGTCGAAATGCAATATCTTCGAAGATTATTGGGTATGAAAATAATCCAAGTCCAGAATTTTTATAAAAAGAACGGATTTGGCCAATAGAAAAATAAAAATTTGTAGATATTAAAATTATTAAAAGTAATCGTTTCATCTTGTAAATGTTTTGATTTTATTTATTTAGTTCTTGATTTGTTTATGCTAGGAACCCTCCATAAACCTCCATTTTTTCGGATAGTGTTAAATTTATTTTACAATGCAAATATACAATTATTTAAATAGATCTTTATAAAAAAATATCATCTAAACTTTAAATAAACCTATAACATGAGACTACCGTTAAACGTTCGACGTTCGAAGTTAAACGTTAGCCTTTTGCCTTTAATCTTTTGCCTTACTACACTGTGGAACATCGTTTAATATTGTGAAACACTTTGATAGAAAAAAAACTGCGGACTAATGAATAATGAAAAAAAATGTATTTTTGCTCTTTGTAGATTAATTTTTAGGATAAAAAATCTACAAAAAAATAATTGAGGTGTTTTGAAAAAAACCCTCAATATGTTATTCCTTTTTTATCAGAAAATAGTGATTTTATAATGAAAAAATTGATTTTATTATGTTTAGTATTTGTGATTACAAATAATTCATGTTCATTAAAAAACAATGAAAAGAATAGTGATATTGAGGATCCTCAAATCAACGAATTTCAAAAACCAATAGATACAACATATTACATAAATAATATCGACAGTTCATCGATCAAACTTAAAAAAAATAAATATTCAAATCTAAAGTTTTTAGAAAAAGAAATTGAAAATACTGATTATTCTAAGGATACAATATTTTTAAATTTTAGAATGTCTATGACAAAGATAGAGTTTGAAGAACATGTTGAAGAATTAAAAAAACAAGGTGAAAAAATATTTTTTTTAAAATCAAAAAGTTTTTCTTCAGATGATAAAGAAATCATGTCAAGAGAAGGAATGATGGATGGGCGTTCAGTTGCGATTAGTATTGAGTTAAATTTATACGAATACCATAGTAAAAACGTTTTCATATCACAAGGGATAAAATATATATGTAACGGTATTTATTATATTATTCCGAAATTTAACAAAAATGGTAATTTATTCTCAATTCAATTAATTTATAAAGAAAAATATAATCCTCCATTAAAAAACACTAATAAAAAATGGATCCATTTAGAAATTTTTAAGAATTCTTCTGAATGCAAAGACAAAAATTTAGAAGAACTTATAAGAAATTATGCTCGTTGTAACTACAATAGTTATGTTAGAAAACAAAATAATGTTTTAATTTATGAGAACCTTGCTTATATTGAATACTACGATAAAAAACAATGTTGCAAGAATATAAAATTTTTTTAAAGGAAAATAATAAAAAATAGTCATGAAGAAAAATATCACAAAGTGCTCAAAGAAACTCTCTGCGCCCTCTGCGAGGAAAAGTTTTAATTAATTATTCCGAGAAAGTGTTGAAAAAATATTTTTAAAGAAACCAGACCACGGACAACAGACTGCTGACGAATGAATAATGAAAAATTCTAAAAAACTTATACCCAAAACCTAAAACCTTATAACTGAAAACTGATAACTGATAGCTGATAACTTATCGCGTTAGGGATGTGGAGGGCGCGAAGCGGTACGAACCGGAATGAGCGCCGCGATAATTGTTCTGATTTGGGGATCAATAACTTAAGCGAAGTGCGGTGAAGTACGGGAGCGAAGCGGACCCCGGAACAAGCCCGACGGCAGCAGGGTTGGATTGTGGGTTGGATGGTGCCGGAACGCCCTGATTAATAAGCTAATGAGCTAATGTGATAATAAGCTAATGAATAGTGAATAATGAATAACGAATAATGAATAATGAATAATGAATAATGAATAATGAATAATGAATAATGAATAATTTAGTACAATTTCAAACTAACCTCGTCGAACGTCGAACATCGAACATCGAACGTCTCAAATACTCCACCTGCTGTTTTGCATGATCCCGGCTAACATCTCTTTGGCGCGGAATAACTGGATCTTTACGTTGTTTAATGAGATCCCTAACTCTTGTGAGATCTCTTCGTAAGATAACTCTTTGAAGTACCTCAGCTCTACTAACTCTTTATATTTGGGGCGAAGTTGATCTACGGCTTTACGTAATACAACAATCTTCTGCTTTTCAATGATCTGATCCTCCGGTGTATTGGGCATCCCTCCGTTTACATCGTTCAAATTGGTTTCCATGTTAAACAAATCCTGATCTACACATGTTGGCATGGTGTTTTTTTTGCGCATGTAATCGATACAATTATTGGCTGCAATCTTGAATAACCATGTGGAAAAGGCAAACTCCGGAGAGTATTTATCGAGGTTTTTAAACGCTTTCCCAAAAGCTTCCATCGTTAAATCTTCCGCATCATCAGGATTGTTCATCATCTTTAACAACATGTAGTAGATCGGATTCCGATAAAGCCTTAATAGTTCTGCATAAGCTTGCTGATTGTTGTTATCCAATGCTTCCCGCAGAAGTTGATAGTCCCTTTTTGACTTTTCAGTACTTATTTGAATCGTTTCCATTACTTGTTTTTTGAAAATGAGGTGACAACAAAAATGATGGGATTTATGATAGAAAATATAATATCGTAAAGAATAATGAAAGGGGTGATCCCTTTTTCATTCAGTTTTTTCGCAGAAAATCCAAAAGCAATATACTGCACTATGTATTTGATCAACATCAAACCTACAACAACATAAAGATAACCAGGATGATCCAAGGCTAAATAGAGCGTGATTCCAAATAACAGATACACCAATGGCATCAGCGTATTGTAAAATCCTAATAGGAACTTATGTTTGGGCTTGAATAGCTTTTGGGCTTTATTTCGATACGATTTTTGGGTAACCCACGCTTTTAAGTGGGATTTTGGTCTTGTAATCGTTTGTGCATCAGGAGAGTACTCAATACCACAAATTTTAAAATTAGCCACTTTGTTTACAAAAAGTACATCATCTCCAAAAGGTAAATGGTATTGGGATGTGAACCCTTTGTTGTCGAAAAACAAACTTTTGGTATAGGAAAGGTTTCTACCTACTCCCATAAATGGCATTTTAGCCAGATAGTAAGAAAAATATTGAATGGCTGAATGCAGCATGTCAAAATGGATCATGCTATTTAATAATCCTTTTCTTTTATAAAAAGTACTATACCCGATCACCATTTGATTATTTCCGGTATAATGGCGGGCCATTTTAGCTAACCATTGATCAGAAGTGGGAAAACAATCGGCATCCGTTAACAGAATATGCTCATAGGCCGCAGCTTTTATCCCGATAGATAACGGAAATTTCTTTCCATAAATATTCGTAACGGATGAACTTAAATTCACCAAACGAATATTAGGGTATCGGGAAGCACAATCTTTAATCACAAATTCAGTATCATCAGTGGAGTTGTCATTAACCACAACAACTTCAAAATTGGGGTAGTTTTGAGAAGCGATTTCCGGTAAAGTTTTCAACAAAATATGAGCTTCATCTTTCGCTGAGATCACAATCGAAATGGGTAATCCATCATACGGAAGCAAGGGCTTTTGTTTGTGGAAGGAGAATCGGAAAAACAACAGTGTGTAGTAGAACAACTGCAACAAGATAACTAAGCCAAATATAACCAGCGTTATCTCTAAAAGATAGTTTTGAACAAAAGTGAACATTCGTCTATAATGGTTTGGATAGCAAAATTAGAAGAATTTTCAATTATTTGATGTATTTTTGCCAAAAATTACTAACAGAATGCAGTTTATAATTAACAAAACAGATCAGAAGAGCCATGCGAGGGCTGGAGAGATCACCACAGACCACGGAGTTATTCAAACTCCGATTTTTATGCCCGTTGGAACTGTAGGTGCGGTGAAAGCTTTACACATCAAAAATGTAAAGGAAGATGTTAAAGCTCAAATCATTTTAGGTAACACTTATCATCTCTATCTGAGACCCGGTTTGGAAGTGTTGGAAAATGCCGGGGGACTTCATAAATTTAATGGTTGGGATAAACCTATTTTAACGGATAGTGGCGGATTTCAAGTATTTTCATTAAGTCATAAACGAAAAATCAAACCGGAAGAGGGAGTTTGGTTTCAATCCCATATTGATGGTTCCAGACACCTTTTTAGTCCGGAAAAAGTGATGGAGATCCAACGCACCATCGGTGCAGATATCGTGATGGCTTTTGATGAGTGTACCCCATATCCCAGTGATTTACAATATGCAACAAAGTCGATGCAGATAACCCACGATTGGTTGAAAAGATCTTGTGTCCGATTTGATGAAACAGAACCCAAATATGGACATAGTCAAACCCTTTTCCCTATTGTTCAAGGATCCACTTATCCTGAACTCAGAAAACAATCTGCGGAATATATTGCTTCCATGAATCGCGAAGGGAATGCGATTGGTGGCGTTTCTGTAGGTGAACCAACGGAACTGATGTATGAAATTACAGAGTTGTGTTGTCAGATATTACCGAAAGATAAACCCAGATACTTGATGGGTGTGGGAACACCTGCCAACATAATTGAAGGGATTGCAATGGGTGTTGATATGTTCGACTGTGTTATGCCCACCCGCAACGGTAGAAATGGAATGATTTTTACGTGGGAAGGGATGATGAATATGAGAAACGAAAAGTGGAAAAACGATTTTACGCCTATCGATATTCAGAGTGATCTTTTTGCTGATCAGGAATATACAAGAGCTTATCTCAGACATCTTTATGTTGCTAATGAGATGTTAGGTGCTATGATCGGGAGTATTCATAATCTTCATTTTTATTTGGATTTAGTACAAACTGCAAGAAAAAAAATCATAGAGGGTACTTTCTCTTCATGGAAAGATGAAGTGCTTCCCAAACTATCCAGAAAATTATAATCAATTAATTATTAATAAAATAACTATTCAGTGGTGTTGCTTTTAACATTAATTAATAATAACCTAAAACTAAAATTGTTATTTTTGCAACCCTAAAATTATAAACCAAAAAAGTAAGTAAAAAATTATGGCTACAACAGCAGATTTTAGAAATGGATTGTGTATCGAGTTTAACGGGGATTTATACGTTATTACGGATTTCCAACATGTAAAACCGGGTAAAGGTCCTGCTTTCGTCAGAACAAAAATCAGAAATTTAAAAACAGGAAGAACCTTGGATAACACTTTTAATGCAGGTGTTAAAATTGACATTGCACGCGTAGAACGTCGTCCTTATCAATTCCTTTATAAAGAGGGGGATACTACCTATAACTTTATGCATACTGAAACTTATGAACAATTAGCCATTCAGGAAGAACTCATTTCAAATCCGGGTTTATTAAAAGAGGGACAAAGTGTGGAAGTGATGTATCATGCAGATACTGATACTCCATTAACTTGTGAACTTCCAGCTTTTGTTGATTTGGAAGTTACCTATACTGAGCCGGGCGTTAAAGGGGATACTGCCACCAACGCCGCAAAAAGAGCAACCGTTGAAACAGGTGCTGAGGTTTTTGTTCCACTTTTTATCGAAACAGGTGAAAAAATCAGAGTGGATACCAGAACTAATAGATATTCCGAAAGAGTGAAATAGTAAAGCATACACAAGCATCTAATTTTTAGGTGCTTGTTTTATATTTAATTACCGTTAACATGAAATTTGCAACTCCTATAACCATAGAACAATTGCTTCAAATTATTAAGCAAGATATTGAAATTCAGGGAAATAGAAATAATCTAATTTCAGGAATTAATGAAATTCATTCCGTTGAAAATGGGGATCTTTCATTTGTTGATCATGACAAGTATTATGATAAACTTCTCAAAAGTGATGCTTCAGTGATCTTAATTGATAAGGCAATGGAAGCACCGGAAGATAAAACATTACTTGTTTGTAGCGATCCGCTCTTAGCTTATTTAGATGTTGTTCATCATTTTGTTACATTTACTCCTCAAACACAAAATATTCATCCCAGTGCAAAAATTGGTGAGGGTACCATCATTCAGCCCAATGTTTTTATTGGTGAAAATGTGACCATCGGCAAAAATTGCATTATTCATGCCAATGTGAGTATTTATTCAGATACTCTTATAGGAAACAACGTTGTAATACATTCCAACTCAACCATCAGTGCTGATGCTTGTTACTTCCAAAAAAGAGAAGAGGAATGGATTAAAATCGATTCTTGTGGTCAAACCATCATTGAAGATGATGTGGAAGTGGGTTGCAATTGTTGTATTGATAAAGGGGTTTCCGGAGTTACTTTTATAGGAGAAGGAACAAAATTTGATAATTTGGTTCAGATCGGTCACGATACTCATATCGGAAAACGATGCCTTATTGGGGCTCAGGTGGGGATTGCCGGTTGTACTTTTATTGATGATGATTGCTCAATTTGGGCTAAATCAGGAATCAATAAAGATTTATATATTGCAAAAAGAACTACAGTATTGGCCTTTACAGGAGTGGATAAATCCATAAATGAGCCCGGAATGACTATGTTTGGTGTTCCTGCTGAGGAAGCCCGTAAAAAATGGAAAGAGATGGCCTATATCAAAATGTTACCGGATATTGCTGATGCCATCAAAAATTTTAAAACTTCTAAAAAAAATTAATCAGTACTCTCTTTTTTTTCAATCGTGTGCTCAATTTGCACCCGAATACAATCCTGTTCCAACCCGGCGACATGTTTGTAGTTGTTGATATATCCCATAATATTAGCTGACCCGATCGCATTGGCAGAGTGAGTAGTTACTTTCACTACAGGAGCTCCGCTTTTCCATTTCTCAATCAACCATTTGGCACATTCAAAACCTGTTTTTTCCTTGATTTTACTATAATCAATAGCGTAGTTTCTGACTGCTCCATATAACCATTCCACCATCGCTGATTTGTCTAAGTCATGATCTAAAGAGATGGTATTGATGTTTTCCAGACCAATCTCTTCAACTTTAGTGACAAATTCTTCATAATTTCTTACAATAATCCATTCCGTTTCATTAACCGGGGTTCTTACATCATCAAGATATATATTCACTTTTTCCATGTTGTTCTATTAAAGTGCAAATATACCATTTTTTCCTTTAACCATTTTGTTTTTCGATTCCTGATAATTTAACCATTTTATTGGATTTTTTATCTAAAATAGATCGCTATTTAAAAAGTTTCCCTTATATTTGCAACTTAAATATTTTTGTGTTTATCAAAAAATTACTGATATGAAAATTAGATTTTTATCCTTTTTTACTTTCGCTTTTTTATTCTTTTCAATGGGTTCAGCCCAGGAACCTGTCATAACAAAACCTGTAGGGATTCCTGTTCCTAATTACAGTACGGAAAGTGCCTATATTCAAGTAGTTGCAGATTTAGATAATGAAATTTTATACTATCAGGATAATGACTTTAAAGTAAATACTTTAGGAACCAATAAGCTTCTATTGTATAACAAAGGGAATCAGGAACTACAAACAACAGATTTGTCGATTCCTGAAGGGAACAATTATATCACTTCCCGTTATGTGAATGATGTTGTTTACAATTTTTATTTTCAACATAATCTAAAATCAAGAACTATAGCATTGAATAAGGGAGAAGTTGAACTTCCATCTTCATCAAGCGGTTCTAAAAAATTGTATCCTGAGCAGGTTTTTTCATATAATGTAGATGCCAAAGTAAAAACGTATGCACAATTTGCTGAAAGTAACGATAAAAAATATTTTTCAATCTGCTTAATAACAATGAATGAATTGAAAAGCATCAAATATTTATATACTGTTGTTTACAATGAAAAAATGGAGATTGTATGGATGGATCAATTTTTGCCTGATTTTAAAGGAAAAGAAACAGCCATTGCTGATTTTAAAGTGACCAATAAAGGCAAAGCATTATTATTACTAAATACTTATAATTCAGAAAAAAAGAAACAGATCAATCATGAAGTTCAATTAATCTCCATGTATTCCGATCATGATTATACCTGGTTTTCCTCTCCAACTACATTCGGGATTGCACAATCCATGAAGCTTTTAGAATTAAAAAATGGAAAATATTTTGTTGCCGGTTATTACTGTGAAAAACAGAACACTACAACTGCTGGATATTTTACCTTTACTTTTGATCCCAGAAAAGAGAAACAAGTACTTACATCCTACAATTATAAGTTTAATGATACCTATAAAGAGAAAATTGTAGAAGGTTTTGAAGAACCTGCAAAACCAAATACAGAATATGACGTAAAATGTGATTATTTGTGGGAATTATCGAACGATTTTGTGGTGATGATAGGGGAACAATACCTTTCTTTTAAAACTGTAGATAAAAAGAAAGAGATCACTATTTATTCCTATATGTGTAAAAATCTATTTTATCATCAATTTGGTCTGGATGGAATCACTGCCGGGTATGATATGTATGGAAAACCTCAAGTAGGAACCTCATTCAAACCTGTTACTGATCTATCTCAATTGGGATTATCTTATCAGGCATTTCTTATAAAAGATGTGGTATATTTTATTTATAATGACCATATTAACAGAGTGGAAGATGTGGGAGATCCTTTCACATCCTTTGATGCAGACGAAAGAAAAGAGAGTATTGTAATGATCACTAAAATAAAAAAAGTGGGTTTTGTGGAATCAAAGTTGATTATGCTTCCTCAAAAAGATTTCAATTTCCAAAAAATGTGGTATACTGATGGGCGTAAAGTATTTTTTGGAGCTACTACCAAAAAAGGGTACTTCTTAGATCAGTTTGAAATCATGAATGATTGGGAATGGGAATAGATGCTACAATTCTGAATATATTTATACAAAAGTAAAATAATATTATGTTTAAAAAATTTTTCATTTTAACAATTTTCACATTGTTATTGGTTCCTTTGGTAGGACAAGATCCATTAAGTTCATATACTTTTCTAAAATCAGAAGGTAAAATGCCTTCAGATTTCAAAAAGTATATAGAATCAGAGAATCGGGAAGATATGGTGCTCAAACGTTTATTCATGAGCGGATTGGTCGTTTATGGTTCTGAATTAAATGTTTATATTGATAAAGTTGCAGACCAACTTCTTAAAGATTATCCGGAACTTAGGAAAGAGATGAGATTTTATATTCTCAAATCACCTGCAGTTAATGCATTTGCTTTTTCTGATCATATAATCTTTATAAACTTAGGACTTTTAGCTCAAATTCAAAACGAAAGTGAGTTGGCTTTTGTTATTTCACATGAGTTGATTCATATTGTAAATAAACATGTCGAAATAGAAAAAAAAGAGAAAAAGAAAAAAACTAAATACGACTCAAAAAAAGATCAATTTTTAGTTTACCATAATAGATCCAGAGAACATGAATATGAATCTGACAGAGAGGGATTTATAAAGTTTTTCGAGAAAAGTGGCTATAGCTTAGAGGCTGTGAATGGGGTATTTGATGTTTTACAATATGGTTATCTCCCTTTTGATGAGATTAAATTTGATAGACAATTTGTTGAAACAAACTATTATAAATTTCCTGATTCTTATTTTTTAGTTAATCTTACCCCAATTAGAAGTAGAGAAGATTTTATTGATACATTAAGTTCACATCCAAATATTTTAAAAAGAAGAACAATCATCAATGAACTTGTTGAAAAAAGTTCATCTTCTAATGGATCCCTTTTTTTTCAACCTGAATCTTTGTTTTATGAAGTTAGAAATATTGCCAGATTTGAATCTATTAATTTATACTTGGCAACACATGATTATGCGAATAGTTTTTATAATACCTACATCCTTTTAAAAGAATTTCCCGATAATCAGTTTTTGAATCAAGCACTCTATTTTTCACTGTATGGCATCGCCAAACATAAAAATAAAGAGAGTATTACTGAATTATTAGGATCTTACAAAGACTTCGAAGGAGAAATACAACAGGTATACCATTTTTTTACTAAGTTAAATAAAGATGAAACGGCATTACTAGCTTTAAGATATTCCTGGGAGTTTTCCAAAAAATATCCTCAAAATGAATTTGTTAAAAATATTATTAAGGATATTCTTAAAGATTTACATACCCGAAAAAAACTCAACTATTCCGACTATTCTGATTATCCCATGGGGATTGATGTTTCAACGATTCAAGTGGATACCATAAAAGTGGATACAGTAAATACAACACAAACTAAAAGTAGATTTGAGAAAATTAAAAACAATCAAAACAAATCAAAAGTGATCCCTATTGAACGTTTTAAAACCCAGAATTTCATGTTGGTTCATCTTAGACAAGATTCACTATTTATGGAAGCAGTAGAAAATGTTTTAAAACAAGTAGAAGATAAAGAGATTCTTGATGTTATTGATGAAGGTAAATTCAATGAAAAACTTTGTAATTCTGTAATTGTTTGGGCACCAAAGTATTATAAGATCAGTGGCGATTTAGTTACCGTTAAAAATGGTGTGATTGAAAATATGATAAATAGCTCAATTAAAGATCAAAAGATTGAAGCTCATAAAATTTTTGATTACGAAATTCCTGAATTAACAACCGAAAAATATAACCATTATTGCCAGATCCAAAATTTCTATTACGAATATTTGTATTCGAATGATATCCCGATGTTGTTTTATCAATCCAATGAAATTGAAGATGCCTGCATCGATTTTGGTGGTACCTGTATAAATTTTATAACCGCCTATAGAGAATATGCTGATTTTACTTTTGAAAGAGCATTTTTATTCGTCCCACCAATGTACATTATTTATGCATTAGCACCTGAAATGTTTGTTCACCTTCTTTTTAAAGCCAGTTATACTTCAGTTCATTATGCTTTGGTTGACTTGAAAACAGGTGAGAAAATTGTCGAAAAAAGTGCCTATATTCAAGGTCGCAACAATACAGCGGCTATGAATGTTTTTATTTACAACATGTTTAATCAATATGCTCCAAAGAAAGGAAATTCAAAATGAAAAAAATATATTTAATACTTTCATTCCTGTTTGTAATGATTGCATTACAAGACCTAAATGCACAAAAATTAGGGTATTTAGGTAAAAGATTAGTATTTAACCTGGATACTAAAATTGGTATAGATTTAGATAACATCAATATTTATCCGTTTAGTTTTGAATCTCCGATTACATTTATTTACTCCCCGGGTTTTGAATTTGTTGTCGCTAAAAATGTAACATTAGGATTAGCTGTGAATTATAATTCCAAAAATTTGGATGTTTTTTATAATGATCTTGATTATACAGCACTCCCTTTTTATGTTTTAGGCGCAACCTTTACATTTAAAAGGTATCTTAATGGATCTTCCGATTATTATCAAGCGCCTTTTGGCGTTTTTTATGCCTTTAAACTCGATTATATTCATTATATTCTTAATTTTCCAACATTTCTTTACGATGATAGATTATTAGGTGCAAAATTTGAAATTGGAGCGGACTACATTGTTTGGAAACGAATTAGACTCTCCTGGGGATTCTCTTTAGGTGTTACCAACTATTTTTTAGAGGATGATCTTTTCTCTTTTTCAAAACATTCCGGGAGTTTTGCTTCTCATTTGAGTAGTTCTGTTAGAGGTTCCTATTTTATTAATAATAGGGTAGGAATTGGCATTTTATTGTTTTAAAATGAACGGTTGTCAATATCTCTTTTTTGCTTTACTTTTATCTATCTGCCCATTGAGTTATATTGATGCTCAAAATGACCAGTTTAATCTTTTAACACTACAATCTGAAGGAGAAATTCCTCAGGATTTTCAGGAAAATAGTCACCATATCGATTCTTTAAAAGTAAACACTTTATTTTCAAGTGGTTTGGTGATTTATGGGACAAAGTATAATCACTATATTCAAAGTATTATTGATAGATTGTTGGATAAAAATCTGCAATGGAAAGATAAAATTAGAGTTTATCTATACAGAAGTTCCGAAATAAATATTTATTCAACGAATGATGGGATTATTTTTATCAATATTGGACTCCTCACAAATCTGACAAATGAAAGCGAATTAGCATTTGTTTTGGCTCATGAAATTTCTCATATTGTGAATGTTCACCCTCATGATTATGATCAATTTTCTCATAAAGAGAGATCATTGTATCTGGATTTAAAAAATAAAGATCATAATAGATCTTCTGACGATGATTTGGAGGCAGATCAGTTTGGCTATGAACATTTTTTTCTTGCTGCAGGATATACTACTTCTGATATTACTGCTATTTTTCACCATTTGGATTCCCCAAAAAATCTAAAAATTAATTTTAATAGTTTTAAATCAATATTGACCAATAATCAGATTCAATGGTCTGAAGATTACTTTAATGATGACAATCCAGAAGATAATTCAAATGATATTCAATTAGAGAAATCACTACAAAATAGAAATAAAGAAAAAGAGAAGTGGTTTAAAACCGATTCTTCAACCCCACAAAATCCTAACCAGCTTTTCATTGATTTGATCCATTGGTCTCGTTTTGAATTACTCGGTCTTTATTTAATAGAACACGATTATAATAACTCGTTTTTTTATAATCTATTTTTAATTGAACAATATCCTGATGATCCCATGCTTGATATGGCATGGTTAGCCTCTAACTTTGGGTATTATCGATTAAAATCTACTGTTAAAAAATATGAATTATCTGATGATGATCAGTTGAGTGAATCACATAAAAATATCCATTATTTTTTTAATAAAATTTCTATAGAGGAACTAAAACAATATACATTTTCAGTAGCCAAAAAACTTACTAATTCCTATCCCGAAAATAAATATGTAGCTAAAGTAATGAACTATTTTAATAACACTATGTCAAACGGGAGTTCTGAAATTTCACCTGAAAATTTAATAATTTTCCAACCTCAATATTTTAAAATCAATAAGAATAGAGAAATAGTTAAAGATAAAACCGATGATTTGCAGAATACTATTTCATCCATTTTTACTGCTTTACATATTGCAAAGGCAAATAACCCATATTTCACTACACCTACATTCACAACAGCAAGTTACAATTATTACGCTCAATTGCAACTCATGAAATATGAAATTGCATCTCAATTAGATTCACAATTAGTGTACCATCAGTTATTAAATCTATCTGAATATTCAAAAATTATGGATTTTAAATATATAAATTTGATAACGGTAAACTACAGATCGGTGCCGGATCGATTTATAACCAGATTTTATTATGCACCACTTATTGCGTTAACGCCGCCATCCTTCCCTTTTACATTAGCTCATATTTTTGCTAATCGTAAAAAAATTGAAGCCCAATTTGTAATTGTTAATGTTCAAAGTGGAAATTTGGTGTTTTTCAATTCCTTGAATATCTCCGATTTTAACGGGAAACCAATTTTAAAGCAGTTTTTGTATGATAATTATAAAACAGTTTTACAGCCATGATCAAAACGCTTTTATATAGAATTGTATTGGTGGTCCTCCTAATAATTCCCGTTGTAACAAATGCGCAATCAAAAGGGTATTTAGGCAAAAGGTTTCTGGTTCAATCCGATTTTTATTTATCCCGGAATAGTGAACATTCATTCAAAACTTCTGCCATATTTATTCCCCGCCTGATATTTAGTCCCGGAATTGAATATGTTATTGGTAAAAAAAGTTCTGTAGGTGTTGCATTAAATCTTTTTAGTTTTAAATTTGATCCTTCAGAGACCATTGAATATATGTATCAGGATTCACTCCCAAATCCATTGGTAAATAATGGAATTGGCTTTAATATTTTCTTTAAACAATACCTTTTTAAACATGGTCATGCTCCTTATGGTCCATTTTTGAAGTTAAAATTTGATTGGAATGCTATCCGGATTGATGCACATACTTTTGGAGTTTTACATTCAAATATTTATAGTCTAAATGTTGAAATAGGTTATGATTACATGATAGGGAATAGAGTAAGACTTTCATGGGGAACCTACTTTGGATTGACGAATGATATTTTTAATCTATTTAATACTTTGAGACCCCATATTTTAGAAAATGCAGAAAATAAATATTTTAAGGATTTTCTAATTGGTACCAGGGTTTCAATTTCTGGATTGCTTTTTTAGTAAACATAAAAAAAGGGGAAATAAATTTCCCCTTTTTATAAAAATAGATGGTTATAAATTCACTTTTCCCACTGCCGTTTTTTTATATTTAGCTTTAACAATAATCAGATCCTGATCACTATTCAAATGAGATAGTCTGGCAAGGAATATTCCTTTATCTGTTTTAGAGCTGAATAATGTTTTAACCTGAACGCCCCCATCTTCAGAAATGATAGCCATTTTTGTGACCGGTTTCATCGTTCCCATTACAAGTCCGGGTATGATAGTTGGTTTTTCTTTTTTATTGGAAACTTTATCTTCTGTATTTTTATCAGTATTATAAACCACATGGATATCTCCATCTTTTACAAAAAAGTAAGGATCCATAGTAATCTCTTGTTCATAAGATGGAATTCCTTGAATATGGTTGTATTTTCTACCTAGATTTTTCTTATAAATGAGTTCATCATTTTCACCATTAATTCCTAAGAATAGAAAACTTCTGTTCCAGTAAAAGAAAGTTGTAGTCATCGCTCCATTCGAATTTCTCACAACATAAGTTGCCATATCTCTATTTTGTAATGCAGCAGTATATTTTCCATTTCCTAAATCGATGATTTTTTCAATTTTCCAATTTCCTTCATAGGTTTGATATGTGAAAATATTGCTGATCTGTTCATTCGAAAAATCAAGCTTTAATCCATTTACCTCTATGTCATTTGTATAAACAAAAAGATTCTGATTGTTTTTGTATTCACCAATTTTATAGTCAACCATATTGAATTTTTCTTTCAATTGATATTCTAATTCAGCAATACGCTCATCAGATACCTGAACAAAATAAAAAGATTGAAGTCTTTCTTTATCTTTGTCCTGATATTTCATAAAATTAAGAATGACGTTTCCGCTGTTAGTTATAATCATATCTCCAATTTCAGGATATCCGTTTCCGTTATAATCATAATAACTTGTCCAAAGTTCTTCCATTTTGTTATTGTACGTTTTAACAATAATAGTACCATTTCCGGTATTTGGATTTTTACCATTAGCCATCAACCCAATAAACTCTTTATTTTCAGAATGAAAAATATTGATGTATGGATCTACTTTGTCAATAGGATCAAAATCATATAAATTCACAGTTTTGATTTTTTTTAGAGTAGCAGGACTGTAATAGTCCACTTTAATCACACGTTTTGCTTTTTTCTCACCAGTTTCATAAGTAACACAAATTTGATCATTTGCAATGCAAATATCTAAAAATTCGTATTTATTGTCTGAATAGGGTGTGAATTTAGTAATGGTAGTTCCTTTAACAGCAAGAAATGCAAATCTTGTATCTTCTAAAGTTACTAATTTTGGTTTACGGGAATAATAAGTGTAATAATCGGTACCATTAATCTCCCCAAGGTATTTACCATGAATGTTTTGATTCCCATTGATCACATATTCTTCCAATTTTAAAACAGGACCCCATTTTGCAAGTTGAGCCTGACTTGTGAAAGTCAAAAGTAAGCCCATAAAAATAAATACTAATTTTTTCATGTCAATAATTTTTAATTGTTTAAAATGACTAATTTATTTAATAATTAATAGATCCAAATGTGATTTTTTTGTTATTGATTTTAGCAATCATGATTTTTCCATCTTCTGTTACATGGATAAAAGGAGTAACGAAAATCCCTTTTTCATCAGAACTGTTGGTCAATGTTGTTGTTTTTACAAATCCTGTTTCATCAATAACTGTTTTTTGAAGTAAGGAAGTTTCGGTAGCAGAAGTAGTAATGATGCGATCATCTTCTCCATTCTTTTCTGTATGATCTTCAGGATAATCCTCATCAGAATTGTAGATCATGGTTACGTTATTATCTTTTTGATCATAAAATGTTGGAACTGTCAAATAACCATCAGGTGATTGAATCCCTTCATTAACACTGTAATATCTTCCTGATTTCATATCATATATTAAATTATCCATTGTAGCATCAAAACAATAAAAATGATAGCTTTTGTTATAATAAACAATGGTTCTGCTGTTAGAAGATGAAAATATTTCCATTCCACGGTTTGCCACAGAGAAAAATAGATTTCCATTGTCTAATTTTAGAACTTTATCAATCATCCAGTTACCCGATTTGAGTGCATAAGAATTAGATTCCGTTACATTGTCACCGCTAAAATCTAAATCAAAAATTTTCAGATTTTCCTTGGTTGATAAAACAAACTTTGCACTCTCTTTTCCGGTTTGAATGACGTAAGAACTAATTAAATCAGACATATTCTTTTCTTCATATTTTACTTTGGCATAATCATTATCATGATATTTTATAATTTCAATGTAATCTAAATAATAACTATTCTTTTCAACTACATAATCTGAAATGACAACATATCCGGATCCGTCATTATTTACATTCAGTTGTTCATATAATCTATAAAATTTATGTTCATCCTCTATATAGATCTCATTTTTCTCATTATACTGATTATCAAAAGTTTTAATTAAAAGTCCGGTAGTTTTAGAATCAGGCATTATTGCAAAAGTCATGATTGCAAATGTTTTTTTGTCTTCACTAACTGCAAATTTAGCATAAGCATTAAAATTTATATAGCACTTGTAAGAATAGAGTGTTTGAGTTCTTTGAATAGTTAGAAGATCAGGGTCAAAATAATCAATTTTCACATCCCTGGTACTATCAAGACCACGTTCAAGATAAACGACCCCAATTTTATTTTCTACGATTTGAAAATTGATTTTTAAATAATCTTTTTTGACGAATTCTGTGAACTGAATAACTTGATTATCCTTAACTTTTACCAAAGCTATATTGATTTTGTCAGATAGTATAACAGGACTTTTTGCCCTCCTGTAATAAACATAATAATCAAATCCGTTTATATTTCCAACATAAGTTGCAGATTTACTGTACCAATTGAAACTGAAACTTTCGAGAGTTTTTGTTGTTAAACCCCAATTAATGGATTGACTAAATCCAAAATTTGTGCATAAAAGAACGTAGATTAAAAAAAATAGTTTTTTCATATATTTAAAAATTAAAATTACCAAATACAATTTTTTTCTTAAAGGATTTACAAATGTTTATACTTAAATCAGAATGAATAAAAGAAAAACTTGGAATAAACACACCTCCTTCTTGTTCAGAATTAAATACTAAACTGTTTGTTATCTCACCGTCATCAGAAATGGTGCACATTTTAGTGATTGGCTTTGGTGTCCCAACCCGATCATAAAATGTTGAACTATTATCCTTGTTCACTTTTGGATTTGTATTGTATAAAAAAGAGATGGAATGATCAGTTGGAATAAAGAATAAAGAAGATTTTAAATTTCCTTCTACCGATTTAAACCTTTCATAATCAACAAAATGTCTAAATATTGTATCTTGCTTGATTAAATCATTTCCGGATTCGTTAAAATGAAGAGCTAATAAGTTACGATTCCAATAGACATAAGTTTGTCCAGCTTGAGAAGAATAAAAGGTGATCCCTTTGTCTGCAAGCAATAAAACAGAATTGCCATTTTTAAAAGTATTCCATTTCTCAATTTTCCAAAATCCGACAGGTGTTTCAAAATGGATTACATCGCTAATCTCTTCAGTACTAAAATCAAGTGCATAAAAAGTGATTTTTTCCTTTTCTGTAATTAAAAATCTAACATATCCCTGTTGATTTATTCCTGAAGTGAATTTCATATCCTGAAAAGTAAAATCACTTGGAATCTCATATTTAACGGTTCTTATTTCATCAGTTGATACCTTATTGAAATAGATGTTTTTAAAAATATCTACATCATCTGTAGCGTGGAAATTGTTAATATTAAAATAAATAATTCCTTCATTACTAATGAGAAAATCACCTAATGTATTGGCTCCTTCAAAATCAACAGAAAAATAAGATTCAAATATTGGATTCAATTGAATGTCAAATGCTTTAAAAAGCAAACATCCTCTATCATTCTTAGGATTAATGGCAGGAGATAAAATCGCAAATTTTGAACGATCTTCTGAAAACACTATTTTTTTTAAACTAATATTTTTTTCAATGGTTTTGAAGGAGTATAATATTGAAGTTTTTTCAAATATAAGAGTATTGGGGTCATAATAGTCAATTTTAACAGTAGGAGTATTTTTATCTGAATCATCAATAAATAAAACGCAAATTTTTGAATTTATCAAGGTGATTTTAAGTAAATTATATTTTTTATCAAAAAATTCGGTAGATTGAATTACTTTATTATTCTGCACTTTAATGATGCTAAAAACGATCTCTTCATTAATGATAAATTGATTTTTAGGATGGTGATAAATATAATATTGAAAACCGGAAACATCCCCAATATATTCACCTGAAACACCCAAAGAAGTGTTAAAGATTTTTTCTTCAAGTTCATTTACGGAATCCCATTTCAGGTTTTGAGCGAAAGTATGAATTATTGAAAATAATAAAAGTAAAGTAAATAGTTTTTTCATGCTATATTTAATGAAATAAAAAAATAACGATTGTAGTTAATCAAATTTAAAAAAAATACAAATCTGCCAACTGTCTTGATCTCATAAATTAACTACCAAAAAAAGGAAGGAACAGTTGACCCTTTGTTTTGATTTGCAAATATACAACATTTTTAGCTTCCAACATTGAATTTTGCATAAATTTTGAATGATGGAACCATTAATGTTCTTATATTTGCACTCCATAATCTTATGATATATTTCTTATGAAAAAATCGATCCTCTTTCCTGTTTTTCTTTTCTGTTTTTTGTTTTTTTATGGACAAAATAACGAAATTTATTCCAAAATTAAAATTACTATTCCGGATTGGAATCAACTAACCCTTCTCGCAAAAGCCGGGGTCAATTTAGAAAATTTGGATTTTTCCAGAGGAGATTATATTATCGGCGAGTTTTCGGAATCTGAAATTCAATCGATTGATCAACTACATTTTAGCTACGAAATCCTTATTCCTGATATGACGAACTATTATCAGGATAGGAATATTAATTTATCAATTGATGATATTAATAAAAGACTTAAAACCGATAAAAACTATAGATTAACACCATCCCATTTTCATTTGGGATCGATGGGTGGTTATTTGACTTTAAATGAAATCTATACGGAAATCAATGAGATGAACCAGCTTTACCCTGATCTGATTAGTGATACTATTCCCATCTCTAATACCATCACAACGAATGGAAATAAAATGTATTACGTAAAGTTGGAGTCAACTGTACAAATTTCGATTCAAAAACCACAAGTACTTTTGACGGCTTTAACTCATGCCCGTGAACCGGCAGGAATGCAACAACTGATCTATTTTATGTGGTATTTACTGGAAAATTACAACACCAATCCTGAAGTCAAATATCTGGTGGATCATTTGGATCTCTATTTTGTTCCTTGTGTTAATCCGGACGGTTATCGGTTTAACCAGACACAAAACCCCAATGGGGGAGGGATGTGGCGTAAAAATCGGAAAACAAACTCGAATTACACCATTGGTGTTGACTTAAACAGAAATTATGGTTATCAATGGGGGTATAATAATATTGGATCTTCTAATTATGGAGATGATGAAACCTATCGGGGAACATCTGCATTTAGTGAAGTGGAAACACAACAAATCAAGCTGTTATGTGAAACCAATCAGTTTTCATTGGCCATCAACAATCACTGTTACGGCAATATGTTGATCTATCCCTGGGGCTACTTACCCACTATTAATCCCGATTCTGCAATGTTTCGTCAATATGCACAACTGTTAACTAAACAAAACCATTTTATTTATGGCACTTGTTATGAAGTGCTCAACTATACTGCCAATGGGGGAAGTAGTGACTGGTTTTACGGAGAACAAACCACCAAAAACCGAATTATTGAGTTCTCTCCTGAAGCCGGTGATTCCTGGAATGGCTTTTGGCCGGCTATGGATCAAATTGAGGGAATTTGTCACGATTATTTACCGATGAATCTTGCATTATTAAGATTAGCGCTCCCTTATGCCAAATGGAATGATCTTTCGGCTCCGGTGGTTTCCACCACTCAGGCTCAGATCCCATTTTCAATTACATCATTAGGGAATATTGACCAAACCACTTTTCATGTTTCTTTTGCTCCGATCACATCCAATATTCTCTCTTTTGGAGATTCTGTTACGTTTACAAACATGGAGATTCTTGAAACCATTTCAGACTCCATCATGATCCAATTGGATAATACCATTCATCAAGGGGATTCGATTATTTTTGAAGTGCGTGTCAATAATGGCTATTTTACTTATACAGATACAGTTGTTAAATATTTCGGAAACGCCACCTATTTAGTGAATGATGATTGTACCGATTTTAACGCATGGAACTCTCCGATGTGGAATCTAACAGCTTCGGACTATCACTCTCCATCCACCTCAATAACTGATTCCCCTAATGGAAACTATTACGACAGCAATTCTTCGATTGTACAGTTAAACAACACGATAGATCTCACCGGTTGTGTGTATGCTTATATAGATTTTTATGCCAAATGGGCCTTAGAATACAATTTCGATTTTGTTCAAATCCTGATCTCCTCGGATGGAGGAATCACTTGGATACCCATGGCCTCCAATCATTCCCTCATTGGTGGAAATTTTCAAGATACTGGCAATCCGGTGTATCATGGCTTCCAAAATGAATGGGTACACGAAATGATCCCATTAACCGATTTTATAGGAGAGCAGATCAAAATACAATTCACCATTCTGTCCGATCAAGCCCAAAACTATGATGGGTTCTATTTTGATGATTTCCATGTGGTTAAAGTATTAGGCAGTGATGTTTCCATTTCCAATCCACAAACCGAATGGTCATTATATTACCGGGCAGAAACTGAAAGTGTGATCATTCAAGTTAATCAGGAGCAATTACCTTTACAGTTCACCATTTTTGACGCTAAAGGAAGCGTCATCCATCAATTCCTTATGAATAATCAGCGCTTAGAGATCCCGATGAACACTTACAGTGACGGCATCTATATTTTCAAACCTTCGAAATGGAGCGGAAAGAAGGCGGTGAAGTACTAGTGAATAGTGAATAGTGAATAGTTAATAGTGAATAAAATCTTCTGCGGGGATCTGCGAAATCTGCGGGCTATAAATAATATAAATCCCCGCATTTATTTCACAATGTTTCACAATGTTATAAGATGTTTCACAGTGTTAATGTGTCCTAACTTTTTAATTAAAAACACTGTGGAACGAGAAAAGACCACAGACGAATGAATAATAAAGAATGTTACCTGTTACCTTTTACTTTTTACCTTTTACTTTTTACCTTTGTCCTTCGTTAGCTCCGTAGGAGTGTGATCTTTGTAGCAGATGAATGGGTTTTGTTAATTTTCAGCTCCGTAGGAGTGCGATCTTTGTAGCAGATGATTGGGTGTTGATGATTCAGAGGGGCGGAGCCCTGAGATCTTAAATGATAAATGATAAATGAAAAATAATGCACATTTCACAATCCCAGAGGAATGGCATGTCTATAGCTATGATGAAGGAGAATAATTATTGGTGTATTAAGAGTTTTATTTCAATCAAATTCAATCAATGTAAGATCAATTTTATGATCTACAAGGAACTTCTCAAAATCTTTAATATTATCAAATTTAAATGTATTTTTTTTAATGGTATCAGGATTTGGACTCTTTTTATAATCGTTTTTTATTACCCAATACTTATAATCTGTCTGTTCCCGTTTATTTCCTGATTTTGCAATAATCCATTTATGGTTATGTGAAATTGCCATAACTGTCATTGGCACAATCTCAACACCTGAATTAGCACAGCGCTTTGTTTGATAAAGGATTCTTCTGTCATAGCTATCATATTCAGAAAGGTATAGATTATTCCCCAAATAATCAACTTTTGCGCCAACACAACAAGAACTTAAAAGAATAACTAAAGTCCAAAATGTCAATATGGTTTGATTTGTTCTTTTCATTGTATTGGGGGATTTAACGGTAGGTTGGCATTAGCGACAATTGGCCAGTGAGTGTTAGTTTTTTTTTATTTTTTTTGTCAATGTGGAGAAGGGCCACTTAGTTTTAGCGTTTGTTATAAACCGTTTTTATTTTAACTTTTCAATATCAATCTTAAGTTTTTCAATGTTGTCTTTAATGTGCTTTTCAATGTCTGTATAGTCTTTAAAATTGTGAGCATTAATTGATTTTAACTGCTCTAATGTTTCAGTATTGACAATTTTCAATTCATATCCCCATCTCATTTCATCAGAACTAGTTAATTCGCCATATTCTTTGTCGAATCGAGTTAAAATCAGAAAGTCAACATCTACTTTTTCAATAATTGGAGGGCAATATTTTTTGTCAAATACTCCTTGATAAGCCACTCCCATAAGTGTTTTATATGGAAATGGTTTAACCTTAATATTTTCAAACTTATCAAGTTCTATCTCAATGATAGGGTTGAAGTCGTAATTGAACATTTCATATTCGTAACCGTTTGCAGCTTGAACAACGATTATTTCAAGGGTGTCAATTATTTTTTTATCATTTAATGACATTTCAATTTGTGTAATCTGAGAACTGTCAATCATATTACTTTTCATTTTTTCTAAAGTGACATTTTGATTATTTTTAGTTGTCGAGTTACAACCATTTATAGTCAACAGTAAAAGGATAATTAAGAATTTAGAACATTTAAATTTATTAATAGGTGTCATATTTCAATGGTTTATAAATTATTTATAACCGTAACTCTTTCTCTTCTTTATTACGGTTAGCTTCCAACTGGAAGTGAATAACCGTGTTTTTTTCGTTTGCAAATATAAAAAAAAGAATTTCAATTTTACAATATTTTTTTAGATTGATTAGTTCATTTAATTCATATTAAGATTTCACTCCTACGGAGTGATTCGAAGGGGGGGAGGTTTCATTTGCCACCAATATAACACTCCTCTGGAGTTTAGGGAAATGAAAAATCGACAAGAGACGAGGGACTGGAGACTGGAGCAAAACTGATAACTGAAACCCAATACCCAAAACCCAAAAAACCGCAGGTTTTTCGCATTAGGGATGTGGAGGGCGCCGAAGGCGGTACGAGCTGGAACGAGCGCCGCGATATATGGACAGGTGGGTTGTGTACTTTCTTAAGTGAAGTGCAGCGAAGTACGGGAGCGAAGCGCACCCCGGAACAAGCCCGACGGCAGCAGGGTAGGACTGTGGGATAGATGGTGCCGGAATGCCCAAAATAATAAGCTAATGTGCTAATGTGATAATAAGCTAATGTGGATTAATTGGGTTTTAGGTTTTGGGTTTAAGTTTTTAGTTTTCTTTTATTAAATTTTCATTATTCATTTTTCATTGTTACCTGTTACCTATTACCTGTCAATGCCTGAAATAGGTTGACCACTTTTTAATAACAAAATTAATAAAAAAAGTGAACCTATGAAAGAAATTAGTTTAACATTAGAAGAAAGAAAAAGAAGACATTTCAGTGAAAGCTTCAAGAGAAAAAAAGTCCAAGAGATAGAATCAGGACAAACAAAAATTGCCGACCTTTGCAGACAGTATGATACCGTGAGAGGTACAGTTTATAAATGGTTAAATAAATATGGTAATATGGCAACTAAGAAAGAAAAATTAATAGTAGAAACTGAAAGTGACACAAAGCAACTCATTGCAAAAGATAAAGAAATTGCAATGTTGAAAATGATGCTAGCTGAAAAACAAATTGTTATAGATTTTCAAGGAAAGATGATAGATTTAGCAGAGGAGATATATAACGTAGACATAAAAAAAGTTCGAAACGAAGCCTTCCGACATTATCAAGAACATAGGGAAGAATACCCGCACTCACTAAATGCACTTTATAAAGCTATGAATATCAGCAAACAAGCAGTATATAAAATCCTTCAAAGAGACACTAAAAAAAAGGACATTCTTCATTTAGAGAAGGAAATTGTTTTCGAAGTCAGGATGGATCATCCCACTATGGGTGTAAGGGATATTTATTATAAAAAGCGACCTTGTTATGTTGGGAGAGATCAATTTGAAGAATTGTGTAAGCTTGCAGGATTAATGATAAAGAGGAAAAAGAGATTTATTCATACTACAGATAGTAGTGGAGTAATCCGTTTTGATAATTTAATTAAAAACTTAGAGATAACCAGGATTAATCAAGTTTGGCAATCAGACACCACATATTTCAAAATTAATGGTCATTTTTACTATATTACCTTTATAATTGATGCTTACTCAAGAGTTATTGTAGGATATTCTGTATCAAAGCGTTTAACGACAGAGCAGACAGTAATTGCATCATTAAATAGCGCATTAAGGTTCCGTAAAGGGGAAGATCTAAACGGCTTAATTTTTCATTCAGATGGCGGTAGACAATATGGTGCAAAAGAGTTTTTAGATGTGACTGAAGATTTTCTCCATAGTATGTGTGTTGCCCCCTGGGAGAATGGTAAAGCAGAGAGAATTAATGGAGTGATTAAAAACAACTATTTAAGCTACAGAACGATTACTAATTACGAGACATTAGTGAAAGAAGTTGACCGATCAGTGTACCTTTATAACTACGAAAAGCCTCATTGTAAGCTACAAAGAAAGTCACCAATTTCATTCGAAAAAAGTATATATTTGCAAAACCAAAATCCCGAAGAAAAAAATCTTCAAAAATTTTGGAACCCAGCTCTGAGCTTGGTCTTGGGCTAGCCCAAGACCAAGCTCAGAGCTCCCCAACAAGGACAAGTCAACCAATGATAATATGCCAAAAACAAGTAAACAAACGGTCAACCAAATTTAGGCATTGACAACCTGTTACCTGTTACCTGTTACCTGTTACCTATTACCTGTTACCTGTTACCTTCGTCTTTCGCCTAGTCTTTCGTGATTTTTTCTAACATTTCCCAGAGGAGTTTGGTGGGGAGGCCCATGACGTTGTAAAAGGATCCCTGGATGTATTCGATCCCGATATAGCCAATCCATTCCTGTATGCCATAAGAGCCGGCTTTGTCGAATGGTTTGTATTTGTTGATGTAGTAGTGGAGCTCTTCGTCGGTAAAATCTTTGAACTTTACTATTGAAGTGCGACTGGAAGTGAAACTTTTCTTTTTGTTGGCAACCGTTAATCCACTGATGACCGTATGCTCTTTGCCGGATAAGAGTTGTAACATCTGAAGCGCATCGGCTTTGTTTTTTGGCTTCTCAATGATTATATCATCTATGACTACAATCGTGTCACAGGCAATGAATATGGATTGCTCTTCGTATTCGTCAAAGAGGATGGGGGAGAGCTTGTGCTTGGATAAATATTCGGCTACCTCGAGTGGTGTGAACCCATCAGGATGTGATTCATCCATGTGAGTTGGTAAAGATTCAAACTCGATATCCATCCCTTTCAATAATTCGTGCCTCCTGGGAGATATGGAACAAAGATATATTTTGTAATTTTTAAGTTTGTTGACTAACATGTTGTTTTTTTAGGTAATAACTGATAAATTAAGATTTTATTGCTTTTTTACTTCCTAAATGGAGTAACAACATCATCAATGCACCATTTAAAATGATCAACTCAAACCCTAATTTATAGCCATTTAACACGACCGGAGCGAATTTGGCTATGATAAATGTGATTACCGGAGTAGCGATGGAGATCACCGGAATGTACCAATTGTTGTGGATCTCCCTTTTGGAGAACATCCCAAACGCAAATAACCCGAGTATGGGGCCGTAAGTGTAACCGGCAACTGTGAAGATGATCCGGATCAGTGAATCGTTGTGGAATTGTGAAAAAACCAGAATTATGGCTAAAAAGAGTATCGACATCCCGATGTGGGTTAACCTTCTGATCAGACTTTTTTGTTTTTCGTTTTTGGCCCATTTCTCAATATTGAGGATGTCGTAGCAAAAACTGGTCGTGATCGCTGCAAAAGTGCCATCCGCACTGGAATAACCTGCTGAGATCAATCCGATTACAAAAAAGGCGGCAGCAGCTAATCCTAAGTGGTTCAAGGCAATGGTTGGGAATATTTTGTCGGTTTGGTTATTGTTGATTAATGTTTGGATATCGATCCCTTTCTGATTGGCGTAAACGATAAGCAACCCTCCTAAAATGAGGAAAAGCGCGTTTACAAACACCAAAGTTCCGGAGAAGGTGAGCATGTTTTTTTTGGCTTCTTTCAGGTTTTTGCAGGTTAGGTTTTTCTGCATCATATCCTGATCCAATCCGGTCATGGTGATGGTGATGAACATCCCGCCCAATATCTGTTTGAGATAGAACGTCTTGGAACGCCAGTCCATATCAAAGATCTGCGTATGCCCACGATCCTCTAAAAAGCGGAATGTGTCTTTTATTGAAATATCCATCCCTTTAAAAATCAGATAGATCGAGATCACCATGGCTACTAACATAAAAGTGGTTTGCAGCATGTCGGTCCACACCACCGTTTTGATCCCTGCCTTGAAGGTGTAGAGAAAAATGATAAAAATCATAAACAGTGCAGTCGCCCATATAGGGATGCCCCAACTGTCGAAAATAAAAATCTGCATCACAAAGATAACCAGATACATTCTGAGTGCCGATCCGGTTAAGCGGGAGATGATAAACATCAATCCTCCGGTTTTCTGCGCCGTTGTGTTGAATCGATTTCCTAAGTATTGATAAATGGAAACCAGATTTAACCGATAATATAAAGGGAGTAAAATAAAAGCAATAATCAAATAGCCAATCACATAGCCGAGAACCACTGCAAAATAGGTGAAGTTGGTGTTGGCCACATCTCCGGGAACAGACATAAAAGTTACACCTGATAACGAGGCTCCGATCATGCCGTAAGCTACTACATACCAAGGCGATTTTCTGTTGCCGGTGAAATAGGTTTCATTGGTTGCTTTTCTCGAGGTGAGCCAGGTAACCAAAAACAGGATGGCTGTGTAAACGGCAAAGAAAATAAAAATGAAGTTTTGCATGCTTTGTTTTAGTTTTTGTTTTTAAGCTGCAAAATTACTAAATTTGACTGTTTTATTGATCATTTTTCAATTTTATTTTCGTCATTTGGCAATGATTTTTGGTTATTTTTGCAACTTAAATTCACTTTTAGAACAGCACGATTATGTATGATCTTAAAATTTTCAACATTTCCGATATTTATCTGTTTGTTGCATTGGCATTTATACTTCCCAAAATACCGGTTGTAGGTAAGTTTTTTAATATGATCAACACGTTGATTCACGAGTTGGGACATGCCCTTTTTGCCCTTCCGTTTGATGCATCTGTCAAAAAAATTGAACTTTTTAAAGACACTTCCGGTGCCACGACCATCACTTCCAAGAATAAGTTTGGATCGATCATCATTTCGCTCGCCGGGTATCTATTTGCATCCGTTTTTTCCTATTTCTCTTTCTATCTCATCCATGTAGGATACCAAAAAGGGTTTCTATTTATGGTATCCATAATTGCTATTTTTATGTTATTATTGTGGATCAGAAACAGTTACGGAATTATTTGGGTGATCATTTTTTCTGCAGCCAATAGTTATGTGTTATTTTTGAAACCGGAGTGGATCAACCATGTAGCGCTTTTGTACACCACCTTTATTGGAGTGGAAGCACTATTTTCATCATTAGTAATCCTATATTTATCCCTATTTAACCGACAATCAGCCGGAGATGCCACCATATTAGCCAAACAGACGAAAATTCCCGCCATGGTCTGGGGGTTGTTATTCGCCGCATTTTCAAGTTATACAGCGATATTAATATTGATCAATTTTTTCGATATTCCGATTTGGAAGTTTTAGAAAGTCGATGGTCGATGGTCGATAGTCGATAGTCGATGGTCGATAGTCGATAATGGTAAATCTATTTTTTCCCTACTATTGACCATCGACCATAGACTATTGACTTCCTTCGTCTTTTAAACCGATAAATCTCTTTTTCTGAAAATCAGAATCCCAACAGTGAAGAATGATGCCCCTAAAAGAAACAAAACGAGAAGATTCCATCCAACGGACTCACCGGCTACTATTTTGGTGGTGTCAAAAAGGGTGAAGAAAGTGATGTTTTTCATGAATTTGAAGGTTTCTCCGGCATTGGAAATCATCTGCATTAAGAGGAAAATCACAGGGACTGCTGTCGAAAAACCGATCGATTTGGATGATTCGTTGAAAATACAGGAGAAGAAAAAGGTGATCCCGCATATCGTGAACATGGTAAGAAAAGCACCCCAGTTAAGGAGTAAAAATGCACTATTATCGAGCATCCCCGGGAATTTCCCTTTTGAAAAAGATAAACCGCTTAATGTAACTGCTGCTACAAGTAAAAAGGTAGTGATGATTAAAAATAGTGCCTGAGTAAATGCAATTTTAAAGCGGGTATTGGGTGTTGAAAGTAAAAATGCAATCGATCCATTATCCACACTTTTGGCAATCAATCGGTTCCCAATGGAGATCACATAAATGAGTGGGAACATAAAAATCAAAAAACCGTAGAAATACTGAGATAAATATTGGGTTAAGGATGGATTGATATTGGTGCCGAAGTCGAATCCCATAATTTTCATAATATCTCCACCGCCCATTTTCATTTTAGCCAATTCCTGCATCGCTTCCATCCCATTTGGGTTATACATACCGAGAATGATGTTCATATAAAGCATCATAATTCCGGTGATCACAGTAAAAAGAACATAATTTCTTTTGATATCAAATTTAAATAAACTCCAATTCATATTAACCTCCGTAATAGGGCATAAATAATTCTTCTAAACTACCTTTTTCAGATTGAATATCTACAATGTCGTATTGTGCCAATTGTTGAATCAATCCATTTACTTTACCACTCAAAGCGATCCGAATCTGATTTCCTTCCACTTCAAGGATCTCAAAAGTACTGTTATTTCTAAATTTTGCAACATCTTCAGCATTAGAAAAATAGATGATATAGCTATTTTTCTTACCATGTTTCACATGTTCCATCAGTTCTATGGCTGCCAGTTTTCCATCTTTAATAAATCCCACACGACTGCATGTTTTTTCAATCTCTTCAAAGCTGTGGCTGGACATCAGGATGGTTTTTCCTTTTGCTTTCTCTTTCATAATCAGCTCATTGAATAAACGTTGCATCAGTGGATCCAAGCCGGAAGTAGGTTCATCCAGGATCAGCACTTCAGGATTGTGCATAAAAGCGAGGGCAATTCCCAGTTTTTGTTTCATCCCCTTCGACATTCTTTTGATTTTCATTTTCGGATTCAGGTCGAACATATCCAGAATTTCATGGCAATAGGAAAGATCTTTCAGTTTTCTCATTTCAGCCATAAATTGGATAAATTGATCGCCACGAATCGAATCAAAAAAGGCGATTTCACCCGGGATATAACCCACTTTTTGCATCACTGCTTCTCTTTTCAGGGTACAATCAAGCCCCTGAATGGTGCATTTTCCGTTGGTTGGTTTAATAAACCCCATCAAATTACGGATGGTTGTAGTTTTCCCGGCGCCGTTAGGTCCCAGAAAACCAAACACTTCTCCCTGATTGATGGTCAGAGAAAGGTTAAAAACCCCTTTCCCATTACCATAGTCTTTGGTAAGATTTTGAACTTCTATCATGATTTTTTATTTTAAAAAAATTCGGGGCAAATATATAAAAAAAAGGCAAAGGGCGAAAGGCGAAGGGCAAAATAATTAGCAAATTAGCAAATTAGAAAATTAAAAATCGCAATTTGCAATAAATCAACAAAATTCAAAAAATTCATTCGTTTTTTATTCGTGAATTTGTGGCTTAATTAATAGAAAAATTTCTTATTTTTTGATCAATTTCTTTGTGACGTAGAATTTATGGTCAAAAACTAATACTAAATACAATGGTGCCGTATTATTATCATTTTTTATTTTTATCTCAATGGTGTTGTTTCCACTTTCAAAGATACTTGGTTCAGATTGTAATACGATTTGTCCCAAACTGTTTGTGATTAAATAATTTACAGTGGCTGACTTATCTATTGTAAACTGAACCTTAAAGGTTTCTTCAAACGGGTTTGGATACACAGATACTGAATAAGGATTGGTGCCATCAATCTGATACTCTATGATAGATTGAGGTGTTGCCGTTAACCAAACTTCATAAATGGTCGTATCAGCAGATGTTGTATTCGTTTGTGTACTAAAAAATGGATGCAATGATGGACTGTGAATCCCTCCAAAAATGTGCCCAATCAGAAATTGGGTTTGATTGATTTCACTGAGTTGAATAACTTTGTTTGAGTAATGAGGTAAATTTAAATTGGGAATAAATTCTGCACTCGATCCTTTCAAAGCGGGCATCTCAACTGGTAGTTGATACTCCGTGAGATTCCCATTTAGATCTCGCGTTAGGCGACTAATCGTTTTTACAAAAGGTACAGAATCATCTTGAATTAAACTACCATTCTGATAGTAATATTGGCTCATACCCCCAAAAAAAATGGAATGCATATTATTATTGATGCTGTCATATAAACACGCCACTGCACTGTGATAATTGCTTAAATACTGATTGAAGGAAGTGATGGGTGTATATCCACTCTCTTTTATATCAACAGGATATAAAAATGGTAAATCAACATCAATTTGAAAAACTCCTGAAGAGATTGTTAATCCTTATGGATTGTATCTGCCATCAAATCTGTGTCCACCAACTAAATAAAAATGATTTCCCATTTTTTTTAAATGACCACCACTGACCGCAAAAATAGTGTCTTGTATTTGCTTGAAATAGGGAGTAATGGATTGGTTGTTTTGAATGGCATAAATCAATTCCGGAACATTAATCGATGTTAACGTTGTATAAGTGATGTGGTTGTTTGTCAAAAACATAGATATCAGTATTACTAAATGGTTCAGGAAATGTGTTAAAAGGTTGACGTGCATGAAGCCCATCTTTACGGCCACCAATAATCAGCCATTTCCCTTCATGTTGAGCATAAGCAAACGAATGCAGACCCGGCAATCCGTTATTTGAAACAGGCACTAATGTAATTTGGTAATTAAATTTGCTCTGACTAAATCCTAAAAATCCAAAACATATAACCCAAATTCCAATCAATAAAAATCTACCTTTCATATTCTTTTTTTCACTATTCACTATTCACTATTCACTATTCATTATTCATTATTCATTATTCATTATTCACTATTCACTATTCACTATTCACTAATTTCTCGGTATCATAAACTTAAAAGAACTCCCTACTCCAACTTCACTTTCAACCCATATTTTACCACCCAGTTTTTCAACTAATTCTTTACACAGTTTTAAGCCGAACCCAGACCCTGACTCATTTTGAGTCCCTAAAGTATGATGTTTTTCTTTTACTTCAAAGATTTTAGGGATGATAGTGGAATCAATTCCTACCCCGTTATCTGAAACAACAATGGTTGTCCCATCAATACCATTTTTAGCAAAAACTTTGATAGTTCCACCTGCCGGAGTAAATTTAATGGCATTTGAAATCAAGTTGCGTAAAACTGTTTTAATGAAGTTTAAATCGGTATGGAGTTGAATATTTTCAGCGGAAAAGCAGGAGATTTTTATGTTTTTTGATTTTAGTTGGTTCTCTAATAAAGCAATGGTTGATTGACCCACTTCAAGGAAACTAAAATCTTGGAAATCAAACACTAATTTCCCGGATTGCGCTTTTGCCCATAGTAAAATCTGCTCTAGTAATTCAAAAGTTTTATGAGAAGTGTTATGGATGATTCTGATTTGATCTTCAATAATTCTGATATCATATTCGTGTAAGTGTTCTAATAAGATATCGGAGAAGCCAAGTAAAGAATTAAAAGGACCTTTTAAATCGTGTGCTAAAATGGAGATAAAACGATCTTTATCTTCATTTTCCTGAATTAACAATCTTTCTTGATTTTTTAATTGTGTAATATCATTGATTGTAATAAGTGCGTATTTGCCATGATTAACATCAACTAAAGAAATCGATATTTGTAATTCTAATCGTATGATTTGTTCATTATGATTTATATCTAATATTCCTTCAACCTTGTATTGATTTTTTCCGGTATTAAATGTTTCATTTACTAGTCCTCTTAAATTACAGTGACCACATTGAAGTCCTTTACCACAAACCACGTGCCCGTCTTCCCAGGCATTAACACAGTTCATCACTTCTCCTCCCAGTTTACCTAAAACAATTTCCTTACTAAGATTTGTAAGTTCAGTACCTGCACGATTGATATTCACTACTTTAACGTCATTGTCCACTAATATTAATGCGGTTGCAGCATTTTCAAAAATCTCATTGAGTTCATTGGAAAGACTAACTAATGTTTGTTCCGAATTTACCATAAATTAATTCAATAAAAAAACAAAAATAATGAATTTATTTAACAATTTACAATTAACCTGTAACAATTATTTAGGTATTGGGTTTTAGTACCTTATTCTTAATATTCGTGTATTTTTTGGCACAATATTTAAAAATCCCGTTATTATGATTTGACTTACAACTCTTTAGTTAAGTTATTAATTGCACACTGATGACACAGATTGAACTGATTTACACAGATTAATTTAGTTTAATTTTTATTATTTTTGCTTCGTCTTAAAACTGTAAATATGGATAATCTAACACAACTTAACGAACTAACAGATATGGTGATAAAATGTTTTTTTAAGGTTTATAATACATTAGGGTATGGATTTTTAGAAAAAGTATACGAAAGAGCTCTTTATATTGAATTAAACAAAATTGGGATTAAGGTTGAATGCCAGAAACCGATAAAGGTTCATTATGATAATCAAATCATTGGAGATTATTATACTGATATAATGGTAAATGATATTGTTATTGTAGAACTAAAAGCAGTAGAAATTCTTTGTGAACAACATGAATTACAACTTATCAACTATTTAAAAGCTACAGATGTTGAGTTTGGATTGCTTTTAAATTTTGGAAAGCGCCCCGAAATTAGAAGAAAAATATTTTCAAATAATTTAAAAAAGTAAGACTAAACTAATCTGTGGCAATCTGTTTAATCAGTGTCATCTGTGTGCTATTTTGGTTCTGGCTTGTCCAGGTTAGGTATTGGGTTTTGGGTATTGGGTTTTGGGTTTTAGGTATTAGTTTTTGGTATTGGGTTTTAGGTATTGGGTTTTGATTTTAGGTCTTGGGTTGTAGTTATAGAATAAATTTATATTTTTGCGAATTGAATATTAACTCATTTAACTCCAAAAACTATGCAAGATTTCAGAAAACTTAACGTATGGGAAAAAGGTCATGAGCTAACCTTAGAAATCTATAAAGCCACAAAATCTTTCCCAAAAGAAGAACTTTTTGGATTAACCTCTCAAATAAGAAGATCAACTTCATCTATTCCGACAAAAATTTCAGAAGGGTGTGTTAAAAGTTCACAAAAAGAATTTTCAAGATATTTATATATTGCCTTAGGATCTGCAAGTGAAACAGAATATTTGATACTTCTTTGTTATGAATTAGACTATTTTTCATTAGAAGAGTATCAAAAATTAATGAATGATATTCAAAAAATAAAAAAAATGATTATTTCATTCATATTAAAAATTAACCCCCAAAATTAAAACCCAAAACCCAATACCCAATACCCAATACCCAATACCTAAAACCTTATACCCAAAACCCAAAACAACTTACATATTAATAATCTCTTAAAGTCTATTTTTTGTTTGTTTTTTTAAAAAAGTTATGAAAGAAAAGTACTTGATATTGAAGCGCATTATTCCAGTAATCCATGGAGTGTCCTCCGGGTCGTTCAATATAGTCGTGTTTGAGGTTAAAGTAAAGTAACTTTTGGTGTAATTCTCTGTTGACTCCAATAAAAAAATCCTGAATTCCACAATCTATTATGATATCAAGTTGATCGTTTTTTAAAAGGTACAATTGATAGATTACCGTATTTTTCTCCCAATTATCTGGATAGATAGCCATATCTCCCAATCTCAGTTCTAAATCCCAGTTTTGTGAAAAAGGCCTGAAATCAACCCCACCACTCATGCTTCCGGCCGCTCCAAAAATATCCTGATGTCGAATGGCTAAGTACAAAGCTCCGTGTCCACCCATACTTAACCCTGTGATCGCACGCCCTTTTTTACTTTGTAAAGTGCTAAAATTTAAGTCGATAAATGGAATTAACTCCTTTGTAATATATGTTTCATATTTCATTGTGGTATCCACAGGACTGTCAAAATACCAACTGGAATATTCCCCATTCACACTAACAATGATCATATTGTATTGATCCGCAAATTCAAAAATTTGTGGAAAATCTTTCACCCAGGTGCTGTAATTCCCACTGTATCCATGTAGTAAATATAAAACAGGATAAGAGGTTTTCTTGTTGTAGTGATCAGGAGTAACAACACATACTTTTGTGTTTTTATTCATACAATTACTGAAAACAACTAAAGTATCAACTTTTGCTGCAAAAAGAATATAAGCAAAAGTTAACAGGAACATTGATAATACAATACGTTTCATGGGAATAATATTTATTATTTTTAGATTGCGAATATACAAAAAAGAATATTGGGATTAAGTTTGTTTAAGGTTTAAAGGTCTTGGATTTTGGGTTTTAGGTATTAGGTTTTGGGTATTGGGTTTTGGGTATTGGGTTTTAGGTATTGGGTTTTGATTTTAGGTCTTGGGTTGTAGTTATAGAATAAATTTATATTTTTGCGAATTGAATATTAACTCATTTAACTCCAAAAACTATGCAAGATTTCAGAAAACTTAACGTATGGGAAAAAGGTCATGAGCTAACCTTAGAAATCTATATAGCCACAAAATCTTTCCCAAAAGAAGAACTTTTTGGATTAACCTCTCAAATAAGAAGATCAACTTCATCTATTCCGACAAATATTTCAGAAGGGTGTGTTAAAAGTTCACAAAAAGAATTTTCAAGATATTTATATATTGCCTTAGGATCTGCAAGTGAAACAGAATATTTGATACTTCTTTGTTATGAATTAGACTATTTTTCATTAGAAGAGTATCAAAAATTAATGAATGATATTCAAAAAATAAAAAAAATGATTATTTCATTCATATTAAAAATTAACCCCCAAAATTAAAACCCAAAACCCAAAACCCAATACCCAAAACCCAATACCTAATACCTAAAACCCAATACCTAATACCTAAAACCCAATACCCAATACCTAAAACCCAATACCTAATACCTAAAACCCAATACCCAAATAATTGTTACAGGTTAATTGTTAAATGTTAAATTATTTTGTATATTTGCAGATTGATTTAAAATTATCGAATTATGAAATTTATTGTTTCTCGTGATGTTCTTTTTAGAAATCTTAGTGCGATCAGCGGAGTGATGAGCACAAGTAATACAATTCAGATTCTGGACAACTTCCTATTTACTATTGAAGGTGATAAACTGAAACTTACAGCTTCCGATCTGGACTCTACCATGACTGCTATGGTTGAATTGACTAACGTGGAAGGGGAAGGTTCCATTGCTATTCCTTCAAAAACGTTGTTGGAAACTTTAAAGTTGATTCCTGAAACTCCGATTGTTTTTGAAATCGATATGCAGGAAAAACATTTAAAATTTACTGCTGCTAATGGTGAATACGATTCTCCTTGTTACAATGCAGATGAGTTTCCTCAGTTAAAGAAAATGGAGGATCCAAAATCTTTCCAAATCAACTCTCAAGTGCTTCACAGAGCGATCTCTAAAACCCTTTTTGCAGCAGGGAACGATGAACTTAGACCCAATATGATGGGCGTACTTTGTGAATTGTCTGATGAACATATCACTTTTGTGGCTACTGATGCTCACAAATTGGCTAAATATAGAAATACATCGATCAAAACCGATGATTTTGCATCTTTTATTCTTCCTAAAAAACCGATAACCCATCTCAAAGGGATCCTTCCGGGTTACGATGAAGTGGTTTATGTGGAATACTCTACAACCTCTCACCATGTAGCATTCTCATTTGCAAATATGATGCTTTTCTCTTCTTTGAAAGAGGGACGTTTTCCTGCTTATGAAGCGGTTATACCATCAGAAAACCCAAACGTTTTTCAAGTGTCCAGAAAAGAGTTTTTAAACTCTATCCGCCGTGTTGGAATCTACTCTAACCAATCAACTTACCAAGTTAGGGTTACCCTTTCTGATGAGTTAACAAAAATTACTGCTGAGGACTTAGATTTTTCTAACAAAGCAGAAGAAAATATCAATGGAAACTTTACAGGTGAGCCTATGGAAATTGGTTTCAACTCTAAATTCCTTCGTGAAATCCTTGAAAATATGGATTGTGAAACCCTTTCTTTAGAGATGTCCGTGCCCAATCGTGCCGCATTATTGCTACCGGGTGAGCCATTCGATGAACATGAAGATCTATTGATGTTGATCATGCCTGTAATGCTTAATTACTAATATTATAAAACGACGGTCGTTCTGTCGCTGCCCGCAAGGGGAGAGGAAAGTCCGGACAATATAGAGCACCATACTTCCTAACAGGAAGGGACTGCATAAGTTACAGATAGTGCCGCAGAAAATAACCGCTCCATTCGTGGAGTAAGGGTGAAAATGTGAGGTAAGAGCTCACAACGTTGGTAGTGATACTCAACGGGGGTAAACCTTATGGATTGAAAGGCCAAATAAACCGGGGTTTGAGGGTTGCTCGCCTAACCCGGAGGGTAGGTTGATAGAGCTTTTGGGTGACTGGAAGCCTAGATAAATGACAGAAGACTACAGAATCCGGCTTATAGATCGTCGTTTTATTTTTTTAAATTTGGATTTCTATGAAACATATCCCTCTCGTTCAAATCGATCCCTTACTGAAACCATTCGAAAAAACGATTCAAAACCGCTACAGAAAAGGAAAACTGAAAGAACTGGAGATCACAGATGGGCATAAACCCCTTCAGGATTGTGTTAATAATCATCTCTATTACGGATTACATAAAACAGAAAATGGATGGCTTTTCAGAGAGAAAGCACCAAATGCGAAACAAATTTATCTGTTTGGGGATTTTTCCTACTGGCATATTAAAGAACAGTACGCTCTAACTCCTATCGGTAATGGAGATTGGGAGATTCAATTACCTAATAATTTTCTGAAACATGGGGAACAATACCGTCTGTGGATGGTTTGGCAGGATGGAGCTGATGACCGGCTACCCGCTTATGTAACCCGTGTTGTTCAAGATCCTGTCACTAAAGTTTTTTCTGCACAGGTCTGGGATCCAAAACCTTATATCTGGAGATTTTCAACCCCTCCAAAACCCCAAAACCCTATCATTTATGAAGCTCATATTGGAATGTCCTCAGAGAATGCAGAAATATCCTCTTATACGGCATTTAGAATCGATGTGCTGCCCCGAATTAAACTATTAGGATACAATACCATACAGTTGATGGCGATTCAGGAGCATCCCTATTACGGATCTTTTGGGTATCAGGTTGCCAATTTTTTTGCACCATCTTCCAGATTTGGAACTCCGGAAGAACTGAAAGAACTGATTGATGATGCTCATGGACTCGGGATCTCTGTGATTCTCGATATTGTCCATTCCCATTCGGTTTCCAATGTGAAAGAGGGACTCAGCTATTTTGATGGGACCAAAACCCTCTATTTTCACGATGGAGATAAAGGATTACATCCTGTTTGGGATTCAAGATGCTTTAACTATGGCAAAAATGAAACGATCTATTTTCTACTTTCCAATCTAAAGTATTGGATCGATGTTTTCCGGTTTGATGGATTCCGATTTGATGGAGTTACCAGTATGTGCTACTGGAATCACGGAATTGGAGTTGATTATTTGAACTATTCTCAATATTTTGACGAGAATGTGGACGAAGATGCGATTACGTATTTACAATTAGCTAATATATTGATTCATCAGGTAAATCCGGAAGCATTTACGATTGCAGAAGATGTGAGTGGGATGCCCGGTTTGGCTTTTCCAACAGATCAGGGAGGTGTTGGGTTTGATTATCGAATGTCGATGGGAATTGCAGATTTTTGGGGCAAAACCATCAAGGAGATCCCCGACGAACAGTGGAATGTAGGAGAGATCTTCTTTAGAATGACCGATAAAAGGAAAGAGGAAAAGACAATCAGTTATGCTGAGAGTCACGACCAGGCTATGGTAGGAGATAAAACGATAATTTTCAGATTGATCGATAAAGAAATGTATACTACCATGCATCGGGATGCTCATAATCTCGTGGTGGATAGGGGAGTAGCCTTACACAAAATGATCCGATTGATCACTTTTGCGCTATCTCAGGGAGGGTATCTCAATTTTATGGGTAATGAGTTTGGACATCCTGAGTGGATTGATTTTCCTAGGTTAGGGAACGATTGGTCATGTCAGTATGCGCGTAGACAATGGAGTTTGCTAGATCATCATGATTTAAAATACAAGATGTTGAACCATTTTGATCAGGAGATGATCCTATTGAATGCACAAACTTATTTATTTGAATCACAAGCGATTCCTTATATTCAGAATCAGCAACAACAATTGCTCATTTTTAACCGGAATGGAGCCATTTTTGTATTCAATTTTAGTCCGATACAATCATACACCGATTACGAAGTGTATGCACCGGAAGGTATATATAATATGGTATTAAACAGTGACTCCATTTCCAACGGAGGTTTTGGAAATATTGATGAAACGATAACGTATAGAACTTTTGTAAAGGACGGCACCACCAAAATCAGACTATATATCCCGGCGAGGACTTGTTTTGTTTTGAAATAAATCCAATCTTTTTCCTTTAGCCCTTCGCCCTTCGCCCTTCGCCCTAATAGAACACTGATGCCACAGATGTAACAGATTGACACAGATTTCATTTTTCATTTTTAACGTTCAACGCTAAAACTAGGTGGGCTTTTGCGTCAATTAGCCAGCGAGTATTAGTTTCTTTTTTTTTTTTTTTGTCACGTGGAGAATGCCCACTTAGTTTTAGCGTTTGTTAGGCATTGTTATTCTATCAAATTAATCTCTAACGTTACTGTTTGTGTTATTCCAGTTACTTCAGTTATCTTTTCAAGTATTACCTTCGTTATCAATTTAAGTTTTAGGTCATAAAAGTATTTTGATTGTGAATTTAGTTTGAAATTAGGCATTTCCTCATTTCTTATTTGAGATTTTCCAAGTTTTGACAATTTTTCAATCGTTTCTTTTGCAATCCTATTTATTTCTTCCTGATTTCCTTTTTCTTCGTATTTAATTATTAATACATTTTCATCTATAGAATCTATATTGAATTCTCCTTCGACAGGAAATGGTTTTCCATCAAATGGGTTTGAATATGTGGATACAGCTTTCATCCCAATTCCATCTGTGAAGTTTTTAGCGTATAAATTAAAATACAATCCAATTTCAGGAAAATAAGTTGAAAGCAATATTTCTGGAGTGGAAAAAGTTGGTTCAATTTGTTGGTTAATAAAAGACATTGTTGCAGAATCAATTTTTGTCATTTTATTATTGTAAGTTTTTAAAAATACATTTTTTACATTCTGCTTCAATTGTGAATAATTCAATAATTTAATTCCACCTAAAAAAGGGTCAAATATGATTTCAATTTCTATACCTCTATAAAGATTAAACATCTCGATGTATTCAGGTTCAATCTCACTTATAAGTTTATCTGGTCCGACTGCCTTTGATTCACCATACTTCCAAAAACATTTAAGTCTATCATCCTGCAGAATAAAAGTGGCTTCAACCTCTGTTAATAATGCTAAATCCTTAGTTATTGGTTTTCTTGAATCTATATTACCTCGCTTTACAGTAAAACGATATATTTTTTCTATTTCAAAATTACTTTCAATTATATAATTCTGACTCCAAGCAGAAAATGAAATTAAAATTAAAATGCAAATCAATGTTTGTTTCATATTGCGTTTTTTTTATAATAATGCCTAACTATTCACTATTCAATCCCCTAATATGAAACAAAAAAATCAAATATTTGCCCTGTATTTGTTACAATTTTTAATTAATATTGCCCAGATATTGAAACAATTTCGTACTTTTGCATTTCATTACATAAAAAATGTTTAAAAGAGATATATTAAATGATTTAAAATATTGGGCTACAAAGCCCAACAGGAAACCTCTTGTTTTACGTGGAGCTCGACAAGTTGGTAAGACCACAATAGTCGATTATTTTGGCAAAGAGTTTGATAATTATATCAGTGTAAATATGGAAAATAAATTAGTTGTTTCAATTTTTGATTCCTATTTATCAATTTCTGAGCTTATTGTTAATTTATTTGTATATAAAAGTTTGCAGAAGAAACAAGGTCGAACTTTGCTTTTTATAGATGAAATACAGAATTCACCTCAAGCTGTTTCATCTTTACGCTATTTTTATGAGGAAATGCCTGATATTTATGTTATTGCAGCGGGTTCTTTGTTAGAAAGCTTAATAGATGTAAATGTTTCGTTTCCTGTTGGACGTGTGGAATATATGGCATTACATCCTTTTTCGTTTAGGGAATATTTAATGGCTCAAGAAGAGGAATTGTTATTAAATAGAATTTCTGAATCTCCACATTTTTCATTACCATTTCATAACAAATTAATTGCCGCATTTAATCGATATGCATTAATTGGAGGAATGCCGGAGGTTGTAAAAACATATATAGAAAAGGAAGATCTTGTTTCAATAACTGAAATTTATGAATCACTTTTGCAAGGTTATAAAGATGATGTTGAGAAATATGCTAATAATAGAACTCAAAGAGAGGTTTTACGATATATTTTATCAACTGGATGGGGCATGGCAGGACGAACAATAAGTTTTAATTGTTTTGCAGGTTCTGAGTATAAATCTAGAGAAATGGGAGAAGCATTTAGAACATTAGAAAAGGCAATGCTTTTAGAATTAGTATATCCTATAACTCAAACTTGTCTTCCAATTTTACCTGAGAAGAAACGTTTTCCAAAATTAATTTGGATAGATACAGGATTAGTTAATTATGCAGCGAATATTCAAAATGAAGTATTTGGATCAAAAGATATATTAGATGCTTGGCGTGGTTATCTTGCGGAACAAGTGGTTGCTCAAGAACTATTAACTTTATCTAATAAAGTCAGTACTCAACGATTTTATTGGGTTAGAGCTAAAACAAATGCTACTGCAGAAGTTGATTTTGTTTTTAACTTTAATTCCCAATTAATCCCAATAGAGGTAAAGACTGGGCATAACTCACATTTACGTTCTTTACATTCCTTTGTAGATCACAGCGAAAATTGTAATTTAGCTGTACGTATCTGGTCTGAACCATTTTCTGTAAATATTGTGAAAACTTTAAATGGAAAAACTTTTAAATTATTAAATATTCCCTTTTATTTAGTAGGATTCTTACCTCAGATTTTAGAAAAAGAAATTAGATAGTCACTACTACACCTTCGTCTTTCGTCCTTTGTCTCATAGAACACTGATAACACAGATGTAACAGATTTCACTATTCATTTTCGCCCTTAGCCCTTCGCCTTTTGCCCTAATAAAAAAGGACCCCTTTCGGAGTCCTTTGAATTTATAATTGAATTGAATAATCAATTAGGGAAGGTAAGTAAATTTAGTTTTTGGAATAAAATTATATCGAGTTGTTGTACCACTATAAGTTCTTCTACTGCAATTAGTTCTACTTACACCGGTAAATGTTGCAGTAATCCAGTTTCCTGCAACAGAAGTAAATTCAAATATTAAATTTCCACCAGTATAAATATATGGAGAAGAAAAAGTAATTGTAACTTGATTTCCAACAATGGAAACAGTTCCAGTATATACAGTTGTAGGAGTATATGCAGGTGCACCAGTAGAAGGTAATTCAGTTAAAACTGTAGACCCTATTCTTGCAGTTACACTTGATGTATAAGAACCTGAAGTAGGAGTTGTTGTTGTAAAAGATATTTTTGTTAAACTTTTTCCAACTAATGGAGTTAACATGGTATCAGGGTATAAGATAAAGTTATTTTGATTACCATCCATATTATAACCTTGGAAAGGAATATATTCATTTGTTGTTGAAGTTCCTGTAGCAGCAACTAATGCAGAAAGTGGTGTAACAGGACCAGTTACATTAAATGTAATAGGTAAACAATTAGTACCATTCGCAGGTGTAAATAAAACAGAAGCAGTAAAAGTAGCAGTTGATGCAACAAGATTGGTTGGAGTAACCCAAGTATAAACTCCTGGAATATCAGTGCCATTGTATTGTACTAGTCCTCCACTTAATGTTACAGTATTTAAAGCATAACCTTCATAAGCAATACTAGTAGAAGGAGCTGTTATTAAAGTTGGTGTTACATAATCAGTTTTAAAAACAACTCTTATTGTGTGATTTTCATTTACATTTGTGAAAGTATAACTACTTGCAGGTATTGAGTCAGTTCTATTAACACCGTCAACAATTAGAGAATCGATATAGAAATACTGGTTTGGAGTAATAATAAATTGTTTAGTTCCATTACTTCCAACATTTATCGAACCAGATGGAGAAATAGTCCCATTAGCTCCAGCTGATGCAGTGATAACATTAGTTTTGAAAGTTACTCTTATAGTATGAGGAGCTGTTACATTTTCGAAAGTATGTGTACCAGTTGCAATAGCAGTTGCATTATAAACATTATCTACAAATACAGAATCGATATAAAAATTAGCATTTGGAGTCATAGTAAATGTTTGGGTAGGATTGTTAGTGTAAACTCGAACATTTCCTGTTGGAGATATTGTTCCATTTGAACCTGAAGTTGCATTAATAACGTTAAAACATCCGGCAACTGCAGTATTAATAGCAGGAGGTGTAGCAACAGTTGTTTCACTAACTATTTCTGTAGACCCACGCATAATTTTAAATTTACATTCAGAAAGAGTTCCAGTGGAATTTAATCTAATAATTCTAATAGTGTCTCCAGTATTTGCAGTGAATGGATAGTCATACCAATTTTGATATAAGAATCTATCAGTCCCCGGACCTTCTAAAACAGCAATTGTTGAGAAAATAGTATCATTATTTTTCATAACAGAAGCATATCCACCTTCCCAAGTATCACCATAAGAGTCACGAATTTGAAGAATATGATAGGTACATGGATTAACAATTGGTCTATTTCCAGTTGGCGCTCCCATAGTTGATGGAGAAGAAAATCTTTCAACAGTACAACTTACAACTTCTGCATCAACAACATTGCTATAAGTAGCAGTTGCACTAATATCATAAGTTAAGAAGAAATAATAGGTTGATCCACAGGAAACGGCTTGACTACCAGTAAATGTCATTGTTCCGTTAGGATTTAAAACAGGAGTTCCGAATGGAGTAGCAGTTGAGAATGTTGTTGAAGTACCGGTGTACCATAATCTTGCTCTTGAAATATCAGCAGGATTAGTTGTTCCGTTAGTAGAAACCACTACTTGAGTCAAATTACCAGCTAAGAAAGGTTTTACATTAACACGTAAAATTTGAGCTAAAGTATCGCCGGGAACAACTGGATACATAACCGTATTGTATTGAGGTAATGGATGAATAGCAGTAATGAAGGAAGGAGTACCAATATTAGCACTATTAAATGGAGATACACAATTGGTTACATAAGTAGCAGTTGCAACTGTACCATTTGTTCCAACAGTAGCATAAGTAACTAAAGGATTAGAGGTGTTATCAAATTCATAATATCCTACTAAATTAGGATAATTAGCATGCGTATTGTTTACTGTTTTATTATACCAGGTTTGAATGGTAGCTGCATCCAATGCAACATTGAAAATTCTGGCTTCATCAATTCTTCCTGTAAAATATCTATCTGTATAAGCATAATTTCTTCCAATTTCAACACGATTACTACTAACATTAATAGGTCCGGTTTGTGCTTTAGTTCCAATTTCAATACCATTACGGAAAATTCTCATTGTACTTCCGTCGTAGGTTGCAGCAACATGTTGCCATTGGTTTAGTGTTAATACATTAGTTGTAGTGGCTAATTCTTGGAAAGTTGATCCAATACCAAGAGCAAAACTTAATTTACCACCAGCACCACAACGTAGAATATAACCACCATTACCTGAAGAAATCTCTTTAGTAATAATGGATCCTTCATAAATGTTAGTTCTCCAGGTTGTTGGATAGATCCATGCTTCCAATGTGATAGACGTTGTTGGATTCAATTCAGGAGCATTAGGAATTTGTGCATAAGCAGATGAGCTACCACTAAATGAAAGTGATGAGTTTTGGCCCAATTGAGTGACTGTCCATAAAGCATAGTATTGTCTGTCTCCTGATTCAATATTGCTGATAGCTGTGATTGGAGAACCGGTAAATGTTGCATTGTCATACCATCCGTCAAATCTGTTGTTTGGTTTTGTTGGAATTGGTAATGTTGCACCCACACCTTGAACATAAGTCATTGGAGCTTCTACAGGAAGAATACCTTCATATAAATTATAAGTAATTGGGAATCTGTAAAGGATAGTTAAGTCTAAAGTTGCTGTACTGTCACAACCTACAGCATTAACTAAAGTAGCTGTATAGATACCTGATGTGGTAAAGGTTTGATCATTCCAGGTATAAGTATTATATTCTGTTAATGATTGAGTTGGTGATGAAGTTTGTTTTCTAATGGTTAAGTTCAAAGTTACAATACTGTCACAACCGGCTACATTGGTAATGGTGTAAACAGGATCATTAGTGCTTTCTGTATAAGTTACACCGTTCATCCAGGTGTATGTATCACAATGATCTTGAACATCGATACCGTAAGTTTTCTTTCTGATGGTTAAATTTAATGTTACCACACTATCACAACCAACAGCATTAGTTAATGTATAGGTTGGAGTGTTTGTGCTTTCAGTGTAAGTAATGCCATCCATCCATGTATAAGAGTCACAATGATTTTGAACATCGATACCAGTTGTCATTTTTCTGATAGTCAAATTTAAGGTAACAGTACTGTCACAACCTGCAGCATTGGTAACTACGAAAGTTGGAATATTAGTGCTTTCAGTATAAGTGATACCATCAATCCATTGGTAAGAATCACAATGGTTTTGAACATCAACTCCGGTATTGCTGTATCTAACTTCAAGGTCTAATGTAACCACAGAGTCACAACCTAAAGCATTTGTAATAACAGCAACATCAGTTCCACTTGTTGTGTAAGTATCGCCGGTTAAATCCCATGTATAAGAATCACATGCTAAAACTGGTAAAGTGTAATAAGTGGTGTAGTTAACAGTTAAAAGTAATGTAGAAACACTGTCGTTTGGAAGATTAGCAACATATCTACCTGTTGTGTAACGAGTTACGCCATTCCATGTAATAGAATCACAAGCGGTGATCTCTTCAACGCCGTAAGGTGGAGCTTTTACACAACGAACACTTAACAAGCTGTTTTTGTTCATGCTCATTTGATCTGAATTTCTACAGTCAAATGGGAAAATTCCACATGTTGAAGTGGTTCCGTTGTAGTTTAATGTCCAAAGGTAACCTGCATGGTTATACTCAACAAATCTTTCAAGATGTGCATTGTAAAATCCTGATGGAACCATATTGAAAAGATTAGTTCCAGCTGGCATTATCCCATTGTTGTAAACCCAATAACTAGGTTCAACACCATTTCTGGATTCACCGGAATTAATTAATGCCATTAATTGAATTGCACTTGGAATAGCCCATTCGTTAGGACAAATACCCTGAACACGTTCACTAATCGCAGTTGGAGGGGTAGCATTGCTCCCTTGTGGTAAACCTACTGCGGAATACCATGTGTATAAGTATCCCATACCAGGTGCGGTATTTGGATAAACCATAAACACGGGTTGAAGATGATCTGCATTGGATTGAGTCCCATAAAGGGTAGAACGCAAGTTCTCTTTCATCCAACAATTACCACCAACCCAAACAGTGTTGTAAACGTTACCATTCCTGTCAGTAACAGTTGCTGGACAATTACTTTGCTGACTAAAGGCAGAGAAGAGTAATGTCAGCATGAAAAATAAAGTAAAAATTCTTTTCATAAACTTTGGATTAATTATTACATTTGGTTTTAAAATTTCAATTTTCAGAACGTCAATATTATACGAAAATTTATATAATATGTTTCAACCGTCAAATATAGTATTTTTTTTGGCATCTTGAGCAATTTTTTAATATTTTTTTAACAGTGAACAATTGTTGCTTATCTAATTGTAAATGAATATCATAAATATAAATCTAATAACAATTTTATGAGTTGTTAACAAATGAGATGATTAAAAAATATAAGAAAGATATCAAAAAGTTGTACTTTTGCACCATAAACCATTGATTTTTATGAAACGTTTTGTTCTCCTTTTTACCCTTTTAATCGTTGTTTTTTCAGGGTATTCACAACGCTTTAGTTCCTTCTCCGTTAACCCTTCTTTAACGATTGAAGAGATGAAACAATTTTTTGAATCTTTACCCAAAGAGAAGCAAAGTGAAGCTAATAAATTACTGGAACAATTTACTCTATTTTGGAACAATCCTCAGAATTCCAATGAGCTTCAACTTTCATTTATTGATGTGGCCAATGCCATGTTGAAAAAAAGAATGAGACCTTTTCCTCAATTTGAAGATGTGATTCAGGTGTACTCTGTTTTTATCAATCATGAATTATCAGATCAGTATCAGGAATGGGCTAAAATTGTAAAATATCATGTTGAAAAAGACCAAAGTACCTTTCATCTGTTGATGGATCGGTATTACCAATTTTTTAATGCGAATATCATTGCTAAAGAGACACATGCGAAATGGGTAGTGTATGGATCAGCTGTAAAAATCGGGATTGAAAATGAACCATTTATTGCTTTTGACGAAGTGAATTTAGTGGGTTGTTCGAGTCAGGATAGTGTTGTAATTTATGAAACTTCCGGCAAGTATTACCCGGGTATGTTAAGATGGAATGGCAATAAGGGTGAAATCAACTGGGAACGTGCCGGTTATTCTAATATAAAAGCAACTTTTAATAAATATAGTGTGGATGTTCGCTTTTCTCAAGTGAAAGTGGAAAATGCCTCTCTTTACTATCCTCGTTTGTTTTCACAACCCATTCTCGGAGTCATTGAAGATAAAGCTAATGTAGCCAAAACAGAAGAGGAAGCGATGTATCCTACTTTTAAAAGTTATGATAATTACATGTCTATTCTGAATATTTACAAAAACGTTGATTATATTGGAGGATTCATGCTTCGGGGTGCCTCTATTCAAGGATATACCGACAGTACAAGATTGGCAAAATTGTATGTAAGACAAGATGAGGGGACCCGGATCATTGCGGTTGAGTCAACCAGTTATCTGTTTAGACCCGGTTCTGTTTTGTCAAATGATGCCCGTGTTAGTATTTACATTGATAAAGATTCCATTTTTCATCCATCTGCTAATTTTAAATATACAGAAGATACTAAAGAATTGATTGTTTCTAAACCTAAATATGGAGTGGGCAGATCCCCGTTTTTTGACACCTATCATAAGATGGAGATTACGGCTGAAGCGATATTTTGGAAAACAGATTTGAAAACTATTGAGATCAAACCTCTCGTTGGAAAAACAGGAGAGAGTAAAGCGATTTTTGAATCCCAAAATTATTTTGAAGAGGGAAGAATGAGAAAGTTGAAAGGGTTTAACGATGAACACCCTATGTATACTTTATACCAAATGTATAATAAAAATGGATACCAGCCTTTGAAATTGTATCAGATAGTGAACTATTTCAAAGCCTCTGAAATCGATGTTAAAAACCTACTTATTGAATTAGCAGCTCAAGGATTTATTGAGTATGATGTTAATAATGACCAGATTATATATCGGAAAAAATTAAGTCAATATTTGAATAATGACGCCGGACGAAAAGATTATGATGTGATCCTTTTAGAATCTAAAACCCATTATGCAACGATCGATTTAACCAACTATGAGATGCGGATTACAGGTTGTGAATTTTTTGAATTGAGTAGTGCTCAAATCGTAAATGTGTATCCTAATGGTGAGAAAGTGACTGTTAAAAAGAATCGGGATATGGTGTTTTCAGGTAGGGTAGTGGGAGGTTTGTTCGATTTTGTGGCTTCCAATTGCAGATTTGATTATGATAAATTTCAGATCGATATGGATGTGATAGACTCGATGATTATGTACACAGAAGATAAAACAGGATTGATGAATATGTATGGGGAGTTTGAATTGAAAAGAGTAAACAGTATGATTGAAGAGTTATCAGGAACTTTATATATTGACATGCCCGGAAATAAGTGCGGAAGAACCGATAACCCCGATTATCCAATGTTTGAAAGTAGAAAAGCAGGTAAAGTTTTTTATGACCAGCCTTATGTTTTAGGAGGTGTATATAAAAGAGATCGGTTTTGGTATCATGTGGACCTTTTTGTGATTAAAAATCTGGATAATTTTGTGATCGATTCATTGAAATTTAATGGTCGTTTAATTTCAGGAGGTATATTCCCGGATATTCCTGAACCATTGATGATTAGACCCGATTTCTCTTTGGGTTTTGTACATCAAACACAAGCATTACCGATGTATGAGAACAGAGGATTTTATACCAGCAGAATTGAATTGAGCAACAATGGATTAAGAGGAAAAGGAACTATAGATTTTCAAACTTCCTCCTCCTATTCTGATGATTTTATTTTCTATCTCGATTCAACCAATGGGGTGATCAAAACACACGATGTGAAACCACAATTAGCAAGTACTGAATTTCCGGTTGCTACTACCAAAAATGCACGAATGCACTGGGAACCCTATAATGATAAAATGTTTATCTATTCTACCGATACACCAATCGCTATTTTCAACGAAACGGAATTAACCGGGAATACTGTAATTACATCACAGGGCATGTTTGGTTCCGGAATTTTAAAATTCAAACAAGCAGATATTACTTCAAATAATTTTTTCTTTAAACATCATGAAGTGGATGCGGATACAGCGAATTTGCGTATTTATGATTTGAATAAACCGGATGAAGTGGCATTTTCTACGAATAATTATAAATCTCATGTTAATTTTCAAACGAGAATTGGCGATTTTGTAGCCAATGGAGAAGCATCTGAGGTCTTGTTTGTAAAAAATGAGTTCAAGGCAATGGCCAAAGCTTTTGAATGGAATACGATAGATCAACAAATTTTAAAATTCCGTTGGGATGATGATCCTTATAAAAATGTGGATATCAACAATACACCAACCCGCGATTTAGTGGATATGGTGAGCAAAGGAAATGAACTGATCTGTACTGATCCGGGTATGAGAGGGTTGCAATTTTGTGCAACAGCTGCAGAGTTTGATTTTGGCAGAAATGTGATCAATGCTCATGGTGTTCGTTTTATTAATGTAGGTGATGCTGCCATTTTCCCAAAAGATGGGGAAGTGACTATTCTGGAACAAGCTCAGATTCCTACTTTGTATGGCAATCGAATCTTGGCAGGAAGAGGAAATAAATTCCATGAAATGTATAATTGTGTTACCAATATCAGAACGGGAATTGACTTTGTGAGCTCAGGATTTATCGATTATATTGATGAAACAAAATCTGTACAAACAGTCCGTTTAGATACCATCTGGTTTTATAAAACAACACAGGCGATTGGAAAGATACCGTTGGATATGAATTTTATGTTGAGTCCCCATTTTGGATTTGATGGAAGAATGCAGTTGAGTAGTGTGGATTCCTTTTTAACATTTGTGGGAGGAGTTGAGTTTATTCATGATTGTGATACCATCAAATATGCCAGATTCAGAATTATGCAACAGGTAAATCCAAATGCTATATTCTTGGAAATCAATAATAAAAGTAAGGACGTAAATGATCGAAAGGCTGTAGTGGCGATCACATCGGCGAATAGGACAGGAAGGATTTACACCGCATTTGGTGCGGCGAAAGATCAGTTTAATGACTCAGAATATATTAATGCTCAAGGTTTTATTACGTATGATCATGCTTCGCAAGAGTATCGGGCAGCTTCACGTGAAAAGCTTGAAGATATGACACTTCCGGGAACCATCATCAGATTGAGTAAAAATGATTGTATCGCTACAGGAAGCGGGGCTATTGACATGGGTGCCAAATTAGGTCGGGTTGACTTTGTTACGAATGGTACAATTATCAACTACATGAAAGCAGATTCTGCTGAAATGCAGTTAACCACTTCGATCAATTTCTTCTTTAACGATGAAGCAATGAAAGTGATGAATAAAACGATTGAGGAAGCTACTAATCTCGATTTCTTTGATCCTTCCAGTGATGATGCATACAACGAAGCGATTTACAATATTTTAGGACCAGAGGAGTATGAGAAATTTAAAGCGGATCAATCTGCTTTTGGACAAGCCAAAAAGTTACCTGAAAAATTAAAAGTACAATTCTTATTTTCCAATATCAATTTTACCTGGGATAAGGAAACCTCTGCCTTTGTTTCTCAAACTAGTTTACCTTTGATCATTTGCGGATCCAATCAGGTGTATAAAGAGATTCCGGGCATCATTGTGATAGAAAAAAGGGGATCCAGAAACAAATTGTATATCTATTTTGAATTCAATAATAAGTTTTTCTTCTTCCAGTTTGAAAACAACAATATGTACGGATTTTCATCTGAAGCTGCTTTTAATGAAGCTATTAACGGAACAAAATCTAAAAACAGAGTTCAGGCACCTGAAAAAGGACTTCCATCATTCTCGTATAAGCTTGGAAACAAGAGTCAACAAAAACGGTTTATGAAAAAATTCTACACTGTTATTGAAGAGGAAGTTCCTGAAACTGAAGAAGAATAATGATTTAACAAGCAAATTAATATGGCATTTTCGATTATTGACATCATCGTATTTGTACTTTATGGTATCACGATTATTGGGATCGGTTTATATGTTTCCCGTCAACCCAAAGGGGTGGAAAAAAACTCCAAAGATTATTTTTTAGCCTCCAATTCATTGCCCTGGTGGGCCGTTGGAGCTTCATTGATTGCGGCAAATATCAGTGCAGAACAATTTATTGGGATGTCGGGTTCAGGATTCAAAATTGGCTTAGGGATAGCCTCTTACGAATGGATGGCTGCACTTACTTTGGTGATCATTGCGATCTTTTTTATCCCCATATTTCTTAAAAAAGGGATTTTTACGATGCCTCAGTTTTTAGAACAAAGGTTTGATAAAAGAGTTAAAGTTGTGATGGCACTATTTTGGCTGGCTGTTTTTGTATTTATCAATTTAACCTCTATTTTATATTTAGGCGCATTAGCTGTTCATAATATGTTTGGGGTTTCCTTGATCTGGAGTGTCATTTTCTTGGCACTTTTTGCCATTGTTTATTCTGTATATGGTGGCTTAAAGGCAGTTGCATGGACTGATGTTGTACAAGTGATTTTTTTGATTGTTGGAGGTTTAGTTGTAACCTGGGTATCTGTTTCTAAATTAGGGGATGGGCATTTGATTACAGGATTTAAAAATCTATTTAGCGAAGCTCCTGAGAAGTTTGATATGATTTTGGATAAAAATCATCCTTCCTATATTGATTTACCCGGTTTAAGTGTCTTAATTGGAGGACTTTGGATCGCAAATTTATACTATTGGGGTTGTAATCAATACATTATACAAAGAGCGTTAGCCTCCAAAAGTGTTCATGAAGCCCAAAAAGGGTTGCTATTTGCAGGATTTTTAAAGTTATTACTTCCCTTAATCGTGGTTATTCCGGGAATTGCAGCTTTTTTGTTGCACCAAAAAGGGGTCATTGTGATTGATAAACCTGATAATGCTTATCCGGTTTTGTTGGGGATGATTCCTCAGGGAATTAGAGGATTGGCATTTGCTGCTTTGGTAGCAGCCATTTTATCTTCTTTAGCTTCCATGATGAATAGTATTTCCACTATTTTTACGATGGATATTTACAAAGAGTATTTTAATCAAAAAGCATCTGAGAAAAAGTTAGTACAAGTGGGGAGATTGACAGCCATAATAGCGATGTTAATTGCCGTTGTTATCGCACCTATGTTAACCCGATTGGATCAGGCTTTTCAATATATTCAGGAGTTTACAGGCTTTATCAGTCCGGGAGCTTTAGCAATATTCTTAACCGGATTTTTCTACAAAAAAGCCACATCAAACGGTGCATTAGCCTCTGCGATTGGAACTTTTGTTTTTTCTCTTTTGTTTAAGTTTGTACTTCCGAACATGCCATTTATGAACAGAATGGGGATTGTTTTTATACTATGTTTGTTGATTATCTGGATATTTGCTGTCATTGAAAATAAACCGGCTTCAGATAAAGTGATTGTGTTGAAAAAAGAGATGTTTCAAACTACCCGTAACTTTAAAATCGGAGCCATTTTAATTATTGTTATTTTAATTCTTTTATACACTATCTGGTGGTAAATTTATGTATATGATTGAAAATCAATTAATTGAACAGTTTAAAGAACAGTTTAGAAATCATGGACGATTATTCTCATCACCGGGACGTATCAATGTTATAGGAGAACATACAGATTATAATCAGGGATTTGTATTACCTACCATTATTAAGCAACAGTTTTATGTTGTAATAGCCAAAAGGGGCGGTTTAGATCCGTTTCCAATCATCAGGATCTCTTCTCCACAATACAATGATTTTATTGAATTTAATCTTTTTACAGCCCCGCAGAAACAGTGGGCTAAATACTTTTATGGTGTGATTAAAGAGATTCAAAAAAGGGGAAAAGAGATCACCAGTATTGATGTGATGATCCATTCTGACATTCCGGTTGGAGCAGGATTGTCCTCTTCAGCAGCCCTCTGTTCAGCATTTGGAAAAGCATTGAACGGATTGTTTAATTTTGATCTGGAGCCAATCGATTTAGCCTATATTGGGCAGGCTGTGGAACACAACTATATTGGCGTGAATTGTGGGTTGATGGATCAGTTTGCATCGTTATTCGGGAAAAAGGACACCTTGATAAAATTGGATTGCAAAACTTATGATTATGAATATATTCCTTTTCAGTATCCGGAAATTAAAATGGTGCTTTTCAATTCGAGGGTAAAACATACGTTAGCGTCATCGGAGTACAACGTAAGAAGAGCAAGTTGCGAAAATGTCGTACATATTTTACAGAGTGAAAATCCTGATATTCAATCATTAAGAGACGTATCATTGAATCTATTAATAGAAAATGAAAAGTTGATTGATAAAATCGATTTTAAAAGAGCACAATATGTGATTGAGGAGAATAACAGGGTTATTAATCTTTGTCATGATTTAAAAAAAGGTGATTTAAGTTCTTTACACTATTTGATTTTTGCTTCCCATGAAGGATTAAGAGATCAGTATGAAGTAAGTTGTCCTGAATTGGATTTTTTAGTGGAGTCAGCACAAAAATCTCCCGGAATTATTGGAGCTCGTATGATGGGAGGTGGATTTGGAGGGTGTACCATTAATTTTGTGGAAGCGGATCAATATGAAACTTTTATCAATCAAATGTGCACTTTTTTTGAAAGACAATATCATAAAACTACGGTTTATTACGAAGTATAGGGCTAATGGCTAATGGTTAAGGGCGATAATTGAATATCATTTTTTATTTTATGGAAAGTAAAACATTTCAGAAATACAGGATTCAAAATAGCAAAGGTTTAGTTGCAGAAATCAGCGATTTCGGAGCTAAGATTTTATCTCTTCAGGTGTTGAATAAAGAGGGACACCTTCAAGATATCATTGTAGGTTTTGAAGAGGAATCGCTATATTTTGATCATGATCCCTATTTTAATGGGGTTTGTGGACGATTTGCCGGCAGGATTGGAGGGGCAAAGTTTACTCTAAATGGAGAAGAATACAGATTATCCCAAAATGCAGGGGAGCATCAGTTGCATGGTGGATTTCAAGGGTTTCATAATCGGTTCTGGCAAGTTGAATCACACACAGAATCATCGGTAACGTTATACTATTTTTCCAAAGATGGGGAAGAGGGATTTCCCGGAAATTGCAAGGTGTGGGTCACATATAATATTGATAATCAGAATCGGTTTTTCACCCAATTTAAAGCCATTTCGGATCAGGATACCTATATCAACTTGTGTCAGCATGCCTATTTCAATCTGAATGGAAGTGGAACGATCAAGGAGCATCAGTTACAGATTCAGGCTGAGCGATATACGGAGTTTGATGATCAGTTTATCAACACCGGCCATTTTCTATCTGTTGCCAATACGCCTTTAGATTTCCGAAATTTTAAAAGTCTGGAATCGATAGACAGAGATCCCTTTTTTGATCCAACATTAGGGATAGATCATTGTTTTGAAATTACTAAAAGTGCTGACAATCATGATCTTATTCATGCATGTACATTAGTTTCAGAGCAATCAGGAATTGCATTGGACATATACACTGACCAACCGGCATTAGTAGTTTACAGTGGCAATTACATTGAAGATCAACCCGGCAAAGGGGAAAGTCAAAATGGAAAGCACACAGCTATATGCATAGAGACGCAAGGATTTCCCAACTCTCCAAATTGTCCCTCGTTTCCGAGGACACAATTGAACAAGGAGGAAACATATAGGTCGACCACTTGCTGGAAGTTTACCCACTAACTTATACTATTGCGATGTTCGACGTTCGATGTTCGACGTTCGATGTTTGATGTTCGACGTTCGACGGGCGAAGAGCGTTAAATTGGTAGCAAACAAATAACGGACGACACGAACCCGCTCCAGCGGAGCGTTATATTTGTAGCAAACGAATAACGGACAAAACGAACCCGCTCCATCGGAGCGTTAAATTGGTAGCAAACGAATAACGGACAAAACGTACTCGCTCCATCGGAGCGTTATATTTGTAGCGAACGAATTTCCGACAAATCGAACCCGCTACAGAGTAGCGTTATATTGGTAGCGAACGAATAACGGACAAAACGTACTCGCTCCATCGGAGCGTTAAATTGGTAGCAAACGAATAACCGGCGAAACGAACCCGCTCCAGCGGAGCTTTATATTGGTAGCCAAGCAAAATCCGACAAACGAACCCGCTCCAGCGGAGCGTTAAATTGGTAGCAAACGAATAACGGACAAAACGTACTCGCTCCATCGGAGCGTTAAATTGGTAGCAAACAAATAACGGACGACACGAACCCGCTCCATCGGAGCGTTAAATTGGTAGCAAACGAATAACGGACAAAACGTACTCGCTCCATCGGAGCGTTAAATTGGTAGCAAACGAATAACCGGCGAAACGAACCCGCTCCAGCGGAGCGTTATATTGGTAGCCAAGCAAAATCCGACAAACGAACCCGCTCCAGCGGAGCGTTAAATTGGTAGCAAACGAATAACGGACAAAACGTACTCGCTCCATCGGAGCGTTAAATTGGTAGCCAAGCAAAATCCGACAAACGAACCCGCTCCATCGGAGCGTTAAATTGGTAGCCAAGCAAAATCCGACAAACGAACCCGCTCCATCGGAGCGTTAAATTGGTAGCAAACGAATAACGGACAAAACGTACTCGCTCCATCGGAGCGTTATATTTGTAGCGAACGAATAAAGGTCGACACGAACCCGCTCCATCGGAGCGTTAAATTGGTAGCAAACGAATAACGGACAAAACGTACTCGCTCCATCGGAGCGTTAAATTGGTAACAAACGAATAACGGACAAAACGTACTCGCTCCAGCGGAGCGTTAAATTGGTAGCAAACGAATTTCCGACAAATCGAACCCGCTACAGAGTAGCGTTAAATTGGTAGCAAACGAATAACCGGCGAAACGAACCCGCTCCAGCGGAGCGTTAAATTGGTAGCGAACGAATAACGGACAAAACGAACCCGCTCCAGCGGAGCGTTAAATTGGTAGCAAACGAATAACCGGCGAAATGAAACCGCTCCAGCGGAGCGTTAAATTGGTAGCAAACGAATAACGGACAAAACGTACTCGCTCCATCGGAGCGTTAAATTGGTAGCAAACGAATAACGGACAAAACGTACTCGCTCCATCGGAGCGTTAAATTGGTAGCGAACGAATAACGGACAAAACGTACTCGCTCCATCGGAGCGTTATATTGGTAGCCAAGCAAAATCCGACAAACGAACCCGCTCCATCGGAGCGTTATATTTGTAGCGAACGAATAAAGGTCGACACGAACCCGCTCCATCGGAGCGTTATATTGGTAGCCAAGCAAAATCCGACAAACGAACCCGCTCCATCGGAGCGTTATATTTGTAGCGAACGAATAAAGGTCGACACGAACCCGCTCCATCGGAGCGTTATATTTGTAGCGAACGAATAAAGGTCGACACGAACCCGCTCCATCGGAGCGTTAAATTGGTAGCCAAGCAAAATCCGACAAACGAACCCGCTCCATCGGAGCGTTATATTTGTAGCGAACGAATAAAGGTCTACACGAACCCGCTCCATCGGAGCGTTAAATTGGTAGCCAAGCAAAATCCGACAAACGAACCCGCTCCATCGGAGCGTTAAATTGGTAGCGAACGAATAACGGACAAAACGTACTCGCTCCATCGGAGCGTTAAATTGGTAGCAAACGAATAACCGGCGAAACGAACCCGCTCCATCGGAGCGTTAAATTGGTAGCGAACGAATAACGGACAAAACGAACCCGCTCCATCGGAGCGTTAAATTGGTAGCGAACGAATAACGGACAAAACGTACTCGCTCCATCGGAGCGTTAAATTGGTAGCGAACGAATAACGGACAAAACGAACCCGCTCCAGCGGAGCGTTAAATTGGTTTTTGGAATTAAAACTTAGGGTCTATAAATTTGAACAAATATTCATCGTGATAATCAATTTCATTTCTTTTTAAAAATGATAAAAATTCTTCTTTAAAACTTATTTTTTTGTGGTGATTTTCTTGATTCATAATGTAATTATAAACATCATTAACAGAAGATTTTACATGAGTAAAAGCACCATAACCATTTTGCCAATTAAATGAGTTTTTACAAAAATTTTGTTCTTTCAACCATTTTGAAGAAGTCATTTTAATGACATTAACCAAATCAGGTATTTTTTGATTCAAATTATATCCAAAAAAGATATGAACATGATCAGGCATACATTTAATGGCAATTATTTTATGTCCATTTTCCTGAACAATTGATGTAATGAAAATTTCTAGATTATTGCTCCAGGATTTATCAATTAATGATTTTGAAATGTTAGGAGAAAAAACAAGGTGAAAATAGCATTGAGAGTAAGTGTTAGCCATAATAATTAGTTTTAAGAAAGTGAAGCAAAAATAGTGAAATTATTTTAATTATTTATAATTTTTGAAAAAAAAAACAAATATAACGCTCCGCTGGAGCGAAGTGGTTTTGTCGGAGGTTGATTTGCTACAAATATAACGCTCCTACGGAGCGGGATCGTTTTGTCGGGTAATCGTTTGGCTACAAATATAACGCTCCGCTGGAGCGAGGTGGTTTTGTCGGAGGTTGATTGGCTACAAATATAACGCTCCGCTGGAGCGAGGTGGTTTTGTCGGAGGTTGTTTTGCTACAAATATAACGCTCCTACGGAGCGGGATCGTATTGTCGGGTAATCGTTTGGCTACAAATATAACGCTCCGCTGGAGCGAAGTGGTTTTGTCGGAGTTTTTTTGTTACAAATATAACGCTCCTACGGAGCGGGATCGTTTTGTCGGGTAATCGTTTGGCTACAAATATAACGCTCCGCTGGAGCGAGTACGTTTGGTGGGTGGTCGTTTCGTTACAAATATAACGCTCCGCTGGAGCGAGTACGTTTGGTGGGTGGTCGTTTCGTTACAAATATAACGCTCCGCTGGAGCGAAGTGGTTTTGTCGGAGGTTGATTTGCTACAAATATAACGCTCCTACGGAGCGGGATCGTTTTGTAGGGTAATCGTTTGGCTACAAATATAACGCTCCGCTGGAGCGAGTACGTTTGGTGGGTGGTCGTTTCGTTACAAATATAACGCTCCGCTGGAGCGAGTACGTTTGGTGGGTGGTCGTTTCGTTACAAATATAACGCTCCGCTGGAGCGAAGTGGTTTTGTCGGATTTTGTTTGGCTACCAATATAACGCTCCGCTTTAGAAGACTGCAGACAACGGACTGCGGACTGCAGACGAATGAAAAATGAAATATTTACTGAAATTTCAAATTAACATAGCACGTCGAACGTTTAACATCGAACGTCGCATTAGGGCGTAGGCCAGATACCCCGCAAGCGAAAAAGATTAGCGGGACACCGGTCAGGTAGAGCGAACTTGTGAGCTCCTACCTGACGGATGACACGCTTAGCTTTTAAGTGCGGAGTATGGGCCGGAGCCCGACGGCAGCCGGGGAGGATTGAAGGGTGGGGTGGTGCCCCCAGAAAAAATGACTGCGGACTACGGACAACAGACTACGGACTAATGAAAAATGAAAAATGAAGAATGAAGAATGAAAAATGAAAAATGAAGAATGAAAAATTAATTCTTCATGATGACAAAGTAATCCCATTCTAATGGATCTCCACCTTGACTTGGCTGATATCTTAGAATGTATACTTTTTGATCAGGATTAGTTTCAAGATATTTTCTTACGATTTCTAAATGTTGAATGTTTAACCAAACATTTAATGAAGGCAAATCGTAACTATAGGGATGTAAGTTTGTAAATCCATTGATTGGAAATATGACATCATCAGTTGAAACAGATTCTAGTTCATCAGTAGGATCCATTGATTCCGGAAAAATGATATGTCCTAATCCATCCCACACTTCAGTGCCATAAAATAGTTGTTGGTTTAATTCTTTATATATCAGTTGAATATACCCAAAATCAAAAGGAGCTAGATAATGTACCATAATATTGAAACTGTCAGTTTGTTGATTAAAGCTAAACTCCTTATACCCTTCCAAAGCGAAAGTGCTATAATCCAGTTTTAATAGTAACACTTTATTTGTTTCAGTATTGTTATGATGGTGATCGTCATAATCACAATCACAATCATTACATCCTGTAAGGAAAATCAAAGTTGTAAACACGAATAGAAAACATAGTTTATTCATAGTTGTATCTTTTTTTTAATTATGAATAAGTATATAATAATCCCAGTTGTTAGGATCATTATAATAATCAGGAGCATAAATGAATATTTTAACCTTTTGATCAGGATTTAATTGAAGAAATTCACGAACTTTCTTTAGATTTTGAATACTCATCCATAAATTCATGTAGTCAATGTCTCTGTTAAATTGATTAAAAATGGGAATAAATCCTTTTGATGGGAATACAACATCATCCGTTAACACTGTTTCAAATTCATCAGGATCATCAAATGCCTCAGGAATAAGAACTTCACCCATTCCTTGCCATATATAGGAACCATAAAAAAGAGTTTTATTTACTTCTCTATAAGTAAGTTTAAGAGTTGCAATATCACTTGTATCTATATTTAAAATATCAACATTAAAACTATCTGTTTCCTGATCGTAGCTATATTCAATACCCCCTTCAAAAGCGAATGAATTATAGTTCACTTTTAACATCAGTACTTTATTTTTATCATCATCATGATCATGGTCATCAAAATCGCAACCCGAGAATAAAAAAAGAGAGGCAAAAGCTACAAAATAGAGGATTTTTTTCATATTCTTTGTTTTTAAAATTTTTATTATAAAATTAGAAAAATATTAATTTTTTAAAAAAACAAGCCAGTATGCTGTTTCCGGATTCAAATTATTATAATTTGGTCTGTATAAATAGAAATATACTTTTTGGGTAGGATTAGATTGCAAATATTCGCGAACTTTGACTAATTTTTGAACTCTTTGCCATAACATATAAGCGTATTCAAAAGTAAAAAGAGTATAATTTTCTAAGGGCCATAGATGATGTGTCGGAAAAACAAAATCTTCAGTACTTACAGTATCAAAAAATTGAGCATCATCCAGAACCTCAGGAAAAGTCATTTCACCAACTCCATTTTGGAGGATTGTACCATAAAAAAGGGTTCTGTTAAGTTCTTGATATTTAAGACTTACAGCTGTATTACTAGTTAGAACATCATAATTAATTTCAATATTGAAATCGTTAGCCGGTTGATTATACATGTATTCTATTCCTCCTACAAAACTTGTATCGCTGAATTTGATTTTCAACATCAACACTTTATTAGTCGTATCACTAACAATAATATTATTATCATGATCATTGAAATCATGATGATGATCACAATCATCGGGATAACAACCGGTGAAGAAAAATAAAGGGGTAAAAATGAGCAAATAGAATAATTTTTTCATGTGTATATTTTTTGCAAATATATCATTTTTTTTATTCCAAACAAAAAATTAATTTTTAATAAAAATGAACCAGTCCCACTCTAAAGGATTGCCCATTCCAACGCTAGGGGTATAAAGGAAAAGCTTCACTTGTTGGTTGGGATTTGACTGTAAAAACTGACGCACTTTCACGAGATTTTGTACGCTCATCCAGATCGTTGAATAATTTACCGGAGGATTGTTGTCAGGAAATAAATTTAAAAACCCATTTGCCGGATAAACGATATCTTCTGTAAGCACAACATCAAAGTAGTTGGCTGGATTTATGGACTCAGGGGTGATCATTTCACCTGTTCCCATCCAGATAATGGTTCCGAAAAAGAGGGTTTCGTTAAGTTCGTGATAGGTAAGTCGAATACTTCCAAAATCGCCGGGAGAAGCATAATCCACATCGATGTTAAAGCTGTCGGTTTGTTGATTGTAAATGTATTCGACACCCCCTTCAAAAGTGTTGGTAGTATAATCTACTTTCAGCATCAGCACTTTATTGATGGAATCAGTAGTATAATCATGGTTATGATCACAATCGCAATCACAGTCACAAAAATTGCATCCGGTAAGGATCATCAATGGGAAAAAAGCTAATAAATGGAGGATTTTTTTCATGGCTAGAAATATTTTTTTACAGTGCAAATATAATAAAAATAATGTGCTAATGTGCTAATATGCTAATGTGCTAATTGGGCGAAAGGCGAAAAGCTAAGAACACAGTGTTTCACAATGGATGCACAATGTAACTCAGTGTTATAAATGGTTTTTAGTTATTAGTACCTTATTCTCGAAATTCGTGTTTTTTTTGGCACAATATTAAAAAATCATGTTATTATGATTTGACTTACAACTCTATAGTTAAGTTATTAATAGAACGCTTATGACACAGATTGAACTGATTTACACAGATTGAATGTCGATAGTGAATAGTTAATAGTGAATAATTATTTAAAACTGATAGCTGAAAGCTGAACCCTGAAAGTTTTTCAATTATCTTATTTGCTTATTATCACATTAGCTTATTTTTAAATTCCACCCAAGATTTGATCAAAAAATTACGTTTTAATATGTGTGAACCATTAAACTAGAGAAAAATGAAAAAATCACTGTTATTAATTATTTTAATTTTTACAGTTTTAACTGTAAGTGCCCAACAACCCTCCAACAAAAAGCAAAAAAAGATGCGGAAAGAGATCGGAGTGTCTGAGAATTTTGTTTATATCCCTCATGGAGATTCCTCATTTTGGATGATGAAAACGGAGGTTACCAATGAGATGATCTTTCAAATGCTTCGTCAATTAAAGATCGATAATTCTGAAGAAATAATAAATTCCATAAAGCGAGAATTTTATGAGAATTATTTCTTAGGAGGGCTACGAGAATCTGAAGATACTAGTTTCTTTATGAAAAATTATCCTATAGCTAATATTGCCCAAATTTTTGCTGATTTATACTGTAAATATTTAAATACTACCTTATCGGATACATCGTGGGAATATAGATTGCCAACCAGAGAAGAATGGGTTTATGCTGCAAAAGCAGGGAGTGACATGCCATACTCCTGGTCATCTCCATTTTTGTACAGTCAGGATGGAAAACGTATGTGTAATTTTCTGGATGTTGGGGAAGAATCGATACACAGAAATAAAAACGGTGAATTAGTGATCCTTCTTGATCCAATTTACAGCCAAGATAAATACCTTCAGATGCTACCTGTTTTATCATTTTATCCGAACGATTGGGGTTTATATAACATGTGTGGGAATGTTGCTGAAATGATACTGGAAGAGGGTAAAGCCATGGGGGGCAGTTGTGGTGACCCCGGAATGGATGTACAAATAACCAATTGTCAAAAGTATTCGGGAACCTCACCAAAAGTAGGATTTAGACCGATATTGGTGAAGAAGAAAAAGTGAAATCCAAAATCAACACTTATGTGGAACAATTGAATGGGCTAAGGGCGAAAGGCTAAGGGATAAAGGCGAAAATTAGTATCTTTGCACCCAAATCTCAAATCTATGAACCAAGGTAAAAGTAAATGTGAAATTTTAAAGGGGATCAGAATCCAAATCGCTCAAGAAAATGAAATTCCTTTAGAGGTTGAAGAGTGTTTCTATGAAGGAGATTGTAGGGGTACATGTCCAAGATGTGAGGCAGAACTTCATTATCTGGAACAAAAAATATCTGAAAAAAATCGTATTGGAAAAAGAGCTATGGTTGCCGGTATATCTTTGGGAATCATAACTTCATTAAGTTCTTGTCATAATCAAAATCAACCTTCAGGTGAAAATTTTCGACAAACAGATACTATTGCAACGATAACAATTCAAAAAGATACTATACCGAATTTGATTCCACCTCCTGAAATTATAACAAATGAAACAAGATTAAGTGGTATAATAGCCTATCCAATAATTAAGGAACTATCCGGAGTTGATGAGGCATTGCCAATAGTTGATACTATTCCTATAGATACTACAAAAGATTACAGAGAAGTTCCAACTATGCAGAATTAAGGATTCTTTAAATTGTTTTTAATTTAACGTAAAGCTCTATCAATTTCCGATTCTAAACTTAAAACTCCATTTTTAGCATTGGGAATATGTTTTTTTGCTATGTATTAAAACTTTTCCCCCAAATTGATTGTTCCGGGAAAGTGTTGGTACGATTTTTCTTAAAAAATTAATAATGAATAATTTAATAAAATAATTTTTAAGAAATTTGTAAATAGTTAAATATCAATAAATTGTAAAAAATTTATTCCACACTTTCCCGGAATAATAGATTTGAATATCCTCTCGTTTCAATTGTATGTAATTTTGATTTCCGACAAAGTTTCTGCGGTATCTGCGGGCAAATATATATCTCTCGCTGATTACGCTGATTACCGCAGAAATATGATCTAAATAAAACATCTGCGTAAATCTGCGGCATCTGCGGGCAAAAAATATCTCCCGCTGATTACGTTGATTACCGCAGAAATATGATCTAAATAAAACATCTGCGTAAATCTGCGGCATCTGCGGGCCAAAAAATAGCTCCCGCTGATTACGCTGATTACCGCAGAAATATGATCTAAATAAAACATCTGCGTAAATTTGCGGCATCTGCGGGCAAAAAAAATATCTCAAGTTGATTTTGCTGACCAACAATCTAATTTAAAAAATCTTTCGAAACAAAACAAATTTCCCCCAAATTGATTGTTCCGAGAAAGTGTTGGAACGATTTTTCTTAAAAAAGTAAGAATGAACAAATTCAAAAAATATTTTATAGAAATTTGTAATCAATTTAAAATCAGTAATTTGTAAAATTATTATTCCACACTTTCCCGGAATAATAGATTTGAATATCCACTCGTTTCAATTGTATGTAATTTTGATTTCAGACAAAATTTCTGCGGTATCTTTGGCCAAAAAAGAATCTCCCGCTGATTAAGCTGATTGCCGCAGAAATATGATCAAAACAAAACATCTGCGTAAATCTGCGGCATCTTTGGCCAAAAAATATCTCCCGCTGATTACGCTCCTGACTTTGACTATGCGTCACCCTAAATGGATTTCCAGAAATGATCATCAAAAAGCATAGCAATTGATTTATGTTTAGAAGTTATAATCATAGTTTTTGTGAGTATTGTTTCACTAATTGGTAATTTTACTTTTATAGTGGTAATTGTTTTAGCAATATTAAGAACTTTATCCACGCTTAAGTTTATATTATTAGTTTTCAATACTCTTTCTAATTCTTTATATACTTTGTAAGCAACAAAGCAAATACAAACATGTGCTTCTATTCTTCGTGGTGTAAAGTGGAACATAGGTCGTATTTCAAGAGTTCCTTTTGTTATTCTGAACGCTTTTTCAATAACCCATAATCCGTTATATTGTTCATAAACATCTTTAGCTGAAAGCGATGTATTCGTAATGTATCCTTTTAACCCATCCCATTTTTCGTCTTCTTTTATTTTTTCTTGATTGATAACTACTTTTACATTATCTGATATCTCCAAAAACTTATTGTATCCTCGTTTGTTGATGTTCTCTTTAGTGATATTTCCCGTTTTATATGCTTTTTGAAGTCGTTTTACACCTTTATCTCTGTTGTATTTGTCTTTTCTAGCTCTAACTGAAGAATAGCTTACGATTAACCTGGAATCACCTTTTTTAAGCTCATGAAATTCATTATCATGCTTTGGTAAAGACAAAATATTTCTTTTCACTACTTCTGTCTCATTTTTTATTCTTGCTCCCACAATATATTTGTATCCACCAGATTGCAATAGAGATATATTTGATTTACTCATTAACCCGGAATCGGCAACAACCACAAAATCATCTAAATGAAATCTTTGAACAAAATCTTCAACAATCGGCAACATTGTTCTCCCCTCGTATTGAGAGCCATTAAATAATGAATATGAAAGCGGATAACCATCTTTACTAACTAACAATCCCAGTACAACCTGTGGTTGACTGTGTTTGCCATCTTTTGAAAAACCATTTTCTCTTAACTCATCACTATAATCGGATTCAAAATAAAGTGTAGTCACATCATAAAACATTAGACCAATTTTGCCACCTAAAATCTTACGAGTATGTTCTACGCTTATTCGTTGGATCTGTTCTTGCTGTGTATTATAAAGTTTATCTAAATAACGATAAATCTTATATAACTGAATATCTTCATCAAAATATGATTTAAGATAATCAACAGTAGCAGATTTGCTCATGGGCTGTCCTAAACGAGCAATCACCAATTGACGTAAAATATCATCCTCTATGGCATCAAATCCCGTGATTTTAAATACTTTATCTAAAATTAGTTGTGTGCCATTGATAAGCACATTTTCAATATTAGACAACAAATGCTCTGTAACTTGTTTTTCTTCCTCTTCTCTTGCTTTTTGTTTAAAAATATCTGGAGTCCCACTTTGAATTTCAATCCATTGGCGAGCTTGATTGATATATTGCTCAATTTGAACTTCATCATCACTCACACCAATGGTAATTAATTCTTTGAATCTACCATGTGATTTATTAACAACAACAACACTTGTTGTTCCAGATCTATTTTTCTTTTTTCGTATAAACATACCGCAAAATTAAGCATATTTTACCTTGCGTCACCCATTTTGGTGACGCATAATTTATATAATACTGATTTACTTATATTTATAAAATGGAAAAATTTATTGTGTCAAAGTCAGGAAAACATCTGCGTAAATCTGCGGCATCTTTGGCCAAAAAATATCTCCCGCTGATTACGCTGATTACCGCAGAAATATGATCTAAATAAAACATCTGCGTAAATCTGCGGCATCTGCGGGCAAAAAAAATATCTCAAGTTGATTTTGCTGACCAACAATCTAATTTAAAAAATCTTTCGAAACAAAACAAATTTCCCCCAAATTGATTGTTCCGAGAAAGTGTTGGAACGATTTTTCTTAAAAAAGTAAGAATGAACAAATTCAAAAAATATTTTTAATGTAAATTGTAATGAATTAAATATCAATAATTTGCAAAATTATTTTTCCACACTTTCCCGGAATAATAGATTTGAATATCCTCTCGTTTCAATTGTAGGTAATTTTGATTTCAGACAAAGTTTCTGCGGCATCTGCGGGCAAAAAATATCTCCCGCTGATTACGCTGATTACCGCAGAAATATGATCTAAATAAAACATCTGCGAAAATCTGCGGTATCTTTGGCCAAAAAAGAATCTCCCGCTGATTACGCTGATTACCGCAGAAATATGATCTAAATAAAACATCTGCGTAAATCTGCGGCATCTTTGGCCAAAAAATATCTCCCGCTGATTACGCTGATTACCGCAGAAATATGATCTAAATAAAACATCTGCGTAAATCTGCGGCATCTGCGGGCAAAAAAAATATCTCAAGTTGATTTTGCTGACCAACAATCTAATTTAAAAAATCTTTCGAAACAAAACAAATTTCCCCCAAATTGATTGTTCCGAGAAAGTGTTGGAACGATTTTTCTTAAAAAAGTAAGAATGAACAAATTCAAAAAATATTTTTAATGTAAATTGTAATGAATTAAATATCAATAATTTGCAAAATTATTTTTCCACACTTTCCCGGAATAATAGATTTGAATATCCTCTCGTTTCAATTGTAGGTAATTTTGATTTCAGACAAAGTTTCTGCGGCATCTGCGGGCAAAAAATATCTCCCGCTGATTACGCTGATTACCGCAGAAATATGATCTAAATAAAACATCTGCGAAAATCTGCGGTATCTTTGGCCAAAAAAGAATCTCCCGCTGATTACGCTGATTACCGCAGAAATATGATCTAAATAAAACATCTGCGAAAATCTGCGGCATCTTTGGCCATAAAATATCTCCCGTTGATTACGTTGATTACCGCAGAAATATGATCTAAATAAAACATCTGCGTAAATCTGCGGCATCTGCGGGCAAAAAAAATCCCGGAATAATAGATTTGAATCCCCTCTCGTTTCAAATTCCGGTAAATTTTATAGTAAAATTATTTAAAAAACTTCATTATTTTGTTACCTCTTCTAAAAACAAAAATGGAATCACTTTATCAGCGTTTGGATATAAATACACTTCTGAATTTCTAGGATCTATTACCTGATTGGTATTGATTTCATACAACGCTTCCTTACAAATTGGAATTAACCTGAAATAGTTTCCAAAATTGACGTTTTTATTAAACTTGTAATAAATCAAATAGTTAGTGTCTTTTAATATTTGCTCTTTGATAACCCATTTTAAAGAATCTAAAGATACGGAACGATCATTTACCTGATATTCAATATTATTGATCAAATCAACTCGTATTATATTGGAAATTTTTTCTAAATAACGTTCTAAAGTTAGCTTGTTTTGAGAGGTAAATAAATAATTGGGGATTCTGTAATGAATTACTTTTTCAATTTCATTGTTATAAGGGTTCCAATTCCAGGAATTTTCATCAATTATGAATCGTATACATTGAATATGATTCTTATATAGCTGTATGCATAGTCGTTGATATTGTTCCCAACTCATTCTAGTATCCATATATAGTGTGATTTTTGCTAAAGGTAGATCATTTTTTTGACTATATTTTTCGATAGAATCACTTAATTGACTTAATGGAATGATATAATGATTAAAAATCAATTCTTCAGTTCTGTTTTTATTAATGTAGAAATAGATAGGTTTTAGTTCATTATAACTATAAAAACTATAATCATCAAAAACATGTGAATCAGGTATTTTTAAATTACAATTATATTGGGGGTATTCTTTTAAAAATAGATCATCCCATTTTTTATAATTTATTACATTGAAATGAGCTAACCCGAGAGCTAAAATTGTGATCAAAATAAATGAACCTGCGATGTAAAACATTCTGAATTTTATTTTTTGTTTTGAAAAAATCAGAAAAATGCTCAAAAAATAACTAATTTCAATCAAAAAAGCAAAAATCCAATTAAATCCATCAGTTGTAATATCAAAAAACCAACGGGGCATTATTATAATCATTCTTCCGTAAAATATCAACAGAGCAAACACTATATAATAAAAAATATCCGGAAAATACAGGTATTCTATTCGAGATTTTTTAATGAATCCCTGTTTAGAAATATTATTGCTGAATGAAGGTGTTATACCCCATTTTATAATAGTATGAAATCCATTAATGAGAGCAAAATTGGCGAAAATAAGGTTGAAATAAATGCGTTCAATTCCAGAAAGAATATAAAAATCACGGCTTCCATAAAATAACATCCTTACCATATCCAGCAATATATTGCAAAAGGAATATAGTGCTATGCTTTGAACAATAAAAATGATTATACCTATCCAGAATTTGAATTTCTTAATTTGAAATAGAGATGATCTAATGGAATAATGATATAAAATGTTTTTATTTTTCATAAAGTTTATTGTGGTTTTACATTGAAAATCAAAAATACAAAATATTTTATTCCATTTTCATTAAATTACAGTTGCTAATTTACAAATGCATACAAATAAAATACTATTTATGAATTATTCATTATTCACTTTTTTAGGGTATTATGGTTGAACGGTTAAACCTATACTTAGGTTAGTAATATTAGAATTTCGATTACAGGCTTTTATATTCATGGTTTACCTTTCCAAATCGTCTTTCTCTTTTTTGAAAATCAGATATTATTTGCCAAAAATTTTCTTTTGAAAAGTCAGGCCATAATATTGATAAGAAAAAAAGTTCTGTATATGAAATTTGCCAAAGTAAAAAGTTGCTCAATCGATTTTCTCTACCAGTTCTTATCAAAATATCTGGATCCGGAATATTTGAAGTTGACAAATATGAACTAATAACATTCTCATTAATACTATTAATATCAAAATTATTTTCATGAATTTCAAAAGCAATTTTTTTTATTGCTTCTTCAATTTCCCAACGAGAACTATAGTTAAGTGCGATTATTAATGTTAACCCAGTATTGTTTTTTGTTTTTTCAATAACAATTTTAAATTCCCTCTGACAATAAAAAGGCATAGCTTCGAGATTCCCAATTGTAATTAATCTAATATTATTATTCATAAATTCATTTAACTCGTTTCGAACAGTTTTTGTAAAGAGATATATTAATGATTCAACTTCCTTTTTGTTTCTACTCCAATTTTCAATAGAAAATGCATAAAGGGATAAGTATCTAACACCAACACTATTAGCTGCTTCAATCACATTTCTTATCCCTTGAACTCCATTTTGATGACCAAACATTCTTTCTTTGCCTTGTTCTAATGCCCAACGCCCATTACCATCCATAATAATTGCTACATGTAATGGTATATTATTGATATCAATTTTTTCTAGTGATGACATATTTTTTTGTTTTGATAATAATAAAATAGTGGACAAAAATTGTTATTTAACTCATCTTTGTCCACTTTATGAATTTAAAAGTAAATACTAATTAATCATTGAAAGTATTTCTTGTAAGGTTTTATTTTTAAATGAATTTATATCATTTCGAATAGAAGAAATAATTGCTCTTCCTTCAGAACTTGAAATGATTTCTTCATAATCATCTAGTAAATCCAAAAGTTCTTGAGTAAGATTTTCAGTAAACAGGATTTCGTTTAAATGATTCTCTGGGTTTACAAATGCAGCCATAACCGAATTAAAATGACTAAAAAACACTGCAGTTTTCAAAGCTAAAGGAATGCTAATATTGTCTTTTAATTCTGAACTTATAAGATAGTAATTATTAATATACTCCTCACCTTTGGAATACTTACTTAGAAAATCATCTCTGAAAGAATGCATTAAATTTAAGTTAATAAAAGTTGATTCTGAAAGGTTTTCTGTTGTAAGTATAGATTGAGTCGTTACAAAAGTGCATTCTGATTCACATACCAATCCAATTCCTCCTGGAGTTGTTATTGTAATACAACCGCCGGATCCAGGAGAAGGACATGGTCCATAACATTCCTGAGGTTTAGTTTCTTCTTTTGTTGTTGACTTTAACTCAAGACGAAATGGAACATAGCGATATTTCTTTCTATTTTTCCATACTTTTGATGTTAATTCGTTTGAAAATATTATGTATGAATTATTATTAGGATTGTCAAATACATAGTGCTCCAAGTAAAATTGAATATGATTATGCGATATCCATGATACAGCTACTTTCGTATTTTCCTCTTCAATAAAGATATTTTTTACATTTCTTACAAATAGATGATGCATAATTTTTTTATTCTCAACGCAATAAATACTAATACCTTTAACATTTTCATCATTAACTATAAAATTTTGAGTAACTGGTGACTTATAATACAAAACTATGGAAATTGTTTGACTGTTAATTGAAACATTTTGATTTTGACAAAAATCTTTAATAAAATTATACAAATTTTCATTAGTTTTAACTTCAAAAATTGCTTCTCGATAATTGCCATTTTTTAATTTCATTTGATAGATTTGAAATTCATCCTGAAATGAATGATTATTTAGATTAAACGTGATAATTTTTGTTAAGTCTGGAGGAACATTACATTTGTCACATTCATCCTTACATGATGAAAAACTGATTAATACTAAAGAAATCAATAAAAATAGAATTGATTTATTATGTACTTTTATATTTTTTTTACTGTTCATTTTCTTGTTTATTATGTGTTTTTTCTTAAGTTTGTAATTAAAAAATGATTACTTTTGCGAATTATATCACATGCTATCGCCACAAACTAACGATATTGTCCTAGGTGCAGAAAACAGGGATTGGTTTTACCTTTTCAAATCTTAAATACCTTTCCCTGTCGGGCACCTTTTAATTAAAGCCTTCTGCTAACAGACGTGCATTTTTTAACAGAGGCTCTTTATGCTAAATTTGTTTTACAAAGGAAAATGATTTTTTTTTGCATACAAGTGAATGAATTAAAAATTGTTCTATTGTTAATTTATTTTGGCAGGAGTAGTTCTTAAATTTCTCTCATCAATGAATTGCAAATATAAAACATTTTTTAATTATTCATTCATTTTTTTTTTTTTTTTTTTTTTTGGTGTGATTTGAATATCAAAAAGATAGGAGTATTTTTATATAATCATTCATTAATGATTTACCGTTTTTTCTGTTTTGATTTAAACGAAAATTGAAGAAAATGATAGTTTTATTTAACCAAAAAGTACAGAAATTTATTTACTAATTTGCTAATTTTTCAGGAATAAACGTCATCGCTCTCTCCGCAATAGCCAGAATCGATAATGATGGGTTTACTCCCGGATTTGATGAAATGGCAGATCCATCTATGATATACATATTTTGATATCCAAAAACCTTGTTGTATTGATCAATTACTCCATTATTTTCATCAGTTCCCATCACTGCTCCTCCTAACAAATGAGCTGTAGTGGGTATCCCCGCGATGGTTTCCAATAAGGATGAGGTTGGTTTTCCATTTACTGCTTCACCATATTTCTGTGTAATCTCAATCGATTCTTTTATAAATGGAGTAGGAGGTTCTCCCGATGTTACTGATGTGGCTAAATTTCCCCATTTCGTGCGCCTGAATTGTAACGTACTATCTAAACTCTGCATAAATAAAAGGATAGCAGTGCTTTTTGACCAGTTATTGATAAAATATATCTTAAAATAACAACCAAATGATTTTATCAATGAAAAACCCATTTTACCCATCCTATTGAAGCAATTTCTGCCACAGGTAAATGGAATATGTAGTAATTTCCAAAAACCGGATCCTTTCCCGTACCTGACCACTTCCAGAAAACTGTTTTCATCCGTTTGAAGGATAGATCCAATAGCTATCCCTTTTGATAAATCTTTTGTTCTGTCTGTAGTACAAACACTGATCAACGTTTCATTGTTGGTTCTGATTTGATATCCTAATTGATCAGAGAGGTTAGAAAGTGATCTCTTTTTGAGTTTTAGAAGCAAAAGAAGTGTTCCTAAAACTCCTCCTGAAAAAATCACTCCTTTGGTAGTGAATTTTTGTTTTTTAGCAAGTATGTGAGTAGATGATTGTGTTGTAATGCGATATCCTTTTTCTCCATTTTGATTTTCAATGGGTTCAACATCAATTACTTGTTGCTCGGATGTAATCTGAGCCCCTTTTTTTTGAGCTAAAAAAAGATAATTTTTATCCAACGAATTTTTGGCATTATTACGACACCCGGTCATACATTTTCCACAATAGCTACACCCTTTTTTGGAAGGACCTGCACCATCAAAATAGGGATCATCCACTTCTTGCTCCTCATTTCCAAAGAATACAGATACATCTGTGGGTGAAAACTGATTTTCAATTTTCATTTTCACCGCTATATCTTTCAAAATCTGATCACCATCAAACAACATAGGGTTTTTGACAGTACCCATCATTTTTAAAGCTTTTTCATAAAAGGGTTTGAGTTCCGTTTCCCAATCTGCCAGATCTTTCCAATCACCGGTTTTAAAAAAAGTAGGAGATGGAATCGGCAAAGTGTTTCCATACACTAATGAACCACCACCAACACCTGTTCCGGATAAGGAAACCAAATGACGAAAAATGCTCAACCGCATGATTCCAAAAAATCGAAGTTTAGGGATCCACAACCATTTTCTAAGATTCCAGTTGGTTTTAGCAAAATCGTCACCGTGGTACCATTTCCCTTTTTCAATGACAAGTACCCGATACCCTTTTTCTGATAATCGTAAAGCACTTACAGAACCGCCGAAACCGCTTCCAACAATGATGTAGTCATAAGGATAATCCATCTCAATTTCTGATTAAAATGCAAATATAAAAAATAAACCGATTGAATTATAATTTTCTAAAAACTATTTACAGATTTGCATATTTTCTAATTTGCTTTTTTATTTGGGCATTCCGGCATCTCCAACACACAGGCTATCCCTGATGCCGTCGGCCTCCGGCTTGTACTCCTCATTGGTTCACCAAGCGAGAACCCAGCAAACAGGAGCTCCGTTGTCGCTCTGTTTGCTTGGGTTCTCGCTAAGTGTCCCAATTTGCGGGGTACTTAGCCTCCGGCCTAATGCTATCAAAATGGGACTAATTTTCCCCCCAATTTATTGTTCCGAGAAAGTGTTGGAACGATTTTTCTTTAAAAAGTAAGAATGAACAAATTCAAAAAATATTTTTAATGTAATCTGTAATTAACTAAAAATAAATAATTTGCAAAATTATTTTTCCACACTTTCCCGGAATAAGGTAAGGGATGAAGGACAAAGGACGAAAGACGAAGGACGAAAGACAAAAGACAAAGAAAAAATATTATCTTTGTCCTCAAATTTCAATCCAATGAACCCGGGTAAAAACAATTGCGATTTTTTGAAAAATATCAGACTGCAGATCGCTGAAGAAAACAATATTCCCTTCACCACTGATGAGTGTACCTTCGAAGGGAATTGCAAAGGAACTTGTCCCCGCTGTGAGGCAGAACTTCACTATCTGGAACATAAACTGGTGGAAAGATCCTCTTTAGGAAAGAAAATTCTCGTGGCCGGACTCTCTTTAGGATTACTGACTTCTACTTTGATCTCATGTGATCCTTATGATCCTCCTCTTGAAGGGGATATTGCACCACCTCCTGATACTACGCGTACCGAGAAAATGATCACTCCTGATTATGCAGAAATTGAAAATTATAATGGACTGGAACGCTGATCTTTAAATTCCAAAATTTTCAATTCTTCGGATCAAATCATTGATAAATCGGGCCATCGGTGCCCCATCCACTACATCATGATCCATCAAAATGGTTAAGTGTAATATTTCTCTTTCCTGTATCTCTCCTTTATACAATTTAGGTTTTACGACAATACTGCCAACACCAAAACAAACGGGATGTATCGTGATAGGAGTGAACCAACCGCTTATTTTTCCAACCATTCCTAAGGAAGTAAATGCAACATTTCCCATTTTTAAGTAGGATAATTTGGGATTTCTTAACACCATTTTCCAGAATAAAATCCTGATCCATTTTGGTAAATAGGTGTAAATACGTTCTGAAAAAGATGTTTTTCTATGTAAAACCAGGTCATCGACACCTAATTCTTTGTTTTTAACTTCCTGAATTTCAGAAGTTATCTGACTAATCGTTTTGGTTTGTGCTTTTCCAATGATGTGAGGAATCGGAACTTTCTCCCTAGAAATCTGTTTTTCAATAATCACAGAAATATTGATATCATGAAAATGGATCACTTCCCTTTTGTTTTTTAGAAAAGCCGCAATATGAGGGTGCTCAGATAATGTTTGAGCAATTACATAAAGCAAAAATGCAGTAAATGAGTTTTTTTCTCCCTCAACTCTTCTTTGTTTTAATTTTAATCGGGCATCAGTAACATCAACTTCTAAAAAGGATGAAATATAGTGTTTTCTAACACCAATATCACAAATATCCAATGTTGCAACCCTCGATTTCGGAAATGTTGTGGTTTTACTATTTTTAATCATAAAAAATGTTTCACAGTGTTTCACAGTGTTTCACAGTGTTAAACGATGTGTCATAGTGTTAATCTGTCTTAATTTACTAATTTGCTAATTTGCTAATTTACTAATTTGATAATTTACTAATTTGCTAATTTACTAATTGTCTCAATCGCCCCCGCTACCTCCAGCGCCCCATTTCTCCCTTTATCTTTGAAAATGATCTGATTTGTTCTCATGTCGGTTAATGTAACTTCAAAAATGGAGTTCATGCTCTCTTCAATTTTCCCTTCCATGTGTCCCAAAATGGGGGAGGCTAAACCGGTAGCATCTGCTCTTATAGCAAGAATTTCAATTTTGTGTTTTCTGTTTTGCATCACCAATTCCACTTTTTCTGCATCTGCATACGATTTAATCAGTTTAGTCCCTTTATAGGTGGTGAATTGAATGAGTTTGTCATGTAATTGCAATCCACAGATAAATCCTGTAAAATGGTTTTTAAACCATGGAATTCGGGCAACAGAACACTTTAGGGAAATGCCAGGCTCACTGAAATGGTTACATTGCATCCAAAAGTATGCGCTGGGAAACGATTTTCCCCAATCTTTCTCCATGTAACCGCGACCATGATCAAAGTTGATCATCTGCCCATTATAGGTAATGGATCCCATCAATTCATGATCCATACTCACAATCCCATGGTAGCACTCCATAAACGGAATAAAAGCAAAAGGTCCCATAATTCCGGGTGAATAAATGGGTTTTGGCCATGGTTTGGTGTTTTTTAATTGGATAGTGCCTTGTATTTCCGGAAGTTGTATTGAAAAATGATCTTCAGAGAAACTATTCTGAGCAATTGTAACATGTAATTTTCCGGGAGCTGCCTTAAAACTTTCTATATCAAACCGATGATATTCAGATGTTAATTTTTTCCCATCCAACACTTGAATAAATGCATGTTGATTTCCTGTTGAATCGATACTCATGGCCGGAATAATGGCAAAAGCATGTTGTTCAGTTGCATCTATGATTTTATAATACCATCCTTCAAAATAGCTTTTTTTCTTGTTTCTTCCTTGAAAACGTTCAGGATTAAAAAATGTAGCGATTCTTTCTCTCATAGGCAAAGTTTAATCAAATGTAAAAATGGAAACATGGGTGTTATAACGTTCTTTATGTGGAGGCTTACCCCAGTAAACATAAATCTTATAAGGCTCCTGATCTTGATTAATAACTGTAATTTCAGATATTTTTCCTTTTCTATTGTATTGGTAAAGGTACTTTTCCCGAATCGATTCTTCATAATATTCCTTGTTTTGATCTAACCAGCTTAAATACACTTTTTCAACAGAAACGATTCTCCTTTTTTTATCATATTTGAAATGAAGTTCATGTCTGGATACTCCTGGAGTTTCCCTGGCATAATAGCTCACATTCCCTCTCGTATCATAACGCAATGAATCAATTTCCACTCCATAATTCCAGTGGTATCCTAAAATGGAGTTTAAAAAAGTGTCCTGATAATTGTAAAAAATAGCTCTGTCAACGACATAATCAAATACAGGAATTTTTTCTACGATGGAGTCGGGCTCAGAGAGTATTTGATGTAACTCCCATCGTTTGTCATCACGGTCATTTTTCCCCCAAAGTTCAGTGACAAAATTTCTAACTATAGATTTTATCTGAACCAAATTGGAATCTGTAATGTTTAATCCTTCCCATTCATCATAATGAGGAATGAAGGTGGGATTAGAGGAGTTTTGAACGGAGTCCATAAAATAGCTGAGAGTATCAACAAAAAAAGTAGCAGTTGAAATCGGATTATAAAGGTATGGATAGTACTGATTGGGATAGATGGGAATCTCTTCAAAATATGATGTATCATATTGCCTACTTGGATCCATATTTGAAGGGGTTTGAGAATAATCGGAAGGGGGTTCCATAAAAGTCAGAAAACTGGTTGTGAAGTTTTCTGAATCTCCAAATTCAAATTTGTTATTGTATTCCAGAAAAATGGTGTCAACGATATATCCCCGATAGTTAATATCTTCAACTTGTCGTAGTTTCCCGTAAATATCCATCATGTACCCAAAGGGTAACACCTGAGCATTCGCATAAGTACTTCCAAGGATAAGAAAGAATAGAATTTTTGATTTTAACATTCAATATCCTTTATTTGGGAGAAATATCACGAACAATTCTAAACCCAAGACTATTATAAATGGCAGCGGGTTCATTTTCAGGACTCCCCATAGTAAAAGTACCTGCAGGAATCGAAACAAATTCAATTGTGGGCTTGTTTTGTGCAAAAAGGAAACAAGAGATCCCAACGAGAGTAAAAAGAAATAACGCTTTTTTCATAGTGTAAAAATTAAAGTATGAATTTTAGTTTTTAATAACCTGCAAATATAATAAGATTTTTTATTGATAAGGCTATTTTAAAAATCTGATTCAATTAAGACAAGTTAAGTAACCAATTAAAAACATTTAAATGCTTTATCCCACCACGGTTTTGGGTATATGAGTCTGTGGTTAGTAAGTATTTTGGATAGTTATCATTGATTTTTTCTAAAGCACCAAACTCTCTATCAATGGTGCTTTCATTTGATAATTGCCATGCCACTTGATAATATTCGATTTCTCCAATAGGGTTTTTGCATACAAAGTCAACCTCTGTGTTACGTGTTGTACCTGTCCAAACTTTATTTCCTCGCCGTATAAGTTCTAGATAAATAATATTTTCTAAAATATGTCCTCTCTCTGTTATTCGATCTTTACCAACTAAAATATTTAGAAATCCGGCATCTACTAAATAATACTTTTCTTGAGTTGCCAGTTGTTTTTTCCCTTTCAAATCGAAGCGATTTACTTTATAAAATATATAGCTTGAAACTAAGTAATCCAAATATTTCTCCACAGTTGAATGATGTATATTTTGCCCATCCTGCTTAAGTGTTTTTGAAATATTGCTTGGTGATAAATGACTCCCGATGTTAGAAGCTGCAAATTTTAGAATATTTGTAAATGCACGTTTATCATTTATTTGAAATCTTTGAGTAATATCTTTTTCAATAATGGTAGTGTATAATGCTTCTAAGTATTCATGTATTTTATCATAACCACTTTCACGCAATTCAACCCCTTTAGGTAAAGAAGTTTCATTCACGTAGTCAAAAAACAAGCTTTCATAATTTAAATACGAATTATCAGTTTCAATACTGCGGCCCATTAAGTATTCTTTGAAAGAGAAAGGTAAAATTGATATTTCAATATATCGTCCGCTTAATAATGTTGCTAATTCGCTACTCAATAAAAAAGCATTCGAGCCTGTAAATTATCAAAACTTGCAAGTTTTACATTTTTTGATAATTATTTTTAAAATTTTTGATTTTTTAGGTACAAAATTTCCCAAGAGATCTCACAGTGTTAATGTGTCCTTATTTTAAATTTTAAAACACTGTGAAACATTTTTTTTACACTGAGGAACATGGTGTTACGAAAAAGAAAGAAAATGCCACGAATTCACGAATTAATTTATCCATCGAAGTATGAAAAAGAACTAATAATCAGATATATAGTTTAATGTATATGAGTTAGAAATTGTAATATTTTTTTAACAATTATTTTGATTTTTTCATATTTTTTTAGTATCTTTGCACGCTTTTATAAAGACGTAAATAAAAAAGATATAGTAAATCAAAAATTAATGAAAATGAGTAACGTAAAGTATGTTTACACCTTTGGAGGAAAGACAGCTGAAGGTAAAGCCGACATGAAAAACTTGTTGGGCGGCAAAGGAGCAAACCTTGCCGAAATGTGTCACTTAGGACTTCCTGTTCCTGCAGGTTTAACAGTTACAACTGAATGTTGTACCGATTATTATGCCAATAACTGCCAACTTCCTGAAGGTACTATGGACCAAGTATGGAAAGGAATGGAACTAGTGGAAATGAATATGGGAATGAAATATGATGATCCTGAAAATCCATTGTTGATCTCTTGTCGCTCCGGCGCACGTAGCTCTATGCCAGGTATGATGGACACCGTTTTAAATATCGGTTTGAGTTCCAAAACTATCCCAGGAATTATCAAAAAAACAAATAATCCTCGTTTCGTATATGACTCCTATCGTCGTTTGATCATGATGTATGCTGACGTAGTTATGGAGAAAGCAGAAGGTCTTGAACCAGCTGAAGGAAAAGGTATCCGTAAAATTTTAGATGAAAAATTGGATTCTTTCAAACATGAACACGGTTATAAATCTGATACAGAAATCTCTGCTACAGAATTGGAACAATTAGCAAATGATTTCAAAGCAATTGTTAAAAAGGCTTTAGGTGTTGAATTTCCTGATGATGCACGTGCTCAATTAGAGGGTGGTATCAAAGCGGTTTTCAAAAGCTGGAATGGTAAAAAAGCGGTTTCTTACCGTCGTATCGAAGGTATTCCTGACGAATGGGGTACTGCTGTTAACGTTCAGGCTATGGTTTTCGGTAATATGGGCGATTCTTCTGCAACCGGTGTTGCGTTCACCCGTGACCCAGCCGTTGGTACTAACGTTTTCTACGGAGAATGGTTAATCAACGCTCAAGGAGAAGATGTAGTTGCCGGTATCCGTACTCCAAACCCATTGAATGACGATACTAAAAATGAACAAAATAAGCATTTACACTCTATGCAAGAGTTGATGCCTGAAACTTATAAAGAGTTATTTGATATTCGTTGCAGATTGGAAGATGCCTACAAAGATATGTTAGATATCGAGTTCACTATTCAGGAAGATAAATTATATATGCTACAATGCCGCGTTGGTAAAAGAACCGGTGTTGCTGCTTTAAATATGGCTCTTGATATGCTTCACGAAGGTCGAATCGATGAAAAAGAGGTTGTGTTGAGAGTTAACCCTGCTCAATTAGATGAACTTCTTCACCCAATCCTAGACCCACGTAGTGAAGGTAAATACACAGTTTTAGCAAAAGGTCTTCCTGCTGGTCCTGGTGGTTCAGTAGGTCTTATTGCTCTTACCAGCGAAAAAGCTATTGAATACAACCGCGCTCACAAAAAATGTATCTTGGTTCGTGAAGAAACAAACCCTGAAGACGTAGAAGGTATGAGAGCTGCTGACGGTATCCTTACTGCTCGTGGTGGTATGACATCTCACGCTGCATTAGTTGCCCGCGGATGGGGAAAATGTTGCATCGTTGGTTGTGAAGCTATCCATATCAATCTCGAAGCTGGTACATTAAAAATCGGTGGAAAAGATTTTAAAGAAGGTGATCTTTTGAGCTTAAACGGAACCAAAGGTTGGGTTTATAACGATAAAATTGAGATGATGGATGCAACTGAAAATCCACGTTTCCAAGAGTTTATGACTATCGTTGATAAATACCGCACCATGGGCGTTCGTACCAATGCTGATACTCCTGAAGATGCACAAAATGCCATCAATTTCGGAGCTGAAGGTATCGGTTTATTCCGTATCGAACACATGTTCTACGGTAAAAACAGTGAACAACCACTTGCTAAATTGCGCAACATGATCTTAGCTTCCAATACTGAAGAGCGCGTAATCGCTTTGAACGAATTGGAACCTTATATCAAAGAAGCTGCTAAAGGTACTTTAAAAGTGATGGATGGTAAACCATTGACTTTCCGTTTGATGGACCCACCACTTCACGAATTTGTACCTCAAACTGAAGATAAACAAAGAGAATTGGCTGCTGAAAAAAATATGCCATTCGAAGAGATCAAAAGAAGAATCGATGCATTACACGAAGTGAACCCAATGATGGGATTACGTGGTGTTCGTTTAGGAATCGTTTATCCGGAAGTTACCGAAACACAATTCCGCGCTTTATTCCAAGCTACTGCTGAGTTAATGAAAGAGGGATTCAATCCAATGTTAGAGATCATGGTTCCTTTAACCATCTCTGTTAATGAGTTGAAACACCAAAAAGAGATCGCTAATGTTGTGAAAGCTGAAATCGAAGCTAAATTTGGCGTTCAAATTAAATATTTATATGGTACCATGATCGAAATTCCACGTGCAACTATCGTGGCTAATGAGATCGCTGAAGTAGCTGAGTTCTTCTCATTCGGAACCAACGACTTAACCCAAATGACTTTAGGTTTCTCTCGTGATGACGTGAATGCTATTATTCACAGCTATATTGATAACAAAATTATCACTGATGACCCATTCAACACTTTAGATCAAGTGGGTGTTGGTCAATTAGTTAGAACAGGTGTTGCTTTAGGTAGAAGTACTCGTCCAAACTTAAAAATCGGTGTTTGTGGTGAACATGGTGGTGACCCTGCTTCTGTAGAATTTTTCTTCAAAACAGGTATGAACTATGTATCTTGTTCTCCATTCCGCGTTCCAGTAGCACGTTTAGCTGCTGCACACGCTGCTATCAAACAATCAAAATGTGATTGTGGGTGCGGATGCTAATCCAAATACCTCTATAATTTCCAAAAGGGCTTCTCACCATGAGGAGCCCTTTTTATTTAAGAGTTAGGGCTAATAGCTAACAGGTTTCAGCTATCAGGTTTAAGCTATAAGCTTTCAGCTATCAGGTTTCAGCTATCAGTTTTAAGCTATCAGGTTTTAGGTTTTGGGTATAAGTTTTTTAGAATTTTTCATTTTTCATTATTCATTATTCATTATTCATTCATCTTTTCTCCTTCGTCCTAATGATTTTTCTTTGTGCTCATTGCGATTTTCCCTTTGTGTTCTCAGAGGTAAAATAATAAGGTTAAAAAACAAAAGATATTAAAAAAGTTGTATTTTTGTTGTATGTATGACAACTTTGAAATACATGAAATAGTTCCTGTTTTTGAATCAAGTGTCATTTTAAAAAATACGAAAATTATGATCAAATTTCCTTTTGTTACAGCTCTTTTTATTCTAATTAATCTTTTTCACAACGAATTTCATCCCGCTATGTTATTTAAAAACAATGAAAGGAATACCTTATGTGACGATAAACAATATTTATTGGATTCCGTTTATTTAGAATATAAAAGTTTAGATTCTAATTATCTACATTCAAAAATAAATAGATTAACTTTTAAAGATTTGTTATTATCCAATAAAGGATCCACATTTTATCCATATTTGGATAGTGACTTTCAAGATCATTTTTCAAAGTTTTCCCATAAAAAATTATACATAAAAAACTATGGAAATGTTGAAATTGGGATTTTTGAATTTAAAGATGATTGTTGTTCAAGACAAGGAAAAAATTATTTTATGATTAACAAAGATAAAAAGGAACTCACTATTTGGTATATCGAAAATTTGTACTTTGAAAATAATTACATCATCACAGAATATAACACTAGAGGAAATATATCACTAGATACTATTGTATATTCAAATGAACTACATAAATTTATCCCATTTTGCAAGCAATAAATGCGACTTTTCTTCTAAGATCTCCTTCGTCCATTTACTTACTGTGTTCCGAGGAAGTGTGGATGCATTTCGATTTAATTTTTGGAATTTTGTAACTATCAGAAATTAAATGAATTGAAATGAATTTTATCCACACTATCTCGGAATAATTGAATTTGTTTGCTGGTTTTTCAAATTTGCTAATTTTGTTTTATATTTGCGCATCCCATTTCACACAATAATTAAAAAGACAAATATGGAACATACAAAACATCTTTTCTTTTAAAATGTCGAAATAGGCTATCATTATTCTTTTATATCAATTTAGTAAATAATTAGAAAAGTTCAAGTACAATGAAAAATCTATTTTTAATAATATTTGTATTGTTTTTAATCCAATTGATAAATGCTCAAAATGAAGCTAAAACTTATATTGCATCAGATAGCTCTAAATATGAAGGAGGATTCAAAAATGGAAAATACAACGGTTACGGAACAATCATTTATTCCGATAGTTCTAAATATGAAGGAGATTTTAAAAATGGAAAATTTAATGGAAAAGGAACATATATTTTTCAAGATGGTACAAAATATACTGGAGAATTCAAAAAACACAATTTTCATGGTCAAGGGATATTAACATTTCCAGATCATATAAAGTGTGTTGGAGAATTCAAAAATGATAAACTTAATGGTCATGGAATGATAACACTTCCAGATAGTTCAAAATATGAAGGAGAATTCAAAGATAATAAACGAAATGGACTAGGAATATATACATATTCAGATGGTACACAATATTTTGGTGAATTCAAAAATGGAAAATTTAATGGGAAGGGAATACTTATTTTTATTGATGGTACAAAAAATGTTGGCGAATTCAAAGATGATCAATTTATTTTCGGAACACGTACTTATTCAACTGGTTCATTATATGAAGGAAAATTCAAAGAGGGTTTATTGTATGGAAAAGGAAAACACGTATTTCCAGATGGTTCAATAATTGTTGGAGAATTTAAAGATGGATTACCTAATGGACAAGGAACACTAACAAACGCATATAATGATAAATATGTCGGAGAATTTAAAAATGGAAAATTTAATGGACAAGGAACATACATATATCCAGATGGAACAAAATATGTCGGAGAATTTAAAGATGATCAATTTATTTTCGGAACAATTACATATCCAGATGGTTCAAAGATTGATGGAGAGTTCAAAGATGGAGAATTTATAAAATAACAATAATAATGAAGATACCATAAAAAAGTCTGAAGACAGCAGACTGCTGACGAGTCCAACTGAAAGAGTATGAAATTTTTTATTTTTACTGTACCCTCGAGGTTGATCCTTTTACCAAAATTAATCTACTCTATAGAGGTTTTCATCGAACATTTAACATCGAACGTCGAAGTTCTCCCTTCACAAGTCAAAAGTTTGCATTAGGTCGGAGGCCAGATACCCCGCAAGTTGAGCTGCTTAGGGGATGACGGATCGGGCAGAGCGAGCCTGTGAGCTACTGCCCGGCCGCTCAGACCCTTGCAGCGAAACGAGGAGTATGGGCCGGAGACCGACGGCGTGGGTGGAATCGTGAGAGGGGAAAGCCGGAATGCCCAGAAAAAAGACTACAGACTACGGACTACAGACCACGGACATATGAATAATGAATAATGAAAAATCAGTATATAAGAACTGAAACCCAAAACCCAATACCCAAAACCCAAAACCCAAAACCCAAAATCGTCGAACCTCGAACGTTTATATCACCGGAATCGTAAAGTAAAAAGTGGATCCAACTCCAATCTTGGATTCTACCCAGATGCGACCTCCTAATAGAAGTACTAAACCTTTGGCAATAGGTAACCCTAAACCGGTGCCGCCATAATTAACTTGAACAAACGGATTGGCTTGCGTAAACCGTTCAAATATTTTGCCTTGTTGCTCTTCTGAAATCCCAATGCCGGTGTCGGTTACATAAAACTCAATCTCTTTTGACCTAAATTTGTACCCAAAAACCACTTTTCCGGTTTCTGTAAATTTGATGGCATTGTGTACCAGATGATGAACAATTTGTAATATTTTGGAACGATCTCCCACGATGTCACTGTTTTTTTCAAATACGGAGAAATGAAAATCAAAGTCAATGTGTTTGGACTTCGCTTCTTTTTCAAAGAAATTTTTTATTTCATCCATCATGGTATTCAAATGAAATTTAGTAAAATGGAGTTTCTCCTGATTCGTCTCAATGGAGGCAATCGTAATGATGTTGGTTAAAATATGAAGGAGCTGATCACTGCTGTTTTGTATGATTTTGGAATATTCAGTGATCGTCTCATGAGGTAATCGCTCTTCGTTTAACAGATTGGAAAAACCGCAAATCACATTTAAAGGTGTTCTGATTTCATGAGATATATTTTCTAAAAAAGCAGTTTTTAACAGATCGCTCTCTTCAGCTTGAATTTTTGCAAATAAAAGCTCCTGGTTGATGATTTTTAATTCCTTAGTTTTCTCTTTTACTTTCTGTCTTAAAATAATAATGAAAAAAGCAATGAATAAACCAATCCCTATAATGATCCCCAAAACCCAGTACAAGTATCTCGGCATTTTAGTTTCAAACTCTTTATCTAACCATTTATGTAGGGATTCATAAAATACAGATTTTGGATCATTTTTCATTTTAGCAATCTGTTTGTCAAAATTATTCACCACTTCAGTATTGATATTTTTTCTGAAGGCAAAATATAAATCTGATGGTTTTAAAATGATACCGGTGGGGACAATGTTTTCATCAAAAATGGATGAATAATATAAAAACCGATTGGCAATAATGGCATCTACTTCATTATTTTGCAATGCTTTAATGGTTTCCTGATAATCATTGTAAACGGTGTATTGATAGTCAATTTTATAAAAGGATTTAAAGGATTCTTTAATATAACTTTCTTGAATAGACCCTTTTAAAACACCAATCGTTTTTCCGTTTAATTCTGAAATAGTCTCAATTCTTTTCTCCTTTAACGTAAAAACTTCTAACCAGGAATTTAAAATATAGAGTTTGTGAAAAGTGAACAGGGAATCCCGATCTTCAGAATAGGCAACATCAGGAACAATATCGATTGTTCCTTTTTCCAGTTTCTCTAAAAGATTATGCCAATCTCCATAAACATACTCAATGGTATAGTTTTCGTTTTTAGCAATCACTTCCAGAATATCAATAAAAATCCCATCTGCTTCACCAGAAGGATTGATGAATATTTTGGGAGGATTGTTGTAAACGCCCACTTTTAAAACTTTTTGGGCTGATTTTGTCCCAAAAGCGGTATGCCGAGTGCAAAAAACAGTAATAAAACCAGAAATTGTTTTAAGGAGGATTTCATATTATCTTATGATTATTTCGCTGATGAATAACCAGCAAGGTTTACCACTCCCACTATGCCAATTTGGACAAACTTTCCTGTTTTTGGCAACAATCTTCACAGCTTTCACTTTTTGGGCTTTTTCAGATATGATAACGGATTGAATACCGGTGTTGTTTTCTGTTTGATTGAAGGTTAAAAAAGTGGTGTTTAATGGTTTAAAATGGATTCCATCGGGGGAGACCTCTACAGAAACTTTTGTCGGCATGAAAATCCAGGCATGGTTTGATTCCAAACAACAAAGTTCCACTTTAGAAATGTCGGTAGGAGTATCAAATGTAATGATAGCTTCCAGATCATCTCCTTGAAATCCTAACCATTTTCCATCTGTATAGGATTGGCTCCCTTTTAGTCCATCAAGCAATGTTTCCACCCCATTTCCTTCATATTTTTTGTTGGGTTGGTTTGTTAATACAATTTTTTGATTCATCCCGTTATGTAAGAAATAATCAGTTTCATAAGTACTTCCAGTTTTTTTTAATAAAAGGTACGGTGCTGGAACAAAATCTGATTCAAAAGGGTTTGTTAAAATGGTTGCATCCATTTTTAAATGAATGCATTCAGAAAATGGAAAAGGAGTTTTAGTGTCAATATTTGGAGTATTTCCGTCTATGGAATACAAATAATCGATCCTTGAAGAAAGTGTTGAAGTGTCAATCATCCAGTTTCCAGAATCGGTTTTTACTATTTTAACTACTCCCCAATTCATAAATTTCACAGGAATTGTGATTGTTACGGGTTGATCAGGACCTTTAAAACCGTTTACCACTAAAAAGGGAAGATTCAAATTTTGGAGTCCGTTTTCAATATTTTTAATTTGTGAAACTTTTATTCTAACGGTACTATTGGGTAGTAATTCTACTTGTTCAGGTGTTTTAAAATCCACATTTTCAATCCCTTGCAATAAAATGGGAAAATCGGAATAATTGGTTAATGAAACATATATTTCGTTGTTTTTTTGAGGCATTGTGACATTTTCTGATACAACAATACAATTCTGAATCAATGGTTTAAGGTATTCTTCATCTCCATACATTTTCTGATCAAAAATGGCCACAGTGCGATGGTTTATAAAAGCATCCTTTACACCTTGTAGTGATTTTTCATTCACAAAGACAACAGTCATAGCGCGTTGTTCCTTTTTTACCGGATCGTACAGATACTGGATTGGAGCATGGATATCGGAATTGGCAAAAATCGTGATGTTTTTATCCAAAGCCCACTGAAATACTTGAGGATAGTACTCTTTTTCATTAAAAATCTCGATACCGTTGAGTTTATTTTGGTTGAATAAGTCGGTATGCTTTGGGTACCATGTCAAGGTATCTTTGATCTGAGCACTCCAACCGGGATGGTTCCACACCAAAAAGCCGTTTTGTTTGACCACTTCATTATACACATCGTCCACATTGGGGAGTTTAAGTTTGTCAACATCCGTGAGGAAAAGTGCATTAAAATGTCCGGGAGGCATACTTCGTGTAATTTCAGCCCCTTTTATTAACAAAATTCCGTACTCTTGAGCTAATTTAAGAGCCAAATTGTATGATTGATTCAAGTTAAAGGATTGCATTAATGAATTGGGATATTCAATATGATCGGTAATAGCGATCACATCCAAACCATCATGCCACGCTTCCCTAACCCGATCCTCGGGTGAAACAGAACCATCAGAATAGAAAGTGTGGATATGGAAATCCCCCTTCATCGTATAATATCCCGGAATATCCGGAAGTTTATACTCTATTCTCGTTTGAGCTTTAACTAATCCCAAACTAATAATAATACTCAAAAATAAAATTATCTGTTTCATTTTTCATTTTTTATATTGCCACGAATGCACGAATTATATACGAATTATTTTTCATTTTTCATTATTCATTATTCATTATTTTCTTGCTCCATTCTAAGCTTTGTTTGATCACCTCAAAATCAAAAAGATCGAATAAAGTTTGTGTTTTGCCTTGAGCAAAAAGATCAAAGGCATTTTGCATTGTTCCCGATTTGGCCATGTAATGATCTGTCTCCGGAAAGATCAATAAAGTGGCACGATTTGGATGGTAATAATTCACAGTATAAACAATTTGTTCATGATCGGCTTTGGAAAATGCCTGAAAGTCAGTACCTCCATATAAAACCAAAACGTTTCCGGTGCAATTTTTCCAATATTCTAAAAGTGGGAAGTCAACGATTTGTCTCCAATACTCCTGATTTCTACCAAAGATTTTGTTATTGCCATCATATTCCCAATCTTTTTTTAAAGCTTCAATTCTTTCCGGGGTAGAAGCAATCTCTTTAATATCTTTTTTGAGAATATAATATTCATAAGCAATCTCAGTTTGCAAACGACAAGTTTTTTCATATTCAAATGGATCAGGTTTGGCAAGCATTATTTGTAACCGATTCATTTCCAGTTGATATTCAAAAAAGCTTTTCGCTGTTGTTCCATAAACAATCACACCTTTTACATTGTTTTGAGCCCCTAAAGCTGGTGCAATCACGCCACCCATGGAATGGCCCCAGATGAAAATTTGATTGGTATCCACATAATCTAAAGAACGAAGTTTATCTAGTCCGGCTTGAAAATTGGCTACTTCATCATAAAGATTGGTGAGACTGCAATCTACGGTATTTTGACTATCTCCCAGACCACTTTTTTCAACACGAAGAACCACAAATCCTGAATCGGCATAAGCTCTGACAATTCTTCCATAAGGATGGTTTTCTGACAATCCATCAATGGATGAACAGGTATATCCAGGAATAAAAAGCATCGCCGGCATTTTTCCTATTTTTTTAGGTTTATTGATAATGATACTTAAAGTTCCACCTCTAAATGGGACACTCTCATAGATCACCTCAAATCTTTCATTTGTTTCTCTAGGTTTTCCGACCATTTTTCCGTTTAGATTTTTTATTTTTCCATCACGGATAATGGTGAATTTTACAGGATCACCCTCCATTTTTGAAGTTATAAATTGTTGTAATTCAAAGGTGTTTTTAAAGGTATTCGTATCGATCTTAATAATAATATCGTTTTCCTGAAGTAAAACTGCTTTTGCAGTTCCACTCACAACTTTTAATACTTTAAATCCTTCGATTATAGATGGTTTTGATTTGAGCAAAATGGTATCTTGCTTTATTTCAATTTTGGCGCCTAACCAACCTTTGCGTGGGAGTTGCTGAGCAAAAATTGAAGTTAAAATACCTAAAGTAATTCCAAAAATTAAAATTATCTGTTTCATATTCATTAAAGTCAGCGGTCGGCAGTCAGCAGTCTGCTGTCCAAATTCGATGTTTTTATTTTTCATTTTTCATTATTCATTATTCATTATTAATTCCTCAAAAGAGATATCCATCAGTGGGAATTTTTCCCAATTTTGATAATCAAAATGCCACCATTCATCAGGATAGATTGAAAACCCATAAGTTTGCATCAATTGTGCTAACACATCACGGTAGTAAAAGGATGTTTCTTTTGGAATTTTTTTATAGAAGGCACCCGCTTTTTCTGAAAAATCATCAAATTCAGTGGGCATAGGTATAACTTCCCCTGTTTTAAGATCATACAAGGCAACATCAACAGCACACCCTCTGTTGTGTTTGGATCCCACTTTTGGATCGGCTACAAAACGTGTATCTTTTATGATTTCGTAAAATTTAACAGTGGCGCTATAGGGTCGGTATGCATCAAAAATAATGAGTCCCAGATTTAGTTTACTCAGAGAATCCTGAACTTGTGCAAGTGCTAAAGCTACCGGTTTTCTAAGAAATACTTCAGGAGAAGTGTAGATTTGCTGTTTGGTAAAGTTGTTGGTTGTAGCGTACCGGATGTCCAATTTTAATCCATTGATAAAATCTATCAGATTTACCAATTTCATATCAGGATTCAATACAGTCTGTTGTTGGTACTCTTCTATGGAACTAATGACTTGAATGGGTGGAAGAGTGTTTGTGGGTTGTGCGACCAAAAAAACTCCGTACGAGATCAAGGCGAGAAACAGAAAAAAATATTTTAAATATTTAGTCATCATTTTTGAAAAATTATGTTCCACGCTCCATTTGATTTATGCAGCAAATATAACAATAATTTTGACTAATTATCAAAATTAAAAAAATAAAACATTTTTATTTAGTCAGCAGTCAGTAGTCCGAAGTCTTCTTACTGATTCAAATATGCTTTTTCAAGGATTTGAAGGTCAATTTTATACATGTCAAACATCACTTTCTCCACTCTTTTACGGCGTTCATAATCGGAATCCATCAGATAGTGTTGAAGTTGCACAGGTGCAAGTTGCCAGGAAACACCAAATTGATCTTTCAGCCAGCCACACGGTTGTTCCTCCCCGTTTTGAGTCAGTTTTTCCCAATAATAGTCGATCTCCTCTTGTGTTTGGCAAGGAATCATAATCGAAGCGGCTTCGCTGAGTTTAAAAACAGGACCACCATTTAGAGCGGTAATATGGAGATTGTTAATTCTGAAATCAATAGTGAGAACTGACCCTTCCGGTCTTCCGTGGTGTTCATAACCTTCACTACTAAAGTACATGATATTTTCGATTTCAAAATCTGTAAAAATCGATTGGTAAAAGGCAACAGCTTGTTCAGCCTGGTGATCAAACCAAAGACAAATTCTCAAAGGGTTCATAATTAGAGTAGTTTCGCAGCACTTTGAGGTTTGGGAGCTTTCACTACCAAAATTCGTCCTATGCCTGTTCCTTTATTGGATAGACAATGAATAATATCTTTTGGACTCTCTACCAAATGATCTTTTAGCACGGTGATTGTTTCTTCGCCAACACGTACATCTACTTCACCTTCAAGAATATAGAAGAATACATCAACCGGAGTGATGTGAGGTTTTAATGATTCTCCGGACTGTAAAGTGATATGCATCACTTGGGCATTGTCATAATCATAAATTTTCTTAACATCCACATTGTGTGGTGTTTGAATTGTTTCCTGGTTTTTTACATGGATAATTTTCATGGTATTTTTTGTTTAAAAATGGTAACAATAGGAGAGGGCTATATGGTCATTAAACTGCAGTTTAATCGCTCTGTTGAATACAAAATCGGGGAATCTTACGGGATATACGGAAGTACCGTATCTAAACGAGATACTCGATTTTTCTGAAAATGTACACTTTAAACCGGCAATAACACCCACATCCCAAAAATGAAACAGATCTTCAGGATATCTGTGAATATCTAAGCCATTAAATTCTTCTTTTTGGTAGAAAAGGAAATTTATAGTGGGGCCAAATTCAAGTTCAAAGTCGATAAACGAACCATTTGCTTTTTTAAAGGTTCCAAAATTGTATTGAAACATAAAAGGGGTTTCTGTATAAAGAAGGGTAAGAACATAATAATCAGGTAATGAGCCGTCTTCATTAGCCCGTATCTGACTGCTGCTCCCTTTCATGATAAAATTGATCTCCATCTGAAAATGCCATTTACCGGATTCGCTGATCGGCATATTGGCAAAAATACCGGCATAAGCTCCCACTTTATGGTAGCCGGCTAAGTCATCACCTGATATTTGAGAACCTACGACACCAATCCTTAAACCTGCTTTAATGTTGCTTCCGGATTTGGAAAGTTTTTGAGCATCAACATTTAAGATGAAAACAAATAGTGATAAGAGAAGAATTATTTTTTTCATAACTTTTACAAATTTTAAGATTCAAAAGTATGAAAATTTTATGAATATTAGTTTATTCCTCTTGACTTTTTTATTCTTTCGTAAGCCTGATTAAGTAGTTTGAACTTTTCTTCAGCAGATTTTCTTACCTCTTCCCCTAAATGGTTCACTTTGTCGGGATGGTGTTTGATCGCCAGCTGACGATACGCTTTTTTCACTTCTTCATCTGTGGCTGAAGAGGAGATCTCTAAAACTTTATAATCATTGTCGAGATTGTAACTGTATGATGGTGAAGTGTAAGAGCTTTGTTGTTGTCTGTATTGCCCCTGATATTGTTGTTGGTAGGTGTTTTGATATTGTTGACGGGCAAAAAACATCGCTTTCAAAGACTCATAGTCGTTTCTGCCTACTCCCATCCAATCTGCAATATTGCGGATCATATTGAGTTCATCGTTAGCTAAATCACCATCTGATGCGGAGAGTCCAAACAAAAACTGCAACAGAACCAGTTTTTCGTGTATAGTAGCTTTGGAACTGAAATTGTGGCACAATGTGGGAACATCAATATCCTGATCCAGATATTCCCGTAATTTAAAAAGTGCTTGTGTTGCCATTTCAGGACCGAAACTTCTTACCAGATAATCTTTTACAAAATTAAGCTCTGATTTAAGCATATTTCCTGATTTATCTGATTTAACTACGGCAGATGTTAATTGTAACAACATGTCAATAAAGTTCTCTTTGTTAGTAAAATAGCCACTTCTGATCACTTTAAAGGAGGAAAACATATCTACCACTGCTCCAATGATAAAGCCAATAATGGCACCACCAAAACCACTGGTTATCAATCCGATTGCTGCAAAAATTAATTTAAACATACTTTAAATACTAAACAATTTCACCAAAAAGATCATAATTATCTGCTTTTTTGATTAAAACAGATTGAAATGACCCGATTTCCACTTTTTTTGTATTGGGAATAATCACGGCATTATCCACTTCCGGAGAATCAAATTCTGTTCTTCCAAAGTATTGGCCATCCTCTTCATTATCGATAATCACTTTCATCACAGAACCTACTTTTGTCTGATTCAATTCCAATGAAATCTCTTCCTGTATCAACATGATCTCTTCAATACGTTTATTTTTTTCTCTTTCCTTGATGGGATCTCCCAAGTCAAAAGCAGGAGTTCCTTCCTCTTGAGAGTAAGCAAATACTCCTAATCTATCAAAACGGATTTGTTCAACAAATTTAACCAGTTCTTTATGGTTTTCTTTGGTTTCTGTTGGATATCCAGAGATCAGGCTGGTTCTTAGAGCAATGCCCGGCACTTTATTTCTGATTGTTTCTATCAATTTATAGGTTTGGAGATTGGAACCTCCACGTCGCATACTTTGTAAAATGGAGTCACTGATATGCTGGAACGGGATATCCAAATATTTGCAAAAATTGGAATATTCATTCATAACATCGAGAATTTCATAAGGAAATCCTAATGGATAGGCATAATGGAGTCTGATCCATTCCAATTGGTCAATTTGTGCTAATTTACGAAGTAATCTTTCTAAATCCCGTTTCCCATAGAGGTCGATTCCATAATAAGTAAGATCCTGAGCAATCAACATGATCTCTTTTACGCCTGAATCCACTAATTTCTGAGCTTCTTCCACCAACAAATCAACCGATTTAGAGATCTGTTTTCCACGAATTAAAGGGATAGCACAGAAAGAGCATTCCCGGTCACACCCTTCGGATACTTTCATGTATGCATAGTGTGAAGGCGTTGAAAGGGTTCTTTCAGATGAGTTTAAAAGATCAAAATGGGGAACATTGATCATCTTATTAAGTTCTGAAAATGCAAAAATACCATCTGCTTCGGGCATGATCTCCTGAAGGTCATCATGATATCTTTCAGATAAACAACCCATTACATAAACTTTTTTGACATCTCCCTGTTTTTTTCTTTGAAGATGCAATAAAATTTCATCGATAGATTGTTCTTTGGAGTCATTTATAAAACTACAGGTATTGACAATTACGAAATCTGATTTCTGAGCAGCATCAAACCATACAGTATGACCAGCTGCGATCAATTTTGCGGCTACCACTTCGGAGTCTACTGTATTTTTGGAGCATCCGAGGGTTACAATATTAAATGTTGCCATTTTTTTTCAATTTTGGTATGATATATTTTCCGGTAAAAGATGATTTAGATTGAATAATCTCTTCCGGTGTGCCTTCAAAAACAACATATCCACCCTTACTTCCTCCTTCTGGGCCTAAGTCGATAATCCAGTCAGCACATTTTATTAATTCAGTATTATGTTCAATCACAATTACGGTGTTTCCAATCTCAATTAGTTTATTAAAAGCATGATACAACTTGTTAATATCATGAAAATGGAGGCCGGTTGTTGGTTCATCGAAAATAAAAATATGATCTTTTGTAGCATTAGCTTGGGTAAGGTAAAGTGCTAGTTTTATTCTTTGCGCTTCGCCACCCGATAGGGTAGAAGAGGATTGTCCCAGTTTAAGATATCCTAAACCCACTTCTATCAAAACATTCAACCCATTTAAGATATTGGTTGTATAGTTTGATTTGGCCAATGTTTTAAAAAATTCAAAAGCCTGATTGATCGTCATATCGAGAATATCACTGATAGAGATTCCGTCAATTTTTACATCTAAAACTTCTTCTTTATATCTTTTTCCATTACAATCTGAACACAGAAGGTCCACATCTGCCATAAACTGCATGCTGATATGGATAACACCTTCCCCCTGACATGTTTCACAACGTCCCCCTTCCCGGTTAAAGGAGAAAAAGGAAGCTTTGTAATTTCTTTGAATGGCTAAGGGTTGTTGGGCATAAAGTTCTCTGATATGATCAAAAATTTTGATATACGTAGCCGGATTGGATCGGGTAGATTTTCCAATCGGATTCTGATCAATCATCACGACTCTGGAAAGATTATTTTTAGAAACAAAAATACTTGATTCCGCTTCTCTATTGATATATCTAAATAATCCTAAATTTTTCTCCAATCTTTCATATAGTTCTTTTTTTACCAAGGTACTTTTTCCGGAACCACTGACACCTGTCACCACGGTAAAAATATCTAATGGGAATTTTACAGTAATATTTTTTAAATTAAAAGTTTGAACATTATTAATTTGAACGTAGTTTTTCCATTTTCTCCTTACTGTTGGGGTGGGTATTGATAAAACGGGAAGTGTAGAACTATTCTTTTTCCCATCAGCTTCCATCCCTCTGATATATTGTGCCGTAAGGTTGTTGGAGTCGTTAATCAGTTCATTATAAGTTCCTTTGAACACAACTTCACCACCTAATCTTCCTGCAAACGGACCAATGTCAATGATATAATCTGCACATTTGATAATATCTTCATCGTGTTCCACTACCACAACAGTGTTGCCAATATCTCTTAATCTTTTCAATACATTGATCAGATTTTCAGTATCTTTAGAATGCAATCCTATACTGGGTTCATCTAAAATATAAAGTGATCCAACCAGGCTGCTGCCTAAGGTTGTAGCCAGATTTATTCTTTGAGACTCCCCACCTGATAATGAACGACTATTTCTATTCAGGGTTAAATAACCCAGCCCCACATCCACGACGAAACCTAAACGATTTAATATTTCTGTTAATAGATGTTGTGCAATCTTTTGTTCGTTAGGTGTTTTAAATTTATATTTCTTAAAAAACTGATACAACTCATCGATGGGCATATTCACCATATCTGAGATGCTCATCATACCCACTTTTACATAATCAGCGTCTTGTCTTAAGCGACTTCCATTACAAACGGGACAAACTGTTTGTCCTTTAAATCTGGAAAGATATAGTTTTATAAATGGGTTGGGTGGATTCTCTTCTGCCAAATCTAATGATTCTTTAACTCCGATGATATTTTCAGAAGAGTCTCCATTCCATAAAATATGGTATTCTAAGCCGGTAAGTTCTCTAACAGGTTTATGAATAGGAAATTTTAATTTAGAAGATGTTTTAATAAACTTCTCTTTAAACATTTTAAGGGAGCTGTTGGTCCACACTTCAACAGCATCATCATATACAGATCTTTCAACATTCGGGAAAATCAATTGAATATCATATCCATCCACAATGCCACTCCCATTACACTCTTTACAAGCGCCATAAGGGTTATTGAAACTGAATAGGTGCGGGGTTGGCTCAATAAAAGAGATTCCATCCATTTCGAATAGATTGGAAAATGATTTTTGCGACAATTCTCCATTTTCGATCTGAATAATACAGGTACCTTTTCCTTCTGAAAATGCAGTTTGTATTGAATCATGTAATCTTTGAGGATGTTCTGAGATGGAAGAAGCTTTAAAACGATCGATTAAAATCTGAATATTTTTGGCCCACTTATGATCCACTTTTTTGGATTTACCATCTTTTGATTTTCTCTCTAATATTTCATCGATATCAATGACAACACTATTCTCAATAACTCTCGAAAATCCTTGCATTTTCAGGATCTCCAACTGATCATAGACAGATCTTCCTGATACCGGAATCAATGGGGATAGAATATAGATCCGTGCATTCTCAGGGGCTGTTTCAATATAATTTACAACATCCTTAATATCTTCCCTTTTTACCTCTTTTCCACTAACGGGAGAGTATGTTTTACCAATTCTGGCAAATAGAAGTTTTACATATTCATATATTTCAGTGGTTGTTCCAACTGTTGATCTAGGATTGCGTGAAATCACTTTTTGTTCGATCGCTATGGCAGGGGGTAATCCTTTAATAAACTCCACTTCCGGTTTGGATAGTTTGCCCATAAATTGGCGGGCATAAGAACTTAAGCTTTCCACATACCGTCTTTGCCCTTCAGCATAAAGGGTGTCAAATGCTAAAGATGATTTTCCTGAGCCCGACAAACCTGTAATGACCACAATTTTATTTCGGGGAATGTCAACATCTATATTCTTGAGATTGTTTACTTTAGCACCTTTGATTCTGATAAATTCTTCGCTCATAAAGCTATTTTAGAAAAGTGCGCAAAGATACGAAAAATCCCCTTAAAAATCAATATGATAAATAGAAAAAGTCTTATCACTTAACCTGAAAACCACCAGATGGTCTATTTTATCTACTTGAACGGTAGTGATATATTCAATAAATTGATTCTGTGGAAATTTACAATTATTAAAAGGCATTAAAGTTTTAGAGATTCCATTCCATAAATAAAAAGTAAATTCTCCATTGTTTTTATTGTAAACCACAAGCTCATCTTTATGATCCTGATTGAAATCACCGGCACAAAATAGATAATTCCCTTTTTCTAATTCAATTGTACACAGTTGAGTACTATCGATATTATATATAGAAATAATATTTTCAATAGTTTTTATTAATATATTAGTGGAATCATTATCTAAGTGAGCTGTAAATGTTGATGTTGCAAATCTTGATTTCGTATTCGGTTTATGTGTTTCAACCCATTTTGTTTCTTGTTCATTTAAAGGAATTTGAATAAGCTGATATCCAACATTGGTAAAATTGATGCTAAAATTTTTATGGTATCCTAATTTGGTATTGGGAACCACTTTAAATTTTATTTCTTTAGAAAAAAGTGATTCTTTATGGAATAAAACCGAAAATTCTCCATCATTTAGGTTTTCTAAACTTCCATTAATGGGTGGAATGGGAGGAAATTTTAGGAAAATGGAATCGATAGGTGTCATTCCAATCGGTTTCATTTGTTTTAAATATTTTTCGGCATTGGCAATCCCTAATAAATTGCCACCCATTGAACCGTAATAAAATTGTTCAGGTGCGAAAAGATAGGAGGTGTAATAGTCAGATATAGAATAGTAATATACATCAGCATCCGTTAGTTGGGGATGGATTCCATTTTTGCTAAGGGATACCCATCTGTTTAGTCCATAAGAGATAGAAAAGTCTAAATCTTCACAATTTTTAGGATATTTCCAAAAATAACAGGACCCATCAATGGAATTGTGATATTTTAAAGGAGAATCATAAATATTGTAAGTAAAAGTATTGGCAAACTTCCAAAGATCAGTTTCAGTAAAATAGGTGAGATTTTTACATTTGTTTTGAGAAAAACGTTGGATAAAGTCCTTGTTATCATAAGAAAACTGAACTAAATCAATAGTAGCTCCGGCATGAGAAATATCTTCACTCTTGCCGGTTTGGTAAGGAGACCAGCCACTCTCCGGCCAAATATAATAGGGGATTTTATTATAGAGTTTCTTCTCTCTTAAAATAGTTCTATACAGACAAACAATTTGCTCATATTTGTTTAAATAATAGATTCCCTGTTCAGTTCCTTGTTTTTTTAAAGCCAGATATAAATAGACATAAGCCCAATTCATTTGTCTGTCTGTACCTTCAATATTAACCCTGCTTTCACAGTTATCATCTGCATATTGGATCATACAAGAGTCTGCGTCCCAGTAATTTGTATCATAATAAATAACAGTTTCCATTAATTTCTGGTTTAGCCAATCAGAGTATTCTTTTAAATTTCTTACGATTTTTTGGTCAAAAGTGATAAACTCTTCTGAAAATTGAAGAGAATTAAATATCTCATTTTTAGAATATTCCGTTAAATAACAGTAATGAACAAATGGAATCAGTATTAATGCAGTTTGATGTGTAATCGGTCCATAACAATTGTTTACCCGATGTTTTGTGGACCAAACAGGTTTGTTTCTGTTGTTTCCACGAAAATCATCTCTGTTCTTCATCATATCATGTGAATTGTTGATAAAATCTTCAATATAAGAAAGATTACCGGTTTGTTCATACATCCTTAAAAGTGCTTCCAAAAAGTAACTCATTCCATCACCATAATAACTGTGATCATTGGCATCAGGAGTCATATAAATCGTTGTAGTTGCATTTTTTAAGGAATCAAACATTTGACAATATATGTTATTTTGCCCCTTTATACTAAAAGAAAGAAGTAACATAAACAGAACAAAAGGAAATTTTTTCATTACAATTTTATCAATTTGACGGTTTGTACTACAGATGCTTGATTTGTGATTTTTATAATAAAAACTCCTTGTGCAAAATCTCTGCAATCTAAGAATATAAAGTTAGAGTTAGGAGTTTCAGATTGTATGATATTCCCTAAAACAGAATAAATTTCATATCGAACAATCCTATTATTGGGATCTAAAGAATTGATCTCTACAAAATCTGTTGTTGGATTGGGTTTTAAAACATAATAATTTTCTTTATAAATGGGTAAGAATTCTGTCTGCAGTAAAGATTCATTATTCATGATTTTAAGTTTCAATATCCGATTTTGTGATGAAAAAGTAAAATCCGGATCCAAAATAGTGTATAACAATTTTTGTGAATCAAATCCATTAAATGATTGTCCTGATGTATCTTTAGCTATTATGGTATGAGAATCATCTTCTATTGTTAATTCATAATGGATATTGGAAATAGAACACTCTTTCAGATTTTTTAGATTGATTTCTAACTGATATTCGTTAGGAGAACTATTTAAATGCTGAAATTCAAAATTGGTAAGTAGTATCTTCGGTTTTTCTAAATAAAATTGATAAAATCCACTATTCAAAGTATCATTTGCTGATTCTAATAACCAATTTAATCTAATAGGGGTATGGTCGGGTACTTGATCTGAAGTAGAAAAATGAATTTGATTTTCAATTCTCTGAACCTCGAGTGGATAAATAGAGTCAATACCAATTTGATTATCAATAGATGTTATATATGGTGAAGAAAAATGATAATTAAAAACCACAGGACTAAACGTAGTATCTTTTTGATTTTCAATTACAATATTTATAGTTTGTTGATTTCCAATTTGAGCAGAATTGCAAATTTCATTGTTTAATTCAAAATGATCAAGAATCAATCCTTTAAAAGGGGTTACTTGAATGTTGATTTTTTTCTGTGTAGAAATCCCATTGTTGTCTTCACATTTTACCGAAATAGCAAAGGGGATAGTGTCAAAACAAGTACCGTAAAGGGTCCCATTTTGGGTCAAATAGATACTTTCAGAATGATTAACCGGTTTAAATTGGATTATTTTACCGGATATTTGATTGCAATTCATATTTGACAGGGGACTAAATATATTATCAGCTTTATTACCATTAGAGATTCCCGTAATGAAAGGTGTCCCCGAAAAGAGGAGAGTTCCGTAATGAAAAAAGATAGATCCATCACTACATAAAGTTACAGCATAGTTAATAAAACTTTGGGGTTGGTTTTTGATTTTTGCAGTGCAATAGATGATGATTTTGCGATCAAGATATTCCGTTTTAGCATTTAAAAGTATTAAATCTGCCATAAATGGCGCAATCAAACGGGTTGTTTCAAATCGTAAAAGTTGGGTATGTACAAAAGGAAAATCAGCTTGAATAGCAAAATTAATAAATCCATCTACAGATAAATATACTGCATGAAATTGGTCTTGATAAAATGGAAAACGAAAAGGAAGATCAATCCTAACATACCCGGAATCGATATTATCAAAATAGATTGGTTTTCCACCAGTAGGATATGCACCGGAAAGTTGTTCAACAGCATATTCTTTTGATATTTCCCAGTTATAATTGGGAATTCCACCGGATGCTGATAATGGGATAGAAAAAGGAACTCCTTGTGTTATTGTAATCACGGAATCATGAATAACAGGTCTTTCAATATCAAACAAATACACGAATGAAGAGCTGGTAGTTTGGTTATTTTTGATCACAAAATTAGAATCTTTTCCTGTTATTTCAAGGGGTTTATCATGGGTATAATCGAAAATGGAGAAATAATTAAGTGACCCATTTCCTGTATTATCAACATCCTTTTCATCAATTAATATAAAAAATCTGACCGGTTTTGGGGAATCCAAAAGATCGAGGAGAGGGGAGAGATCTACGCCAAACTCTAAGGTTTTATCCGAAATTGCATCACCTCCGGTCATAAAATAATCTCCTCCTTGGTAATTGAAAATATAAGGCTGATAGATATGAGTTGGGGTTGTGGCATTCGTGTCAGTTGAAAAACCATAATAAATAGCAATCCTACCTCTTTTATTGTAGGTAATGCTTGCTTTTAGGGTGTATTGAGGTAAAACCTGCTCTTTAACTCTAGCACTATACGCTGTAGTTCCCCAGACTCCTTTATCAAAATAATTTGTTGCCATAACCCTGTAAGGGAGGTAACATTGTCCATAATCACCCCATGATGGACCGCTGGTATGAGAAATAATAAAACAACCTTTTTCCCAATCTTTGATATCCACAACACCATCATAATTAAGATCTAAATGATTGGTTAACTGCTGGTCGTTATTATAATCCCATCCAATCGTATCATTATAGCCAAGAATGATATATGCATGATTTGGATTGGGTTTGAATTCAGTGATGATATACTTCCCTGCCTCGGCAAAACCTTCAGGAATAGTATGATCAGGATATTTGAATGTTGCATTAAAATTGGCTAATCCACCTATCGGATCTCCATTTATATGGTTGAAAAGCCAATGTTTTAAAGTTAAAATACCCTCTTCCGAATCAGTTGGCATGGCAAAAACTTCATTGATTCTATTTTGCATAGCTCTGTAATACTTATCATATCCGGAGATCCAGATTTTATGTTGTCCGGATTGAGGATATCCGCCCCAATCAGTATAGTTTGTTGTTCCTGCACATTCAACTACTCTCCATGATTCCAGAAAATGGATGCCATGATCAATACCATCATTACAGAAATTCCAGACAAAATGAGCCGGAAATTTGTGATCTAAGTTATAATTGATATCAGTCCATCCTCTATTAAAACAAATTTCATAATTAAAAATCTGGTTTATACTGGTTGATTGACCACACTCCATCCCTGTTTGGTAAAAAGGCCAGGGATAATAATTGTTATAACAATTATTTACTGATTTTGGAATTATTTGATCTCGTTGATATTCATTCAATGTGATTTTTGGAATAGATAGATTTCCCATGCTGAAAAAATCATGAGATACTGAAGGAAGTTCATTTGTCAGTGGAATACTGAGATCATCATTTTGAGCATATCCCAATCCTAAACATGATAAAATGGAAATGAAAAGGAGTATTTTTTTATTCATTTTTTATTTTATCAAATTGTTCATATTGGGAATCAGAAAAATAAATTTTGAACCTACATTCAACTCACTTTCTATTCTTAAATAACCGCCATGTTTTTCTATCATATCTTTGCAAATAATCAAACCTAACCCACTTCCTCTTTCATTCTCGGTTCCAATTGTAATGAACTGAGAATTAAAACGATATAATATTTCAATATTTTCTTTAGAGATTCCAACTCCAAAATCAGTGACAGTTATTTCAGTACCTTCCGGTTTTAGAGTAGAAGAAACAATTATTTTCCCATCCATATTGGAGAATTTGATGGCATTACTGATTAAGTTTCTTAGAATTGTCTTTAACATCTCTTCATCAGCAAATATGATGCTGTTTTCAGACACTTCATTCTCAAAGAGTACACTTTTTTTCATTAAAATTTCATTAAAAATCAATCCAATTTCATGAACAGTATGATAAAGTTGAATCTCTTTTGGAGCAAAAACAATTCTATTTTGTAATAGTTTTGCCCAAATAAGTAAATTTTCCAATAAATTTAAGGTTTTATTGGATGATTTAACAATGTATTGACAATAAGTTAATATTTCATCTTTCGTCAATTGATCATATTCATCGGTAATTAGTTCTGCAAATCCTAAAATACTATTAAATGGGGTTTTAAGATCGTGCCCAATGATGGAAAAAAGTTTATCTTTTTCTGAAATAACTAATTGTAAATCATTATTTTGATTAAATATTATGGTAGATTTTTCCTTCAAGTCCTGCATTAATTTCTTTTGTTTTTTTTGATGTTCCATCATTAAAATTATAATGATTAATGAAAATACACTGATTCCTAAAATAATAATAATTAAAATTTTCTGTTGAAATTTTTTGGTCTGAACTTTATTTTCAATTTGATTTATTTTTCTTTCAAATGAAGACGAATTCATTTTCAAAAGGAGATTTTCATCTCTAAAAATGTTAAAAATATCATGGGATTTTTTTAAAAAAATATATGCTTTTTCATAGTTTTTAAGAGCGTAATAGTTTTCATGTAAAACATTGCTGGCCATAAAAATGTAGATTCGAATCTGTTTTTGTTGAGCGATTTCTAAAGCTTTTTCAGCAATTTGAACAGCTTCTTCCGGTTTATTTATTCTATATATTCCTAAAACACGGGCTATATTGATAAGTACCAATGGTTTTTCAATATCAATTCCTGAACGATTCATTAATGTAATTGCTTCATTAAAAGTATTTAATCCTTCCTGATTGCCAAAGCAAACAATCTCTAGTTGACCTTTGATAATTAAATTTGAAATGAGGATAGTGGTATCAGCTATCGAGTGCGCAGTAGCATCAGATTTTTTGATATAATAAAGAACTTTTTTATAATTGTTTTTCAATTCAGGAATGGAATCAATTTTCATTATAAATTGTTCTATTGAAGAAGCTGAGTCCTTGTGAAAAATTTGATAGGAATCGCAATTATAAAACAGTTCCAAATAGGTAGCAGCATAACGATTGTAGATATAAGCCAATTTTTTAGTATCGTTATTATTGATATAGAATTCAATGGTTTCATTAAGAACATCAATTGCAATCTGGAATCTGTTCAAACACCGGTAAATGTCTGCAAAATCTAGTTTTATGGAGTTTATGTTGGGGATATCTTTGGTTTTAGTGTAAATAGAGAGTGCATGATTTAAACGATTTAATGCATCAGCATACTCTCCTCTTTTTTTCCATTCCAAACTTATTAAATGAAGTGCCTTTGCTTCAATAGAATACAATTTTAAAGAGTCGGATAAAAATATTACTTCTTCAAGGTAGGATATGTTTTTTTTAGATTCTGAATTGTGTTCAATCCATTTAAAAAAATAATCAAATTTCTTTTGACTATTTTTTTCTTCCAGATATTTTGTTTTAAATTCCTGAGATGAATAACTCTGAGCATTAACAGGCGATTTTATAGCTACTAACATTATGATAACAATGCCCAAAAACCAGAATAAGTAACGATGAGATTCCATAACATTTTAGTTAAGTTAATGTAGAAATGTAAACATTTCTGACTGACAAAGATACTAAAAAATTAAAAAAAATCATAATTACTTTCAAATTATTTTTTTATGGTTTTCTCAACTTCAAAATTCATAAAAAATTGATATTTTTCATCAATTAAAATTACCCAATTACCAAATTATCAAATTAGCTTATTATTTAGTATCTTTGCAGTCTCAATTTTAAATGGATAACAATATGGTAATTGAACAATTAAAACAATCAGAAGCGCTTTTAGAGGGCCATTTTCTTCTTTCTTCAGGAAGACATAGTAATCGTTATGTACAATGTGCAAAATTGTTGCAATATCCGGACAGAGCTGCTAAAGTATTAAGTGTAGTCGTTGAAAAACTAAAAGATACTCAAGTAGATATTGTTGTTGGACCTGCAATGGGTGGTATTATTGTTGCTTATGAATTAGGTCGTCAATTAGGAGTTCCTGCCATTTTTACCGAAAGAGAAAATGGGGTTATGGCATTAAGAAGAGGATTTGAAATACATCCAGGACAAAAAGTACTAATTACAGAAGATGTAGTGACTACCGGAAAATCTTCTTTGGAAACCATTGAAGTATTGAAAGCTTTTGGAGCGGAGATTGTTGGGATAGCTTGTATTGCGAATAGAAGTAAGGGTGAACTAGAATATCCGATATTTGAATCGATCAAATTAGAAATTGAAACTTGGGATCCCGCAGAATGCCCTTTGTGTAAACAAGGTATTCCCTACATAAAACCGGGAAGTAGAGCAATTAAATAAATAAAAAAAGTATCTAATGAGTAATGAGAATTTTATAGATTATGTAAAAATATTTTTACATTCAGGTAAAGGTGGCGGCGGTTCAGCACATCTTCAGAGAACTGCACAGGATCCAAAAGCAGGTCCTGATGGTGGAGATGGTGGAAAAGGAGGTGATGTGATTTTAAGAGGAAATCGTAATTTATGGACTCTTTTACATTTAAGATATACCAAACATTTAATCGCCGAAGATGGTGGAGGTGGATCTGCAAATCAATGTTTTGGAAAAAACGGAGCGAATGTTTATATTGAGGTTCCCTTAGGTACCATTATTAAAGATCCTGATACGGGCGAGTTTATCGGTGAAGTAACCGAAGATAAAGAAGAATTTATCGTGATGAAAGGGGGAAGAGGAGGCCAAGGTAATGTGCATTTTAAAACACCAACACGTCAAACACCCAGATTTGCTCAACCCGGAGAAGAGGGAATTGAAGGTTGGCTGGCATTGGAATTGAAAGTTTTAGCTGATGTGGGACTTGTAGGATTTCCAAATGCAGGTAAATCAACATTGATTTCAGTTTTGTCAAATGCCAAACCCAAAATTGCCGATTATCCGTTTACTACCCTTAAACCCAACTTAGGTCTGGTTGCATACAGGGATTATAAATCTTTTGTTATTGCAGATATACCCGGTATTATACAAGGAGCTTCTGAAGGTAAAGGTTTAGGATTGCGTTTTTTGAGACATATTGAACGAAATTCTGTCTTACTTTTTATGGTTCCATGCAACTCTGAAAGTATTAAAAAGGAGTTTAAGATTTTAGTGAACGAATTGAAAGCGTATAATCCCGAACTTTTAGATAAAAAAAGAATACTTGCGATCACAAAATGCGATTTGATCTCTGAACAGGAATTGAAGAAAATTCAGAAAAAAGTTCCAACTGATGTAGATGTTATTTATATTTCTTCCCTTACAAATCTGAACTTAATGCCTTTAAAGGATAAAATCTGGGAAATTTTAAACTAAATGAAGCGTATAAATCATCTATATATATTTGAAATATAAGTATTTAGATATTTTTTTTAAAAATTTTATAAAAAAAACGGAGTCAATGTCCAATCATAAAGGAATAATTTGTATTTTTGCACACCGTTAATAAAAAGCGAAAATTAAGTAATTGTAAAAGAAAATGGCAAAGAAGACTAAAGAAGCACGTCAACAAATTATTTTAGAGTGCACTGAGCAAAAAACAAGCGGAGTTCCAGGCATGTCAAGATATATTTCTACTAAAAATAGAAAAAATACGACTGAAAGATTGGAACTAAAAAAATATAACCCTTTTTTGAAAAAGGTTACTGTTCATAAAGAAATTAAATAATTCACAAATAAAAAGTTCATACAATGGCAAAGAAGGTTGTTGCAACATTAAAGAAAGAAGGTGGTGTTACCTTCACCCGCGTTATCAAAATGGAACGTTCATCTAAAACAGGTGCGTATATGTTTAAAGACGCAATTGTAGAGACTGAGAATATCAAAGACTTTTTAGCTAAAAAGTAATATTTTGTTTTCATGGTTAAAGACTCCCCGGTATGTACCCTCATATCGGGGTTCTTTTTTTAACATTTGTTTGTTTTTATTAACATTTATTATTTTTTAATATTCATCAAATTTTTTGTTATTTAATATTTTTATTTTATTAAAATTTTGTACATTTGCAGAATATTAATAAAAGTTAAAATGAATATTACTCAATCGATTCAACAAAGTATATTTCTAAAACAAGAATTATTAGAAAATCAAAATTTTCTTGATAAAATTGAACAAAGCATAGCTTTAATGGTTGATTCTCTCCGACAAAATGGGAAGATTCATTTTTGTGGCAATGGAGGCAGTGCGGCGGATGCCCAACATTTGGCAGCTGAATTATCCGGGAGATTCTATTTTAACAGACCACCTCTCAATGCAGAAGCGCTCCACTGTAACACATCATACTTGACTGCAGTAGCCAACGATTTTGGTTATGATCAAATTTTTGCCCGTTTATTAGAAGCCAGTGCACATTCCGGAGATGTTTTGGTTGCCTTTTCAACTTCAGGGAATTCCGATAATATTATCAAAGCGATAAATGTTGCTCAACAAAAAGGGATCAAAGTGATTGCATTTACCGGAGAAACAGGCGGGAAAATGGCCTCTATAGCTGATATACTATTAAATGTTCCTTCCACTGATACTCCCCGTATTCAAGAGATCCATATCCTAATTGGCCATATTATTTGTGAACATGTTGAAAAACAAATGTTCCCTAACTCATAAAACTAACAATATGAAAAACCAAATCATAGAACTTAAAAAAGCTAAAAATGCAATAATTTTAGCACACTATTATACCATTCCTGAAGTACAGGATATTGCCGATTTTGTAGGTGATAGTCTTGCATTAGCCAAAGAAGCTGCCAATACAAATGCCGATCTTATTGTTTTTGCAGGCGTTCATTTTATGGCAGAAACTGCCAAAATTTTGAATCCGGATAAAAAAGTAGTGATCCCTGATCTTAATGCCGGTTGTTCATTAGCTGATAGCTGTCCTGCTGACCAACTAGAGCCATTCTTATCACAATATCCTGACCATTTAGTGTTGAGTTATATCAATTGTTCTGCAGAAGTTAAAGCATTATCTGATATCATCGTAACGTCAGGGAATGCTCTAAAAATTGTTCAATCAATACCTGAAAATCAAAAAATTGTGTTTACGCCTGACCGGAACTTAGGAGCTTACATCAATAAAGAGTTACATCGTGAAATGGTCCTATGGGATGGTGCTTGTCATGTACATGATCAACTTACTGCTGATGAGGTTTTTAAGTTAAGAAAACAGTATCCTGATGCTAAAGTTTTGGCGCATCCTGAATGTAAAGCTACCATTTTGGCATTAGCTGATTTTGTGGGATCTACTGCTGCTATGCTCAAATATACTCAGGAAGATTCCAATGATGCTTATATTGTTGCTACAGAAACCGGCATTTTATATGAAATGCAAAAAAGAAATCCTACTAAAAAATTCTATGTAGTCAATAGTTCTGAAACCTGCAGTTGCAATGATTGTGAGTATATGAAATTAAATTCACTATCTAAAATTTATAATGCTTTAGTTACGGAAACTCCTGAAATCATTCTCGATAATTCATTGATGGAAAAAGCAAAAAAACCGATTCTTCGAATGTTCGATTTAAGTTAAATTATAAACAATTTTTAAATTAATGAAAAAACTGGTTTTCTTATTCATTTTAGTCACATATTCTCTATTAGGGACAGCTCAATTTGACACTGACTTTTGGTTTGCGCCTCCTTATGCCAATCCAATTCATGATCCAAATAATACCTTTAGATTTGTAGTTTCTACATCAACATTACCCAGTACGGTTACCATTTCCCAACCGGCAAATGCAGCTTTTACACCCATCACGTTCACAATTGCCGCCAATTCAAACTATGTGGCTGTAATACCGGCAACTTCAGCTAATGTGAGTCAGTCTAATGACAATTCCAATCGTGGCTTTAGAATAGTAGCCACACAGAAAGTGTTTTGTTATTATGAAATCTATACATCTCCAACCTTTAATATTTACAACACTGAAATTTTTGCCTTAAAAGGGAAAAATGCCATGGGAACCAATTTTTTTATTCCCATGCAGAACTATTTGGCAAATCATACTTATGCGCAGCAATGTTATAGCTATTTTTCTGTTTTAGCCACTCAAGATAATACAACCATTACGATCACACCCACTCAGGCTATAGTTGGGCATGCTGCAAATGTTCCCTTCAATATTACTTTGAATACAGGTCAGTTTTATACGGCCAAATCAGTCGCTTTTTCAGCTGTAGGTCACCCTGCAGGTACCCACGTTGTTGCAGATAAAAGTGTAGCTATTACTTATTATGATGATTCAATGTCAGGGGTTCCTTATGGAGGATGTGCTGATATAGGGGGAGATCAGATTGTACCGGTTAATATGTTGGGGAACATCTATATACCTATTCAAGGTTTTACTTTTTATCAAAACTCTTCAGGGGGTACGGGTCCCTATGATCCTGTTTTTATTTTGGCGACACAGAATAATACAAATTTTAGTATTAATATGGGGCCAAATATCAATCTTAATGCAGGCCAAACCTATATGCATCAATTTACGGCCAATCCACTAACCAATTCACCCAATTCTGCTGTTTTTATTTATAGTAATAACCCGGTTTATGTTTCACAAGTTTCCGGTTTTGGATGTGAATTAGGATATAGTATTTTACCATCTGTTGAATGTAGAGGATCACGTTCTGTTTCTGTAACGAGAAGTCAGGCTGATAGTTATTATATTACCTTATTAACAAAACCTGAAAATATCGGAAACTTTACTTTTAATGGAAATACTGGCGTGATTTTGGCATCCGATTTCCTTGATGTTCCAGGAACTGGGGGAGCTTATAAATTCGCCAGAAAATTATTATCTACTACTTTATTTCCGATCAATGCTACAGCCAGAATTGAAAATTCAAATGGAGATTTTCACATGGGCGTTATTAACGGAGGAGATGGAACAACCTGTAAATTCGGCTATTTTTCTGATTTTGCACAATATGAGGTTACCAGTAGTTTGGTTTCAAACGACACTATCTGTGAGGGAGATTCTATCAATTTTATGATTGTTAATCCTTATCAGGGAGGTGTTTATACATGGACACATCTGGAAACTGAAACAGTAATGCAAGGGCCTAATGTTTCTACAAGTTATACTAATCCAAATGCTTTACCTTCCAATTCAGGGACCTATCTGGTTGAAGGCACTAACGGATTTTGTGAGATGAAATCGGATACTTTACAAGTTTTGGTTTTAGAAAAACCAATTCCTGAATTTTCTTTTGAGGTCAACTGTAAGCAAAATCCAAGTTCATTTTTTAATGAAACTCTTAATGGGGTTTCGTATCAGTGGAATTTTGGCGACGGAGGTGTTTCCGATCTGGAAAACCCAACACATACTTACACTGATGCCGGTCCTTTTGATGTTCAGTTAATAGCATTGAATGCATTCGGTTGTACTGATACTATTATGCATCAAATTGAAGTTCCCCCGGGTGTAAATGTTTATGATACTGCTACTTTTTGTCCCAACGGATCCTACCAATTTTATGATCAAACTTTAACTATTTCAGGAGATTATGACCATTTTATTGATGGAGATGGGTGTGATACAACTGTTTATTTATCTTTAGAACAAATAGAAGCAAGTGTAACGATCACTCAGGAGCCATTTGACTTTTGTGAGTTTCAGCAAGCTATGTTAATAGCTGAGTCTGAATTTCCCAATTTTATATGGAGCACCGGAGAAACATTACCGGTGATTTTTATTACGACATCAGGTACTTATTCGGTAACAGCAACATTAAATGATTGTTATGTCTCAACGACATTCAAAGTTTTACCCTGCGAGCAAAATCTATATTTACCTAATTCCATAACACCAGGCGATTTGGATGGTTTAAATGATTATTTTTCATTGCCCACGACATTAGTTCCTTATGTAAAAGAGTTTGAAATTTATATTTATGATCGTTGGGGTGGTAGAGTCTTTTTCTCTTATGATCCATCATTCATCTGGGATGGGAGAGTAGGAGGAATTGTTCAGCCGAACAATGTATTTACTTACGAAATAAAGATTCGAATTGAAAACAATAAACCCAAACTGATTAAAGGGTCGATAACAGTGCTTTAGATCAGAATGCTCAATATGCTCGAATGCTCTTGTGCCCACTTATGCCGTTACTTTTAAAGTACAAGAGTTTTGAGCTGAATTCTGATTTGAAAAGTTGAAAAAATAAATAAAGTGCAGAATTGCCCTTGACAAACCCCTAAAAAAGTTGTATATTTGCACCCCTAAAATTTTCAGTATGAAATTATCCCAATTTAAGTTCTTTTTACCACAGGAATTGGTAGCTATTCACCCATCGGAAGACCGTGGTGATTCCCGTTTAATGGTGTTAAATAGAGAAAAACAAACCATTGAGCATAAGTTATTTAAAGATCTGTTAGATTATTTTGATGAAGGTGATCTTTTTGTAACCAATAACACGAGAGTTTTTCCTGCTTTATTGTACGGTGAAAAAGAGAAAACCGGCGCCAAAATTCGAGTTTTTTTACTTCGAGAGTTAGATGCTGAAACCCGTTTATGGGATGTTTTGGTGGATCCTGCCCGAAAAATCAGAATTGGAAATAAACTTTATTTTGGAGATGATAGCAACCTGGTTGCTGAAGTTATCGACAATACTACTTCTCGGGGAAGAACATTGCGTTTCCTTTTTGAAGGAGATTATGTTACTTTCAGACAGAAATTAAAAGATTTGGGTCATACACCTCTTCCTGAGGAACTGTTAAAAGTGAGAGAACCGGAAGAAATTGATGTGGACAGATATCAAACTTTATATGCCTCAGTGGAAGGAGCTGTAGCAGCACCTGCTGCAGGATTCCATTTTAGCAAAGAGTTAATTAAAAGATGTGAATTGAAAGGGATCGATTTTGCCTATATAACGCTACATGCCGGTTTAGGTAACTTTAGAGAGATTGATGTAGAAGATTTAACCAAACATAAAGCAGACTCTGAACAGATGTTGATCACTCCAGAAACAGCGAATCAGATCAACAAAATTAAAGATCAAGAAAAAAGAGTATGTGCTGTTGGTACTACTGCAATAAAAGCTTTAGAATCTTCTCTTTATACAGATGGAAAAATCAAACCTTATAATGGTTGGACTAACAAGTTTATCTTTCCACCTTATAAATTTTTATCTTGTAATGCTCTGATTACCAATTTTCATCCTACAGAAAGCCCTATGTTAATGATGGCTGCTGCATTTGGAGGATATGATTTGGTTATGAAAGCTTATAAAGAAGCTATAAAAGAGAAATACAAATTCCTTACTTATGGGGATGCAATGTTAATCATTTAATTTAGAAAGTCACAATCATGGCAAAATCATACGAAGAGTCAGGAGTTTCATTAGAAGCCGGATATGAATCGGTTAGAAGAATAAAAAAACATATTGCCCGAACTGAAAGAATGGGTATGATGGGAAATATTGGAAGTTTTGGAGGTATGTTTGATCTCTCTGCACTTCAAATGAAAGAACCTATTTTGGTGAGTGGTACTGATGGAGTGGGAACCAAATTAAAAATTGCATTTTTAATGGATAAACACGATACCATTGGTCAAGATGTAGTGGCCATGTGTGTTAATGATGTTTTAGCTCAAGGTGCTCAACCTCTATTTTTCTTAGACTATGTAGCAGTTGGTAAAAATGATCCTGCAAAAATTGAACAAATTGTGAAAGGGGTTGCAGATGGTTGTGTTTTAGCCAATGCTGCTCTCATTGGAGGTGAAACAGCAGAGATGCCCGATATGTATGATGAAGATGAATATGATATTGCCGGATTTACTGTTGGAGTTGTTGAAAAATCAAAATTGATCGATGGCTCTAAGGTAAACGTAGGTGATGTTTTAGTTGGTATTCAGTCTTCCGGAGTACACTCAAATGGGTTCTCTTTGGTTCGTAAAATTGTTCTTAAAGATAATAACCTGGATTTGAATCAGTTCTATCCTGAATTAAACGGAAAATTAGGGGATGTTTTATTAACACCTACTAAAATCTATATCAAACCGGTTTTAGATATTTTAAGCCAAATTGATGTACATGCCATTTCTCATATTACCGGCGGTGGATTTGATGAAAATATTCCCAGAGTTTTAACCGAAGCTCAAGGGATTGAAGTGGATGAAAGATCATGGGAAAAACCTCCAATTTTTGATTTTCTTGAAAAATATGGAAAAGTGGACCATAGAGAGATGTTTAACATCTACAACATGGGAATAGGTATGGTTTTAGTTGTAAAAGAAGGAGATCAAAATCAAGTGATCGATATTCTGAACAAACATAATGAAAAAGGTTTTGTAATTGGTAAAGTAACCGATCAACCTGGTGTCAAGATTTTATTGAATGAGTAATAATTATCCAAATATTGCCATCTTTGCCAGCGGATCAGGATCCAATTTTCAAGCTATCGTTGATGCAATAAATCAAAATAAACTAGAAGCTCATGTTGCCCTTTTGGTTTGTGATCAACCTAATGCTTTCGTTTTAGAGAGAGCCAAAAAACTACAAATTGATACTTTCATATTTCAAGCTCAAAATTATCCTTCCAAGGAGGCTTTTGAGTTGGAAATAGTTGAACAATTACAACAAAAAAACGTAGAATTGATCGTTTTAGCGGGATATATGCGCATTATCGGAAATACATTATTGACTCATTTCCCTGATAGAATAATCAATATTCATCCAGCTTTATTACCTTCATTTCCAGGGGCACATGGAATTCGTGATGCTTATGATTATGGCGTTAAAGTTTTTGGAGTTACTGTTCATTATGTGGATGCCGGAGTGGATACAGGAAAAATTATTGAGCAGGAATCTTTTCATTATTCAGAAGGGATGACAGTGGAAGATGTTGAAAATGAGATTCATAAAATAGAACATACGATTTATCCTAAAGTGATTCAAAAAATATTATATTCTTAATTTTTTTTGAACTCCTAGATATTTCTTTTTATTATATTTGCAAATTCATTCAATTAATTCATTATAACAATATTAAATTATAAAAAATACTATGAAAGAAACTGCTTTTAGACATTTACACGAACAAGCCGGAGCAAAAATGGTCGAATTTGCCGGATTTTACATGCCCATTCAATATGAAGGATTAACAGTAGAACATCTTCACGTAAGAAGTAAAGTGGGAGTTTTCGATGTTTCACACATGGGAGAATTTACTGTAAAAGGGCCCAAAGCTCTTGATTTGATCCAATACATCACTTCAAACGATGCAGCTGCTTTGTTTCCAGGAAAAGTTCAATACTCTTGTTATCCTAATGGTAAAGGGGGAATTGTTGATGACCTTTTGGTTTATTGTATGGGTGAAAATGACTATATTTTAGTTGTAAATGCAGCAAATATCGATAAAGATTGGGCATGGGTTTCTCTACAAAATGAAAAATTTGGAGCAGACATCGAAAATATTTCTGATCAGATCTCTCAATTAGCAGTTCAAGGTCCTTTAGCATTAAAAGCAATGCAAAAATTAACAGATACTACTGTTGTAAATATGGAATATTATACCGTTAAAACACTTACTTTTGCCGGAATTCCTAATGTGATTTTCTCAACAACAGGGTATACAGGGGCAGGTGGTTGTGAGATCTATTTCAAAAATGAAGATGCTGAAAAAGTTTGGAAAGCTGTATTTGAAGCTGGTTCAGAATTTGATATCAAACCAATTGGATTAGCTGCTAGAGATACATTGCGTTTAGAGATGGGATTCTGTTTATATGGACATGAAATTGATGATACTATCTCCCCAATTGAAGCCGGATTAGGTTGGATCACCAAGTTTAATGACCAAAAGAATTTTATTGATAAAGAGTATATGCTTCAACAAAAAGCAGAAGGATTAAAACGCAAATTAGTTGGTTTTGAGATGATTGACAGAGGTATTCCTCGTTTGGATTATGAAGTATGTGATGCTCAGGGTAATGTTATAGGAATAGTTCGTTCAGGAACTCAAGGGCCATCTATTCAAAAAGCAGTTGGTACAGCCTGGGTAAAAACGGAGTTTTCCAAATTAGATTCTGAAATTTATATCAAAGTTCGTGAAAAATTATTGAAAGCTGTAGTCGTTAAAATGCCATTTTATAAAGGATAATACATTCATTAAATAAATTAAAAACCATGAAAAAGATTTTCACATTACTATTCGTTTTCAGTGCTTTATCGTTTGCTTTTGCGCAAACTTTGCCTAATAATGGGTTTGAAACCTGGACTAATGCTACAACTCCTTCTAATTGGGCTGCTAATTATTCGGGAACTGTAAGTGGAATTGTTCCTCTTTCATTCTCATTTGGTACTAGAACAGTTGATGCTCATTCCGGATCGTATGCATTAAAAATATCTCCAGCTTTAATGCCTGTAGGAAATATCACCATGCCCGGATTCGTACAGTTGGGTGCAGTTGGTTCATTTAACATCGATTTAGCTACTTTAACTGCACTTTCCAATTTAGATTTTTCTTCAATCGATCCTGATAGTTTGGGCGGTTTGAGAAATATGATTTCAAAAGGTGTACCTATGAGTAATTCCCCTTCAGAAGTAAATTTTTGGTATAAATTTTTACCTGATGGAACCGATGAAGCTATGATTAATGTAATGACAACAAAATGGAATTCTTTAACCAACTCTTCTGAAATAATTGCATCTGGAACTACTACAATATCAGGATTAGTAACTCAATACACCGAAATGAATGTTCCTATGACATTAGAAGGAACCAATTCAATATGTGATACTATTTTAGTAATCATTGTTGCCGGAGGTGCTCAGGCTTCTGCTGCTACTGAATTTTTTATTGATGATATTACATTGAAATTCAATACCTGGGGAGTTAATGAATTTGCTTCTTCAGATGTAAATGTTTATCCAAATCCTGCTAAAGAATTGGCAACGATAACATTAAACGATTATACGCAACCTTATCAATTGAGTTTTTATGATTCTTTTGGAAAATTATTATTTTCAACAAAAAATCTAAGTGACGCTTATAGTTTTTCAACTGTAAACTATGCTACAGGAATCTATTTGGTTAAAGTAACACAAAACGGATTGACAACAACAACCAAATTGATGGTTGAATAATTCTGAAATAGATCTAAGTATGGGAACTAATGAAGATACGATTTGGTTAGCTCCATTACACGGGATCACCTATTATTATTTCAGGAACGTTTTGTTCCAACATTGCGCAGGTATAGATCGGGTTATTGCTCCTTTTGTCCCTGCGCAATTGCATGATAAGCTCAATGTTAAAAAGTGGGTGGATCTTCATCCTGAAAACAATCCCTTCCTACCTATCATTTCTCAATTGATGGGAAATGATCCCCAGTCAATGGTTGATACCATTCTGGCACTCCAAAACAGATACTCATTTCCGGTTATCAACTGGAACATCGGTTGTCCTATGAACCCTATCGTCAGAAAAAAACGGGGTTGTGGTATTATGCCCTATTTGACCATGATTGAAGATGTGGTTAAGCATGTGCAAGAGCAAACATCTGTTTCTTTTTCTATTAAAATGAGATTGGGAATGTGGAAAAAAGAGGAAGGAATAGAGATTATTCAGATGTTGAATGATTACTCATTAGAAAACATCATCATACATCCCCGTTTAGGGATTCAACAATATGAAGGGGAAGTTGATTTAGATGGATTTGAAGAAATGGCTGCTTTGTCGAAACATCGTATCGTTTATTCCGGAGATATTGTTGATTTTGAAGGTTTTCAAAAATTAAAACAACGTTTTCCACAGATAACAGATTGGATGGTGGGTAGGGGAGCGTTACGCGATCCATTTTTGATACAGGAGATTAAAAATAATGATACCATCAGTTTTCAGGATAAAAGAGAACGATTCAAAAATTACTATGAAGATATAAAACAATCTCTTTATAGCTTAAAAGGGGAGCAATCAGCGCTTCCCAAGTTAAAAGAGTTATGGAAATACTACGCACACTTTTTTAATCTCTCTGAAGAAGCACTAAGGAGTTTGTTGCAATGTAGAGATGTGACAGAGTTTCAAAAAGCAATTACTTTAATAAGCAAATGTGATAATAAGCAAATAAGCTAATGAGCTAATGTGATAATGTGCAAATTATTGTTGGATAATTAATTCGATTATAATTCGTGAATTAGTGGCATTTTTTTTTGAATTTTTTAATTAGCCCTGTTACACAGTGTTTCACAATGTTATAAGTTTTTTCACAATGTTTTATAATAAAAGGGATTAGAACTTCAAAATTCTAATCCCCTTTTTAAATTTCCTGTCACCAGTCTCTTGTCACCAGTCTCTTGACCATCGACCATCGACCATCGACCATTGACCATCGACCATCGACCATCGACTATCGACTTTTTACAATCCCATCTGTTTCAAGCCTTGATTGAAGCGGATATCTCTAGGAATACCGGCTTTATTTATTTTGTCTAAGTCTTTTTGTAATGCAGGTTTGATAGTGCCGTTCTCTTTACGGAATTTAACTGCGAAATCGTAATTTCCATCCCCTTGAGTTTTGATAATCAACTCAGCCCATTTATTCATGGCTTCAATGGATTTTTCGATATTGATTTTATACAAACCATTTGCATCACGGGTAAATGCTCCATTTTGTTCCATAAAATTGAAACACATCATATTTGCAGAACCATGAGATTCACCGGCTCCAAATCTTACAGATCTTAATATACCGGCAATATAGGTTACAATAGCATCTTCTTTTGTGATATTGGTAATTTCCCCTTTTTCAATCAATTTGATAACCATATATAATCCTAAAATATCTGCTTTTGCTTCCTCCCATGTTGTTTTTTCATCTTTCATCACTATATCGATATCTTTGTTTCCAACCACTGTAAATTTTATGCCTAATCCATGAGACACTTCATGAAAAGTAACATTCCAGAAAAAAGCGTCAAACTTTAAGTTTTTTTGTTGTTCAGGACAAAGTATTAGATTTCCGATTGGAATCATAATTTTGTCAAATTTTGCTTGCATAACGTTTCTTAGTTGAAGTCTTCTAGACCCTTTTGCGGCAGCTACTCTATTATCATTAGGAAGATTAATGGCAATTGTTTTTCCACCTGAATTACAGTCACCAGCATAATATACTGCACTGTAAACATTTAAATCAGAAGATATTCCCGGAGTAAATGTTTTATATTTAGGATCACATGGAAGTTCTTTTTGAAGTTGTGGCAAAAAGCTGATAAATTTGGACAAGTTGGCACTTCTTTCAACATCTTTTAATAGAATAAATGCCTCATAAGATGCCTTTGATTCGTTTAATTTATCATCATAATTTTCAATGGGGCCAACAACAAAATCGAGTTTACTATCTTTCATATCCATCCAGGTCATATCACTGGCATAATAGTCATCAGTCTGTAATGCTTTTTTTCTTTCAATCAAATAGTTGCGCATTCCTGAATCTTCTGCTAACTCAATGGCCTGATCCAATAAATCACACACTTTAGTAATCTCATCTTTATAGGCTTCATGATACCATACTACTTTTAATTTATTATCGGCATCATTTCTAATGACTGTATAAAGACTGTTTTTATTTAATCCTTTAAATGTTTCGTAATCTGCTTTTGTGAAACCAATAGGGTAGAATTGACAACCCAAAGGTTTTTTTCCAAATCCAGGTACAAAAGGTGTATTTTCATTTAATCTGTCCCAAGGACCATAGTTAATTTTTACAAATTCTTTCATCCAAGGATCTGAAATAGTGTCAAGAATTGATTTGTCACCAAATGTTTGTTTCCAAAACAACTGATCCATAATGTCTGCAATTTGAATGAAGATAGGAATCATTTGTTTCTCTTTTTCGGAAAGTTGTGCAATAAGTTCAGGGGCAGTTAAATCTACAAAAGGATACTCTTCAACTTTTTTTTTGAAGTTCACTTTTAGTCTCTGCAACAGGTTTTTCGGTTTTTGTTTTACATGCTGAAAAACAAACCACTAACCCTGAAAAACAAGTTAAAAGGATAAACATTTTTTTCATATTTATATAATTTTTGTGAATAATAATCGTTATACAAAACTAACTTCAAAAATACAAAAAATCTATGTATTTTTGTAACATGAAAAACAATATAAAGGAAAATTAACATTTAACTATAAAAAACTATGTATTTGATTATTTTCGGAGTTTTTATGCTCCTCAGTTTAGTAGTAAGCCAGACCTTAAAGTCAAAATTTAATAAATATTCAAAACAACATTTACGTTCCGGTCTTACAGGTCGCGAAATTGCTGAAAAAATGCTTCGTGACAATGGTATTTATGATGTAAAAGTCACCAGTACTCCCGGTCAGTTAACTGACCACTACAATCCTCTCACCAAAACGGTAAATTTAAGTGAACCCGTATATAACACCAATAGCATTTCAGCTGCTGCTGTTGCTGCTCATGAATGTGGCCATGCGGTTCAACATGCCACAGCTTACCAATGGCTAACCATGAGATCCGCTTTGGTTCCAGTTGTTCAATTTGGTTCTAACTTCGCTCAATGGCTATTGTTTGGAGGTATTATGCTTATGTCATTTACAAAAACCCCTTATGGCCAGTATGTGATGTTAGCCGGTATCATTTTGTTCTCTCTCACTACCATTTTTGCTTTCATTACATTGCCGGTTGAGTATAATGCTTCTCACCGAGCATTAGCCTGGCTAAATCAAACGGGTATTACTTCAGGTCAAGAGACTGAAAACGCGCAAGATGCATTAAAATGGGCAGCCAGAACTTATGTAGTGGGTGCTTTAGCATCTTTGGCAACATTGTTGTATTATATCATGATTTTCTTAGGACGAAGAGATTAGATGCAAGATATCGTTCACAAACAATTAGAAACCTATCTTCTGAATCATGACGTTCATAAGGTGTTGGTCATTTGTGACGAAAAATTAGGTACGCTGTATCCTGACTATTTTGAAATTCAATATTTTAAAAAACAAAATATTGAATTTCATTTTTTTTCAATCCATGCTTCTGAAGAACAAAAGTCGATGAATACTGTTATGCTCATTTTTGATTATTTGATTGAAAATGAGTTTGATAAAGGAAGTCTGATCATCAACTGGGGTGGTGGAATCATCAGTGATATTGGCGGTTTTGTTGCGGCATTCTACAAAAGAGGACTCCGGTTGATCAATATTCCCACTACATTACTGGCGATGGTGGATGCAGCACACGGCGGAAAAAATGGAGTGAACTTTCACCATATTAAAAATGGATTAGGAGCGATCTATTTTCCTGATCTCGTGATGATTAATACCAAATTTTTAGACACTTTACCCAATGAGGAGTTCCTCAGTGGTCTTGGTGAACTGATTAAATCGGTATTGCTGGGCATACCGACACTGTGGAATGATATTGTTTTGAAAAAAAACAATATAGAATCATTAAAAAAATGGGTAACGGATTCAGTGATTCAAAAAATTGCAGATTTTAAAAATCAGATTGTAGAGAAAGACCCTCAGGATCAGGGAATCAGGCAAATTTTAAATTTCGGACACACGGTTGGGCATGCCCTGGAATCGTATTACATGAATCAAAAAATGGAGATTTCTCATGGAAAAGCTGTCGCAATAGGGCTGTTTTATGAAACTAGATTATCTCATCAACTTGGATATTTGAATCAAAAGGAAAGGAATCAGATCATGGAAACCATTCAGACTTTATATTCTATTCCCGATTTTTCGAATGATATGGTTGATCAATTAATTCCATTAATCCATCAGGATAAAAAAAATAGATCAGGTATAGTAAAAGTTACAATTTTAAAATCTGTTGGAGATCCTGTCCCATCCATTTCCGTAGAGGAACATCAACTAAAAGCGATTCTCTTAAACTAGATTTCTCTCATGAAGAAAAAAACAATTATTCTCTTAGGTTTCACTGTTGGTTTTTTAATTTTACTATCATTATGGTACTTTACTTCATTGAAGGATGTAGTAAAAAAACAAACAGCCACCCTTTTTAAAACCGAATTTATTCCCTCTCAAAATATGAACATGGAAACAAGAGACGTATTTACTCATAAAGATACTATATATCAATATTTTAGAGATCAATTCAAATATCACTATCAAACTATTGGATTGGCTTCATTTCCAGACAGTAGTAGGATGATCCTGATTTCTGATCCATCTCCATTTTTTGAGATTGACTCAATAAAATCCATTTTCAAAGATTTCACGCACACGGTTGAAACTAAAAAACATAAAATGGGATATGATGGTTTTTCTACGGATATCATCATTTCAATAGCCAATGCTACCCAGGAAAATATAGATATTAGAATCAGTCAACTTTCAAAATTGCTATATTTATCTGATTATAAACCCGCTATTACGCATCTACCTATACAAAAAGGGAGAGTTTATTACTCTAAAGAGAACATTGATTATCAAATTTCATTGTATGAATTCAATCAATGGTTTATGGAAGATGATGAAAAATTCTTAGATAATAAAGACACCAACAAAACTTATACCATTGAAAATCTATTTAAAGCCAAAAAAACAGGAGTTTTTTTTAGTGAAAACCCTGGATTTGTAGCCTGGTCCATTTCCAAAAAAAGTGATTTAAAAGATCAACAATCGTTTATTAGACAGTTTACTTTAGATGCAGATTTGATTTTGGGAGCTTTAGCAGATAGTTCCATGTTGGTAATCATTGGCCGCGAAAGGGAAGCTCCTTTGGAAGAATTGCCCCCATTACAAGTGGAATCGATATTGTTGTTAGCCTCAGTTTCGGAAAAAGAGTTATCACAAAGTTTAGATGTAAACGATTTTTTAGCCGGCAAAATGAACAATGGCAGAGATTGGTGTCCTACTTATCTCAGCAAAGAGTTAGAAAATACAGAGTTTGGTCATTTAATGACGATTACCGATATTCTCCTTAAAGATTGGTCCGAAAAAGGAACTATTCAAGAGTATAACTACCAATATCCAGAACCACCCTATTATCCTTTTGCTCAGCCTCTTTTTAAAATGTTAGGAATCAATGAGTTGGTTTATAACTGGAATACAGCTGATGCCATGTATGCTATTGATTTAGATCAAGTTACTATTTATACATTAAATAGAACAGGATCGTTGCCGGTTTCCTATTTCAATTCACCTGAATCCGGACGTTCGATAGGAAGAAGTTATGAAAATAAAGCGTACAACTACTTTTCAACCATTGGGAACACAGATTTGGCCAGAGTGGTTCAATATACTGCTCTATATCAATTGTTTATTGACAATGGCATCACGTACAAAGGGAACACTTTTAATGCATTTCCCAAAAACAAACCGTACCTTTTATTGAATCCTGTAAAGAATGTATTACATATATTCAAATCATTAACGGATCAACAAATCGAGTACATTGCTGATTCCGTATCCAGAAGAAGATTTGACGGTTATCATAAAAAGAAAATTGAAGAGAAACTAAAGGAAAATGAGTTAAACTATCCTGTTCGATACACAGACACTCAAAAAGAGCAGATTTACAAGGATTTTTTAAAAAGTGATTTTGATAATCTGAAGAAAATGTTAAAATCTTCAAGACAGCTACTAAATCAACTATCTGATGATCAATTGAATAAAGTTTCCCGTTATTTAGCCTATCCTCGTGGAGAGAGGGTAAATTCTCAAGAGACTTATCAGATTTTTTTGAAAGCCAAAAAGTTAAGAGAGCTTATCAATGCAATTGGTAAAAACAATTTGGATTTGTTAGGTCAGGATTTACAAGCAGTTAAAAACTATTTTGTCAGTAATCTAAGTGGAAACTCTGCAAAATATTTAAAAACGCCATCGGTAATCATCACATTCAATGACTTTTACACAACGGGCGGACACAATTTATCGTCTCGGATCAGCAGGGTAAAAACGATGAAAAATTATAAAAGATCTACTTCATATATTCCGGAATCGACCACTGACCAAACTAATACACCCAAAACAGTTCAAAATCCAAAAACCACTAAAGGGACAAAGGGAACAGGAGGGAAAGGGAGTGTAAAAACAACGAAGAGTGCGAATCCTAATAATACTCCTAAGAAAGCTTCACCGAATAAGATCCGTAATCGAAATGAAGTAATTTCTGTAAAACCAAGAGAAAAAAGAGGATTTTGAGTTAATTTCTTTTAAAAACAATTATATCCTCACCAGTAAATTCGGTAAAAGTTGAAATCTGAGGTTTATAATAAAGAATTTTTTCCGATTTAGCCCAATAAGATGCCATTTGAATTTCTCTAGAAAGGTAAATGTAAAAATTAAAATTATCATTGATATCATTTCTATCATAATGGTTTTTTACTAAATCAATATTGGAGTATTTATTTTTATAAAAGTAGTATTGTATAGAATTTTCAAAAGGCCAGGAAAAATCAATTTTATACACTTTGTGATCATTTATACCTTGTTGGTTAATAGTATCCAAAATTTCTTCAGTATGTGATTCAAAATCATTTAATGCTGTTTTATAAAAATTTGCATTTTTTACGAAGTTAATTCCAAAAAAGAGTAAGATAAAAATTGAAATTCCAATTCCAATTGATAATTGTGAATTTTTAAAATCATTAATGGAAAACATTAAAGTTAAAACAATTAGGGGATAAAAATAAAGGGCTGCTCGATCAAGAACATATAAAGTTTTAAATAAGTAAAATTGTAATATTATTGCTATAATACAAAGAAATAACAAACATGTAATTATGTTTTTTGATGATATTATCTTTTGTTTTTTAAAAAATGAAATAAATAAAGCACCAATAAAAATTATTGTAAAAATATTTAATATTTTTGGAACAAAATGATTCATAGATGGATGATAAAGAGTAAATTGAGTTAATGATAATAAAGTGTCTTGATAAAAATTTGTTCGCCCACCATAATATAAACAGTGGTTTTCAATTAATTGTAGTGCCGGAATATAGATTGTTACAGCCAATACAATTATATAAATACTTGAGACAAATAAAGGTTTTTTATATGGATACTTTTTATTATTTAGAATTGAGATAAATACTATAATGCAAATTCCTGCAATAAAAAAATTAATCATAACAAACACTGATAAAACACTAAGCAATGAGAAAGAGAGCATTTTAATTATATTTCTTGGAGTTGCATTTTCAATATATTTTAATAAATAGTAAATAGATCCCATTTGAAAACCAAGAGCTAATCCATAACCTCTAGCTTGACTAAAATAATCTAACAAAAATGGGTTAATAAGTAATAACAAATAACAGAAGATTCCATTTTTTGAATTCAAACAGTTTGAACAAATTTTATAAGAAAAAATGATAAAAAAAATCGCTGCAATTAAATTTGGAAATCTTGCAATGAAGAGAGTATCAGGAAAAATTTTAAATAATATTTTTATTAAAACAGTATTCAATAAATGATTATTGGCATCTGCTGGTTCGAACAAAAATATTTTTTTGAATGTTAAGGATACAAAATCACGGAGTGTCCAAGCTTCATCGTATGTGATGTTAAGATGAATAGAACGTATTAGAATGTAAATGAAGATTAGTATCCCAAGTAGTAAATATATTCTCTCTCTCTCTCTCTCTCTCTCTCTCTCTCTCTCTCTCTCTACATAAATGCATGATTATATTTATTTGATTTGAATTTTAATATTAAAAAAAGGATTATAAAAAATTATGGATAGACTTTATAGCCGGTTACTGTGTATGTGTCATGAAAAGAAAGACTTGGCCAAAAATCGACTACAAAATTGATATTTCCGTTATTGTCAATTGAACCAATTTGATGACTTGCAGTTGGATTTCTTTTTGTAATAAAATTACCGGAACCATCAATTTGAGTTGTGATATGAGTTTCAGGCAGAAAATAGATTGTTAGAGCTGAATCCACATTAAGGGTAGCCGTGGTTGAAGGAAAGAAATTATTTGTTTCATCCTGGGGTTGATAAAGATTAACAACGCCGGAATGATAAAGGGTATCAAAAGTTGTTTCATTATCAATCATCCTATAGGTTTGTCGATAGATAGTAAAGTTGTAACAGCCCATAGATTTTTCTCTATAATCGGGTGTTTCGGGATCAGTACAAGCGCTCAATAAGATTGTGAGGCTAAGAAAAAATGGTACAAATTTTAATACGTTTTTCATAAGGGATATTTTTCTGAAATTTTTTGCAAATATAAAAAAGAAATTGATATAGGAAAATATAAACTGAAAAAATTTAAAAAAAAATTCAAGAAAATGCTCAGATTCTATTGTTCCGAGAAAGTGTTGGTTTTATTTTTTGTAATAAATTGATTTAAAATTTGTTCAAAATAATATTTTTATTTATTTTGTAATATTCAATAAAAGAAATAGTTATAAAATATTTTTTCAACACTTTCCCGGAATAATAAATAAAACCCATTTTTTTAGAAATTTCTAAATTGGGAAAATTTTTTAAACTAATCTCAAAATAATCTCTCTCGAATATTTATTGGCAACCTCTTTGACAAACTCCAAAAAATTGATCTCAGCATGTTGGTCTGCACAATCTGATATCGTTCTGATAATGGTAAAGGGTATTTTATATTCATCACAAACCTGGGCTACTGCTGCTCCTTCCATCTCAACACATAACAATTTGGGAAATTCGGCTCGCAATTGATGTTTTTTTACTAAATCTGAAATAAATTGATCACCACTGGCAATATCCCCAATGTGAAGTTTAGGATTCTCAATACCAAACTGTTGCAACTCCACTTTTGTAATCACTTGTAACAGATGTTGTTGATTTAAAAGGGCATCAATTACTTTTTTTGTTTTGACTATATCCCCGTCGGTTGCTTCTATAAAAACTTTATTTAGTAAGGGTAATTCGTATTGTGGAATAATAGGTCTGGCATCCATATCATGTTGAAATAATCTTTTTCCAATCACAATATCTCCAATTTTTAAATCGGGATGAATAGCGCCTGCAACACCTGTGAAAATCAATTCCTTAATCTGAAACCTTTCAATGAGGGTAGTAGTTGTGATGGCTGCGGCTACTTTTCCCCATTTTGAAAAAACAACAACTATATCTGTATGGTTGATTTTCCCGGAATAATAAGTTCTCCCTCCAATAATTTCTGACTGAACATTTTCTATGAGTTCAATTAAGGAAGAGATTTCCTCCTCCATGGCTCCCATAATTCCTATTGGTCTGCTATTCATTAGTATTTCAATTTAATCTCAATTAATGTATAAATATCTTCTAAAATCTGTTTATTTTTCACCTCAATTCGAATCCCTCTTCCTTCCATATATTTTTTAGTATTCAGTAATTCTGCTATAATAGATTCATTCACTGTTGATTGGGTGATATCTTCGACTGCTTTATCTCCAAATACAAATGCAACTTTGAAATATCCATTTCGTGGAAGAAGATAAATAATGGCTCTTTTGGAATCTTTGATTCTGTAACTCCATCCAAACTTTTTTCCGGGATAATTCCATTCACAAATCCCTTTAGGAAATCGGGTTAATACATATTGTTCGATCTCATTCCACCAATCTAAACAATTACCTAATTTGTTTTCTAGATCATCCCTTGTGGGAATACTCTCTTTTTCGATAAAAATGCTGCAATCTTCCATGATGATAAGACTTAGGACAAAGGACGAAGGACTAATGAGGATGTGTAAATATAAAATTGCAAACTAATATTTTTTTGCAGTTTGATTTTTAAACCTAATCAGAGAACTCCATATTTTCTATTGTGGTTTTTTATGGTGGATCTCAATGCTGGATTTAGTTTAAAAAGTAAAAAATTGGGGTTTTTAGGCCCAATTTATTAACTTTTGCATTAATTTTTCAAAAGGTTCAATGTTTATTAGTCGCTTAAAGTTATAAGCGGTCGAGATCAAGTCTATTTCGATCTGTACTTTTTCCTTTCCTCTTAGTTTTAATGGTATTTGTCCAAGCCAATTTTTAATTGTTCCATGATGGTGTTCAACAATTGTCTTTCGCTTTTTGATAAGATCTTTATTATCTTTTGATTCTAAAAATGCTTTGTAATTAGTACTAAATTGATCATCAATTCTTATTGATATTATTCTCCCAATTTTTGATTTTGTACATTTAGATTTTTTACTACACCCTTCGCATTCTTTACCTTGATATTTTTTATAAGCTTTACCTTTATACTTAATATAATTACGTATCTTCTTTAGTTTCTTCCCCTCTGAACAATAAAAACAATCTTCTTCTTCGTTATAATTAAAAGTAATCCCCTCTTTTTCTTGAGTTTCTTCTGATTGCCATATTCTTGAATAGGAACAACAACATTCATTTTTTGATTTTCAATTAATTCTTTTAATTGATCTTCATTGCCGTAACCGGTATCTGCTATAAGAGTTTCAGGAGTTAACCCAACTTGTTCTTTTACTGCATTTACATTATCCTCTAAACAATCAATATCGTTTTGCTTATCGGTTACATCCATTTGAACAATCATATGATGTTCGGCATCTACGGTGGATTGAACATTATATCCTGGCATGAAGCCAGATTTGTCTTTCATCGTTTTAGCTTCCGGATCAGAAGGGTAAATCGATTCAAGATCTCTTGTTTCTAGTTCATTTTTGATTCTTTCTAATCTAGCAACTTCTTTTTCTAATGCTACAATTTTCTTTAATAATGAATCATCCACTTGACTCTTTTCCGACAAGTTCGCAATATCCTCTTCCAACTGTTCTATAATATCATTATTCTCAATTTGTTCTAAATATTTAGTCAACTCACTTTCACAGTAGATGAGTTTATTGTTGATTTTTTCTAAAGATAATGAATTTCTACTTGTATTAGCTTTAAGTTTTGTTCCATCTGTTGCCATTAGCTTTCCAGAAATATATTTCTCTTTAGTTAAAAACTTGCGAAAAGCTATGGTAAAAGTTCTTATAGAATCAGAATTATCATTTCTAAAATCAGAAATGGTTTTATGATCTGGTTTTAAACCTTCTAACAAAAACATAACTTCAATATTTCTGTGTGTTTCTACTTCTAGATCTCTACTTGATGAAATTTTATTAATAAACCCATAAATATATAGTTTTACTAGCACTTCAAATGGATAGGCAGACCTTCCAACACGCTTTTTACCCTTACTAAACTCAATTTCTGAGTTATTTGATACCATTTTATCAACAAAAACATCCAATATTCGTATATAATGATCCGATGGTATGGAATCATTAAGACTAATTGGCATTATTATTTGGTCTCTATTTTGTCCTTTTATATAGCTCATATACTTGATAATCAGGATGTAAAGATACAAAAAATATCGATACACTCGGCAGTTTTGAGCACTTTTTTATCAGAAAAATTGGTTAGTTTTTACACAGCCTCTAATGACAAAGGACTAAAGAAGAAGAGTAAAAATTTTTGAGATTTGGTTGTTAATATTGGGTTAGTTCCTTTTGTAAAATTAAGCCCTTTTCTGTGAGTTGATACTTTTGATTTTTACTATTTGGTTTATCAGGAATTATCATTTCAATATATCCAAGATCTAATGCCTCAACAATGTATAACTTTCTGAAATTTTCTCTATCTTTTAATCCAATTAGTTTTTGAAGTTCCTCTCTATTTTGTTGTCCGTTTAAAATGATTATTAATTGTTTTACTTGCGGGGTAACTTGCGGGGTAACTTGCGGGGTAACTTGCCGAGTTATTGAAACTCGTCTATATAAAATTGCTGTAAATTCTTCAGATTGTATAAATGTGGGTTCTTGTAGTCCAACAGCTTTCGATTTAATAATCATATCTGATGTTCCAGTCCCTAATCTTTCAATATAACCGGCTAAATACATTGGTTCAGCAATTAATGGATTATTCGGAATTGAAGGATGATTCTCCTTTAATTTCTCAATTGTCCAACCCATTGGTAATTTCCCAGGATTCCAAATTTCAACTCTATTACGGAATATCATAATCTGAATACTCCCTTTACTAGTATAGTCTCGATGAGCTATTGCATTGACAATAGCTTCTGATAAAACATCTTTTGGTATTTCATAATTTCCGGGTATTTGAACGTCTCTCGAACGAGTTTCGATTGAATAATCCAACTTTGATAATACATATTCAACAGTTTGATCAACCAATTCAAAAACAGTACCCTTAAAGACTTTAAAAGATGAGATAGGCTTTTCAATAATATTCCCTAGAAAATAAGCACATCTGATTTCAGAATTTATAAAAAATCTTTGCGGATATTTTGAAAAAAGTAGAATTGCAGCATTTGTAATTTTATTATTTTGGATTAAGTTTAAATGAATTAAGATTTTTTCTATAGAATCAGATTCATTTAGAGGGAAACCTCTTTTAGATTTTGCAATTCTTATAAAATTATATACTTTTTCATTATCAATATCATCAATTATAATATTGTCTGAATTTGAAGCATCAAATGGTTTAGTTACAATTAGACCTTTTTCTTCAAGATAGCGTATTAATGCAGCATAAACCGAGGTTCTAAGATCATCAATGTTTTTAAACATCTTTCTAATTACAACTCCTTGAGCTTTATGTATTAATATTCTCTCTTTTTCATGCCTTTCATCCTCTAAATGTGAACTTATAAAAATTAGTTTAGTAAGTGAAAGATTGCACGCTTCATTATATTCAATTTCAGTAGGTGAAATTCCGGATACTGTTTCATAACCATACTCTTTTCCAAAAAGTCCAATATAAATTTGACTATTTCTTAACTCATTTAAATAAATTTCATCAACTTTCTTGTCAATAGCAGGTAAATTTTCAAAAATAAATGGTTGAAAAAATTTATTGAGCAGAGGATCATTATTTAAGTAGTCGAATAACATTTTTCTTTCTTCAGTAAACTCTTTTTGAACACTACTAATAAAAATAATTTCTTTTTTCATCTGAAAAAATTCTTAATATAGGTTATTTTTTGAATGTTTTCATGCTCCAGAGGTAGATTCCAAAAAGGAAGAAGATGGTGGTGAGAGCTACAAAGAAGCGGGCTATATAGTCACCATACTTCACATAAAACGTGATCTCATCATTTGGATAAACTAATTCTTTAATAGCAGTTCTAACGCCATATTTTGTGGCTTGTGATACTTCCCCTAAAGGATTAATAAATGCTGAAGTTCCTGTATTGGCAGCTCTTATTACATATCGTCGGGTTTCAATCGCTCTTAATTTGGACATAATGAAGTGCTGTTTGTGTCCGGGAGAATCTTTCCACCAGGCATCATTGGTAATGACACTCATGATTTGTGCTCCATCCTTGACAAAATTACCAAATAACTCACCAAAAATGGATTCATAACAGATGGGAGCTCCCACTTTTATCATTTTGTCTGTACCAACTAAAAGAAATGAGCGCTGAGAAGTGTCTATACCCAATGACCCACTAGTGCCACCTAAGTTTATAACTAATTTTTCAAGAAATTTGAAAATTTGTGGATAAGGCATTTTTTCTACGCCCGGTACAAGTTTACTTTTATGATAATATCCGACAGCGCCATTTTTATTGTAACAAATGGATGTATTAAAAGCATCATAATAGATCCCTTGACCCGGATTTCTGGTCGTTGCAGTTTTTTCCGAATCGTATTTTTGATGTGTAGATAATCCCACTATCAGATTGGAGTTGGGATAATGCATGAAAAAGGTGTCAAGAAGCAAAAATCCATAATATTCATAAGTGTTTTTGGGGTAATTCTTTGATACTAATTCCGTAATTGAAATATTATGAGGAATGGCAGATTCAGGAGCTACTACAAGAGTTGTTTTATCTGTAATTTTTGTTTTGGCTGTTTTAATAATCCTTTTAATATGGGCAATGTTGCTCATTCGGTATTGTTCTTCCCAAGGATCTGTATTTTGTTGAACAATAACTACTTCTATGCCGTTTTCTTTTTTAATTTTATAATGGGAAAAAATTAAAACGGAAATAATAATCGGAATAATAACTACAGATGCCGTAACAATGCTTATGGTTATAAAATTCTTTTTAAATTTTAAAGATGAAGGATCTTCATATTTTCTTGCTCTATTGAAAAGATTATAACTTTTTATTAGATAATAGAATAAGAAATTAACACTTAATATCCAGAAAGTTCCCCCAAAAGTTCCGGTATATTCGTACCATTGAACGAAATTGGTAGCTTGTGCAAATATGTTTCCAAGATTTAACCATGGCCAGGTGATTTGCCAGTTAAGGTGCAAAAACTCAAAAGAAGACCAGAAAGAGATAAAAATGATCGGAACAAGCCATTTTGAAAATTTGTAGGTTTTAAAACAGTGCCAAAAAGCAAATACCATACTCATGAATAGAGCATTAAGAACAATTGCAGCAGTTGCTCCCTCTTTACTACTATACCAAATCCACCACGTGGTTAATAAATTCCAAATTAGAAAAGCAGGGTAGGAGTAGATCATTCCGAAAAAAAACGGAAATCCTTTATATTTTTTAATTAAATAATCACTTAGAAAAAAGAGTGGAATAAAGGCAAAAAAGCTAAGAAAAGGGAACCCTATCGGAGCTTCTGAAAACCATAATAATAAACCGGATAAAATACTTAGAGCTATGAGATTGATTGTTTTCATATTATAGTCAATTTTGAATTATAAATCATTGAGAATCTCTTCTTTAATAAAAATTGCATCAGGATCGTTCAGAATGTAATCAGGTAGTGGATGTTTTGAAATGTAAACAGGAACAAACCCTTTTGATTTTAGAATTTTAATGGTTTCCTCTTTAGGTGGTAATGGATAAGCATCACAATCCAAATAAAAAGATGCTTCGATATATTGCCCGTTATGTCCATAGATTCCGGAACCTCTTAAGTTAAATACAATGGCATTTTGAGGAAGTTTTTCTTTAATTCTCAAAAAAGTAGCTTTGTTAGCGATCATATCTTTTCGCCAAAACATCTCCTCGGTATGTAAATTTCTAATTCTGGTAAAATTATATAGGTACATGACAAAAAACAAAATGAATAAAGCTTGAAAACTTTGATAGAGCCACCTTTTTTTAACCCAATGTTGAATACAGTTAACTCCCCAATCGATCACCATTCCCAAACTGATAAACCAAACCATTCCTATTAAAAAAGTGTAGGCAGGCATTTTAGTAGTAGCAAAAGAAAAGAACAGATAAACAAAAAGAAGAGTAGCTATAATGGTAATTTTAATATTTCTTTTTTTGATATGAAACAGAAATCGAATCAATCCAAAAACTAATATGATGGAATTTATTGCAATTACTAATGATCTTAATGATGGAGATCCTTCAGGTGTAAAATGTTTATATCCAAAAAATAAGTACGGTATTTTCTGAAAATGAAAGAAAAAGTTTGTATTTTGTCCCTCAATTTGTTCAAACAGATGTTTGCTATTGTATTGGTATTCAAAAATGGCAGCATCATGGTAATGGGTTAATATAAATATTTGCCAGGGAACAAAAACGGCACAACAGACGATAATAGCAGTAATGATATGTCCAATTTTCCATTGTTTGAATTTAAACCCATAAGTGGCTAAAATATAGACACCCCAAATGTAAAAAATCAGAAGTCCAGTGAGCCATTTGGTAAGAACTGCGCAACCGGCAAACAAACCAATCAGAATCACCCATTTCCATTTTCTTTTGTTGTGAATATATTCCATGAATGCCCAAATAGAAGCTGAAACATAAAAGAAGAAACTCACATCATTATGTTCAATCCCTTCATATCCACTTACTAAATTGAGTAAAAACCACGAAAATGCAATAGAAACGGCTGTATAGTATGCCACATTTTTATTGACTAAAAGTTTTCCAATGCGGTATCCTAATAAAACCGATAATGTAGCTAATACAACACTTGGAAATCTTAAGGCGAATTCGGTAACTCCGAATATTTTCATAGAGAGAGCCATCTGCCATATAAATAAAGGTTGTTTGTGTAACCAGATGTGGGCACTTGTCCAATTCAAATAATTACATTCAGGAACAATAGGATGTTCAAAAAACTCAGGTTTAAGGAGATTATCCATACTGTTTTTAGCGACTAAAGCATGGATTCTTTCATCCCAAAGATTTAAAAAAGGGTCTAATAAAGCTCCAAAAATGAATAATGAAAATGCAGCAAAAAAGATAAAGAATAGGGATAATTTCTCCCATCCTTTGAAATGGAAGAAAAGAGAAAGACAGAAAAGCACCCCACCAAGTGCCAACCAGGCATATTGATGGAGTGCAAATCCGGATATGTTAAAAAAATCTGCCATTACATACTATTTAGCATGTTTTTTATTAAATTCTGAAAGTCCATTTTCTAAGAATTTCATGTATTTATCTACATTTAATTCATACTCTTTTGGTCCGGCTAATATAGAACCATCAACATCTACAATGAAATAGCAGGGTAATGAATTCATTTTAAAGATAGTGTTTTCAATATAACTATTCTTTTTCCCTAACATCGTAATTAATTCTCCATCCTGATCCTTGATTTGATCTTCTGGATCAAGTACAATTTCTTTATTATCAACATATAGGGAAACTAAGATAAATTCTTCATTGAAGAGATTTTTGATTTTACGATCAGTCCATACTTTATTTTCAACTTTTCTACAATTGGTACAACCATGTCCGGTAAAATCAACAAAAAGTGGTTTATTTAATTTTTTAGCCATTCTTAAAGCTTGATCATAATCAAAATAACCTTTTATACCGCTAGGGAAATGTAGGGTTTCTGCGTATTTAGGTGCTTCAATTTCATCAATATTTGTTACACTACCCGATATTTTATTTTTCTTAATATAATCTTTTAGATTTAAAGCTTCCTCTTCAACACTACGACTAATATCAAAATCTTGAGTATTGGCAGGTGGAATCCAACCAGAGATCATTTTTAAAGGCGCACCCCACATACCGGGTATTAGATATACAACAAATGAGAAAGTAGCTATAGATAAGAAAAACCTAAACCAGCTTTTTTGAACATGCATCTCATCATCATGAGGAAAACGGATTTTACCCAATAAATAGAATCCTAATAATGTAAAAATTACAATCCATAATGCTAAATAAACTTCTCTATCTAGAATTCTCCAATTGTATGCCTGATCGGGCGTATTAATAAATTTAAGAGCAAAAGCTAATTCAATAAATGCCAAAACTACTTTCATTGTATTCATCCATCCACCTGATTTTGGTAAGTTTTTTAACATACCGGGAAAGAAGGCAAAAAAAGTAAAAGGGATAGCAATTGCTAAGGAAAACCCTAACATTCCAAATAAAGGTTTGAAAAAGCTTCCCCCTGCTGATGCCATAGCAACAGAACCAGCTATTGGTAAAGTACAGGAAAATGAAACTAAAACTAAGGTTAAAGCCATAAAAAACACACCAACAATACCACCTTTAGATTCCATTTTTGCCGATTTATTTATCCAGCTACTTGGTAATGCTATTTCAAAATACCCTAATAATGAAATAGCAAAAATGATAAAAATTAAAGCAAATAAAATATTGGGCAACCAATGCGTACTTAATGTATTGGCAAATTCAGGACCAAAAATGGCAGATAAACCCATTCCTATTAGTAAGAAAATTATAACAATTGAAAGTCCAAAAATGATAGAATAAAATTTTGCTTTTTCTTTTAATTTTACAAAGTAAGATACGGTCATTGGGATCATGGGAAATACGCAAGGCATTAAAATACCTATTAAACCTCCCAAAAATCCTGCTATGAAAATTTCCCACAATGTTTCATTTCCTTCTTTTTTTGAGTCCTCTTTTGAAGCGATCTCTTTATTGGTGTCATTATTTCTAATTTCTTTACTTTCAGTAGTAACAACTTCTTCTTTTTGAGGCGATGCAGGATTTAATTTTTCAAACCCGCTTATACTAAATTGAAATTTACGATCAATAGGCACACATTTACCATCAATACATGCTTGTCCTGAAAAATCACCTTTTAATTCAAATGGTTTATTGTTCCTGATTTGAACGGTTTGTTTAAAAGTGACGCTTTTAACATAATACTTTGATGTATCATCAAAAACAGGGTCATAAGATACTTTTGGCTTTGGTTCAACAACATTTCCAATTAATTTATAATCTACAGTCTTTTTAAATGTAAACACCAAAGGCATCTCCATTCCTTTATGTTGTTGAGCATATAAGTGCCATTTATTATCAATTTTAGCAATAAACTGCAATTCTGCTATCGAGTCATTGATTTTTACGGTTTTAAATTCCCATTTTACAGGATTTACCTGAGCATTTCCGGAAATAGTTAAAAACGCCAGTAATGCAGTAAAGATAAATAAACTAAGCTTTTTCATAAATTTTTGGTTATGGTTTAATTTTGGAATGCAAAAATACAAAAAAAAATGCTCGAATGCTCAATGTGCTCAATGTGCTCAATGTACTCGAATGCTCATTATTCATTATTCATTATTCACTATTCACTATTCACTAGAATTGTACGGCAATTCCAAAATGAATTTTCCCTGTTTTTAGGGAAATCGGGTTATCCATCTGTTTGCCTAATGCATAACTAAGATTAAAAATCCCTGCTTTGGTTTCAAAAGCAATCCCTATACCAATGCCATAAGGAGTGTCCGAAAGAATTTGATCTCCGATTTTTTGTTGATACCAACCCCCATCCCAAAATAAATTAAAATAGGAGAATTTACTCATGATATATCGAAGCTCTATAGTTCCAAACAGATATTGATCGGCATAGATACTCATTTCATCAAATCCTCTGATGCTATTCGTTCCGCCAAGTCTGTACATCTCATTTTTATATAATGATTTCCCCAATAATATGCCACTCTGTAAACCGATCATTCCAACGAAGTTTTTATAAATGGGTATAAATCCTTTACCATTTCCAATGATGGCATATCTACTCAAGCTATTCTCTTCTTCCGTGTTATTTTTACCCATTGATGCGGATAATATGAGTTGAACGCCCTTTCTGGGATTAAAAATGAAATCTAAATTTTTATAGTTTAATGCTATTCCATACATCGTTTTTGTGAAGTTTCCGTAAGAACTATCAGAAATATTCTCATTTGCGGTAAGTCGGTTTGATGTGGTATAATCTATAAATGTTTTAATAAAATTATTTCCATTAAAAAAATAGTTGACACTGATATTGGAGTTCATCTTAATGTAACTCGTGTCTTTTTTATCCAATTGAAAAGTGAAGTCAGCTCCAAAAGGGGTCTTGAATAAATAAGGGAATTTAGTTTCAATATCCAATAACTGCGACATAGCTTCAGGGGCGTTCCAGCGTAAATAGATCGATTCCCCAATTTTAAATGTGTTGACTAAGGCTAATTTGAGTTCTCCGGTAAATCCAATTTTTCCGGTTGTTTGATTAACCGGAGCAAACCCAATGATCCCATCAAATTGATTAATCTTTTTTTTATTAAGAAATAGATACAGATTTGCTTTATCTTCAACAAATTCAATACCAAAAGGTTGAATTTCTATTGCATATTGGAGCTCAGATATCCGTTTTGAGATTTTTTGAATGGCAGATTCATCATATTTGTTTCCCTTTTTAAATTGTAAATAGGATTGTAAATAGGAATTGGATAATGCCAGATCTCCCTTTAAAATGATGGAATCATAACTGATATATTTTGATTTATCCACTTTTAATTGACAAAAAAGGGTGTCGTTTTCAAACTTTAATGAATCCAACTGAACGGAAGCAAATGGATATCCTGTTTTTTCCAGTTTTTGTAAAATTTGTTCTCCCAAAAATAAATACTCCGGATAGTTTATTTCTGTTTTTGATATTTTTAATATAGATTTTAAAAAAAACTGTTCCTTTTGAGGAATTAAAACTAAAATTTGATGAATTTTTGTAATAGAATCGGAAAATTCACGTTTTATTGGAGAATAAGTTTGACTATATAAAGGGAACCAAAAGCTGCAAAATACAATGATAATAAATGTTAAAGCATTGTATGCAAGTCTTTTAAAAACTCTTTTTATAATATGTATTAGATGTTGAAAAACCAAACTTAAAAATGTTTATCTTTGCAAAATTAAAATAATAAACGAAAATGAAAAGAATTATTGTAATATTAGGAATTTTTTTAGTGGGAATAATTGTACTTTCGTCATGTAAAACACGTCAAAAATGTGCTGCGTATGGTCATTATTCGTATATTGAAGTTCAAAAATCCGAGAATCAAAAGATTTAATTAATAGTTGTCCCATTTTATAAAAAAAAATAGCGTTTTTGTGAAAAGAATAACTATATGGTTTATTTTTTCTCTTTTTTCATTACCCATAATGGCTCAAGATGTTGGGGAAGTGGAAATTGAACAGGTTTATGCCAAAGAACACTATTACTCTCTTTTTTTGAATACATCAGGCTTCGGTTTTGGTTATAAATTTGGATGGACTCCAAACTATAAAGATAAACATTTGCTTGATTTTGACTTTTATTATTCCAACCACGAAAAAGCGATAAAAGGTACCAATTATTCTTATGAAGGGGCTCGTGCTTTTAGTTATGGAAAAATGTATGACCTTTTTTTTCTAAGAACCGGATATAAGTGGGAACATACAACCCATCACAAGCCTTACTGGGGTGGTGTAGAAATTGGTTATTTCTTTGCAGGCGGTTTCTCTTTAGGAATTGGATTACCTATCTATCTTGAAATAGCATACTTATCACCTAATGGTTATGATCTGATATACATAGTGGAAAAATATGATCCTAATATCCATGATTTGTCGAATATTGTAGGTGGTGCAGCTTTTTATCAAAGATTTCATAAACTTGCATTTCGACCCGGTGTTTATGGAAAAATGGGTTTACTCTTTGATTTTGCTGCTGATAACGCTCGGGTGAGATCTTTGGAAATAGGTGTATCAATAGATGCCCTTTTTCCACCTATTCAACAGATGTATCAAAATGAAGCCAAAAAAGCCTACATCGAAGCATATATTGCATACAATTTTGGTTCTAAAAAACTTTTGTACGAAAAATAATTTTCAATAGATAAAACTAAAAAAATATAGATAATATGAAAAGAGATACTCAAATTTTTGATCTTATTGAACAAGAAAAAAACAGACAAACTCATGGTATTGAGTTGATTGCCTCTGAAAACTTTGTCACCAATCAGGTGATGGAAGCACAAGGTTCTGTATTGACAAACAAATATGCTGAAGGATATCCTGCAAAAAGATACTACGGTGGATGTCAAATTGTGGATCAAACAGAGCAAATTGCTATTGATAGAGCAAAACAACTCTTTGGTGCTGAATGGGCTAATGTTCAACCACACTCCGGTGCACAGGCAAATATGGCTGTTTTATTGACCTGCCTTAAACCGGGTGATGTTTTTATGGGATTGGATCTTTCTCATGGTGGTCACCTTTCTCACGGTTCTCCTGTGAACTCTTCCGGTATTCTATACAAACAAGTGGCTTATTCTGTTGAGGAAGCTACCGGTTTAATCAATTATGATATTATGGAGGAAGTAGCATTGAGAGAAAGACCAAAATTGATCATCGGTGGGGCTTCTGCTTATTCTCGTGATTGGGATTGGAAAAGAATGAGAGAGATTGCAGATAAAATTGGAGCCATCTTAATGGGTGATGTTTCACATCCTGCAGGCTTAATTGCTAGAGGATTGCTTAATAATCCAGTTCCTTATTGTCATATTGTTACAACAACAACTCACAAAACACTTCGTGGTCCACGTGGTGGTTTGATTTTAATGGGAAAAGATTTTGAAAATCCTTGGGGATTAACCACTCCAAAAGGAGAGATCAAAATGATGTCTCAATTGTTGGATAGTGCTGTTTTTCCCGGAGTTCAAGGTGGCCCTTTGGAACATGTAATTGCTGCTAAAGCAGTTGCTTTCGGCGAAGCTTTATCTGATGAATACCTTGACTATATCAAACAAGTTAAGAAAAATGCAGATGCCATGGCAAAAGCATTTGTGGACAGAGGATATAAAATCATCAGTGGTGGAACCGATAACCATTTGATGTTGATCGATTTAAGAACTAAATTTCCTGATATTACCGGAAAACAAGTGGAAAATACTTTGGTTAAAGCAGATATCACCATAAATAAAAATATGGTTCCTTTTGATAGCAGAACTCCATTTACAACTTCAGGTATTAGAGTAGGAACTCCTGCCATCACTTCCCGTGGTCTTAAAGAATCAGAAATGGAAACCATTGTGGCTCTTATAGATGAGGTGATCAGCAATATTGATAATGCGGATGTGATTGCAAACGTTGCTAAAAAAGTAAACGCATTAATGTCACACAGACCATTAAACGCCTGGAACTAATCTATTATGAATCCTGTTTTACAAGCAATTAAACAAAGATACAGTATTGTTGGCTTTGATCCCATGTTGGATCATGCCATCAATACCGCTATACAAGTTGCTCCTACGGAATTGTCTGTACTGATTACAGGAGAGAGTGGGGTAGGGAAGGAGAGTTTCCCAAAAATTATTCATGATAACAGTACCCATAAACATGGTCAATATATTGCTGTAAACTGCGGTGCAATACCGGAAGGGACAATTGATTCTGAACTATTTGGCCACGAAAAGGGTTCATTTACCGGTGCTGCTGATACCAGAAAAGGGTATTTTGAAGTAGCAAACGGGGGTACCATTTTTTTAGATGAGGTAGCCGATCTTCCATTAGCTACTCAGGTTAGATTGTTGAGAGTCTTAGAAAATGGAGAATATTTTAAAGTAGGGTCATCCATTGTTCAAAAAACCAATGTTCGGGTTGTGGCTGCTACAAATATCAATATTGCGGATCGTATATCAAAAGGGAAGTTTAGAGAGGATCTTTATTATCGTTTGAATACGATTCCCATTCAGGTTCCCCCTCTTCGAGATCGCAAAAATGATATTTTCTTACTTTTTACCAAATTTGCTTCAGATTTTGCCCTCAAATACCGGGTTCCCGCTATTCAATTATCTGATCGTGCTATCGAGACACTGAAAAGTTATAACTGGCCGGGAAATATTCGTCAATTGCGTAATATTACCGAACAAATATCTATTATTGAAAATAACCGGCTTATTGAATCTGATGTTTTACAAAAATATCTGGTAGCTCCTCATGTATCCAATTTTCCGGTTCTTCTAGGACAAGATCAGGATGTAGCCGCCCCCGGTATGTTTGAACGTGAAATTATTTATAAGTTTCTTGGAGATCTAAAAAGGGAAGTTTCAGAATTAAAAAAAATTATTTCTGAAATGAAAGAGGAATCTCATAATGCTACTCCAATTCGCAAACCTTTGGAAATTTCGGATTATGCAGTGAGATCAAAAATTGATGAGTATGATAATCAGGAAGATGAGTTTGAAATTGAAGAACTAAATCCGAATGATCAAATTTTGATTGATGATCAATTTTCATTAATGGAAGCTGAAAAAGAATTAATTAAAAAGGCTCTGGAAAAACATAATAATAAAAGAAAATCTGCTGCTGATGAATTAGGTATTTCCGAAAGAACATTATATAGAAAAATTCGGGAATATGGTATTGGTTCTTAACTTCAAAATATGATAAAACGATACGTTGCATTTATTTCAATTATACTGATATTGGCATCTTGTGGCATGACTTTAAATGTTTCCACAACCGGAGGAACGATTGATCCAAGAGCAAAAACTTGTTATATAGCAACATTTCCTAATAATTCCAATCTTGTAAATCCTGCGTTAAGTCAAGACTTTACAAATGCCTTAAAAGATAGAATTCAAAGTCAAACGCCACTTTCAATTACCAATTCTCAAAATGCAGATTATCAATTGACTGGAAATATTGTTTCTTATACCATCACACCTGTTGCCATTCAAGGGAATGATATAGCTGCCATGAACAGATTAACCATTTCAGTTCGGGTTAAGTTTGTAAATAAATTTGATGAATCTAAAAATTTCGAACAACTTTTTTCCAGATACACTGATTATTTGAGTACTCTTTCATTTACATCAATTGAAGGCGGGTTAGTTACAGAAATCAATGAAGCACTGACAGAAGAGATTTTCAATAAAGCATTTGTAAACTGGTAAAATAGAAAAAAATGAAAAGCTTAGTTTTTACAGACTATTTTACTGATTATTCCAACGAAATGGGAGCTATTGTTGAACAACTCTCTGACTTATATGTACGATTTCCGGCTTCTTCTGTTGTTAATCTGTTTTATCTGAAACTTTTACAAGATTATAATTCTAAAGAATTTGAGAAAATAAAAGGGAAAGTGCTCCTTTCCATGCCCAATAGGTCTTTGATTTTAAAATCAAAAATCGAATTGCCCAAATTACAATCTGAAATGAAAAAGGAAGCTGTTCCTCTCATTTCTTCTGAACCATCAACTCCAATTATTCAGGATGAAATTTCGAGCTTAATTGATAAATTTACCAAAAATCCTCCGAAAATGATCTTCGATCCGTCTCGACATAATCCCAATATTAACTATGAAGAGGAGCTTAAAATCAATGATTTTGATCTTGTAAGTGAAACATTAGCAATGGTTTATGCTGAACAAGGGTATGTTGGAAAAGCGGAAAAAATGTTAAAAAAATTGGGCTTGCTTTTTCCGGAAAAAAATAGTTATTTTGCAGACCAAATTAAAAAGATTAAAAATAAAGAGTCAAATCAATAAAAAAACGAAAAATTATGTTAACTTTTCTAGTAGTCGTTATTATCCTTGCAAGTTTATTATTAGCATTTATAGTATTAATTCAAAATTCAAAAGGGGGTGGGTTAGCTTCTAACTTTGCCGGTCAAAATCAAGTTTTAGGAGTTAGAAAAACTACCGATTTCCTTGAAAAAGCAACTTGGACTGTTGCAGCACTTATTATGATTTTATCATTAACTACTGCAATTAAAGTTCAAAATGATTATAAAAAAACCAGACCTGCTAAAACTGAGCAAGTTGAAAATGCAGATAAACAAGGTCAAGATAACCAAACTGAAGAAAAAGAATAGTCAGATATCCCTATAAAATGAAAAAGAGGATTTTTATCCTCTTTTTTTGTTTACAAACATGAAATCAATCAAAAAAATACATTTCTTCACCCTTTTTTTAGCCATGCTTTTTTGGGGGGCTTCATTTGTACTTACAAAACATCTATTGGTAAGTTTTAATCCCATATTTATCATTTTTGTCAGATTGTTGATTTCATCTTTCATATTTGTGTCCATTTCCATTTTTCTTTATAGAAAAAAGTTTTTGATTTTAAAAAAACATATCGCTTTATTTTTAGGATTATCCTTTTTCGAACCTCTGGTTTATTTCCTATTTGAAACCTATAGTTTAAAATTTTCCGATCCTTCCATAGTTTCTGTAATCATCGCAACCATTCCATTATTTATGGCATTAGTTGCCTTCTATTTTCTGAAAGAAACCCTTACTAAACAAAATATGTTGGGCGTGGTACTTTCAGTTTTGGGTATTGTGATCATGTTAATACCCGATTTTATAAGATCAACCATCCATTTTGGTGGAGTTGCTTTAGCATTTGGTGCGGTTTTTTCCACTATTGGATACAATTACTTTTTAAATAAAATACCTCACGATTATCACCCCATTTTAGTCATTACCTGGCAAAATTTAATAGGATTAATTGCATTTACGCCCATTTTGTTGATCATGAACTCAGGCCATGAATTGATAACCCAATCGGATGCATTGTATGACCCTAAAAATTTGCTCTTTTTGATCCTTTTGGCAGTGTTTTGTTCTTCTATTGCATTTGTTCTTTATATCAATGGGGTTAGAGCCTTAGGGACGGCAAAAGCGAATATATTCACCAATTTAATTCCTGTTTTAACAGCGTTTATCTCTTTTGTTTTTTACGGAGAATCTGTAACCTGGAATAAGATTTTAGGAATCATTATTGTAATCACCGGAATCTTTCTAGTTCAAACCAAAAGAAAGATGAAGAGAATTAGCAAATTAGCAAATAAAAAATTAGCATATTAGCTTATTATCACATTAGCTTATTATTTCATATATTTGCAACTTGTTATAAAATCAGAATACGTATGCAGAAAAAAACTTTCTTACTACCACTAACACTTTTCATTTTTCTTTTTTTTCTATGGGGTTTTGCCCATAGTATTTTAGATGTTCTAAATAAACATTTTCAGGATGTTTTGGTGATTTCAAAATCACGTTCAGCTTTGGTTCAGGTGGCTGTTTATCTTGCCTATTTTCTGATGGCTATCCCCGCAGGAATGTTCATAAGAAAGTTTAACTATAAAAAAAGTGTTATTTTTGGACTTTTCCTTTTTGCAATAGGCTGTTTTTTATTTATTCCAGCAGATTACATTGGCTCATTTCCTTTCTATATATTTTCTCTGTTTGTAATTGGTTCAGGATTAACTTTTCTGGAAACAGCATCCAATCCCTATATTGTTGCATTAGGCTCTCCTGAAAATGGAGCTGTTAGACTCAATTTTGCTCAATCATTTAACGGAATAGGATGGATAGTTGGTCCTTTAGTGGGAGGATTACTCATTTTTAATGCCGATGGAACACAAGGTGGGGTCTCATTACCCTATATGATCTTAGGATCTTTTGTTTTAATCATTGGATTTCTATTCCTTAATATTAAACTTCCCAAAATTGCCATAGAAAATGAAAAGTGGTCTGTTGGTGAACAAAAAGTTAATTTATTAAAAAACAGATTATTTCTATTCGGAGTTATTGCTCAATTTCTATATGTAGGAGCACAAACCGGGATTAATAGTTTTTTTATCAATTATGTAATTGAAATAAATACCCGCTTAACGCCACGAGACGCTTCTGTTGTTTTATCTTTGGCTTGTATGTCTCTATTTTTAGCAGGTCGGCTTTTAGGTAGTTTCCTATTGCTGAAAATGAAAGCAGAATCGCTCCTTAAATGGGTTTCTGTTGGAGCCATAATCTGTATGATTCTGGTAGTTTCCTCCATAGAGTACGTTTCTTTTTATGCCCTTATTCTAACCTATTTATTTATGTCCGTGATGTTTCCGACCATTTTTGCCATATCTATCAAAAATGCTGGAAATCAAACATCTAAAGGATCTTCTTATCTCATTATGTCAATTGTAGGAGGGGCTATTGTTCCACCTTTAATGGGCTGGATAGGGGATTCCAAAATGGCTTTAGGGTTTATCATTCCGTTAGTTTGTTTTAGTATCATTTTTATATTTTCCCTTTTTGTAAGGAAAAAAGGACTGCAATCATGAGAAAAAAAGTATTTGTTTCAGGGTGTTATGACATGTTACATTCCGGACATGTTGCCTTTTTTGCTGAGGCTTCATTGCTAGGGGATCTTTATGTTGGAATTGGATCAGATAAAACTATTTTTGATTTAAAAGGTAGAAAAACGATCAATTCTGAATCTGAAAGATTGTATATGGTGAAATCTTTAAAATACGTAAAGGATGCATTTATCAATTCCGGCACCGGTATTCTCGATTTTAAAGATGATTTGATTCGATTACAGGCAGATATCTTGTTTGTGAATGAAGATGGCCACTCCATAGATAAAGAGCGCTTATGCAAGGAAATCGGGGTTAAATACATGGTAAGTAAAAGAATACCACATATTGGGTTACCTGCAAGAAGTACTACGGCATTAAGAAAAGAGTGCTACATTCCCTATAGAATCGATTTAGCAGGAGGATGGCTGGATCAACCTGATGTTTCTAAGTTTCATCCCGGTCCTGTAATTACCATTAGCATTGAACCCGATTATGAGTTTAATGACAGAAGTGGGATGAGTACCAGTACTCGTAAAAAAGCGATCGATTTATGGCAAACCCACATTCCTGAAGGTGATGTTAATCAGTTAGCTAAAATTTTGTTTTGTTATGAAAATGAACCGGGAAGAACGTACATTAGTGGCTCTCAGGATGCAATCGGAATCGTATTTCCGGGACTCAACTATCTGTACTATAATTCAGGTGCATTCTGGCCTGAATACATTGAATCAGTGAATGATAAGGATGTTTTAGACTGGATAGAACAAAGAATCTATTTATTGGCTTTAAATCCAAGAATCAACAACTTAAATGTTACTTCTGATGCCACTATTGATACTCAAAAAGCAAAAACCCTGGCTATTGCTGCAGATCAATTATGGCAAGGTGTTTTACAAAAAGATTCTACTTCTGTAGGAAAAGCTTTAGTGGAAAGTTTTAATGCGCAAACTGCCATGTTTCCCAATATGATTACTGAAGAGGTTTTATTTGCTATTAAAAATCTACCCGATTATATTCTGGGCTATAAATTGTGTGGAGCCGGTGGTGGTGGCTACTTAGCTCTTTTCTCTGAAATGGAAGTTCCCAATACCCTAAAAATTAGAATCAGAAGAGGATGAGAAGATTTGGACAAGTGATCAAAGTAAAACCTGAAAAATTGGAGTACTATCTTCAACTTCACCGTAATCCGTGGCCCGAAGTTATTGAAATGATTTATACTTGTAATATTCGGAACTATACCATTTTTCTATTAAATAATGAAACTCTTTTTGCTTATTTTGAATATGTTGGATCCGATTTTGATCAAGATATAAAGAAAATGGGATCTGATCCTATGACTCAAAAATGGTGGAAAGAAACCGATCCCTGTCAGGAAAGCTTACATTTAGCTCCCGGAGAGTGGTGGCATACCATGGAAGAGATTTTTCATTGTTGAAAGGAAAGAACTTGAATTGATTTTTACCAGTTTTTTAGGCTATATTTTCTTAAAAAAAATTGTATTTTTGTTATTGTATTAATTTTATATTATTTTCCATTTGATCAACATAAACTAAAATGAAAATATTGGTTACCGGAGGAACCGGGTACATCGGATCTCATACTGTAGTTGAATTATTAAATGCAGGTTACAACGTTTATATTATTGACAATCTCTCTAACTCTTCAGCTCAAGTTATAGATCAAATAAAAGAAATAACAGGAATATTACCTCATTTTACCAAATTAGATCTTTTAAATAAAGGGGATCTCAAAAACTATTTTGAAAAGAATTCACCATTTGATGGTGTAATCCATTTTGCTGCAGCTAAAGCAGTGGGAGAATCTGTTGAAAAACCACTTCATTATTACGAAAATAACCTTGTAGGCTTGATAAATGTGCTGGAAATGATGATCAGTTTTCATATTCCCCATATTGTGTTTTCATCCTCTTGCACTGTTTATGGTCAACCCTCTGTGTTGCCTGTTACAGAAAACACACCCTTACAACCTGCCAATTCACCTTATGGAAATACAAAAAGGATTGCAGAAGAGATTATTCAAGACACCATTAAAACACAGTCCCATTTGAATGCCATTTCATTAAGATACTTTAATCCCATAGGGGCTCATGAATCAGCACTTATTGGTGAATTACCCAATGGTATTCCTAATAACCTGATGCCCTTTATTTGTCAAACTGCCATTGGAAAACGTAAAGAACTTTTAGTGTTTGGAAAAGACTACCCAACAACTGATGGAACAGCCATTCGGGATTATATCCATGTAGTTGATCTGGCTAAAGCACACCTTGCCGCTTTACTTCGAATGACAGAAAAAAAGATGGATCAACCAGTTGAATTTTTCAATATTGGCTGTAGTAAAGGTTATTCTGTTTTAGAAGTGATTCATGCTTTTGAACAAGAGTCCGGAGTTAAACTTAATTGGAGGTTTGCACCCCGTCGTGCAGGTGATATTGAACAAATATGGGCTGATGCTTCTCTAGCTGAGCAAAAACTCAACTGGAGAGCCGCAAAAGGGATCAACGAGATGGTTGCAAGTGCGTGGAAGTGGGAATTAAAACTTAATTCCCAGACTGGCGTTGAACATCGACTGATGTAAGATATTTTCTTCAATAGCTTCAGTATTGCTTTGGCTGAAATAAAAATTATAACTGAGATCGAGTGTAGCGATCCAGACATCAAATCCAATGCCAACTTCACAACCATACTCAAATGGTTTTAGGATCTCTTCAAACTCAGGTTTGTTGGTTGCTAATCTGTACGCAAATTTAGGTCCAAATAGAATTCTGATGTTGGAATTTTCCCCCTTTACAATTTTATATCCAATAATGATTGGCAAAATCAAATAATGGTTTTGTGCGGCAATATTTGTGTTTACTTCATCTAACAAAACTTCAAAATTGGTTTGTCGGAAGGAGTATAAAAGTTCCGGTTGTAAATACCATTTAGCACCAAAACGGATAAAAATTCCCCCTTCAAAACCGGGTTCAAAAGAGGAAGTGAAGTTTTGGTTGAAATAAAGTTTGTTAAAATGAAATGAAGCTTTGGGTCCAAAAGCAAAGTTGCTTTCATCTTGACGAAACAATGAAATTGGGGGATTAGAAGCTATGGCTGACCCCATCAAGGAAACTAAAATGGTGATCACCATCAACCATTTTATAAATACATTTTTTTTCATGACCTCATAAATTAAATGAATAACATCATTGAACATGCAAAGGTACAAAAAATAATGAGCTAATTTGATAATAAGCTAATGAAAGAGCTGTCGATGGTCAATGGTCGATGGTCGATGGTCGATGGTCGATGGTCGATAGTCGATAGTCAATGGTCGATGGTCTATGGTAGATGGTCGATAGTCGATAGTCGATGGTCGATGGTCTATGGATCACAAAAATTGAAAAATTACTCGCTAAACAACATATTTACAATACTATAGACTATAGACTATTGACTATCGACTTTTAATCGCTAATCACAAAACTCCACGCTCCTTTGGATTTGATTTCAGAGAAGCGGATATCAGATGTGTTGATGATCAGTTGACCGTTTTTGTATTTCCAGGGAAGTGATTTTCCGGAACCTCCTAAGAGGAATATTTCTGCATCTTTGGCTGGCTTTGGAATAGTTAACACCAATTGGTGGTCAGGGAATTTAAGTGCGATTGCATAAAGCTTTCCGGGTTTGGTGGTGTAGGCTACTGTTGGTTTAGAACAGTGATAAAACCCCATAAATCCTTTTTCTCTTAATCCATTTCTTTCTCCTGCCTTAGTTTTTGGCATTACTGCTGAAGATGGAACGATCATTTTGGATTGTCCTGGGTAGGCCCAAAATAACCTGGCTGTAGCTTGATGGGTTTGTTCTTCGTAAAGAACTTCTATAACATATTTTTGATCTTTGTCGAGCACTATTTTACCTATTAAAGACTTAAAACTATTCGCTTCCTGAACATTGCTGTCAGAATTTAGAATAAGAGAATCTTTATTAGAAAAAACCACTTTACCATTGATCAAAAGAGTCATATAATCATCGGCTTCCGCTTCGAAAGTATATTCTCCGGAAACAGGAGGAGATAAAAGGCCTGTCCAATTTACCGTAAAATGGTCGTAGGTGATCAATTTATCAGGTGCATTTCTCACCCAATCGAAATCGATAACAGAATCGGTTCTAATCATGCTGTAATGGGTCATTTCATAGAACTTATTGTAAGGTTTTGATCCATAGATTGCTTCTCCATTGATTTCGAGCCATTTACCAAGATCGAGTAATCTTTCTTGTTGAAGGAGTGGGATCTGGCCATCAGCAGCTGGTCCAACATTGAGAGTCATGCCACCGCCAGCAGCCACCAATTTAACAAAATGCTGGATCAGTTCTTCAGAGGTCACATAGTTGGATAAAGGCTCATTTCTGTTCAATCCGAAAGATCTGCCTAAACCACGACACTCTGCCCAGGGACGGGTTGTATCCATAATCCCTGAACTGTATTCAGGCGTTTTAAAACCATAATTTCCTCCCACACCCCAACGATCATTCACAATGGCTTCGGGGCCAACAGTATTGTAGTACCAGGAGATCAACTCAGCAGCATGCCATTGTTCAATGGTGTTCAGCCATTCCCCGTCTGTAAAAATCATAGTAGGTTTATATGTGGAAACCAGTTCTTTGAATTGAGGAATCATATACTCATTTACGTAGCGACCAATCGAATCGGGTGGATCCTGGTACCAGCGGTGTAATGGGTTTGTCCATTCCGCTAAAGAGTAATAAAATCCCATTTTTATCCCTTGATTTCTAACAGAATTTGTTAACTCCCCTACAATATTTCTTTTTGGACCGGTAACCACTGAATTAAATTGAGGTTGATATTTGGAGTTCCACAGACAATATCCATCGTGGTGTTTGGTCACTAAAAGCACATATTGAGCTCCTGAATTTTTAAAAAGTTGTGCCCATTCATCAGGATTAAAGAGTTCCGCTTTAAAAAGGGGTGCAAAATCCTCATATTTGAAGTTTTCCCCATAATTTTTCTTAACAAAATCAATTCTTGCTGAATCACCGGATGTAAGTCCGCGATAAAACCATTCTGCGTATTGTTCAGGACCTGAATATGCTGGGACAGAAAAGAGTCCCCAGTGAATAAAAATACCCAGTTTGGCATCAGAAAACCATTGAGGGTAGGGGCGTGCCTGAATCGATTCCCAATTGGGTTGTACCTGAGCATTCAAACTACCAAAACAGATGATTGCGATAAAAGTTGTGAATAAGGACCTCATGAATAGTGAATAGTGAATAATTAGTAAATTAGCAAATTAGTAAATTAGCAAATGATAGATCTATTAGTAATGAGCATTCGAGCACACGAGCATTCGAGCACACGAGCATTCGAGCACATTAGATAAAGTGTTCCGCTATTCGTTTCATTTCTAGTTGAACCGAATTTCCTTCATATAAAATGCCATAGATGGTTTCCACTATTGGAATATTGCAATTGTATTGTTTATTGATTTCGTGGATACATCTGCAGGAATAAAAACCTTCTGCGATCATTTTCATTTCGAGTTGAGCTGCTTTAGGGGTAAGTCCCTGACCGATCATTTTCCCGAACATTCTGTTACGGCTATATTGAGAGTAGCAAGTCACTAAAAGATCACCTAAATAGACTGATTCAGAAATATGTCTGTGCTCATCCGGGTAAATATGTTGAACAAATTTTTTCATCTCTTTAACACTATTTGCGATATATCCGGCCAAAAAATTGTCTCCAAAACCAAGCCCATTATAAATTCCGGCACCTAAAGCGTAGATATTTTTTAAAACAACAGCTAATTCGATACCCATCAGATCAAGGGAAACCGAAGTTCTGACATACCTATTGGAAAAAAGTTTAGCGACGGTTTCAGCTAAATCTGCATTAGGGGAAGCCGCTGTAAGGAATGTAAATCTTTCCTGAGCAATCTCTTCAGCATGCGATGGGCCGGTAATAAGAGCCATATTTGCGAGAGGAATATCGTATTTTTCTTTAAGAAAATCAGTAATTAACTGCATCGTTTCAGGGATAATTCCTTTAACAGCTGTAATGATTTTCTTTTTTCTTAAATGTGCCTTGGAAAGTCCACTGAAAGTATCAAAAAGGAAAGCGGAAGGTGTAACAACCACGATATAATCTGCCTTTGCGATAGCTCGTTTGATATTGGTTGTTACTTTAACATCTCTTGGATTGATCACAACTGAGCTTAAATATAAAGGGTTATGGCCAAATTTGTTAACAGCTTCTTCAATTTCCGGTTCTCTAACCCACCAATGGATATGCTTGAGATTTGTGGATAATATTTTCACAATTGCGGTAGCCCAACTGCCTCCACCAATTACAGCCACACGATAACCAAAGCGTGCTTTTTTTCTTTGAATTTGGGGAGTTCCCTCCCCAAATAGATTAATTTCTTCAGAGTTCATATATTTTCAAAAATGAGAATGCAAAAGTAATTAATATTTTTTAACACATTTCAAAAATGTGTTAAAAAAAGTTAATTATTTATAGAAAAATGTAAATTGTCCTTCATTAAAGGAGTCAATTACAATTTTTTTGTCTTTTGAGTACTCTCCTGATAGGATTAATTTAGATAATTCGTTTAAAATTTTCTTTTGAATCACTCTTTTAAGTGGTCTTGCTCCATAAAGAGGGTCATAACCTAATTCAGCCAATAAATCAAGTGCATATTGAGTAAATTCAACCTGAATATTTTGTTCTTCCAATAATTTATTTAAATCATTGATTTGAAGTTTGATAATCTCTTTAATTTCTTTTTTTGAAAGAGGTTGAAACATTACAATTTCATCAATTCTATTAAAAAATTCAGGTGGTAAAGTTTTCTTCAGTAAATCATTAATTTCAGCTTTGGTTCTTTCAAAAACTTCAGAATCAGAGTATTTAGAACGATCAGAATAGTTTTCTTGAATGATACTAGAACCCATATTGGAAGTCATGATGATGATTGTATTTTTAAAGTCTGCTGTTCTACCTTTGTTATCGGTTAATCGACCATCATCAAGAACTTGCAGTAATATGTTGAAAATATCAGGATGAGCTTTTTCAATTTCATCAAACAGGACTACAGCATATTTTTTTCTTCTTACTCTTTCAGTTAACATACCACCCTCATCATAACCGACATAACCGGGAGGTGATCCGATCAGTTTGGAGATGGAGTGAGCTTCCTGAAACTCGCTCATATCTAATCTAATAATTGCTTCATCTGTATTGAAAAGATAATCGGCTAATGTTTTAGCCAATTCGGTTTTTCCAACTCCTGTAGTACCCATAAAAATAAAAGAACCAATAGGTCTTTTAGAATCTTTCAAACCGGCTCTACTTCTTCTGATAGCATCAGCTACAGCGGAGATTGCTTCATCTTGTCCCACAACACGTTTGTGAAGTTCCTCTTCGAGATGTAGTAATTTTGTTTTTTCGCTTTGCATCATTTTAGTAACAGGAATACCTGTCCAGCGTGCTACAACTTCAGCAATATCATCCACACCCACTTCTTCATCAATCATAGCTCCCTCTTTTTGGAGTGCATCCAGTTCAGTTTGCAAAACCCCAATTTTGCTTTCAGCATCTTTTATTAAACCATAACGTAATTCAGCCACTCTTCCATAATTACCCTGGCGCTCTTGTTCTGCAGCTTCTAATTTGAATTTTTCAATATCAGTTTTGATTTTCTGAATATGGTCCACTACATCTTTTTCCGCTCTCCATTTAGAAGCAACACTATTTCTATGTTCCTGCAATTCAGCAATAGATAGGTTTAATTTTGAAATTTTATCTGGAAGATTTTCAGTTTTAATAGCTTCTTTTTCGATTTCCAATTGTCGCAATTTTCTTTCCAATTCGTCCAATTCTTCCGGCATAGAATTGATTTCCAATTTCAATTTTGAAGCAGCTTCATCAATTAAGTCGATTGCTTTATCCGGCAGATTTCTATCGGTAATATAACGTTGTGAAAGATCGACGGCAGCAATAATCGCTTCATCTAATATTCTCACTTTATGGTGATTTTCATATCTTTCTTTCAATCCTCTCAGTATAGAGATTGCAGTATATTTATCCGGTTCTTCAATTTTTACCGGTTGAAACCTTCTCTCCAAAGCTTTATCTTTCTCAAAATATTTTTGGTATTCATCTAATGTGGTAGCTCCAATAGAGCGTAATTCACCTCTGGCTAGGGCAGGTTTTAAAATATTAGCAGCATCCATTGCCCCTTCACCGGAAGCACCTGCACCAACTAATGTGTGAATTTCATCAATAAATAGAATAATTTCCCCATCTGATTCAATCACTTCTTTGATCACGTTTTTAAGTCTTTCTTCAAACTCTCCTTTGTATTTGGCCCCAGCAATGAGGGACCCCATATCCAAAGAGTAGAGCTTTTTAGTCTTTAAATTCTCAGGAATATCTCCATTAACCAAACGGTGTGCTAACCCTTCTGCAATCGCTGTTTTTCCTACACCTGCCTCACCAATCAGAATAGGGTTGTTTTTGGTTCGGCGAGATAAGATTTGTAAAACACGTCTAATCTCTTCATCACGACCAATTACAGGATCCAGTTTTCCTTTTCTGGCAGCATCATTCAAATTTGTTGCATATTTGTTAAGAGAATTATACGTATCTTCGGCTGATTCAGAAGTTACTTTACTCCCTTTCCTCATATCCTGGATAACAGTTCGTAGATTTTTTTCAGTTACCCCAGCATCTTTAAGAATATTGGCAGGTTCATCATTGGCCATAAATAGTCCATATAGAAGATGCTCTAATGAGATAAACTCATCCCCTAATTCATTACTAAAAGCCATAGCTCTTTGAATGGTATTGCTGACACCGGGAGCTAAAAAAATATCGTTTCCATTTCCTTTTGGAATATTTTGAAGTTGTTTATCAATAACCTGAGTAATTAATTTGGGATTTACATCCAATTTTTTTAAAAGAAATGGGATCACGTTAGGATCAATTTCAAGAGCAGCTTTGAGAATATGAAGATTATCCACACGCTGATGTTTTTCATTAAGGGCTAACATTTGAGCATGAGCAATAGCTTCCTGAGATTTTAAAGTTAAATTATTTAGATTCATAATTCATGATTTTATTAAACATACAACAAAAATTTTGCCATGAATATTATATGACAGAATGACAGGGTTCACTGCATTATTCGAAAGATAAATAGGGCTTTATTTTTTCTATTAATGATTGGTAAGCATGAGTGATTTTTTGGAACTCTTCCAGATTATTGATTTTTCCTTTTTGTTCTCGGTAAAGTATTATTTGTTTAGCCAAATAAGCATCTAAATAAGGATGTTTTTTCATTTCATCATAGGAAACTTTATTAATGGCAATCTTTTTTATGTCAGAACTGTGAATAAAAAAATAGGTATTTAAATGGTCAAGTTCTATCTCTTTTAAAATATATATTTCTTGAATTTGAGATAAGGAATAGAACCCACCTAACTGATCCCGGTACTCAATCAATTTTTTTGCTCTTGTGGATCCAAACAATGGAATCCCTTTCACATCATTTGTATCACAATGGTTTAAATCAATTTTAACAATCTCATATTGGAGAGGTTTACTGGTTTTGTTTTTTCTTTTAATGGAATCAGATGGAGATTCCAACTTTGAATTTGAATTAAAAATGGATAGATTATTCCAAAATTGTTCAGGTATTTCACTTTGATTTTGATGCCAGTTCCAAGAAACTCTGAAGATTAATAAGGAAATAATAATCACAGTTAAGGAGATGGATGCAGATGTTTCACCTGCAGTAAAATTAAAAAAATGTTTCATATAGTGTTGATTTAGAGTTTTGAGCAATTGGAGTTTATTTCATGTAATTATTTTTTTAATGTTTTGATTATGAAATAGATGGTGTAATATGTGACGACAATCCAAACTACTAACATCAGAATTAAAGGTAGTGTTTTCATATTATTTTTTTCTTTTTTTTGATGCCAAATAAACTAAAATAAAACCGGATAAAAATATGATAAGCAGAAAAAATCTTGCTAAAGCAGGATAAATTCCGGAGTCTCTTTCACCTTTTCCCATCATCCTTCCTAAAACGCTAGATCCATCTAAGTGCCATCCTTCGGTAAAAATGGTACTCCAGTTTCCACCTGCAGGTTGAATAAATGCTGCAATAAATATAATAATCAGCATAACCGGAGTAACATATTGAATGATCCATTTAAAAATGGAAGGTGTTTTAATCAAAGAGGAACGATTGAATTCCTTCCATCCTTTTTTAGCTCCATAAACCCAGGAAAAGAGGATCACTTCAAATAAGGCAAATGTAAAAACACCTACGGTTCCCGCCCAATAGTCGTACTCATCAAAAACACCCTCTTTGTAAAAAATGACTGTAGGAAGACCAAAAACAAGCACAGATAAACCGAAAATAATAGCAGCATTTCGTTTTTTAAAATTAAATTCATCTTGCAAAAAACTAACTAATGGAGTTCCCATCGCTAATGAGGATGTGATTCCGGCAATGAATAAAAGTCCAAAAAAAGCAACTCCGCAAAATGTTCCCATAATAGATCCAAATTTTTGGAACAGAAATGGCATAGATTGAAATGCAATACCAAAACCACCTTCATTGGCAACTAAATCTTTAACAGCATCGATGCCAAAAAAACCAACAGAGATAGAGATCAGGATTGTCCCACCAAGAACAATTTCTACGAATTCGTTCACGAAGCTTGTTGACATAGCATTGAGTGCAATATCATCATTTTTCTTTACATAGGAGGCATAACATTGAATAGTTCCCATTCCGACAGAAAGAGTGAAGAAAATTTGACCGGCTGCAGCTAACCACACTTTCGGATTCAGTAAAGAATCAAATTGGGGAGTCCATAAAAAATTTAAACCCGCAATACCGGAAGAAACTGCACCCTCTTCACCGGGATGGATAGTGACACCTCTGACAGCTAGAAAAATGCCAAAGAAAATCAACAGTGGAATCCCATAAGTGGCCACTTTTTCGATTCCTCCTTTTAACCCTTTTGTCAAGATATAGACGTTCAAAAAAAGGCAAAGAAGAAAAGCAAAAATATTTTCATAAGGGATTCCGGAATGAGATGAGGACAAATCATGGTATTGATTGAAAAATAGAGCAATCTCTTTTTGGGGCATCTCTTTAAATGTGCCGATTAGGGAGTGGTACAGATAGGAGATTGTCCAACTTTCCAAGTAACAGTAGTAAGATGCTATACCAATAGTTGTAAAAAAACTTAAAGCACCCATATATTTCCACAACTTATGGTGTCCCATTTTTTGCATGGTAAATGGGACAGTATGATTTCCCATTGAACCTCCGAAACGTCCCATAGTCCATTCAATAAAAACTAATGGTAATCCAAGAAAAATAAAACAAACCAGGTAAGGGATAATAAAAGCACCTCCACCATTTTGAATAGCTTGAATAGGAAAACGAAGAAAATTTCCAAATCCAACTGCGTTTCCGGCCATTGCCATTACCAATCCAATTCTGCTACCCCATTGATCTTTTGAGTGTGTCATAGATTCTGTTTTTTTTGCGTGACAAATATAAAACAAAATTTGAATGGGATTACATTTTGTTGAAAAAAGTTATTAAATATTTTTGATTTTTTTTTAATCCAATTTTATACCATCAAAAATGATTTTCTAATGCACTAACTGCTTGATTAAATGACCAAATTCATTCGTCATTTATTTAGAAAATGTAACAAAAATGAGTCAAAATAGGTATAAAATAATGTATCTTTGCAGTTGTTAAAAAGAACCAATTTTTTATATTAAAAAAATTAAAAATTAATAGGATAATAATAGAATTGAAATGAAAACAAAAATGATCATATTGATACTAACAATCATGTTATCAGCAAGTTTGAATGGTCAAACTATTATTAGACAAGTGATTTCACCTATTGGTTCAAGTTCCACTGTTGATGGGAAATATGTTTCTCATACTGTGGGGCAATCGACTCCACCTGCTTCCACTGTTTCCGGAAATGTAGCCTTAAGACAAGGTTTTGAACAACCACCCAAGGTAAAAATTGTACCTAAAGTGGATGATAATTTAAAAATTACCATATTTCCAAACCCCAATAATGGTCAATTTATGTTAAATGTTGAGACAAAAAAAGATGGTCAAGAGTTTAATTTTGATATTTTTAATGATCTTGGAAAGTTGATATATTCCGGTTATGGTGTTGGAAATTTTGATAATCAAGTAAAATTACCAGATAATACTGCAAGAAGTACCTACATGATTAAAATTAAAACAGATAATGGTGATACAGGTGAAGGAAAAATTATTGTAATAGGTTATTAACCATAAAATACCAAAAAAATGAAAAAGCTAATCATTTATTTTTCAATTCTCTTTCTAGTTCCGGTTGGATTTTCCAATGGAATTGGATTTCAAAGGGGTGAAAGATTCAAAACTGATTATGCCATTGGTTTATTCGCAGGTGTGAATTTTTCAACTTTTGAATTTCGGAATTCAAGTGGACAACGAGATAATGGATACGATTTTATTAGAGGAGCTAATTATGGTGTCAATTTCATTATTTCTAACGGTTATCATGTGTTTAGACCCGAAATTTCTTTTCATAAGAATGGAGCAAAATATATTTATAACAACATTCCTATACAATGGGAAACATCTTATTTAAATGTAAGTGCCACCTATTTGTTTAATTTAATTAGATCAAAATACGATTTTTTAGGATTTGGAGCAGCTCCTTATTCTGTAAGAATTGGTGCATCAATTGGGTTTAATTATTTGACCAATGGAATTCAATCTATAGGTGAAAATCAAATCTCTTTAGTTCATAGTAACGCTTTTTTGAGATATGATCTCTCTTCAGCAGCTCTTGTAACTTTTGGTGTAAAACTAACCGATCTTTTAGCTGTAAATGTAGAATATAGATTTAACTATGGATTATTGCAAATTGAAGGTAAAGATTCTAATCAAAAAACGCATAACCTGTATCATAGTTTTGTTTTAGCTGTTTATCACAGATTACAATAATTTCAGGAAATATATCAAAACCATTTAAATCTATGATATTGAAATATTAAAACATATTCATAAATTACTAATTAATAGAAGTTTATGCTAATTAAATGTTATAAATAAATTATATAATACATATAGATCAAATCTGTAACAAAATCGCTAAATTTTACGTATTTTTGTAAATTGAATATTGAATGATGAAAAGTCTGATTACAACTATGGTTTTTGTATTTGTGTCCACCATTTTGTTGGCACAAGCCCCTCCACAGGGGATCAATTATCAGGCTGTTGCTGTTGATGATTCGGGCGTTCAGTTAGCAGGTGTTGATATTACCGATCAACCACTAATGAATCGTGTGATCAAAGTTAGATTTACCATTATCAAAAATACACCTGACGGAATCGTTACTTATCGTGAGTACCATTCTACGGCAACTGATATCAACGGTTTATTTAGTGTTGTCATTGGTCAAGGTATCTTGGATGAGAGCCCCATGAACTTTGATGAGATTCAATGGGGTACCGGCAACCACTATTTGAGAGTTGAATTGGATATCAATGGAGGTTCCAATTATAAACACATGAGTACTACTCAATTTTGGAGTGTTCCTTATGCATTATATGCCAAAACAGCAGGACAATCTTTAGTGCCCATGTATCTAAATATTAGTGATTTACCAGATGGAAATTTTGAACCCGGAGTGATTGCTTATGTTAAAAATTGCATAAGAGATGGTGTTCCCTGTATGGTGATTTGGGATGGTACTCAATGGGTAAATGTTGATGGAGATAACGACCCAACCAATGAATATGGAATACAAGTAGCAGCTAATAATGCAGCAAGAGATCTATTATATCCCAATCCAATTGCCGGAGATATGGTTTGGAACCAAGCTTCCGGTCAAATTCAAATTTATAATGGAACTGCTTGGGTTTCAATTAGTGCAAGTATTACAACCTATTCTGCAACAAACGGATTAACATTAAATGGACAAACATTTGAATTAGGGGGTGCTTTGACACATCCAACATCAATTAATACTACAGCTACTAATACTTTAGCAATAACCGGTCTACAACAAGGTAATTTGCAAAATAACAATATTGTTACGGTTAATCCTACAACAGGGGTTCTAACTCAAACTCCGGCTAGCGATTTAACTAAAGAATATCAGGTAGTTTATATAGCTACTGCAGGACAAAGTCAGTTTGTGACGCCAATTCCTATTACTGATATTGATAAAGTAAATGTATATCGAAATGGGATTAGAATTGGTCATATTATGGTGAATACCAGTATTATACAATTGGAAGCCGGCATAACGTGTGTGAATAATGATCAGGTGAGGATTGTGCAGTTTAGATAAAGGACTAAGGACGAAAGACGAAGGACAAAAGAAGAAAGACAAAGGACAAAGGACGAAGGACAAAAGACGAAAGACAAAATAAAGTGTAACAAAAACTTATAACAAACGTAAAAAAAAAAATAAACAAAAAACGAATAAACAAAAACCCAAAAAACAAAAGACATTAAACCTTAAACAATTTAAAAATTTAAACAAAAAATCAAAAAATTTTATTCATTAAACCAAAAAAAATTAAACAATGAAAAAAACTAATTTATTCAAAATGGCTGCATTAACTGCAGTATTAGCATTAGGAAGCATGTTTGCGAGTGCACAAACTGTCCCAACAACAGATAGTGCTACAACCAGACAATATGCTGATGGTCCATCCATTAAAGTTATTGACAACAAGGGTACCGTGAAGTATATCCAATCTAACAATGGTATCACTTCTATTACATCAACTTTAGCTGGACAACAAACTGTAACTACTTTCCAATTAGGTGGAACTTTAACTGACTCTACATTTATTGATTTAAATGGTAATCCTTTCGGTCTTAATAATTTGACTTATAGTTCAACTGGTCGTACTTATGAATTTGTTGTAATAGATTCAACAACCGGTGAATTTAGAAAACAAAAAATAACTGATTTAATTGATGCAGGTACTTATATTGATGTATTAACTGCTGATGTTGCAGCTGCTACTTATGTTATCACTTTAAACGGTGTAACATTAGAGTCATTTAAAACTGTTTATGTATTCAGAAATGGTGCTAAACTAATTGCAGGTGTTGATTATTCTGTAACTAATGCAGCCAACTCTACTGTTACCCTTAATAGAGGTGGTGCAGGTACTCAATATGCATCAGCCCCATCAAATTCTTATGAAAATTATCCTTTGTATTTAGGTGATAGAATTGAGATTCAATTCATTAAATAGTAATTCTTGATATTGATCATGAAACCATTAAAACTACTACCTATTCTGCTCTTACTGATCATAGCTTGGAGTGTGCCTATGCAGGCTCAAATCACTACGGGGGAGATTCCTGATCAACCCATACAAGTAAGAGTAGTAGACAATAAAGGAACAATCAAGTATTTGCAGGTGCAAAATGGATTGACCATGTTGACCAACACAACCGGTAACGTTAACACGACCACGTGGCAATTAGGGGGATCATTGGAAAACAACACCACCATTAACTTAAATGGAAAGTTTTTCCAATTTCAAAATATGGTGATGAACACCAACCCAGCAGCCACATCCAATGGTGCTGTTACCAATATGGCTACCAATGCTACCGGTCCAGGTTTAACCATCGTAATGAGAGATCAAACAACAGGAGCTTTGGTTACTATGTTGGCATCGGATTTAATTCAAGCCGGACAGGCAGAATATGAAGTGGGAGCAGCAAACAATATCGCTGTCACTACACCGAATGTAATCCCTGGCTTACCTGCAACCTACGAAAAAGTTTCTGTTTACAGAAACGGATCTAAACTCAGAGCAAATGTGGACTATACGATTGGCTTGAATACTTTAATTCTTGTAGATCGTTCTGGCGCAGCTGTTCCGATTAACCAAAGATGGTCTCTTTTCAATGGCGATATTATAGAAGTTCATTGGGTAAGATAACCTATTTGATGCTCAACACTTACTCAGTCATCTATGAATAAAAGTTTGAAAAAATATATTATTTTAGTTTGTGTAATCGTGCTTTCAACAAGCACGTTTGCACAAATTAAAGTTATAAATAATAAAGGAACTTTTTTTCAGATTGATACCAGTAAATGGTCGTTGGTAGGTGTTGATATATTTAACAAAAATCAAATTGGCAATGTAGGGGTAGGAACATTCCCCTACAATGCACGATTTGTAGTCGACAACGGGAATAGTTCAATACTTCCCGCTTTCAAATTAAAATATCCCTTTTCAGGAGCTATTTCAGATTCGATATTAACATGGAATCCTGCGGATAGTACAGTAAGAAAAATTACATTACTGAAACTACTAACTAATAACACCATACTTTCATTAAACGGATTAACAATTTCTGTTCAAACGTTTTCTACGGGATCATCTGGCACTGATTTTAATATTAGTTCGAGTGGTTCCGTTCACACATTTAATATTCCAACTGCCTCTGCTTCAAACAGAGGTTTGTTGTCAAATTCAGATTGGGTAACATTTAATTCAAAGATCAGTTCAGTTACAGCCACAACAGCAGCAGCCGTTTCTACTGTTAGTTCAAATGTTACCATAAACAATACAGGAGCTTATTGGAATGCTAATATGCTTCAAGGAAGAAATATATCTACAACAATGCCTACGAATGGGCAATTTTTATCATGGAACGATACCATTTCTCAGTGGGTACCAGCATCTAGTTCAATAACCTCAGCAAATGGAATTGATATTGGCTATATTGTAGCTTGGGGATCCAATACAACTCCACCCGATTATTTATTACAATTAAATGGAGGCACATACAATTGGGCAGATTTTCCTCATTTTCAAACACAACAATCAACACATCCATCTCAATTCATAGCATCTTCAAATGCTACAACGTTTACATTAGTTGATATTAATACATCTGGTCGCTTTCTAAGAGGTGGACTCACTGCTGGAGTAAATCAAAATGGATCCACTGCCATGCCGATCAATCCATTTGTTTTAAACAATTATACTCATAATCATAATTATACTAATACTACATATAATTTTACACAACAAAATGTATATTATAGTAGTGATGGTTTACGATATATATTTACAACATCTTCAAATAACAACCTTAATACTTCGGATGATACTCATAGTCATACAGTGTCTGGCGGTGATTCCGAAACACGTCCGATTAATACAAGTGTAATATGGTGTATAAAGGTGAAACCCACCATGACTGCCGGAAATATTACAATTAATACTGGGGCAACTACAACGACAGTTTCAAATTCGATTGTAGGAAATGAATTAACTACTACAGTAAATGGAGTATCATCTACACCTGTTACACTTCCAACTCCTGAACCAGCTGTAGTTGAAATATATGATGCAGCAGGTACACAAACCCTTACAACTACATTTTCAGATATCACTTTTGGCACTACAAATATTGCGGATGTCGGTTATACTGTTGGGGGTAGTGGATCACAAATCACCATATCAACTGCAGGAACATATAGGATAACATATAGAATATCCGCACAATGTACAACAAATCAAGGTAATGCTGCTGAGTTCCAACTGATAAGAAATGGTAGTTTTGTTTCAGGTTCTATGGGTTATACCAAACATCACAATTCGGATAGACCTCATGGGACTGTCACAGTTGTTAAGATTTTAACAATTTCGGCAAATGATGTTATTAAAGTACGAGGAAGGCGATATTCTGCAAATGGTAGCATATCACTTTCTCAAGACGGCTCTTCTTTAATTATTGAAAGGATCAAATAATATGAAAAAAACTATATTTTTTTTTATTTTTATCACTTTGTTAATTCATTTGGATGCACAAATGTTGATTACAACATCTCAAATGAACACGATCAATTCCAGTTTGGGTGCATTTGAGGGACAGATTTATAAAAATTCTGAAACCAATCTTTTTTATATCGGATTAAGTGGCGGTACTTTAATTCCGATTGGAAATTCATCTTCTTCATCAAATAAAAAAAATGTTATATCTGCTGAATATACCGGTGCAGTGGTTGTTCCTGGATCAGGATCAGATTCGCATAGAGGTGATATGACTGGAGGAAATACTGGAGCAACCACCCCTTATTATATGAATTATTATGAATGGAAAGGGCGTTCAACTTCAGGGGCTCAAACTTATCAAGTTGTGGTTAGAATAACGTTACCCAATGATTTTACTGCATGGCAAAGTTTAAATCCATTTCAATTCTATAACATGGCAAATACAAATTGTAATGTAACTTTAACAGCCTATTTAAGCACATCAACAACTGCATTTTATACAGGAAGTGCCATTTCAAATTCGGGATGGACATTGTCAAGTTTAACTGCTGCAAATTTATCATCATGGGCAACAGCCGGACAAACTGCATCATTCGTTTTTACCTTCTCATCTACAAATGGAAATGTTGCCAGAATTGGTGATATTATATTGAATTATCAATAATCGAAAATTAGTTTAAAGTTTAGTAGCATGCAAACAATTATTCGATTTCAAAAAATTAGATTAAGTTTATCATTATTTTTTTTAATAATTGGAATTCAAAGTTTTCTTTTTTCACAAACAGACCCCCAACTTTGGTTACGCGCAAATTATGGAACAAATACTACTGCTGAGGGTAGTGCTATTTCATCATGGACAAATGCTATGGGTACCGGTTTAATCACTCAAACAAGTTCTTCATTTCAACCCATCTATAGAAGTAGTTCGAATTTAATAAATTTTAATCCAACACTTGAATTTGATGGAATTGATGATTATTTATCTAGTACTTTAAACTTTGGAATTTATTCTACATCTAAGTTTACAACATTTACAGTTATTAAACACACTGGATCTAATGATATTGTTTGGGCTCAAAATTCAAATCAATCTAATAGTGCCTATCAATCAATAAATACTACTCAAAGATTTGGAGTATATTCAGGAAATTATATTTCAGGTACTAACACAATTGGAACGACAAACCCTGTTATTCTAGGTCTAAGAAGAAACTCAACAAATAATAATTTTAATTTATATCACAATGGTATTACTGAACAAAATGGATCAATTTCAAGTTTTGGAGGAAGTTTTAGAACTAATGCTATAAACATAGGAAGACAAGGTTCTTCAACCAACAGTTTCCAAGGTAATATAGCAGAATTATTGATTTTTAATAGAACATTAACAGATAATGAAATTAATATTGTTCATAGTTTTTTAGCTGTTAAATATGGAATATCAAAAAACTCAACCTATTATGCTTCAACAGGAACAACATTTTGGACAACAGGAAGTTATTCTAACGGTATTTTTGGGATTGGAAGAGATGATGCGGCATTTTTACATCAACAGATTTCAAGATCAACAACAGACAATGTTGATATTTTAATTGCTTCTACAGATACCGATTTTTCATTACCAAACGGGCAACATTCAAATATTAGTAATAACCTCAGTTATATGATGTTTTCCAATAATGCCACGGGAAATATGTGGATTCAAGATGCTGAAATTAACACCTTATTATATAATAATAGATTGAATAGGGAATGGTACGTCCAAAATACAAATTTTTCTGGAACTGTAAATTTAAAGTTTGAAGGATATGGTTCAACCTCTTCAACTATAGCTTATTTAATAAAAAGGAATAATAATCCCGATTTTTCATCAGGAACAACCGAGGTGGGAGTGATCGATGAAAATGGAGCAATTTTTGGTGTTACATTAAATCATCAAGACTATTTTACAGTAGCTTATAAATTAAAAGCACCAGGTGGAGTCACATCACAATTAAAATTTTGGGTCAAAGCTGATGAAGGTGTAATATTAAACGGTGCTTCTGTATATCAATGGATAGATCAATCAGGAAATTATAGAGATTTATATCAATATACTCTTTCTAATGCACCAACTTTGATATCAAACGGACAAAATTTTAATCCATCACTTCATTTTACTGCGAGTAGTTCACAGTTTTTCAGTAGGAATACTAATTTCAATATTTTTGCCGGATCTTATTCCATTTATTTAGTAGGTTATAATACCTCAGAACAAAGGACATTCATAACAGTTAATGAAAATGGCGGTTCATATAATAGTGGTATTCATATTGAATCTAATGATCCATTTCAGATGAGATTTTTGCATAGATATCCTCCTACACAAGAGATTCCTGATGGGGATAATTTACAGGCTTCGACAAATATTTCAAATACAAGAAGTAATGTAATGTCCTTTTATAGAAATACAACGACTAAACATAGATTTTATATCAATAGTGATCTTCCGTATTACGAAATGATACCTACAGTTGGGACATTCCCATCTGGAACAATTACTGATATGACTGTGGGACAGTTGGGCTCTGAAAACATAAGATATTTGAATGGTGATATTGGTGAAATAATTATTTATAACACAGATAATGAATCTGATAGATTAAGAATCGAATCTTATTTGGGTGTAAAATATGGAGTATCTTTAAATGATGGAACAGGTGTTAATTATACTGCTTCAAATGGTTCAACCATTTTTTGGAATAATACAACCAATTCAGGTTATAATTACGATGTTTTTGGAATAGGGAGAGATGATTTCGGTGCATTAAATCAGAAACAATCTCGTTCAGTTAATACAGACGCTTTTTTTAGCGTATTTCATTTAACCAATGAATCAGATCCTTTCCCAACTACTAATCAACTAAATGCAAGTACTATTCCTGCTGATAGAAGTTTTCTTTTGTTTGGAAACAATAATGGTGATATAACAGAATGGTTTCATTATACTCAACAACCTTCAGTAATAGTTTCAAGATTAGAACGAATTTGGAAAGTTCAAAAAACTGGAACTATCAATAGTGTTACTATTACAATCAATACGTCAGATCTGCCTTCCAATACCGGAACACTTCCTTTGTACCTTTTAGTGTCCAATTCATCTGATATGTCAAATGCAGATTACTATCCGATGACTTTGGATGGATCAACATGGAGAATTGCCTATAATTTTACAACAAATACGTATATTTCATTTGGTTATGGATTGATAACACAGCCAATGCGTCATGGAAAATCAGTTATTAATGGAGAACTGGTTCCATATAAGTAAAAGCTATCAGCTATCAGCTATCAGCTATCAGTTTTCAGCTATCAGCTGACAGCAAAAAACCCCACTACTAAAACTCATTTAACAAAAAACTCTACATATGCAAAACTTTCGTAATCTAACAGTATGGGAAAAAAGTCATCAATTGACACTATCAATTTACAAACTAACTGAAAAACTACCAAAAGAAGAAACTTTTGGACTTAAATCACAACTTAGAAGAGCTATTTCTTCAATTCCAACAAATATTGCTGAAGGTTGTGTCAAGAGTTCTGACGCAGATTTTTCCAGATTTTTATACACGAGTTTAGGATCTGCAAGTGAATCTGAATATTTGATTTTATTATGTAAAGATTTAAATTATTTCTCCGAAAATGAATATTTAATTCTAAACGAAAAAATACAAGAAATAAAAAAAATTATTTCATCTCTTATTATTAAACTACGAAAACAAAATTAGAAGCTTTAAGCTATCAGTTGAGCACTTTTGATAGCTTAAAGCTGACAGCTGATAGCTTCTACATCATTTCTAAACACGGCATCACAAACGCTCTTAACCCTTGCTGTTCTGCATTCTTATCGAGTTTACGAAGTTCTTCCAGTAAAGGAAGAACTTGTTTCTCTTCAACAAATGTCATAAATGAACAGTTTAGGGTTGGCCAGGCGTGCGTTCCATAATGGGGTTCTCCATTAAAAGTTCCTCTACCTTGAACTTCATCCCAATAGGTGAATCCTCGAATTTCCAATTTATCAAATGTGTTGATAATATCTTGATGGAAGGCTTGATATGCTGATATAAATACTGCTTTCATAATAGTTTTTCTTTAATGGTTATGATTAAACGGTAGCATGTTGAACTTGTAATGCATGTTTGCGTTCTTTTCTTTCTTTTCTTTTAACTCCAAAATGGGCAAAAGATGCATACATAATCGGAATTAAAACCAAGGTTATCAATGTGGAGAAGCTTAATCCCCATGCAACTGTCATCCCTAAAGAATTCCACATTTCAGCACCTTCACCTTTACCAATGGCTAATGGAATCATACCTAATACAGTGGTGATGGTTGTCATTAAGATCGGACGAAGACGAGAACGTCCGGCTCTTACAACTGCTTCATTGATCGTCATTCCACGTTCTCGACACAATATTGTGTAGTCAATCAATACAATACCATTTTTAACAACGATACCGATTAACATCATCAATCCTAACATAGCCATTAACCCAAGAGCCGTTTTAGTGATTGCTAAACCATACAATACACCGGTTAAGGCAAAAGGAATGGAGAACATGATTACAAATGGGTAAACAAACGATTCAAACTGAGATGCCATTACAATGTAAACCAAAACTAAAATGAGTAACATTAATGTTGTGATATCCCCAAAAGATTCTTGTTGATCCTGATATGTTCCTGCTAATTCAGTAGTTAAACCAGAAGGTACGTCAGTTTCAGCCATCACCTTTTTAGCAATTTCAGCAATTTCACTTAATGCAACGCCATTAGCAGCAGTACATTGTACTTTCACGATTCTGGATCTGTCTTTTCTTTCAATGGTTGGAGGAGTTAATTGTTCTTCAATCTGAGCTAATTCACCTAATTTAATTCCAGTACCTTGATTGTTATATAATGTTATATTTTTGATAGCTTCCACATCTTGTCGGAACTCAGGAGCATAACGTACTTTAATAAAATACTCTTTTCCGTCTTCTCTATAAACAGATGCAATTGATCCACCAATCCTGTTTTTTGCCAATGTTGAAGCAGTTCCCAAGTTCATTCCATTTTCAGCTAATTTTTGTCTGTTAAAATTTACCGCTATTTCAGGAGCGTACTCATCTCTTGAAATTTTTGCAGTAGCACACTTGGGATCTTTTTTCATTTTTTCAGAAACTATAGCAGCGTATTTATCAGCAGAGAAAAAATCGTTACCATAGACTTCAATATCTACTGTACTTTGACCACCCATTCCCCCTTGTCCAATAGAAACATTATATGTATTAATTTCAGGATATGCTTTTAAATCATTTCTAATCTCATCAGCTAATAGTTGTATTCCTCTTTTTCTTTCTGTTTTTTTATTAAATTTAAGTGTAAATGCCATCATGTGAGAACCATTGTCAGAAAGTTTTCCCCAAGTATTCTCTTCAGCAGGTTGCCCCACACTAAAGTTACAGTTTTCGATTTCCGGATATTCTTTGTTAAATTGTTCAGTTAACTTTATTCCTAATGCACGAGTGGTTTCCATACGGGTACCCTGAGGTAACTTTACAGTAACATTCAACATAGCATTATCTTGAACCGGAAAGAATTCAGTTGGAATAAAACGTACCAAAAGTAAACTGGAAACAAAAATTGCCAATGCTGCAAAAATAACTGTTTTTCTATGTTTAACAGCCCATCCTAATAAACGGGAATACCAACCATCCAATTTATCTAAAAAGATTTCAAAACCACCTTGAATTTTTCCAAAAATTTTTCCTTTGTTAGGATTGTTTTTTAATAAAAGCGAAGATAACATTGGGGTTAAAGTCAAGGCTGCAGCCATAGAAACAGTGATTACAATACTCATAATCCAACCCATTTGTTTGAACATTACACCAGCCATACCGGTAAGGGTAGTTAAAGGTAAAAATACAGCTAAAAGCACTAAAGTTGTAGCAATTACAGATAATGAAACTTCACTTGTTGCGTAAACGGCAGCCGATTTTGGTTTACTCCCTCGAGAGATATGGGTACTGATGTTTTCCAGTACCACAATCGCATCATCGACGACCATCCCAATCGCTATACTCAGTGATGACAAGGATATTACATTCAAAGAGTTTCCTGTGATCAACAAATAAATAAATGAAGCGATCAAAGAAACCGGAATAACCATAGCAATAATGAAAGTAGCTCTCCATCTTCCCAAAAACATCATTACAACAGCGACCACTAAAATTAAAGTGATAATGATCGCTTCTTTTAAGCTGGCAATAGTATTTAAAATACCATCAGAAGTATTATAGATAGTACCAATTTTGATATCAGCAGGCAAAGATTTTGTTAATTCAGGCAGTTTTTGTTCAATTTCATTTACAATATCAACAGAATTTCCACCACTTTGTTTTTGAACTACAATTGTTGCACCACGAACTCCATTCGTATAAACTTCCTGAAGTCTTTCCTGAACGGTATCTTTTACTTCTGCAACATCTTTTAAATAGATATTTTTATTGTTCACACTACCTACAACTAAATTCTGCATTTGTCTGGCCTCACTGAACTCACCCATAGCACGAACGGAAAATGAAGAGGTTCCCATATCAATAGTTCCAATAGGAAGATTCATGTTTTCAGCTCTGATCACATTCGTGATTCCTTCTACGGTTAATCCGTAAGAATCCAATTTATAAGGATCACAATAGATGTTGATTTCACGTTGTGGTGCACCGGAAATAGATACAGTCCCTACACCATCAATTCTACTTAAAGGAGATACAATTTTATCATCTAAAATTTCATACAAAGCATTAGTACTTTCATTACTTTGAACTGAAAGCATTATGATAGGAATATCAGCTGTGCTGAATTTAAAGATAAATGGTTTTGATGCGGCATCCGGTAAAATAGATGATACCAAATCTAGTTTATCACGAATATCGTTAGTAGCATCATCAATATCAATTCCGTAGTTAAATTGAATGGTAATAATGGAGTAGTTTTCTTTAGAACTAGATGAAATATGTTTCACATTACTAACACTATTCAACACATTTTCCAAAGGTTTGGAAACATTGGTTTCAATATCGGAAGCACTGGCTCCTTGATAGTTAGTAAGTACCATAATATTGTTGGTTCCAATATCCGGAAGTAAATCTACAGATAATTTGGAATACGAATAGATTCCTATAATCGCAATGGCAACATACACTAACAATGTTGTAATTGGATTTTTTACTGATTTTTGATATAAACTCATAGTTTTGTAATTTGTTTAGATGGGGTGTTAAAATTATTTAACAATAGTAACATGTGATCCATTTTTAAGTTTCAAAAAAGAAGTGATAGCTACTTTATCCCCATCCTTCAAACCAGAAAGGACTTCGTACCCATTTTCTAATCTTCTTCCTAATGTAATTTTAGTATAAACTACTTTATCTCCTTCGAGAAGATAAACATATCGATCAGGAGAACCTGTAATTTTTACAATAGCTTGTTCCGGTACTACTACGTTTTCTGAAGCACCAAAGTTTAAATACACTTTTCCATACATACCTGGTCTAACTTTACTGTTTTTATTTGGAAGTTTCACTTCCGCAGTAAAAGTATGGGTTCTGGGATCTAAAGTAGGGTAAATTAAACTGATAGAACCGGGAAAAGTCTCATTTTGAAATACATCAATTTTTACATTGGCTTTCATGCCTTTATTCACTAAGGAATATTGACTTTCAGAAATATTAATCAATAGTTTTACAGGGCTGATTTGTTGCACCTGAAGAATAGGATTGCCTGCGTATAGATCACCTGAATCATAATTTCTCATGGTAACGACACCACTAATTGGACTTAAAAGTTGTGTATTCTCTTCTAATGTCTTGATGTTATTTCGAGCCACATCTAATTGTGTTTTTTGAGCATCATATTCTGCTTTAGATAAAGCACCAACTTTGTAGAGTTCTTCAAATCTCTCAAAATTTTTCTCTAAGTTATTGATTTGAGTTCTGGATTGACGAAGCATGGTAGCATCCATTTGAATTAATTTTTGGCCTTTTACAACATAATCACCCACTTCAACAAATATTTGTTCAATTCTACCTGGAGTAGTTGGAGCTATATTATTCAAAGCTTCAGGTTTTACTATTGCTGAATATTCATAATCGTCTTCAATCATTTGAACAGATACAGTGTCAATTTTAATGGTTACAGTATCATTCATTTGTTGAGTAGCATCAGTTTCGTTATTTTTTTTAGAACATGATGTAAAAAACATGCTCGTAGCGACCATCAAAATGATCATTAATTTCATTTTTTTCATATTGTATATTTTTTTATTTTTTCAATTAATTATTTCCAAGATATTTTTCTAAATCTGAATAAGCAGATAAATAGTCGTGAATAGATTGTAAGAATTGCAATTTAGCTCTGGTTAAAGCCAGATCTGCATTATTCAAATCTAACCAGGTACTCATTCCTATATCATATTGTTTTTTTGCAATATCATAGGCACGTTGTGCCATTTTTAATGTTTCCTTAGAAGAGGTATGATTTTCAATAGCTTTATCAATATTATCTACGGCAGTAAAAACATTAATCCAAACTGATTTTTCCAAAGTTTTTTTAGTATCTTGTAAGTTTTGAATAGTCAAGTTGGTTTGTTTTAATTTATAATGTGTAGAAGCCCAAGATGTTATTGGAATCTGAAGACTAACACCAACCATAGAATATGGGAACCAATTATAATTAGCAAAATCATAATCATTAGATAAACTTGCATATTGATAAACGCCAGACATAGCTAAAGTTGGAAGTGCAGAAGATAAAACCAAAGATTTGGTTCTATCTAATTGCTGAATTGATAAATCAATTTGTTTTAAATCAGTATTATTTAAAATGGAGAGTGCTTCTTTAACCGGAACTGCTTTAGCATCCATTTGAGATTCAAATTGACTTAATTCCCCATCAAAAATGATATTTTCATTGATGTCAATACCCATTAACATTTTGAGTAATTTTTTATTTAATTCAATAGCATTTTGAGTTGCTAAAAGATTAGGTTTTTGATTTTCAAGTTGAACATCAGCTCTTAATTTTTCAAATTCAGAAACTAAACCCTGGGAGAATTTATTAGAAATTATTTTATTGTTATCTTCCGTATTTTTATAGCTTGCTAACAATACATTGTAAGATTCCTGCATCATCAATAGAGAAAAGTAGGCTTTTTTTATTTGGTTTACTAATTCTATTTTAGAAGATCTGGCTTTTTCCATGGTCATTTCCACGTCCAATTGGGTCAATTTGAGGTTATTCCAAAGCACAGGCATCACCAAAGGTAAGGCAAAAGAAGCGCCGGCATTAAAGGAATTTGAAGAACCCACTTCAATTTCCATAGGAGTGCCCATAAACTCCATCACCATTTTTTGTTTTTTAAGAGTTCTGTTGTATGAAGCAGCAATAGAAACGTTAGGAAATAGTCCAACGATTTGTTCACTTTTGTAGTATTTTTTGATCAGGATGTTACGTTCAGCAATTTGCACTGAGGGGCTTTCAGAAAGACCAATTTCAATAGCTTTGTTAAGATCTATATGGGTCACATTTTGGGCATTAATAAAAAGGGGAGTGCCTAAAATAAGGAAAAGAATAGTTCCTAATAGGTTTTTATTCAAGATAAATTTTTTCATATATGTTTAATTTTTAAAATCGGAATGAGAGTTATGCATGTAATGTAGCAAAAATAGTGCCATGAGATAAAAAATAAGTTTGCGAAAATACAATAAAATAGTGTATCAAATTAAAATTCAGGGGAGTAAGGAGGGGGAATTTCAATCAAAAAAGGGATAAATTCAGTGAACATAATAAAAATTTCAATATTATTGGGGTTTTTCAACCAAAGGACTAAGTGTCCCCAATCTCTTATTCCGAGAAAGTGTGGAAAATGCTCGGTTTAAAAATTCATTTTTCATAATTTGTTCATTTTTATTATGTTGTTAAATAGTTTTCCAACACTTTACCGGAACTGTTGATTTGTTGATAATTTCTCCCCCATTTTTTCGTTTTTTCATTGATTATTTTCAATCTTTATACTATCTTTGCCTCAACTATTTAATTACTAACCTAACTCTCAAAACTATGAAATCTCCCAATCTTTTCTCAGAACATAAACAAAGATTATCCGATTCTGAATACCAATTCTTTCAAAATCAAATTCATTCTGACCGTTTTCAATCCTCTTTCGATTTTTTGATTCAAACATTACAAAACATTCATGGTATGAGATGTCCTCATTGTGGATCTGAAAAAGTGATGAAAAACGGTACCATGAAAAACAAAACACCCCGTTTTTTATGCAATCATTGTCATAAAAGCTATTCTCTTTATACCGGAACTTATCTCCATTTTGTTAAGAAAAAAAATAAACTATTTCAATACATTCACTTAAGAATGTCTGATGGTGGAACTTTAAGGTTTTGTAGTGATATGTTAGGAATTTCATTAGACACCTCTTTTGAGTGGAATAAAAAAGTGTTTGGATCTATTCAGGAGAATCTTCCTGATGGGATGGATGGTGTTATTGAATTGATTCTTGTTCAGGATCAGATCTCTCGTAAAGGGGAAAAACCGGATGGTTTCTATAACTTCAAACCACCTAATCCCCTTGCTGATCCTAAAAAAAAGTACAAGAAAGCTCCAAAACTGATCAAACCGGTTGATAAAACGGATCGAGTTCAGATGGCCGTTGCATTTTCCCGAAAAGGAGATTTTGATATGAAAGTGATCCATTTAGGGGATCTTGATAAAGATGAACTAAAAAAAGATTGTATCCTAAAATTAAAAAATCAAAAAAGATATTAATCAATGATCATCCTATAGTTAGATTGTTTTTGCAAGATAAAAAACTAAGCTATCACATCTGTGATCAGAATGAGCAAAAGAAAGTGAAAAGCAGAAACAAAGCTTTTGATGTTCAAACCGCAAATGAGATCTATAATAAATTTGTGGGATGGATGGAACGTTTTATAGGGGTTGCAACCAAATACCTGCAAAACTACATGAAATGGTTTATGCTAAAAATCAAATACCGACATTACGATTTATCTGCTTATCACCTGGCTATTGACGGTTTACAGAACAAAAGAGGCAAACAGGGGTATAAAGAAAGTGTGATGTTTATCAACTAAGACCTTAGCAGGATAATTTCTATTTTATTTAATAATGTTCAACTTTATGAAATATAGGGTTGAATTGGTGTTTGAATGAAATGGGAAATGGTTCTTAGATAGTAAGTTGGCTTAATCATTAGTATAGAAAAATTTTAAAATTTGCTTAAATTTTTTTAAAGTGCGATACTTTAAAAAGATAGTTCCGAGAAAGTGTGGAAAAAAGATTTTGTAAGTAATTTTATAACAGATAATTAAAAAATTTGTAAATTTAAATCTACCTGTTTCAACACTTTCTCGGAATAAGAAATTGAGGGGAAAATTAGTTCTTTGTAGCTAATGAATTCCTAAATAAACAAATTAACATTTGCCCGATTTGCCCTCTCCATATACGTAGCCACTCCTCCAATACTTACTCCTTCAATCAATTCAGACTCCTTCACACCTATCATATCCATCGACATTTGGCACGCAATAAACTCCACACCACTCTCTATTGCCTGATCCCGTAAAGTCTCTAATGAGGAAATCCCCTTCTTTTTCATCAATCTTCTCATGATTCGATCTCCAATCCCAAACATCGATAACTTCGATAGTTTTAACTCCAATGAACTGGATGGTAACATCAGGGAAAACATCTTGTCCATAAAACTTTTGGACACTTTTGGTTTCTGTTCTCTTTTGATCACATTTAATCCCCAAAATGTGAAAAATATGGTCGCCTTTTCGCCTGTTGCTGCTGCCCCATTGGCTAAAATAAAGGTAGCTAATGCTTTGTCAAGGTCATCACTAAACATGATGAAGGTTTTCCCTTTTTCCGGAATTACCGAATAGTCACCTTTAGGTTTTGATCCACTTTTTTCAATTACGGCATTATAGATCCCTTTTTCTGATGAATTGGAAATCAGTATATGGTTAGTGGTTTTACACCACGATTCAACATCTCTGGCGAATCCTGCGTCTGTTGAGGATATTAATATTTGATCTCCTGTTTGTGCTTCGTCGATCCCTTTTTTCAATTTCATGATGGGCCCCGGGCATTGCAATCCACAAGCGTCAATTTGGATGAATTGTTTTTTATCGGTAACGGATACTTGGAAATCATTTGCCTCTTCCGCTTTTTTGAAGATCGGATTTTCTCTGTTTTCAAAGTTAGTGGTTGCAGCAATATAGGTTTTATATCCTCCCGATAGATTATAAACATGGTCAAATCCATGTTGTTTTAAGATCTTAAGTGCTAGGTATCCCCTTAATCCGATGGCGCAATGTACAATGATCTTCTTGTCTTGAGGTATTTCATCTAAGCGAAGACGTAATTCATCAACCGGAATATTGATTGCTCCAGTGATGTTTCCCATTTCATATTCCTCTTTGGTTCTAACGTCAACAATACACACTTCTTCAGGGTTTGCTGTAACTATTTCTCGCCAGGTGACGATTGGCATTTTATGATGGAAGATGTTATTGGCAACGTAACCGGCTATTGAGATTGGATCTTTAGCAGAGGAGAATGGGGGGGCATAGGTATGTTCAACCAGCATTAGGTCAAAGATTGTTTTTTTCAGTTTTATCAAAAGGGCTATTTGATCGATTCTTTTATCAACACCATCATATCCAACGCCTTGAGCTCCGAATATTTGTCCTGATTGTGGGTCGAAGGTGAGTTTTAAAGAGATTTGAGTAGCAGCGGGGTAATAGCCTGCATGTGATCCGGAGTGGGTCCATGAACTATGGAAGGGGATCTCCATCTCTTGTAGTTTTTTAGCTGGTAATCCGGTAGATGCAACGGTAATATCAAAAACTTTGGCGATTGATGTCCCGATAGAGCCCTCATACACTTCCTGATTACCAAAAACCATATTATCAGCGACGAGGCGACCTTGTCTGTTGGCAGGATTAGCTAAGTAGTTCAGCCATGGTTTTCCGGTGATAGGGTGGGGGAATTCAATGGCGTCTCCCACTGCAAATATATCAGGGACAGATGTTTCCAGGTATTCATTAACCCAGATACCACCTGTTTCACCAATTTTTATGGGAGAATCTTTAATAAAGTTGATCTCTGGTCTAACTCCGATAGACAGAATCACAATATCAGCATCTATTATTTTTCCGCTATCGAGGTATGACAAAATGCCGTTTTCGCTTTTTGCCAATTTGACAACACTGTCATTAATATGGAGTTGAACCCCTTTATCTGCCAGATGTTGGTGTACTAATTGAGCCATGGAAAAATCGATTGGTGCCATCACTTGAGGTAATTTTTCCACGATAGATACCTGAGCACCAAGATGGTAAAGATTTTCGGCCATTTCTAGACCAATAAAGCCGGCGCCAATAACGACTGCTTTTTTGATTTTATGTTGGGTGACATAATTTTTTATGGTGTCAGTATCTGGAACGTTACGTAATGAAAATACTCCATCTATGTTGATCCCATCAATTTTAGGACGTATTGGGGCTGCTCCTGGGGAAAGCAATAGTTTATCATAAGATTCATCATAAAACTCACCTTTATGATTGCGCACTGTAACTGTTTTTTGGTCAGGGTTAATTCGGACAGCTTCATGTTCAATTTTCACATCCACTTCAAATCTATTTCCAAATGATTCAGGTGTTTGTAAAAAGAGGCGGGAGCGATCTTGAATGGTGCCTCCGATGTAGTAGGGTAATCCACAGTTAGCGTAAGATATATATTTCCCTTTTTCGAGTATTACAATTTCAGCATTTTCATCAATTCTACGAATACGAGCAGCTGCAGTAGCTCCACCGGCAACACCACCGATTATTAAATGTTTCATGTTTATAGTTTTAAAATATTTTGTTTAGTTGCCCCAACTATACAATAATCATGCCACACATTTAAATATTGTATTCTTCATTATTCATTTATTTATAATATTTTTCATTTTTCATTTTTCATTTTTCATTCTTCATTTGTCCGAAGTCTGTTGTCCGTAGTCCGCAGTCTTTTTTTTTGGGCATTCCGGCTCGCAGGCTCGCCGTCGGTCTCCGGCCTGTACTCCTCGTTTCGCTGCAAGGGTCTGATCGGCCGGGCAGTAGCTCCCAAGGTCGCTCTGCCCGATCCGTCATCCCCTAAGCAGCTCAACTTGCGGGGTACCTGGCCTCCGACCTAATGCGGACTAGAGACGGGTGACAGGAGACGAGTGACAGGTGATTAGAGTCAGGAGACTGGTGGCAGGAGACGAGAGAAGTTCGACGTTAATTTAAAATTACACTAAATTCTTTATTTATCATTTTTCATTAGTCTGTAGTCCGCAGTCTGTTGATCCCGCTCCGGAGGAGCGTTATATTGGTAGCTAATGATAATCCGATGAATTATTCTCGCTACAGCGTAGCGTTATATTGGTAAAAAGATCAACCCTAAATGGAGTTATATAGTAATGAAAAATTTGAGCACATTGAGCATCACGAGCATTCTGAGCAATCGAGCATTCTGAGCTTTTGTTTTTTATTTTAACACAAAGCACACGAAGTAAAATATCACGAAGTACACGAAGAAACCCTCCGCGTTCCCTGCGTCCTCAGCGTGATAAGGGTTCACTTCATTATTCCGAGAAAGTGTTGGAAAAATATTTTGTATATTGTTTATTGTTAAACTGTTACAAAAATGTGTTTTTTTAACCGGAACCGTTTCCACACTTTCCCGGAATAAACAATTAATGGATTTAAACGAACAAAATCGGTCGGTAATTTACAAATTACCAATATAACGCTCCTCCTGAGCGGGATCGTTTTGCCGCGTAATCGTTTGGCTACCAATATAACGCTCCGCTGGAGCGAGATCGTTTTGTCGGGTAATCGTTTGGCTACAAATATAACGCTCCTCCTGAGCGGGATCGTTTTGCCGGTTTATTTGTTTGGCTACCAATATAACGCTCCGCTGGAGCGAGATCGTTTTGTCGGGTAATCGTTTGGCTACAAATATAACGCTCCGCTGGAGCGGGATCGTTTTGTCGGGTAATCGTTTGGCTACAAATATAACGCTCCGATGGAGCGGAAAAAGACTACAGACTGCGGACTCCAGACAAATGAATAATGAATAATGAAAAATTTAGTGCAATTTCAAACTAACCTCGTCGAACGTCGAACGTTTTACGTCGAACGTTTAACGTCGAACGTTTTACGTCGAACGTCGTACGTTTAACGTCGAACGTTTTACGTCGAACGTCGAACGTTCCCAGTCTCTCGTCTCCAGTCAAAAAAAAACCGCTTGCGGTTTTGCGCGTTAGGGATGTGGAGGGCGCGAAGCGGTACGAACCGGAACGTGCGCCGCGATGATTGAACTGTTCTGGGGATCAATATCTTAAGCGAAGTGCGGTGAAGTACGGGAGCGAAGCGGACCCCGGAACAAGCCCGACGGCAGCAGGGTTGGATCGTGGGTTGGATGGTGCCGGAACGCCCAGAAAAAAAGACTACAGACAACGGACAACGGACCACGGACCACTGACGAATGAATAATGAATATTCAATAATCAATAATGAAAAATGAAAAATCAGTAAAAAAATCTAATACCCAAAACCCAAAACCCAAAACCTAAAACCTAAATAACTTATTTCCAACACTATCGACCATCGACCTTAACAATAGTCATGCCACTCAATCTTGTTTTGGATAGGGTGGGCGTAAAGCTGCAAAAATAACTTTTCTAATACTTGTGTTTCCTTTATATCCGAGATGTTGGAAAGCTGGTTGTTCATGTATCTGATAAAATCCTCTTTCTCAATTGTTGTGTATTTGGTGCTGTAATGGTCACTGTGATGCAATAAATCAAAGGCAATGTAGTTGGTGTTCCAAAATTGATAGCTCTCAATGATCCGCTGATCAATGATTTTCGTTAACTCGTGACAAAATATGGAATAATTGTCCGATAATTCATTGATCTCCGTTGCTGTTATGGGATTGGATATGATCAAAGTGCATTCTCCTTTGGGTTGGTTGATCCCGTAAACAATGCTTTCATAGTCTTCATTTTTGTGCTTCTTATAAACACCACCCAACTGTTTGAGGTAGATCTCCCGAACTTTTAAATAATCACACGATTCGTATTGGTAAGAGATGGAAACAGGAGTTAAATTCATCTTGATGAAATGTTCTTTGAATTGATCTTTTCCACTTAAAGAGTACATCTTCACCAAACCCGGATCCGTCTTGTCTAACCCATCTTTGGTTCTTCCATTCCGCTGAGCTATCCAGGTGGACTTCCCTTTTACTGTTATGGCATATTTTAAATATTCCGATAATCGGTTCAATTTGTGATACAACTCTCTTGCAGTTCCACTTCTATCGGTTTTGTACATCTGACAACATTTGCCAATATCTACAATCAATGGATTTACCATCAGATTACTCCCAAAAGAGATCTCAATCACTTCATCAAAAGTATTGATCATATAAACCTGCAAAACCAAAGCATCCATAACGATATCTCTATGGTTGGATATAAAGGAATAGGCTTTCCCCTTTTCAATGGGTCCGACACTTTTCACAGTACAGGATGATGTGGAGGCTTGTATAACCTTCTCAGCTACTTTAACACCGTAATGAATATGAAATTCATGGACAGATTTGATGTTTAAAAACTGGGCTTTGAAATCTTCAAATTTTTCTTCCGGATAAAATGAGGTTATGATTTGACGAAACAGATCGGACGCCGCAATCCTTTGGGTAGCTGCAATCACCTCTTCATCATTATAGGGTCTAATATCATCTAAGTTGGTATGCATAGTGGTTGTGTTTATTTTCCTCTTAAATCAAAAAACTTTATCGCTTTTCTTTTGATTTCAGGTAACTGGATTTTTTTAATGGTCTCAATATCTTCAAAGTCCACGTCCGGAGCCACTCTTAATTTAGCTCTGAATCTATCTTTGATCTCTTTTTCGATCTCTTCACTGGGATGCTCCACCCCAACTTTAACCAATAACTGGTCAGTTCCCAATTCATTGGTGGATACATATACGAGATAATTTTCTACAAAATCAATATTATTTAAGACATCAAACACGGAGTAAGGATATAATGTTGTTCCTTTGTATTTGATCATCTGGTTTTTGCGTCCCACAATCGGACTGATTCTGGGCGTATTTCTGCCACAGGAGCAAGGTTCGTTATGAAAACGACAAATATCACCCGTTTTATAGCGCAATAATGGGATCGCTTCAACTCCTAAAGTGGTGATTACCAATTCACCAAATTCCCCTTCAGCAACATTGTTTCCTTGTTCATCTACCAATTCACAAATAATTAAATCAGGATGAAGATGCCCCCCCTGTTGTGCTGTACATTCTGTAAAAGTAGTGGACATCTCTGTAGAAGCATAAGTGGAATACAATTCGATATCCCATTTTTCTTTTATTTTTTTTCCTAACATATTGAGGGAAAAGTCTTGCTCTCTAATATTTTCCCCGATACATACCGCTTTTTTAACCGATGAATTTCTGTAGTCGATATGATTATCCTCCGCATATTTAATAATTTTGAGAATAAAAGAGGGAACGACAATGATGGTATCCGGATGGATCCTTTGAATGGTGTCCCATTGCAATTCCGGAATTCCGTTACCCACTCTGATAATGCTACCTCCCAACTTACGAACACCTAAAAAATAGGCTAATCCCGCCATAAATCGTTTATCTATGGTGGTCATCAATTGAAAAATATCACCGGCTTTCGAACCTGTATTAGCAAATGAGATCGCTTCGTTGTATGCTAAACGATCCAAATCACGATCACTCATTGCAAAAGTAACCGGATCACCCAACGTTCCCGAAGTGGTGATATAATCCATGATTTTTTCTTTGGGAATACAGATAAAATCACTATTGTAGGTTTGTAAATCCGATTTTTCTGTTAAAGGTATCTTTTTTAAATCCTCTAATGTTTTAATCTGCAAAGGATCAATATGATGCTTATGAAATAATTTTTGATAATAAGCGGAATTACAATTCACATAATGAATCATTTCCCCTAATTTTTCTTCCTGAAATCGCTTGATGGTTTCCAATGATTGGAACTCAATAGATTCTGTATCCATTTTTTTATTTGATAATTTGTTCTTTTTTTAACCAATCCATCATATCGGAAAACCAGTTTTTCATTTCACTATTCTGGTCAGGAAATGCACCAAAACCGTGTCCTCCGGTATTAAATAACAATAATTGATGATTGATATGTAACTTGGTCATCGCATCATCCATTAAAACAGCATTGTTGTATTGAACCACAGGGTCATCTTTGGCTTGAATAATCAAAATATGATCCATTCCGGGATGTACACTTTTTTCTAATGACATTTTAAAAACCATGGAATCTGAACTGTGCTTTCCAATCAAATTATTTTTAGAACGTACATGCCCGTAGGGTTGATACATGGTCACAACCGGATACATCATTACGGTAAATAATGGTTTCAAAGATTCATGATGTTTGATGCCAATTTGTGCCAGATAATCCTCATTGTAAAATGTCGCTGCAGAACCCACCAAATGACCACCGGCAGAAAATCCAATCAATCCAACTCTCCCTTTTTCAATTTTATAGAGTTGGTTGTTTTCATTCACCAACTGGATCGAGCGTTGAATATCCTGAATCATAGCGGGATGGTGATACCCTAACATCCCAATTCTATATCGCAAAACAAAAGCGGTAAACCCTTCTGCTGCCATTTTTTTTGCCACTTCATACCCTTCATGCGTCATCCCTAAATGGTGGTAACTACCGCCGGGACAAATAATTATTGCAGTATGATTGTTTTTGGCTGAGTCAGGAAGAAAAATGGTTAACTCAGACCATTTTGACCGAATTTCAGTACCTTCCCAAATCTTAATTTTTGTTTGAGCATTGCTTGTTAATACGCATAAACAAATAATACTATAAATAAATATTTTTTTCATTTTCTGTGATTTTTGTCCATTTTGGATTGCATAATTCAGCATCAACGATTTCAAAATCAACTTTAAAATACTGTTCATCATAAAAGTTGAGCTTGGAATTCATCCCCGGAGCACACTCTAAATAGAGCAATTGATTAAAGTCAATTTTATATTTTTTACATATTTGCATCGCTAAAGATGCAGTGACTGATGTTATGGATGTGCCCGGATTCTCTTTATACAATTCAGTTACTATTACAATGGTTTGTTGATCGGTTTTATTGATCTTTAAACCACATTTTGAAGGCATCCCAAACGTGCCCTCAAAATCAAAAATTTCATCGATTTGATATTTTGTCAATTCCATTGCTACTTATCCTCTTATAACTTGTTTTCCAAATGATTGATTTGCTAATTCACGTTTTCTGGGCACAAAAGTACCATCATTCATCTCACGTAAAACGACCTGAGTGAATAATTTGAACATTTTTTGTTCCTGAGTTTCCTCTTTGTAAAATTGATCCCAGGCATAATTGTACAACTCTTGCAAACGATCTGCACTCATGTGTTTAGGTTGAAAAACCACTTGTCCTGCATTGTAATTGTTCCAATCTTTATCAAAAATACGACCCTCTCTCAACAAATCATCCCAAACTTTGGTATGTGGAAACGGGGTTAAAACAGTGAACTCAGCCAAGTCTAAATTGATCTCTAAAAGAAAATCAATCAATCTTTTAATATCGTCTTCAGTTTGATCATCAAGACCTAACAAAATGGTACCTTCAACGCCAATACCGTAATCATGATACCTTTTTACTCTTTCTTTGATATAATCTGACGTATCAAATACAGCCTGATATACGTACCAGGCACCGGCTTGTGCGGCCAAATCCAATATTTTAGGATCATCATCAATGGTGTGACTAATCCATTTCTTTTTTAGAGGAATCATCGCTTTGAAAAGTTCGGTTTCCCAGTTTTTATCTTGAGCCAATGAGTTATCAACGATAAAAAGTCTGTTGTTTTCTATGGTTTCCAATTCTTCAATCGCTTTAGCCACCGGACGAGGTCTGAATTTTCTGCCTCCCAGATAAGAAACGGCACAAGGGTAGCAGCTGAATCTACAACCTCTCGAAGCATGAAACAGATCCACCATTTGCACCCCTTTATGGTTGTATAGAGATCGGTTTAAAATGGATCTTCTTGCCGGTCCAACCAACTCAATAGCAGGATGTTCGTTGATGTAATTATACACTTTTTTTAACGAATTGTTTTTCCAGTCACTAAAAACTTCCTCCATTCTCCCTTCAGATTCACCTATAAAGATCGAATCAGCATGTTTTAAAGTTTCCTCAGCATGCAGCATGGTTGAAATACCACCAAAGATCACCTTAATCCCTTTATCACGATACATTTTAGCAATCTCATAACCTCTCTTGATCTGAACGGTTAACATCATGGATATTCCTACAAAATCAACACGTTCATCAAAATTGATCTCTTCAACATTTTCATCCGTAAACGAAACGTCCACATAATCCGGAAGTGAAGCAGCCATAACAACTGGTCCATGTGGTGGCAAATTAAAGGTAGTTTGCCCCTCCAGTTTTCTCCATTTTGGGTAAATTAATTTGAATTTCATATATTTTTTAATAATTTAACATTTATTCAGCTATCAGTTATCAGTTATTAGTTATTAGTTATTAGCTATCAGCTATCAGTTATTAGTTATTAGTTATTAGTTATTAGTTATTAGTTATTAGTTATTAGTTATTAGTTATTAGTTATTAGCTATCAGCTATCAGTTATTAGTTATTAGTTATTAGTTATTAGTTATTAGTTTTTTTATTATTCACTATTCACTATTCACTATTCACTATTTCGTCTCCTTCAAGTGAATATCATTAATAACCGTATTCACTCCCAAAAACTCCGCACAGGTGATGATCGCTCCAATACTCACTCCCAAAAAACCATGGGCATTAGTGTTTTGTCCGGTTAAAAATAGATTTGGAATCTTAGTTCTTTGAGAAACTAAGGTTTGTGCCGGGAAATGACAATCCCGTAAAATTCCAAATAGAGAACCGTTCTTGGTGCCGGTATAATCTCTATAAGTTAATGGAGAACACGATTCATGATACGCTATGTTTTCTCGAATTCCGGGATAGTGTTCAGCTAAAGTTTGAAGTAGTTTTCCGGTTTTTTCTTCTTTAAATTCCAAATAGTCAGTCCCTCGTTTGCCAACTTTGGTATCACTCCACTTCTTTACTTCATCCATTGACATAAACGCGGAGACTTGAGCACTATTGACAAATTTTTCATTTATATCTCTGGCCTGATGCATATAAAGAAAATTTTTAGGCCAGTTTTGTTGATTATAATCTTGAGCATGCCATACAGATTCAGTATTGTAATGGTAGTGATTATGATTCAGATAGGGTTCACTATTAGGCTTAAAGCCCAAATAAACAGTAAAATTTGAAGAAGTATTATCCATTCTATGAATACGATCACGATAAGCGTGTCTGATCAGATTGGATTCTATGAGATTTACTGTATTGGATGGGTGAATATTCGAAATAAAACGATCTGCTTCAAAAATCTCTCCGTTTGTTGTTTCAACTGATACTGCCTTTTCAGAATCGCAGTTTATTTTTACGATTTCATGGTCACTGAAACAATCACCGCCGTTTGCTCTGATAGAGTTCAATAAACTGTTTACAATAACATGACTTCCTCCAACTATTCTCCAGGAACTTTTGATATAGGAATGAAGGGTTAATGCATGAACATATACAGGCGTTTTATCCGGATAACCTGCATATAATGGGTTAGTTGCAGCTAATACATTTTGTAATTCCTTATTGGATGTAAAAGATTGAATATATTCACCTACACATTTTTTAATAAAATCGGATTCAATATACGTATTTTGGTTGATTTCCTGCAAATTGTATAAAGGAGAAGCATGAGCAATTCGTTGAATATCTGCAATATATCTTCTGATATTCTCTCTTTCAGATGGGAAAATCTGAGAAAGTGTTTCTACATAATTTTCATATCCCATAGCATAAGGATACTCTTTATCTTGAATGGTGATCCTATCAAAACAATTTTCGTCTAATCGAACCAGTTTTACATCTTTGAATAACCCATAGTAGTTAAATAGTTTATGGAGTATTTCCCCTTCTCCTAAACCCCCAATATAGTGCATACCGGTATCAAAAGTGTACCCTTTACGGTTGAAAACTTGTAAACAACCTCCAAATTGAGTGTGTTTCTCAAAAATGGCTACTTTAAATCCATGTTTACTTAGAACGTATCCACATTGTAAACCACCTAATCCACTTCCAATTATAATTACATCGTACTTCATCTTATTTGTTTATTTGAGTAATATCAATAATAATGTTAAAATCCTCATTTAGATCACCTAAAACCAAATTAGGAGGTATGTTAATGATGTTTTGAGCAATATCAAATTTATCTTTATCTTGCTCAAAACTAATAATTTGTGTTTCAGGTAATACAAGAGCAGCTAAATAAGGTAACTCACCATATCCTGAATTGATAAATTTTACTTTTCTAAATCCTCTTAAAGATTCGATTAATTCAAAGTAATTATTGTTTTTCTTAAAATGATTTTTAATCTGCCACTCAATGGTTACTCCTTTGTATAAATAGTGCTTGATCACCCGCTCTTTCCAGTAATGTGCTGTTTCAATCTGAGTTTTGATGTTTTTGAAATTCTCACTGTAAAGTTTTCTTATATCCTTGCTGATGATTTGATATTCCGTATTTTTTATATAATCATCATAGTGGATCAATTCACCAACATGTACACTAATACTCCCTTTTCTTAAACACATCTCTTTTTTAGGAAGTATATGACCAAATCCATGCAATGTTATAGGTAAAATATCTAAATGCAATTCTTTAGCCAAATAAAAAGCCCCTTTATGAAAACGATTGATGTCACAATTCACAGATCGGGTTCCTTCCGGGAAGATTAAAATGGAATACCCTTTATCCACAATTTTTTTCAATTGATCCATACTGTTTTCGAAATTATCCGCAATCGGATAAAAATCGGCAAAACGTAATGGAAGTGCATAAAATGGTAAGTTCCATACCCATTTGTTGGTTAGGGCAATGATATGGGGACTTAAACCCAAAATACTGGTTAAGTCAATGTGAGATTGATGGTTAGAGATGATGATTCTGGGTTTTTCAAATTTCTCTTTTGTAAAACCATGAAGTTGATATTTAACAAATGGAACTCTTTTGGTACAAAAATTGGAAATAGCACAAAAAATGATATGATACCCTTTCTTTCTCTTTTCTATTGACCCAATAGGGATCAAGAAAAATGGAATTAGTAGATTTAGAGCAATACAACCAATTATAAACCAAGTGAATGTATATACTGTAGTCAGATATTCGATGAGTGTGATAGGCTGAACTCTCGGAACTCCTTTCTTGTAAATCAAACCTTTGAATAAATAGGGAGAAATGGTATAACTCATCAACACAACACTGATCATGCCAATTGTACTCACTTCTGCTAAAGAACGCATGGCAGGATGTTTACTGAAAATTAAGGTTCCTAACCCGATAAACATGGTGATGGCAGATAGAATAACGGCTGTTTTATAAGATACCACTAATTCTTTTTTCTTACTGTAATCCTGCATCAACCCCTCCATCATAAATATGGAATAGTCATCTCCCAAACCAAAAATGAAGGTTGCTAATATAATATTCACAATGTTAAAATGGATATTAAAAATACCCATCAATCCTAATATCCAAATCCACCCGAAAATCATAGGCAACAGAGAAATGATGGCTAATTCTATTCTGCCAAAGGAGATGATTAAGAAAAAGGAAACCAATAAGGCACATAATAAAAGCACTTTGTTAAAATCATCGTACAAAACTTGTACCATCGATTCATTACTCATGGTTCGATTAAATAACATGGTATTTTCAACATCAGCCAATTTTGATCCGGTGATCAATGAAATATCTTTGTTGGTGTATAACAACGTTACAATAACACATTTATCATGTGTTTCAATGATATAGTCACCAATTAATTGTTCTTTAATGATGGTATGATCTATGTTTTCAGACAAAAATGGGGCTTGTATCTTTTTAAAAAATGGATTGAATCCCTCACTTACCAAACCTAAACGATCACTCTCTTTTTCAATATTTTCAATAGTTTTGGGTGCATGTATTTCCCAGAATTGGTTCCATTTTTTTATACGTTCCTCTTGAAACTGTGTTGAATGTATAAAGTTCCCAATCCCTTGTACATTTTTAAAATACCCGAGCTGATCTAATGAGTCAATAATCGGATACGCTTTTTCGTAATGTGTTAATGCTTCATCTAAGTTTTTACCGTAAGAGATATGGTATAGATAGGGTGAATTAATATTTGTAATCTTATTGATTTCTTCTAATGCACTTTTTTGCTCCTTAGTCATGTAGCTCAAATTGCTGAAATCGGTGTCAAATTTGACCTGACCTGAAAAATAGAAAAACAGGATAGTTAGAGAAACAATAATGAGCCCAATAAATGGGATATTTTCCATTTTAGCGGATGCAATTTTAACCCAAATTTGGGATTCATGATGCTCATTTTGATGAGATTCAGAATGTTTTCTATTTCTAAAAAATAAAGGTAAAATAAGCAGAACAAAAATGAGCGTTCCGATTAATGTTATGGCAGAAAAGACTCCAAAATCCTTTAATGCATCTGATTTTACAAACAATAAACTTAGAAATGCTCCAACAGTTGTGATACTACCAATAATCATCGGAAAGGCAATATCCTGTATGGTTTGTTTAATGGAATTGGTCTCTTTGTAATGGATCAGAAAGTGCAGTGAGTAATTGAGTGCAATTCCAAAAATGGCGGAACTGGCTCCAATGGCTATTGTAGAGATTCCTCCTTTAAAAAGTACAATAAAAGCTAACGAAAGAAGCGCTCCAAATAGTACCGGAATGATAATTAGGATTAAATGGGTGATTTTTTTGAAGTAAAGGAGTAAAATAATGATGATCAAAGCTAAAGCAACAATCATCGATATCATACTATCTTTTTTGATCTGTTCTGCATTGCTAACACTCACCGGAATGGCTCCAAAAAAGGTTAATTTATATTTTCCGGATGTTAAGGTGTCAAATTTTTAGAAAAGTTTTTTCTAAAGCTTGAACATATAAGCTGTTGTTTTTGGTTTCAGAAATGGAGTTTTTGGAAATAATAAAGAGAAAAATCTGTTTGGAATCTTTAGAAAACAGATAACCATCAAGTGTTTTGAAATTTTGAAATTCTCCTGTTTTTTGAAGTGATTTTAAAACATTTCCGGATAAATGGAGTGGATCGTTTGTGATATTCTCTTTCAAAAAACTTCCCGATGGCATCAATAACATCTCTTTGTTTTTAGCCATTGTTTTTTCGATATTTGTATCAGAAAGCCTTTTTTCAATATCTGAATACTCTTTTTCAGAAATATAAACAGGTAGGTTGTTTAAAATTTCACTTTGTACATCAATAATGGTTTGATTATTGATCTGGGACACGATTTTATCCGAGTAGGGCTGAGTCGATTCCTGAAGCATCGCTTCCAGTTGATCTATTCCATCCATCAACTCATTTTCATCAAAATTTGATGTGTCTTTTAATGAAAGTGTTATGATGATTTTATCCGCAATTTTGTTGTTTTTATAAACAAAATTGATGAGTTCCGTTTCTTTAGTTTCAGGAATAAAACTCGAAATATCCTCTTTAAATGTAATTTTAGTGGTTATCCACCCTAAAACGATCACCAACAATAAAATGGAAAAGAAAAACAGGGGTTTTCTTTTACTAAAGTAGGTGTTCCAGGATGAGATAAAATGAAGCATTCCGTTAATATTTTAATTACTTATGTTTATTTTTAAAAAGAGATAAAAGAGCAAATTTAGGATAAAAATAGAAAACAGCTAAAATCGATAATAGGGTATTCAATAGTGTAATCCGCATAAAATCTACAGTGGGTCTAAAATGGGAAACACGTTCATCTACTGGCGGATAATAGATATGAATTGGAATCTCTGATATCGGAAATCCTCTCCAGATATTACGAACCATCACTTCTAATTCAAAATTGTAACGATCAGTCAACCAGATCCTATTTTTAAAACAGGAGAGAGGATAGTAGCGGAATCCTGATTGAGTATCCGGCAAATTTTTTGAAGTTTGAAACCGAAACCAAAAGTTTGAAATTTTATTGGCTGTGGTATTTTGCTTCGGCATATTGGCATGATCAAATCCTCTTGTCCCTATGATAATCTGCTTCGGATCCTGAATCGCCTTTTCCAGAAAATGGATGATGTCACTTGGAAAATGTTGCCCATCACTATCCATGGTAATCATGCTTTCAAAGCCTAATTGTTGCGCATACTTTGCTCCAGCCTTGATAGCAGCTCCTTTGCCTCTGTTCTTAGGAAAATGGATCTTATAAAATGGAACCAATAGATCATCTCTTTTTGAGAATCGTTCAATAATTGAAAATGTTTCATCCGTTGAACCATCATTTACAACCATAATACTGATCGGATATTGGTTACAATCCATCAGAACAGCCTCTAAGAATCCGGCATGATTGTATGTCGGAATGAGCAAAACTACTTTTAACTTTTGGGCAATTTGTATATATTGGTCGTTGGTCATAAATACTGAAACTCGATTTTGGCAAATAGGGTAGTGGATGATGAAATTTTAAATTGAGCTAATGTTAAAGATTCTATTTTTTTTTGAGAAACTTCAAACATAATATCATTAACTTGTTCCGGATTGATAGTATTGATAAATTTTAAATTTTTAAATTCCTGAATTTGAATCATCTTCCCCTCCAGATTTTCTATGATCTCTTTACATATCTGGGTAAGACATGCTCCGGGAACAATCGGCTGACTGGGAAAATGTGCTTTCAAAATCTCTGATTCAGTATCAAATTGAACCTGAAACTTTAAAAACTGATCATCCGATAGATTTGAAATTTTATAAAAATGTTGTTTTAAAATCATAAAACTATTTTAGTATAAATAATGAATCCTCTAGTACCGGATTAATTTTAACTTTTTCAAAAGCGATGATGGTACTATCTCCACTTGGGTCAAAAAGTGAAAACTGAGAAGCTTGATACGTTTTTTTATCAATAATCAATTCAATAGTAGCAATAAACTTCTTCATGTTTCTATTTTTGGGTGTTAAAATAATCTTAACTGAATTTTTAGTCTCCCAGTATTTAATATCAAATTCTTTTGGATTATCTAGTAAAGATCCATTAATGGAAGCCATCACAATTTTGGAGATCTCTTCGTATAATTTCGCGCTATTGTCTTTTACAACGGTTACCTTATCGTTGCTTTTTGTATAGATTGTTTTCCCATTTTGTGCAAATATAAAAACAGGATTATTGGTGTATTCCCATCTGAATTGCGAAGCTTTTTTATAATACATACTTCCTGTACTTATCGCCGGCTGTTTTAAAACACTCATCTTTTTAGTTTGAGTAAAACTACAACTCATCGATGAAATGAGGGCATTTTGTGTTTTAATCTGTTTTTTTATAGTTACGATATCTTTTTCAGCCATTTGAGTGTAGGTAGTTTGAGAAAAGATCAAACTACTCTGTAATAGGATGAAAATGAGAAATACAATTTTTTTCATGTTTTTATTTCTTTAGACAGAAAATAGATTTTGTAGTTAATTTTTTATTTTTGAACAACAAGAAAAACACCAATAAGAATCACCAATACACCAACCCAGCGAGTCCAATAGATCGTTTCATGGAAAATAAAATAAGATGCTAATAATCCAAATACATAACTTAAACTCACTAATGGATAGGCTAAACTGAAATCATATTTCTTTAAGACATATACCCAAATAATCATGGCTAAACTTACAGAAATACCACTTAGAGCAAAACTAAAATTGGTAAATACAGTTTTGAAATACTCCAAAGTAAAATGAAATTTTCCAAAAGCAAACAATGCCTTCTTCAAAAAAACTTGAGAAGCAGTCAATAAAAAACATTGAATCGTAACTAAACTTAATAATTTTAACATTTGCCTAATAAAATTAAACTATGTGATTTGTTTTGAAAATGATTATGAAATAAAACCTTTTTAAGTGGATTTTTGGGATGATATTTTCTATATAATTTACTTGAAAATCTATTATCTTTAATTAACTGAGCTGTTATAAACAAACCATAAGCTGCAGAAGTATAGTATTCACCACATAAATGTTTGTACATAAATGGTATTGGTTTGGATAACTCATCAATATAAACTTCGTTGTAAACAGTATCATTTTCCAGATCTCCGTTTAACCCTAAAAATACGGCATCAATATCATTAATAGAAACTTTGTTTTTATTCAAAAAATCAATAATATGGTTGAAAGTATCTAAATGATTTTTGGGGGAATGGAAAAGTTGAACATCTAATATTTCTGCATAGCTATTATCTGTTTTTTCATTAGAAATAAAAACACAATTGGACCCTTCTCCCATCACACTACCCAAAGATTCTGCATTTTGAATATCATCTACTGTAAATGGAGTGCTTTTTATGTATCCAATTTTGGATAACATATTTTTATAATCTGGAGTCATTTCATCATATCCACCTACTAAAGCGTTGTTAATCTGCTGAATAGATATTTGTAAAAACGCATCAAACAGGGCACTTTCAAATGAAGTTCCTAAATGTGAATAGGTGTTGTTATAACTGTAACACTTTAAAAACATTGCAATTTGAGAACTGATGGTGTTATGTGTTGACTGAATAAAATGGGTGGGTTGTAAAAACAACTCTTTTTGTTCAATCATTGATAACAAAAACTTTTCAGTTTCTTCAATACATCCTAATCCTGTTCCGGAAATGATAGCTTCCGGCATCTCACAACCTGCATCTTGTAAACAAATTTGGGAAGCAACAATAGATCTTTTGATAATTTTGCTCATTCTTCTAGATAAAACAGGAGAAATATATTGCGCAAAATTGGGTTCGTGACACCTTAAATAGTTTGTGTTTCCCCATTCTGGATACTCCGGAATAATTGATTCCTGAATTGAAACTGATCCTAAACCGTTTATATAAACCATATTATAGTATTTATTGGGGGTTGTGTTTGGAAAAAATTAAACTGGAATTATTGCCGCCAAATCCAAAGGAATTTTTCATAAAATGGTCGAATTTATAATCTGTGATCACATGCTTTACGGGCTCAAAAGTTAATTCTTCCATTTTATTTTCAAAATTAAGATTGGCAGGTATGAAATTATGAGACATAGCTAAAATCGAAATCACGGATTCTACTGCGCCCGCTGCACTAGTTGTGTGCCCGGTGTATGATTTCGTAGAACTTATATAAGGGACTTGATCAAAAAGGGTTTGAATAGCTACTCCTTCAGATAAATCATTGTTTTGAGTGCCGGTTCCGTGCGCATTGATATAACCTATGTCTGAGGGCTTAAGTTTGCTCATTTCCAATGCTTTTAACATCGATAAATAGGCACCTTTTCCATCAGGAGAAGAAGCAGTTTGATGATAAGCATCACACGCATTACCATAACCACTTAATACACAAAGAGGTTTCACTTTGCGGTTTTTTATGTTACTCTCTTTTTCCAATACAAGATATGCAGCTCCTTCACCTAATGTGATTCCACCCCTGTTGGCATCAAATGGCTTGCAGGGTTTAGGATCTAAAATCATTAAAGTATTAAATCCATTCAAGTGAAATTTAGTCAAACATTCTGATCCTCCTACAATTACAGCATCTAATAGTCCGGCTTTTAACATGTTAGCACCTAAAATAATGGCATTTGCTGCAGATGAACAAGCTGTTGATATGGTGGTACAAAACTCAAAAGTACCTAAATGTTTGGCGATATCTTCCGTACATGCACCACAATCATGAATACTGATATATTCATTTTTGCGGTTATTGTGTAAAAAATCCAGATAATGAATTTCACTTTTTTCCATTCCACCTACAGTAGTTCCGGAAATAAACCCAATTTTCTTATAACTGGCTCCTAACAGTTTGGCTTGAATAATCGCTTCTCTCGCAGCCATGATACCCAATAATGTGGTTCTGGCAATAATACTGTTAGGGGCTATGCCCACTTTTTCTTTTAATTTATCTTCAGGTATTTTTACCATCCCTACCGGGATCTCCTTGTGAATCGAATTAAGATAATAGAGCTTTCCAATACCACTCTTTTCTTTGAGTAGTCTGGTTTCTGTTTCATACTTATTTTCACCTAAAGCTGAAACAATTCCCATTCCGGTTACACAAATTTGATCTGACATATTTATTTTTTATGTTCTTGAATATAAGAAGCCATTGTTTTTACAGAAGCAAATATGGCTCTCCCTTTGTTGGGATCATCCAATTTAATTCCATAGTTTTTTTCCATTAAAACGATCAATTCTAATGCATCAATAGAATCTAATCCTAATCCATCTCCAAAAAGAGGTGCATTTTCATCAATATCTTCAGGAGTCATCCCCTCCAAATTTAAAACTTCAATAATCTGTTCTTTTAATTCTAAAATTAAGTTTTCCATGTTTCTATTTGTTTATATCGTTAGTAAAAATTCTGCAAAATATTGGTTTTTAAAATAATCTAAATATCCTTTTATGTGTTTTTTTTGATCTATTGTTTGATAAACAGCGTTTTTTATATCAAAAAAAAGATCCTTTTCCTCAGGTGAAATAATATACATACAGTTGTTTCCCATGATTTGATGTCTTATCGCTATCTCACCAATCACAATATTGGGTAATGTATATACAAATACTGATGGACTAGGAAAATAGTTGTTTGGGTCATTGATTGTGTATTGAAACTGCAGATCACTCTCTAATGAAGAACTGCTGCATGCCAAAATAATTTCAAAATTCTCCTTTGACTCACACTCCACTTGCTGAAATAAAAGTTCACTGGCTAAAAACCCTAATTTGGAGAGTGGATCCATTTTGAAAAATTTGAGATAGTTCAAATTTAAAAATTTGTACAACTCTTTAAAAAAAACAGTTGAGTCTTGTGTTATATCGGACTCAAATATCACTTTATTGTTTAAAAATACTTGATTGTGAGTAATCACTACTTTATAATCCATAATCACCCCCTTTCTTAATGGCTAAAACACCATTACATCCTCCAAATCCGGAGGCTGTTTTAATGCAAATAGGTTTGTTGCTTTTTCCAAAAGATCCTTGAATGTTGATATTAGGAGTAACTCCCAACTCTTCAAATCCTAGTGAGGCCAATATTTCACCATTTTGCAATGCATGAGCCGAAAGTATGGTTTCCATAACACCGGCTGCCCCAAGAGTGTGCCCAAAATATCCTTTATAACTATTAATGGAAATATTTTGTAATCCTGCTCTATCAAAAGCAATCGCTTCCATCTCGTCATTATAAGGAGTGGCAGTGCCATGTGCATTGATGAATGAAATCTCATGAGGATCAATCGCATTTATTATTTTCTTAAGTCCTCTATATAAACCTTCACCTGTTCTGGATGGACCAGAAATATGGTTAGCATCATTGGTGATACATCCGCCCAATATTTGAGGTTTTGTATCTAGATTTTTTGATAAAATAACCGCGGCAGCTCCTTCACCGATATTGAGCCCTTTTCGGTTTATATCAAATGGCTTACATATCTCATCAGATAATGCTTTAAACGACTGAAATCCGGATACCACAAATGGAGAGATACAATCAGCGCCAATCACAATGATATGATTATAAGTTCCAGATTTTAAAATTTCAGTTCCTCTGATCACGGCTTGAGTTCCCGAAATACAAGCATTGGAGATGGTAATGCAAGGGTTTGGATTCTTGAAAAAGTGAGTTATTCTCTTTGCGGAATTCCATAAATATATTTTTTCTGATGGTTCTGAAGTGCGATTCTTTTGATCAATCAAATCAATATTCCCTTTTGTTGTAGAAAAAATAAATAAAACATCAGATTGAGAAGGATCAATTTTTGTGTTTTTTAAAGCTTCCTGAATTACATAGATTTGAATTTGCTCAAAAAATGTAAACATCTCCATATCCTGAATTCTGAAAATCGAGTAAAACCGCTCCTTATCAATACATGATAACATCGCAATAGGTTCACTCAATGTATAATCCGGAACTGCAATACTTCCTGATTTTAATTTTTTCATAGACTCATACACTTCAGCAGTACTTAACCCGATGCTATTCAATATGGCATCTGATTCAATATGTACAGTGATAAGAGAGTCTGATGATTTCATTATTTGAAATTTATAAGTTTTTTGTTTTCCAATCTAAATAGAAGGGTGGTGGATATAAAGAGAGTTCATAGTTGCGGTCAAGAAATGCTTGTTCACTTTTACCGGTTGTGGCTAATTTGCCGGTTGTTATATTAAAAATTTCATATTCAAAAATAATTTTTGCAGCCAATGTATCCACAAATTTTGCTTTTACTTGAACCTTATCTCCATATCTGATCACAGATTTATACTGAAAGTTTAAAATCACGAGCGGAGTAAAAAAGCCATTTTCAAAAACAAATAGGTAACTTAACCCAAATTGTTCTCCAAATGCTTCTCTGGCATCTTCAAAATACTTAGAATAGGCTCCATGCCAAACAACACCCATGGAATCCACTTCACTAAATCTGATTTTAATCTCTTTTTCTACTACTAACTCTTTCATTATTAACCTTGTAAAGCAATTTTTAACTCCCCTTCAGCCACAATCTTCCCGTCACACAAAATAACGGCATCAGCTATTTTCATACCGCCAAATTCTGTTTTTATTGTAATTGTAGTAAATAATTCATCGTGAATTTTTACTTTGTCAAAAATACGCATATTTTTCACAGCTCCGATGAATCCAACCTGAATTTCTCGTTTTAAAATATATTTATTGTAAAAACCAATATGTACAGCACAGGTTTGAGCAATATTTTCCAACATACCACTTTCAGTTAAAAAACCATCTTCCTGTAATAAAGTATCCTCTTTCACCAGAAATTGAGTGGTACAACTCATTTTTTCAACACTAAACTGAATGATATGATCAACAAAAACAAAAGGATATGCCTGAGGCAGTAATTCCTTGACATTGATCTGATTATAATTCCATTCACTCATAGTTTTTGTTGTATTAATGAGACAAATTAGTGTACCTTAAATATTCCCATAATGGACCTCTCCGATGCTTCTCCCGCAAACGATCAACTACAGGATTCTTTTCTTCATCAGGAAATACCCATATATTTTTACTTTTTTGAACTTTTTCTTTTAATAATCCGATATTTATTTGTTCAGAAATATAATAAGTGGGCTCCAATAAAGAACCTTCCTTGATTTTTCCCTCTTGTAAAGCTAGTTCATACAATTTCGTATGAGGATAAATTCTCATTCCAATAAATGGAAAAATAATAGTATTTTCCAATAAATCAGCATTATGTATAGTTTCAAGAAATGTTTCTTCCGTTTCCCCAACACCACCAATTATCAAAAAATGACTATGAAAAATACCTAAATCATTCGCAATCTGAGTAGCATGTTGGACATCAGAAAATGTAAAATCCTTTTGATAATTTTTGAGTTGCTGATCTGAAAAAGAATCAGTGCCAAATTCAATATGAGTTAACCCGGCTTTTTTATACAATTCAAGGCGCTCTTTTTTGAAGTTTCTGGGAGCAAAATAGGCTCCCCATTTCATTTTGATGCCACTTTCAATTATTTTATGTGCTAACTCATCATTGTACTCTTCATGAATATTGAAAACAGAATCAGTAAAAAACAGATAGTTGTTTTTTTCTTGCTGATACAATTCTTTCATGTTTGCTACAATCAAATCGGGTTCTAAGGTTCTGACTTTTTGACCATCCACAATTGGATAAGTACAATAAATACACCTAAATGGACACCCTCTTTTGGTTTGAATATTCAACATTCCCCCTTCATTCAAATAAAATGAGGAAAATTGTGGGTCAAACCGAACATTTAAACCTTTAGAAAATGTAGTTCTGGGTTTAAATTGAAACGCTCCTTCTGAATTTTTGTACAATAGACCTTCAATATCAGAGTAACTTTCTTTTTTATCTAACTTTTGAATTAAATCGCATAAAGTTCTTTCTCCTTCTCCGGTTACCACAAAATCAACTTGTAAATGATCAAAAATCTCCTTTGGAAAAATAGAAACACATGGACCACCAGCAATTAATGTGGCACTACTATTTTGACGAACAATGTAGCAAATTTCAGCGTAATGATTTACAAAACTCTCTTTTGCATAGAAATTGACATCATCACTGTTTCTTAAGGATAATCCAATAAAATCAAATCGATTGTTATGCAATAGCTCTTCTAAATCTCTGTAGTTTCCAAAATTAAAATCAAATAATTGAACATTCCATTCCGGATAATGATCTTCCATATACGTTTTAATATAGGAAACACCTAAAGGATAAACCTTGTAGGGAATAGCATAGTTATTAGCCGAAATGAGTAATATGTTCATCGTTAATTTTGTTCGTTCCAAAATGGATAAAAATTATACCATTGAGTTGGATTTTTTTGAATAATCTGTTCTAATTTTTTAACAAAAGCGTCACCCAGAAGTAAAGCGTGCTCTTTTTTTGTTCCTGAAAAGTTAGAAACTTCAACTTTGTTTACTTGAACCTGATACGTTTTATATTTTTCTTTTACTACAAAAATAGAGATAATGGGAATCTCTAAAGTTGCAGCAATTTGAAAAACACCCAAAGGAAAATCAGCATGATGCCCTAAAAAAGGATGTTCAAAATGTTTTATTTTTCCAAAAGTTCGATCAGCCGGCATACTAACAATATCTCCTTGAATAAGAGCACTGTTGATGTCAAAAATATAAGATCCTGTTTCATCTAACACTATAGGTTCAATTTTTCTTCCTTTGAAAATGGTTTCCCTTAATTGTTGAAAAACAATCGCTTCTCCTCCATATAAAATGGGATGAATTGTTTTAGGAATCGATCCAAAAGAGTAACTCAAAAGTTCAAAATTACCTACATGAGCACTCACAATCATAAATCCTTTTTCTTGCTTCAATAGGGATTCAAAAATCTGATTATTTATAAATTTAAAATAAAATTTATTTTTTTTATTTCCAAAAACAGCAAATCTATCCAAAAAAACTTGTCCAAAGTTATGATAAATTTGAAAAATAAATGGGATTAATTTTCCGGGTTTAATGTGGATGCAATTTTTAGCATACCATTTCATCGATTTCACCCCTTTTTTGTCAAAAATGAGATAAAATGGAATCACCAAATATAAAAGCAGGTAAGCAAACCTTAAACTTCCATATTTGAAAAATAAGAGTACAGATTTTTGTCCAAATGTACCCCCTTGCGTTTTTCCGGACCAACTCCTGTCCATTTCAAAAAATCAATTACTAATTAGTTGACTTTTGTCATAATATAGTCATAGAAATCCCCTAAAGTTTTCACTTCAGCCATCTCTTCCGGTTTGATTTTAAATCCAAACTCTCTTTCTACAATAACAACAACATCCACAAAGTCTAAACTATCAATTCCTAAATCTTCTTTAAGTTTTGCATCCTCTTTCAGTATGTTTTCTTCAACTTCAATCTCTTCAATTAGAAAATTATTTGTAATTTGAATTACTTGGCTTCTTTCCATATCTTTTTAATCTTTTTATATAATTTAGTTATTTAATTTTACTGATTACAAGTGCACTATTGGTTCCTCCAAATCCAAAGGAATTGGATAAAATATGATTTAACTCTTTGTCAATTCTTTTATTGGTGATGAAAATTCCTTCACTGTATTCATCAGGTTCTTCAAAATTGATGTTAGGAGCAATGAAATTGTTATGCATCATCAGGATAGAATACACAATTTCACTAGCCCCGGCCATCCAACATTCATGGCCTGTCATCGACTTTGTTGAACTTACAGGTACTTTTTTTCCAAAAATCTTACCAATAGCCAACGCTTCAAAACCATCACCCATTGGGGTAGAAGTGGCATGTGCATTGATATAATCGATATCATCTGCACTTAAACCGCTGTCATCTAAAGCCATTTTCATAGCTCTGTAAGAGCCTTCATTGGTGGGTTGTGAAATATGTGCCCCATTTGATGAAAAACCATACCCTACAACCTCTGCTAAAATAGTGGCTCCTCTTGCAATAGCATGATCATAATCTTCCAGAATTAAGGATGCCGCCCCACCACTGGGTACTAATCCATCTCTGTTTTTATCAAATGGCCGAGATGCTTTTTGGGGTTCATCAATGCGGGTTGAAAAGGCACTTAATGCATCAAAACTTCCCATTGAGTAAGCATTGATCTCCTGAGCTCCTCCACATAAAACCATTTTTTGCAATCCTGATTTTATAAAATGGTATCCCAATCCAATTGCATGAGATCCACTGGCACAAGCAGCACTCACGGTCATGTTGATCCCTTTTAATTTGAAAATAGTGGATAAATTCATGGTTACAGTTGAGTTCATAGACTGAAATATAGCCCCAGAACCTAATAACATCGTGTCTTTCTTTATTTTTATCAATTCATGGGCTTCAATAACTGCTTTTGCTGAGCTGTCATTGCCATATATGATCCCCACTTCATTGTTGTCTAAATAGTCTAAATCAATTTTTGCCTGTTGCAAAGCTTCTTCAGTTGCTACATAAGCAAAAATACCCTCTTCAGCTAATCCGGCTCTTAATCTTCTGTCAATCTGTCCTTTTAAATTGGGAACTTCTAATATTCCTGTAAGGGGTGAACGATAACCCATCTCCGTTCTTAATGGTTCAATCCCAATTCCGGATCTTCCCACTTTTAAACTTTCCAGAACTTCCTCTTTGTTTTTGCCAATACAGGAATAAATTCCCATTCCAGTAATTACAACTCTATTTGTTTTCATATCGTTTTCAAAGTTATGTGTATAAACCTCCATTAATTGAAATCACTTCACCGGTAATATAAGATGCTTTTTCAGATGCTAAAAAGGCAATTGTTTCTGCTACTTCTTCCGGTTTTCCAAATCTTCCCATGGGAATCAACCCTTTTAATTGTGCTTCATCTAAATCTGCAGTCATGTCAGTATGGATAAAACCCGGGGCAACTGCATTTACGGTTATTTTCCTGGCAGCAACCTCTTGAGCTAATGCTTTTGTAGCTCCAATGATTCCAGCTTTGGCAGCACTATAATTGGTTTGTCCGGGCAATCCTTTTAATCCGGATAAGGAAACAACATTGATAATTCTGCCATATCTTTTTGTTAACATAGATTTTAAAACTCTACGTGTAACAAAGAAAAAGCCATTCAAATGGGTATTGATAACCTGATGCCACTCCTCATTGTTCATAAAAATCATCAAATTATCTTTTCTGAATCCGGCATTATTGACTAACACTTCAATGTAAACACCCGGATTAGCAGTTTCCCAATCCATGATCGCTCGATCAACACACTCTTGATCAGATACATCAAAGGGCAATAAACTACCTTCACCCCCTTGCTCCTGAATCAATTGTAATGTTTCCTGAGCAGCAGCGTGATTAGATTGGTAATTGATCAATATATGGTAATTCATCCTGGATAATGAAAGAGCCGCAGCCCTTCCAATTCCTCTTGATGCACCAGTTACTAAAGCGTATTTCATAGTTTTTTATTCAATGGTCATTAAATGTTTTTTTATCTTAAGAATCTCTTCATGTTTAGTCGAATCTTCTACAAAAACAGGAACTAAAGTACGTAATTCTTCATATTTTGCCTTGGTGATAGCAGACATTTTATTTTTATCTTCTACAAACTCATAAGCTTGAATGATCGCAATAAAATGGATCGCCAACACTTCGAAACTATTATCAATCACCCTTCTGGTAAATAAGGCACTATTAGTTCCCATACTTACAATGTCTTGATTATCACTATTGTTGGGGATGCTATGAATATAGTTTGGAAATCCTAATGTTTGATTTTCAGCGGTAGTGGAAGTAGCAGTAAACTGCATAGCCTGCATTCCTAAGTTTAAACCTAATGTTCCTAAATTTAAAAATGGAGGGAATTTATCGTTAAGCTTAGAGTTGAGCAGATAATTCAATTGTCGCTCCATCAACATTGATAAGCGGACCATCGCTATTTTTAATTTATCCATCTCCAAAGAGATATAATCACCATGGAAGTTGCCTCCATGATAAACACTGGCGGTTTTATAATCAACAACAGGATTATCATTAGATGAGTTCACTTCATTTAATACCGTTTCTTCAGCTTGTAAAAGTGTATCTAAAATGGGTCCTAAAATCTGAGGAACACACCTTAAAGAGTAATATTCCTGAACTTTATCTACTAGAACATCTCCATTGGGGGTGTTTTCATAATAATCTTTCGTCCTAAACCGAATCATTTGACTATCATGCAACATAGCACTCATTTTTTGAGCAACCCAGTTTTGTCCTTTATGTTTTTTCTTGGAATTTAATATTTCAGAATAATGATCATCACAAGAATTAACCACTTCATTGGTCATAACTGATGCCAGTAAAGCCATATCAAATAGCCTTTTAGCATACATTAAGTTAACAAGACTAATACCACACATAGTGGAAGTCCCGTTAATTAGAGCTAACCCTTCTCTGATATGAACTTCTAAATTTGGAATACCAAGCTGATCTAAAATATCTTTGGTTTTTCTTTTTTCATTTTGATAATGAACTTCTCCCTCCCCAATTAAGGATAATGCTAAATGAGCTAATTGAACCAAATCTCCACTCGCTCCAACACTGCCATGATGAAATATTATCGGATATATTTGTTGATTTATAAAAGTAGTTAACAAGGTAACAGTAGAAGGATGAATGCCTGAACAATTCTGTAAAAAACTATTTAAACGACAAACCATAGTTGCACGAACGTAAATATCGTCCAACATATCACCGGTTCCGGTACAATGACTCCTTATCAGATTGTATTGTAAGTTTTTTAACTCCTCATCCTTAATCCGATACTGTGCCATAGGACCAAATCCGGTATTAATTCCGTAAATCAACCTGTTTTTGGAGAAATCTTTTAAAAAAGTAAAGTTTTGATCAATCTGATCCTGAATATCTTTATCAATAATTATCTCCTCATTTTGGAATATCACCTTTTGGAGATCTGTTAAGTTCAAATAGTTGCCTTGTAATATCATAGATTTAGTGTAAACATCAAAAAGTTTAGTTATTTTTATATATATCCATTAGAATAACTTGCAAAAATACTAATTTTTTTTAATTTATCAAAAATGAGATTGATATATCAGTTTAATATATAAAATATAATTAGAATTTATAAGTGATCCCACCCATTAAATATCCGATTGAATATCCGGTTTCAACATAAACTCCAAAATGATCAGTGAAATAATATTTTGCACCTGCAACCACGCTGAAATAAGGATAATCAACATTTTCAATGGCCGTTTGATTGGAATAATTTAAAATATAACCTACAGCAGGGCCACCAAATACCTCAAAATTATCAAAAAAACTGTAATGAGCCAATACTCTAACCGCAGGTATAAATCTGGTTTTAAAATTGGAATATGTATATGGATATGAGTATCCTACTGCATAAGCCATACTAAAAGCAGCATATCCGCCTATACTCATGGTTAATCCATCTACATTAAAAAGATTATCCACAATTCCATAAGTGGCACTGAATTCAACCGGAAATCCTCTGAACCCCAAACCAATTCCACCGTTTATACCAAAATCTCCTTTTTCAAATGTTTGAGATTGTAAGGAAAAACTTAAAAAGACCAATGATAAAACTAATAATAAATAATTTTTTTTCATAATTTTAATTTTTAATATTCAGATTTTTTAAATTTTGATACATGAAAATAGCTACTGTGTAGCAGTATGCAAATATATGACCTTATAATAGATTAAAAAGTTTAATCTTACTTTTTTTTTAACTATTGATTGTTAGTGATTTTGTATATTTTGAAAATTAATTAGCACATTAGCACTTTAGCACATTAGCACATTATTCCCTATCTTTGCACTTTAAAATGATCTGACATGAAAAAAATTATCATTCTCTTTCTACTTTCTTTCTCTTTTAGTGCTTATTCTCAATCCCGAATAGATTCCATACATATTGCGCATTACGATATTCATCTCAATATCACCAATTTATCTGCTCACCAAATTGCCGGATCAACTACTATTGCATTAGTTCCTAAAGTAAATGGTGTGAATCAGGTTGTTCTTGACTTACAGGCACTAACAATAGATTCGGTAAAATGGAATAATAACATGACTTCATTTACTTACGTATCACCACGCCTAACCATTAATACAACTACTTTAACCCCTTTTGACACCAATTATTTTACCGTTTATTATCATGGAACTCCTGTAGCTGATTCCTATTGGGGTGGTTTCTTTTTTACTTCAACTTACGCATACAATATGGGTGTAGGAATGAATAGTGTTCCTCCATCATTTGGACGATGCTGGTTTCCTTGCATTGATGATTTTAATGATAAAGCAACCTATACGATTTCGATAGAAACAGATCCTGATAAAATGGCCGTATGTGGAGGATTACTCACAGATTCAACCACTTTAAATAATGGAAATAAATGGTGGCAATGGAATTTAACAGATCCCATTCCAACCTATTTGGCATCCATTGCAGTAGGAGCCTATATTCCCTATTCTGACACAATTCATCTTCAAAATGGAGTGATCCCTATACAAATTTATGGAACTGCTGCACAACAATCCTTAATACCCGGTTCGTTTCAGAATTTGAAAAAAGTGATCAGAGGTTTTGAAAATCAATTTGGTACTTATGAATGGGAAAGAGTGGGCTATGTTTTGATTCCGTTTAATAGCGGTGCGATGGAACATGCTACCAATATTGGATATCCCAATTACTCAGTAAACGGCACAACTGCTAATCAAAGTTTATTTATTCATGAACTTGCCCATTCCTGGTTTGGAAACCTGCTCACTTGTTCAGAACCACAAACCATGTGGCTCAATGAAGGTTTTGCAAGGTATGCTGAATTAGTGGCTGATCAATTTTTGGATTCTACGAATATCTCCTTTAAAACCAATTATAGATCACTTCATCGTTCTGTAATTAAAAGTGCTCATTCTGATGATGGGGATTACTATGCTTTGGATAACGTCCCTCAATCAGCTACTTATGGCACAACAACTTATGATAAGGGTGGACTTGTTGCGCACTCTTTAAGAGGATATCTTGGGGATTCCCTTTTTTTTACAGGAATTAAACTCTTATTTGCTCAAAATAGTTTTGGAAATGTTAATTCTGAACAATTTTTTCAAAAACTCTCTTTAATAACAGGTGTTGATTTAAACGATTTTTATCTCGGATGGGTGCACCAACCCGGATTTCTTCATTTTTCTCTCGATTCCATCATCCCTATGAATCAACAGGATGGATACGTATTGTCGATGAAACAAAAATTGTATCATGCCAATGAATATGCCCAGAATAATAAAGTGGATATCGCTTTTTATTCTAATTCAGGAGATTATTTTTTAATTGAAAATGTAACTTTTTCCGGTGAATCAGAATATGTGCAGGTAACTATCCCGTTTCAACCCGACTTTTGGTTAATTGACCCCAATGAAAAATTAGCTGATGCTATGATTGACTACTGGATTCAGGTACCTGAAGTCTCTTTAGTGAATTGTAATGATGCCAATTTTAAAATAAAATCAACTACTGCTTCTGATACTTCTGAATATAGAGTAGAACATAATTTATGTAAACCGGATCCTGTAAGAGTTTTAAATCAAAATATTTATAGAATTTCTGAAACACACTATTGGAAAATTGAATCAATTGACAGTCATGTGATTACAGGAGAATTTCAATTCAAATATGTAACCAATGGCTCCATTGCTCCTGATGCTGCGTTGATGCAAAATTATACCAAAGAGGATCTGATTTTGTTATATCGCAGAAATGCAACGCAAGATTGGCAAATTGTAACCTCTTCGGTTACCGGAAATCAATATACCGGTCAGTTAATAACTTCCCACATTTTACCCGGTGAATACACTTTAGGAATTGGATTAGATGAGGTGAGAATTAATGAATCAAAAAATCAAAAACCTATTGAAATTTACCCCAATCCGGCTATTGATATCCTTTTTTACCATATTTACTCACCTGAATGGAGTCAACTAACTTTTGAATTTTATGATATCAATGGGAAATTAGTGCAAACAACTCAATCTTATGGGGTAATGGGACAAATTGATATTTCCAGTATGGAAAATGGAAATTTTATGCTCAAAGTAACCAATCAAAACGGACTAAAATGGACCACTAAAATTACTAAATTAAAATAAATAGATCAATTCCAATCCCAGCAAAGTCCCAAAATATCTTTCCACGGAACTCCGGCATGAGCCGCAATTATGGGGTGACAAATATCACCTTGATAGCAGTAAATACTATTTAGAAATTCAGGATTCAACTGAATGGTTTGTCTGATATTCCGATCGTAGGTAAATGACATGATAACCGATGAGGTGATCACACCAATGGCTATTGTTTTGGCTGAGTTCGATAAGGTGTTTTCTAAAATATTTTTAAATAAAAAATGACCATTTTTATCTGCAATATAGTTGATTCCAAATGCAGTAATCTTTTTTTCAAACAGTTGAATAGCAATATCATGCGTTATGGCTTGATCATGAATTGTGGAAACTAGAATTTGGTTATTTTTTAAATTTTGAAGTTCTTCTAAACTAAAAGGCTCATATTTAATAATCATATTTGATAAATAGAATAGGGAATGAATATCATCAATCATTTCAGCACCTCTTTCACTATATTCCATATCACTAATTCCAAAATTTTTACCAAATCCTCTTTGAATATATATTTGAACATTGTTATCTACCAGATGATGAATCTGTTCCAATGAAATAATCATGGGATGGTCAACTTCATTGTCAGCTAAAAAACCCACAGAATAGGTTTTTAACCGAGTTTCCAAATCGATCTCCTGCAATTTGGTGTTTAACATCTCATTAAATGTAGTGGTCATTTTTCTAAGTTTATTCCATTACGGAGCAAGTGACTTCCCTTAATTGGTTGTTTAGTTTAATAATATCAATTTTTATATATCTATCATGAAGTAAGTGAGCAATTTTTTCTGTCCATTCTATAAAACAATACGCATCACTATCTAAATAATCTTTAAAACCAATTCCATAAGCTTCTTCATCCGAATCAATTCTGTAAAAATCAAAATGATATACAGGTTCTCCATTTTTACACCAATATTCATTAATAATGGCAAAAGTGGGACTTGATGTTACGTTTTCTACTTCCAATAGGTTACAAATCTCTTTGATCAAAGTAGTTTTTCCGGCTCCCATCTCACCAAAAAATCCAAATACCCGATCTTGTGGATAATCTTTTAAAATTTGTGAAGCTGTTTTTCTAATATTGTTGAGCGTTAATGGATATGTTGTCATAAATTGGTTTGTTCAATGATTTTTTCTAATGGAGATTTTATAATTTTGTCAATCATGATCCCATGTTTTTGGGCAGATTTAAGAAGAAATGGAGAAAAATGGTATCCTATCGATCCTGAAATTCTCCATAATGATGTGCCATTTTTTAAAAATGAGAGCTGGTGTTCAAAAAAAAGATCAAAATTTAAAAGGATCATAGATTGAATCTCTTCACTCCCTTCCATTTTTTCAATAAAGGGAGCAATAGAGGATATCCAATTTTGAGGATCACCATCACGATATATTTTTCGTACCACCATATTCCTGTTGCATTGTAATTCTTTTTCAAAAGCAACTCGGATCTGATCACTCCATAACCCTTTTAAATAGCGTTGTAAAAAAAGTTTTCCTAAATAGAAGCCGCTCCCTTCATCCCCTAATAAATACCCTAATGAGGGCGCAATCTCAACAATCTCTTTTCCATTATAAAAACACCCCACAGATCCGGTTCCTAATATTCCTGCATACCCTGATTCAGTTCCATATAAAGCATGACATACTGCCAAAATGTCAGAAAAAACTTCTACTTCACTATGTGGAAAAAGTTCCTTTAAAATCCGCAAAACCCTTTCACTATTTGTTGTATTTAAACAACCTGCACCATAGTACCTTATAGATTCTAATCGGGAAGAAAACTCTTGATCAAAAGGGGTTTTAAATTGTATTAGAATATTTTTAATATAAAAATCATCACAATAATTGGCATTGATACCGGAGGTGATAAACCGAAATAAAATTTTTCCTTGTTCTTCAACAAGAAACTCAGATTTTGTAGCTCCACTATCAATAAAAAGTCTCATATTTTTATCGGATTGAGTTTCTTAATATTCCAATTGGATTTTCTCTTTTGTAATGAGAACTATGATATCTTTTGATGATCGGATGATTATCATAACGTTGATCCCCATTAAAATATGCTTCAAAAATTTTATCTCCTTCATAATAATTGGAAACCCCCAATTGTTCACAGTCACTACTGCTGATTCCTAATCCATCCACTGGAGTTGCATCAATACAAGATTGTAATGCTTTCTTTTGTAAATCATTACAATCATTTAGCAAATAAGTAGCCATGTTGAAAACTTCCGTTTTCCATAAATTCATGATTGGTCCGAAATCACCAACATCACCGTGTAATGTCCAAAAACCGGTTAAAAATTCAGTGTAATTATCAGTAGAGATCACTAACCCTCTGTATAGTTGCGCTAAATCATATAAAACCATCATTCTCATACGGGCTTTCATGTTTCCCTGCCTTAATTTAGATACGAGTGAGTCATCAAAATGGATCAACAACTTCTTGTTTTCATAGAAAGTGGTGGTTAAATCCATAAGGTCAAAATCATGACAAAAATGTGTGCCAATCTCCATGGAACGAGCAATCTCGTCTGCTTTGTTGGTTTCAATGGTGATAGATCTTCCAATCAATTTTATTCCGGCTTCTTCACAAACCGGTTTTAATAATGCGGCACATAAAGCACTGTCAATTCCTCCGGAAATTCCTAATACCAGTGATTGTAAATAATGTTTTTGAATATAGTCTAATGATTCCTTACGAATCATCTCGACAGCTTTTGATAATTCTGTTTCTGAACTGATAAATGGAAAATAGGAAAGATCAGGATTCTTCATAGACTTTAGTATTTATGATTAAGAATGTACAAAAATACAATTATTCTTATTTTGTTCGGCAATTTCTCTCTAAAATTATTCAAACATATCCATTATATCTTTCAAAAACTTTCTTTTTTTGTTATGAAAATGATGAAGTTTCATTTAGCTTCACTCTTGAAAATTATAAATGATTGAAATAGAGTATTTTAAAAAAATGTGTTTTTATATTTTTTATGGCATTTTATTTTTTTTTGCATTATATTTGAGGGGTCTAAACAGAGCATTGAGTAGAGAAGTTGTTGACACCCATTATTTATTTTTGAAAATTTTATAAAATCGATATCATCATGAAAAATTTTGGACTTTTTTTATTTTTAATTATAAACATTTCATCACTTTTTGCACAGAAAGATCCTGCTACTTCTAATCGGAACATGTTTTCTGTTATGGAACCTCAAACTTCAATTGTTGAAGATTCGGTTTCATTATGTCAACCGTTTACAATTGCTTTAAATGAAAACCTTCTAAGTCACCCGATAGATAATAATCTGGTTATCAATTCCTGTTCCGGTGAAATGATCACATTAGCGGCAACTGCAACTTTCTTGAATAATAATCAAACCTACCAGCAAACAATAGCCAATACTACTTTTGAATGGATAATTGGAAACTCCAATGAAGAAGGTGAAGTGATTCATAAATCATTTATTCAACCTTCAGGTTATAATTTTGAACTGTACGCCTTCGATGTAAATGGTTGCAGATCTGAAAATATAATATATGGAAAAATAAAAAATAGTGCCAGTCCTATCATTTCGGTTGATCCCATTCTTTATACCCAACCCAATAATCTTGTTTTATTGGAAGGAAGTCAAGAATTTTACTCCGTTTTAACTTACAATCCCATCACCATTCATACTAATCCCTATCAAGGTTATAGATTTGAATTTGATACTGTTTACTTACCTGATGGAAGTAATATAAGCTATAATTCAGATATTCTGATAGGTCAATTTAATTCATCACAAGTGGTTACCGGTATTGATGATATTCTTGGGATCAGATTAAATATTGAACACTCGTTTGTTGGGGATTTATCGATCAGAATTATTTGTCCCAATGGTCAAACTACTTTACTTAAAGAACAATTTCCGGGAGTTAGTTTAGTAACAGGATTAATCACTAATCCGTGTTCTTCAGAAGGGGGTACAAGAGGATTAGGCTGTGCTCCTGATCCAAGTACTTCCAACACTTGTTATTTAACACCCGGAGTGGGCTGGGATTATGAATTCAGACCCGGAGCTACAGGATGTTTTGGAACTTCTTTAGATACAGTTAACTATATTTATACAGATCCATGTAATACAATATGGGAAAGTAAATCTTTAACACCATCTATACCAAATAGTTATTCCCAATCTGCAGACCTTGTGTTTTATGGACCTTATGAAACATTTGAAAATCTTATTGGTTGTCCTCTAAATGGAAACTGGAGGTTACAGGTGAGTGATCACTGGCAAGTAGATAATGGCTATCTTTTTAATTGGGGTATCGGTTTGAAAGATTCCACCTTACAAGAACAATGGAACTATACCATTCCTGTTGATTCAGTTTTGTTTTCAGGAACTAACACAAATCAAATTGATCCATTTTCTGCTTCAACAATATTAAATGATGTAGGAAATTATAACTATACCGCAACGGTTAAAGATCAATTTGGATGTTCTTTTACTGTTCCATTTACCATTCATTGTACTTTAAATATTGAAAATTCAGACAACTTGAATGAAATTTCAGTGTATCCCAATCCTGTCATTTCTTCTTTAAATATTAAAATTGAAAAACAAGAATGGAACGGTGCTATAATAGAATTGTATAATAGCTTAGGAAAATTAATCAACAAAATAGAATTATCTGGAACAAATACCACTTATGATATGTCCAATTATGCAAATGGTACCTATATTTTAAAAGTGATAGGGCCGGATCAACAATATAAAAATCTCAAAATTGTGAAATCCAATTAATATCAGTTTATACACATTAAAAAGTAAGTAAAATGAAAAGAAAATTATCAGTTTTATTTTTGGTTTTATTAACCGGATCTTTGTTTGCTCAAAATTCAATTTCAGGTGGACCAAAATCCACCCTTGATTATCCTTGCCAATCTTTTACAATAGGGTGGGATCAAATCTTATTATCTCATCCCATGGAAGATAATAATGTTTTTAAAACATGTTCAGGTGATGTGATCTCCTTAGCTGTTACTGCAAATTTCCCCAATAACAATACATCCTACCAGCAAACATTGAACAATACCCAATTTATATGGAAAATTGGTGATTTTGCGCCAGATACTATGGCAAATGTAAATAGATCTTTTATGCAGCCTGCATTCTATCACTTTGTAGCTTATGCAGTAGATGTAAATGGGTGTTACTCATCCAATAGAATTTCAGGAACTATTATTAATTCATATAATCCAATAGTATCTCATGATCCTATCGTGAATATGACAACCAATAGTCAGGTTGTTTTAACTGCTTCAGAAAATGAAAATGATTTTTTAACATACTCTCCGGTGGTGGTTTCCAAACATTATACAACAAATCAATTTTCAAATTATGATACCGTTTTTATTCCGGATGGTAATGGAATCTCTTATGTTTCTCAAATTATAGTCAATGATTTTCCGGCAAATGATACCCTCGATAATATCAATAAAATAAAAGGTATTCATCTAAACTTAGAACATACTTTTTTGGGTGATCTCAGTATCAAAATTACTTGTCCAACAGGTGCTTCCACTGTACTGAAAGCATTTCAATCTACACAACCTGCTATAACCGGATCCATTTTGACACCTGGTTCTATTGGAGGTGGAAATTTGAATTTAGGTATGGCTTCTGAAGCACCGAACAGTTCCAGTTGCTTTTTACATGAAGGTATTGGTTGGGATTACGAATTCAGACCCGGAGCTACTACAGGATTTGGAAAAAGTGATTCAATTTTTTATAACTATTTGGATAATTGTAATCAAACTTGGCATGGACCTTCATTAATTCCCAGTGAGATAACTTCATATATTTCGGATTCCATTGAACCAGTTTTTTACGGATCTTATGAAACCTGGGATAACCTGATAGGATGCCCATTAAATGGGACTTGGCAGATTACTGTTCAGGATCATTATAATGTAGATAACGGATATATTTTTAATTGGGGAATCGATTTTGCTGACACCATGCAAAATCAAATGACAGAGTATGTTGTGGGTGTTGATTCAGCTATTTTTAGGGGACCCTGGATACAACAGTTAACCCCTTTTTCAGCTCAAATTACCTATCCGAATGTGGGTGGTTTTGCCTATGAAGTAAATGTTTATGATGAATTTGGATGCGATTTCATTGCCACTTTTGGCATTATTTGTGTATTAAATATTCATGAACAAGATGACTTAAATGCCCTTTCCTTTTATCCCAATCCGGCCATTAATGAATTGAATTGTAAAATATTAGATCCTGCATGGGAAAATAGTTTGGTAGAAATCTATTCTATTACAGGACAACTAATTAATCAAGAAAAATTAAATACAATCGATTCAAAAATTAATGTCGCCTCTTTAGCAAAAGGAACCTATTTCTTAAAAGTTACCAACTCGCAAAAGGATACTCAAACTTTTAAACTGATAAAGAAATAGTTATTTGATGATATTATTTAAAAAACAAACTTGTTTTAAGAAAAGCCGTGATTTAATTGTCGTTTGGTGGATATTTTATATTCACCAAACTATATGACTTAAATAAAAATATTTACTTAAAAACAAAAATTATGAAAAAAATATTATTCAGTATAATCATGCTAATTTCCATTGTGAATATTTATTCACAAAATCCTCATTATGAGTATGGATTTATTAATCATCCTACAACAAGTGCTGTTACAATTATACATAGTGATAATTTTGGATATATACTATCTACAGAAGCCAATAATATAAATGTCTCAAGAGTTGACCCTACAAATATGCAACCAATTGACACAACTTATACAGTCCATAGTAATTTATTTAAAGATATAAAATTTAAAGGGGCTTTTGAAGATAATTGTCAGAATTTGGTTGCTTATGGAATTGCTAATACCGGAATTTTGACATACTATATTATTTTTAAAATTCAAAACAATTTTACAGGTGAACAAATTCTTTATGATAATATAACATATTGCAATGGTATTATTGAAGGGTGTTCAGGATATGATACTAATGGGGTAGAAGTCAATCTATTTTTACTAGAAACAGGTGAAGTTTTTTTTACTGATTGTCATTATGATTCTGTGTCAAATAATTATTTGCAATCTGGTTTAAATGGAGTAATAACAGATATTTCATGGAACTCTTATCAAAAACAGTTTGTCGCTAGTGGATTGTATAAGGATATAATTAATTATTACAATGACCCTTTTCTTATCTATTTTCAATGTACAATGAATAACTTAAACTTTATTAATATTCATCCATTCAGAATTTCAAGTCAATCCCCATATCAATATGCAGAAGGACGAACACTTCATGAAGTAATAGATGAAAATAATATTGTAATTTGTCAAGATCTCAGAAAAGATACAGTTGATTATATTTGGTTAACACTATTAGATCAAAATATAATAAAATCAAGAATGTTCTATTTCTATCCATACCAAAAACTATATAATTATGATATGAAATATGATAAACTAAGTAATCTTTTAACTATTTTAGGTAGAACAGTGCCATGTTATGATGGTATCAATTTTATTGCTCAAATTGATCCTTATGAATTACTTCAATTAAATGTAGCACAAATAAGAAATCCAAATTCTCCAAATTTTCAATGTCCAGGAACTAATTATGAAGAAAATCAAATTTTTTTAAAAAGACTTGAACTAAATCCATATAATCAATGTCGTACTATATTATCAACTGGTAAATATTGTTCTTTAATTTATATTACTGAAACAGATGATATTAATTTGACACATTGTGATAATATATTAAATGTTAAGTTCGATACTTTGACTCCAACCATTGATAACATGACATATCAAATACATCAATTTAATTCAGCTTCAGTTGATATTCCAATTTTTTCTTACAATTTAATCTTGGAAAAATTTGATCCATGTTTTGAGTTGTTCCAATGTCCTTCTAAAGGGAATCTAAATGATGAAATATTTTTAAAAAATAATTTAGAACCTGAAATAACAATTTTTGACAATAATAAATTTATTGTCAAAAACTTCACTGAAAAACTACATTATTATATCTACGATATTACTGGAAAACTACTTATAAATGGGGAAACAGAATGTGATAAAGTTAATATAATTAACAATTTAATTAATGGATTTTATATACTACAAATTGAAAATAGTAAAGGTGAAAAATTAGTCAAGAAGTTTACATTTTCAAATTAATTATAGGAACATTTCCAATTTAAAAAAAGGCACTAACATTTGTTAACATCCTTATTATTTATTAATCAATATATTATTATAGCCCTGCATTAAAATACAGGGCTATTGTTTTTTTACACAAAACACAACTTGTCACCGGTCCCCTGTCCCCAGTCTCCATCTCCTTTTCCCCTTCCCCTTGTTATTTGTTACCTGTTACCTGTTAACTGTTAAATTATTTTATTATATTTGCAGGTTAATCTTATATAATGAAAGCAATTATTGAAAAAGCCTGGGAAGATAGATCACTTTTACAATCACAAGATGTAAAAGATGTGATACATCGTGTAATTGATAACTTAGATCAAGGAAAAATCAGGGTAGCCGAACAAATTAATGGGGAGTGGGTTGTGAATGAGTGGATAAAAAAAGCTGTTTTATTATATTTCCCCATTCTTGAAAACAAGACCATTGAAGTGGGTGCGTTTGAATTTTTTGATAAAATTCCTCTAAAAAAAGGTTTTAAAGAGAAACAAGTTCGGGTTGTTCCACAAGCAATGGCCAGATATGGTGCCTATTTAGCGCCTAATGTCGTATTAATGCCTTCTTATGTGAATATTGGGGCTTATGTAGATTCCGGAACTATGGTGGATACCTGGGCAACGGTTGGCTCTTGTGCTCAAATTGGAAAAAATGTTCATTTGAGCGGAGGTGTTGGAATTGGAGGCGTGTTGGAACCGGTTCAGGCAGCTCCTGTCATTATTGAAGATCATTGTTTTATTGGATCCAGAGCCATCATTGAGGAAGGGGTACATGTGAAAAAAGGTGCTGTAATTGGCGCTAATGTGGTGTTAACCAAATCTTCCAAAATAATTGATGTCACTGGCGATAAACCGGTAGAGTGGGAGGGTGTAATTCCGGAAAATTCAATTGTCATACCCGGAACCAGACCAAAATCGTTTCCGGCTGGTGAATTTCAAGTGGCTTGTGCACTGATTATTGGAAAAAGAAACCCCAAAACCGACTTAAAAACATCACTAAATGATGCTTTAAGAGATTTTAATGTTCAAATTTAATAAAAGCGGGAACAAATTAAAATTAGTTACGTCAAAAGTAAAGTGTAGTTATAATGAACCTTCAAAAAATATTTCAAATGAAAAAATTATTAACATTTTTATTCAGTTTAATGATTATGGGAAGTTTATTTTCACAAGAAAATAAATCCGGTATTACCCCCGATCCCAGATTAATTGATGCATTAGGTCAAGAAACAGTTGACTTTTATGCTCAAAACAATCCTAATTTAATTGTTTATTACAATTTATTCTTAACCCATTCTTATAGAATAATTGATATGCCGGCTGAAAAAATGGCTGATTTAAATCAAGTATCTACAATGACCCTTAAAGAAAAGTTTATGACTGAACCTCAGGATTACTCTGAAAAAGGACTTGAAACATTAAATGTATTGAAATACGATATCAAAATTGATCAAGCCGGAGGCGCTGTTTATAGATTAGGCAATACAAATAAAATCATTATTTTTTATTCCGGTAAAGAGATTGCTACTATGTTTAATGACCTATATGTAACTAAAAAATAGAACAAACCATGAAAAAACTATTATTATTATTTATTTTAATTCAAATTGGGTTTGTTTTATTTGCACAAACCTATAATATGCCGACCGGTACCGGATCTGCTTCTTATATCACTTGTAATGCGACATTTTATGATTCAGGTGGACTCAATGGAAATTATGGATTGAATCAAAATTCCAATATAAAATTCACTCCAACAAATCCCGGTTTTGCAACAAAAATTTCATTTACTTCATTTGTTGTAGGTGAAGGTGCGACTATGTCAGTTTATAATGGACCTGATGCATCTTATCAACTTATTGCTGTTTATAATGATTTGATTTCACCTGTTGGCCTTCAAATCGTTGCCAGTCCTGCACCTTTAAATCCGGATGGCTCGATTTATATCCAGTTTACATCAACAACCCATAATGAAGTTGGTTGGATGGCTTCAGTTACCTGTGGTGCTCCATGCCAAAGTTTTAATGTTCAAATAGACCCAATGGTTACATCAAAACCAATTGTTGAGGATATTTATATGAATGTATGTAAAGATAGCTGTATCACTTTTGGAGCTGAAGCAATTTTCTTACAAAATAATATCAATTACAACCAAACTCAGGCTAATACTAAATTTATCTGGAGATTCGGATATACTGCTCCTGATACTATACCTATCATTACACAATGTTTTGAACAAGTAAGAGGTTGGGATTATTTATTATATGCTGTGGATACAATGGGATGTTTTTCAAATACCTATTTTAAAGGCAGAGTAAGAGTTTCAGGTAACCCAATTTCAGGTAGTTATCCCTATCAAAGAGTTTGTTCCGGTAGTGATTTTAATGTAAATGCTGGTTATGATCCTATGTCAACTGTAACCCTTGGATTTGTAGGTTCTGCCATTTCAGGGACACTTTCAAAAGCAGATACTGTATTTTTACCCGATGGATCCAATATTTCTTATGAGTCTAATCTCCTTTTTGATATTTTTGATCCCGGTCAAACTTTGTCCAATATTAATCACTTATTAGGCGTTAAAATGACTTTAGAACATTCATATTGTGGTGACCTTTCTATAAGATTAACATGTCCAAATGGAGGTACAGCTCTTTTAAAAGCTTTTGGTTCTCCTACACCACCAGCTGGAATTAATTTATCTTGCTCTTCAGGTGGAGCAAATACTCAAATTGGTAGTTCTATTGATAATTCACAACCAGCGTGTATGAATACTCCCGGGATAGGATATGATTATGAATTCAGACCCGGTGCAACAAATTGTTTTGGCACTGGAGGACCAACTGTTGGATTTAGTTATGTTGACCCTTGTGGTCATGATAATGGTGCCGGAGGATTGCAAACATTAGTTCCGAGTGTTCCAAATGCTTTTACAGCAACTCCAACAGTCCCTACATATTATGGTAATTATGAAAATTTATCCCCTTTAATGGGATGTCCTCTTAATGGAAATTGGAAAATTACTGTTACTGATAACCTTGGTATTGATAATGGCTATATCTTTAGTTGGTCTTTATCCTTAGATCAATCTATAATTCCAGGTGGTTGGGAATATACAGTTGGTGCAGATACTGTTATTTGGACAGGCCCTGGAATTGTTAATCCAACATCTAAATTAAGTGCAATTATTACAGCAAATCAGGTCGGAGTAAATCAGTTCTTAGCAACTGTAATCGACGAATATGGTTGTGCTTATGATACTACTTTCACTGTGGAAACAGTTCAATCTCCTATTCCTTTGATTAACCAAGGATTAGATACAGTTCGTATGTGTGCCGGTGATATCATGATCTTAAATGCCAATTATCAAGATCCCGAAGCAGAGTATTGGTGGAATACAGGTTCAAGTACAGATGAAATAATGACTTTAGTGGAAGGTCTATATTCCATAACCATTACTGCTGAAACATTAGATGGTAGCTTAATCTGCACAGGTAGCGATTCCATTTATGTTTCCGTTAATCCTCACCCAATGCCCGATTTCGATGTAGATAAAAAAGGGGGTTGTGCTCCTCTGAATCTTCAATTTGAAAACTTAACTACTCCCGATAATATCCCTCTCACCTATTCCTGGCATGTTTTTAATGCAGATGGACAAGAGAAGTTTACATCAACACAAGAAAATCCTGAATTTTTCATTGAAGAACCGGGAAAATATCATGTTCAATTAGTGGTATCAACTGAAAATGGATGTACAGACTCTCTTATGAAATGGAATTTTATTGAAATCCATCCTCAACCTATCGCAGAATTCTCCTTTACTCCTGAAATCTCACTTATGTCAGAACTAGATGGATTAGTTACTTTTACAAACTATTGCGATTCTGCTATTTTCGCCAATAATCCAGATGCTACTTGGTATTGGAATTTTGATGATGGTACCGTTGATTCAACTCAATGGAATGCAATCCACACTTTTTCAACCTGGGGCGATTATAATGTTATGTTTTATATATCAACAGCTTATGGATGTAAAAGTAGTATTAAACATACTGTAATAGTGGAACAAGATCTTGAATTTCCTAACATTATCACTCCAAATGGGGATGGTGTCAACGATGTATTCGCTATTAAAAACTTAAATACCAGCATTAATCCTGAAGATCCTGATGAGTACAGAACCAATACTTTACATATTTATGATCGCTGGGGTAAGAAAGTGTATGAAACTGAAAACTACGATACCTATATGAAAGATGAACAGTTGTTCGTTGGTAAAAAAGCTTTCGCAGGTGAAAAACTACAAGATGGTCAGTATTATTTCTCATTCTACTATAAAGGGAAAATCAAGACCGTTAAATATAGTGGTTCCTTAATTATAGTAAGGAACAATTAAACTTATTTTTAAAATTTAAAATTATTATTTTTCTTTTAATTCACAATAGCCCTGCATTAAAATACAGGGCTATTGTTTTTTTACACAAAACACAACTTGTCACCGGTCCCCTGTCCCCAGTCTCCATCTCCTTTTCCCCTTCCCCTTGTTATTTGTTACCTGTTACCTGTTAACTGTTAAATTATTTTATTATATTTGCAGGTTAATCTTATATAATGAAAGCAATTATTGAAAAAGCCTGGGAAGATAGATCACTTTTACAATCACAAGATGTAAAAGATGTGATACATCGTGTAATTGATAACTTAGATCAAGGAAAAATCAGGGTAGCCGAACAAATTAATGGGGAGTGGGTTGTGAATGAGTGGATAAAAAAAGCTGTTTTATTATATTTCCCCATTCTTGAAAACAAGACCATTGAAGTGGGTGCGTTTGAATTTTTTGATAAAATTCCTCTAAAAAAAGGTTTTAAAGAGAAACAAGTTCGGGTTGTTCCACAAGCAATGGCCAGATATGGTGCCTATTTAGCGCCTAATGTCGTATTAATGCCTTCTTATGTGAATATTGGGGCTTATGTAGATTCCGGAACTATGGTGGATACCTGGGCAACGGTTGGCTCTTGTGCTCAAATTGGAAAAAATGTTCATTTGAGCGGAGGTGTTGGAATTGGAGGCGTGTTGGAACCGGTTCAGGCAGCTCCTGTCATTATTGAAGATCATTGTTTTATTGGATCCAGAGCCATCATTGTGGAAGGGGTACATGTGAAAAAAGGAGCTGTAATTGGCGCTAATGTGGTGTTAACCAAATCTTCCAAAATAATTGATGTAACTGGCGATAAACCGGTAGAGTGGGAGGGTGTAATTCCGGAAAATTCAATTGTAATTCCCGGAACCAGAACAAAATCGTTTCCGGCTGGCGAATTTCAAGTGGCTTGCGCACTGATTATTGGAAAAAGAAACCCCAAAACCGACTTAAAAACATCACTAAATGATGCTTTAAGAGATTTTAGTGTACAAATTTAATAAAAGCGGGAACAAATGTAACTAAGCTGCGTCTTAGTAAGAGTAAAGCAAAAATTAACCATCAAATTATAATTCAAATGAAAAAATTATTAACTTTTTTATTCAGTTTAATGATTATGGGAAGTTTATTTTCACAAGAAAATAAATCAATTACCCCCGATCCCAGATTAATTGATGCATTAGGTCAAGAAACAGTTGACTTTTATGCTCAAAACAATCCCAATCTAATTTTGTATTACAACTTATTCTTAACCCATTCTTATAGAATTGTTGAAATGCCTTCTGAAAAATTATCAGATTTAGATCAAGTACCCACAATGCCACTTAAGGAAAGATTTTTAACTGAGCCTCAGGATTACTCTGAAAAAGGTCTTGAAAAATTAAATGTATTGAAGTACAATATCAAAATAGATCAAATGGGAGGAGCTGTTTATAGATTAGGAAATACAAATAAATTAATTGTATTTTATTCAGGAAAAGAGATTACTACATTATTTAATGACCTTTATTTAACTAAAAAATAAAACATACCATGAAAAAACTATTATTATTATTCATTTTGCTTCAAATAGGGTTTGTTTTATTTGCACAAACCTATAATATGCCGACCGGTAGCGGATCTGCTTCTTATACCACTTGTAATGCGACATTTTATGATTCAGGTGGACTCAATGGAAATTATGGATTGAATCAAAATTCCAATATAAAATTCACTCCAACAAATCCCGGTTTTGCAACAAAAATTTCATTTACTTCATTTGTTGTAGGTGAAGGTGCAACTATGTCAGTTTATAATGGACCTGATGCATCTTATCAACTTATTGCTGTTTATAATGATTTGATTTCACCTGTTGGCCTTCAAATCGTTGCCAGTCCTGCACCTTTAAATCCGGATGGTTCAATTTATATTACATTTACATCAACTACACATAATGAAGTTGGTTGGATGGCTACCGTTACCTGTGGTGCTCCATGCCAAAGTTTTAATGTTCAAATAGACCCAATGGTTACATCAAAACCAATTGTTGAGGATATTTATATGAATGTATGTAAAGATAGCTGTATCACTTTTGGAGCTGAAGCAATTTTCTTACAAAATAATATCAATTACAACCAAACTCAGGCTAATACTAAATTTATCTGGAGATTTGGATATACTGCTCCTGATACTATACCTATCATTACACAATGTTTTGAACAAGTAAGAGGTTGGGATTATTTATTATATGCTGTGGATACAATGGGATGTTTTTCAAATACCTATTTTAAAGGCAGAGTAAGAGTTTCAGGTAACCCAATTTCAGGTAGTTATCCCTATCAAAGAGTTTGTTCCGGTAGTGATTTTAATGTAAATGCTGGTTATGATCCTATGTCAACTGTAACCCTTGGATTTGTAGGTTCTGCCATTTCAGGGACACTTTCAAAAGCAGATACTGTATTTTTACCCGATGGATCCAATATTTCTTATGAGTCTAATCTCCTTTTTGATATTTTTGATCCCGGTCAAACTTTGTCCAATATTAATCACTTATTAGGCGTTAAAATGACTTTAGAACATTCATATTGTGGTGACCTTTCTATAAAATTAACATGTCCAAATGGAGGTTCAACTCTTTTAAAAGCTTTTGGTTCTCCTATACCACCAGCTGGAATTAATTTATCATGTTCTTCAGGTGGAGGAAATACTCAAATTGGTAGTTCTATTGATAATACGCAACCAGCATGTATGAATACACCAGGTATAGGATATGATTATGAATTCAGACCCGGTGCAACAAATTGTTTTGGCACTGGAGGACCAACAGTTGGATTTAGTTATGTTGACCCTTGTGGTCATGATAATGGTGCTGGAGGATTGCAAACATTAGTTCCGAGTGTTCCAAATACTTTTACAGCAACTCCAACAGTCCCTACATATTATGGTAATTATGAAAATTTGTCCCCTTTAATGGGTTGTCCACTTAATGGAAATTGGAAAATTACAGTTACTGATAATCTAGGTGCTGATAACGGATACATTTTCAGTTGGTCTTTATCCTTAGATCAATCAATTATTCCAGGTGGTTGGGAATATACTGTTGGTGCAGATACTGTTATTTGGACAGGCCCTGGAATTGTTAATCCAACATCTAAATTAAGTGCAATTATTACAGCAAATCAGGTCGGAGTAAATCAATTCTTAGCAACTGTAATCGACGAATATGGTTGTGCTTATGATACTACTTTCACTGTGGAAACAGTTCAATCTCCTATTCCTTTGATTAACCAAGGATTAGATACTGTTAAAATGTGTGCAGGAGACATTATGATTTTAAATGCTAATTATCAGGATCCTGATGCTGAATATTGGTGGAATACCGGTTCAAGTACAGATGAAATAATGACTTTAGTGGAAGGTCTATATTCCATAACCATTACTGCAGAAACCTTAGATGGTAGCTTAATTTGTACAGGTAGTGACTCTATCTATGTTTCCGTTAATCCTCACCCAATGCCCGATTTCGATGTAGATAAAAAAGGGGGTTGTGCTCCTCTCAATCTTCAATTTGAAAACTTAACTACTCCCGATAATATCCCTCTCACCTATTCCTGGCATGTTTTTAATGCAGATGGACAAGAGAAGTTTACATCAACACAAGAAAATCCTGAATTTTTCATTGAAGAACCGGGGAAATATCATGTTCAATTAGTGGTATCAACTGAAAATGGATGCACAGACTCTCTTATGAAATGGAATTTTATTGAAATACATCCTCAACCTATCGCTGAATTCTCCTTTACTCCTGAAATTTCATTAATGTCAGAACTAGATGGATTAGTTACTTTTACAAACTATTGCGATTCTGCTATCTTCGCCAATAATCCGGATGCTACCTGGTATTGGAATTTTGATGATGGTACCGTTGATTCTACTCAATGGAATGCAATCCACACTTTTTCAACCTGGGGCGATTATAATGTTATGTTTTATATCTCAACAGCTTATGGATGTAAAAGTAGTATCAAACATACTGTAATTGTGGAACAAGATCTTGAATTTCCTAACATTATCACTCCAAATGGGGATGGTGTCAACGATGTATTCGCTATTAAAAACTTAAATACCAGCATCAATCCTGAAGATCCTGATGAGTATAGAACCAATACTTTACATATTTATGATCGCTGGGGTAAGAAAGTGTATGAAACTGAAAACTACGATACCTATATGAAAGATGAACAGTTGTTCGTTGGTAAAAAAGCTTTCGCAGGTGAAAAACTACAAGATGGTCAGTATTATTTTTCATTCTACTATAAAGGAAAAATTAAGACCGTTAAATATAGTGGTTCTCTTATAATTATACGAAATAATTAATCATTTCAATATTAAAAAAATGCAATTTAGGAGTCCTAAATTGCATTTTTTTGTTTTTACAATTTTTTATCTCATTTTTTTCTTCATAATCTTCATTTTCTTCTTAAAAATTTGTTAGTTAATGAAAAAAGTTGTATTTTTGAAGATTCAAAAAGTCCCTTTTTATGAAGATAAAAAATTTATTATTTTTTTTACTCAGTTTTAGCTTTATCTATTCTTTAGCACAGCCTTCCATTAATATGCCCAATGGAACCGGAACTGCAGTAAACACTACCTGTAACGCTACATTGTATGATGCAGGTGGTGCAGCAGGAAATCATGGATTGTATCAAACTTCTTCACTGAAATTGGTTCCTGCAACTGCAGGATTAGCCATTAAATTGACATTCACTATGTTTGATCTTGGTACCGGTGCTGCTTTAACTGTTTATGATGGTCCTGATAATACCTATCCTGCATTAGCAGTTTATAGCGATTTTGTGAGCCCAATTGGAATCTCCATTGTAGCTGGACCTGCCCCTAATAATCCTGATGGATCACTCTATTTGGAATTTACATCAGGAGATAATAATGCTCCTGGTTGGAGTGCCTCCGTTACCTGCAGAGCTCCCTGTCAAAGCTATAACGTTGAAATCGACCCTAATGCAACTTCTAAACCTGTTGTTGACGGTGTTTATATGAATGTCTGCAAAGATAGTTGTATCACTTTTGGGGCTCAAGCCGTTTTTTTACAAAATAATATCAATTATAACCAAACACAAAATAATACCACTTTTTACTGGAGATTTGGTTATACTTTAAAAGATACAGGTCAGGTTGTAACCCGTTGTTTCGATCAGGCCAGAGGTTGGGATTATACACTTTATGCCATTGATACCATGGGCTGTTCTCCGAATACTATGTATAAAGGTAGAATTAGAGTGGCAGATAACCCAATTGTGGGAGCACCAGCATTACCTCCGGCATGCTCCGGAAATGAGTATAATGTGTATGTTGGTAGCGATCCTCAAGCTACGGTTCAGGTTACTACTGTAGGTGCGAATATTACCGGAACCCTTACAATGGCGGATACCGTTTTTTTACCGGATGGTGGAAATATTTGCTATAATTCAGATCTTCTTTATGATGTTTTCAATCCTGGACAGCTTTTAACCAATATGAACGATCTTATTGGCGTCAAAATTGTTATGGAACACTCCTATTTAGGGGACTTGTCTATACGATTAACCTGTCCTTCAGGTGCTTCAACCTTGTTGAAAACATACACACCCGGAAATCCACCACCACCCGGAAGTGTTGATAATGCTTGTTCGTTTGGAGGTGGAAATATCAATTTAGGTTGTGCCCCTGACCCTGCATTGGCCAGTATTTGCTACAATACACCCGGGATTGGCTGGGATTATGAATTCAGACCCGGATCCTATAATTGTTTTGGAGCCGGAGGACAAACCGTTGGTTATAGCTTTACAGACCCTTGTAGCCAAACTTGGGGTGGACCCGCTTTACTTCCTAGTGTACCTAATGTTTATACTTCGATTCCAACAACTGCAACCTATTATGGAAGTTATTCGACGCTTGCTACTTTATTGAATTGTCCTTTAAACGGAATGTGGAGAATGACAATTTGTGACCATTACCAAGTGGATAATGGCTATATTTTCAGTTGGTCACTTTCCCTGAATCAAGCAATTGTACCAGGTGGTTGGAATTATAACGTTAATTTGGATACTGTCATCTGGCATGGAAATAGTGTTACACCCATTGGACCAACAGCTGCTAAGATTTTAATGAATGATGCAGGTATTTTTAACTATGACGTTACTTTAGTGGATGATTATGGTTGTGAATGGGATACTACCTTTACTGTTGAAGTGGTTCAATCTCCAATGCCAAATATTAATAATGGATTAGATACTGCACGTTTATGTGCAGGAGAAATTTTAATCCTTAATGCAAACTATATCGACACCAATGCGGTTTATTGGTGGAATACCGGTGCTAATGTGGATGAAATAATGGCGTTGGCTGAAGGTTTATATACAATTGAAGTTACAGCTACAACCATAGATGGTTCACTTATTTGTACAGGGAGAGATTCTATTTATGTTTCAATAAATCCTTATCCGGTTCCCGATTTTTCTGTGGATAAACCGGAGGGTTGTGCTCCTTTAAATTTACAGTTTACAAATCTTACAACCCCCAACTATTGTTCAATATGACTATTTTTGGACCATTTATGATGAGGAGGGTAGGGAAGTCTTTAGATCCACTCAAAAAAATCCTAACTTCTTTGTGGAAACTCCGGGAGTTTTTCACGTACAATTAATGGTTATTTCTGAAAATGGTTGTAGTGATTCTATTATAAAATGGAGTTATATTAAAATACATCCACAACCTGTTGCTGAGTTTTCATTTATTCCTGAAATATCATTGATGTCAGAAAATGAAGGATTGGTTACTTTTACCAATTATGCCGATTCCTCTCAATTCTTTGACCATACAGTATGTTCATGGTATTGGGATTTCGGTGATGGCTCTATTGATTCTGCCGTATGGAGTCCTACACATACCTATTCAACCTGGGGCGATTATAATGTTCTTTTGTCTATCGTTTCCAAATATGGATGTAAAAGTACCATTTTACATACCGTTGTTATTGAAGAGGATTTAGAATTCCCCAATATTATTACCCCCAATAACGATGGAGTTAATGATGTTTTTGCTATAAAAAATCTAAATACAAATTATAATCCTGAAGATCCTGACCAATATCGCTCAAATAATCTTCAAATTTTTGATAGATGGGGTAAAAAAGTGTATGAAGAAGATAATTATGATACCTATTCCAAAAATGAAGAGATTTTTGTTGGAGAAAAAGCATTTTCCGGAGAAAAACTTCAAGATGGTCAATACTATTTTGCTTTCTATTACAAAGGAAAAGCAAAAACAATACAATATAGTGGATCCCTTATAATTGTAAGAAATAATTAAAATGAAAAAGCGACTTTTTAAAGTCGCTTTTTTTATATGTCTGCTCAATTTCCCTATTGAAAAATATTGTATCTTTGCGTTTCGCTTTTTAAACACCATTTTAAAGGATTAATTATTATTCACCGGCGTAAAAGAAAAATTCATGAGACAACTCAATATTACGAAACAGGTTACTAATCGTGAAACCGCATCTCTTGATAAATATTTACATGATATTGGAAAAGTTGAACTAATTACCGCTGAAGAAGAGGTTGAATTGGCCAGAAAAATCAAAAATGGAGATCAAATGGCATTAGAAAAATTAACTAAAGCTAATCTTCGCTTTGTTGTATCTGTAGCTAAACAGTACCAAAATCAAGGACTTAATTTACCCGATTTAATCAATGAAGGAAATTTGGGATTGATGAAAGCTGCTCAACGTTTTGATGAAACCAGAGGTTTTAAATTTATTTCTTACGCAGTTTGGTGGATCAGACAATCTATTCTTCAAGCATTAGCTGAACAATCCAGAATTGTTAGGTTACCTCTGAATAAAATCAGTACCATAAACAGAATATCAAAAGCATACTCTCAGTTGGAACAAAATTTACAAAGAGAACCTAAGCCGGAAGAAGTTGCGAAATTTTTAGATATTACTGAATCTGAAGTTAAGGACTCCATTAGAAACTCCTCACGCCATATTTCAATGGATGCTTCTCTAAATCAGGATGAAGATAATAATATGTATGACGTTCTCAGATCAGATGATACTCCTACACCTGACAAAGAACTCCTTTATGAATCTTTAAAACTTGAAATTAATCGCCTCATTTCCACTATTCCTCAAAGAGAAGCAGATGTGCTCAAATTGTACTTCGGACTTGATAGTAAACATCCTCATACACTTGAAGAGATTGGTGAGAAATTTGATTTGACTCGTGAAAGAGTTCGTCAAATTAAAGAAAAAGCTATTAGAAGATTGAAACATACTTCTAAATGTAAAAATTTAAAAGCCTATTTAGGCTAATCCATTTTACAAATCATTTATTGTTAATTATATATTTTTTATGCTACGTTCTATTGTTAAAGACTTATTAAAAAATCCTGAAATTGTGGGATATGGTAACCCTGTGAAAGTAAAAGGGTGGGTGAGAACTAAAAGAGGTAATAACTTCGTTGCTTTTATTGCGCTGAATGATGGCTCTAATGTGAATAATATTCAAATTGTTGCTGATCTTACCAAATTTGATGAAAATCTGATGAAACTGATCACTACTGGATCAAGTATAGAAGTTGATGGAATCCTTACAGAATCTCAGGGTAAAGGTCAATCTGTTGAAATTCAGGCTACTCATATTCATCTATATGGTACAGCTGATGCTGAAACTTATCCACTACAAAAAAAAGGTCATAGTATGGAGTTTTTGAGAGAGATCGCTCACCTTAGACCAAGAACCAACTATTTTGGATGTGTTTTGAGACTAAGACATGCTATGTCTTATGCTATTCATACGTATTTCAATAAAAATGGATATTTCTATATGCACACTCCCATTATTACCGGTTCAGATGCAGAAGGAGCAGGTGCGATGTTTTCTGTTACAACAATGGATTTACAAAAAATCCCAAAAAATCCGGAAGGACATGTGGATTATACACAGGATTTCTTCGGAAAACCTACATGTTTGACTGTTTCCGGCCAACTTGAAGGGGAGTTAGGTGCTCTTGCTTTAGGTAAAATTTATACTTTTGGCCCCACTTTTCGCGCTGAAAATAGTAATACACCCCGCCATTTAGCTGAATTCTGGATGATCGAACCGGAAGTGGCTTTTTATGATATTCAAGATAATATGGATCTTGCTGAAGATTTTATTAAATTTTTAGTGCAATATGCCTTAGATAACAATTTTGATGACCTTCAATTCTTAAATGATATGTTTGATAAAGAATTGATTGAAAGACTACGCTTTGTCGTAAATAACGATTTTATCAGACTTCCATACACTGAAGCAGTTGACATTTTATTGAAATCCGGCAAAAAATTTGAATTTAAAGTGGAGTGGGGGATCGATTTACAATCTGAACACGAAAGATATTTAGTGGAATCCCATTTTAAAAAACCGGTTATCTTAACCGATTATCCTAAAGATATCAAAGCATTCTACATGAAACAAAATGAGGATGGAAAAACAGTAAGAGCTATGGATGTTCTTTTTCCAAAAATTGGTGAAATTATTGGAGGCTCAGAAAGAGAAGAAAACTATTCTAAATTGCTTCAAAGAATTGATGAATTAGGAATTCCTCAAAAAGATGTATGGTGGTATCTTGAAACCAGAAAATATGGTACAGTTCCTCATGCAGGATTTGGGTTAGGTTTTGAAAGATTAATGTTGTTTGTTACCGGTATGACTAACATCCGGGATGTGATCCCATTTCCTAGAACACCACAAAATGCAGAATTTTAAGATTTAACTCTTAATCGTGCGACAGGGATATTTAATTGTTTCCTGTACTTTGAAATCGTTCTACGCGCAATATTATACCCCTTTTGGTTGAGAATCTCTTTGATCTCCTCGTCCTGAAGGGGTTTATTCATATCTTCCGATTCAATAATCTCTTTAAGCATCTGTTTCACTTCTCTGGATGACGTGTTTTCGTCCCCTATAGACTCCGAAAATAAATTTTTTAAGGAGATGGTTCCAAAAGGCGTTTGCACAAATTTACTATTAGAAACTCTAGAAATTGTAGAAATATCTAAATTTACAATCTCAGCAATATCTTTTAAAATCATCGGTTTGATCTTCTTCTTATCACCGGTTAAAAAATACTCCCTTTGTTTATCCATAATCGCATACATCGTATTGTATAATACCAATTCTCTAAGATTTAAAGCATTAATAAACTGATTGGCATTGTCAATGTTTTCTTTTAGAAATTTTTCAGCTTCATTTTTCTGCTTTATACTTAAATTTTTATTCAGTTTTGCAAATGTGTTCTGAAAATCAGAAGATACTTTAATCTTAGGAACATAAGGATTATTCAATTGTAAATTTAACTTGTCATTTTCTGAAAAAATAATAAAATCCGGAGTTATTGATTGATTGTTGTTTTCTTGATTATTAAATTGAATAATCGGTTTTGGATTCAATCTGGTAATAATTTGTAAAATTTCATTCAAATACTCTTTTTTGATTTTTAATTTTTTAGATATTTTATCAAATTGTCTTTTAGAAAATTCCTCAAAATACTCTGTTAAAATCTTGCAAGCTATTACAGTTTCACTGTTTTCTTCCTTCTTACTCAATTGAATCAGTAAATTTTCCTGTAGATTTCTTGCTCCAACACCCTCAGGTTCCAATTGGTGAATAACCGATTCTAAAACCTCTTCAATTTGATTCTCAGTTTTATAAATATTAAACGATAATAAGAAATCTGTACTAATGGTATTTAAATCTGTTTCAATATATCCGGAATCATCAATGTACCCAATGATATATTGCGCTAATAAAAAATCTTCTTCAGTCAATGAAAAATCATGTAATTGATTGATTAAATATTCATGAAATGAAGGTGTTGATGTAATAAAAGAATCAAAATATTTTTTTTCACTATTATCAACGTTTTGATTTAATAAAAAATCAGATTCTTCAGAATTAAAGTTTTGAAAATCTTCAGAAAAATAATAATCCTCCATATTCTTTTCATTTAACATCCCATCTACACTAAGCTCTTCATTATCTGATTCTCCTGATCCAATATCTTCATTAGTTCTACTGTTGTCATTATAATTATCCTCATCAATTTCAATCTCTAATGCCGGATTCTCTTCAACTTCTTTAATAATCTCCTGCTCTAAACTATTATTAGACAATTCAATTAATTTCATTAACTGAATGGTTTGATGTGATATAGAAAGTCTTAATTTTTGTTTTTGAGTTAATTGATGTTTTTGCATAATTTGAAGCGATATTATGTTGCAAAAATAAAGTATTTTTGCCAAAAGAACAAATAAAAAAGTTGGAATGAAACAATTTTTAACATTAAAAGAACTAAAAAAAATATTTGCAGATATTTTAGCACCTCTTTATGATGAAAATGAAACAAATTCCATTTTTTATCATTCTTTAATGTATAGATATAAAATTTCAAAAATTGATTTTCTTATAAATCCAAACAAGGAAATCGATTCAGATTTGATCTTACCTGACTTGAATCGTCTAAAAAATGGGGAACCAATCCAATATGTTTTAGGTGAAACATTATTTATGAATCTTCCTTTTGAAGTGAATAGTTCTGTTTTAATTCCCAGACCTGAAACCGAAGAATTGGTAGATATGATCATCAAAAAATACAAAGATTCATCCTCCATTTCGATTCTGGATATTGGCACAGGAAGTGGAGCTATAGCTATATCCTTAGCCCATTTTTTACCCCAGTCTGTAATTTTAGCAACAGATTTTTCCGAATCTGCTCTTCAAATCTCTTCTCGTAACGCTCAGAAAAATAATGTTGCTATTCAATTTTTACAACATAATATTTTAGTAGACTCATTCGATGTTTTTGATTATGCTTATGAACTTATTGTGAGTAATCCTCCTTATATACCTCATAAACAAGAAAGAGAGATGCATCAGAATGTGATTCATTTTGAACCACATAGTGCTCTTTTTGTACCGGATAACGATCCCATCATTTTTTATAAGAAAATTGGGGACCTTGCTGTCCAAAAATTAAAAAAAGGAGGTTTTCTCTATTTTGAAACACATGAAGATTTTCATCAAGAAATAATCGAATATCTCGAAAAATGTGATTTCCGTAATATTGCATCATTAAAAGATATTAATGGGAAGAATCGTTTTATTTTGGCCGAAAAATAGTATATTTGCAGGTTATTATTTCAATTCTTACTATGAAAAAGATCTTTTTACTTTTAACTATCATTATAGTTTCCAAATCTTTATTTTCTGTAACTGCTTTTCCTGAAAAAGTGCAATTTTCTCAACCTGATGGACAAAAAGTTACGCTAACATTGAAAGGGGATGAGTATGTAAAATATGCTGAAACCGAAGATGGTTTCACTCTTTTATATGATACTGCCGGTTTTTTTAATTATGCATATATCAATTCTGATGGAAACCTTGTTCCTTCATCCTTTCATGCAAGAGAAATTAACGACAGGACTGAACCTGTGATCCTTTTTTTACAAACAATACAAACCCATCTTTTCTACTCTGAAGCACAAATCAATACTTTTATTCAAATCAGAGAAATGGTTGATACACAAATGGCTCAAACTCCCTATCCCCATTCAAGAGGAACGATAAGATTTTTATGTATTCTAATGGAATATTCAGATAAACCTTTTGTTAAAACCAATGCTGATTTTTACAATCTTCTTAATCAGATTGGCTACAATACAGGTGGAGCTGATGGAAGTGTTCATGATTTTTATGCAGAAACATCCTATAATTCTCTGAACTTGATTTTTGATGTGGTTGGTCCATTCACCTCTATTGAAAATGCAGCTTATTATGGCAATAATAACAATGGTGATGCAGGTCAACTCATTTATGAAGGTGTGCAACATGCAGATCCATTAGTTGATTTTTCCGATTATGATAATGATAGTGATGGAAATGTGGATGGCCTTTATGTTATTTTTGCCGGAACCGGAGAAGAAGCCGGTGCAGGTGCAGATGCTATTTGGTCTCATGCCGGAGGTTTAGATATTTCAGCAGATGGTGTTCATATTGGAAGTTATGCTTGTTCTCCTGAATGCAGAGGAGCCTCAGGTTCATCTATCACCTATATCGGAGTGATTTGTCATGAGTTAGGACACGTTTTAGGTGCTCCGGATTATTATGATACCAATTACGAAACAGGTGGGTCTTATGAAGGAACCGGTTATTGGGATCTTATGGCTTCAGGTAGCTGGAATAATAGCGGAAGAACACCGGCACATCAAAATCCCAGAATTAAAATTTACACCTATCAATGGGCTGAAGTTACTCTCTTGACAGATACTCAAACTGTAGTTATACCTCCCTCAATCTATTATGCCAATGCTTTTTACAGAATTAATACAGCTACTAATAATGAATATTTTTTAATTGAAAACAGAGCTTTAAGATCTTTTGATCAGGCAATACCCGGAAACGGAATGGTGATCTATAGATGTGCCTCCAATGTCAATTCCGGTAGTATCAATTCCACTCATAAACAAAAATTTTATCCTGTGGCTGCTAATAGTACCCAATCTTTACCTACTTCCGGACAATATGGCGCAATCAATGCAGCATCTTGTCCCTGGCCCGGAACGTTAAATAAAACAACCTTCACTGACCAGACTTCCCCTTCTATGAAATCATGGGCAAATGCCAATACGAATAAACCGATTACGAACATTACGCTGAATACATATAATGATATTATCACTTTTAACCTAATGGGTGGTGATACTCTTTCTTCATTTCCCATCTTTTTACCTCAACGTGTAGGAGTAGCTGTAACACCTGCAACCGGATCCGTTTCACCTGTATCACCGGGTAGCTCTTTCTCCTTTTTAGTGAATCTTGATTCCTATTTTTCAAATTCAAATATTATTGTCCGAGTTGGAAATGATACGTTAACTGCAGTAAATAGTGTTTATACGATCTTAAATATCAATGAACCTAAAGTGGTGGAAATACTAAATCTATCGATCAATAAATATCCAATTATGGCCTTCCAAAATGGCAATGGAACTATTTCTCCTGCTGATACTACATTAGTTTCTTACAATGCAAATATTACCTATAACATCACCCCTGCAGTTGGATATGCCATTACTGATGTTTTCGTCGATAGTGTTTCTGTTGGAATTCAAAATAGCTATACTTTTACTAACGTAATTCAATCCCATTCCATTTATGCTACTTTTGGTTTAGGATCACCAGATATTATTCAAACATCTACTAATACACTTTCTTTTACATCGTATCAAAATACACCTTCAGATACACAACAAGTGATGATCTCTGCAGATGTATCTCAATTGACTATTAATGTTTTAGTAAAAGCACCACTCTATTTTCAGGTTTCTCTCAATGGAACAACCTGGGGATCTCAACTGGTGATTCAAAAATCTAATTTACCTCAATTATTACATATTCGGTTTTTACCTTCTATTATTGGTCAAATTTCAGATACTATTAAAATTTCTAGTGCCGGTGCTATGACCTATCTTTTTGTCGAAGGTACATCTACTGTTGCTATTCGTGATTTTCAAAGTATGGAACCAAATGTTCAGTTATATCCAAATCCTACTTCTTTAAATGTATTCTTAAAAGCTGATAGAACATTTTATGAAAATAATGGTGGTTACGCATATTTATACAACATTTCAGGTCAATTAATGATGACCATACCTTTAAAAAAGGAGATAACTGAAATTGAATTAGATAATCTTGTATCGGGAATATATTTGATTGCAGTGCAAAACGGATCACAAAAAATATTCAGAAAATTGATTGTTCAATAGTAGATTTTCTTCTATAAAATTATCTAAATGAAAATGTTCAAATCTTTTTATTGAAGAATTGAATTCTCTTTGATTGCTTTTTCCAATAAAGATTTCTTAACATTATTGATGTAATTCACTTTCTTTTGTTGAATAAGCATCTGTTTTGTACTTTCAAACTCACCGCTTGTTTCAGAAGATGTAAATTGAGTTTTAAAATCTAAAAATACGATCAGATAACGATATTGTTCATCAGAAACATCTATATTTTTATGTTCACTGAGTAAAGCTTCTTTATTATTGATACTAAATGGAAAATCGTTTTCTAAATAATCTAATAAAATCCACTGATTATCATCTAAAAAATATTCAATAGAATCGCTGCACATCGATATCAATTGCTCTTTTTGTGCTACTCTTTTATTTTCATTGAATAGAATCTCCTTAATTTTATTCCCAACATTAGATTTTTTAGAAAGTTTAATATAGTTAACTCTGACCACATTTTTTTGAATAGGTTCAGAAACTTTAAACTCTTTGGTAAAATGTTTAATCTCCTGATCTGAAATTTTAAATTGCGTGCTATCTGAAGTGATTTTATTATAGTATGCTTCAATCAATAGTTTCTCCTTGTATTTTTTAATCTGCTCGTCAAAGTTTTGTTCACTAAAAGATAAAACATGTTTGGCTTCATTTATAACAACTTTTTCATTGATCCAATTTTCTACATATTGTTGAAAAAAGTGGAGACTATCTTCAGGAGATAATCCTGATGGAATATTTTGAACAACTTCAGATTCAAACAATATATCATTGAAAACTTCAGAAACTACTCTGTCTTTTTTGGAATGACATGAGTAGAAAAATGGAATAACCAATAATAAAAGCGCTATTTTTTTCACTTATTTTTTAATGATGGATTGAAATACTTTTTCATTAATCACAACAGGATATCTTTGTTTCAATTCATTGATCCATTTATTTTCCAACTCATTTTGATATTCAGTAACAATGATTGCTCTAATCTCTTCAAAAGGTTTATTGTATTGACTTTTAACGGATTCATAATATTTTTGGATTCCGATAGTATCTTTTAAAGCTTCATTCCAAATTTTTTGAGTATTGATTTCAAAAAGGATCATTCCTTCTCTATATTCGGTAACTAAATCATGAAATTCAGGATATTTTTGTTCCAGAATTGAATTTTCATAAGTTAAGATTTTGTCTTGAACGTAAAACGGAAATCTTTCATTAAAAAAGTTTACTAAATCACCTTTATAATCCATACCTTGAAATTTAGATACGAATTGAGCAAAGTCCTGAACTGATTCTTTTTGATCAGCATAAGTGAATAAAGGCTTTAATTTTTCGATCCCTTTTAATTGAGTAAGGTCAGTAGTATCAGGATTTGAAAAATAGTTTACAGGAATGTTTTTAGCTAAAAATTCGAATGCTTTATCTTTATTTTTATCTTTATAGTTATATTCTATTTTAAGTTTTTCAACTAATGATTCTTTACTTTTATAAGATCTTTGATCTCTGGAAATTTTATTTTTAATTACATGTGTAAACATTTCATTTTCAGTATCAACAAATTCGATATTGACAACTTTAATGATATGCCATCCCATATTGGAAGCAACCGCTCTTAAGCTGTATTTACCGGGTTCGATATTTAAACAAGCTTTAACAAAATTTCCGGTTCTTCTGTTGGGTGCAAATGGTTCCAATTCTCCCCCTTTTTCTTTGGAAGCTTTGTCATCAGAAAATTCTTTAGCAACATCTTCAAAGGTAATTCCTGAGTTTAATTTGGCTTCTATTTGAGTTAATCTTTGTTGAGTAGCAGGGCTCATTTCACCTAATCTTGCCAAAGTATCTTCTACAAAAATTTGTTTGATTGTAATTTTGCTTATAGACTTTACAATATCTTGAACATAAATTAGATGATAACCATAAGGAGAACGAACAGGCATTGAAATTTCACTTACTTTTGTATTGAAAGCACCGTTTTCAAAAGGGTATATCAAATCAAAAACTGTAAAATAGCCTAACTCACCTTTATTTCCGTATTGCCAGCGTTTGGATTGAGAATTGTAAGAATCCTGAGCTGATTTATCATCTGAATATTCAACAGCAGCCTGATTAAAACTGAGATCCCCTTTTTTAATTTTTTCTCTGATTTGAATAATTTTTTTATAGGCTGCAAGCGTGTCAGATGCGGAAGCTGTAGCAGCACAAGTGATTAAAATATGGGAAGCTCTTACATGAAATTTTGCTCTCTCTTTAGCTTCTAAAATTAATTGTTCAGTAACTTCTTTATCAATTAAATATTGTTGGGCGGATTGTGAACGATAAGAGGCCAACTCTTTGATGAAAGCTGAAGTAGTATCAATACCTTCAGAATAACCTTGTTTTACTTTCAATTTAAAGTTGATGTAAAGATTCAAATATTCTCTGATCTCTTGTTCAGATGCAGTTTGGATATTATTGTTCTTTTTAAATGCATTTACGAATTCATTTTTTGTTACAACATCATTGCCGTATTTGAAAAGAATATCATCTTTTTTTTGACCGAAAACTGTTGATAATCCGATTATTAAAGTAAAAAGTAAAATAGATTTTTTCATAATTATTTTAGATTATTATATTCACGTTATTTAGGAGTGCAAATATATAAAATTAAACGATTCTATGAACATTTTTTCATAACAAAATGTTATATAGAGAAAAGAAATTTTTGAAATAAATTTGATGAGAAGAGTAATTTTTTTTTGCTATTTAATGTATATTTATATAATATTTTTTTGTATTTTTGCAAGCTCAAATTGAAAGAGGCTCTTTAGTTTGATATTCAAATAGTTAACCTCAATGTAAAACCCTTTAAAACAAATGATTTGCTTGCAAATCGAATTAAAAAATGTCTGAAGAATTATTAAAAAACACAGAGGCAGAAGAAAACAATCCTGAACAAGTGGTTGAATCTGTTCAAAATGAAGCTGTTGCTCAAGAACCAATTGTTGAAGAAACTGTAGTTGAAACTGAAGTTGTGGTTGAAGAACCAATAGCTGAAGTTGAAGTTAAAGTTGTAGCTGAAGAGTTACCATTAGTAGAAGCACCTGCTCTTAAAAAAGCAAAAGTGATTGAAAATGCTTATCCTTCACTTGATGAATTCAATTGGGATTCTATTGAGAAAAAAGGATCAAAATATTCCTCACTTGAAAAAGAAAGATATGAAGATCTTTATACTAAGACTTTCAAATCTATTGATGAAAATGAAGTGATCAATGGTAGTGTAGTATCTATCAACAGTCGTGAAATCGTTGTTAATATTGGTTTCAAATCTGACGGTGTTATTTCAGCCAATGAATTACGTTACAATTCTGATTTAAAAATTGGAGATACTATTGAAGTATATGTTGAAAATCAAGAAGATGCAACAGGTCAACTTCAATTATCACACAAAAAAGCTCGTTTATTACAATCTTGGAACCGTGTTAATTTAGCATTTGATACTCAAGAAATTATCAAAGGTTATGTGAAATGCAGAACTAAAGGTGGTTTAATCGTTGATGTATTTGGTATTGAAGCATTCTTACCAGGTTCTCAAATTGATGTTAAACCTATTCGTGATTATGATATTTATGTAAATAAAACAATGGAATTTAAAGTGGTTAAAATTAACCATGAATACAAAAATGTTGTTGTTTCACATAAAGCACTTATTGAAGACGAATTGGAAGCTCAAAAAGCTGAAATTATTGCACGTCTTGAAAAAGGTCAGATTTTGGAAGGAACTGTTAAAAATATCACAAGTTACGGTGTATTTATCGATTTAGGTGGTGTTGACGGTTTAATTCACATTACTGATTTATCTTGGGGAAGAATCATTCATCCTGAAGAGATTGTTCAATTGGATCAAAAAATCAATGTGGTTATCCTTGATTTCGATGAAAATAAAAAACGTATCGCACTTGGTTTAAAACAATTAACTCCACATCCATGGGATGCTCTTGATCAAAACTTAACTATTGGTGATAAAGTTAAAGGTAAAGTAGTCGTTATTGCTGATTACGGTGCATTTATTGAAGTATTACCAGGTGTTGAAGGTTTAGTTCACGTATCTGAAATGTCATGGTCACAACATCTTCGTACAGCTCATGACTTCTTAAAAGTAGGTGATGAAATCGAAGCTGTTATTCTTACATTAGATCGCGATGAAAGAAAAATGTCATTAGGTATTAAACAATTGATTCCTGATCCATGGGAAAATATCGTAAACAGATATCCAGTAAATTCAAAACATACAGCCACAGTTCGTAACTTTACAAACTTTGGTATTTTTGTTGAATTAGAAGAGGGTGTTGACGGATTAATCCACATTTCAGATCTTTCCTGGTCTAAAAAAATCAAACATCCAGCTGAATTTACTAAAATCGGTGATAGCATCGAAGTTGTTGTTCTTGAAGTTGATGTTGATAATCGTCGTTTAAGCTTAGGACACAAACAATTAGAGGAAAATCCTTGGGATGTTTTTGAAACTATCTTCACAGTAGGTTCAGATCACGAAGGAACCATTATCAGTCAAAACGATAAAGGTTATGTTATCGCTTTAGCTTATGGTATTGAAGGTTTTGCTTTCAATAGAGCAATGGCAAAAGAGGATAAATCAACTCCTAAAATTGAACAAATTTTAATGTTTAAAGTTATTGAATTCTCAAAAGAAGCTAAGAAAATAACCTTATCTCATACCAAAACTTGGCAAGAAAACAAGGAAGAGGATGAAAAAAGAGTTGTTTCTGAAGAGAAGAAAAAACAAAAAGAGATCTCTAAAATTAATGACAACGTAGAAAAATCAACATTAGGTGATTTAAGCGTTTTACAAAATTTACAAGCTGATCTTAAGAAGAAAGAGAAATAGTCTTTCTGATATATAAATAAAAAAGGGCTGCATTTGCAGCCCTTTTTTTTATACAGTTTGTAAAGATTGAACCAAAGGTCCAGCCTGAATTAAATGTTCTCCTTTGGGAGTGTCTGTAAACAATTTAAAGTTTTTAACAAACGATTCCGCAAGATGGTTAGCTGTTTTTTGATAGGCCATTTTATCATTCCAACAATTGACCGGATTCAAAATAAGATCTGAAATACCTTCAATATGTTTTGGTATAGTAAGATTGAATGGCATAGCAATTTCTGTACTACAATCGATCAGTTCATCATTTAAAATAGCTGAAATAATACGTCTGGTATCTTTTATGGAGATTCTTTTACCACCGGAGTTGTAACCACCACCGATCCAGCCGGTATTCACTAAATAAGCCGTAGCAAAATGTTCCTCCATTTTTTTACCAAAAACATCAGCATATTTTGTAGGGTGTAACAATAAAAATGCGGCACCAAAGCAAGATGAAAAGGTTGGTGTTGGTTCCACAATATCTCTTTCAGTTCCGGCTAATTTTGCTGTATAACCGCTCAAGAAGTAATACATCATTTGTTCTTTACTTAACATAGAAACAGGAGGAAGTACTCCAAATGCATCTGCTGATAAAAAGATCACTTTACTAGGATGTGTACCTTTTGATAGAGGTTTAACAATATTTTCTATATGGTAAATAGGGTAGGAAACTCTGGTGTTTTCAGTTTTGGCATCAGAAGAGAAATCAATGTTTCCTTGATCATCCACAACTAAATTTTCTAAAAGAGCATCTCTCTTAATAGCGTGATAAATTTCAGGTTCGTTCTCTTTGCTTAAATTGATACATTTGGCATAACAACCACCTTCAAAGTTGAATACTCCCTCATTATCCCAACCATGTTCATCATCTCCAATTAAAGCTCTTTCAGGGTCAGTAGATAAAGTTGTTTTACCTGTTCCGGATAATCCAAAGAAAATTGCAGTTTTACCATCTTTTCCTTCATTAGCGGAGCAATGCATAGATGCTATCCCTTTTAATGGTAAAAAGTAGTTCATAACAGAGAAAATTCCTTTTTTCATTTCTCCACCATACCAAGAACCTCCAATTAATGCCACTTTATCTGTTAAATTAAAGGCAATAAAAACTTCACTGTTTAAACCTTGTTCCTTCCAGTCTGGATTGGTAGCTTTACAACAATTCATTACGATAAATTCAGGTTCGAAATTTTCTAAAGCTTCCTGAGGAGGACGAATAAACATATTTTTCACGAAATGAGCCTGCCAGGCCACTTCTGTAATAAAACGGATATTCATTCCGGAATCAGCTTTGGTTCCAACCCATAAATCCATTACATAAATATCTTTTTGATCTAATTGATCGAGACATAATTGGTTAAAATGGTTCCAAATCTCTAATGAAATCGGTTTGTTGTCAGAACCTTTCTTTCCGGGTTCATTCCACCAAACAGTGTTTCTAGTAGCGTCATCTAATACAACATATTTGTCTTTTGGGGATCTTCCGGTAAAAATGCCGGTATCTACTGATAATGCACCGCTTGTTGTATGAAATGCTTTTTCATAACCGCTTAAATCTGGTCTTGTTTCATGTTCATACAGTTCATCGTAGCTTAAATTCAGGTAGATCTTCCCGGGATTTGTAATTCCTAAGGCTTTAAGTTGCTCTTTAATGTTAATCATGTATTTTATATTTAATTAGTTTTCAGTCAGATGTATGTGTTTTTTCGTAACAATTTTGTAACATTTTCATTTTGCAAACTTAAATAACATATTTGACATAAAATGCTGATTTATATTTTTTTAAGAAATTTTAGGAAATTTGCAGTTTTAGATAGATGTAGTAAAAAATTTTATATCTTTGCTTTATTATTATTAACATTATTAAAACTTAATATTATGATTAACAAAAGAATTACAGAAGCGATTAACAATCAGATCAATGCTGAATTATGGTCAGCCTATCTTTACCTTTCCATGTCCATAGATTGTGCGTCTAAAGGGTTTCCCGGAGCAGCTAATTGGTTCGATATCCAGTTTCAGGAAGAACAAGCTCATGCTTTGAAGTTTAAAAACTATTTAATTGCGCGAGGTGAAAAAGTAATTTTAAAACCTTTAGAAGAAGTTCGGACTGAATGGCCCAATCTGATTGATGTTTTTAAAGATACTTTGGTTCATGAACAAAAGGTTACCTCTTTAATTAATGACATCTATAAAATTGCAGTTGAAGAAAATGATGTGGCAACACAATCCATGTTGAAATGGTTTATTGACGAGCAAGTGGAAGAAGAGATGCATGCTACCGAAATGATCGATGCATTGAAGATGATAGGAGATAATGGCTATGGATTGTATATGTTGGATAAAGAACTGGCTACCAGAGTGTTCGTTCCAATTCCCGCATAGTCCTAGAGAAATAATGAAAAAAAAGTAAAAAAAAATTCAAAATGTGAAGTTTTGAATATATTTTTTTGTATTTTTGCGGCGGAGAGATGGCAGAGTGGTCGATTGCGGCGGTCTTGAAAACCGTTGAGGTGAAAGCCTCCGGGGGTTCGAATCCCTCTTTCTCCGCCAAAACGCCTAAAGTGCTGTAAAATCACACTTTAGGCGTTTTTTTATTTATTTATTTTTCAACTTTTTTTTGTAATAATCCAATTATTGATTTGCTCTCGAAAATTAATTTTGTAAAAAAACTCCCATTGAGATGCGGAAAATTTTCAATAATTCTTCTAAAAATAGAATTCCTTATTCATTTCTTATAAAATAATCCCGTTGGTTTTTTAATTTCATAAGGAGTTGCCGATTTAAAATTTACATTTTAATTTTTTTTAAATAATATTAAGAAAAATTAACATTTTATTTAATTTTTTTGTATATTTGCAGCGTCTGAGTATATATGATGTCTCTAATATTCAATAATAATGAAACCTATAATTTTTCTTCTTGTTTTAGCTCTTCCCTTTTCCATTTTTGCTCAAACCTGGAATGTCGGAGGAAGTATTACAATCTGCAAGGGTGATCCTGTTATCATCACTTCAACATACACAAATGCAACTAATTATGTATGGTCATCAGGCCAATTAACCCAGGCAATTACAGTAACACCATTGCAAAATACTACCTATACGGTTACTGTTTTAGAGAATGGTAATATTCATGTTGATTCTTCCAATGTGTATGTATTAAGCGTAGATGCCGGTGATAATGATACAATATGTGGCGGCGAAACAGTTTATTTTCATGCAACCGGCGGGCTTTTTTATGAATGGTATCCACCTGAAGGGCTCTTGTTTACTTCTGGTGAATATAATGGGGTCACAACAGATACTAATGTTACCTATTATTGTGATATCACTTCTACTGGGCCTAATATTATCTATAATGGAGATTTTGAATTGGGAAATATCGGGTTCATTAGTAATTATACCTATAATTCTACCTCATTATGGAATGAAGGTACTTATATGGTAGGTAATTCTCCTCAAACCTATCATGCTAATTTTTTCCCTTGTGTGGATCATACTACAGGAACAGGCAAACAATTAATTGTGAATGGTGCTGTTACTCCCAGTATTACGATTTGGCAACAAAATATTCAGGTTGCTCCCAATACAGATTATATTTTTTCCTGCTGGGTTCAAAATGTGGGTCCTGACGCTAACTTAGCTCAATTACAATTTAGAATTAATTCTAATCTTATTGGTCCTGTGTTTTTATCTTCTGATACCATTTGTCACTGGTCTCGATTTTATACTTTATGGAATTCCGGAACAAATTCTACTGCTGTGATTTCTATCGTCAATCAAAATGTTGGCGGTGGTGGAAACGACTTCTCATTAGATGATATTTTCTTTGCCGAATTGAAAACTTGTACAGATTCTGTTTCTGTTTATATTCAAAATCCATCCATGGAATTGGGCAATGATACCATTATTTGTGCTGGTCAATTTTGTTTTATAACCCCGGAAGAACAATATAATAATTATTATTGGTCGACCGGCGCCAGTACGCCATCCATTATGGTATTGGCTGAAGGGACCTATTGGTGTTATGGAACCAATGCTTCCGACTGTATTGCCTTTGATTCAGTTCATGTTTCTTTTAAACCACAACCCATATTAACAATTTCTGCCTCTGAGAATCCAATTTGTGAAGGTGAATCTGTAGATATTTTTGTCGAAAGTACGGCAGAACCTATACTCTTGCAATGGGATAATAATATGTTTGGAGATACAATCAGAGTAAAACCCAACGAAACTACTACCTATTCTGTTTTTGGAAATGCCGATGAATGCTACGATTCTACAGAAATTGAAATTGAAGTGATCCCTTATCAGACTATCTATCTTGGTGAGGATGATTTTTTATGTGAAGGGGAAGAGGTCGTTTATTATTTTGATTCCATTAATGGAAATTTTTTCTGGAGTAACGGGGAAACATCTAGTTATGTGGTGATTACAGAACCGGGCGATTATTGGGTGTTTATAGATAATAGAGGATGTACTTTATCAGATACGATCACTTTTAAAGAGTGTTCTTCAATAACAGTGCCCAATATTTTTACTCCAAATGGTGATTTTATTAATGATGCTTTCTATCCTGAAACTACTGGTATTGACACTTTAACAATCTGGATTTATGATAGATGGGGAAAAAGAGTGTTTAAAACCGAAGATTTTAAAAAAGGATGGGATGGAAATATTAATGAATCTCCTGCCCCTGAAGGTCAATACTACTGGACTATTTTATATATTGAAAATAAATCGGGAAATATCCGAACTGAAAGAAAACTTCATGGTACTGTAATTCTTGCCAGATAATGCTTTTTAATAACATATATTGTTATTTATAAATATTTTATCCATTTAAAGAACCCAACTATGAAAACCTTAAAAAAATCTTATTTATGGGCAACTATTATTATATTTGCCTTTAGTGGTTGTGCTCCTGCCTATATTCCTACAGTTATCAATACACCCCTTTTAAGTAAAGAGGGCGAATTTCAAGCTGCAGTACACACAGGAGTTTCCGGTTTTGATCCCCAATTTGCGTATGCTATAACAGACCATATTGGTGTGATGCTGAATGGTAGTTATATTAATCAGACAAACGATACCTTGAATAATTTTCATAAACATTTAGCAGTGGAATCAGGAGCCGGATATTTTACCAAAATTGGAAATAGCGGCCGCTTCGAAGTGTTTGGAGGTTTAGGATACTCCAGATTAAAAGCTGATTATTCCAATAATTTGTGGATCTCCCGAACAGATCTCAACTCTTTGAAATTCTTTATTCAACCTGCTATTGGTGCTTCAACTGATATTTTTGACGGAAGTTTTGCAACCCGTTTTGTGAGAGTGACCCTGTTTCAAGACCAACTAAAATATACAGGTTACTTTATTGAACCTGTTTTAACAGCTAAAGTAGGATATAAATTTGTGAAATTCGTGATGCAGATAGGATTCTCCATTCCAGTAAATTCAAATGAATTGGTGTTCAGTTATCAACCATTCCTTATTTCTGTCGGAATTCAAACAAAATTGAATTTTAAAAAATAGATTACTCTTTTTTTTACTATCTTTGACTTTGTAAATCAATTTTTTATCATGAAAAAGTTTGTATTATTTTTCATTGCATTTATTATTAGTTATAGTGCAGTATCTCAATGTGTTGCACAATTGTCTAATGATACAATTATTCCATGTGGAAGACAAACAACTATTAATTTGCAGCTACCTTGGCGTTCAATAACCGGTAATGTGACCTCTCATTTAAATGATTCCTATTTTACAAGTGAAACTGAGGGATATATTGTTGGTGCAAATGGAATTATTTTAAAAACCATTAATAAAGGGGAAACTTTTTCACCTTTAATTAGTGGAACTACTGAAACGTTAAATTCTGTTTTTTTTAAATCTGTTTCTTCCGGTTTTTGTGTGGGAAATAATGGAACCATTCTCACCACAACAAATGGGGGACAGACTTGGACTAATCAAAATATCCCAAATCTCACAGCTTCAATTAATGCCATTTTTTTTGTAAATAATCTAACCGGTTATCTGGCCGGAAGCGATGGATGTTTGTATAAAACCATTAATGGAGGATTCAGTTGGGTTAATGTGGCTCCATCCGGTAATTCTGCAGATGTTTACAATGGTATCTATTTTACAGATGAAAATAATGGTGTTGTTGTAGGAAATAATGGAAAAGTTTTAAAAACAATTTCAGGTGGTGATGTATGGTATACTATTTCCAGCTTAGGTACCAACCAATTGACTGAAGTGCATTTTGTGAATTCAAATAAAGGATTTATTACAGGTGGAAGTCAAATATATCAAACCAATGATGGTGGATATTCGTGGAATTCATTCGCTTCTTATCCCACTTTTTATCATGATATTAAATTTCAAAATACCAATGTTGGCTATGCTGTTGGGTATTATGGAACCATAATGAAAACAACAGATGGAGGTTCATCTTGGAAAAGAGAACTGACCTGTATAACCAATGAATTAAACTCTGTTTCAGTTTTGGACTCCTTTATTATTGCAGTGGGAAAAAATGGGGTTATTCAAAAATATGAAATTCCGCAACAAATAGTATGGAATCCGAATTATTCCATTGATCTTTCAAACCCACTCAATCCAATTGTATATCCTTTTAATACAACTAATTACATAATAAATGTTGCTTTTGAGAATGCCCCCGATTTTACTGATAGTGTACTTGTAACGATTGCACCTTTTGATTTTTCAACTATTTCAGATCAAAGTTTATATTGTGGAAACACCATTCCATTAACTACTGAAACAGAGTGGTTTCCGTTATATTTCAAAAATAATTATAATTTTAGAGATCTCTATTTTTTTAATGCAGATACAGGTTTTGTGATTACGGATGAAGGGAGTATATTAAAAACTAATAATGGTGGATATCAATGGGATTCAATAGCGCAGTATAATTTCCCATTATCGAGTATCGATTTTGTTACAGATCAGTTTGGCGTTATTGTTGGAAGTAATAAATTTCTCAAAACAACCAATGGTGGGACAACATGGACACAAACTACCATAGTAGCACCCGGCAATGTGCAAGCTGTTCATTTTAGGAATCCGAATCTTGGATTTGTATGTGGTGGTGCTATGGATATCTCAACTTATACAGCTATCATTCTAAAAACTACTGATGGGGGTACCAATTGGGATTTAAAACATCTGGCTTCCGGATATATTTTAAATGATATCTATTTTATTTCTGATTCCGTTGGAATTGCCGTGGGCTCTAATGGGGTGATATTAAAAACTACCGATGGCGGTGAACAATGGGCACTTATTTCCAACGGAAATACAAATCATTTGAATGCGATAACTTTTACTAATCCCAATTGTGGCTATATTGCCGGTTCCGGAATCGTTTTAAAAACCACAACCGGTGGCTCTTCATGGTCAGTTTGTCCGGGATATTTTAATTACTCCTACATGAGCAGCCTGTGTTTTGTGGATTCTTTAACAGGTTATGTAGCGGGTACAGGAACAAATAGTGTTTTAGTTTTTCAAACCAAAGATGGTGGATTGAACTGGACAACCAAAACGATTCCCAATTTAATGTATATTCCAACATCTTTGGTCTTTCCAACAAATAAATCAGGTTATCTGGTAGGAGGTTACGGAACTTTTGCCAAATTAGAGATTCCTGATGAAACCTGGACACCGGCTAATTATGTATATCAAAATAGCGGAGGAAACTATATAGCTCATCCTCCTCAAACAACTGCATTTCAGGTAACAGCCACTAATCGAATGGGTTGTGCTGCTTCGGATATGGTTAATATTCAAGTTTATCCATTTTATGCCAACTATAACCACAATCATACTATCTCCTGTGGTTCGAGTGTAGTTTTGAATCTGATTAGTGATGGTTATAGCGGACCGGATCCATTAAATGTAAGCTGGTACCCTAATTTATATATTTCTGATACAACTTCATTATCTCCTTTGGTAACTCCAATGCAGTCACAACAATATCATATTCAGATTAATACGTCCAATGGATGTAGTTTTCACGATAGCATCATGGTAACTGTTACACCATTATCCATTAATGCAGGATACGATCAGTATATCAATTGTGGTGCACCAGTGCAATTAGAAGTGGGATCTGCTTGGGAACCGGTCAATAGTATGTATCAATATTTTTATGATATCAGTTTTCCAACTGAACAAATTGGATATGGAGTTTCTAATGGAGTTTCAAAATCAATTAATGGGGGTTACACCTGGGAGGTTCTTTTTCAAAGTGATCCATTGAGAAAACTATTTTTTCTTGATTCATTACATGGTTTTGCCGTAGGATATGGAGGACTATTTGTTAAAACCATCAATGGTTCTCAATTTTCAAATCCCGGATATATTTACAATACAGAACCTCGGGATCTCCATTTTTTTAATATGGATACAGGATATGTGGTGTGTGATGGTGGAAAAATTAGAAAAACGATTGATGGTGGAACAAATTGGATCGTTTTATCTTCCGGTACAACTCAAAATCTCAATTGTGTTTATTTTGTTTCACCAGCATTGGGTTTTACAGTCGGGGCCAATGGAACTATTTTAAAAACGATTAATTACGGACAACAATGGACTCCATTAAATTGTGGTACTACCTCAAATATCAAAACTGTCTATTTTATAAATGACACAGTTGGTTTTGTCCTAACCGATTTCAATCAAGCTTATAAAACAGAAAATGGGGGAGTATCCTGGACTGTACTTACTCAGAATTTACCATCCAATGCGATGCACTTTATTAGTAGTCAAGTTGGTTATGCAACAGGCACATTAGGAGCAACGGGAGCTATTGCCAAAACCACCAATGGAGGTAATACTTGGCAAGTTACATCCTATCCGACTTACACCAATTTTTATGGATTATCGTTTCCTAATCCGAATGTGGGGTATATTTTTGGGTCAGGAATGCCTCAAAATTCCATTTTAAAATTGCCACAGGTAACAGATCAAATCGTTTGGACGCCATCCATTGGTCTTAGTGATTCAACTATTTATAATCCGATTGCTTCACCAACACAAACCCAGACGTATCATGTATCCACTTTAGCCGGATATTGTCCAGCTCAGGATAGTGTTACCGTTTATGTTAATCCATTTATCATTCAAAATATTCATCACAACTATCAAATGAATATTTGTAAAGCTATTGTTAACGTCGATTCAATAAGCACCAATAATTGGGGAGGTGCTACTTTAAATTATGAATGGTTGCCTACGAATTCAATATCGAATCAAACTATACAAAATCCAGTCATTCAAACCGATACATCTATGTGGATCAAAGTACAAGTCTCTACATCTAATGGTTGTATGGATCAGGATAGTTTATATGTAGTTGTTACTCCTTTGATAATTGAAGCAGGATTAGATCATTATTTGCATTGCGGTGAGATGTCACAGTTAGATTCCATTATTTCCAATTATTCCGGAACCATTCCATTGTCCTATTTATGGAACCCAGCGAATGGATTGAGTGATTCAACTTCACCAAATCCTATAGCTGTTCCAAGCAATCAGATTTATACGTTAACGGCATTTTTGGACACTATTTGTTCGGCAACAGATCAGGTTGGTGTCTTTTTCTTAACTATGGAGGAACCATCCATTTGTATTGTAACGGTAGATACCAATAATAAAAATGTGGTTGTTTTTGAAAAGCCGGTTTCCAATGCGATAGACTCATTTTTTATATATCGGGAAACCAATGTTACCGGTATGTATGAAAAGATTGGAGCACTACCATACGATGTTTTAAGTATTTTTACTGACCAAACCTCTTCACCGATTGTTAATTCGAATCAATATAAACTTTCCCTCGTTGATACATGTGGATTTCAGTCCAATATGAGTAATTCTCACAAAACGATGCATTTAACCATAAATCAAGGGATGGGCAACACGTGGAATCTGATCTGGCAACCATATCAAGGTTTTGTTGTGAATACTTACAATATTTACCGAGGAACAACACATACACAAATGCAGCTTCTTGGCACTATTTCGGGCGCCAATACGCAATACACCGATTTGAATCCACCATCAGGATATGTATATTACCAGGTAGAGGTTGTAGCACCCTATTCCTGTGTTCCCAGATCCAAAAGCGGGTATCAGTCCTCCAGATCCAATATAGCCTCCAATGCAACGATAGCTATTGAAAATTATATAAACGACGGAACTTTTCAATTATATCCAAATCCAACCCGGGACGTTATCCATTTAGATTTTAAATCGAGTTCATTAGAGAATGTTCCATTTATGATTTACAATGTGTTGGGCGAGCAAGTATTAAAGGGTACAGTCTCCCGAGACATTGATGTAAGTGCTTTAATCAATGGTGTTTATTTATTCCAAATTGAATATAATGGTCAATTAATCCATTCTAAGTTTGTGATTCAGAAATAACGAAATAGCTCGAATGCTCGAATGCTCGTATTCTAAGACTTTGTCAAGTGTTTTTTAATAAAAATTGAAAATTTTCTTAAATACATAAAATCAATTAGTTATGAGCAATATTTATCTGAAAATTTAATTTTCATTAAATTTTCATGGGTTTTTTGATTGTAAATTTAGAAGTTTTTTCGCTTTTTCTCACCAACTTTGTTAAATGAGAATAAAGTTAGTTTTTCAGTTATTTAGTGATGTTGATGGTTGAGCTCTTTATTTCCCATTTAACAAATTTATCACATGTTTTTTATAAGGATCTTCTAAAACTTTGTTTAGATCTTTCATCTATTATTCTACTTGGATTCGAATAATCCTTACTATTACAAGCACTAAACCAAAATGGTTGTAAAATAGTTCAACTTGTACATCTAATGTATTAAAATGCAAATTTTATATATTCAACTTGTCTTCTGATGACTGAAAAAATTCGACATATTAATTTGAATTTCACAGCATTAAGAACGGTTCCATAGTTACTCTCAGCACCTTTTTTACCATTAAACTTGCGTTTAAAATATGCTTTCATTTGAGGATCATAAAGAATAGCCGACCTTGCCGCTTGAGATAAATCTGCCTTTAACTGTAATCTTCCCATCTTTGAAACAGATTTTTTTTTATTAATACTGGTTCCGGAACTATGAGGGAATGGTGCAACTCCAACATAACAGGCATAGGCTCTTGGATCTGAAAAATTTTTAAAATTATTGGTGTAAACAATTGTGCCAAATGCATTTACCATTCCAATGCCGATAATTGAGATTAGCAAAAGAAAATTACAATAAATATCAGGATCTGACGTGATTATCTCCATTATCTCTTCATCAATCTCATCAATCTCACGTTGTAAATTCTTGATAATACGATCTTTTCTTTTGACAAATCCTTTACCTTGATAAATGGCAATCTCTGAACGAATTTGTTTGTATTGTGCCCGGCTCCCTACTAGTTTTCTTCTTTCAGTAAACAAATGTTTGAGTACAATAATGTTTTGTGAAGGCTTCTGGCTTTCTTTTATTGTATTCCTTTTTTCATAGCAAAATTCTGCTAATCGGAAAGCATCAACTTTGTCACTCTTACCCCTCACTAATCCTAACGATTTTTTTACATGCAAAGCACTTTGAAGGCTATAAGCAATGTTCTTTGTTTCAAGAAAATCAACCACTTTATCAGCATATATTCCTGTATGTTCCATACAGATTAATACATCTTGGTTGTTAATCTTCTTGTCTTTTAACCAGGTCATCATTATTTTGAAACCTTTTGCATTGTTTTCAATCACTAGGTGATTGCAGTTTAGTTTACCTTCTAATGAGTGAAGGGCCACATCTAATGTCTTTTTGGAGACATCAATTCCAATAAAATAATTTTTCATACTTTTGTAAGCTTTGTGTTAACTGAATATTGAAATAAGCTAATACTTTTAATAGATCCTTTCATCTAAAATTCTAATTAGTAATTTTTCAATATAAGAAAGAGAAAGTCTAATACGAACAATAGATATTAAAATCTAGTGCGCTCAATAGTTCACTTTCTCTTTCCAGTTAACTGTTAAATATAAAATTTAACACGTTTTCTATATTGAAAAGTTACATTGCAAATCTAAAAGTGTGCTCAATTTTACAGGTTTCAGCTATCAGGTTTCAGCTTTCAGTTTTTCTCCCGTCTCTATCCCTTTTCCCACTTCTTTAGTCATTCGTTCAATCCGTATGCTGCGCGAGCTTGCATACGGTTACTCACATGAAACCCCTTCGGGGTAATAAGCCACAGACTAATGAATAATGAAAAATGAATAATGAAAAATTCACTATAATTTCAAATTAACGTCGAACGTTTAACGTCGAACTTCGAACCTCGAACTTCACCCGTCACTTGTCACCCGTCTCTAGTCCGCATTAGGGCGGAGGCCAGGTACCCCGCAAGTTAAGCTGCTTGTAAGCATACGAGCAACCCCATATCAAAGAATCTGTTTTTTTAAGGTAAAATAGAGACGGTTGATTAATTTTCAATCAGACAGTTTAGTCTCGACAAGTAAGGATTTGTCGATATTTTGAGGTAAAAGTTTTTCTAATTGACTTGTTTTTGTTTCGTTAATATTTTCGATAACGTATGCAAACCAATCATAAGGATTAATATCGTTTAGTTTGCAAGTTGCAAAGAAGCTATAATAAATGGCTGTAAATTGGGCGAACTCATGATTACCTGCAAATAAGTAGTTTTTACGACCTAAAGCTAGTGGACGAATCGCATTTTCAACTCTGTTATTATCTATTTCGATCATACCGTTTTGAAGATAGTTCATCAAAGCATCCCATCTTTCTATACAGTAGTGGAAAGCTTTACCAATTGGACTGGAGGGCAACACATTTTTTCTATGATCTGTAATATATTTTCCAATTTGGTTTAATATCGGAAGTGATTCTTCCAGTCTTCTTTGATAGCGTTGTTCTACCGTTTCATTTTGTTCTTTTGAGATCTCTTCAACTTTATAAAGTTCTTGGATCAATAACATCACAGCAGTAGCACGAGCTTTATCATTACTTAATGCTTTTTCAAAATATCTTCTGGCATGTGCCCAACATCCAATATGTAAAATCTTATGTTTACGGATAGCCACATCATAGGCTGCATATCCATCTGTTTGTAAAATTCCACGATATTGATCTAAAAACTGGTTAGGTAAACTTTGACTTCTTGAAGGAGCATATTCAAACAGCACAGATAGCTCCCGAACTGCGTTACTTACCCACATATAACCTCGTTTTGTCTTCCCTTTTGTTTCTCGATCCATAACCTGGATCGGTGATTCATCCATTTGTAAATATAGGGATTGTTGAACTTTCTGTCGATGAAATTTATAAAGCATTTCCAAAAGTTCTGATGTTAATCTGATCCAATTTTCAACTGTTGATGCATTCAAATTAATTCCCATTAACTTCAACTGTTGTAATTGTCTGTGAATAGGTAAATGAAAAACATATTTGTTTACAATCAAATAAGACAACAAACTTGAGCCGGCAATAATTTTGGGAATCGGACGAGATAATTCTGCAATCACTTGTCTTTGTTTATTGTTTTCATCAGGTTTTGTCATATAGACAGGTCTGATGATACGTCTAATAAACAAAGAAGCAGGTTTAATATGCAACTCTTCTGTAACTTCTTCCCCGATACGAACCATTCCGGTAACATCTTCTGTGGGCTCTAAAACAACTTCTTCTACAGGTAGATCTTTTGGCAATGGTTCTCTTCCAGGATGTTTGCCATCATAACTTTTACGTTTTTTAATTATGATTTCAATTTCTTCAATCAATTCCTTCTTCTTTGCCTCAAGAACCTCTTCGGGGAATAAATCCAGTTGATCAGGGTTTTTAAATCTTTCACTCTTTTGTCCGAAAATCATTCGTTTGAGCTTTTCCAAAAAGAAGGTAAGACGACTAATCTCATCTTCTTTTTTACTAATGATTACATCTTTTTTACCAATGATTCCTTCTTGTTTATTGATAATTATTTCCTGCTTATTGATTTGATTATCCTGCTCTTTTATCTTACGATCTTGTTGCGCAAGCAATTTTTTGAGTTCCTTTAACTCATTTTGTTGTTCAATAAATTGTTCGTTTTGCGCTTGTTTCATGTAACAAATATACAAAAAAAATCGTTACAAAACAACCAGTTATGTAGGAAAAATGAACTTTTTTATGCAATTTTATACCGCTTACTTCTCTTAAAATTATCTATAGAAAGTCCCTCTAAAAGCATTAAAACATCTTCTCTTTTTAGTTCTAAACCACCATCACAATCAGTAGTGCGAGCTTTATATCGCCCTCTTTCTAATCGCTTGTAATAAATTACAAACCCATCACCATCCCAATACAGCATTTTTATATGTGTCTTTTGTCTGTTGATAAAGATAAAAACAGCTCCAGATGTCGGAGTTTTTTGCATAAAATTACGCACAATCCCTGCTAATCCATCAAAACTATTATGAATATTGATGGGTTTAGTACATAGATAATATCTTATCGAGCTACTAAATCCTATCATGACTAATATATTTTAAGTTGGATTCCATTCGGTAGTGTCAACTCAACTTGGGGCATTCTTGATCCCTCTGATTTAATATTTTCTTGCGTTAGTTCAATAAATGAAAATTCTTGATCTTTATAACTTGTTCAGCCTCTAATTGATTCTTCTGGATATAATTTACGTGTCCAATATCTAAAGGAATCGTAACTAATCCCATGTTTCATTGCAAAATCCTTTTTGGTTTGATTGCTTTGCTTCCACAGTTCAACCATACTTATCATCTCTGACTCTTTTGTTATAATATTCATGCTTTTTTAAAAGCAAAAATAAAATGATCATCTCTCATCTACAAGATGGGGTTGCTCGTATGCTTACGGCTGCTTAGGGGATGACGGATCGGGCAGAGCGACCTTGGGAGCTACTGCCCGGCCGATCAGACCCTTGCAGCGAAACGAGGAGTACAGGCCGGAGACCGACGGCGAGCCTGCGAGCCGGAATGCACAAAAAAAAGACTGCGGACTACGGACAACAGACTACGGACTACAGACTACGGACTACAGACTACGGACTAATGAAGAATGAAAAATGAAAAATGAAAAATGAAAATGAAAAAGAAAAATCTGAAAACTGATATCTGAAAACTGATATCTGAAAACTGTTACCTATTACCTATTACCTATTACCTTTTACCTTTTACCTGTTATCTGAAACCTGTTACCTTCAACCTTCAACCTCTTTATTTCTTGTCTCTCAGTTTGTTAAGAAGGTCGGTGCGGTTGATTTTTGATAATAGTCGCTGGATGGTTTGGTGGTTTTCCTTTTTATGATAAAAGAAGAATAGATTTTGGTTTTTCTTCTCTTCCATTGTTTTGGTAACCGCTACATTTTTGCCGGTGTAAGGGTCAAAACCTAAAAAGTACATAGCAGTTGCATAAGTCATGGGAGTAGGAGTGAAGTCCTGCACATGCTCAGTATCTAAGCCGTAATGAGATGGATTAGTATTTGATTTGCGACTATTTTTAATTTCAATAGCTAACTCCGCCATATCCGTTAATGTACATCCGGGGTGTGAAGAGATAAAATAGGGGATTAGTTGCTGGTTTTTGTTTATCCTTTTATTAATTTCATAAAACTGCTGATAGAAACTCCAGAAATTTGAAAAATCGGGTTTCCTCATCATGTTAAGTACATGAGATGCAGTATGTTCAGGTGCTACTTTTAATCGTCCTGATACGTGATATTTAATAACCGTTTCGGTGTATTCGCTTAAATGATTTTTTGTTTTCAGCGTTTTATCTTTGGGCACCAACATATCATATCTAATTCCACTACCAATCGTTATTTGTTTGATTCCTCTAACATTTCTTGCTTTTTGGTACAATTGAATCAGTGGAGCATGATCAAAATTCAAATTTTTACAAATATTTGGAAAAATGCAGGATGGCCTGGCACAAGAGTTACATAAATCAAGGTTTTCGCCTCCCATTTGATACATGTTAGCTGAAGGGCCTCCCAAGTCGGAAATATGACCTTTAAAATAATCTCTTTGAGAAAGATCAGTTACTTCATCCATAATCGATTTTTCAGACCTGGATGCAATAAATTTCCCCTGATGCGCAGCAATTGCACAAAAAGAACACCCTCCAAAGCAACCCCTGTGGATCGTGATTGAATTTTTGATCATTTCAAAAGCAGGGATTTCCCCCCTTTTCAAATATTTGGGGTGTGGAGCATTCATCATGAGATCGAAAAGAGCAAATTGGTCACACTCTTTCTCTGAATAAGGTAAAAAAGGTGGATTGATAACTAAAAATTGATCTTTGTATGGTTGAATCAACGTTTTTTGAATCCGTTTATTCGATTCCTTTTCAAAAGTAACAAAATTTTCAGCATATATTTTTTTTGATTGTAATTCTTTCTCATACGAATGGAGTTCAATAACCGGGATTTCATTCGCAATATCTGATCTCCAGTTTCGAGTTAAATAGGCAACTTGTGGGATTTTTTTACACTTTTCAACAGGATGCTCCTCTTTAAAAGCTTTTGCGATTTCAATAATAGGTTTTTCACCCATTCCATACACCAGCAGATCCGCTTTGCTTTCCAGTAAAATGGAAGGTTTAAACTGATCACTCCAGTAATCGTAATGAGAGAGTCTCCTCATTGAAGCTTCCACACCGCCAATAATAATAGGCGTATCGGGATAGAGTTCTTTGATAATATTGCTATACATCACAGTAGCATAGTTGGGTCTGAAACCAGCTTGATTTCCGGGAGTGTAGGCATCGTCACTTCTCAACCGTTTCGTTGCTGTGTAATGGTTCACCATGGAATCCATATTTCCGGCTGTGATTCCAAAAAATAGTTTAGGTTTTCCCAGTTTTTTAAAATCTCTCAAGTCATCTTTCCAATTAGGCTGAGCTATAATCGCCACTTTTAGGCCTTCATTTTCTAAAATTCGACCAATAACTGCAGCCCCAAAAGCGGGATGATCAACATAAGCATCACCGGTAATTAAGATCACGTCAATTTCAGTCCATCCCAGATAGTCAACTTCTTTTTTAGTAATTGGAATAAAATGTTTGTTACTCATTTTTTGAAATTAGGAATGCAAAAATATATAAAATAAAAAAGCCACTCGTTGAGTGGCTTTTTGTCGGGATAGCAAGATTCGAACTTGCGACCTCCTGCTCCCAAAGCAGGCGCGATAACCGGACTACGCTATATCCCGTGTTTGAGGGTGCAAAAATACAATTTTTTTAAATACATTCGTCAAAAAAAAATAAGAAAAATTTATTTTGTATCTTTGCATAACTATTTTTAAAAATCGATGAACTTTAAACAAAGAATTCAAACTTTTGATATACTGCGAGATAAACTTTCAGAGTTTACTCGTTTACAATACGAAGATTCCTCTAATTTTTTTTTAGAACACAAACTTTACAAAGCTATCAAGCAACAATCACTACAGAATAAATGGTTCCCAATTTCTTACATTTTTAATGCGTTAGAATCTATTATTACAATGTTGCAACCATCTGAAATGCAATCATTTGAAAATTACTATAAAGAATTTTTTGATAATCATAACAAGGAAGTTCAGACCATATTGGTTATTTCTGCCGGAAATATTCCTTTAGTTAGTTTTCATGACTTTTTCGCAGTTTTAGTATCGGGAAACCGTTTTTTAGGAAAATTATCGTCACAGGACAACCTTATTTTACCTGTTCTTGCAGAGATGTTAATTGAGATTGAACCAGAATACAAACCATTTATTTTTTTCACAGAACATGTCAAAATGTCTGAAAAAAAAGATGGTATTGTTTTTGATAAAGTGATATCGACCGGATCAAATAATAGCTCCAGATATTTTGACTATTATTTTCAAAACTTTCCTAAAATTCTAAGAAAAAATAGAAATAGTATAGCCTTATTGACCGGGAATGAAACAGAAAAAGAGATCATAGCCTTAAAAAATGATATTTTTTTCTATTTTGGGTTAGGATGTAGGTCTGTTTCTAAGATTTATATTCCAAAAAATTATAATTTTGTACCTCTAATTGAAATACTATCACAAAATAACGAAATCTTGAATAATCACAATCAATATCTAAATAATCTGGAATACCAAAAGACTGTTCATTTAATGAATAGGATTCCGTTTTTTGATGGTGGTCCATTTATTTTGGTTGAAAATGAACCATTTCATTCGCCCATTTCCGTTATCCATTATGAATATTATGATACCATTTCAGAGTTGGGGCAAAAACTCAAGTATCAAAAGGAGGAACTTCAATGTATCTCTTGTAATCTTGCTTTAACCCAAAGTGACATAGATTCAGAATTAAAAGATTTATTGGTGTCAATGGGTGAAACTCAAACGCCAAAACTACTCCAGTATCCTGATCAGATTGATGTAATTAAATTTTGTTTATCATGAAGAGGATTGTCATTTTATCGATAGGAGTTATATTGGTAGTATCATCATTCTTTTTGATATTTACCATTTTTCAGTTGTATAAAGATGCTGAAAAAGTTCAAAAAAGTATCTTAACCCGAGAAATTCTATCTGCCGGCTCGGATGTAGTAAATAAGATAGATGCATTATTGAAAGGGGATACTTTACCCAATACCAATACCATTGAAACCTTAGATACGACAACCAATATTGTATTTCAAAAACAAGGAAAAAGGTTTTTGCTTGATCCGGCAAAAGTCACCCCAATTGGAGTTATCAGAACAACAATAAGCTATATGAAAAATGATGTGGTTTTAACCAACAATGACACGATCTTTTTTGATACAACTTATAGTAAATCTTTCACTCCAAATCAATATCCATTAGAAAATAATTCAATTTCAGACAGTTATAAAAAAATATCAAAAAATGATGATGCGAATCTCATTGAGATGGATTCCAATACCAAAGTGCTGTTAAACCCACAATATCTCAATAGAATCATCAAAGAATCTTTAGTCGATCAAAATATAAATGCCAATTTTGATTTTGCCCTTTATAACTCCTATACAACTCAGTTTGTAATTCAGCCTCATTTAGTGGATCCCACAACCATTTTGAATAGTGAATATATATTCAGTTTAAAGCCCTCTGAATCGATTATTGCGCAACATTATATAATCATCTATTTTAAGGATCAAAGAAGGATATTATTTCAAAGAATGTCAGCCATCACCTCCTTAATTATGGCATTTATTGGGATTATTGCATTTTTAAATTTTTATACCTTATACCATCTTTATCGTCTGAAAAAGATTTCAGATATCAAGAATGATTTTATAAATAACATCACCCACGAATTTAAGACACCTATCTCGACTATAGCTTTAGCATGTGAAGCGCTCTCTGATCCTGATATTGCTTCGGGTATTGAGCTTCGAGATTCTTACATTTCTATCATAAATGACGAAAATAATCGTCTAAAAAAAATGGTAAATAATATTCTTGAATTGGCACAGTTGAAAAAAGGGCAGTTAAAAATTTATGAAGAAAACATTGATATTCATAAACTTATAAGTACAATTTGTCTTGATTTTTCATTGCAAATTGCTTCAAAAAAAGGTAAAATTTCACAGTACCTTTATGCGAAAAATCCTATTATATTTGCAGATGCAAGTCACTTGCAAAATGTAATCATAAATTTGATAGAAAATGGGATTAAATATTCACCGGATACACCCGATATTGTCGTCAGAACAGAAAGCGATAAAAGGTACCTATATATCAAAGTTGTGGATAATGGAATCGGTATTGCCAAAAAGAACCATAGAAGAGTATTTCAGGAATTTTACAGGGTATCATTTGGAAATATTCATGATACAAAAGGGCATGGATTAGGATTGGTTTACGTGAAGAAAATTATTGAGCTTCACGGAGGAAATATTACGATAAATAGTGAATTAAAAAAAGGAAGTGAATTTATAATTTCTTTACCCTATAAAAGATAAAAAAGAAAAAGTATGAACAAAAAGATTTTATTAGCAGAAGATGACATGAATCTAGGTAAAGTTTTAACTACTTACTTAGAAGCTAAAGGATATTCTGTTAAACATGCTACAAATGGAGAATCTGCTTATGAGCTTTTCTGCACCTCTGATTTGGATATTTGTATCGTTGATGTTATGATGCCACTTAAAGATGGCTTTACATTAGCTAAAGAGATCCGAAAAATGGATACCAAAATACCCATCATTTTCTTAACTGCCAAAAGTTTACCTCAGGATATGGTTTACGGATTATCAATAGGTGGTGATGATTATATAACCAAACCCTTTTCAATGGAAGTACTTTTAGCAAGACTGGAAGCACTGCTAAGAAGAACTTATGGTTCTGATGAAGAAGATATGAAGCCTATCCAAATGGGCTCCATAACGTTTAATGTTTCGCATCAAAGTTTGTTAATCAATGGTGAAGAGAAAAAACTAACCACCAGAGAAACAGAACTATTAATGATGCTTATCAATAAGAAAAACGATGTCCTTGACCGAGGGTATGCATTAAAGAAAATTTGGGGAGATGACAGTTATTACAACGCAAGAAGCATGGATGTGTATATCACAAAATTAAGAAAGCTATTTGCACCTGATCCTAATGTTCAAATTATCAATGTGCACGGTATTGGATTCAAATTGGTTATGTAAACCTTAAGATTTTTCTTTTTCTTTCAATTTTTTATATTATTTCACTGTAAAACAACTATGGAACAAACAAAATGTTTAATTATAGGTGGTGGTCCAGCCGGATACACAGCAGCCATTTATGCAACCAGAGCCGGTCTTAATCCCATTTTGTACGAAGGAATGCAACCGGGTGGACAATTAACAATCACCACAGAAGTTGAAAATTTTCCGGGATATCCCAAAGGAGAATCAGGACCTGTAATCATGGACAATATTCGTCAACAAGCGCTACACGTAGGAACGGAGCTAAGATCAGGAGAGATAACTCAGGTTGACTTTTCCGCCAGACCATTCAAATGTGTTGTTGATTATGACAAAGAGATCATTGCCGAAACTGTCATCATTGCCACCGGAGCGACAGCCAGATGGCTGGGACTCGAAAGTGAAACTAAATATCGTGGATTTGGAGTCTCCGCATGTGCCACATGTGATGGAGCATTTTTCAGGAACAAAACAGTAGCGGTAATTGGTGGAGGAGACACCGCCCTTGAGGAAGCATCATACTTATCAAAAATGTGTTCAAAAGTATATCTAATTCACAGAAGAGATGAGTTTAGAGCGACACAGGCCATGCAAGACAAAGTACACGCAACTCCCAATATTGAAATAGTATTCAACTACATACCAAAAGAGATATTAGGAGAACAAAAAGGGTTTATCAAACAAGTAACCTCATTAATGTTAACGAACACTAAAGATCAATCCGAAAAGGAGATTGCCATAGATGGCGTATTTGTAGCGATAGGGGTGAGTCCGGTCAATGAGTTATTTAAAGGACAAATTGAGATGGATGATCAGGGATATATTAAAACTCAGGGTGTAAGGCCATTAACGAATATAGCGGGAGTATTTGCTGCAGGAGATATTCAGGATCCACATTATAAGCAGGCGATAACAGCAGCAGCCTCGGGGTGTAAGGCAGCGATTGAGGCGGAGCGGTTTCTTAGCGAATAGCTCTCAGCTGTATTTTCTTATTCCGAGAAAGTGTTGAAGTTGTGATATTTAATTTTACAAATTTTGTAAATATCTGTTATAAAATTACTTACAAAATCTTTTTTCCACACTTTCTCGGAACGATCTCTTCAATACATCCCTCTTTAGAAAAATTTAAGCAAATTTTAAAATTTTTCTATACTAATGATTAAGTCAACTTACTATTTAAGACCCATTTCCCATTTCATTCAAACACCAATTCAACCCTATATTTCATAAAGTTGAACATTATTAAATAAAATTGAAATTATCCTGCTAAGGTCTTAGTTGATAAACATCACACTTTCTTTATACCCCTGTTTGCCTCTTTTGTTCTGTAAACCATCAATAGCCAGGTGATAAGCAGATAAATCGTAATGTCGGTATTTGATTTTTAGCATAAACCATTTCATGTAGTTTTGCAGGTATTTGGTTGCAACCCCTATAAAACGTTCCATCCATCCCACAAATTTATTATAGATCTCATTTGCGGTTTGAACATCAAAAGCTTTGTTTCTGCTTTTCACTTTCTTTTGCTCATTCTGATCACAGATGTGATAGCTTAGTTTTTTATCTTGCAAAAACAATCTAACTATAGGATGATCATTGATTAATATCTTTTTTGATTTTTTAATTTTAGGATACAATCTTTTTTTTAGTTCATCTTTATCAAGATCCCCTAAATGGATCACTTTCATATCAAAATCTCCTTTTCGGGAAAATGCAACGGCCATCTGAACTCGATCCGTTTTATCAACCGGTTTGATCAGTTTTGGAGCTTTCTTGTACTTTTTTTTAGGATCAGCAAGGGGATTAGGTGGTTTGAAGTTATAGAAACCATCCGGTTTTTCCCCTTTACGAGAGATCTGATCCTGAACAAGAATCAATTCAATAACACCATCCATCCCATCAGGAAGATTCTCCTGAATAGATCCAAACACTTTTTTATTCCACTCAAAAGAGGTGTCTAATGAAATTCCTAACATATCACTACAAAACCTTAAAGTTCCACCATCAGACATTCTTAAGTGAATGTATTGAAATAGTTTATTTTTTCTTAACAAAATGGAGATAAGTTCCGGTATAAAGAGAATAGCTTTTATGACAATGATTGCATAAAAAACGGGGTGTTTTGTTTTTCATGGTACCGTTTTTCATCACTTTTTCAGATCCACAATGAGGACATCTCATACCATGAATGTTTTGTAATGTTTGAATCAAAAAATCGAAAGAGGATTGAAAACGGTCAGAATGAATTTGATTTTGAAAGAATTGGTATTCAGAATCGGATAATCTTTGTTTATGTTCTGAGAAAAGATTGGGAGATTTCATAGTTTTGAGAGTTAGGTTAGTAATTAAATAGTTGAGGCAAAGATAGTATAAAGATTGAAAATAATCAATGAAAAAACGAAAAAATGGGGGAGAAATTATCAACAAATCAACAGTTCCGGTAAAGTGTTGGAAAACTATTTAACAACATAATAAAAATGAACAAATTATGAAAAATGAATTTTTAAACCGAGCATTTTCCACACTTTCTCGGAATAAGAAATTTGAAAGATCCCCAAAAACAAAAATCATGAAATAATGATCATTTTTTCTAGAAAATTGTGTTTTTTTATGATCTTTCAAAAGGTATTTTTTTGTATATTTGCAGGTTATTTAAAATGAAATTATAAAATTGATTATGAACGAATTAGAAAAGGTTGTTACTGCTCCCCAAGAATACAATGCAGATAATATTCAAGTACTTGAAGGCCTCGAAGCGGTTAGAAAAAGACCTGCTATGTATATCGGCGATGTGGGCGAAAGAGGACTACACCATCTTGTGTACGAAGTTGTCGATAATTCTATAGATGAAGCTCTTGCAGGACACTGTGATTATATTCAAGTGACTATCCATACCGATAACTCAATCTCCGTTTTAGATAACGGTAGAGGGATCCCTACAGGATATCATGAAAAAGAAAAAAAATCAGCACTTGAAGTGGTCCTTACTGTACTTCATGCCGGTGGTAAATTTGATAAAGATTCCTATAAAGTTTCCGGCGGTCTTCACGGTGTTGGTGTTTCCTGCGTGAATGCTCTTTCTAAAGAGTTTAAAGCAGAAGTTTACAGAGATGGAATCCACTATGTCCAAGAATTGGCTTTTGGAAAACCTCTCTATCCCGTTAAAGAATTAGGTACTACGGATCAAAGAGGGACCAAAATTTGGTTTAAACCGGATGATTCAATCTTTATTGCTACTGAATATAAATATGAAACTCTTGCTACAAGACTTAAAGAATTAGCTTATCTTAACCGTGGAATTAAACTAGAAATTTCTGACGAAAGAGTCGTTAATGATAAAGGTGAACATATCCATGATTCTTATTACTCCGATGAGGGTCTTAAAGATTTTATCAAATATCTTGACGGTGGCCGTGAGAAAATTATGGAATCACCTATCTATATGGAAGGGGATAAAGATAATGTTCAGGTTGAAGTTGTTATGCAATATAATACTTCTTTTACTGAAAATATCCACTCTTATGTGAATAACATCAATACCATTGAAGGCGGTACTCACTTAGCCGGTTTTCGTAGAGCTTTGACTCGTACTTTAAAGAAATATGCCGATGAAAGTAAAATGCTGGACAAAATTGAAAAATCTAAAATAGAGATCTCCGGAGATGATTTTAGAGAAGGGTTAACTTCTATCATTTCTATTAAAGTTCAGGAACCTCAATTCGAAGGACAAACCAAAACGAAATTGGGAAATAATGAAGTGATGGGGATTGTCGATCAAATGGTTGGTGAGATGTTGAGAAACTTCCTGGAAGAGAATCCTCGTGATGCTAAAGAGATTGTTAACAAAGTGATTCTGGCAGCTACAGCTCGTCATGCTGCTCGTAAAGCAAGGGAGTTGGTTCAAAGAAAAAATGTTTTCAGTGGTGGTGGATTACCCGGCAAGCTTTCTGATTGCTCTTCTAAAAATTCTGCTGAATGTGAGTTGTATCTTGTCGAAGGGGACTCTGCAGGTGGTACTGCTAAACAAGGTAGAGATAGTAAATTTCAAGCCATTTTACCTTTGAGAGGTAAGATTTTAAATGTGGAAAAAGCTATGCCCCATAGAATCTTTGAGAGTGAAGAGATTCGTAATATGTACACAGCCCTCGGTGTAACTATTGGAACACCAGAAGATAGTAAAGCTTTAAATATTGAAAAACTTCGATATGGAAAAGTGATTATCATGACCGATGCCGATGTCGATGGTAGTCACATTGCTACTTTGATTCTTACTTTCTTCTTCAGATATATGAAAGAGTTGATCGAAATGGGACATGTTTATATTGCTACTCCTCCTTTATATCTGATCAAAAAAGGAAAACAGGAAAAGTATGTGTGGACTGAAGTTCAACGAAAAGAAACTGTTGATGAATTTACTAATAATGGTCTGAATGAATCCGGCTTACATATCCAACGTTACAAAGGTCTTGGTGAAATGAACGCCCAACAGTTGTGGACAACCACCATGGATCCTCAATTCAGAACTTTAAGACAGGTGACCATCGATAATTTAGTGGAGGCAGACCGCGTATTCTCTATGTTAATGGGAGATGAAGTGCCTCCTCGTAGAGAGTTTATTGAACAAAATGCACATTACGCAAAAATTGATACATAGTCTTTATTCAAATTGATAAAAATGGAAGATTCTCAAGAATTTAACCCCGAAATTGGTCATGAATCTAATCTGATAATCGAATCAAATCAGGTTATTGATACTCCTTTGGCTCAATTAGCTGAACCCGTTATTATACTCAAGGATGTGGATGTTTTTCAGAAGAAATTACTGATCCTTCCCAAAGTTAATATCCATATTAATAAAGGGGAGATGGTTTATCTTATTGGGAAATCGGGTACAGGAAAATCATCCATTCTAAAACTATTGATTGCTGATGAAAAAGCAAACGGAATCGAAGCTTCTATTGCAGGTTTTGATCTTAAAACAATAAAACCAAAACAGATCCCTCTGTTAAGAAGAAAAATGGGACTTGTTTTTCAGGATTATCAACTTTTATCTGATAGAACCGTTATAGATAATTTACTTTTGATGTTGAAAGCTTCCGGATGGAAAAATAAAGACGAAATGTTGCAACGTGCTGAAGATGTTTTAGAAAGAGTGGGCCTTGCTACTAAAGATTTTAAATATCCTCACCAACTTTCCGGTGGAGAACAACAAAGAGTTTGTATCGCTCGGGCCCTTCTCAATAATCCTGAAGTGATTCTTGCTGATGAACCTACCGGAAACTTAGACCCAATCACATCACAAGAGATTTTTAAACTCTTTATGGATATTAATCAAAAGGGTACTACCGTTCTGATTGCTACTCACGACTTTATGATGATCAATGAGTTCCCTTCAAGAACAATTTTAATCGAAAATACATCTCTAATTGATACGATGGTATAATTATAGATGAAATGAATAAGAAAAATCTCCGTCATTGATAATATATATAGTGGTGGAGATTTTTTCAATTAGAAAAATTGATTTTATTTAACTTTTTTATTTATATTTGCAACACTTTAAATTTTAACAGATGAAAAACATTTTAGTAATTGGTGCAAGCGGACAAATTGGTACAGAATTAGTTCCAACTCTTAGAAAAATTTATGGGAGCAATAATGTTGTTGCTTCTGATCTTCATTTTCCTCTGAAAGGGGAACTTTCGGAAGGTGGTCCTTCGGTCAAAATTGATGCTACCAATAGTAATGATATTGCTGAAACTGTTAAAAAATATAATATTGATACTATTTATAATTTAGCAGCTATCCTTTCTGCTACTGCTGAAGCAAATCCAATGTTAGGATGGAATATTGGGATGGGTGCTTTATTGAACTGCCTTGAAGTAGCTCGTGAGTATAAAGCAGCACTTTTCACACCAAGTTCTATCGGGGCTTTTGGTCCTGAAACACCTGCTGACAAAACTCCTCAGGATACTATTCAACGTCCTAAGACAATTTACGGAGTTACTAAAGTGGCCGGTGAGTTATTAAGTGATTATTACTTCAAAAGATTTGGTGTTGACACCCGTTCGGTTCGTTACCCAGGTTTGATCTCTAATGTGGCACTTCCCGGTGGTGGAACTACTGATTATGCAGTGGAAATTTACTACGCTGCTATCAAAGAAGGGAAATTTACCTGTCCATTAAGACATGATACTTGTATGGATATGTTGTATATGCCTGATGCATTGGATGCTGCGATCAATTTAATGGAAGTGGATCCTTCCAAATTGATCCATAGAAACTCTTTTAATGTGACAGGAATGAGTTTTACTCCTGAAATCATCGCTAATGAAATCAAAAAACATATTCCTAATTTCACAATAGATTATAATATCGAATCTTTAAAGCAAGGAATTGCGGATTCATGGCCTAATAGTTTAGATGATTCAGTTGCAAGAGCAGAGTGGGGGTGGAATCCTAAATTCGGTCTTGAAGCGATGACCATCGATATGCTTACAGTACTTAAAGAAAAATTAAAATAATATCAAAATTAGATAAAAAACAGATATATGTACAACAAATTTCAACAATTTTTACAAAACGAATTGGCTAACATCGAATCAGCAGGTCTTTTCAAAAAAGAAAGAGTGATCGTTTCTCCTCAAGGGGCTGAAATTATTTTGGCAAACGGTACTAAAGCTTTAAACTTCTGTGCAAATAACTATCTTGGATTAGCTAATAATCCCGAGTTAATTGCTGCTGCTCAGGAAGCATTAGAAACTCATGGTTATGGAATGGCTTCCGTTCGTTTTATCTGTGGAACAGGCGATCTTCATAAAAAATTAGAAGAAAAAATCGCTGAATTTTTTGGAACAGAAGATACTATCCTTTATGCTGCTTGTTTCGATGCTAACGGTGGTGTTTTTGAACCACTTTTGGGCGAAGAGGATGCCATTATTTCCGATTCTTTAAATCATGCTTCAATCATTGATGGTGTTCGTCTTTGTAAAGCAGTTAGATATCGCTACGCTAATGCCGATATGGCTGATTTGGAAAAACAATTGCAAGATGCTCAGGCTCAAAGATTCCGTTTGATCGTTACTGATGGTGTTTTCTCTATGGATGGCAACGTTGCTCCTTTGGATGAAATTTTGAAATTAGCTGAAAAATATGATGCAATGGTGATGGTGGATGAATCGCATTCAGCTGGTGTTGTAGGAAAAACCGGAAGAGGTGTTTCTGAATTGTATGATAAAAGAGGAAAAGTTGAAATTATCACCGGTACACTAGGAAAAGCTTTCGGTGGCGCTATTGGTGGTTTCACAACAGGTAAAAAAGAGATCATCGATATGCTTCGTCAACGCTCTCGTCCCTATTTGTTCTCTAACTCAATTCCTCCATTGGTTGCTGCAGCAGGAATCAAAATGGTGGAGATCATGCAAAAATCTAATGCATTACAAGATAAACTTCATTATAATACAGAATATTTCATTGCCAAAATGAAAGATGCCGGTTTTGATATCAAACCAACCAAATCGGCTATTTGTGCTGTGATGTTGTACGATGCCAAACTATCTCAACAGATGGCGGCAAAACTTCAGGAAGAGGGCATTTTTGTTACAGGATTTTACTATCCTGTAGTTCCTCAAAATCAAGCAAGAATCAGGGTGCAACTCTCTGCTGCTCACGAACAAGAGCATTTGGATAAATGTATCCATGCTTTTGTGAAAGTGGGTAAAGAGTTAGGGGTTGTCTCCTAATCTTTATACTAACCAATAAAACAAAATATGAAAAACATTAAATTATTAACCATCGTATTACTTGTCAACATACTAACCATAAATGCTCAAACAAGTGATACACAAACAAAAACAAAAACTATGAAACAATACAATGGACAACCGGTTGAACATCTTTTTCAACCCCTACCTTATGCATACAACGGTTTAGAACCTCACATGGATGCATTAACAGTTGAGATTCACTACGACAGACACCATAGAAACTACTATAATCAGTTTATGGCATTGATCAGTGAAACTCCTTATAAAAACGCTTCAATGGAGTTTATCTTCAGCATCGTTTCCGAGTTAGGAAATCCTATTCGTAACAATGCCGGTGGATATTACAATCACTTGATGTTCTGGGAAGCTTTAGCTCCACAGGAAACAGGTGCTCCATCTGCTGAATTGATGAAAGCGATCGAAAAAGCTTTCGGTTCAATAGATAATTTCTTCGAACAATTCAATCAAAAAGCGATGACTCAATTCGGAAGTGGCTGGGCATGGTTGATTGTTGATGAAAAAGGGGATCTTCAAGTGACTCAAACTCCAAATCAAGATAATCCTTGGATGGATGTGGCACAAGTAAAAGGAACTCCAATCTTCAATATAGATGTTTGGGAACACGCCTACTATTTGAAATATCAAAACAAACGTGCTGATTTCGTTAAAAACTACAGAAACATGATCAATTGGAATGTCGTGAACGAAAGATACGCCAAAGCGATCAAAAAGTAATCTTTAAAGATTTAAATATTCCAAAGAGCCTACAAGTTTTCTAATTTGTGGGCTCTTTTAGTTATAGGGTTTAAGGTCTAAGTTCGAAGGTCTAAGGTTTAAGTTGTTGGGTATTAGTTTTCAGCTATCAGGTTTCAGTTATCATTTTTTTTAGAATTTTTCATTTTTAATTTTTCTTTATTCACTATTCACTATTAGTTATTCACTATTTTTTCATCCCCTAAGCAGCTCAACTTGCGGGGTACTTGGCCTCCGCCCTAATGCGGGGGGAATTTATCCGACGTAGCTCTGAAAAGCTAATCTAATAAAAGATTGGTATGAAAAATTGTAACTTTTTGGCTTTGATGAATTTATTAAATACATTGAAATTCAGATAGATACAGCACCCATCTTTTATTAGAATATAGAATATTGAAGCAAATCGGACAATAAGTTGACATTTTGAATTAACATCTATAAACAATAGATGTACTAATTTTTATCCATTTTTGATCTACCAGTTGGTAATAAGATTCATACCCAATGCACCCTCCTCCGTATTTAATACTTGTTCTGATATAAACAGATTTCAAATCTGAAGAAAAAATGGGTTTATCAATGATTAAAATAGGATATTTGGAATTATCTATCTCATTAATTATTGATTTTTCTGTTACAATTTCCGGTATTAGTTTGTTGGATGTGTCTGTAATTTGTCTATCATAGAAAGAGGTATTGAGATCATCAAATGGATAATCTACTCGAGTACGAACTGTGTCGTAAATGGTTTTATGAAAACATTTTTTTATTTTTCGAATTTTAATTTCTTCTGATGATATTGTAACCACGGCATCATATTTCCTTAACAAATATTTAGCTTCAAAGTATAAAGAATCAGAAACCACAGAATTTATTAATGATTGTGTTTCATTTTTAATAAATTCCAATGTGTCTATGCCGGTTTGTGCAGACAATTTAGAAAATAGTATTATTAATAAAATAAAAAAAACCTTTTTCATGGTTTGATTGTATATGATTATAAATATCTTCTTACTTTTTGTTTGTATTTCATATATGCATCTCCAAATCTTTGTTTCATAAACTTTTCTTCTCCTCTGATGATCTTATGATAAACAATCAAACTATAAATTCCCATTATGATGATAACCCAATGAAGAGTATAAATCATAACAGAAATTGTGATCAAATTGAATCCAACATACATGGGATTTCTACTAATTTTATATAAACCGTTTGTTTTTAATTTTGTTTCATTTGATGGTAGTCCAAGCCTGGTTGATTTGCCTAAATTGAAAAAACTGATTGTTGTAAAAACCAATCCAATTAATAGAACTATAATTGAAAAATATTGATTGAATAGAAATTTGTTGAAGTTAAATAAATGCACACTAAATGGGATAAATAGGAAAATTATCCAGGATATATATCCGGAAATCTTACCGGAATAAAAAAGAATAGGATTAATAGTCGTTTTTCCAATGAGTTCCATTTTTTTTATATTGAATATTAAAGTTTAAAATTTTTCTAAAAAATAATCAAGGGATATTGTATATATTTCTCGCTTGTTCTATAGTATATAATTCACAAGTATTACCAGCTACACATCCTCTTGTCATCATAATACCATTATTATACATGATGTGTGCAAACATTCTTTGCTCTTTCTTAATTTCATCCCAATCGTTTTCTTTAATTTCTGAAATTACTTGTGCTGTTGAACAAGGATTTGTTAAATAAGGACAAAATTCCGGATAATCATATCCAAAAGATCTACTTTTTAATTTACCTTCTTTTACATGTTGTAAAATTAATTCAATATTAATCGTTTTAGAATACTCTTCAAGTTCCTGAATGGTATATAAATTGAACCCAATGTTGTTTAATGCTTTTTTTGTTGAAAATCGAAAATATTGATTAGGATATTTATCACAATCAATTTTAAGATTTTTAAAGTCGTATTGATAGTCAATAGCACCTAATACAAATGGAGCTTCAGTACATAATTCCTTTACTTGACCATTTTTGAGATTTTTAACTTTGATTACAACATAAAATGGAGCTGTACTGAAATGGTTTATCGCAATACAAAACATCTCATCCTTTTGATTTTTTTTTATTGGTTTTATTACGTCAACTTTTTTTATGGAATCAATTACTGTTTTTGTTTTTAAACTATCAGTTTTGTCAATATTTTTGACCGTTTCAATTTTTTTTTGAGTTGATTTAGAACAAGAAAGAATTAAAAAAACAAAAAAAACAAATAAAAATATAAAATCTTTTTTCATGCTTTTTTTAAATTAATTTTTAAATTGACTTGAAATATTCCGAATCAATCGTACTCCCATATTTAATAATATTTCTAAATCCTCTTTTTTGTACAACCAGTCATTTGTTTCAATTCCAACAACTTTCTGATCTTTCAATTGATCAACAATAAATGATAAATAGTTGTTTTCCATAACTAAAGTATATGGTTTTCCAAATTTATTAATTTCGACAAATTGTTGAGCATTTTCTAAATTTATCTCTTTATATGGAATATATTTGGGGGCGACAATTGTTAAATGTTCATCTATATATTTAATTCCAACTTTTTGTCTGTTAGAATAAATCAGAAAATCAAACCAATTCTTTAAATATACTTTATATTCAGCTTCTTGAGGAAGTAATACGGAGGAATATATGCCTGTGAATGAAGTTGATATATTAGCTCTTGCAACTAAATAAATGGAATCGGATATTGAAACTATTACAGTAGTGCAACTTGCAAACCTATTATTAGAGGGAAAAAGGGTTCCTTTATTTTCAACAGTTACATTTGGAACCATCCCAAGTTCTACAAGATTTTCAATCAGTAGATCAAGTCCATTTTTTTCTTCCATATTATCATTTTTAAAAATACTTTTTTTTAATCTTTCTCCCGTCCCCCGTCTCCCTTCTCCAGTCTCCAGTCCCCCGTCTCCCTTCCCCCGTCTCCCTTCTCCAGTCCCCCGTCTCCCTTCTCCAGTCCCCCGTCTCCCGTCTCCAGTCCCCTGTCTCTTCTATAAAAAAACCTTTATCAGCTGCTCTTTGTAACTACTCCCAATCGGCAATTTTTTCTCCTGTATTTGTACAAAATCACTGCCAATCGATTCAATAAAATTCTTAGACACAATATAAGATTTATGTATTCTAATGAACTGATCTGAAGGCAATTCCACCTCTAATCTCTTTAAAGTGTAATAGGCCGTTATGTTTTTCGTTGTAGTGTAAAATTTCACATATTCAGACTGACCTTCTATATAGATGATGGATTCATAATTGATTTTATAAAGTTTATAATCAGCTCTGATCGTTATAAAAGATCTGCTGACAGGAGGGGGAAGTTCTTCAGTTGATGCTTGATTTTTCACTAAATTGATGTACTGCTCTGCCCTTTGAATCGCTTGTTCAAATCGTGAAAATGAAATGGGCTTTAACAAATAATCAGTGATGTTGAGATCAAATCCCTCTAATGCATAATTGGAATAGGCCGTTGTGAAGATTATAGTATGAGGTCTGTTACAACTTTTAATAAATTCAATGCCGGATAAATGTGGCATCTGAATATCGGTGAGTAAAATGTCAAGTGTTTGATTTTGAAGAAAATCAATCGCATCTAATGGATTAGCAAAAACCCCTTTGAGTTCGAGCTCAGGAAATTTTTGTATAAAATCCTGAAGAAGTTCCCTTGCCAAATGTTCGTCATCAAGAATGACAATCGAATAGGTTTTCATTTTAATGTAATGCTTAAATTTAAACAGAAAATGGACTCATCTTCGTTGATTCCCATCTTGTAATTGTGCTCTCCATAAAATAATAGCAACCTTTGCTCAACATTGGAAAGGCCAATGCCTGACATTTTTTTCTCTTTCGATTCTTTTTTTTCTGAGGTTGTATTTTCAGCACTTAATTGAAGCTTTTTTTCTTTAATCGTTAGTTGGAGATGAATAAACCCTTCCGGATTACTTTCTATGTCACTGTAAATAAAACAGTTCTCAACAATAGGCTGCAATATCATAGGAGGTATTTGAATTTTATAATCATCAATTTCATGTTCAAATTTTATATTGATGGAATTGCTAATACGTATTTTCCATAAAGAAATAAAATTATCTATATATTTGAGTTCTTTACTTATGGAAACTTTTTCACTATTGGCATCATCGATTACATACCTCAATAAATCAGAAACATATAAAACTGCATCACCGGCTTTATCGTTTTTAGTGTAAATAAGTGAATAGATGTTGTTTAATGCATTGAATAAAAAATGAGGATTGATCTGTGCTCGTAAAAGTTTGAGTTCCATATTTTGATTCTCAGCTAACAGTTTTTCAGCTTTTTTTTGCTGCTTGTTGGTGTAAACAATTAATGATGTTATAAATGTTCCAAATATAAATACAATATTTTTAATCATCGGAAACACCCAGTACAACTTTTGTTCAGGCACATATTTTAAAATATTTTCATAAACAAATAATTCAAACTTGGTGTAAACATATACCAGGATGAATATTAAAATAAAATAAAATAAAAGCTGAACTATGTTGAGCTTTTTACTTTTAAACCTTAATTTTAAAATTTCCGTGAAAAGAATATAGCAAATAAATAACCAAATAGAGTTTAAAAATGAGATCACAAATGAATGAAAAGGATTGTGTCTTACCCCTCCAATAAACAATAATAAAAAGACCAAAATAAATATCAAAATTCTCTGGTGCTTTTTGAAAAACTGTTCTAAAATTATTCTCCAATGAATATTCATACTTGATCTATTTTAAAGATTCTCCGTCAAAAATAGTTTTCCCTTTTACATAATGGGCATAAACAATCGATTTTTTAAACAATAATAGATACCCTTTTTTGAAATTTTTCCCTCTTTTTTTTCTTATTTTAGGATACATTTTGATAAAATGGAATATGGCTTTATAAACTGCTCTAAAGTTCTTCTTTTCCCCTTTTGATAAAAAAACAAAAGCTGCTAGTTGATCCAGAAAAAATCGAATAAAAAGAGTAATAAATAATCTATGATATGGTAGATTTTTTACCAATAGAAATAGATTATTTCTGAAATTAAGATATGTTTTGTAGGAATTGTTTTTAGGAAGAGTACCGCCACCAACATGATAAACAAAGGAATTGGGCTGGATCATAATTTTATATCCTGCATTATTGATTCTCCAACAGAAATCGATCTCCTCCATGTGAGCAAAAAAGTCCTCATCCAATCCACCTAATCGATCATAAATCTCTTTTCTAACAAATAAAGCTGCACCTGTTGCCCAAAAAACCTGTTGAGGGGAATCATATTGGCCATGGTCTTTTTCGAGGTTTTCAAATACTCTTCCCCGACAAAATGGGTATCCTAAATAATCTAAATATCCACCGGATGCACCTGCATATTCAAAACGGTCTTTCTCCTGGTATGATAAAATTTTTGGCTGAACAGCTGCAATAGTGGGATCTTTATCCAACATCTGAAGAATCGGTTGAATCCAGTTTTTAGTGACTTCAATATCGGAATTTAATAAACAATAATATTTGGCATTGATCTGTTTTAAAGCGAGGTTATAACCCATTGAAAATCCACCATTAGTAGGGTTTTCAATAATTTTTACTGCAGGAAAATTTTCACGTAAATAATCAACAGATCCATCAGAGGAGTTATTGTCTGCAATAAAAACACGGGTTTCTTTACCACTAGACATGATTAAATCCGGAAGAAACTTTTCTAAAAACTTTTTTCCATTCCAGTTTAAAATAACAATAGCAAGCTTTAGCGTCATAGAGTGAACAATTTTCAATACAATCTACAAAAATACAAAAAAATGAATAATGAATAGTTTTTGTAAGAAGTAAAAAGTAAAAAGTAATAAGTAAAAAGTAAAAAGTAATAAGTAATAAGTAATAAGTAATAAGTAATAAGTAAAAAGTAATAAGTAAAAAGTAATAAGTAATAAGTAAAAAGTAATAAATAATAGGTTAATATAATAGAGAGCAATCGAGCACACGAGCATTCGAGCACATTGAGCTAACGAGCACATTGAGCATTCGAACACATGAATTTTTTTTGTACGTTTGCATCATGTTAGAGAAATCAAATTTCTTTACAGAATAAAGTACTTTAGATATAATATTAACGCATTTATGAAAAAAATTGTTTCACCATTCGGATCCCGTTTAGCAACATTTTTGGTTGTTGCCATTCTTATGTTTACAAACTCATGCGGAAACAGAGGGTATTCACCTGTACCTATTGATCCTGAATTTGCCGGGTATGTGATCTCCTTTACTTCAGGTATTGTTTCAAAAAGTTCAAAAGTGATTGTGCGTTTAGTTCAAGCGTTTCCGAATGTAAAACCAGGAGATCAACTTTCATCCAATCCATTTTCATTTTCACCTAAAATTAAAGGAAAAGCTATCTGGAGAGATGCCCAAACGATTGAGTTTATTCCTGACCAAAAATTGGAATCCGGGGAAATTTATGATGTTGCTTTTTCCCTTCATAAATTTGTTTCTGTACCCAAAAAATTGAAAAAGTTGAATTTCAATTTTATGGTGATGAAACAAGCTATTGAGTACAAATTTAATGGTATTCAACCCTATAATGATTCAGATAAAAAATGGCAAAAAGTGAAAGGGGTCTTCACAACAGCCGATTTCGCTTCTCCTTCTGAAATTGAAGATGCTGTTAAAGCAAATGATAATAATGATAATCTAAAACTAACCTGGAACCACAGCAAAGATGGAAAATCACACTTTTTTACAATTGATAGTGTGCAAAGATCACTTAAAGAAAATGAGATTAAAATTAAATGGAGTGGAGATGAAATTGGTGTATCCGGTACAAAAAAAGCTTATGTTGAAATCCCTACAGTAAACCAATTTAAAGTGATGGATGTGCAAATTGAATATACTCCTGTTGTTCAAGTTAAAGTTTTTTTTTCAGACCCACTTTCTAAAAATCAGGATGTTACCGGTCTCCTTTATATGGATCCTTATTGTGCTGAATCAGTTGTTGTTAACGGAAATATTGCATCCATTTTCTTTGGTAATGCACCTAGAGGAGATTTTAAAATGACTATTAAAAATAGCTTAAAAAACGCTATTGAAGAATCAATGGCTGGTGATTATGTGCAAAATCTGCATTTTGTTACCGCAAAACCTAAAGTGGAATTTATTGGTGATGGTGTTATCGTTCCTGAAGTTGATGGTATCCAAATTCCATTTAGAGCAGTGAGTTTGAAAGCGGTTCATGTGAAAATTATCAAAGTGTTTGAAAATAATATTCCCTATTTTCTTCAAGTAAATCAATTGAATGAATCAAGAGAGATCAAAAGAGTAGGTAGGATTGTTTATAATAATGAGGTACCATTAACTTCAACTGAACCAATTGATTATGGGACATGGAATACCTTTTCTTTAGAATTGTCAAAGTTGATTGCCACTGAACCCGGTGCCATTTATAAAGTAGAACTTAGCTTTAAAAAGAAACATTCTCTGTTTACCTGTACTGATGAATCTGATCCTGATATTGATGATACAGAAGTGGAACAGGATCCTAATGAAAATTATGATAACCCTTCAAGTTATTGGGATTATTATGATGATGAAGATTACTATTATTATGATGAATATTATTGGGAGGAAAGAGATAATCCTTGCAAAAATTCCTATTATGTAAATAGTGAAAATAAAGCAATCAAAAATGTACTGGCATCCAATATGGGGATCATTGCAAAATCAGGATCAAATAATGATTTCTTTGTTACCGTTACCGATTTACGAACTACAATTCCTATGTCAGGTATTCAATTGGAGTTTAGAAACTATCAAAACCAGATCATCACTGCAACTCAAACCAATGTAGACGGAATGAGCAGAATACAATTAACGTCAAAACCATTTTTAATCATTGCAAAAGAGGGTAAACAAAGAGGTTATTTACGCGTTGATGATGCTTCAGCATTGTCACTCAGTATGTTTGATGTGGGTGGAGTTGAGCTAATAAAAGGATTGAAAGGATTTATATATGGAGAAAGGGGAGTCTGGAGACCGGGGGATCCATTATATTTAAGCTTTATTTTAGAAGATAAAAATAAACAACTTCCATCAGGCCATCCTGTGGTGATGGAATTTTATAATCCCGAAGGACAGTTGTCTCAAAGAATTGTTAAATCAGATAACGTTAATGGGTTTTATAATTTCAATACAAAAACAGCAGCAGATGCTCCAACCGGTAACTGGTTACTCGTTTTCAAAGTGGGCGGTGCACGGTTTTCTAAAACGATAAGAATTGAAACCATTAAACCAAACAGATTGAAAATCAATTTAACATATCCTTCTACCATACTTTCATCCGGTGATAATCCCGTTGGAAATTTGCAGGTAAACTGGCTTCATGGAACACCAGCGAAAAATAGTAAAGTGGTTATTGAAGCTACATTAGCATCTACAAAATCAGAATTTGAAGGTTTTAAAGATTATATTTTTGATGATCCTACTAAACAATTTGTATCAAAATCTTTTAATTTATTCCAGGGAAATCTAAATGAGGATGGTTTTGCAAAAATCCCAACAAACTTAGATGTTCAAAAAAATAGTCCGGGATTAGTAACAGTACAATTGATCACTAAAGCGTATGAACCCGGTGGAGATTTTAGTATTGACCGTTTTATAATGAAGTATGCCCCTTATGATGCTTATGTGGGTGTTAAAATTCCTAAAGGAAAGGATGGAGACTCCTATTTGTATTCCGATGAAAAAAACCTTTTTCCCATTGTCCTTATTGATAAAAATGGAAAACCATTAAACAGAAAATTAAAAGTAGAAGTGTTTCAGGTATACTGGCGCTGGTGGTGGGATCGTTCACCTGAGGAAAATTTAGCTGATTTTGTATCTAACCAAAATACAAAATTACTTAAAGTAGATTATGTAACAACTGTTAATGGCAGAACCATGTACGAAATGGATCTGGAAGCTCAAACTTATGGTAGAAAATTTATTAGAATTACAGATGAAACTGGCCATCACAGTACAGGCGCAATGTTTTATACTACTTATAAAGGCTGGTGGAGTAATGCAGGTTCGGAAAATCCGGGAGGCGCTGAAATGCTCATCTTCAGTACCGATAAATCAAATTATAAAGTAGGTGAAAAAGTAGCTGTAACCCTTCCCATTTCTTATAAAGGAAGAGCTTTGGTTAGTATTGAATCGGGGAGTAAAGTGCTTCAGAATTTCTGGATTGAACCAGAAAAAACATCCGGAAAATTCTCATTTGATGCTACTCAAGATATGGCTCCTAATGTTTATATTCATGTAACCTATATTCAACCTCATAAAAATGGATCCAAAAATTCTCCTATCAGAATGTATGGAGTGCAAACCATAAAGGTTGAAGATCCTCAAACTCACCTCACTCCTGTGATTTCAATGAGTAATGTTTTACGACCATTAGAAAAATTTTCTGTTAAAATTAAAGAAAAAGATGGAAAACCGATGACATATACCATTGCAATAGTTGATGAAGGATTGCTGGATATCACCCGTTTTAAAACGCCGGATCCCTATAATGCTTTTTATGCTCATGAGGCTTTAGGTGTGAAAACATGGGATTTATACAAATATGTTTCAACCGCCTTTAATGGAAAATTAGCCGGTCTTTTAGCAATTGGGGGAGATGAATTTCTAAATAAAAAAGGGAAAGAAAATAACAATAGATTTAAACCCGTTGTATTGTTTTATGGCCCTGTTGCTATCAAAGCCGGAGAAACCAAAACCCATGAATTTACTATGCCAAATTATGTAGGATCTGTCAAAGTGATGGTGATCGCAGGTCAGGATGGCGCTTATGGAAATGCAGAAGAAGTTGTTCCTGTTAGACAAGATTTAATGGTTCTTCCTACTCTGCCTCGAATCATTAGTCCAAGCGAGTCGATTTTTATACCAGTTACTGTTTTTGCTATGGATCCCAATGTGAAAACGGTAAATGTTACTTTAGAACCAAACTCCTTTTTTGAAAATTTAGATGGTAATTCTAAAGTTGCCAACTTCTCAAAACCGGGAGATCAAACTATTGAGTTTAGAGTGAAAGTGAAACCTAAAATGGGAAACTGTAAAGTTGTCGTAAACGCTGTTGCAGGTGGCATGAAAGCAACTTCAGAAACCGATTTACAGGTCAGAATTCCTGCACTTCAAATTACAAAAACAACTTCTATTGTGATTGAACCCGGTAAAACCTGGACCGGAAAAGCAGAAGCAACAGGTATTGCCGGAACTAATTCAGGAATGTTAGAAGTCTCAACTTCTTATCCGATCAATCTAGAACAAAGACTTAAATATCTTATTACTTATCCTCATGGATGCATTGAACAGATTACATCTGCAGCTTTTCCACAACTTTATTTAGGAAATTTAATGGAACTTTCACCCGAAAGAAAGATGCAAATTGAACAAAATATCAAAGCTTGTATTGATAAATTACCTGGATATAAACATTCCGGTGGTGGATTTACCTATTGGCCTGGAGAATCCGATTCTCCTTCAGAATGGGGAACCAACTATGCTGGGCACTTTATGATTGAAGCTCAAAATTTAGGTTACAAATTACCGGTTGGCCTTTTAGAAGGTTGGATTCAATTTCAAACTAAAGAAGCGAATAACTGGACTGAATCTGCTTATCGAAACGATGATGCTATTCAGGCATATCGGTTGTTTACTTTAGCTTTAGCAAAAAAACCTGCTTTAAGTGCTATGAATAGATTAAGAGAATCTAAAAACTTATCCCAATCCGCAAAATGGAGATTAGCTGCAGCTTATGCATTAGCCGGAAGACCCGAAATTGCTAAAGATCTCATTAATAATGTATCAATATTTCCTATTAAACTTTCTTATTATTCCAATAGTTATGGAAGTGATGAACGGGAAATGGCCATGATTTTGGAAACACTCGTGATTTTAAAAGATTACCTGAAAGCCAAAGAAGTGGCTCTTGATATTAGTAAAGCAATAGCTAACAATAATTGGCATTCTACTCAGACTACTGCCTACAGTTTACTTGCCCTATCAAAATTTGCCAATAATCCTGATAAATTGGATTTCACAATAACAGTAAACGGACAACCCCATACATGCAACTCTACCAAACAAATCTGGCAGTTACCGATTGACTTTAAAACTTCTCAAACAAATGATATTACTATAAAAAATAGTTCAAAATTCAGACAATATTTACAGATTCAAATCACAGGTGTACCACAAATGAATAAAATTGTTGCTACTGCTCAAAATTTGGAATTGACTGTTAATTACTTTGATATGAATGGAAAATCCCTTAATATAAAATATTTACCTCAAGGAACAGATTTCTATGTGGAGATCTCCGTTAAACATCCCGGACTCAGAACAAATTATGAAAATTTAGCATTAGAACAAATGTTTCCTTCAGGTTGGGAAATAATTAACTCAAGATTAAATGATGTAAATACCAATCTGACAGTTAATAAGGGAATTAGGTATCAGGATATCAGAGATGATCGGGTGTATTCTTATTTTTCTTTGAATAAAGGTGAAAAGAAAGTGATCAGAATTTTACTTCACGCATCTTTTGTTGGACAGTTCTATCTACCATCTATTTACTGTAGTGAAATGTACGATAATACTATAAATGCAACTACTGCCGGCGAATGGATTCAGGTAGTCAAATAAAATGGGTCCTTGTAAGGGACAAAATTTTGTATTGGTGTGTGAAACACAAATATACATATAAACATAAACGGTTTTATGTACTCATTTTATTTTTGATATTTATAATCTGGTTTATGTTCTGTTTGCCGGATCCGCTTTTTAAAAAACCTTACTCTACCGTGTTAGAGGATCATGAAGGTAATCTGATTTCGGCTCAGATCGCTTCTGATCAGCAATGGCGTTTTCCAATAGCAGACTCTATCCCTTATAAATTTAGAAAAGCAATCTGTTATTTTGAAGATGAATATTTCTATTATCATCCGGGAATAAATCCTGTTTCATTGACTAAAGCATTGATATCCAATATTAATACAGGATCTATCGTTCGCGGAGGGAGTACCATTAGTATGCAAGTGATCCGGTTGGCTTACAATCATCAAAAAAGAAATATTTTGGTTAAATTGTATGAAATGATTTTGGCCTTAAGATTGGAATTGCGCTATTCAAAAGCTGAAATTTTAGCTTTGTATGCTTCACACGCTCCTTATGGGGGAAATATTGTGGGTTTAGAGGCAGCATCCTGGAGATATTATAATAGACCACCCGAATTGTTGTCGTGGGGTGAAGTGGCTACTTTAGCAGTCTTACCCAATGCTCCTTCCTTAGTATTTCCCGGAAAAAAACAGGAAACACTCTTAAAAAAAAGGAATCGACTGCTTGAGAAACTATATAAAAATGGGGAAATGGATCAGTTTTCTAATGAAATGGCTCAAAATGAACCCATGCCTGAAAAAGTGTACTCGATTCCCCAAAATGCACAACATCTTCTCCTTAAAGCTCAAAAAGATGGTCATGTAGGAGAACGGATTCAAACAACAATTGATTCTCCTATTCAAGAGTTTGGTAATCAAATAGCCAATAAATATGCTGATATTTATTCCGGAAATTATATCCAAAATATGGCTATCCTTGTTTTGGATACCAAAACAGGAGAAGTATTAGCTTATATTGGAAATGCCAATTTGAAAAATCGAACGCCAGAACAATTTGTGGATAATGTTGTTTCTCAAAGAAGCTCGGGAAGTGTTTTAAAACCTTTCCTGTTTGCTGGTGCTTTAGATGAAGGACTGATTCTTCCAAATTCCATTTTGACTGATATTCCAACCCGAATAGGTGGGTATGCACCTAAAAATTTTGACAATACTTATGAAGGTGCTGTCCCTGCAAGTGATGCTCTAGCCCGATCATTAAATATTCCCTTTGTTAGACTTTTAAAAGAGTTTGGAACGGATAAATTTCTGTTTTTGCTCCATAATTTGGGCTTTACAACCATTAACCAAAATGCAGATCACTACGGATTATCATTGATTTTGGGAGGTGCTGACATAACTCTTTGGGAAACAACCGGTATGTTTGCCGGAATGGGAAGGTCTTTATTAACCTATTGTAAAGAAAATCAATACAATAAAGCCGATTATCATCAACCAACATATACCAAAGTGGTACAACAAAAAACGGAAATGAACAAAAGTTCTTGGCTTTCTGCAGGTGCCATTTATGCTACTTTACAAGCCTTAACAATTGCAAACCGTCCCGGTAATGAGATTGGATGGGAATACTTTTCTTCGATTCATAAAATTGCATGGAAAACAGGAACCAGTTTTGGACATAGAGATGCCTGGGCCATAGGGGTAACTCCTGAATATACGATTGGTGTTTGGGTGGGAAACTCTACAGGAGAAGGAAGACCCGGACTTACAGGAGTGACTCATGCTGCTCCAATTATGTTTGAAATGTTCAAATTCTTGCAACCCAAAAAATGGTTTCAAATTCCTTATAAGGATATGATTGAAATTGAAGTATGTGAAAATTCCGGTTTAAGACCCTCCAATTTATGCCCAACAATCAAAATTTGGGTGCCTAAAAAAGCTGCTAAAACCAAAATTTGTCCTTACCATGTCGCCGTTTATCTTGACTCAACCAAAACATTCAGGGTAAATAGTGATTGTTATCCTGTTTCTTCTATTGTTTCAGAAGCAAAATTTGTCTTACCTCCTGCTATGGAGTGGTTTTATCGAAAGAATCATCCGGACTATCAGATGTTACCCAATTACAGAAAAGGTTGCATCCCTGAAAATGAGTCTGTAATGGATTTGATTCAGCCGGATAATAATAGTGCTATTTATATTCCGCAAGGGATAGATGACATTGAAGGTATGATCATTTTTGAAGCAGTACATAGGAATCCTAATGCCGTCATCTTTTGGCATATTGATGAAGAATTTATCACTTCAACACAAGATATTCATAAAATTGAAGTTTCTCCTACTATTGGAAATCACAAATTAACGATTGTTGATCAAGATGGAAATATGGTTGCCAGAAATTTTAATGTGATCTCAAAATAATACTTACTTTAAAAAAAAATCAATTTGAACGACTATAGTAAGAATTTACTAAATTAGTTGTATATTTGCATGTAAAATTGGATAGATCGTTCTGGATTTTTTAATCTTGAATCTTTTCAAATTTTTAAAGCTGTGGATACGTGTCATAATGTTAAACGATCATAATCATGTCTCAAATATTAAACAGACCGGCAAATATTTTGATGCAGATTCTGAATTATGATATGGCCAGATTTGATGAGACTTTTCTTTATGTAATTTTAAATAACAGGATTGAAGAATTAAATATAAAAAGCGAAAGTGATTATTATCAATTGCTTATTCATAATAGTATTGAAAAAATTATCTTTACAAATCTTCTCAATATTAGCTATTCCATTTTTTATAGAAATCAATTTACTTTTTCAGTTTTAGAGCATCTTATTTTCCCTAAAATTGTATTTCAAAAACAAAAGAAAAAAGAAAAAAATATAAGAATTTGGTCCTGTGCTTGTGCGTCCGGTGAAGAACCATATACTTTGGCAATGATTGTTGAAAATCTTATCCATTACAAAAAAGATTCCATAAACTATCAGATTTTTGCAACAGATATTGATCAAAAACAAATTGATAATGCCAAAACTGGAATTTATGCTGATCATGTTTTAAAAAATGTGCCATTAAAAAATATTCAAAAATGGTTTACTTTTCATGAAAATAAATACTCGATAAATCACTCCTTAAAACAAAAAATTATATTTTCAGAGTTAGATTTGTTAGATCCTTTTCAAATGGCTCCTCCTGACAGTATTTTTGGAGGGTTTGATATCATTATGTGTGCCAATTTGTTGTTCTATTTTAATGACGAAAGTAGAAATATAATCTTTAAAAAAATTAAAAATCTAAGTAATAAGGATTGCTTTTTTATTACAGGAGAAGTAGAGAGAGATTATTTTCTTAAATTGAATTTTATCGAAGTTTTCCCCCATTCATCCATATTCCAATTGCCTAAATACTTTAAATTATGAAACTTAAAAACGTTAAAATTGGATATCAGATCCTGTTAGGTATTGTTATAATTCTTGGACTCTTTTTTGCAATTGGTTTAACTTCATTCAATCAAACTAAAAGAATTCATGACCAAACTTATAAATTATATAATCACCCTTTTCAAGTTAGAAAAGCAATAGGGGATCTCAATACGAATATTCAAAAAATGAGAGTTTCTTTACGAGATCTAATGTTAGCTCAGAATTATCAAGAAAAAGAAAAGGCTGTAATGGAAATTGAACATGCCAATTCCAATGTTGAAGAGATGTTCGAAAAAATTAAAGTTCACTATCTGGGTCCTAAATCCGATGTAAATGAAGCTTATTTAGCATATACGTTATGGAAAACGGAGCGGGGAAAAAGTATTGATATGGCATTTTCAGGAGATATTCAAATGATTAAAGATAGATCAAAAGAAAGTGGTGATGTTGGGATTCTTAGAGAAAAAATGTTAAAAAAAATAATGGTAATGGATTATTTTGCATTTAAAAAAGGAGATGAAATTTTTAATGAATCAGAAATGTTACTTGAAAAACTCAATAATCAATTGTTGATTATCATTTTTTTAGCTTTTTTAATTACTGTTGTAATCTATTTTATTTTCATTTTCTACATTAAAAGTCCAATCCAAAAATTGATTTTAACAACCATAGCCTATTCCAAAGGGGATCATTCCGCAAGAGTTAATTATGAATCAGAAAATGAAGTGGGTAGATTAGCTAAAGCATTTAATGTTTTAGCGGAAAATGTAATGAATAATGAAAATTTGAATGAGAAAATCAATCAGTTTTCCAATGAAATGGTTATTCATGATGATGCGAAAGATTTTTTTAAGATTACTTTGCAGAATTTATTGCAAAATACAGGATCTCAAATGGGAAGTGTTTACCTTATAAATAAGCAAAAAGATGGTTTTCAACATTATTTTTCGATAGGTATAGATGACTCAATGCCTCCGTTTTTTTCCTATAAAGAATTTGAAGGAGCATTCGGTGAACCTTCACTCTCTCTTAAAATGAAATATTTAAAGAATTTAGCGACTAAATCAAAAATCAAATTTTCTACTCCTTTTGATGATTATATGGTCAATGAGATGATTATAATTCCTATTGTTAATTTTAATGAAGTGGTTGCATTTATTTCATTGGCAACTATTTATGAATATAATGAGATGGCAATCAAATTTGTTGAGAAAATTAATAAAATTTATTCTGCAAGAATTGAAGGTGTTGTAGCTTATAGAAAAAATTTAAAATTTTCTGAAGAACTCAAATTAGAAAAAGATAATCTGAAAAATTTAAATGAAGTATTAGAATCACAAAAAATTGAATTAAATCAAACATCTATTGAGTTAGCTGAACAAAATAGAGAATTGGAGGTTCAAAAAGAACAACTAAATGAAGTGAATAAATTAAAAACTTCATTTTTATCCAATATGAGTCATGAACTCAGAACCCCATTAAATTCTGTGATTGCACTTTCCGGCGTTTTGAGCAGAAAATTAAAAGAACAAATTTCAGAAGAAGAATACAGTTACTTAGATGTGATTCAAAGAAATGGAAAACATTTGTTAAGCTTAATTAACGATATATTGGATATTTCAAGAATTGAATCAGGAAGAGAAGAATTTGACATTTCTCAGTTCACACTTTGTAGTTGTATTAATGAGGTGATTGAAATGGTGAAACCTCAAATTATGGAGAAAAATTTAGAGTTAGAACTTGCACAAGGGGATTGTCATGTTGAAATGAAATCGGATTTTAAAAAAATAAGTCATATTGTTCAAAATATTATTAGTAACGCTGTTAAGTTTACTGAAAAAGGAAATATCTCCATTTCTGTGGTTGAAAAGAAAGAGATGGTAGTAATCCATGTTCATGATACCGGAATTGGAATCGCAAAAGAAAATTTAGAACATATTTTTGATGAGTTTCGTCAGGCTGATTCAGGAACCTCCAGAAAATATGGTGGAACAGGTTTGGGGCTATCTATTGCTAAAAAATATGCAGAACTTCTTGGCGGTTCAATTTCTGTTGAAAGTGAAGTGGGTTTAGGATCTCATTTCATGATCAGTTTACCTATTGAATTGAATCCAAATTCCTCTTCTGAAATACAATACCAATATGAAAACTCCTTTAAAAGTCATTTTGTTGATTCAAAAACAATGATTAATCATAACATAACTATTCTATTGGTTGATGATAGTGATCCAGCCATCATTCAAATGAAAGATTTTTTGGAAGAGAGTGGCTTTAATGTAAAAATTGCCCATAATGGACATGAAGCATTACAGCAAATTCAAAATGAGATTCCGGATGGAATTATTTTAGATTTGATGATGCCCGGAATGGACGGTTTCTCTTTATTGAAATTGATTAGAGATAATGAAATTACAACCAATATTCCTGTCCTAATCGTTACAGCCAAACATATAACAAAAGATGAAATGACCTTTTTGAAAAAGAATAATATATTTCAATTTATTCAAAAAGGAGACGTCAATCATGAAGAGTTTATTCAAGCAGTTTCTGGAATGGTATCTATCCAAAAAAATATCATTAAAGAAAAAGTAAATCCTCGAGATGTTAAGAAAACGCACCTTTCCGATAAACGATGTAAAATTTTAATTGTAGAAGATAATCCTGATAATATGCTCACAGTTAAGGTTTTATTACAAGAAAACTATGATTTAATTGAAGCTTATGATGGAAAAGAAGGGGTTGAATTGGCTCTTTTACATATTCCTGATCTTATTCTAATGGATATTTCTTTACCGGTATTAGATGGCATTGAAGCTTTTAAACAGATTCGCAAACATCCATCGCTGGAACATATTCCTGTTATTGCATTAACAGCCAGTGCATTAACTGAAGATCGCGAAAAAATATTAGCCGAAGGTTTCGACCACTTTTTGGCTAAACCTATTGATGAACAAACGTTTTTTATAACTATTAAAGAACTACTTTATGGAATTTAAAAATCTTAAAATTTTAATCATTGATGATGTTCAAGATAATTTGATCACATTGAGTGCTTTGATAAGAGAATCTTTCTCTTCAGCAAAAATTGTATCTGCATTGAATGGATCTGATGGAATCAGTATCGCTAAAAGGGATAATCCTGATATGATCTTACTCGATATTTTGATGCCCGGAATGGATGGCTATAAAGTGTGCAAAATATTAAAAAATGACCCTGAAACGGACGATATTCCGGTGGTGTTTGTTACAGCTTTGAGAAATGATTCTGAAAATAAAGTAAAAGCACTAGAAGTGGGAGCAGATGGATTTATTTCAAAACCGATAGATGAAGCAGAATTAGTGGCTCAGATCAGAGCTATGGCCAAAATAAAGAATGCATCCCAGAATAAAAAAAATGAAAATGATAGATTAAAACAATTGGTTGAGGAAAAAACTTTAGAACTAAGATTGCAAAATGATTCCACCAACTACCTTTTAGAAAACTTGAAAATAGAATATGAAAAAAGGGTTCAAAGTGAATCTGAAATGAGAGAAAAAGACTTTGAAAACCAATTTTTATATCAAACTACCTCCGAATTAGTAGTTCTGTCTTCTATTAAAGAAGTGTATGCCTATACTGCTAAAAAACTAAACGATCTTTTTGAAGGTCACGGTATTATCTGTATTGTTGATTTCGAATTAGAAAAAAATAGGTGGTATTTAAGACATATAGAAGGTGTTTCTGATCATTACTCTAAAATTTCAAAAATTTTTGGATTCGATTTGATGAGCTTAGAAGGTGAAATAAAAACTAAATATTTTGATCAAATTAAATCAGGAGAACTTATTGAAATAGATACCCAATTTTCCTCCCTCTTTAATAACAAAATTGGAGATCATGTTGGAAATGCTTTAATGAAATTGTTGAATTTTGAAAAATTGTACTGCATCTCATTTCAACAAAATGATAAAATTATTGGTAATATTACCTTAATTCCTGATAAAAATTATATGTTATTGAATAAAAGATTGATTCAATCTTTTGTTCAACAAGTAACCAATTATATTAGAAAACAAACATTTGAAGATGCTTTAAGAATCAGTGAATCAAAATATAAAACATTGTTTAACAATATGTTTGATGGATTTGCTCTCCATGAAATTATTTGTGATGATCAAGGAAATCCGATAGATTATCGTTTTATAGATGTGAATAATGCTTTTGAAAACTTGACAAATTTAAAAGCCAAAGATATTATTGGAAAAACCATTTTAGAAGTGCTTCCAAATACAGAAAAATACTGGATTGAAACGTATGGAGAAGTTGCTTTAACAGGAAAACCAATCTCCTACGAAAATTATTCATCAGAATTGGGAAAATATTACGAAGTGACAGCCTATTCACCAGCTCCTAAGCAGTTCGCCTGTTTGTTTATGGATCATACAAATCGGAAAAAACATGAAGAGATAATATTGAAAAATTCCGAAAGATTGCATAGTATAGTTAAAATATTGCAACAGAAATCAGAAAATATTCAACGATTTTTAAAATATACTTTAGAAGAAGCAATCAAACTGACTGAAAGTAAAATAGGGTATTTATTCTTCTATGATGAACATAAACATCAATTTGAAATCAATACATTTTCTGAAAATATTGATAAGTTTTGTTTTTTAGAAGCACCTTCTAAAACATTTTTACTTGATGATACAGGAATTTGGGGAGAAGTAGTTCGTAAAAGAAAACCAATCATCATTAATGATTTTTCAAAATATACGGAACAAAAAAACGGTTTTCCTGATGGACATCCTGTTTTAAACAGATATATGTCATTACCCATTTTTGTTGATGAAAAAATTGTCGCAGTTGTCGGAATAGCTAATAAAGAACCAGAATATGATAATGATGATTTATATCAGGTTCAGTTACTAATGGATGGTGTATGGAAAGAAGTGGAACGAAAAAAAGTGGAAATTGCTTTAATTAACAATGAAGAAAGATATGAAACCTTTTTTAATGCTAATGAAGATTTCATTTTTTTAAAAGATGAAAATTTAAAATACATCATTGTAAATGACTCAATTGCTTCATTATTTGGAATTCCTAAAGTTAAAATGATCGGAAAAACAGATGAGGAGTTAGCCCCTGTTGAATTAATCAAACCTTGTAAATCTTCAGATTTAAAAGTTCTTGAAACACACAATACAATAAGATTGGAAGAAAAATTGGGAGACAAATTTTACGAAACAACAAAGTTTCCCGTTTTTTTAAATGATAATAAAATTGGAGTTGGGGGTATTATTCGGGATATTTCTCAATCAAAAATTGCAGTTGAAAGAGAACAATTTATTGCCGGAATTACTGCTGCAGTTTCCGATGCAATTATTGCAACCGATCTGTCCTACAAAATCACCTATATTAACCAAAGAGCTGAAGAACTTTATGGTTATACTCAGGATGAGGTGATCGGAAAATCTACCAATATTGTTTATGCTATTGATAATATTCCTGAATTTGAAAAAAATGTGAGAGAAGTTATTGCCACCGGAGGTAAGTATGTAGGTGAACTTCTACAACGAAAAAAAGATGGTACCACTTTTATGGCGGAAATGAAAGCCCAGCCTATGTTTGATGAGCATAATAATATCATTGCCTATATTGGAATTCAAAGAGATATTACTCAAAGAAAAAATTATGAAATCCAAATTTTAGAACAGGAACAACGGTTTAGAAACTTAGCAAATTCCGGAACTGCTCTGATTTGGACTGCTGATACCAATAAATTGTGTAACTACTTTAATGAACCTTGGTTGAATTTTACCGGAAGACCTTTAGAACTGGAATTGGGCAACGGTTGGGCTGATGGAGTGCATCCAGATGATTTGGCTAAATGTTTTGAAATATTTACAACAAATTTTGATAATAGAAATCACTTCGATATGGAGTATAGACTAAAACACCATTCAGGAGAGTATAAATGGATTAGAGATATGGGATCTCCAATCTATAATTCAACAGGAAATTTTGCCGGCTATATTGGCCACTGTTTTGATATTACAGAAAGAAAAAAGAATGAATTGGTGCAACAAATTCAAATGAAAATTGCGCAATCAATTCAGGAAGTGACCACCATTGAAAGTTTACTCGAAATTATTCATCATGAGTTAAGTAAAATCTTTAATACTGAAAATTTCTTCGTTGCCATGTATAATGAAGAAAAAGATACAATGGTCAATGTCATTAATCGGGATGAATTAGAATATCTGAACGAATGGTCTGCAAAGGAATCACTATCCGGTTATGTGGCCAAGACGGGAAAATCTATCTTACTTAAGAAAGAGGATATTCAGAAATTATATTCTGAAAATCATATAAAACAGATTGGTACATTGGCCGAAGTTTGGCTCGGCGTTCCAATAAAAATATCCAATAAAAGTAAAGGCGCCATGGTGATTCAGGATTATGAAGATCCAGACATGTTTTCTCCTTCCGATCTTGTTCTCCTTGAAATGATTACCCATGAAACAGAAGTTTTTATTGAAAAACAACAAATATTGGAAGAGTTGGTTCGGGCTAAAGAGAAAGCAGAAGAGAGTGATAGACTGAAATCAGCCTTCTTAGCCAATATGAGTCATGAGATCAGAACCCCTATGAACGGAATATTGGGTTTTTCTGCTCTTCTCAAAGAACCCGGCTTAACGGGTGATCAACAACAAGAATATATTAGTATCATTGAAAAAAGTGGAGCCAGAATGCTCAATATTATCAATGATATTGTTGATATCTCTAAAATTGAATCGGGCTTGATGAAGCTGGATATCAAACATGTGAATGTTAATGAACAAACCGAATTTATTTATAACTTTTTTAAACCTGAAGTGGAAGCGAAAGGAATGAAATTGTTATTGACAAATGGACTCCTTTCCAATCAGGCTTTTGTAAATACCGATAAAGAAAAATTATTAGCTATTCTTACCAATTTGGTTAAAAATGCTATTAAGTATTCTCATGAAGGGCATATCCATTTCGGATACAAAATTGTGAATAAAAATATACAGTTCTTTGTTAAAGATACCGGTATTGGAATTCCTAAAGATAGAATGGATGCCATTTTTGAACGATTTATCCAAGCAGATATCACTAATGTTATGGCTCGACAAGGAGCCGGTTTGGGTTTGGCGATTACAAAAGCTTATGTGGAAATGCTAAAAGGTAAAATTTGGTTGATTAGTGAAGAAAATGTGGGTTCAGAGTTCTATTTTACCATTCCACTCGTAAATGCAGGTATTGAAACTGATCAGGAAATTAAAGTGGCAGTCCCTCTCACTTCAGCTCCTATGAACCGAAAAATCAACATTTTAGTGGCTGAAGATGATGAAATGTCTAAAATGTTCATAACCAAAGCGGTGGAACCCTTCACGAAAAATATCTTTCATGCAGGTAATGGCATTGAAGCATTACAAATTTTTAAAAGTCATCCCGAAATTGATCTCATTTTAATGGATATTCAAATGCCATTAATGAATGGTTATGATACCACTAAAATGATCCGGGAATTTAATAAAGAAGTGATCATCATTGCACAAACAGCATTCGGATTGTCCGGAGACCAGGAAAAAGCTATGAATGCAGGTTGTACCGACTATATTACAAAACCTATTAAAATGGATCTTTTGAAGAGTTTATTATCCAAATATTTTAATTAAAATATGCACATTTTCACTTCATAACTTGTTTAACATTTAAAAAAATTATTTATATGAAAAAATTATCCCTCATTTTAGTATTATCCATGCTCATTATTACAGCATGTAATCAAGAGTTGATCACCGGAAGAGGTAAAATTTCAACCACAACAAAAACACTTACTTCGTTTCAGAAATTGGAAATTATTGGATCATGTGATGTGGAATTTTACAACAGTTCAGAAGCTTATGCTGAAATTTCAGATTATGAAAACTTACTACCTTATCTTTATGTTGAAGTAGAAGGGAATACCTTAATTATCAAAACAAAAGATAATGTTGGCCTTATTGGCTCCAGGGCTAAAGTCAAAGTGTTTATTCCCTGGAATTTAAATGCTGTATCCATTTCAGGTAGTGGAGATATTGATATAAATGGATTATTTCCAACATTATCTCAATACAATATCACCGGAAGTGGGGACATTGATGCAACGGTTAATGGTACTGCACCTCAAATTGATATCAATATTTCAGGTTCAGGTGATGTAGATCTTTTAAAAATCAATGCGGCCAAAGTGAATTGCGCCATTACCGGTAGTGGTGATTGCAAAGTATGGGCTAGTGAAACTTTATATGTAAGTATTTCCGGTAGTGGAGATGTTTACTACAAAGGAACTCCCATTCTATCTACATCCATCACAGGCAGCGGCAACATAATACATATTGAATAGGGCTAAGGGCGAAGGACTAAGGGCTAAGGGCTAAGGGCGAAGGGTGATAGAATAATATGATTGAAGTGAATTAGTTAATAAAAAACATTTTTTTCACATTTTACTTGTCTGAAGTTTTTCTTATTAAGCTAAATAGGATTAGAATAATACCAACAACAATTAAAAAATGGTAATATTCTGAACTAATTTTAAAAACAACAAATCCGAAAATCCACATCACAATAAAAATGATACCGGTTATCATGAACAATCTTTTCATATTAATTTGATTTATTTGATGTTGGTATTATTAGAATAGGTATGGATGTGCATTTGAGTACATTTTCTGAAACACTTCCCATTACAATTTTTTCTAGCCACTTTTGACTATGACTTCCCATGATGATCATATCCGCTTTCATTTCTATCGATGTTTTTAGGATGGAATCAGAAAAATCACCATTTTTTATTAAAGTTTTAATTTTTTCATCTCCTAAATGATGTTTAATTTTATTTAGAAAATCTTGAACTACAGATTTGAGTCCATCCATTGAATCTAAAATTAAAGGTGTACTTGCTAAATGCCCCGAGAAGCCAATAATAGGGGAATAGGCGGGATCTGAATAATAAATAGGATCAACAACTACATGTAATATTGTTATTTCTGCATCCATTGAATGAGCAATTTCGTAACCCCATTCTGCAACTTTTTGGGCACTCTGATTGTAGTCTAAAGTAATTAATACTTTTTTAATTTTATTCTTTTTCATCATTTATATTTTTTCAAGATTTATACTATTAATAATCAAAAGTATGAAGTTATTTTTCTAAATGCGTTATATTAAAAATATTATTTATTGTATAATTTAAAGGTTTTCTATAAAGAGAAACCAGCTATTTGATTTAATACTAAAGAATATGAAAATTCTTATGGATGATTATTGTTGGTATTTATTCTGATTTTGTTTCTCAAATCACTGTTTTTTTAAAAATGTAAGTTTCTTAAAATTTATTTTCAATGGCATTGTATCTCCTAACAAAAAACCATAAGGTTTTAAAGGTTCAATATGATCAAAAATAAGTTTTACAATAGCTAAAATAGGAATAGAAAGGAACATACCTGCAATTCCCCAAAGTAATCCACCGGCTAAAACTGCAATAATTGAAAAAAGTGCATTTATTTTTACTCTTGATGCTACAATTTTGGGAACAATAAAGTTATTGTCAATGAGTTGGATAATGTAATATAAAATCAACACATATATAGCATACCAGGCACTCTCTTTCGTAACAACTGCAATCATCATCGGTATTGCCACTCCCACTAATCCACCTATATAAGGAATTAAGTTTAAAAGTGCTCCAATAATTCCTAATAGAATTGCATATTCAATTCCTAAAAGTAGTAAAATTATTGAATTTAAAGTAGCTATGATCAGAAATTCAAAGACCAATCCTATCAAATAACCTTGAATAATTGACTTAATTTCTATTATCATAATATTTACTTTGTTTTGATTTCCTAAACCTGCTATTTTTTGACTAAAATCAATCAATAATGGTTGATAATATAAGATCATAAAAATGTAAACAGGAACAACAAATAATATGATGATTCCACTTCCTAAATCTAATATGGTTTGACCTAGTGAAGAACTACTGGAGTTTATGATTTCATTTTTTCTCAAAGAGATCCATCCATTTATTTTTGTAACATCAATTTCAAATGTTGAAGAGAACCATTCTACGGTATTATTGAGAATCAATGTAAATTTCTCAACGAAAATGGGCAAAGAATCGCTAAATTTATTCAACTGAATTCCAATAAAAACAGTTATTGCAACAATAATCAAAAGCGCCAAAAATAAAGTAATTATAATAGCTATGATTCGGTTTATTTTTTTCTTAACTAAAAACTTAACAATGGGTTGTAATAAAATAGCAATGATTAAAGCAAAAATTAAAGGTGCTAAAATCACTTTTGTAAAATATAAAATGACAATACAGGCAATTAACCCAACTAATAAAATTGTTGTTTGAAATAAAAAAGATTTTTGAAAGTTGAGTTGCTCTGACATAAATTTATTCTGGATTTTTATTTTTGGAAAATAAATTTTCAATAATTCTTCTTATATAATTTACAAATTCAGGTTTTTGATTCACCAAAGAACTAAAACCAAATTGAACAATGGATCCCAAAATATTTTTAAATACATTGGAGGAGTTCCCTACAATTATTTTTTTTGAAACATATCCAACTAAAAAACTTAAGGCAGATTGTATGAGCTGATTTGTAATAAATGGTTTTGTTATGATTTTATTAAAACTTCCTTCAAAAATGGAATCAATATTTATTCTTTTAATGCTGAGAGTAAAATGATCTTTCAATAGTACTAAATTGTTATCCCTTTCGATTTCCAGGGTTTCAATAGCTTGTATTAATTCTTCAATAGTAGTAATTTTTTCCATTTTTAAAATTTTTAAAGAATTTTATTAATAATACTGTTTTGAATTTTCTTTTTTATAATCTTGGCAAAGAATATTTTAAATAGTAATAATATCATGAAATAGACCCCACTAATAACAAAAAAACCATAATAGGTTTTCCCTAGAAGACTACCTATCCATTCACTTAATCCTATACTTAAAAATATGAAAATGGTAATAATCAAAAAAATAGAGATTCCCCAATTCAATAATGAGGAAGCTAAAATTGAAATTTTTAAAATTGTTTTTAGTTTTATTAATGTATAGCTTGATTTTACAATTGAAGATGCTTCTTTCGTTAAAAGTCCCAAATCTTCTGAAAATTCTTCCATAATTGATAGTATTGATAATATATGACAAAATAATTTTTAAAAAACCACTTCTAAATAGAAATGAAGTAGAAGTGGTTTTATAACCTAACTAAATTAATTCTTCCTTTGGAAGTCTTTGATTACATCATCTTTCGCAGTTTTGAAATTATCTGCGAATTCAGTTGCATTTCCTTTAATATTTTCATATTTTTCTGACAAATTATCTAAATATTCATCAAATGTATTTTTTAATGAATCTTTTAAATCTCCAGATTTATCTGAAATTTTTTTTCTTGTTACTGATCCTTTATCTGGGGCAAATAAAATGCCTAAAATTGCACCGGTAGCAACACCGGCTAATATGCCTAATAGAATTTTTCCTGTTTCCATTTTTTTTAATTTATTATGTCCTTTATATTTAAAGAACTGGTTTTTTATACTACCGAACTGATAGCCGAGTTTTAAAATTTTTCAATTATTCATATCCACTTTTGATTATAGTCTGGATAAGTTTGAACCTTCCGTTTGCTTTGATACGATTGGATTGATTGGCTGGAATAATGATTGATTGACCAGTCTCTAAAATGATGGAATGTCCATCAATAAATAGTTCTGCAATACCTTCAATTATTTGAACATAAGTATCAAATGGTGAAATTTTTTCTGTTAAGCCCTCTCCTGTATCAAATGACATTACACTGATATTTCCAGTTGATTTTTTCAAAATGGTTTTGATTACAACTGAATTTGATACATATTCAATGATTTCAACTGTAATATGTGCTTTTGACTTTTCTATATCTGTATCTTTCATTTTTAAAAGTTATTTATTTTTTAATAATCTAATCTTCTACAATAAATCAAATGTAAAAAATTGATCTTATTTTTCTACCATGTGAAATTCTTTACGATCATTCCCATCCATAATGTAATACCAAAATTCAGATTTTTCTAATTTTAATATATAGAGTGTTTGAGATGATTGGTTATCTGTCCCGGTAATACGCACTTCTTCGTAATTATTTTGGAACTCCCATTTACCTGTTCCACCTAATATTCCCCATGTATATGAGTAATTATGGTCTGTTGTAAATGTTTCAGTATATCCATTCAGTAATGAGGTGAAATCAACATCATTGATTTTATAGTTATCAATTTTCCAAGAATTTGAAATTCTTGCTGTTTTTGTTTGTAAGCTAAAAAAGGGACCATCTTCGTATTTCTGGCAACTTTGAAAGCTAATCAACATAATACAACTGATACATAGTATTGTTGCATATTGTGTTATTTTTTTCATTTTATATTATTTTTTTGTCGAAAAGTCGACGACTGGAGTGAGAATACCTCACATAATGTTGTATTTTTAAATTTGTATTGAAAATCCAATATATCCGGTATAAGTGTGTATAGTTGAGTTTTTTAAAATATAGAATGTATTTACACCAGGTAACTCAAAGTTACTGCTTACATTAAATAATCCTAATACCCCTCTAAAACCAAACCCAAGTCTAAAGGTTTTTAATTCATTTAATCCGAAATCTAACCCAAGACCATAAGCTAATCCTAAATCACCCTTTTTGATGCTAATTATTGGATTTGCTGTATATTGGGGATCACTGCCTGTCGTATAAATAGTACTTCCCGTATTAATCCCAATTTGGGGTCCCACAACAACGTTAAAATTGATTGTTCTATTTTTATTCGTATTGAAAGATAACAATAAAGGAATAGAAACATACTGTAGATTTACAACCCTTGTTATATTTGAAATAGAATATTTTCTTGAAATAGAAGTATAATTTAATTCAGCTTGAAATCCAAGATGTTTAAATGGATTGTAACTAAGAAATAGTCCGGCTCCATATCCTAAAACTACTTCTCCGGATACTCGGTTGTATTCAGAAGTTTGCATTTGAAAGTCTGAAATGGTTGGCAAAAACCGGATTCCTATTTCGTAATTTTTTTTGTATTCATTATCTGAATGAAGTTGGGCTTTTGCATTCCACGTTGTCAACATTAGAAAGGTTACTATAAAGGTTTGCAGAATAGTAATTTTATTTAATTTTTTCATAATAAATAGTTTAATTTGTGAGTTAATTTCCACAATACAAAGATCGACTATCTGTTATGAATAACTGTTACATAATTAATTAAAAGTATTACATGATTATTTTCAAACTATTCTAAAACTTTTTGACTATATAGTAAGTATTATGAATAAGTTACTATTTTTACAAATTCTCTAAATTACTTCTTTTTTTATGTTTAAGATTCTTGAAAAAGGTAGGCGTTAACCCAGTGATTTTTTTAAATTGATTTGATAAATGGGCTACACTGCTATAATGTAAACGCCAGGCAATTTCTGATAATGTGAGTTCATCATAAATGAGTAACTCTTTAACTCGCTCAATTTTGTGAATAATAATAAAATGTTCAATAGTTGTACCTTTTACTTCAGTAAATAGGTTCGCAAGATAGGTGTAATTATAACCCAGTTTCTCACTCAAATAATTTGAGAAATTTACCTTAAGTTCATCTTCTGTATAGTGAATCAATTCAATAATGGTGCATTTAATTTTTTCAACTAAAATAGCTTTTTTGTCATCCATCAATTCAAGTCCGGATTTCAATAATTCCATTTTTAATATTTCTCTTTGCTCATTGGTTAAAATTCCATAGATCTCTACTTCACCTAAATCAACCACACTATAAAGTAACCCAAGCTTGTCCAGCTCTAGTTTTACCATCATTTTACAACGAAGAGATACCATATATTTAATGTAGAGTTTCATGTTTAGATGATAAATATTTTGTAAAGATACTATAAAAATCAAAAAATGTATAAATTATTTTTAAATTATATATATGATTAAATAGCCTTTCATATTATTAAATTGAAAAAGAACGTTGAATGTGCCCACTCAACGTTCTAATTAAAAATTTTATATAGATTTCTCTAAAGAGTTCATTTATTTTGTGTTTTCAATAGTTAAATCCTTAAAAGCTTTACCGAATTCATTCATGTCATGATTAAACTCTTTTTTGAAATTAAGCCATTTATCATCACCTGTATCTTTATATTCAGCTAACCTCTTTTTAAGTTGTTTATTTTTATTTTCTAAATCCAATAGTTTTTTATTGTATTCATCATTAAATTCTTTCTGTTCTTTAGCTTTTTTGATTTTGTATTCTTTAATCTTTTTTTCCTGATCAATAATAGCTTTTTCTGCTTCCAATCTGTATTGATTGTAGTTTATAATCGTATCTAATTGTACATAATATAAATCTTCTTTTGATTCGACTAGATCTTGTTTGGCTTCTTGAACCTTGATTTCCGCTTTTTCAACTTTGGTCTTAGCTTCTTTGCAACTTAAAAGGAGAGCAATGCTACCTAAAAAAATGCTGGTTAATGTAAAAAATGTTTTTTTCATAATTGTGATGTTTAAATAGTTTATGAATTAATCTTAAAATAGTCTTTTGTTTTTCATTTTGGACAATTTTTTATATGATTGTGAATTTAATTTCACGATACAAAAGTCTCATTAATAAATGAATAAACTATTACACAATTATTTAAATAAATTACAATATTTTTGGATTTTTTTCAATAAAATCTCACGATTTATTCAAAATATTGAATTTTCCTGGTCACTAATCTACCCGTCCAATCCGATTGATTATACTCAATTCTTTTCGTCCAGTTGCCTAAGGAGTCCCATTCTAAATACACCACCTTATAAATGGTAAATTCTGCTTTTTTATGAACTCTGGATTTGATGATAGTATCAAAACCGTTTGCATCAAATTCAAATACTTGTTCAAGATAGGAAGTGCTCAATGTGGACTCCCATTTGGACCAAGCTATTTTCGAATTTTCCCATTTTTCTTCTAATTTTGAATGCAAACCTAAAATAGGGTCGTAGTTTTTACAAAACAAAATATTGTTTTTAAACCGAATCATTTTCGAATCCAACTCCTTATTCCCTTTCATGGAAAAAATGGAGGAATAAATACGATCACGATTTAAAGTTTTATAATAAAAAAAATGACCAAAAAAAATAGAATCCGGTTTGGCTATTAGCATGGAATCCAATTCTAATAATCGATTGAAATAAAAATACTTCGTTAATCCATTATGTTTGATTGTATCCACAGTATAATTTAGATCAGAATCCAGATGGATTAATTGGCTTTTTTCTACCATAAGTTCAACGTTCCCTTTTAAACTATAGGTTTGTGTATTTGGAATAGGGTAGGGTTCCACTTTTTTATTGCTACACATCAAAGTAACCAAACAAACTGCGAATAATAGATGTTTCATATTAAAAATATTTTATTTCTCAATCAATTAAAATTCAACGGACAAAGATAAGAATTATTTTTCATTTTTCATTATTCATTTTTCATTATTCATTATTTTGGCACCGGCGTTTCGATACGAAGCTATTTATTTCTTCGATTCATTCATCTATCGTAAAGGCGCTTCTACTCAACGACCTTAGGGTAGTGCATATGTGGCACCGGCGTTTCGATAAGAAGCTATTTATTTCTTCGATTCATTCATCTATCGTAAAGGCGCTTCTACTCAACGACCTTAGGGTAGTGCATATGTGGCACCGGCGTTTCGATAAGAAGCTATTTATTTCTTCGATTCATTCATCTATCGTAAAGGCGCTTCTACTCAACGACCTTAACTTTGTGCCACAAATGCTCTACTCTAAGGTCGCTGAGTAGAAACCGCATTTTTTGACAAAACTTAAAAATTAAGACAAATCAGGTTTCGTATCGAAGCGCCGACGCCATGAAAAAGACTACGGACTTCAGACTTCGTAGTTTAAAGGTTGAACGCTTCGCTGTTTAAAGGTTGAATAACTATTCACTATTCTCTATTCTCTATTCTCTATTCACTATTTTGAGCCCCCTGATATCCTCATTCCATCCTTCCCCATTGAAATAGCTGGTGTGCGGACTGAGGGTGAGTTTGTAGAAAGCTTTATTTCCGTAACAGGTGCCGATGTAATAGTGCTTGAAATCAGCTTGTTTCGCGTATTGTAGCGTTTGTAATAAAATCCATTTACCGAAATCGTTCTCCTTTATGGTGGTGTCGTAAAAGTTGAACCAGATGTGAAATAATTCCTGATCCTCTATGATCGGAAAAAGTTGGGCTAATAACCGATCCTGATGCCAAATCTGCATGATCTGCCTTAAATAAGGACGTGATAAAATATATTGTAAACGCTCTTCCTTTAAAAAATGATCCTTAGCATATACTAAACACCATCGGATAAATATGGGATCGTTGGTGAACTGCTCTTTGTCAACCATCCGAATGGAGATCTCCTCATTCGGAAAAAGCTTCCGAAATTTGTTGATCACATTGTTCTGCTTGTAATTGAATAAATTTTCCTGCTGTAAATCAATTCTTACACTTCGGGCTAAATAATAAATTTCATCGTTTATACTCAAATCGTTGGAGTAGGGTAGGAACCCCTTAGAATAGAGATCTGTGTAGCGATCGTTGGTTTCTTTGACCGCATAAACACAATAAGGGAACTCATACTTTTGGTACGAAATTCCCTTATGTTCTTTGTATATTAACCTCATAATACGGTTAATTAATTTTTAATTTCCAAAATCGTCGAAGAAGATCATCTCTCTCGAAACACCTAAGTTTTCTAACATGCAAATTACAGCATTAGACATCACCTGCGGTCCGCAAATGTAATACTCAATATCTTCAGGATTAGGATGATTCTTTAAGTAGTTGTCGAAGATCACCTGATGGATAAATCCGGTTTTGCCGGTCCAGTTGTCCTCAGGAAGCGGAGCACTTAAAGCAACATCGAAAGTGAAGTTTGGAAACTCTTTCTGAATCGCTTCAAACTCATCGATATAGAAGAGTTCTCTAAGAGAACGTCCACCATACCAGAAAGTGGCTTTCCGGTATGTTCTTTGAGTCAAAAACTGATCAAAAATATGGGATCTCATGGGAGCCATACCTGCACCACCACCGATAAACATCATCTCATTTTGGGTTTCTCTAATGAAAAACTCACCGTAAGGTCCTGACATGGAAATTTTATCCCCGGGCTTTAATGTGAATAAATAGGAGGAACAGATCCCCGGATTTACACTTTTGAATGTTTTCTTTTTCGGATCCCAAGGGGGAGTCGCTACACGAACATTCAACATGATGCGGTCATCTTCTGAAGGATGGTTGGCCATAGAGTAAGCTCTGGTGATATACTCAGAACTTTCGGCTTTCAAGGCAAACATCTTGTTTTGTTCCCATTCCGCTTTATATTCAGAACCGATCTCCATGTCACTGTAATTAGATACAGTAGGAGGAACATCAATTTGAATGTAGCTTCCTGATTTAAACTTCAACTTTTCACCTTCCGGCATCTGAACGACCAGTTCTTTGATATAGGTAGCAATATTGTCATTTGACAACACCGTGCATTCCCATTTCTGGATACCAAAGATCTCTTCCGGAACTTCAATTTCCATATCGTTACGAACTTTTACCTGACAAAATAAACGATAATGTTCAGCTTGCTCTTTTCTGCTCAAATGTCCTTGTTCAGTAGGGAGAATATCTCCACCACCTTCTGTAATGATTCCTCTGCAGAACCCGCAAGTTCCACCTCCACCGCAAGCGGAAGGGATGAAAATCTTTTGGGTGGATAGCGCTTGCAATAACGATACACCTCTCTCTTGTTCAATTTGATGTTCATGGTTAATTTTAATGGTCACATTACCCTCTGGGACCAATTTTTTTCTTGCATAGAGTAAAATGGCCACTAATGCCCAGATTAACAACAAGAAAACAATAATTGCAATAATGGTTACGACAATCATAAAAAATATATTTTATTTTCTAACTTTTTTGATAAATTCTTCCACTTCAGGGACCCCACCCTGATAAACTAAATAGCCGTTATAAGGCTCACGTTCAGTAATTTCATCATTGATTGGTGTTAACATGATTTTCTTTACTTCTTCAGGATCATGTGTTTGACCTAAAGCCCAGCTTAGTTTGATATAAGCCACTTCAGGTAACATATTTCCTGCAGGAATAATACCTTTTTTCATCATGTCACGACCGGTATCATAAACAAACATGTGAACATATCCCCAGATGGTTTGCAAAGTCATATATTGGTGAACACCCGCTTTTTGAGCTCTTTCCACAGCTGGATACATCTCTTTGTTGATGTGACCCAAACCGGTACCAACCCAAACAACCCCTTTGTAGCCATTATCAACGATAGCGTCTAACATATCAGGTTTCATACCGGGATAGTAATACAACATCGCAACACGGTCATCAAAAGTAGGGATAATCTTCACCTCTTTGTCATTGCGTCTTAGATTGTATTTTTTATGGATTGGAACAACCCCTTTTCTGGTTACCATTGCAACCGGAGTGTCACCGATGGTTCTAAATGTAGATCTGTAGGAGGAGTGCATTTTACGAACACGGGTTCCTTTGTGTAAGAATCCATAATCATCAGATGTTGGTCCAAACATACAAACCAAAACTTCAGCAATATTTCCGTGACCGGCAGCAGTCATGGCGTGCATTAAGTTCAATGCAGCATCAGAACTTGGACGGTCAGAAGATCTTTGAGAACCTACCAAAATAACAGGTACCGGCAAGTTTTGGCACATGAAAGTCAACGCAGCACCTGTATGGTGAAGTGTATCAGTACCATGACCGATTACGATTCCGTCAACTCCTTTTTCGATCTCTTCGCCAATTTTTTTAGCCAAAGCGATATATTGAGTTGGTCCCATGTTTTCAGAGAACACAGCAAAAATCTTTTCGGTATTCAAATTACAGATATCGGCTAATTCAGGAACGGCACCATATAATTCACCGGGCGAGAAAGCAGGAATAACTGCACCTGTACGATAATCGAGACGGGAAGCGATGGTTCCACCTGTTCCTAGTAGTTTTACTTGAGGTAATCCCGGAGTTTTTGGAAACTCTTTTTCCGGAATTTTATAATTGGCTTTTTTATAGCCGGTTTCTTTCATTTCGGTAATAGTATCGGTATCAATACCAATATTATAACCGGTGATAATTTTCATAACGATATGTTTATCGTCATCAAATTCTGCTCTTGGAAGTACGGTGCCGGCAAAATCACCACGTGTAGTTTTTACTTCAGCAGTACCCCAAACTCTAACGCTATATTTCTGAAGCAATGCTAATGCTTCCCCTTTATAACCTTGAAAAATATCTTCACTCATTATTTGATCAATTGTTAATTTGTTCTGTTACTTTAATTCTTATTTTTTAGAGAAAGTGTTGATCTCATTGTATAAATCAGCAAGATTGATATTACCTTCGCTGAATGTTCTCAACTGTCCCATGATGCTATTCACTTTATCACATTCGCAGCAATTTTTGCGAATAGGTGTAAATTTATCATGTAACACTTTGATTCTGTCAATCACATCCTCTTTGCCTTTCTTTTTAAATTTTAAAATCGTTAAGATAGACTCAAAATCGATTTTTGGATGAATAAATAACTCTTTGATCATACGATAAGCGATTGCTGCATCGATATTTTCTTTTTTCAAATAGGCAAAAAGATCAAAGATTCTTTGAGTATCAAAAGGAATATTTTTATACTGACCATGTAAATGTTTCAATCTTTGTCCAAATAAAACCCCAATCATCTTAGGACTATAACCCAACTCTTCCACGATTCTTCTGATCATAGGGAAATGGTTATTGGTGAAAATATAGTTGAAGCAGTCGGAAGGAACTTCCCATGCTAGTAATTGTTCATATCTACCAAATACTTCATCAGGAACGTTTGCTCTTAACTCTTCGATTAAAGCGGAAGGGATTGGAATAGGAGCGGAGTCGGTATCAGGATACATACGGTCAGCACCCGGCAATACGCGTTCGAAAATAGTGATTCCGTTTTCGAAAGATTTGCGGGTTTCCTGAGGAATACCGTCGAAAGCCATTTTTGCTCTTTCTTCAATCGTTTCAATAGCAGTTTTTATATCATTTTCAGGAGCCCAGAAGATGATTTGTGCATCGTGTTCACTCGCTTTGAATAAGGTTTGGATCTTTTCGATAACATTGCTGCTTACTACTTCTTCCATATCTTCACTGCAAGTCATGTTTGGTCTTTCAACACAAGCAATCACTTTTAATCTGTGAACGAACTCATCAGCAAAAGGAACACCGGGTTGTGTAAAATGGGAAAGCATACCTGCAAAATAAGGAAGATTCACCGCATAAAGTTTCTCTTTGCGGTCAATTGCATCTGTGATTGGAGAATAGTAGAAGTTAAAGTCTTTTGGATTCAATTCAATTGCTTGAACTTTGAAATCCTCTTTGGAAGTTCTTCTATTCAATTCCTCTTTAATAGCCAAAAGAGCCCATTGACGGAAACATTCTACGTGAGTCAATTCAGGGATCCATTTGGTATGAGCAACTCCTTTGATCTCAATTCTGGTGCCACCGGTACAGCTCACGTTAACATCTTCGCGGCCTGCACCAATTCCGGTACGCACTTTGCCGGTACTTCTGTTTAAGAAACGAATATAATCACAAGCTTCTTTCACTTCATCCGGATTTTTCATGTCAGGATAAGTAACTGTTTCAATAAGTGGCATACCCAAACGGTCTGTTCTGTATATACGTGTGTGACCAATATCGGAGATCTCGCGACAAGAATCCTCTTCGATACTCATTTGAATCAAACGAACTTTTTTATTTTTCAATGGAATTTCTCCACCAATACCAACGATTGCTGTTCTTTGGAAACCGGTAGGGATAGATCCATCCAGATATTGTTTACGGGTGATATGAACCTCCCCAACGATATTCATTTTTGAAGTCAGTGCCACTTCAAGAGCGATGTTTAAAGCCTCTCTATCGATTGGAAATGGAGGAGTATCATCCACTTCATAAGTACAAGCAGTAGGATGAGAGATACGGTAAATGATCTCTTTTCTGGTTCTGAACTCCATCAAAGCAGTTCCATCATATTCACCCAATTCAGAAAGGGTAGGGCGCATGTGACGAATCACTTCAGCATCAAACTGATCTTTCTTTTGGTAAATACCTGCTGGACAACGGCAAAAAAGTTTTCTTTTGGTTAGTAATTGTTGGTGCACCTCCAAACCGGACATAAATCCGATTCTGTCATAGTCAGACTGTCGGGCATCTTTACGGTCAACATAACCGATTTTGGAGCGAGTTTCGTCAAAGTTTTGGCGAGGGTTGATTTTCTTCACTTGTAATTTATTTAAGATGAATATATTATATAATATTAATAAGAATATACTAAATATTTAAAACAAGAGGCAAAGTTACAAAAAAAAAGAATAGGAAAATATGAATAATGTGCTAATTGGGCGAAGGGCGAAAGGCGAAAAAGTAATAAGTAATAAGTAAAAAGTAAAAAGTAAAAAGTAAGAAGTAAAAAGTAAAAAGTAAAAAGTAAAAAGTAAGAAGTAAGAAGTAAGAAGTAAGAAGTAAAAAGTAAGAAGTAAAAAGTAAGAAGTAAAAAGAAATAAGTAAAAAGTAAATGAGATATTTAATTCTTGAATTCGTGGCTTAACTATAGATCATTTTTCATTTTTCATTCATCATTGATATCTTATAAAAAGTAACACTCTTCTGACTTTTTTCAATTTTAATGTCAAATTGATCCTTTAAATATTGCACAATAAACGCTTCACTTTTTCCATTCGGAATTTCAATATTGTATTTTTGGGAATGATTGCCTGAATAGACAAATTTTTCGGAATACCATTCATTCAAGTGATTTACAATCATTGAAAGTGTCGCATTTTTAAAAATGGTATTCTCATTGTTTCCTTTGATTTTTGTCTCCTGTGATTGTTTTTTACTTAAATACTGATTCAGTTTTTGGGAATTTGTCGGATCTAAAATATAAATATCTTGATTCTTGGTTTCTTGAGTAATCACCATTTTTTGAATTTCCATGATTTTATTCCAGATCTCTTTCTTGATAGAATCATTAGTACCTCCCTTAAAATCAATATTATAATAGCTGATCTCTTTTATGTTTAAATGAATGTAGTTACGACTAATTTGATTTAAAAATGAATATAGATCAGCTAAATCAGCTCCATTGATTTCGAAACCATTAAAATCTTCATTAAAATTAAGATAATGATCACATTGTTCCTTATTCTCTGCATTTACTTTTGCTGAATGCTCATAAACAATGTATTCAATGGAATCGTTTTTATAGGATATCATCGGTTTCAAAGAATCATTATTCTTATTCGTTTTTATCGTACAGCAAATCAAGCTCATAACAATAAAAACACTCAATATTATTCTAAAAACTAAAACAACTATATTTTTCATTATTCATTATTCACTATTCACTATTTCTTCAAGTGAACTCACAAAATTGATATTGCTCCCTTTATTGCTTTCATAAATAAATTCATTCAAGCGAGCACTATTAAATTTTGAAAAGTCTCCAATGATTGTGATTCCCATTCGATATTGCGCAAACTTTTGCAGAATATCCCCGGCAATTTTAGTTTTAAGGTCGAAAAACTCAGGGGTGATATTTTTTTCGTATATCAGAATCCGATCAAACCCTTGATAATAGAGGTCTCCGATTAGCTGTATTCCGCTTTCGGTTGTTTTTAATATGTTCTCATCTGATATAATTTCAGCGGTTTTAATGCCTTGTATAGTGTGAGTTTCAATTTTCATATATTGATGGTTATTTATTATATTTTCCTATTAATATAACTATCAAAATCGGGCATCTTAGGTTCATATTCTTCCTGAATTAAATGGGAAGAAACAATAAAATCTGCTGTAGCACGCGAACAAGCTGCAACTATGTTGTATAATGTTGATATTCTTAATAATGCTTTAACGTCTACATCGTGAGGCTGAGGCATCATCGGATCCCAGAAAAAGATAAGAATATCAATATCCCCTTCACTTATTAATGCTCCTAATTGTTGATCACCACCTAATGGACCGGATTTCAATTTGTTTATATTTAAAGTTTTATGAGATCCGTTTTCTTCAATTTTCTGTTTTAAGGTTTTTTCAATGAGGGTACCTGTTGTTCCTGTACAAACTAATTTTTGTTTGATCAATATTTCCCAGTTCCACTCTGCCCATTCTACCAAGTCCTTTTTGCAATTGTCATGTGCTACTAAAGCAATTTTTTTTGTTTTTTTCATTGTCGTTTTATATTTCGTTTAGTGATATTTGAGTTATAGTTTCATTTTTTCTAATCTCTTGAATGATCTCTTCAATTAAAATAATAGTGGATATTTGAATTTTAAAATGGTAAGTTGAACTATTATTGAGATAATTTTTTTGAAAGGTAGTATTGTAAATGTAAATATTGTTTTTCTTTAAAATTTGTTTAATGGTTTCAATATCAGGATTATGAATAGAAAATTGAATTACTAATTGCTTGGTTTCTCCGGACATGGATCTGTATCTATCCCATCTTTCAACGATAATCAGCACAAAAAGGGATGAGAATGTGAGGATTGTAGCGGGAATATACATCCCAACACCAACGCTCATTCCGATTATAGCGACTAATAAAATGCACGCTGCTGTGGTTAACCCGTGAACACTACCCCTGCTTTGGATGATCGCTCCGGCACCTAAAAATCCAATACCTGTTAACAACTGTGCTGCAATTCTGGAAGGATCACTGTTGGAAAATTGCGGGTAATATTGGGGTATCCATACAGATAGTAGTGTTGCTGTCGTTGATGCCATACATATAATGGCAAATGTACGTAATCCGGCACTCTGTCTCCTCGATTGACGTTCAATTCCGATAACGGCACCCAACAAAAAACTGATTCCCAATTTGATCGCTGCTGAGATTGTATTTACTTCTGTGCTCAATAGATGTTTGATAAACTCTTCCATAATTCAATTAGTTACATTTGTGGCACAAAATTAATAAATGTTTTTGATTCATCGTTGTTCCAAATAAGTATTTTTCACCACCCTCTTTAATTTTTAACTGCTTTCTCAATTGATCGGTGTCAATCGGGAAATTTCGGGTTGATAAATTGTAAAAACCTCCTTTTTCAATCTTTTCACTTATTTCACTTTTTGTAAACCCAAATGAATCAATAACTTGAAAACATCTGCCCGGAAAATGACTAATATATTGATTTGATGTATATAAATGCGAATGATAATCGATTTTATCTATATTAAACCGGTTACTTATCATTTTAAATCCTCCGGACTTCATAATTGATGGGTTGGGCTCGTAAAGATATTGTTGAATTTCACTAGCTATTCTCGGTATTGCTGCTTGCTCTTCACTTATTCTAAATTCAAATGGTATAATCAATTCTTGTTTAAGCTGAATCGCCTTAATAGTTACATCCTGATCATTATGATAATTCTGGTTGATAATTGCCAAAATCTCTTTACACTCGTTATGAACCCCTAGAATGATGATCTCTTGAATTTCAGGAATTGCTTGAATCATTTTTCGGATATCCAACATGGGCGATAACTTTATAATGATCTGATCAGCAATATTTAAGAGTTGATCTTTAATAGTTAAAATATTGGGTTCACAATCTGATATCTGAACCATTTTTTCTCCTTGTTTTCCTCTTCTGTCAGGGTCAATATAAATGGTAATTTTTTCTTCGTTATTTTTTTGGAAGGATTCTAAAAAAGCTACTCCTGTTGACTGAAAAACTTCCATAGAAGATAGTTTTAAGGCAAGTATATTGTGACTCAGAATAGCGCAAAGGTCTTCCTGGGGTTCAATTAATGTTGTTTTTTTATATTTGGAAGCTAAATATAACCCATCTACTCCAAATCCTGCACTTAAATCGATCAAATGATCTCCTGAAAATTGGGAAGCTTTGAATTGAGCACTTTGTTGGGAAGAACATTGTTCAATAGAAAGCGTTGATGGAAAAATCAAATCAAAATTTTTTACCCATTCCGGAAGTTTATTTTTTGCTTTTTGTCTTGCCCCAATTTGTTGAATGGCAAAAGAATAATCTATGTTAGGATCCCCTTTTTTCTTCAAAGTAAGTTGAACTAGATCATCCTGAATATGTTGTTTGATATATGAAATGGTTTCTGAATTTGGATCTGTTCTCATTTTTTTATTTTTTAAAAATAAAATAAACAGCTAAAATTAAAAAGACAAATCCAATTAGATGGTTCCATCTCAAAGCTTCTGTTTTGAAAAAAAGAATAGCAAAAATGGTGAAAACGGTTAAAGTGATCACTTCCTGAATCACTTTCAGTTGCCAAATCGTAAAAGGACCACCATTTTCAATGTATCCTATTTTATTGGCCGGAACTTGAAAGGTGTATTCAAAAAGAGCTATGAACCAACTGATTAATATGATTCCAACGATTCCAATCTGATTTAACCAACTAATATCCTTGAATTTAAGATGTCCATACCACGCAAAAGTCATAAAAGTATTTGAAATGACCAAAAAAATAATTGTTAAAATTCCTTTTCCCATAAGGTTTGTTTTAGATTTGCAAAAATACAAAATGAAACCGTAAGGATTCCCATAGAAAGATTGAATTCCATATTTTTTTCCTATTTTTGTAATCTAATATCTGATTATGATTCGAGTTGAAAATATTGAGAAGAGTTATGATACTCTGAAAGTTTTAAAAGGAGTTAATTTAACGATTAATAAATCTGAAATCACTACTATTGTAGGAGCTTCAGGTGCTGGGAAGTCAACATTGCTCCATATTATTGGAACTTTAGATAAACCCGATACTGGTTCAGTTTTTATTGATGATATCTCCTTATTTCAGTTAAAAGATAAACAATTGTCTGATTACAGAAATAAAAATATTGGTTTTGTTTTTCAATTCCATCATTTACTTCCTGAATTTACTGCTCTTGAAAATGTCGCTTTACCCGCTTTAATCAGTGGATTATCTAAAAAAGAAGCATTAAAAAAAGGAAAAGAGTTACTTGATTTTTTAAAATTATCGGAACGTTTTGATCATAAACCATCTCAATTATCTGGTGGAGAGCAACAAAGAGTAGCTGTTGCGAGAGCATTAATCAATAATCCTCAATGTATTTTAGCCGATGAGCCATCAGGAAACTTAGATTCTGAAAATGCGCGAAAATTACACCAGCTTTTTTTTGATTTGAGAGATCAATTTCAGCAAACCTTTATTATTGTTACACACAATGAAGAATTGGCTAATCTGTCAGATCGAAAAATTGTAATCAAAGATGGTGTTGTGATCTGAAATAATTAAGGAGTTGGTTTTATAATCACCCTTTGATCCATTTTACCTTCCACTTTTCTTCCTGCATCTGTTATTTTTTGGATCTGTTGAATATAGATATCCCGAATTAAAATTCCGGTATAGTCCACTTTTTCAACTTTGATGTTTTCTAAATATCCATCACCTCCATTGGAAAGGAAGTCGATGGTTGCCAAAACGTAAATCTGTTCATCCTGAATTGGTTTTCCCTGAATAGAAAAAGAAGTGATTCTTCCATTTTGAAATACCATTTGAGAATGGGATAAAATACCCATATCCTTTTCAGTGAATTTCTTATACATCTTTTTTAACTCACTCCCTTTGATATAAACCAAAACGAAATAATTGTCGAAAGGGGCAATTTGATACATTGTTTCCACCTTTATTTTACCGGCACTCATGGAGGCTCTGATTCCACCTAAATTTAACAAGGCAATATCAATAGAATCATTATTATTGTTGTTTTGTAAGTATTGAGAAGCATAAATGTAGAGTTGATCCACTAAAAAATTGGAGAGCGGACTTTGAGGTTTATATCTCGGTAATTCTGAAGCAGATTCACCTATCACAATATCGAGTTCTTTTCCCATTTTACTCCTGTTTGTTTCGATATAGGTATCCATCGTTAAGTCAACAGGATTGTCAAAAGTGGAATCCATTTTGACAGTTTCATACTGATAGCGAAATTTAGGAGTGCTCTCTTGTGATTTTCCTAAAGAAAAAAAGAAAATAAATCCAATCAGAAGTAATGGAATTTTAAAGAGCCTAAATTTTTTTATAAACATGTTATGAAAGATTAGTTAACAAATACTGGGCAATTTCTACTGCATTGGTTGCAGCACCTTTTCTAAGATTATCTGAAACAACCCACATATTTAGTGTGTTGGGCTGAGACTGATCGCGTCGGATTCTACCTACAAAAACATCATCTTTACCCTCTGCATAAAGAGGCATAGGATAGATATTTTCGGATGGATTATCTAGAATGGTAATTCCATTCATATTTTGAAGCAGCTCATAAACTTTTACCATATCAAAGTCATGATAGAACTCAACATTAACTGATTCAGAGTGTCCACCAAAAACAGGAACTCTTACAACAGTAGCGGAAACCTGAATGTTGTTGTCTCTTAATATTTTACGTGTTTCGAAAATTAATTTGGTCTCTTCTGTTGTATTTCCATCAATTTCAAAAGATCCACCATGAGGAATTAAATTCAAATCGATAGGATGAGGATACACTTTATCGTGAGGAGTGTGATCTCTTTCCCCTTTTAATTGAGCTACAGCTTTTACTCCCGTTCCTGTTACAGATTGATAGGTTGAAACCACAATTCTTTTGATTTTATACTCATTATGTAAGGGAGCCAAGGCCATCACCATCTGAATAGTAGAACAGTTTGGATTCGCAATAATTTTGTCATTTTTAGTCAAAATGGATCCATTAATCTGAGGAACGACCAAAGGAATATAATCAAACATTCTCCAGGCAGAAGAGTTGTCAATAACCACTGTTCCTTTTTCAGCAAAAAGTGGCGCATATTTCAAAGAAGCAGCACTTCCGGCAGAAAAAATGGCAATATCAGGAGTAGATTCGATTGCTTCTTCAACAGAAACAATCTCTATCTCTTTATCTGCAAATGTTATTTTCTTTCCAATAGATTTTGAAGAAGCAGCAGGTATCAGTTCCATATTTTGAAATCCTCTCTCTTCTAAGACTTTAATCATAACACTTCCCACTAAACCGGTTGCCCCTACTAATGCGATTTTTTTCATTTTCTCACAACTTTATTTAATTTATTAATGATGCAAAAGTACAAAAAAATGAAAAATGAAATTGTAACATTTTTTTAGAAATAATACAAACTGATCGTTATTAATATAAAATTTTTTGCTTACTTTTACGTTTGGATTATTATTTGATTCAAACACATAGATAAATAATTAAAACTTAGAAATATGATCTTCTCAAAAATAGTTTTTCAAAGTCTACTATTAACACTTTTTGTTTTTCTAACATCTTCATTATTAGCACAAAGAGGTACAATTCAAGGAGTTGTTGCGGATAGTACTGATCAGTCTAAATTAGTTTATGTCAGTGGTTTTCTATTTGATGCAAAAGACAGTTCTTTCGTAAAAGCTGAACTAACAGATGCGTCAGGTAAGTTTAAATTTGATTTTTTATATTCCGGAAAATATTATGTTCAACTTTACTACATGGGATATGAAAGTTATTATACTCAAACTTTTATAATTAATAATGATAATAAAAATGTGGACTTAGGAATTGTATTGTTGAAAAAACAAACCCACATGTTACAAGGTGCAGAAGTAGTGTATATGAAACCATTATTTGAAGAAAAACCGGGTAAGTTGATTATGAATGTGGAATCTCATCCTTCAGCTGCTGGAGATAATATCTTTGAATTATTAAGAAAAACCCCCTCTATTACCATTGATAATGATGATAATATTATGGTGAACGGGAAAAGTGGTCCCGGTTTTTTAATCAATAATCGTCCATCCAAATTATCCGGCGATGAATTGGTTAACTATTTGAAAAGCACACCTGCAGCAACAGTTGAAAAAGTGGAAATTATCAATTCCCCTTCATCAAAATATGATGCACAAGGTACGGCAGGTTTAATCAATTTAATTATGAAAAAAGATGATAAATTGGGAGTAAATGGGAGCGTATATGCTTCAGGATCTGTTAGTAGAACATATTCACATAATGAAGGGGTAAATATGAATGTAAGAGTAGGAAATCTATTTTTAACAGGAAACTACGGTTATAATTGGAATAGTTTTGCCAATGGAAGCACTTCAAAAACCACCTACAAAAGAAGTGATGGATCCACATCTATGTACACTACCAATGAGTTAGATAATGAATTCTGGAATAATGTAAGTCATAATAAAAATCACAATTACGGATTTAATGCTGAATATCAGATTGATAAAAGGAACACTTTCGGTGTAACTTATCGAGGAGGAGTTAGGAATAATCTATCCGAAAATGAGAGTTTTACACGTATTTATACCAATCAGATCATAGATTCAGCCTATTCAAAAAATGTTTCCGGTTTATCAAAATCGGTTAGGCATTATGTTAGTGGTTTTTTCAGACACGATTTTGATACTGCAACTTCCCATTATGTAGAGATCAACATTGACTATTCCGGTAATGAATCAAATGATGAAAATAATTACCAATATCAGTACTATGAGGATAATTTTCTTACTCCTTCCTTTATTCAACAGAGAAAAGTGCTTAAATTTCCTAAAATATACGATGATTACGAATTAGAAGTGTATTATGAAAAAGAATCCGGGGATTTTACCTTTGAATCCGGATTAGAAACATCGATTGTAACAAATGAAGATAAAAGTGTTAATTTTATTAATAATCAATTGGTTACAAATTATACAAACCATTTTAAATATATGGAAAATGTAACAAGTGCCTATTGTTCAATAGGTACAAAATTAGATGAAATCACTTATTTAAGGGCAGGATTAAGAGGTGAATTATCACATATTAATGGGGTTTTGATCACAACCGGAGAATCCAACTCAGGAACCTATTTCGATCTTTTTCCCAACTTATATGTTAGCTTTGATATAACAAAGAAAAACTCAATAAGTTTTGACTATAGTTCCAGAATATCTCGTCCAGGTTTTATGAGTTTAAATCCATTTGTAGATGTATCTGAACAGTTATCTGTATCAACAGGGAATCCATTATTAAAACCTGAATATTCACATAATTTTTCCTTAGGATACTCATGGAACTACTTAGTATTTCTAAATATGGGATATTATCACACTATTAATGAAGTGGAATATACCAGAGTATTAGATCCAACGACAGGAGTTACTACACGATTTCCACAAAATATTGGGAAAAGTAGTGGTTTGAGTGGCAATATCTCTTTACATTTACCCATACGAAGATGGTGGAATTTTATGGCCTACATCTATGGTTCTTACGGAAATAGTGAATTCAATTATCAAAACGTAAAGCAAGAAAAAACAGTCTTTAATAGTTCTCTATATACATCTCAAAGTTTTAATTTCTTAAAAATCTTTTCAGCTGATTTAGGTGGATACTATCGGTTACCTTCACAATCAGAATGGGGAAAATCAAAGGGAAGTTTTAATCTGAATGCAGGAATTAGAGGAAAGTTTTTTAAGAAAAAATTAACAGTATCAGTATCTGTAAACAACATCTTAAATAACGGGAAATACTCCTGGAATTATGTATATCCGGACGGTTCTACCTCAGAAGGGTATTCTTATTGGAATTCAACGTCTGTTTCATTAAGATTAGCATATAATTTCGGAAAACAATTTGAAACAAAGAAGAAGAAAAATGGTTCAGATACCGAAAATGGAAATGGTAACGGAAATGGTGGAGGGACCGTCCCACAAATCTAATTTTTAATTCAAAAATTGCCTGCCCTAAACACAATTGCGCTGTAATTAACACAATAGCCCTGCACTAAAGTACAGGGCTATTAATTATTAATTATTAATTATTAATTATTAATTATTAATTATATCTCTATTTGGTCCACGCTTTTCCTAAAGGAATGATTGTTCTTCCGTAAGATTTATTGATAAAAGCAGCAGCTACACCGTAGAAACTTAAAATTGAAATACTGATTTCAGAAATGGCAGCAAATGAATGCCAGAAATGGCCACCAAAAAAGATGTCAAAGGACAATCCAATAAATAAAAAATCAATAAAAATCATCAAAATAGATAAGAGTGTATTTAATCTAAATGCTCCAATTGTTATGATTATAGATAAAATTAAGTATCCTAAAAGTGCAAATCCTAATTGACTCATATCCATTGTGGCTAAGGTTTCCCCAAAAACACCCATTTTAAACATCCAGGTGAGTGCAATGGCGTACCAAAATAAACCATATCCACAAAAAGCAGTAGCTCCAAATAGATTATTATGTTTGAAATCCATAATTCCGGCAATGATTTGTGCAGTAGCCCCTAAGAAAATCACCCATGGTAATAGTAAAGATAACCCATCTGTTATCCCTAATTTTTGAGTAGAAGCAACCAAAGTCACTAACGCTAATCCAAATAATCCAAGTGGTGTCGGATCTGCTAATTCAATTTTAATTTGTTTTGTTTCTTGCATTTTTAATATATAAGTTATTGATTGATAATTGATTCAATGGTTGAAAATAAAGGTGCAAAAGTAATTAAAAATATTGTACCTTTGCATAACTATTTAAAAAATGTGACAATTTTATTCAATTATTAAATCTATGAAAAAAAGTATTTTACTTATATTGTTTATCTTGTGTATTTTACAAACTCTTTTTCCTCAGTTTGTTACCCGTTCAGATCAACCTATTTTCGGATTTGATCATAAACTAGAAGGAAATGACTTTTCATACTATTATCCGATCCCCTCCATTTCAAATTCCATATTGGTTAGGGGAAATAAAGATATGAATAGAATGGAGTTTGTTACGAAACCAATCCCAAAAGATTATAGTGCTAAAACAGTTTTGTTTGTTTTTCCTTTTGCCATTGGATCAAATGCAATTCCTATTTCTATCGATTTGTTTATTGATGGAGAAAAATGGTTTACTTTTGATACTCGCTCTAATCCAAAATGGAGCATCGTCAGTAAAAATGGAGCACAACTGGCATTTGAAAATATTGCTTTTGATGCCAATCAGGATATGAAAGGGTTCTTGTATCTTAGAATCCCAAAAGATTTGATTACCATAGGAAAATCTTTAAATATAAAATTTGTAGCACAAAATGCAGAATCTCAAACCTGGATTATTTTATATACTGATGAATTGAAAAATGAGATCAAAGCACGACTTTTACCTGCAATTGTTGAAGAAAAAGGGATTGAAAAACAAACTATTTTTATTGATCTTTTCCATTTTGCACCCCCTCAAAAAGCCATCGTTAAAGTAGATGGTAAAACTATAGCAAAACAGGATATTCAACTGGGTTATAACCAATTTGCAATTTCTATTGATAAAGTGACAGAACCTAAATCAATAAAAGTTGAAGTTATGTATGGTTCTTCAATCTTATCTCAAACTATAACCTTAGCACCATCCCGAAACTGGAGTGTCCATTTTGTGCAGCATTCTCATACTGATATTGGCTATACCAGATCTCAATCAGAAATTTTAGCTGAACATATCCGATATATTGATTATGTACTGGATTTTTGCGATTTAACTGATCAATATCCCAAAGAAGCTCAATTCAGATGGACATGTGAGGCTTCATGGGCTGTGGAGGAGTTTTTATTAACCAGACCAAAATCTCAAACGGACAGATTAATTAAAAGAATGCAAGAGGGTAGGATAGAGGTTACTTCAATGATGTTCAATTTTGATGAGATTCCGGATGAAAATATCTTAGCCCAATCTTTAAAACCGCTCAAAACAATGAAACAATTTCATATTCCGGTTCAAGTTGCCATGCAAAATGATGTGAATGGTATTGGCTGGTGTTTTGCAGATTTTTTTCCGGATTTGGGTGTCAAGTATTTAAACATGGGAATCAATGCTCATAGAGCACTGACATGTTTTAGTTATCCGACAGTTTTTAGATGGCAATCACCATCCGGATCTGAAATGATTGCTTATCGCGCTGAACATTATAACAAAGGAAATTTTGTTGGAGTTGAAAAAGCAGACTTTCAATCTTTTGAAATTAAATTATTAGAATACCTTTCAGAATTAGAACAAACAGGATATCCCTATTCTATTTCACAATTGCAATTTTCAGGCTATCTTATTGATAATTCACCCCCATCAATTCAAGCGTGTGAAAATATTAAAAAATGGAATGAAAAGTATAAATTCCCTAAAATTAAATTAGCATTAACATCTGAATTTTTTAATTATTTTGAAACAAATCACTTCAATGAACTTCCAATAATTAAAGGGGGTTGGCCAGATTGGTGGACTGATGGATTCGGGGCTTCTCCCAGAGAAGTGATCGCAACCAGATATGCACAATCTGACTTGATAGCTAATAGTGCTACTTTAGCACTAATCTCCTTGAATCAAAATCAATTACCTCAAAATACGACACCCAGAATTGAAGAAATTCTTAATGCCATTTTATTTTATGGAGAACATACAACCGGTTTTCATGCCAGTATTAGAGAACCATATTGTAAACAAACTCTGGAGCAGCGTGCCATTAAAGAATCTTATGCCTGGGAAGCCTATAGAAAAGCAAAAATCATGGGTGAAACAGCCCAGGGAATCCTACAAACACAATTTTCAAAATCACCATTATATCCATCCGTTATTGTTACCAATACATTACCCTGGATGAGAAGTGGAATGATAAAAGTTTATATTGAACATGAAATGGTCCCAATCCAAAATAAAATGGAAATTTTAGATTCCAATGGAACAATATCAAAATATCAGATAGCAGAAAACAGACCGGAAGGAACCTATTGGTGGATTTGGTTCGATTCCATTCCTCCATTTACTTCAAAACAGTTTTTTATAAGAACTACATCCGAATTAGCCAATATTGAATCAATAAACAAAACAAATTCACCAAATCCAATTTTGACCATAGAAAACCAATGGTACACAATAGAGCTGAGTATAAAAAATGGAACAATTTTGAAATGGTTTGATAAAACTATAGCTCAAAATCTAATAGATCCCGAATCAAAATATCAATTAGGTGAATTTGTGGGGGAATCATTAGCCGAAAGAAGTTCATTGGAATCTAAAAGGATGGGAGCACATGAACGATATTGCTTAGAATCAATTCATTATATTGGAATGATTCCGGGTTCGATTTTTGATTCCTATAAATTTTCAGCAAAAGCAAAAAATGGAATTGAATCGATGCCATCCAATTTTTTCTTTGAATTAAAGGTTTATAAAACCACTAAACAGATAGAATTATCCTATTCCATTTATAAAAATGAAAATGTAAATCCTGAATCTTTTTACATAGCCATGCCATTTATTATTCCTGATGGAAAAATTTACTGTGAATTGCCTGGGGGTGTGATGGAAGCTGGTGTAGATCAAATATTAGGTTCTTCAAACGATTGGAATACTTCTCAATCGTTTGTATCTGTTGCTTCCGATCAAGCCCAAATAGTTGTATCGTGCAATGAATTTCCGTTATGGCATTTTGGGAATATCAATATGGGAAGATACAAAGCTGATGCGAAACCTGAATCCACACATATTTTTTCCTGGCCTATGAATAATTATTGGGTAACAAATTTCAATGCTGATTTTCGAGGTGAAATGAATTGGAGTTACTATTTAACAACTTCAAATCAGAAATCTCATCAAAATTCGACTCAATTTGGATGGAATCAAAAAGTTCCGTTTACATACAGAGTTCTTCCGAAAGATTTCAAGTTAACAAACGGTAAATCAAATCTCATTCAATATCTTGATTTTCATACTGATCAAATACTTTTAGTAGCGATGTATCCTCAAAGTGATCAAAAATCGGTCATATTACATATTAGGGAGATTGCCGGAACGACTCATGAAATACATATTACATCACCTCTACTAAATATTAAAAGTATTGAAGAAGTGAATGCCATAGGAGAAGTAATCAATAATCAACCCAAAACCATAAAACCTTTTGAATCTAAATTTTTGAAAATTAGTTATTGATTATGGTATATAATTGAGACTGTGAGACTGTTCTAAAACCTGATCACTATTCACTATTCATTTTTAATTATTCATTATTCACTATTCATTCGTCTGTAGTCTGCAGTCCGTTGTCTGTAGTCTTTTCCCGCTATAGCGGAGCGTTATATTGGTAGCAAACGAATAACCGACCAAACGATCCCGCTCCAGCGGAGCGTTATATTGGTAGCAAACGAATAACCGACCAAACGATCCCGCTCCAGCGGAGCGTTATATTGGTAGCTAAACGAATAACCGACCAAACGATCTCGCTCCAGCGGAGCGTTATATTGGTAGCAAACGAATTACCGACCAAACAATCTCGCTCCAGCGGAGCGTTATATTGGTAGCTTTCAAAATACGATCGAACATGACAATTATAATCACAACATTTCAGAAAATATAACTACATTTCTCTGTTTTATAATTGCCAAAGGCTATTTGATAATTGCCAAAGGCTATATGATAACTGCCATTACTTATTTGATAATTGCCAAAGGCTATTTGATAAATGACGTTTATGGTTTTACTTTTTGAGATAGTTATAAAAAAAACAGCGATTGTATTGATTACTATCGCTGTTGATTTTTGTTAGTTTAGTAAACGAGTTTTAAAAAACAACTTGGAGATTTGCTGATACTCTACACTGTTTGTTCCATAAATTGATTTTTAGGCAAATAAATATTTGACTGGAGACAGGTGAGAAACGACTGTGAAATCTCAATTGCGTGAATGCTCAATGTGCTCATTTTTCATTTTTCATTAGTCTGCAGTCTGCCGACCGCTGTCTGTTGTCTTTCATAAGCTCCATAGGAGTGTGATCTTTGTAGTTTGTGATGTGGATTTGTAATTTGTTAGGGGCGGAGCCCTGATATCTTAAATTGTTTATTCCGGGAAAGTGTGGAAACAGTTCTGGTTAAAAAAACGAAATTTTGTAACTCTTTTAATATGAAATAGATACAAAATATTTTTCCAACACTTCTCCGGAATAATAAAATAAATTTTCTCGCAGAGGACGCAGGGACCGCGGAGCATTTTTCATGGAGACCTCTGTGATATTATTCTTGGTGTCTTTTGTGGTAAAACAATAAAAAATGTTGTATATTTGTCGCATGTAAATCAACATTGAAATACGCTCATGAACATAAACGGAAACTGGATGAATTTTGCATATATGGACAATCCTAGGTTATATGGAAGCGGAAATGCCATCCAACATCTTCATTACTTACCGTTTGGTGAAGATTGGGTTGACCAACGCAACTCTTCTTGGAACACACCTTACACCTTCTCAGGCAAAGAGAAAGATGTTGAAACAGGTTATGGTTACTTTGGGGCTCGTTACTACGACAGCGGTTTAAGCATTTGGCTCTCTGTTGACCCGATGAGTGATAAGTACCCCAGCATGTCACCGTATAACTATTGCGCTAATAATCCAGTCATGTTGGTGGATCCGAACGGGATGGAGATTGTTGAAGGAGGGCCTGATGATCCTTTGAAAAAATTAAAAGATGTAAATACTAACAATGTAAAAAACATAAATTCAATTTCATGGGGTGAAACAAGTGGTCTATATCCTACAAAAAATATGACCCCAAGTCAAGCAGAGCTGGATGATCCAACTAAATGGGATCCTGATAAACTTTCTCAGTTACTTGCAGCACGAGCAGCAATAAAATTAATTGGAGAGGAAAGGAATACAGATGTACATAAAAAAACGAATTCATTTATCACAAAATATGAAAAATTATTAGCAAAATTTCATTTATCGGATAATTTTCCTGAAGTAGACAAAGAAATCAAAGACAATAAAAATGTTAAATATTTTTACTTATCTCCTGATAAAAATGCAAAAACTCCTGCTATAAGTGATAAGTATTATACTCAAAAAATTGTAAAAGTTTATGGCCCTTTTTATAATATCGGAGGTGGTGATGTTTCTAAAGGAAAAGTTTATATTATTTTTTATGAAGCCGTTCCAAAAGTTACTCCAAAAAAAAATACAAAAAAATGATAGTATGAAATCAAAAAATATAATTTTATTAGTTTTCTTTTGTCAATTTCTAAATTTGGGGAATAAGATAAACGCACAAGATTTGTTAAATAAAGTGTTCATTGTGAATGAATTTAACTTTCCATCTTATGAAATTGATAAAATGAGTTATGAAACTACGCCGTATTTAGTTAAAGATAAATTTCTTAAAATAAAAAAAGGTGTGTTAAATCAAAATTTTGGAGATTCTTTATCTGAAATAATATTCAAAAAAAATGTGAATGATTCAGTTTCTATCTATATATATGAAACAAAAAACACTTTTTTTAATTATTTCCATTTTTTAGCATACAATTCAAAAACAGAAAACATTTCAAAAAGAGTTATTAAAATTAATTATTTAGATTTTGAAGAATCTGATTTTGATAGTTCATTTTTTTCTAAACCATATTTTTATATTGAATATACTCATTCAGATCTTCTTCTTTGGATTAAAGAAAGACATCATAATGGAACAGGATATAATGCTGTTATTTTATATTGTTATAAAATAAATGATGATATGAGTTTTTATCATTTATTTAATACTGAAATAAAAGTAAAATTATACGAATACTCTGAAAATAAATCAACGATTGAAAGTTACATAATTAGAAGAGAAATTTATAAAAATAAAGTTATAGTTTATTTAGTAGGGGATGATATTATCCCATTAATAATAGGTGAATATTTAATTAACATTTCAAAATCTTCAATTGAAAATCTAAAAGTTTATGATTTTAATTATAAAAACAAAATTGTAACGATATTAGATATTGATAATAAAGACTTTATTCAAACAGACTCCCTCCAATGAAAAAATTAACTCAAAATAAAAGTTTTATTTAACCCCAAAATTCAGACTGAATTCTGAATATTATTTTCATAATTTAAACACAATACTCATAGAGAGTTCCCGTAGCTCTCTTTTTTATAGCATCAATTTTTTAATTTTGGTTTTGGTGATAAAGGCTCAGATAAGGGTAAACAGCAAAGTTAGACCGCATAATTTTGTTTAGCTTTAAAGTCACGGATGTAAGCGGTAACAACTTTAAGAAATGTTATTTTCATCGTTGTGTACTATTTAGATCTTATGAAACTGTTTCCTGACTTTGACTATGCGTCACCCTAAATGGATTTCCAGAAATGATCATCAAAAAGCATAGCAATTGATTTATGTTTAGAAGTTATAATCATAGTTTTTGTGAGTATTGTTTCACTAATTGGTAATTTTACTTTTATAGTGGTAATTGTTTTAGCAATATTAAGAACTTTATCCACGCTTAAGTTTATATTATTAGTTTTCAATACTCTTTCTAATTCTTTATATACTTTGTAAGCAACAAAGCAAATACAAACATGTGCTTCTATTCTTCGTGGTGTAAAGTGGAACATAGGTCGTATTTCAAGAGTTCCTTTTGTTATTCTGAACGCTTTTTCAATAACCCATAATCCGTTATATTGTTCATAAACATCTTTAGCTGAAAGCGATGTATTCGTAATGTATCCTTTTAACCCATCCCATTTTTCGTCTTCTTTTATTTTTTCTTGATTGATAACTACTTTTACATTATCTGATATCTCCAAAAACTTATTGTATCCTCGTTTGTTGATGTTCTCTTTAGTGATATTTCCCGTTTTATATGCTTTTTGAAGTCGTTTTACACCTTTATCTCTGTTGTATTTGTCTTTTCTAGCTCTAACTGAAGAATAGCTTACGATTAACCTGGAATCACCTTTTTTAAGCTCATGAAATTCATTATCATGCTTTGGTAAAGACAAAATATTTCTTTTCACTACTTCTGTCTCATTTTTTATTCTTGCTCCCACAATATATTTGTATCCACCAGATTGCAATAGAGATATATTTGATTTACTCATTAACCCGGAATCGGCAACAACCACAAAATCATCTAAATGAAATCTTTGAACAAAATCTTCAACAATCGGCAACATTGTTTTCCCCTCGTATTGAGAGCCATTAAATAATGAATATGAAAGCGGATAACCATCTTTACTAACTAACAATCCCAGTACAACCTGTGGTTGACTGTGTTTGCCATCTTTTGAAAAACCATTTTCTCTTAACTCATCACTATAATCGGATTCAAAATAAAGTGTAGTCACATCATAAAACATTAGACCAATTTTGCCACCTAAAATCTTACGAGTATGTTCTACGCTTATTCGTTGGATCTGTTCTTGCTGTGTATTATAAAGTTTATCTAAATAACGATAAATCTTATATAACTGAATATCTTCATCAAAATATGATTTAAGATAATCAACAGTAGCAGATTTGCTCATGGGCTGTCCTAAACGAGCAATCACCAATTGACGTAAAATATCATCCTCTATGGCATCAAATCCCGTGATTTTAAATACTTTATCTAAAATTAGTTGTGTGCCATTGATAAGCACATTTTCAATATTAGACAACAAATGCTCTGTAACTTGTTTTTCTTCCTCTTCTCTTGCTTTTTGTTTAAAAATATCTGGAGTCCCACTTTGAATTTCAATCCATTGGCGAGCTTGATTGATATATTGCTCAATTTGAACTTCATCATCACTCACACCAATGGTAATTAATTCTTTGAATCTACCATGTGATTTATTAACAACAACAACACTTGTTGTTCCAGATCTATTTTTCTTTTTTCGTATAAACATACCGCAAAATTAAGCATATTTTACCTTGCGTCACCCATTTTGGTGACGCATAATTTATATAATACTGATTTACTTATATTTATAAAATGGAAAAATTTATTGTGTCAAAGTCAGGAGAAATGTTATTTTCATCGTTGTGTACTATTTAGATCTTATGAAACTGTTTAGAATCCAAAGCATCCATAGTCGGATGCTTTTTTGATATATATCAAACTTCAAAACCCAAATTTTCACCTTAGATTCCAAATTATTTTTGTAAATAAAAAGTTCAGAATACTCGATTGCTCAGAATGCTCGTGATGCTCGATTGCTCAGAATGCTCGATTGCTCAGAATGCTCGATTGCTCAGAATGCTCGATTGCTCAGAATGCTCGTGTGCTCGAATTTTTCATTTATATGTAACACCATTCGAGGTTGGAATACAAATATAACGCTACTCTGTAGCGAACTAATCCATCGGATATTCATTTGCTACCAATATAACGCTCCTCTGGAGCGGGATCTACAGACCACAGACGAATGAATAATGAATAATGAATAATGAATAATGAAAATGAGCACATTGAGCACCCGAGCACATTGAGCATTCTGAGCACATTGAGCATTCGAGCATTCGAATCTATCGCTTTTTATAAATGGGTTTTCCCCAGAATCTTAAAACTAATACTTCTAATGCTAAAAATAGTATAGATAATAGAAGAAAATACCTCCATAAGGGTGTCCCAGTTAACTTTTCAGATACCGATTTTGTTAAATCTTTCGCCTGAAAATTTAAAATATCTCCCTTTCCATTACTTTGTTTGATCAATTTTTTTAAATCTGATTCCTGATAATAATGCAAATCAGATTCAGCCCGATTGTAATTAAAAGCACATAAATCTGTAGTATCACTTTCTTGCATGATTCGATAAATCCCATCGTCTTTGATCCCATTATGGAAAAATAGAGCAACTTCGTTTCCATAATTTCTTTTTTCAGGTATCATCTCTTCTGAATTTTCGGATTTTAAAACAAATAAATCTTCATTTCCTGTATTGGATTTTTTTACAATTATAAATTGATCTTTGCCAATCGTATAATATAGCTTATTTTGAATTTGATTCATTAGTGCAATATTATGAAGCGGAATAAACATTATTGCATTTTTATGTGCATTACTATAACTATCTTCAAGTGGAATTGCAGATAAAAATACTTTGCCTTTTGAAAAAGAAAATAAAGTGAATAAAGGATCCCCATTTTCTAAGGTCATAATTGGTTCACTATTTGTTAGATCTCCATTAAATTGAAAATATTTTTGAACCTGTGGCATTTCAAATTGTGAATAATCTTCTGCTAATGAACCTTTAAAATAAACACTTTCTATGTTTAATGTTTTTACTTTTAATGTTTTAATATTTAGGGATCGAAAATTTGGAATCTGAAGGATATTTAAAAATTGATTCCATGAATTCAAATCCATCGTTTCAGTTGGAAAAATCATGACAGATCCACCTGCTTCAATATATTTTTTCAATTCATCTTGTAATCCGGACGATAATTGATTAATTTGATCTAAAATAATTAAATCTGAATTTTTAAAAATTGAATAATTAATTTGTTTTACGTTTAACTGAGTAAAATTAAAAACTGAATCTTTACCATATAGGGCATTAATATATCTGTTATTAGATTCATTTATAACCAAAATATTGCTATTTGCCGATACATTATAAACGAAGTAGAAACGATCATCAAAGTGGATTGGGGCATCATTGATCTCAACATAACACGATTGTTTTCCTGTTTCAGATATTGTATAATTCATCTGACAATCTGCATAACTTCCTGCTTTAATATCTAAAGCATTTAAAGCTTTTTGTGTTCCATTAACATATAATTTAATTGGTATTTTTACCACATCTTCTGAACTATAATTTTTTAGTCTTACATTTAATGTCACTTGATATCCTAATTTAAATACCGGAGATAAAAACCAACAAGAATCAATAGAAATATTGTTGATTTCTTCATTTTGGACAGGTACAAAATAATGAAAAGAGGAATCTTTTAATAGATTGGAAAAGTCAAATCCACTTTTTTGAAAATCGGACAAATAGTAATTAAAATGATTCGTCTTTTTTGAATAAACTCCAATATTATCCTTAAATTTAAGTATTTCTGAAAAAGTTTTGGTTTGAGGGGATACACTAATATTATCCAATTCACTTAAAATCTCATCTTTGTTTAATATATGAGATTGTTTTGCGGAAAAATCGTGGGAAACAAGAACAAAATCGTCATTATAAGAAAAGGCATTTATGATTTTTTTAGCAGCATCTACTGATTCTTTAAGGAAAGATCCATTTTTAGAGAAAGATTCCATAGAGTAGGAATTATCAATGAAAAGTGTTACTAAATTACCTTTTTGAAGTTTTAATTTTTTATTGGGAATAAACGGTTGAGCAAATGCAAAAACCAATGCAGAAATTGCTAAAATTCTTAATAATAATATAATTAAATGTTGTAATTGAGATTCTTTTTTTGTTTTTTGTAAAATATCTTTTAAAAATTTTACATTGGAAAAATATTCAGATTTATATTTTCTAAAATTAAAAAGATGTATAAAAATGGGAATTAATACTGCTAATAGGGCAAATAGAAAGTAAGGAGAAATGAATTGCATTTTTTTTAAATTTAGGGTGCAAAATTAAGATTTTATTTTTACTTTTGCACTTCCAAAAAAAGTAATCGATGGATTTAAATTTTATTCTCATAGCAGCAGCAGTTTTAGGTGGCATAGCGCTTATTTCTGCCATTATCATTTTTATTATTTCAAAAGCTTTTAAAGTAGATGAAGATCCACTTATTGATGAAGTTGCTGAACAATTACCCGGAGCCAACTGCGGAGGTTGTGGATATCCGGGTTGTAGAGGCTTAGCTGAAGCTATCGTTAAAGCAGGAAATGTTGAAGGATTAGTTTGCCCTGCCGGGGGTTCCGATACAATGTCTAATGTTGCTAAAGTATTAGGTGTTACTGCAGTAGAAATTGATCCTATTATGGCTGTTTTAAAATGTAACGGTTCCTGTGAATTTGCTCCTGCCAAATCTTTGTATGATTCTGCATTAAGTTGTGCTTATGCTTCTACCTTATTTTCTGGAGAAAGTGGTTGCCAATTCGGATGTTTAGGATGTGGGGACTGTGTTTCAGTTTGCAAATTTGATGCTATTAAAATGGATCCTGTTACTAAACTACCTTTGGTTGATGAAGTAAATTGCGTTGGTTGTGGTGCATGTGTGAAAGCATGTCCTAGAACTTTACTTGAAATTAGAAATAAAGGTAAGAAAAACAGAAGAATTTATGTAGCTTGTTCTAATCAAGACAAAGGTGCGTATGCTAAGAAAAATTGTGCTGTTGCTTGTATTGGATGTAGTAAATGTGTTAAAGTTTGTGCGTTTGATGCTATCACAGTCAACAATAATCTTGCTTATATAGATGAAACAAAATGCAAATTATGCAGAAAATGTGTATCTGAATGCCCAACTAATGCAATAATTGAAGTCAACTTTCCACCAAAAAAGGAAGTAAAAGCAACTGAAGAAGTTTTAGAAACAGTAAACTAACATTGAAAATTAAAATCCTATGAAAAGTTTCAAAATCGGTGGAATTCATCCTGAAGAAAATAAATTATCAAATCAATTCAGTGTAGAAGTTTTTCCATTACCTAAACAAGCAACCATATATTTAAACCAAAATTTAGGTGCTCCTTCAACTCCAGTGGTTACAAAAGGAGATGTTGTAAAAGTTGGACAACTTATTGCCAAAGCAGAAGGGTTTATTGGGGCTAATATCCATTCTCCTTTTTCCGGAACAATTCACAATGTTGATTTAGTTCCTGATGCTTTTGGATTCAAGAAAAACAGCATTATTATAAATGTAGAAAATGATGAATGGGATCAATCAATTGATAGATCAACCGAAATTGTAAAAGAGATTAAACTTTCTAAAACTGAGATTATTGACAGAATCAAGTCTTGTGGTATTGTTGGTTTAGGTGGAGCTTGTTTTCCTACTCATGTTAAGTATATGATTCCCGATAATAAAAAAGTAGATTATATTTTGGTTAATGCTGCTGAATGTGAACCTTACATCACCATTGACTACCGTATGATGATTGAACGTGCTGAAGAGTGTCTTGTTGGGGTGAATGCATTAATGATTGCATCAGGAGCTTCAAAAGCTTTAATTGGAATTGAAAATAATAAACCTGAAGCCATTCAACACTTAACAAAAGTTGCTGCTCAATATCCAAATATTGAGATTGTTCCATTAAAAACAAAGTATCCACAAGGTGCTGAAAAACAGTTAATCAAAGCGTTGGTTAATCGTGAAGTTCCCAGTGGAAAATTACCAATAGAAGTGGGTGTTATTGTCAATAATATCACTACTTGTCACGCTGTTTATGAAGCAGTACAAAAAAATAAACCTTTAATTGAAACATTTTTGACTGTGTCCGGTAAAAAATTATCTCAATTAAAGAATTATCAAGTAAGACTTGGAACTCCAATCAATGAAATTTTAGATCATGTTCAAATACCTGAAAATACAGGGAAAATCATTTCAGGTGGTCCAATGATGGGTAAAGCTATCTCTAATCTTTCCACTTTTACAGTAAAAGGGATGTCCAGCATACTATTAATGGACAAAACTGAAAGTCAAAGAGGAAAAATTGAAAATTGTTTACGTTGTGGAAAATGCGTTCAAGCATGTCCAATGGGACTAGAACCATTTCTTATTGCTCCACTTTCAGAAATGAAAGATTACGAATCTTGCGAAAAAAATGGAATCCTTGATTGTTGCGAATGCGGTTCATGCTCATTTAGTTGTCCATCAAACAGACCATTACTGGACTATATCCGATTAGGAAAAGGAAAGACCGGCGCTATGATTCGTGCTCGTAAAAGCTAAAAAACCAACATTTACATGTTATTAAATTCTTTACTAATAATTTTAAATAACTGTATTAAAATAGATTAAAGAAAAAAATAGTATATAAAAATCAAATAAATTAATAAAATTATTTAAAAAGCAGCATTAGACAACAATTTATATCAATTTTTTTTGTACTTTTGCCGACCAATTAAAAATAGTAACGAAAATGAGAAAAGAGATTCATCCTAAGGAGTATAGAACAGTGGTTTTCAAAGACATGTCTAATGAAACTGCATTCATCAGCAAATCTACTATTAAAACAAAAGATACCATCGCATGGGAAGACGGAAATGAATATCCTCTAATTAAATTGGAAATTTCTAACACTTCACACCCATTCTTTACCGGTAAAGTTAAATTAGTAGATACTGCAGGTCGTGTTGATAAATTCCGCAACAAGTATCAAAAACATTTTGACAAGAAAAACTAAATTTTTCACATATTACTTTATTGAGGCTTTTTCTAATTAAAAGGCCTCAATTTTTATTTTAATAAACCATGAGTATTATCCTTTTTGACAATCAATTTAGAACCAACTTACTCCCTTTTACTTATATCAGACCCATTTCTGATATAAGAGTTGGAATTATGACCATCAAGGAAAAATGGGAATATTTATTCAATGAAGAGATCTCTGATTTTACGGTTGATTATTTAATGGAATATTATCCATTATACCTTGAAAATGACAATCTTTTTATTGCCGGAAATCTGATACCAAACCCACTTTTAATTGATGCGATTCAAAAGCTAGAATTAGGGACAGCTTTAACGGATCAAAACGGAACTCTCATAGCCCTTAGAGCCGGTTCACCTGATCAATTTCAATCTCTGGATCAGTTTCCTAAAACAATATTTTCAGATTCTTATATTGCGATTACGGAAAAACACCATATTTTTCAATATAATGCGGATGAAATTGTATCTGACTTTCAAATACTAACTCAAGATAGGCAAAGTTCACCATTAAGTACTTCTAATACACTAATTGGTGATCTCAATAACCTATTTATTGAAGAGGGTGTTACGATTGAAGCTTCCACCATTAATTGTACTGCAGGGCCGGTTTATATTGGCCAAAATGCTGAAATTATGGAAGGATCAAACATTAGAGGTCCTTTTGCACTTCTAAATGATGCAACAGTTAAAATGGGAGCACAAATATATGGAGGAACAACCATAGGACCTTTTTCTAAAGTGGGAGGTGAGATCAGCAATGTTGTTATATTTGGATATTCCAATAAAGCACATGACGGATATTTAGGGAATGCGGTGATTGGAACCTGGTGTAATATTGGGGCAGGAACAGTCGCCTCCAATCTTAAAAATGATTACTCTGAAGTGAAACAATGGAACTATGCTACTCAAAACTACCAAAAAACAGGACTACAGTTTTGTGGATTAATGATGGGAGATCATTCTAAATGTGGAATTAACGTTTCTTTTAATACCGGAACTGTCATGGGAATCTGTTGCAATGTTTATGATTCTAACTTCCAGGCTGTTCATATTCCCTCTTTTAGTTTTGGTTCTCCAGGTAAAGAATATGAAAAAAATTATTTAAATAAAATAATATCTTCCGAATCTGCCATGATGATTCGTAGAAATATTGAACCAAATGAAACATATTTTGATATAATCCGTAGATTATATGAAAAAATAGATTAATTATGCTATACGACCTCATATTAATGAATGATTTAATCAACTCAGAAACTAACTTTATTCCTCTTTTCTCTTTAGAAGATGAAAAGCTCTTAAAAGAAGAAATAATTGATGAAATTATCCCCATTCTTCCATTGCTCAATACAGTTTTGTTCCCGGGCATGGTGATCCCTATCACTGTTGGACGTAATAAATCAATAAAATTAGCTCAGGAATATTCAAGAACTAACACCCCCATTGGTGTAATTACCCAAAAAGATAATGAAGTAGAAAATCCAACGCAGGAAGATATGTACACTGTTGGTACTGTCGCAAAAATTCTGAAATTTTTGTCCATGCCTGATGGAAGTGTTACAATTATTGTTCAAGGTATTAAAAAATTTGAATTGATAGAACTTACCCAATCTGAGCCCTACTATATGGCTCGGGTTAAAGAGTTTTTGACCAATGATCATGATGAATCAATTCAAACAAATGAAACTTTTAATGCTTTAATCGATTCAATCCGGGATACAGCAAATCAAATGCTTAAATTATCTAACTCTATACCCAAAGAGACCGGACATGCATTAAAAAATATCGAAAGCCCTAATTTCCTTCTTAATTTCATAACATCGAATTTGTCAATTAACGTTGCTGACAAACAGTCTATATTAGAGATGCCTGAGATTATTGAACGAGGAAAAGTGATTCTCAAATTTTTAAATAAAGATTTACAACTTCTTGAGCTGAAGCATCAAATCCAAAACAAGTCCAAAGAGGAGATGGATAGACAGCAAAAAGAGTATTTTTTAAATCAACAGATGAAAGCAATTCAGCAAGAGTTGGGAGGAAATCCGGTTGATAAAGATACTGAAGAATTGATTGAAAAATCTAAACAAAAAAAGTGGAATGCTGATACACAGGATTTGTTCAATAAAGAGTTGAAAAAACTACAAAGGACTAACCCTATGGCTCCCGATTATTCTATACAACTTAATTATTTAGAATTATTGGTAGATTTGCCATGGAATGAATTTATTTCAGACAAATTTGATCTTTCAGATGCTCAAAAAACTTTGGATAAGGATCATTTCGGTTTAGAAAAAGTTAAAGAAAGAATTATTGAATATCTCGCTGTTTTAAAACTAAAAGGGGACATGAAATCACCTATTTTATGTTTAGCCGGCCCTCCGGGAGTTGGAAAAACTTCTTTAGGTAAATCAATAGCAGATGCAATAGGTAGAAAATATATTCGAATGTCTTTAGGTGGTCTTCGTGATGAATCTGAGATTCGAGGACATCGAAAGACCTATATTGGAGCTATGCCGGGCCGTATTATTCAAAGTATGAGAAAAGCAGGTCAGGCTAATCCTGTTTTTGTTTTGGATGAAATCGATAAAGTAAACGGAATGAATATTCAAGGTGATCCATCAGCGGCACTTCTTGAGGTTTTAGATCCTGAACAAAACACTACTTTCTACGATAATTATCTGGAAACCTCTTTTGATTTATCCCGAGTTCTTTTTATTGCAACTGCTAATAATCTAGGAAATATTCATCCTGCTCTCTTAGATAGAATGGAAATTATTGATATTACCGGTTATCTTTTAGAAGAAAAAATACAGATTGCTCAACGACATTTAATTCCTAAACAACTCAAAGAGAATGGCTTAGAAAAGAAAAAGATTACTTTTTCTGATGATATAATCGAAAAAATGATCCTGGACTATTCTCGTGAATCAGGTGTTCGTCATCTTGAAAAATTAATAGCAAAAGTGATCAGAAAACGTGCTGCGGAATATGTTCAAAGTGGAAAATTGAAAACAAAAACAATTTCAATTACAGATATCCAAAATGCACTTGGAGCCCCAATTTTCCAAAAAGAACGCACTTTAGACGCTGAAATGACCGGAGTAGCAACAGGATTAGCTTGGACTTCAGTGGGAGGTGAAATATTATTTGTTGAATCTGTAATAAATAAAGGAAAAGGTGAACTAACATTAACTGGAAATCTGGGTGATGTTATGAAAGAATCCGCAACGATAGCTTACGAATATTTAAAAGCTCATGCATCCGATTATCAAATTGATGATCAGATATTTGAAAAAAATAAACTCCATATTCACGTGCCAGAAGGAGCTACCCCAAAAGATGGTCCATCTGCCGGAATTACCATTTTAACTTCCATAATCTCTTCATTCACTAAGAAAAATATTAGGGAAAAGATCGCTATGACAGGTGAAATCACGTTAAGAGGCAAATTGCTTCCTGTGGGTGGTATCAAAGAAAAAATATTAGCAGCTAAAAGAGCAGGTATTTATGATATTGTTCTTTCTTCTGAAAACAAAAAAGATATTATTGAAATCAAAGAGCATTTTATTGAAGGTATGAAATTTCACTATTTCTCTGAAATGAAAGATGCCATAGACTTCAATCTAAAGTTAAAATAAAATGATCTCAAAGATCTCCATTATTGGAAAAGGTAATGTAGGAAATTGGTTGTATCAAACGTTAATTCAACAAAAAGATCACCATTTTACTTTACAACATATTTCCGGAAGAGATCTATCTATTCTAAATACCAATGCTGATATTTACATATTTGCACTTCCAGATCATGCCTATTTAGAAGTTTTAGAAACTTTACCTTTTAAATTAAACTTTGCTGTGCATACTTCAGGATCATTATCAAAATCTATTCTTGAACCTTATGCACTTGAGTTCGGCGTTTTATACCCATTTCAGACTATTTCCTGCCATTCTTTGAATCAATATAAAAAATTATCTATACCGATATGTGTTGATTTACAAAACGAGTCTTTAATGGATGAATTTAAGCAATTTGCATCTGTTTTTGGAGATCAGATTTATTATTTAGATGATCAGCAACGACATACTATTCATTTAGCTGCTGTTTTTGCATCTAATTTTTCGAATGCACTTTATGATATCAGCTATAAAATGTTAGAAAAAAACCAGATTGATTGGAACATAATGCACCCTTTGTTATCAGAATCTGTTCAAAAAGTGTTTACTCAAAAACCTGATCAAGTACAAACTGGTCCTGCAAAGCGAAAAGATTTTAATATTATTAATACTCATTTAGAAGAATTAAAAGGGACACCTTACGAATCAGTTTACAAAGTTTTAACGGATTATATTCTTCAAAATATCTCAAAACCCTAATGAAAATTCAAAGAAAACCGGATTGGCTAAAAATTAAAATTGAAAGTGGCGAACACTATTCACATGTTAAAAAAATGGTGGAAAATCATCATTTACATACTATTTGTAGTAGTGGAAAATGTCCCAATAAAGCTGAATGCTGGAGTTTAGGAACTGCAACATTTATGATAATGGGGGATATTTGCACCAGGGCTTGTAAATTTTGTGCAACAAAATCAGGAAAACCTCAACCATTAAATAAAGAAGAACCTCAATTATTAGCTCAAAGTATCCAATTGATGGAGCTGAAACATTGTGTGATTACATCCGTAGATCGTGATGATTTACCCGATAAAGGATCTTTACATTGGAGAGATACAGTTTTAAAAGTCAAGGAATTAAATCCTGATATTATCATAGAATTATTGATTCCCGACTACAATGAAGAACAACTTGCTCCAATCATTTCAGCAAAACCGGATATTGTTGCTCACAATCTTGAAACTGTCAGAAGATTAACCCCAAGTGTAAGAAGTGTAGCTACTTATGAGAAAAGTATGGATACTTTAAAACTCATAGTTCAATCAGGGGTAGTTTGTAAAACGGGCATTATGGTTGGAATTGGGGAAACCGAAGCGGAAGTTATGGAACTCCTTCAAGAGGTTAAAGCAATTGGATGCCAAATGATTACTATTGGACAATATCTTCAACCAACCTTGCAAAATATTGAAGTTCAAGAATATGTGACTCCTGAAACTTTCCAAAAATATAAGGATGTAGCCCTATCACTAGGATTTGACAGTGTTGAAAGTGCCCCATTAGTAAGATCTTCTTATATGGCTGAGCGCTCTTTTTTAAAAAAAATTGAAGAATCAAGAAAAAAATAGTATTATGAAATTTGTAGATTGGAAAATGATCCCTTATGCACAAGCCTGGGATCAACAAGAAGAAATTTTTAATCACATTATTGAGACTAAAAAAAACAATAACCCAACTTTAGAATTAGAACAAGTTGTTCTTTGTGAGCATCCCCATGTTTATACTTTGGGTAAAAGTGGTCAAATCAATAATTTGCTTATCAATGAGGAGTTTTTGAATAAAATCAATGCTACTTTTTTCAAGATTGATCGTGGTGGGGATATCACTTATCATGGTCCTGGACAATTAGTGGGTTATCCCATTTTGGATTTGGAAAATCACAAAGTTTCGCTCAAAGAATATATTCACATCATTGAAGAAGCAATCATTAGGACAATAGCTGAATTTGGTATTACTGGTACCAGATTAGATGGTGCAACGGGTGTTTGGTTAGATGTTGGATCGACACAAACAAGAAAAATTTGTGCTATTGGAGTAAGAGCTTCAAAATTTGTTACCATGCATGGCTTTGCATTGAATGTTAACACTGATTTATCTTATTTCAATCACATTAATCCTTGCGGTTTTGTGGATAAAGGAGTAACATCCATTCAAAAAGAGATACAAAAAAACGTCGCAATGAGCGACGTTAAAATGATATTTGAAAAGCATTTTGCTTCCCTAATGGAGCAAAAGTTATAGTGTATATCCCACTTTAACTTCAAAACCGGCTTGGAATCTTTCTCCAGCAGTTCTTAGGAAAAATCCTGAAGTTAATGAAAATGCGTGAACATTAAAACCTGCTGCAATAGTTGAATAAAAACCAAAAGCATGAACTTCTTTTTCAGGGCCATAAATTGGATATAAATATATTGGATCATATCCAATTAATTCTTGAACATTCCAGTAAGATAAACGTGTGCCTATAGCAAAATTAACTACCGGTTTAAGTGCAACAGAACTAGGAAAGATGTGTCTGTAATTTAAGAAAATAGGAATACTTTGGGTTTCATTTTCCCCAATTTCGTAACCTAAACCTAATCCAATGATATCCTGGTTGTTAATTTTCACTCCATTTACAAAAACTCCTGTAAATCCAACACCTGAATTGCTTGAAATTCCTCCAAAATAGGGGCCATATTCGTTTATAAAGCTATAAGAATAATTTGATTTTTCTGTCTGAGCATTTATTGATACACTCAAAACCAGTAATGCTGCTAATGTAATGATGATTTTTTTCATAATTTTATTTTTTAATTTTGTAATGTATAACCTACTTTAATTTCAAATCCTGCAACTGCTTCATCTCCAACAGATTTTAAAAACAATCCTGATGTAAGTGAAAATGCACCGGCATTAAAGCCTGCAGCAACAGTTGCGTAAAGACCAAATGCATGATGGTAAACAATTTCTTCCTGATAAAAATAATAATCATAAATATACTCTTCCCATGTTGATAATCTTGTTCCGATTCCAATATTGATTAGAGGTTTTAATTTTTTTTGTGTATTGAAAAAATAGCGATAATTTAAAAACATAGGGATGCTTTGTCCATCCGTAAAATCAGATTCATAACCTAATCCAATTCCCAAAAAATGATTTTGATGAAAGCGAACACCATTTACAAAAACGCCTGTCATTCCAAAAATTCCGGTGTTAGATCCACCACCAAAGAAATAACCATATTCATTAATAAATGAATATTTAGGTTTGAAATCAGATCCATTTTGAGAAAATGAAACTTGTGTTGTTAAAACTAAAATTAATAGTGTAATTATTTTTACGATTTTCATAATATTCAAATTTTAAAATTATAATTTATACCCAAATTTAACTTCTATCCCAAGGTAGAAATCTTCTGTTCCATACGATTTAAAAAACAAACCACCTGATAATGAGAAAAGATTAGCTTGAAAACCAGATCCTACAGTCATATAATAACCCCACGCAGATTCTTTCCCATAGGAAGGAATACAATATCGGGTTCCCATTGCTACATTTACAATTGGTGTAAATGGTTTGCTTGGATGAAAGATATGTCTGTAATTTAAAAAAATTGGCAAGCCCTGTTCAATCTCTGTACCAGCTTCATAAGCTACACCAAGACCAAACATATCTTCTAGATTGGGTAATGTATATCCGGAAATAAATGTACCGGAAAAACCAATTGTATTTTTTCCAAAGAATGGACCATACTCATTGATCACAGAAAAACGACCTTTATTATTGTCGTTTTGAGCAGAAACTAAAATGGGTGTAACTGTTAACACCACAAATAAAGATAATAGTACTAATTTTTTCATATTTCATTAATTTTGATGAGGCAAATATAATTTATTTTTCAATTAATAGTTAATAAATGTTAAATTATTTTATATTTTTTATTTTATTTTATAAAAAAGTTATAAAAAATATTCATATCTTTCTCTATTACATTTATTTAGATTAAATTATTAACAAATAAAAATTCATATTTTTTTTTAATTATTTGATAATTCAAAGGAATAAAACGTTAGATTTTGAATAATATTGGATGCTTTTTTGAATAAATTTAGAAGAAAAAAAATTAAACGATACATTTCATGTTTTAAGTTATTGAAAAAAAATTTTCTTATTAAAGATTGTTTTTGATTTCAGAAATTAAATTTTGAGCAATTAACACACCATTTACTGAAGCTTGCATTAAACCTCTGGTGATACCGGCACCATCACCTCCAACATACAAATTTTTTATGGTTTGGGTTTGGAAGTTGCTCTTCACCTTAATTTTATTGGAGTAAAATTTAACCTCTATTCCGTAAAGTAAAGTCTCATCACTGGCCAAACCGGGGCTCACTTTATCTAAAGCATAAATCATTTCAATAATATCGGTCATGATTCGGTAGGGGAGTACCAGACTTAAATCACCGGGAACCGCATCTTTTAAAGTTGGTATAATGTTGTTTCGGAATAAACGATTGGGAGTAGTTCTTCTTCCCCGAATAATATCACCAAACCTTTGTACTAAAATTTTATTTTCAGTAAGCATATTTGCCATTCCGGCAACATGCTTTCCAAATTGGATAGGCTCTTTAAAAGGTTCCGTAAATTCTTGAGAAACTAAAAGGGCAAAATTGGTGTTGTTGCTTTTAATGTTTTTATAACTGTGCCCATTCACTACGGCCAGGTTATTTTCATAATATTCCGATGACACAAAACCACCGGGATTTGAGCAGAAAGTCCTTACTTTATCATCAAAAGTTTTGGTATAATGAACCAGTTTGGCTTCATAGAAATGATCGTTGATCTCTTGCATGATCTCATTGCGACACTCCAGACGTACTCCAATATCTACAACACCCACTTGAGTGGAAATTTTGTGCATTTCGCACTTCTGTAATAGCCAGTCAGATCCCTCACGACCAACAGCAACCACCACTTTATCTGCATAATAGTTGGTTTCCTTTACCTTAACGCCAATAACGGTATCATGATCCAAGATGAAGTCTGTAACCGGATTTTTAAACAATACCTGAACCCCCTTACGGGAAATATCTTCATAAAGAGCAGTATAAAGTTCCTGAGCCTTTTCAGTTCCTAAATGTCTTACAGGACAATGCACTAATCTAAGATTTGCTTCAATTGATTTAGCTTGAATATGACTCATGGAAGTTGTAAATTCAGCACCATGAACATGGGGATCTGCACCAAAATCAAGGTAAATTTGATCTGTATAATGGATCATTTCCATAGCTTTTTCAACGCCAATATGTTCGGCAATTGTGCCACCCACTTCATAGGAAAGGGATAGTTTGCCATCGGAGAAAGCACCTGCACCAGCCCAACCTGTAGTAATATTACAGGGTTTGCAGTGGAGACAAATACCACCGTTTGTGTGTTTTGGGCACTTACGCTTGTAAATACTGTTTCCTTTTTCCAGGATTAAAATGGAGAGATTTGGAAGGGTGTTGATCAGTTCGTAGGCACAAAAAATGCCAGCTGGACCAGCACCGACAATGATAACATCAAATTTTTCTTGCATTTAGTTTAATTGGTTAAGAATTCAGTTGCAATATTACGAATTATTTTTGAAATAAGCAATTGTTGAATTAGCAAATTAGCAAATGAAATGAAAATGAAGAATGAAAAAAACAGCGAGAGATCCCGCTGCTTTTCCAAAATAATGTTTAATAATATAATAGTTTAGTTCATAAACCGAACCCGTAAATATATGATTAATGCCGCCATCAGGATTAAAAATGTCCCATACGTGATCATTAATATTTTTGAACTTCTTTTTAACTTTTTCATAATCTCTAATTTTTATGCTGATTGTAATAAGTTTCTAATTCTGCAATAGTAACTCCGGCTAATTTCATGCTTCTGAAAAATTGGGGAGCTTCCTCTTCGAAAAATTGTTTTCTTTTGAAAGAGACCGTTTTTTCATAACCATCTTCCGTGATGTAATACCCAATTCCCCTTTTGTTGTATATGATTTCATAACTTTGTAAAAAATCATACGCTCTATTTGCGGTGTTTGGATTCACTTCCATTTGAACGGCAATCTCTCTTACTGATGGAATCCGTTCTCCATTGACCCACTTCTGAGTTAATATGTTTTCACACACTTTATTGGCAATTTGGAGATAGATAGCTTGTTTATCGAAAAATTCCATATTATACCTCCCTTTCTTTAAATCTTTCCCATGCAGCATATAGCAATATACAGGAGATGAGACAGAAGAAACCAATCACATAATTTTTAAGAACAATTTCATTAACGTGTTGCCCAAAAAATAGTTCCAATCTAGAATTTTCAATTTTTACAACTGAATTTCTATTTAATACTGCTTTAACCCATGAAAAAATCCAAATATTGCTGATCATTTGCAATACAAATCCGGTTAATAGTGTTTTGAAAAAAGCACCTTTTCTAAACCAAACACTACCAGTGAATATGACTGAATGTGCTACAAAATATCCTAATAAAAGTTCACCAAATCCATGTATAAACGGATTAAATATTTCAAAGGTTCCATGGAAAAATGCAACTTGAATCAATGAAATGATCACGGAGAAAAATACCAAACTGATAATACTTAAAAGTACATATATAACGGATGAAAACAACCAGGCTGCAAAGAATTTTTCAAATCTTGAGGCCGGTAAAATGACAAATTGCAAACTTTTTGTATAATTTCCCATCTCTTTAAATGACATGGATGTAAATACCAACCCTGTTATAAAAAATGCAATGATTCCGGTTGTTTGATAAACAGTCAAAACAGAATGTAAGTTTCCTGAAATCATAACCAACCATGAAATAAATATAAGGATACCGCCAAGTGATCCAATACTAATAAGCCAGGATTTCAAGCTTAAAGTTAATTGTCTGTTTAATAGAATTTTAAATCTATCAAAATTAAAAATTTCTGTTTTCATAATTACCTCCTAATAATTGCATTGTTAATTTTTTCACTTTCACTGATCACACCATTGAACAAAAGTTCAAAGTCAATTTCTGAATCACGACCATGATTTTTTACAATTCCAGCTTTTCCACCAAATACTTCCTGACTGTAAAGAATATTTTCAGCTATTTCATCATTGATCATTCCAAAATTGAAATTTTCTGTAATGGTTTGAATGGTTTCTTTGAATCTGATTTTTCCTTGATCTAGGACAATAACTTGATCAATGATACTGGATAAATCTCTCACCTGATGAGTTGAAATCAAAACACAATGTTCGTCATTGATAAAGGATGCCATCACTTTTCTGAATTGACTTTTAGAAGGGATATCTAATCCATTGGTTGGCTCATCCATAATCAAAAGGGAACATTGAGTTGCAATACCGAATGCAATAATAAATTTTTTCTTTTGACCGTGTGAGATAGCATCCAATTTTGGATTTCCTTTCAAATCAAACTCGCTGATAATCGATTCAAATACGGAATGATTGAATTTTGGATACAATCCACTGTGTAAAGACACATATTTGTCCATTTTAATGGATGGTAACCAAAACTCTTCAGGAATTACGAATAGATCCTGATACATTTCAACATCTCTTTTACTGCTGATTCTGTCGTTTACTGACACTGTTCCACTTTGTGGATAAAGAAGACCGGCAATATGCCTGATTAAGGTGGTTTTTCCGGCACCATTAACACCAAACAAGCCATAAATTGACCCTCGATCAAGGGTTAGGTTAAGGTTATCAAATAAAGGTCTCCCTTTACTGTACCCAAATTGTAATGCTTCAATTTTTACCATTTTGTAATAATTTTAAAATGTTATTATTTTTTTTGTTCTAGTTTTCTGTTTCTACCTCTGCATTTATACTGATTCCGATAGGTGCAGGAATTTTAGTCCATTTTCCCTGACTGGTTTCTCTAAAATAGGTTGCCTGAGAAATCATGGAGGCGCAAAACATCAATTTCCCTTCACCCAAATCTCGGATATATTCTAATGTTACCATAAAATCGTCTTCTACATATAAGTATTTTGAGGAAAGATCAATGGTGATTGTATTTGTTAATGCTTCTTTAGGTAACCTGATATAGATAGGTTCTAATAATATATTTTCATAAGCATCCTCTTTACCCACTTTATAAATGTTTAATCTTAAAAATATGGAATCATAAGAGCAAGATGCAATATTAATATTCACTTTTTGAATATATGTTGGTTTTCTGACATTCATTCTTAAACCCAATTCATAACCCAAGTGATAATTATCAAATCCGGCACTTACATTTTTAGATTTGGTGGTTACTCCCACAATTTTCTTTTTGAAAGTTTTTGGAATCACTTTAAATTCATTTAAAGCAATTTTATTTTCAGAAAGATAAATTTTCACTTCTTTCATTTTCAAAAGATCAGCAATTTTAAATCCTTTACGTTCTAATCCAATTCTGGAGAAATAGAGGGTGTCTTCCTGATTCGAAATAGGAATCTCAATTGAAAACTTTCCGGATCCATCACTAACTGTACCGATTTGTTTGCCTATAATACCAATGTTAACATATTCAGCGGGCGATTTTATTCCTTCAACCAATACTTTTCCGGAAATAGTTTGGGCAAATAGGGTTGATAATGATGCTAAAAGCAAGAAAAGGATGATTAATAACGATAAATTAAATGTTCTATTCATATCAAATTTGGTTTATTAATGTATTAGTGTATTACTGTACTAAGACACCGCAAAAATAATACAATTTTTTTAAATAGCAACATTTTTAAGAAAAAAATATCACTTTTTTATGAAAATAAATTTAAGTTATTGATATTCAGATAGAAAAAATTATAATGCCACGAATTTACGAATTAAATATTGCCACGAATTCACGAATTAAGAAATGCCACGAATTCACAAATTAAAATATTTAAATGTTTGAATATTAATATGTTATGGTTTTTTAAAAAATATTTTTTTAAACTTATTAATTTTACAAAAAAAATAATTCGTGAATTCGTGGCTAATAATAATAATTCGTGAATTCGTGGCATTTTTTTTAATAATTTTGCATGTACTAATAAGAACTAAATTAACTACATCATGGAAAAGATCATTTATAAAGAGGAATGTTATAAAATAATTGGAAAGTGTTTTGAAGTACATCAACATCTTGGTGCTGGCTTTTTAGAAATAGTGTATAAAGATGCTTTGGAGTATGAATTTAGAAATCATAACATTCACTATTCACGCGAAAAAATGTATGAAGTTAATTATAAAAGTATCATATTATCACATAAATTTTGTGCTGATTTTGTTGTCGAGGATAAAATTATTTTAGAAATAAAAAGTGTTTCAAAATTAACTGATGAACATATTGCTCAATCCATAAATTATTTGAAAGTTTCCGGAAATAAATTAGCATTGCTAGTTAATTTCGGAGAATTATCTTTGTCTTATAAAAGAATTGTACTTTGAATTAAAATGCCACGAATTCATGAATAAAATAATGCCACGAATTCACGAATTAAGAAATGCCACGAATTCACGAATTAAGAAATGCCACGAATTTACGAATTAAATATTGCCACGAATTCACGAATTATAATTTAAATAACAATTTTAGAAGAAATTGATGTTCTGATAGCTTAAACTATCCCCATTATTTTTTAGAATCGTGTATCCTGCATAATCAAGGCCATCCTGAAGGGCATCCATTGTTATGAAAGTTGTTGGACCAAAATGAACAACATTTTTGATATGATCATGACCATTTAAAACCATACTGACATTATGTTCCAAACAAAGCTGTGATAAAGTTAATACTTCGTCAGGGTAGGGGTTGGTGCTTAAAGTATTTCTAATTCTAAAGATATTAACATGACTAAAAACCACACAATGGCGGTATTCATTTCTATGATCTTTTAATAGATTCTGAAACCAGGAGAGTTGTTTTGCGCCTAAAGTGCCTCCACCTGAATCTAAACAGATGTACAAATCTTTAGCACCGGGTGTTTGTACCACAAAATAGTAGATTGAGGAACCAAATCTGGAATAGAATTGTTTCCATCCATCAAAATAGAGATCGTGATTGCCAACAATTTGAAAAGTAAGCAGTGAGTCAGGATGAGGAATATTATTTTCCAGAGTTTCATAATCATTAATATTACCGGTTGAAAGATCACCGACCATTACAGTAGCAACACTTTGGTCTTGCTTTGCTGCATATAAAAACCGATTAAAATTATCCACAGTCCCAAGATGTGAATCACCCATTACATATATATTATAGTCATTTTGATTGACCATAATGGTTTTGAAAGGGTGAGTTTCATTCCATGTCATCGATTGATCATACCGTTCATCTACAGTTTCATAAGAGGTGATAAAACCTCTAAATTCCATATAATCACAACCTTGTATGATCGTTATTAGTGTTATAAAAAGTAATAATTTTAGTTTATTTTCCATACTATTCCTGTTCTAAAAAATGATCCGTAATAATTAGCACTGATATTCATGATTCCAGCATTTTGGAGCCAATATTCTGCAAAAATGGAGAGATTTGGAATAATTTTATAACCTCCAAAAATATAAAACATCGGATTACTTGCCTGATTGATCACAAAGTAATCCATATTGGTTAAACCTAATCCAACATTCCATTTATGGTCAATCGGTTTCACAGAATATTTCAAATGATAAACTAAATTCCATAATTCAAAAATGTAACGATTGTTAATACTTGGATCAAGACTAATAAAATCTTTGGGTAAAATAATTGATCTAAAATGGATACCGGTTAAAAACTCAAAATGTTTACTTTTTAATCCACCAAGCAATGCCAGATTGTGTTCTGTAATATTTAAAGTGAAAAAATTGGCAAAATATTGTAAGGTTGCGGATAATTCAATTTTTTTTAATGGGAACTTTTGCATAATTTCCAGATCCAATCCTGAAATAAAAGTATTGAATACGTATTGGCTTTCTAAATCAAATCTTGTACCAATCTTAAAGTTGGTTTTGTTTTTAGTATAATCAAAAAAGGTGCTATTGGAGATAAATAGTCCATTTGATATACTGTTTGAACCAACATCAAAGTGGTTTTGGAGTTTAAACTGAGCCTCCAACTTTAATGTTAATGAGCTCAAAAATAAAACTACAATACAAATTATAAATTTTAGTTTCATGGTTAAATTTTTTTGAAATGCAAATATAAAAAAAATTTTTTTATGAGCAAAATTTTATTATTTTTGCGCCCTTAAATTATTTTTTATGAGATTATTCAAAACCATCATTTTGCTAGCTTTATTAGCCATTTTAGTGTATGCATTTACTACTGTTAATCATGTCAATTTTAATAACAACAGCAATGAGACTACCTTAACCAGTACACCTGGAACTTTGCAAGTTTCAACATTAACATCTGGTGCAGGTGGAAATTATGCACCCAGAAATATAGTTGCGATATGGGTTGAAGATAGTAATGGTGTATACGTAAAAACACTCTTAGCTTATGCAAATACCTATAAAAGATACTTAACACATTGGAAAGGTAAATCAAATTACAATACTACAGATGCAATAAGTGGTGCAACTGTTAATAGTCATGCAACGAGAACCTGCAATTGGAATGGAAAAAATACATCAGGAGTTGTGGTTCCTGATGGTAAATATAGAATTTGTTTTGAGTTAACCGATAAAAATGCTACCGGAAATTACTCTTACTTTGAAATTATTAAAGATGACCAAACCCATTCATTAACTCCCACAAATGTATCCAGTTTCAGTAATATTTCTATCACCTGGACTCCCGATAATTCTCCAAATAGTATTGAAGAAACAGGAAAAACTTTCGCATCAAAGTTGTATCCTAATCCCAATAATGGACAATTTCAAGTAGAATTAAATCAGGTTCCTGATAATGCCCAAATTGAGTTTTATAACAATTTAGGACAGTTGATTATGACACAGTCTATTGCAGAAAACCATGAATCATTTGAAATTTCAGGATATAAAGGGTTGGTTTTTTATACAATCACTTCTACCCGAAAAACAATTTCACAAGGTAAATTTATCATTAAGTAAAGACACATATAAAGCACAATTACTTTATTTTCTAGGGCTGTCTTGATCAAAGACGCCCTTTTTTTATTTTTTATTTTCCTTTTTTAAAAAATATTTTCATAAATTAATTTTTGAATTGATTTTTAATTATATTTGCCATGTTATAAAATAAATACAGATGAAAAATCTAATTACAATTTTAGCATTTCTTTCTATTCCTATTTTGGGATATTCACAAACCGAAGTTGTTTATTATCAAAATTTTGAAAACTGGTCAAATGGCGTTCCAACCAATTGGGGTGGCCCCGGTACTACTATTGATGGTGCAAATATTTTAGCTAATCAATATGCTACAAATCCGACAAACACTTCAGGTAAGTTTTTCGGGAATTCCACAGATACAACCTATGTTACCTCTCCTCCATTATCTGTTGATAATAGGTATTACTATTATATATATTATAAATTCAGAACAAACTGTACAAACGCAACGGTTGGATATGATTATGTATTCAATACCTCCACTCAAGTAGGACCTTACCATTATACCATCACTTTGGCAAGCGATTCAACGATATGGTATGAACAAATTATTCCTTATCAACCGGAATTTTTGTGTTCAAATGCTGAATTGAGATTTAAAATTCTGCCTAACTATTGGTTGGAAATTGATGACATTTTTATTTATAAAACCAAATCCCAAGACACATTAAATGCCAATAATATTGCAGCTTTAATCAATTCAAATGGTAATTTTTTTAATAATCAAAGAGGTTTATCAGGTTTCTTTTTTCCCAAAAATACATCTAAAGCAACTATATTTTCATCAAATTTATGGATTGGAGGTTATGACATAAACGAAGAATTGCATTTAGCAGCACAAAGATATCCTAATAATGGTTTTGAATCAAATAACCCTACTGTTGACTTTTCTTATGGTCCTGTTTCTGTTGATACGACGATACAATATAACATTTTATACGATAAAGTATGGAAGATAAACAAAACGGATATCGACTATCATATTGCCAATTATAATAATCCAAATTATACTATTCTGCCTTCCATATTAAATTGGCCGGCACACGGTAGAACGGATCAGGGAGAAATGTGGATTTTAGCTCCATTTGTAGATGTTGACAATAACAATATGTATAATCCTGAAAATGGGGACTATCCTAAAATTAGAGGTGATCAGGCCGTGTTTTTTATGTTGAATGATCAAAGATTATTGCATGGAAGTGGAGGTCAAAAATTAGGTGTTCAAGTAAATGGAATGGCATATTCTTATAATGCTCCTATTGATACTTTTCTTAACAATACAGTTTTCATGCATTTTGATATCTATAATCGCTCCACATACAATTATCATAATCTTTTTATTGGAACTTTTGCTGATTTCGAAATTGGATATGCGGATGATGACTATGTTGGATGTGATACCCTAAGAAATATGTGTTATGGTTATAATGGAATTATAATTGACGGTACCGGACAAGATAGTCATTATGGAGCAAATCCTCCCATTCAAGGTTTGGTTTCATTAAATAATACAATGTCAGGTTTTACCTATTTTTCCTCTAATAATAGTCCTAATGGATATCCTATAACTGCTGCTGAATATTATTATTATTTAACGGGAAGATTTAAAGATGGGACTTATGTTCAATTTGGATATGATGGATACCAAACCGGAGGATTAAATTGTGCTTATATGTTTTCAGGAAATCCTTCAATTAATAGTTCCGATCCATATAATTGGACAGAAGGAAGTGTAGGAAATGCACCTCAAGATAGAAGAGGTATTATGTCAAGCGGTCCTTTTACTTTAAATGCTGGTCAAAATATGTACTATGATTTAGCATTTCCAGTGATCAGGACGACTAATAATGAGTATTATAATATCACAGGACTACAAGCTATGGTAGATTCCATCCAAAATTTTTATAATAGTATGAATTATATTGTTGATACTACCAATACTCAAGTTGATGATTATCAAAATAGTATAGATTGTAAAGTGTATCCAAATCCTAACAGTGGTCAATTCAGAATGTTATTTTCAGAACTTCCTACTCGAGGAAGAGTTGAATTTTATAACACATTGGGGCAATTGATTCAAGAAGAAATGATTCAAAATAGTTCTGAAACTTTTGATTTAAAGCCACATTCCGGTATGATTTTCTATACTGTTTTTTCAGAAAATAAGATGGTTTTCAGGGGGAAGATTGTTGTAAGAAAATAGTTAAGAATATTGATTTTTTTGGGTCACAAAGTCACTCAAAGTTTTAAAAAGTTTATCAAAAAAAAGAATATCAAAATATGTCATAATTGCATGTTTTGATATTTTTTTGTATTTGGATGCATTAGGGCGGAGGCCAAGTACCCCGCAAGTTGAGTTGCTTAGGGGATGACGGATCGGGCAGAGCGAGCCTGTGAGCTACTGCCAGGCCGCTCAGCCCCTTGCAACGAAACGAGGAGTACTGGCCGGAGACCGACGGCGAGCTTGCGAGCCGGAATGCACAGAAAAAAAAGACTACGGACAACAGCCTACAGACAAATGAAAAATGAAAAATGAATAGTAAAAAAGATAAGATATTTTTTAGAAAAAGTTAAGTAAAAATTACTAAAAGTATAAAATAAGTGATAAAAAGTAAAATATACATTACATTATTAATTTTTTTATGTATTTTTGCACCATTATTCATTTAAACATTTTATTATGAAATCAAGTTATCTGTTACCTTATCGATTTAAAACTGTCGGATGGTTCATTTTTATCATCGGGGTAGTTTTAGGATGTATTTCACTTTTTATTGTTAAAGAACCTACTTTTCTAGATTGTAAAGTTTTTGCTTTATCAGAATTAGAGTTTTTGGGAAAACAAAGATTTTTCGAATTCGTTGAAAATAATATTTTTGATGAAATTATTTCCGTATTTATTATTGTTGGAGCCATTTTTGTGGCTTTTTCCAAAGAAAAACTGGAAGATGAATATATTTCGAAAATCAGACTAGAGTCTTTGTTGTGGGCTACTTATATTAATTATTTTATTTTGCTGTTTACCATTCTTTTCTTTTACGGTGGAACATTCTTTTGGGTGATGATATTCAATATGTTTACGATTTTATTCGTATTTTTAATTAGATTTAAATGGGCATTATGGAAATTTAAAAATAGTCAAAATGAAAAATAAAATTAAAGTGGAACGTGCCAAAAAGGATATGACTCAAGCTGATTTAGCTGAATTGGTGCAGGTTACTAGACAAACAATCAACGCTATTGAAGCAGGTAAATACAATCCATCAACAGCATTGGCCTTAAAAATGGCTTCTGTTTTTGAAACAAAAGTGGATGAAATTTTTGAATTAGAAGAAAAGGATTGGATTGAATAAACTAATTGTCTGATTTTGCAATCGGTTTTCCATTTTGTGACCATTCACTCCAAGACCCAATATATAGATTTGGAATAGGAAATCCGGCGTAATCGAGAGCTAAAAGGGTGTGACAAGCGGTTACCCCCGATCCACAATGGACAATGATTTGATTTGCATTGTGTTGTGAAAAAATGAAATCATAGATTTTTTGTATCTCATCAACGGTGCGAAAAGTTCCTTCGTCAGTTAAATGATCAAAATAGGGGTAATTAACTGCATTCGGAATGTGTCCTGCAATTTTATCTATGGGTTCAAAATATCCCTGATATCTTTCTTCCGCTCTTACATCAATGATAAGGGAAGAGCCTGAAATAGAAGCTTTTTCAACATCTTGAATGGAAACCAAAGGTAGAAGCCATTCGGTAACAGGGTAGGGCATCGTTTCAATGGTGATTTCAGGTATTGAAGTTGAAATTGTAATGCCATGTTTTTCAGCGTATTGGAGTCCTCCGTTTAAAACTTGAACTTTTTGGTGACCAACGGCTCTTAACATCCACCAAAAGCGAGCAGCACCATTTCCACCAAAAGCATCATCATAAATTACAACATGAGAATCAGTCTGAATACCCAAACTTCCTAAAAGTGAACTCATTTTGTCAATAGTTGGCAAAGGATGTCTTCCACCTATTGATGTATCCTTTTTAATATCAGCTAATTGAGAATCTAAATCCACAAAAATGGCGTTCTCAATATGTCCTTTTAGATATCGTTCCTTTGCATCGATTCCACTTCTAACATCAATAATAATAATAATTTCTATATCTTTTTGTAAATCAAGCAATTGCTCAATAGTAATGATGGGTAGTATTTTTTGATTCATAATCAGACTATTTTTGGGTATTTCTTTTTCCTAAAATATAAAGGATTAAATCGTAAATTCTGTGAGAATAACCACTTTCATTGTCGTACCAGGCAATGATTTGAACAAAATGGTCTCCTAACACTTTAGTAGACAGTGCATCAAAGATAGCTGAATGAGGATCACTGGTGATATCACTGCTAACTACTGGATCAGAAGTGTATGACAGATAAGGTTTTAAGTATCCTAAGGAACTTTCAAAAAATGCTTCATTTATGGTTTTTACGGTTGCTTTTTTATGTAATTGAACTGTTAATTCAACAAAGGAGCAATCTGCTATCGGAACACGAGTAGCAAAGCCATCAAATTTCCCTTCTAATATGGGCATAATGGTTGTAATGGCTGAAATCGCACTGGTCGTTGTCGGAATAATATTGTTGATAGCACATCTTGCTCTACGAAAATCAGTATGATAGCCATCTTGTAGATTTTGATTATTGGTCATAGGGTGAACAGTATTCATAAATCCGCAATCCACTCCAAAATGATCGTCTAAAACTTTAAGCATCATTCCAACACAATTTGTAGTACAAGAGGCATTAGAAATGATGGGGTCTAAAGGATCAATAATATCCTGATTTACTCCCAGAACAACCATTTTATCAACACTTTTATCATCAGGAGGACAACTTAAAATCACATTTTTTACTGATTCTTTAAAATGTTTTTCTATTTGTGATTTTGTTTTGTACTTTCCACTGGATTCCACGACAATCTCCACCTGATTGTGCTCCCAGGGGATCTCATCATTATTTAAATAATTTGTAACCAATATATTATGATCATTAACATAGAGATAATGATCATCAAATTCAACATCCATTTCAAATTTGCCATGAATACTATCGTATTTCAAAAGGTGGGCAATCATTTCAGGTGTCATTTTATCATTAATATGCACCAATTCGAGTTCAGAAGAGAGAAGGACCAAGCGGGAAACAAACTTTCCAATTCGACCAAAACCGTTAATACCAATTTTTGTAGTCATAATATGTATATTGATCTAAAAAGCCGCCATTGATAGCGGCTTATATTAAATAAAATCCTATAAGAAACCATTAGGAAATGTTTCCCATTTTGTTAACAAAAGCGTTGTACACTTGTTCAAAATCTCCACCGAAAGTAGATTCTGATAATAGTGTTTTCATTACTTTATCTGAATTTTCTCTTTCATTTTCAGGTAAAACTAAAGAGATAGGAATTGCTTCACAATGGATACATTTTTCTCCCAATAATGCTTTAACTTTTTGAAAAACAATACCATGGCCAAATTTTTCCTCTTTCATTTTATAGTTACTACCGCAGCATGTAACAAAAACCCAAGACTGAACTTGATTTTTATATTTTTTCATAAAATCCATTAAAGGTTTTACGATGGTTCCCATCCAGATTGGTCCAACGAGATAAATGCGGTCAAAAGAGGCAAAATTTCTGTTTATTTTTTTTATTCCCAGACTTAAACGGAGTAAAAGTAAGAAAAATGTAGTGATTCTTGGTTCAATTGGAACCACTTCACATTGTAAACTTTTACCTAATTTTTGAGCTAAAAATTTGTTATTTCCGCCTCTGGAATAGTAAACTACGATTGATTTCATAAATTTTAATATTTAGGCTGCAAAGGTAAACAAAAAAGGTGCACTATGTTAAATGAGTGCACCTTTTTAAAAGAAATTAACAAATATTAGTGAATCATGGTTGCTAAATATTGATCAATATCTTCGGGAGTATCAGTGGGAGCAAACCTTTTAACCGGTTTTCCTGTTTGATCAACTAAAAATTTAGTAAAATTCCATTTGATGCGTCCGCCCATAGTACCGGGAAGTTCAGATTTTAAATATTTGAATATAGGATCTGCATCTTTTCCGTTTACATTCACTTTAGAAAACATTTGGAATGTAACACCATAATTCATAACACAACCTTCAGCAATGGAAGCTTCATCACCGGGTTCTTGTCCACCAAATTGGTTACAAGGGAATCCGAGGATCACCAAACCTTTATCTTTATATTTTTCGTACACTTTTTCTAATCCTGCGTATTGAGGAGTAAAACCACATTTGCTGGCAGTATTAACAACTAATACATATTTGCCTTTATAGGTATCCATTTTAATCTCTTTTCCGTCTAACGAAACAGCAGAGAAAGTATAAAATTCACTTGTCATATTTTTTTCTTGTTTTAAATTGGTACATCCTGATAAAGAAATGATTAGGATCACCAAAGCAATTATTATATTTGATTTTTTCATAATTATGTTCTTTTAATTACAATGCAAAGATAGGTCAAAAATGAACACGGAATGAGATATAATCAATTCATTTTTTAGAAGTGAGGTATTGATGGGTTCAATAGAGCTATCAGCTATGAGGTTTCAGCTATCAGTTATCAGTTATCAGTTATCAGCTTTCAGGTTTCAGTTATCAGTTATCAGTTATCATTGAAAACGATCTTTTGATTTTTTCCAAAGGATAAGATTTTGGTATAATTGACGATAGATACATAATTATTTGAAATGAAAGTACAAATATATGATTCTTTTCACGAAAAAATCTCAACAATAACATTTTTTACCACGAATATAAACCTGATTCATAACACTGTATAATAATATCTGGTTCATCTACCGTTTTGATAGTTATTTGAAAATCTCGATGGGCTTTAATAAATGATAGTGAAAGTTTAGATAACTCAGATTTAATTTTTCTTACACACATTTTTTTTCATGGTATTTGAATTTGATTTGTAAAGCTACAAAATAAGGTTGAAACTAAGCGATGAACTATAAAAAGCTATTCTTATAAAAGTAGGGTAGTGTTTAGATTGAAAAAATGGCAATCATGTAATATATTTAAAATGAAATAAATAGGATGATTTTCACCCGTTTTTTAATAGAATATAAAATCTGAGCTCAGCGGGTAAATACCCCAAAAGTACACTACTTATAGTTTGATAATTTTCCCGGTTTGAATCTCATTACCTTTTTGCAGTTTATAAAAATAGATCCCGGACTCCAATTGCGCAATATTGACAGTTTGATGATCTGGCATTATTGTTGATACAACCTGTTTTCCGGAAACATTGTAGATTGATAATTGGAAGTTATTTAAACTTAGTGTTGGTGAATAGAACTGAATTATATCTGAAGAAGGATTCGGATATATTTGAATGGATTTATTCTCAAATTCATCCACTTTACTCATCATTTCATATCCTCTAAAAACTATTTGATCAATCATCCATCCTTCTTTATTGGTCTGAATGTCATCACTTTTAAATCTAAATCTAATGATTGGGTTAAATGGAGATTCCCGATCTTTAACTCCAATGATATATAACCAATACAATTCACAGTATAGCCAACCTTCAGACCTCCCGGAAAAACCATAATCACCACCTTTGATTGTATCAAGTGGAATATTAATAAAGTTGTAATTAATATGGTTAATATCGTCTACAATATTGATCCAAGATATTCCACCGTCGTAAGAAACCTCAATGATTCCGCCATCTAAGAGCGTATCCGTATCGTATTTATGGTAAAAAGATAGATTTACTTCACCCCAAAGGGAGTCAATTTGAGGGATCGTAATTTGGAAATATTGATCATTACTAATCGGGTAAGCATTGATGGTATCTGTCATAATGGGAGTTCCATTTTGATATGCAGCATAGAAATAAGTTTTTTGAGGAGTTCCCACTTGCCAAATGTTATTAGAAGCATCAGGAATCTCAATCCAGGGGTGTAAAGGGCTCAATTCAAGAGTGTCCGTAATTAATAGATCACCAAGGGCAGGAGTGATTTGAGCGCGAATAGTCCCCAAACATATTGTAATAAAGACTAAAATTAGTGTAATTTTTTTCATGGTATTTGGTTTTAATTTGCAAAGCTACAAAATAGGATTGAATATTGACGATGAAAGATAAAAAAACTATTCCTATAAAAGTAGGGTGAATATAATTTATTAATCTATAAAGTTAAAAATTGATAATCTGTAAAATGAAATTATGATAATATGTAAAGCAAAATATTTATAATTTGTAAAGTGAAAAAATGATAATTTGTAAAGTAAAAAGTTTATAATATGTAAAGTGAAATGTTGATAATTTGTAAAAATTGTATTATCTTTGCATTTTTATTTAAAAAAAATGCAAAATGAAATATGTTAATAGAATATCAGATAGTGAATTACAATTAAAACTAGAATCTGCTGGAGCATTGTTAATTCGTGGAATAAAAGCATGTGGAAAAACGGAGTCTGCTAAGCAATTTGCAAAAAGTACTATCGAATTAGATCAAGATGAACAAGTTTCATTATTAATGGAAACTGCTCCTAAAAGATTACTTCTAGGTGAAACTCCACGTTTGATTGATGAATGGCAAGAATATCCCAAAATTTGGAATTATGTTAGACATGAAGTTGATAACAGAAAAGAAACGGCACAGTTTATTTTAACTGGCTCATCAAATCCGGATGAAGAGGTTAAAATGCATTCAGGAGCAGGTCGATTTACCATACTTGAAATGAGAACAATGAGTTGGCAAGAGTTGGGTTTATCTTCAGGAAAAATATCCCTTAGATCATTGTTTGAAAATAAAAATATCACAATACAAGATCATCCTACAGATTTAGAATTTATTATTGAACGATTAATTATTGGCGGTTTTCCTGCACTTATTGGAAAAAATATGGCTCAAGCAAATATGATAAATCGGGCTTATGTTCAATTATTAGCAGATGTTGATATGAGTAGAGTTTCAAATATTAAAAGAGATCCAATTAAAGTTATAAGTTTATTACGTTCTTTGGCAAGAAATATTTCAACCATTGTTGATTTAACAACCATAGAATTAGATATTAGAAATAATGAAATGAAAGATTTATCTCGACCAACTATTTACGATTATCTCGATACTTTAGAAAGGTTAATGATTATTGAAAACCAACCTGCATGGAACACACATATTAGATCTTCTTATCAATTAAGAAAATCACCTAAACGGCATTTTGCAGATGTTTCAATTGCAGTAGCTGCTCTTGGTTTAGATAAAGAATCATTATTGAATGATTTAAAATTTGTTGGTTTTTTATTTGAATCATTAGCTATTCATGATCTACGTGTTTATGCTCAAGCAAATGATGCAAAAGTATATCATTATCGCGATTCAAGTGGATTAGAAGTAGATGCAATAGTTCAAAAACATAATGGTGATTGGTGTGCTTTTGAAATTAAATTGGGAATAGGACAAATTGAAGAAGCAGCTCAAAATTTAAAAAGGTTTTCATCAAATTTAGAGAATAATAATATTGATAAGTTAAAATCATTAAATATTATTATAGGTACCGGAATAAGTTATACACGTAATGATGGAATAAATGTAATATCTCTTGCATCACTGGGATTTTGATTTTTATCACATCCAGTATTGTTAACTATTGAAACTATGCGATGAACGATAAAAAAACTATTCCTATAAAAGTAGGGTGCTGTTTCGATTAAAAAAATGGTGTCTTTGTAATGTGTTTAAAATGAAATAAATAAGTAAATTTTTACCCGTTATTTCTTAGAATATAAAATCAAAGCTCATCGAATAATTAACACATGAGCACATGAGCACACGAATTTACTTCGTCACTTGAAAAAACCTTGCCGGAATAACACTCTCAAAATGTAACTCTTCCCCTGTAGTCGGATGGTCAATAATTAATGAGTAGGAGTGGAGCCCTAGCCTTTGTAAAGGATTACTCTTTGCACCGTAAGCTTTATCTCCTGCGACCGGATTTCCCATCTCAGAAAAATGTACCCTGATCTGATTCTTTCGTCCTGTTATTAATTCTACATCTACCAAACTGTAATTTGGATTCTCCTGAATTAATCTATACGCTGTTTCTGCTAATTTGCCTTTACGGGGATCATCAACAGAGTAAACTTTAAAAACACTGTTTTCGTGTAAATAGGTGGATATTATCCCTTCAGTCTCTTTTAATTGACCTTCAACTACCGCAACATACTTCTTTTGAAACGATTGCCAATTGTCTTGCATAAACCGTTTTGCCCGTTCATTTTTGGCAAATACCAACAACCCTGAAGTGTCCCGATCTAATCTGTGAACAATGAAAATTCTGTTTTTGGACTTCGAATTGCCCCTTTTTACAAAATCTGTAAGCATATAATAGGCACTACTTTCCCGATCATTCTCAGTTGCTATAGTAAGAACTCCGCATTGTTTAGTGACTACCAGAATGTCCTGATCTTCATAAATAACGGTAATTCCCTTAGGATGATGCTTCTTTGAAGGGATTTTTAATGGAGTTCGTTTTATAGAATTATTCATTATTTAAATGGTTTTATATATTCCTAAAAATGTTTCACTATATTTTGAATATTGTATTTCAACAATATCACCTATATTAATATCATTATAATTATTTTTTTCCACATTAAAAGTCTCATTTTCAAATGTTAAAACATATTTAGTATATTTTTTCATTCCCATAAATCTTATCCCTGGTTCATAATCAATCATTTCCTCTTTATTGATTACTTTATGTTTAATACTTGTAATTTCTTGATTTGATAAGTCTTTATTAATCTTTCGATTCATTAAAAATAAAATTAATTCAAAACAACAAAATAGTAATAAATTCAATATTATAAAAGTGTCCCAATCAGTAAGTTTTTGAATATAAATTATATAGAAATCAATGATAAATGTAAAAATTAAAATAATTGAACTCAGAACATATCCTGTGCGTTTTTCATATTTTAATATTTTTATATCATTTTCACTGTAACTCATTTTTTATTTATTTAAGAATTGAACCATCATTGGATAATATATCACTTTCAAAACTCATTTCAAAATTTAACTCATTAGATTGTTGATCAGTCGAAGTCACTTTTGCAATACCGTAAATTTCTATTGTTTCATTACTACTAATTTTCCAAAAAGTTTTTGGATCGATTTTATAAGTTCCGGATAAAGTTCCTGTCATATTGTATTTCATCACTTTTCCTTTTGATTCTATTGAATCATTTTCACTAGGAGAAGTTATTTTTCCCTCAACAGTAATGGTTATGTATTTAGGATTTATTTCAACTAATTTGTAATGTGCATTTACAGAGAAATTTAGATTTAAAGATGTTAAATATGTTAAATATGTAAAATCCCATTCATCACCAATTCCAACAGGATAAGAGGGAAAAAAATTTCCAATACTATTGATGTTTTGTTCAATAATTTGATTATAAAATCTCTTTTTAAATTCTATAATTAACCCTTGTTTATTTTCATCACTTATTGTTGGAAATTTCAGCATAATATTATCTAACATTTCATTATATCCGGTTATTTCCAAAACTTGGCCCTTTTTATCAGTTTTTATAAAAAAAGAGTTTTTTGTTATTTCGTTTAAAAATTGATTAAAAAGAGTGTTTCCATTTGCTAGATCTGACGATAAGGTGATTGTGCTATCTAATAAATAGATTTGAACTAATAAGAAATCAAAATTTACCTCAAATTTATAAAAATCAGATTCTTTAGTTAAAACTTTATAGTTTAAATTTATTTTAGTATTCATTTCCATTTCTTCATCATTGATCTCAATTTGAACAGGATTTTCAATGATTTGTTTGTATAACATACCCTCAACCAATTGAAGCTGAAATACTTGCTTTTGAGCAAAACTGCTCATCATCAAAAAGGTAATGATTAAAATTGAAGTCAGTTTTTTCAAAATATTTCTTTGGTTTTGATTATTGGATTTTAGTTATTAGGTATTGGGTTTTAGATATTAGGTAGTGGGTTTTAGTTATTAGGTATTGGGTTTTAGTTATTAGGTATTGGGTTTTAGTTATTAGGTATTGGGTTTTAGTTATTAGGTATTGGGTTTTAGTTATTAGGTATTGGGTTTTAGTTATTAGGTATTGGGTTTTAGTTATTAGGTATTGGGTTTTAGTTATTAGGTATTGGGTTTTAGTTATTAGGTATTGGGTTTTAGTTATTAGGTATTGGGTTTTAGTTATTAGGTATTGGGTTTTAGTTATTAGGTATTGGGTTTTAGTTTTTGGTATTTTTAATTGTAAAAAATAGAAATAAACACAGTGGAGTATAGTGTATTACGAAGTTATTCAGTGTTTGTTCAAAACAATTTTTCACTATTCACTATTCACTATTCATTATTCATTATTCATTATTCACTCTTCACTCTTCACTTCTTACCTCTTACTTTTTACCTCTTACTTTTTACCTCTTACTTCTTACTTCTTACTTCTTACTTCTTACCTCTTACTTTTTACCTCTTACTTCTTACTTCTTAGCTAGTCCCGGTGTTGGTAGTGCAACGAATCTCCACCGGTGTCGTATGCGATTTTATTGTTGGTTAAGAAAATACGAGCTTCAATGCAGTTCTGACAGTCAGCTGCATTTTCATCAGTACATGGCTTGTTATCATATAGTTTGTAGGAGTCACGGAACTCTCTTGGGGTGATGTTAGGCATGAACACATTGGCACCCACTTTGATCGCTTTCTCACGTCCCATTTTATCGATTGACTGCATAGCTGTAGAAGCAGCAATGTTGATTTCAGGCATCATGATCCTCAAAATAGCGATCATTTTTAAGGCTAAGTCGAAACGTTCCAGCTCAGGAAGGAGTTGATCCTGGTACTGGAGTAGGGGAGTGTCGTTGTGAATCAAATAGGGACCCATACCCACCATATCGATGTTTCGGGCTTGCATCCATAACAGATCATCAGCAAGGTCTTCCATTGTTTGAAATGGCAATCCGATCATCACTCCTGTTCCGGTTTGGTAGCCCACTTCCTGCAAATAGTCGATACATTTTACTCGTTCTTCAAATGAATGAAGTTTGTTTTGTGGGTGTAATTTAACATATAATTCCGGATTTGAGGATTCGATTCTTAATAAGAATCTTTTAGCTCCCGCATCAAACCACTCCTGATAAGTTTCTTTTGTTTGTTCGCCGCAAGATAATGTGATTCTGAGTCTTGGATCGGTTTCTTGATGTATTAGTTTAATTAAATTGGTGATCCTTTTGGTGAAGGCTGGACTCTTTAATTCACCCGATTGAAGCACAATCGATCCATATTTGTTCTCATACGCAAACTTCGCTGCATCAACAATCTCTTCATCACTGATGTTGTATCGTTCCGTATTTCTATTTGATTTTCTAATACCGCAATAGAAGCAATCTTTACTGCAATAATTGGAGAATTCAACCAATCCTCGCAAATAAACCAGATTTCCAACTGTCTCCTCTTTAATCTTAGCAGATCTTTCAAATAGGGCAGTCCGTTCATCGCCGGTGCTCTGCAGCAATTGGATAATCTCTTCTTTGGTTAATTTTGTTATCATGAATTCTATTTTGTTTTTCTTATTTCATTAGAGAATCGGCAAATCGGAAAGTTTCAGCAGCTACAGATTTATAATCTTTGGAAAATAATGAGTTAGCAATAACATGAACTCCCGCATCCGGAAACCCTTTCTTGATTTTTTGTTTTTCATGAGTCCCTAATTGTTCAAACATTTTCAGTTCTGCACTTACTTTTACAACAGGATCCTGATTTTTTTTATCTTTATAATAATACCCCAAAAAAACCGGACATTTTACTTTTTGAAAGGTTTCTTTGGTCATTGTGGTTGACACCAATTGTTGTAAATAAACAACTGCTTCCAAACGATATTTACAGAACCAATACTTACACTCAGGACACTCAAAATCTTCTGTTATTGTTCTATATTTTCCTTTGAATAATAAACGTGCAATCTGTAATCCCCAAGGTTTGGTCAATAGGGTAGTGGGGGCGTTGATTTTAATATTGGGAGAATAAAGAATCAAACCATCTACTAATTCAGGATATTCTGCAGCTAATTTTAATGAGAGGGTTCCACCTGTTGAAGTGCTCATAATCATCACTTTATGACCTAATTGGCGGGCAATAACCAATGCTTCCTTGGCTGAGTTCCATAAGGAATCGGGAGCCATGTGAAGTAATGGATCATCAGTTACCAATCCATGATCTGCTAATCTGGGAAAATAGGCATTACAGCCGTATCTGGTGGCAAAATCAAGATTGAGGTCAGATCCTTCAAACCAGGACGCTGAAAAGCCGTGTAAATAGAGCAATACCCATTCTGTTTTTTGTTTAATACTGTCATTTGCCCAAATAATCCGACTCTGATTATCCGGTTTTATCCGGTATTGTGCCTCTTTATGGGCAATTAAGCTATCTAAATGGTCTAAATCAACAGAAATCTCAGGTAATTGAGTATTGTATTCGGGTTTTGTTGGTTTTGGGCCTAACAAAAAGATAATAACAATGATACCCAGTGTGATTAAAGTACCATATAATATCTTTTTTTTCATAAAAAATGGGTATTAGGTCAATCAATATTGACTCAATATGAATTAATGATCTGAGCCACAGCCACAATGATCGTGGTCATGGTCATGATGGTGGTGATCGTGATCCTCTTCGATGATCTCTTCATCAATAGGGTGATCTGCAATTAAATTTTCGATAGAACCACGCGTTAACGTGTAAGCTTTTAAGGTATTGAGTAACAAACAACTCATCGTTACAGCGCCAACACCACCCGGAACAGGAGTAACAGCAGAACAGATAGGATCCACTTCATCATGTTTCACATCGCCTACAATTTTGTATCCTTTTTCCGATTTTTTGTCTTCAATACGATGAATGCCTACATCGATCACAGTTGCACCCTCTTTCACATACTCTTTTGTGATCATTTCAGGTTTTCCGATGGCAACCAACAGGATATCGGCTTGTTTGCAAACCTCTTTCAAGTTTTGGGTCTTGCTGTGAGTTATCGTTACAGTTCCATTAGCATCAGCACTATTTTGAGATAATAAAAGAGCCAATGGTTTACCTACGATGTTACTTCTACCTACAACCACACAGTTTTTTCCGGCAACTTCGATATGGTAACGTTTTAAGATCTCCATACAAGCATGAGGAGTAGCTGGTAAGAAGGTTTCTTTACCTAACACTAAATTTCCCATGTTGGCAGGATGAAAACAATCCACATCTTTCATAGGATTCACATGATTGATGATGTGATCTACTGAAATATGATCGGGTAGGGGAAGTTGGATGATGTAACCGTCAATCTCTTCGTCACGATTGATAAATTCTATCACTTCAATCAATTCATTTTCAGTGAATTTTGAAGGAAATTGATAAATGGAGCTGATAAATCCTACCTCTTTGGCATTTCTTTCGATACTCTCCACATAAGTTTTAGAAGCACCATCTTCTCCAACAATGATTGCAGCTAAATGGGGTGCTTCTTTTCCTGAATCTAAGATTTTTTCAACCTGTATCGCGATCTCTTTTTTAATATCGGCAGCTATTTGTCTCCCGTCTAAAATTAGGGGTGTTTTTTTAGTTGTTTCCATGAATTAAAAACTTGATTATTATCTTCTTCCGGGAGCAGATAGCGCTTGCATTAAGTTTTTCGCTTTGCCACTGTTCACCATTTTCATCATTTTTCGGGTATCTTCAAATTGTTTTATCAATCTGTTAACTTCTTGAATATCAGATCCGCTACCAATAGCTATTCTTTTCTTTCTGCTTCCGTTTAAGATATCAGGGTTGGTTCTTTCCTGAGGGGTCATGGATAAAATGATCGCTTCAACTCCTTTAAAGGCGTTGTCGTCAATATCCATATCCTTGATTGCTTTTCCCATTCCTGGGATCATGCCCATCATATCTTTGATATTACCCATCTTTTTGATTTGGGCAATCTGTGCTAGAAAGTCATTGAAGTCAAATTGGTTTTTAGCTAGTTTCTTTTGAAGTTTAATCGCTTCCTCTTCATCAAATTGTTCTTGCGCTTTCTCAACAAAAGATCTGATGTCTCCCATCCCTAAGATCCTTTCAGCTAAACGATCAGGGTGGAAAACATCTAAGGCTTCCATTTTTTCACCAACTCCAATATATTTGATTGGTTTGTTAACAACAGCTCTAATAGAGATCGCTGCCCCACCTCGGGTGTCTCCATCCATTTTGGTTAGGATAACTCCGTCAAAATTGAGTCTATCATTGAAAGCTTTAGCAGTATTGATAGCATCCTGACCTGTCATTGCATCCACAACAAACAAGATTTCGTGAGGATTCACGGCTTTTTTGATGTTGCCGATCTCTTCCATCATCATCTCATCAATGGCCAAACGACCCGCAGTATCGATGATCACCACCTGGTGTCCCCAATCTTTAGCATGTGCAACCGCTTTTTTGGCAATATCAACCGGGCTTTTAGAGTTTGGATCTGTAAATACTTCTACTTCAATTTGTTCTCCTAACACTTTTAACTGGTCAATTGCTGCTGGACGATAAACGTCACAAGCAACCAAAAGTACTTTCTTATTTCTTTTGGTTTTCAACAGTTTGGCTAACTTTGCTGAATGTGTTGTTTTACCGGAACCTTGCAAACCGGCCATCAAAATGATGGATGGATTTGATTTGATGTTGATATCTTCAGATGATTTTCCCATCAATTCAATCAACTCATCATACGTGATCTTTACCAATAATTGACTGGGAGAAACCGCTTTCAAAACGTTTTGTCCGAGTGCTTTCTTTTTTACATTGTCTGTAAAATCTTTAGCAATTTTATAGTTTACGTCGGCATCCAAAAGGGCTTTACGCACCTCTTTCATGGTCTCTGCGACGTTGATTTCCGTAATGTATCCTTGTCCTTTTAGGACTTTAAAAGCTCTGTCGAGTTTGTTGCTTAAACTTTCAAACATAATTGTTCTCTCTCTTTATGATTCTAATTCTGTTGCAATTTTTTTATTGATCATCGTTACAAAATCGCTAATTGATAGTGTTCCCATGTCTCCTTGTCCGTGTTCTCTTACTGATACCGTTCTATCATTTTCCTCTTTTTCTCCTACAATCACCATAAATGGTATCTTTTTCATTTCTGCATCACGAACCTTTTTACCTGCTTTTTCAGCTCTCTCATCAACAATAGTACGAATCTCTTGTTCTTCTAAGATCTCTTTCACTTTCATAGCATAATCATGATATTTCTCACTGATAGGAAGCACAATCACTTGTTCAGGAGTTAGCCACAATGGGAAACGACCAGCAGTATGCTCTAATAAAACAGCCACAAAACGTTCCATAGAACCAAATGGTGCTCTGTGAATCATGATTGGACGACGTTTTAGTTGATCAGCATCAATATATTCCAATTCAAAACGTTCGGGAAGGTTGTAGTCTACCTGAACAGTTCCTAGCTGCCATTTTCTTCCTAAGGCATCTTTTACCATAAAGTCCAATTTTGGACCATAGAAAGCAGCTTCACCTGTTTCTGTAGTGGTATTCAAGCCTCTTTCAGCAGCCGATTCGATGATCGCTCTTTCTGCTTTTTCCCAGTTTTCGTCAGAACCGATGTATTTTTCTTTGTTATTAGGGTCTCTTAATGAAATCTGAGCTGTGAAGTTTTCGAAATTCAACACTTTAAAGATGTAAAGGATGATATCGATAACCTTACAAAATTCATCTTTTAATTGATCAGGAGTACAGAAAATATGGGCATCATCCTGAGTAAAACCTCTAACCCTTGTCAACCCATGTAATTCACCACTTTGTTCGTAACGGTAAACGGTTCCGAATTCAGCGATTCTGATCGGAAGATCACGGTAAGATCTAGGTTTAACAGAGTAGATTTCACAGTGGTGAGGGCAGTTCATAGGTTTCAACATAAAACTTTCCCCTTCTTGAGGAGTAGTGATTGGATGGAATGAATCTGCACCATATTTTTGGTAGTGTCCGGATGTTTTATACAAGTTTACATCACCGATATGTGGACACATAACTTGTTGGTATCCATATTTTTTCTGGATTTTCTTCAAGAATTGCTCTAAGCGATCTCTCAATTGAGTTCCACGAGGTAACCACAATGGTAAACCCATACCCACTTTAGGTGAGAATGCGAAAAGTTCCATTTCTTTACCTAGTTTTCTATGATCTCTTTTCTTAGCTTCTTCAAGCATAAGTAGATAATCATCTAAGTCTTTTTTCTTAGGGAAAGAGATTCCGTAGATACGGGTAAGCTGTTTTCTTTTCTCGTCGCCTCTCCAGTAAGCACCGGCAGTATTCAACAACTTAACCGCTTTAATGCTTGCTGTGTTGAATAAGTGTGGTCCTCTACATAAGTCAGTAAAATCACCGGTTTGATAGAAGGTGATGGTTCCATCTTCCAATGCGCTGATGAGTTCCAGTTTATATTCGTCCCCTTTTTTAGTAAAATATTCGATAGCTTCGGCTTTAGTAACCTCTTTTCTTTCGAATTGAGCTTTAGTTTGGATGATCTCCATCATTTTTGCTTCAATTTTAGGGAAGTCATCAGAAGAGATGGAATAGTCCATAAAATCTATATCGTAATAGAATCCGTTTTCGATGTCAGGACCGATACCAAATTTAACTCCGGGATAGAGTTGTTCGATAGCGGCGGCCATGATATGAGATGATGAGTGCCAGTAGGTTGCTTTACCTTCAGGATTTTCCCACGTGAACAGCTTAAAATTACAATCGGTTGTGATCTCATAATTCAGAGAAACAACTTTATCATCCACTTTAGCTGCTAGAACGTTACGAGCAAGTCCTTCGCTAATACTTAGTGCAATTTGGTAGGGAGTAACGCCGCTTTCAAACTGCTTTTTTGACCCGTCAGGTAGTGTAATATTTATCATCTTGTATATAATTTTAATAAGTTTGCAAAATTACGAAAAAATGGTGAATTATTCCCCATCTAAGTATATAAAAATATCAATACGCACTATTCACGGAATTAATTTCTGGGTTTTGGGTCTTGGGTTTTTCTCATTTTTCATTTTTCATTTTTCATTTTTAATTTGACTTTTGTCCTTCGTCCTTTGTCTTTAGTCTTTTTTGGGCGTTCCGGCTCGCAGGCTCGCCGTCGGTCTCCGCCTTCAAGTCCGCAGTCGTAAGCCGTGTGACTGCATGGTCGTAAAAGGAGCTCACAAGTTCGCTCTTTTCCTCCCTGCATCACATCGGCTTCCTCCTTTGCGGGCTTTCTCGGCTCCGTCCTAACGCAACAAAACCTGCGGTTTTGTTTAGGACAAGGGACGAGAGACTGGTGACTGGAGAAGTTAGATATTAGAAGTTCGATGTAACCCTCTATATCGGAGCGTTATATTTGTAGCAAACGAATAACGGACAAAACATACTCGCTCCAGCGGAGCGTTATATTTGTAGCAAACGAATAACGGACAAAACATACTCGCTCCAGCGGAGCGTTATATTTGTAGCAAACGAATAACGGACAAAACATACTCGCTCCAGCGGAGCGTTATATTTGTAGCAAACGAATAACGGACGACACGAACCCGCTCAAGCGGAGCGTTATATTTGTAGCAAACGAATAACGGACAAAACATACTCGCTCCAGCGGAGCGTTATATTTGTAGCAAACGAATAACGGACAAAACATACTCGCTCCAGCGGAGCGTTATATTTGTAGCAAACGAATAACGGACGACACGAACCCGCTCCAGCGGAGCGTTATATTGGTAGCAAACGAATAACCTGCGAAACGAACCCGCTCCAGCGGAGCGTTATATTTGTAGCGAACGAATAACGGACAAAACGAACCCGCTCCAGCGGAGCGTTAAATTGGTAGCGAACGAATAACGGACAAAACGAACCCGCTCCAGCGGAGCGTTAAATTGGTAGCGAACGAATAACGAACAAAACGAACCCGCTCCATCTGAGCGTTATATTGGTAACGAACGAATAACGGACAAAACGAACCCGCTCCATCTGAGCGTTAAATTGGTAGCAAACAAATAACGGACGACACGAACCCGCTCCAGCGGAGCGTTAAATTGGTAGCAAACAAATAACGGACGACACGAACCCGCTCCAGCGGAGCGTTATATTGGTAGCAAACGAATAACCGGCGAAACGAACCCGCTCCATCTGAGCGTTAAATTGGTAGCGAACGAATAACCGGCGACACGAACCCGCTCCATCTGAGCGTTAAATTGGTAGCAAACGAATAACCGGCGACACGAACCCGCTCCATCGGAGCGTTAAATTGGTAGCAAACAAATAACGGACAAAACGAACCCGCTCCATCGGAGCGTTAAATTGGTAGCAAACAAATAACGGACAAAACGAACCCGCTCCAGCGGAGCGTTAAATTGGTAGCGAACGAATAACCGGCGAAACGAACCCGCTCCAGCGGAGCGTTAAATTGGTAGCGAACGAATAACCGGCGAAACGAACCCGCTCCAGCGGAGCGTTAAATTGGTAGCAAACAAATAACAGGCGAAACGAACCCGCTCCATCGGAGCGTTAAATTGGTAGCAAACAAATAACGGACAAAACGAACCCGCTCCATCGGAGCGTTAAATTGGTAGCAAACGAATAACCGGCGACACGAACCCGCTCCAGCGGAGCGTTAAATTGGTAGCAAACAAATAACGGACAAAACGAACCCGCTCCATCGGAGCGTTAAATTTGTAGCGAACGAATAACGGACAAAACGAACCCGCTCCAGCGGAGCGTTATATTGGTAGCGAACGAATAACCGGCGACACGAACCCGCTCCAACGGAGCGTTAAATTGGTAGCAAACAAATAACGGACAAAACGAACCCGCTCCAGCGGAGCGTTAAATTGGTAGCGAACGAATAACCGGCGAAACGAACCCGCTCCAGCGGAGCGTTAAATTGGTAGCGAACGAATAACCGGCGACACGAACCCGCTCCAGCGGAGCGTTATATTGGTAGCAAACGAATAACCGGCGACACGAACCCGCTCCAACGGAGCGTTAAATTGGTAGCAAACAAATAACGGACAAAACGAACCCGCTCCAGCGGAGCGTTAAATTGGTAGCAAACAAATAACAGGCGAAACGAACCCGCTCCATCGGAGCGTTAAATTGGTAGCAAACAAATAACGGACAAAACGAACCCGCTCCAGCGGAGCGTTAAATTGGTAGCGAACGAATAACGGTCGACACGAACCCGCTCCAGCGGAGCGTTATATTTGTAGCGAACGAATAACGGACAAAACGAACCCGCTCCATCGGAGCGTTATATTGGTAGCAAACAAATAACGGACGACACGAACCCGCTCCAGCGGAGCGTTATATTGGTAGCAAACGAATAACCGGCGACACGAACCCGCTCCAGCGGAGCGTTAAATTGGTAGCAAACAAATAACGGACAAAACGAACCCGCTCCATCGGAGCGTTAAATTGGTAGCAAACAAATAACGGACAAAACGAACCCGCTCCATCGGAGCGTTAAATTGGTTTTTGGAATTAAAACTTAGGGTCTAAAAAATGGAATAAATAATCATCGTGATAATCAATTTCATTTCTTTTTAAAAATGATAAAAATTCTTCTTTAAAACTTATTTTTTTATGGTGATTTTCTTGATTCATAATGTAATTATAAACATCATTAACAGAAGATTTTACATGAGTAAAAGCACCATACCCATTTTGCCAATTAAATGAGTTTTTACAAAAATTTTGTTCTTTCAACCATTTTGAAGAAGTCATTTTAATGACATTAACCAAATCAGGTATTTTTTGATTCAAATTATATCCAAAAAAGATATGAACATGATCAGGCATACATTTAATGGCAATCATTTTATGTACATTTTCCTGAACAATTGATGTAATGAAAATTTCTAGATTATTGCTCCAAGATGTATCAATTAATGATTTTGAAATGTTAGGAGAAAAAACAAGGTGAAAATAGCATTGAGAGTAAGTGTTAGCCATAATAATTAGTTTTAAGAGAGTGAAGCAAAAATAGTGAAATTATTTTAATTATTCATAATTTTTGAAATAAAAAAAACAAATATAACGCTCCGCTGGAGCGGGATCGTTTTGTCGGGTAATCGTTTGCCTACAAATATAACGCTCCGCTGGAGCGAAGTGGTTTTGTCGGGTATTTGTTTGGCTACAAATATAACGCTCCGCTGGAGCGAAGTGGTTTTGTCGGAGGTTGATTGGCTACAAATATAACGCTCCTACGGAGCGGGTTGGAGTTGTCGGAGGTTGATTTGCTACAAATATAACGTTCCTCAATTTTGGACAACGGTCTACGGACTACAGACCACAGACAACAGCCACTAAATAAGCAAAATGCAAAACTGATAGCTGAAAACTGATAGCTGATAGCCCTTGGCCTTTCGCCCTGAGCCCTGAGCCCGAGAAGCATTAGGGCGGAGGTCAGGTACCCCGCAAGCAGGGACGCCTAGTGGTGCACGAGACCGGCAGAGCGACCTTGGGAGCTACTGCCGGGCCGATGCAACACTTGGCGGTACTGCGAGGAGTACAGGCCGGAGACCGACGGCAGCAGGGTAGGAAAGTGGGTGGGATGGTGCCGGAATGCCCAAAAAGATATTAGTTTTAAGGTTTTAGATATTAATTTTTTATGCAATAACCCAAAACCCAAGACCCAAAACCCAAGACCCAAAACTCATAACCCAAAACCCAAAACCTAAAAAAATATTTACTTTTAATATATTCATAAATTATTTGGTATATTTGCATCCATAAATTGATACAACAAATGAAATTTAAAAGAAAATTATTTGTTTTTTTTACTGTAATAGCAATCTTGATCTGTTTTGATGCAAATGCTGATGTATTGATCGATACTATCAAAATTAAAACTATGGCTGATGATACAGCTAAAGTTAATTTAATGAATAGATTAGCTGATGAATTAAAAGATTTTGATACCGGAAAAGGATTGTATTATGCCAATAATGCATTAGCCTTAGCAAAGAAATTAAATTACAAGTTGGGAATTGGAGAAGCACATAAAGCATTAGGAATCAATTATTACCGAATGGGTATTTATGATGCTTCATTGGATAATAATCTGAAAGCCATATCGATATTTAAAGAATTAAACGAACCCATTTTACTTTCTAAAACGTATAATAATATTGGTTTGGTTTATTATGCCAGAAATCAATTTTCAAAGGCAAAAAGTTATATACTGCAAGGTTTAGAAATTGCAAACAAGATAAAAAATAACACAGAGATGTCCCGATTATTACACAATCTGGCATTAATTGAATTTGAAAATGGTGATTTCAATAAATCCATTGAGAATCATTACAAAAGTTATTATTTTGCGAAAAGTGAAAATAACTTAATGTTAATGGGATATAATTATTTATCTATAGGAAAATGTTTTATTAAACTCAATAAATTAGATAGTGCTCAAATCCAAATTCAAGAAAGTATAAAAATATTCCAAAAACTTGAAAATCCGAATTTAACGGCTATGGCATACAACCAATATGCTGATTTTTTGATGAATATCAAAAACTATTCTGATGCATTGAATTTTGCCCAAAAAGCGAATAAAATCGGAGAATCGATTGGAAGTAGATACATTGTTTTGGAAGCAACTGATCTGATTGCAAAAGCATATCTGAGTATTAAAGATTATGAAAATGCATTGAAATACAGAACCAAATTCTTTGAATTATCAGATACAATGCGAAACGAAAGTAACATAAAATCAATTGCTTATATTGAAGCAAAACATGAATATGATCATCAACTAAAGGAATTGAATTTAAAAAAAGAAAGTGAGATACGGATATCTAAGATAAATACTAAAATAGCTATTTTCATTGCTATTTTAATGATTATAGTTTCCATAGTGTTGTATTCATTCTATAGATTAAAATCTAGGACAAATACTCAATTGATGCATAAAACGGAAGAGATATCAGAATTAAACCTAAAATTAAATCATCTGAACAATACGAAAGATAAATTTTTTTCCATTATTGCCCACGATCTTAGAAGTCCATTTAATGCCATTATGGGGTTTAGTGAACTATTAACTGAACAGATCCGGGATAAAAATTATGAAAATATGGAAGAATATGCCGTTATCATCCAAAACTCATCACAAAGGACTTTTGATTTATTGACAAATCTTTTGGATTGGGCCCGATTACAAACCGGAAAAATGGAGTTTATTGCTATTGATTTTTCACTAAATGAACTTTTAACTGAAACCATTCTATTATTGAATGATGCAGCATCTCAAAAATCAATTCAGATTATAAATACAATAGATCAAGAAATTACTATTCATGCAGATCAATCAATGATGGGCACCATATTACGAAATTTGATTTCGAATGCCCTAAAATTTACTAATCCGGGAGGTAAAATAACCATTTTGACAGAAAAACTGGACAATGAACTTGTTCTTTTGGTTAGGGATACTGGTATAGGCATCAGTAAAGCTGATCAGTTAAGGATGTTCAAAATTGAAGAAAATTTCACCGTTAAAGGAACACAAAACGAAAAAGGAACAGGTTTAGGATTAATACTCTGTAAAGAATTTATTGAACAATATGGGGGCAGAATTTGGATAGAAAGTGAAGAAGGGGTAGGGTCAACATTTTACTTCACGTTGCCTAGTTGTGTCTGAGATCTTACTTTCACTCTTCATTTTGGATCATTTCGATTGCCTTTTCTAAAACTTCATCCATGCCATCTTTTATACCTTCAATAGTAGGATAAATCACTACATTAGGAACAATTCCGACTCTTTGGGTTAGTTTTCCATCCGGATAGAATACACCATAACCGGTTATCATCGTTTTTAAATTCCCCGGCAAGTTAACCTGACGAGCAGTTCCATCGGTTCCAGCAGTGGTGCTTCCAATGATGGTTGTGTTTATCCCTGCTCTGAAAGCCATCGCTGTAAACTCTCCCATACTTTGCGTAAATTCGTTTACCAGAACAACAACTTTTCCTTTGTATGGATCTTTGTCAGGTAATAGGGGAGGTACTTCAGAAAAATAAAATTCACCAGGATTATTTATATTCCCTCTAGTTATTTTTGCAAAAGGAGTTACTTCATTTACAAAAAAAGACCCAAGTGAATAAGGAACATATTCAGAAACCCCGTTTCTTAAATCTATTATGAGACCTTTTGTGTTTTTGAATGTTGATTTAATGACAGAGATATCTTCCTTTTTAATTGATTCTAAGTTGATATATCCAACATTTCCACTCATTAATTGGAAACATTTTTCATTATTTTTAGGAAATAGATTTAGACTATCAGAAGGATAAAGCTTTAGGGTTGTTAATTTAGATTGATTATTGCTAATAATTTGTAATTCAATGTATTGTGAATTTGAACGCAAAATATTAAAGGCAATATCTCTTAATTTTGAAGCATTATTTGAAGCAGGATATAATGATTTAAGACTATCTAAAATAAATTGTACAGATTTTCCGGATAAATGAGTAATAACATCACCAATTTTTAGATCAGTAAGCCATGGCTTTTCCGGATTATAAAATTCATACACAACCAATTGATTGTCAATAAATCTAACTTTAAAAGGTGGAAATTGTTTACCTTTTGTTTCCGCAATTTTATTTCCTATGAGGATGGTTCCGGAGTGTGAATCGTTTGTTTCAGTTATTAATTGAAGAGCTACAGTTTCATATTCCAATTCTGTTTTTGCATTTATAAAAATAGGAATATACTCTTTAAGAATAGTATTCCAATTTTTATCTGTTAGGTTTCTGTAAGGAGAAAAGTATTGAATATAATTCCAATAACGATATAAAGCCAATAATCTATACCCAGCGTCAGGGTAGGGCATGTCTGAATAAAGATGATCATTTATAAATGAAGGATTACCATACTTATCATAACTGATATAATAATGTTTCCCTTGATGACGATTATTGTAAATATTTTCAATAGTTTTTCTCAACAGGATACTCCTGTTCATATCATTCAACCAGGAAAAATCGGGTTCCAGATAGGTTTCTTTAGATGTTTGTTTACAAGATAAACAAGAGTCAATGATCCCTAAATTGGAAATCCAATGGAGTAAAATTTGATCCCTTTCTTCAATACTTGTAGACTTCAAATATGAGGGTAAAATTCTAAACAATTCATAATCCCAGTTGTATGTTCCATCTCCGATTTTAGGATGATTATATTTCAAAAATCCCCAAATTTTTCCTAATAGCTCTAAGTTTTCAACAATTTGATTATTCATTTCCGGAAAAACGACTTTAGAATCATGATCAAACTCATGATCTTGATCAGCCGGAAAAGTTTGACTGAAAGTTAAAGTAGTAAGATTTAGGAGTATTGCAAAAAGTAGAATTCTTTTCATGAAATTAGGAGTTTATTTTACTTATTCTGGTACATTGATTTTTGGCACAAATATATATAAACGTATTGAAATAACAATTGAAAATTTGAATATTAGCAAAACTCTTACCCCTTCGATACAAATCCACAGGTTTTAGATATTCTTATAAAAGCAGGTTGTTGTTTTGATTGAAAAAATGAAATTTTGTAAGTATTTGTAAATGATATAAATAAAATTATTTTCTCCCGTCATTTATTAGAATATGTGGGGCGGCAAAACGGAATACCTTAATTAATGTGATAATGTTCTAATAAAATATGACAAATAATAGTGAAAATTTGAACACATTTACAGTTATATACAGTTAAATAACATTTATAATTGGAGATCCTTGGGCTTTATGATGTATTTTCTGTAAACATCCCGTTTGTGAATAGGGAAAATCCATAAACGATAACCGATATATTGTCCCTTATATCTGTGACATCTTGAAAATAGGGTTCTTTTGGTTAAATCATTGAGGGGTTGTTGTTGTAAGATTAAAGTGTCACCTTTATCGTCAATGATTTTTCCGCTGATAGTCTTATAACCCTGCCAACATGGAATTATTGCAGTTGCAACATGCTCCCTTTTTTTTGAATGTGTGTTGATTACCAACGTAGGACAATCATTTGTAATTGTCAGATTTACAATTTTATAGTTTTTTTGGGTTTTAAACTTTACTTTTTTCCCTTTTATTAAACAGTCACAATTTTTCCATGAATTTGGACAATAAATAAAAAATTCATAATAGGCAACTCCATTCACTCGAATCGTTTTCACCCGACTTTTTCTACCTTGTTCTGTAACCCATGTTCCTCGACTATTAATATCCCAAACTCGTGCATTTCTTCTACAATAATCACACTCATTTTCTTTAGGAACAGGAAATCTGACTTTTACCGGAAATTTAAAACAAATCCTTTCTGTACAACCGGGTTTCATCATTACTTTTAACATTCCACAACTGGCGATTGGAATTCCGGAATCGTTCATCAATGACATTCCATTCAATAAAACTGAATTAGGATCATTGGCTTCTGTAAACTCCAAGCAATCCTTGATCTCTAAATATTCATTGCGATTAAAAACCAATTGTGTACCATAGGGCAAATTGATAATAGTATCACCATCATTTAAAACGGCTTTTTCCTCGATTTTTGGGAGAGTATCGGTAACTATTTGTTTTTTTGGACTTTTTTTCTTATAAATGAAAACGATATCAACTCTTCGGTTCATCTGCATCCCTTGGTCGTTGTCATTTGGAGCAATAGGTTTATCTTCGCCAAAATAATTGCTTTTAATCAATTTTTCATCAATACCATACCCTAAAATATATCTTTTAACAGCATTGGTTCTGTTTTCAGAAAGCTGAAGATTATACAAACTATCAGCAGAATTATCGGTATTCCCGGTGATCGTTATTTTTACAATATTGTATTGAAGTAGAGTATCCAAAATATCGTCAATAGAATTTTTACCATCTTCGCGCAAAACAAATTTGTCACTATCAAAATACACACTTGTTTTAACTGTTTTTGGTTGACTGTATAAAGTCAATTGTGCCAAAGTAATCCATAAAATAAATAAAGAGAATCGTTTCATTTTGATGTTTTTGAAATTATTTCCAGGTGAAAAGTTTTGAAAGGATTTATATGAATATTAATGTAGTTTTCGTAATGTGCTAATATTCCATTTTTGAGTTTGAAGAATAATTGAATCGTTCTTGTTTTCATCTTTAAAATCAAAGTGAATCTCCATTTTTCGGATCACTTCGTATTGATTAAATTCCAACCTTTTTGCTGAAACATCATATACTTCATAAATATCCATATTCTCTTTGGATACCAAAAATTGTGTTGTTTGAGTTCCAATTTCATAAAAATCGATCAGTTGTTCATTCTGTGAATTAATGGTTAATAAATATAAATGAATTCCGTTTTGGACCCCTTTCATTTCTTTATTTTCATTATACCATAATCCAAATTGTACTCCTTTAACCCGATATCCAAAATTTGATAAACCCAATTGAAATCCATTTAAAAGAAAACTTTCATTAAATAATGCAAATTGTAAACCGTTATGGATCTGAGAAAAATTCATAAAAATTGAACTTGTAAGTCCATTAACCTGATAATTTAAATTTCCTATTAAACCAATATTTACTCCATTTGTTTTACAATCACAAACAGTCCCAGTAGCGGACAGACTTATCCCATTAATGATTTCTGAAATAGGTTGGTTTGCAAGAGCTATAAATGAACTATCATCATAAGCTAATGGACTCTTTGGTATTAATAGTAAACCAATTCCCGCTCCTATTAGTTCAATTTTAATTCCATTAGTGTTTGTAAAACGTGGAACGGATCTTACAGTTCCAATTCCAATTGATATACCATGAATATTAATATTTTTTTGATGATAAGTCCATATAGGAAAAAAATTCATTTTTTTATTCTCTTGACCAAAAAAGGAGCTTTGAAATAATAGTAAGAAAATCGAAAAAAGAATGAATCTTTTATACATAAATCAATTTTTATATTTGTTTACAAAAATAAATAAAATATTGAAATATTTATTTGAGACAAGACAAATAACAGTTATTGACAAAATAGTAATAAAAAAATGCTCCAATTTTGCCATTAAATCCCAATATTTCATATTCCAATAAAAGGTTGTTAGTGTTTCGATTGAAAAAATGATATTTTGTATGTATTTGAATATAAAATAGATACAATATTTTTACCCATCATTAAATAGAATATAAAGTTTTGGGGCGAATTGAAATATTAACCACTTACTGAAATTGCATTAGGGCGGAGGCCAGGTACCCCGCAAGCAGGGACGCTTAGTGGTGCCGAGACCGGCAGAGCGACGGAGGAGCTCCTGCCGGGCCGATGCAACACTTGGCGGAACTGCGAGGAGTACAGGCCGGAGACCGACCCTTTGGCAAGCGACGGTGTTTCTGTTCGTTGGGGTGGGGGTTTGGTTGAGCGCAGCCAAAGGGGAATGCCCTATAGAGTGAATAACTAATAGTGAATAGTAATATGCTAAAGTGTTAATGTGCTATTTTTTTATTATAACTTTACGGTTTAGAATTCCTTTATCTGTCAGAATATTAACAAAATAAAGTCCATTCTGTACATCAAGATCTATTGAAGTATATTTATTATTAGCTGTAGCTCTGTAAATTTCTTGTCCCAGACTATTGGTGATAAAAACTGTTTCATTTCCATTTGGAAGTGAAATTTGAAATGTTCCGTTATTGGGATTAGGAATAATGAAAAATACCGGCTCTTCAATTGTTGGAATTGATAAAGAATTTGTTAACTGACGTTTCCATAAACCATTTGTTATCGTTCCACAGAAAAGCGTAGAACCCATTACACAAAAACTCTCTACATAATATGTTCCGGGAAATCCTAAATTGTAATCTACCCAGGTTGCACCATGGTCAATAGAATACTTTACACCATTAGCTCCACCAAGAAAAACCGTTTCTCCGACAGTATATAAAGACCTAATATCTGTCGATGATAAACCGGAGTTAGCACTATTCCAAGTAGATCCACCGTCTGCAGAACGGTAAATTCCACAATAGTTACCACCGGCAATAATATAACTTCCATCATAAGTAACTGCATCAAAGTTGGGAGATCCAATAGAAATTGTAACGTCAAGCCAACTTTGCCCATTATTTATTGATTTGAATAGTCCATTTGGACTTGCAGCATATAATGAATTTTGATCATTTGTTAAAGCAAGAATATAACCATTAAATAAACCATTATTACACGAAATCCATGTATTTCCAGTATCAATACTTTTATATACACCACCACCAAAGGTTCCGGCATATATTGTCGATCCAAATTTTAAAAAAGAGTAAGTTTCCTCTACTAAAGTGGGCATTTGAGACCAAGTATAACCCCCATCAGAAGATCTATAATTTCCAATAGAACCTCCTAAAAATAAATAACCATCACAATAAAAAACGGATTGAATAAAATCCCCTAATGGAAAAGTAAAAGGAGCAGTCCAAGTTTGTCCTGAATCACTAGAAGTATGAAAACCACCCCCAGTACCAGTCGCAGCATATAGTAAATTACCATAAGTTGCAATTTTGGGAACCTCAGTTCCGGGACAATTGGTTGGAGCCCATTGTGCATTCAAATTCATTGAAAAGAAAAGGATTGAAATAAATAATAGTTTTTTCATTTTATATTTTTTTTAAAATTTCAGCTGTTAATTCAGAATAAATTAAGAAATAGATTTTAATTAATCTATTAATCTTCAAAAGTAGGTTTTGAAGATTATTAATGATGCAAATTTAGTACATTATTCTAAATAATAAATATTAAATATAAAAATTAAGAATAATTATGATTTGTTGAAATTGTAACTTTCTGGATCTGAACTCAAAATTATCCAATTTGCGTTAATATTTTATATTCTAATAAAAGGTTGATACTGTTTCGATTGAAAAAATTAAATTTTGTATGTGTTTGAATATAAAATAGATACAATATTTTTACCCATCATTTATTGGAATAGGGGTGTAGTGCTTCGTCGCGTATTTAATCGCAAATTTTTTCTCCACAATAAGGACAAACTACCCACAAATTTTCTAACTGACTTAAACAATTTTGGCATGTTTTAACATTTTCAGTTTCAGCTTTAAAGTATTGTGATGTTCTTACTGTATAAACTTCAGGAATCTCTTTTAAAAAGCTGGATTCAAATCCTTTTTCAGTGATAAGAAACAACTTTTCTTTTGCTCGGGTAATAGCAACATAAAAAAGTCTTCGCTCTTCTTCCATTAATAAATCATGGTTTGATTTTTTGATCATCTGGAATATCCGATCTTCTAACCAAATATCCGGAAACCCGCCATTCCCATCGGTTAAGCCGATGATAAAGACTACTTTTGCTTCCAACCCTTTAGCTGCATGAATTGTTTTTCCTTGAACTTTGATCCCTTCATTTCTGAATTTATAATAGTAAGGTGCGTACATTTTACTTCTTCGGTATAGAAAGAAAATATCGTCACTAGAGATGCCATCTTTGAGAAGTTTTTTGACTTTATCTAAGCAAAATTGAAGGTTTTCATCTTCATTATTTCCAGCATAAACCACAATTTTGTGTTCCGATTTTTTTGATGCATAAATCTCTTTCTCCACTTTGAATTTATTGTGTTTTATTACCTCATTACTTGCCCCCACAATGTTTTGAGTGCTTCGGTAATTTAGGTTTAGTTTTATCGTTTTAGCTTCTTTAAAGTGTTTTTCAAATTCAACAATATAACTTACATTGGAGCCTCTAAAACCATAAATACTTTGCCAGTCATCACCAACACAAAATAACTGAGATTGTTCTGTCAATAACAATTGAATTAACTCTACTTGTAAATTATTGACATCCTGAAATTCATCCACAAGTATATAATTGTATTTTGATCTGAACTTATTCGCTATGTCTTTTTGATTTTGAAACAAAGATGTAGTTCTGGAAATCAGATCATTAAAATCTAAAAAGGATTTATCTGTACAATATTCAATATATTTTTTGACGATTGGAATCGCTAATTCATAAAATTGCCGAACTCTTTCATGCTGGTCATTTCGTCCATTTTTAGAAACTGTTTCAATATCAATATTTTCAACCTTGATCATATCGGTGATTCGCATGATTTGACGAACAAAATCTTTAACATCTTCATGATACCCATTAAATTCTTCTTTAAAATTTAATCCAACAGTCTCATGATAATGTTCCGGTAACCTATTCTTGACAATATTATCTAGCGTATGATTGAAAAGAGCTGAATCAGTAGTCATGTTTTCAAAAGTCTTCACCAACAATAGATTCCCTTTTCGAAATTGTTCCTCTTTATTTTTGGTTGAATAACTTTTATCACTAACATGTTCAATATAAAGATTGGCAGCTGGAATAAAAAAGTCTGGGTGAAATGAGAAATCTTTAATGTTCAAAAGAGGCTCATATTCGTATTTGATAGAGTGTCGGTAAAACCAATCGGCAATAAATTGTTCAGATTTTGATCTAACTTTTATCCCGTCGAGTGTAGTAAAGAATTTACCATCATATTCAAAAAATCCAGACTTTTTTGGATTTATATGAATTTTATCAATCATATAATCAAGGATATGCCTTTTTAATTTTAAAAGGTATTCATGATCTTCACATTGATGAATCAATAGTTTATGAAAAATCTCAAATGCCGTTTCAGGAGCAACATGTTTATTTAATTCATCAGATTCTTCTTTCTTTTCATCCCCAACAATTCTAAATTGATTATCGAATTCGTTGACACCATAATTTCTTAGAACCGAATAACAAAAAGAATGGAATGTTTTAACAGTCAAGTTATCAATCCATTTATATTTTTTTTGTTGCAGATATCGTTCTTTTTCTTTTTCCTCTTTAGTACGATTTCTATCCAAAAGTAATTTTTCGTAATTTCCGGTTGAATCAGCTGAGATAATGAGACGATCAATCATTTCATTAGTAGCATTTTTGGTATAAGTGATAGCAAGTATTTGAGAAGGGCTAACACCTTTTTCTTCCATCAAATAGATAATTTTTTGTAAAAGTGTTTTAGTTTTACCTGAACCGGCACCAGCTAATACGAGAAGTCTTTTATGGTCACTGATAACAGCCTCTAGTTGTTGGGTGTTTAAATTACTAAGATTTGATTTTAAAGAAGAAGTCACAAAAGTTAAATTTGATGAAATATGATGAATTAGTGGCAATTTGGAATGCAAAAATAGGGAATAATTTGCAAATGTTCAAAATTGAAAAATTACTCGACTTTTAAATCCGGAACTCATGACGAAAAATACAAAAAAATGTACCGAAGTGCGTCAATATTTTATATTCTAATAAAAGGTTGATACTGTTTCGATAGAAAAAATGAAATTTTGTATGTGTTTGAATATAAAATAGATACAAAATTTTCATCCATCATTTATTAGAATAGGGGTAAATAGCTCTGTCGATTAATTTAAATAATAATTTTGATATTTATAAATCCCAAAATTCAATAATTTTATTGAATTTAAAAAAATAATATTGCATACAATTTCTTAAATTTTCATACGTTATTATTCAGTTCTTAGAGTTTTAATGATGAAAAATTTAGCTGTTTTTTTATTTGCATTTTTACCTTTATTTCTTTTTTCTCAACAAAATAAAATCTTAGTTTTTGATGTAGAAACAAGTTTAATTGATACATTGGATACACCCACATTTGATTCTGCTGTGGTAAAAGAAGAAACACCATATTTTGTTGGAAATGTAAATCCAGATATCAATTTTCTGGATCAAAATATTCCCACAGAAAATCTTTATCCGAACTCAAGTTTTACAAAAAAGAAAAGAGCTTCGTTAGATTATAATGTTTATGAATACCCAATTAGAACAACTGTAAAAATATTCAGATTACATAATGATACGTTGAAAAATTTATGTTCTGGTATATTGATTAGTAAAAAACATGTTATTACTGCATGTCATTGTGTGGCTACATTTGAAATGGATTCCATTCAAAATAGTAAGTTGTTCATAGCTCCGGCATATGATAATAATAGTTTTAGTCCTTTTAATGGTGATTGGGTTTCCAAAATTTATTTTTTTGAACACTGGAGTTTGAATAGAGATTTAGCTTTATTAGAATTGAATAATCCTATTGGTGAAAATACAGGATGGGTGAGTATAGGTTATAATAGTGATGATGATGATTTGATAGATGGTATTTTTTATAAATTTTCATACCCCGCTAGAACAATGATAGAAGTGGATTCAAATAATTATAATGGAGATACTCTATATTATGGGTATGGAACTATTAACAACTCTTTGCCAACAGATAATTTTATTTTTGTAGATCATTTGAACGCAATTCCTGGAGAAAGTGGAAGTTCAATAGTGAAAATTGATAATGGAAATTTTTATACTTCTTATGGAGTTTTATCAGGTGGAGGAATAGACCATGTTGTATACGCCAGAATCAATCAAACAGTTTTTTATGCATTTAAAGATATTATTAGAAATGATATCATTATGAATGTATTGGAAAATTTAACATCAATTCCATTTCTTGTGTATCCAAATCCAGCATCTGATCAGATTAATATAAGATTAAATGATTCATTTAATCAATATAAATTAACCATTTATAGTGCAGTAGGAACTAAGATTATGGAACAGTTTGATAATAATTCTGAAATTCAAGTGAATATTTCAACAATTCCAAAAGGTATTTATTTCATTACTTTAGAACATAATCAAAAAATTGGGCAAGCTAAGTTTATTAAAAATTAGTTTTATGCATCCATTTTAAGTTTTAAATATAAATCCAAATCATTATCTTTTAAAAACCATACTTCCATTAGGTATAATACCAGCTTCGAATTGATACTGAAGAACTCCGTTCTGATTAAAACAAAATACATCACCGGTTGACACATAATCACCTGCATCAGTGATATAAATATAATTGGTTACCGGATCAATTGCTATCCCATAAGGAATAGTAATTTGCGTACCATCAGAAATGAAATTATCTTTTACAATGTTTTCAGTAGAAATATCCATTACTTTAAACCATTTAGATTGATCAGTAAAATCATAGGAATATAAATAAGCAAAATTTCCCTGGATAGTAAAATTATGAACTTCTAAATTAAAATTTTCAACAGTTTCATCTGTAATTGTATTGATTCGATGAAATGACGCAGGAATATTCCCATAGTTTCCAGTACATGACACATAAATATCTCCATATTGATCAGTTTTAAGTATCCTGGGGCCAATTGCAACCGGTATTCTTTTCAATTCTGTATAGCTATTCAAATCAACAACAGAAACTGTATTGGAAGTGATGGGTGAACTTAATCCTCCTGAATTAGCCACATATAGTTTATTATTGGCGACACAGATCCCTTCAGGGTTTGAACCAACGGTTATGGTTCCATCTATTAGAAGAGTTGTTGTGTCAATTCTTACAACTGTACCATCAAAACAACTAACATAAGCTTTATTTTCAAAAAAAGTTATATTTCTAGGTTGTTTTCCTGTAAGTGAGATTTGCTTTATTGATTTAGCAGTTTTGAGATTTATAATTTCAATAATTTCGGAATTATTCACAACAATGTAGATTTTATTACCATATTGTTTCATATCGTTTGCCACATCCCCTAATCCGCGGTTATTAGATTGCAGAAAAATATTTTCAATTACTGAGTGATCTTTAAAATTAAAGAAACTTAAAGAGCTGTTATTCATATTAAAACCCCCTTCATTAAGGATATAAATACCACTTTCTCCCTGATTAATGGGAGGATCAATAGGTGGTTCACAAGAAACTGCTAAAAGTACAATTCCAAAACATAAAAAGATCAATTTTTGTAATCTTTTGATAAAATTTTCCCGTTTCATCATTTCGTTTTTAGTAACCAAAATGGATTGGTTAGATGAATAAATTTGGAATCGGAAAGAGTTGGAACAAACGGTTCGTTTCAGCTTTTTCCCGAAGCCTTAATGCTTGATTTACAATAGGTTTTCTGACTTGTCTCTCTTGAGGGCCTTCCCATTTTTGGAATAAAAACAGTGGCTAAATCCTAAGAACTTAATGAGACTTACAGCAGCGGGAACTGTTCAGGAATTTCACCCGATTCCCTTGTTGAAAATCATGGCAAAATTACAAAAAAAAATGTATTTTTGCATACTCTAAAAAAAGAATATGAAAAAGCTATTATTTGTATTTTTATTTGCCTCAATTCTAGTAGTTGGGAAGTCTCAGATTTTCATCGGAGGCTTCACTGCCGGTGCAAATATTACACAAGTTGAGGGAGATGAAGTTAATGGTTATAATAAATTGGGTTTTAACGTGGGTCCCTCAGTTATGATTTCTTTAGATAAAAAACAGCGATTTTTTGTAACCATGGAGCTGCTATTTACTCAAAAAGGGGCATTTCAAAAAAATTATTCCAATAATGTAGATGCCAAACCATTAGATGATACACTTTTATTTGATATGGAATATCCTTTTAGAAATGATATTTACTATAAATTAAGGTTGGATTATGTTGAAGTTCCTATTGTTTTTCATTATGAAGATCCATATACTGGATGGGCATTTGGAATTGGAGCATCATGGGCAAGGTTAGTGAATTACCAAGAAACAGTATTTGGTCAAAGATTATTTGCAGATTTACAATCCGGTAGATATAATAGAAATGAATGGAGCTTCCTTTTAGATGTAAAAGTTCCGGTTTATAAAGGATTAAAATTTAACTTTAGATATCAATATTCCATAGTCCCAATAGGAAAAGATAAAATATTTTATGCCAATAATAATGGAGGAACATCAGTCAGATCACCATATAATAATGTCTTGACATTTAGAATTTTATATACATTTAATGACAAATATACATACAACGAAAAAAATGATAAGAGTGGAAAAAGAATTGGTCCTCGTTGGGTAAGAATTGAAAAATAATATGAAAAAAACAAAATTATTAGCTTTAATAGCTCTATTATCCTTATTACTAATATCTTGTAATGATGAATTTTCATTGAATGCACCTTATAAAGATGTGACTGTGGTATATGGATTATTAAATCCAAATGATTCCATCCAATACATAAAAGTTTATAAGGGATTTCAGACAGAAGGAAATAGCATCATTGCAGCTGCTGACTGGACCAATTTATACTATTTTGATAAAGTAAATGTTACTTTAGAGGAGTTTATTAATGGAGAATCAACCAATAGAATCATAACTTTAGATACAACAACAGCAGTTCCAAAAAATCCCGGAATTTTTGCAAATCCTAAACAATTACTATATTATACAAGTGAAAGATTGAATAGAAAAGCATCTTATTCCATCAAGATAGTTAATAAAGAAACAGGAAGAGAAGTGACAGGTACCACAGATTTAATAGATTCAATAAATATTACTGCGCCATTTATTCCAATTAATAATGGATTGAATTTAATTGGTAATAAATCAAATATCATTTTCACGCACAATCCAAAAGCATTTGGATATGAAATCTACCAATATTTTTATTATTTTGAGGTTTCAAAATTGACAGGAGAGATAACTAAATATGGAACTGTAAAAAGAGATATTACAAATCAGACTTTTTTAACACAAAAAAATGTTGCAAATGGAGAGATTAACAAAGAATATAAACCATCTGCCATTTTTGATATTATAGCCTTACAAATACAGCCAAATCCATCAGTAGATCGATATAAATTAGGAACGTCATGTATTTCGATTCAGGTTTGGGGGGCATCTAAAAGTTTGTTCAACTATCTGATTGTTAACCAACCTTCATCAAGTATAGTTCAGGAACATTTGGAATATACCAACATGGTTTGTCCTACTGACGATGAATTTAAAACAGCTTATGGCATATTAGGAGCAAGATATAATGCGGTAAAATATTATAATATTTCTGCAGTCAGTGAAGATTCATTAGTTAAGGGATCCAAAACATCACATTTAGGATTTAAACACTATAGGGATTATATTCCAAGATAGATTTCAAATTTAGTTATTTAGGGCATTCCCCTTTGGCTGCGCTCAATAAAAATCCAGACCAATATGAATAATAGTCGCGTCGCTGGCCAAAGGGTCGGTCTCCGGCCTGTACTCCTCGTTTCGCTGCAAGGGTCTGATCGGCCGGGCAGTAGCTCCTTCGTCGCTCTGCCCGATCCGTCAGGCCCTAAGCAGCTCAACTTGCGGGGTACCTGGCCTTCGCCCTAATGCGGGGGTTTACTGTCCGACGGAGCTTTAATTGGCTAATCTATTAAAAGATGGGTGAGTTTTTCGGTATATTTTTGATTTTAAACACTTTTTTATAGTCTTGTGATTTTGCATCACAATAGCACCAATCTTTTATTAGATTAGCAGATTTTTTTTTATTTTTGTTGCAATTCGTTCATTTTTTTGTTTATATTTGCATCAATATCAAGTACTCACTAAACTCAAAATACTATGAATGATCTACCCCAATCCTCTAAGCAAACCATTGACCCTACTTCAGTTCAACCCTCACCATCTGCTGAAGTTACCCCCCAAAAAAAGAGTTTTGTTAATCCTTTGGCTTCTATATGTAAGTATATCAGTGAGAAGCAAGTCAGAGTTTGTCCTAAATGTGGAAAATCACATTTTATTCTAAACGGTAAGAAAAAAGGAGTTCAATATTTCCTTTGTAAGAGTTGTGGCAGAAGCTTTAATGAGTTCTCAGGTACTACAATTTCCTACATCAAAAAGAAGGAGAAACTACAATCCTACTTCTTGTTGATGTTATCAGGAACAGGAATCAAAGATTGTTCTGATGCATTGGATATCTCTAACCAAACTTCATTTGATTGGAGACATAAAATTATATCCTCTCTGGGTGAATATGTCCCGGATAAATATCGAGGAATAACGGAAATGATTGATATTTCAGAACCTTTCTCCCGAAAGGGTCAAGGAGCCAAAGCTAAACAAATAGGACAAAAAGGAAAGATAACGAATCCTGCCTGTAATAGAAAAGCAGAAAGTATCCGAAATGGGGAATACAAACCTCTTTCTTTAGTGGCTATTGGTGACAGAATATCCCATTTTGAAATCACAATTATTCAACAAGGTGCATTACAAGAAGAAGAATTAAAGAACCATCTTGGAAAAAAACTAAACAAAGTAAAAAAACTATGTTTGAGTGATCATCCGATTCTTAAACAATTTGCAGGAAAGAGAAAGATCAGCTACTTTATTAGAAAAAAGGATCAGAAAGTGAAAGGATGTAACCAATATTATGATACAAAAACGATTGAAAGCAGATACCTGAAGTTAATTGCATTTATGGATCGGTTTCATGGAGTATCCTCCAGTTATCTGCAAAACTATCTGTATTGGTATATGATCTTTGAACAGATCAAATTCAGATTAGATCCCTCATCTGCTATGATTGAAAAATCGATCTCAATCAACAATGGGAAAGAAAACTACAAACATTGCAAAATGTTTGTATAAACAATAAATAATCTTATAAGTTATTAAAAAACCATTTAATTTAAAAATGGTAATATTGGTTTGTTTGTAGCTAAAGTCTGATTGATTTTAGGAAGATTTGGATTAATTTTAGAGGAGCTAAATTTAGAATTTGGTTTGATTTTGGAGTTGTCAAATGGGTGATAGATTTCAAATTTGGGTTTTCATTTAGGTAATCTATTAAAAGGTTGGTGAAACAAGGATGCAAAATCAGTAGATTTCATATCTTTCAATGAATAAACAATTTACTAAATTTTTTACCCATCATTTATTAGATTACCCAATGAGTGCTCCGTCGGATAAAGATCCCCCAAATCAAAATCCAAACCCCCTCTAATCAAAACAAATAAAAAATCTCCGTCATTTTATTCCATTCAAATCTTTTCCGTTCCTGCTCAATTCCATTATTAAATAGATTGGGGTTCTCCTTAGAACAAAATTCAATTAATTTTTCTGATATAGCTTCCACTTTAGGTTCCACTACATAGCCACTAATTCCATTTATAACGATTTCCGGTAGTCCGCCTACATTGGTTACTAACATGGGCTTTTTAAAGTGATATGCTATTTGTGTTACACCACTCTGAGTGGCATCCTTGTATGGTAATACAACTAAATCTGCTACACTGAAATAATCTGCAACTAAATGATTGGGGATAAATTCAGTCCTTAACTCAATATAATCTCCGATTTTGTTTTTTTTAATTAACTCATAATAGGGAGTGGAGTCTTCATAAAATTCTCCTGCAATGATCAATTTATATGGAAAGGATCTTAGTTTTTCATTTCCAAATGCTTCAATTAATAAATCTAATCCTTTATAACTTCTAATAAATCCAAAATAGAGCAAATACCTAAAATTTGGATTCAGATTCAACCTTTCTAATGCTTCCTCTTTTTCAACAGGTGATCCAAAATTATCAAACATAGGATGAGGAGTTAATTTGATCGGTTTCCTGGTTTTTAAATTTGCGACATCATCGTAAACAGATTGACTCATAGTGACGAATCCATCTACACCTTTAACAAAATATCGGGTTAGAAACGTATCAAAAAAATGCTTTTCGTGAGGAATGAGATTATCCACTAAACAGATCACTTTTGTTTTATCCTTTCTTTTTACCAGTCTTCCAAGGGTTCCTAAACAGGGTGCCATAAAAGGGGTCCAATATCGAATAATCACTAAATCTGGTTTTGAAGATCTGATTTTTTTACCTATTTGAATCCAATTTAAAGGATTGATTGAGTTTATCAGCATATCAATATTCAAATGTTCCGGTTTTGGAGAATTCGAATATTGTGTCTTTCCTGGAAATAGTAATTTGGGGTATTGTAGTTTGAATGTTATAATCTGAACCTCATGTCCCTCATTTTGAAACTGAGTAGCTAATCTTTCATTAAAAGAAGCCAACCCACCTCTCAATGGATGTGCAGGTCCAACAATACAGATTTTCATATTAAATGTCTTTTTCAATAATGTATTGATTCCGATCACCGGCATTTCTGGCGATTAAATCTCCTAAGAATCCGGCTAAGAATAGTTGTGTTCCTAGAACCATCGCTAATAGTGCTAAATAGAATAATGGTTGGTCAGTGATTTGCCGATAGGTTGTTTCATTGATAACATGTATCATTTTAACTATAATAACATAAAGCGTTAACATAAAACCAATTATAAATGATAATGTTCCTAATAATCCAAAAAGATGCATCGGCTTTTTACCAAATTTTGAAGTAAAAGTGATAGACATCAGATCTAAAAATCCATTGATAAACCGATTCCATCCAAATTTAGTAACTCCATATTTTCTTTTTTGATGAATTACAACTTTTTCACCAATATGCTCAAAACCAGCCCATTTTGCAATTACAGGAATATAACGGTGCATTTCCCCATATACTTCAATCGTTTTTACTACCTCTAAACGGTAGGCTTTTAGTCCACAGTTAAAGTCATGTAAATAGATTCCTGACATTTGACGTGCTGTCCAATTATATACTTTTGATGGAATGTTTTTTGCTATTTTTGAATCGTATCTCACTTTTTTCCAACCGGATACAATGTCATAGTTCTCTTCTTTGATCATTCTGTACAATTCAGGAATCTCATCAGGACTATCTTGAAGGTCTGCATCCATTGTGATCACGACATCTCCTGAAACTCTTTGAAAACCAACATTTAAGGCAGCAGATTTTCCGTAATTTCTTCTGAATTTTACGCTTTTGATTGAATTGTTCTCTTTTTGAAGCTCTTGGATAACACTCCATGATTTGTCCTTACTACCATCATCGATAAACATCACTTCATAACTAAAATGATTTTCATCCATTACTTTTTTAATCCATCCCATTAATTCAGGAAGCGACTCTTCTTCATTTAATAAAGGAATAACAATTGAAATGTCCATGATTTACTATTTTAATACCCAAAAGGATTGATCAATTTTTTTAGCAAAAGCAGTTGCTTCAGCTTCTGTTTTATAGGTTCCAATACAAACTCTGACTCTTGAATCTCCAACCAGAAGAACAGGATTGTATTGTGTTAACTTTTTGTCTTTGATATGTTGTATCGCATCACTTTTTTTACCAAAGCTACCTGCAATAACATAAAATTTCCCTTTTTCAAATGAAATGGAGGAAATATCTTTACTTCCATTTTGATTTGTTTCAATTTGAACAGGTTTTGTTGTTGTATTGGAATTATTTGAATTTTTTGTTGTCTCAACTTTAGAAACTGTTGGATTAGTAATCTCTTCTGAAGTATTAGTAGCAGAGTTTGAATTTTCTAAAGAATCTGCTTCATAGTCAATATATTCATCCATATTTGTATCAACCGCAACAGCTTGAGGGGTAGGGGTTTCCACCTGATTATTTTTATTAAATTTTTGATCATAGAATTTTTTTATATCAGATCTAAAAAGATAAGCAACCAATCCGATTGATCCCAAAATAATCAAAATAAAAATGAGCCTCTCCAACCATCTATTTTTTCTCTTTTTAACCGGCATAAAAACCTCTTCTTTTTCTTCTTCCTCAACCTCTTCCGTAGTCTGTAGTCCGTCGTCCTCAATCTCACGTCTCCCGTCTCCCGTCTCCTGTCTCCCGTCTCCCGTCTCCTGTCTCCCGTCTCCAATCTCCTGTCTCCCGTCTCCCGTCTCCAGTCTCTCGTCCGTAGTCTGTAGTCCGTTGTCCGCAGTCTGTACTCCCTCGTCTCCAGTCTCCAGTCCCCCGTCCGTAGTCTGTAGTCCGTTGTCCGCAGTCTGAATACCCTCGTCCGTAGTCTGTAGTCCGTTGTCCGCAGTCTGAATACCCTCGTCCATAGTCTGTAGTCCGTTGTCCGTAATCTGAATTCCCCCGTCTCCCGTCTCCTGTCTCCCGTCTCCCGTCTTATTCAACGGAACCGGTGCCATACCGTAATATTCACTGTTCAATTCCTTGATGATATCAGAATCAAAACAAATAACCCCGGTTGGATTCATATAGAATGTTCCAAAATTCTCAAAACTAACACTTTTGTTATTTTGAATGGCGTTTTTTAATTCTTTTACCCATTTAGTAACTTGATCATCAGCATCTAATAACCGAAGTGACTCCCATTGAGATATTTTATCAACAAACGAAAACCCATTGATATCTTCATTATATTCAAACTCTAAAATAACCTTAGGTGGAAAAATTTGACCACCTTCCAATTGCGATGCAATATGTTTTTTAGTAAATTTGCCTAATTTATTGATGGTTAGTTCATTATCTGTATGAAAAAACCTGATGATACTATTTATAATCATGGTGTTATATTTTATGATTCAAATGTTCAATGTTTAAAAGATCTTCAGGAGTATCGATGGCAACGCTTTCGTGATGAGTTATAGAAACATAAATGGAAAAATGGGATTCCAACCATCTGAGTTGTTCCAGTTTTTCAATTTTTTCTAATGAAGAAACGGGTAATTTTATTAATTGTTGTAAGACAGAATAACGATATGCATAGATTCCTAAGTGTTTATAAAAAGATGCAGCTACATTTTCTCTCGGATAGGGAATTGGGGATCTGCTAAAGTAAAGGGCTTTATAATCAGAAGAAAAAACAACTTTAACTTTATTAGGATTATTTGCATCATCTAATGAATCTATTGGTTTTACCAAAGTGGCAATTTCAACTTCAGAATGGTCAAAAAGATCAATCAGATTATCAATCTGTTCACTCTGAATAAATGGTTCATCCCCCTGAATATTGATGATGATATCAGAATTTTCAGCTCCTATGAGTTGAGCAGCTTCCCCACAACGATCTGTTCCTGAAGGGTGTTCAGCGGAAGTCATGACAACATTTCCACCAAATTGCTGAACACAATTGTAAATGTCTTCATTATCAGTGGCCACAAATACCAAGTCCAATCTGGATTCAGATGCACGTTCATAAACATGTTGAATCATCGGTTTTTCAAAGATCTTAACCAATGGTTTTCCCGGAAAACGTGTTGACCCGTATCTGGCAGGAATGATTCCGATTTTTCTCATGCCGTTTTTTTATTTGAATAACCCAAACAATTCAGCGTTAATTTTATCAATTACGATTCCAAAATCTTCAGGTATTTCGCCAAATTTAATGGTATTAACATCAATAATCAATAATTTTCCTGCAGTATATTTGGATATCCACTCTTCATAACGTTCATTCAAATGTTGCAAATAGTCCAGACGAATAGAACTTTCGTACTCACGTCCCCTTTTTTGTATCTGGGATACCAGAGTGGATACATCAGCTTTTAGATAAATAAGCAAATCAGGAGCTTGAAGAAATTGTGACATCAACTCAAACAACGAAGAGTAATTTTCAAAATCACGTGTGGGCATTAATCCCATGGTGTGTAAGTTGGGTGCAAAAATGTAAGCATCTTCGTAAATAGTACGATCTTGTACAATATCTTTTTTCTTTTTTCTGATTTCTGTAACCTGTCTGAAACGACAATTTAAAAAATAGATTTGCAAGTTGAAAGACCATCTTTGCATATCTTCGTAAAAACTGGCAAGGTATGGATTGTTGTCCACACTTTCGTATTGTGGTTCCCATCCATAATGTTTGGCTAACATTCCGGTTAATGTTGTTTTTCCTGATCCGATATTTCCGGCAATTGCTATATGCATAATTTAGAATTCTTTAATTTTAAATTTAAATGTTCTCTTTTTTTACTTTAAAAGAGTGAATAATTAAGTAAGTTACCAACCCAATATATGCAATCACTGCTAAAACAGAGAAGAAATCGGAGCTTTGGTAAATTATACCGGTAGAAAGATTAATATTTGCATATTTTAAAATCGCACTTACTACACCCATAATGGCGCCACCGGCTAATAATCCGGATGCAAGTAAGGTTCCTTTCTCTTTTCTCAATTTATTGATCTCTTCATCTTTACTTCTACTTCCAACAAACCAGGCAATAGCTCCACCTACAAGTAATGGAATATTTAGTTGTAAAGGAATGAACATTCCTAGAGCAAACGCTAATGCAGGAATTTTTAATCGGTCTAATAATAAGGCTAATACGGCTCCAATAATGTATAAAATCCAAGGTGTTTGACCACCTGACATTAAGGGTTGAATAATGGAAGCCATAGCATTTGCTTGTGGAGCAACCAAACCACCTTTTGATGGATCATATCCGTAAGTTTTTGATAATATCATAATTACAGCACCTACAGTCAAAGCTGAAACCAAAGTGCCTAAAAATTTTAGTGCTTGTTGTTTGTATGGGGAAGTTCCAATCCAGTACCCAATTTTTAAATCGGTGATAAAACCACCTGCCATGGAAAGAGCAGAACAAACAATACCACCCACTACTAATGCGGTTACAATTCCTGTACCCCCTTTTAATCCAACCATTGAAAGAATGAAGGATGATAAAATCAAGGTCATCATGGTCATACCTGATACAGGGTTTGTTCCTACAGTAGCGATTGCCGTAGCAGCAACTGTTGTAAATAAAAATGCAAAAATGAAAATGACTAAAATGCCAACTAAAACTTGGGTCATATTCATTTCCATACCTCCAAAAAAGAAAAATACACCTAATAAAGCTAAAACAACTACGAATCCAATTAATATGATCTTCATAGAAATATCTTTTTGTGTTCTTAAAACACTATTTTGATTTTCAGCACCTGCTTTACCTGCTTTGAAAGCAACACCTAAAGATTTTTTAATGACACCTGCAGATTTTATTACTCCAAGAATACCAGCCATTGCAATTCCACCAATACCGATATAACGAACATATCCTTTGAAAATCAATTCAGGATCGAGCGTACTCATTAAAATCCCATCACCTGTAACCCCGTAACTTCCTAAAAGTGGAACAATAAACCACCAGGAAAGTAATGATCCGGCACAAATAATCATAGCGTATTTTAATCCAATCAAATAACCTGTCCCCAGTAAAATCGATCCGGCATTCATTTTGAATACAAACTTGTAATCTAAAGCTAATTTTTCACCCCAACCGGTCATTCTGGTACTAATATCTTCGGCCCAAAATTTGAATGTACTAACAAAAAAGTCAAATAATCCACCAACTAATCCACTAACAATTAATAATTTAGCCTGATTGCCGCCTTTAGCTCCTGAAACTAATATTTCAGTTGTAGCAGTAGCTTCAGGAAATGGATATTTACCATGCATATCGCCAACAAAATATTTTCTGAAAGGGATCAGGAACATAATTCCGAGGAATCCACCAAAAAGGGAAGCAAAGAAGATCTGGAAAAAGCTAACTTGAATTTCAGCACCTAAAACAGGGTTTGTTTCTTTGATAATATAAATTGCAGGTAACGTAAAAATAGCACCGGCAACAATCACTCCTGAACTAGCTCCAATAGATTGAATGATCACATTTTCAGATAAAGCCCCTTTTCTTTTAGCAAGGGTAGAAGCACCCACAGCAATAATCGCGATTGGGATAGCTGCTTCAAAAACCTGACCAAATTTTAATCCGGAATAGGCTGTAGCTGCAGAAAAAATGACAGCCATAATAATTCCCCAGGTCACAGACCAAACATTTATTTCAGGATATTTTTTAGTTCCTAAAAGAATGGGTTTGTACTCTTCACCTTCATGTAGCTCAGTATAAGCATTTTCAGGCAGTTTAATTTCGGAAAGTTCCTCTTGTAACTCTTTTTCTTTCATATTAGCAAAAATTAATTATTTCTAAAAAACATAGCTACAAAAATAAGAAAAAAACTGATATGACACTTTAGATGTTTACATAAATTAATCTTTTATACATCGAACAGAATTCCCGGTTGATTTGTTCGAAATTGAATTATGAAATCGTTCATATTCATAGAAAAGATACTGATGTTCTGCTAAAGATGTACTATATTCGGTTGAACTCCACCACTGTCCTAAATTGTTGATTAATGTATATTCAGCATTAATGTTAAACCCACCGGGTAATGCTGTAAATCCACTTGAATTAGTGGCTCCCACATTCGGATAGCTCCAGTGTTCATATCCCATCTCTTTTAGTTTACCACCAGCAATGGTTCTTCCACCCAAAGAATCAGCTAATTCTTCCCATTCTTCATTAGAAGGTAAATGCCATCCTATAGGACAAGCACTTAAAGCTGCTTTAAAATTGTATAAAACCCCATATGTGTGGTAGTTATAATTTTGTCTGGCTGAATCTAAATTTTGACCATTATAACCATTTACATAATAACAGGCACTATCTATGGAGAGTCTACTCATTGAATGAACTTTTGGTAAATATCTGAGATTTTCTCCTAACCAAATTTGATTACCTATGGTTAAAATCTTGTATGAATATTTGTCCCTTGGATCTGTAAAATGAGATCCAATTGTTGAAAAACGAACGGTTTGACTATAAATAATTCCTTCGTTTGTAAGTGCATAAGCTCGAATATAATAAGTTGTTCCAATCGATAAACCGGAAAGTTGAATAGTAAATGATCCATTACCATCACCATTTTGAATATTATTATCATTAACTGTGGGATTTGCAAAACTATTCCAACAAACACCCCTTTTAAAAACAATTAAATCATCTTCTGATTGAAAAGCAACCTCGCATTTTGCTGTAAACTGTTTTATATCAGTTATTTTTGAAATTTTTATAAGAGCATTGTAATTTTCCTCTTCAGTACAGCAAACAAGAGATATTAAAAATAAGCCTAAAAAAAGAAATGATACAGATTTGTAAAAGTTTAGATAGTATATAGATCTATCATTAACGTTTTTTATAAATAAATGGCTCATGTTAAAAAATGTTTATCTAATATTTTTTTTGCAAAGATAAAAATTATTCTATTTATTTTACCACAAATTTATTCAATAAATCTTTTTTTAAAAATTCAATAATTCGCTCTACTCTCAAAGTACTCATTTCCCATTATTCATTTTTCATTATTCATTTTTCGTCCGTTGTCCGTAGTCCGTAGTCCGTAGTCCGTAGTCCGTAGTCTTTTTATCTGACCTTCGCCCTAATACAATGGAAATGCGTGACTATTGGGCCGACTGAGCTCTGAATAGCTAATCTAATAAAAGGTTGGTGGATTTTGCCCTATTAGGTCACTATATCAATGCAAACAACATAAACACAATCGCGGAAATGGCAAAATAGCCCACTTCTGAAATCGCTGCTTTGAAAAAGGTTTTAAAATCATTGAATTTGAATTTAAGGTTGGACTTCATCCAGCCAACAACTCCAATAATTACAAATAAAGTCAATTCCCATGATGTTTCTGAAACTAACACAAATATGGCCAATCCCAACAATGCGGTGGTTGTCAATTGAAATAACATGGTAAAAACCATATTTCCGGTGCTGATTTTGGCATCTTTATCCAATTTATTCACTTCCATCCACATTTTAGAAAACAAAAATGAAAACCAGATAGCCCCAATAATAAACACAGTCACAACTGATGCCAAATAGATCCACCAATTAATACCGTCAAATAACTCACAAAATGTACAATAATTTTCCATAATTTCTAATTTTTAGATTGCAAAGATAATAAATTAATGAATAATGAATAATGAATAATGAATAATGAATAATGTGTCAATGCCTGAATTTGGTTGACCATTAGAAAACTGAAAGCTGAAAACTGATAGCTGAAAACTGATAGCTGAAAGCTGATTGCATTTCGATTATTTCATCAGGGAACTCATCTTTTTGACTATGAAATTTACTGCTTTTTCAGGGCTAATTCGATAAAATAGGTCTAAAAAACTGGCATCTTTGCCTACAAGTACCCTAAATTTGTTCTTCTCAATACCGTTTATGATGATCCTGGCTGCTTGATCGGCAGGTAACGCTTTCATGGCTGATTTTTGCCCCTTATTTTCAGTCTGAGTCGGCATCTTTATTCCGGAATTCTTACTGATGTTCGTTGCAATCGCTCCCGGATGCACCACAGTGACCTTTACATTCGAGTTTTTGAGTTCTGCATAAAGTCCTTCAGTTAAGGTTTTTACGGCTGCTTTCGTTGCACTATATATCGTTTGGCCCGGAAATGGAATAAAACCACCCATGCTGGAAATGTTCACAATATGCCCTTCAGGTCTGTTTAAAAGATGGGGAAGGAACGTTTTAATCATATAAACAGTACCATAGAAATTAATATTCACAATTTTTTCAATTTGTGACATATCTAATTGATTTACCGGAATAAATGGTTGAATTATCCCGGCATTGTTGATGATCCCATCTACAAAACCATACTTGGTCAATACATCATCTTTGAATTTTTCAATACTTTCCAGTTTGGAAATATCAACGATATATGAGGTTACCTTCTCTTTATTGGTCAAGGATGCTGTTTCATTCATGCTTTCCTGATTCAAGTCAATCATGGCCACTTGTGCCCCTTTTGCTACTAATTGTAAGGTTAATTCTCTACCAATGCCACTTCCGGCTCCGGTAACTACAAATATTTTGTTTTCGGTTTTCATATCTTGTTTTTTAATAGTTGAATTTGTTATTTAATGTGCAAATATAGAGTAATTTATGGTAACATTGTCTCTAATTTTTTCAATTTGAATGATTGATGGTGTCTATAATCAAAAAGTTCATTATTTTCTGTAATTTTGCAGCCGTCTTTAAATAGGGTATTTATTTACTTTTATTTAAAATATTAGAATACTAAAATTTGATTATATATAAACAATAATAGAATGAGAAACAGTAAGTTAGGACTAGATTTTACTAAAGTGGATGCTGCTAAAGAGTTGGCGCACAAAATTGCAGTTGATGTGCAACAATTTGTTGAAAATTACTCTACCGTTGCCGTTGAACGAACTTTGTGTCGCTTAATCGGTATAGATGGTATCGATATAAATGAAGTACCCCTTCCCAATGTGGTGGTGAATGATATTCATGAAAATGGTGTTTTGGGTCAAGGCGTTTTATACTATATCGGAAATGCTATTTTGGAAACCGGTTTGAATCCTCAACAGATTGCTGAAAAAATTGCTGATAATCAACTATCTATTACCCAACTTCCTGCTCACGACTTGAATGCAGTGAAACAAGCTGTTCAACCTTATATCGATGCTGCTGTTGACCGTATCAAAGCTAACGTTGCCCGTAGAAATGAGTATCTGAATACTATTGGTGAGGGCTCAAAACCCTATATTTACGTGATCGTGGCAACCGGTAATATCTTTGAAGATGTTGTTCAGGCTCAGGCTGCAGCTCGTCAGGGTGCTGATATTATTGCAGTGATTCGTACTACCGGTCAGAGCTTGCTCGATTATGTTCCTTATGGCGCTACTACTGAAGGCTTTGGCGGAACTTATGCGACTCAGGAGAACTTTAAAATCATGAGAAAAGCATTGGATGAAGTGGGAGAAGAAGTGGGCCGTTATATCCGTTTATGTAACTATTGTTCAGGACTTTGTATGCCTGAAATCGCTGCTATGGGTGCTTTGGAACGTCTTGATGTGATGTTGAACGATGCACTTTATGGTATCCTTTTTAGAGATATTAATCCTCAAAGAACTTTAATAGATCAATATTTCTCTAGAGTGATCAATGGTTTTGCCGGTGTGATCATCAATACAGGTGAGGATAACTATCTTACTACTGCAGATGCATTTGATGAAGCACATACCGTTTTAGCCTCAGATCTTATCAATGAACAATTGGCAAAATTAGCTGGTATTCCTGAAGAACAAATGGGTTTAGGTCACGCTTTTGAAATGGATCCTGAACTCGAAAATGGCTTTCTCTATGAATTGGCTCAGGCTCAAATGACCCGCGAAATTTTCCCTAATGCACCTCTAAAATATATGCCCCCAACAAAATTTATGACAGGAAACATCTTCCGTGGTCAAATTCAAGATGCTCTTTTTAACCAAATTGCCATCTGGACAGGGCAGGGATTACAACTGTTAGGAATGATTACTGAGGCGATTCATACCCCATTTATGTCGGATCGTTATTTAGCGATTGAAAATGCCAAATATATTTTCAACAATATGAAAAATATTGGTGATGAAGTGGAATATAAAGAGGGTGGAATTATTAAAAACAGAGCAGCCAAAGTATTGAACGATGCTCATGAATTACTAGATAATATGGTGAAAGAGGGTCTTTTCGAAGCACTCGAAAAAGGGATGTTTGGCGCTATCAAACGTTCCAAAACAGGTGGAAAAGGTCTCACCGGCGTTGTCGCCAAAGGTGAAAACTATTTCAATCCGTTCATTAAAATGATGAAAGGGAGCAAATAAGAAAGCAGTCAGCAGACAACAGTTTAAAGGCTGCCGTCTTTTTGAAAATAAACATTTGCTTAAGATTATCAAACAAACTCAAATGAAATTGTGCTTTTTTTAGTTGAAAAAATTGAGTTATTAATTTGATAATTGAATCATAAATAATCAATAGATCTAATAGAATATAGAAATTATTGAAAAAAATTATTTTTCAATTCATTAAGATCAACTCCAAAAACAAAATTTCGATTTAAATATAGTCTTCTTAAGTGATTATGAGCTTGCTGTTTTAAATCTGATTTGAAAACGAAATAATATTGATTCGAAATAATAGGAGAATGCCCGAGAATAACTTTTGAATGATTAATTTTATCATCAAGTTCTTTTTTGCTAATATTTCGCCAATTAGTATAATTTAGTCTAAGTTCAACTAAAATCATCTTTTGCTCATTTCTATTTTCGATATTAACTCCAAAAGAGAAATCCATGGTTTTTTGTTTATCTCTTTTTTCATGTTGAGCTAAAAAGGTTTCAAAATCATCTATATTAAGACAAACTTCATTAGTAAAACAAGTATGTTTAGCACCATCCTTGATACATACAGCATTAATTTTCTGAACACATTGAGGACAAATAGATGCAATTTTGTGATTATTAGTTGTTGTAGAACAGTAAGTTAAGTTATTCAGATTGTCCATAAAAATCAATTCTTTCTAAAGCAATATTAAATGAAGCGAAAATTTCATCAATCTCTATTCCGAGATTTTTGTAATTATATGTATATGTTTTTTTATATTTGGTAGCTAAATAAAAGTTTAAATCTTTACAAGAATTTTCTTTTTTTGAAATATATTTTATTGCACTAATCATATCTGGATTATGACTAGCTATGAGAAACTTTACTCCCAAATATTTATTAAATAGAACGATAAGTCTTGCATACTCAACAATCCATTGTGGATGTAAATGAACTTCTGGTTCATCAATGATGAGTAAAGTTTGATTGTTGAGAAATCCATTTTTAAATAGCAATTGGAGTAAACTAAATGATTTTAAGCCAGTGGCACATTCTAACAAATCAAAATCCTTTCCATCATCTCTTTTATAAATAAAAGTTTGACTTGAAATTTCATTTTCATTATAGCTAACATCTCCTTTCAAAATTTCATTCTTAAAAATTGAGTCTAATTCAGAGTCAGATTTATATGTTTTTTTATTAGAAATTAATTCATTAATATCATCCCAATGAGCCCTTTCTGCTAAGAAATCAATTCCAATTATCATTGGAGTATCTATATATGCTACTTTTTGGATTGAATGTATTGGCAGTAATTTATTTTTATCTCTATCAATTATTGGAACTCCATATTCATATATATTAAATGAATTGGTTATTGAAGAGTCATAGAAAGCTTCAGCCAATTTTTCATTTAAAATTGATAAAGGTCTATTTTCTTTATAATTTGTGGTCTGTTGGATGTGATCCTTAATAAAGTTTTTTAGTACAATTAAAAGTTCTGGAATCTCTATTTTTTCATAATCATCTGTGGGAATCGAATTACTTATAATAATTTTAATTCTTTTCAATCGCTGAGATAATTGTTTGTTATTTTTTAAATTAATATTTTCATTTGTAAAAATGTTTATTAATGCGTCAATTGCTGAAAAAATCGAATTGTCTTCTTCAAAAAGACTAAGTTGATTTTCATATCTATAAAAATTTCTAAATGAATTTCTAATTTTAATATATTCATCTTTATCCAAAAAATACTCTAATTCCCTAGATAATTGATCTAAACTTCTATAAATTCTTTTTAATTCATCCTGTAGCTTATCCTCAACTATCTTTTCAAATTCAATAGATGTACGAAAAAGATGATAAGTCAATTTTGATATTGTACTCTTTCCACTGCCGTTTTCTCCAGTAATTACAGTAATTCCATCAAAAACAATATTTGCATCTCTAACAGATCTTATGTTTTTAAGTTCAATACTAATTTGATTCTTATTCATTCAAAATTAATTTTTTTTTAATTCATAATAACATGATTATTTTGCAAAGATAGAAATTTTTTTTGAAATCTTTAATTTGATAAACTATTAAATTGTTAAAAATTGTATTAAAATGTAAAACATAATCCCCCTTCGCCCTTCGCCCTTCGCCCTTAGCCCTATAGAGATTCTATCGAAACAATATTGTGTGTCAGTGCATAAACCGTTAATCCGGCCTGACTTTTGATATCGGTTTTCTGGTATATATTTTTACGATGACTCATTACAGTATGGATACTGATATTCAACCGAACTGCTATCTCTTTATTTGATAATCCCTTGATAATCTCTTTTAATACATTTTGCTCCCGATCTGTTAATACAGTGGTCTCCTCATTTTGCGTATTTTCAATGAAATAATCGATCTTACGTGTGATATTTTCATAAGCATCATCGATTTGAATAACATCATCAAACAAAGGCTGTATCTCCCTTTCAATCAGATTGTAAGTTAACCCTAACCATTTAACCTGAGGATTGTTGTTTTTTAATTGTGTAAAAAACTTGAACCTATTGATTACCAAGTTTGGATTGATGATAATCATGTCAATTTTTAAACGTTCTATATGAAAATTCAAATTGTCAATATCTTTGATCCATATCGGTTTGATATACAAATGTGATTTTTGAAGCAAACTTTGAATCCCTTCACTTACAATGGAAGCATTTTCCAAAATGGCAATGTTGATTCTCTTTTTATCCATGAATTCCCCCTTTTTCAATTTTATTTACCAGCGGTATTAAAATCATATCTTCAATATGGGAGTGTATATTCAATTCAAATTCTAATTCGTTTAAATTATTTAAAATCTTTCTTCTTAATGGGTTAGGTTGTTGAAAATGAATATGTTCAATAAACAATTCTTTCAAAGCATCCAGTTTAGATTCAATATCAGAATGGTGTTCCCTGTAGGTTTCCGATGAATAAGTGCTTTCTGTTTGTTGTGCATTGATCAACGTATTAAAATAGGGAAAAGCGATCTTATCTTCATAATCCATGTGATCATGAACCTCTTTGAAGTACTCTTCAAAGTACTTTTCAATAATTTTTAAGATATCCAACCGGGTTTCCTTATAAAGTTTTTTTATCTCTGATAGGATAATCGGATATTTTTCACCGGTATAGTATTGATGACTTTTTTGGAGATATTTGATAATTTCAGGAAGATCCTCTTTGGAGTATTCAATGGAGTAATCAAGAAAGTAGCCATTGTGAAGATTGCAAATCTGAATAAAAAGGGATTCATTAATACCATTTTGAGAACAAAGTTTTGAAACAGTGACTCCCTTAGGAAAATCCCAAATTCCAAAGTTTTCCACAACTAACATGATTAATGGATTCTCTTTAATAATGGCTGCAATAATGGTATCAGGGGTTATAAATATTTTTGAATGTAAATACATAGCATTATAAATTAAAGTACAAAATTAGTAAAAAAAATCAGAATCTGACTGTTTTCCATGTTTGTTTCTTATACCATTGATACATGATATACACAGATAATCCCATTGCTATGACAGAAGAAACCGGTTCACTTAACCAAATACCATCCAATTTCCAAATCGGTGGAAAAATAAATAATATGGGTAAAAGGATAATCACTTGTCTGAATAAGGATAATAAAATGGAAATTTTTGATTTTCCGATGGATAAAAAGAAATGGGAAGTGATCAGTTGAAATCCGATCACAGGATAAGCAATAAAATATAGTTTGATACCATGTGCGGTTTTTTCGATCATTTCAGGATCATTAGTGAAAACAGCGGCAATGGCATGTGGAAAAGTCAATGCAGCAATCCAGGACACAATAGAAGTGATGGTGGCAAAAAGAACCGTGATTCTATACGCTTCCCACATTCGCTCGTATAACTTGGCTCCGTAGTTATAACCAACAATAGGCTGCATCCCCTGAGCAAATCCAAAAATGATCATGATGATCAAGCCGGCAATGCTATTGATAATGCCCGCTGCACCAATAGCAAAATCTCCGCCATATTTTTTAAGTTGCAAATTGACTACAGTAACCACTAAAAATGCACAAGTATGCACGATAAAAGGGGAGAGGCCAATCGAGAATATTTTGGATATGATCTCTTTAGATAGAATAAACCCTGCTTTCGTAAAATGGATCACATGATTTTTGGTGATTAGGTGGGAGAAGAAAATCAAAAAACCTGCAATTTGAGCAATCAGAGTGGCATACGCTGCCCCTTTGATTCCCCACTTGAATACAAAAATGAAAAGTGGAGCTAATGCTAAATTCAATAGAACAGAAAAAATCATCCCTTTCATAGCTCTCGTAGGATATCCGGCTGATCTTAACATGTTGTAAAACCCGTAAAACAGATTCGTGAAGATATTTCCCAACAAAATGATTTGCATGAAGTCTTTGGCAAAAGGTAATGTTAAATCACTGGCACCAAATGCCCTCAAAATGGGATCAATAAAAATTAATGATAGTGATGTGAATATAAATCCTACAATAATAAACAATATCGTAGCATTTCCTAAGGTTTTATTGGCTAAATCGTTTCTTTTTTCACCCAATCTGATCGAAATAATGGAAGAGGCTCCGGTACCAATTAAAGTACTCAATGCAACTGCAATATTCATCAAAGGTAAGGTGATGGCTAATCCGGAAATCGCATAAGGACCCACACCATGTCCGATAAAAATTCGATCAATGACATTGTACAAAGAGGTGGAAGTTGTAGCAATAATAGCCGGAATGGCGTAATTCCAGAATAGTTTTTTGATAGGAAGTTCCCCTAATTTTGTCATTTTGTTTTCTAAAAATAAAAAGGGGCAAAAGTACTCATTTTTTCGATATGTTTTTTCTAACATCTTAGAATTTAGTCTCCATTTTAACATAATAACACAAATTTATTTTCGTTATTTTTGCCACTCTAAATGGTTTGATTATGTTTGGAAATATTTTATCTACTTTTTTCTCCAGAGTGTTTACTATGTTGATTATGTTGATCATTGTAGTGATTAATGCCAATAGTTTTGGAGCAGAAGGGGTTGGAACGATTGGATTAATGATCCTGAATGTTACCATTTTACAACTGATCACTTCCTTTATTGGAGGAACTACACTAGTTTATTTAATTCCACGCAGAACTTTTTCCCATCTGATCATTTTAACTGTACTTTGGGCATTTATTGGAAATATTGGAGGTCTATTTGTATTGAAATCATTAGCGATGGTTCCTAAAAATTATGTTTTTCTATTATTGATAATTTCCATTGTTTTCTCTTTAAATTCAATACAATTAACTCTTTTTCAAGCGATTGAAAAAATTAAAACCTTTAACTTTTTTCAGATTTTTCAATCTGTTGCCATAATTTTGATTTTAATTTCCTTGATACTTTTTGAAAAAATAGATCATCAGAAACCCAACATTGACTCTTACTTTTATGCGTATCTTTTGTCCTATTTACTAACTTTTATAGTCTCAGGTATGGTGATCTGGAAATTTTACCAAAAAGGAGATTTCCATTTTCAGAATAGTTCGATAACCATTGAACAAAAAGGGATTTGGAGCCAGTTAAAAGAGATGGTTACGCTTGGTTTTTGGGTTCAGATTGCCAATTTAGCACAATTGTTAAATTACAGATTAAGTTATTTTCTGATTGAATGGTTTATTGGGAGAAAACCACTTGGGATTTATGATTTAGGTACTAAAATTTCTGAAGCTGTATGGGTTTTTCCGAAAAGCTTGTGTTTAGTACAATATGCCCGGTTGTCCAACAATAAAGATCCTGAATATGCCCGAAAACTAACCTTAATGTTTGCTAAAATTTCGGCCCTTTTTACACTCATCGTTCTCATCTTGTTATTGTTACTCCCATCCTCTTTTTATACCTTAATTTTTGGCTCTGACTTCATAGATACCAAAGCGATCATCTACGCTTTGTCTCCCGGAATCTTCTTTTTATCATGCTTAACCATCATTTCTCACCATTTTGCAGCAAAAGGACACTATTGGAAAAATGGGTTGTCCTCATTAATCGGACTCCTTTTAACTGCTGTTGGGGGGTATTTTTTAATTCCATTAGCAGCCAAAAGCGGTTATCTGAATGGGATTCTGATTGCTGGTTTTATAACCAGTGGTTCCTATTTCATCAGTTTGATAATTAGTTTACTCTTTTTTCATAAAGAACAGAAACTCCATTTTTCAGATTTTGTCATTACGGATGTTGAAATATCCCTTTTTAAAACGGAAATGGTGAAACTTTTTTCAAAAAAAATTAAATATTGATCTATGTATATCCTCCATATTCCTTCCTGGTTTCCGGAAATGAATAAACCCTATACCGGCAATTTTATTGAAAAACATATTGATTCGATAGCTTCTTTTTTCCCGTCTATTACCCTTAGAATTGAGAAAACAGAAGTAAAAAACAAACCCATGAAAGATGAACTTCTTTCACCTAATAACCGATTGATCACCTATTACATTCATTACAAAAAGGGGATAGTAAATAAATATAAATCAAAATTTTTAACCCACTTTTATTACCAAAAAGGGGCACATTATATTGAAAAAAATTATGGAATACCGGCATTGATCCATTTGCATGTAGCTTTGCCCATGGGAGGATTTGCTTGTTCATTCAAGAAAAAATGGAATATTCCACTACTTTTATCAGAACATTGGAGTGTTTATCATCCCGAAAATTGGTCAAAACTTTCAAAACGATTAAAAAATAAAATAAGTAACATTTATGGCCAGATTGATGGGTTAACAACTGTTTCCAACCATCTCATGAATGCCATTAAAGAGATCTATCCGGTCAAACATGGTTTTGTGATCTCCAATGTATGCAACACCGATCTTTTTGTACCGGAGAACCATCATAAAACAAAAAAACACTTGATTCATATTTCAACTTTGGATGAAGAAGCTAAAAATTTTATGGGCATTGTCAGGGTTATTGAAGAGATCAAAGAGGAGCGACAAGACTTTGTACTGGATGTGATTAGTGAATTTGAAAAGCCGGAGATCATCGAGTATGTGAAGCAACATCAATTGGATCAATTTATCCATTTTCTAGGAAGTATGAGTGAATCACAAGTGGCGCATCACCTGAAAAAAAGTGATTTTTTAGTCCTTTTTTCCAATTTTGAAAACCAACCATGTGTTATTCTGGAAGCATTTTCGTGTGGCAAACCGATTGTTGGAACCACTGTTGGTGGAATCCCGGAAATTGTGAATAAGGAAAGGGGTATTTTGGTAACCAAACAGAATGAAAATAGTTTAAAATACGCCATTTTAGAGATGTTAGATTCCCATTCACAATATTCAAGTTCGGATATCAGATCTTATGCTGTTGATAATTTCTCCAAGGAGAAGATTGGAAAATCATTCTCCTTAATTTATAAAATGCTATTTTTGAAATAGTTAGCGATTAATTCTATTTTTTTATAAATATTTTTTTTTAAACTTTTATATTTTACCGCAAAGAACACTAAGGTCTTAAATCACAGAGATCACCAAGAAAAACCTCTGCGAATAAAGCGTTCTCAGCGTGAAAAAAATTAAAAAAATCTCAACATTTTTGACATAAAATCATGCGTTCGTTTGGAAAAAGTGTTGAAAATGTTAAAAATTATGACTATTTTAATAAGCTATTATTTTTTTTCTTATTTTTGATTCATAAAATTGAATCAAATTATTTTAATTTAAACCGAAGCATTATGAAATCGTATCATTTAAAAAAAATAATTTTGATTGTCTTGCTATTTTGTACGATAATTTCTGCTTTCGCACAGGAAAACCAATCATCACAACTACTAAAAATGAAGAAACATGAGTTTAATGTTTCAGTGGGAGTCTTTCCAATTCCACTAAATCCATATAATTTAGTTTTTGAAGATTTTTATTTTTCAGGTTTCTTTTTTGGTTTTGTTAATAAACCAGAAAATGATTCCTATTCAATTCCATTCTCCTTTAATATTAGGTATTTCTATAATTTTAACTCTAAATATAGTTTAGGTGTATGTGGTGTTTACTCTTTGAAAAAAATAGAAGATCTTTTATCAACTGAATACGGGGTCAACATTCATGTATATTCTCTTTTCATTTCAAACAAGTTTACATATATAAATAAAAGTAATTTTTCCGTTTATTCCTCAATTGGAATTGGGATAAACTATACTAATGAATTGAGTATAAGTGATCGTTTTTCATTTACTGAAGGTACAAATTACATTTTTCCAGACATACAAATATGCCTCCTTGGATTAAATTTTGCGAAATCAAAGATTTTGAATATGGAGATTGGATATGGAGCACAAGGAATTTTTAAAGTTGGTGTTAATTTTTAAAATTTACATAAAGAAATACAATATAATGTATCCTCTTATTAATTTTTACATTAGCAAGCTAAAGAGCACATTGAGAAAATTAGCAAATTATTACATTATCACATTGTCACATTAGCACATTAGCACATTAGCACATTAACACATTAGCACATTAGCACATTAGCACATTAGCACATTATTTCGTATCTTTGCAATCTTTTTACTAAAAAATTGTTGTTCAATGAAGAGAGCTGATTATGTATTCGAAACCAGTTGGGAAGTGTGTAATAAAGTGGGCGGAATTTATACCGTTTTATCTACGAAAGCGGTTACTGCAACCGAACATTTTCCTGAAAAATATATTTGTATAGGACCTGATTTACCTAAGGAACAGAATGTAGAATTTGTGGAAGATTTTACCTTATACAAAAAATGGAAAGATATTGCGGAAACGGAAGGATTAAAAGTAAGAATCGGAAGATGGCAGATCAAAGGCTCTCCAATCGTGTTTTTAGTTGATTTTACCCCATTCTTTGCCAAAAAAGATGAAATTTTTACTCAATTCTGGCTTTCGTATAAGTTAGATTCTATTTCAGGTCAGTGGGATTATGTTGAGCCTGCCCTTTTTGGATATACTGCCGGTAGAGTGATTGAAAGTTTTTATAACTATTATTGCCATTCTAATGACCATATTGTAGCCCATTTTCATGAATGGATGACCGGTACCGGTATTCTACATTTAAAGGAAAATGTGCCTCAAATTGCTACAGTTTTTACTACTCATGCAACAGCTTTGGGAAGATCTATTGCAGGGAACGGTTTGCCACTTTATAATAAAATTAAAGAATATAATCCACAGGAATTAGCAACTAATTTTGGTATTCAATCCAAATTTTCATTGGAAATGTTGTCTGCTGTACATGCTGATTCATTTACTACTGTAAGCGAAATTACGAATGTGGAATGTGAATCGTTCTTTAAAAAATCAGTGGATGTTGTGACCATCAATGGTTTTGAAAATAAAATAGTTCCTGAAGAGGCTATTTTTCTGGAAAAAAGAGCCAAAGCAAGAAAACAAATAATAAAAGTTGCTGAAACGCTATTACAACAACCTATTGATCATGAGGCTCTTCTGGTAATCAATAGCGGAAGATATGAGTTTAAAAATAAGGGGATCGATCTCTTTATTGAATCTTTAGCTCAACTCAGAAAACAAAATCTGACCAAACAAATTGTTGCCGTTATAGCTGTTCCTGCCGGAAATATGGGAGCAAGGCACGATCTTTTGGAGAAAATGGCGCAACCGATTCAAACTCCTGTTTTAAACGACTTTGCTACTCATCTGCTTTCTGATCCTAATCATGATCCTGTGATCAATCATATTTTGAATAACGGGTTACATAATGATCCAAAGTCCAATATAAAAATCCTTTTTGTACCCGTTTATTTAGATGGAAATGATGGAGTCTTTAATATGACTTATTATGACTTTCTCATGGGTTTTGATCTTTCTGTTTTTCCATCCTATTATGAACCATGGGGTTACACTCCATTAGAAAGTATTGCTTTTGGTATTCCAACTATCACAACAACATTGGCCGGTTTTGGAACCTGGGTATTATCCCATTTTGGTAAGCAAAATAGTGCTATTGTCATAGAAAGAGATGATTATAATGATCAACGAGTGGTTGAACAATTAGCTTCCTCTATCGGTTATTTTTGTAGTTTGTCAGCGGAAGAGAAGCTGGCAATCAACCAAAAAGCTACCGAGATTTCTAATCAAGCACTATGGAGTCATTTGTATAATCATTATTTGGAAGCTTACCATATTGCTTTAGAAAAGAGTGATTTACGCTTTGATCTTTTTAAACATAAAGTATCGAGAATAAGCTTTATTACTGAAAAATTACCTCAAAATGAGCCCAATTGGGTTCATATTTCAGTGAAATCAAATTTAACAGCTGACTTAAATAAATTAGAAGAGATTGCTCATAATTTGTGGTGGAGCTGGTCCCCTGAAGCCAGAGAATTGTTTGTTGAAATTGCCGGAAAAGAGTTGTGGTACCAATATCATGAAAATCCAACCCATGTGCTTCAAATGTTATCATTCGAGAGAATTCAGTCTTATGCCTCGAATGTTGATTATTTGAAAAAATTGAATCGTGTATATCAGGATTTTCAAAATTATTTGAATGCTCCAAGAACCAGAATGGAGCAAAAAGTGGCCTATTTTAGTATGGAGTTCGGAATTAGTAATGAACTGAAAATCTTTTCAGGAGGGTTAGGGATGTTAGCGGGTGATTATCTGAAAGAAGCGAGTGACTCAAATGTGAATATGATTGGTATAGGGTTGCTATACAGATATGGTTATTTTACCCAACAGATTAGCCATTCGGGTGATCAAATCAGTCTCTATCCGCCCCAAAGTTTCTCAAAATTACCCATTTCACCTGTTAAAGAGGAGAATGGTGATTGGAAATTTATTTCAATTCCGATGCCGGGAAGAACGCTTTATGCCCGAATTTGGAAAGTTGATGTTGGCAGAATTCCTTTGTATTTGTTGGATACTGATTTTGAATGTAATAATCAGCAGGATAGACAAATAACCCACACTTTATATGGCGGGGATATTGAAAATAGATTAAAACAAGAGATTTTGTTGGGTATTGGTGGTGTTAAAATGTTGCAACTTTTAGATGAAAAACCTGTCATTTATCACATGAACGAAGGGCATGCAGCCTTTTTAGCGATTGAAAGGTTATCGGAAGAGGTAAAAACGAATCATCATACATTACAAGCAGCTATTGAGATGGTACGGGCATCTACACTTTTTACAACGCACACTCCTGTTCCGGCTGGTCATGATGCATTCAGTGAAGATCTGATGAGAACCTACTTTGTAAATTATATTGCATATCTCAACATCACCTGGGAAACTTTCATGGGATTTGGTAGAAAAGATCGGGATAACCAGTTTGAAAAATTCTCTATGAGTATTCTTGCGTTAAAGTTATCTCAGGAAATGAATGGAGTGAGTAAAATTCATGGCAGAGTATCTCGTGAAATGTTTGTAAATCAATATAACGGGTTTTTTGCCAACGAGTTACATATCGGTTATGTAACCAATGGGGTACATTATCCAACCTGGACTCACCCCAAATGGCAAAAGTTTCATGCCGAACAATTTCAATCTCATTATATAGATTATCAGACTTATCCGGAAAAATGGAATGGAATTTATAGCGGAAAAGAGGAAACGATCTGGACCATAAAACAGGAATTGAGAACTGAAATGTTAAATCATGTAAAAGAACAGTTGGAGATTCAGATGAGAAAGCGGAACGAATCCCCATCTTTGATCGTTAAAACTTTGAAATCTATTAATAATGAAACACTTACTATTGGGTTTGCCCGTAGATTTGCCACTTATAAAAGAGCACATTTGTTATTTACAAATGAAGAACGTTTAAAAACGATTGTCAATAATCCTCAAAGACCTATCCAATTTCTTTTTGCAGGAAAAGCGCATCCACACGATAAAGCGGGGCAGGATTTAATCAAAAAAATTATTGAATTTTCCAGAAAACCCGAATTTATCGGAAAAATTATATTTCTAGAAAATTATGATATGATTTTAGCCAAAAAACTGATTTCCGGTTGTGATGTCTGGTTAAATAATCCGACCCGACCACTTGAAGCATCGGGAACCAGTGGAGAAAAAGCGATTATGAATGGTGTACTAAACTTCAGTGTTTTAGATGGATGGTGGGCAGAAGGTTATAAACCGGGAGCCGGCTGGGCCATGGAAGAGGAGATTACCTATAAAGATAACTTCTTCCAGGATGAGTTGGATGCCGCTGTTTTGTACTCAGTAATTGAAGATCAAATTGCCACAACATTTTATAACAGAACATCATCAGGAATTCCTTCTGATTGGGTTACCATGATGAAAGAAAATTTTGCTCAGATTGCGCCCCATTTTACAATGAAAAGGCAATTGGAGGATTACTATTCCCAATATTATCACAAACTGGAAGCAAGAACTCAAATTTTGTCTGAGAATAACTTTGAAAAATTACATCAGCTCATTTATTGGAAAGATAAAATTCTCTCCAACTGGGATGATTTAGAGCTGGTGAACATTAAATTTGATAATGAAAGGGAAAAGGTTTTTCAGGTAGGGGAATGCGCTCATTTAGAAGTAAAAGTGAAACTCGGAAATCTAAAACCGGATGATCTTAAAATGGAATTGGTGATTGTGAACTCTTCTGAAAATACCAATCAATTATTTACCAAATATCCGATTTCGTATCTCAAAACTGAAAAGGGGATCTCTTACTTTTTGTTAGATTTGAATGCTTCATTTTCAGGATCATGGAAAACTGCTATTCGAGTAATTCCTAGTCATCCTATATTACCACATGATATGGACTTTAACTTGGTTAAATGGCTCTAAATAGGGGACAGGTGACAGGTAACAGGGGACAGGTAACAGGTAACAGGTGACAGGGGACAGGTGACAGGGGACAGGTAACAGGTAACAGGTGACAGGGGACAGGTGACAGGTAACAGGTAACAGGTAACAGGTAACAGGTGACAGGTAACAGGTAACAGGTAACAGGTAACAGGTGACAGGGGACAGGGGACAGGTGATTAAAGATAAATGTCTGTAGTCCGTAGTCTGTAGTCCGTAGTCTGTAGTCTGTAGTCCGTAGTCTGTAGTCTGTAGTCCGTAGTCTGTAGTCCGTAGTCTGTAGTCCGTAGTCTGTAGTCCGTAGTCCGTAGTCCGTAGTCTTTATTTCTTAATAAGCGAAATGTTACAGGAAATAGGGTAGTGGTCAGAGATTTTTAAATCAGTGTAAATGGTATGCCCGTAAGAATTAAAAGTGCTGTTGTGTAAGATGTAATCAATTCTAAAACTAGGGTAGATATCACCATGATATGTTTTTCCGGTTCCTTTGCCACTCTCTCTGAAAGAGTCTTTTAAATCATCACTGATATGGTTATAGGTGTAGGCAAAAGGAGGATCATTGAAATCTCCGCAAACGATCACTTTGTAGGGTGATTCAGCGATATGTTTTTGAATCATTTGAGCTTGAATTTCCCTTTTATGGATCGCTTTTGTCATTTTTCGGTAAACAACTTTTGCTCTGGAATTTAATGATGAATCGTATTGTTCATAAGCTAAAATTTGCTTACTGGTTTGATCATCATCTGGATCAAAGTAGTTGGAAGCTAAATGGATATTATAGTTTCTAATCGTATCTCCTTTATATTTAAAATCAATAAAAGTGGCTGCAATTGAGTGACTATCAGGGAGTAATACGACTCCACTATTCACTATTCTGTACTTTGAAAAAGTAGCATAGCCATAAAAATACTCATTTTTTCGATTATAAGGGAAATAGGTATAGTAGTAATTTTCATCTTTTAGGTTGAGAATTGAAACAATGGTATCCAAAGTATTAAAATTCAAATGTCCACTTTTATCGTAAAAAAACTCCTGTAAACATAAAATATCGGGCTGTTCCTGATCAATAAAATTTAATACTTTCTCTTTATTAATAATTCTTTCACGAACATTGTTTGAATTATATAAACCGAAAAGTTTCACATTGTAACTCATCACTTTAATGCAATTTACACAATTTTCAGGTTTTGGTGATGCATTTAATTGAAAAAATTTATCAATGTTATTAATATTTATCAAAATTAAAACTAACGAAACAATAGAAAGTTTGGCTTTAAAAAACAACCAAAAAATAACAAAAAACAGATTTACAATTAATAAATAGGGAAACCCTAATCCTGAAAATGCAATGACGGTAGAATAAGAGGGTTTAACATATTGTCCAATAAAAGTAAACAATAAACCAATAGCGCATATAATATTGATAATTAAGATTATATACTTAAAAAGTTTAAGAAAATTTATTTTTCTTTTTTTCCTTTTGGCCATTTTATCTTTTTTGTTTGAATAAAAACTCTTTCTCCTCTTTACTTAAAGATTCATAACCATTTTTGGAAATTTTATCTAAAATAGTATCAATTTTTTTGTCGTTTTCAACTTTTTTGGCATTATATTCTTCATCAGAAATGGGTCTTTCATTGTAAGAATAATTAGTAGAAGTGGCAAATTTGGGTTTCTTTTTATCTCTCTTTTTAAATTTTAAGAAATTAAAATTCACTTTAGTATAAAAAAGAATCGAAATGGCTCCATAAATAACACCCCCTAAATGAGCCAGATGTCCACCGGCATTAGAACCTTCAATACTAAGTAAATCGATAAAAATAAAAACTAATGTAACCCAAAGAAGTTTGACCGGTCCGATAAATAACAGATTGATTTTATAGTTTGGTTTGTAGGCAGTAATAGCCGCCATAATAGCCATAATGGCACCAGAAGCACCCATAGCAAAAGAACCTATCTCCAGACTATTCTCAAATACAGGAAAATAGTTATAAGCTACTATATATAAAATATTTCCAAAAATACCACCCAAAATATAGGTAATGAGGAGTTTTTTCTCATTTAAAAATTGTCTGAATAATCCACCCACAACAGATAACATGATCATATTAAATAAAATATGCCAGAACCCAACATGAAGAAAAATAGATGTAATCAATGACCAGGGTTGTAAAAGGAGTGTATCTAAAGAAGCAGGACAAGAGAGCCATTGAACCACTTTAGGAACAAAAGCAGACCATTCCGGTTGTTGAAATAAAAATCCTGATAGTCCAACAATAAGTTTAAAAATCAGATAAATAAGATAAACACCGACATTGATCAATATCAGTTTGTTTACCATTGAAGTAAGGGCAAAATATCCTTTCAGGAATTGTTTCCAGTTAATTTTTGTAAAGGTAAACGGGGATTGTTGATTGTAGTAGTTCATAAACGATTAATAGAATGTTTTTTTCTTTTTCCAGAATAAAATTAAAATGATCCCAAAAAGCATACCACCTAAATGGGCAAAATGCGCAATATTATCATTGGTTCCGGTAACTCCATATATTAATTCTAACGCTCCGTATATTAAAACAAACCATTTAGCTTTGATTGGAAATAAGAAATAAACGTATAACAAAGCATTTGGAAAAAGCATCCCGAAAGCTAAAAGGATACCGAAAACAGATCCTGATGCTCCAATGATGTTAAAAGCGTTCAGAAATTGATCCTTTACATTAACAATATCCATACTGATTTGGGTTAATGAAGGATTTAAAGAACCGTTATTAATAAGATACTGTTGAAGTTCTCTTCTAGCTTCTATAGATTTAACAGAGCTAAAAAGATTTTTCAAATTTTCTTCAGTCGGTACATCTAAAAACTGATTAAAAAGCAACATGTCATGATTTATTTGAAAGTAAATCACAATATAATGAATTAAGGCAGCCCCAATTCCAGTTATCAAGTAATAGATCAGAAATTTTTTGCTTCCCCAGATATTTTCAATAGAAGATCCAAACATCCAGAGGGCAAACATATTGAAAAAGAGATGCCAGAAATCACCGTGCATAAACATGTAAGTGACTACCTGCCAAATTTTAAAATCTGTTGCCTGAACATAGTGTAATCCAAATAATTGATCGAGATCGATATCAATATTTCGTGAATTTAGAACTAATTTAGCAACATAAAATAATCCGTTAATGATCAATAGATTTTTAACTACCGGAGGGAGTATATTGTATCGACCGAGTTCAATTCTTTCATTCATAAATGGTTGTAATATTTAGTTTGCAAAAGTACAAAAAAGTGCTTGAAAAATTTAGTTTGATTGAGTAGAATTTGAGTTATTTTAGATTAATGCAAATATCGTGCCAAAAATTCGAATGCTCGGTTGCTCGAATGCTCGGAATGCTCGAATGCTCGATTGTGCTATTATATTCTTATAAAAGCAGGGTGAAAAATTGTGTAAATAATTGAATGAATGGATGTTATAAAAAATGTTATTTTTACATTTATACCGTACCCTGCATATATTAGAATATGAAATATTACCCCCCAGCGGATAAATTTGGGGCAGATTTTCATTGCATTAGGGATGTGGAGGGCACCGGAGGTGGTACGAGCTGGAACGAACGCCGTGATGAGTTAGCGAGATGAAACTAATGATCCTAAGTGAAGTGCAGCGAAGTACGGGAGCGAAGCGGACCCCGGAACAAGCCCGACGGCACCAGGGTATGCTCGTGTGTCGGATGGTGCCGGAATGCCCAAATAAAAAATTAAAAAAATAATCAAAATCACACTTTTTTTTGATAATTTTGCAAACTTTTTTGAACTCAATCTAAATAAAAAATAATATGAAAAAAATTATTAAAACTGACAATGCCCCTAAAGCGATTGGCCCTTATAGTCAAGCAATTGAAGTGAACGGAATGTTATTTATCTCCGGACAAATTCCAATCAACCCTGAAACAACTACCGTTCCTGAAGGGATCGAAGCTCAAACCGAACAAGTGATGAAAAATATTGGTGCCATCCTTCATGAAGCAGGTTATACCTATCAGGATGTTGTTAAATCTACTTGTTTATTGAGTGATATGGCTAATTTTAAAGCAATGAACGAAGTTTATGGCAAATATTATGCTGAAAATCCACCTGCAAGAGCCGCTTTTGCAGTTAGAGAACTTCCATTGGGCGTTTTAGTTGAAATCGAAACGATCGCTTCAAAATAAGATCATTTTGAATTAGCAAATTAGTGAATTAGCAAATTAGCAAATTAGCAAATTAGTAAATTAGCAAATTAGCAAATTATCACATTTGCTAATTATCACATTTGCTAATTATTTAATAGATTTTAAGCTTTTCGTTTGGAAAAATTTTGTATATTTGTAAATTATTTAAAAATAATATAACCATTTGAAAATCATAACTTTAATTTAACTAAACTTTTCGAAAAAAATGTTTGAAGGAGAAAAAATTGTACAGGTAAATATCGAAAACCAAATGAAATCGGCTTACATTGACTATTCCATGTCTGTAATTGTCTCAAGAGCTTTACCTGATGTGCGTGATGGATTTAAACCGGTACATAGGAGAATATTATATGCCATGTGGGATATGGGGATTGTTTCCGGAAAACCTTATAAAAAATCAGCCAGAATTGTTGGAGATGTTTTAGGTAAATACCACCCACACGGAGATACTGCTGTTTATGATGCTATGGTGAGAATGGCCCAAAACTGGTCATTGCGTTACCCATTTGTTGATGGACAAGGTAACTTTGGCTCTCCCGACGGCGATAGTCCTGCGGCGATGCGTTATACAGAAGCCCGTATGATGAGAATAGCAGAGGAGATGTTGGAGGATATCGAAAAAAATACAGTGGATTTCGAAAATAACTTTGATGATTCCTTACAAGAACCTAACGTTTTACCTGCTAAAATCCCTAATCTTTTGATTAATGGTTCTTCCGGTATCGCTGTTGGTATGGCTACTAATATGCCCCCTCATAACCTTTCTGAAGTTTGTGATGGTCTTATTGCCTATATTGATAATAAAGATATTACTGTCGCTGAACTAATGGAGTTTATCAAAGCTCCCGATTTTCCAACAGGTTGTTCAATTTATGGATATGAAGGGGTGCGCGAAGCATTTGAAACCGGTAGAGGTCGTATTGTGATGCGTGGTGAAGTGAATATTGAAGAGGATGGTAACAGATCAACCATTGTTGTGAATTCCCTTCCTTACATGGTTAACCCTTCTGAAATGATTCGCAGAACTGTGGAATTGATTCGTGAGGATAAAATTGATGGAATCTCTAATATTGAAAACCTATCCAGCGAAAAAACCGGTACAAAAATTATCTACGAACTGAAAAGAGATGCCGTTGCTAATGTGGTTTTGAACAAATTGTACCAATATACTTCTCTCCAATCTTCTTACAGTGTTAATAATGTGGCTTTGGTTAACGGACGTCCAATGTCTTTAAACTTAAGAGATATTATTGTCGAATTTGTGAAACATCGCCATCAGGTGGTGGTTAGAAGATCTGAATATGATTTGAATAAAGCATTGGAAAGAGCTCACATTTTGGAAGGTTTGCTCAAAGCTCTTGATATTATCGATGAAATAATTGCTGTTATCAGATCCTCTAAAACAGTTGCTGAAGCAGTAGAAACCCTGATTGTAAAATGGCAATTCTCTGAAAAACAAGCTGCTGCTATCGTTGAAATGAGACTTCGTCAGTTGGTTGGACTTGAAAAAGAGAGACTACAAGCAGAATACGATGAACTTTTAAAGAAAATCACATACTTACAACAAATTTTATCTGATGAAGGTTTAAGAATGCAGATTCTTAAAGATGAAGTCATGGAAGTAAAACAAAAATATGGTGACGAAAGACGTTCCAAAATTGAATTTGCAGCTTCTGACTTTAGAATAGAAGATACCATTGCCGATACGGAAGTTGTGATCACTATTTCACATTTGGGCTATATCAAAAGAACATCTTTAACAGAATATAAAGTTCAAAATAGGGGCGGAAAAGGCTCAAAAGGGAGTAACTCAAGAGATGAAGATTTTATTGAACATTTATATATTGCTACCAATCATAACTTCTTGTTATTCTTTACTGAAAAGGGAAAATGTTTCTGGTTAAGAGTTTACGAAGTTCCGGAAGGTAATAAATTATCAAAAGGTAGAGCTATCCAAAATTTGATCAATATTGAACCTTCTGATAAAATTAAATCGGTTATCAATGTAAATAATCTATCAGATCCTGATTATATCAACAATAATTATATCATCTTATGTTCTGAAAAAGGGATTATTAAAAAAACTTCATTGGAAGCGTATTCCCGTCCACGTCAAAACGGTATTATTGCGATCACAATCAGAGAAGATGACCATTTATTAGAAGCTAAGTTGACCAATGGTGAAAGTGAAATCATGATGGCACTGAATTCAGGAAAAGCAGTCAGATTTAATGAAAAAACAGTTAGACCAATGGGTAGAAATGCATCAGGAGTGAAAGGGGTTACATTAGCTCATGATCAAGACTATGTAGTGGGTATGATTTGTGTGGATAGTCCAGAGTACGATATTTTGGTTGTTTCTGAAAATGGTTATGGTAAACGCTCACCATTAGAAGATTACAGAGCTACCAACCGTGGTGGAAAAGGGGTTAAGACGATCAGTATTACTGAAAAAACAGGTGGTTTGATCTCTGTTAAAAATGTAACTGATGCTGATGATTTAATGATTATCAACCGTTCCGGAATCGCTATCCGTTTACATGTAGATCAATTAAGAGTGATGGGTCGTGCTACTCAGGGGGTTAGATTAATTAACCTTAAAAATGATGATATTATCGCTGCAGTTACACAAGTTCCAAGAGATGAAGATGAAATCGATGATATTGATGTTGAAAATGTAGAATATTCTGAAGAAAATATCGTTAATGATAACGAAACGAATACTTCAAATGAAAATTAATATACATGAAAAAGAATATTTTATTCCTTTTATTATTGGTTAGTTCCTGTTTAATTTGGGCGCAAAAACCCTCTTTAAATAAAGCTTATAATGCCTACTCTAATCAAGATTATGTTGAAGCCAAACAGTTGATCGATGAATGTGTGGCGGATCCTAAATTGGCGACTAAAGCCAACACTTTTTTGTATAAAGGGAATATCTATATGTACCTGGCAAATCAGGAATATGAACTAAAAAGAACCGATAATACATATCTTATTAAGTATCCTGATGCTCCTGTGCAAGCATTCGATGCTTTTAAAAAAGCATTAGAACTCGATAAAAATGTGGAAGGTTACAGCATGCTATCACCTGCTCAGGCACTTCCTTCCCTTTATGTACTGCTTTTTGTTTATGGTGTAGATGTTTTGATCTCAAATGATTATAAACAAGCTATTTCAATATTCCAGAAAGCTACTGAGTGTTATGAAATGGGAACTCCTTCCTACAAATTAAATGGCGAATTATACTACTATTATGGTTATGCTTTAGAAATGGATCAAAATCCAAATGCAAAAATCTATTATGAAAAAGCTATATTAGATAGTTCTCAGAATATTAATGTATACGTGAGACTTATTGAACAGTATAAAAATGAATCAAAATTTGATCTTGTTTTATCAACTATCAATAAAGCAAAAGTAATTTTTCCCAAAGATCCTTCTATCAATATTTCTGAAGTGGATTATTATTTTCAAATTCAGGATACTGTAACTGCCAGAAATTTATTGAATAATTTACCAGCTTCCATTTATAAAAACGCTGATCACCTATTTAATGCATCTAATTGTTTTATTAAAGATGGTAATTATGTGAGGGCTAATGAATTATTAAAAACTGCAAACTCTTTGAATCCCAATAATTATAATATTCTGTTCAATCTGGGTGTATGTAATTATTACATATCCAGTGATAAATTTAAACAATACAATGAGTTAGAAGTGATTGGAGATAAGACAAATAGTGCTAAAATGAAAGTAGAATACGACTATTATTTGAATGAAGCTCGTGTATATTTTGAAAAAGTTGTAGAAACAACTCCCAATGATTTAAACGTTTTAAATACTTTGATGTCCATATATGGAAGATTACAATCACCAAAATTTGATGAAATTTCAAAAAAAATAGAAACGCTAAAAAAGTAACAATAATTAATTAATCAATAAAAAAATATGAAAAAATTCTTAAGTTTAATTGTATTTACAATTATTTTGAGTGGAACACTCTTTTCTCAAGATTGTTTGAATGATATTTACTACACTGTAGTCAATCAAAAAGCTTATGGGAAAGCAATGAAAATGATGGATAAAAAATGTATGCCCGGTAATGAAGCCAATGCCCAAGTATGGTTGATGAAAGGGAATACCTATTTTTTCTATGCTCTAACTGAAATGAAAAGAGCTGAAATGGATACAAATTACATAATTGCTAATCCTGAGTATATTGTGGTTGCGTATGAAGCATTTAGAAAAGCGATTGAATTAGATAACCAAATTGAAGAAAATGTTAAATCAGGGTTATATGGACCTAAAGCTGGACAAAAAATCTGTGGTGAATTTATTCATGCTATGGGAAAACAAGCAATTCTTGATACTAACTATAAAAAAGCGATTGAATATATCCTCATTGCACAAAAAACCTACGGTATTGTTTTAAAAGGAGAAGAGAAAGATGAAAAACTTTTTGAAGACAATATGTTTGAAGTTTATTTTGACTTAACCCGTATATATTTAGCTTTAAATGATAAAGAAAATATTCAAGTGAATTTAAAAAAAGCAATGTCCAAAAATAAGGATTTTCCGGCCATTTATTATACTGCATATAACTTTTTCTACCAAAATAAAGATACTTTAGAGTGTGGAAAAGTGATTAAAAAAACAAGAATGATTGCTTCAAAAACAGACAGTATCTCTTATAAGAAAAACTATTATTTACTTGAGTTAACCTATTATGATATGATGTCAATGGTTGATTCTCTTAAATCCAGATCTATCGAAATGATTAATGAAATTGGTATAGATTCTATAAATAAAAATTTTTATACTGAAGTTATTGGTACATTATTTAATCAATTTATCGAACTGGAGACAGAAAAAATATTAGATTTATATTTGGAAAAATATCCTATGGATTTTGATATGATCAAATATAAAGGATTTTTAAATTTAGTTAAAATAAGTGCAATCATTAATCAAAATGCAGCTATTGCGAGTTCAACTACATTGACAGGTGCAGAAAAAAGAAAACAAAGTGAAGCTAATAATGTGTTGAAAAGCCAATATTATGACGAAGCTATTATTTGGTTCAAAAAAGCTTACGTTATCAATCCTGCTAATGAGGATGTTATAAAATACTTATTCCAATCTTACAGTGGTGCAGGCAGATCTGCGGAAATGGATCCGGCATTTAAAGAAATAGCATTGAAACTTTTAAGTGGAGGAAAATAAAAAAAAAGAGGTCAATTTGACCTCTTTTTTTTTGAACTTGAATTAAAATTATAAAGGTTTTAATCCTAATATTTCACGTGCTTCAGCCGGAGTGGCAATCTCTCTTCCTAATTCTTTAGCCATACGAACCACTTTAGCTACTAACTCTCCATTTGATTTGGCGAGCACCCCTTTAGAAAGGAATACATTATCTTCAAAACCAACGCGAACATGTCCACCATCAACAATGGCAGCTACAGCAAGAGGAAATTCAAAACGACCAATACCTGCAATAGTATAAGTTGCATCTTCAGGGATACTACCTCTCATGAAAACGAAATCTCTCAAATCGCCACCAATTCCACCATTTACACCCATTACAAAATCAAAGTGCATTGGTTTATTGATAAATCCTTTTTTATGTAAGCGAAGAGCCATCTCAATCATACTTTTGTCAAAACATTCCAATTCAGGTTTAATACCCAATTCGATCATTCTTTTTCCAAAATATTTGATGGTAGTTTCCGTATTCATAAAAATATCATCCCCTCCGAAATTAAGGGTACCACAATCTAAAGTAGCCATTTCAGGAATTAATTCGGTAGGTTGTAGTCTTTCATCATCGGTCATTCCAACAGCGCCACCGGTAGAAGGTTGAATAATCACATCAGGAATCACTTTTTTGATAGCCTCCATAGCTTCTTTGAAACGGTTTTTATCTTGAGTTGGAGTTCCATCATCCCAACGAACATGAAGGTGAATAATGGAAGCGCCTGCATCATAAGCAGATTTAGCTTCTCTAACCAATTCTTCGATAGTATAAGGAACGGCAGGATTATGTTCTTTAAGAACCTCAGCGCCACAAATGGCTGCAGTAATAATCATTTTATTCATACTATTTTTGTTTACAATATTAATGTTCAATTCTTTGGCATTTTTTGGGAACTACACAAGTTCCACTGGCTCTGCAAACTACAATAGGCTCTGTTAAAAAGTCTGCAGCAGATTCAGAAATATCCGGTCTTGGTTTAATCACTTTTTTGGCTTCAAAAATCATTTTTCTGGAACTATTTCCAACAGAAACAATCTCTCCTGTTGCTTCAATATAATCTCCGGCAAATACAGGAGCTAAGAATTCAATTTTATCATAAGCTGCAAATAAACCTTCATCACCATCGTGAATAATGAGAAGTTCAGTTGCTACGTCTCCAAAAAGTTGAAGCATACGTGCTCCGTCCACTAAATTACCACCATAATGGGCATCATGTGAACTCATTCTCAATCTTATTGTTGATTTAATCATATTATTTTGTTTTTAAATTATTGAACTAAAAAATCTACAAAAATATTAGGGGTATGGATATTTTCCATTGGAATTTGGCCGGTTTCAACGATCTCTTCAGCTTCTGCTATCACTAAATCACAAGCCATAGCCATTAGAGGATTAAAATTTTGAGTGGTTCCTTTATAAACCAAATTACCGGAATGATCAGCTACATTGGCACCAATAAGAGCAACATCACCTCTAATAGCTTTTTCAATTAGATATTGTTTGCCATCCATTTCAATGATCTGTTTTCCTTCTGCAACCACTGTGCCGATACCGGTAGGAGTAAGAATACCACCTAATCCGGATCCACCACATCTTACTTGTTCAGCTAAAGTTCCTTGTGGAACAAAATCCACTTCAATCTCTTTATTATTAAACTGTTCGATGGTCAGAGGATTGGTTCCAATATGTGAAGCAATCACTTTTTTTACTTTTTTAGCAGCAATAAGTTTGCCAATCCCTTTATCGGGAAATGCGGTATCGTTGCAAACAACGATCAAATCTTTTACAGGGCTTTTAACTAATGCATCTATGATTTTTTTCGGAGTTCCTGCTGCCATAAAACCCCCAATCATCAAAACCATACCGTCTTTAATTTTTGAAGCAGCTTCTTCTGCTGTTATGATCTGTTTTTTCATGTATATTATTTTTTTGTTTTTTAATTTCCCATTTTGATAACATCATCAAACTGATGAGTTTGAATTCTGTAAACGGTCCACTCATCTAAAGCGATAGCACCGATTCTGTTTTTATAAAATTGAATAGAAGGTTCGTTCCAATCTAAACAGATCCATTCCATTCTGCCACAATCTCTTTCTTTAGCAATTTTGGCCATTTCACTGAAGAAAAGTTTACCATAACCGTTGTTTCGATGTTCAGGAAGAACAAAAATGTCTTCTAAATAGAGGCCTCTTTTTCCGGTAAATGTGGAAAAATTATGGAAAAATAAAGCAAATCCAATCGGTTCATTGTTTAATTCTCCTAAAAGAACCTCTGCTCCCTTTTTTATAAAAAGAGAATCATACAAAATCTCTTCTGTGGCTTCAACCTGATCCAATAATTTTTCATATTCTGCAATCCCTTTAATCAGGTGCAATATAGTTTTCACATCTTTGGGTTCTGCTAATCTAATTGTAAACATATTACTTGTAAAAAATGTCAATAATATTTTGTGAATACGTTTTGGAAACGGGGATCACATTGATCTCCCCATAATCAAAATCAATGTAGGTTCCATCTTTCTCTTTTTTCAAAACTTTTACTTTATCAACATTGATGATATAAGAACGATGGCATCGGATTAATGGATACTCTTTATAGGTATCTTCAATACTTTTTAAGCTTTTACGTAAGAGAAAACGACTGATTTTCCCTTTATTTTCATAATAAATATTAACATAGTTATCTGCAGCTTCAATATAATAAAGTTTACTGAATTTGATTGATAATCTTAATGTCCCTTTATCATCATGAAAATGGATTAAATTTTGTTTTTCATTCCCTAAAGAAACATAATTTTCTTCATCTATATAACGGTTCATTTCAACCAATTTAGCAATAGCAGAATTTTTTTCCTGCAAGGCAAAGTATAGCCAGGATACTACGTAGGGCAGGAATAGAGTAAGAAAAATATATAAAACGGTATTGGGAAAAATGTCAAAAAAATCTTTCAAATTCTCTTCCACCTGCATTGCTACAATACTATAAATGGTGGACATAATCAATACTTCAATTATGATCCAGATAAAGTAATCCAAAATAGTGATTTTTATTTTGTTTTTTAACAACAACATCACGATACGACTGATAAGCATTACCCCAATTCCGGATAGAACAATCAAGCCGGATACAAAAAAATAGATCGTTTTATTAGATCCATTTTTAGCCCAGGAAGTTGAATTGAAAGGTTTATAAATATTGATAAATAGAATAGAAAAAAGAGCAACGAAAGCTAAAAATAAAAATATATTTTTCTTTTTTAACAAATAATCAGGTAATTTGCTGCTCATTCTTTTCCAATTTTTAAGTTTGCAAATATACGAAAATTAAAGATTGAATGGGAATTTCACCCCATATTTTGCCATTTAATCAAATATTTCATCATTTCACCCATTTTGATAGCCTTAGACCACTATTTATAGATTTAATTAATATTTAATATTAATTTTACCTCTCATTTCATAAAAGCTTTAATTTAAAATTAATATGATGGAAATTACAAGAATTTTTGATATCCTTGACAGATATCAGTCTACTTATCCAGAACAAAATGTTGCATTAGCAGGCAAAGTAAACAAAGAATGGATCAAATATACTCCTAAAGAGTATTTTGAAATTGTTCAGAATATTAGTTATGCATTGATCAAATTGGGAATCAATGTGGGTGATAAAGTGGGGATTATATCAAATAACCGACCTGAATGGAATTTATTAGATATGGCAACGATGCAGATTGGAGCTATTTCTGTTCCGATTTATCCAACTATTACGTCAAAAGAATATCAATATATTCTGAATCATGCAGAAGTGAAACTTGTATTGATTGAAGGTGCAGAGTTAACAGAAAAAATGATTTCAATAAAATCGGAATTACCTCTATTACAATATATTTACACAATTGTTGATCGTGAAAAATTTCCTTTTTTGAATCAATTGATTGAATTGGGAGAACAAAATCCAAATCCGGAGGAATTAGAGATTAGAAAACAAAATGTAAAACCTGAAAATTGTTGTACCATCATGTACACTTCAGGCACTACCGGAGTTCCAAAGGGAGTGATGCTTTCTCATAGCAATATTGTTAACCAAATTCTCAATTTAAGACAAACACCTGCGAAATGGTCTAAAACCGCATTTAGTTTTCTACCCTTATGTCATGCTTATGAAAGAATGTTGGTGTTTTTGTATCAATATTTGGGAATGTCTGTTTATTATGCGCAAAATTTAGGAACTATAGCAGAAAATATCAAAGAGGTAACTCCAACGATGATGTCTGCAGTTCCAAGAATGTTAGATAAAATATTTGATAAAATTTATTCATCAAGTGCCAATATGCCATTTCTAACCAAAACTATTTTTAGATGGGCTGTAAAAGTGGCAATCAGATATAAAATTCAGGATCACGATAGATCATGGATATATAATTTAAAACATAAAATTGCAGATCGCTTGGTATATTCCAAAATCAGAAAAAATATTGGAGGCAATTTCGATATCGTAGTTTCAGGTGCGGCTAGTTTACAACCCAGAATTGCATCTTTCTTTTCTGCAATAGGAATGCCTGTTTATGAAGGGTATGGTTTAACAGAAACATCTCCGGTTGTGGCTGTGAGCTGTCGTGATAAAAATGGTCGTGAATCAGGAACTGTAGGATTTCCACTTCCCGGAGTAGAGGTTAAAACAGCTGAAAATGGTGAATTGTGCTGCAGAGGTCACAATGTGATGATGGGCTATTTTAAAGATGAAGCATTAACGAAAACGGTTATTGATGAAGAGGGTTGGTTTCATACCGGTGACCTTGGTCATGTGAATAGTAAAGGTCAAGTGATCTTAACCGGTCGTTTAAAAAGTTTATTTAAAACCTCATTTGGAAAATATATAAATCCACAAGTTATTGAAGATAAAATGAATGAGTCTCCATTTATTGAAAATATTGTCGTAGTAGGAGAGGGAGAAAAATTTGCTGCAGCATTGATTAAACCCGATTTTGAATTTTTAAAACAATGGTGTTTAAGACATAATGTTGAATATTCGACACCTGAAAATGCCGTAAAAGACCATGTTATTATTGAAAGATTCAACCGAGAAGTGGCAAAGTATAATCAATTTTTTAACGATACTGAAAGAGTGAAAAAGTTTGAGTTGATCCCAGATGAATGGTCTCAACATACTGAAATCCTTACTCCAACGCTAAAAGTAAAAAGAAACCTCATTCAGGAAAAATACAAAGACACGATCTATAAACTATATAATTAAGTAATAAGTAATAAGTAACAGGTTTCAGGTATCAGGTAACAGGTATCAGGTAACAGGTATCAGGTAACAGGTTTCAGGTAACAGGTATCAGGTATCAGGTATCAGGTATCAGGTATCAGGTATCAGGTAACAGGTTTCAGGTATCAGGTTTCAGGTATCAGGTAACAGGTTTCAGGTTTCAGGTAACAGGTAACAGGTTTCAGGTAACAGGTATCAGGTATCAGGTAACAGGTAACAGGTTTCAGGTAACAGGTTTCAGGTATCAGGTTTCAGGTAGGTTTCAGGTTTTCAGGTAACAGGTAACAGGTTTCAGGTAACAGGTTTCAGGTAACAGGTTTCAGGTAGCAGGTTTCAGGTATCAGGTAACAGGTAACAGGGAGACTGTTCTAAAATCTGTGTCAAAAGGAAAAAACATTAATTTTGAAAAAACAAATTTGACACATGAAAAAGACAATCAAAAGAAGAAGTAGGAAAGAAGAACTACAAGAAGAAATTGACAAAATTATTCCAAATCGAGAGGAACAAAAAACGATGATTAGTGGATTATATCAAGGCAATCCATTGTTTGGAGAGAGTGGTATTTTTACTGATTTACTACAAAGAATGGTAAATTTATCATTAGAAGGAGAATTGGAAAATTATTTAGAAGAATCGGTATCAGAGAAGAATAACAGGAAAAATGGTTTTAAAAAGAAACAAGTCAGAAGTACTGGCGGCATGCTATCAATCAATACCCCACGAGATCGGAATGGAGAATATGAACCAATCATGGTCAAGAACTGGGAGCGAGAGCTAACAACAGGGATGGATGAAATTATTCTAAGCCTCTATGCAAGAGGACATTCAGTTGAAGACGTTCAACAGCATTTACGGCAGATTTATGGTGTTGATATAAGTAATAGTGTTATAAGTACGATAACAGATAAGATTCTCCCTGAGATCACCTCATGGCAGAATAGAAGTTTAGCATCCTGTTATGTTGTAATGTATTTGGATGGAATATATTATAAAACGAGAGAAGATGGAAAGTTTTCTACCAAGGTTATTCATACTTGTTATGGAATCACAGTGAATGGGGATCGTGATATCTTGGGCCTTTACATTAATGAATCTGAAGGAGCAAAGAATTGGGGCCTAATATTGGAAGATCTCAAAAGAAGAGGAGTTGAAGATGTTCTATTTTTCTGCATTGACGGTTTAACCGGATTTAAAGATGCCCTGGAATCTGTTTTTCCAAAAGCAATTGTACAACGTTGTGTGGTTCACATGATAAGATACTCAACTCGCTTTGTTAGTGATCGTGATATGAAAGCTGTATGTGCGGATTTAAAAGCTATTTATCAATCTACTAACGCAATAGAAGCAGAACTTGTTTTGGAATCATGTGAAGAAAAGTGGGGTAAAAAGTATAAAGGGTTGACCGATCATTGGAGAAAAAATTGGGATTCCTTCATTCCATTTTTAGATTATAAACCTAATATTAGAAGAATGATATATACCACAAATCCAGTTGAAGCAGTTCATCGAGTAATGAGAAAAGTAACTAAATCAAAAGGAGGTTGGAGTAATGAAAAAGGGCTGATCAAACAACTTTATTTAACGCTTATGTACAATAAAAAATCTTGGAATAAAGTAGTTTTCAATTGGAAACCAATACAAATTGAGTTAATTGAAAAATTTGGTGAAAGATATGAAAAACATTTACGATAATTCAGTATCTTTGTCCAACCCTAATTCAAATGCTCTGACGGCTTTGAATTAGGGTTGAACTAAGATACTGACACAGATTTCAGAATACTCCCTACTTCTTACTTCTTACCTGTTACTTCTTACCTCTTACTTCTTACTTCTTACCTGTTACCTCTTACTTCTTACTTCTTACTTCTTACTTCTTACTTCTTACTTTTTACTTCTTACTTTTTACTTTTCACTTTTTACTTTTTACTTCTTACTTTTTACTTCTTACTTCTTACTTTTTACTTCTTACTTCTTACTTTTTACTTTTCACTTTTTACTTTTTACTTCTTACTTTTTACTTCTTACTTTTTACTTCTTACTTCTTACTTCTTACTTCTTACTTCTTACTTCTTACTTCTTACTTCTTACTTTTTACTTTTTACTTTTTACTTTTTACTTCTTACTTCTTACTTTTTACCTTTTACTTTTTAAATAAAAAGAACTATCTTTGCGATTCATTTTTTTGGAAAGAATATGAATAAGAAAATCCCTGAGTTCTCCTATAGTATATTGTACAATATATACTTCTTGCTATTTACTTTGTTCTTCTCCCTTTTGTTTATTGCATTTTATTCCCCTTTTAATCTTACTATCTGGTTTACTAATAATAAATTAGAGAATTTTGCCATTGCTTCTATTGTTATTTTTGCAGGATTTGGATTTCTGTTTTTTAGTAGAATTATTTTGTATTTAACAGGGAAAAAAGTAAAATTATCCTATTGGCAATACATCATTTGGATCATTCTGGAGTTTATCATGTTTGCTTTTTTTTACTCCATTTTTACAAAATTTGTTCTAAAAGATATTGATAGAACTTTTATTAAAATTTTTACAAGAACTTCTTTTTACACTTTTTTGATTTTGTTGATACCTTATTCTTTGTCTTTCTTTTACTTTTATTATTTAGATAAATCGAAACAATTAGCTCTGCTCAAAAAGGATGTCAGAAAAAGAAAATCCCATTTCCAAATACCCATTATTAAAGAACAATCTGATTTAATCCATTTTTATGATGAAAAAGGGATCCTAAGACTTTCAGTTAAACATTTTAATTTATACTATATTGAATCAGATGTAAACTATATCACAGTTTACTATACTCAAAATGAGGAAATGCTCCATTTTACTCTTCGTTCCTCGCTGATTAAAATTGAAGAAACAGCAGAATTTGATAATCTGATCAGATGTCACCGCTCTTTTTTAATTAATTTTAATAAAGTGAAGTCCTTTAAAAAAGAAAAAGAGGGTGGAATTATTGAACTGGATCACCCTTCAAATCCAACAATTGCGGTTTCTAAAACCTATTTACCCACATTATTGGAAAAGTTCCAACAGATCACTTCATAGGAAGTGAGTTAAGTGTTTGAATTTTAATAGCTTATTGTTTTTAACTTTTATTAAGCTTTTTTCGTATTTTTGCAGTCCAAACTTTTTAAACAAGAATACATGAAAAAAATGAAAATTCTCGTACTTGCAAAGCAAGTTCCTGACACCAGAAATGTTGGGAAAGATGCGATGAAAGCAGATGGAACAGTTAATCGTGGAGCTCTTCCTGCCATTTACAATCCTGATGACTTATGTGCATTAGAGATGGCATTAGAAGCAAAAGATCAAATGGGCGATGCTGAAGTGTTTGTGATCACTATGGGACCAACACGTGCAGCTGAGATTATCAGAGAATCTATTTATCGTGGTGCTGATCAAGGTTTTCTGTTAACAGACAGAAAATTTGCCGGATCTGATACATTAGCAACTTCTTATGCCATTGCAAAAGCAGTAGAAAAAATAAACCCTGATTTAATTTTTTGCGGATTACAAGCTATTGATGGTGACACAGCACAAGTGGGCCCACAAACTGCTGAAAAGTTAAATTTTCCTCAAATCACTTATGCTGAAGAATTATTGGAAATCAATGATTCTAAGATTGTTATTAAGAGACGACTTGAAAGAGGTGTAGAAACTATTTCATCTACTCTACCAGCTTTAGTTACTGTTCACGGATCCGCTAAAGCGTGTCGCGCCAGAAATGCAAAAAGAGTGATGCAGTATAAACATGCCAGAACAATCACTGAATTACAAGAGGAAACACGTGATTATACTGATTTGTTTAACGACAGACCATACCTTAAAATTGATGAGTGGAGTGTGGATATGATTCAGGCTAACGATGCTTACTTGGGTCTTACCGGTTCCCCTACCAAAGTGAAAAACATCGATAACGTAGTGTTAGCACAAAAAGAGAATAAAGTGCTTACCGGAAAAGATGCCGATGTGGAAGAATTAATTTTAGATTTATTAAAATCCAGAGTGATTGGATAATCTTCTATAAACTTATATTAATCGATTAATTAGAAAAAACAAATTTATGAAAAACGTATTTGTATATTGTGAAGTTACTGAAGAGAAAACCATTGCTGATGTATCTCTGGAATTATTGTCCAAAGGTAGAAAGTTAGCTGAAATATTGGGCGTTCAATTGGAAGCTATGGTTTTTACCGATGAAATAGGATCTATCTTGGAAAGAATTCAGGATTTTGGTGTGGATACGATCCATGTAGCTGAAAATAAAGAACTGTTTCCATACAGAACCCTACCTCATTTTCGTTTAGTTCACGCTATTTTTGAACAGGAACAACCTGAAATCGCTCTTTTTGGTGCCACTTCCATTGGTCGTGATTTAGCTCCAAGAGTTGCATCTTCATTGAGATGTGGATTAACCGCAGATTGTACCTCATTAGAAATTGGTGACCATACCGAAAATAAAACAGGAAAAGTGTATCAAAATCTTTTATATCAAATCAGACCTGCATTTGGTGGAAATATCATTGCCACCATTATCAATCCTGATACTCGCCCACAAATGGCTACAGTTCGTGAAGGCGTTATGAAATTAGAAGAAGCTGCAACAAAGAAACAAGCTCAAATCAAACATATTGATGCAACCACTATTGTTCAACCGGAAGATCTTTTAATCAACATTATTGATCGTCATATTGAAGCTCAAAAAGTGAATTTGAAAGCATCAGGAATCATTGTAGCCGGTGGTTATGGTGTTGGATCTAAAGAAAACTTCAAATTGTTGTATGATTTGGCTGCTGTTTTAGGTGGTGAAGTGGGTGCAACCCGCGCTGCAGTAGATGCCGGTTATGCAGAACATGAAAGACAAATTGGTCAGACAGGTGTTACTGTTCGCCCAAAATTGTATATCGCTTGCGGAATCTCCGGTGCTGTTCAACATAGAGCCGGTATGGATCAGTCTGCAAAAATTATCTCGATCAATTCAGATCCTGAAGCTCCCCTTAATGCTATTGCCGATTACGCTGTAACCGGTGATCTTCAAGAGGTTCTTCCTAAAATGATAGCTTATTACAAAAAACATTCAAAATAGATTATTATGGCTAATTTTTATATAGACAACGAAAATTTAAAATTTCAATTGAAACATCCTTTGATGGAAAAAATCGTTCGATTGAAAGAAAGTGACTACTCTTTTGCTAAAAGTGAACCTGTTGCTCCTGTTGATTTCGAAGATGCAATTGATACTTATGATAAAGTATTGGAAATTGTAGGCGATATTTGCGGTGACGTGATTGCTCCCAATGCAGAAAGTGTAGATCATGAAGGTGCCAGAGTGGAAAACGGTAGAGTCGTTTACGCTAAAGGTACTCAGGAAAATATTAAAGCATTAACTGATGCCAGACTTTTTGGTATGTCATTGCCTTATAAATATAATGGATTGAACTTCTCGATGGTTCCTTATGTTATGGCAGCAGAGTTGGTTTCCAGAGCTGATGGCGGTTTTGCTAACATCTGGGGACTTCAGGATTGCGCTGAAACGATCCATGAGTTTGGTTCTGATGAAATTAAACAGGAATTTTTACCACGTATTAATCAGGGTGCTACTTGCTCTATGGACTTAACAGAACCGGATGCAGGATCAGACCTACAAGCGGTTCAATTAAAAGCAACCTGGGATGAAGCAGGTCAATGTTGGAGATTAAATGGTGTTAAACGTTTCATTACCAATGGTGATGCAGATATTAAATTGGTCTTAGCACGTTCTGAAGAGGGAACCAAAGATGGTCGTGGATTATCCTATTTCGTTTATGATAAACAAGATACAGGCGTTATTGTACGTCGTGTTGAAAATAAAATGGGAATTAAAGGATCACCCACTTGCGAATTGGTTTTCAAAAATGCTCCTGCTAAATTGGTTGGAAACAGAAGATTGGGTTTGATCAAGTATGTGATGTCATTGATGAATGGTGCTCGTCTTGGTGTTGGTGCACAATCTGTAGGTATTGCTGAAGCAGCTTACAGAGAAGCTGTTAAATATGCTCAAGAGAGAGAACAATTTGGCAAATCGATCATTCAGTTTCCTGCTGTTTATGAATTATTACAAAATATGAGAGCAAAAATTGATGCATCCCGTTCTATTTTGTATGAAACAGCAAGAGCAGTAGATATGTACAAATTGATTGATGAGATATCCAAAACACGCACTCTAACTCCTGAAGAGAGAGCTGAAATGAAACATTTTAACAGAAATGCAGATGCTTTAACACCAATGTTAAAATTGATGTCCAGTGAGTATTGTAATCAAATTTGTTACGATTCAGTACAAGTTCATGGCGGAACAGGTTATATGAAAGACTTCCCTGTAGAAAGAATGTATCGTGATGCCAGAATCACCACTATTTACGAAGGAACTTCTCAATTACAAGTTGTAGCAGCTATTCGTGCAGTGATCAACAATACCTATTCCGATATGATTGAAGCATTTGCTTCCAAACCGGTAACTCCTGAGTTTGAATTGGCAAAAGCAGATTTAGTAACAATGACAGAAGAATATGAAAAAGCAAGACATTTAGTGGCTGAGTTAAAAAGTGATGAAGCATTAGATTTCCATGCCAGAAGATTAGTTGAGATGGCTGCTCATATTGTGATGACCTATATTCTTATGAATGATGCCATGCGTAATGATTGTGATTGTTACACCATGAAACGCTCAACGTTCACTTATTTACGTCAAGTAAAAGCGATCTCTCAAGGACACTTTGCATTCATCAAAGAGTTCCGGATTGAGGATTTAGCGGAATATAAAATGAGCTAAGGGCTAATGGCTAAGGGTGAAAGGCTAATTGCTAAGGGCGAAAGGAACTTAGCTAAAATTTAAAAAAGGGTAGGAGTGTGAGCTCTTACCCTTTTTTTAGTGATGGTCGATAGTCGATAGTCGATGGTCGATAGTCGATAGTCGATAGTCCTTTGTCCGTTGTCCGTTGTCCGTTGTCCGTTGTCCGTTGTCCGTAGTCCGTAGTCCGTAGTCTGTAGTCCGTAGTCCGTAGTCCGTAGTCCGTAGTCCGTAGTCTGATTAATTCTTAACCACTTTTTTGCTTAATGGTCTACCTGAGATGGTTTCCATAGTGAATAGATAGGTTCCTTTTGGGAAGTTTTCTAATGAAATAGTTCTTTGTACATCGAATGATTCGAATAATTTTTGACCGGTAATGGAATAAATAGTTACACTTTTAATCATTTCAGGTTGATTAAAGGAAACAAAATCTGATGTTGGGTTAGGATAAATGGAAATAAATTCAATAGTTTCATTGGTTTCAATACCTGTTGTTTGACCTGCAGTAATAGGTTGTTCAGCGATATTATTATAAGCATATTTCTTAACAGTAACAACATCATTGTTTACATTAACCAAAACCCAGCCGTAATATTTTGTGGTTCCGATTTTGAATGTTGTTCCAATATATGAATCTCCGGAAGCAAACATTTGACCTGCTGTAGCCCAGAATGGATTGATATAAGCATCACCTTCAGCACCAAAAACGCTGCTACTATTTACAACAGTACCTGAGGTTAAAGATTTGATTACATCCCAACCTTCTCCATTATCAATAGTTCCGTAAGTAACGAAATTGATGTCAACAGAATTAAACATTGCTCCCACAGTTCCTCCAGATTCAGAAAATGTAAACTCGGCAGTTCCATCATTGTTAAAATCGAAGTCGAGGGATGCGTCAGAAGTAAATGTAAAATCAACAATATCTCTAACAACAATAGCTCCTTTAGAAATGCTCCATACAGAGATCAGAATCAATAAAAATGTAATTTTTTTCATGTTTAGTTTTTTAAGTTTTTATAAAATTTACTCCTTAGAAGCTTAAAAAATATAAATGTTGCTTTATTAAAAAAACAACAACAATTAATCTTTAAATTAAAAACCTTTTTCTATATTTGCATAACATTAAAACCCATATTTTTTATGACGAAATTAATTATCAAATATTCAATTTTAGTTATCATTACTTTTGTAATAGTTCGTGTAGTTCCGTATATAATTTTATATATTAATCCATTTTTTTTAACTATTCAAGTTTCAGAGGGGGTAACTACAACATACGGAACAGGACTATTAGAAGCTGCGATTAATCACTTCCTAAACTTTTTCATCATTATTGTTCTATTAATAGATATGAAAAAATGGAATGTAAAATCATATTTAATTCTGATTTTGACTTTTTTTTCAAGTATTTTAGGTGTTGCATTTTTCTTTCTAATGATATCATATAATAATTTAAAATCTAAACATATTGAGAGTTATGAATAAATTTATTAAAATTTTAAACAAATATATTATACTTCTAATTGTTGTATCCTTATTTGGAGCACCCTGGTGGTATTTACGAGTGTTACTGGCATATAATTTCCCACCTGATTCATTTATTAATATGATACCTCATTTAATAGATTACATCATCAGAGTAATCATAATCATTTTACTTATTATTGATTTTAGAAAATATAAACTGAAAAATGTTGTAATTTCATGTATAACTTCATTATTTATTCCATTTTTAGGAATTGTGATATTTTTAATTATGTACTTACAAAAAGAAAAAGAGAATACAGACATCAAGGAATAGTCTTATCAATTAAGAACTAATTGATGAAACAGAATGATTAATATAAAACAAAGTTTCTTCGTCTGTAGTCAGTAGTCTGTAGTCCGAAGTCTAACTATAATTCCATCTCTACCACTACGATATTATGATCAGATAATAGAACTCCATTTTCTTCCGGGCAACTTGTTTCATACTTTTTAATGGTAATATTTGAGGATACAAAAATGTAATCTATAAGACAGTACTGTTCAACCGGAACTTTCTTATAACCCTGGTATGTGTAAGAGTCTCCTTTAATATTAGGGGATATCTGTTTGGAATCGGTAAAGCTTTTGGTCATGATCATATACGCCTCTGAAGTGGGGGTAGAATTGAAATCACCGGTGATGATAACCGGATATGAGGCAGCTTTTTGCGTAGCTTTTTGCACTAAAAGTTCAGCACTGTTTTTTTGAGCGACTTTTCCGATATGGTCAAAATGGGTATTGAAAAAATAGAATCTTTGTTTTGTTTTGATATCTTCCAATAGCACCCAGGTAACAATTCTGGTACAAACAGCATCCCACCCGAGAACACCTATCGCATTGGTATCAGCAGCCAAAACAAAAGTGTTCCCTTCTATCAATTGAAACTGATCTTTTTTATAGAAGATGGCAGCATATTCCCCTTTCTCTTTAAAGTCCTCACGACCAACTCCATAATAAGCATAGTTTGGTAATATTTTCTGAAGATCCAGCAGTTGAGTATGGAGCACTTCCTGAAATCCGATCACATCCAAGTTTTCCGATTGTAAAGTTTTTTCAACAATCGGAACACGATATTTCCATTCATTGACTCCATCTGCAGTTGTAGCCATACGGATATTGAAAGTTGCCGTTTTAATATTCAATGCAAAAATAGGGGATAGAAGACCCAAAAAAAGGATCGTAATCAAAAGATATCCGGGTTTTTTCATCATGATGGGTTTAAAAGAACAAAAATACGAAATAATAAGCTAATGTGATAATAAGCTAATAAGCTAATTAATTTTGAATAATAATTCGATTTATAATTCGTGAATTAGTGGCATTTATAGTCTTTTCTTACCGCCAATGCGCTAATGAATTACAAATAAACTTCTTTTGTCCTTCGTCCTTTGTCCTTAGTCCTTTTTTAACAGAAACGTAACACCTTCTTTTTATTTTAGTAACAAATCGGTTGTTTTTTTGCACCATGAAAAAAAACAATGCAAAAGAATTTATTAATAATCAAAATAGATCTAAAAATCATTAATCACAAAATTTAAAAAACATGAAAAAATTTTTAATCATTATCTTAGGTTTGATCCTTTTTACAAACCTTAACGCTCAGGAAGAAGTTCAAAAAGATTCTTTACAAATTTTACAAGAACAAATTGATGTGAATACATCAGCTATCAAGAAACTTAACAAATTGAAAGTTTCCGGTTATGTGCAAGTTCAAGGTGAATATGCTGAAGAGTTCGCTACAACAAAAGTGGGTCTCAATACAAAATTTATGAAAGATCGTGATCCTGAATCTGGTGATTATTTAAGATATGGTATCAGAAGAGGTAGAATTAAATTTGAATGGACAGAAAAAATGGGAAGTGCAACTTTCCAATTGGATATCACAGAAAAAGGGGTTAGCTTTAAAGATGCTTATTTGAAAATTTGGCATCCAAAATATAATTTTATTTCTTTAACCGGTGGTGTTTTTGACAGACCTTTCGGAGATGAGATCAGATATTCCTCTTCCAGAAGAGAATCTCCTGAACGCTCTATGGTATTCCAAAAATTATTCCCTGATGAGAGAGATTTAGGTGGTATGTTAACTATTGAATCTCCAAAAACATTTGTATTAAATGGTTTGAAACTGGAAGGTGGATTATTTTCAGGTAACGGTATTCGTCAGGATGACAATGGAAAATTGGACTTCATCGGAAGATTAAGTTACATCAAATCAACAGCCAATATCTCATTTGGATTAGGTGCTTCTTATTACTATGGTACTGTAAATAATGCGGATACTTTTATTTATAATATTGAAAATGTGAACGATGTTAACAAATGGGTAAAAACTGCAGTTGAAGCAAATCAATTGAATATCAGACAATACTGGGGATTTGATGCTCAGTTTTCTGTATCAACTGGAATGGGAATGACCAACATCAGAGGTGAAATTTTAGGGGGTACTCAACCTTCAGTAAAGAGTGACTTTGGTTCTCCAAAATCGAATACATATACAGACGGTACTTCATCTTACAAATCTTTCAATTATATGAGAAAATTTATGGGAGGTCATGTATATTTAATCCAGGATATTTACAAAACCCCATTAACATTGGTGTTAAAATATGGATATTTAGATCCTAATACACAATTAGCAGGTGATGAGATAACTGAAAAAACGGATTTAATCAACCATAACTATGGATTCGGATTATTATGGAGAGTTTCATCTAACGTGAGATTACAAGCTTTCTATGAATTTGTGAAAAATGAAACGACTACTAAGATTGCTGTAAATGGCAATGCAGATTATTCTAAAAATTTAGCAGATAATGTTTTTACACTTCGATTACAATACAAATTCTAATTGTAACTAAAAATTAACAATTTTGAAATCATTCTGTAATTTTATAGAAATAGTTTTGCACCATCAAAAAAAGAATCAAACAAATTAAAAATAAAAAAATGAAAAAATTACTCTTAATCGCAACATTAATTTTGAGCTTCCAAATATTCGCTACAGCTCAAGTACTTAAAGGATCTGACACCATGCTACCCTTATCTCAAAAATTAGCAGAACAGTACATGAAAGCCAATAAAGGCAAATCAGTTACTGTAAACGGTGGCGGTAGTGGTGTTGGAATTGCAGCTTTAGTTGATAATACAACTGATATTGCGATGGCATCCAGAAGAATCAAATTTGCTGAAAAACAAAAAATGCAAGAAAATGGAAGAACTTCTAAAGAGGTGATCGTAGCTTATGATGCACTTGCAGTTGTTGTTAATCCTGCTAACAAAGTAAACAACCTAACCAGAGAACAATTAGAAGGAATTTTCACCGGAAAAATCACCAACTGGAAACAAGTGGGTGGTGAAGATTTAAAGATCATTGTTTACTCAAGAGAAACATCATCAGGTACTTATGAATTTTTCAAAGAGAGTGTTTTAAAGAATAAAAACTACATGAATGGAATCATGAGTATGCCTGCAACCGGTGCAATCATCCAATCGATCAGCCAAACCAAAGGAGCTATCGGTTATGTAGGATTAGCTTACTTAAACAGCAGTGTGAAATCGATTCATGTTTCTTATGACAAAGGCAAAACTTATGTAGAACCATCAGTTGCCAATGCCAAAAATAAAACATACCCCATTGTAAGACCTTTATTTTATTATTACGATATCAAATTAGAGAAAAAAGTAAAATCTTATATAGACTATGTTCTTTCCCCAGAAGGACAGGCTATCGTTTCAAAAGTGGGTTACATTCCTGTAAAATAATTTCTGAATCTTTTGATAATGAAAAAAATAAGAAGGTTTATTGGTAGATTTGTCGAAGGAATGTTAACAATAAGTGGGATGGTAACAACTGTTACTATCCTACTTATCATTATATTCCTGTTCAAAGAGGGAGCCGGAATATTTAAGAGCCCCGTCATTGAAGATGGATACCACTTATATGTAAATGCTCAGAATCCTGTAAAATCTATAAGTTCTTATGACATAAAGCAAATATTTGATGTTGAGATTGATAACTGGAAAGAACTCAACGGTATTGATGAAGAGATCATGGTGTTTCGGTTTGATGATATTTTCAATCTTTATGCCGAAGAGGAGTTTGGCGAAAACTACAATCTGCTGCCTCAGAAATTAGCTGAGGTGATTCAAAAGAACAAAAATATTGTTGCTTACTTACCTAAGCAATATGCTCCAAAAAATATGGACGGAGTAAAAGAGATTGAAAGTAAAAACATCTCTTTTTTCGACTTTTTTGGAGGAAAAGAGTGGATGCCCACATCCAAACCTGCAGCACAATTTGGGGTATTACCGCTTATTTTAGGGACTATTTTAGTCAGTTTAGTCGCCATATTGATTGCCTTACCCTTAGGATTGGGCGTAGCGATTTATCTTTCTGAGCTCGCCAACGAAAAGATTAGACACTATTTAAAATTCACCATTGAATTATTAGCCGGGATTCCATCAGTTGTTTATGGTTTTTTTGGGTTAGTCGTATTAGTTCCCATTGTACAAAGAGTATTCCATTTAGATGTAGGAGAAACTGCTTTCACCGGTAGTTTACTCTTAGCGATCATGGCGTTACCAACAATTATCACGGTATCTGAAGATGCCATGAAAAACACACCCAAAGCATTACGGGAAGGCAGTTTAGCATTAGGCGCAACCAAATGGCAAACCATTTACAGAGTTGTAATTCCATCCTCCATTTCTGGGATATCGGCAGCAGTAGTTTTAGGTATTGGACGTGCGATAGGGGAGACGATGGCTGTTTTAATGGTAACCGGAAATGCTGCCATTATGCCACCCACTTTATTTCAACCGGTCAGAACTATTCCGGCAACCATTGCTGCAGAATTGGGAGAAGCACCAGCAGGTGGAACACACTATCAAGCTCTATTCCTTTTAGGATGTATTCTCTTTTTAATCACGATGGTGATCAGTATCACTGCGGAAATGATCTCTAAAAAACCTCAAAATAGCGGATTGTAATATGAATAAGAAAACTTCTCAAAAAATAGCCTTTTTAACCTTTAGAATTCTGGGAATCATTGTGATTGCAATTCTATTTTGGATTTTAGGATTTATTGTATATAATGGTATTGGGGTTATAAACTGGAAATTTCTAACAACAGAACCCACTGACGGAATGACAGCAGGTGGTATTTTTCCTGCTATTGTTGGAACATTAAGTCTCGTTGCAGGAAGTATGATCATTGCTTTTCCATTAGGAGTTATGTCAGCTATTTACACTCAGGAATATGCCGGTAGAGGTTGGATAGTGCGGTTTATCAGAGTGATGACCAGTAATTTAGCGAGTATCCCTTCTATTGTTTTCGGTTTGTTTGGAATGGCGTTATTTGTCAATAAACTCAAATTTGGAGATTCTATCTTAGCCGGATCATTAACGTTAGGATTATTAGTGTTACCATTAGTAATCAGAACAACAGAAGAAGCTTTAAAAGCGATTCCGAACTCATTCAGAACCGGAAGTTATGCTTTAGGAGCCAGCAAATTACAAACCATCAGAAAAGTGGTGTTACCGATGGCTATGCCTAATATTTTCACAGGATTAATACTCTCAGTTGGTAGAGTATCAGGAGAAACTGCACCTATTTTATTTACAGTAGCAGCTTATTTTCTTCCCAAATTACCCACATCCATTTTTGACCAGGCAATGGCGTTACCTTACCATTTGTATGTTTTAGCCACTAGTGGCACCCATATTGAAAAGACCTTGCCGATTGCTTATGGAACAGCATTGGTTTTGATTGCTATTGTTTTAATCATGAATCTGTTGGCTGCTTTTATCAGAAAGCGTCTCAATAAAAAATTAAAATCTCACTAATCTATGTTAGAAACAAAAAATATAAATTTTTACTACGGTAACTTTCATGCACTCAAAAATATCAGCATGAAAATGGAAAAGAATACCGTAACCGCATTTATTGGTCCATCAGGGTGTGGTAAATCCACTTTTCTAAGATTGTTCAACAGAATGAACGATTTGATAGATAACACCAAATTAACAGGAGAGTGCATTATCAATGATAAAAATATTTATCATAAATCTGTTGATGTTGATGATCTAAGAAAAAATGTAGGGATGGTATTTCAAAAGCCCAATCCATTTCCAAAAACCATCTTTGAAAATGTTGCCTATGGTTTAAGAGTGAATGATTTGGGAGATAAACACTTTATTCAACAACGTGTAGAAGAATCGATTAAAAGTGCGGCTCTTTGGGATGAAGTGAAAGATAAATTACATAAGTCAGCATTTGAACTATCTGGAGGTCAACAACAACGTTTGTGTATTGCAAGAGCATTAGCTGTTTCTCCTGAAGTGTTGTTGATGGATGAACCTGCTTCGGCTTTGGATCCTATCTCTACATCGAAAATTGAGGAGTTAATCCATGATTTAAAACAGCAATACACCATTGTAATTGTAACTCACAACATGCAACAAGCTGCCCGTGTAAGTGATAAAACAGGGTTCTTTATGTTAGGTGAACTGATCGAATACAATGATACTAAAAAAATATTTTTAAATCCGGATGAGGAACAAACTCAAAATTATATAACAGGAAGATTTGGTTGAGAATTAAAAAAATTGAATTATGAATATGAAACATTCAGAACAAGAACTTTTATTACTAAAATCAGAAGTAATAGAAATGTGGAAATTTGTTATTTCCCAAATAGAAAAATCGAAAAGAGCTTTATTAAATGATGATATTGAATTAGCACGAGAAGTAGTAAGTCGTGAGAAACGTGTTGATTTATTCGAATTAAAAATTGAGAGTGACTGTGAAAACCATATTGCCTTGTATGCACCGGTAGCTATTGATTTGCGATTGGTATTATCATTGCTTAAAATCACTAGTTCTTTAGAAAGAATTGGTGATTTTGCAGAAGGAATTGCCAGATATGTAATCATGGATAATTCGACAATTTTAAATCCAAAAATAGTTGAAGATTTGAAAGTGGAAACGATGTATGATCTGGTAATTGGAATGTTAACAGATACTTTTGCTTTGTTTAATTCAGGTAAAACTGAAGTTTACGGAAAAATCTTATGCAAAGATGATGATGTAGATACCATTTATAAAAGTTCATTTAACATTATGACCCAATTTTTATTAAATAATCCAACGATGATCAGAAGCGGTTTGGAATTGATTTTGGTTGTCAGAAAACTGGAAAGAATTGGTGATTATTGTAGTAATTTGGTTGAAGATGTCGTTTTTTATGTGGATGCAAAAGTGCTCAAACATAATCCTACAATCCAAACAGAACATTATCATGATGGTAATATTGATGCAACTGAAAATCAAGATGATATAGATTAAAAGTAGTCTGTAACATTTTTGTAACAATTTTGTAACTTTGTTGTAATTTTATCTTAAGATTTTTGCGTCTATTCAAAAATTATTGTAAATATTTTTATATATTTGCAAAGTAATGTAAACTAGATGCTAAATAAGATTTTAATAGTTGACGACGAACCGGAAATCTGCGAGATACTAGAGTTTAATCTGGTAAGTGAAGGTTTTCAGGTCGTCGTTTCTTATTCTGCTGAAGAGGCAGAACTTAAAATAGATGATACTTTTTCATTAATTCTTTTGGATGTGATGATGGGTGGAATCTCCGGTTATAAATTTGCAGAGCTGATTCGAAAAAAAGGAAAAACAATACCGATCATTTTTTTAACTGCGAAAACCGGTGAAAATGAGATGTTAACTGGCTTTTCAGTAGGTGGCGATGATTATATTACCAAACCGTTTTCTATTAAAGAGGTGGTTGCTCGGATAAAAGCCGTATTAAAAAGAACACCACAAAAAGATACAGCAGCCATTCCTAACGAAATCGATTTTGATCCTTTAAAGATTGATACAGTCCTTAAAGAGATCAAAATTAATGGAGAAAGAGTGGAATTGACAAAGAAAGAGTTTGAGATTATTTTACTTTTAGCTCAAAATCCCGAAAGGATTTTTTCACGGGAAGATATCATTGAAATGTTGTGGAAAGACACCCCATTTATTACAGTCAGGACGGTAGATGTGCACATTACCCGTCTTAGAAAAAAAATGGGTGAGTGTGCTTATATGATCTCAAACAGATCAGGATATGGTTATAGATTTAATCCTGATAGAAAATGAAACTGACTTATAAACAGAAATTATTCATTTATCTATTTGCAATATTTTCGTTGTTTACAGTTGGCGTTATCTCCTTTGAAAACTACAGAGAAAAAAAGTTCAGAATTGAAAGTATTGAAAAAAATCTCGATATCTATTCAGAAATTTTTCATTCTTATATAGTAAAGAATCCAACCATTTCTAAGGATTCTGTCACACCATTGCTTCAACTTTTTCCTTCTAATATTAGATTAACAATCATTGAAAATTCTGGAAAAGTTACATTTGATAACAATGTGAAAGATCTTTCCAAATTAGAGAATCATTTGAAAAGGACTGAAGTGATCAAAGCTAACGAAAACGGTTTTGGAAGTGATATTAGAAAATCGAATTCAACCAAGCAAAAATATATCTATTATGCTAAGAAATATGAAAACTATATTTTAAGAGTTGCTTTACCATATAATTCTGAATTGAAAACATACTTAAATTCGGATTTACTTTTTGTCTATTTTATTCTTGTTTTATTTTTAATCTCACTATTTTTATTCAATTTATTAGCTTCAAAAGTGGGTAAATCGATTAAACAGTTAAGAGATTTTATTGAAACAACAGAAACTTCCACATCGTACCGAAAAGAATTGAATATCAATGAGTTTCCTGATGATGAATTAGGAGATTTAAGTAGAAAGATTGTGAATAATTACAAAGTAATCAAAGATTCAGAGAAGAAATTGGTAATGGAGCGTGAAAAACTACTTCAACATGTTCAAAGTTCTGAAGAGGGGATCTGTTTTTATTCCAATGATAAAAAAGTTGATTTTTTCAATGGACTTTTCTTACAATATCTTAACTTTTTAGTTGATGGAGCCAATAGTGATCCTGAAAATCTTTTTAATGGTGAACTTTTTGTACCGATTAATGACTTTATTTCAACCCGCAAAAAAGGGGAAAAATATTTTGAAAGTCAAATAGCCAAACAAGCCCGTGAGTTTTCTGTACAGGTGAATATTTTTGATGATGACAGTTTTGAGATCACATTAAATGATATCACCAAACAGCAAAGAATCAGCATGTTAAAAAGGGAGATCACTGCTAATATTGCGCATGAATTAAGAACACCGGTAACCAGTATCAGAGGATTTTTAGAAACGGTAATTGAGCAAAATTTAGATCAGGAGAAAAAGGAGTATTTTATCAATAAAGCGTATGCAAAAACCATTGTTTTATCTGAAATTATTCAAGATGTTTCCATGATCAGTAGGATTGAGGATGCGCCTCAATCATTTGAGATAGAAGATGTTTCTATTGCAGCCATTATCCAATTATTACATTCTGAGTTTAAAGAACCGTTCAAAGAGAAAGAGATCATCATGGAATGGGATATAACGGATAAAGTGATTGTAAAAGGGAATTATTCCTTGATTTATGCTATTTTTAGAAATCTGATAGATAATGCTGTGCGATATGCAGGAACTAACATTAAAATTAAAATCTCCAATTATAATGAAGTAGCTGATTATTACTATTTTTCATTTTTTGATACAGGCGTTGGCATTCCTGATGAGAAACATCTTTCCCGATTATTTGAAAGATTTTATCGGGTAAATGAAGGTAGGACAAGAGATACAGGAGGCTCAGGTTTAGGGCTTTCGATTGTAAAAAATGCGGTTTTAATGCACCAGGGAACCATTTTTGTAAAAAACAGACAGGGTGGGGGATTAGAGTTTCTGTTTAGTTTAAAAAAATCTTAAATAATATAATATGAATCCTGAATTTTATTTTTTTGGCTTAGTAATCTTACTATTTATTTTAGCCATCTTTGATTTGGTGATTGGAGTAAGCAACGATGCGGTTAATTTTCTCCATTCAGCTATTGGTAGCAAAGCAGCCAATATAAAAGTGATCTTGTTTATTGCTGCAATTGGTGTTTTTGTAGGAGCAACATTTAGTAATGGAATGATGGAGATTGCAAGAAGAGGAATCTTTCAACCGCAAGAATTTTTATTCTATGAAATTATGCTCATTTTAGTAGCAGCTATGGTAACAGATGTTATTTTGCTGGATCTGTTTAATAACTTGGGACTACCAACATCAACAACTGTTTCCATGGTTTTTGAACTTCTTGGAGCAACATTTGCCATTGCATCCATTAAAATCATAAAAGATCCAAATTTATCTTATAATCTTCTTTTAAATACAGATAAAGCCTTGCAGGTGATATTAGCCATCTTTGTTTCTGTTGCTTTAGCATTCTTTTTTGGAACAATCATCATGTACATAACCAGAGTCCTGTTTACGTTCAATTATAAACCCAAGATGAAATATTTTGGAGCAATTTTTGGTGGGATAGCTGTAACTTCGATTGTTTACTTTATGTTAATTAAGGGTTTGAAAGATACCACTTTTATGACTCCTGAAAATTTAGATTGGATTAAATCTCATACAAGTCAAATTTTATTAGCTTGTCTGGCCTTTTTCACCATTTTAATGCAATTATTGCAATGGTTGAAAATCAATATTTTAAAAATTGTAGTTTTAGTTGGTACATTTGCTCTTGCTTTTGCATTTGCCGGTAACGATTTAGTAAACTTTGTAGGGATGCCTTTAGCAGGTTTTTCAGCATTCAGAGAATATATGGCTCAAGGGGGTGGTGATATTTTTGATACTCTAAAAATGGGAGCTTTGAATTCAAAAGCAACAACGGAATGGTACTTTTTAATCATATCCGGAGCTATAATGGTTGCCGCATTAGTGTTTTCAAAAAAAGCCAAAAAAGTGATCAATACTTCTATTGGTTTATCTAAGCAAGGAGATGCAGATGAGATGTTTAGTTCTTCAAATATAGCAAGAAATGTGGTTAGAGGTAGCAGAAGAATGGCTACATATATTGTGAATGTTACTCCAAATTCTGTTTCTAATTGGTTGAATAATAGATTTAACAGAGAAGGAATTAAGGAGGAAGATCATGCTGCATTTGACTTATTAAGAGCATCAATCAGCTTAGTTGTTGCCAGTTCTTTAATTGCATTTGGTACCTCATTAAAGCTTCCATTATCAACCACTTATGTAACTTTTATGGTAGCTATGGGGGCATCATTAGCAGATAAAGCATGGGGAAGAGAGAGCGCTGTTTATCGTGTAAGTGGTGTTATAAATGTAATTGGAGGTTGGTTTATTACAGCTATTGCCGCATTTGCTATTACAGCAGTAATTGCTGTTGGTTTATATTTTGGTGGCAAAATTGCAATGCTCATTTTAGTGATTATTGGCGCTTTGATTTTAATTAGAAGTCAAATCAGTTTCAAAAGAAAATCAAATAAAGAAATTCTTAAAAAAACCGTTGATGATTTATTGTCATCTGATAATTCAGATGAAGCATTAGTATTGTTAAGAAAATATTCCAAGGAAAATGCATTAGAAACCCTACAATATGTTTCAGAACGCTATACACAAGTGATCGAGTCATTTTGTAAGGAAGAATTGAAAACGCTTAGAAACTTGTCAGGAAAAATTGATAGTCATAAGGATGATGTAAAGAAAATCAAACGATTAGGTACATTAGGAATCCGGAAGTTATCCCCATCAGATGCTTTTGAAAGAGGACTCTATTTTTATCAGGCCAACGATTTTATTGGAGAATTGATTTATGCATTAGCTAAAATAAGTGTAGCTTGTGAAGAACATATTGCAAACAATTTCAATCCGTTGAATGAGGAACAAAAAGAGGAACTCCAAAAAACAAAGGAAGCGATTGTTACTTATCTTAATACTTGTATATCCATTATTGAGGAGGAAAGTTTTGAAGCTAATTATTCCAATTATGCAAATAATGAAGAGTTTTTGGAAGACTTCCATACCATGAAAAGAAAACAATTAAAAAGAATTCAGTTGTATCAACAAAGTACAAAGGCATCTTTAGTTTATATTAGTATTGTTCAGGAAACACAAACGATTGTTGAATATACTACCAATATCATGAAAGTAAACAGAAAACTATTACAAAACAGCTAACATTAAATCAAAAAACTACAATCATGGGTGTCGAACAATATTATATTATCTTACTAGTTATCTTATTTTTACTCGCTATTTTTGGAATTTATATTGGCGTTAGTAATGATGCCGTTAACTTTCTTCAATCTGCCATTGGTAGTAAAGCTGCTAATATAAATGTGGTTTTAATTATTGCTGCCGTTGGTATTTTTATGGGAGCAGGTTTTAGCAACGGAATGATGGATGTAGCCCGACAGGGTGTTTTTACTCCGGAATACTACTCCTTTCAAGAAATTATGATTATTTTAGTCTCGACCATGATGATGGGAGTGATTTTAATGGACCTGTTTAACGTACTTGGGTTACCCACATCTACAACTGTTTCTTTAGTATTTGGACTTTTAGGAGCTGCATTTGCTGTTGCTACAATTAAAATCAATCAAGCACCTGCTGATGCTCCATTAACTTATGGAATATTGCTCAATACAGAAAAAGCGTTACAGGTAGTATTAGCCATTTTTATTTCGGTAGCATTGGCGTTCTTTTTTGGTACCATTATAATGTATATTACCAGAATTCTGTTTACGTTTAATTACAAACCTCAATTAAAATACATTGCAGGAATTTTTGGGGGTGTTGCATTAACAGCCATTATCAATTTTATGCTTTTAAAAGGGATGAAAGATACATCTTTTATGAATGATACTGCAAAAAATTGGGTTGATCTTCATACTGGTTCTATTTTATTATATTCTTTTATTGGATTATCAATTTTAATGCAGATCTTACATTGGTTAAAAGTGAATACCCTTAAAATTATTGTTTTAGTTGGAACTGCATCTTTAGCATTTGCATTTGCAGGTAATGATTTGGTGAACTTTATTGGTGTTCCGTTAGCCGGATTTTCTGCTTATGAGTACGCGAATGTTTCCGGACATCTTGATGTAAATATGTTAATGGGAGGATTAAAAGAATCTGCACACACTTCCGTTTTTGTGTTAATTGCATCCGGCGCAGTCATGGTATTTGCATTATTTACATCCAAAAAAGCGAAAAATGTGATCAAAACATCCATTAGTTTATCCAGACAAAATGATGGGGATGAGATGTTTAGTTCATCAGCCATAGCCAGAAACATTGTAAGAGGATCGAGAAGGATGGGGACTTACATTGTTCAGAATACGCCACAAAGTCTTAAAAAATGGACTGCCTCCAGGTTTAACAAAGAGGGGATAGCATTGGAAAATGATGCTGCATTTGATTTAGTCAGAGCAGCAGTTGGTTTGGTAGTAGCAAGTTCATTGATTGCATTTGGTACATCGTTAAAACTTCCATTATCCACCACTTATGTAACATTTATGGTAGCAATGGGAGCATCCTTAGCAGATAAAGCCTGGGGTAGGGAAAGTGCTGTTTATCGCGTTAGTGGGGTAATCAATGTTGTAGGCGGTTGGTTCATTACAGCTATTGCAGCATTTATTATTACAGCATTAATGGCGATCATGTTATTCTACGGAGGGATGATAGCCATGGGTATTGTTGTTATTCTTGTAGCATTAATGTTAATTAGAAATCAAATCTCATTTTCAAAAAGAACAAAGAAAGAGGATAAAAATCAAATAGTTGTGGATCTATTAGCTTCAGAAGATGAAGAAAATTCATTAGCATTATTAAGAAAATACTCCAAAACAAACTCCATTGAAACGATTGATTATATCATAGAAAGGTACACACAAGTGATCGATGCTTTTTGTGCTGAAGATTTAAAAATTCTAAGAAATCTTTCCGGTAAAATTGACTCCCATAAAGATGATGTAAAAAAGATCAAACGATTAGGAACTTTAGGGATCAGGAAATTATCACCTGCAGATGCTTTTGAAAGAGGTTTATATTTTTATCAGGCCAATGATTTTATAGGAGAGATGATCTATGCATTAGCGAAGATAAGTGTAGCGTGTGAAGAGCATATATCAAATAATTTTAATCCATTGAGTTCAGAACAGAAAGAGGAGTTATCGGACACCAAAAAAGCGTTACACGATTTCTTGACTGATTGTCGATTGATTTTAGAAAATGAAGATTTTGAATCCAGAAGGGAGCTCTATATCAATAATAAATGGCTTTTAACTGATTTTCATGAAATGAAAAGAAGGCAATTGAAGCGGGTAAAGAATGAGAATGCCAGTACGAAAGTGAGTATGGTCTATTTATCGATAATTCAGGAAACGCACACATTAGTAACGTATACGACAAATTTATTGAAAGTTAACCGGAAGTTGTTACAGAATTGTTAAAATAGTGATTTTAGCTATCAGGTATTAGGTATCAGGTATTAGGTATTGGGTTTTGGGTTTTGGGTTTTGGGTTTACTTTTTACTTTTTACTTCTTACTTCTTACTTTTTACTTATTACTTTTTACTTCTTACTTTTTACTTATTACTTTTTACTTCTTACTTATTACTTTTTACTTTTTACTTATTACTTCTTACTTCTTACTTCTTACTTTTTACTTATTACTTTTTACTTCTTACTTCTTACTTTTTACTTTTTACTTTTTACTTTTTACTTTTTACTTTTTACTTCTTACTTTTTACTTTTTATTTATTACTTTTTACTTTTTACTTCTTACTTTTTACTTCTTACTTTTTACTTTTTATTTATTACTTTTTACTTTTTACTTCTTACTTTTTACTTCTTACTTCTTACTTCTTACTTTTTACTTATTACTTTTTACTTCTTACTTCTTACTTCTTACTTCTTACTTTTTACTTTTTACTTTTTACTTTTTACTTCTTACTTCAAAAACTATTCACTATTAATTATTCACTATTTAGGGCATTCCCCTTTGTCTGCGCTCAATCCAAATTCGCACAAATATGAATAAATGTCGCGTCGCTTGCCAAAGGGTCGGTCTCCGGCCTGTACTTCTCGTTTCGCTGCAAGGGTCTGAGCGTCCGGGCAGTAGCTCACAGGCTCGCTCTGCCCGGACCGTCATCCCCTAAGCAGCTCAACTTGCGGGGTACCTGGCCTTCGCCCTAATGCGGGGGTTCACTGCCCGACGGAGTGCTTATCCCATATTCTATGAAATGCAGGCTAAGTTAGTCTCTAAATACTTAAATTTGAATTAATTTCGTAGTTTTCGTTTTTTTGCTTCCAACTATCACCCTGCTTTTTTTAGAATAGTTTTTTCTGTCATTTTTTTTGATTTTTTGAATCATCTGTTTGTTTTTTTGTTTATATTTGTCCCGAAACTTTATACTCACTAAACTCCAAAAACTATGAAAGAACTATCCCAATTCTCTAAGATTTTTAACGAAGCTTCTGCTTTAGAACAATCACAAGTCGTTGAAAAAATTTACCAAAAAATCAGTTATATCAATCCTTTAGCTTCTGAATGTGAACATATTAATCGGATTCAGGTCAGAAAATGTCCACGTTGTGGAGATACTCATATTATCCTGAATGGGAAAAGAAAAGATGTTCAAAATTATTTCTGCAAAAAGTGTCATAAAAACTTCAATGAGTTTACCGGAACTACGATTGCTTACATCAAGAAGAAAGATCTTTTAAAACCCTTTATTCGTTCCATGTTATCGGGAGATAGTTTGTATCTTTGTTCCAAGACGCAACATATTTCCATACAAACTGCTTTTGACTGGCGACATAAAATCATTGCTGCCCTAAAAGAGTATTCTCAAAAAAATTATCCGGGAATTACAGAGATGATCGTAATACAAAAGAGGTTCTCCAGGAAAGGACAAGGAGCAAAAAGCAAGAAGATCGGACAGAAAGGTAAAATCACTGATCCTGCTTCCAATAAAAAAGCTGAATCTTTAGAGAAAGGAGAATACCAACCTCTTTCATTAGTAGCGATGAGTGGAAGAACATCCCGATTTGAGATTAAAATCGTTCAACAGGGACCATTACAACTCGAAGCATTGAATGAAGAATTAGGAAAAAAACTAAGTAAGGTTAAGAAACTATGTCTGAAGGATGATGATATTCTGAAAAAGTTCGCAGGTAATAAGAAAATTAGTTATTTTGTTTATCAGCAAGGAAAGAAAATTAGAGGTCGGAATAAATACTATAATACTGAAATCATTGAAAATAGATATATCAAAATGAATCGTTTTTTAGAAAGATTTCATGGTGTTTCTTCCAGTTATCTGCAAAATTATCTATACTGGTATATGATGGTGGATATGATAATGTATAAGATCGATTCATCATCAGAAATGATCGAAAGATCAATGGCAGTTCCTAAAGGAAAAGAGATTTACAAAAAGTGTAAGATGTTTGCATAATAAGAGCTTTTTATCCAATTCTTTTGAAATCCATTTGTTCAAAGCAATGGAAGCTTCATTGTGATTTTTTATTACTTAATTTACTGATTCGAGGTGTGAATTGGTCGATTTGTGGTTATTTTGGGTTTAACAATGAGGTATGAATTATTTTTTTGGGGGAATTGATACTATATTCTTACAAAAGTAGGATACTGTTTTGAAGTAAAATCAAAATATCTTATAAATGGATAAATGATAGATAATTATCCAAAAATTAACCCAACTTATTATAGAATATAAGAGTCTCCCCCAAAAGGAAGTGAAAAGCTGAGAATCATATTCTTATAAAAGTAGGGCACAGTTCAGAAGCAAAATTACAAAGTTTCATAGTGTGCTATAAACCAAACAAATATCCAATTTATTAACCGAAGTTTATTAGATTATGGTATAAGCGCTCCGCCGGGCAGTGAACCCCCGCATTAGGGCGGAGCCGGAAAGCCCGTAAAGGAAAATGCCGATGGGATGCAGGGAGTTAAAGAGCGAGCCTGTGAGCTACTTTAACGACTATGCAGTCCCACGGCTTTTTACTGCGGACTTGCAGGCGGAGACCGACCCTTTGGCAAGCGACAAGGAAGATTTTAATTAAAGTATTGATTATGTTGAGCGCAGCCAAAGGGGAATGCCCTTATTAATAAGCTAATGTGGGAATGTGATAATAAGCTAATGAAAATGAAAAATGAAAAATTTAAGGGTTTATCGATAATTAAACTTTTCAACCTTTAAACAGCGAAGCGTTCAACCTTTAAACAAATGAAACCTGATAGCTCACATTACATCCTTTCAGGTACTTCAATCCCCAACAACTTCATCCCTTTTTGGATGATTTGAGCGCATACTTGTGATAATTGTAATCTGATGATTCGTAAGGATTCATTCTCTTCCTTAAATATGGGATTTTCCTGATAAAAACGATTAAACTCTTTTGCTAGTTCAAAAATGTAATTTGCAATGAGGGCAGGGGAGTGGTTTTCTGCTGCTGATACCAAAACATTATCATACTCTTTTAGTATTTTTATAATCTCTATCTCGTTATTTGATAATAAATTATCTGCATTTGTTAAAGTATTGGTTTCTATATTTTTCTCTACAGATTTTCGTAATAAAGATTTAATCCGGGCGTGGGTATACTGAATAAATGGACCTGTATTTCCATTGAAATCAATAGATTCAGCAGGATTAAATAACATGTTTTTCTTGGGATCTACCTTTAAAATGAAATATTTTAAAGCTCCCATTCCAATCATTTCATATAGTTTATGGGCTTCTTCTTCTTTAAAGTTAAATTTTCCTAACTCTTCTGTACTTGCTTTGGCTTCCTGAAACATACTTTCCATTAAGTCGTCAGCATCCACAACTGTTCCTTCTCTGGATTTCATTTTCCCTTCAGGTAATTCTACCATTCCATAAGATAAATGATAAATGGTTTCTCCAAAAGGTTTGTTTAATTTTTTTGAAAGCACTAATTTCAAAACATCAAAATGGTAATTCTGCTCATTTCCAACCACATAAATCATCTCATTAGGTTGAAACTCCTCATATCGTAATTGAGCTGTTCCCAAATCCTGGGTCATATAAACCGATGTCCCGTCAGATCTTAGCAACAATTTTTCATCCAAACCTTCTTCAGTTAAATCTACCCAAACGGAGCCATCCTCTTTTTGAAATAACTGTCCATTATTTAATCCTTCATCAACTAATGCTTTTCCAAGTAAGTATGTGTCAGATTCATAATAAGTTTTATCAAAATGAACTCCAATTCGTTGGTAGGTTTTTTCAAAACCATCATAAACCCAGAGGTTCATCATTGACCAAAGATTTCTGATTTCAGGATCACCATCTTCCCATTTTTTAAGCATCTCTTGTGCTTCCACCAATAATGGAGCACACTTTTTGGCAGATTCTTCTTCTATACCTTTTTCAATCAAGAGTTTAACTTCCTCTTTGTAGTGTTTATCAAATTCAACATAATACTTCCCTACTAAATGATCTCCTTTTAATTCGGATGTTTCAGGGGTTTCCCCATTTCCAAATTTTTGCCATGCCAACATCGATTTGCAAATATGAATTCCTCTGTCATTTACTAAGTTGACACGAACCACGTTTTTGCCCGCAGCATCCATAATATTGGCAACAGCACAACCCAATAAATTATTTCTAACATGACCTAAATGGAGCGGTTTGTTTGTATTTGGAGATGAAAATTCGATTAGTGTTACTTCTTTGTTATTTACTTTTAAAGAGTGATCTTTTGACAATAGTGCTTTTTGCAAATATTCAATCCAATATTTTTTTGAAATAGATAAATTAAGAAATCCTTTGACAACATTAAAAGAATCAATCAGATCGGGTAAATTTTTTACTAATTGATCTCCTATTTCGGAGGCTATTTGTTCAGGTGACTTTTTAGCCCATTTAACGAAAGGAAAAACTACAATAGTATAATCTCCTTCAAACTCTTTTTTTGTGCGTTGTAAAGCGGATTTGTCTATGGATCCGTCAAATTGATACAGTTCAATCAGTGTTTCTTTTAAGCTATTAATAATTGTCAGTTCCATATTATAAAATGAGATTATGATTCAAATTCTTTGATAGATTCATCCAGATTTCCATTCCAGAGATACTTTTTAGTTTCTTTATAAATAACTCCAGAAAGTAAAATAAGAGATATTAAGTTAGGTATAGCCATTAATGCATTCATTGTGTCCGAAATTTGCCAAATCAGTGTCACATTTATGATAGAACCAACAAATACGGCAATCACCCATAAAATTCTATAAAAGGGAATTGTTTTCTTTCCACCTAAGTACTCTAGTGCTCTTTCTCCATAATAGGACCAGCCTAAAATCGTTGAAAAGGCAAAAGTAAAAAGTCCGACAACTAAAATGAAAGTTCCCACGTAGGGAAGTTTTGCAAAAGCTACGCTTGTTAACATAGATCCATTAGCATAATCAATATCTGGATATGCGATTATAGAAGTTACTAAAACTATACCAGTCATTGCACAAACTACAACCGTATCCCAGAAAGTTCCTGTTGACGAAACCAATGCTTGTCTTACTGGATTTCTGGTTTTTGCAGCAGCAGCGATGATAGGAGCGGAGCCCATTCCGGATTCATTGGAAAACAAACCACGTGCAATTCCATATCTGGCTGCCATCATGATCGTTGCACCTACGAAGCCACCCCCAGCGGCAGAGGGATTAAAGGCGGATTTGAATATAAGAACAAGAGCATCATCAACATAAGTGGAATTGATGATCAGAATGATTAAGCATCCTAAAATATAAAAAATGGCCATAAAAGGGACTAACATCTGACAAATTTTTGCAATCCCTTTGACCCCAAAAAAAATCACGGCTGCGGTTAGAATTGACAAAACAATTCCGGTAATGACCAATGGAAAATGAAAAGTTTCATTTAACATAGTTGAAATGGAATTTGCCTGAACGGTACAACCAATTCCAAAAGAGGCAATAACTGTAAAAATGGCGAATAGTATTCCTAACCATTTCATTTTTAACCCTTTTTCTAAAGCGCACATGGGGCCTCCCAACATAGTTCCATCAGAAGTTTTGTAACGATATTTTACCGCTAATAAGCCTTCAGAATATTTAGTTGCAATTCCGAAAACACCGGTTAACCAACACCATAAAACAGCTCCAGGTCCACCTAACGAGATGGCAGTTGCTACACCAACGATATTTCCGGTTCCTATGGTTGCTGCCAGAGCAGTAGCTAAAGCACCAAATTGAGAAACATCACCTTCTGAGTCATCCTTTTTAAAGGATAATCTAATCGCTTTAAAAATTTTTCGTTGTGGAAATTTTAATAAAATGGTTAAAAAAATGTGAGTTCCTAACAATAGCAAAATCATTGGAACTCCCCAAAAAAAATTCTTATTAATTACTTCAAAAAAATGAATGATTTTATCCATAAAAATTATTTTAACTTTTTAGCTTCCTGCCAATAGATTTCCATTTCACTTAATTTCATGTCAGCAATTGATTTACCTAATTCATGGGCTCTGTTTTCAATATGTTTAAAACGCTGAATAAATGTTCTATTTGTTTTTTCCAGAGCATCTTCAGGATTCACTTCAATAAAACGGGCATAATTGATTAAAGCGAACATTAAATCGCCGAACTCATCTTCCATTCTATCACTCTTCAAATCCACTTCTGCTTTAAATTCCTGAAGTTCTTCCATCACCTTATCCCATACCTGATCACTATTTTCCCAATCAAATCCTATACCTCTTGCTTTTTCCTGAATTCTATATGATTTTACCATAGCGGGTAAAGAATTGGGAACACCACTTAAAACAGATTTATTTCCTTCAGTTAGTTTTATTTTTTCCCAATTTTCTTTCACTTCTGCGGCAGATTGAACCTTAACATCTCCAAAAATATGGGGATGTCTTCTAATCAATTTTTCACTGATTCCATTTAAAACCGACTCAATATCAAATAGTTGTTGTTCTTGACCTAATTTGGCATAAAAAACAATATGTAACATCAAATCTCCCAGTTCTTTACCAATATCTTCATATTTTTTGTCAATAATGGCATCAGATAGTTCATACGTTTCTTCAATGGTCAAATATCTTAAACTTTCAAAGGTTTGTTTGCTATCCCAGGGACATTTAATCCTGAGTTCATCCATAATGTCGAGTAATCTTTTAAATGCAATGAGTCTATTGTCGGTTTCCATTGAGCTTCTAGTTTTAACATGCAAAAATACTAAAAAATAATGTGCTAATTTGCTAATGAATAATGAACAATGAATAATGAACAATGAATAATGAACAATGAATAATGAATAATGAATAATGAATAATGAGCATTCGAGCATTCGAGCATTCGAGCATTCGAGCATTCGAGCATTCGAGCATTCGAGCAATCGAGCATTCGAGCAATCGATTTTTTTGTAATTTTGCAAGTAATTAAAAAACAATGAATATGCTTAAAAATACGATAGCCATTGCTTATGACTTTGATGGAACATTAGCTCCCGGAAATATGCAGGAAAACTCTTTTATTCCCGATTTGGAAATGGAAATCAGGGAGTTTTGGGGAGAAGCCAACCAAATTGCTAAAGATAACGATATGGATGAAGTTTTAGCATACATGTATTTAATGATTCAAAAAGCAAAAGAAAAATCCATTCCCCTCAAAAAAGAGGCATTTTTAAATTATGGTTCGAAAATCCATTTTTATAAAGGTGTAGAGCTATTTTTTGATAGAATTAATAAGTATGCATCAGAAAAAGGCTTTTTAATAGAACATTATATCATTTCCTCCGGGAATAGAGAATTTGTGGAAGGAAGTAAAATAGCTCATTTTTTCAAAGTTATTTTTGCATCAGGTTTTATGTATGATGAAAATGGAATAGCCTGTTGGCCTGCATTAGCCGTTAATTATACCAATAAAACACAGTTTTTATTTAGAATCAATAAAGGAATACATAATTCTTATGATAATACATTGATAAATAAGATAGTACCGGAAATAGATAAACCCATTCCATTTTCAAATATGATCTATCTTGGAGACGGAGAGACCGATGTGCCTGCTATGAAAATGGTGAAACTACAAGGTGGTATTGCTATTGCTGTTTACAATCCGGATTATAAATCCGTAAATCCAACTAAAAGAAGTCCTAAAGATTTATGTACAGAAATTGTAGAAAACAACAGGGCAGACTTTATGGCCCCTGCAGATTATTCTGAAAATGAAACATTAGATATTTTAATCAAAAAATGTATTGATAAAATTATTGCTGATCAGTCTTTATTTGGATCAAAATAATCTCAGTTTATTGGAATTGTGAAGTAAAATGTAGAGCAAATATTTTCTTCACTTTCGACACCAATTGTACCGCCGAGTAATTCTGTATAAGCTTTAGCAATTGATAAACCTAATCCTGTTCCTTCATAAAAGCGGGCGCTTTCCATTTCAACTTGAACAAATAAGTCAAACACCAGTTCCAGATTTTCTTTTGGTATTCCAATTCCGGTATCAAAAACTTTAAAAAGGATAAAGTTTTCTTGTTTTTGACATGAGATCACAATTTCACCAGAATAAGTATATTTTATAGCATTTAAAACAAGGGTTGACAAAATTTTATTTAATTTTTCAAAATCTGAATAGATCATTATATCATTAGTCCACTTTGTTTTATCCCATTTAAAAGCTATTGATTTTGATAATATCTCACTATAATATTTATCATAAATATTTTGCATAATACCATTAATGGATATTTTAGATTTATTGATTTCAATTTTATTAGATGATTGAATTTCTGAAATTAAAATTAAATCGTTTAAGGTTGTTAAAAATCTTTTAGCACTTTCATTAAACGAGTTGACATATTGATCTCTATCAGATTTATTAAAATTAAATGTTTTTAGAATATTCATAAATCCCATAATTCCATTCATAGGAGTTCTTATTTCATGTCCTAAGTTTGATAAAAATGCAGTTATTAACCTATTACTTTCTTCAGCTTTCAATTTGGATTGAATAAGTTCCTCTTCTGTTTTTTTTAGTGCTTCAATATCTATTGTTAAACCATCCCAAACTATATGATTATCCTTGTTTTTCTGAGGAATTGATGTACATAAAAAATATTTTATTTTACCTTCTTTTGTAATTAATCTTCCTTCAAAACGGAACATAGTCATTCTTTTAACAGCATTTTTTTCTATTTCATATAATTTTAAGATATCTTCAGGATGAACCATATCATAAAGTGCATTATAATTGGAATATACTTCCTCTTTTGCTACTCCAAGAAAGTTATAAACCGTATCACTTATAAATGTAAATTTTTTAGATTCACAGGCAATCCCAGTATCAATCTGATAAATGAATCCATTAATTAAATTTTTACTAATCTGTGTTAATTGAAGTTCAGTTTTTAAAAGATTTTTTCTAATTACATTCTTTTGAGTATTGATAAACAATAAAATAATAATAACAGTGATTAAAATAACAATAAAAATAATGATTGTTATTAATAAAAGTTTATGAGAATCCCACAAATTATAGGGTTCGTTAATAATTTTACAATCTTCCGGAAGGGAAGATAAAGGAATATTGTATTTATATAAAGCTTTATAATCAAATATTTTAGCCGAAGGTGTTTCCATAATAACTGGAATTTGATCAGCATTTTCTCCATTTAATATTCTTTTTGCTAATTCAGCCGCTTGAGAACCCTGAAAATAACCATTAACAATAATTCCTCCTACAATTCCATTATTTAAAGCATAATCCCAATTGGAATATACTGGAAATGGAGATAAATTTGTAATAATTTGAGTGCTTTTTGATGGTTTTGTTTCATCAGAAAGTGATCCAAATATTAAAATAGCTGTATTTTTGGAAAAACTTTTTAGTTTAGTTTTTAAATCTTTTGAATTAATGTCTGAAAAATTAAAAAATTGAATATCAGTTTTATCATTTTTGATATAAGTATTAATTTTATTTACATAAGTACTAAATGATACATCTTTTGTAGAACTGATGAAAATGACAGTTTCAAGTTTAGCATGAATCGATTTAATTAAATCAATAGATTGATCGATATGTACTTCTTCATTTATTCCGGTTATATTTTTTAATCCAATTAAATCCTTTTCATTTAAGTTATTATATCCACAAAACACAATAGGTATTCCAGGAAAAAGTTGATCTTTATATTCTTTTATAAAATTAAAACTAGGATTATCAGAAACAATAATGACGTCAAATTTAATATGAATATATTTGGTTTTAATTATTTGAGCAATAGTTTCAAAGTCAAATGTTTCCGCATAAGATCTTTGGTCTAAGTGTTCAATATTTATAATAACTTCTTTATTAAAATCAGAAAATTGATCGATTACTCCATTAATTAAATTTCTACTCCATCTATAATTTACATTATAAGAATCAAGAAGTAAGACATTTTTTATTGGAGCAATGACAGAATCATTTCCAAAACTAGCTTTGAAAAATGAAATAAAAGTAAGAAAGAGAAGTAATATAATTTTATTTTTCATCTTATTTATAAAAATCAAAAAAATGAAATAAAAGCGAAAAAAGGTAAATTTTATTAAGGTAATTTCATGACGCAAATATAAAACATTATTTATAAAATGCAACAATAAAATAAAATAAATGTTCAATAGAATTGGTCATTCTATCAATACCATATAGTCAAAGAACAATTAGAAAGAGTGTAACTTCTTCTTTTTGAGATCTAAATAAAGAAAATAAATAAGGCAAAAAGAAATAAACAGGAGTAAAGATATTAAAATATAAAAACCATTAATCTCGGAAATTTTCAATTTTTCTAAAGAATTTCCTGAAGATTGATTATAAAATTCAATACATAAACTGATTCCATTATGAAGAAAATGGGCTAAAATGGGCAAAAATAGTGTACCACTCCAAACTGTGAGATAACCTAAATAAATACCTAAAATAAATCTTGGGAAAAACCCATAAAATTGAAAATGAATAGCACTAAAAACCAATGCAGTTATAAAAATAATAATGTGATTATTTTTAATAATACTTTTCAATATTGTTTGAACAGCTCCTCTAAAAAAAAGTTCTTCACAAAATGCTGGGATAAAAGCCATTACAAATAAATTGAGCAATAAAAGATAAAAATTACTGTTTTTTGTTAGTAATTCGAGTATTGAAGCATTTTCGTTTTCTAAAGATTTCATCCACTCCTCCATTTTTATTAAAGAATGAGGCAGTTTGATATTCTGGTTTAATTCTCCCAAATATGCAACTAAAGGGATTATAATCACAGAAAGAATAATTACTATTAAAATGGATTTTTTTTGTTTTATTGAAGGAAAGAGTAGATTTTTAAATGTTGTAGTTGATCTGATTTGATTTTGAGATTTGAATTCAAAAAACAAATAAAAAAAAGCAGGGAATAAAAAGGACCCAACCGTACCAAAGACCAAAACCAGACGAATAGCATCAGGAGTATTTAAAAGGTTTTCTTTAGACCAAATGAAAGCGGAAATTAAAGTTCCTAGAATATTAAAAAGAGAAAATCCAATAATAATCAATAAAATAAAAATTAGAATCTTAAACCCTATAGATTTTCCTTCAAAAAATGGAGTATGTTTCATGTTTAAATAATCCCTTTTATTTCCATTATATTGTTAATATTCTCATTGATACAATAATCTTCTAAACCTTTAATTAAAGATGGAATAATGGTTGGATGACTAAAATTAACTGTTCCAATTTGAACAGCAGAAGCACCTACCATAATAAATTCTAAAATATCTTCAACGGAATAAATACCACCTAATCCTATCACAGGAATAGAAACATTTTTGGCAACTTCATGTACCATTCTGAGGGCTAAAGGTTTAATAGCAGCACCTGAAAGTCCGGCATAAACATTATTAAAGACAGGTTTCCGTTTTTTAACATCGACAGCCATACCTTTAAAAGTATTTACTAATGAAAGAGAATCAGCCCCAGCTTCTTCACAAGCCTTAGCCATTTCAACGATATTTTCAGCATTGGGAGACAACTTTACCATTAAAGGTTTTTTCGATGCATTTTTAGCTAATTTAACAGCCTCAAAAGCAATATCATTTTTTATACCCAAAGCCATACCACCTGTTTTTACATTAGGACAAGATATATTGAGTTCAATAAAATCAACATTTGTATCATTTAGTAAAATAATACCATTAATATAATCTTCAATTAAACTACCCCCAAGGTTAGCAATAATAACATTTCCAAGTTTTTCCATCCAAGGCAATTCATCAGAGATAAATTTGGGGACACCCGGATTTTGAAGTCCCACGCTATTCAACATTCCTGAAGGAGTTTCCCACACTCTCATACCCTTATTTCCCTGACGAGGTTCTAAAGTTAAACCTTTAGAACTGATTCCTCCTAATATAGAGACGTCATACAATTCATTATACTCTCTACCAAATCCAAAACAGCCTGAAGCAGCAATAATTGGATTTTTAAATTTTATACCATTAATATTTGTTTCTAACCTATTCATTCTCAATAATTTTTAATACTTAAAGAATATCACTTCCTAAAAATACAGGACCATCTTTACAAGCTCTTTTAGTCCCGTGAATGGTATCACAATTACAAACCAAACAAGCTCCCACACCGCAAGCCATGTGTTTTTCCATTGATAGCCAAGAAGGAATATTTAGTTGCATACATTTATCTCTTACTTTAAACATCATCACTTCAGGACCACATGTAAATACTGCATTATAAATTGCTGGGTCAAAAATATCAGTGATATACCCTTTATAACCTTCATTTCCATTTTCGCACGCAATAAAAATGGCGTCTGCAATATTTTCAAATTCTTCAAATCCAAACAATTCATCTTTGTAACCAAGAAAAACATGAACAATATTACCCATTCTTTTTAATTGTTTAGCAGTTTCAAAAAGAGGCGGAATTCCGACTCCACCGCCAACAAGAGCAATAGTGCCATTCACTTGATTAACAGGAAATCCATTGCCAAGTGGGCCCAGGATTTCAATTGGATTACCTTTTTTAAGTTTAGCTAAATTGGCAGTACCAGAACCAACGACTCTATACATGAAAGAAATAAAATCATTTTCGACATTATAAACACTAATAGGTCTGAATAATGGGAAATGATCATCCCAGGATTTAAGCATAAAAAATTGGCCTGGAAGAATATTTTGATCATTGTTGGGAACATTAATAACCAAGATATCAGAGCTAATTTTTTGATTAGAAAGTACTTTAGTTTTAAAATAATCCATTATTAAATTGATTTAAATTGATGCAAAAGTACTAAAAAAAGTTGAAGATTTGACCAAGAAATCGATTCGTTAAAGAGCTTCCAAAGGACTAAGTGTCCCCAATCACTTATTCCGAGAAAGTGTGGAAAATGCTCGGTTTAAAAATTCATTTTTCATAATTTGTTCATTTTTATTATGTTGTTAAATAGTTTTCCAACACTTTACCGGAACTGTTGATTTGTTGATAATTTCTCCCCCATTTTCTCGTTTTTTTATTGTTTATTTCAATCTTTATACTATCTTTGCCTCAACTATTTAATTACTAACCTAACTCTCAAAACTATGAAATCTCCCAATCTTTTTTCAGAACATAAACAAAGATTATCCGATTCTGAATACCAATTCTTTCAAAATCAAATTCATTCTGATCGTTTTCAATCCTCTTTCGATTTTTTGATTCAAACATTACAAAACATTCATGGTATGAGATGTCCTCATTGTGGATCTGAAAAAGTGATGAAAAACGGTACCATGAAAAACAAAACACCCCGTTTTTTATGCAATCATTGTCATAAAAGCTATTCTCTTTATACCGGAACTTATCTCCATTTTGTTAAGAAAAAAAATAAACTATTTCAATACATTCACTTAAGAATGTCTGATGGTGGAACTTTAAGGTTTTGTAGTGATATGTTAGGAATTTCATTAGACACCTCTTTTGAGTGGAATAAAAAAGTGTTTGGATCTATTCAGGAGAATCTTCCTGATGGGATGGATGGTGTTATTGAATTGATTCTTGTTCAGGATCAGATCTCTCGTAAAGGGGAAAAACCGGATGGTTTCTATAACTTCAAACCACCTAATCCCCTTGCTGATCCTAAAAAAAGTACAAGAAAGCTCCAAAACTGATCAAACCGGTTGATAAAACGGATCGAGTTCAGATGGCCGTTGCATTTTCCCGAAAAGGAGATTTTGATATGAAAGTGATCCATTTAGGGGATCTTGATAAAGATGAACTAAAAAAAAGATTGTATCCTAAAATTAAAAAATCAAAAAAGATATTAATCAATGATCATCCTATAGTTAGATTGTTTTTGCAAGATAAAAAACTAAGCTATCACATCTGTGATCAGAATGAGCAAAAGAAAGTGAAAAGCAGAAACAAAGCTTTTGATGTTCAAACCGCAAATGAGATCTATAATAAATTTGTGGGATGGATGGAACGTTTTATAGGGGTTGCAACCAAATACCTGCAAAACTACATGAAATGGTTTATGCTAAAAATCAAATACCGACATTACGATTTATCTGCTTATCACCTGGCTATTGACGGTTTACAGAACAAAAGAGGCAAACAGGGGTATAAAGAAAGTGTGATGTTTATCAACTAAGACCTTAGCAGGATAATTTCTATTTTATTTAATAATGTTCAACTTTATGAAATATAGGGTTGAATTGGTGTTTGAATGAAATGGGAAATGGGTCTTAGATAGTAAGTTGGCTTAATCATTAGTATAGAAAAATTTATAAATGTGTTTAAATTTTTCTAAAGAGGGATTCATTGAAGAGATCGTTCCGAGAAAGTGTGGAAAAAAGATTTTGTAAGTAATTTTATAACAGATAATTAAAAAAATTGTAAATTTAAATCTACCTGATTCAACACTTTCTCGGAATAAGAAATGAATAAGTGAAAGAATCAAAAATCAAAGCTAAAAACTTCTTCTATTCTTGTCTACAATTCCACTTTTTTTATTATCTTTGCCGACTTTTATTAAATTATTGAAAATGGATAAAAATACAATTGTTGGATTACTGATTATGCTAGGATTATTAATAGGTTTTGGCCTCTATAATTCTTCTAATCAAAAAACTAAAAATCAAGAACTAAATAAACAAACTACTGAACAAAAATTAGCGCCTATTGATACTACTAATTCCCCTAAATCTACACCTCCAGACTCTTTGCCTAATACTCAAAATCAAAACCTTCCTGCTCTTAAAACTAATGAAGAAATCTATTTTTACAACCCTTCAGATTCTCTAAATCAGATTATAGTTGAAACTAAAATTGCCAAATATTCCATATCTAAATTAGGCGGCTACATTGCTTCTATCGAATTTAACGATATTAACAAATATACAGAAAAAGGAAAACCAAAAGAAAAACTGATCCTTTTTGATGGTAAAAATACAAATATGAATATCGAATTGATGTTGAAAAACCAATCTCGTATTCTTACTAAAAATTGTTACTTCGTTTCTGATCAACCTCAGATTATTAAAATAACTGATGGAAAATCTCAACAACTTTCTTTGAAATTATACCCATTATTATTAAACGATTCTTCGAATACTAAAGATCCTAATAGTTATATCGAATATATCTATACATTTAATCATAATGACTACAGAGTTGGGTTTAATATTAAAATGGTAAATATGTCAAAATATATTTATCCTAATACCCAAACTTTTACTCTTCAATGGAATGCAGATTTAAAATCTGTAGAACGTAATTATCAAGCAGAAAAAGACCTTTCTTCTGTTTTTTTTATGGATAATCTTTCTAAAGTTAGCAATTTGAATGAACGCAAATCTGAAACAAAAGATTTTACTACTGGCTTGAAGTGGGTTTCGTTTAAACAACAATTTTTTACTTCCGTTTTAATAGCTGATGAAGGGTATTTTACCTCTGGTAGATTGAAAGTTAACCTTCCAGATGAAAAACAACAGGTCGTTTTGAAAAAAATGAATGCAGATTTAGATATACAATTTGCAGATCTTGATAAAGGTAAATTTGGAATGACCCTTTTTGTTGGGCCAAATCAATATAAATTATTAAAAGAGTATAATCTTAATTTAGAAAGACAAGTGCCCCTTGGTTGGAGCTTTTTATTGCATTGGATCAATAGATTAGCTGTTATTCCTTTGTTTAACTGGTTAGAGTCTTATGGATTAAGTTATGGTATTATTATTCTAATTTTAACTGTAATTTTAAAAATTGTTTTACTACCTATTGCTTTTAAAACCTATTCTTCATCCGCAAAAATGAGAGTTTTAAAACCTGAAATTGAGGAAATTAGCGCTCGTTATCCTAAACCTGATGAGGCTATGAAAAAACAGCAGGCTACGATGAGTTTGTATAAAAGTGCCGGTGTTAATCCTATGTCAGGTTGTCTTCCTGTGCTTCTTCAAATGCCTATTCTTTTAGCTATGTTCAGATTCTTCCCATCTGCTTACGAATTAAGACAACAACCTTTCCTTTGGGCTGACGACCTTTCTACTTATGACTCCGTTGCAAACTTAGGATTTAATATCCCTTTCTATGGCGATCATGTTAGTTTATTCTGTCTTTTAATGACAATCGCAACTCTGGTCTATACTTGGTTAAATAACAAAATGATGACAACAGGAAGTGCAGATCAAATGAAAATGATGAAAATTTTTATGTATTTGATGCCTGTCATGTTTTTAGGAATGTTTAATAATTTCTCTTCAGGTTTAACCTATTATTATTTCTTAGTTAATATTATCACTTTCGTTCAAATGTTTTTATTCAGATATACTATTGATGAAAAGAAACTTCATGCAAAACTGAAAGCTAATATGCTGAAACCAGCGAAAAAATCTAAATGGCAATCCAGAATGGATGAAATTATTAAACAACAAAATAATAACAAGAAAAAGTAATTCAGATATTTTTTTATAGTATCTTTGCGCATTAAAATCATAATAACAACATAAAAAAGTGTGAGATGGAAAATTTAGAAAAAAATGAAGTATTGTCAAGAGCAGTGAGAGCGGGAAAACGTACTTACTTTTTTGATGTTAAAACAACTAAAAGTGACGAAAAATATCTTACCATTACAGAGAGTAAGAGAAAATTTAATCCTGACAATGGAAGTTTCTTCTATGAAAAACATAAACTTTTTTTATACAAAGAAGATTTTTTAAAATTTCAAAATGCTCTTCAAGGTGTTTTAGAATTTATTGAAACAGGTGTTCTTCCTGATGAATCTTTATTTGATCAAACTTCAGAAAATCGTAAATCTGATTTTAATTTTGAAGATTTGGAGGCATAATAATGGGGAAAATTATTGCTGTCGTTAACCAAAAAGGTGGAGTTGGTAAAACAACAACTGCTGTTAATTTGGCAGCTTCTCTTGCTATTTTAGAATATAAAACATTGTTAATTGATGCTGATCCTCAAGCAAATGCCACTATGGCTGTGGGTCTTCAGGAAAATGATGTAGAGTTTTGTATTTATGATTGCTTAATGGGCGATCAGTTTTTAGCAGATATTATCCAACATTCTAATACCCCAAACCTAGATATCTTACCTTCACATATTGATTTAGTTGGTGCTGAATTAGAAATGATTACACTGGATAGGAGAGAGTATCGCCTCAAGGATGCCCTCCAATCTGTGAAAAATAATTACGATTTTATCATTATAGACTGTGCCCCTTCATTAGGACTAATCACTGTAAATGCTTTAGTAGCATCAGATTCTGTAATTATTCCTGTTCAATGTGAATATTTCGCGCTCGAAGGACTCGGAAAATTGTTAAATACGGTTCGAATTGTTCAAAGTGGAATGAATCCTAATCTTACTATTGAAGGTATTCTTCTAACTATGTACGATTCCAGAACTGCTCACTCTAATGCTGTTGTGGCTGATGTTCGCCAATATTGTAAAAGTGTAGTTTTTGATTCCATGATTACAAGAAATATCAAAATTAGTGAAGCTCATAGTAATGGTGTCCCTAGTATTATGTATGACATAAAATCAAGAGGAACTGCTAATTATATGAGCTTAGCTAAAGAAGTTTTGTTGAAAAATGGCCTAATTAAACATGAATTATAATGGAAAAGAAAACTCCAAATCGTTTAGGTAGAGGACTCGGAACCCTCTTAGGTGGTGCTGAAATTCCTGTAGTGGCCGAATCTGTTATTAATGCTAAAAGTGATCCTGGAACACTTATTAAAATTGAATCCATTGAACTAAACCCTCACCAACCTAGAACCGATTTTGATATTAAATCTCTTGAAGAATTAGCAATCTCAATCAGAACTTATGGGTTGATTCAACCTATTACTGTTAGACCAATTACCCACGGTAAATACCAACTGATCTCAGGAGAACGTAGATGGAGAGCATCTAAAATGGCCGGATTGACTGAAATACCTGCGTATGTTAGAACTGCAGATGATTTGATGTCTCTTCAAATGGCTCTCGTTGAAAATGTTCAACGTGAAAACCTTAACGCTATAGAAATTGCCGTTTCTTACCAAAGATTACTGGATGAATGTGAATTATCTCACGAAGAATTGAGTAATAAAGTTGGAAAAGATAGAACAACAATTACAAACTATCTCCGCCTTTTAAAACTCTCAAGAGAAGCTCAAATTGCTGTTCGTGATAAGAAAATATCTATGGGGCATGCAAGAGCTTTTGTAATTATCGATGATGAAACAATTCAATCCAAAATTGTTAAAGAAATTGTAGATCAAGCCCTTTCTGTGAGACAAACAGAATCTCTTGTTAAAAAATATAATCAAAATCCTCAAGGAACTAAAACAAAAGTTAAAATTAACTTATCCGATAATTTAATTAACTTTTCTACTGAATTATCCAAAAAATTAAATTCAAAAGTAAAAATTGCTAAAGAATTATCCGGTAAAGGTAAAATCTCAATCCCTTTTTCCTCGGAAGATGAATTGAACAAAATTATTGAAAGATTAAGTAAATTATAATATTTATTTTATATTTACGTTTTTACGGAAAATTTTATATAATGAAAAAAATGAAAACTATCTTATCTATTTGGATCATTTTCATTTTTTTTATTTTAAATGGGTTCACTCAATCCGATACAACCCCTAAACTTCCTGATCTTAATGTTTTGTCTGTAAAGAAACATAGCCCAAAATTGGCGTCTTATCTTTCTATTATTCCCGGGGCAGGACAAGTTTATAATAAAAAATACTGGAAAGTTCCTGTGATTTATGCTGGATTAGGTACTGCAGCCTATTTTATTTATTATTTTAACAATACTTCTCAGTATTACAGAAGAGAATATGTATATAGAATTAATAACAATGCACCTTTTTTATATCCTGAATTAGAAGATAAACTGACAGATAATATTTTAGCTCTTAGAAATACTTATAGAAGTAGAATGGAGATTGCAATTGCTGCTTTTGCCATTATGTATACTTTAAATATTATTGACGCTGCTGTGGATGCGCATCTTTATTATTTTGATATTTCTGATGATCTTTCAATGATTATAAAACCTACTGTGCAAACAAATTATATTCTTGGATCATATTGTTTTACACCTTCCATTGGACTAAAATTTAAACTGAAATAGATGTTGAAAGTGGCAATTATTGGATATGGAAAAATGGGTCATGAAGTTGAAAAAATACTTCATCTTATGAATGTGCAAGTTAGCGCAACTATTGACAATGAATTAGAGTGGACTGAAAAACTTGATTCATTGAAAAAATGTGATGTGGCCATTGAGTTTTCAATCCCTGAATTAGCTATTGATAATTTTAAAAAATGTATTGCTCTTAAAATCCCGGTAGTTTCTGGTACAACAGGTTGGTATTCTCATTTTTATGATGTAATCGACCTTTTTCATCAAGCTAATGTTTCCTTTATTTATGGGTCTAACTTCTCGATTGGAGCTAATCTTTTTTTTGCTACCGTTTCCTATTTGTCAAAAATGATGAATACTATGGATCAATATCATCCTCAAATTGATGAAACACACCATATTACCAAAAAAGATGCTCCCAGTGGAACAGCTATAACTACCGCTGAATTGATGATTGCTCAATTAGATCATTATACTGAATGGATTGCTGAAAATCAAACTGCGGAGAACCAAATCCCTGTTTTTTCTCATAGAGTAGGGGAAGCTGTTGGTGAACATCATGTAACATTTTCTTCAAATGAAGACACACTTACTATATCTCATCGGGCTAATAATCGTGTTGGTTTTGCTGTTGGTGCCGTAAAATCGGCGATCTGGCTGATTAATAATCCCGGAATTTATAATATTTCTGAAATTTATACTAAAATATAATTTTTAAATACTTTAATACAAACTATATGTCACTTTCTCCATTATTCGTTTACATCTGGCTCATCATTTCAATAATCGGTTTTCAAATCGGTTTATGGGGTGTATTTAAAAAAGCAAATAAAAACCCTTTGTTGAGTTTAATCCCAATTTACAATTTCTGGATTTGGCTTAAAGTTATTTCAAAACCTTGGTGGTGGATGCTACTGATCTGTTTCCCTTTTATTACCATCTTTATGTTTTATATGATGGTTTGGAAAACCATAAGACTTTATGGGAAAACAAGTTATCTGTATCTTCTACCCGGCACTTTTTTCTATATGTTTTATCTTCCCTATATCGGTTTTTCCAAAAAAGAAAAATATGTGACCCTTGATCAACTACCCAAATTTAAAAAAAGTACTGCCCGTGATTGGGGTGATGCTCTTATTTTTGCTGTTGCTGCTGCCTATATTATCAGAACTTTCTTATTTGAATTTTACGCTATTCCTACATCCTCTATGGAAAGTTCATTGATGGTGGGAGATTATTTAGCGGTGGATAAAGTATCTTATGGACCAAGAATTCCAATTACACCCTTAGCTATACCATTTGTTCATCATACAATCCCTCTAACTACTTCAACAAAATCTTATTTGGAATGGATTAAATTACCCTATATGAAATTCCCGAATATTAAAAATATTAAAAGAGGAGATGTAGTTGTTTTTAATTATCCGGATGGCGATACTGTAGCTGTTGAACGTCAAAATGAAAGCTATTATGCTATTGTTCGTGAATTTGAAGGTTTATTAAATCCAAATGCCCCTGATTATGTTAAAAACCAAGCCATTGCCAAATATTCCATTGATGGATATAATGTTATTAATTCCAAATATCCAGGCGCTTATTATCCGGGAAAAGCTAAAGATGTTGTGGCACAAGAATATAAAGTGATTGCAAGACCCGTGGACAAAAGGGAAAATTATGTAAAAAGATGTGTCGCAATTCCCGGAGATAAAATTGAAATTATCAACGCACAGCTTTATATTAATGGATCTCCGGCTCATAATCCAAAACGAATTCAATCATCTTATCAGGTAATTGATCCTTTAAAAATTGGCTTAAATTCAAACAAAAGACAAAAATTAGATATAAACGAGGAAGATTATTATAAAATCAATGATTCTATCTGGCTTTTTAATATCAATAATAAACAAGTGGCTCAAATTCAAAAAATGGGACTAAAAGTAGTTCCCGTTATTGATAAACCTGGCGATTTTGAATACTCTATTATTCCTCATGATCCAAGATGTAAATGGAATAAAGATAATTTTGGTCCCATTACGGTTCCAAAAAAAGGAGTTACAGTTCCTATAAATGATTCTACCATTGTTTTTTATGATAAAATTATTAGAAATTATGAAAAAAATGAATTAACCATAAATGATCATAAAATATTTATCAATGGAAAAGTAGCAACCTCTTATACATTTAAAATGGATTACTATTTTATGATGGGAGATAACAGACACAACTCTGCTGACTCCAGATTCTGGGGTTTTGTTCCTGAAAATCATATTGTTGGTAAAGTTTGGTTTGTTTGGTTGTCGTTAGATAAATTCAAATCTATTTCTGAAGGAAAAATTCGCTGGAATAGAATGTTTAAAGGTTGCTCCAACGAATAAAGAAAAAATTATACTTTTGCAATTCGAAAATATTAATTAAAAATTATAAAAAATGAAAAAAATTAGTCTTCTACTTATAACATTGGTAGTATTAGGAACTACTACGTTATTGGCACAAAACACATTTTCAGGTGTTATTACTTTTAAAACAACCATCACAGGTACCGATGATCCAAATATCACCTCTGAACAAATTCCTGATAATGAGATCTTCGTTTATGGAAATTTTTCCAAAACAATTTATAAACCTCAACCAGGAGTAATCATAACCAGTATAGTGAATGGAGATAGTGCAAAAACAGATGTTGTTTTTGAAGTTCCGGGTCATTCTCCTTATGTAATGGAAACAACCATGGAATCTTTAAAAGAAAAATTAAAATTATATGATTTTAAATATGTTTATACTGATGAAGTTAAAGAAATTGCCGGTTATAAATGTAAAAAAGTAACATGTACTGTTACAGATTTGGAAACTGATGAAGAAGAAAATGTTGTTTATTATGTTTCTAATGATATTAATAATACGGATAAATTAAATACTCAATATCCAGGGTTAGTTGGTTTTCCATTAAGAATCGAACAAGAATATGGAGAAGAAGCTCCTGGTGCTATCGTTGTTTTAGAAGCATCTTCAATTAATACTACTATAAAAATGACCGAGGTTGATTTCTTACTACCTGCTAATGCGGAATTTGTTAAAGATCAAGAAGATTTGATGAAAAAATTAGGCGGTGGCCAATAATTCATTCTCAATTTATAAAACAAAAAAGGGCACATAACATGTGCCCTTTTTTTATATTAGCCCTTAACCATTAGCCTTTAGCCCTTATCCTAAACAATTTTTATAATCGAATGCGCAATCTGATGCCTGTCTAAAATCTCCTTGATTTTATCTTCATCTGTATCCGTAAGAAATACTTGTCCAAAGTGATGATCTCCAACAAGATTTAACAATTGATTGATCCGGAATTGATCCAATTTATCAAAAATATCATCTAACAATAATAGTGGTTTAATCCCTTTACGATCAACCAGATAATCGTACTGTGCCAACTTAATCGCTAAAGCAAACGATTTTTGCTGTCCCTGTGAACCAAACCTTTTTAGTGGATTTTGATTGATGAGAAAGTTGAAATCATCTTTATGGATACCCAAGTTGGAATAACCTGATCTAAAGTCTTGTATTTCAAACTCTTTTATCTGATTATGATAATGATTTTTATGTAATTGAGATTCATATATAATCGAAACTTCTTCGCTGTTTTGACATAAAAATTGATAATATTCAATAAATTTTGGCTTAATTGTTTGAATAAATTGATCCCTTTTTTGAAAAATATGTTGTGCTAATGGCGCTAATTGATCATCATAGATCTCTATTAATGATCTATTGTTATGTTCATGATTCAAAATCTGCTTAAGTGTGACATTCCTTTGTTGTAATACCTTTTGATATGTAATCAGCTGATGGAGATACTCTTTATCAGTTTGTGATATGATCATGTCGAAAAATTTTCTACGTATATCACTTCCTTCATTGATAATATCATTATCGTAAGGTGAAATCATGATCAATGGGTAGAGTCCGATATGATCACTTAATCGATCATATTCTTTTTGATTCGCTTTAACACTTTTTCTCCCATTTTTTAAAGTACAGGAGATTTTTTCCGTTGACTCATCTTCCCATTCCCTTGAAAATAAACCATGTATGGCAAAAAATTCTTCATTAAATTTGATACTGAATTGATCTTGAGTTGAAAAATAACTCTTGGTAAAGGATAAATAGTGGATAGCATCTAATAAATTGGTTTTACCACTTCCATTATTTCCTAAAATACAATTAACATTAGGATGAAAATGAAATTCACCTGATTGATAATTTTTAAAATTAGTTACCTGAAGATTTTTTAAAAACATATTATTTTAATAAGTATCTATCTTTTAAACTATTATACAACTCGGTATCATAAATATCATTATCATTATTTAAAACTCTTCCCATAATTAAGCGTGGTTTTTCACCTGAATTGTCGAAAAACATCACATTGTCACAAATATCCATATAATGATTAAAAAAATTGAATAATCCTCTTCCATACCTTCGAATGATTACATCTTGTGGAACATTATGCCCCCCTTGAGAAACTCTCAATTTAACGCGGTCTATAGCCAAATCGGTACTATTCAACCAAAAAAACAATAAATTGACAACAAAACCTTTTTCTTGAGCAACGTGAACCTTTTCTATATATGAAAGAGCCGAAAGTGTTGTTTCAACAGCAAAATTCGCTTCTTTTTTCAATAAACTTTCTAATCGGGAATGTAAAAGACGCACTGCAGGATATGTCACAGAATCAGGATTTAAAGGATTTAAACCTCTAGCTATTTCATCAAGATTAACAAACTCTTTACACTCAAGCATTTCCGGTAACATATAGAAAGCAGCAGTAGTTTTCCCTGCACCATTACACCCGGAAATAATATACATGTTTTTCATAAAATTCTAATGCAAAGATAGGATAAAAAATAGTTTAAACAGTCAAAAATAATTAAAAAAATTCTCCATTTTTCTGTTTTATCAAGCAACTTTTTATATAATTCTTTTTCTTATATTTGCAAAACCAAAATTATTAACCAAATATTTAAAATCTTATGAAAAAATTATTATTCGGACTTATCATCTTATTAATTTCCTCTTTGGTGGTTGTTTCTTGTGTAGATCCAGTTGATCCCGATCCGGAACCAGAACCAACACCTTGGGATGATCTTACTCCCGGTACAACTCAATGGGGATTAGTAATCAATTATACTGCTGACTGGTGTGTATATTGTGGACAATGGGGTGTTGAATTATTAGATAACTGCGTGGCCTTAAATCATGTAGTAGGTATTGTTGTAAAAGCTGATGGAGATCCAAATTATAACGCTACTATTTACAATGGTTTTTATAATGATAGAACAACTGGTGGCGGAATTCCCGCTTTTTGGATGGGTGATACCAAATCAACCAATCAAGGGACTCTTTCTACTTTAATGACAAGAATTCCAAAAGCTGGAGTTGCAATGAAACATCAAATTGTAGGTGACTCCATGATCGTTTACACTTCTATTAACACTTTAACAGGTTATACACCAGGTGAATATTACTTGGCTGTAGTTGTTCAGGAAGATGGACTTCAATATCCACAAACCGGAATCTCTGATCCAGACTTCAAACACAACTTTGTTTCTAGAAAAGCTTATAATAATATGACTTACGGTGTTCCTGTTACTTTAACTCAAGGTGTAAAAAATAACTTCCGTCATGCTTTTTATATGAATCCTGCATGGGTGAAAGCAAATTGCTATGCAAGTGTTGTTCTTTACCAAAAAGACGGTGTAGATAAACCTGTTTACAAATTTATCAATGGTTCTTGGTCTAGACCCTAATTGAATTTTTCTATAAAATAAAAAAAGGTTGCTGAATAGCAACCTTTTTTTTTTGAGCGAAAAACGGGATTCGAACCCGCGACCCTTAGCTTGGGAAGCTAATGCTCTACCGACTGAGCTACTTTCGCTTAATGGACTGCAAAAATACAACTTTTTTATTGTATTTTCTTTATTTTTTCAAGTAATTTATCAGATTTATTCCCATATTTTTGGGACATTTTCCAATACTTTAAAGCTTCAGCTTGGTTATTCTCAGAAAAATAGATATCCCCTAAGGATTCTGAAACTAATTCAGATAATAGATCATCTAAAGAATAGGTTAGACAATTATTAAACCATTTTTTGGCATTCAATGTATCGCCCGTTTGTAAAAATGAGGCTCCATTTATGAGTGAAAAATGGGATTGAGTAGGAAATAGAATCTCCACATCGTTAGCTTTTTGAATGATCTCCTGATACTTACCCTCTTTAAATAATATTCTTAAATAAATATTCCATGTTTCAAAGGCTAAATCATTGTACTGTAATGCTAAAGTGCTATATTCTAAAGCTTTATTCTCATTATTAATAAAATAATAAAGTTGAGATAATAAACCATAAGCTCCTCCATTCTCAGGATTAATCTTACAATATTGCTCTAAATCGTAAAAAAATCCTTGGTCTAATAGATCCAATTGATTGTTTTTAATGATTGTTTGAGTTCTCCCTTTGAGAATTTGAAATATAGTATTATTTTGATCTTTTTGTTGCATTAACAAATAAGTGTAATAGTTCTCTCTCGTTTTTTCTTTGGTTGATTTATAAATCGAAATAAACATGGAGATAATATCAATATTAGATGAGTCTATTGCTTCACCCTGTTTTAATATTTCAATTGCTTTTTGAGGCATTCCATTAGCATTATATATTTGAGCAACTGTTACATAGTTAGTCATATCATAAGGATAAATCTCCATCCATTTTTTATACTCCTGCGCCGCTTTTTCAACCTGATTCAAAAATAACCAGATGTTTTTTTTAGTATCTATTAAATCAGCATTATACCCAATAATCTCTTCCATCTTCTCAAAAGCTTGAATCGCTTCTTCATATTTTTCATTTTTTAAATAGATGGTAGCTAATGCGTAAAAATAATATTCATTGTTAGTTACCGTTTTACAAACTTTTATCCAACTCTTTTCGGCACTCTTGTTGTCTCCGATTTTTTCATATAAATTTGCTAAATCAACTTCATACCAGATATTTTGATCATTGATTTTGATAGCTTCCAATAAGTAGGGGAGTGCACCCGAAAAATCGTTCATCTGAGTCCTTACTTTTGATAACAAATAATATGCGGCATCATTTTGAGGATTAGTAAGAATCACATCCCTGAATATGGTTTCAGCTGCTGTTAAGTTATTGGAATAAAACTCTTTAATTCCATCCGCAAATTGAGCAGAAGAGATTCTGGTCTCTTTTGATATATTTTGATCTGTCAGATTTTTTCTATTGTGTTTGGATTGAGCATTTAATGATAATACACTAATAATCAGTATGGAAATCAGTAAAAAAGAGTTTTTTTGGAATTGCATTGATGTTTTATATTAAAAATAAAAATTCTATTGAATATATGAATACTATTGGATTCCACTATGACCAAATCCACCGGCACCCCTTGCTGTTTCATTCAAATCGTTCACTTCTACCCATTGAACGGTTTCATGTTTGGCTACAACCATCTGAGCAATCCGATCACCATCCTGAATGGTGAAATCTGCAGAAGATAAATTGATCAAAATCACTTTTACTTCCCCACGATAATCTGCATCAATGGTGCCAGGAGAATTTAATACTGTAACCCCACTTTTTATAGCTAAGCCACTTCTGGGTCTAACTTGCGCTTCAAAACCAATCGGAATCTCAATAAATATTCCTGTTGAAATTAATCCTCTTTCTAAGGGTTTTAATACAATTGGAGTATCTAAATTTGCTTTTAAATCCATTCCTGCTGAATACAAAGTAGAATAACTTGGAATGGGATGATGGGATGTGTTAACTATTTTACAGGTTAATAATTCCATTTTTATTATTTTTTTTAATGAATACTCTTTTTAAACTTCCCATTAAGTCGGGATTGATCTTTAATACGATATAAAAATATAAAAGTAAAATCAATGTATGTACAACCATTCTTAAAGCGAAACCTGGAATCGATATCAGTGTGGTAATGTAATAGAACAATACAGCAATCCCAATATATAAAATGATTTTGAAAACAGGATAATCAACTCTAAAGTATTTCTGTCCAAGAAAATAAGAAGTGATCATCATTGAAAAATAACAAAAGAAACTGGCCCACGCAGCTCCCATAAAACCAAATCTTGGAATCAACGTAATATTTAACGTAACAGTAATAATCGATCCAAAAATCGAAATGATGGCACCATAAATCGTTTTATCTGACAGTTTATACCAAATAGAGAGATTGTATAAAATGGCTGAAAATAAATTAGCTAATAATAAAATGGGAACTATCCCCAATCCTTCTCTGTATGCCGGACCCACAAAGTATTGAATTACATCCATATATACTAAAATGCCAAGAAACATACCTGAACAAATAATCACAATAATATTCATCACATCTGAATAAGCTTTTTTGGCATCAAAATCTTTTGCCTTACTAAAGAAAAAGGGTTCAGCAGCATATTTAAAAGCTTGAATGAAAATCGTCATAAAAATTGAGATTTTAAAACAAGCATTAAAAATTCCAACCATACTTTGTGCTGTCTCTTCAGGACCGAAATTTTTAATAAAAATTCGATTCATAGTATCATTTACTACGGTTGCTAATCCAAAAATAACCAATGGAAAGGCATATTTAATCATTTTCTTAAAGTAAGCCATATCAAATTTCCAATTGAATTTGATAATATCAGGCAATAAAATAATTAATGTAATTACAGATGCAGCTAAGTTGGCAATAAAAATATATCCAATACCGATTTCTTTATTAAAAATAAAATCAATAAGTTGGGGTGCTATATGATGATTTTCACAATAGGGACACAAAACTAAGAAAAATAAGTTCAGAAAAATATTGATGAATATATTTAAAGATTTTAAAAAAGCAAATTTGATGGGTCTCTGAATCAATCTGAAACGGGCAAAATGTACAGATGTAAAGGCATCTGTACCAACAATAAAGGCCATATATAAGATATATTCAGGATGTTCGGGAAACTTTAAATAATCTGCAATTTGATTTGAAAAAATGGATGTTATGATAATAAATGAAGCTGATGTAATCAAAAGAAATATGGAAACTATGGAAAAAGTTTTCTCTCTGTTTTCTTTGTCTTGTGAAAACCTGAAAAAAGTGGTTTCCATACCAAAAGAAAGCACCACAAAAATTAAACTGGTCCAAGCATAAAGTTCCCCAACAATCCCATACTTATCAGTCGTAAAAATATAGGTTTGTAACGGAACTAAAAGATAGTTTAATAAACGACCTAAAATCGTTGGTAATCCATAGATTGCAGTTTGACCTGCTAGTTTTTTTAATGTGCCCAAAGTTTGATTATTTAGTATGCAAAAATACAAAAAAATATGAGAACGTTTCTCCATTTATGAACAATTAAGCATCGATTATTCCATAAAAAAATCTTTTTTATTTGCAAAAAAAAATGTATTTTTGCATATATATAAAGATTGATAACTGAAAACGAATATGACCGAAGAAACCTTACTCCCAGAAGAGATTCAAGAAGATCCAAATAACTCAGAAATATCAGATTTACACCAGGTGATCCACGTCCAAACCATGTATGAGAATTGGTTTTTGGATTATGCATCTTATGTTATTCTTGATCGTGCCATTCCTGATGTAATAGATGGACTAAAACCGGTACAGAGAAGAATCTTACATTCCATGGATGAATTGGAGGATGGAAGGTACAATAAAGTGGCCAATATCATAGGAAATACAATGAAGTATCACCCTCATGGAGATCGCTCAATCGGTGATGCTATTGTTCAATTGGGCCAAAAACAACTCACTATTGATACTCAGGGAAACTGGGGAAATATTTATACCGGTGACTCTTCAGCAGCTCCTCGTTATATTGAAGCCAGATTGACTAAATTTGCCATAGAAGTTTGCTTTAATCACAAAACGACCAACTGGAAGCTCTCTTATGATGGTAGAAATAAAGAACCAATCACTTTACCTGTTAAATTTCCACTTTTACTTTCACAAGGGGTGGAAGGGATTGCCGTAGGTTTGAATACCAAAATTTTACCTCACAATTTTCTTGAATTGATCGATGCAAGTATTCAAATTTTAAATAATGAGGATTTCCAAATCTATCCGGATTTCCCAACCGGTGGTTCCGTTGATATCAGTAAATATAATGATGGTGCAAGAGGTGGAAAGATTAGAAATAGAGCCAAAATATCTATCGTGGATAAGAAAATGTTGGTGATTACTGAAATTCCACACGGTACCAATACCACCTCTTTAATTGCCGATTCAATCGCTCCTGCTATTGAAAAAGGAAAACTGAAAATTAAAAAAATTGATGATAATACTGCAGCTTCTGTAGAGATAGTTCTTCATCTATATCCAGGTGTTTCTCCTGATCAAACCATTGACGCTCTATATGCTTTTACCGATTGTGAAATGTCCTATTCTCCCAATGCCTGCGTTTTACATGAAGGAAAACCACAGTTTTTATCAGTGAAGGATATTCTGAGAATCAATACAGACAATACAGTTAAGTTGCTTAAAAAAGAATTAGAGATCCATTTAAAAGAACTGGAAGATGATTGGCATCGTTGGTCTCTTGAAAAAATATTTTTCGAAAAAAGGATCTATAAAGAATTGGAAAAAGATACAACAACCTGGGATAAACAGGTGGAAAATATTGAAAGAGCATTTGATCCATATCGAACCCTTTTTAAAAAAGAGATAACAAAAGAGGATGTTCTTAAACTTTGTGAAAAACCGGTTCGTAAAATTTCAAAATTTGATATCAAAAAAGCAGAAGATCAAATTGCTCAGATTGAAGAGAATATAAAAGAAGTATTGAACTATTTGGCGCATCTTATCGAATATGCCATCGCCTTTTTTGAAAATTTGAAAATAAAATATGGGGAAGGACAAGAAAGAAAAACTGAAATCAAAAGTTTCGATAATATTGTTGCCGCTACTGTTGCCGTAGCTAATCAAAAACTGTATGTGAATAAAAAAGAGGGATTTGTAGGTACAGCTCTTAAAAAAGATGATAATGTTGATTTTGTATGTGATTGTTCCGATATTGATGAAATCGTTGTGATTCGCGAAGATGGTAAATTCTCTGTTAGCAAAGTGAGTGAGAAACAATTTTTCGGAAAAGATATTGTTCTGGTTGAAGTGTTTAAAAGAAATGATGATAGAACTATCTATAATCTGGTTTATTCTGACGGATTAAACGGTATGGCTATGGTGAAACGTTTCGCCGTTGGTGGAGTTACCCGTGATAAAGAGTACGATTTAACGAAAGGAAAATCGGGATCCAAAATTCTCTATATTACCTCTAATCCAAACGGTGAAGCGGAAAAAGTGAAAGTGTATCTTAAAGCAAAAGCTAAAATTAAAAAATTACAATTTGATTTTGATTTCAGTAAATTAGCAATCAAAAATCGCTCGTCACAAGGGAATATCTTATCCCGACATGCAGTCCGGAAAATTGAACTGAGTGAAAAAGGGATCTCTACATTGAGCGCCATAAATGTCTATTACGATTCTTCTGTTATGCGCTTAAATACAGATGAAAGAGGTGAACTGCTCGGCGCATTTAAAGAAAATGATAAAATTATCTCTATTTACAATAACGGATTCTACAGAATTACTGGATTTGAACTATCTACTCATTTTGAAGATACTTTAGCGGTTATTGAAAAATATAATCCTAAAAAACCCGTTACTGTGATATATAAAATTCTGAAAGAGGATAAAATCTATATGAAAAGATTTATTCCTGAACTGACAGATAAAAAAATGGAATTTTTGGCGGATGACAAGAATATCAATATCTTACATATCTTCTACGACTACCAACCACAAATTGAAGTCCATTATTATATTAAAAATGAAGATGAAAACGAATTGCTAACCATCTCATGTGTTGAATTTGTGGAGTTAATGAGCATCAAAGCTAAAGGAAAAAGAATCAATAACGGAACTGTAAAAAATATTATTGTTTTAGATCCAATTCCGTTTGAAGAAGAGGAAGAAGAATTGGAACCTATTGATGAAGATACAGAAATTGATAGCGAAGAGGATGGGGGAGATGAAGATACATCTAAAGAGGATCTGGATTATATGATTGCTAAAGAGCTATTTGATAGTATTGAAACTCCAAAAACAACAGATACTCCTGAAAAAACTGAAAAAACTGATAAAACTGAAAAAAAAGAACCCGAAACTAGAAAAGTATTTAAGAAAAAAGAACCTAATAAAGATGAAGATGAGTGGGAACAATTAACCCTATTTTAATTACAATGAAAAGAAAAATCTACCTTGTGTTGTTCTTGTGGATGTCATTAATGACACTGGCAACTTCATGTGGAGATGATCCTGTTCCTTATCAACCAACACCTTATACACTTCAAATACCAACATTTTTTCCTACAAATCTGAATATTCCGGCTGATAATCCATTAACTGTGGAGGGAATCAACTTGGGCCGCTACCTGTTTTATGAAACACAATTATGTGGTTATAACGGTACAAATCCCGATTCTATGATGAGTTGCAGCACCTGCCATATTCAGGCTCATGCTTTTGAAGTTGGTCTAGATAATGAAAGATTTCCAAATGGCAGAACTTTCGGATTATCAGGCGCTTACACGCCACATTATATGCTTCCGCTTATCAATCTGGTTTTTAATCATGAAGGATACTTTTGGAATGGCTATATCCATCCCAATAATTCCAATTCAAATCATAGAACCTTAGAGGATGTTATTTCTATGGGGATTTTGGCTCCACATGAAATGAACTCTACTATTCAAAAAGCAGTATCAGCTATCCAAAATGATCCTAAATACCCCGCTTTGTTCGAAAAAGCTTTTGGAACTCCTGAAATTACCATAGATCGAATAGAAAAAGCAATAGCTCAATTTATTCGTACCTTAGTTTCCGGAAATTCAAAATTTGACCGCTATATGAGAGGATTAGAACAATTAACATCCTCAGAATTAAATGGATATATCCTTTTTACAACTGAAGAAGGGGCCGATTGTTTTCATTGTCATGGTGGTAATGGAACGCCGCTTTTTACAACCAATCTGTTTTATAATAATGGTTCTTCTTCGATTTTTAACGATCCAAAAGATCGGTATAGTGTAACCGGAAACACCTTTGATATTGGGGCTTATCGTGCACCAACCCTCAGAAATATTGAAGTTACAGCACCCTATTTTCATGATGGAAGATTCTCAACTCTGGATCAGGTGTTGGAATTCTATAACTCAGGGTTGGTTTATTCCCCTTATGTTAGCCCATTAATGCATAAACTGGATCAGGGTGGAATGTTTTTGACTCCTCAACAATTAGCTGATTTAAAAGCATTTTTATTGACTTTAACAGATCATGATTTTTTAACTAATCCTAAATTTTCTAATCCAAATTAAAAAAATGACATTACTATGAAAATATATACCAAAACCGGTGATCAGGGAACCACTTCCTTAGTGGGTGGAACCCGAATTTCAAAAAGTGATCCTATTCTTGATGTGTATGGAACCATAGATGAATTGAATTCGTTTATTGGACTTTTAATAACTGAAAAAAATCTGGATTATCTCTCAGAAATTCAAAATGATCTTTTTATTATTGGTGGTATGATTGCCACAGAAAAGGAGAATTTTGAAAAATATTGGCCCGGATTCGATCTGGAATCCAAAGTAATGAAAATGGAATCTGAAATCGATAGAATGACTAATCTGCTACCCGAAAAAAACTATTTTACCCTTCCTCAAGGATCTAAATCGATTGCTTATGCTCATTTATGTAGAACAATTTGTAGAAAATCTGAAAGAAAACTGGTGTCATTTGTAACCCCAAACACCTATTTACAACCTTGTTTAAAATATGTAAACAGATTGTCAGATTACTTCTATATTTTAACCCGATTTTTTCATTTTGAAGAAAATATTACTGAAAAGCATTGTGTATTAACGAAATAAAATTTTTAATAAATCGCAAAAGATAGAAACTTTTTCATATTTTTGCGGCCACAAAAAAGATATAAACTTTAATCTTGATTATTATGTATTGGACACTTGAATTGGCCTCTAAACTGGAAGACGCACCCTGGCCTGCAACAAAAGACGAATTAATTGATTATGCACTTCGTTCAGGAGCTCCAATGGAGGTGATTGAAAACCTCAAGGAGATTGAAGACGAAGGGGAAATTTATGATACAATTGAGGACTTATGGCCTGACTATCCAACTAAAGATGATTTCTTTTTTCACGAAGATGAATATTAAAAAAAAAGCTGCATGTAATATGCAGCTTTTTTTATTATTTCACTTTTAAATGTTCCGCCTGTAAAATCTCCTTTGTTTCCATATTGATCAGATAAGCAACAACATAACAGTTGTTTTCATCCCAATCTTTCGTATTAAAAGATATTTTGTATGCTTTTTCATAACTATGGTCTTTCTCTACATAACCATCTAAAGTTAAACGTGATCCATAATTCCCGTTTAATGAACCTCTTAAAACATGTTTATGTACATAATCTTCAATTCGAACGCCATTATTGAGCTGTGGAGAAATAATATCATCCTCAATTACAACAATACATAACTGAACCTGATCGGCGATTTCATCTAAAATAGTAACTTTGGCATTGGCTGTGAGTACCCTGTCTGTATTATCAAATTCATTGATCAATTGAATACCGGCATAAATTTTAGTTCTATCAACTAAATTAATATGACTTTGCCATTGAGAAACCGGTGAACCCCAAATCGTTGAATTAAATTTTATTCGGTTGACAATTGCAATAGGTACACTCGGAATTGCGAAATCAAGATACAATTGTGATCCTATGGGTGTATTAAAATCATAAGGATAATCAAGATCAGTAACGGCTAATGAACCGGCATGAATGCCTACAGGTACCAATGTATCCCCATAAGTGGTCAACAACGTAGCTAAACGGGCATGTCCATTAGGACAATTTGTGCATTTATGTCCTGTGTATTCTTCAAATAAGATTTTACGGTAAACAGTAGTGGGATCTAATGCAGGAAACTCAACCTGAACAGTAGTTTCACCATCTGTTGGTAAATAGGGTTTATCAATGACATCACATGCATTGAACAGTAAAATTCCTAATACTAATATAAATAACTTTTTCATAATCAATAATTTTTAGAATTTTGTAGCAATGTTAATACCCATTCCATAAGATGCAGGAACCGCTCTACATACACCACCGATACATAAAATGCCTTCTTTTGTTTTTCCAAAATTAGCGGCAATTCTCGTTGTTCCAATCACATAAGCAATTGATAAATTATAATAATGAATTTTTAAATCATCATTGGTATTACCGTAATTGTATTGATCTGCAACAGAAAAGAACCATTTTGGACTAATAGAATATTCTAACAAACCATACACCCAACTTCCCATATCTTCCTTGGTAAATAAACCATGTAATTCACCTCTTAAAGCATGTTTGTCATTGATTCTGTAAGTTAATTCTGATGTAATATGGTTCAAATGTACCATCTCCCCATGTCCTTGTAAAATAAATAAATTATAATCTAAGTAATTGTAAGATAATGCTAATTTTAATTTCTTATTTAATTTTTTAGTAATATCAAATCCAAAATCCTGATATAACAGCTCTTTTCCAAATTTGAAAAAGGAAGATGTGTAACCATCAGTGCCTTCAGGTGTTCCGTTTTCAACGGCTTCAGCCACAATAACTTTATCTATATTGTGAAATCTGGAGTAGTTAAAGGTTAAATCAACCCCATATTTACCACCTAATAAGGAGTTTTTAGGGATTTTATAGTTGATCTGACCCTGTAGACCAATTTGATCATTGGGTTGACTAGAATAGCTGTAATTGCCAATTAATTGATAAGCGTATTGTCTGTTTATTGCAGGAATATAGTTTATGCTCATCAATGAGTTGGTACTTATAGCTCTTTGAGAACGAAAATCCATATTGTCAGCTCTGATAAAAGATGCTGATGCTCCAAATCCTTTAGTCGAATAGGTGAGCGTCATGAATAAGGATTCCCCTTTTTTAAAGATGTATTGATTTGAATTATTAGGGTCATTAATTTTCGATGCATATTCAGTTTCAATTCGGAATCCTTTGTATCCAAAATTGAATCTATAAGCACATAAACCCACATTTTGAGGAATTTTTGATGCAGGAATGGTGCCTGTTCTGGTAATTAACGGATCATTAGGAAATAATACAAAATAAATATCTTCCAAAGATTTTTCATATTTACTGACAAAACTACCACCTACAGAGAAAGTGATTCCTTTTTCTGCAAACGGTTTGATTAATTCATCTAAACTGATCTCACCATCAACACCTCTGATCATGTCGTTTCTTTTGGTATAATCAAAATCAAAATTGTTTCTTTCAATTCCCCAAACTCCTTTTACCGTAAGACCTTTATAAGGATGAAGCTTGACTCTTGCTCCCAAAATGGAGTTATCAATTCCTAATTGTCTGTCTTCAAAAGCTCTTAAGGATAAACCTTGTCCAAACTGTTCATAAAATGTTCCAATGGTTATTTGTAACATTTCTGTTTTATAATCAGCAAAATAATGAGTTAATCCCTGACCTTTATAGCCAATTTTTTCAAAATCGATCAAAGGAAAAGAATAATATTCATAACGGGCACCTATAGTGAGGTTTCCATTTACATAGTTAAGGTTTAACCAGGAGTTAGCCCGAACTTTGGAATCCACCTTTTCTGCACCAATCAGTGAATCAGGAATATAATACATTCCATTGATAGCAAAATCTCCTGAAACTACTCCAGAACCCACTTTATTCTGAGCATTAGAAAGTAGGGTAGTAGTGGCTAAAATAATGAATAATAGATTTTTGATTTTCATATAATGAATTTAAGAGATTAGTGTTTTTCTTCAATTTTCTCCCCTTTAGCTACCTTTTTAATAATTTCATAAATCTGATTTTCAGATCCGGGAGCATAAGAGGTGTGTTGATACACAATCTCTCCTTTACCGTTCAAAATTAACAAAAATGGAACATCTACTACATTCATGGCTCTCTTTAAATCCCAGTTTTGATCTTGTAAAACTACATAATCCCAACCTTTTCCATTCACAAACGGAGCAACTCTGGATGCTGTTTTTGAATCATCAATTGAAATAGCATATAGTTTAACACCAGTTTCTTCAACCCATTCATCATACACATCTGAAATAGCTAATAATTCAGCAACACAAGGTTTGCACCAGGTAGCCCATAAACTTACAATAATGGGTTTGCCATCGTTGGTTATATCCTTAGTGTTAAATGTTTTACCATCAATGGTTTTGATGTCAACGGAAGGTAAAGTTTGTGCAGTTTGTTCTTGTGCATACATCGAAAAGATCAATGTAAATACAAAAATGAAAGAGAAAGCTTTTTTCATATTTTTAACTTTTTTTAATTTTTTTTTGCAAAAATACAATTTTAATTTATTTTAATAGACTTTCTACATTTCAAAAAGTTGTATTTTCGCACTAAATTTGAAAAAATAAATTACTATGATCAATTACCGTGAAAAATTAAAAGATATTACTACTTTCATATTTGACTTTGATGGTGTTCTTTCAGATGGAAGAATTTGGGTACTTCCTGATGGTGAACAGATTAGATCAACAGGAGTTAAAGATGGTTATGCCTTACAATATGCTCTTAGAAAAGGATACAGAATTGCAATTATTTCCGGTGGAATCGGAGAATCAATGCGTCTCAGATATCAAAGATTTGATGGAATGGAAATTTTCTTAGGGGTTCATGATAAAATTATCGTTTTTAACGATTATATTGCCAAACATAAAATATCGCCTGATGAGATTGTTTACATGGGAGATGATATTCCTGATTATAACTTAATGAAATTGTGTGGCATTAAAGCATGCCCTTCAGATGCTTGTGAAGAGATCAAAAATATAGCTGACTATATCTCATTCCAAAAAGGGGGCGATGGCTGCGTTCGGGATATTATTGAACAAACCCTGAAAGCACAAGGTCGATGGATGGAAGAGGATGCCTGTATCTGGTAACTATTCCGGTTTAATCGCTTCTTCAGGACAAACATTTACACATTTGCCACATTTTAAACATTGATCCTGATCAATCTTAGCAGGTAAAACGGGTATTCCGGTTTTAGTAGGTTTAATTGAAGAATTGGGACAAACATCATAACATTTACCGCATTTTTGACATTTTTCCTGATCCACTAAAGCAGCTTGAAATGGTCCTGAATTTGAAATCGCTGTAAAATTAACACAAGCCAATTCACATTTTCCACAACGAACACATTTTTCCTGATCTATGATCGGCTCACCCGGTTCATTGGTTACATAAAAAGCATCTTCGGCTTCTTCTTCACAATAAGTCAAGCAGTTACCGCATCTTTTACATTTGGATTGATCAATATAAATTCGATTTCCTGATTTGTATAATGCCCCATAAGGACATACATTATTTCGGATACACTTTCCACATTCGTTATATTTAGCACAAATGTTTTGATTCACTTCATAAGTCCGATTCGGAATCGTGATGGCATCATATTCACAAACTTTTTTACAATCCCCGCAATGAGTACAAAATTGAGTATCAATATGAAAAGATCTTGTAGTGCCATGAATAGCATCATATTCACATACTTGTAAACATTTACCACACCCTTTACAACTATCCGGTAAAACGTTATAATAAGCTTCATTTTCTAAGATAATTGCTCTATTTGGGCAAATTTGTTTACACTTACCACATGAGGTACAATCCTCAGATGTAATGTGGTACATTTTATAGATTCCGTTGGTACACAAAGCAAACAGGAATACCATAAAGATCCAGATGCTATATTTTCTTGTAAACTGTAATACTTTTTTCATAGCCTAAAATGTGATTCTTGTTTCAATTCTTGCTAAATGAGCCCCGCGAAATGGACTGGAAAGTCCATCAAATTGTGCATACATATAAGCATATTGAAGATTTATCAATAAACCTAATCCTTTCTTTTTGCCAAAATGGAAGATTTTTCCTAATTCCGCATCCAATTCCCACATATTCTTTTTGGTCAATTGAGTCGTTCCATACAACTTGATCTCCAAATTATTAAGGAAAGAATTTTCAGTTTTTCCTTTCATAATATGCCTGATCCCTGTTTTTACAAAAGGTAATTCCGGAACATCCAATCTCAATACCGTTCCGCCGAATATATTGCTAAAACTATTCATGGCAACTGCACCATCATTAAACCCGGTAAATCCAATATAATGGATATTAAATTGAGTTTGGTGATTGTTTTTCCAATTAAATCTTTTTACTAATTTAACAGAATAAACAATTCCTTGATTGAATTTACTATTGAATGTATCTTGATAAAATTGGTACAAAACTTCAGGAAAAATAAAAAAACTTTTACCTAAACCAATACTTGAGTAAACGCCTGCAAGTGACACTGGGTTAGGTATCCATGATCCAAATTCTGTATATGCTGCAAAGCCAAGATTTTCAACTGTTGGTCCTTTATACTCTTTTTCAGTGGTTTCAAATTCAGAAACTTCTTCAAATTCTGAATCTCCTTTTTTCTTAAATTCCGGTTTAAAATCATAAGTGATTAAAGCAAAATTGGTTTGACCTAACCCATTTCCAACTAAAGATCTTACTTTATCCGGCATGATATCATACAGATAACCTGTAGTACAAAATGTTCCGTTGATAGAAAAATCTTTAACAACTGATCCTCCATTAACAGATAAAGTTCCCACTTTAAAAGGTAATTTATAAGTTACACCTAAAACTCTTTCATTAAGGAGATAATCATCATTGGAGCGCATAGAATGCATACCAAGCTTGATTTTTCCCATTTTTTCTGAACTATACTGATAATACAACTCTTTAAATCCGGGTCTTAAATGATAAGGATTCAAATCATTTTTATAATCGTAGATACTATAAATCTTAACACCACCCTCAAGATATAGTTTATGTTGTTTATTTTGAAAATTCAAAGCTAAAATAGCAAAATCATTGGTAGCAACATAATGATCAATTACAGCTCCTGAAAGAAGAAATTCTGCAGCCCAGGTGAAATGATTATTATTTTTAATGATGGGCTTCATGTAAGATCCGATTTCGCTCTTACATCTCCATTGTCCGTAAGAATTACTTGTAATAAGTAATAATGCAGATAAAACTAGGATAAATCTGAATTTCATATTTATTTTTTCAAGGTGTATTTTAAATCACATCCACCTCTATCACAAGTTCTTATAACTTGAAAATAAACTTCATTTTTTTTGTTATCTGTGATTTGGATTTTCATTTTTCTTACATAACCACCATTTTCACTGGTCCAATCAGTGGCACCAACCACTTTAATTCCATCCATTTTAAATTTGGTATCCTTGATTGGAATATCACAATTTCCATGTGTGTTTTTATAAACAACAACTAATGTGTAAGTTTCACCATTTTTTACTTTTTGAGGATTGACAACATTACCCTTGTTGTCTTGTAATACAAATGTTACGTTACAGGCTAGTGATACAGCTAAAAATGCAAATAATAGAGTAAAGGTTAGGAATAGTTTTTTCATAAAAAAATAAGTTTTTAAGGTTTTAAATTTTGTTTTTGGTTTAAGAATGCAAAAATAAATAAAAAAATCGATTTTAAATTTGTACTTTTGCACATTCGTAAATACTTAATATAATGACTAAAGGCAAACTAATTTTAATTCCTGCACCACTAGGAGAACAAGATTTTAACTTTCTTTTTCCACCTGTTAATTCAGAAATAATTCAAGATATTGACCATTTTATTGTGGAAGAGTTAAAAACAGGCAGGCGTTTTATTAAAAAACTGGGAATGAAAAAACCGATTGAGAGTTTAGATTTCCTAACACTCAATGAACATACCAAAACGAAAGAGTGTGAAAGTTATTTGAATCCTTGTCTTAAAGGACTGAATGTGGGTTTACTTTCTGAAGCAGGCACTCCATGTGTAGCTGATCCCGGAAATGTGGTGGTGGCATTAGCTCATAAATTAGATATTGAAATTATTCCGTTAGTGGGACCCAATTCGATCATTCTAGCCCTTATGGGATCCGGTTTTAACGGTCAAAATTTTGCATTTAATGGTTATATTGCCCGTGACCGTAAAGAGCGTGAAAAACAACTCCGTTTTTACGAATCAATCCTGATGAAATCGGGTCAAACCCAAATATTTATAGAAGCTCCTTACAGAAACAATCATTTTTTTGAATCTATGGTACTGGCTTGCAAACCCCACAATAAGATTTGCGTTGCCACTGATTTAGCCACTCCGGAACAACAAATCCGCACTTTTACAGTCGAAAAATGGCGCACCATGCAGATCGACATCTATAAAAAGCCAACGGTATTTCTACTGGGAGACTAAAATATATAAAAGGTAATAGGTAAGAGGTAAGAGGTAAGAGGTAAGAGGTAAAAAGTAAAAAGTAAAAGGTAAAAGGTAATAGGTAAAAGGTAAGAGGTAAGAGGTAAGAGGTAAGAGGTAAGAGGTAATAGGTAATAGGTTATAGTGAATATTGAAAAAATGAGCACACGAGCATTCGAGCACACGAGCATTCGAGCACACGAGCATTCGAGCACACGAGCATTCGAGCATTCGAGCATTCGAGCACATTGAGCATTCGAGCCTTCGAAATTAATCCAATTCTTTCAATTTCAATTTTAGCTCTTCGAGGGTGATGGATTTGAATTCTATATCAATAGTTCTTTCTCCAATAGTTGTCTCTTCCATGAATAAATAAGGTTGTCCGTTTACGTATTTTATAGCCACAATCCACACATCTTCACCTTTAGGGATTTTTTTAAATTTAAAATTCGAACTCTCTCTATCAGCTGATAAAATGATTCGTCTATTTTTGAAAATCAATTTACAGTCTACATTACTACTTACTTCTAAATTAATTCTCATTGTAGTTAATTGATAAAATTTTAAGTCGACAAAAGCATCACAATTTGCATACCCTAAGTCTGATCTATTGAAAATATAATAATTCAAATCTTGATATTTAATAGTTTTATTCATATATGCTAACTCAAGATCCTGAATTTTCCTTTTTTCTAAAGTGTCTAAAAGTTCTCTCATGGTTTTTACGTTAAAACTATCTAAAAGTGGTTTATTAATAAATTGATTGAATTTATCATAATTTTTTATTCCATATTTATCATATAACATTAACAGTTGTCTACATTCATTTTTTAGCTCTTTATGGCGTTTTTTAAATATTATTTCAGAATTATTTTTATTTCCTACTAAAGCCCTGAAAAAGTTCTTAACTTTACAAGAAAAGAATGGACAATATCTATATTTATTCCAAACCCAATATTCGCAATTAGTTAGATCTATCAATCTGAAATTGTCAAAATCAACTCTATTATCCAAAGTCCAGTTCATTTGTTGGTTTTGATCAGATCTATTTCCTTGAAAAATTTTCATGTTTGGATTAATTTTGTCTGAAGGAATCAGTACAACAATCCCTTTATTCTTAATTCTATTTATTTTTTTTCCGTTAATATCATAAGCTTCAATAGTAACCATTCCTGCTGATTCAATGATATTTCCGTTTGATGTAGTGGAGAGGTTATCCAAAATCATATCAGATTTTAGTTGATATTCCTTAATTTTAATGGTTATAGAATTTTTTGAACCTTTACCATTAGATTTCAATGTGTTAGCTTTAATAAAAACGTTTGTTCCCTTTTCACATCTCAATATTGTATCTTGGCTTGGGTTAATGAAAAACTCTTGAGCTTTTTGTTCCATTTGTGAATATAATTCTGTTATTGTAGGGATTTTATCCTTGTTTTCTTCGCGAACAGCCGTAGTATATGAGATTACAATATCAACCCTCCGATTTTTTTGTTTCCCTGCTTCTGTAGCGTTATCTGCGATGGGCTTCTCCTCTCCGTAAGCAAAAGTTGATAAATGATCAGATGAGATTTCATTAGCTGTGAAGTATTTTTGTGTTTCAAATACCCGTTTTTCAGAGAGCTTGATATTATAGACACTATCCCCATCAAAATCACAATTACCATAAATAGAAATTTTGTAATCCTCATAAAGCTTCAAACTATCTAACAGGCGATCCAATATAGATTTACTTTCTGATGTTAGTTTAGATTTCGCAACATTGAAAAAAATACTTTCTTTAATGGTTTTATTTTGTCCGAAAATGTTACATACTATCATAAAAAAAAGTATCAATAACAGATGGTTTTTGGGGATAAAATTCAATATTTTCATACTTTTGATCAGTTTTTTAATATGATTATTTCTCTTGATTTTAAGTTGTTTATTAATTTTATAACTATATTTTAAGTTCTTTTATTGTAACAGCAAATATAATTTTTTATGAAAATAATTTGATAAAATTAAATACTATTGATTGAAGCAATGATCATTATAATGCAATTAAAATCAAACGAGTCTTTTTTAAAATTCATCGATAAGATTACACTTTTTATCGATTTTTCTGACTATTTATGTATAAAAATACAATAATTAAAAGGTTTTCATTGTTTTTAAAGAAAAATTAAATCTAAACAACTTATGAAAACAATCTCAAAAATCACATTGTTAACGCTCATTTTGATTTTTACCTATTCCTGTACAACTGAAGAGGATTCTGGTATAAAAACACCCGGAACTTTATCTGTATCTACTGTTACCTCAGATGCAGGAGGCAACTATGCACCTAAGAATGTTGTTGCTATTTGGGTGGAAAATGGTTCCGGGGAGTATGTAAAATCGTTGTTAGTATATGCAGATAAATACAAAAGGTTTTTAACAAATTGGGTATCAATGTCTTCTTATAATGTAACAGATGCTGTTTCAGGTGCAACAATAAATACCCATGGAACAAGGTCTTGTAGCTGGGATGGTACAGATATCGATGGAAACATAGTTTCAGATGGAACATATCGACTTTGTATGGAATTAACAGACAAAAACAGCACAGGAAATTATCATTATTTTGAATTTATAAAAGATACTGTCAGTTTCTCCTTAGCTCCCGGTAATGTTTCCAGTTTTAGTGATATTTCCATCATTTGGACTCCTGAATAGAAGAAAGGACGAAGGACGAAGGACGAAAGAAGAGAGTATTGGGTTTCAGCTAATTTATAAAAATATTTTTTTGGTTTTATCAAACCCTTTTTTTATATTTGCCAAAATATTTTAAAGTGTTGGAAGGGTTATCTAAATAGCCTGATTGAATAGATTAATTTTTTTTAAATTTCACCTTATGAAAAAAATTGTTACATTACTTCTTATAGGGTTATCAACCATCTCTTTTGGACAAACTCAAAATGAGTTTAACTTTGATATAACTGATTTTAATGAAAAAATGAAAGTTGCTGAGTGGTTATGTACGTACGATAAAATAGCTTGGTGGACTTCGGATAGTGTTATTATGCAAGATAAAAATGAGATTGCCAGACTTGGAAAAGAATGGTTTTGTTTTGAAGTAGATTCTATTTGGCATGCCGTTTATGGAAAATATGAAAATAATCAATTTGACCTTGTTTTTCATTTCATTGTGAATAACAATAACCAAATTAGTAAATCATCAGAACCTATTGATACCAATATACTTCATAGGTTTTCCAGAGCTTTACAAACTGCTGATAATCAAATAGCTTCATTAAAAGATACTTTAAACATCCGATTTAATCAATATATTAAAGAGAATGAAGATAAAACGCTGACAGTATGGATATTTCCTGCTTTCCAACCTAATAATTATGCTGTTTATGGTGGTGAATTCGTCTATGTTATTGATCAATCAGGTTCAGTTATACTGAAAGATGAGAGTTATTATCAAGGCCAATTTCGTGGTTTTAAAGTAGATGAACCCCGAGAAATTTGGTTAAACTATAAAGAAACAGAAAAACCAACTTTAGGAGCCGTTTTTTTTGCATGGTATTACAAATCTTATTTCACTAAAATAATGATTGAAAACTCAAAAAGCAAAAGTTTTCCTTTTGGTACTGATTATGGTTGGACTTGGATTCATGTTTCTAATGAATAGTGAATAGTGAATAGTGAATAATTACACATTGAGCACATCGAGCACACGAACTTTACATTTTTTGAAATTTCTGAACGATCGTGCTTGTAGGGGTTTGAAAATGAATGACATATAATCCCGGAGCCAAATAACCGAGATCAATAGAAGAGGAGGAGGGATCTAATTGTTGAATCAACTTTCCCTGGATGTCATAAATAGCAGTATTTAAAATCGTTACATTATTATTGTTGCTAATATTCAAGGTGTTGTGAACCGGATTCGGATAAATAGTTAATGGAATTTCTTCATCTGATTCATTAATACCGGTGCCATTGACAATCACATTGTACATTGGAAATCCTGTAGCCTGACAACCCATGGCATCAGTGATTTCCACATGATAAAAGGTTGTTTGCGTAGGTTTTGCCCAAAAGAAAGATTCGAAGTTATTGAATGGCAATCCTGTTACCGGCTGCCAGTTGTATGTTAATGGGGGAACTCCACCCGAAATGTTGATCTCTTGATTCAATAATACAGAATCCCCTAAGTTAATCGTATAAGTGAAGAATGTTTGAGTCTGAACAAAATTGGAGAAGGTGATCACCGTCGTGTCATAGCTGATAGCACCGGCAGCATCCGTAACCTGAAGATAAAATTCAATACTTGGAGCTGCAAAACGATCTGTAATATAAGGATTTGAAGATTCAATATTATCTAAAAGATCACCGGCTTGTAGAATGATGTACGAGCATCCGCCGCCTGCTACAATTGGTTCAATACTCCATTGATAAGTGTAAGGAGGTGTACCAAACTGTGCCGTAGGAGAACCTCCAATGGGAATCAAATCAGCGTTGGTATCGTATTGACAGGAATGTTTATCCGACCCTGCATTGGCAATCAATTGAGCATTAAGGGAATAAACCCCTAAAATGGAACATAATAGGAAAAAAAGTGTTTTCATGGTTGTGAAATTACTGATATTGGACACTTTAGAATAGAAAAGGTTTAAAAAAAGCCCGTCTTTTTTAAGGACGAGCTTTATAAAAATTTGATTTTAGTGTCTGAAATGTCTCACTCCGGTAAAGATCATCGCAATTCCCAACTCATTACATGCCTTAATGGAAAGCTCATCCCTTACAGAACCACCCGGTTGAATGATGGCAGTTACACCATACTGATGCGCTAACCTTACTACATCATCAAATGGGAAGAATGCATCACTGGCTAATAATATTCCTTCGCTGATTCCGGCATTTTTGGCTTGTTCTAATGCTATGAGAGCTGCTCCAACGCGGTTCATTTGTCCTGCCCCTACACCAACCGTTTTGCGGTTTTTAGCTAAGGTAATGGCATTAGATTTAACATGTTTACAAACTTTCATGGCAAATAACAGATCTTCCAACTCTTCCTTAGTGGGTTGTTTTTCTGTTACACAGTTTATTTCGTATTGATCATTAGAAAACTGATCGCAATTTTGAACTAAAATACCGCCATTAACACTGATAAACATGTTGGAATCCTGATTTTTAGTAGAAAGATCAAATGTCATCAGACGAATATTCTTTTTCGTCATTAAAATTTCCAATGCTTCAGGAGTAAAAGTGGGGGCTAATATGATTTCCAAAAATACATTTTTCATATCTTCAGCTGTTTGAGCATCAATCACTTGATTGGTTGCTACAATACCTCCATAGATCGAAACCTGATCCGCTTCATAACAGTTTCTCCAAGCTTCAAACACATTATTTCCAACACCCACACCACAAGGATTTTTATGTTTAACGCCCACTACAACCGGTTCAGAAAACTCTTTCACAATATTCAGCGTAGCATCAGCATCCTGAATGTTGTTATATGACAACTCTTTACCATGTAATTGTGTAGCCCAGGCCATGGAATAACCCTGTTTTTTACCGGCATAAAAAGTGGCAAGTTGGTGAGGATTTTCACCATATCTTAAGTCTTGTTTTTTAGTAAAAGTCAATGTGATAGACTCCGGATTAGTTTCACCTACTTGTTTGGTCAAATACTCCCCAATCATGGCATCATAAGCAGCAGTATGTCTGAAAACTTTAGCCGCTAATTGAGATCTGGTTTCTAAAGTGGTATCTCCGGTTTCTTTGATCTGATCAATAACTGTTTGATAATCATTAGGATCACAAACTACTGTAACAAATTTATGATTTTTAGCTGCACTTCTCAACATCGAAGGACCACCAATATCAATATTTTCAATTGCTTCTGCGAATTCAACACCCTCTTTTTCAATAGTTTGTTTGAAAGGATAAAGGTTAACAATCACTAAATCAATATATTCTATTTGATTTTGGCGCATCTCTTCCGTATGTTTCGGATTATCCCGCATAGACAATAATCCGCCATGAACTTTAGGATGGAGGGTTTTTACCCGGCCATCCATGATTTCAGGAAAACCAGTTATCTCACTGATTCCTATTATATTAAGACCCTCTTTCTCAAGCATTGCTTTAGTTCCACCTGTTGAGATAATCTCAAAATTACATGCAATAAGTTGTTCAACAAAATGGAGTAAATTGGTTTTGTCGCTTACGCTAATAAGTGCTCTTCTTTTCATATTTATATTTGGTTATTTATTTAACATAATTTCATCGATCATCATCCAAGCCTTTTCACCGGCGTTGGGATGCCATACAGGCAATTTGTCTAAAGGAACAGCGATCACTCTTATTGTAGAAGCCTTTGGATTAGGAATTGTAAAAGTGACCAACTGTGTATTGATGTTATTTTGATTTTCGGCTACAAAATCGAGTGGGAGAGCGGTTAATTCCGAAAAATGAATATTATCATCGGAAGTCTGATAAAAGATCTTATAAGGAGCAAAAACCCAACTATTAGGATCATGACAAAAACGTAAAGTATATGAATTTACAGGTTCAGAATTTAAAATCTGAATGGTTGCATTTAAAGTATCACCCTGAAAACCGATCCAGTTCTCCTGATAATCACCACAAACGCCTAATTTATTATCGTATAATGCTAATTGATAATTCTTTGCATATTTTGGATGTGGATTGTTTTTAAAATCAATAGCTTTAATGTTTTGATTGATATTTGTTTCATCCGATTTGAACTTCCAAAGAGATGGAATGGGAAAATAGTCAGAAGCATTAAAATGGATTATATTTTCGGATCCTATTCCGTTGGTATTAATATGGATTGTGAAATCGTATTGTTTTTGATCTAAAAGGTACATGTATCGAGCTCCCGGACCACAAGTTGCACCACCGATTCCGGCTTGTTTGTAATCGAGATTTAAAGTCCAGTAATCGTTTTCAATCAATTTATTAATATGTTTGGCAGTATCAATATTTTGATCTGAGTAAGGATAGATACTAAAATTAAAATCTGAATCCATGAAATATAAACAAAGTTTGGATTTTGGAGATTGAAGGATCAGTTTTTGGGTGGCCGTTCTGTTGCCACTCTCCTGTGGTCGAACATACTTATAAAACAGATTTTGAATAGGGGAGGAGTACCACCCGATTAATCCGGATTTGAAACGATCAGAATAGGTTTCATTCTCAAATCCCAGCCAATCTGCAGTAGAAAATTCTTTAGATAAACCCATCTGTAATCCCACTTTGGCGACTGTTTTAACCTGTTGTGTAGGTTTTATATGATTTTCAATAAATAGATCGTAATTATTGGTTATCGAATAGCTTTGGATCGCTTCTATGATCGTTTCCCCTTTGGGATTATTGCCATTTAACAATAGATGTAAAATAAAAAGCGAATCAGAGGTTTGATATGTAAGATCGATCACTTTCCACGTTAATTGATTCAAAGAAGCCAGATCCCAGGCTCTTTTTCCTTTACCATCTGCTTTATCGTTATCGGTTGGAGCTCTCCAGAAATTGAGGATGATCGGTTGTTTTAAAATCTCAATTTTATTTATTTTTAAAGAGATTAATCGTCCAGAAACGGTATCAAAAACAAAACAATGTTTATTATTTTGAACAAAAAGTAAATTTTGTTTAGATTTTAATTTTATTTTTAACTTATCAGAAAAAGCAATGGTTTTGAGATCTGCTTTTGCTTTTACCAAAAAAGAAGCTTGATTATCAGCGTATTGTAAACCGTTATGGGTGATTGGAACAAGTAATGCATCATGAGTAAAAGGATTGATTTCTCCTGTTTTAAAATGGATGCTAAAAGGGAGGTTACAATCTGGATAGTTCACATTAAATAGTTTAGATTTTCCCGGTTCAACCTCGATTCTAAAGGAACCACCATTGGCATAATAATTACCGGAGTCATTGAAAGCGTTAATCGTATAGTAGATATCAAAAGCGTCCCACAAATTGGTAAAGTCCAGATTATTAGTTACTTCAAAGATTCCATTTTCAAGATCGATAGCTTTAATTGTGATGGGTTGATATACTCTTTGTGCTTCGTAGTAATGTGGATTTGGAATTCTTTCAGAAGAGATTAACCCATTGATTAAAAAGTTTTTATCAGATGGTCTAATATTTGTTGGATGACCAAAATCAGCTCCATAAGCAAACCATTTGGTGTTATTTTTATCGTATTGGATAAAAGATTGATCTACCCAATCCCAGATAAAACCACCTTGAAGTTGAGGATATTGATAAATAGTATCCCAATAATCGCTAAGTCCACCGCAACTATTTCCCATCGCATGGGAATATTCACACATAATCAGAGGCTTATCCCGTTTTGTTTGGGCATATTCAGCAATATACTCCACATCGGGATACATCACTGAATACACATCTGTATTATAATCAAATTCAGCACGTTCATAGTGTACAAGTCTGGTAGTGTCTTTTGCTTTCAGCCATTCGTAAGCCTTATAGTAACAGATTCCGTTTCCTGATTCATTTCCTAAAGACCACATAATCACACATGTATTATTTTTGTCTCTTTCATACATGTTTCGGATACGGGCCACAGTAGCATCAATGAAATCGGGTTTTTTAGCCACTGAATTATCACCATAACCCTGAGCATGAGATTCAGCGTTAGCTTCATCAATCACATACAAGCCATATTGGTCACATAAATCATAAAAATAGGGATCGTTAGGGTAGTGAGCAGTACGAACACCGTTTATATTGCATTCTTTCATCAAAATCACGTCCTTTAACATCATTTCTCTTGAAATTACATGACCGGTAACAGGATCATGTTCATGACGGTTAACACCTTTAAATTTGACAGGTTTTCCGTTCACCAGTAGGAACCCATCTTTCATTTCAACTGAACGAAATCCGAACTGTTTTTTAATTTGTTGTATGATTTCTCCTTGGGTATTGATCAAATTTATGTATAAAGTGCATAGGGTAGGGGTTTCGGCAGACCAAACCGGGATTTGGTCGAACTGTACCTTATCAAATGAAATGATTGTTTTATCGTTTGAAATGGATGCTGCTTTTGAATAATGATAGGTTCTTACAGATTCAAATCTGTTTTTAACACTATCAACCGGAATTTCAACATAATAATCTAAATAAAATGTATAATTATCTGAAGGACTTGATGAAGAAATATCACAATTAAGATTAAAAATCCCATTTTTATAGGTAGTATCTAATGTTGCAGTAAATTGATAATCAGATATATACGTTTGAGGAGTAGCATAAACAATCACATCACGTTCGATTCCGCTGATTCTCCAGAAATCCTGACACTCAAAATAGGAACCATCAGACCATCTCATTATTTGAATAGCCAACACATTATCCTCACCGTATTTAACATAATGTGAGATGTCAAACTCTAAATTGGTTTTTGAATCTTCTGAATAACCCACAAATTGACCATTGATCCACAGATAGATACAAGATTTAACAGCTCCAAAATTGATAAAAACGTTTTGATTTTCCCATTCTGAAGGGATTTCAAAATGTTTTCTGTAAGATCCAACTGAGTTCAGGGTATCAGGAACCCGAGGAAACCCTGAATTATCAAATTCATTAGGAACATTAACGTATATAGGCATTCCGTAGCCATTAAGTTCCCAATTTGCAGGAACTTGAAAATCGATCCAGTTTTGATCGTTAAAATCGGGTTTATAAAAATCTGTAGGTTTGTTATAGATATTTTGAACAAAATTAAATTTCCAGGTACCATTCATATATATTTTATAGAAATCATGATCCGGAATAATATTAACTCTTGGATAAATTCTATTGATTTCATAAATTTTAGGATCTTGAAATTCAGTAAAAGTTTGTGCAAAAATAAAAAATGATTGAAAGACCAGAATAACGGAAATGATGCTACTTTTCAAGTTCATGTTAATTATTTAAATATTACCATTCATATTCATAGTAAACCCTAAAAGAAATATCATCAATTGACAATAGTTCACTTTGAGGAAATTGATTATGTGAATTATAAGGAGAATAATCAATTCCACAAATAAAATCATCCTGATCTGCACTATCATAATCATAAACCCGAATAGCATACCATTCAAGAGGTTCTGTTATATTTATTGGAGTTGTTAGAGTATATGTATAAGTTTGTCCAGAAATTGCGTTTTCAAAGTAATTTGGAGATGTATAAAGTTCCCCATTATAATCAGAAAATGTAATATAAATATCTGGATTTGATCCAATATCATAATTTCCTGAAGGAAAATTAATGACATCAATTCTTGTAATTTTAATAATTGATGGTGTTATTTGTATATCACAATCCTCACCGGAATAACCTAAATCACAAATTTTTTCATTACATGATGAAAATAAAATTAAAATAAAAGCAAATAAAATAATTTTTTTCATATCTATTATGTTTAGTTAATAATAATACAAATAACTGATATAATCTAAATAACCTGCTTGTATCGTATTAAATGAAGTAAAAACCTGTGTATCAAATATGAATTTTCAAAGTTCCGATAATTTACATTATGTTAAATAGGAAATAAAATCATTGTTTTCTGATCCATTTTCTAAAATAACTCTTCCACTTTAAGCCAATTACACCAAGGATAGCTTCTTTAAAGATTCCTGCACTCATTTTGGATGTTCCTAATGTTCGATCCACAAAAATAATTGGAACTTCTTTAATTTTAAATCCTAATTTATGAACATTAAATTTCATTTCTATTTGGAAACCATAGCCAATATGTTGAATTTTAGAAAAATCAATTGCTTTTAATGTATTGGCTTTAAAACATTTAAAACCAGCAGTTGTATCCATTACAGGTATTTTCAAGACAAAACGTACATACATGGAGCCATAATATGACATCAATAATCGAACCATAGGCCAGTTCAATACATTGACACCATTACAATATCTGGAACCAATAGCCAAATCAGCTCCATCTAAGCAAGCTTGATAAAGACGACTAAGATCTTCAGGATTATGAGAAAAATCGGCATCCATTTCAAAAATATACTCATATCCCCTATCCAATGCCCATGTAAATCCGTGAAGATAAGCAGTTCCAAGTCCTAATTTACCCTTACGTTCTAAAATAAACAATTTTTCAGGAAACTCGAGCATTAACTCTTTCACTTTCAAACCAGTACCATCAGGAGAACCATCATCAACAATCAAAACATGGGTATCAAAAACTGAAAATGTTTTTCGAATGATATTTTCGATATTTTCAATCTCATTAAAAGTTGGGATAACAACGATTTTATTATTCATATAATTTTATTTCTTTTGTAAAATAATGTAAACTGGAAAATGGTCGCTATAACCTCCTAAGAATGAGCCACCTGCAAATGTTCTAAACGGATAACCGGCAAAAGAACCGGACTTGTTTATCATGAAATTTTTTCTAAAGACATAAGCATTGGAGAATTTATAGTAATTGTAGGGAGAAGGATTCACTAAATTATAGGAAACCATAATTTGATCAAATAGATTCCAGCTATCCTGATAAGCTAATGTACCAATTCCTTCCTGAAACATGGGATACATAGGATTATATATTTTTTGAGGAGTTAAATCTTTAATTTTTCCTACGGCACCAAGACCTTTTGTAATACTTTTCGCATTTGGATCATCATTTAAGTCACCCATAATGATAATATTAGCATTGGGATAAATAGCAAAAATAGAGTCACAAATATGTTTACATAATGCACCTGCAGCGATTCTAAGTGGAGCACTTCTAGCTTCCCCTCCTATTTTGGACGGCCAGTGATTCACAATAACGAATAAAGTATCTTTTTGATCTAAAACACCTGTCAAAAGAACCTGATCTCTGGTAATAAAATCGGGTTTATCAGGAATATTTAATGGAAACCCTTTAATACTCAAAAAAGTAAATCTGGCAGGATTGTACAAAAAAGAAACATCCACTCCTCTCCTATCCGGAGAATCATGGTGAGCCACTTTTAATTTATATTTGCTCAATTTATCTTGAACGATTAAATCTTCTAAAACTGCTTGATTTTCCACTTCACTAACGCCTAATATTACGAACCCACCATATTCAGCTCCTATGAGAGAGACCACTTCGGCCATATTTTTAAGTTTGATATGGTATTTATCTGAATTCCATCTGTTTGTTCCATTAGGAAGAAATTCTTCATCATTTTTATTGGGATCATTGATGGTATCAAAAAGATTTTCAAGGTTATAAAAACCTATAACAGCATTTTGATGATCTTGTGCATGTAAAGGAAAAAAAAGTAAAATTCCACAACAAACTAGGGTAATCTTTAATAATTTCATATTCATTATATTATTCTGCAAAATTATATATTTTTTAGAACTTTATCCATTCGCCATGAAACTTTTTTTTCATATTTTTGCTAACTTTTTTTATGAATTAAAAAACAAACTATGAAAAGAAAATTACTATTTTCGATACTTATTGTAACATCCTCATTGTCAGTTTTTTCTCAGATTGACAATCCCAAAAGTGATACAACTAAAACGGTATCACCGGAACCCAATGTTACTTCAAATGCATCTATAAGCGAGGGTCAGGACAATGATGATAACTCAGGAAATACATTTATTCCGAGTATGCTGCAATCTTCCAGAGATATTTATGTTAACAATACCTCTTATACATTCAGCATTGCATTTTTCAGAAGCAGAGGGTACGACAACAGATTCAACGGAATCTATTTAAACGGCTACAATATGAACAGTTTAGTGACAGGAAGAGCCACATTTTCACAATGGGGTGGTTTAAATCATGTTGTGAGATATCCTGACACCAGAATTAACATGACACCTGCATCTTTTACCTTTGGAGAGATAGGAGGCGTTAGCAATTATAATCTTAGAGGTTCAGCCTATTCTAAACAAATCAGAGGGTCTTATTCATTATCAAATAGAACCTATAACAATCGTTTGATGTTAACTTATGCAACAGGAATAATGAAAAATGGTTGGTCATTAGCTGCATCTGTATCCTCTCGTTTTGGAGATAATATTTCTTATGTACAAGGCACAAGCTACGATGGGTATAGTTATTTTGTTGCTTTAGAAAAGAAATTTAATCAAAAAAATTCGATCAATTTAACTGTATTAGGAGCTCCTACCGTACGTGATATGCAAGGTAATTCTGTAAATGAAGCGTATAATTTAACAGGAACTAACTATTATAATCCTAACTGGGGATGGTATAACGGAGAACAAAGAAGTGCCAGAACACGTTCAACACATGAGCCGGTTGCATTATTAACCCACTTCTTTAATTCAGAGGATAATAAACTTTCCATCACTTCAACTTTAGGTTTTACCATTGGCCGAAATAATACTACATCTTTAAACTGGTATGATGCACCGGATCCAAGACCCGATTATTACAGATATTTACCTAGTTATTACATAGAAGACGGAGATACAACAAGTTTATACTGGGATTATTTAGATAAATGGAAAAATGATGAATCTTTCAGTCAGATCAACTGGGATAAAATGTATGAAATGAACCAGTTAGCTGCAGCTCAAGGTAAAAGAGCTCAATATATTGTGGAGAATCGTATCATGGATCATATTCAAATAGGTGGAGCTTCCCATTTAATCAGAGATATTAATGACAATATCAGACTATATGCCGGTGTTGAATTAAAAGGATATAAACAACATAACTATAATACAATCAACGATTTATTAGGTGGTTCCTATTGGATTGATGTTGACAAATTTTCTGAAGGAGCATTTCCTGATTCCCTTAATACCATTTATAATGATTTGAATCATAAAAATGATACATTAGGATTAGGAGATGTAATCAATAACAATTATGAACTTTACTTATACACTGAAAAAGTATGGGGATTGTTAAATTTTACTTACAACAAATACGATTTTTTTATTGGTGCTAATTTAGGTGGAGAAGAGATGTGGCGTGTTGGTTTGATGAAAAACGGACGTTTCCCTGAAAATTCTTATGGAAAATCTGATGTAAAATCATTCTTAACTTATGGCGCTAAAGCAGGTTTTACCTATAAGATCACCGGTAGAAATTATGTTTCTGTCAATGCTCAATATTCAAATGATGCACCTAGTATTTTGAATGCATTTTTGGCACCTCGTATTAGAAATGCTTATGTACCTAGTCTTAAAACTGAAAAGATCTTAAGTGGTGACTTATCCTATATCATGAAATATCCAAAATTTCAAATGAGATTAACCGGATATTACACACAATTTACTGATCTATCCAGAGTTATTAGTTTTTATCATGATGATTATGCTACTATGGTTAATTATGCAATGAATGGAATTAATCAAAGACATATGGGGGTTGAAGTGGGAGCAGAATGGAAAATGACCTCTATGTTTTCATTGATTTTTGCAGGCAATTTTGGAGATTACAGATATAGCAATAACCCAAATGTAAATATCAATGCAGAAAATGGATATGATATTTTAAGTACCGGATCACAAGATAATGTAGAAACTGTTTATTGGAAAGACTATTTTGTTGCAGGAACTCCTCAAGTTGCTACAACAATGGGCTTAAAATTCAACCATAATTACTGGTGGGTAAATGTTAATGCAAACTACTTCGACAGAATATATTGTGATTTGAATCCTGAAAGAAGAACGATTGCATCCAGAGGAACCTGGAATTTAGACAATCCTGAAGAAGCAGCCATTTATCATTCTATTGTTGATCAAACCAGAATTAAAGGACAATTTACTCTTGATGTTTCTGTAAGTAAAAGCTGGAAAATAAAGAAAAATTTGATTGCCATCAATATTAGTGTTACCAATTTATTTAATAACACAAATTTAGTTACTTCAGCTTGGGAACAATACCGTTTTGATTACAGAGGCTATAATTCTACTAAATATCAAAATAAGTACTACTATGCTTTTGGAACCACATTCTATGCAGGTATCAACTATACATTTTAATCTTACTTGAAAACAAATTGCAATGAAAAATATTAAAAATTATAAATTACTGATTTTAGGGATTTTATTACCCTTTTTCTTCTTTTCCTGTCAAGAACCCGAAGAGATTCCATTATTAGTGTATAACGGACAGGCTACTCATACCATTGATGAACTGGTTGATCAATATGTTCTAGGCACTATTCCTGCAACATTAATCACCGATTCTATTGTTATTTCAGGGATTGTAACATCCACAGATGAACATGGTTCTTGTTATAAAGAGATCTTTATTCAGGATAGCACCGGTGGTATTAGTATTCGTACAGCCAATTCAACCTATTTTAACAAATTTAGAGTGGGTCAAAGAGTTTTCGTTTTGTGTAAAGGTTTATATTTAGGATGTTACATCTCTTCCGGAGGAAGTACAGGTTGGTACCAATTAGGATTATGGGGTAATGGAGAAATGCAATATTTACCTACTAATATGGAAAATAGACACATTTTCAGATCGGGTCATATTTTACCTGAACCCACACCTAAAACGATCACATCAACTTCAGATGTTACCAATGCAGACTTCCACACATTAGTTGAATTAGTCAATTGTGAGTTTGTGGATGCCAACGGAACCAATCTTTATTTTGATAGTTCTCAAGGTTATTCTGCAATTAACAGAAATATCAAATTAGAGTCTGGAAATCAACAAATTATCGCCAGAATTAGTCAGTATATTGATTGGGGAGATTCCATTTTACCTCAAGGAAAACTAAATGTAAAAGGTGTATTATCTAAGTATGGAACTGATATACAGTTAATTATAAGATCTATAAATGATGTGGAAATATTGCCTCCTCCAGGTGGAACTGTTGTATTTCAGTATGATATGCAAAACAATCCATTGACTCAAGGTTGGACAACAACCAGTGTACAAGGAACCAATGTTTGGTCTTATAATTCCGCTTTTAAAGTAGTTCAAATCACCGGATCCAATTCACAAACAACGGAATCCTGGTTTATTTCACCTGCATTGGATTTTGGTAGTTTCCGTAACATAAAGCTATATTTTACTCAGACCAATTTCAATAATTTAGCAGATGCTAGCAATTTACAGGTCTATTATACAACAAACGGAATCAACTGGACTCAGCTCCCATTTTCAACTTTTCCATCTTCTCCAACTGAATTATCAACAACAATTCCGGATGCAGCCGTTTCTAATCCTAATTTCAAAATTGCTTTTAAATATGTAGATGATTCCAGTTCTAATTGGTCCATCTCAAATATTCAATTTAAATCTAACGCCAATTAATCATGAAATCGATATTCAACTATAAAATAGCAGCAATAACCTCCATTCTATTCATTGGATTATTAGGAGGTTGTCAAAAAGAGTGGGATGCACCGGAATTTCAAGTTCCACATTATACCGGTCCGGAACCTAACAAAACTATTCAGGATATTAAAAATAAACATTTAGTTTTAGATGCTTACATTTTAGATTCTATTTGTGCATATAATGAAACCTTTATTGTAGATGGTATTGTGACAAGTACAGATGAAGGCGGTAATTTTTATAAAACAATTACCATTCAAGATGAAACCGGTGGAATTACTCTTCAATTGGATAACAGTGGTTTATTTAACTCCTATCCTCTCGGACAAAGAGTTATACTTGATTGCAAAGGATTAATTGTAGGAGATTATAACAGATTGTATCAAATCGGATGGGAATATCAAAAATATAGTGTTGGTAGAATAAATTCCATTAAATTCGACAATTATATTCATAAAGATGGACTTCCCAATCTAGCAAATTTACCAGAACCTGTTTTAGGAAATCAAATTGATTTTAATTCCTTGAATGATGTTGGTAAAATTGTAAAATTAGAAAATTGTCAATTTGATCAGGAATCATGGGGAAAACCATTTTCCTATAATGAGTATGTTACAGAACATACTGTAATGGTATCCGGGATTTCCACTCCAATTATTGTAAGAACATCCAATTATGCCAGATTTAGAAGTACAAAAGTTCCCTCAACAGTAGGAACATTATATGGAATATTAACTGTTTACAATGATTCTTATCAATTGATGCTCAGAACAAAAGCAGATATTCAATTTGAAGGTTTAGATGATCCTTCAGAAGAGATTTTAGAAGAGTATATTTTTGATCAAAATTCAATTGGAACTGGTGGATGGTCAGTTTTCCCTACAGCAAGCAGTACAAAGTGGAGTTTTGTAAATTGGGCAGGTGATCAATATATGTATCATAATTATAATACATCTATTGTTTCAATGAATGATTGGTTGATATCTCCAACAATCACTCTTACCGCTACAAATGATACTTATGTAAGATTATTTCATAAAATTACATTAACAAGTGTTCCTGATTATTATCAAATATACTATACTACCAATGTTGATGCTCCATTTGATGAAGCTAATTATTTACCATTACCAGCTTTGACTATGTTTCCTTCAGAGTTTGGTAACAGTAATGATATTTCATTATCCGGAATTCCTTCTAACAGGTTTAAAATAGCCTTAAGATACAATAATGATGGAGGAAATCAATCAGCAGCCTGGTTTATTAAAAATTTATCAATTATTAAAAAGTAATGGAATTTAAGTTAAACACTATTGAAGAAGCTTTAGAAGATTTTAAAAACGGAAAATTTTTAATCGTTGTTGACGATGAAGATCGTGAAAATGAAGGTGATTTTATAATTGCAGCTGAGAAAATTACAACTGAAAAAGTAAATTTTATGCTGCAATATGGAAGAGGGGTTCTTTGTGCTCCCATTACTGATGCGAGATGTAAGGAATTAGATTTGGATATGCAGGTTCTTTCCAATACTTCTATTCATGGTACTCCATTTACCGTTACAATTGATTTATTGGGACACGGTTGTACAACAGGTGTTTCCATGCATGATAGAGCCGCTTCCATTAAAGCTTTAGCTGATCCCACCATGGTACCTGAAAATTTTGGTCGTCCAGGACATGTGAACCCACTTAGAGCAAGAGATGGCGGAGTTTTAATCAGAGCCGGACATACTGAGGCAACTGTAGATTTAGCCCGATTATCAGGACTTTATCCTGCCGGTGCTTTGATAGAGATTATCAATCCTGACGGAACTATGGCCAGACTTCCTCAATTGATTGAAGTGGCTAAAGAACATAATATCAAAATTATCTCCATTCAGGATTTGATAGCGTACAGAGTGAAAACTGAAACTTTAATCAGAAAAGAGGAAGAGGTTAATTTACCTACAGAATGGGGTAATTTTCAACTAATTGCTTATACACAAATCAATAATGGGTTGGTACATTTTGCTCTTAAAAAGGGTGATTGGAAAAAAGATGAAGAGATTTTAGTCAGAGTTCACTCCTCTTGTATTACAGGAGATATTTTCGGTTCTGCTAAATGTGACTGTGGAAGTCAACTACATAGAGCCATGTCAATGGTTGAAAAAGAGGGAAAAGGGCTCATTTTGTACATGATTCAGGAAGGGAGAGGAATTGGAATTATCAATAAATTAAAAGCTTACAATTTACAAGCCAAAGGTTGTGATACCGTTCAGGCTAATTTAGAGTTAGGATTTAAAGCAGATGAACGTGATTATGGAGTAGGTGCACAAATACTTAGAGATTTAGATGCTACAAAAATTCGTCTGATTACGAATAATCCTGCTAAAAAAATCGGTTTAAGCGGACATGGAATTGAGATTGTTTCTACGGAGCCTATCATTATACCGCCCAATGAAAAAAACTTTTTCTATTTACAAACAAAACAATTGAAAATGGGGCATGATTTGAAATTGGAATAACAACTCCTCCCCTATTCAATAGCAATACCAACATTATGAACAACTTCACTCATCTCCATGTCCATACTGAATACTCTGTTTTAGATGGATTAGCTAAAATTCCTCAATTAATTGCTAAAGCTTATAATGATGGCCAACGTGCCATTTCTATCACTGATCATGGAAACATGTATGGTGTTTTTGAGTTTGTAAAAGAGGTCGATAAATTTAATAAATCTTCACTTGCAATCCCAGCAGAACCAATGAAAGCGATCATTGGCTGTGAAGTATATGTAGCCTCTGAAAGTGCTCAAATCAGATCTTCCAAAGAAAATAGAAGTGGTAGACACTTAATTTTACTGGCCAAAAACATGGAGGGCTACAGAAATCTCTCATCTTTGGTATCGATTGGATTTCAAAGTGAAAATTTCTATTATACTCCAAGAATTGACAAACAGTTATTAAGACAATACCGTACAGGACTAATTGCTTGTTCTGCTTGTTTAGGAGGTGAATTACCTAAGGCTGTAATGAATTATAACCCATTGAATGCCAATGGATCTTTCCAGGAACCATTCGATTTAAGAGCAGCTGAAGAGATTGTTTCTGAGTTTTTTGAAATTTTTGGTGAGGATTATTACCTTGAAATGCAAAATCATGGACATCCGGAACAAAAGTTAGTGAATAAAGCTATAAAAATATTATCAGAAAAGTATAATATTCCTTATATTGCCACTAATGATGTCCACTTCGTTAATAAATTTGATTTTGAAGCACACAAAATTTTATTATGTATCAATACAGGTAAAGACTATACCAATCCCGATTCTGCAGTTCAGGAATCAGATACGGATAATGGATTACTTTATACCGGTGAAGAGTATTTGAAAACCAGAGAAGAGATGACTCAATTATTTGAGGAATATCCCGATGCCATTACAAATACCCAATTAATTGTCGATAAAATTGAGAAAATCAAACTTAGTAATCCTGTTTCACTACCCGATTTTGAGGTTCCTGAAGGGTTTGAGAATCAAAAGGAGTATCTAGAATATCTAGTATATGAAGGTGCTAAACAAAGGTGGCCTGAAGGATTGACTGATGAAATTAATAATCGGATACAGTTTGAATTGGATACGGTTATTAGAATGGGATTTCCCGGCTATTTCTTAATTGTTTGGGATTTTATTATGGCCGGAAAAAAGATGGGGATTAGATTTGGTCCTGGTCGGGGATCTGCGGCAGGTTCCATTCTCGCCTATTGTATGAATATTACCAATGTTGACCCTATTAAATATCAACTTCTTTTTGAAAGATTTTTAAATCCGGATCGTATCTCCATGCCAGATATGGATATTGATATTGATGATTCAGGAAGGGAAAAAGTGATCCAGTATGTGATTGATAAATATGGACAAGATAAAGTAGCTCAGATTGTTACATTTGGAACTATGGCAGCAAAATCTTCAATAAAAGATTGTGCCAGAGTTTTAAAACTATCTTATGCAGAAAGTGACCGGTTATCCAAAATGGTGCCGGATGGGGCAAATATGACTTTATCTAAAGCGTATGAGGAAGTTCCCGACTTGAAAAAAGAGTTAAATAGTGAAAATCCTTTGATTAAACAAACCCTCAATTTTGCTAAACAAATTGAAGGAACAGTAAAATCACCCGGAGTTCATGCCTGTGGTGTTATTATCAGTAAAGACCCTTTAATCAATACAATTCCTCTTTCAACTTCCAAAAATTCCACTATTCCTGTAACTCAATATGAGGGAAAATATGTAGAAGATTCCGGACTTCTAAAAATGGATTTTTTAGGGCTTAAAACTCTAAACATTATAAGTAGTGCTCTCATCAATATTAAAAAAAGATTTAATATTGATTTAGATATTGACACCATTCCTCTGGATGATAAAAAAGCTTATGAACTTTTGGCAAAAGGCGACACAATTGGTGTCTTTCAGTTAGAAAGTACCGGAATGCGTAAATATCTCATTGATTTGAAACCGGAAAGATTTGAGGATATTATTGCCATGGTTTCTTTATATAGACCTGGTCCTATGGATAAAATTCCATCGTTTATCAACCGAAAACATGGAAAAGAACCGATTGTGTACGATATCCCAATAATGAGTCAATATTTAGGGGATACGTATGGAATTACGATCTATCAGGAACAAGTAATGCTTTTATCGAGACTATTAGGTAGTTTTACACCAGGACAAGCAGATCATCTTCGTAAGGCGATGGGGAAAAAACTAGTTGACGAGATGAATAGTTTGAAATCCAGTTTTTTAGATGGGGGAACAAAAAATGGCCACGATCTTCAAATTTTAAATAATATTTGGGAAGATTGGGAAAAATTTGCATCTTATGCCTTTAATAAATCACATGCAACCTGTTATGCATTAGTTGCTTACCAGACTGCATTCTTAAAAGCCCACTATCCTGCTGAATTTATAGCTTCCATTTTAACGAATAATATTGATAAAATCGAAGAAGTTCGTAAGTTTATTGATGATGCCAAACATTCAGGCATCAAAATTTTACCACCTGATGTCAATGAATCATCCTATGATTTCTCTGTAAATAAAAAAGGGGATATTCGTTTTGGATTGGTAGCATTGAAAGGGATGGGAAGTTCTGCCGTTAATAGCATTATTCAAGAGCGGGAAAAAACAAAATTTGTAAATGTTTTTGATTTTTTTAAAAGGATTAATTTAAAAAATTGTAACAGAAAAAGTATTGAAGCACTGATCTATTCAGGTGCTTTTGATTCATTTTTAGAGATTCATAGAGCTCAATTTTTGCAATTAGATAATGATAATATTCCCTTTTTAGATAAGCTGATTTCATGGGGCAATAAACAACAGTCAGCAGTTGCCCAAGGACAAACAGATATTTTTGGCAATTTATCTGAAAATCATGCAGATGCGTATCCTGTTATTCCACCAAGTGAGAAGTGGGAAAATCTGGAGATGTTAAAACATGAAAAAGAGATTGCAGGATTTTATATTTCCGGAAATCCTTTGGATGGCTATAAAACAGCGATTCAAAATTTCTGTAATGTATCTGTTGCTGAATTAGAAACGGATAAAGTAAATACTTTTACAAGTAAACCTGCAAAATTTGCTGCTATTATCAGTAAAATTGAACAAGGTACCTATAAAAAAACCGGAAAAGAGTTCGCAAAAATTACATTCGAAGATGAATCTGGTTCCTTTACATGGTCATTATCAGGAGATTATTATGTTAAAAATAAAAGTTATTTGGTTGTAGGAACCCTTTTATTTTGCAAAGCAAAAACATCCTCCTATTTTAAAAAAGATTCCAAAGAGGAAGTGCTCTCTTTTCAACCCATTGAATTTTTCTATTTAGAAGATATATATGATAAGTTATGTTCTGAAATATCATTATCAATAAATATCAAAGATATTTCTGAATCTGTAGCCTTTTCAATCAAAGAGTGTGTTGAAAAGTCGAAAGGGAAAATACCTTTGACTCTCAAAATAGTGGAAGAAAATAACCATTTTTTTACTGAGTTATCTAATATAAAATTCAAAGTGGATCCTGAATCTTTTGTAAATCAATTACAACTGTTTATTGATTACGAAATTAAACTACAATGAGACGATTTTATTCTTACAAACAGTTTTTACAGGAAAAGTTTGGTGCAAGAATTCAAAAATTAACCATAGATGCCGGTTTTACCTGTCCTAACCGTGATGGAACAGTTGGTACAGGTGGTTGCACCTATTGTTTAAATGATGCCTTTAATCCCTCCTATTGTACTCCTTTTAAAACAGTAAAACAACAATTAGATGAAGGAATTCAATTTCATCACAATAGATATCGTAAAGCGGATTCTTTTTTAGCTTATTTTCAAGCCTATTCAAACACTTATTTACCTTTGGATGAACTGAAAAGAAAGTATGAAGATGCCTTGCAACATTCTGACATTAAAGGAATTGTGATTGGAACAAGACCTGACTGTATGGATGAAGAAAAACTCGATTATTTTGCTGAATTAAATGAAAAAATGTTTATTTCCATTGAATATGGATTAGAATCTATTCACAATGAGACACTTCTGCATATTAATAGAGGTCATAATTTTGAACAATCGTTAAAAGCATTACAATTGACTCAGGAAAGAGGGATCCATACCGGAGCTCATTTTATTTTCGGGTTGCCTAATGAAACTCCTGACCTATGGATGAAAGATGTTTATATGATCAATCAATTACCTATAAACAGTGTAAAATTTCATCAATTACAAATCATCAAGGGAACAAAAATGGAAGCTGAATTTGTATCAAATCCGGAACGTTTTCACCTTTTTTCTATTGATAATTACATCCCTTTTATTGTTGATTTTGTAGAATATCTCTCTCCTACCCTTGTTATTGAAAGATTTGCCGGAGAAGTACCTCCTAAATATTTAGCTGTTAATACTTGGGGAACAACTCGATACGATGTTATTTTAAATAAAATAGAAAAAGAATTTGAAAAAAGAGATTCTTTTCAAGGAAAGAAATTTCTTTAGAAAAAATTGGTAATTTTGCAATCCATTAAAAAATAGTTTTATCATGCGTAAGTATGTTGATTTTCTAGTCATTGGTTCAGGTATTGCCGGTTTAAGTTTTGCATTAAAAGCGGCCAATTATGGTAAAGTGTGTATTGTCACCAAAGGAAAAATTGATGATACTGCAACCAAATTTGCACAAGGGGGCATAGCAGCTGTTGTTTATCATCCTGATACCTATGAAAAACATATTCAAGATACCATTATTGCCGGGGATGAACTTTCTGAAAGAAAAATTGTAGAATTAACTATCAAAGAATCAACAGATCGCGTAACGGAACTGATTAAATGGGGTGTTGATTTTGATAAAAATGAAAATGGTAAATATTCTTTAGCAAAAGAAGGTGGCCATTCAGAATATCGGGTTTTACATCATAAAGATATTACCGGAATTGAGATTGAGCAAAAGTTGATTAAAGCAGCAAAACTTAATTCCAATATTGAAATTTTAGAGGATCATTTAGCTGTGGAAATCATCACACAACACCATTTAGGGGTAAATGTAAGTAGAAGGTCAAAAGATATAACCTGTTATGGTGCTTATGTTTATAATCCTCAAAAAACTAAAATAAGAACGATTCTTTCAAAAATAACGATGATGTCAACTGGCGGTATTGGAACTATTTATGGAAATACAACCAATCCACTTATTGCAACCGGTGATGGTATTGCCATGGTTTATCGTGCCAAAGGAATGGTAAATGGTATGGAATTTGTTCAGTTTCATCCAACTTCCTTATACAATCCCAAAGAATCACCTTCATTTTTAATTACAGAAGCATTAAGAGGTGCCGGCGCTATTTTAAGAGATTATGCAGGCAATGATTTGATGGCTAAATATGATGCAAGGGGATCTTTAGCACCTAGAGATATTGTTGCTAGAGCTATAGATAACGAAATGAAAATCACTGGGAAAGAACATGTTTTTCTTGATGCAACTCAAATTTCAAAAGATGAAATTTTTCAACATTTTCCTAATATTTATGCCAAATGTTTAAGTGAAGGAATAGATATTACAAAGGATTTTATACCTGTTGTACCTGCAGCTCATTATTCTTGTGGTGGTATCAAAACCAATGAATGGGGAGAATCAACCATTCAACAATTATATGCATCCGGAGAGTGTGCCTCAACCGGTTTACATGGAGCTAATCGTTTAGCATCTAACTCATTACTAGAAGCATTGGTGTTTTCACACCGTGCATGTATCAATGCTGTAAATAAATTGCATCAAATTGAATTTTGTCATGAAATTCCGGAGTGGAATGATGAAGGAACTGTTTTAAATGAAGAGATGATCTTGATTACTCAATCCAAAAAAGAATTACAACTTATTATGTCACATTATGTTGGAATAGTTCGTTCCAATTTAAGGCTTAAACGTGCTTTTGATAGATTAAAAATATTATATACCGAAACAGAAGAATTATACAAAAAATCAAAATTGATTCCGGAAATATGTGAATTACGGAATATGATCAATGTTGGTTATATTATAATCAATAATGCCATGGATCGAAAAGAGAGTCGTGGATTACACTATTCAATTGATTATCCGGAACATAGAGATATTTCTGAAGTAACTAATGACCATTTATAAACAAAATTAATAGTATGAAAACAAACAAAACAACTTCTATTCTTTCGCTGATTTTTTTAATCGGTTTAACTGTAACCTCTTGTAAAAACTCATCCACTCAATCTCAAGAAAATCAAGTAACTCAATTACAGGAGGATAACAATAATACTGAAAGTGCTCCAATATCAATGACTGAAGATTTGTCCGGAAAAGTTCAAATTTTAACAGAAGAGCAATTTATTCAGAAAATAACCTCCATTGATGATCCAAAGGGGTTTCAATATTTAGGAAAAACACCAGCTATTGTTGATTTTTATGCCGATTGGTGCAGACCTTGTGTGGCTTTAAGTCCCACTATGGAAGCTTTAGCTGAAAAATATAAAGGGAAATTGATCATTTATAAAGTTAATGTGGATAAAGCCAAAAATTTAGCTACTGTTTTCAATATTCAAAGTATTCCTACTCTGATTTTTTTTAAACAAAATACACAACCCGGTCAGATGGTTGGAGCTCCTCAAAAATCAGAATTGGAGAAAAAAATTCAAGAATTTATAAAATAAAAACATTTGATATTGAATCGTTCCTCATTAATTCTGATCTTACTCATCCCTTTTGGAAGACTTATTGCTCAAAATTCTTACCCGTGTGATTCGGTTGCAACATCTATTATACAATTTCAAACCAGAATTGAACATATTAATTATACTGATCCTGAGTTAATTACATTACATTATTTATTTGTATTGGACCTTGAAAATGAGATCAATTCCTTTTACCAAAATAGAATTTATAAATTGGATCAATGTCCGGGTGTTGAGTTTTACAAAGTAATTGATCAAACAGATGCTTGTCGTAACAAAATTCAGTTTTTAAAGGACACACTTTATAAATTAAAAGACCGAGTTGATCAGATGTTTTATGATGATGCCAATTTGGAATATCAACTACAAAATTATAAAAAAGCACTCTATTTTATAGATCGTTCATTAGAATTTAAACCATTGCAGGTCAATCCATTACTTTTGAAAAATGAGATTTTGTTTTCCATGAAAAATTATGAAACCTGTATTGAAGTTCTTGATTTATTGTATCATGAGGTTAATTTAGATAGAGATCAGGAGATTAGGACATTAGAGTTCAATATGAAATTTTATGAAGCACTTTATCATCAAGGTGATTCATTAATAAAAATTGATAAAGCAACTGATGCTTATGAGATTTTCAACACATTAGAAACTTTTTGCAACAAAATGCCATCCGGATATTGTAATGATGATTATTATCATGGAATATTAAGATCGAAAGTGGGGGTTTATGAATCTTATTTAAAGATCGCCTCAGTTGCCAAGGAGCGTCAAAACGGAGAAATGGAGCAAAAGTTTCTTCAATATGCCAAAGAGTATCTTGAATCCAATCCTGAGTTAGTGAATGAACTTAATTGGAAGCAAAATGAGGTTCAGGTGGAGAAAAAGGATACAATAATCCTTATAAAACCTATTGTCAAAAATATTCAGAAAGAGGTTACTTCAAAGAAAGAAAAGAAAAAAGAAACTGTCAAAAACGAGCCCAAAAAGAGTGTAACAAAAAAAGAGATTGAAAAAAATAAAGAGATTATAAATACTGAAAAAGATGAAACGATAGACTCGACATTATTAAGATATAAAGAATATCAAGATTTTGTAAAACAAGGGATAGATTTATGTATCAATGAAAAATTTGAGCAAGCTTTTGAGATTTTTCTCCAGGCGGAGGAGATGGAAAAATGTAATTGTTTTCAAATTGATGGTAGAGTAAGCATTTTTATAAGAGAATTACGAAAATACAAAAGCGAAAATAAGCTCTAAATAACAGTATATCAACACAATACTATTTTTAACACTTTTTTATCAAAAAAAAGCACGTAAAGTGTTGATTATATGAAAATAAAATGTAATTTTGCACCCTTAAAAATCCGATTATTATCCTTGAACTTAGAAAAGGAAAAATTAATTGAGTATCAGAGGCTTGTAGGTGAAGATAAGTCTCCTAAACAAAAAAACAAACGAACAAAATGGACACATTAAGTTACAAAACAATTTCAGCGAACGAGAAAATCGTTAAAAAAGAGTGGGTTGTTATTGATGCGGAAAATGAGATTGTTGGACGATTGTCAACAATGGTAGCACGCATTTTAAGAGGTAAAAACAAAACTTATTTCACACCTCATTTTGATTGTGGTGATAATGTGATTATTATCAATGCAGATAAAATCAAATTCACAGGAAAAAAGATGGATGATAAAGTTTATGTTAGACACACTGGCTATCCAGGAGGACAACGTTTTGCGACACCTAAAGAATTGATGAGAAAAAATCCTATTAAAATTTTAGAACATGCCATAAGAGGGATGCTACCTAAAAACAAATTAGGGGATCAATTATATCGCAATCTTTATGTATATGTTGGCAATCAACATCCACATGAAGGACAACAACCAAAATTAATCAACATTAACGAAATCAAATAGTAACAATGGAAATAACTAATACAACTGGAAGAAGAAAAACCGCTGTTGCAAGAATTTACATGAAACAGGGTTCAGGTCAAATTATTATTAATGGCCGTGATTATAAAGAGTATTTTCCTTTAGCAACATTACAATATGTTGTAACACAACCATTTATTCTAGCAAAAATGGAAGGACAATTTGATCTTAAAGTTAATCTAGATGGTGGTGGAATTGCTGGTCAAGCAGAAGCTTTAAGACTTGCTATTTCTAAAGCATTAGTTGAATTGTATCCGGAAGTGCGTCCTGACCTTAAAGTTAAAGGTTTATTACGTCGTGACCCACGTATGGTTGAACGTAAAAAACCAGGTCAACCAAAAGCACGTAAAAGATTCCAATTCTCTAAACGTTAATCGAATTCAATTATTAATAAAAGGTTTAGTATCGAAATTGTTGAGACTTTCATTTGGAACTACTTAACAATTGATTTAATGAACGTAAACAAAACAAAAACATGTCAAGAGCAAATTTTGAACAATTATTAGAAGCAGGTTGTCACTTTGGACACCTAAAAAGAAAATGGAATCCAGCGATGGCTCAATACATTTTCATGGAAAAAAACGGTATTCACATTATCGATTTGAATAAAACCGTTGTAAAATTAGATGAAGCTTGTGCTGCTGCTAAACAATTAGCAAAATCAGGTAGAAAAATTTTATTTGTAGCTACAAAAAAACAAGCAAAGGATACAGTTTCCGAATTAGTAAAAGGTGTTGGAATGCCTTATGTAACTGAGCGTTGGCCAGGTGGTATGTTAACAAACTTTTTCACAATCAGAAAAGCTGTTAAAAAAATGAGTGATATTGACCGCTTAATGGTTAGCCCTCAATTTAATGGTATTTCAAAAAGAGAAAAATTACAAATTCAACGTGAAAGAGCAAAATTAGAAAAGAACTTAGGATCTATTTCTGACTTATCTCGTTTACCTGCTGCTGTATTTATCGTAGATATCTTAAAAGAACATATTGCTGTTGCTGAAGCTCGCAGATTAAATATCCCAACTTTTGCAATTGTTGATACCAACTCTAACCCTAATTTAATTGATTTCCCAATTCCTGCAAATGATGATGCATCTAAATCTGTAGCTGTTATTGTTAAAGCTGTTTGTGATGCTATTGCTGAAGGTATTGCTGAAAGAAAATTCGATAAAGAATCAATCGAAGAGGATACAAATGAGGATGAAAACTCAGCTAATCTTAATGCCGATGAGGATATCAATACAGAGTTAGAAACAACTGATGAAGATGGCGTTAAAACAAAAAAAGTAAAAGCTATTGCTGAAGACGAAACTACCAAAAGAAAACGTACTACAGTTAAAAAACCTACTTTTACTAAAAAATAATTAAGTTTATAACATTAAAAATTATTGAAATATGGCAATTACAGCTGGTGAAGTAAATAAATTAAGACAAATGACCGGTGCAGGAATGATGGACTGCAAAAATGCATTAGTTGAATCTAATGGAGATTTCGATATCGCTATTGATATTCTTAGAAAAAAAGGTCAAAAAATTGCTGCTAAACGTGCTGATCGTTCTTCAACAGAAGGTAGAGTGATAGCAAAAACAAATGCTGAACATACTTTTGCTGCAGTAGTAGTAGTGGGTTGTGAAACAGACTTTGTAGGTAAAAATGCAGATTTTGTAGCTTTTGCTGAATCTATTATTGATGCTGCTATGGCTAACAAAATTACCTCGTTAGAGGCTTTAAAAGCTTTAACAATCAACGGTATTACAGTTGATGATATGATCATTGAAATGACCGGTAAAACTGGCGAAAAAGTGGAGATTCCAGCCTATAATTGTATTGAAGCTGCTTCTGTAGCTGCTTATAATCATAACGGAAACAGACTTGCTACAATCGTTGGTTTTAACAAAACTGGTGAGGCTGTATGGGAAGCTGGTCACAATGTAGCTATGCAAATCGCTGCAATGAACCCAATCTCTTTAAATGCTGATACTGTTTCTCCTGAAACTATCGAACATGAATTGGAAATCAATCGTGAAATCGTTAGACAAGAAGGTAAACCTGAAAATATGGTTGAACAAATTGCTAAAGGTAAATTAAACAAATTCTTTAAAGAAAATACTTTGTTAAGTCAAGATTATATTAAAGATAATAAATTATCTGTTGGTGATTACCTTAAATCAATCGAAGCTGATTTAACAGCAACCGGTTTTTACAGATTACAATTAGGTGCATAATCTAATTATTTCTTATACTAAAAAAAGAGGCTTTCAAACGAAAGCCTCTTTTTTTTTAAAATAAAATAAAACAATACTTATTGAGGTTCATAAATTTCAAAAGTATTATCCATATAAAACATAACAATTTTTTTTACCTTTTTACCCTCACGAGAATTGAATATTTGAGGCGCAGATGTATGTTCCTTCACCGGATTTAATTCTCGGGCAGTGTTTTCTATTACATTTTTCTTATTTTTTATTGATTCATCTAAGAAATTTGATTCATTTACTTCTATTTTTTCAATAGGTTTGTTTTCTATAATGGGAATAGGTTTCTCGATTTTAGGTAACGATTGAGAAAATAGATCCGGTTCACTGGTTTCAATTACAATTGGAATTTGTGATTGATGCGATTCATCTTTTAACATAGGTCCCATTCCCATCATTAACCATTCTGTTTTCACTTGTGGAAAACGAATGAGGATCTTCCTGATAAAATCGAGACTGGGTTGATTTCTTCCGCTAAACAAATGAGTTAAATTTGATCTGTTAATTCCTAACTCAGTTGCAAATTGTGCAGGAGACAATCCACTAAATTCCATAACTTGTTTAATTCTGTCAATCATAATATATAATTTACATTTGTAACATTAATAAAATGAAAAATACTACTATTTACAATTGTAACCACATGTATTTTTTGTTATATTTGTAACAAAAATATATAAAAAATCTATTCATAAGTGAATTGTTTATAAATATATTCATTAATTATTTAATAAATACATATAAATAGTTGATTAATAGTATATTGAAGTCTTTTTTTATACTTTGTATATAATGTTGATAAACATTTGATTATATGTAAATTAAAACTTTATCAAAAAACTATATAAGTATTAGTAATCAATTACTTATGAATTTTAAAATATAATTTGTAATACTATTTCATAAATATTACAATTAACTGCTTAATCTATCAAATATTTACAAAAGTATCGTTGTTTACGTCTGTAATAACGCATTAAAATAGTACATATGTAAACTTTAGTCAGAATAGTGTGTTTACAATTGTATCTTTTTAAAATTGATTACAATTGTAACCTAACTATTTATACGCTCCTATTTCTACACCAAATAAAAATTTTATTCAAATATCTTATAGATTTTAAATACATAAAACATTTTATCATTATATTTGCACACATAAATTTTATTCAATAAATACTCAAAAATTATGAAAGGACGTGAATCTCAACCACACATAGGAATATTTGGAAGAAGAAACAATGGAAAAAGTTCGTTGATAAATAGATTAACAGGACAAGATTTAGCAATAGTTTCTGATATTCCCGGAACCACAACAGATCCTGTTAAAAAATCAATTGAAATTTTTGGAATTGGACCAACTGTTATTGTTGATACTCCCGGAATTGATGATATTGGTGAACTTGGTAAAAAAAGAATAAAAAAGACAAATGATACCTTAAAAACAATTGATTTGGCATTAATAGTAATCAATGACTATGAGTTCGGAGATTATGAAATCCATTTGATTGAACAATTAAATAAAATGGAAACTCCATACATTATTGTAAATAATAAAGCTGACATTAATTTAGACTCATTACTAACAAAAGTTGCTGATACAAAAGTAATTAATGTGAGTGCTCATACCGGTTTAGGTATTCAGGAATTAATTGATGAAATGATTGAAAAAATGCCGACTACAGCTTTCATTTCCCATTCTTTGTTGGGTAGTGTTATGAATGAAGGTGATCAGATTTTATTGATAACTCCAATTGATTCAGAAGCACCTGAAGGAAGAATGATATTGCCACAGGTTCAAATGTTACGGGATGTTTTGGATAATGATGGAATTGCCATATTTGTAAAAGAGGACCGAATTACTGAATATCTGGATAATAATCCTAAACCTAAATTAGCAATTACTGATAGTCAGGTATTTAAGAAAATATCACCTCTGATTCCTGATGATGTTCCTTTGACTAGTTTTAGTATTGTTTTAGCGCATCATAAAGGTGATTTTGATAATTATTTAAAAGATACACCTAAGATTGAAGATCTTCAGGATGGTGACCATATTTTGGTTTTGGAATCTTGTACACATCTTACCTCCTGTGAAGATATTGGAAGGTACAAAATTCCACGCTGGCTTCAGGAATATACCCAAAAACAACTTCATTTCACTATTGTATCCGGGTTAGAAAGTGTAGATGATTACTCCAAATATAAATTGGTTATTCAATGTGGCGGTTGTATGATTACCAGAAAACAGATTTTAAACCGATTGAAACCCGCACTTGATCATCAAATTCCAATCACAAATTACGGAATGATAATAGCTTACATGACCGGAATTTTTTATCGGGCAACTGAGATTTTTCGTTAAAAAAAGTATACTTTTGCAAGTTAAAAATTAAATTAAAAAATGAAGAACGAAAGATTTGCAGTTATTGGTGCAGGACACTTTGGATCCGCAATTGCGAGGGGATTATCTAACAAAGGAGCTGAAGTTTTAGTCATAGACTCTACCCTATCTGTTATTCAGGATATTTCTGACGATGTTGCCTATGCTGTTTGTACTGATGCAACCAATAAACGTGCCCTGGAAGCTGAAAATATTCATGACTTTGACACAGTTATTATTGCAATTGGTAACGATTTTGAAGCACGTCTTTTATGTGCTGCTAATCTATTAGATCTTAAAACCAAACGGATTGTTTGCAGAACCTTGGGGGAAAATCAAAAATTAATTCTTCAAAAGATGGGTATCACTGAGTTTTTATCACCTGAAGATGAAATTGGTAATCTTTTGGCTGATAAATTGATTAATCCTAATATCTTAACCTATCTGCAACTTCCTGATGGATATAAAATTGCAGAAGTTTTAACACCATCATTAATTGTTGGAATGAGCATAGAGGAGGTTAATTTTAGAGATACTTACAAAATCAGTTTAATTACAATCCGAAGACTGGTTCAAGAAACAGTAGATTATGAAGTACCAGAAGAACATATTATTGGTGTTCCTGAAAATTCAGAAATTGTAAGAAATACTGACATATTTGTATTATTTGGCAAATCAAGCGATATTGATTCATTTATCAATACAAATCAATAAAGATGCCACTCTCCAAATTAGAAAGTTTTAAAAGAAAATTTAAGAGACATGTTTCAGATTATTCTGAAAAGGTTTCAAAAATTCTACAGAAAATAAGTTTACTATTTTCTTTTGGTACCATCATTGCCATCTGTTTTTATAATGGATTTTACATTTCTAAAGAAACAACATATTATATACATTTACTTATTTTCTTAAGCTTAATTTTTTATATATTAAAATATATTATTTCAGTTGTTTATTCGATCAAATGGATTCAATATATAAAAGATACTAAATTTGAAGCTATCATATTGAGTATAATAGTATTAGCTTTTATCTTTGTTGAAATTTTTAGTGTAAAAATTGGGTTCTTAAATAATCCAATCTTTGGGGGCTATTACATATTATTTATTCAAGTCTATTTTTTACTGATATCCTCCCTAGAATTAGTAAAAGCATCCGGTTTTCTGACCAAATTCAATATGAGTCCACCTGCTATGATGGTTCTCTCCTTTTTAGTTCTGATACTTGTTGGGACATTACTATTGATGATGCCACGTATGACCACAAATGGGATCTCCTTTATTGATGCATTGTTTACATCAACCAGTGCCTGTTGTGTTACAGGATTGTCAGTTATTAATACAGGAACAGATTTTTCTACTCGTGGACAAGTGATTATCATGATTTTGATACAGTTAGGTGGATTAAGTATTTTATCATTTGCCTCCTTTTTTGCTTCCTTTTTTTCAAAATCTCAGGTTAGTTTAAAACAAAAATATTTTACAAAAGATTATTTATCAGCAAACCGAACCTCTGAAACTTCTGTAATGATCAGACAAATTATAATTTTTACATTTATCATTGAAGCTACCGGGGTTGGATTATTATTTTTAAACTGGAAAACCACTACCCTATTTGCCACTGATGGTGAAGCTTTTTATTATGCTTTGTTTCATACCATTTCTGCATACAACAATGCAGGGTTTAGTTTATGGAATGCCAATTTGATGGATCAGGCTGTGGTGCATAGTTACTTCCCTCAAATCATTATTATGATATTAATTTTTCTTGGTGGTATTGGATTTTTTGTTTTAAGTGATTTCTTTGGGAAAGATGCCATAATGGAAAGAAAAAAATTCAAATGGAAAAAATTGTTACCCAGTACAAAAATTGTTTTAATAACAACATTTTTTATTTTAGGATTTGGAACAATTACCTATTTTGCTTTGGAGTTTAACCATTCATTAGCTGATAAAAACAGTATACCTGAAAAAATAGTTTCTTCCCTATTTCAAATTGTAACATCAAGAACTGCCGGTTTTAACCTGGTAGATATGTCAAAAATATCTGCACCTGCGTTAATTTTAACGATGTTGGTAATGTTTATAGGTGCCTCACCCGGATCTACAGCCGGTGGTATAAAAACTACTACTGCATTTGTTTTATTTAAATCTGTTGTATCAACGATTACAGGCCGTAAACATATTGAATTTCAGAAAAAAACAATCCCATTTGAATTGGTTGATAAATCGTATTCCATTACGATCATGTCCATCCTCATCATTTTTATCTCAGTTTTTGCATTAACGATCATTGAACCGCAACTCAACTTTATTAATCTACTTTTTGAAAGTGTATCCGCGTTTGCAACCTGTGGTTTATCAACCGGAATTACATTTGGCTTATCTACAGCTGCGAAAACTGTTTTGGTTTTTGATATGTTTATTGGAAGATTAGGAACCTTAACTTTAGCCTTTGCTCTAAGTAAAAGAATAAAAGAATCTGAACATGTTTATCCATCCACCTATTTTATGGTAGGATAAAAGTTATCTTAATTCATTATTTAAAATATCAGCAATGTGAACCACTTCAACATTGATATCCATGGTGCTTATAAATGAATCAATATGTTGTAAACAATGAATATCGGTTGATGTAATATATTGAGCTCCACAATTATACATTCTTAAAATCAATTCAGACAACATCTTATCAGATAGTTCCGGATTAATAGAAGCTAAAGCACCATTTGCTCCGCAACATGTATTGATTTCAGTATCAATTAACAATTCTAAGCCTTCTGTATTTCTCAATAATGTTTCCGGTTCATTTTCATATTTATACAAGTTACGGGCAGAACAAGAATTGTAGTAGAAAACACGGCCATTAAACCTATTATTTAATTTAGTAATCTGTTTTTCATTAACAATATAATCACATAAATCAAATACATTTTTGGTAAAAGCATTTACTTCTGCTATCACAGCCGTATTATGCAATATGGATCGGTAATAATTTTTAATATAACCGGCACAAGCAGAAGATGGAATAATAGTAGCTCTTTTAAAATCTTTCGGATCGAAAAGATCATGAAGTAATTTGTTAGCTAATTCAATTGAATTTTCATTTTCCCCTTGATAATAAAGGCATCTTCCGCAACAGGTTTGTTCAGGATTATAGACAACAGTATCTCCCAATTTTTCTAAAATATTGATAACACTATTTGGAATTAGAGGACTATACATATCCATGGAACATGGAACAAAAAGATTCACTTTACTCATATCAATCACTTTATATTTAAGAAATGCAAAAATATCAAAAAGATTTGTTTCTTTTTAAAAAATAATGAATATATTTGCATAAAATTTTAACAATGAAAAAAATATATTTATTAGGAATCCTATTTTTAATCCTTGCACCAGCATTGATTTCTCAGAACGTTTCAATAGACAAACCGGCATTTTTAATTTATAACTCAAATGGCAATTTGGTCACTTACAATCTTATGATTGAAAATGGAATCAAAGCAGATGTTTGTTTATTTGGCGAACTACATAATGATCCCATTTCACATTGGTTAGAAAAAGAGATTGTAAAATCATTCTATCAATTTAAAAAAGACAGTTTAAAAGTGGGTGCTGAAATGTGGGAAACGGACAATCAACTACTTTTAGATGAGGCATTTATCAATAAATTTTATGATCAAAAAATGTACCTTGAATCATCCAAATTGTGGCCCAATAATGATCCCGATTATCTTCCCATTTTAGAATTTTGCACTCAAAACAATATTCGATTTTATGCCACAAATGTACCTAGAAGATATGCACGAATGGTATCTAAATTGGGTATTGAATCTTTGGATCAGTTGAGTCCTTTAGCAAAAAGTTATATTGCTCCGCTTCCTATTGCTATTGATTTAAATGAAATAGCCTACAAAAATATGGTACATGATATGCCTTCGGGAGGTGGTATGAAATCTGTAAATCCGGAAAATATTGCCAAAGCACAAGCAGTTAAGGATGCTACAATGGCTTATTTTATTTTAAAAAATCTTTCAAAAGGGGAACTCTTTTTTCATTTTAATGGAGAATTTCATTCTGCTAACTATTCAGGAATTGTTTATTACTTAAAACTTTACAATAAAAATATATCAGTAAAAACCATTTCAATCGTACAACAAAAAGATATTATGAAATTAGATCCGGAAAACTTAAACAGGGCTGATTATATTATTGTAATTCCGGAATCGATGAGTACAACCTATTAATAATTTTTGAATACAATCACTTCTCCCCTACTACACTGAATTGTAAATTGTTCAGCAATAGCTTCATTTAAACTACCTTCCCATAAATAGTGAAAAGATCTATTACGAACAGGATATTTTAAACCTTCAAATGTCAATTGGGAATTTTGATTAAAACTAAAAATCGAAATTTGTTGTTTTGGGTAGGAACTGAATGTTTTCGTTTCTGAAAAAGCTGAAAAAACCCCATGATTAGTAAACATTTCAATATCTAGTTCATTATAAGTAACATCATTATATTCCAAAACATATTGCATCATAATGGATAAATTGGCAATGGCATGATCTTCGCGTAACCCAAAACCCCCTAAAATGGCAATTTTAAACCATTTTTGTTCAATACAATAGTGTATCGCTTTTTGTAAATCATTATATTCTTCGCTTTTATCCTGAAAAAGAAGGTGTTCGAACTGCTGTTTAATCGATGGTAAAATGGAATCCATGTCACCAACAATAGCAGTTGGCACAAAACCTAATTGTAGTAATTTCACAATTGCACCATCACAACAAACAATATTTTTGGCATTCTTTAAAATTTCCAAAGGAATGGAATGAGTTGGAATATCCCCATTTGCAAATATGATCGTCTCGTAATTCATTTATTTATAATCATTTTTAACAATATCATATACCGGAATTTGAAACTCTTTAGACAAAGTATCACATAACATATCGGAATTGTAAGTAAAACCGGATGGTGAAGTTGGATTGACACAAAGTGCAATCAATTTATTTTTCAAAAGTAGTTGGATATTTCCTCCAGATTTAATAAAACTACTCAGTGCTACTTGTGATGCAAAGATTTTAGTAAAATCTTTTACTATTAACACCGTTTTTTTAATCTCTTTCTGAATTCTTAAGAAATTTAAAATTTGATCTGTTAGAGCACCCGGAATATAGAATGTGTTTCCAAATTGGAACAGATTATCTTTATATTGGTTGATTAAAAGCGCAGAAGGAATTTGAATGTCAATAATCTGAGAATTGTTTGATATAGCATACAATCCGGAATCCAGATATTTCAGTTGATCAATCAATTGATTATCTGCAATATCGACTATTGGTAAGTTCATCAATTGTAATAAAAATCTGGTTTTTTTAATTAGCTCGGGCAAATAGGGTGAAACGGCAGCACCTGTAGTTAAAATGATGGCTTCAGTTAAAGCGGGAGAACCGAGTGATTTTCGGGAAAGGGCTCCATCAATGATAGATAAATCAACCTGAAGTGCTTTCATTTCCTGTAAATACTCCTCTAACCAGGCAACCGTGGAAGGTCCTGAGATAATCACCTTTCCGGGTGTAACTACTTTTGCAGTAACCAGTTTTCCTAACGATGATTTTCGATGCGAGAGATTCAGAATTTCAGCAGTTACAGATTTTGATCTATAGAAATTTTCAGTGGTAACAAAAAGGGTGTCTTTAGCGAGAAATATTTCAGGTTTTTTAGTTTTTGAAACCTGATCGATTGATTCCCCATCTATACCAATTGAAGTAATAGCCACAGAAATGTGGCTATTACCGGTATTTTTGTTTTTGGATTCGATTCTTTTTAAAATATAGTTTAAGCATTCCGTTTTACCGGTATTTTTTTCCATACCAATAATCGAAAGGGTTTCATATTTTAAAATTTCATCGACAAAAGGCATTTTTTAATGATTTGTATGTCTATCTTTACGAGCCAAATGAGAAGGTTCAATCGCTAAACGATCACCATTCAACAATGAAGCAACACCATCTACTTTCTTTCCTGATTTACAATCTTCACATTGACAATTACTTACATAATCAGTTGGTTCTGTATAGGTGGTAATAACTCCTTCATAGTTTCTTAAAACGATTCTATTGGCACTTTGAGTGATCAGATAATCAGGCATTACAGGGATTTTTCCTCCACCACCGGGAGCATCAACGACAAAAGTTGGAACTGCATAACCGGAAGTGTGACCTCTTAAAGATTCAATAATTTCTATCCCTTTAGATACAGTAGTTCTGAAATGTTCGATACCCATCGATAAATCGCATTGATAAATATAGTATGGGCGTACTCTCATTTTCACTAAATTATGAACTAATCGTTTCATAATAAATGGACAATCGTTCACACCTTTTAAAAGAACTGTTTGATTTCCAAGTGGAATACCTGCATTTGCTAATTTATTACAAGCTTCAATAGATTCAGGAGTGATCTCATCAGAATGATTAAAATGTGTATTTAACCATATTGGATGATATTTTTTTAACATATTCACTAAATCATCGGTGATACGTTGAGGACAAACAACAGGAACGCGAGAGCCAATGCGTATAATTTCAACGTGAGGAATAGCTCTAAGTCTTTGAATAATAGATTCTAACAAACGATCACTTACCATTAATCCATCACCACCGGAAAGAAGTACATCTCTAACTTGAGGTGTATTAGCAATGTAATCTATTGCTTTTTGAATATTATCTTCAGGGGAAGTGGCATCATTTTGACCGGCAAATCTTCTGCGTGTACAATGACGACAATACATAGAGCACATGTCTGTAATTAAAAAGAGTACTCTATCCGGATATCTGTGAGTTAATCCGGGAACTGGTGAATCTTCATCTTCATGAAGTGGATCTAATAAATCAGCAGCAGCCTGATGCGTTTCAGAAATGGTTGGAATCGATTGTTTTCTTATCGGACAATTTGGATTATTAGGATCGATTAGACTCAAATAATACGGAGTGATAGCCATTCTTAATATTTTCAACGACTCTTTAACTCCATTTTCCTCTTCAGGTGTTAAGGTAATGAACTCTTTAAGTTGATCAACCGTTTCGATTCTGTTTCTAATTTGCCATTTCCAGTCATTCCATTGTTCATCAGTTACATTCGGAAACATTTCCTTTCTTCTACTCGCCATATTTTGTATCTTTTAAGTGTTTATGTGATAAATATTTAAATAATTTTCAAAAATATAAATAAAGTTTGCAAAGTTACAAGAAATTTTTATTAAAAAAACTAAATGTTTCTATAATATCGCTATATTTGCAATATTAAAAATTATTAATCGTTTAAGGACATAAAACTAAAAACTATGAAAACTACTATCTTATGGGCTGATGATGAAATGGATCTATTGAAGCCACACGTTATGTTTCTTGAAAGCAAAGGGTATCATGTCATTCCTGTTGTTTCGGGCAATGAAGCATTGGAAGTTGTTGAAAATGAAATTGTTGATATTATATTTTTAGATGAAAATATGCCGGGACTAAGTGGAATTGAAACACTTAAAAAAATCAAGGCTTTGCAAATGAACATCCCTATTGTTATGATTACAAAAAGTGAAGAGGAACATATCATGGAGGATGCCATTGGATCAAATATTGCTGATTATTTGATTAAACCGGTAAATCCTAATCAAATTCTTTTGTGTTTAAAAAAGAATATTGATAATAAAAAGATTGTATCTGAAAAAAGTACGATTGCCTATCAACAAGCTTTTCGAAATATCTCATCAAAGCTCTCTGATAATCTAACATTAGAGGAATGGAATGATTTGTATAAAGAATTGGTTTTTTGGGAATTAGAATTGGAAAAGATTGAGGATTCAGGTGTTGCAGATATTTTAGCGGAACAAAAAGCGGAAGCTAATACCAGATTTTCTAAAAACATTATCAAAAATTATCAAAACTGGTTAAACGGTAATGCATCTGAAAAACCTTTGTTTTCACATACGGTACTTAAAGAAAAACTTTTTCCCACTTTTGCAACTGAAAAATCAGTATTTTTATTTGTGATTGATAATTTGCGGTATGATCAATGGAAAACCATCCAACCCTATATCAATGATTATTATAGAGTTGACAATGAAGAATTGTATTACAGTATTTTACCCACGGCTACTCAATATGCCAGAAATGCACTTTTTGCTGGGCTAATGCCCTTAGATATCTCAAAAAAATATCCTCAAATGTGGGTCAATGAAAATGATGAAGGAGGAAAAAATCAGTTTGAACAACCACTTTTAGCTGAAAATTTGAAACGACATGGTCACAATATTAAAATGTCATTTTCAAAAGTCTTGAATCACGATTTTGGGAAAAAAGTATTTGAAAGTTTTCATACTTTGCTACAAAATCAGCTAAATGTAATCGTTTTTAATTTTGTAGATATGTTATCTCATGCCAGAATGGATGTGGATTTAATTAAAGAATTGGCAGAAGATGAAAAGTCTTATCGGAGTGTAATTGCATCCTGGTTTGAAAATTCCACCATGTTAGAGATGATTAAATACTTATCAGCCAAGAATATCCCCATTTTTATTACGACTGACCATGGGACTATTAAAATATCAAAACCTATTAAAGTGATTGGGGATAAAAACATCAATTCCAATTTAAGATATAAGGTTGGTAGAACGATGGATTATCCTGTGAATCAAATTTTTGAGATTAAAAATCCGGAAGATATTTTCTTACCAAAAGAAGGTGTTACCCACCGTTTTATTTTTGCTAAAGAATCAGATTTCTTTGCTTATCCGAATAATTACAATCAATACGTTAACTATTATAAAAACACCTTCCAACATGGTGGAATTTCCTTAGAGGAGATGTTAATTCCATTTATAAAATTAATACCCAAGTAGAGCAGTATAATTCAAATAAAAACTAATAAATAACTAAAATCAACTATTATGACTAAAAATCAAAATCTCGGAAAAGACGGTGAAACGATTGCTTTAAATTATTATCTCAAAAACAATTACACTATTTTAGAAAAAAACTGGACTTTTGGGCATCTCGAAATAGATATTATCGCTCAAAATGGGAGTACTATTGTGTTTTGTGAAGTAAAAACGAGAACATCAACACAATTTGCTACACCGGCAGAAGCTGTCAATAAAATGAAGCAGAAAAACATCATCAGAGCAGCTAATGCATATATTTCTTATAAAAAAATAACATTAGAAGCTCGTTTTGATATTATTACGATTATAGGAAATGCGGAAAATAACCAGCTGGAACATATTCCAGGTGCATATAGTCCCACCTGGTAAATCTATTCCCCAATAATTTTAATAAGAGCTCTTTTTTGGCGTTTTCCGTCCATTTCGTAGTAGAAGATTTGTTCCCAGGGACCAAAATCGAGCACTCCGTTAGTGATGGCACACACCACTTCCCTACCCATGATTGTTCTTTTCAGATGGGCATCCGCATTATCTTCAAAACCATTGTGTTTATATTGATTATAAGGCTTTTCCGGAGCTAATTTTTCTAACCACACTTCATAATCATGGTGTAATCCCGATTCATCATCATTGATAAAAACACTCGCTGTAATATGCATAGCATTAACTAAAACTATTCCTTCCTTGATTCCGCTTTCATCAATACTTCTTTGAACCTGACGCGTTATATTGATGATTCCTCTTCTGGTAGGAATATTAAAAAAAAGCTCTTTTCTATATGATTTCATGTAATAGAATTTATATTTGAGATAATCTGTTTTTAAGATCTATAATATGTTTTTCTTCAAAAATCAAAGGTGGAGCAATTCTCAAGGCACCATCATACCATAAAAACCAATCTGAAAAAAGACCCACTTCTAAGAATTTTTTCAAATTTTGAATATTGATAGATCCATTATAAAAATCGACAGCCATAAAAGCACCTTTGTATCTAACTTCCTGAACATTTGGATATTCTGAAAATATTTTATATAACTCATCCCCTATTTCAGTGGCATTATTCCAATATTTACCTTTGATAATCTGTTTTAAGTGTGCCAAAGCAGCAGCGCAACATACGGGGTGCCCGCCAAAAGTGGTGATATGACCTAAAACAGGATTATTTGTAAAAACTTGCATTAACTCTTTAGAAGAAACAAAAGCACCCAATGGCATACCACCTCCGAAAGCTTTAGCTAACAACAAAATATCGGGAACAATGTTATAATGTTCAAAAGCAAACAGTTTACCTGTTCTACCCAAACCGGTTTGGATCTCATCCACGATCAGTAATGTACCTGTTTTATCACATTTTTTACGCAGTTTAATCCAATACTCTTTTTCAGCCATTCTAATTCCTGCCTCACCTTGAATCAGTTCTACAATAATTGCGGCAGTTTTTTTAGTAATCAAATCTAAATCTGGAAGATAACCAAATTTTATAGCTTTGGTTTCGGGTAATAAGGGATAAAACGGTTTTTTATACTCTTCATTTCCCATAACACTCATAGCCCCATTTGTAGCCCCATGATAAGCATTTTGAAAATAAAGAATCTCTTGTCTTCCAGTAGCCCGTTTTGCTAATTTTAAAGCCCCTTCAACAGCTTCAGAACCCGAATTGACAAAAAACACTGATTGTAAGGGAGAAGGAAGTTGGGCACACAACAATTCAGCCAATTCCACTTGAGGTTTTTGAACCAATTCACCATACACCATGAGGTGCATATATTGATCCACTTGATTTTTTATTGCTTTGATTATCTGTTTGTTACTATGTCCCAGATTACAAACAGAGATTCCTGAGATGAGATCCAGATACGATTTCCCATTTTTATCATAAAAGTAAACATCAGAAGCACTTTGAATCTCAATAGCCAAAGGTTCATCAGAAGTTTGGGCAACAAAACGATAAAAATTATGCAATAAACTATTTTTCATTTTGTGGTAATTCTTTGATAATAATTCCATTAAACTGAGCTGTACAGGTAAGATTAATCTCATTTATACATACTCTTTCCGGTAGTGAAACGACATAAGAAACGACATTTGCAATATCTTCAGCCACTAAAGGATCAAAACCGGCATACACTTTTTTGGCTTTATCAACATCACCATGGAATCGGGTAATAGAAAATTCAGTTTCAGCAGCACCCGGTGAAACGTGAGTAACTTTTATACCGAAAGGTAAAAGATCCATTCTCATTCCTTGTGAAAGCGCCAAAACAGCGTGTTTAGTAGCACAATATACGCTTCCTCCCACATACACTTCCCTACTTGATATAGAACCAATATTGATAATATGCCCTTTTTTGCGTTCCACCATTTGGGGTGTGATTAAGCGAGACATATATAACAGACCTTTAACATTTGTGTTGATCATTCGTTCCCAATCCTCAATAGCACCGGTATGAATTTTTTCCAATTCCACTGCCAAACCGGCATTATTAACTAAAACATCTATCTTTTTAAAAGATTCCGGAATAGATTGAATTGCTTTTTCACATGCTGTAAAATCCTGAACATCAAATATTAAAGGTAATATTTCGATATTATTTTTGGATTGAATATCCTGAATCACTTGTTGTAATTTTTTTTCATTTCTTGCAGTTAAAATGAGATCATACTGAAGTGAAGCCAAAGCATGAGCAATAGCTTCACCAAAACCTGCAGAAGCGCCGGTAACGAGGGCAATATTTTTCATATAGTATTAAATTACTGATTGTTATAAAATAGTATATCTAAAATAGATATTTGCAAAATTACAAAAAAATCAATATTCTGGAGGAATGAAAGCATAAAATTTATTTAAACACTTAGTTATCAAATATTTGCAATTTATGATAGGTTTTTATACGGAGCTGCTTTTAATATTCTAATAAAAAACTGGTAATAATTTGATGCTAAAATTACAAACATTGATAAAAAGTTTTTGATTAAGAAGATAGGAAAAAAAACACCCATCTTTTATTGGAATAGGATACGGAGCTCCGTCGGAGAATGATCCCCTGAACTTCCAAAGGGAATGCCCAAATAATTATTCAAATAATGACTTTATTTCGTATTTTTGCATTCTTAAAAAAATAGATAAAAAAATGGCGGATTTAACAGCAAAGATAGAACAAGAAAAAGCAATATTAATAGGCGTTGCAACACCTGACACGCCATTCGATAAAGTGAATGAATACCTCTCTGAATTAGCATTTTTAGTTGATACAGCGGGCGGAATTGCTATCAAAAAAGTGATTCAAAACCTCCCCTATCCTGATCCCCGTACCTATTTAGGTTCAGGTAAATTAGAAGAGGTTAAAAACATCATTATTGATTTAGGTATTCAAATTGCAGTATTTGATGATGAATTATCTCCATCACAAACAAGAAATATTGAAGCTGTTTTGGGCATAAGAATTATTGATAGAACACGATTAATTTTAGATATTTTTTCTAAAAGAGCTCAAACAGCACATGCCAAAGTTCAGGTAGAATTAGCTCAATATCAATACATTTTACCTCGATTAACCGGTATGTGGACCCACTTGGAGAAACAAAGAGGGGGAATTGGGATGAGAGGTCCGGGGGAAAAGGAGATTGAAACTGACCGACGTATTGTTCGGGATAGAATCTCCCTTTTAAAACAGAGGCTAAATGAGATAGACCGACAAAAAAATACACAAAGAGCCAACCGGGATCAATTTGTTAGAGTTGCCTTAGTCGGCTATACGAATGTAGGTAAATCCACCTTAATGAATTTATTGAGCAAATCCGATGTATTCGCTGAAAATAAGCTATTTGCAACTTTAGATACTACCGTTAGAAAAGTGGTTTTCAACAATCTTCCATTTTTATTATCAGACACCGTTGGATTTATCAGAAAGCTACCACATGGCTTGGTTGAGTCATTTAAGTCCACTTTGGATGAGATTAGGGAAACAGATCTTTTATTACATGTGATTGATATTAGTCATCCTGATTTTGAGGAACAGATTGAAGTTGTAATTCAAACTTTACATGAAATTAAAGCGGGAGATAAACCGGTCATTTACATTTTCAACAAAATGGATCAATATTCGTGGATAGAAAAGGAAGAAGATGATCTCACTCCTATGGAAAAATGTAATATCACGTTGGATCAGTTAAAAGCAACATGGATGTCAAAGTTGCATAACAATTCGCTGTTTATTTCAGCAAAAACGAAAGAAAATGTGGATCAGTTAAAAGAAAGGTTATATCAGGATATCAAAAAACTACACATTCAAATATATCCACATAACAATTTTTTATATTAACGATCTAACATACAAGGACATACAGGCGTATATAAAATTTCTGTATTTGGCAATAATTTTTTCATTTCATTATACTCTTCATCTTTAATTGGGATTTGAAGAATATCAAGCATCTTTAAAGTATCTTTTAGTTTAGTAATACTTTGAGGTAACGTATAAAAAATATTATCCCAGGCATCGATCATTTTCAAAGAAGAAAGATTGCCTAAATTTTCAGGTAGTTTATAGATTTTATTTCTACTAATGATCAGATATTGAAGATTGGGAAGATCACAAATCTCTTCAGGAAGATCCACCAGACGATTATTACTAATATCCAAATACACTAAATATTGCAATTCGTTGATTTTATGATTGATTTTTAGCAATTTGGCTCGTGTGATGGTCAATTCCTGTAAATTTTTAAATTGAAATATAACATCAGGAATGGTATCACAATGCATATTTCCGCTTAATTTCAGGCGATACACCTGATCCGGATTTTCCAAAGCTTTCTTTAAAGAGGTGAATACAGGTTGTTTCAACAACTCTTCATAAGTTGCCACCTGACCATTTACGTTGGAGTAAATAAGAAACAGATTAAGAGCGATTAGTAAAAAAGTTTTTGATCTCCAGTTCATCTTTTTGTATTTGAGAAATTAATTGATCAACATTTTCGAAAACCTGATCATCACGAATTTTTTTTAAAATTTCAAATTGTAGCGGCAAATTGTAGATATCCTGATTAAAATCAAAAATATGTATTTCAATAATTCTTTCATTTAAATCTAAAGTAGCACGGGTTCCAATATATAACATTCCTGACCATATTTTATCAAACAAATAGATTTCAACTGCAAATACTCCATTATCAGGTATATACATATTTTTATCCAATAAGATATTAACAGTTGGATATCCAAATTTTCTACCATTTTTTAAACCATGAACAACAAGTCCCGAATATTTTGCCATCATTTTTTTCCGTATCTTTGCAGTGCAAAAGTATAAAATATTTTGGTTCAAGTAGTTTAAAAAATGTTTTTTGGTTTAGTCGTAAATTCACCATTTCCCTATATACAAACTTTTTTAATAATCAAGTAAAAAATCATTTTTTTTTTAACTTTTTTTTGTTCATTTTTGTAGAAAGGAAAATTGAACATATTTAATATGTTAATTCACTCAAAACAAGTTATTTAATTAAAACAAACGTTGGGAATATGATGATGAGTAAGATTACAAAAGATTTTAAATCAGTGTGGGACAACTGTTTAGCAATTATTAAAGACAATATTGATGAACAATCTTTTTCAACATGGTTTGCACCGATCTTACCGGTTGGCATTGAAAAATCTACTCTTATTATTCAGGTTCCATCACAATTTTTCTATGAATGGCTTGAAGAACATTATGTTAACATTTTAAGAAAGGTGATTAGGAAGGAATTGGGGCCATCCGGAAAATTACAATACAAAGTTGTGATTGAAAAATTGGAAGATACAAGAAACAACAAAACGATCAATTTACCATCCAACAATAGACCTGCAGTTTCGAATCCTCCTTCAAAAATTCCGATTGATGTTTACAATTCTCCCAACAGAGAGATTCCAGACCCATTTATTTTACCCGGACTTAAAAAACATAAAATTCCATCTAATTTAGTGGATACATTAAATTTTGATAATTATGTGGAAGGAGATTGCAATAGATTAGCAAGGACTGCCGGATGGGCTGTATCAAAAAACCCCGGAAAAACGGCTTTTAACCCATTATTTATTTATTCTGAAGTTGGCCTTGGGAAAACTCATTTAGCGCACGCCATTGGGTTGCAAACTAAAGTAAATTTTCCTGATAAAACAGTGGTATATGTTAATTCAGATCTTTTTTATCAACAATTTATTGAAGCAGTAAAAAACAACAATAGAAACGACTTCATTTTATTCTATCAATCGATTGATGTTTTAATTATTGATGATATTCAATTTCTTGCAGGTGGAAAAGTAGCCACACAGGAGGCTTTTTTCCATATTTTTAACCATTTTCACCAAAAAGGGAAACAGTTAGTGATCACTGCAGACAAATCACCTGTTGAGATTTCAGGTTTTGAGCCTAGATTGTTATCCCGTTTTAAATGGGGATTAACATCTGACCTTACTGTTCCGGATTTAGAAACCAGAATCGCCATTTTAAGAAAAAAATTAGAAAATAATGGCGTTGAATTTCCTCCTGAAGTTGTTGATTATTTAGCACTTAGAATCACTTCTAACACTAGAGAATTGGAGGGTGCAATGATTGCCATTTTAGCTCAGTCATCCTTAAACAACAAAGTGATCACCATTGATTTGGCTAAAGAGATGATTGATAAATATGTTAAAAGTACCGCAAAAGAGATCTCTATTGAATACATTCAAAAGATTGTTTGCGATTACTTTAAAATTTCTGTGGATAAAATTAATACCAATAAAAGAGAACGTGAAATTGTTCAACCTCGTCAGATCTGCATGTTCTTCGCTAAAAAATATACTAAACTTCCATTAGTTACTATCGGCACTTATTGTGGTGATCGTGACCATGCTACCGTTTTACATGCATGTCGCACAATATCAAATCTTTACGAAACTGACAAGAAAATGAAGGTTTATATTGATGAAATTGAAAAAAAGATGAAAATCTAACATTATTTATTTATTTTAAACTCTTTTTTTACAATTCATTTTTTAAAGTTCTAATATACTGATATATAATTTTATTAATATTTTTAACATTATATACTATATTTTTGTATATTTGCGATCTAAAAAAATCTAAATGGATAAAAGATGGATTCTTAACCAACTGCCTGATTCTAATGAGGTAGCTAATATGTGCGAGATTCTCAATATTGAGAAGCCTTTAGCGACACTCCTACTCCAAAGAGGTATCAACAATAAAGAGGAAGCTGAAGACTTTTTTGAGCCCAAAATTGAAAAATTACATGATCCTTTCCTCATGCAGGATATGGATAAAGCGGTAGAAAGGATTTCTAAAGCTATTATCTATAACGAAAAAATCCTCATTTATGGCGATTACGATGTTGATGGAACCTCTGCTGTTGCATTGATGTACTCTTTTCTCAGTGAAATAATCGGTTCAGATTACAGACATTTCATTGAATATTACATTCCTGACCGATATAAAGAGGGTTATGGCATTTCAGATCTCAGTATTGAATATTGCTTAGACAATAATTTTTCTTTATTGATCTCTTTAGATTGTGGGATTAAAGCCAACGATAAAATTGACTATGCTCAAGGAAAAGGGATCGATGTGATTATTTGCGACCACCATTTAGAAGGAGATACATTACCAAAAGCAGTTGCTATTCTGGATCCTAAAAGAAAAGGGTGCAACTATCCTTATAAAGAGTTATCCGGTTGTGGGGTTGGGTTTAAACTGATTCAAGGTTATTGTAAACAATTCAATCTTCCGGACCAACTTTGGCTATCCAAAATCGATTTGGTTGCCATTAGTATTGCTTCAGACATTGTTGCTATTACCGGAGAAAATCGAATATTAGCTTACTATGGTTTGAAAATTATCAATTGTATTCCTCGTGTAGGTGTTAAATCAATATTAGAACAAGCAAAAATCAAAGTGATTAGAGAAGAGAGTGATGAGACCATTTTCTCCCGTCAAATTTCTATTTCTGATCTTGTATTTTTTGTTGGCCCCAGAATCAATGCCGCAGGAAGAATCAATACAGGAAGGGAATCTGTTAAACTACTCACCTGTGAAGATGAATCAAAATCGAAAGATATTGGAGAAAACATTAATAATCACAATGATACACGTCGTGAATTAGATAAAAAAGCTACTGAAGAAGCTATAAACATTATTTTAACCAGTGAAGATTATAAAGATAGAAGAAGTATTGTTATTTATAATCCAGGGTGGAATAAAGGGATTATTGGAATTGTTGCCTCGAGATTGGTTGAAGAATTTTATAAACCCATAATCGTTATTACAGATTCACCTGATGGACTCATTACCGGATCTGCCAGATCCATTAAAGAGTTTAATATTTATGATGGAATTGACTATTGTGCTGATCTTTTGGAACATTTTGGAGGTCATAAATTTGCTGCAGGCTTATCTTTAAAAAAGGACAATTTAGAAAAATTTATCCTTAAATTTGAAGAGTATGTTGTCGCAAATATTCAACATGAACCTCTTACTCCTGAATTAAATGTGGATATGGAATTAGAACTTTCTGAAATCAATACATCATTTGTAAACAATTTGAAGAAATTCGCTCCTTATGGACCAGAAAATATGGCGCCCTTATTTTTATCAAGGCATGTTATTGAAGAAGGAAAAGCACGTATTGTAGGTGATAAACACTTGAAAATGAGAGTTTCATACCGGGATAAATCTGCACAACCTATTGATGTGATTGCTTTTAATCAACTTGATTATTATGATCAGATCATGAAAAGAAACGATTTTGACATTGTGTATCATGTAGAAGAAAATACCTGGAATAATGTCACTAATATCCAATTAAACGTTAAGGATATTAAAATTAACGATTAACAATCACTATGAAAATTGCTGTCAATACCAGACTGCTTCTTAAAGATAAATTAGAAGGGATTGGATGGTTTTCTTACGAAACATTAAAAAGAATAACCCAAAACCATCCTGAGCATCATTTTTATTTTATTTTTGACAGACCTTTTCACGAAGATTTTATTTTTTCATCCAACATCACTCCTATTGTTGCCTATCCACCTGCTCGTCATCCCTATTTATGGTATCTTTTTTTTGAATACGGGATTCCCTATCAATTAAATAAGATCAAGCCGGATCTATTTTTATCTACAGATGGCTGGATTCCATTGAATTTAAAATGTAAATCGGTAGATGTGATACATGATATCAATTTTGAGCATCATCCTGAATTTATCACACCGAAACCATTATGGTATTATCGCAAATATTTTCATCAATTTGCAGAAAAAGCAACCAGAATTGCGACTGTATCTGAATATTCCAAAAAAGATATTCAGGAAACGTATCAAATTGATCCCAACAAAATTGATGTAGTGTATAATGGTTGTAATACTTTATATAGGCCATTAGAAGATTCTGAAAAGCAAGAGATCAGAAACCAATATACCGGAGGAGATCCCTATTTTTTATTTGTCGGTTTGGTACACAAGCGAAAAAATATTGAAAATTTATTCCGAGCTTTTGATATTTTCAAAACTACTGATCAAAAAAACACCAAGTTAGTGATAGTAGGAAGTCTGAAAGGGTTTCCGGGGGAAATTGAAAACACCTATTTGCAAATGCAAAACAAGGATGATGTCATTTTCTTGGGTCGCAAAGAGATCCATGAGCTTATTCTGATAACCGGAGCTGCAGAAGCGATGCTATATGTATCATTTTTTGAAGGTTTTGGAATTCCAATTTTAGAAGGTTTTCATGCTGAGATTCCGGTGATTACATCCAATACAACTTCGATGCCGGAGATTGGGCAAAACGCTGTAAGTACAGTGAATCCTTATTCTATCGATGAAATATCTCAATCTTTAATAAGATTAAGTATGGATATAGCGTATAGAAATAAACTTATTCAAACAGGGAAAGAGAGAAAAATGGATTTCTCATGGGATATAACTGCTGAAAAATTATGGAAAACTTTAGAGAAATCAATGAGCTAATTGGAGAAAGGGCGAAAGGAATTAGAAAATTTGTGAATTTGCAAATTAGTAAAGGAATAGCATAAAAAGTGCTCCATTTCTCATTATTCATTATTCATTATTCACTATTTTGGGCATTCCCCTTTGGCTTCGCTCAACATAATCAATACTTTAATTAAAATCTTCCCTGTCGCTCGCCAAAGGGTCGGTCTCCGCCTGCAAGTCCGCAGTAATAAGCCGTGGGGCTGCATGGTCGTTAAAGTAGCTCACAGGCTCGCTCTTTAACTCCCTGCATCCCAACGGCTTCTTCCTTTGCGGGCTTTCCGGCTCCGCCCTAATGCGGGGGTTCATTGCCCTTGCTTTGAACAAATGGATTTCAAAAAATCAGAATAAATTACTCTTATTAAACAAACATCTTACACTTTTTGTAAATCTCTTTTCCTTTAGGAACTGACATTGATCTTTCGATCATTTCAGATGATGAATCGATCTTATACATAATCAGATCCAACATCATATACCAGTAAAGGTAGTTCTGTAAATAACTCGATGAAACACCATGAAATCTTTCTAAAAAACGATTCATTTTGATATATCTATTTTCAATGATTTCAGTATTATAGTATTTATTCCGACCTCTAATTTTCTTTCCTTGCTGATAAACAAAATAACTAATTTTCTTATTACCTGCGAACTTTTTCAGAATATCATCATCCTTCAGACATAGTTTCTTAACCTTACTTAGTTTTTTTCCTAATTCTTCATTCAATGCTTCGAGTTGTAATGGTCCCTGTTGAACGATTTTAATCTCAAATCGGGATGTTCTTCCACTCATCGCTACTAATGAAAGAGGTTGGTATTCTCCTTTCTCTATAGATTCAGCTTTTTTATTGGAAGCAGGATCAGTGATTTTACCTTTTTGTCCAATCTTCTTGCTTTTTGCTCCTTGTCCTTTCCTGGAGAACCTCTTTTGTATTACGATCATCTCTGTAATTCCCGGATAATTTTTTTGAGAATATTCCTTAAGAGCCGCAATGATTTTATGTCGCCAGTCGAAAGCAGTCTGTATGGCAATATGGTATGTTTTGGAACAAAGATACAAACTATCTCCTGACAACATAGAATGAATAAAAGGTTTTAAGAGTTCTTTCTTCTTAATATATGCTATAGTTGTTCCGGTAAACTCATTGAAACTCTTATGACACTTTTTGCAGAAATAATTTTGAACATCTTTTCTTTTCCCATTCAGGATAATATGAGTATCTCCACAACGTGGACATTTTCTGACCTGAATCCGATTAATATGTTCACATTCAGAAGCTAAAGGATTGATATAACTGATTTTTTGGTAAATTTTTTCAACGACTTGTGATTGTTCTAAAGCAGAAGCTTCGTTAAAAATCTTAGAGAATTGGGATAGTTCTTTCATAGTTTTTGGAGTTTAGTGAGTATAAAGTTCTGGGACAAATATAAACAAAAAAACAAACAGATGATTCAAAAAATCAAAAAAAATGACAGAAAAAACTATTCTAAAAAAAGCAGGGTGATAGTTGGAAGCAAAAAAACGAAAACTACGAAATTAATTCAAATTTAAGTATTTAGAGACTAACTTAGCCTGCATTTCATAGAATATGGGATAAGCACTCCGTCGGGTAATGAACCCCCGCATTAGGGCGAAGGCCAGGTACCCCGCAAGTTGAGCTGCTTAGGGGATGACGGTCCGGGTAGAGCGACCTTGGGAGCTACTGCCCGGCCGCTCAGACCCTTGCAGCGAAACGAGGAGTACAGGCCGGAGACCGACGGCGAGCTTGCGAGCCGGAATGCCCAAATAAAAAGACTACGGACAACGGACAACGGACAACAGACGAATGAAAAATGAAAAATGAAAAATGAATTGTGAAAAAGATAAAAAATAAGAGATAATAGATCTTAAATAATAGATAAATGTTAAGAGTGTTTGTTGAAAAATGATCTAAAATGATGGTAATTTTGGGTTTTAAAAAAATAATAAAAAATTTTCAAAAATGTTTTTTTATATGAATAAAATGTTTTACTTTTGCACCACCAAAATGGTACATTTATTACTAAATTTTATTAAACAAATATTATGGATTTACACAAATTAATCGCTGAGCTAGAGGAAAAAAACCCAGCTCAACCTTTGTACATTCAGGCGGCAAAAGAAGTACTCGAGACTATCGTTGATTTCGTTAACGAAAACCCAAAATACGATAAATATGCTATCGTAGAGAGAATTTTAGAACCAGAAAGAATTATTCAATTCAAAGTTACATGGGTTGATGATGCAGGTAAAATTCAAGTAAACAGAGGTTTCCGTGTACAACACAACATGGCTATCGGACCATACAAAGGTGGTATCCGTTTCCATAAAAATGTAACTGTTGACACCATGAAATTCTTAGCTTTTGAGCAAACTTTCAAAAACTCTTTAACTACTCTACCTATGGGTGGTGGTAAAGGTGGTTCTGATTTCGATCCAACAGGAAAATCAGAAGGTGAAGTGATGCGTTTTTGCCAAGCTTTCATGACAGAATTACAAAAATATATTGGTGCTGAAACTGACGTTCCTGCTGGTGATATCGGTGTTGGTGGTCGTGAAATCGGTTTCATGTACGGTCAATACAAAAGATTACGTGGCGAACATGTTGGCGTTTTAACCGGAAAAGGTTTAAACTGGGGTGGTTCTTTAATCCGTCCAGAAGCTACAGGTTTTGGTGCTATCTATTTCTTAGAAGGTATGTTAGCTGCTAAAAATGATACATTAGTTGGTAAAAGAGTTGCTTTATCAGGATACGGTAACGTAGCTTGGGGTGCTGCTCTTAAATTAGAAGAATTAGGCGCAAAAGTTGTTGCTATCTCTGGTCCTGATGGTTATATCGTTGACGAAGATGGTATCAAAGGTGACAAAATCGTTTATATGGATCAACTTCTTGCTACAAGAAACAATGTTGTTGCTCCATTCGCTGCTAAATATCCTACTGCAAAATTTATCGCTGGTAAAAGACCTTGGGAAGTTAAAGTTGACATCGCAATCCCTTGTGCTATTCAAAATGAATTAGGTTTAGAAGATGCTAAAGTTTTAGCTGCTAACGGTTGTAAATATGTTGTTGAAACATCTAATATGGGATGTACTGCAGATGCTGTTACTTATCTTCAATCTCAAAAAATCTCCTTCGCTCCAGGTAAAGCTGCTAACGCAGGTGGTGTTGCTACTTCAGGTCTTGAAATGAGCCAAAACTCAATGAAATTAGCTTGGACAAGAGAAGAAGTTGATGCTAAATTAAATGCTATCATGAACAATATTCATGAAAACTGCGTAAAATACGGTACTGAAAAAGATGGTTATATTAACTATGTTAAAGGTGCTAACGTTGCAGGTTTCATCAAAGTTGCTGATTCTATGATTGATCAAGGTATTGCTTACTAAGCTTCCTTATCTTAATATCTTAAAAAAGGTTGTCATTCGACAACCTTTTTTTATTTAACTTTTTATCGTAACTTTGTTCTATAATAATATATGTATTTTTAAACTCTTTTGTTACATGAAATATACTAATCAAATTCTGTTTTTTCTTTTATTATTTCCTTTACTTGCAATTGCTCAAATTAAAACCGGTTCTGAAAGAACAGAAATCTATATTCCTAAATTACTGAATCAAAGAGTGGCTATTTGCGGAAATCAAACTTCAAAAATTGGCTCTATTCATTTAGTGGATACACTATGGAACTTAAAAATTAACATTGTTAAAATTTTTGCACCTGAACACGGTTTTCGCGGTGATTCAGAAGCCGGGGCGCATATTGAAAATGGAAAAGACTCTAAAACAGGGATTCCGATTGTTTCATTGTATGGAAATAATAAAAAACCAACAAAAGAACAAATGCAAAATATCGACATTATCATTTTTGATATTCAAGATGTTGGATGTCGTTTTTATACTTATATTTCCACTCTTCATTATATAATGGAAGCTGCTGCTGAAAATCATGTAAAAGTGATTGTTTTGGATCGTCCAAATCCAAATGGATATTTTGTAGATGGCCCAATTTTAGAAGAGAAATATAAATCCTTTATTGGAATGCACCCTATTCCTGTTGTTCATGGAATGACCATTGGTGAATATGCACAAATGATCAATGGTGAAAAATGGTTAAAATACAGCTTAACCTGTGATTTAGAGATCATTACGATGAATGCTTATGACCATAAAATGCGCTATTCACTTCCCTACCCTCCATCTCCTAATTTAAAAACAGATGAATCGATTTATTTATATCCTACTTTATGCTTTTTTGAAGGAACTAATATCAGTTTAGGACGAGGAACTGAAATTCCATTTCAAGTGTATGGGAATCCAAATTTTACCGGAGGTGATTATTATTTCACGCCTCAACCTATCAAAGGAGTATCTGAAAACCCACCATTAAAAGGAGAAAAGTGCAGAGGATACAATTTAACAGACTTTGCTCGTCAAAACTTGGAAAAATCCAACAGAATTGAGATCAGTTTTTTGATACAGGCATACGCATTATATCCTGATTCTTCCACATTTTTCTTAAAAAATCTATTTTTTGACAAATTAGCAGGAAATAGTACTTTCAGATGGCAGATCATCAAAGGGAAAAGTGAAGAAGAGATCAGAAAATCTTGGGCAAAAGGTATTTCTCTATTTAAAACTATACGAAAAAAATATTTACTATATCCTGATTTTGAATAATATGGAAACGATCATTCACTTAGACCAACAACTTTTTTTATTTCTGAATAGCCTTCATGTTTTATGGTTAGATCCGATTATTTATGTATTAACTCAAACCTGGTTCTGGATTCCATTATATTTGGTTGTACTCTATTTCACAATCAGAAAATTCAAAAAAATGAGTTTGATTCCCATTGTGGCTCTTATAGTAGCCATTATAGTATCAGATCAAACTTGTAACATTATTAAACGAACCACAGAAAGACCTAGACCATCAAGAGAAATTGATTTACAAGATCAAATTCATTTATATCAAAAAAGTGATGGCACATTTTACAAAGGGGGTGTTTTTGGATACCCGTCTGCACATGCTGCAAACTCAATGGTTTTCGCCCTATTTATCATTTTTTTCTTATCGAAAAAAAGAAAATGGATCATTGTATCAGCTATAATCTGGTCATTATTAATGGGATATACCCGTATTTACTTAGGTGTTCATTATCCTCTTGATGTATTATCAGGATTTACATTAGGATTTATATTAGCGTACCCACTATTCCGTTTTGTAGGAAAGTGGGTACAATAATAATATGAAATAAAAAAATTCTAATTTATAAAAGCGATTATATCCCCTTTTTTCACCTTTTCGCCATGTCCAACGATCACTTCACAAAGTTGACCATTATACAATGATTTAACTTCCTCTTGTCCGTAATAAGCTGTAATAAAGCAAACGATATCATTTTCATTAAATCTGGTTCCAATAGGTTTAGGCATCGATTTTTCATTCACATTAATTTCCCAAATTACGATACCTCCAACAGGAGCCACAATTTGTTTAGCTCCGGGATATTTGGCTTCCGCACGGGCAATCATCTCCTCTTTTTCCAATTCAGGAGATTTCAAAACTTTTGTAATCACTTGAATATTAGATTTTTGTTTTGCTGCTGCTAATTCCTCTTCAAATTTAGTTTTAGCTACACCTGATTTAAAATCGCGGTATTGACGATCGTGCATAGCTAATTCAAACAATTCTTCATCATCCTGACCGTAATCCCACCCGTTATCATCCATCTCTTTTCTGTATTTATCTAGTTCATCAGGATAATAGGTTTGTGGTGTATCATTGAAGAATTCGTAATTATTCTTTTGAGCTAATTCAATAATTTCAGGGGCTAAAGTACCGGGAAGTTTTCCGGTTTTACCTAAAATCATATCCCATGTATTTTTATCCATTTGCGAATAGCGTTCTTTTCCCTGAGCCATTTGCAGGATATTCATCAAAGCGATGTTTTTAACATATTGACTGAATGGTGTTACCAAAGGAGGATTTCCCACTTTTGGCCAAACATAAGCCACTTCTTCAAAAAGTTGAACTAGCAATTCATCTTCAGTGAGTTCTTTTTTACCATCTTTTCTAAGGAACATATTGATAGCATTATGAACTCCTTTAAGATCAGCCATAAGGGAACCCATCATTCCGCCTGGTAAACCGCAGCCAACAAGTAATGATGAAGTATGTTTGTTTTTGGGATCAATAAAATAGATCAGGAAGTCATCCATAAACTCTTGAGTCAAACTTCTGGCTTGCATGTAAGCATTCATATTGATTTCGGGAACATCAAAACCGGCATCTTTTAGCATTGCCTGAATGGTGATCACATCAGGGTGAACCATACCCCAGGAGAGTGGTTCCATAGCAACATCGAGGATATCCGCACCAGCTTTTGCCACTTCTAACATAGAAGCCACAGAAAAACCCGGACCTGAGTGGCCGTGATAATGAACACGTAAGTGAGGGTATTTTGTTTTGATTTCAGTCACCAATTTTCCTAGAGTAACGGGTCGTCCGATACCGGCCATATCTTTCAGACCAATCTCATCAGCACCATAAGCGACCACTTTGTCCACCAAATCCATATAATATTCCACTGTGTGAATATCAGAATAGGTAATACTTAATGCGGCTTGTGAGATCATACCTGCTTCCTTGGCATATTTGATAGAAAGTTCCAGATTTCTAGGATCATTTAATCCACAAAAAGAACGGGAAACATCAACACCTTGAGCTTTTTTCACTTTAAACATCAACTGGCGGACATCAGCAGGAACGGGATACATTCTTAATCCATTCAATGCTCTTTCTAGCATCATAGTTTGGATTCCGGCTTCATTAAAAGGTTTCACCCATTCTCTAACTGCGATATTTGGATTTTCACCATACAACAAATTTACTTGTTCAGATGCACCTCCATTAGTTTCTACACGACTAAAACAGCCCATTTCAATAATCACCGGAGCGATTCTTTTTAATTGATCTACTCTAGGTACATATTTTCCTGAAGATTGCCACATATCTCTATACACCAAACAAAATTCAATTTTTCTTTTCATTATATTATAATTTGTATTTATTTAATAAACAAGTATTTAATTCAAATATTTTCCATTTTTTTTGTTAAGCAAAGATACTAAAAAAGATCAATTATTTTTAAAATTTTTGTGTATTTTTGCCGATTATTTAAAAGACTTTTATGTTATTTAACTCTTACGAATTTGCGATATTTCTACCTTTAGTTTTTTTATCGTATTGGTTTATATTTCAAAGAAATTTAAAACTTCAAAATCTCTTTATTTTAGCTGTAAGTTATCTATTTTATGGGTGGTGGGATTGGAAGTTTTTATTATTAATTGCTTTAACATCAATATGTTCATGGGGAAGTGGTGTATTAGTACAACATTACGACAATGAAACACCAACCAAATTTAATAAAAGAAAATGGATTACCGCAGCTAATTTAATTTTAAACTTAGGGATATTAGGCTTTTTCAAATATTATAATTTCTTTGTTGCAAACTTTATTGATCTATTTGCTTCAATGGGAATCACATTAGAGGCTACCACTTTAAAAGTTATTTTGCCTGTTGGAATCAGTTTTTATACTTTTCAAGCTTTAAGTTATACTATTGATGTTTACAGAAGAGATATTGTAGCAACTAAAGATGTCGTTTCTTTTTTATCTTATGTATCATTTTTCCCGCAATTAGTAGCAGGTCCAATTGAAAGAGCAACCAATTTACTTCCCCAGTTTTATAAACCAAGAGTATTTAATTATACTGATGCTGTTGATGGGGGGCGGCAAATTTTGTGGGGATTGTTTAAAAAAATTGTAGTTGCCGATAATTGTGCAATGTTAGCCAATCATATTTTTAATAATTCTTCAGATATGCCGGGAAGTGCATTAGTGATAGGAGCAATTTGTTTTGCATTTCAAATTTATGGAGATTTTTCCGGGTATTCTGATATTGCTATTGGAACTGGACGATTATTTGGAATAAAGTTGATGCGAAACTTCAATTATCCTTATTTCAGTAGAGATATTGCTGAATTTTGGAGAAGATGGCATATATCTTTAACTACTTGGTTCAGAGATTATATTTATATTCCATTAGGAGGAAGCCGAAAAGGAAAATGGGCATCTATAAGAAATACCATGATCATATTTTTAGTCAGTGGATTGTGGCATGGTGCCAATTGGACTTTTGTTATATGGGGAGCATTTCATGCATTATTATTTCTCCCATTACTTCTAATGAATAAAAACAGGCGAAATACAGGTATTGTTGCAGAAAACAAGTTATTCCCTTCGATTAAAGAGTTCTTTCAAATGGGATTAACATTTATTTTGGTACTTTTTGGATGGATCATATTCAGAGCCAACAATATTAAACATTTAGGAAGCTATCTATCTGGAATTTTTGATCGTTCATTATTTACATCACCATTAAAAGTCAGTATTATAAATGATAACCTTACCAAGATTACCATATTTATTGCGATACTAGTATTGGTAGAATGGTTTCAAAGAAAAAAACAACATGGATTAGAAATTATGGGTCTTTTCAAACAAAAATGGGTAAGAATAACTATTTATTATTTGATTATTTTGTTAATTGCAATGTTAGGGGCAAAACAAGCACAATTTATCTATTTCCAATTTTAGTATTATGAAGAAATTTTTGAAACAGATACTATTTTTCTGCATTTTCCCAATTGTTTTTTTTCTAATTACAACAATTATTTATGCTGACGGGTTCATTGATCCATTCTATTTACGATTTACTTCACCAAAACAACAAAATTTGATAATTGGTTCTTCTCGTGCGGCTCAAGGTATTATCCCTTCTATATTGAAATCCAATTTTAAAAAAGATTTTTTCAATTATTCTTTTACGATTAATCATTCTCCATATGGTGAAGTTTACTATAAAAGTATTAAAAAAAAATTTGATAAAGAATCCAAAAATGGTATTTATATTATATGTGTTGATCCTTTTAGTATAACCTCATATATAACTCCAGATGGTAAAGAAAACTTAAATACTGAAGCTATATTAAGTAATATGTATTTTGTAAATGTAAATCCAAATTTTGAATATCTTTTTAAAAATAATATTTCACCTTGGAGAGAGTTCTTTAGAAAAACAAATCCAAAACGAAAAGTTGAACTACATCACGATGGTTGGTTAGAAGTAAATTTTCAATGGAACCAAGCAGATTATTTTAAAAGTCAAAAAACTTGTTTGGCAGAATATTACAAATTGCATACGAAAAAAGTATATTCCAAAAATCGTATTTTTTATTTAAAAAAAATAATTGAACTGTTTAAAAAACATGGAGATGTCTATTTGGTAAGACTTCCGACTTCAAAAGAGATGTTTCAACTTGAACAAAATTTCATGTACAATTTTAATGAAATCATTTCCGGAATTTCTCAAGAATATAATGTAAGATATTTTAATTTCAGTTTAGATTATGATCTATATCAATCAACTGATGGAAATCACCTTTATTATAAATCGGGACAAAAGGTAACTCAAGCATTGTGTGATTCAATTGCAGCCTTAAAATAGTATTTTATAAATTCGTCAATATCTAATTAATCTGAGTCATCTGTATTCTAAGATTATACCAATATCATGTATTGAATTCATCAATACAGCGAAAAATTACACATTTTTTTGTACTTTTGCATATTAATTCGAATGATAATGGCAAATGAAATTATAGAAAATATAACCGAAGGTGAATATAAATATGGATTTGTATCAGATATTGATATAGAAGAGTTCCCAATAGGATTAAATGAAAATGTAATTAGGTTGATTTCAGCACGGAAAAACGAACCAGAATGGCTTCTTGATTTTCGTTTAAAAGCGTATAAAAAATGGTTAACATTGGAACAACCTGAATGGGCTCATTTAGAATTTGAAAAACCTAAATATCAGGATATTATTTATTTAGCAATACCAAAACAAAAAAAAGAGTTAACAAGTTTGGATGAAGTGGATCCTGAGTTATTGGATACATTTAACAAATTAGGCATCAGTTTAAATGAACAAAAAGCCTTAGCTGGAGTAGCTGTTGATGCTGTTATTGATTCTATTTCAGTAAAAACTACTTTTTCTGACACATTAGAAAAACAAGGAATCATTTTTTGTTCATTTGGGGAAGCTGTCCAAAAACACCCTGATTTAGTTCAAAAATATATGGGATCAGTTGTCCCATACAGTGATAATTTTTTTGCAGCTTTGAACTCTGCCGTTTTTAGCGAAGGATCGTTTTGTTATGTTCCAAAAGGTGTAAGATGTCCGATGGAATTATCCACTTATTTCAGAATAAATGCCGCGAATTCCGGACAATTTGAGCGTACGTTACTTATTGCTGATGAAGGGGCGTATGTTAGTTATATGGAAGGGTGTACTGCACCACAACGTGATGAAAATCAATTACATGCAGCCGTTGTTGAAATCGTGGCATTAGATCATGCAGAAGTAAAATATTCAACAGTTCAAAATTGGTATCCTGGAGATAAAGAAGGAAAAGGTGGTATCTATAACTTCGTGACTAAAAGAGGGTTATGTAAAGGGGATTTCTCTAAAATATCCTGGACACAAGTAGAAACCGGCTCAGCTGTTACTTGGAAATATCCATCTTGTGTTTTACAAGGGGATAATTCAATTGGAGAATTCTATTCAGTTGCTCTTACCAATCATTATCAACAAGCTGATACAGGAACAAAAATGATCCATCTTGGTAAAAATACCAAGAGTTTGATTGTTTCTAAAGGGATTTCTGCAGGTAAAAGCCAAAATAGTTATCGTGGATTGGTTAGAGTGAGCAAAAAAGCTGAAAACTCCAGAAATTTCTCCCAATGTGATTCTCTTTTAATGGGTGATCAATGTGGAGCTCATACCTGGCCCTATATTGATTGCAATAATAAAAGTTCTATTTTGGAACATGAAGCCACTACATCTAAGATATCTGATGAACAATTATTTTATTGTCAACAACGTGGTATCGACAAAGAAGCTGCTATTTCTCTAATTGTGAATGGGTACGCCAAAGATGTTTTAAATAAATTACCTATGGAATTTGCAGTTGAAGCTCAGAAATTGTTAGCGATTAGCTTGGAGGGAAGCGTTGGTTAAAGAGATAAGAGTTAAGAGTTAAGAGATATTAGGTTTTAGGTTTTGGGTTTTGGTTATAAGAGAATTTTATTCAATTTTTGATTTGGGGAAAATTAATATGAATAATTGAAAATATTTCATTTTTTTAATTTTAATTTTTGGATGTAAAAATAATTTTAAGGTTCAGAATTCTAGTACATATCTGATAGATTACTCTTCTGAAAGAGCCCAAAAAGAGCTAGATAAGTTGGACTCAATTTTTGATTACTTTGATAATTCTTATAAAAAAGAGCAGAAAATTGAAAAATATCAATTAAAGAAATATGCCCATAAAGTTCAAAGAAAAGATTCATTACTAATATTAAAATTAGAAAATAATAAAGAAATCATTTTAAAAGATACTGTGATTGAAGATTTTGTAATCCAATACTCTTTTAGAGATTATTATGATTCGATAAAAGTATTTGTAATTGAAATTCAACATTATGAAGGGTGTTCACATCTTTTAGTTAATGGAATAAATGGTGAAAAACAATATATTTTTGGAAAAACAAAATTATCACCAGATAAAAGTAGGATTGTTTCTTTTAATGTAGATCTTATTGCCGGTTATTCTATGAATGGATTTCAGATTATTGAAGTTAAAAACAATCATTTTAGAATTGAATATGAATATTCGCCAAAAGATTGGGGCCCTAATAATATTAATTGGCTGAGTAATAATGAAATCGAAATTGAAATATTAGGAGTAAAAGATAATGAAGAACAAATCATTGGCAAAACAAATTTCATTCTAAAAGAGAATTGGACTGAAAAGAAATAATATTAAAGTCAGATAATCCAATTACTTAAAAAAACCTAAAACCTAATACCCAATACCTAATAACTAATTTCAAGCATAAGTCCTTTCAGGTATTCTCCTTCGGGATGATAAATACTAACAGGATGATCCAAAGATTGATGTAATTGTTTTACGATTCTAACTGTTTTATTTTCAATAGCTGCAGCTGAAAAAACGATAGTTTGAAAATCTTCCTGAGTGATGGCTTGAGAACATGAAAATGTAAACAATAAGCCTCCCGGTTTTAGTTTTTCCATTGCTTTGCGGTTAATATTGCGGTACCCTTTTATTCCTTGATCTTTAGCTCTGTGATGTTTAGCAAAAGCCGGTGGATCCAAAACGATCAAATCGTAAAATCCATCTTCCATGTCATCTAAAAAATCAAAAACATTTTCAGCATAAGATTGATGAAGATCTTTTTCATTTAATAGACCCACATTTTTATCAGTCCATTCAATTGCTTTTTTAGAAATATCAACAGAATGGACCAATTGAGCTCCTCCCTGAAGTGCATAAAGGGAGAATCCTCCTGTATAACAAAAAAGGTTCAACACCCTCCTACCCTTTGAAAAATCACCAACTAATTGACGATTATCTCTTTGGTCTATAAAAAACCCGGTTTTTTGACCATTTACAATATCAACATAAAAAGGGACACTATTTTCATGGACTGCTACTTCATCTAAAGATCCGTAAAGTAAACCATCATCTGTATTCGTTTCCAGATTTTCGTACAAAGTTGCTGCACTTTTATTATAAATTGATACAATTTGATCTGGAAACAATTCTAATAAAATCTGAATGATGGTATCTTTTAAAAAATACATTCCCACTGAATGGAATTGGATTACCACATTGCCATTAAACCAATCAATGATTAAACCGGGCATAAAATCACCTTCACCATTAATTAATCTAAAAATAGTAGTTTTATTATTATCAATAAGTTGTAACGTTTTTCGATATTGAATTGCATTTTCAAATTTTGATTTCCAGAAATTATAATCAGGATCAATTTGTACAAAGCTAAAAATTCTGACACAAATCGAATTATTATGATAATGACCAGTTGCAAGATACTGATTTTGTGCATCATACACTTCAACAACATCTCCATCTTTTAAAGTAGGATCTTTTTTATAAACAGCACCGGAATAGACCCAAGGATGAAATCTTTGTAAAGATTTTTCCTTATTTCTTAATAATATTAATTTTTTCAAAGTTCAGAATTTGATTAAAGAAAGATAAACGACTATTTAAGAGAAGCCTTAATAAATCCCATAAATAGAGGATGTGGTCTATTGGGTCTTGATTTAAATTCAGGATGAAACTGACAAGCCACAAACCAAGGATGTTCTTTAAGCTCAATCATTTCTACAATATTGCCATCAGGCGAAGTTCCACAGAAAACAAGTCCATGATCAGCTAATACAGTTCTATAGTCATTATTCACTTCATAACGATGTCGGTGCCTTTCAGTGATTAATTCAACTCCATAAGCATCAAAGGCTTTGGTATTGAGCATTATTTTGCAAGGATATTTCCCCAGACGTAAAGTTCCTCCAAGCACGTTATTATCCTCTTGACCAGGAAGAAAGTTAATCACAGGATGTGGTGTATCCTGTTCCATTTCAATTGAACAGGCATCTTTAAGACCAGCCACGTTTCTAGCAAATTCAATAATAGCGATTTGCATACCTAAACAGAGGCCCAAATAAGGGATTCTATTTTCTCGGGCATACTGGGCAGTATTAATTTTACCTTCAGTCCCTCTAACGCCAAATCCACCCGGGATTAGAATGCCATCCAACCCTGACAAATGAATTGAAGCTGTTTTCGGAGTAATTAATTCTGAATCAATCCATTGAATATCAATTTTGGCATGATTAAAGATAGCTGCATGTTTTAAAGACTCAACTACACTTAAATAAGCATCATGTAATTCAGTATATTTTCCAACCAAACCAACAGTAAGAGATTTGGTTAATTTTTTGCTCATATCCACCATTGCAGTCCAGTCAGAAAGATCTTTATCTTTACATTTAATTTTCAATCTTTTGATAACTTGTGTTGCAAGACCTTCCTCTTCGAGGGCAAGGGGAACTTCATACAGAGATTCGGAATTAATATTTTCGATCACACAAGCGGGTTTCACATTACAGAAAAGGGATAATTTTTGTTTGATCTCTTTTCCCAGAGGTCTATCGCTTCTACAGACGAGGATATCGGGTTGAATTCCTAAGCTAAGTAATTCTTTTACACTATGTTGAGCTGGTTTTGTTTTTAATTCATTACTTGGAGTAATAAAAGGGATAAGAGCCACGTGGATATACATACAATTATCGTATCCTTCATCATAAGAAAATTGGCGAATTGCTTCCATGAAAGGTAAGCTTTCATAATCACCGACTGTTCCTCCCACTTCAATGATTGCCACATCAGCTTCGTTTGTTTCAGCATTAAGGCGAATTTTGTCCTTAATCATATTAGTAATATGAGGAATCATTTGAACAGTTGAACCTGCATATAAACCATTTCTTTCGTTATCTATAACTGAGTAATAGATTTTACCGGAAGTAATATTAGAGTGTTTATTTAAATTTTCATCAATAAAACGTTCATAATGGCCTAAATCCAAATCAGTTTCGCCACCATCTTCAGTAACAAACACTTCCCCATGTTGTATTGGGTTCATAGTACCGGGATCCATATTCAGATAAGGATCCAATTTTTGCATAGTTACTTTTACTCCACGGGATTTGAGGAGTCTTCCGAGAGAAGCAGCAGTAATTCCTTTTCCTAATCCTGAGACGACGCCGCCAAGGACAAATATGTATTTACGAGACATAATATTTTTTTTAAAAACAAACCACAAAATTACCATTTTTTTTTGGATTTTTTAATTTTTTTTAATTTTTATTCTATAAAATTGGAATACTTAAATCGACAGAGCTCTACTATCCTAATCTATTAAAAGATGGGTGAGTTTTTCGGTATATTTTTGATTTTAAACACTTTTTTATAGTCTTGTGATTTTGCATCGCAATAGCATCAATCTTTTATTAGATTAGCAGATTTTTTTTTATTTTTGTTGCAATTCGTTCATTTTTTTGTTTATATTTGCATCAATATCAAGTACTCACTAAACTCAAAATACTATGAATGAACTACCCCAATCCTCTAAGCAAACCATTGACCCTACTTCAGTACAACCATCACCATCCGCTGAAGAAAATTCCAAAAAAAAGAGTTCTGTTAATCCTTTAGCTTCTATCTGTAAATATATCAGAGAGAAGCAAGTCCGAGTGTGTCCTAAATGTGGAAAATCACATTTTATTCTAAACGGTAAGAAAAAAGGAGTTCAATATTTTCTTTGTAAGAGTTGTGGCAGAAGCTTTAATGAGTTCTCAGGTACTACAATTTCCTACATCAAAAAGAAGGAGAAACTACAAACCTACTTCTTGTTGATGTTATCAGGAACAGGAATTAAAGATTGTTCTGATGCATTGGAAATCTCTAACCAAACTTCATTTGATTGGAGACATAAAATTATCTCCTCTCTGAGTGAATATGTCCCGGATAAATATCTAGGAATAACGGAAATGATTGATATTTCAGAACCCTTCTCCCGAAAGGGACAAGGAGCCAAAGCTAAACAAATAGGACAAAAAGGAAAGATAACGAATCCTGCCAGCAATAGGAAAGCAGAAAGTATCCGAAATGGGGAATACAAACCTCTTTCTTTAGTGGCTATTGGAGACAGAGTATCCCATTTTGAAATCACAATTATTCAACAAGGTGCATTACAAGAACAAGAATTAAAGAAACATATTGGTAAAAAACTAAACAAAGTGAAAAAACTCTGTTTGAGTGATCATCCGATTCTTAAACAATTTGCAGGAAAACGAAAGATCAGCTACTTTATTAGAAAAAAGGATCAGAAAGTGAAAGGATGTAACCAATATTATGATACAAAAACGATTGAAAGCAGATACCTAAAATTATTTGCTTTTATGGATCGGTTTCATGGAGTATCCTCCAGTTATCTGCAAAACTATCTGTATTGGTATATGATCTTTGAACAGATCAAATTCAGATTAGATTCCTCATCTGCTATGATTGAAAAATCGATCTCAATCAACAATGGAAAAGAAAACTACAAGCATTGCAAAATGTTTGTATAACCCCAAAACAACTTTATTATAAATGATAACACCATTTTATTTGAAAAATGGTGAAATTGGTGTGATAATTTCTAATATTTGTTAGATCTGAATAGGATTTGATCTAATTTTAGTGAGATAAATTTAAAATTTTAGTTGATTTTTGAATTGCCAAATGTGTGATAGATTCTAAATTTTGGTTTTCAATTGGCTAATCTATTAAAAGGTTGTTACTAATCGGATGCAAAATCACTAAATTTTATATATTGCAATTAATGAACAATTTACAAATATTTTCACCAATCATTTATAAGAATACCCAATTAGTGCTCCGCAGGACAATGAACCCCACCAATTACTTTCGTTTAAATGTCTTTAACATTATAAAAATAATGAAAATCAAATACCCAAACATCTGAATAATAAATGCTATTACAATATCAGACCTTGAATAATAAAATGTTATTATTTGGCTTCCCGCTGGAACTAAAACCGATAACATAGAGCTATTTAATGGTTTTATTTTTAATAATGTACCGTTTTTCAATTTTGCTTTCCAACCGGGATAGTAACTCTGTGCAATTATTAATGGTCGTTTAATTAATGTTTGAGTTTTCACTTCCAATAGCCCGGGTTTAAAACCTGAAATTTTTATAACTGATGTTGAATCTATATATTTTTTAACCAAATTTTTATCATTTGTATACGCAATTTCAGGGGTTATGGGCAGTGCATTTTTGGAATATATCACTTCTTCAGGGAAAAATGCAACTTTTGGAAAGTATAACTCCTTCCCTACTTGCTGATTTGGTGTTGTCATCAATTCGAAATTTTTGAGTATAACTCCTTTATAGCTAAACCATTCTATTTTTTTTTCAAATATTCCCAAGTTGCGCCATAATGAAGGATAGGGAGTTTCCCAATAAATCTGATTACTCGTAGTTATCTCATTTGGAATCAAATAGTTTTGAGGTTTTTTAGAAAGAAAATGAGCCAATTCTTTGTTGGTTAATTCAGCCACATATCCTGTCTTATGAATACAAATGGTACTATTAAAGAGTAAATCTATGATAATTAAAATATAAATGATTGAATTGTTAGTTCTTTTTCTATGGATTATAATATAAAAAATCGTTAAAAATAAAATTTGAATCAAACCATTAATTATAAATTTAAATCCAATCGATTTATAAATACTATTTTGCCAGGTTAAGGTTTTTAATTCACCCAGAATAGATGTTTTTGAAAAATAATCTATTAAAATTACTACAATTAATAGACCAAAAATAATGGTTATTGTGACTATTTTTAACCATTTTCTATTTTTATTGACAATAAAAGCTTCTAATCCATTAATTATTAGTAAAATAATAGGTATAATTATAAATAATCTGAATATGGAAGGTAATCTCATCATATTGATAAAGGGAATATACTCAAATGCCCATCTGTGAAATGGTAAATATTTTCCAAAACTAAGTAACAAGGCTACAATTCCTAGTCCTATAAAAAAACGATTCCATTTTGTATATTTGGTAAATATACCCATAATTAAAAATGGCAAAGTTATGATTCCCACATAGATGGATGACATACTAATATCATTCTGGATAAATTCACTTTCAGTATTTGCAATAAATGGAAAAAATAGAGATAAAAATGATCTAGGTGAATAGGAACATGAAATTTGTAAATCATAAGAAAGAGGAGCCCCTCTTGTAATATAGTTTTTAATTTCCAAAAATGAGATGAGTGAAGGAAGTATTAATATAAGTACTACAACTAAGGTTGATATTGAATATAATAATAATTTTTTGTAATATTGTTTATCATTATTTTTTCTATTAATTATTAAAAAATAGATAAAAAGTCCTATAATAATATAAAAAGTGAGAATCCAAAAGCCGGGATACCCTCCAGTAAAAAGAAATGAGAAAAAGAGTGCAATCCATAATCCATTTTTAAATGTAGGAGATTGCAGATATGTGATAGTGCTAGATAAAATCCATGGAATCCATGTAGCTGCAATAATCCAGGATATATGTTGAACATTTCCTACATAAAATCCGGACAACATAAAAATACAACCGGCAATAAATCTGATCTGCTTTGAAGTTGAAAAATGTTTTGCCAACATATAAAACCCAACACCACCCATAAATGCATGAAAAATATATTCTACGCCCCATGTATAAGGGGAATAGGATGTAAATAGTGATAAAATCCATAATGGAAGATAAAACGTACCTGCTTGTGGATCAGCATGTATAGGCAACCCCATGGATTGGTATGGAATCCATAATGGGAAAATACCATTTCTGATTGATTCTGACATAAAAAAACGCCCCGGAAAAAATTCATCAGCAAAATCGTAAATGGGGGCATAGTGTAAAAACCAAAAATACGCTAAAAAGGCAACAATCAGTAAATAAAAAGGGTATTCAAGTTTTTTTAAGCGAGATCTCATGAATTCTATTTTGGAACAAAAATACAACTTATTTCATTAATTCCATCAAAATCCCCAATGAATCAAGAGAATAAATATGTTCATTATGTACGATTAAATATTGCACCATTCCTGTTAGTACTTCATTTCTAATGGGTTTTGGTGGTAATGTAGCATGTTGCCGATTTAAAATTTCTGAAAAATAAGTGCTGGCTTCTTCAGAAAGAAAAAACTTATTTTCAACATAAATGTCACTAAACCGATTCTCTTCAATGGAGAAAAAAGGTTTACGTAGTGAGTAATCGTTTTCAGGATATATTCCTAATGTTTGCATTAAATCGGCTAAAAAATAAAGATGTGTGTCCTGACTTAATTTTTCTACTGTATCAAGTTCTGTCAAACTCATTTCCAATAATTCAAACATTTTTTTATCTTCATAAGAGTTTCTTAACAGTTTGTATAACAATTCATTATAAAAAAACAAAATGGCGTTTCTGGAAGGATCAAAAGGAATTTTAATATATTGTTTTGAAAAACAAATATCTTTTAAAAAACCTAATTTATGTAATATTACATCATCAAACGTGATCTCAAGTAACGCTAATGAAGTAAAAAAGGAATAGTTTATTTTTGATTTTTTTGAAAACGCATTTTTAATAATAAACGATTGTGTTCCAAATTTTTCAGTAAATATATTAACGATAATACTCGTATCTGAATATTTTGTTTTATGTAGTAAAATTCCTTTGGTTGTGACAAACATTTTAATTTATAAAGAGTATTTTAGCGACCTGTTTTTCAGAGCCAGTGTCACTTGATGCAAATACAAAATAAACACCTGTAGCAGGTCTAAGTCCGTTAAAACTTAAACCATTCCAAACTAACTGTCCCCCATCAGCATAACCCTGCCAAACCAATAAACCGGAAGCATCAACAATTTTGCAAAAAGAATTTTCCATCAAACCGGTTACAGTAATATATCCGGTATAACCTGATTTAACTGGATTTGGAAATACTTTATAATTGTTGTAATTTTTTTCTCCTTCAGTAGCTGTCCCTCGGTATGAGATTAACCCTGCAGTTGTAGCAAAATACACTTCACCACTTGTTTGATCAATGGTTATTGCATTGATTTGGTTGGATATCAAAGGGGAATTATCCTCATCGAATTGAGCTATTTGTTCAGTTCCATTTTCGGACATTAAATAAACGCCTGCTTTTGATGTTCCAATCCATTTTCTATTTGCTCCATCTACTGCAATTGAGGTAACTGATTCAAATTCAAAAAGATTATGAACATAACCATTTTGTTCTAAAAGAATATTTTTAGCATATAATTGTTTGTCAAAAACAGAAGAAGGATTATAAACTACTTTTACGGTTCGATCACAACCAATCCACATATTTCCATTCAAATCTTCAGTAATACAGTTAATTTGTACCGTTTGAATATTGGCACTTGAATTCAAATCAATCTGAGCAATTTCATCATCGGAAAGATCGTCAATTGTTTTATTATCATTATACACAATCAATTTATTTTGACGTGGAAAGGTGATCCATTTATAGTTTCTGGAATCAACAAATACAAATTGAGCCACATTCTCTTCATTCCCGGTAATATAGGGTGCCAAACTAAAGGATTGCCAAGTAGAATCACTTTTCAACACCTTAAGTGGTTTAGTCACTTTACTATTGGTTAACCACAAATTTCTATAGGAGTCAAAACACAAACCTGAAACAAAAACATACTTAGTCGTATCAGCAGAAGACGCATGAATGGACTGTAAAGGTGAGTTATAGGAATTCCATTGTGTTTTAATTGTATCATTTACAATTCTGAATAAACCCCCCGACCATGAAGCAGCATAGATTTCATTGGTATTTTTGGGATTAATAGCTACATTAACAATATCATGAGGTTGAGAAAAATTATAAAAAGGGGAATTTAAATAACTCCATGTTTGATTTTTAAAAATACTGATTGAAGGTGGAATATAGTTTATTCCCCATGAAGTCATTGATCCGGGAGCTATTGCTAAAACGCCCTCTTTACAATCCATATTTTCAACCATTTCTGATGCCGGACCCTCTAAAGTATATATCACAGGATATGTTTCAGGACGGTTAAAATAGGCCAATCCATGATATTGATCTGCAATCCATAAAACTTCAGATCCATCAAAAACCAGATCTCTTCCTAGTGCTAAAAAAACACCATCTACCCATTTATAAATATGTTTAAGGTTCAAATTTTCATCATAAATATGAACCTGATCATAATCTAATATCGCTAATTCATTATTTTGTTTTCTAAAATTCATCACCTGAAATCCATAAATAGATTCTGCAAATTGCCATGTTCCATTAGTATAAGTAAAAATGGAATCTCTTTCTTCTCCATGTTTGTTTACAACTAAATTATTTCCAATTGTTTCAATACAAGTGTATTTACCTGTATCTAACTGATTTTCAAAATTCCAGGCAGAAAAATCAGGTATTCTGATATCATCACTTTGTATAGAAAACACACCTTTATCAGTAGTAATAAAATAACGATTTTGAAATTCAGTAAATCCAAATACCTGATAAGTTAAACCATTCAAATTCGTAAACCAGGTATCAATAACTAAAAATCTTTTAACATCAATAGAGACAATTCCAAAGCCGGTAGCCAGATAAACAATATCTCCTTTTTCATAAATGCCATTAATTTTTTTGGACCCTAAAATTTGTTTATCTTTAATTTCAGACATATTTACCAATTGCTCACCATTTAAAAAATCCAGATTTGAGGTATTGTATATGATGAGTAACAAATTACTATTTTTGAGATAAGCAAGATTTTCAATTCCAATTTCAGAAAGACCATCTAATTTAGATAAAGTGGATTTAGTATAACCATTTTTTTTATCTAAAACCATTAAATTTTTCATTGTGGAAGCATACACATAATCTGGTGTTACAGCAACATGAAAAAATGATTTAAAAGGAAGATGCTCACGAAATTCACCCACTGGAATTTGAGCATAACCATTTGAAATTGAATAAAATAAAAATAAAAAGAGAATAATCTTAAAGAATATTGATTTCATAGTTTTTAATAAATTGGTGAATCCATTTAATCTATATCCAATACTAACGATAAAAATCCAAATTTGTTTTATATTTTCTGATTCCAATTACAGAAAAAGTGGAAGTAAGAAAACTGATAGCTACTACCGATATAAAAACGATTATAAAGTCAGTAAATTCCATTATAACTGGATAAGAATCTATAATATAATGTGCACTTCCATCCCCTAATTTTACGATACCAAACTGTTGTTGAATAAAACAGATCAGAGCACCTGAAAGTATCCCCAAAATTCCACCAAAAAATGATATTAAAATCCCTTCAAATAGAAATATGGAGCTGATTAATTTCTGATTTGCACCAATACTATTTAAAATTTCGATATCTTTTTTCTTTTCTACAATTAACATCCCAATAACCCCAAGAATGTTAAAAATGGCAACTAAAATAACAAAAGAAAGAATAATAAAAACCATCAATTTTTCAGATTTCATCGTTTTAAACAACAATTCCTCCTGTTCAAATTTGTTTTGTACTTTAAACTGATTTCCAACTATATTTTGAATCTCTTTTTGTTCCGGAAATTCATTGTTTGAGGATTTTAAAAACAACTCCAAAGAGGTCACTTCATTTTCAAAACTACCTAATTCTCTAGCAAATTGAATCGGTACAAACACATACTGTTCATCATACTGCGTATGAGAAAGGAAAACACCTGAAGGTTGTAAATAAAGAACAGAAAATGCTTCTGTTGGATCTGCTAAATTTTTTCGGTTTCTTTTAGGATAGTGAAATTTCAGCATATCAAAGCCATTCAGATTGATATCTAATGTCCCTGCTGCTATTGCTCCCAGAACTACTTGTGGATTTCCATTCTTTTCCAAAACGAAGGAACCATCATAGATCAATTGATTCAATTTCGATTGTGATGGATATTCAGGAGAAACACCTTTAAAATGAGTCAAAATTTGTTTATCTTGTTTTGAAACTAATGTTAAATCGGAAACCACTTCCTGTACAGAACTTATAGATTTGATTTTCAATATTTTATTAACATCAATTAAATCAGTACTGAAAGACTTTCCCTCCTTTAAAGTGATTTTATAATCAGGATTAAATTGATTAAATGAGTTTGAAACCAAATCTTCCAATCCATTGAAAACCGATAGAACAATAATTAAAGCAGCGGTACTCACCAAAATTCCAACAGTTGAAATAATTGAAATAATGTTGATGATATTGTGTTTTTTCTTAGAAAACAGATATCTTAACGCAATGAATAGAGCTGTTTTAGTAGAATTCATGAAAGTCTTATTAACTATTCAAAAGATTCTCAATATTCTCAATATAATCTAAAGAATCATCAATAAAAAACTCAATAGATGGGACAATTCTAAGTTGGTGTTTCACTTTTTGTCCTAATCTATATCTAATATCTTTGGTATTGGTTCTGACTTGTTTGATGGTTGCATCAGGATCTTCCGTATTAAACAAGGAAAGATAAGCTCGTGCAATAGATAAATCTTTAGTAATTGTGGTTTTGGTAACAGTTATCATGCAATTATAAATCGGCAAAGAATCAAACAAAAAAATGTCTGCTAATTCTTTTTGAATCAATTTTGCAATTTTATTTTGACGTGTAGTATCCATTTGTAAGTATTTAATCTGCAAAAATACTAAAATTGTTCCAAAAAATCACCAACAATAAAAAAAGAGCCTGTAATCAACAGTACATCCTGAGGTTCTAATTGTTCTTTTACCTTTAAATAGGTTTGATAAGTAGAAGGATCAATAATTTCAGCATTCAATTCGAACTCTTTAAATTTTTTAAGCAATATATTTGGACTTAAAGCTCTTGAAACAGGTGCTTTACAAAGATAATAATGAGCATTTGTCGGTAATAGATTCAGAATTGGTAAAAGATCTTTATCATCCACAAAACCTAAAATTATATGTAATTGATCTTTAGTCAAATTTGAAATTTGAGGAATGGTATATTGAAATGCTCCAATATTATGTGCTACATCACAAATAATCAAGGGGTTATCTTGTATTACCTGCCAGCGACCCAAAATATTTGTGTTTTTTAGAACATTTTCCACTCCTGCGCGAGCATAATCCTTTTTAAAGCCAAAAAATGATTTTAATATTTCTATTGCATGAAAATAGGTGGCCAGATTTTTCAATTGATAACTTCCCTGGAGTGGTAAAATGAGATCTTCATAGAGTAATTTAGTGTGGTATTTAACAGAAATATGAGTTTCGGTAGGATTTGTATCGTCAATAATGGACAATCTTATTTTATCTGCAACAAACAATGGTGCATTTTTTTGAGAGGCTACAGCTTGAAATACAGGTAATGTTTTAGAATCTGCTTCACCTATTAAAATAGGAATGCCCGGTTTTATAATTCCTGCTTTTTCAAATGCAATTTTAGGAAGTGTATTACCCAGAATCTGAGTATGGTCAAATGAAATATTAGTAATGATAGAAAGAATTGGATTTATAATATTAGTAGCATCTAATCTTCCTCCCAAACCTGTTTCAATAATGGCAATATCCACTTTTTCATTTACAAAATAATCAAAAGCAAGAATAGTAGTAATTTCAAAAAAGGAGGGTTCTATCAGATCTAATTTTTGTTGATATTTTTCAAAAAAATGGATCACTTTTTCTTCCGGAATATTTTGACCATTAATTTTAATTCGTTCTCTAAAATCAACCAAATGAGGAGATGTAAACAGAGCCGTTTTAAAACCGGCTTCCTGAAAAAAAGAAGATAGCAATGAAGACACAGAACCTTTTCCGTTAGTTCCGGCTATATGAATCGTTTTAAGTTTGGTATGTGGATTTCCGGCAATTTCAGCTAAAGCTTCAATATTCTCAAGTCCCTCTTTATAAGCAGAAGAACCGATTTTATGATACATGGGGTAGCTGGTGTAGATTTTTGAGAGAATATCTTGATAGTTCATTGATTAGATATTAATTTCCGGGACTGAAGATGATATATCTGAACTCTTCATTTCCGGAACGATATTTAGCTTCTTTAGCTCTTCTTAAACATTCTTTTTGAATAACGGAAGATGATATTGAAGTAGGATATTTTGCTGAATTAATAATTTGAGCATCTGAAACAGTTCCATCAGCAAGGACATGAACCCGAATACTAACAGTACCCTCCTCTTTAATCGTCATATCAGGGATTCTCGCAAAACCTCTTGTACCTTTTCCATCTCCGATTCCTGAATCACCGGTACCATCTCTACCAGAGGTAAATCCATTACCGGAAGTTGGGCCTCTTCCAGTGCCATTTTGACCGCCTGTTCCACCACCGGTTCCGGGTCTGAACATGGCATTTGGATCAGGTTTAGGCGTTACAGTAGCTGTGTTATTATTTTGTTTATTTGTTTTCGATGAATTAATAACATCATTATTTTCAGTGTTTTGGGTTACAACATCCGGAGCAGTTGGTTTCACACTTGAAACATTTTGTGGTGTTTCATTACCTCCGCTTCCACTACTTCCTCCACCCAGTTCAGTAAGTTCAACAAAAATAACTTTTTTTGCCGGTGGGGGTGGATTTTGGTATTTAAATCCACAGAAAAGCAAAATTAAAAGAACCAACACCATCACCAAAGTGGAAACTGATCCTGATATAACCTTAAATTTTTTCTCGTCAGACATAATGATCTATTTACTTTCAGATTCAGTTGCAAATATCAACCGATATCTTTGATTTTCAGCTAAATTTTCATTTAATTTATTCAAAACATCCCATAAAGTAACAATATTTTGAACAGGAACAGTAGCATCAGATCTGAGTATAATGGTTCGTGATTCAGATTTGTCCACTGCAGCAGCTTGCAAAAGAGCAGGTAATAATGTTTCAGCAGTAACAGGCTCAGGGTCTGTATGATTTGTAGTGGTTAAAAAGTAGTTTTTATTCGCATCCACATAAACTTCAATATTTCTGGAACCTAAAACCTGTCCGGATGAACTTTTTGGTAATGAAATATTGATCGCATTAGGTGCCACTAAAGTTGAGGTGATCATAAAGAAAATCAGAAGTAGGAACACCAAATCGGACATTGATGTTGCACTAAAACTGGGGCTGATTTTATTTTGAGTTTGTAAAGCCATAGTTCATTTTTTTTGATTTTAAACAGGTTCATGGAGTAAATCCATAAATTCGGTAGTTTTTGCTTCCAGATTAAAAACAACGGAAGAAATTTTAGAAACTATAATATTGTAGAAAATAAAAGCAATAATACCTACAATAAGTCCAACAACAGTAGTGATCATTGCGGTATAAATACCACCGGATAAATCTGTAATATTCAAATTATTAGGATTAGCTGCCATGTTATGAAAAGCAACAACCATCCCAACTACAGTTCCTAAAAAACCAAGCATAGGGGCAGCACCTGCAATAGTTGCCAAATAGGAAACTCTTCTTTCCATACTTTGGATTTCTAATTTTCCTGTATTTTCAATAGCTGCAGCAATATCATTTAATGGTTTTCCAATTCTGGTAATCCCCTTTTCAATCATTCTTGCTAATGGAGTATCGTTTCCTTTACATAAGGCAAGAGCAGAATCAATTTTTCCACTATGAATAAAATCACGAATATTATTCATAAAATGACGCTCCTCTTTGGAGGCTTTATTTAAAGTCAACAATCTTTCAATAAATATATAGAATGCAAGAAAGAACATGATATAAAGAGGAATCATGATCCACAAACTATTCATATCAAAAACCAAATCAATAAACTTTAATTCTTCAACTGTAGGAGTTACGGGTGGAGTAGCTATTGCGGTGGTATCACCATTAAGGATTTGTAAAAAAAACAAATTTTTCATATTTTAATAAATTTTAGCAAAAATAGCAAATCTATCTATTTTTTTGTCAAGTTTAAAACGTTTTTTCCCAACAGTTTATTGTTAATATTCTTTCTATATTTATTTTGTAAAATAGATTAAATTTATTTACTTTTGTATCCTATTAATATTAATGATATTCACGTATTTTTTATATGTACAAACATCAAAATACCAAGGATCAAACCATCCGGTATAAACAAGCTAAAGAACAGACAAAGAAAAGCACTAAAAAAACTTCTTCAGGTGAATCTAAAAACAGAACTTCCAAGAACTCAGGTAAAGTTAAAACTGATAAGTTTATTGAGTTGATGAAAAGTCAGAGGATGATTCAGGTTTATGGAATCATTTTAATGTTATTTGCTGTTTTATTGCTTTTTTCTATTGTTTCTTCTTTTTTTAACTATGAAATTGATAGATCACATGTTCTTGCTAAAACACTGGGAATTTCAAATCTTGTAGGAACACTTGGGGCTCATTTAGCTTATTATTTTATTGATTTTACTTTTGGATTTTCTGCCATAGGATTTCCTTTTTTGTTTTTTATTTTCGGATTTTATTTAACATTTTCAAAACAAATATTACCTGTATTACTGACCACTTTTACTACTCTCATCTCTATGGCTTGGTTATCCACCGTTTTCGGATGTTTTACTCATTATTTCGGTTCTGAATTTATTTCTGGAATTTTCGGGAATTTTTTAGCATTAACACTCCTTACTTATACAAAAATTGGGGGAACCATATTAATTTTAACGGCTTCCCTGTTCATTATCCTTATTCTTTTTTACAATATTTCACCTCTTAAAACAGTTCAGGTTTTAACCTCTTTCAATTTTCCAAAAATCAGATCTAAAAATAGTGAGAAAACACCTCGTGAATCGAAATCTGAAAGAAAAAATTTCAAAGATTCCTTCTTATCTGAAATTCCACCCATTATTCCAACAAATGACATATCACTTCCCGGTTTGTATATTGAAGATCGAAATAAACTAACCCAGGAGTACGATAAAAATGTGATCCTTTTTAATGAAGAGGATAATTTTGAAGCAAGAGTTCCTGAAAAACCAAAAAGGACCGATCAGTTAGAAAGTGTTGATTTTGAAATTGTTAACAACCCTATTGAAGATGATTTTTTAAATTCACTAGAAAATGGATCTGAAAAAGAAGAGGGTGATCTCGAAGATTCTGAAGATCAAACAGGATTCACCCGGATTTTAGAAGATTACGATCCTCACTTAGACCTCTCATTTTATCAATTTCCTAAACCGGAATTTCTGAATGAATATGAAAATAAAGAGATCGATCACCAACAAATCAATCAGGAATTGATTGAAAATAAGAACAATATTGTTAGAACTCTTGATAATTTTAAAATCAAAATTAAGCGTATTACAGCTACCATTGGGCCTACAGTTACGTTATATGAGATTATCCCTGACGATGGAGTTAGAATTTCCAGAATTAAAAACTTAGAAGATGATATTGCTTTAAGTTTAGCCGCACTGGGTATTCGTATCATTGCTCCAATTCCGGGTAAAGGAACAATCGGGATTGAAGTTCCCAATAAAAATGCTCAGATAGTTTCTATGAGAGAGATTATCAATTCAGAAAAATTTCAAAATAATAAATACGATTTACCGATTGGATTAGGCAAGACCATTAGTAATGAGCCTTTTGTAGTAGATTTAGCCAAAATGCCCCATCTATTGATGGCAGGTGCAACTGGACAAGGAAAATCAGTTGGCTTAAATGCTATCATCACCTCTTTGTTGTATAAAAAACACCCATCTGAATTAAAGTTTGTGTTAATAGACCCCAAAAAAGTGGAATTTACACTCTATTCAATTCTTGAGAAACACTATTTGGCTAAACTTCCCGATACAATTGATCCCATCATTACAGATTCCAAAAAAGTGATTCAAACATTGAATTCTCTATGTGTTGAGATGGATACCAGGTATGAACTTTTAAAAATTGCAAAAACCAGAAATATTAAAGAGTATAATGCAAAGTTTTGCAATCGCAAGCTCTCCCCTGCTTTTGGTCACCGTTATCTGCCTTATATCGTGTTGATTATTGATGAATTTGGTGATTTGATCATGACTTCCGGTCGTGAAATTGAAACACCCATTGCCCGTTTGGCCCAATTAGCCCGTGCTATTGGGATTCACCTTATTATTGCAACTCAAAGACCATCTGTAAATATTATTACCGGTATTATTAAAGCAAATTTCCCTTCCAGAATTGCTTTTAGAGTGTCTTCAAAAATAGATTCCAGAACCATTTTAGATGGAAATGGGGCTGATCAGTTGATTGGTAAAGGGGATATGCTTATGTCCACAGGGAGTGATTTAATCAGGCTTCAATGCGCCTTTGTTGACACCCCTGAAGTGGAAAAAATCGTTCAGTTTATTGAAGAACAACAATCGTATCCGGAGGCATTTTTACTTCCTGAATATATTGTTGAAGATAAAAATAAAGGAAATGGAGAAGAGGTGGAACCTTTCAATTCAGATGATATTGATCCGATGTTTATGGAAGCTGCCCGATTAATTGTACAAACTCAAATTGGATCCACTTCTCAAATTCAAAGAAAAATGAAGTTAGGCTACAATCGTGCCGGCAGAATTATGGATCAATTAGAAGAGTTTGAAATTGTGGGACCATCAGTTGGAAGTAAAGCTCGTGAAGTTAAAGTGAGATCGGAAGAAGAATTAAACCAAATTTTTCTAAAAATGGGATTGTTCTCTTAACACTGGTGTATATTTGAAGTCAATAAACTAATAAGATTAATTAAAAACGATATGAAAAAAACGATCGCTACACTCCTACTCTTTTTTGTAATTGCATTTAATTTTGCTCAAAATCAGGTTGATACAGATCAGGGAGCCTCAAAAATATTAGACAATGTATTGAAAAAATACAATTCATATACATCAATGTCTATTGATTTTTCATTTAAATCTGAAAAAAATAATAAAGTGATCATGTCAACTACAGGAAATTTGATCATTAAAGGAAAAAAATATTATGCAACTTTTGACCAACAAATTTTCGCCTGCGATTCTAATGTAGTTTGGAATTATCAAAAAGAGGGAAATGAAGTGACTATATATGAATATGATGAATCAGAAGCTCCCATTTTTCATCCCACAAAATTTATCTCAAACTGGAAAAAAGAGTTTAAAGCAAAATTTATCAGAGAAGAAAACTCAAATAATAAAATGATTCAAATTATTGATTTAGTGCCCATCAAATCTGCTTCCTATTATAAAATCAGAATTTATATTGACAAAAATAAAAATGAAATTACCAAAACTCAGATTTTTGATAAGGATAATACCATTTATAATTATATAATTACTAAAATGGTTACAAATTCTGCAATCAATGACTCCACTTTCAAATTTGTGAAAGAAAAATTCCCTAATGTTCAAGTAAATGATATGCGTTAAATATGAAAAGTAAGTTATTATTCATTTTCATTTTATTCATTTTCCTCTTCAATTCTTGTAATATTACCAGGAATTTAAAACCTAATGAATATATGTTAATGAAAAATACCGTTACCATTATTGATGATAAGCCCAACGAATTTTACGATTTAATTGATTATGTGAGACCTATTCCTAACAAACGTACTTTAGGAATATTTATGTTAAAACCTGCTTTATATGCAAATTTCCAACCTGATTCCAGTGATTTGGTAGTTAAAGACTCTCCTTTCAGAAAATGGATGAGAGATAATGGGGAAAAACAAGTTTTGTATGATACTTTGAATGTTATTTATTCTATTAAACAACTTCAATCTGTTCTTAAAAAAATGGGTTATTTTGATGCTGTTATTACTCCTGAAATCACTTATTTAGAGCATCAAAAACTCAATATTAATTATGCAGTTCAAACTAAAAACCCCTATTACATCAGATCTATTTCTTATAATATTGATATTACAGAATATAGGAGGATTATTGTTCAGGATACTATAAATTCTTTGATTAAACCTGGAATGAAATATAATGAAAACTTAATTATTTCAGAACGGGACCGGATCATTGCCAATATCAGAAATCAAGGCTATTACCATGTTACTCCTAGCATTGTAACTATTGATGTTGATACAATTAAAGGATTGCAATTCAAAGATATTCAAGGAAATCCAACCTTATGTTTACAAATTTCTATCAATTTTAATCGTATTTCAGATCCTGCGATCATTGCAAAACACCAGTATAAATATACTTTTGATAAAGTGTATATTTACACCAACTACGATCCAAAATATGAAAAAGGAAACAATGTTATGGATACTACAGTTATTACGGCACAAAACGAGTATTCAGATCCCACTTCATACTATTTTATAACACCTGTGATGATGAAAAAAGGAAATGGTGAGTTGGTTCATATTTCAGATTATAGATATAAAACAATCATCCAATCCATTTTTACTAAAAAAGGGCAACCGTTTACACAAGATGCTTATACTAAAAGTTATAAAAGATTTAGAGATTTAAAAAATTTCAGCATTATCAATATTAATTTTATTGAAGATTTATCCCAAACTGATACCATTTATAAAAAAGGAAGTATCAATACAATATATAAACTCACCAGATCCAAACCATGGGGATTAAAGCCAAAATTTGAATTAAGAACTGATCTTAGTAGTTTTTCCGGAACTTATTACAATAAAAATTTATTTAAAGGTGCTGAATATTTTGAATTTAATGTTTTCGGAAATATTTTGTATTATAATTGGTGGAATAAAATTTTAGGAAAAGAGGTGAGTGAAAATAAAATTTACGGAGAATATGGAGGCAATATATCCTTGGACTTACCTAGTTATCTATTTATTAAAAATTCTCAAAAATCTAATGCTCTTTACTACAGATCCTCTGTAAAATTAGGGGGAAGTTATTCGCAATTATTTTCAAGACTTATGCTTTATGCGAACCTCTCCTATTTTTGGTCACCCAATCAATCCATATCCCATTCTTTGTCTCCTGTTGATATTAGCACGATAGATAGCAGGGAAACCCGTAACAACACTATAATAGCCACTTATCCGGATTCTTATCAAAGAAAATTTGATAAATTTATACTTTTCTCATTCAAATATGGGTTTGAGTATCGTCCTAAGTTAGCCCCAAAAACCGAAATGAAAATTATGGGATTTTTCGAATCGGTTGGTTCTGTATTGACAGGTATTAATTATTTTACTGATCCGTCAGAAAAATGGAAAATGTTTGGTTCATTTAACTATTGTGCTTATGAAAAAGGTGAAATCACAATAAAATATCTTAAAACATTTTCTCCCAGAACCTCATTTGCCTCCAGATTTAATATTGGTTTAGCTATTCCAATCACTCAAACTGATGTAATCCCATTTGAAAAAAGTTTTTTTGTTGGGGGTGCCAATAGTATGAGAGGATGGACTTTCCGACAATTAGGTCCCGGATCTTTTACCAGTTCAGATTTTATAGAAAGAACTGGTGATATTAAAATAGAGTTCAATTTTGAGTACCGTGGAACCATTTATAAATGGCTCAAATATGGTTTATTTCTTGATATGGGAAACATTTGGTTAAGTAATAAATATGAAAATATGCCCAATGCTGATTTTGAATGGAATCGTTTTTATAAAGAGATCGCAACCAATGTGGGTTTTGGTATCCGTTTGGACTTCTCCTATTTTGTGATCCGACTCGACTACGGATTACCTATATACAACCCTAACGATATCAATCAACAAAGATGGATCAATAAATCCTGGATCACATCTGATAGCTGGAAATGGGTACAAGGAATTCAATTTAGTATCAACCATGCTTTCTAGACAGGAATTTATCCATTCATTTATTCAGCATGTTCCTCATATTCCAACAACAGGACAAGAACAAGCCATAGATAAGATTACTTGTTTTCTTTATAAAACAGAACCCGGTCAACTATTTATTTTAAAAGGGTATGCAGGAACCGGGAAAACTACATTAGTTAGTGCTTTAGTTAATGTTTTTGCGTCCTATCGAAAAAAAACAGTTCTTTTAGCACCAACCGGACGGGCTGCAAAAGTCTTTTCTGTTTATTCTTCCAAAAAAGCGTTTACTATTCATAAATTTATATACAAAATTAAAAGTGAAGATGGTTTTGTTCAAATCATTAGAAAAGAGAATAAATTAAATAATACCCTGTTTATTGTCGATGAAGTTTCCATGATTTCTGATCAAATACATGGAAGTGAACTGTTTGGAAATGTAAATCTTTTAAACGATTTAATTGATTTTGTTTATGAAGGAGAAAACAATAAATTACTATTCATAGGTGATGATGCTCAGTTGCCTCCGGTGCATTCAGATGAGAGTCCTGCTTTAAATATTGAGTATTTAAAACACACCTTTCATCTTGACATTGATTCCTATCAGATTAAAGATGTAGTAAGACAAGCTGAACTTTCAGGAATTCTGTATAATGCGACTTTATTGAGAGAAAAAATCAATCAGAACGACTACAAAATTCCATTTTTTTCATCAAAACCATTTCCGGATTTTATAAGATTATCATCAGATGATCTAGAGGAGGAACTGAATAAATTATATGCACAATATGACCCTGAAGAAGTAGTTATCATTACAAGATCCAATAAAAGAGGGTTTATTTTTAATCGTGAAATCAGAAATAGAATATTTTATAAGGAAAATCAAATTGCAACCGGTGATTACATCATGGTTGTCAAAAACAACTATCATTGGATTGAAGAGGATTCTGAAGTGGGGTTTTTAGCCAATGGAGAGATGATGGAGATACGGAACATCATCAAAACCAACACACTTTATGGTTTTAATTTTGCAGATGTTCGCGTTCGTTTGTGTGATTATCCGCAATTTCCGGAAATTGAGATAAAATTAATATTAGAAAGTTTAGATGCAGTCGGAGCTTCATTACCTCAATCCGATTTAAAAATACTTTATCAGGAAGTTTCAAAAGATTATGAGGATATACCTAACAAAAGAGTCCGTTTTTTAAAAATCAAAAACAACCCTTATTTGAATGCTGTTCAGGCTAAGTTTTCTTACTCCTTGACTTGTCATAAAACCCAAGGGGGACAATGGAAAATCACGATTATTGATTTTCAATTATTTAAAGATCAAAATTTAGATAAAGAACAGTTAAGATGGTTATATACAGCCCTTACCAGAACCACTGAAAAGGTTTATTTGCTTAATTTTAATGAAGAATTTTTTGGAATGTTTTAATTATCTGAAATATGTTCCGGAATTTTTAACCAATGAACATATTCCTCACCCAATGCTTTAACAGCATTTTCCCAAATTTCTTCTGCCGGAGTTTCTAAAAGTAATTTTTCATCAGCATTACTCACTACCCACATTTTATGTTTAAGTTCTTCATCCAATTGATTTGGAGACCAACCCGAATAGCCAATAAAAAACTTATATTTGATATTGGAATCCAATTTATTTTCAATAAATGAAATAAAATGATCATCATATCCCACATAAATATCATTGATAATAGGTGTACAAGAATCACATAACGGATAATTATGTATGGCAAATGCAGAATTGTGCATCACCGGGCCGCCTGCATAAACAATATCATCTAATTTGATATCTTTAATCACCTGATTAACTTTATAATTAATTGGTTGATTAACTATGAGTCCAACACAATTCTCATCATCATATTCAATTAAAAAGATAACACTTCTATTAAAAAAAGGATCATTAAAAAAGGGTACAGAAATCAATATTCTGCCCGCAAGCGGCTTTAAGGGTGTCGCTTTAACATCTAAAAATTCTTCTATATTTTGAATACTCACCTTTTTTTTCTTGCAAAAATACATATTTTTCTTAAAAAACAAATTTTTTTTCTTCTTTGTTGATTTTTTTTTTAATTAATGAATTAAAGAAACCCCCTTTTTAAATTGTTTTTTCACTCCATCTAAATTCCAGTATTCAATTTTAACAACATAAAAACCATCAGCCAGCTTCTCCCCTATTGAATTATAACCATTCCAAATAAATAGTTCATTTGATGAAACAATACCATTATTTATAATTTCATAAACTATATTTCCTTGAATATCAAATATTTTTATTGTAATTCTTGTTTCTGAATCAGAGAAATGAGTCATAATTTCCAAAAAATCATTTACGCCATCACCATTCGGACTCATAATAGCCGGTTCAATTTTAATTTCATCATTAGTAAATTCAATTTGTACATAATTTGAATTTTGGTATCCCGGGGTTCCATATCCCACTGAAAAGGATGCTGATTGCCAATATTCAGGTTTATTTTCCAACAAATTAAAATCAATTTTTTCTAAAGAAACGCCATCATAATTAAAAAGAAAGGGAGAATGAAACGCTTCTGAATAAGTGATTTGATCGATCATATTGAGCGAAAAATCCGATAAAAAAATAGTACCGGCACTATTAGTAAAATTGGGAATCGAATCTGTTTCAATTAAATTGTTATGTTCCGGAACCATATATTGTAATGTTGTCAGGTTTTTATTTTTACAAACTGCTACGTATTGATTGGGAAATAGAAGAAAACCGGAGCCGGAAATCATTACTAATTTTTCAGGAATACCATTTGTTCCATTTCCAATTCTCATTTTGCCGACATCAATAATTTTTGAAGAACGATTAAATAATTCTACATAATCTGCATCTGTTTCTCCAAAAGAATTAGTTAAAATTTCATTGATAACAATATCTCCTTTTGCCGGAGATTCCGGAATAGCAAATCTAATTGTTTTATTTAAAGGAATTATATTACCACAACAATCAAATATGGAGTCTTTTATTGTCAATGTATAAATTGTATTTTCAAGAATTGGGTCAAACAACTCCAATTGAACGATCTGATGATTTGGATCAACAAATTCAGTATATGCAATATCAATATTATGATCAATCTGAAATGGAATAGTTGTAAAATGGATCGATTCTGAAAAATAGAGAAAAAGGGTAATGATGTCTTTTACTATAACTTTCTCTATATCTGGTGGATTCAGATCCGGATTTTCTTGAAGAATGGAGTTTTCAAATCCCGGTGTACCTCCCAGATTTGAAGTCGAAGATCCCCAATTTTCAACTCCACTACATGGATTATTCATATCTTTCATTTCCAGAGACCAGCCACCTTCCATTTTGATCGGGTCAGTATGCCAGTTTATCGAATATTGAACAAAATGGATCACCTCATTTTGAGGATTTATTAGACTCAATTCCTGACCATCATTGGTTAAACTAAGTGAAGATAACCCATATACATTAGAAGTATAATATTTAAATTCTGATACATAACTATTGGAGCACACAACTGCAAATTGATTTTTAGGAATTTTCATTTCCGGCAATAGCTTTATAGTATTACCCAATTTTAGTGTCCAATTTTCTAGAACTGCTGTATCAGGTCCATTCACATTGCAAATTTCAATATATTCTCCCGGAGGCAGTAATATTTGTGGTGTTGGATCTGCCATGATCTCTGTAATCAAAAGGTCATATCTTTCGATGGAATAAAATGAAACAGTATCATGATAATCAACCATTTCATTACCGGAAATATCTTCCATTTTTTGAATAGTAAAAGGATAGGAACAATGATTTTCAAATGGCGTATTAAATTTTATAATGATTGAATTAACATTAGGGGAATCATAATAAACAGAATCAGGAAAAATTGAATTGTTAACAATATAATTTTCTTTATTTAAAGCAGTTACCGGTGCCGGATATTCTGAAAAAGTGATACAAATTTTATTTCTAAAATCATCTGTTTTTATTGAACTAATTTCAGGCGGTGAAATATCAATAATTGGCGGTCCATAATAAAAATTATCAAAATGAAATTTATTCAAATTAGTAGAAGTGTATCTACATAAAACACCAAATCCTTCCATCGGAAGTGAATCAACAGAAAATCCTTCAGATTGGATTAGATAAGATCCAGTATTTGAAGAATCAATATAAATTTTCCATTCCCCAAAATTGGAATAAGTAACTTTAATATTTAAAGAAAAAGGATTGGCAATATACCCATTTTGACCTCTGCAAACTGAGATCAATTGGGCTCCATTTTTATAAAAAAGTTCAATTGCATCGGTAGATAAATTTTCTCCAAACTGCAAATAGTAGCCTTGTGTCATTTGATTCAAGTTACTATTATTTGATTTTAAAATAACCTGAGCACAATTATTCGTAGATGGAGGAAAAGGGAGCTGCATTGAAAATTTCCATTCCTTTTCTCCTTCATTCCAGTTTGATGGAAGAGCAAGAAATGATGTTCCTGACACAGTTGCATGTAACTGTAGTTGATAAAACGAATTAATTAAAAAATGGTTAGTATCCCCTATCCAAGTTGGATTGTTCAAAAAGTCTCCATCTGAAAATGAATCAGCTATTTGAGAAAATGATGTAAAAGGAAATAAAAAAAGAAAAGATAAAAGTGCGATTAGTTGGGTAGTTTTGGTAGTTTTCATAGTAGTTAAATTAGATTGCAAATATAAAAATAAAAATGAAAATAAATAAACATTTTTTGTATCTTTGCGAACTTTTTTACTAAAAAAATTTAACTAATTAAATATTAATAAAATGAAACAAGATCTATCAAGTTTGTATCCTTCAAAATTATGGGATATTTTTGCTGGCATTTGTGCTATTCCTCATCCATCTAAACATGAAGAGAAAATTTTAGTTTGGCTCAAAGAGTGGGCTGAAAAAAACAATGTTGATTACACTCAAGATGAAACTGGAAATTTTATATTTCGCAAACCGGCAACCCCAGGATATGAAAACTGTGTTCCTGTGATCATGCAAGGGCATATTGATATGGTTCCACAAGCGAATGCTGATACTCCTCACGATTTTTACAATGATCCTATTATCCCTATAATTGGAGAAGATGGTTGGTTAAGAGCTAAAGGAACCACTTTAGGTGCTGATAACGGAATTGGCGTTTCTGTAGGTATGGCTATCATGATTTCCAAAGATTTAGAACATGGTCCACTTGAAGTTTTGGTAACCGTTGATGAAGAAACAGGAATGACAGGCGCATTTGGAATAAAGCCAGGTGCATTAAAAGGGGAGATTTTACTTAATTTGGATACAGAAGATGAAGGTGAACTTTATGTTGGTTGTGCCGGTGGTTTAGATGCTACTTTTGAATTCAATTATAATTTAGTAGATACACCTTCCAATATGAAAGGTTTTGAATTTGCTTTAACCGGATTAAGAGGTGGACATAGCGGTATGGATATCAACTTAGGAAGAGCAAATGCCAACAAAGTATTAGCTCGTTTCTTCAAAAAAGCGATTGAAAACTTTGGTGTAAGAATTGCTAATATTAGAGGTGGAAGTTTAAGAAATGCTATTCCTCGTGAAGCATTTGTTACTTTTGCAATTCCTGAAAATAAAGTTGCTGAATTTGAACAATATGCAACCAGATTTACATCCATCATCACATCAGAATTTGCTGTAACCGAACCCAATATGACCATTATTATTACTCCAATGGAAACACCAAAAGAAGTAATGGGTACTGTTTGTCAAAAAAACACTTTAAATATGATCTTAGCAATTCCTAACGGGGCTATGAGAATGAGTGATTCAATGCCGGGTTTAGTAGAAACATCAACCAATTTGGCAACAGTTAAAACCATTGATGGGAAAGTAATTATGGGCAACCTTCTTCGTAGTTCTGTGGATACAGCAAAAGAAGCATTAGGTGAAAAAATGGTAGCAATTGGAGAATTATTAGGTGTTAGTGTGGAATTAGCCAATGGATATTCAGGTTGGAAACCCAATATGGACTCTCCTATTCTCAAAACCATGCAAGAAGTGTATAAAAATAAATTTGGGGTAACTCCAAAAATTAATGCCATACATGCCGGGTTAGAATGCGGATTATTTAGTCAGGTTTATCCTAACTGGGATATGATCTCTTGCGGGCCAACTATTAGACATCCACACTCTCCAGATGAAAAAGTAAACATTGAATCTGTTGGAAAATTCTGGGATTTTATTATTGAAACATTAAAACATATACCTAGAAAATAGGTCATGAGACTTGATAAATATTTAGTTATCAACGGTTTTTGTCCATCCAGAGAGAAAGCCCAATTTGCCATTCAGCAAAAAACGGTTCTCGTGGATGGACAAATTTCTGATAAACCATCTAAAGAGATTGGTGAAGATGCAAAAGTTGAAATTTTTGATATCTTCAATAAATATGTTAGTAAAGGTGGTTTAAAATTAGAAAAAGCTATTCATGATTTTCAACTTAATTTTTCGAATAGCTCTGTTTTAGATATCGGAGCTTCCACAGGAGGTTTTACTGATTGTGCTTTACAACATGGTGCAAGTTTTGTATTTGCTGTTGATGTTGGAACGGAACAACTTCATGAATCTATCCGAAACAATCAAACTGTTCAATATCTTGAAAATAAGGATTTTAGAGATCTTACTAAAGAAGAAACAGAAAATCGTATTTTCTCATTTCTAGTGTCAGATATTTCTTTTATTTCATTGACCTACATAATTCCTTATCTTGACTCGTATATTGATAATAATAGTCACATAATTTTTTTAATCAAACCTCAATTTGAAGCAGGAACTTCATTTTTGAATAAAAGTGGCATTGTACATGATGAAAAAGGATATAAAGTAGCCATTGAAAGAGTGGTAAAAGAATGTCTCAATTATGGAATATTTCTTCATAATTTGACTATTTCAACTTTATGGGATAAAAATAAAAATGTTGAATTTTTAGCATTATTCTCAAAAAAGACAAGTCAATATAAAATAGATTATGATAAACTTTTTGCTGAAATCAAGGTTTTAAAAAAGAAATTATAAATAAATGTTAATTTTATTTAGTGTATTTTAGATTTTATTAACAAAATAGCCCAATATTATTTTTTTTTGTATATTTGCGGGTTAATTTTAATATTTAAAATATAAAAAAACATATCACAATTATTAACCAAAACCCAAATCAAATGAAAAAAATTACTTTTTTATTGACATTATTATCCGTTTTTGCATTTTCTTATGCACAAACGTTTGTGTCAACTACTCCTGCTAACAAAAATGTTATTTTAGAGGAGTACACAGGAAAAACTTGTGGATATTGTCCTGATGGACACAGAAGAGCACAAGAATTAATTGCCAACAATCCTGGTCGCTTTTTTGCCATTAATATTCACCAAGGGGGGTATGCTTCCGGAACCCCAAATTACACAACTCAGTTTGGAGATGCTTTAGCTGGACAAACCGGTTTAACAGGTTATCCTTCCGGCACCATTAACAGACACGTATTTGTTGGAACAACTACTGCATTAGGTAGAGGAGAATGGGCGGCACGTTCGGCAACTGTTATGGGAGAATCATCTCCAGTAAATGTTGCAGCTCAAGCTACAGTTGATTGGTCAACCAGAATTCTTACTGTTGTTGTTGAAGTATATTATACAGGAAATGCTACCAATGCAACAAATAAATTAAATGTTGCTTTATTACAAAACAATGTTATTGGACCACAATCAGGAGCTTCAACAAATCCAACTATGGTTGTAGGAACACAATATAGACACATGCACATGTTGCGTCATTTATTAACTGGTCAATGGGGTGCTGATATTACAACTACTACAACAGGTTCATTTTTCACTCAAACATTTAATTACACAATCCCTGCAGATCTTAATAGTATTCCAATTATATTAGAAGATTTAGAAGTACTAGCTTATGTAGCTGAAGGACAACAAGAAATTATATCAGGTTGTGAAGCCACTTTAACAGCTATTAATGCTCCTGCTATCAACCCAAGAATTGATGGAGTAACAAATATTCATATTCCAACTTGTGATGGTGAAGCAGATGCATTTATTACTTTAAAAAATGTTGGTTCTGATCCTATCACTGCAGTTCAATTATCTTATACTATTGCTGGTGGAGCTACTCAAACTTATGATTGGAATGCCAGAACTATTGCATCAATGACTTCAGATACAATTGTATTACCATCTTTTATGATTACTACAGGATCTAATCAAGTTTTAAGTGTACAAGTATCTCAAATCAATGGATCTCCTTATACTGCAACAGCAGCTTCTAATTTAACAATGATCAAAAAAATAGCAAATGGAGGTGGCTATATGTCATTCAAATTAGTTACTGACCAATATGCTTCTGAAACAAGATTTAAACTTTATAATCCTGATGGATCTGTATTACTTCAAGGTGGTCCTTGGACTGACTTAGGAGCAAGTGGAACAACTACAAGATGGTTTGCTTTCTTACCAAACCAAATCGGTTGTTATCAATTAGATGTTACTGACTCTTACGGCGATGGAATTAATGCAGGTACAGGTGCCGGTTATTTCCAAGTTATTAAATATGACAATACTGTTGTTATTAATGATAATGGTCAATATGGATTCCTCGCTCGTTATATGATAAATGTTGATGCAGCATCAGGAGTTGAAGAAGTAACTACTAATGATGTTAACGTTTATCCAAACCCAACTGATGGACTTACTAACATTTCTGTTAACTTGTTAAATGAAGCTCATGTAAACGTTGCTATTTACAATGTTTATGGACAAATGATTCAAGTATTAAACGATTCTCAAATGAGTCAAGGTAAAAACGATCTTACTTTCAACGCAGCTAACCTTTCTTCAGGTATCTACTTTGTTAAAGTAAGCATTGGTAATGAAACTTACACTAAAAAAGTAACTGTTAGATAATTTTTATTTAATATTGTTATAGAAAAGGGGGCATTTTTGCTCCCTTTTTTTATTAGATTTATTTTTAATAATATTTGGGCATTCCGGCAACTCCAACCCTAAATCCCACCCTGTTGCCGTCGGGCTTGTTCCGGGGTCCGCTTCGCTCCCGTGCTTCACCTCACTTCGCTTAATAAAATTCAATCCATCAACTTCAATTATAGCGGCGCTCGTTAAGGTTTGCACCACCTTCGGTGCCCTACACATCCCTAATGCTTTTGAATTCAATGCATAACTGGAATTCAGGGCATCAAATTATAATCTAATAAAAGGTTGGTACAGTATAGATATCAAAATCACAGCTCTATATAACTTTTCATTAATTAAAATGTTACCAAAAAAATCACCCATCATTTATTAGAATAGGTTTCAGAGCTTCGCAGGAGAATAATCCCCCAAATTTCCTTGCATTAGGGCGCAGGCCATGTACCCCACAGCCGGAACACTTAGCAGACCACCGGCAGAAAGAGCGACGAAGGAGCTCCTTTATGCCGGATGGGATGCTTGGTGAGGCGGCGAGGAGTACTGGCCGGAGACCGACGGCAGCAGCGTGGAACTGTGCGTCGGATGGTGCCGGAATGCCCTAATAAATAAAATTAAAAAACATCTATTTATTGTTGGATTTGTTTTATCTTTGTAGCATTAATCAATCTTTAAAATATGAATAAAATAATTACATTTCTTCTCTTTTTCTTGTTATTATTAAATGGGTATACGCAAAATAAAATGACTATTTATAGTTTTGAAATTGATGAAAATATTGCCAAACCTGCCAAGAAAAAAACAGAAATGGCACTTCAGGAAGCAAAAGATAAAAAAGCAGATCTCATCATTTTACGATTGAATACATTTGGAGGAGAATTGGATGCTGCTGACCAGATCAGAACAATGCTCATGAAGTCAACCATTCCTGTGTATGTGTTTATTGACGTGAATGCAGCATCTGCCGGTGCCTTAATTTCGATTGCGTGTGATAGTATCTATATGTCACCCGGAGCCTCTATTGGTGCTGCTTCCGTAGTAAATCAGGAGGGTGAAATTATGCCGGATAAGTATCAGTCCTATATGCGCTCTCTCATGAGATCAACTGCTGAAAAACAGGGAAGAGATCCTGTTTTAGCTCAGGCCATGGTAGATCCTGATATTTATGTGGATGGAATTATTGACTCAGGAAAAGTGTTAACTTTTACTACATCTGAAGCCATTAAATATGGATTTTGTGAAGCTCAGGTTAACTCAAAAGAAGAACTATTAAAAGTTTCAGGAATTCAAAATTATGAAATCATTGAACAGGAACTTTCATGGATTGATAAAATTATCATGTTTTTAATCAATCCATTTATGAGTGGAATTTTAATCATGCTCATTATAGGAGGAATCTATTTTGAATTGCAAACTCCGGGAATTGGATTTCCATTAATTGTTGCGATCATAGCAGCCTTATTATTTTTTGCACCCCATTATCTGGGAGGATTGGCAGCACATTGGGAAATACTAATCTTTATCATTGGACTAATACTGTTAATTGTTGAAATATTTGTGATTCCTGGCTTTGGAGTATTCGGAATTGTTGGAATATCACTCATGGTATTATCCCTCATATTAGCCATGATTTTTAATATCAAATTTAATTTTAGTTTAACTTCATCATCAGAGATCCTACAAACATCAGTTATTGTAGTTACGTCGTTAGTATTTGGATTTGTTTTATCGATTTGGTTAGGGAAAAAATTAATATTATCAGAAACCCGATATGGCACGATTGCATTAAAAACTGAATTAAACAAATCAGATGGATATATGGCCCAAGGGGCAGGGTTGTTTCATTTGGTAGGTAAAAAGGGTATTGCAACAACAATACTAAGGCCATCAGGGAAAGTTGAGATTGATGGAGAAAACATAGATGCGGTGGCAGCGTATGGGATCATTGAAAAGGGAGTGGAAGTAGAAGTTCTTCGGTTTGAAAATTCTCAGATTGTAGTAAGAATATTAAAATAGGTTTATTTTATTGAATTACAACTCTTTATAATATCGTGACACACTTTCCTACGGAGCTTACGTAGCCTATTCTAATAAATGACGGTTGATTTTTTCTTTAAATTTTTCATTTTAAACACTTTTTAAAATGTTCTGATTTTATATCAAAACAGTATCCTGCTTTTATTAGAATAGTAAATTAAACTCCGTCGGTTTACTTTATCAAAATGCACCAAACAATATTTTAAAAAAAAACTTGTTTATTATAAAGTTTTTTTTATATTTACAGTCCAAATTTTAATAATAAGAGTAAGTAAAAAATTTAACATAACCTATTGAATCTCAAATGAAAAATGTAGTTTCCTTATTGATTATTCTTGTTACTTCTCTGATAGTAACCGCACAAAATCCTAAAAATATTAAAATTGTTAACACGGATGAAATATTCGAAAAAGCAGAAAAATATTTTAATCAGGAAGAATTTGAAAAAGCAGTTCAACAATTTCGGAAAATCCCCGAAGGTGACTCACTGTATGATCCTGCTCAATATCAATTGGCTGTAACCTACTATTTTCAAGAACTTTATGATAAAGCAGCCATTACTTTAGAAAGAATTTTAGTAAACCCTTCTCAATCTGTTAATGTAAGCTCTGTTTACAACCTATTAAGTTATGTTTATATGGCTAATAATCAATTTGATAAAGCTATTGAAATAATAGAAAAAGCACTCATTTTATCACCCTACAACACTAGATTATTAGCTGCTTTAGGTAAGGCTTATACAGAAATTCATCAGTATGAAAACGCTGAAATCGCTCTTAAAAAATCAATTTTTTGTACTCCTAAATTTCAATATGCTCACAACCTTTTAGCTGCATTGTACTTTAAAGAAGGAAAAACTATTCCGGCAATTCTTGCTTACAATTATTCGGTTTCAATTGATCCAAAATCTGATGATGCTATAAATGCTCTTCGCGCTTTAAATGAAATGTATGTGGGATTTTCAGAGATTGCTGATAATGAAACAGATAATATCTATATTACTCCAAAATTATTAGAAGATGATCTTAGATTTCAAACCCTTGAACAATTAGTGAAAAACGAAATTGCATTAAATAATAAATTCAAACTTAAAACTAAAATAAATCATCTGATTACCAGAAATAATCAATTGGTTTTTGAAAATTTACCTGAACCTCTCAAAAGTAAGGATATCCTTGATTATCTCTATATTCCCTATTTCAAAGCTATGTTCGAGATCGATTATAATCTATACTGCTATTATCTCCTTTCAGGAACTGATGTAGAAAATAATAAAATTCAGGAAAAAGCTAAGAAAATGGAGTCAAAAATTAACAAAATTGAGAACCATTTCCAAAACTTTTTGGTTGAAAAATCGATAAATGGTATTGGTTATGAAAAAAACGGAACTGATTCTGTAATCATTGCTTATAATGTTGATGAAGGTTATTTGGAGGGAATCGGCGGTTATATAATTACTGATAAATCGGGAAAAAAGCAATATCAAGGCTCATGGACTTTAATAAACGAAAATGGAGACATTCATAGCAAATTGAATCTTATCAACGGTAAGAAAAATGGAATTAACTATTATTATAAATATGGCTATTTAGAACAAGCAGTTCCTTATTTGAATGATAGTATTGATGGTACAGGGTATCTCTACTACCCTTCTTTAAATGAGAATGATAGAATGTTTAATCTTGTGATCGGTTTTAAAAATAATAAACTTGATGGATCCCGGAAAGAATATAATAGTAATGGCTTTCTAATTGAAGAAAATGGTTACAAAGATGGGAAATTACATGGAGTCACTAAGTTATACTACCCCCAAGGGATGATTAAAGGGATCTATACTAATGAAAATGGAAAAGAAACAGGTGTATCAAGAGAGTATTTCCCTAATGGTGTTTTAGCTTCTGAGTACGAAAATAATGAACCGGATGTTGAAGGCAAAATTATTAGATATTATCCGGATGGTTCGGTTAAACTTGAAGGTTCAACAATAAATGATCTTTATACAGGAACTGTTAAATCATTTTATCCTAACGGCAAATTAGAAAGAGTGGGTTCATATATTGGGGAAGGTACTTATGATGGATTTTGGACTGAGTATTTTCCCAATGGAAATATTTCAGCAGAATATACTTATGAATATGGCGTTTTTAATGGAGAATATAAAAGGTATGATGAAAATGGTTTTTTATATACAATTTTTAAATACAACAAAGGAAAACTGGATGAAATCACTACCTTTATGCCGGATAATAGTGTAAGAAAAAATATTACTCCTGTTGAAGGGGTTTTGGAAGTTGATTTTTATAATGAAAATGGAGTTCATTTTTTAAGCGAATTGTACGATACAGATGGAAATTTAGAAGGAATTTCTATACACTACTACCCTTCCGGTAATATTGAATCCACAACTCCCTATAAATATGATGAGATAGATGGTTATGTTTCAGAATATTATAAAAATGGAAAATTAAAAACATATTCCCATTATAAAGAAGGTGTGCTTGATGGTGTTTTTATTCGATACCATACTAATGATTCCATTCAGAAGGAGGGAGTATACAAAAATGGTATACCCGTTGGAGCTCATTATACTTACCATATTAATGGTGTTCCTGAAACCAAAATCATTTATCAAGACGGCAAGATATCCTCTGTTACCGAATATATTATTAACGGGAATAAAACATCTGAAGAGATCTATTCTAAAGGAAATTTACTTTATGTATATCATTATGATATCAATCAAAATATTTTTAAAGTGGATACATTTAAAAATGGAAATGGAATATTAAGATCATATAATTTTGACGGTTCACTAATGAGTGAAGTTACAATTGTAGCTAATCTTAAAATGGATACCATGAAATATTATGATAGAAATGGAAAGGTTATTACAAAAATAAACTATATTAATGATAATATTTATGGCGATTACAAACCTTTTGATATTCTTTTTGAATACTTTAGAGTGGATGGAAATGTAATTGATAATATCTATTATGGAAAGGTTAAAAAATTCCATTCCAATGGAACATTATTTGCGGAAGAATATTTTGAAGCAGGTTCGATGCAAGGATTTATAAAATACTATTCTGATGATCAAAAATTGAATGCAACACACCATTATTTAGATAATCAAAAAAATGGAATTTCAAATTATTATGGATCAGACGGAAAAACTATTGTTTACCAATGTAAATTTAAAAATGGTGATATTATTGCTGTTTCAAATTTTAAAAACAATAAAACATCCGATTTTATTCCAATTGGAAAAGATACCATTCCTATTTTATCCTATTTTTTGGATGGAAAAAAATCTGCCGAGCTTTCATTTTTAAACGGAGAAAAAACTAATCAACAATTTTATTATTATCCTAATGGAAAAATTTATGAAGCAGTCTCTTTTTTAGATGGCGAATACCATGGTAAATCAACTGATTATTACGCAAATGGCAATATAAAAAGAGAAACTTATTATTATTATAATTTACGAAATGGTTCTTACATAGAATATTATGAAAATGGAACAAAAAAAATAGAAGGTTCTTATTATTATGGATATCCTAATGGATTATTTAAATTTTACAATGAAAAAGGAGAAACTACCAGAGAAATTGACTTTTATTATGGCGTTATTAAGAATTAAATAAAATTGATATTATGAAAAAAATTATTTTTATTATTTGTTTATCCATCATTCTTCCAATCACAGTATTTGGGCAAGTTGGAGTTGATATTAGAAATTACAAATTATCTGTTATCCCTTCAACAACTCCTGAAGAAGATGCTATCTATCAAAAAGATAAAGCGTTGGGACTTATTTTTAACTTTGTTTATGAATACTATGTCAATGATGCCAAGGAGTTTGAGTTTTGGAGTTTGGAGCATAAAGCCATCAAATTTTATGATTTAGAAAGTGCTAAAGAGTTTAACAAGCTCAATTTTGGATATATGAAGACTGAAAATATCCATAAATTAATTGTGCGAATTATAAAAAATGGTGAAGTTATAAAAACTTTTGGGAAAAAAGATATTGAAAAAGATGCAACTGAAGCAGAAGGTGAAGAGGAATCTGAATCCGAAATTTTTATTAAAATTCCTGACCTAGAAGTAGGATCAATTATTGAGTATCTTGTTGTTTATAAAAAAGACAATTTTCTTCAAAGTGGAAGTCTTGAAATTCAATTTCCAATACCTTTTAAAAATTGTAATTTTACATTTGTGATGCCGGAACATTTGAAACCATTTTTCAAAGTGTATAATGTTTCCTTACCCATTATTGATACTGTAATAGAAAGTAAGGAATTGCGTTTCACTACGGTTCATGCTGATTTTTTACCCGGAATTGTAAAAGAACCTGAATCTTTTTATCAAAAATACTTCTGTAGAGTAGAATTTAATCTGGCTTATAACTTATCAAAGAGCAAATCTTTAAGAATGAACACTACCAATGAATTTGTTAATGATTTTTATGACCGTGTTCAATTAACAGATAAAAAAATGATTAAAGCTGTAAAAAAAGATTTGATTAAAAAAATTAAAATCCCAAAAAACAGTTCAGAACTGGATAAAATTATTCTTATTGAAAACAGTTTAAAAGAACAGATTGGAAGAATTAGTATTGGAGCTATTCAAGCCGCTAAAATTTGGGGATATGTTTTTGATCATTTTGACATCAAATATGATCTCGTACTTACTACGAATAAAATCGAAAAAGAATTTGATAAATCATATAATGGATCTAATTTCTTTGAATATTTATTATTCTATATTCCTTCAGAGAAATATTATATTGACCCCATAGATTACTCATACAGAAATGGTTTAATTCCAATGAATTATACTGAAAATCAAGCTATTCGTCTTGAAAAAACAAGCGTTGGAAACACCAACTCTTTTGTCAAATCACCTATTACTTTACCTAAATCAAATCCAAAAGATGGATTAGATGTTTTAAAACTGAATTATAAAATTGACTTTACTTCAAAAGCCATTGTTGGAACCATCGAAAGATCAACCGGAAGTTATATTCTACACTCTATTCAGGCTGCTTTTAATAGTTTTGAAGTGGAAGACAGAGAACAAATTATTGATGTTTTCTTAACTTTTGATTCCGAAAGTTCAAATATTACCAACGAAGAATTTGTCAATACTGATCCTAAGGATATCGGAAAAAATCCAATGATTTTTAAAGCAAATATGAAAAATACGGAATGGGTAAAATTTGAAAATGAAACTATTGAAGTGTCTATTGGTAAAATGATAGGAAAACAAGCTCGTTTAGAAAACAAAACACCACGTCAGTTACCTGTAGAAAAAGAGTATTCCAATTCTTATGAAAGAGAGATTATTTTGGAAATTCCGGATGGTTATAAAATTGAAGATCCATCCAAATTAGCATATTCTGTTTATGACACTGATTCTCCTGAAACAGCTTCAGCAGCATTTATTTCAAAATATGAAATCAAAGGGAATAAATTGATTGTTACTATAAAGGAATATTACAATAAATTGTATTATCCACTTTCTGAATATTCATTATATGAGCGTGTTGCTAATGCATCGGCTGATTTTAATGATATCAAAATTAAACTGATTAAATAAAAAAAAGGGGCTTTAATTAGCCCCTTTTTTATTAGTTGTCTTTTAAAACGGTTTCTGCTGCTTCAATGATTTCAAAAAACTCTTTAGCCTTTAAAGATGCTCCCCCTATTAATCCTCCGTCCACATTTGGTTGCGCAAAAAGTTCTAATGCGTTTGATGCATTACAACTCCCTCCGTAAATGATATAGGCATTGTAAGCAATTTCAGTTCCATATTTCTTCTCTATCAATTGTCTGATGAACACATGCATCTCTTCAGCCTGAGCTGGAGTAGCTGTTTCACCGGTTCCAATTGCCCAAACAGGTTCATACGCAATCACAATCGTTTCAAACTGATCTTTGGAAAGATGAAAAACAGATTCGGTTATTTGTTTTTCAACCACATTGAATTGGCTTCCGTTTTTACGATCTTCTAATTGTTCTCCACAACAAACTACAGGAATTAGCCCATGCGTTAAAAGTTGATTCACTTTGCCGGCAATAGATTTATTTGATTCATGGAAATATTTCCTACGTTCTGAATGTCCAACAATACAAAATTCAACACCAATAGCAGCCAACATTTCTGATGAAATCTCTCCGGTGTAAGCACCATTGGAAAATTCACAACAATTTTGAGCTCCAGCAGAAAATTCATTCTCTTCAGCATGATCCGTTGTTAATTCTAAGTATAGATCGGGTGGACACAATACCACGCCTGTTTGCAAGGTTAATCCTTCTAATAAGTCTGAAATCTCAATGATTAAATCGTCTGCTTCTTCAAACGTTTTATTCATTTTCCAATTTCCAATAACTAGTTTTGGTTTCATTGTAATATTTTTTAATGATTATTTTTTCTTTTGTGAATAAAAAAGGTAAAGTAGAGATATTATTAGAATTGTAGTAAAAACAGCATTGAGTAATGTGATCCAGATAATATGTAAAAATTCGGACATATTAAATGTTTCAAAAATAGAAACTATAAGTTGATGGAAAAAAGTGATTCCAAAAACAAAAAGGAGAAGCCAATTCAAATCTTTCTCTCCCGGAACAGGTTTAAAAGTTCCTTCAACAGGTCTGAATCCATTGATTAAAAACATCCAGTAAGGTTTAATAAATACTAGTAATAAGGCAGCCAATGCATGAACCCCATAAACATTAAAAAAAATATCAATTAGAAAACCTGTAATAAATGCAATGATATACTGGATCCATTTCTTCATATCCAAAGGAAGTAATAGAAGTGGAATCAGGTAAATTTGAGGATTGATACTATTTAAAAATCTAATATTATTAAAAATGAAGATTTGTAATCCCAAAAAAACAATAAATCTAAAAACTTGAGCTACAATACTATTCATTTTTAAAATTCTTTTTAAGAGAATCTATCTCAGATTTATAAATATTGGAAACCAGATAAACTGTATTCAAATGATTAAAGTTGGTTGCAAACTTAACTTTTATGGTTAAAAAAGTATTTTTGGCATTATCCATCTTTTTTACAACTGTTCCAATAAGAATATTTGCCGGAAACACATTGGAGAAACCGCTCGTAAAAATAGAATCGCCAATATTCACCGTTAAGTGTTGAGGAATATCAATTAAAAAACCCATCTCCGGATCATTATCCTCCCAAACAACAGTACCAATCTGATTGATCGGCATAATTTTCGCACTGATACGTGAATTAGGATTCAATAAAGGAATAATGGAGGAAAAATTGGCCGAGACATCTTTCACAACACCAACAACACCTTGAGGTGATAAAACAGCCATATCATTTGTTACCCCATTCTTATATCCTTTGTCAATAACAATCATATTATGTGTATTCTTAGTAGTCAAATAGATCACATTTGCACTCATATAATCGTACATCCTTTTGACAACCATTTTACCGTAGGCATTGGTATCCTGAATTGTTTTGGAATAGATTGTATCGTTATTGAAAATGTAAACATTTTCATTTTTTCTTAAAAATTGCAGGTTTTGATCTACTAAATATTCATTTTCCTCGGCTAACTGAAAATGACGAATCACTTTGTTCCATTTTTTTTGAATGGGACCGGTTATGGACTGCATAGATGTTGACAAAACAAACCTTTGATAATTCATACTATTGTAAATCATCACAATAGATGTAACCATTAATATCAAAAGCACTACAACATGAAAATATTTTTTTAGAAATTCACGAAGAGTATTCATCTAATCCGCTTTAATTTAATAACTGGCAAAAATACGAAAAAAACGGGGATTAAAAATTCCCTTTTACGCTTTATTTTTTGTTTTACAAAAACTATTTTAGTTATTTTTGTAGCCCATTTAAACTCAATAAAATGAAGAAATTCACCATTTTTTTAAGCTTTTTCGTCCCTATTTGCTTATTTGCACAATCTTTGGGAATTATTCCAACTCCAACAGAAATCAAAATCGATTCAACCCGATATCTCAAAAAAACCAGCGATCTCGTATTTAAAATGGTTGATGGTGCTGTTTATGTATCTCCTCAAATTCTAAATGTTATCAATGAATTTTTTGATATCAACAAACAGTTTGTTAAAAAAAACAATAGATTAGACACTTCTATTTCATCAGTAGATGAAGATCTTATGATTGTATCACTTCATTTTGAAGGGAGAAAATCCTATCATCCGGAAAGTTATTATCTCACAATCAATGAAAATAATATTGAAATTAAAGCCTCAACATTGAGAGGTTTATACTACGGGATTCAATCTTTGAAGCAAATATTCAGATATACGGAAGCAACGCAATCTTCCATTCCTTGCTGCACAATTTATGATATTCCTGCTTTAAACATCAGGGGATGGATGGATGATATCAGCAGAGGGCCCATCCCAACTGTTGAATTTATTAAACTGGAGATCAAAACTTTATCAGAGTTTAAACTTAACTTTTTTAATTTATATTCCGAAAATGTGTTCAAAAGTACAATTTATCCTGACTTAGCTCCTTTGGATGGATTAACTGCTGAAGAGATTAAAGAGATTGAAAAATATGCAGAACTCCATTTTGTAGAATTTTCGGGCAATCAACAAGCATTTGGGCACATGGAAAAAGTGTTGAAAAATCCCCAATATTCCGATTTAGGTGATGATCTTTCCATTTTAAATCCCGGAAATCCTGAAACAATAAAATTTTTGGATCAATACTTGACTGAGATTTCAAACCTTTACACATCATCTTTTTTTAATATCAATTGTGATGAAACGGAAGGTTTAGGAAATGGAAAAGCCAAAGCTTATGTAGATCAGATTGGAAAATCTCAAGCCTATATCAATCATATTATTACAATCCATAACATCTTAAAAAAACAAGATAAAACAGTTTTATTGTGGGCAGATATTATGGTTAAAGATCCTGAAATATCTAAGCAACTTCCCAAAGATTTGATACCCATTTACTGGGCTTATCATGTGAGTGAAAGTTTCAATACTAGTTTAGAACAATTAGCCAAAAGCGGATTTCAGTTTTTAGTAGCTCCCGGCACTTCCAGTTGGGGCACTATCCTACCCGATTACCATACCTATACTCAAAATATTGCTGTTATGGTTAGAGATGGCTCAAAAAATAAAACGGTAGGAATGCTCAATACTTCTTGGGATGATAGCGGTGAATCCCTTTTTCAAAGTGTTTGGCATGCTCAGGCATGGGGTGCGGAAATGGCCTGGAATCCCTGCAAAGAAATTCAAAAAGATTCATTTAAAATTGAATTTCAAAATAGATTAGAACAATTTGATCGCAACTATTCGATCTATAGATTTGGAATTGAAGGATTTAGTGCCATCTATAAACAAATCCTCCAAATTCAAAATTCAAAAACAGATAAAATAGGCACATTTCATACCACCTGGAACAGTTTATCTAACTTCCAGCCCGAACTCACCTCTTTCACATTTAAACAATTTAATGAACTAGTGATCCTTCAGTGTGAATCAGCTAAAACCAACCTAAAAGAGTTTCAAACAAATGTTCACCAAAACAGTAAAGATTTAGAATTTTTGAATTATGGATTAGATCGTTTAAGAGTAAATGCGCATAAAAATTTGTTCAGAAAATTGATTTACGATCAGTTGCAATCTTCTAATGATTCACTACGAGAATCAATAATAGCAGAAAAAATAAACTTAGAATTGGAACTTCAACAATTAAAAACTGATTACCTCAAATTATGGGATTTTGAATGTCGTTCCTTTTTTAAAGATCAAAATATTGCCAAATATGAAATTTTCCAAAATGAGTGCAGGGATATTCTTTTTTATATTCAAATAATTCCTACACATATCAACAGAATTTCACTTCCACAAGGAACACCAACATCTAAAAGTGAAACTATAATCATCCTAAAACCACTTTTCAAAAATGAAAACATCTACTACAATTATACAGCAGATGAAACTATACCAACCAGAAATTCAAATAAATACAATTTTTATATCCCGATTTCAACCAAGGGCACTTTAACAACCCTAACCTACAATGAAAAACAGGAACCTCTATTTCAGACTGCAACAATTGAACCCCATTTGGGTATTGGAACGATTACAAAATTAGTTTCGCCATACAGCACTTACAAACCTGAATATTCCGGAGGTGGAACTTATGCGTTGGGGGATGGATTTAAAGGTAGTTCCAGCTTTGCAGATGGCAGATGGCAAGGTTTTCAGGGAAACGATATCGTCATCGAGTATAACTTTTTTACACCCAAAACGGTTCAATCTATCGATGTCCATTTTTTCCAAAACTGTTTAGGATGGATTCTTGCTCCTTCACAAATAGTTCTATATATTTCCAATGATGGCATCAATTTTAAACTATTAAAAACTCTAAACATGCAGGAGATTGGGGAACATGAAACCGGTATTTTCCATGGTTCTTGGAACCGATTGAATATGAAAACGCAATATCTCAAAATCGTAATCAAAAACAAAGGGAAATTGCCATCATGGCACTCTTCCGCAGGTGCAGACTCCTACATTTTCTGTGATGAGATCATCATGCGGTGATTCGATTGCTCAGAATGCTCAGAATGCTCGAATGCTCGATTGCTCGAATGCTCGATTGCTCGAATGCTCGAATGCTCAGAATGCTCGAATGCTCGAATGCTCAGAATGCTCGAGTGCTCGAGTGCTCAAAATGCTCTAATGTAGTAATGGTTAAAAAATGGGCGGTGAATAATATTCTATATTCTAATAAATGATTGGTTAAAATTTTGTATGTATTTAATATTGAATTATTTACAAATTTTCGTTTTTTACATCGATACTATAACCGTTCTTTATTAGAATATAAAATTTAGTGCTCCGATACTTAAATTCTCACCTCTGAATAGTTAATATTTCATCAACTTTTTCCACTTTTTCCGAAAAATCGTGTAAAAAAAAATAGTATATTTGCTTTTTTTAAAACCAAAAAAAATACCAACCTAATTAACTATATTTCAAATATTTACACGAATTACTAATGTACAAAATTGAAAAACACCCCATTCTTGACATTGTTAAGTCAAAAGAAGTTACATTTGAATTTAAAGGACAACAAATTGCAGGTAATGAAGGTTACACCATCGCTGCTGCTCTCCACCAGGCCGGTTTTCCAATCCATAGTCATAGCCTGGATGGTCGCGAAAGAAGCCTAGAGTGTGGCATCGGTAAGTGCGGCGCCTGTGAAATGTTAGTGGATGGTAAAATCAGAAGAATTTGCATCACTAAAGTGGATGGCATTCAAAAAGTGGAAGAGATTCCCGGTGAATATATGCCTCAGACTGAAACTCCTAAAGTGGATCAATCTATCAAAATTTACAAAACACAGGTTGTAATCATTGGTGCCGGTCCCGCTGGGCTTGCCTGTAGAGAGGAATTGAACAAAATAGGTGTTTCTAATATCGTTTTAGACAATAACGATAGAATTGGCGGTCAATTTAATATGCAAACACACCAGTTTTTCTTTTTTGAAAAAGAGAAATTGTATGGCGGAATGAGAGGTTTTGAGATCTCCAACCATTTAGCCGGTGATGATCATTCAGGAATATTGCTTAATGCTACCGTTTGGGATATTTTAGAAGGAAAAAGAGTCGCTGTTAAAGATTTACAAAATAACGAAATATACTACGTAGATGCGCAACATCTTGTCATTGCCACCGGAGCGGTTCCTTTTATGCCCGCTTTTGAAAATGATGATCTACCAGGCGTGTTTACTGCTGCTGTCGTTCAGAAAATGATGAATGTAGAACATACCCTTTTGGGCAAAAGAATTTTATCCATCGGTGCCGGAAATATTGGATATTTAACCTCCTATCAGGCCTATCAGGCAGGCGCTCAGGTGGTTGGAATCGTTGAAGCGATGAATAGAGAAGGTGGGTTCCCCGTTCAGGCAAATCGTGTGAGAAGATTAGGAATTCCTGTTTTAACTTCCCACATTTTATTAAAAGCGCTTCCTAATGAAGATAGAACCGGAATCATCGGTGCTGTTGTAGCGGAATGTGAAAACTTTAAACCTATTCCGGGAACTGAAAAAGTGATCTACGATATCGATATCATCAACATCTGTACCGGTTTAATTCCTGATGACCAATTGTTAATTAAAGGAAAAATAGTTTTTGGCATTCATACTTATGGTGTGGGTGATGCCGTGAGAGTTGGAGAAGGAACTTGTGCCGTGCTTAGAGGCAAACAAGCTGCTTTGGAGATCGGAATGGAGATGGGGAAAAAAGTAAATTACGATTACTATCTTGAAGTTTCTAAGGATTATATCGATTCTCAACAACATCCTGTTCGAATTATCGAAAAACCGGTCCTACCCTCTTCCGAAAGAATGCAAAAACAAGGTTTTGTAATTGCTGATTGTCTCTACGGATTCGCGTGTAACCCTTGCGCTTTCTCTTGTCCTCAAAATGCCATTACTAAATCTTCTACTTCTACCGTTCCTCGTATTGACTTCGACAAATGTATCGGATGTATGGATTGTGTGGCAAAATGTCCCGGATTAGCTATTTTTGGCTACAATTTAGCTAAAAATTGGATCTTTTTACCCATTGAATATTTTGCCGAAGAAAACAAAGAAGTGTATTTGGTGAACAATAACGGGGAGAAAATCGGGAACGGTATTATTGAGAAAATTATGAAAAAATCGAATAAAACCAACGTTGCCAGAGTGAAATCTCTTGATCTTTCAGGAGAAGCTTTGACTCAGATTTCCGGTTTTATTATCAAAGAAAATTATCCTAAACCTCTTCATGTTGAAACTTTAACTGAAAACCCTGAAGCACCTACTTATGTTTGTCATTGCGATGATGTGGAATTGGAAGAGTTGATCGGTTCAATCGGTAACAGAACCATGATCTCAGTGGATGAATTAAAACATATTACCAGAATCGGAATGGGCCCCTGCAGAGGTAAAAGATGTATTCCAAGAGCACGTTTATTGCTACGGAATAAAGGAATTGAGTTGGTTGGTGATGCTACGCCTCGTGGACCGCTTTCTAATCAGGTGAACATGAGTGAGCTCTATCCAAAATCTGCTCAAACAGAATTTGTAACTAACATCATCGGCAAACCTTCTAAAAAAGTTCAATGTGAAGTTTTGGTAGCCGGTGGTGGAATTGCCGGAAGTGCATTGTTTAGATATTTCGCTGAAAACGGCAAAAAGGTAGTGTTGATCAACTACGAAAGAGGCTCCTCCTGGCGTAATATTGCCGGTGGAAGACCCGCATTTTCCGTTCCTGAAATTGCAGATATTGCCAATCAAAATTTACAAATATTCAAAGATTTACAAAAAGAATGCAACATCAACTTTAAACCGATCCGCTATGTTGGGTTTGCTCATGATGAAAAAACATACAAGGCTCTTGAGTCTTCTATGGCATGGTCTAACGCTTATATGATTGATCGTAAAGATTTTAGAAAAGAAATCTCTCCTTATTTCAATACAGAATTAAAAACGTATGAACATGCTTTGATTACGCATGATTGCTGGCAGGCAACTCCGGGATTGGTGCTGGATACCATCAGGAATATCGGTATTGCTAATGGAGGTACTATTTTGGAAGATGCTCAGTTGTTGGAAGTTCAAAAAACAGACAAAGGATTTATGGCTTTGGTATTGACTCATGAAAAAGAGTATATTGAATTCCATTGCGATCATTTCGCTAATGCTTTAGGGTACGAAGCCAATAAATTTGCAAAACAATTGAATATTGAAACCGGTTTATATCCTGTTAAACACCAGGCATTTATCACCAAAAGATTACCGATGATGGGTAAAGATGGGGATTCTTTGGATATGTTGATCGACAGAAGAAACTACAAAGGGTTCTCAGCTGTTTATGGACAACAATTGAGAGAAACCGGTCAAATTATCGGGTGTGCTTCTCCCGGTGTGGATGCTCTTGAAACCGCTTTGAACTTAAAATATAACTCCAAAGAGTTTTTGGAAATCGTGTCCGAAATCTTTGTCGATTGGATTCCTCAATTAGGTGGTGTGACATTCCAGGCTTTCTGGTCCGGATATTATGTTGAGCCAAGATATATTGTGGATCCTGAGTTAGGTTTATTGATTGGATTGAGAGGTCACGGCTTCATGTTAGGTCAGTATTTAGCCAAAATATATGTGGACAAACTCTTAGGGAAAGAGGTTCCAGGTTACATTGATCAGTTATCTATTCATGGTGATGGATTAAGTGAAAAAGCGTTTAAATAAAAAACTCATTTTTAAATAATCAATATGGATTTAATACAAATCAAAGATAAAAAGTTTCGTAAATTTATCTCATCTGAAGAGATCGATTTAGCGATAGAAAGAATTGCTAATCAAATCAATACTGATTATCAAAATGACGAACCGGTATTGTTAATCACATTAAATGGGGCGATTCTGTTTGGGTCTGATTTATTAAAAAAATTAACCATCAACTGCACTATCACCTGTATAAAAATATCTTCGTATAGTGGCATTGAAAGTACAGAACAGATAAACAGTCTGATCGGAATCAATGAAGATTTAGAAGGCAAAAGGGTGATCATCATTGAAGATATTGTGGACACCGGAAACACCTACGAACATATTGTGACAGAATTACAAGACCATAAAGTGAAAGATATCAGAATGGCCACGATGACTTTTAAACCGGATGCCTACAAAAAAGAGATTCCAATTCATTACATCGGCATATCAATACCCAAGTTATTTGTGGTAGGAAGAGGATTAGACTACGATGGATTAGGCAGAAATCTAAATGATATTTACCAATTAGCAGAATAAGTATTTTGCTATCAACCAAAAAAAATGATAAAAAAAGATTTTTTTAATATAGTACTTTTAGGCGCTCCCGGATCAGGAAAAGGAACCCAGGCAGATTTGATCAAAAGAAGGTATCATTTGCATCATGTTTCTACCGGAGATCTTTACAGACAAGAGATTGCAGCTGGTACTGAACTTGGAGTAACGGCAAAAGAGTTGATTGATCGCGGGGAATTGTGTCCGGACGAATTAACGTTGAACATGTTATATGAATATTTATCTCACCACACCCGCACGAAAGGGTTCATTTTAGATGGGGTACCTCGTACCATTCAGCAAGCCAAAATGATGGAAGGAGAAGGGTTTGACCATATTATTGACATCAAGATGGCGATATATATCAAAGTTGAAAAAGACATTGTAGCCGAACGATTATACAAAAGAGCTGAATTGATCGGGCGCAGTGACGACTCCCCGGAAGTGATCAAACAAAGAATCATCAATTACGAAAACCTCACCTATCCGGTAGCCAAATACTTCAGACAGAAAGGATTACTCCACAAAATAGACGGCATGCGACCCATAGAACAAGTATTCCAGGATATCTGTCAAGCGATAGATGAAAAATTGTTATCATAACAATTTTGAGTTAACATTGTTTTGATATTAGTTTGATTATTTAATAATAAAAAAGATATGAAATATTTAAAACTTTTATCGCTGACTTTAATTCTGACCTTTTGGTCCGTTGCATCCATGTCTCAATATAGACATTATTATTTTTCTGCACCTGATATTGAAGATTTACTACCTTTCTCTAAAACTGAACTTCAAATATTCAAAGATAAGGGAATCAAAACTATAGAAATAAGAAAAGAGATGATGGATGAAAGATTCATTAGTTATTTGGATGAACAAGGAAGAGTTTATTCAGAAGAATGGTTTTACACTCATAAAAAAAAGGAGATTCCTTATGGCAAAACATCATTCAAATATAATGATAAAGGACTTTTAACTTTAAGATATTCAAACTCTTATTATGTTTTAGCTTATGATTCTATCACTTATGATGATAACGGTCGGATTTTGTCTTACTATTCCTACCGTAGATATCCAAAAAAACGTAATAAATTCGGAGACCCGGAAATTGAATTCAATTTAAATGTGTATTATTCAGATGAAAATAAAGTAATTTTGTTTGATAGTACAATGAGTGGTTTAAGATTTTATACATTTGACAATAATAACCAAGTCATTTATACAAACATATTTAGTGATATCGACTCTATCTCAATAGATACAATCAGTGATACTGAATATTTTAAAAGATATTGGTTCAAAAATGAAGGAGACACGCTGTTTAAACTTGGAAAAGAGTATTATTTTAAAAATGGATTGTTAGAAACCGAAACAGAATGGAAAGAAGCTTGGGGTAAATCAACAATCAATTATATTACTTATTACACTTACGATCAAAACAATCGTTTAATGAGAACTGAAAACGAAAACAGGTACCAAATCAAAAAATTTTACACTTATTATTTTAAATCCGGCCTTCTCATGGAGGAGATCACCATAAATGGAAAATCTTTATTTATAAACACATACGTTTATAAAACTCAAAATAGCAAATTTGTACATTAACTTTTTAAATGAAAAGAATTTCCATTTTAATGTTCCTATTATGTTCTGTCCACTTTGTATTTTCACAAGGTGACTCTATACATATTGACAAACAAGCAGAAAACAGATATGTATTTTGGTTCATTCCTTCTGCTGCAAAAAATATTTATGGAATTGCGATAGGACTTGTAGGCTCAGAAGCAATTTGCAATAAACCTTACACTAAATACTCCCATGGATTGAATTTACAAATTCCCGGTCAAGGTTTTTTTCAAACCCTTTATTTCAATACATTGACTTTTGACGATTTCTTCAAAAACAAAAGTTCAGATTCATTAAGTCCTAAAGACACTTTACCTAAAAGAGCCATTCATAATGGAGTTCTGATTTCATTAGTTGGAACATTTACAGACCAAGTGAATGGAGTCTCTTTATCTTTATGGATGAGCATGGGCAAAAAAATAAATGGTGTTTCATGCAATATGATTTGGAATTTGTATGAACAGATTAATGGAGTTTCTATAGGAATTATTAACCATTCGTTAGTAACAAACGGCCTACAAATCGGGCTAATTAACAAAACAAAAAGATTAAATGGATTTCAAATCGGACTATGGAATAAAAATGAAAAAAGAGGCTTTCCATTGATCAATTGGAATTTTCCAAAACGGAACCCCTAAAATTCAGGTCACAACCCTTTTGATCTATTATTTTTTTTCATTCTTTATTTTTCATTTTTCATTCTTAATTTTCATTATTCATTATTCATTATTCATTATTCATTTGTCTGTAGTCCGTAGTCTGTAGTCCGTAGTCCGTAGTCCGTAGTCCGTAGTCCGTAGTCCGTAGTCCGTAGTCCGTAGTCCGTAGTCCGTAGTCCGTAGTCCGTAGTCCGTAGTCTGTAGTCCGTAGTCCGTAGTCTGTAGTCCGTAGTCTGTAGTCTTTTTTTATTCAGTGCGTGCCGGCTTCCCCTTCCACTACCCTTCCCACGCCGTCGGCCTACGCCTACAAGTACGCAGTTACAAAGCGTGGGCTGCCAGGTCGTTAAAGGAGCTCCCAAGGTCGCTCTTTAACTCCCGCATCCCATCGCTTTCCAACTTTGCGCGCTTTCCGGCTCCGTCCTCACGCGAAAAACCTTCGGTTTTGTAGGGTTTTGGGGCTTGGGTTTTGGGTATTGGGTTTTAGTACCTTATTCTTGATATTCGTGTATTTTTTGGCACAATATTTAAAAATCCCGTTATTATGATTTGACTTACAACTCTTTATTTAAGTTATTAATAGAACACTGATGACACAGATTGAACTGATTTACACAGATTAATTTTGTTTAAGGTTTAAAGGTTTAATTGTATTTCAACAGCGAAGTGTTCAACATTGAAACTATATATAAATGCCACTAATTCACGAATTATAAATCGAATTATTATTCAAAATTAATTAGCTTATTTGCTTATTATCACATTAGCTTATTTCTAATCTGTGGCAATCTGTTATATCAGTGTCATCTGTGTGCTATTTTGGTTCTGGCTTGTCCAGGTTAGGTATTGGGTTTCGCTCCAGTCTCCAGTCCCTCGTCTCTTGTCGATTGTTCATTTTTCATTCATTCGCGCATTCGCGGCATTAACCCAAAAGAATCCGTTTAAATCCGCGTTTGAAAATTTGTATCATCTGCGTTCCATATATTTTGTAAATTCAAATCCTTTTTTTATATTTGCCGAATGAAATTATACATAAAAATAAAATGAATAATAGTTTCTCATTTTCTTGACAACATTTAAAAAATCCCATAATATGAAAAAAGGAATAAAAATAATCGGATTAATCATGTTTATCATGATTGGACAAATCACGTTTGGGCAGAGTGATCAGGACAAAGCCCTTAAAATTGCTATGAAAGCAATCGAACTTATGGATAAAGGGAAATTAGACGATGGAATCAAGCTTATGAAACAAGCTCAAAAACTTGACCCTGATAGGTTAGACTACCCTTATGAAATTGCATATGCTTATTGCTTAAAGGGAGATTACAAAGCCTCTATTAAGATTCTTAAAAAATTAGTTGACCATAAAGCTGTTACAGATCAGGTTTTCCAATTATTAGGAAATTGTTACGACATGATGGGAAAACCTGATAAGGCGTTTGAAGCGTATGATGAAGGTCTCAAAAAATTTCCAAACTCCGGAAAGATATACTTAGAAAAAGGAAATGTGTATTGGAACCAAAAAAAATATGAAGATGCACTCACTCTTTACGAAAAAGGAATTGAAGTGGAACCTGCTTTTCCTTCAAATTACTATCGTGCTACTTTGATTTATTGTAATTCCAAAACGGAAGTTTGGGGGATGATTTATGGAGAAATATTCATGAATTTAGAGCCCAATACCAAAAGAACGGCTGAGATTAGCAAATTACTTTTCAATACCTACAAAAGTGAAATTCAATTTAAAAATGACACCACCATTGCTGTTAGTTTTTGCCAATTAGCAAACATGAGCATTAACGCTTTTAATGATCCAAATAACGTAAAGCTTCCATTTGGAATCATGATTTACGAGCCAATACTGATGTTGTCGGTTGTTCATGAAAAATCGGTTGATCTAAACTCCCTCGACAGAATTCGCACCAGGTTTGTTGAATCCTATTTTAAAAATGAGCACGATAAAAAATACCCCAATGTACTATTTGAGTATCAATACAAGTTATTGAAAGCGGGACATTTGGAAGCATACAATCATTGGGTACTCATGAAAGGAGATGAAAAAGGGTTCGAAAAATGGAAATCTGCAAACGAAGAGAAATGGGACAAGTTTATTGAATGGATCTCTGACAACCCCCTCAAACTTGACAGTACCCACAAGTTCTACTCTAAACAATACTAAGGACAAAGGTCTTCATTATTCATTCTTCATTTTTCATTATTCATTCCATTTGCTAATTTGCTAATTCACAAATTTGCTAATTTTTAACAATTTCCTTCCAAACTCTCCCCCTCACCCCACTCCCTTCTTTCGTCCTTCGTCCTTTGTCCTTCGTCCTTTTTGTCAAAAATCCCCCCTTTTTTGCACTTTTTTCACATTTAGAAGATTTTATCTCCAAATTTACACCCTAAAATTATTTTCAAATAAATGTAAAATGTGTGAAACTTATTTTTATATTTGTTGCGGGTACACTTTACTATTTAGAAGGAAAATAATTCTACCAAAATCACCATTTGTTTTATTTAACATCTTTTCAAAATGAAAAAAATAGTATCAATTAGCATTTGTTTCCTTTTAGGAACTCAACTTTTGTTGGCTCAAAATGTATTAAAATTTGAGTTGAATGAGAAAAAAAACGACGTTATTTATCTGGAAGTTAACGATAAAAACGAACTATTTTACTTTGTTGACAATAAATGTAATATATTGGATGGCCAAAAGAATGCTAACTGTAGAGATAACCAGATCAATATTTATATGAAATGGATGAATCCCTTAAAGTACAAAATTACATGGAAAGATACTACTTTTCTGGATGAAAGAGATGTTGCCATTAATAACTATATCAACTTATTGGTTAATCAATTCGGCGCACCTCTTTTAGATATAATTAACCAAGAAAAAGTTGATAGGGGTAAAGAAAATGGAAATGATAACAATCAAAATTCAATTAATAGAATCGACTTCAAAGACTTTCAATTGTTATATCTGAATAGATATTTATGTAAAAATTATACGACGGATGATACAACCAGCATTAAATTAATTAATCAGTTAATGGACTATTTGAAAGAATTAGATGATTTAGTCAATGAGGATATATCATCTAAAACAAAAGACATATACTGGACGCTGTATAATTATAAAGATATTACAGACTACTATAATACTGAGACAGGTTTTGACGTGTTGTCCAACAAATTAGATGTGATTATCAAAAAATTTGAAAACGTAGATCAATTAAAAAAGTATATCGAAAACAATATGAATTTAATCGTTTTTAATGATGAACTATTAAAAATTTATTTTGCAGGAACAATTACAAGTTTTCTGGAAAAATCAACTGTAAAATTGAATCAAGACAAGCAATCAGTAGAGAAACTGAAACCCGTATTTTCAATATTTTCAAAATCTGTGGAAAATCAATCTGTAAAACACCGTGGCTATTTTAAAATGAGAACTATAGATTTTGAAAATGGTAAAAAACTGGAAACTGAAATGATCATTCATGAATTTGAATTTAACAAAGAAACAAAGGAATTAACTTTAAAAAAAGAAGTTTTAAGAAAAAAAATAAGCTTTCAGAAGTATGACCTTTTTGAAATATTTATCAGTACCGGAGTATTGTATAGCAATGCAACATTGACTTGTTATGGTGTTGATAATGCTGGGAATGATTTTATTGTTACGAAAAAAGAGATCAAAAAATACAACCCCGGAGCTGCCATGTTTTTAAATTTTAATATAAATATATCCAGATACTTTTCACCTCTACTTCAGATCGGGATAGACCCTACAAAAAAATCCCCGTTTTTATTATTAGGAACCGGCTTTTTAATTCCGGTTGCTAAATTTGCGCTAACCGGTGGTCCAATATGGACGTGGAATCAAACGCTCAACAAACTCTCGGTAGGACAAACCATCAATGCCACTACCGATCTCGAAAATGATATTACATACAATTTTGACATCATTCCGAAGGGTTGGTACATTGGTATTCAATACAAGTTCTAAAGAAAAAGATCTGTAGTTATCTGGTTCAAAAAGACTAAAGTCCTCCATTTTTCATTTTTCATTTTTCATTATACTCCAGTCCATATTCCATCGCATCGGAATTTCGATGCGAATCAATGTACAATGATTTCATCAATAAATAACAAAGCAGGTTTCCCGGCATCGGGATATCCTTCAGGAATGATACCTTGATTTTTTGCTTTGATCTCAATACATTTTAATCCCTTTTCATTCACATTTCTCTGATATATAACGAGATATCCTCCTGTTGGTCTATCAACCAAAACAAAAGGAAGTTCTTGAATCCTGGGCGTTTTTTGATGATCATAATATAGATAAAGTTCAACTTTTTGAGGTTGGAAAATCAACGAATCCGAAAGATCCAAAAATCGAATCTCAATGGTTTTATAGGTGCACGCTTTGGGAACATCAAAACTAAAATCCAGATCATACTCTTGCAATTCAACCCAAACCGTTTCGGCGAATGGAATTGTGATCCCGGGATTTTCAATAACCCCATCTGTCAATGGATTTTTAGTCGTTCCATGATAGCTCAATCCCTGCAGATGATTTATAGTATAGGTCCGATTTTTGATCAGGTTTGGAATATTAAGGCACTCCGAATCAAAGAAAAAATTGGTGTTCTGAAATTCTTTTTGCAATTCAATCAATTGAATAATCAATTCATTTTGTATGGTAATATACTCAAGTTGATTAAAAACATTATTTAATTTATTGGGATCAAATGCTAAATCATAAAGTACCCAGCTATCGATATCCTCATAAAAATGAATCAGTTCAAAATCCTCCGTTCTGATTCCATAATAACGCCTCAATTGATCCTCTCCGGAACCATTTTTGACGTACTTTTTCCCAACGATCAAACTCTCATATTCATTAGAATGCAAAATAAAAGGGATCGAATCATTAGAAAAATCAAAAATCTGATTGCTTTGAGCAAATCCCAAAGCACTGATTATCAATAATGCGGAAGTAACCGCAACATAAAATATTTTCTTACACATCATAGCTGTAAAGATAGGGTAAATCTGCCACATTTATGTCATCCGCGTTCCTTTCTAGTAATAAGTAAATCATTATCAGAATAAAAAGGATATTCACTATTAACTATTCATTATTCATTTTTCATTTTTCATTTTTCATTTTTCATTATTCATTTTTCATTTTTCATTTTTCATTTTTCATTCCATTTGCTAATTTGCTAATTCACAAATTTGCTAATTTATTCCGAAATCCTCCCAAATTTTCGTCCCTTCAATATTTCTTCTTTCGTCCTTTGTCCTTCGTCCTTCGTCCTTTTTGTCATAAATCCCCCCTTTTTTGCAATTTTTTCACATTTTCCTGCACTTTACCCCCACTTTTCGACATAAAACTTTTTTTTAAAAAAATGCACAAAGTGTGAAAGTTTTTTTTATTTTTGGGGCGGAATTTATTGAAAAACAGACAAATTAAATAATTTATATATTTTAAAAAAAATTACCATGAAAAAGATTTTTAAATTAAATAGTGTTATTGCATATAATATTTTAAAAAAAAATCTAGAAAGAGAAAAACAACATTTATCAAGAAATGCTTGTTTTAGTATTGAGGCAAAAAGATTTAATAAAGAATTAATTCTAGATAGAAAAAATATCAGACCTGCTTTTTTTCATGACACAGATAAGATCATTCATTCTTTGGCTTATACAAGATATATTGATAAAACACAAGTATTTTACTTATTTGAGAATGATCATATTACACATAGAGTGCTTCATGTTCAACTAGTTTCAAAAATTGCTAGGGTAATTGGAAGAGCATTAATGTTAAACGAGGATTTAATTGAAGCAATATCTTTAGGACATGACATTGGACATGTACCATATGGCCATAATGGAGAAACAAAATTAAGTGAACTTACTTATACTTATGGGAAAGAAATATTCTGTCATAATGCACAAAGTGTCAGAGCACTAGAATTTTTAGAACAAAAAGGTAAAGGGTTAAATCTTACTTTACAAGTCCAAGATGGTATTTTATGTCATAATGGGGAACTAATGCTAAATGAATATAAACCCAATTATTGTAAAACAAAAGAAATTTTTAAAAAAGAATATGAATCCTGTTGGAAAGATCTTGAATCAAGTAAAAAAATTATATCGATGACTCTTGAAGGTTGCGTGATGAGAATCTCAGATGTTATAGCATATATTGGAAGAGACTTAGAAGATGCTATCATATTGGGATTAATAAAAAGATCTGATTTGCCAAAAAGCATTTCTCAAACGATTGGCAATCAGAATGCTCAAATTATTAATAATTTTGCATTAGATATAATTAATAATAGTTTTGGGGAAAATTATATAAAATTATCAGATCAAATTTATGAAGCGATTAAAGATTTTTATATATTTTCAAAGGAAGCAATTTATCAGAATCCCAAAAAGACCACTCAGGATGCAAAAATTAACAATATGTTTGACACTCTATTTCAAGCTTATATATACGATTTAGAGAAAGATAACAATTCGACATCTATTACGAAACATTACTTAAAAGAAATGGATATAAATTATAGATTTAATAATCCAAATTATAGGATAGTCTGTGATTACATTTCGGGAATGACAGATGACTTTTTTAATAATGAATTTAATAATCTTGTTATACCCAAGTCTTTTGGATACAAAATTTAAAAATAATGTTATCAATAAAAAAACCAATTAATTTTCAATTATTTAAGATTTTTAAATTAGATTTAATCTTTACTTTTCAATATTTTATCCAATAAAATGACAATAACTTATATAACATATATAACAGTTTAATTTAATTAATCGAAATTATGAGTGGTTCAAGCGGAGGAGGTTATATTCCTCAAGAAAGTACAAAATTTGATTGTGATTCAAGTTCTATTAGTTCAAATGTTTCAACAATTGATTTGAATGTTCTAGGGAGACATAAACTAGGTGATCAATTAATCGTCACTATAGGGGATAATGAATGCCTATTATTAGAAGATGGAAATGGAGAAATTCTTGGAGCAATTCTTCATATAAACAATTCAGACATAATAAAGTGTATTAAAAAGGGAAATACATATCAGGCGGAAATCACAAGGATAAACACTCCTGTTTGTACAGTTCAAATTAAAAGAAAACTACTATGATTTCAATAATTGGTGGAACATATAGAGAAATAGATTTTGATGAAATAACTATAGAAATCTTTGGATCTGGATATAGAGGTGCAAAATATTTACTTGAAAATAAATGCAATGTTGATTTTTACACATCTTGTAATGATGAATCATTACGTTTTCTGATGGAAAATAAAAAAGTATACAAAAATCTTGAATTGTTTTATAAATTATATTCTGAATTAATAACATTTAAATATTCATACCCATTAGATCAACCTAAAATTTTTCCAAATCTATTTAATATTTCAAAAACAGAAGACATTTATGTTAATTCTGAAAACATAATTGCATTTGGTATGTTAGAAACAGATTTTAAAATATCTGCAAAAAAAGTCGTTTATGATCCTCAAACATCAATTAATCCTAAAAAATTTAGTGAATTAGGTAAATGTAATGAATTAGTTTATATCATAAATACAAATGAAGCTAAATCCTTAGCATCAAGTAGTAATATTGAAGATATTAAATCATTTTTTTTAAAATCTGAAAAAGTAAAAGCATTTATTTTAAAAAATGGTCCTTTTGGAGCGAAACTATATTATGATGATAATGAAATAGTAATACCCTCGTTTATAACCAATAATGTTAATAAAATTGGTTCTGGAGATATTTTCACATCTAGTTTTGGATATTATTGGTTAGAACATGGACTGTCAATAGATGAAGCAGCATTATATGCTTCAAAAACAACGGCATATTATTGTGATAAAAAGGCTTTTATTGATATTAGACATTTTGAAAAATTTGAATATAATTCATTTATTTTCAATAATATAAAAAATAAAATAATATATTTAGCATCACCTTTTTTTTCATTATCAGAATTAATTTTGATTGATAAAATTCGCTCTACATTTATTGATTTAGGGATAAATGTTATTTCACCTTTTCATGACATAGGACTTGGCGATAATATCAATATTGCTAAAAAGGATATAGAAGGAATCGATAAATCAGATATAATATTCTGCATGTTTGACAATCTTGATTCTGGAACAATTATTGAAGCAGGTTATTCTTTAGCTAAAAACAAAAAGATCATATGTTATCATAGAACTTGTAATGAGGATAAACTTTTGATGTTAACACCTGGCAATATTAGAATTTTTAACAACTTAACAACTGCAATTTATCATACAATATGGAATTTATAAAAAAAGCCGTTTTATTATCAGGAGGGATTGATTCTATTTGCCTTTCTTACGGAATTAAACCACAAATTGCTTATACTGTTGATTATGGTCAAACTGTAGCTGAAAGAGAAATTTATGTTTCCAAATATATTTCTAAAAAACTAGGAATTCAACATAAAACAATTAAAGTTGATTGTAGAAAATTAGGGAGTGGAGATTTGGCAAAACAACCAAATAATAAAGTATCACCTTCAAATGAATGGTGGCCGTATAGAAATCAGTTATTAATTACTTTAGCATCAATGCAAGGAATTAAAGATGAAGTAAAAGAGTTATATATTGCTTCTGTTAAATCCGATGGATTTCATAAGGATGGAACAACTAATTTTTATAAATTAATAAATGAACTAGTTGAATTCCAAGAAGGAAATATAAAAATAATTTGTCCAACTTTGGACTACTTTAGCCATGAATTAGTAAAATTATATAATGTTCCATTAGATCTTTTAACCATTGCACATTCATGTCACGTCTCAAATATTGCATGCGGAAAATGCTCAGGATGTATAAAACAAATAAAAGTAAGACAAGAACTTAATATTGAATAATTTTTTTCTTTTTAAAATATTTTAAAAAAATTTATGATCGGCGAAGAATTAATACTTAAATTTAAAAATGATAAAGGTTATTTAATTGATGATAATCCTTTGTCTCTAGGTCAAATGTATTTAGCAGAGAGCCCAATATTTTTTAAAGATAATGCTTTTTGGAAAATTAAAGTTTTGAATTATAATGAAGATAGTCATGAACTTTTTTGTCAAATAATTGCATACGAAACAAACAATATTGAATTCAATTTATATCAAAAAAATCATATTGAAATTTTAATGAAAATTGAAAAGGTTAAATTCAAAAGTATTGACACAATTGGGTTTTTGAGAACTACTAAAAGAATTACTATTTCTGACAATACTACTTTACAAAAATATAAAGAAAGAAAAAAACATATAAAATTAGCTGAAAATACAATTTATCAAAAAACCATATTTGAAAAATTCTTTGTTCCTTTTGATCAAGTTACATTTATAAAAGAAGGTGTCACATTTGAAAAAAAGCTTAAACAATTTCAAGAGCCATTAAAATTTGAAATCGAAAATCAATATATTCGTGAAGAGTTTGAAGCAATTAAGGACTATTTTGTAAAGGTTCTGAAAAGAAAAAGAATTGAAGTCTCTACAACCATTGAAATTTTGGGAGATACTATAAGTGTTAAAGAAATTAAATCGCCTGAGATTGATCAAATAAACGAAAAAATAATTGAAAGTGTCCGACTAAATTATATTAGGAAGGTATATCAAATAATTAAAAACAAGCCTAAAAAAAATATCTCCACGATAAGTGAACTTTCTAACAACAATGAAGATCTTTCTTTTAATCTTGCTGATTTTTACGAAAATGAGACTAAATTCATAGAAGATTTATTAGCTATTACTAAGTCAAAACATTATAACCATTTAAAATATCTTTCCCAAAAACATTTAGCAAATCTTATGAAAATAAGATTTATTTTGAATCCATTTGCATTTCTATTCTTGATTGAAGGAAAATCTAATTACTTTTTCATTTGGGAAACTTTAAATACTTCTGAAGCGACCTATCTATGGGAAAAACCAAAAGATAACAAAAATTTAAAATTATACATTTCTGAGGTTGAAAAAGATATAAATGAGATTAAGTCAATTGGTAAAAATAATTTCATACATCAAATAGAAGAAAAATTTATTCGAATTTTTCATAACTATACTAGTCCTGAATATGGTTTCAATCAATGGAAAAATGAATTAGAAAGAAAATTAAATATTAAACAAAAATAATTTAAATATATACCCTCCCCATTATGAACATTAAACTTGGCATTGGAATAGATAATTTCATTTTTGGCATGAATCAAGATGAAATTGAAGACTTTTTGGGCTCTCCGGACAGAAGTCGAATAGATGAAGAATTTGGTGATTTAGAACCTATGATTCAATACAATTCTATTAAAAGTAGATTTACTTTTTATAAAAATTATGCAGGGAAATTAGGCTATATTAGGTCATCAAATCCAGAACTCAAATATAATGATCAAAAAATTATCGGAAAATCATTTTCAGAGGTTATAAAAATATTCGATATTATTCCCAAAGATAGCTGGGAATTAGAAGAATATGATTTTTGGATAGAATATTTGCATGGACCATATTGGTTTGTTTTAAGATTTAATTATGATACATTATCTGAAATAGAAATGGGCGTTCCCGTTAAAAATGAAGAGGATTATAATTGGCCAAAAATTTAATATAATTGAATACTCATCTAAGTAAATATTTAAAAAAAATCTCATGTCTATATTTAAAATTAGTTTATCTGAATTCAACGCTATCGTTAAAGAATTTCCATTAACAATTTGTCAAAATTTAGTAATCTTATTTCTTTCGGATAGTGAATCTTTTCTTGAATCTTTATAAACCAATAATAAAATGATTGACAAAAAAAGGATTTATTTTAGTTTTTAAATTATAAAAAAATAAAATTATTTAATTTACATTGGTTCATTTAACAATAAAATAAAAAGATATGTTAAAAAAAGGGCATTTAATATTATTTCAAAAAATTCAATTCCTTTGATAAAAAAAAATCAAACTATTCAAAATTTCCATAATTTAAAAATTATAGTACATCAATGATTTTTTTGATTATAGAATACTGAATGACATCAAAAATAATTAAAAAGTAAATATGCTAAAATTGCATAATATGTATTTAGAATAAGCAGGAAACTTTTACCAAGTAAATGTGCATTTTAACAAAGAGACAAATTTCTATTACTAAATTAAATTATATTAAACAAACTAAAAAAATCCGTTATGTTTTGAAGCACACATTCAAATTTTTATTGTTTTTTAACAATAAAATTTAAAATATTAGAACTGGAATTTTTATTCATTTGAAATAATCTAATAAAAAATATATGATTGAAAATGATAACTTTATTTATGATTTAAGTAAAAAATTACTAGAAGCATCTTCGCGAAATGAAGAAAATCTTATTCAAAATGTTGTAAATATTATTCAAGAAACAACGAATGCAAGAATGTGCTCATTATGGAGTATTAATACTAATAATACAAATGGAGGATTTTTATCGGCATCACTTATTTATCGTAAATTAGAAAATGGAGTAATTTATCCATTTCACAAAAATGAAGATTATGCTCACGATTTAAGTGAATGTTTTATTAAATATATTTTAGATATAACTGAAGAATCAAAAGACATTTTTCATATTAGTAAAATTTCCGAATGTGAAAGTCATAGGTCTTTAAAATCATTGATAGAATTAGATCTTAAGTATATATTAAGTATTCCAATAGAAAACGACGATAAGGAGGTAATTGCTTTGTTAAAATTATCTTTTTGTGAAGAAATAAAAATAAATGATCTTGAAATATTTGCTATTACTGTATTGAAAATAATTTTCTCTTGTTTGGAAAGAAAAATATTATTAAAAAAGCAACAGTTAATTAATGATTTATTTGAAAATTATAAGTGTAAAGGAAGAAAAAATATTAAAGATATATTTTATCCAATAATTAATAATATTTTTAAAAAATATTTTTTTTATGAAGGTGCTTCCGTTTTCTTGTGGAATTCATACGACAATCGTTATATTCTATTAACAACCACAGGAATTATTAATGAGAATAAGGAAGTTATATTTTATAATGCAGGAGAAGGGTTAACTGGAAAAGTAAGTAAAGGTAAAAAAAAACCCAAAATTTATGATGATTTAATAGAATTAGAATTATCAAATAACCCGGATTATAAACATAAATATAGAGAAATTACATTTCATTCTGGTCAAACAATGTTAGTCCTACCAATATTAAGACCATCTAACACAGATGACGTTATTGGAATTTTAAGATTTACAAATAAAATTAATGGACAAAGTATTAGAGACGGGAATGCAGTAGTCGATTTTTTCAACGATACTGATATTGAAATTATTGAATGTGCTTCTCATTATCTAGCATTAAATATTGATTATTTTTTAGGTGAAGAAGATAGAAATAATTTTATATCAAAATTATCACATGAATCAAAAACACCAGCTAATGCAATTAGAGTTAGTGCAGATAGAATTAAGAAAAAAATGGGAGATAGCACATTTATTAGGCACCAATTCAATCATTATTTACAGTCAATAATTGATTATGCTGACTTTCAAATTATGCAAGCATCAACTAATTTATATATTTCAAAATTTAATCGAAATATTCCAAAATCAAAAAAATATGTTGTTAAACAGATACAAATATTAAGTGTAATAAATGAAAGTATTAACATTATTAGACCGTTTGCAAGAGATAGGCAAAATATTAGATTTGATAACATCGTAATAAGTACATTATTTCCTCGTTTAAACCTATTTATTGATGAATCAGCTTTTAAAACTGTTTTCTATAATTTGTTAACCAATGCAATAAAATATGTTAGATATGATACTGATTTTTTTGTTGAAATTGATGGAATTTCAAATAACGATAATATAATAATTACAGTATCAGACTATGGAATTGGAATAGAAGAAAATGAAAAAGAAGATATTTTTCTCTTAGGTGTTAGATCCAAAAATGTATCTAAATTTAATACTGAAGGCTATGGAATAGGATTACATGTAGTAAAACAAATTATAAACGATTTTGGTGGAGAAATTCGTGTTTCAAATTGTTTTTACCCAACTATATTTGAAATAAAGCTTCCAATTAAATTAATTAATAACAAATTTTTAAATTCAAACGAATGGACGGATTAAAAAAAATAATATGGATTGATGATAATATCAATCGATTTTCATTAATGCCTTATATTGATGAATTTGTTGAACAAGGTTTTACAATCATTAAAGTTGAAAATCCCGATGAAATTGATAAACAATTAGAATTACACAATACCAACTTAAAATGTATTATTGTTGATATTTCAATGCCTGCTGGAGAAAAAATTTCATCTGGAGAGGCAAAATCAGGTATGCAAACAGGATTAGTCGTACTAAAACAATTAGTTAAAAATGAGAGTCTTCAAAATGTTAAGTTTGTTGTATTTACAATAGTTGATAATCCAGAAGTTATAGACTTTTGTAATAATCAATCTCCTCAAATACCCTATTTTCAAAAAAATAAATATTTTACCGATACTTTTGTTGATGAAATAAAAATTTTAATTAATTAGAATTATGTTAGAAAAAAAAATTAGGCGTAAAATTTATAAAATTGGATGGCAAATAATTCTTTCAATTTGTGTTATTTTATCATTAATTATATCTTTTAAATTTAAAATAAATTCAAATTGTTCCTTGGATAATATTTTAAATTATTTGGGGATAATTGCATCTATAACAGGAATAGTTATTACAGGATTTTTTGTAATTTTAGCAATAGATATTTTTACAATATATAGAGATATTAAATCAACAAAAGAAATATTATCAAATGAAACAAAAGCTTTTAAAATAAAACAAAACGAATATGATATATTACTAAAAGATTATGCACTATCTTTATATGATGGATTTGAAGCTCAAATAGGTATTGCAAGTTCATCGGGTCGCACTACAAATACAACTTTAATAAAGGAATTACAAATTAAAAGAGCTAGATTGTCATATAAATACCCAATGCTTAATGATTTAATTAGAATTAGATTATTGCTTGAATTGGGTAACATAGGTGAAATTAATGATATTATTCCGTTGTTAAAATTAGTTGAAAACGAGAATGAGAGTGAAGTAATTAAAAAAATTACTTTTGATGTTGTTAATGAATTAAAAAGAAAGTATGGCATTAAAAAATAATTTGAAGTGCAAAATTTTGAATTAGTTTTGCCGTAACTTTTAAATTATATCATTATATATAGATTATTTTTTTAAATATTATTTTTAGTATTATATTTTAAAAAAAAACGTACTTTTGTATTAATTTAAATTTATTCAGTTAAAATTATAATCAATAAAACCAAAAACATAATAAACTAAAAAAATTATGGCTAAATCAATTGATGAAATAAATGAACTTCTTGCAACTGATCTTTTTAAACAAGGTATTGCAAAAGGTTATATCAAAATCAATAAAGTTAATGATGATAACACTAAGATTGATTATATCTGTAAAAACAATTGTTCTAAGAAATTACAAAACCCTGAAGAATTCGTACAGGCTTCTACTTTCTTAAAACTGATTATTAACAAAAATTATTTACCCAAAAACATTACAGTTAATGAGAGTGTGCAAATGGGTGCTGATAATAGACAAGCTGATATTTTAGTTTATGATTTAGATAATCATAAAATAATTATTGTTGTCGAATGTAAGGAAGAAAATATAAATGAACGTCAGTTTCAGATTGCAGTTGATCAAGCCTATAGTTATGCTCATTCAAAAGCGGCTCAATATATATGGATTACTTCGGGGGTTAAAAATGAATATTATGAAATTGTATCAGCTGCTCCATTAAAACGTATAGCAATTTCAAGTATTCCAGAGAGAGGTGGCTCTGTAGAAAAATGTCAATATATAAAAGGAGTTAAGGATAAAGAACCTCAAGTAGTACTTCAGAATGAATTAATTCAAAAGTTTAAATCTGCACACGATGCATTATGGGGTGGTGGTGCATTAGCTCCTACTACAGCATTCGATGAGTTAGATAAACTTATTTTCTGTAAAATATGGGATGAAAAGTGGGAAGAGTATAATCCAAAATCCAAGGGAGAACCTTACGAATTCCAGATTATAAATTATGAAGAAGATAAAAATGATATTCAAAACACAAAGGCAAAAACAGAATTAGAAAACCGTGTAAGAAGGCTATATGAAGAAGGGAGAAAGAAAGATCCAGAAGTGTTTAAAGATGATATCAAACTCGACAAACATAAAATATATGTTGTAGTGCAATACTTGCAAGATATAAATTTATCAAAAACAAATCTGGATGCAAAAGGAGCTGCATTCCAAAATTTTATGGGCGACTTTTTCAGAGGTGATTTTGGTCAGTTTTTCACCCCAGATCCTATCACTACATTTATTACTGATGCAATACCTATTGAAAAAAGATTCAAAGTTCTTGACACTTCATGTGGCAGTGGTGGCTTTTTACTTCATGCATTAAAGAAAGTAAGGGAAGAAGCTGATAAACTTTTTCCTGATGGTGGTACTAAATGGTATAATTACTGGCATGATTTTGCTAAAGAAAACCTCTTTGGGATTGAAATAAATGAGCAAATATCTAGAGTAGCCAAAATGAATATGATTATTCATGATGATGGTCATACTAATGTCATTACCAATGATGGATTAAAACTCAATAAGACTATTGAACAAGAAAATCGGAACTTAAACTTTCAAGATGGTACTTTTGATCTGATAATGACAAACCCACCTTTTGGCTCTTCTATTAAAGCTGATGAAGTGGCTTATTTTAAAAATTATGAGCTTTTTGAAAGAAATATTGGATATACTGAATTAAAGGAAAGAATTGCTGACAACGATAACAAGAACAAATGGAGAGTAGCTCAAAGTACTGAAATTCTTTTTCTTGAACGATGTTACAAATATCTTTGTGAAGGAGGCTTTTTAGCTATTGTCGTTCCCGATGGTATTATAACAAATTCAACAAATCAATATGTACGTGATTGGTTGATTGACAAATTTAGAATTGTTGCTGTAGCTTCATTACCCCAATATACATTTTCACATGTCCGAGCAGGTGTCAAGTCTTCTGTTCTTTTTCTTAAGAAATATCCAGAGAATCAAGTGAAGAAATTTGAAGAAATATTGAATGATACAAAAACAAGGGTTCGAGAAATGAAGGAACTTCATAAGGAAATGAAATCGGAAAAAATTATAGAACTTTACAAGGAAAGAATATTTAAAATTATTGATAACTACAACGTATTAATGTTAGAAATTGAAAATATAGGATACGATGCAGTTGGGAAACCAAAAGGTGAAAGTGAATTATTTGAAGCATCTAAACGAATAAACGACTTTATTTTAAAAGAAAATTTGGTATGAATACTATATATGTAAGCATTTCAGAAGTTTTGGGTTCTCGTTTTGATCCTTATTACTACAAAGAACAAATTTCTTCAAATGTTAGTTCTCATATTAAGGTTGTGAAACTAGGCGAAATAATTAATTCAATTGTAAATGGTTATGATTTTAGAGAGTATTCCGATATAGGGAAAATACTTTACATAAAAGTAGCAAATGTCAAAAAGGGTGAATTTGATTTTTCTAAGATACAATACGTTGATTTTGATACAAGTACAATTTCTAAGAATATAAAATTAAAGAGTGGCAACTTGTTATTAACTAGGAAAGGTACTTTTGGTAATGCTTTATCATTGAAAAGTGATAATGATTACTTGATAAGTTCTGAAGTCTTTTATCTTGATATTAAGAAAGAACTTGTTTCATCAGATTATCTAGAAATTGTATTAAACTCAAGATATGGACAGTTGCAATTTGACAAAAATAAAATTGGTGCTATTATGGGCAGTTTATCCCAGGAAGCTGTAAAGCAAACATTAATACCATTATTATCCCATGATGAACAAACTCACGTTGTCAATTTATATAATGCCGCTTACTCAACAAAGCGAAAGAAAGAAGCTCAGGCAAAAAACATTATAGCATCAATTGACTGTTACATGTTAAATATGTTGGGAATAAATCTGCCCACTAAAAAAACAGATAACTTTTCTAATGTAATATCAATTAACAACTTAGTAAATCAAAGAATTGATCCATATTATCATCAGGAGTATTTTGAACTTGCATTTGAATCTCTATTTCAAACAAAATATGAATTAGTCTCATTAAAAGATATTTCACAGAAAATAACCAGTGGAATAACACCACTATCAGGTGGAGACTCATATACTGATTGCGAGAATGGAGTCCCATTTGTACGCAGTGGTAATATCAATGTGGATGGCGACATTGATTTTGATAATTTACTTTATTTAAAACTTCACATACATAATACTAAAATGAAATCTTCTCAACTAATAAAGGGAGATATTATGATTGCTATTGTTGGGGCTACAATTGGGCAAGTTGGTATTTACATATATGATAGAGAAGCAAATATTAATCAGGCTATTGCATTAGTTCGACTTAACAAAGGAATAGACAAACAATATATTAAAGAATTAATTAAATCAAGTATAGGTCAACTTAACTTGGATAGATTAAAGAGACCTGTTGCAAGAGCAAATATAAACTTGGAAGAAATATCAACAATGAAACTCATATTACCTCCATTCGAGATACAATATGAAATTTCAAGCCGTATTGCATCATTAAGAGAGCAAGCTAAGAAACTTCAATTAGAAGGTCATGAAATTCTTGAAAATGCGAAAAAAGAGATAGAACGAATAATATTAAACGGAAAATAATATGGCAAAACTTGAAGGAATAATTTACAAAGCATTTGGAAACTATATTGTTTTAAGAGGATTTGCACCAATTGGTGAAATTGCTAAGATTTCAAAAAAACCAGAATCGTATCAACGGGATTCTGTTGAGCAACATAAAGTTGAAATTGTCAAATACTTAACTGATCTAAAATCCTATTTTCCTGAAGTGACACTAGCATGTCGTACAAGTGATTACGCAGGTTTAATTACAAGTATTGGTACAGATACCGATGTTAGTAATACAGATAGTCAGTTTGTTAAAGGACTAAGAGTATTAAGTGAATACTTGCCCACAGGAAGAGACAGAGCAAGACATGCATATTTAGAACTAAGAAATCCTAATGAAGATGAAAAGTTAACTCGTGTAGATGGCAATCACAGATTAGAACCGTTTAGTAGTGATATCAATTGGTGGTATCAGTTTCTTGATATTCCAGTCGATGTTCTAAATGAAAGTGATGAAGAAAAAAAAGATGCATGGTTGCAACATCAAGCAAAAGTATATAGGGCAGAAATTGAAGGAAAGATTATTCCTTTTACGGTTGTTATTTCAGAGCGGGATAACGCAGAAAATTTTGAAGCAAAAATTTTTCATGATATAAATTTCAAACAATTACCTCTTCGTCAAGAGGCGAGTTTGAAAATCATATCTGATTTAGATGTTTTTGATGATAAAGAAAAATTAGGTTCAGAGTATCCTCTGGCATTAAAAATTATTGATATTACAAAAACTGGTGCATTTAATGGTATTTATTGGCTCACGGCGAAGCAGAATGTTAATGAGACTTATTATAGAACAGCTTGTTTAAGAATAGTCCAGTTGTTAATATCCCGAAAAGTAACGATACAAAATAAACTTGAAAAAGCAGAAAAACAAAAAAAGCAAATTGAAATTGAATTTAAACAATTTAAAATAAATATTCAGAATTTACAAGTAAATATTGAGAACAAAAAAAAGGAAATAGAACTACTTAAAGATGAAAATCAAGAAGTAAGCGAACAAACTTTAAAATACAAGAACCTAAATAAGGAGCTGAGAAACTTAACAGAAGAATTGAATTCAAACGTCAGGCAACAAGACTATGACAGTAAATTGATTGATAGTTTTAATAATAAAATCGAATCTCTTGAGAAATATCTATTTCATTGTGAAGATGTTGATTCTATCGTAAAAGCAATTCATTCCTTAAGAAATATTTATGAATTATTTGCAAATGATTCATTTGGAAATATTTCTTTACTTGTTGCATTAGTATATTATTCATTATTAGATAAAACACAATTAAACACATTCGCTAATTGGGTAATAAAAAATGGTATTAATAAAATAAACGAACCAGACGATTTATCTAAAGATGGTTCTGAAAATTTTATCAGAATGTTTGAACAAATATATGATTCAAAAAAGAACGAAATTTTTATTTCTATGCAATTTGGGGATTCACAAAGTGAACTCATATATGAAAAGGTCGTAAGAACTATAGAGCAGTTTAATAAAAAATATTCTGGAGTCCATTTACATGCAACACCAATACGAATAGATAGAGCAGTAACTCCAAGTGCCTTTTCAATACAAGATGGTATATTAGATGCAATAAAGAGTTGTAGTCTTATTATTGCAGACTTAAGCAGTGCTAATATTAATGTTTATCATGAAATTGGGTATGCGATGGGATTTGCTCAATCTAATGGTTTATATCCTAATATTATTTTGCTTTATAAGGAAGATTCTGAACATAATAGGGATAGGATTGATATTAACAAATACATTGGTTTTAATCTTCGTAGTTTATCTCAATTGAGGTTTAAATCATATGATGAATTATTGTCTGGTTTATTAGAACGGCTTGAAAAACATTTTGAAGTTTAATAATAAAATTAATAAATAAAAATGAGCTTGGTTCATACTTAAATCTATATTGGATGTATTAGTTGAATTCTTCGATATTTTGATTTTTCAATTATAGTTTTTAATACTATTTAAAAAAATTGTTTTCAATATTAAAAAAACACCCATGTCTTCACTACAAACAGCCATTGAGATTGCCTTTGAAGCACATAAAGATCAAATAGGAAAAAATGGTGAACCCTATTATAGACATTTGATCAGAATGAAAGATAGAGGATTAAATGAGACTGAAAGGATTTGCGGAGTCTTACACGATTTAGTGAATAACTCAGATTGGACTTTTGAAATGCTTGAAAAAGAAGGATTTTCTGAGGAAGTCATCAAAGTTTTAAAATTATTAGCAAAAGAATCAGAACTTGAAAATTACAATAGTTATATTGATAAAATTATTCAAAACAAAACCGCTATTTATGTAAAATTAAATGAACTTCGTGATAAGTTAGATTTAACATTGAATAATCAAATCAATGAAGAAGATTTAGTAGGTCTTAATATTTATATTCATGCTTACAATCGACTAATAAATGAAGTTAAAATAATACTATATTGATATTATTTTTTAAAAAAGAAATATTATCAAATTTTAGTTTCAAATAGTTTTCCAATTATCTCTAATTTTTAATTTTTTAATATCCAAATCAATAAAAAGAGGATACCCCTTGTACCTTCGATATGCTGCAATAAAAGGAGTTCTCCGAGGAGTTCATTAACGTGCTGAGACTGGACACCAAAGAATCAGAACAGGAAAATTACGACTACTTCATCGACCGGATCCTCACCAACAAAACCGCCATCACCGTCAAACTCAACGATCTCCGCAACAACATGGTTATCACCCGCCTCCCCCAAATCACCGATCAAGACCGGAAAAGACTCAACAAATACCTGAAGGCGTACCAGAGATTAGTGAATAGTGAATAGTGAATAGTGATTAGTGATTAGAGAATAGTGAATAATGAATAGTGAATAATGAATAGTGTGTCAATGCCTGAAATAGGTTGACCACTTTTAAATAACAAATTAAATAAAAAAGTGAACCTATGAAAGAAATTAGTTTAACATTAGAAGAAAGAAAAAGAAGACACTTTAGTGAAAGCTTCAAGAGAAAAAAAGTCCAAGAGATTGAATCTGGACAAACAAAAATTGCCGACCTTTGCAGACAATATGATACCGTGAGAGGTACAATTTATCAATGGTTAAATAAATATGGCAATATGAAAACAAAAAAAGAAAGATTAGTTATTGAAACTGAGAGTGATACTAAACAAATAATGGCTTTAAAAAAAGAGAATGCACATCTCAAAATGATTATTGGAGAAAAGCAAATTCTTCTAGAATTTAAAGACAAAATGATTGAAATCGCAGAGGATCATTATGGTGTTGATATAAAAAAAAAGTTCGAAACGACACCTTCCGACATTATCAAGAACATCAAGATGAATACCATCACTCACTAAATGCACTTTATAAAGCTATGAATATCAGCAAACAAGCAGTATATAAAATCCTTCAAAGAGACAATAAAAAAAAGGACATTCTTCATTTAGTGAAGGAAATTGTTTTCGAAGTCAGGATGGATCATCCCACTATGGGTGTAAGGGATATTTATTATAAAAAGCGACCTTGTTATGTTGGGAGAGATCAATTTGAAGAATTGTGTAAGCTTGCAGGATTAATGATAAAGAGGAAAAAGAGATTTATTCATACTACAGATAGTAGTGGAGTAATCCGTTTTGATAATTTAATTAAAAACTTAGAGATAACCAGGATTAATCAAGTTTGGCAATCAGACACCACATATTACAAAATTAATGGTCATTTTTACTATATTACCTTTATAATTGATGCTTACTCAAGAGTTATTGTAGGATATTCTGTATCAAAGCGTTTAACGACAGAGCAGACAGTAATTGCATCATTAAATAGCGCATTAAGGTTCCGTAAAGGGGAAGATCTAAACGGCTTAATTTTTCATTCAGATGGCGGTAGACAATATGGTGCAAAAGAGTTTTTAGATGTGACTGAAGATTTTCTCCATAGTATGTGTGTTGCCCCCTGGGAGAATGGTAAAGCAGAGAGAATTAATGGAGTGATTAAAAACAACTATTTAAGCTACAGAACGATTACTAATTACGAGACATTAGTGAAAGAAGTTGACCGATCAGTGTACCTTTATAACTACGAAAAGCCTCATTGTAAGCTACAAAGAAAGTCACCAATTTCATTCGAAAAAAGTATATATTTGCAAAACCAAAATCCCGAAGAAAAAAAATCTTCAAAAATTTTGGAACCCAGCTCTGAGCTTGGTCTTGGGCTAGCCCAAGACCAAGCTCAGAGCTCCCCAACAAGGACAAGTCAACCAATGATAATATGCCAAAAACAAGTAAACAAACGGTCAACCAAATTTAGGCATTGACAGTGAATAGTGAATAATGAATAATTAATAATGAATAGTGAATAATGAATAATAAGATCATACCCTTTATAATTTTTGTTTTCTGTTTGTTTCAAATCCAAGGGTTTGGGCAGGCTGATACGGCTAAAATAGACAAATCATATAGTGTTATAATGCGTTCCGTTATGATCTCCCAAACCTTGGGAGAATGGAATGTTAATGCAACATTTTCAGAAAAGATGGTTTCTGATTCCATATCTGAAGAAAATGTAATCATCTGTAATGTTTGTCCGGTTATAACTTTTAGAGATCAGTTTAATGCAACTTTACAAAAAAACTCCGATCAACAAGAACTTTATACTTGGGAAATTTCATCAGACACACTTCACCTGGAATATGTGGGAGATTCTCAAATGGAGCACTTTTTTAGCGATTCTAAATATAAAATGGTTTTTATTGATCAACAAACCTATCTGGAACTGAAATTGTACACTTCCGAAACGAGTGGGTATATCCTGAGGAAAGAGAATAAAAGATAATTTTTTAAGTTATTAAAATCCGCTTTCTTTTAGGGCAAAAGGAAAGGCAAAGATTTTCATTTTTGATTATTCATTTATATTGTAATATTAAATAGGATCACAGTGTCCCACTGTGTTATAATGTGTTCCACAGTGTTTATAAATTTAAAAATCAGGACACATCAACACTGTGAAACATCGTTTAACACTGTGAAACACTGTGAAATAATTAGGACAAAGGACGAAAGACAAACGTCTTCATTTCCCATTTTTCATTCAAAATGTTCCGAAATCGAGAGTCGTTATAAATCACAAAATGGCTTGTTTTTGGTTACTATTTGGAAAACCTTCCGAAAAAATGCACTTTTTTGAGGAAATAATGCATATTTCTGAGGAAATAATGCATTTAAAAATATTTTTCAATTTTGTGATTATATTAAAATTTTTTATATTTTTGAACCACCGAGAAATCACTATAAAGACTCATTGAGAAACGAACCTTCCCCCACCCTTTTTTACGTTCTTTGTTTGTACATTGTGTACCCTTGCATGAAATGAGAAATTTAAAATAACTTCACAGGAAGTTAGAATAAGTATTTATTAACCAAATTTGTTTCATTATGTCAAAAACATCTGAATCCGGTCATGCTAAAAATATGACCAACTTAGAGAGTTTAATCTCTGCAATCACCCTTTTTGGGGAGAAGTACAACCCATCGAAAGAGAGCATCAAACTGGCCTCTTTGCAAGCACTTCTGGTGAGTACCAAGGAGTCGTTTAATGCCCATTATGCTGCCCAAACTGCTTATTCCAAAGCGGTTGATGATCGGGAAATCGCTTTTGAACCCCTCAACAAGCTGATCACCCGTATCAACAACGCCCTCAAAGCGTCCGATTCCAACATGAAGTACGATGAGAGCGTCCAATCGATCATCCGGAAACTGCAAGGGAGAAGAGCATCCGCCAAACTCACCGAAAAAGAACAACAAGCATTAACCGAAGCCGGTACTCCTAAAACGCAGATCTCCACAGCCCAAATGAGCTACGATTCCCGCATCGAAAACTTCGACCGCCTCCTCATCCAACTCTCCTCTATTCCCGAATACACCCCCAACGAAGATGAACTCAAAATCGGTACCTTACAAGCACTACTTGCCGTTCTCAAAGCAGCCAACACCAACGTGATCGCTGCCTATCTAAAACTCGAAAAAGCACGTGGTCTCCGCAACGAAATCCTCTACCACCCCATCACCGGCCTCATCGACCGCGCCTCCGACACCAAATCGTACATCAAATCCCTCTTCGGCACAGCAAGTACCGAGTTTAAACAAGTTTCAGGACTCGGTTTTGAAAATAGATTATAACTAAAAGAAATCTGATACTACGGTTTTCATATAGAGAACCGTAGTTTTCAAATAACCATCGGGAAGTTTCAAATAACCATCGGGAAGTTTCAAATAACCATCGGGAAGTTTCAAATAGTCGTCGGGAAGTTTCAAATAGCCATCGGGAAGTTTCAAATAGCCATCGGGAAGTTTCAAATAGCCATCGGGAAGTTTCAAATAGCCATCGGGAAGTTTCAAATGACCATCGGGAAGTTTCAAATGACCATCGGGAAGTTTCAAATAGGCAATGGCAACGGCGTTTCGATTTTTATCAGGGGCGTAGCCCTGCGATCTTTGTAGAAAATGCGATCCCCACAACCACAAAAGGGGCGTTAGCCCTGACATTTTTCATTTTTAATTCTTCATTTTTCATTATTTAAGATCTCAGGGCTCCGCCCCTCTAAATCATCACAACACCAATCATCTGCTACAAAGACCGCACTCCTACGGAGCTGAGAAAGTCTGCAGTCAGCGGACGGCAGACGGCAGACTGATTATTCCGGTTAAACTGAACACCCCATTCCTGAATAAACTGAGCCATTTGTTTATAGTATCATTTCTTAGTTATAAGTAATTTTTAATAGAATTTCAATTTTTTACAAGTTATAGTAAGTTCTTTTTTGTATTTTTGCTTCACTAAACCTACTAAACGATGAAAGACGAAATCTATTTTGCATCTCAGCAAAACATACCACTTATAAACAATCTTGAAAATAAAATATTTACAATAAGAGAAATGCAGGTCATGCTTGATAGTGAATTAGCAAAATTATATCAAACGGAGACTAAATACATCAATAGAGCTGTTCATCGAAATCCCGATAGATTTCCAAGTACATTTGCATTTCAATTAGATGAATCCGAATGGGAATCTTTAAAGTTCCAAATTGGCACCTTAGAAGATCAAAAAGGGAGAGGACAACATAGAAAATACTTGCCATGGGTATTTACCGAACAAGGCGTTGCTATGCTTTCTGCTGTTTCGAAACAACTTAGAATCGATCTTAAAAAACACAACAGACAATATCCCGAAATAAAAATAGTTGAATTTAATGGTGCTCACGATCGCTTTTTAATCATTGATGATCATGAATTGTACCATTTTGGAGCATCATTAAAAGATTTAGGCAAAAAATGGTTTGCTTTTTCCCGAATGGACTCCTTTACCATCTCACTTCTTGACAAATTAGACAAACTATAATCATCATTTTTGCTTGTTAATAGAAACATAACGCTGCAGAGCGGCGAATATCTCTTTGTGTAACTTTTTTTAAAACTTTTTGTACTTCGTTGTTAATGAATTTTATGATTATTCCTTAGCAAACTGAGCCACTTGTTTAGTGTCATTAAAAGTTTAAAATAACTGGATTTCAATCGAGAGATTTTTTAAACATTTACCATAAACAGGTTGTTTTTTTGTATTTTTGCATAAATATCCTTGTGAATATCGAAGTACAGCGTGCGTTGCTGCGAAGTGTCAATGCCTAAATTTGGTTGACCGTTAGAAAACTGATAGCTGATAACTGATAACTTATCGCGTTAGGGATTGGAAGGGCGCGAAGCGGTACGAGCTGGAACGAGCGCCGCGATGATTAATCCGATTCAGGATGAACCATCTTAAGCGATGTGCAGCGAAGTACGGGAGCGAAGCGGACCCCTGAAAAGCCCGACGGCAGCAGGGTGGAATCGTGGGTTGGCTGATGCCGGAACGCCCAAATTCACTATTCACTATTCACTCCATTTATCAATATTGGGGTGTTGAAAAATAATCATGTATCTATTTTTAAAACCATATCAATTTGTTATCTTTGTTCGTTAATTATATTAATATTGTAAATGAACAAAATATGAAAATATTAATTCGAAAAAGCGTAATTCTTCTTTTAGTTACTTTTAATCTCGGCTTTCTTTACGCGCAAAAACCGATCAAATTTGAATCTCCTGAGTTTGAATTTAATACCGCTATGGAACTTTTCCAAAAGGAAAAATATGGGGCAGCGCAGCAGTATTTTAAGTTTGTGTATGAAAATACACCTAATAAACAACAAGATATAAAATCAAATTCCTATTTCTATATCGGAGTTTGTGCCGCACAACTGTATAACGAGGATGCGATTTTTTATCTGACCGATTTTATCCGTTTGTATCCCGTTCATTCCCTCGTACCTGAAGCTAATTATTACTTGGGGAAATTTTATTTTTATAAAAAAATGTATAAAAATGTGATCGAAACATTTAATAAAATTGATGAACGGAATGTGCGCCCCCATGAATTGGCTGAATACCAGTTTAAAAAAGGGTACTCCTTTTTTGCTACTAATAAATTTCCGGAAGCTAAAACTTTTATGATGAGAGCTAAAAAAGCTGAAGGTCCATATCAGCTTAGAGCTACATACTACCTGGCTCATATCGCTTACGAAGAGAAACAATATGAAGCAGCATTAGACGGCTTTTTGGAACTTAAAGATTCTTACGAATATCAAAGTATAATCCCCTATTATGTGGTTCAGATTTTGTTTTTGCAAAAGAAATATGAGGAATTGGTATCTATCGCTCCCCCATTGTACGCAAAATCTAATGAAAAAAGTAAAATCGATATCGCCAGATCTTTAGGATTAGCCTACTATAATCTTGGAAAATATAAAGAGGGGGAACCCTATTTTACTTTCTATCTTGAAAAAAATAAAGCAAATCTGGATAGCAACGATTGTTTTGCTGCCGGTTTTACCTATTACAAAGTGAATGATTTCAGAAAAGCGATCGAACTCCTTTCTCAAACATCCAAAAGCACTTCGATCATTGGTCAAACCAGTTTGTATATCATCGGTGATTGCTACATCAACCTCGGACAACTTTCATTGGCTTCCCAAACTTTCTACGAAGCTTACAAAATGAAAATCGACCCAGAAATTACAGAAGATGCTTTATACAATTTCGCCAAATTGCAATATGAAACTTCCAATCAACCTTTTAACAGTGCAATCAGAGCTTTGGAAGAGTATATCAATGAGTATCCCAATTCTACAAGAAGTGAAGAAGCCAGCAGTTATTTGTCTAAAATCTACATGTCCACTAAAAACTACCAGGGAGCGATCACTTCATTGGAGAAGATCTCTAATAAAAATCCTTCTTTATTAAAAGCTTATCAAAGATGTACTTATTTCAGAACTTTAGAGTTAATCAACAACAAAGAGTACACGAAAGCGGCTACTATGATCGAAAAATCTATTAAGTATCCGATGGATAAACAGATTAACCTATCTGCATTGTACTGGAAAGGGGAGATCGAATACCGCAATAGCAAATATAGTGATGCTATTTCTTCTTTAAGAGCTTATCAAAGAAACGAATCAGCTAAAAATAATGAGTATTACGATATTTCCAATTACACTTTGGGATATGCTTATTTGAAAACATTCAAATACAGTGATGGTATTTCTGCATTCAACGCTTACTTAAATGGATCCGATAAAGATATCAATCTGATCAGTGATGCTACCATTAGAATAGCTGATTGTTATTACATGGAGCGTAATGTGTCTAAAGCTTTATCATTTTATCAAAAGGCAGAGCAATACAATTCCGGTAAAAAAGATTATATTGTGTTCCAACAAGCTAAATGTTATGGGTTTACCCGTGATCACTCCGGGAAAATCACCACATTAAACAAACTGATTCAAAATTATCCAAAATCCACCTACATTGATGATGCTGAATTTGAATTAGCTTCTACTTATCATGCTCAAAATCAATATTCACAAGCGATTACTGCGTACCAAACCTTTATCAAGAATAATAAAAAGAGTGTGTATGTAAAGCAAGCTTACAACAAAATGGCTTTGGCTTATTTGAATGTACAGGATGAAGAGAATGCGATAAAAAACTTTAAATATGTCTTTGAAACCTATCCGGGATCTCAGGAATCTATAGATGCTTTATCCAATCTTGAAAATATATACGCTGAAAATGGTTCTCCAGGTGATTTCTTTGATTATATCAAAAATAAAAACATGAATTATTCTGAATCTAAACAAGATTCTATCACCTTTAAAGCTGCCAATGACAAATTCATTAGAGGGGACAGACAAGCCGCTATTAAAGGGTATTCTGATTATGTAAGACAATTTCCTAATGGATTATTTACAGCTACTGCGTTGTTCAACAAAGGGGAATGTGAATTTGGTATTAAAGATTATGACAATGCATTGGTTTCTTATGAAACTTTATTAAACAAATACAACACCAACAACAATGAAACAGCGATTCACAATGTAGCCTATATCTGGTTTTCCAAAAATGAGTACCAAAAAGCGTTGGGTTATTTCAATAAATTGTTAGAATTGGCTTCCAGTCAGGAAAATATCATTTACGCCAACAATGGAATCATGCGTTGCTCCTTTGAGTTAGGACAACATCGTAATTCGTTGAGCAGTGCAGAAAACATCTTGGCGATCTCCAATATTGATGATGAGTTGAAAACGGATGCGATCATCTATGCCGGCAGATCTGCTTATGAGTTAAACGAAAACATCACTGCTAAAAAATATTTTGGATTACTTTCAGCGATGGGTGATAATGATATCTGCACAGAAGCAGCTTATAAAAATGCTGAAATTGAATTTAAGGAAAACAACATCAATGAATCTGAAAAGTTGATTAAAAAGATTATTGGAGGCAACTATAAATCAGCTTATTGGTTAGCTAAAACGTTCATTTTATATGGAGATATTTATAAATCCAAAGGCAATTATTTTCAAGCCAAACACACCTATCAAAGTATTGTAGATAACTTTGAAGGTGAACTAAAAGAGGTAGCCATTCAAAAAGTGAAAGAGGTAACCGAATTAGAAAATGCCCAAAACAACAATCCAAAACCTGAATAAAGATCCATTGCAAAATATAAGACTATGAAAAAGTTCATCAACATCATAATACTGTTTATCATCAGCTTTACTGCTTATTCTCAAGTGGATACGGCCCGATTCAATATTGAGTTCACTCCTACTATCCAAAACTTTGATAAAATCAACAACAGCGCTGAAATTGTGGATACACTTGTAGAAAAAGTAAAATTCCCTTATGATATCATGCCCCAAAGGATCGATTTAACCTTTGTTCCCAATGCCGTTCAACCAGCTAAACTTACAGCTGATGTCATGAAAAGGTTATACCGTAATTTTATTCGTGTAGGATTTGGTTTTCCGGTAACACCGCTTGCTCAGTTGAACATTCACAACTTTGATAATCAAAAATACTCATACGGAGTTAACGTCAATCATTTCTCATTATGGGCACCTCAAATGGGAAAAACGATGAAAAACTATGCGTATGCTCCTGTAAGTGACACCAAAACGATGCTCTTTTTCCATCGTTTTTTCAGAAATTCAACCTTATACAACACATTTGGATACAATCATCAGGTAGCACATCTTTTTGCATTCAATAAATTAGATGGTTATGATGATTACTATTACACCAAAACCTATCGTGACACTTTACGCAACAATTTTCATCACGCTTACGCCATTACCGGTTTAAGATCGAACTACACACCTGATGTTAAAGTATTAAAATACGATTTTAGAATTCTGTATGATTATATATACACTCACCGTAGGGATAATGAAAACCATGCAGGATTAAAAGGATTTTTAGCTTATGATGATCGTTTTTTAAAAGTTTCAGGTTCTCAAAATTACAAATTAGATATAAGTTTTGATTACTATTACAATCAGTGGTCCAATGATATTCCATTAGCTAAACACACTAAAAACTCCTATAAAGTGGAATTAAAGCCAACGATAACTTTTGAAGTTAAGGAATACAGTTTGAATTTAGGGTTTGGCGTTCCGATTGTAAACACCAATTTATACACCAAAGCTAAAGTGCCCATTTATCCGATTGCTGAAGTTCAATTGGGCATTATTCCGGGAATTATGAGTCTTTATGGAGGTGTAAACGGGTACACTAAATTCAACTCATTGAAAGATTTATTATATGAAAATCCATATTTAAAGCCCAATTTAGACACTTTAAAATTCACTCGTTCCCAGATCAATATTTTTGGTGGGATTAAAGGCAATCTGATTAAGAAATTAAACTACCATTTTTCAGCTCGTTACACGTATGCTAAAGATATGCCATTTTACATGATTGACACCACCTCATTGCTTCGTAATCAGTTTGATGTGATTTATTCCAACGTGAATATACTCAATGTTTGTGCCAATATCACCTGGCAGGTTGTCGATCATTTGTATTTGAATTTCGATGCCAATTATTGGGGGTATTATAATTTAACCAATATTTCAAAACCTTTTTATAAACCAACCTGGGAAGGCAGTTTTGGTGGAAAATATTATTACAAAGATCAGATGATTTTTGATTTAAACTTTAAGTTAGCCTTTGACAGATGGGAATTAACCCCATTAGAAAATAACAATTATGTGATCAATAAAATGAGACCTGTACTCAATTTTGATGCATCTTATGAATATTTGATCAACAAACAGTTCTCTGCTTTTGCACAAGTTAATAATATTGCATCTCAATATTATTCTAAATACTATGACTTCACAAATTTTGGGCTTAACTTTATTGTAGGTGTTACTTATTCTTTTGGGGATGAACCTCTTAGAAAAACAAAAACCAAAAAATAAAAAGTGATTTTTTCCGTTCTGATTAATATCGTTTTCATGAAAACAAAAATATTAATCACAGGCGGTTCAGGCACGGTTGGTCGTGAATTGATTCCATTATTATTGAAAGATTCCACCTTTCAAATCACTTGTTTTGATTTGAAAAGCCCTAAAAATGTTCGGTTTTATCAATCTTTAGGTTCACAAATACAGATCAAGTATGGTGACATCAGACAATATGATGATGTACAAAAAGTGGTACAGCATCAGAATTTTGTGATCCATCTGGCAGCCATTATTCCGCCATTAGCCGATCAGCATCCGGTATTAGCCCATCAGGTAAATGTACTGGGCACCGGAAACATCATTAAAGCGATTGAAAAAAGTGCAGAGCGACCTTTTCTCCTCTATTCTTCCTCTGTATCGGTTTATGGAGATCGTGTCAAGAATCCATATATTTCAGTCCAGGACACACTTTGTCCGAGTGATCGGGATGAATATGGAAAGACGAAAGTAGAAGTAGAAAAAATGATACAACAATCCAAAATTGATTGGACAATATTCCGGTTAACAGCGATTATGGGTTACCGGAATCATAAGATGGGTGCCATCATGTTTCACATGCCGTTAAACACGCCTATTGAGCTCTGTACGCCCAAAGACACTGCTTTAGCATTACGAAATGCGTTGGATCATACAACAGCTTTAAAAGGGAACATTTACAATCTCAGCGGTGGTGAACAATGCAGGATTGATTATCGTAGCTTTATAGAAAGATCGTTTCAATGTTATGGGTTAGGTAAGTTTAATTTCCCTGAAGAAGCATTTGCGACCCGGAACTTTCATTGCGGATATTTCACTGATGGAGATCAACTGGAAGAGATCTTACATTTCAGGAGAGACACCATTGAAAGCTATTTTAGGAATCTGGAACAATCGATTCCATGGTATGAAAAATATGGGGCATTGTTATTGAGTCCGATGATAAAAAGAATCTTACTTTGCAGTTCGGAGCCATTACGAGCTTTAAAGAAACACAATCTTTGTGAGATACAACATTTCTTTGGAAAGAGCTTTTGATTTTTACATTTTCACCATATTGGCAAAACCCATAAAGGCCATGGCCAAAATTCCGGCAAGCACTAAAGCGATGGGAACTCCTTGCATCCCTTTTGGGATTTTTACAAGATTAAGTTGTTCTCTAATCCCCGCAAAAATCAGGATTGCAACGCCAAAACCAGTAGCACTGAACATGGTATATAGTGTTCCATCAATGATGGTCATGTGATTTTTGGTTACCAATAAGGCAACACCTAATACAGCGCAGTTGGTTGTAATTAAAGGTAAATATACACCTAAAGCCTGATATAAGGGAGGACTTATTTTCTTCAAAATCATCTCAACCATTTGAACTAAAGCTGCAATAACTAAAATATAGGTTATGGTTTGCAAAAAGGTAATTTCGAGTTGTACTAAAAAATATTTATTAATAACAGATGTTACTAAAGTAGCCAAAGTCATAACAAAAATTACGGCAATGGCCATTCCTAATGCAGTAGAAATTTTATTAGAAACTCCAATAAAAGGGCAAGTTCCGAGAAATTGTGCTAAAAGAATGTTATTAACAAGGATAGCACTAATAATCATTATAATATATTCCATAATTCAAATATTTTCAATTATTTTTTTTGAAGAGCTCTTACAAGGGCGATAATAAAACCAAAAACAATAAATGCACCTGGAGCGAGAACGAAAATAAGCATTTCATTACCAACCAATGGTTTAATGGTAGCTCCAAAATAGGATGCATTTCCAAGAATTTCACGAACGGTGCTGATAATCAATAAAGCCAATGTAAAGCCAATTCCCATACCAATACCATCTAATAAGGAATCAAAAACATTGTTTTTTCCTGCAAATGCTTCAGCACGTCCTAGAACGATACAGTTTACAACGATCAGTGGGATAAAGATACCCAAACTTTCGGCAAGAGCGGGAACATAAGCTTGAAGCACATAATCAACAATGGACACGAAAGTTGCGATAACAACAATATAGATTGGAATCCGAACTTCATTAGGAGTAACAGGTCTAAGTAAGGAGATGATGACGTTAGACATGATGATAACAAAAGCAGCAGCTAATCCCATACCAACAGCATTATTGGCAGAGGTAGTTACGGCTAAGGTAGGACAAGTTCCTAGAACAAGAACAAAAACAGGATTTTCTTTTATAAAACCGTTGGTTAAAACTTTTAATTTACTCATTTTAAATTCCTCCTATTTAGTTGTTTGTGTTGAATCAATGGAATTGGGAGTATTGTATTTTTCGATCACCATTTTATATGCTTCAAAAGCATTTTCAATGGCGTTACAATATGCTTTTGATGAGATCGTGGCAGCAGTAATGGCATCCACATCACCTTCGTCTTTTTTAACTTTTAATTTAAAATCAGGTAATGTTTTACCATTAAATTGTAATGAAAAATTGTGTTTCTTTTTATCTATTTTATCACCAAGACCAGGAGTTTCGTTTGCTTTAAGGACTTCGGATCCTAAGATTTTACCTTTGGAATCAAATCCAACCATAATATCGAATCTACCTGAGAAAGCTTTCATTGTGTAAGTTTCAACAGCCATTCCGAATAGTGTGTTATTCATTGTAGCTACATATAATGTGAGGGAATCCGGTTCGCCGTTAATTAAGACTTTTTGCTGTTCAATTGTACCCTTTTGAGCATCAAAACCAGGGAGAACAAGTTGAATGGCTTTATTCTTTTTATCTAAGATGGATTGTGCTATTGGTTCTTTAGTTACAGTATAAACAGCTGCTAATGCTGCAGCAGCAACCACTGTAATGAGTGTTAAAGAGAGAACCAATTTTAAAAATGACGATTCTTTTTTAGCCATGATCTATATTTATTTAGTCAATTAGACAATTAATTTCCAAATCTTTTGGGTTTGAACCCTTTATTAATAAGCGGAGTAACAGCATTCATAAGAAGAATAGCAAAAGATACTCCTTCCGGATACGCACCAAAAACACGAATCAGGATGGTCAGAACACCGCACCCAACACCAAAAATGATCATCCCAACGGGAGATACTGGTGAGGTGACCATATCAGTGGCCATATAAAATGCACCTAAGATTAAACCACCGGTTACTAAATGGAAGAATGGGTTCACATAAGTAGTTGGATCAACTAAATTTAAAATCCCTGCAAAGATAAAAGCAGAAAGTACAAATGATACCGGTATGTGCCAGGTTAATATTTTTTTATAGAATAAAAATCCTGCTCCTAAAAGCAATGCAATAACAGAAACTTCTCCAAAAGAACCACCCATATTACCAAAAAGCATATCAACATAATTTGGAAGTTGGATTGCATCCAATTTTTCACCATTTTTAAGACCCTCTTTTAAAATACCGAGAGGAGTTGGCCCTGTAACCATATCTGCACCTAAATTCCAAATTGGAGAAGGTTTAGGCCAGGTGGTCATATCAACCGGTCTGGAGATCAATAAAAATACACGACCTAATAAAGCCGGGTTGAAAGGATTGTTACCTAATCCTCCAAAAGCCATTTTACCAACACCAATAGCAAAAAGTGAGCCCATAACGACCCAATGTAATGGTAAGGAAGAAGGTAAGTTAAAAGCTAACAATAGTCCGGTTAGAATAGCTGATCCGTTGCCAATTGTTGATTCTCCTTTTAGTAAAAAACGTTGAATCAGATATTCAAACAACAAACAACTACCAATGGCAACAGCCGTAATCAAAATTACCGGCAATCCAAAGAAGTAAATCGATACTAAAAATGCAGGAACTAATGCAAAAATGACAGCCCACATAATTTTTTTTACCGATTCGCCGCTATGTACGTGAGGTGAGCCGGAAATTTGTAATAAACGATTATTCATAATAATGAATGAGTTAGAACTATAAAATTGAAGAACTTTAGGTTTTTAATTGTCCCATAAATGGGCCTGCAAATATAAGAAAATTATTTATTGTGTAAACACATATTTTAAAATATTTGCCCCCATTTGTAAAGCTTTTAGTCGTATTGCCTCAGAATCGTGATGTACTTCCTGATTTTCCCAACCATCACCCAAGTCACATTCATAAGTGTACAAACAAACCAATCGACCCTCCCAAAACAATCCATAAGCCTGAGGTGGTTTATTGTCATGCTCATGAATCTTTGGAAGTCCATTGGGAAAACTATACTTAGAGCTAAAAACAGTATGATTGTAAGGTAATTCAACCCATTCCAGTTCCGGAAACACCACTTTCATTTGCGCTCTGATAAATTTGTCAATCCCATAGTTATCATCAACATGCAAAAACCCACCGGAAATCAAATAGTTTCTTAGATTGGTGGCTTCTTCTGCACTGAATGTTACATTTCCGTGACCTGTTAAATGTAAAAAGGGATATTTATACAACTCAACACTACCCACTTCTACAGTTTCGTATTTGGGCGTTAAAGTCATATCCAGATTTTTATTGCAAAAAGCGATTAAATTGGTCAATGACGTTGGATTGGCATACCAGTCCCCTCCCCCATTATATTTCACCAATGCAATCGTTTGTGTTGATCCAAAAAAACACAAACTTATTAAAAATAAACCTATTATATATTTTTTCATATTCATTTTTCTATTAATATCCTCCATTCCATTTTCTGATAAACCATTCAATCGCTAACAATACCATGATACATATAAAATATAAGTATGAATTCAATAAAAAATGGTAGGATGAATCATAAACGGCAATTGTTTTGATATTCTCATTATTTTTTATAGCGTTTTCAATCTTATCCATATCTTTTTGGAGAAAAAATTGTCCATTGGTATTTTCAGATAAAGATTTTAAAAGTCCATGATTGGCCACTAAATTTTGAGTTTCAGTCACTAACTCCCTAACTGAAAAGGCTCCGGTTTTAGCATATTTATTTTGGCCTAATTGTGTGGTTGCAGTCCAGGTATAATCGCTGGGCGGTAGTTCCCCTAAATTCAAATGATACGCATTATTTTCTTTAGAAAACTGAGCGGTGTATGATTTTCCATCAGATGATTTAAAAGTCATATTAAGATCTGAACTATTGATCAGCTCATAACTTTCATTATACAACTCTGCATCCATTTGAATCGATTCATTCTCATTGTAAACATTTTTAGATAAAACTCTAAAATAACTCTTGTCATTTTTAACCGATAAAAACAGGACTATTTTATTCACAATTTCATTAAAAACATCAAAATTATTCTCATACAAATGGTTATACACTTTCCACTGCCATATTCCTGAACCGGCAATCACTCCAGTTTTTATTCCATTGGTTCCTCCAAAAACGATTAATGGATAATTTGTATTCACACCGGCAATCTTTTGATACATAAAAACATTGGTTCCAATAGTCATATTATAATCACCAAAAGGGGTAATGATGGGTGGAAATTTGGGAATCATTTTTTTAGAACTTTCAGAAAATGAAAATGTTACAAAATTTTCATTATACAAAGGCAAAGATTCATTGGTTAATTCCTTATTTTTATTGATCGCAACTCCAAATTTTAAATTATTGAAAAGCGAATAATTTGTTTTGGGTCCTAAAATAAAAAGGGTGCTTGTTTTATTCTTTTGAATTTCATTTAAAATGGCTTGAGCAGGGTTTGTAACAGAGGGTAACTGGTGAAGAATAACCAACGAATAAGGTTGTGTCGAGCCTTTAAACTGATCCACAGCAAATTGTTCTACAATATATTTATCAGACAAATCTAAAGCAGATTTGATCGCTGCAATATCTGGATGTGGACCATTATAAATAATTGCAATTTTCTCTTTTTGATCAATCACTTCAATAAAAAAGGATGCCACATTATTTTTATAGGTGATCTCCCCTTCTAATTGTGTTAAAACAACCTTATACTTCTTCATTCCCATTGATTGAGCCTTGATCGTTGTTTTAAAAGTTTCAAAATATTGATTTGAATTTATCGAGTTTGCAGATTTAAAAATTTCATTATTCCCATCAAAAACCGACAGGGTGTAATTTTTCCCTTTTAATTTATGAGCTGCAATTTTGATCTCAACCGGAAAATCGTTTCCTTTAAAAGTTTGTTTATTATGTATAATGTCAGCTATAAGAAGATCTGTTGCCTGGTTTGTATTTCCCAAACCTACAGCGTAAACGGGATATTTAGCCCCTTTAAGCTGATAGATGGGGTTTGATCCTTTGTTATAAATTCCATCACTAAAAAAAATAACCGCTCCTACATTTCTATTGGTATAGATTGTATTTAACTCTTCAAAAAAGTCAGAAAACTGGGTTGATTTATCGGTAAAATCAAATTTATTTTCCATTAACGGTTTGGCTTCATCTCCAATAGAATATTGAACCACTTCATATTTTTGACCAAATTTTGATTTTAATTGTTCATATTGTTTCAAAAACTGATCTTTATTAAACACTGTATTTCCTGCAGAAATGAGAGATTCGGAGTTATCAACAGCAAAAACGAGGATTGGTTTCTCTTTTTTTTTGAGTTTCATTTTAGTAAGTGGACCTAAAAAAAGGAAAGCAATTAAACTAATGGATAAGCCTCTGAGAATATATAAAATGATTTGGTTTCTTTTCCCGAAGACAATATCCTTGTTTTTATAATATAAAACAAGTGAAAAAGCGGCACCTAACAGGAGACAGAGGAAGGTATACCAAATAGAATATTCTGTAAGTAAAGCCATATTTTAAAATTAGGTTGCAAAATTACGATTTTTTGAGACTTAAAAATACAGAATCAATGAAAAAATTTGTGTAATTTTGTAATTCAAAATTGCTGTTTATGATTAATCCCACTATTGAAAACTCCTGGAAAGAGATCTTATTGGATCAATTTCATGCGCCTTATTTTCTGGAACTTAAAAATTTTCTTTTAGAAGAGAAAAAAGAGCACACCATATATCCTCCGGGTCCCCAAATTTTTAATGCCTTCAATCTCGCCCCTTTTGATCAGGTCAAAGTGGTGATTATTGGGCAGGATCCGTATCATAACACAGGGCAAGCGCATGGATTATGTTTTTCAGTTACCGATGGAACACCGATTCCCAAATCATTACAAAACATCTTTAAAGAGCTCAAGGAGGAGATGCCTTTTGAGATTCCCCAAAGCGGGAACTTAGAAAAATGGGCTCAGCAAGGGGTTTTAATGCTCAATGCAATCCTTACCGTTCGGGCACATCAACCGGGATCTCACCAAAATAAAGGTTGGGAAATATTTACCGATAGTGTGATCACCAAAATATCAGAAGAGAAAAGCGGGATCATTTTTTTACTTTGGGGCAATTATGCAAAAGCCAAAAAAGTGTTAATTGATACAGAAAAGCATCATATTTTAGAAGCGGCACACCCCTCCCCTTTTTCTGCATACAACGGTTTTTTTGGATGTAATCACTTTAATAAGGTCAATGAAATACTGACTCAAGCAGGAAAAGAGCCCATTAACTGGCAATTGTAAAAAATCTATTTTTTATTTTTATTCTTTTGAACCATTTCGATATTTTTATTGATCGACTCACTGGATGGGTTCAATTTTTGAGCTTTTAATAAATACTCCAGAGCTTGATCCAATTTTCCCTGAATGGCATAACTCACTCCCATGTTTTCCAATGCAGAAACATGGTTTGGATTGATTTGCAGTGCTTTATGAAAATATAATCGGGCACTATCCATTTGATTCATCCCTTGGCCATAGATTTTTCCTTTTAAACTTAAGGCATCGGGATTGTTTGGATTTTGAGCCAAAATGGCATTAATCTCTTTAAAAGCATTTGTAACATCTTGTTTAACAATCATATCAGCAATCTTATCCAATTGATCACTCCCCATTTTGGTCAAAACAATTTGAACATTTTGCTTTGCAATCTCATCTTGCGGGTTATTTTGTGCTAACTGATTATAAATATTGTAGGATGCCTGGTAATCTTCTGCCATAAAATAGTATTCACCCATTAATAAATTCGCATTATAGGCGGTTGGATCCAATCGCAACGCATAGTCCAAATATTTTTTAGCTAATTTTAGATCTTTTGCTTTATGGGATTCCTTATACAATTTTAAATAACTACCGGCAGCAGAAATATTACACTTGATACTCTCGGTTGATATATTTACATCGTTGGTAAACAAGGTGATATCATCTTTCCAGTCAAAATTACGGGCAAATGTTTTGATGGAATAAAAGGATAATACAGGGATAATAACTATAAACGGTATCCATTGTTTCACTTTAGCCATTTTAGATTCTCCAATTAATTTGATTAGGTAAGCAAAGGCAATTGTAAAACCAAGTAATGGAACAAAGACAAAACGTTCGTTCATTAAAGTACCAACGGAGAAAAATAGATTGGAAGTGATGGAGAATGTGATCACAAAAAAGAGTATTGAAAAAGAAAGAATATTTTTTTTCTTTAGATTTTTAATACCCCAATACAAAAGGAATAGCACAACCGCTAAAATAAGCCATACTAAAGGATTGGAAAAGTCGGTGATCGCAATTTGTTTGGGATAGTAATCGTGGGTTAACGGATGAGGAAAAATCATCAATTTGAGGTAGATGCCCCAGGTAATCAAAATAGTCGCCAATTTTTCAAAGAAAGTGAAATTGATAAACGGATTGTTCAAAATATTCGGATCGGTTTCAGAAGCCATAAAAGCACCTAACGCTTTATATCTGAAATACAGAAACAGAATTGTACCTAAGAACAGAGGTATTAAAGCGATGAGATAATCTTTTTTATGGTTTGTAAGTGATCCGAAATAAAACACTAAAGGTAAAACTGCAATAAAAGTGATCGCATTTTCCTTAGAAAAAATGGCAATAGTAAAAGATAAAAATGAAAAAAGCAGAGGAGCAATTTTGTGTGATTTAATATATTGTAAAGAGAACCAAACAGATAGAACAGCCCCCAACATACTTAAGATCTCATCTCTACCTTTAATATTGGTAACCGCTTCCGTATGAATGGGATGTAAGGCAAAAAGCAGCGTTGCCAAAAAAGGAATAGACAGATACCATTTCTGATTTTCATACTTTTTAAAAAACACTTCCAGTACTTTATTCACAAAAACCAGAAGTATAAAAAACAATAAAACATTCACCAAATGACTGATCCATGGCAAGTTAGAATCCATAAAAAGTTTTTCATTTTTAGGATCTTTATTAAACCCAACCTGACTTTTAAGTTCGCCTCCAAACATCTCATATTCAGCGACAAAAGTAAGTTGTGAAAACGGTCTGTACCGGCCACCCGACACTAAATTTTTAGTATGTCCGAAATATCCGGAAAAGGAATCTTTAGAAAAAATATCTGCAACACCTTGAAAACCCTTTAATGTATAATCGTTTTCAAAAATGACCAAACGATCATCCAGGGCATAGTTTAAGGTCAGAGAATTGGAGTATGAAAAGAATGTGATTAAAAACAAAAACAGGTATCTCAAATAGACTCTTTTCATATTCATTTTTATTAATTGGTTACTGCATATCTGATTTTCAATAATTGGATAAGAAGGGGTTCCAATTCGTGTAATGGCAACATATTTGCACCATCAGAAAGGGCATTTTTAGGATCAGGATGCGTTTCAATGAACAACCCATCAAAACCTACTGCGATGCCGGCTTTGGCAATTATTTCAATTAAATCGGGTCTTCCTCCTGTAACACCTGCAGGTTGATTGGGAATTTGTAATGAATGTGTACAATCTAGAACGACAGGGCATTCATTGGTTTTAAGTTCTTTAATTCCTCTATAATCAATAATCAGATCATGGTAGCCAAAAGAGGTTCCTCTTTCTGTAATCATCACTTGAGGATTGCCCATACTTCTCACTTTTTCAACGGCAAACTTCATTTGATCAGGTGACAAAAACTGACCTTTTTTGATATTTATAATTTTTCCGGTTTTTGCTGCTGCTTGAATTAAATCAGTTTGTCTGGATAAAAAAGCAGGAATTTGAAGTACATCAGCAACTGTAGCAGCTAATTCAACTTCCTCCACAGAATGAACATCTGTAACGATAGGGATTTCAAAATCGGTTTTAATTTTTTGTAAAATGGCTAAAGCTTCCTTATCTCCAATTCCGGTAAAGGAGAACAATGAAGAGCGGTTTGCTTTTTTGTAGGATGCTTTGAAGAAAAAATGGATTTCATATTTTCTACAAAGATCATTCAGGGTTTGTGCAATAGAATAGGTAATCTCTTCGTTTTCAACTACGCAAGGTCCTGCAATTAGGAAAAAATTATTGTTTTGGTAAGTGATCATAATTATATAGTATTAAAAGTGCAAAAATAATCGAAAAAATAATATAAAAAGTAGAATAAATCAACGAATCTTTTTTAGTATTTTTGCAAAACTAAAGATATTCTAAAAGTTAAAGAAAAATGGACTCCGAAATTAAAAAATGTATTGAATATTTAGAACAGGGAAAAGTGATCTTATACCCTACCGATACAATTTGGGGACTTGGGTGTGATGCAACTAATCCTGAGGCTATTAACAAAATATTCAAAATCAAGGAAAGACATGAACGGAAAAGTTTAATTATTTTACTTGATAATGAAAACAAATTACCATTATATATTTCAAAAATTCCACTTATTGCCTGGGATTTATTAGCTCATACTTATAGGCCAACAACTTACATCTACCCAACTGCAAAAAATTTACCTGAACAATTGATCTCTTCTGATGGCACCATTGCGATCAGAATAGTAAAAAATAGATTTTGCCAAAAATTAATCCATCAATTTGGAAAACCAATTATCTCTACTTCTGCCAACATCACTGAAATGCCTGCCCCTCAGACTTTTCATGATATTTCAAATGTGATTAAAGAGCGCGTTGATTATATTGTCCCTGAACAATATGATGAAGCTAAAGATCTTAAACCCTCCAGATTAATTAAATTTATTGATGATTACAATTTTGTGGTTGTCAGAGAATAAAAAAAATGATGAAAATTGCAGTTTTTCCAGGATCTTTTGACCCCATCACCAAAGGACATGTTGATATCATCAATCGTGCACTTCCATTATTTGATAAAATCATCATTGCCATAGGGATTCACCTCGAAAAACAACCCTTTTTCAGTTTGGAAACCCGGAAAAACCAAATTGCTCAAGTTTTTCAAGATTCTAAAATTGAGATCGATTCCTATTCAGGTTTAACTGGGAAATATTGCATCGATAAAAAAGCCCAATATATCATTAGAGGAATCAGAAACAGTATCGATTTTGAGTATGAAAAGGATTTTGCACAAAATAATGCGCAACTTTTTGGTATTGAAACTGTATTTTTGATGACCAAACCGGAATTATCTCACATTTCCTCTACTATAGTAAGAGATCTTTTGAAAAACAAAGGATCTGTTCAACATCTAATTCCGGATCATTTAAATATCTCTTTATGATACAAAACCGGAAATCTCAATTGTTATTGGTCTGGGCTCTTTTTTGTTTTCCATTGGTTTGGGCACAAAAACCAAAAGAGATTACCATTGATGGGACAGCTCCTTTTGCAGCCAATTATGAGATTAGAATCATCAATTATTCCGATTACATCACTTTTACTCCCATTTTGGTTGCCAGTACAAAGATTGATGCAAACGGTAAATTCCAACTTTCATATAAAGCATCCGGAGTACAACTTACTAAAATTGAGATCAACACCTCTTCTTCCGAACTTTTTTTAGTCCCCGGTTATCAATATAAATTTGAATTGAATATGGATAAAGAATCGTTCGCGCTCTTTAATCCCATGGATGAAAATGCCTACATTGAAATCAAGCCTAATCTTTTAGACACCAATGATCTCAATTTTAAAATCCAGAAATTTTCATACCTTTATGAAGCTATTCTTCAAAATCATATCAAAAATATAATCAACAATAAAACGTATAATTACTTTGATTCTTTACAATTAGAAGTGAGTCAATACTTCCCCATTGAATACAACCCAACCAATTTTTATTTGTCGTTTATTTATTATACATTGGGACAGATCGAGGTGATCGTAAACACCAAAAATCAAAAAAAGACATTTGATAAATATTTCAATAACGATTATATTCTATATGACAATCCTGCATATATGTCGTTATTTAACTATTACTATGACAACTATTTATATTTATCTCCTAAAATTTCTAAAAATGTTTTAGATGATGCCATCAATATTAAATGTGATTATCTGACCCTTTTTAATGAAATTGGTAAAGATTATTCATTGGTCAATGAACGTTTAAGGGAATTGGTGATCATTAAAAATTTAAGTCAATTTATTGGAAATGAAAATTTTGAACAGCTAAATGTGGTCAAATTATTGCAGCACATTATTAAAAATACCAAATTTTCAGAGCACAAAAAGATTGCAGAAAATGCATTGAATAAAGTCACTAAGTTTGAGCAGGGAATTAAAGTGGAGAAATTTGATTTTAGATATGCCAATGGATCAAAATTTAATCCAAACGATTTTAAAGGAAAATGGGTTTTTTATCAATTTTTCACAACTCAGTGTGTGGATTGTATTAAAGAGATGATGATTATTGAAGAATTACAAAAAGCCTATAAGGATGATATTGTTTTTGTAAGTGTTTCTGTAGATGCTGACCCAACAAAATTTATTCAGTTTAAGAAAAAATACAAACAGTTTGATTGGGAATTTGTCCATTTCAACAACAACTATATGTGGTTAAATCAGATGGAGATCTATTCATTGCCTGAATATCTGTTATTTTCACCGGATGGTACATTATACATGAGGTATCCACCTGCATTGGATAAATCCCTTCCAATCTTACTTATTCAACTATTTCAAAAGGAAGAAAAGGAAAAGAATCCATTGGAAGTAGGAAGAGATAATTAAAAACTTTCTGATCCGGTTTTGTTTTGTAACATGGGAACGAAAACAAAATCACCGAATTGCTCCTCTTGATAAGTATATTCATCCACTTTTGTAATTCTTTTCATAATTTGATTTTCATCTCCCACAGGAATCACAATAACACCCCCAATTTGCAATTGATTTAAAAGTGTTGTTGGTACATTGGGAGCTCCACAAGTAACAATCATTTTATCGTAAGGGGCATATTTGGGCAATCCTTCAAAACCATCTCCAAAAACTGTAATAATTTTATAGTCAATAGTTTCCAATAATTTTTTAGTCTTTTTATATAAGTCATATTGACGTTCAATAGAATACACTTTAGCTCCCATAGCACTCAAAATAGCTGCTTGAAAACCTGATCCGGTACCAATTTCCAAAATTTTATCTCCTTTTTTAACTTGTAAAAGTTCACTTTGAAAAGCCACCGTATAAGGTTGTGATATTGTTTGGTCGCAATGTATTTGTAAAGCAATATCTTCATAAACATGAGGCCATAGGAACGACTCCACAAAAAGATGTCTATCCACTTTATCAAAAGCATTCAGAACATGACTATCATGTATTCCTTTATTTTTAAGAATGGCTATCAACCCTTTTTTGGCACCTTGTAAATAATCCATATTATAGATTTTTTTTGCAAATATACATAAAAAAACAAACTAGAGAAATACGGTTTTTTTTCATACTTTTGTAGCCTGTTAAAAATCAAAAATTATTTATCAACAATATCAACATTCTAAAATAATTATATATCTCCATCGTTCAAATAGTATGAAAAAAAGATACATTTTAGTTTTAATTACGATCATTTCACTATTTTTCGCATCATGTGATGATCAGGACTTAACTCCGGCTTATTTAATCATAACGAAAGAAGATTTACAAAACTGCGTCGATGTCAGTCAGTTTAATAGTGATCAGGACGAATCGTATGGGGAAATTGAATTGGATGCAATTGCATCTCAGAATTTCAAAGATGTATGGGTTTATTTCAATGGTAAGAACTTAGGATGTTGGGAGCTTCCCTGTAAAATCCCTGTTCTTCCCAATTATACCGATTCAAATTTTGTACAAATTGTACCCGGTATTCGATTAAATGGTGTTTCAACAATGATTCCGGTTTATCCTTTCTTGGAACCGTTTAAAACAACTTATTACATGAATCGTGAACAAAACTACTTATTATCAGATCGCAATATCAAATTCCAATATGCTTCAGGTATTAAATTCCCATTATTAGAAACTTTTGAACAAAGCACTGAATTTACAAGTATTGATGCTGATGGTGTAAACATGATTGTAACAAAAGAAGAGAACAGAACCATAGGGAAAATTACACTCGTGGATTCTACTTATTTTGATATCAAAAGTCCTAAGTATTATTTAAAAGGAAGCGGTAATTATACCTTTTGGGAAATGGAATACAAATGTGAGAATAATATTGATATCCAATTATTTGTACATACAGCAACAGGAGCAATTACTCCGGTTCCATTGGTTTCGCTTCGCTCTACGAACGGCGAATGGAAAAAAATCTATATCAATCTAACCAGTACTTTAACGGATTATACTTCCTCTGCAGCCTATATTGGAGTTGAATTAGTAATGACAGGAAACCGGTTAAATAGCAGTGTTACCAATTTCTGTTTTGACAATGTCAAATTGATCACATTTGAATAAATATGAATAGAAATAAACTCTTTTTTTCTTACATATTCTTTGATTTTTTCGGATCTCTCATAGCCTGGTTTTTATTTTTTATTTATAGAAAATACAATATAAATCCTTTTTTCTATCCTAATTTCACAGATTCGGTTCTTTTAGATCCTAACTTATATTATGGGATCATGTTTGTAGTTCCTGTTTGGCTTTTTTTCTACGCCTTATCAGGTTATTATACGAAATTATATAAAAAATCAAGGATTCAGGAATTTGGACTCACGTTTTGGATCTCGCTTTTAGGCTCTATAATATTTTTCTTTTTATTTATACTTGATGATCAGGTGACCAATGAAAATATCAGACAAATTGAATTAGTAAAATATTTTCTACTCTATTTTTCTCTTCAATTTCTTTTGACGTACATTCCAAAAGTCACGATAACAACAATCATCAATACAAAAATTTCAAACGGGAAAATTGGATTTAATACGATTATTGTAGGTAGTGATCAAAATGCTTTGAATACCTATTTGAATATCACTAAACAAGACAAATCTGCCGCAAAATATATCGTTGGATATGTGACTGTTCCAGATGAAACGGATCATATTATTTCTGAAAAAATCCCATGTTTGGGTACTATGGAAGATCTGACCAATCTGATTCAGCAATATCAAGTGGATGAGTTAATTCTTGCGGTTCAAAACGGGAAAAGGAAACATATTGACACGATCATTTCCACTGTTGGATATACCCGTAATTTGGTGTTAAAAATTATCCCTTTAACGCAAGATTATATTTTAGGTAATATCAAAACATCTAATGTTTTACAAGAACCACTGATTTTAATTTCACATGAAAAACTAACACCATTTCAACAACAACTGAAAAGGGTCACAGATATTTTTTTATCTTTAATTGCTATTATCATACTATCCCCATTGTACTTATTTTTAATTATTGGGGTAAAAATAACTTCAAAAGGACCCATATTTTACACTCAAGAGAGAATTGGGTTGATGGGGAAAACTTTTAAAATCATCAAATTCAGATCAATGGTGGTGAATGCTGAAGTGGGGACACCTCAATTATCGAGCAAAACGGATTCCAGAATTACCAATTTCGGAAAATTCATGAGAAAATCCCGTTTAGATGAGATTCCTCAGTTTTTCAATGTTTTAAAAGGAGATATGTCATTAGTAGGTCCTCGTCCTGAGCGACAATATTATATCGATCAAATTGTTAAAGTTGCACCATACTACAAACTTTTGATGACCATCAAACCAGGCATGACTTCCTGGGGACAAGTGAAGTTTGGATATGCTGAAAATGTGGATGAGATGGTTGAACGCTTAAAATGGGATATTTTATACTTAGATAATATGTCTCTTCAAATGGACTTTAAAATTCTGATTTACACAGCTTTGATCGTATTGAAAGGATCCGGGAAATAAAGGCTAAGGGCTAAGGGCTAAGGGCTAAGGGCTAAGGGCTAAAGGGATTTAAGAAATTAAAAAGTAATTCATTAAATTTTATTTTTTTGGATAGTAGCGTCCCACTGTGTTATATTGTGTTCCAAAGTGTATTAAAATTAAAAAGTTAGGATAAATTAACACTGTGAAACATCATTCAACACTGTGTAACATTGTGAAATAATTTTTTTTGAATTATCTAGCTATAATACTTGATTTTGGTTTAATTTCAAATTAGCTTATTTCTAATCTGTGGTCATCTGTTTAATCAGTGTCATCAGTGTGCTATTAAGACGAAAGGCTAAGGGCGAAAGGTTACTTAAAAATAACTACTTTTTTCAAAATCGTTTCTGTTCCAATATCAATTTTTACAAAATAAACACCTTTTGGAATTTGGGTTACATCAACCATAAGTTCCGAATTTTGAGTTCTTTCTGATGTAATGAAACTGCCATTAATTGCATATAAACTTACCAACTTTTCGCCTTGAAGCTGATCATCAAAAGTGATGTTCAGTATATTTTTAGCTGGATTTGGGAAAAGCAGAATTTGATTATCTAAATTGGACTCAGCAACTGAAAAATTATTGGGCACCAATTCAACATTCAAATTATACAAAGCACCATCAGCACAATTTATATTGATCGTTTTGGATTTATACCCTACAGCACTGAATGAAACAGAGTAATTTCCCCCTTTTATGGGTCTAAAGTATTTACCTGTTTCAGCATGAGAAAACGTAGAAGACTGATTGTTATCATGAGTATTGACAAAAATCAAACTTTGGATCGGTTCATGTGAAACTGTATCGGTTACAATTCCTGAAAACCCATACGTTGATTCGACAATATAGTGCAGCAATGATCTGTGTAGATAGTTCCAATAGTTGGGTAATTGATTTGAATCCGTTTTTTTTTCTGATGCAATCTCTATGGTCACATCCCGACATTGATGGTAATAGTTTAAACAATCTAATTTTGATCCTGATACAACATACCAGTCACCTCCATTAGTTACACTGCCAACAGAGCCTTCTCCTGTAAAATAAGTGGTTGGTGAATAAACTCTAAGTGTATCCACAAAATGATCTCCAATATAGAGCCACCAAGGGGTATCCGGATGTTCAATTTGTGAGGATGTCCATGAATCCCATGCATAATTATACAACTCAGCTCCTCCGTGAAAATTAGCAGACATCATGATTGATTTGGTATCAATAAAAGATAACATGGCATTAATCTCAGCAATATTCACTGTAGGTTCATTAGTATTGCCAGCGTCGGGATAACTTCTATTTAAATCGTAACCTGCATAATTTGAACGAACAGAATTGGATACAGAATTATTATTAAAGGGGAAAGTTCCATCCGGATTTTCCAATGGACAAATATACAATTCAACATTATTGAGAATTTTTTGCACGACAGAATCGTTAGGATTATTTAAAATATAATCGATTAACCGTAATAGATTGGTATATCCGCAAATTTCGTCCCCATGCATACAAGCTGAATACAAAAAAGCGGGTTTATTTTGGTTCTCACTATTAGGATTAGTGATATGTGCTGCTAAAATGGCATGATTTCTTGTTGTATTAGCTAAAATAGTATCAATAGAGCATAAATTGGGAAAGTTCGTTTGAAAATTACTCATCATTTGTAAATAGACAGAATAAGTAGGATATCTGTTCCATGACGCCATCTGATCCACAGTTGTTGCCATGGTCCATGCTTTCGTATTATTATCACTTTCCATTGACTTATAATCAATTTGATAAGGTATTTCGGTTTCAATAAATTGATCAATGTAAATATTTGTCAACCAGATTTTTACATAGAATTGATCATCCACTTTTTTAACATCGCTTTTTTCGATAGAAAAATGATGCATCAATTTTTGAACTTCCTCTTTAGAATTTACAACAACATCGACATAAACACCCGGATTATTTTGAATAATTCGTCGTAATTCAGAATGATTGGACTGAGCGAAAATGGTTAAAAAAGAAAAGAATATAAGGATTAGAAATACTATTTTTTTCATGGTTTTAGTTGGTTTTCTTTAAAAAACTGATAAAGTGAATCGGAAACGGGCATTAAAGGCAATCTTAGCACATTTTCGATTTTATTTTGGATAGACATTAAAGCTTTAATTCCGGAAGGGCTTCCCTCTTTAAAACAGGCTTGAGTAATATCAAGCACTTGATTATGAATCACTTTTGCTTTATCAAATTGGTTATTCATAGCACAATGTACCATTTCGACCATTTGTTTAGGATAAGCATTTGCAACCACTGAAATCAATCCATCTATTCCGACAGCCAATAATGGTAATGTTATGGCATCATCACCTGAAATAACCACAAAATCATCCGGTTTATGTTTGATAATTTTCATAATCTGATTCAGGTTTCCGGAAGCTTCCTTAACACCGATAATATTGGGTAACTGAGCTAATCGAAGCGTTGTTTCGGATTCCATATTTACCATTGTTCTTGATTTTATGGTATACAGAATGACCGGAACAGGTGATACTTCTGAAATAACTTTAAAATGTTGATACAAACCCTCTTGTGAAGGTTTGTTATAGTAAGGAGTTACAGACAATATGGCATCTATTCCTTCAAAATCGGTCGAATAAATGGTTTCAATCACTTCTTGTGTTGAATAACTGGCGATTCCAACAATAATAGGAACTCTTTTTTGAGCTTCACTAACAACAGTTTTCACGACAAAATTGCGTTCTTGATGGTTTAATGTAGGGGTTTCTGCAGTTGTTCCTAATAAAACCAAATAATCAACTCCATTTTCGATTAGATTATGAGTTAAAAGAATCAATGCTTTTTCATCAATAGCACCTTCTTTAGTAAATGGAGTGATCATGGCAACTCCTAATCCTTTTAATTTGTCGGTTGTTATCATTCGCCGGTAAGTTTTTTCGAATAAATGTGGATATTTTTTAACAATTCTAATTTATCACTTCTTTCATCACTTTTGATATACAAATCATAAAATGGCTGGTGTTCGGGAACAGATCCGACAATAAATTTGGCATGGGTTTGAGCCAGCATAAAAGTGATACTGGAAAAGCTATTTTGGTTTAAATCAATCAGTACATCAAAATCCTTCGATAAAAAATCTTTCATTTGAACAAAATCGGGTTTTCCAAACCAATTGAGATTTTTTTTAGAAAAATAATCTGCAGTTAATTGTTGTAAACAGTAATAAGGAACCTCTTTTTGATCCACATAACACATCAACCAAACTGTTTTTTGAAGATTTTGAAGCTTCGTAAAAAGGGAATAAATATGTTTATAAGAATCCTCATCTGTAATTTCTGAAATAATTCCTATCGTCTTAGCCCCATCCAAAGATACTATCTCTTTATTTCTTACTATTTTATGACTATGAAGATAGTTATTTAGGTATTTGGTTTTAATAATATTGACTAATGACATACTGTTAATTTTGTAATTTACAAAAATATATAAAAATGCCATTTATTTGGATGGATATATAAAAAAAAATTCTATTTTTGTAATCTTAATTTAAAATTATCAAAATGAGAAGAAACGTTGCTATTTTGTTTGTACTTATTGCAGTATTGTTTGTTGGATGTGAAAAATTTGAGCCACCTATATTGACTTTGAAAGCCAATTATGATCCTTTTTTTAAAACTGTATCCTGTACTGTAACAATTGTTGATAATGGAGGATGTACCAACTTTACTGAGCAAGGTGGTATTTTTAGTTTAAACAGCACCCCATCTCATTTAGATCAGTATTCAGTAGTTGAAGTATTTGAAAGAAACTCAACAGAAATGGTTTACAAATATGAAACCAGTCTTCCGTTGGAAGATGTTACCTATTATATACGTGCTTACGTAAAAACCAACGCCGGAACCGGTTATAGTAATATCATTGCGATTTCCACTGTAGATTAATACTATTTTCCCCAGCTATCACGATCCAGACTTCGGAAATGGATCGCTTCTGAAAGATGTTCAATCTCTATTTCATTTGATTGATCCAAATCTGCAATAGTTCTTGCTACCCTTAAAATCCGGTCATAAGCCCGTGCTGATAATCCCAACCTTTCCATTGCAGTTTTCAGCAACTGATGCCCAGCCTCTGAAATGATACAAAATTTTCGCACTAACTTGCTACTCATTTGAGCATTAGAAAAAACATTGGGATACCCTTTAAACCGTTCCTTTTGCATCTCTCTGGCTTTTACTACCCTATTTCTAATCATTTCGCTTTTTTCCACTTCAGCAGTTGAGGCCAACTCTTCATGAGAAACCGGAACTACCTCAACATGTATATCAATCCTGTCCATGAGTGGACCTGACACTTTATTGAGATACTTTTGAACCACACCAGGCCCGCAGGAGCACTCAATAGTTGGATGGTTATAATTACCGCAGGGACAAGGGTTCATAGCAGCCACAAACATAAAGGAGGCAGGAAACTCGACAGAATATTTGGATCTTGAGATGGTCACAAAACGATCCTCTAATGGTTGTCTCATCACTTCCAGCACAGTTCTTTTAAATTCGGGTAATTCATCCAAAAAAAGGACTCCATTGTGAGCCATGGAGATCTCTCCCGGTTGTGGATGCGTACCGCCACCAACTAAGGCCACATCGGAAATCGTATGATGGGGTGCCCGAAAGGGACGAACGGATACCAAAGATGCGTAACGACTTAACTTTCCGGCAACGGAATGGATTTTAGTAGTTTCCAGAGATTCATTAAGAGTAAGTGGGGGCAAAATGGAAGGCAACCGCTTAGCTAACATCGTTTTACCTGATCCGGGAGGGCCAATTAATATCACATTATGTCCACCTCCAGCAGCAATCTCCAATGCTCTTTTAATATTCACCTGACCTTTAACATCAGAAAAATCAAATTCGTACTCATTCAAGCTTTCCTGAAACTCTTTTCGGGTATTCACTTCCACTTTGGGTATCGGATAGTTATGATGAAAGAAATCGATCACTTGTTTGATATTTTCAACGCCCAATACATCAATATCTGAAACAATGGCAGCCTCCCGGGCATTCTGAATCGGTAAAATAACCCCTTTTTTCCCTTTTTTTCGGGCTTCTATCGCTACGGGTAATGCGCCTTTAACAGGTTGTAAAGTACCATCTAAAGAGAGTTCACCCATAATATAATAATCTTCCACTATTTCTGCTCCGGAGATCTGTTCAGAGGCAATTAAAATCCCGACAGCTAAAGTTAAATCAAAAGCAGATCCCTCTTTTCTAATATCGGCAGGAGCCATATTGATCACAATTTTCTTTCCGGGTATTTTATACCCATAACATTTTAAGGCAGTATCAATTCTTTGTTGACTCTCTTTTACCGCACTATCCGGCAAACCTACCAAACAAAAATTGACGCCTAATTCTACACTCACTTCTATTGTAATGGGAATGGCAGCACATCCCATTAAAGCACAACTATAAGTTCTTATTAGCATTTTTAGTTTTTTAAAATTTCTAAAACAAAAGTAGCAAAAAGATTTTGCACCTTTTTGCTACTTTTTATAAGAAAAAACTTAAATTATATAGTCTTGATTATTAACTCTTTACTTTTTTCTCAACCACTCTAAATCGGATTCCTTTTATTCCGTAAAGATCATATTTTGAGGACTTTCTGAGCAATTTAAAGGTGTAATTTCCGGAAGTGTTAAAATATTTCTCACCATACACCAGTTTTGTTAAAATTTTGGGTGAATTTGGCGTACTTAAATTGTTATCGGCCACAACGGGGAAATAATAGATCACTTGTTTATGAGATTCTTCTCCTTTATCGGAATAGATGGAAACAGTTACAGGAAACTCATCCACATCCAAATCTTTTTCCAAATCTAAATCCAAATAGATCTCATAAGGTTTTTCAGAGGCTTCAATCTGTTTTTGAAACACGACAAATTTTTGATCAAAGCTCCAGTTGTTTCCTGAAAAAGTCTTTGTTTCATCTAAAAGTGGTTTATCTTGATTACAAGAAGAAAAAGCAATCATTAACACACTCATTCCCAGTAAAATAATTTTTTTCGACATCATTTGTTTATAAATTGTTATCATTATTGTTCATTCACTAATTATAATTTTCTATTTTTGCACGTTTTATTCTGCAAAAATACCAAATAAATCTCATATGACAACTAAGCAAAAATACTATGTAGTTTGGAGTGGGCGCATTTGTGGCGTCTTTGACAATTGGAAATCTTGTAACGATCAGGTTTTTGGATTTGATGGAGCCAAGTATAAATCATTTGAATCCAAAATTGAAGCAGATAAAGCATTTATGGATGGATATTCCAAATATTACAAAAAAAATCCATCAACATCAAATAGATCAAGTTATTCCATAACAGGAAACAATGAGCAGCCCATTTTGAACAGTTTGGCGGTAGATGCAGCCTGTAACATGGTTACAGGACAGATGGAATACAGAGGGGTTTATTCAGCAACTAAAGAGCTTTGGTTTCATAAAGGACCATTTCAGGGAGCCAGTAATAATATTGGAGAATTCTTAGCTTTAGTTCATGGGTTAGCGCTTCTCAAGCAGATGAATTCCCCATTACCTTTATACTCCGACAGTATCACAGCCATTGCGTGGGTTAGGCACAAAAAGCACAAATCGATAGTTTTACCGACCGATGCTAACGATGTAATTTTTGATCTTTTAGCCCGAGCAGAATTTTGGTTAAACAACAACACATTCACCACACAAATCATCAAGTGGAACACCAAAAAGTGGGGTGAGATTCCGGCGGACTTTGGAAGAAAGTGAGATAATCAAATTATCTCATGATCATACATTTTAACTTATTTCATTAATAGATATAAAACTTAATGTACCATGTGAAGATAATTTTAAAAAGATGTTATAAATGTTTGTCTACGTGACTATTGTATTTTAATATGCCCATCTTAGTTGATCAAATATTTGAACTTTATTTTCTAACATTATTACAACTTCAGCAGAATTTGAATATTCAATTTCGTCAACTATTATGTTTTGTACAAATTTTTTCTTTTTCTTATTATAAATTTTAATATTTCCTTTTTTTGCAAAATAAATTATAGCCCACCTAAAATTATCTACCGGATAAATATTAATACTTGTCAAAACAGTATCTTTTCCATCTGAAAATATATCTTTTCTTATTCCATGTAATGAAGTTGTATCAGATATTGTAATAGATTTGTCTTTAATAGTTTCCAGATATTTGATAATACAGCTATCTTCATTAGATAGTAATTTTTCCTTTGCTCTTTTATTTAAATATTCAAAATAATCATTAAGTCCAATATAAAAAATTGAATTACCTTCTTCATATTTAACTTCTTTTTGATTGGAAAAACCATATAATTTAATTTTTTTAGCATCATGACTGGTGCAAGAAGTAAATAGAATCAGCAATATTACTAATATGGAAATTTTGTTTTTCATAATATAAGCCATAAAGTTGTAATAATATTTTGAGTTCAATTGCGTCAATTGGCAAAAGAAATTTAAGTTATTTTATTTTTGTTTAGTTCTTTTAAAATGATTTTGCTGTTTTGAATTCAATAGTTGATAAAGTATTTAATTTTTTCATATTGATTTGAATTTTTATGTCTTATTTGCTTGTCGCTAACGTATAGTGCTAAAACTATCTATATTCGCATCGATTGGCCAGCGAGTGTTAGTTTATTTTTTTGTTGTCACGTGGAGAAATCTAAGTTGGGTTTAGGATTGAAAGGGGCTGTTTTTTAAATTTGAGACCACCCATATTTTAAGAAAGTCAATTTTGCATTTTCTATAAAGACTTCCCAATTATCATCTTTTGTTGCTTTTTCATTAGTAAGTTCAAATAGATAAACACTTGGGTTTAAAAGTTCTATATTTCTAATTTTCACTGAAAGTAAAAATCTAAATCTTTTTATTTGTGGATTATCAGATAAAAAAGGTAATTCTTCAATACAGCAAATATACAAAGAGTCACTCATTAAAAGACTTGGATAAAGTAATCCTTTTTCAAAAATCAAATTGTATTTTTGATTAGAATATAAATTGCTGATATAATCTTTTTCTCCTATTTGAATTTCAGAGTTAGTAATTTTCACTTGTCCATTAAATTTAGAATATTCAGATTTTTCATAATTTTTCTCAAAAAACTGTTTAGCCCAATATTTTTCTTGCTCTCCTTGATTTTGAAAATGAACAGATAGATCAGATTTGGGCTCCTCCTCATTTCTCAGTGCTTTACAACTTACAAATAAAACTATAATTAAAAATCCCCAATATTTCATTAATTCCTTATTAAAGTTATTTTTATTATAAATATTCAACATAATCCTAAATTTAATTTTTACCTGCTATTTTTTATACCTCGAGTTAGCGTGCGTTATCTTCATCTTTTTTATTTCCAAATTCAACAAATAGATACCAAAATAATTGAATTTGTTTTCCTCTCGAAAAAATAACAGTCCATTCAGGAATTGATTTAACTATTCTAATAGCTTCTTTATTTCTTTCTTCATCATTACCTTCTACAACTATCACACTATCTATTTTCCCTTCCTCGGTAACATTTTGTATCTCTAATATTACTCTTGAATTTTTATAAGGATCGTTTGTAATATTCGAATAGTTAATATTTGATGTAATATACTCTTTCAATAGAATAGGATCTTCCGTGTATTGACTTTCCTTAGATTTGGAATTATCATAAAACAAGGTATCTTTCAAAATCCCTTTTTTGAAAATAAATTCTCTTTCAAATTCGTAGAATGAACTATATCCCATATGAATATAATATATTCTCTTACCATAAGGATTAAGCAAATTCTCATTAACCCAATATGCAAAAACTTCTCCATTTTTTATACTCTTTTTAAATATTAGCGATAAATCAATGTCACATGTATCACCCTCTAATCTTTTAAGGAACAAACTATCATTTCTTAATTCCCAATAACCAATATACCCCCTCCAGGTAGCTGTTGAATTAAACCCTATTTCATCAAATAGTTTTGTGGGCCTTTTATGCCAAAAATTAAAATAAGATTCCAGAGGATTGGCATATAAACGAAGTGTATCCCCTTTGTATATCAAATAATCAGGAATTTGACCAGTTCCAAAAATGTCAACTGAAACCAAAAGAAAAAATAGAAAAAAGATTCGTCTCATTATTTTTTAAGTTTGTATGCACGCTAACGCCTGACGCTAAGACTAGTGTGGCTTACTCTTCACGCTCCTAGCGAGTTGGTTTTATTTATTGTTTTTTTTCATTGTCAACGGGAACGAGGCCACATTAGTTTTAGCGTTTGTTAGCAGCAGTTGAATTATCCTGCATGGGAAATTACGTATAACTTCCATTTGTTGTTTATTTTCTTAAATCTAAGAATGGTTGAAGATTCTGTTTTGAAATTGTCAACTGTCATTTCAAAATTAGCAGTCACAAGTAAATTAATTTCTCCATTGTCTTGTTGATAGACGTTAATGTCTTTGTAGGTTTGTTTTTTTAATTTGTCTAAGTATTCTGGATAAAAAAGTTTTTGCAAATTGCTGTAGAATTCTTTTTCTGTCCATTGTTCTTCAGGTTTATTTAGTCCTACCATATGTCCCCAGTCACCAGCCAATGGAAAGTTGACAATTTGTTTTAATTGGTCTTTGTCCAAACTCATAATTGGCAACATACAATCATTCCAAAACTTTTTAAGCTCAAGCGTATCAATAATAGTTGTCTTTGAAGATATGACCGAGTCTGTTTTGCTCGTATCCATTTTTGCAGTCGCAGTTGTTATGGAATTATTTTTGCTTTCAGATTTGTCAGAAGATTGACAACCGAAAAGTAGAAAATACATTATGAAGAGAAAGTATTTATTCATTTTTAATTGCTGCTAACTTGTATATAACCGTAACTGTTTCCTTCTTTATTGCGGTTAGCTTCCCATTTTAGGTGGATAACCGTATGTTTTTAGTTGTATAATTGCTTTTATAATATTCTAAATTTTTTTATTATCATTTAACAAATGAACTCATAATATTTCTCTTACCTCTTTCTACGGCTTCGCCGATGTCAGTAACATTTTGTGCTACTAACCTCGGCTATTTGTATTCTGTTGAGATTGGGTCAGAAAGTGATGAAAGGGAAGATTAAGTTCTCTTTTAGTCCGCAAATATACAATTTTTTTTAATGTTCTAATGTTTTTATAATGTATCTTTAATAAAATAAATAATTTGAATTTCAGGATGGTGATATTGTTTTAAAGAAGGATCAAAGTTGGGATGTTTGATCGCAAAATTGGGACACCATTGTATGCAGGCTTGGCACAATCAGAGTCAATTAGTCGATCCTTAATAACTCAAAACTTAGACGAGGCATTTAAAGGTATAACGAATGTAATTTTTCTGTAAATAAATGAAAAAATGAAAAAGGAAAATTCTTCTTTTAGTTTTTTCATAAACTTTTTTAAATTCCAAGAAGTTGCGCTTAATAAAGCATTTATTTGGATTCCTTGAGTTCCACTCAAATAGTTTTTGTCCATTCTAAAATCTGATTTCAAATGTCCTATAATAGGCTCAATTGCAGCTCGTTGCCTAAACTTCTTTCTCTTTTTCTGCTTTTGATAGTTTGTATCTGTTTTCAATGGTTTTCCTGGAATGACTATCTTCACATCTTTTATTTCTGATTTACCTTTTCCACCCCGATCATAATTTAGTTCCTCCGGTAATGGGATTGTATTATTTTCCATTTGTTCTAAAAGTGGTTCTATGGTGTGCCCGTCAAACGGATTATTAGTAAAAGCTTTAACTGCTAAAATGATTTGATGTTTTGGCGTGTTTGAGGTGATTAGACCAACTTTATTGCCAAATTCATATTGAACTCCTGCCTTACCTTTAGCAATACAATTTGTAAATGGTTTATGAATACTGTAGATCTTTTCTTTGTCATTCTTTTTTTGACTTAAAATTTTATGAAAAATGGACAATTTTTCTTGATATCTTTCTCTTTGAATATCTGTCAATTCCCTTTCTAATTCTCTAACTTGCCTACCTGCAATGGTTTGTAAACTTTTAATTGCTTTTTTTGCCTTTTTCTTTCTTTTTGGATGATTTGAATTGTAAGTATCACGTAATAATTGCTTACTAACTCTTTTGTAACTTTGTCTTTGTTCTACCGCTTCATTTTTGGCTATGGTATTACATTGGTCGATTACTCTTTTATACAATTTGGCATCTGTTGGATATGTTACATTATTTTTTTGAACTGTGGTATCTGATAAAACCAATTTTGTTTGTTTTGTATCTGCACCATGTAATTTTACACTATATGAAAATATTTTTTCTATCCCTTTTTCACCCAATCTTTTACGAAAATGTACAAAATCACTCGGATCAAATGGAAATTTATGTTGAAAAACTGACATCCCACAAAAATACTGCATGTATGGATTACTTATCCAAACACCAACAAGTGTCTCATCTCCTAGATTATACAACTGTTTTAAAAGAATACAACCTACCATAACTCGTATTGGTACACTTGGAAAACCTGTTGTTCCATACAATGGAGCAAATTCATTCTCAAAATATTTCCAATCCATTTTATCCGCTAAAAGGACTAACTCATGACTCATATCAATAAAATCAACCAACGAAGGTTGAAATAAATTTCTTTGATTTCTGTCTGGTAATTTTCCAATCATTTTGCAAGTTTTTATACTGCAAATATACGATTTTTTGTAATATAAAACACCGTTTTGTGAACTTATATTATTAACATTCAATCGTTTATATCCTTTTTAAGGATCGACCAATTAGTGTCAAGACTTCGAATATCTGCAAAAAAACTTTTCGATTCAACAAAATTTTTTACAACTTCATCTCCTTTAGGGTCAATTACAAAAACTCTAAAAATACCGCTAATCACAAATACTATTTTGGTATATCTTTTTCCGGCAACTACCAATGGGTTTTCTTTTTTTATATATTCCTGATTAAAATAACTATAAATTAAATCCATTTCATCCTGATTGAAAGTGAAATTATTTTTTAGATATTCAACAAAAACACTCTTAAAATCCATTATTATTTACATAAAATTGATATGTAAATAAAATTTTTTGTAAAACCAATTATTTCCCGACCATCATTTCCATTGGTACATATTTTATACCATTGTTTTCCTGCATAGTATCTGTTTCTTTAAATCCCAGTTTTTGGTAGATTGGAATTGAAAATGGTGAAGCATGTACATAAAATTTTGTAATATTTGGATCTCTTTGGATCAGCATTTGTAATGCTTCATGATAAAGTTTTTTCGCAATACCTTTTCCATGAAACGCTTTATCAACAAATAGCAATGAAATATATAGATTTTCTCTGATTTCAATCATTCCAACAATTTGATTTTCTACTACGGCTACGAGTAAATTCACTTGATTTTTTTGTCGTTCGGAAATTTTAGCAGGGTTTATCCAATCATAAAAAAATTGATTTCCCTCTTCAGAATAATCAATGGAAACGAATTCATCATACACTTTTTTAATCAATTTATAAATCGATTCTTCCTGTCCAATTTGAAACTTTTCAATATTAACTTTTTTCATTTTTAATAAAGTATAAATATTTTATTAGTTTTCAAAAATACAACTTTTTTTATAACTTAAGTTTTTATCTTTTTTTTGACACTAAGGAGCGTTAGGTCGCAGGCCAAGTACCCCGCAAGTTGAGCTGCTTAGGGTATGACGGATCGGGCAGAGCGACGGAGGAGCTACTGCCCGGCCGATCAGACCCTTGCAGCGAAACGAGGAGTACAGGCCGGAGACCGACCCTTTGGCAAGCGACGGTTTTAATATTCGATGAGTGGGGAATTGGGTTGAGCGTAGACAAAGGGGAACGCCCTGATTAATAAGCTAATGTGATAATAAGCTAATGTGCTAATTAGGGGAAAGGGACAAGGGGAAAATTAAAAATTTACGAAATACGAATTACAAATTAAGAGATTAAGGGTTTAGTGACGTTTCAACTTTTAAACCTTTAAACAGCGAAGCGTTCAACCTTTAAACAACTGATAACTGAAACCTGAAAACTAAAACCTGAAAACTAAAACCTTAAACCTTAAAACCCATTTGCTAATTTGCTCATTTCAATCTCCCCTTTAAAAACGAATTTGGTGGGTCCTTGGAGGATAATATTAGTGAAATGAGTGCTCTTTTTGTTTAGGGATATAATAAAATTACCACCGGTCGCATAAAGTTTGACCTGATGTGATCCGTCGGGATAGTTCTGATGGATAGTATGTATTAATGCAGAGGCTGTTACGCCTGTACCGCAAGACAATGTTTCATTTTCAACACCTCTTTCAAAAGTTCTTACGAAAATACCATCTTGAAATGGTGAAACAAAATTTACATTAATTCCATCCGGAAAGCGAGTATCGTTTCTGATTTTTTTACCGGAATTGTACACATCAACATTTTGAATATCATCCACATAAGTAACAAAATGGGGAGATCCAGTGTTTAAAGAATAACCATCTTCCAAAAATGCAATGGTATTTACATCGTTCATGGAAACCCATACATCCTCTTCATTTTGATAGCAACCTTCATGAATACCATCAAAAGCACTGAAAAGGGTTTTGGATTGAATGATTTTTAAATCGTGGGCAAAAGCAACTGCACAGCGACTTCCATTGCCACACAGTGAACCTACATTTCCATCAGAATTGTAATAATCCAGATGAAAATCAACGTTATTGGTACCATTTTGGATCAGTAAAACACCATCTGCACCAATACCAAACTTCCGATCACATAAAAACCGAATTGTTTCAGAAGAAAAATTTTGATAAATTCTATTGTCTATGGCTACAAAATCGTTGCCTGCACCATGATACTTATAAAATGTGATTTTCATTTACAAATTGGCGATATTGATTTCAGACAATTTCTCAAATGTATTATTATTTGGAATGGCAAATAATCTGGAACCATCAGAAATATAATATTTACCGTTGATGTAAAAGATATTGATTCTTGCAATATCCATCCCTTTTACTTTCAAAACATTATGATTTCTTTGGTAAGATATTCTATTCACAATAGGGGATTCCCATTTCTGAACTTCAAAATAGGCTATGGTATTGTCGGGAGCAGAACCCAAATCATCCAATTGTTGATTTTTAACGTGTACTTTAATCGTTTTGGTTTGCAATAATTTTTCTTCCACGATATCATTTTCTGACACATTTGGATCAACAGTAAATTCTGCATCATCATACAATTGATCATCATCAATGACTACAACCATAGAAGAATCAATTAAAGTGGAATCCTGAACAGACATATTGTCATCCACTCTTTTTTTCACTTTTTTCTTAGGTTGTTGAACCTGTTCTGTTAATTGTTGATCAGAATTTTCATTAAAAAGATCTAATTGCTCCATATTGGAGAAAAATCTGGAGTTTTTTACAACAAAAACAGCAAGAACACAAATTAATATTCCTAAGGAGAACCCGAGAAAAAACTTAGGTACACCCGAAGATTTATGTTTAGTATGTTCAGAATTTTTGTGAGAACTCATGACAATTATTTTGTTGCGAAATTATTAAAAAAAAACGAATCCATTGACACTTTATTATTTATTTTTTTCAATTTTTGAATGTTCAAAAGTGATTCCAAAACTGGCTATTCCTTTTAGGTTTTCATCTCTCATGGCATGTTGAACCGTGAACACATAAGAACCTTTTTTTTGAAATCTCACTTTTTTACGAAGCAAAAATTTATTTTCCTTGATTCTACCCTCCCCTTTTCCATACCATTTCCCGAAAGGATCGCATAAATTACATCCTAAAGTATCCATCATCTCTTTTCCGGTTGGAAATTGATTATTTAAAAAAACATATAAGTTTTGATAAGGATAATCGGTTGTATTTCTGACATTAAAATAGATATCATAAAACTGTGTAGAATCCTTAATATCAAACTCATACACCAATTTCTGATTCATATTCCAGGTTTCATTTTCAATGGAATCTATTTTCTCGTAAAAAACATTATGATTACAAGAAATGGATATAACTGCTATTAAAATGAATAACAACCCTTTTGGTTTCATACTATCTATCCTCAATATTTTTAAGTTCATCAAGACTATAATTAGATCCTTCATCCACTTTCTTTTGATTCACTACAGCAAACTCCTCTAAGGATTCAGGATACTTACCCTTTTTATTCATATCAATAATTTTATTAACAGCTTCTAAAGGAATAGCAAAAATGGTAGAATTATCATTGGCATAATTGTACCAGACAATTTTTTTAAAGATATCAATTTTATTATAGAATCCTTTCCCTTTTTTAGTATTCAAATGTATATTGGGAGCCGGAAAAGCTTTAAGTTCCTGTAAGTAGGTTTCCTGTTCAAAATTGAGGCAACATTTTAATTTACCACACATTCCGGCTAACTTTTTGGGATTCAATGATAATTGTTGTGTACGAGCAGAAACGGTTGATACAGATTGGAAATTAGTTAACCAGGAGGAGCAGCAGAGTTCTCTTCCGCAAGAGCCAATTCCACCTAAACGGGCGGCTTCCTGACGAACCCCTATTTGTCTCATTTCAATTCTGATTTTAAACTGTTCAGCTAAAATTTTGATCAACTCTCTAAAGTCTACGCGCTCTTCAGCAGAATAATAAAAAATTGCTTTAGTTCCATCTCCTTGATACTCCACATCATTCACTTTCATTTTCAAATCAAAATCCCAAGCAATATATCGTGATGATAACATGGTTGTATGTTCTAAATCCACGGTGGTAATCCATTTGTCAATATCGGCAACACGAGCATGCCGGTACAACTTTTTAGTAACATCATCCGGTCTCACTTTTCTATTAGCGAGTTGTCTTTTCACTGTCAAACCCAATAATGAAACAATCCCTATATCGTGTCCCGGATTGGATTCAACAGCAACAATATCACCTACTTGATAGATTCCCTCTTCCGGTAAAACATAGAAATCTTTATGGCTGTTTTTAAATCTAACCTCCGCAATAGGATACTCTTTAAAAGTCATAGGTAGATCGAGCTTTTCAATCCAGTCATAATTGGCTAATTTACAACAAGAGTACTTATATCCTTGGCAATGAGATTCTTCAATATTTGGTTTTTCAGTAATTCCTCTTGAAAGAAAGGAATTTTCAGTTATTTTATTTGTTTCAGCAGAAACACCGGCACGAATATCCATTTCCAGATACTGATCCAGATTTTCGTTTTGTGAGTGGTCTTTATCTGAAAATTGTTCAATGATTTTATTCATAGTTGTTGAGAAAAAAATTTTAGTCTATATTATATGTTTTTTTAGAAAAATTGTTACAAAATTTAACCTGCAAAGATACCGATTTTATAAATATAGTTTATAGTAAGTGTTCTAATAATATTTTAACTCCCACTCCTACCAGAATTAGCCCACCAATTATTTCAATTTTCAGATTCACTTTATTCCCAAAATGGTGCCCAAATATAGTTCCTAAAAATGAAACGATAAAAGTAAACACTCCAATAAAAAGAATCGGAACAAAAACATTAATCTGTAGCATTGCAAAAGAAATACCTACAGCTAAGGCATCGATACTGGTTGCAATGGCCAACACCAATAGTGTTTTATTATCATTAAAATTGATACATTTTTCTTTTTCTTTCGATGAAAGTCCTTCAAACACCATTTTTCCACCAATAAATACTAAAAGAGCAAATGCTACCCAATGATCAAAGGAGGAGATTTGTTTAGAAAAAGAAGTACCTAACAACCATCCTATAAAAGGCATAAAACCTTGGAAAAAGCCCATAAAAAGGCCAATTTTAAGATAATTTTTATAGGGAATCTCTTTCTTACATGTACAAGTACCGGCAGCAATTGAAACGGCTAAACTATCCATGGATAAGCCTAAAGCTATTAAGAAGATTTCAAAAAAGGGCATTTTAATTATTTATTATAAAACAATGTCTATTATCACTACAACACGAAGGTTGTAATAACGAGATCATCTCTAAAAAGATTTCGGAATAATGTTTAGGTGATTGAATATCAAATGATTGATGCAATTGAGCATAAAATTGATAATCATTCCAATCAATTTTTGATTTTTTAACAGCCTGAAATGTTTGTGCTACTTTAAAAGAGGAAGTAAAACTACCACCAATTTCAATGGCAAAATTCATAGGTAAAACTAAATCGGCCATTTGAGTGGTTTCATTTTCAAAAAGAGATTGAACACAAATAAAACTACATTTTTTGATCATATCATTAAGCTCAGGAGTATCATGAATCACATTCAGACCAAAAATAAATAGATTTTTTGAAGATTTTTTTTCTAATGCTTCACCTGGGCATGCAAACTGAGTAGATAAGCGGGAAGTGTGCCAATGATTTTTCAACAATTCTAAATAGGAACCCTCCATTTTTCTAAATCCAGGACCATAATCCGGGTAAATACCCATATCAAACAAACCTTGAGTGTTACATGCCGCTTTTAAAACAACCATACCTGAAAAAGTTTTTCCTTGTTTTTCAGTCAGTAACATCAAATTCTTGAGTTCTGTCATGGTTTTTTCATCTGTATTCTTTTCAGAAAGGATAAAAGCTGTTTCAGGAATATTGATCAATATTTGTGCAAAATTTTCAATCATTGATTCATCCACACCTGCTTTAATTAGTAAATCTTCATAATCATAATTTAAAATTGCCTCGCGATAGGATGTCCACTCTTTAGCTAATCCATTTACAAAAATTCCGAACATTTTTTCAGTATGAACCAAATAATGACAAACTGCTTTAATAAAATAGTATAAATCAGCAATTTTCAAAGTATGATCAGTACGGAAACTATAGGGATGGTTTTGTTCGGGTGTAATAAAAGTGATTTCAGATTTATGAAAATAACGATGATTTTGAATTAAATGACTTATAACAGGATGATCCTGAGGAAGATTGCCACCTAAAACAAAAATTTGTTTTGCACCTTCGAGTTCTTGAAGTGGTAAAATATCATTTTTATCTAAATTGGAAGCTTTAGATCGGTTCATAAAATAGGGTGATCCAATAGAATTGGTTTGTAAACCAACTCTTGCCCACTTTTGAACCATATACATTGCTTCGTTGGTCATTTCAGGAGAAACCAACAAAATGTTATCTGCATTATCTACTTGTCTGACCGCTTTTTTAATTTTTTCAAGAGCTTGTTGTAAAGTGATCGGCACCAATTTACCATTCACTCTCTCCATTGGCGATTTGATTCGGTTCGATTTATTAAAAATAGGATAATTAAAAAATAGATCTCTATTAATCAATCCTTTATGATTTACGATTCCGATTCTGGCTGTAGCTCCATAAATATTTCCTTTATATTCAAGGAGATCTGCTTCAAAACCTTCAGATCCGAATGGGTCGATAACCGGTAACTTTTCAAAAGGAGCAGGTAATATTTTGAAAGAAAAGTTTTCTGTTAAAGCACCTGTTGGACAAGTATCAATACATAATCCGCAGGCATCACAATTAGATTCAGAGAGATCGTTTTCCATATTCACTGAAATGTATGTTTTGGAACCTCTTTTAAAGAACTCCCACACCCGATTTCCGGAATACTCTTTACAAACTCTCACACAGCGACCGCAAAGGATACATTTGTGATTATCCAGCTCTAATTTTTCATGAGCTGTTGTTCTTTCAAACACCTGATAATCCCCTTTATAATGAGTTTGAACTGCTTCATATTCAGTAGAATACTTCTGCAAATCACAATCATAAAAAGCTACACAACCACACTCCAGACATCTGGCCACCTCATTTTGAACCTCTTCAACAGATTGATATCCAAGTTCAACTTCTTTAAAATTATCTCTTTTTTGAGATTCAAGAACGGGCATTTCGTTTTTTGGTTGATATTCAAACTTATTCAAATACAACTCTTTCGATTGTTTAGCAAAAGAATCTTTGGTACTAATAAATGGTTTTTTAGGGATTTCAAAAGGCAAACCTAAAACGAAAGCAGTCAGATACTGAGCCGCTTTTTTACCACCGGCAATCGCTTGAATGATATTGGTTGGACCCGTAACTGCATCACCTGCAGCGAATATCTTTGGAATATTCATTTGCATCGTAGATTCGTCGGCATCAAGGGTTTTCCACTTGTTTAACTGAAGATCCTGATCAGGATAATATTGATTGATATGATCTAACACTTCATACTGAATCTTCTGACCGGTAGCAGGCAAAACCAAATCGCAAGGAAGGTCAAATTCAGAACCTTCGATAGGAACAATATTGGATCTTCTAGAGCCAGGCACCTTTTCAGCTTTCATTTTGATGCATTTCAAACCGGTAAGATTACCTTGCTCATCATAATAAACATCAACAGGAGCTGCAAGAAAAATGTACTGAACCCCTTCTAATTTAGATTCGTGAATTTCTATTGGATTAGCCGGCATATCTGCTTCTGTTCTGCGGTATAACACAATTACATCTTCACTTCCACATCTACGGGCTGAGCGACAACAATCCATCGCTGTATTTCCACCACCTACCACGACTACACGTTTCCCAGTAAGGTTAGTTTCATTATTGGTTAAGGCATTATTCTTTAAAAAATCGATTCCTGATACTAAATTGGGAGCATTTTTTTCGCCTATACCTAATAAATCACCGTTTTGAGCACCGATGGCCATGAAAACAGCATCATAATTTTGATCTAAGGTTTCATATTGTAGATTTACGCCCAACTCTTGATTCGTAAAGATCTGAACGCCCAATTTTGTAATATTGGCCACTTCCTGATCTACGATAGCATTAGGTAATCTGTATTCAGGGATTCCGTAGCGCAACCACCCTCCTACTCCTTCGGCTTTTTCATAAATATCAGCCTGCACACCCTCAATTTGAAGGTAATAAGCAGCTGTTAATCCTGCAGGACCGGAACCAATAATCGCCACTTTTTTACCGGTAGATTCTTTCACTTTTGGAGTAACAGGAGATTCAGAAACTAAATCAAAGTCAGAAACAAATCTTTTGAGGTAATCGATCCCAACAGGAGATCCATCATCAGTATATTGTCTGCGGCATTTATCTTCACAAGGTCGTACACAAACACGACCGCAAATAGCTGGTAATGGGTTTGTTTCCTTGATCAACTCAACTGCTTGTTGAAACAAACCTTTCTCGGTTAAAGAGAGATATCCTTGAATATCAACACCTGCTGGACAGGTTTGAGTACAAGGAGCCAAACAGTCGGCATAGTGATTACTCAACATTAACTCTAAAGCCATTTTTCGTGATTTTCTCACTTCAGCAGTATCCGTATAGATCTCCATTCCCTCTTGAACTATCGTTGAACAGGAAGGTTGATGAGATTTATATCCTTTAATCTCCACCACACAAACAAAACAGGATGAAAATGGTTTCAGTTTGGGATCATGGCAAAGGTGAGGAATATCGTAACCTTGTTCCAGACAAATATTTAAAATGGTTTCACCCGGGGAAACTTTTAATTTATTACCGTTTAATTTTATATTGATTAATTCACTCATTGGGTTTCAATTAATGATCGTTTATTCTTGAAATTAAAATCTTAAAATAGCATCCGATTTACACTTTTGGAAACATGCGCCGCAACGAATACAATCCTCTTGTCTGATAAAATGGATTTTCTTCACTTCTCCATCAATTGCATTAGTAGGACAAGCTCTTTTGCACAATGTACAACCGATACATTTATCAGCAATCACTTCATAACGTATCAGTTCTGTACATTCTAAAGCTGGACATCGTTTTTCAATGATATGCGCTTCATATTCATCCCGGAAGTATCGAAGTGTTGAAAGTACAGGATTTGGAGCAGACTGACCCAAGCCGCACAAGGAGTTATTCTTGATTTCGATGGCTAAATCTTCCAATAGATCCAGATCTTCAATCACTCCCTGACCTTTGGTTATCCGGTCCAGAATCTCCAGCATTCTCAAAGTACCCACGCGACAAAATGTACATTTTCCGCACGATTCACTTTGAGTAAAGGTTAAGAAGAACTTTGCAACATCCACCATACAAGTGGTTTCATCCATTACAACCATTCCACCTGATCCCATGATAGCACCGGTTTCGATGATCGCATCATAGTCGATAATGGTATCCAGAAGATCTGCAGGAATACAACCACCGGAAGGGCCGCCCAATTGCACTGCTTTGATTTGTTTTCCGTTAGCACCACCACCGCAGATATCATATATTACGGTACTGATTGGAGTTCCCATCGGAACCTCCACTAATCCTGATTTAGCGATTTTTCCGGTTACCGCAAACACTTTTGTTCCTTTTGCTTTTTCAGTTCCCAGTGCTGCATATTTTTCTGCACCTGCTAAGATAATCGCAGGAACATTTACATAAGTTTCCACGTTATTGATGTTGGTCGGAAAGCCCCAAAGTCCTTTTTCTGCAGGGAATGGTGGACGTTTGTTAGGCATCCCTCTTTTTCCTTCAATAGAAGCTAAGAGAGCAGTCTCTTCACCGCAAACAAAAGCGCCGGCACCCTCTTTAATATACAAGTCGAAATCAAAGCCTTCTATTCCGAAGATATTGGTTCCTAAGTAATTCTTAGCTTTAGCTTGTTCAATAGCCAACTTTAATCGTTTGATAGCCAATGGATATTCCGCTCTACAGTAGATTACACCATGTGTAGCACCAATTGCTTTTCCGGCAATGATCATTCCTTCAATCACACCATGCGGATCCCCTTCCAGGATGGAACGATCCATAAATGCTCCGGGATCTCCTTCATCAGCATTACAAACCACATATTTGGTATCATTGACTTGTTTAGCAGCCAGTTGCCATTTGATTCCTGTAGGAAAACCGCCACCACCACGACCACGAAGTCCACTTTTCAAAATCTCATTAATAATCTGTTCAGATGACCAGTCTTTCACTTTCAAAATAGCCTGATACCCTCCGCGAGTTTTATACTCTTCGATTAGCTCGGGATTGATGATTCCACAGTTGCGCAAAGCCCATTTCACTTGTGACTGTATAAATTGATTTTCAGGAGCTTCCGATTTTTCAGAATAAATAACGGCATCTTCCACCACTTTTCCACCTGTTAAATGGGAAGTGATGATCTCTTCCAGTTTTGTTTCGGTCACCCTACCATAAATCAGGTTATTTTTTCTCTGTTCTATGTGAACCAATGGTTCAGCATAACACATTCCTATACAGTTTGTTTTCTCCAAAACAAAAGCACCCGGATGATCGTGCAGATAGGTTTCAAGTCGGAGATATACTTTTTGGGCGCCTGCTGCGATTCCGCAACTTCCGAGGCCAACTTTAACAGTAAGTTTATCCATATTATCAATTATTTCAGAGTCTTATTACTTCAAAGGTTCGATTGCTTTTTTGGCATCTAATTTGCCGTAGGTATCTTCTCCGATCATCATAGCAGGAGCTAACGAGCAGCAACCGAGGCAAGAAACCGATTCGAGGGTATATTTTCCATCAGGAGTAGTTTCCCCTTCCCCTACTTGTAAATGTTCAGATATGGCATTGTAGACAACGTTTGCATTTTGGACGTGGCAAGCGGTCCCTTTACACACTTTGATCGAGTATTTACCGGAAGGTTTCAATTTAAATTGCGCATAAAAAGTAGCGACTGCATATAGCTCACTAACAGGGATATAAAGTTCTCTTTCGATCAAAATCAGGGCAGATTTTGGGAGATAGCTATAAACAGCCTGAATCTCTTGAAGCAGAGCGATCAAACCGCCCATTTTTCCTTTATATTTTTCAATGATATGACTAATCAGAGATAGATCCACTTCTAACTCCGGTAAAGTGGACAATTGAGGGGTAATTTTTCTAACTCGCATTGAACTATTTAATTGTTGGTTTTACAATAACAAAATAACTTGCAAAGATACGAAATAAAGTAACAGGAAGAGATAAGAAGTAAGAAGTAAGAGGTAAGAAGTAAGAAGTAAGAAGTAAGAAGTAAGAAGTAAGAGGTAAGAAGTAAGAGGTAACAGGTAAGAAGTAAGAAGTAAGAGGTAACAGGTAAGAAGTAAGAAGTAAGAAGTAAGAAGTAAGAGGTAACAGGTAAGAAGTAAGAGGTAAGAGGTAAGAGGTAAGAGGTAAGAGGTAAGAGGTAACAGGTAAGAAGTAAGAAGTAAGAAGTAAGAGGTAACAGGTAAGAAGTAAGAAGTAAGAGGTAAGAAGTAAGAAGTAAGAAGTAAGAAGTAAGAGGTAACAGGTAAGAAGTAAGAGGTAACAGGTAAGAAGTAAGAAGTAAGAAGTAACAGGTAAGAAGTAAGAAGTAAGAAGTAACAGGTAAGAAGTAACAGGTAAGAGGTAACAGGTAAGAGGTAACAGGTAACAAATAATAGGAATGATTGAGACTATTCTAAAATCTGTGTCAAAAGGAAAAAACATTAATTTTGAAAAAACAAATTTGACACATGAAAAAGACAATCAAAAGAAGAAGTAGGAAGGAAGAACTGCAAGAAGAAATTGACAAAATTATACCTGATAGAGATGAACAAAAAGCCATGATCAGTGGATTATATCAAGGCAATCCATTGTTTGGAGAGAGTGGTATTTTTACTGATTTATTACAAAGAATGGTAAATTTATCATTAGAAGGGGAATTGGAAAGTTATTTAGAAGAATCTGTATCAGAGAAGAATAACAGAAAAAATGGCTTTAAAAAGAAACAAGTCAGAAGTACTGGCGGCATGTTATCTATCAATACCCCACGAGATCGGAATGGAGAATATGAACCGATCATGGTCAAGAACTGGGAGCGAGAGTTAACAACAGGGATGGATGAAATTATTCTAAGTCTCTATGCAAGAGGGCATTCAGTAGAAGATGTTCTATTTTTCTGTATTGACGGGTTAGCCGGATTTAAAGACGCTTTGGAATCTGTTTTTCCAAAAGCAATTGTACAACGCTGTGTAGTTCACATGATTAGATACTCTACTCGCTTTGTCAGTGATCGCGATATGAAAGCTGTATGTGCTGATTTAAGAGCTATTTACCAATCTACAAACGCAATAGAAGCTGAACTTGCATTGGAATCTTGTGAAGAAAAATGGGGTAAAAAGTATAAAGGGTTGATCGATCATTGGAGAAATAATTGGGATTCCTTCATCCCATTTTTAGATTATAAACCCAATATTAGAAGAATGATATATACTACAAATCCAGTTGAAGCAGTTCATCGAGTCATGAGAAAAGTAACTAAATCTAAAGGAGGATGGAGCAATGACAAAGGACTGATTAAACAACTTTATTTAACGCTTATGTACAATAAAAAATCCTGGAATAAAGTAGTTTTTAACTGGAAACCAATACAAATTGAATTAATTGAAAAATTTGGTGAAAGATATGAAAAACATTTACGATAATTCAGTATCTTTGTCCAACCCTAATTCAAATGCTCTGACGGCTTTGAATTAGGATTGAACTAAGATACTGACACAGGTTTCAGAATACTCCCGAATGATTACTTTGGTAATCTTTTCATCATTTCGAATTCGGTTTCTGCAAGATTTACAATATCTTTATAATAAGATTCTAATCCATTGTTTTCATTCAATTCAAAATAATTTTTCAATTCAGAAAGAGATTTTTCAGCATTCTCAAAATCTTTATTTAACAAATAATACTCTCCTAAATAAATCTTTGCATAAAAAACATCTTCTTTGGATGCGTTGTTATTATTCAAAACACTATCGATTAATTGTTTTACCAATGTATCATTTTCGAAATTACTATCAAACATATAAAATTCAATAAGGTCAGATAAAGAACTCTCTTTTTTTTCATTTTCTAATTCTTTTGAATATAAAAATTTTCGATATACTAATTTATCCCCTTTAACAAAATACCATCTTGCTAATGATTTTTCAGGATCCATTTTTTTTGTAAACTTCCTTTTTTCAGTATGGAAAGTTGTTAACATAGCCAAAAGGGTTCCATTGTCAGTATTTTCTTTCACAAAATAGGTCAAATGTGCATCCGGAAATTTTTTATTTTTAATAATCACATTAACTGCATCTTTATTGTTAATCTTGTATAAAAGAGTATTAACAATAAAACTCATTTCTTCATAATTCAATTGTTTATAGAGATCTGTAAGAAAAAAGGAATCGAAAAAAATATGATGTACAAAATAAAATTCATTCAATTGGAAGAAGTTAACAGAATCTTTATTTTCTGTTGAAATTTCGATCTTAATTTGAGCCTGAAGGCTGGAAATTAAAATTGATATAAAAATGAAAAAGAGTATTATTTGTTTTTTCATATTCAAAAATGTTACATTAAATGATTTTTATTTATTTGATTATTTCGATACAAAAATACAAAATAAAATCAAATAAATAAATTTGATGAAAATCAGATTAAACTACCAATTTCACTCCATATTTTATATTCTAATAAAAAACGGTTGAGATTTTTTGTATCCTATTCAAATCATGGAAGATATTGAATTGGTTGATTTTGGATCAAAACAGTACCCTACTTTTATAAGAATAGTTTATTTGTAGGAAAAGGCTTTATTTTTGATTGATTATCAAAGTTATTTAAAATGGTTTTTTTTGAAAAAATTGATAGCAAAACTAGTTATCAATGAAAACAATACTGATAGTATTATTATTGACAGAATATAATTAAGAAAAATAGAATCCTGATTTTGAGTAAATATTGATCCTAAATAAATTAAGAAATTTAAAATAGATTCAATTACAATATAAACAAATCCTTGATCATTTAATTCTTCATGAAATGAAAAAACAAATCCCAGACCTATAACCAAAAGAGAATTTAAAACTAGAAATAAAAAGCAATAGATTAAAAACTCCTTAAATGAAAAACGATACATACTTTCAGTGTATTTGACTTAATTATAAAGGATTAACATTACTTAAACTTCTTATAAGTAAAATTATTATAATTTTCATAAACTAAATTAAAAAATCAGATTAAACTACCAATTTCACTCCATATTTTATATTCTAATAAAAAACGGTTGAGATTTTTTGTATCCTATTCAAATCATGGAAGATATCGAATTGGTTGATTTTTGATCAAAACAGTACCCTACTTTTATAAGAATAGTTTATGTTACTAGATTAGTATACCAGAAAACTAATCTCCCGACAAAATCCTCACTTCTGTTCTTCTATTTTGTTGTCGCCCTTCAGGAGATGTATTTGGAGCGATGGGTTGCGTTTCGCCATACCCTTTGGCAACCACTCTTTTTGCTGCAATACCTTTAGAAATTAAATAATTACGAACAGTATTTGCGCGAGCTTCCGATAATTTCTGGTTAGAAGCATCTTCCCCGACATCATCGGTATGACCAGCAATTTCGATGATTACGGTCTCTTTTAATTTTAGATATTCGATTAATTCATTCAGTTCTTTGTAGGAAGTATTTGTCAATGAAGCTTTTCCCGTTTCAAACTGCACATTATCGAGTGTGAATGTTTGGGGAAGTTCAAACTGAACCGTTAGAGTACTCTCTGTATAAAACTCACCTTCTCCCAGAGCCGGAATTTCAAAAGTGTTGTATTCATCCTCTTCACCCACACTTTTAATAAGTACTTTGTAAGTATCTCCCCCTTTTAAATAGATTTTAAAAGTTCCTTTTGAATCGGTTATCCCTTTGTAAATCAACTTGGTTTTAACACTTTCGAACAGGATTTGCTCCCCTTTTTGTGGTTTATTATTAAAATTGGTTACAACAACATTCACCAAAGCGGATTTTGCTGTATCGATTTTCTGCGCTTGAATGTCAGAAAACAGGGTGAAGAAAAAGATGATGATTAAAATATTTATAGTTTTCATGGTATAAAGTATTCAGTGGTTACTATTTTTAAACGCATAAAGCTTAGCAAAAGTATAAAAATTAATTATATTCGGCATCGGATGTTATTGGGATGACAATACACAGCAAACTTCCCAGAAATTGTATTTATTTTTGCTACTTGAAAGAATCATATTTTTAATATAATGCTATTTATAAGAAACATTTTTTGTTAATCAATTAAATGCTGTTTCAGATGTTATAATTTCACCACAAGGTAGAATTCTATCATCTATTAGTGAAAAGTGTATTTGTTTTTCAGTTGTCAAATATAAATTTTTTAAAAAAAAGACTACGAACTGCTAACAACAGACAACAGTCACTAATTCAACAAAATACCAAAACTGAAAACTGAGAGCTCATCGCATTAGGGCGGAGGCCAAGTACCCCGCAAGTTGAGCTGCTTAGGGGATGAACAAATAGTGAATAACTAATAGTGAAAAATGAATAGTTTTTTTGAAGTAAAAAGTAAAACCCAAAACCCAAAACCCAACAGCTAATTTGCTAATTTGCTAATTAAAGATTTGTTACTTTTTTTAAGCTTCTTATTTTACCTTCGAGTTCAATTTCAATACAAGGTTCTGTTTCGATCTGTTTCTTTTTGATTAATATTCCCTGTTTGTCATATCTGTAAGTGGTTACTGAACATTTCGTGCCGTTGGGGATGCAATAACTCTCCTCTTCGATAGAATTTTGGGGTTGAAGATAGGATACACTGTAAAATCTTTTATCAGGCAATTGAAGTTGATATAACACTTTCTGTTTCTGCTCATTATATCGTTCTGTATATAAATAATCAGGACAATCATCGGTAAACCTCCGGTATTCCCGAATATCTCCGTCATCAAACCGGGACATATATTCAGCATAAAGATCTGTAAAATGGGAGTAAAAATATTCGTTTTTGGGCAAAGAACAACTATCTGCCGGTAAATTGGAAATATGTATACAACGTAAATCAGTTGTTATAGTAGGAACATATTCAGACATATAGTAGTAATAATAGCCATCCGTTTTGATATAAAAAGTATCTCTTTCAATGGAAACAATGGTATCGTTTCCTCTTCTTATTTTTAGATTCATGGGATGTGATAGATCACCGGTTGACCACATCGCTAATTTCCCGTTGATGGGAAGATCTGTTTCGGTATCGTGATAATAATTATAAATTGAATCACCTAAAGCAAGTCCATAAGGGTTGTATATAACATTTACTTTATAGATTCCGGCGAAAATGGGAACTCCTAAACTATGATGGGAACTATTTTGCGTAAGATAACTATAATAGTTTTCAAAATCGTTAAGATAGATCGGAATCACAATTTTTTCCAATGGTTTCAAATACACAATTTTCACTGATCCTGTGTCATGAACCATCATTTTCAGCATTTTATCTTCAGTTGCCCGGAGTAAAAAGGTATTATTTGCTTTATCGTAAAGGTTCAGATAAAACAATTTCTGACCTACATTTTGGGTATGGGGAATTAAAACCGGGTGTGTTTTCTCCTTATCTGTGTTGGTTATTGTGATTAAAAAAGTGATTTTTTCACCTTCATAATAATACTCTTTTTCTGTTGATAGTTCAAACTTAATGGGATGATATTTCAGATCAGCAAAAAGGTTAAAACTGAAAGCCCAAATAAATAACAAGGAAAGAAAAATTTTCATATTTAATTGATAAATGTACCTATTTTGGACTACCTGATTTAGAAAAAGTTAGCTCATAGATTTATTTAATGTCATCATCAAATAAAAATAGATCTTCGATAGATACTTTAAAGACAACTGCTAGGTCATGAGCCAATTTTAAGGAGGGATTGTATTTGTTTTTTTCCAGAAAAACAATGGTTTCTCTTCTCACATTCACCTTTTGAGCCAACTCTTCCTGAGTGATATTAAACCTCGCTCTGAACTCTTTTATTCTATTCGTCATTTTTAATTCCTTTAAAATAGATGAAAACCCAGGTTATTGCAAAAAATATTGACATTCCTAAAACACCAGTGCCAATCCACTCTTCTGTATCCATTTTTACATTAATTCTATCTTTAATAAAAAGGATAAACACCCACATATAGAGTGAAAAATAATAAGAAATGGCTGCTGTTTTTTGCACTATTTTTTTGGACATTTCATCCTCTACCGGTTCTTTTCTTTTTTCACTTTTAAATCGTTTTATTCCAAAGAAAAGCGCAAATGCCACTACAGCAATAATGATTCCCAGATGTAAGAAATCAATTTCTTTTAAAATGGTTGATGATGTCGTGATCCAGATTACAACCCCAATAATGAGTAAACCTACTACACTAAATACTAATAGAGACTTTTTCATAATGTTTTATTTATGTTATATTTTTCTAACACAAAGATAGAAATATATAACATATCTTTTATACTAATTAAGAATTTTTAACAAAAAAAATATCATATACAATTGTTTTTATTTTAATTGAAAATAAATAGTCTTTATATACAACATTTTATTATTTTTGTGTTCTGAAACATATATGTTCTTAATTTTCTTAACAATGAAAAACAGCACTTTTAAATCCCTTTTTTCTCTTTTATTTATCTTAACATTTAGCTCTCTTTCAGCTCAAATTCTGCAAGATAACAAGGAAGAACCTAAAATGATGGTAGAAGTTATGATGAAACCTTTTTTTAAGGCCATTCCAATGGATATGCTGACCTATTACAATATTGGTGATACATCAGAAATCAATAAAGCAGTTATTGGTAATCCAATCCCGATTTATTATTTAGATCATGATACTTTAAAGTTTTCCAATACCTGGCGAGTACCATTGATTATCAATAATGAATATAGAGCATTGTTTACCGTTTTGTTTTCTAATGAAGCATATTCTATTGTTGACTATGGAGCTGCTGTTTTAGCGGAAGATATTCAAAAATATACGAAAGAGACACCCATTCTGGGAATTTTGCGTGTTTTTACCCTTCATAAAGATTATTTCATTATTAAAAATGACAACAATGAATCTCTTTTTGAGCCCATCCCAGTTTATAAGAACCAAAAATTGCCCCTTTCTGAGATCGTTAAAATGATAAAATGATGAAAAAGATATCTATAATACTTGTTTTATTGATTTTTGTTTTTCAAATCCGTGCTCAGGTTTTACCGGTTCGGTTGATGTTTCAGGAACAGGATCAGTGGTGTTGGTCCGGTGTTTCTGCTTGTATTTTGGATTATTATTGTCATACAACTCCACAATGTGAAATCGCAGAATATACCCGTACTGTTGAAACTTTTGGTGACATTGGTTTTGGAAATACGCCTTGTTGCACGAATCCTGTTTCTTGTAATAACTGGAACTACAGTTGGGGTGGTCCGGGAAGTATTCAGGATATTCTTATCCATTTTGGGAATATTAACAATACCGGAATTTGGAGTTCATTGACTAAACCTCAGGTGGAAACTGAAATAGCAAATAATAGACTTTTTGTGATTCGTTGGGGCTGGGACGAAGGAGGTGGTCATTTTGTGGTAGGACACGGCATCTTCGGAGATATGTTATTTTACATGAATCCCTGGTACGGTGAAGGATTAATGATGGGATTTTATTCGTGGGTATGTTCCGGAGGTGGGCACACCTGGACTCATACGAACACCATTGACACTACCCCACCCTATAGTACTCCTCCAACACCTTTGATTACCCTAAATGGAACAACATTACATTCGGATGCAACGATTGGAAACCAATGGTATAACGAATCAGGAATTATAAATGGAGCTGTAAATCAAGATTATCAACCTATCATCTCCGGAAACTATTTTGTTAAAGTTTCAAACAACAGTTGTGAATCTGATACATCAAATCATATTTCATTTACTATATCCGGAATTGAAAACCTATTTATAAACACTGTTAAAGTTTATCCTAATCCATTTAACGACAGGTTAACGATTGAAAATCCAAACCATCTATATATTCAATGTAAAATATATGACATCATGGGAATGATGATTTTACAATCCAGTTTCGATGGAGATGGAATTCTTTATACACCCTTACTTACCAAAGGTATTTACTTTATTTCCCTTTCTGACGGAAAATCTGAAGTTATCAGGAAGATAATCAAACAATAACGTTCGATGTTAAAAGTTCGACGTTAAAAGTTCGACGTTCGACGAATAGTATTCTTCATTATTCATTATTCATTATTAACTATTAACTATTAACTAAAAAAGGGATCCCCTTTCAGAGATCCCTTCCAATTAATTAATACTTATTTTAGTATTTCTTTCTTTCGGTATAGTAAGTATGAAGCAACTTATGAGATTTGTGTCCGTTAGGTTCCCCTAAGAACTCTTCATAAATAGCTTTCACTTCAGGATTTTCGTGAGATTTTCTCAACTTCATACCTTCATCTTCACGATAGGTAGCATCTGTACGGGCGGTACGAATTTTAATATTGGTTGGGATTGGTTGACCACCACCACCAATACATCCACCAGGACAAGCCATAATCTCAATGAAATGTAATTCAATAGTTTTATCTCTAACGGCATTCATCAGTTTTCTAGCGTTTGCCAAACCGTGAGCAATACCCACTTTTAGTTCAACACCTTCCAAGAATTTGTATTCTTCTTTTACATTTTCGATCAAAACTGAAGCTGTTTTTACGCCGGTCATACCACGAACAGGAAGAACTCTTAATCCATCGAATGGAATCTCTCTTCCGGTTACTAATTCATAAACAGTACGGATAGCAGCTTCCATTACACCTCCTGTTACACCGAAAATAACACCGGCACCGGTAGATACACCCATGATACTATCATAAGCTTCATCTTCCAAAGTTCTAACAGCGATACCGGATTGGCGAATCATAGAAGATAATTCACGGGTTGTAAGTACATAGTCAACATCTTTAAAACCACTATCGCGCATTTCTGGACGATTTGCTTCAAACTTTTTAGCAGTACAAGGCATGATTGAAACACTTACCATATCTTTTGGATCGATCCCTTTTTTCTCAGCATAGAATGTTTTAGCTAAAGCACCAAACATTTGTTGAGGAGATTTACAAGTTGATAAATTTGGCAACAATTCAGGAAATGCATGTTCAATGAATTTTACCCAACCTGGAGAACAGGAGGTCATCATAGGTAATGCAACTGATTTATCTCCGTCAACTAAAGCTTTTTTCAAGCGATTAAGTAATTCTGTTCCCTCTTCAATGATTGTTAAGTCAGCCGTAAAATCGGTGTCTAAAACAGAATCAAATCCCATTTTTCTCAAAGATGAAACCATTCTACCTGTAACAGAGTTACCAGCACGAAGGTTAAATAGTTCACCCAATGCAAATCTTGTTGCAGGAGCAGTTTGAACCACTACATGTTTAGAAGAATCATAGATAGAATCCCAAACTTCTTCGATATAGTTTTTCTCTACAAGAGCACCTGTAGGACAACGGTTGATACATTGACCGCAATTGGTACAAACCACTTCATTCATAGGCATATCCATGAATGTTGACATAATGGTTTTATTTCCTTTTCCAGCCATTGTTAAAGCATTAACACCTTGAATTTCTTGACAAGTTCTGACACATCGTGTACAACGAATACATTTGGTTTCATCTCTTAAAATGGAAGGAGATGAACCATCCGGTTTTTTATTTTTACGCAAACTAATGAATAATTCTTCATCAGTTCTGTATTCTAATGCCAATTTTTGCAGTTCACAGCTATTGTTATGCGTACATTTGATACAATTAATATTGTGTTCAGTCAATAATAGTTCCAAAATATGTTTTCTGGCTTGTCTGATCTGATGAGAGTTCGTAGTGATATTCATTTTCTCAGCACAAGGGGTAGCACAAGAAGCTACTAAATTATTGGGTCCATTTAACTCAACAACACAAATTCTGCAATTACCTGAAATACAAAGGTCTTCGTGGTGACAAAGTGTTGGGATATGAACATTGATTGATTTAGCGGCATTTAAAATTGATGTACCCTCGTCCACTTTAAGGGCTACTCCATTTATGGTTAAATTTATTTTTTTCATAATTTTTTCCTCCTATTAATAAACGATTTCTTCTCTGAAGTTTCCAATAATTGATGTAAAAGCATTCCCTACGGATCTACCTAAACCACATTTGGATGCATATTTCATGGTATGAGCAAGCTTCAAGAGTTCATCAAGATAGGTTTTTGGTTTTTCTTTTCTTTTTACAGCTTGAATTCCGTGTAAAAGTTGTTGAGTACCAACTCTACAAGGAGTACATTGACCACAAGATTCTTCTTCAAAGAAAATCAAGTAGTTTTCAAGGATATTATACATGGAACGGGAGGAGTTAAAAACCTTCATAGATCCACCGGTTGGAACACCTTCGTACCCAATGATTGTATTTGGGAACTCTTTACGAGGTACGCAAAAACCAGATGCGCCACCCACTTGAACTGCTTTAGTGTCCCCATCACCAAACTCGTCAACGAATTGTTGAACAGTCAATCCTAATTCCAATTCAAAGATACCCTCTTTACAGCAGTCACCAGAAACTGAAAACAATTTTGATCCCTGAGAAGCTTTTGTTCCTAATTTGATATACTCTTTAGACCCAATATCAGCAATAATAATAGTATTCACAAAAGTTTCAACATTATTAACTACTGTAGGTTGTCCGAGATAACCGCTTTGAACAGGATAAGGAGGTTTGTTGGTTGGTTCACCTCTATGACCTTCCATGGAGCGAAGAAGAGAAGTTTCTTCACCACATATATAGGCACCTGACCCAAATCTTAAATCCAAATGGAAATGAACTCCTAAAAGGCGAAGTTGTGCTTCCATTCTATCTATCGCTAATTTTAGTTTGGTTGCTAAAAATTTATATTCTCCACGTAGGTAAATAAAACCCTCTTTAGCACCCACGATATAAGCTGCTAAAGCCATACCGTAGATCACTTTGTCTGTAGAACGATCCAAAATCTCTCTATCTTTAAATGTACCGGGTTCCCCTTCGTCCGCGTTACATATAACATATTTTATTTCAGATTCTTGTTCTTTAACAAGTTTCCATTTCAATCCTGTAGGAAATCCTGCGCCACCACGACCTTTAAGACCAGAGTCTAGAAGTTCTTGTAAGTAGGCATCTTTTCCCATTTTCATGACGTGTTTCATCAAAGCTGGACAATCCATATCTTCTTTGAAAATTAATTCGGTTCTTTTTAATTCTGTCGCCATATTATTTGATTTTTTAAATTCTTAAACTTATTTTTTCATGTAACTTAATAGGATATCCTTCACATTTTCAGGAGTAAGCTCTGTATACACTTCATCGTTTATTAGCATAGCAGGCCCTTTGTGGCACCAGCCTAAACAATTTGTGTATTCCAAAGTAAACTTTCCATCATGTGAAGTTTGACCCGGTTTGATACCAATAAGTTCAGTAATTGCTTCAATAATATCTTCTTTGCGTTTCATATCGCAAATGATAGTTTGGCAAACACGAATGGCATATTTTCCTCTCTCAGTGGTGTTTAAAAAGGAATAAAAGGATGCAGTTCCATAAACATCTGCAGTAGAAATATCTAGTGCTTTTGCAATTGCAACCATTCTTTCCTCATTTAGGTAGTAAAAGCTGTCCACAACATCTTGTAGAATAGGCATTAGACTTTCCCGTTTTTTTCCATACTTAGCCACTAACTGGCTGATGAATTCTTCGCTGTTCGACATAATAACTTGGTTTAAATGAATATAAAGTGGTTTAAAGTGTTGTCTATTAATGGTTTAAGGTTTTTTGCTAAACCCAGACAAATATAAGAAAAAATTTAATAGAATGAAAAAAAATTACACTAATTCCTTAAAAATTGTTAAATATTATAATTTTCCTTAGACAAATGGTGATTCCATTGATGAGGGGTAACTTTCAGATTTATAGAGTGAATAGTGAATAGTGAATAATGAATAATGAATAATTCTATTCGTCGAACGTCGAACGTCGAACGTTAAACGTTAAACGTCGAACTTTAAACGTGGAAATATTCTTAAATAATTTACCTTCCTGTATATTCATAGGCTCCTATATCAGGATTGCCGGTTCGTGGATTGCCCAGAATGTCATTTGTAACACCATTTTGAAATCCTGCATTGATAGCCGGAGAGGTTGATTTTAACCTAAAATCTAATTCTGCTTGATTTTCAAATCTGGGGTCTAAGTTTCTCAAACAACTTTGAAATGCAGGTAAAACTTCATAGGTTTTTATAAGGCAATTTTGATAGGATGTGTTTAAATTATAACTACCCACTTTCACTTGCCATAGTTCTCGGTTTAAAGAGCCATAAATGATGGTGTTGGTAAATGTGGCTGAACTATGATACGTACTGTTGTCGTAAGTATTTTTATTGGAAACAAAAACAACCGGAGCGGTAGTATCTCTTCCTAATGCGGCATAATTGGCTAATGTACAGTTATTAATTTCCCAATTTCCCACTTCTAACTGTAAACAACACTTTCCTGAATTGGTAACAACGGTATTCGTCATTTCAAAATCAGCCCATCGCGCTAAAACTCCACTATTTTGATTGTTTTTAATGATTGAATTGGAAATAATGGTTTTATTCCCCGTATATTCCGAAAAAGCTTCCATTTGAACACCTATGAAAGAATTGGTAATAATGCAATGATCTAAAATATTATCCTGATTTCCCTCCATAATCCAAATTCGGTTCCATTGGGTAAAATCGGAATCAAACCACTCATCTAAACGATCACTTCTGAATAAAATGGGATCAGCTGCAGTACCAACTGCTTCTAAATGACCATATCTATACACCCATAAACCGGAATTGTGATGAAAATATATTTTGGTACCGGGTTCTATTTCAAGAGTTCCTAAGGAATCAACAACGGCCCATCCGAAAACTACGTAAGGTTTATCGTTGGTCCAAACAGTTGTCTCATTAGCTCCTGCAACAACTTTATATCTTAAATTTGCCGGACCAGAATCTGCAATAATAAAATTGGCATCTTGTCCAAATGCAACTAAATCAACATCTTGTTTATGATCTCCGGAAATAAATTCAATAGAATCTGTAACTAAAAATGGGGTGTTTTGGTTTCCTGGATTAATGGTAACTTTCACAAATACAAAAATACTATCATGTGCCGGAATTTCAACATCCTCAAAGTTGATTCCAGGAACACCATCTACATTCATGCTGTAATAGGACTGTGAACCACTTGCTAACCGGATATCTGTTTTGATTGTTGAACCTGATTTATTATGCACTGTAAATGATTTGGTTACAGATCCTATTGTGGTGAATACTGTATCAAAAGTCACTTCCTGAGATGAAAAAGAGAGGTTTCCATTTCCACTCGTATCCGGATCACATGAGATCAAAGATACAGATAGTATTAAGGATAATATATATATTAATAGTTTTTTCATTATTATATTATGATCAATTAATTCAAAAAAGGATAACGTACATTTTCTAAAAATAGTGCATGGGCAGGTACAGATGTGCCCGCTTTTGATCTATTTTTATCTAAAATAATTTGTTGAAACTGATCCAACGTGATTTTGTGTTTACCAAGAAGTACTAATGTTCCCACAATAGCTCTCACCATATTTCTAAGAAATCGATTTGCTGTAATTTCAAAAACAAGTTTATTATTTTCAAAATACCAATGGGCAACAGAGACTTGACATATATTATTATTTACGTCTGTATGGAGTTTTGAAAAACTGGTAAAGTCTGATGTCTGTAATAAAATTTGAGCTCCCTGATTCATTAAATCCAGATCTAAAGATTCAAATTGTCTCCAGGTTGTATGGTAGAAAAATGGATCTTTATCAAAAGAGATATAATATTTGTAGGTTCTGTCTATTGCACCAAATCGGGCATGTGCATCATCAGCAACCGGAAAAATCGAAAACAGGGCAATCTCTTTAGCGAGCAGAGCATTTACCTTAGATAACAATCGTTTTAAAGATTCTGTATTCAACTCTTTTTGAATATCAAAATGAGCATAAAAACAGGCCGCATGTACACCTGCATCTGTTCTACCACAACCGGTTATCTCAACCTTTTCTTTTAAAAGCAAAGAAAAAACACGTTGTAATTCAGACTGCACTGATGTTCCGTTAGGTTGCATCTGCCATCCCACAAACGGGGAACCGTTATATGCTAATTTGATAAAATAGCGCATTATAGCTCTTTCAATTTTTGGATCACATAAGGTCTATCCTCCTGATAGGTAACTCCAAACCAGGTAGCATCACAATCTAGAACAATCACTTTAGCTTTTTGATCTGCAATAAACTGATCTACAACTGCAGGAATGGGAAATTCAGACTTTGGGTTTTGATTATTTTTTTCAAGAAACAGGACAAACTGTTTTTCTAAAGAATCAAAAAAGGTTGAAGTAAAACCCCAGAAATTCATGGAAACAGGTTCTCTACCCGTAAGTTCCACAAAAGTTCCATCTTCGTTTAGATTTTTAATACCATCGGGATATTTTTGAATTTTAGTCATTTCCGTAATAGAAATCAATTCATGATATTCATTAGAAACACAAACACCACGAGATACTGAGCCAAAGTCCGACAATGTATTTTGTAATTGGTAACCAACCATAGCGAAATGGGGAATAGAGTCATTTTGTTCAGAGATAAGGAATTCAGCAATGGTATGAAATGCTTCTTTTCCGTAAAAATCATCCGCATTAATAACAGCAAAAGGCTCATTAATAACATTTTTCGCCATTAAAATGGCATGAGCTGTTCCATAAGGTTTGATTCTTTCAGGATTAACTTGAAACCCAATTGGTAAAATATCGATCTCCTGATATACTGTAACAACTTCAATTTTATGTTGATAGCGAACTAAAATATGTTCATTAAAAGCATCTTGCATATTTTGACGGATCACAAAAACAACTTTTCCAAATCCTGCACTAATTGCATAATCCACTGAATAATCCATAATTGTTTCCCCATTAGGCCCAAGTGGATCTAATTGTTTTAATCCTCCATAGCGACTTCCCATTCCGGCAGCCAAAATCAATAATGTAGGTTTCATTTTTTCCGAGTTAAGTGTTCTATATATTTTTGAATTAAAAATTTATCATCTAATTGATTCATTACCTTATGAATAGCCTCATTCACTTCTTCAACTGTTCCCACACATTCAAAAGGTTTTTGATCAGCAATACCGGTTAATTCTTCAAAATAGTGTAATAGTTCCGGTTTATTAAAAAGATCTTCTCCAAAAATGGTCACTAATTTTTCATGAGAAATGAAAGGGGATAATATAGTAAAAGCAAATAAGCATTTGGAGCAATTACAACACCAGATATTTTGTTTACTTCCGGCATTACAGCTTTTAAAAACAGAATGATAGGGAGTATATTGAGCAAACATTTCCGCAATTTGCAATTCTGAATAGGGTCTTAAATAGCTAAAATAATCGACACAACTATTCATGTAATTCTCAACATAATATTGAAAATCTTTTTCAAATTCTTCCGATTTTGAGTACTGATGATTGATTTCTGTACCGGGAATAGTCACTTCATTCGCGCTTGATTCATTGGATAAAGCAATTGTGCGGGTATTGGTAATATAGCCCACTAAAGCTGTATAGAAAGCTAACATAGCAGAAAATGGGGTGTGACCATTTAAAAATCCATCTTCATTCATTTTTAGTAAATGAGGATCAATTTGTCTATTTATAATAAAAATCTGATCTAAAGAATCAAAGCCCGCAATTCTTGCACAATCTAAAGTAGCACCTCTGGGGTTTATTATAAATGGGATAATAGTATTGGTTCTTTTAAAATGTTCAAGAGTAACCACAGAATCTTTACCTCCACCGATTGGAACAATTACATGTTGCAAGTTTTCTACTTTAGGAAAATGGAGTGATTGGTAATGAGGAGTTTGATCATCATATTCAAATTGAATAAAATCGGATGGAGAAACCTGAATTCCATTTTGGTAAAAAAACTCACCTAATCCTTTATAATACAATTTTTTCCACCAAATTTCCTGTTCAGAATCTAAATGATAAGGATGAATTTTAATGATGGGTGAACCAACGGACTTCCAATAGCTGATTAATTCAATCATACCAATATTAAAAATAAAACCATTTAAAAGTTCATCAGAAAGTTGATTTTTGAGATAGGTTCCAAATGTAACATTGATTTGAGGAGAAAAGTAGTGTTCTTCGGAATGAAAATTAAATTGAATCAATAAATTTGTATCTGAATAATGAAAATCAAAATGATCAAAATGGAAAACTGGATATTTTTTTTGTAGGTTAGAATATAAAATATTGTTTTCTTTCATCATAGTAATAGGATCATCAAATTTATAGATGCAAAAATACAATTATTAGCTCAAATATAATGTTAATAAAATTGAAATGTCTAAAAAAGGGAAATAAATAAAAAATCTTTAAATGTAAAAGAATCAAAAATTTCTTCTATTTTATTTATTTAAAGCGTTAAAAAAATTTACATTTGTAAAAAAAAATATTGTTTTAACATTTTTTAACCCCAAATAAAGAAGATTTAAAAACAAAAAAAATAAATAAATACATTTTTCACCCCATATTTCATTTTTTCGCCCCTATATTTTAAATTTAACATATTGCGAACGCTTAGAACGTCAATTTTATTACTATATCTTCCGAATTGTATTTTTTTTGCAACGTAAAAATATTTATGTTTTTCGTAATTAAAATAAGACTGAAATATGAAAATTGCCGGAACCGGAAGTGCACTACCATCATTGGTAGTAACAAATGAAAAACTTTCTGAATTTTTGGACACCAGTGATGAATGGATTATCACACGTACCGGAATAAAAGAAAGAAGAATATTGTCTAAAGAAACTCTTTTAGACTTAGCTGTTGAAGCATCCCTTAAAGCATTAGAAGATGCAAAAATGGATCCTAAAGAATTGGATTTTATTATTTGTTCTAATGTTGCCAATAATTATGTAACTCCATCGTTAAGTTCCATTGTTCAAGGAAAAATAAATGCAACGTGTCCATGTGTAGATATAAATGTAGCATGTACAGGATTTATATATGCAATTGAGATGGCAGATGCATTTTTTTCAACAGGCAGATACAAAAAAATACTGATCGTAGCTGCTGAAGAGCCATCAAAATTTGTGGATTGGAGTGCTCGTGATGCCAGTATTTTATTTGGGGATGGAGCAGGAGCAGTAGTTGTAACCGATGAGAAAAGGGAAAATCTGATTTCCATTCATTTGAATACAACCTGTTCAACAGAACCATTATATTATGAAAGATCGATGGAAAAAAATCCATTTAACGAAGTGGAACAAAAAGCTCATCCATTGATTATGAATGGGAAAGAGGTGTATAAATTAGCCGTTTCATCCTCTATTTCAGATATAAAAACAGTATTTGAAACATCCGGTTTAAAACCATCTGATATTTCCTATTATTTATTACATCAGGCAAACACCAGAATTTTGGAAACAATCCGCGATTTCTTAGGGGAACCTATTGAAAAATTTCCCAGAAACATTGAAAAATATGGGAATACTTCATCTGCAACGATACCCATATTATTAGATGAAATAAACAGAGAAGGGAAACTTAAAGAGAATGATTTAATAGTGATGAGTGCTTTTGGTGCAGGATTTTGTACAGGTGCTTGTATTATTAGATGGTAAATTAATTGTATTTTTGTAAACTATTAAAAATAAATAAATATGAGAAAAGTAGTTATAACAGGTATGGGAGTTGTTTCACCAATTGGTAATGATGTTACTACATTTTGGAACAATTTAAAAAATGGGGTTTGTGGCATTGATTATATCAAATCTATAGACACTTCCAATATCGAAATTAAAATTGCTGCAGAAATTAAAGATTTTGATGCTCAAGCTCTAGGATTAGATGCATCATCAGCAAGACGATCAGATAAATTTACACAATATGCATTAATTGCTGCAAAACAAGCTATGGATGACAGTCAATTGGTTATCAATCCAGAAAGACTTGGAGTATATGTTGGATCAGGTATTGGTGGTATGGATACTTTTGTATCACAAACCAACAAAATGGAAAAAGAGGGTGCAAAATGGGTTTCTCCCCTTTTCATACCTATGGTTATTTCCAATATAGCGGCAGGTAATGTTGCTATCGCACATAATGCACAAGGTCCTACCCTACCGATAGTAACAGCATGTGCTACTGCTACCCATTCGATTGGAGAAGCGTATAGAGCCATTAAACACGGATATGCAGATGCCATCATTGCCGGTGGAACAGAAGCTTCTATTCATCCTCTTGCCATTAGTGGATTTGCCAATATGAAAGCGTTATCTAAAGTGGATGATATTAAAGCTGCTTCTATTCCTTTTGATAAAAGAAGACAAGGGTTCGTTCTTGCAGAAGGTTCCGGAATCATTATTTTAGAAGAGTATGAACATGCTAAAGCTAGAGGTGCTAAGATCTATGCAGAACTTTGCGGTTATGGAAACACCTGTGATGCACACCATTTAACAGCTCCAATGCCAACAGGTGATTGTGCTGCACGTTCCATGAAGTTAGCTTCAGAAGAAGCCAATTTAACTGATCAGGATCTCATCCATATCAATGCTCATGGTACTGGAACTCCACTTAACGATAAAACAGAAACAGCTGCTATTAAGCTGGCATTTGGTGAAGAGAGAGCCAGACAAATACTCATAAGTTCAACAAAATCAATGACAGGTCATGGATTAGGTGCTGCAGGTGGATTTGAAGCTATTGCTTCTGCTCTTGCTATTTTAGAAGGAATTGTTCCTCCAACAATTAATTTGAAAGAACCCGATCCTGAATGTGATTTAGATTATGTTCCCAACGTTTCAAGAAAAGCAGATATAACCCTTGTTTTATCTAATTCTCTAGGGTTTGGTGGACATAATGCGACTATTGCTATACGAAAAGTCAAAAATTAAAAAAAAATATTTATTTTTGTGCAACTTTTAAAAACATAAAAATTATTATTTATGACAAATATTATTACTTTAAACAGAGAAGAGATTAAACAGTATTTGCCACATAGGGAACCTATGCTTTTAGTTGATGAAATGGCATTATTTGAAGATGAAAACGGGCAAAAAGTGGCTCTGGGCAAATACCATGTTACCGGATATGAACATTTTTTAGATGGTCACTTTCCTTCTCATCCCGTTGTTCCCGGCGTTATTTTATGTGAAATCATGGGACAATCCAGTTCCATTTTACTTCTCGAAGCGTTAATTGGTAGAACCCCTTTCTTTACCGGTATTGAAAATGCTCGATTTAAAAGACCGGTACAACCACATGATATAATTGATATTCGCGCTACTTTAACCAACAAAAGAGGTTTGATGTTTTTTGTTGAAGCTACTGCTCATGTTGATGGTGACCTTTGTGCTTCTGCAAAATTAACCTTTGCTTTGGTGGATAACGACAAATTATAGTGGATTTTCTCCCCAAAAGGGATAATCATATTCTTTTCCATAGTAAAACAGCGACGAGTGTCGCTGTTTTTTTATATTTTTGTGCTTTGAAAATTTAATTTTCAAATTGGGACAACAATTTTTTTATGTACTTTTAAATTATCAACTAATGAATCATGTTAGCGCAATTATTGATTTTTTTGCTAATCGTAACATTCTAATCTTAGGGTATGGAAGAGAAGGTCAATCTTCCTATAAATTGATCAGGAAATTTTTACCCTATCAACGCTTAACCATTGCAGACAAAAAACATATCGATTTTATCGATACAAATGTCACACTAATTACAGGTGAGAATTACCTGGATTCTTTAAATTCTTTCGATATTATCCTCAAATCTCCGGGAATTACCCTTAAAAATCTTACTTTATCTGTAGATTATAGTAAAATAACCTCACAAACTGATATTTTTTTACAATATTTTGCCGGTCAAACCATCGGCGTTACCGGAACAAAAGGGAAAAGTACAACCACTTCACTGATTCATCATATTTTAACAAATGTAAGACCCAATGTGCTTTTAGGTGGAAACATTGGAATTCCCCTTTTTGATTTAATTGAAACTATAGATGAGGATACATTAATCGTTTCCGAATTATCAGCTCACCAACTTGAATTTATTAACAATGCTCCACATATCTCTGTATTATTGAATCTCTATCAGGAACACCTGGATCATTTTATAAATTTTGAACATTACATTCAATCCAAATGGAATATTCACAGATTTCAAAATGAAAATGATTTTTTTATTTATAATCAGGATGATTCTACTATATCACAATCTGCTGACTTACACACCATTAGTAATGGTTTTCTTCCTTTCAGCAGGTTTGAAACTTTATTAAATGGAGCCTATATTGAAAATGAAAATATAGTTTCTGTTGAAAACGGTGTCAATAAATACAAATATAATACAAATCAATTTAAAAACTTACCTGGAAAACATAACTTTAACAATATTATGGCTGCCATTCTGGTTTGCGAAAAATGTGGTATTGATCCAAATGAGATTGATAAACATATTAAAACTTTTCAAGGATTAGAACATAGAATTGAATATATTGGATTCTTTCATGATATCCATTTTTTCAATGATAGTATTTCAACCATTCCAGAAGCCACAATTTCTGCATTAGAAGCACTTTATAATGTTGATACACTTATACTTGGTGGTTTTGATCGTGGAATTGACTACCACAGTTTATATCAATATTTGAATCATCATTCTGTTTCTACTATTATTTTTACCGGTCCTGCAGGAAAAAGGATGATTGAAGAATGGAGTGAAATGAGTACTATCAAACAAAAAGTTTGTATTGTAAAGAATTTTGATCAAGTTTTTGATTATTGTTATCAGAATACTCCAATAGGTGGAAAATGTTTACTTTCGCCGGCAGCTGCCAGTTATGATGAATTTAAAAATTTTCAGGAACGAGGCACCTATTTTAAAAATAAAATTATGAATAAATGATTTCTAAATCGAAAATTTCTCAAATTAGATCCCTACATCTTAAAAAAAATAGAGATGAACAAAATCTGTTTATTGTTGAAGGAATTAAATCTTGTACAGAATTAATTCATTCCAACATGGAAGTGATAGCTATTTTTTTAACTGAAAAAACAGCACCCCAATTTTCTCAAATATTAAAAAACAACTCATTTGTAATCGTTTCTGAAAATGAAATGGAACGAATGAGCTGCTTAAAAACAACACCTGAAATTTTATGTATTGCAAAAATTCCGGGATTTTCAGTATCAGATTTTGACAATCAACTTCCAATACTTATTCTTGATGAAATTAAAGATCCGGGAAATATGGGAACCATCATACGTAATGCCGATTGGTTTGGAATCACTCAAATTTTATGCTCTGAAAATAGTGTAGAATTTTCAAATCCAAAAGTGATTCAGGCTACCATGGGATCGTTTACTCGAATTAAAATTGTTTATGGGGATATTGTTTCATTTCTTTCCAAACAAAGCAATCGAAATATTTATGGAATGGTTATGGATGGTGAACCTATTGAAAAAACTTCTTTTCACTCCAATGATATCATCATCATTGGAAATGAAAGTCATGGGATCTCAGTTCCTGTATTAGAAAAAATAAATCAAAAAATATTGATTCCCCACTATGTTTCTAATCCCAATACAGCTGAATCTCTGAATGCATCAGTAGCTGCCGGGATAGTTTTATATGAATTTAGTAAGCAAATTGGAATTCAAAAAAATTGATTTTTTTATATTTTATAGAATTGAAATGAGATAAATTATTTTATTCCAATATTTTATTTATATTTGCAATCTTAACTGAAAAACAATAACCAATTAAAAATAAACAACTTATGATCGAGAAAGTAACATCCAGTCAACAAGCCATGGATTTAGAGCATAAATATGGCGCTCATAACTACCATCCACTTGAAGTAGTTTTAGCTAAAGCTGAAGGTCCTTTTATGTGGGACGTAGAAGGAAAAAAATATTTCGATTTTCTTTCAGCTTACTCAGCAGTTAACCAAGGTCACTGTCATCCAAAAATTGTGAAAGCAATGTGTGACCAAGCACAAACATTAACCCTTACATCAAGAGCGTTCTATAACGATTGTTTAGGTTCTTATGAAAAATATATTACTGAATATTTCGGTTATGACAAAGTTTTGCCTATGAATTCCGGTGCTGAAGCAGATGAAACAGCATTAAAACTTTGCCGTAAATGGGCATATAGTAAAAAAGGATTACCTGAAAACCAAGCCAAAATCATTTGCTGTGATGGTAACTTCCACGGTAGAACCATTACCATCGTTTCTATGTCTAACGATCCTGATTCTTATGCAGGTTACGGTCCATTTACTCCAGGGTTTATCAGAATCCCTTACAATGATATTCCTGCATTAGAAAAAGCATTAGAAGATCCAAACGTTGCCGGTTTCCTTGTTGAACCTATTCAAGGAGAAGCAGGTGTTTTTGTTCCTGCTGATGGATATTTAGCTAAAGCTTATGAACTTTGTAAATCTAAAAATGTATTATTTATTGCTGATGAAGTTCAAACAGGTATTGCAAGAACTGGTAAATTATTAGCTTGTGATCATGAAAATGTTAGACCTGATATTTTGATTCTTGGAAAAGCTTTATCAGGTGGAACCATGCCTGTATCAGCTGTTCTTGCTGATGATGATATTATGTTAACTATTAAACCCGGTGAACATGGATCTACATTTGGTGGAAACCCAGTTGCTTGTAAAGTTGCCATTGCTGCCTTAGAAGTGGTAAAAGATGAAAACTTAGCTGAAAAAGCAGAAAATTTAGGTAAAATATTCCGCAATGAAATGAGTAACTTTAAAACGGACATGATTGAGTTAGTTCGTGGTAAAGGATTATTAAATGCGATTGTTATCAAACCTAAAAACGGGAAAGAAGCATGGGATGTATGTGTTAAAATGAAAGAGATGGGTGTTTTAGCAAAACCTACACACCAACACATCATTCGTTTTGCTCCTCCATTGACTATCACTGAAGAACAAATGAGAGAAGCTATCGACATTATTCAAAAAGCGATTGTTTCATTTGAATAATTTAGATTTTTAAAAATCAATAAAAAGCAAACTATGACAAAAATTCTTGCCATTAATCCGGGTTCAACTTCAACGAAAATTGCTGTTTTTGAAAACAATGACCAAATTTTTATCAAAAATATCAAACATTCTTCTGAGGAATTGGAAGGGTTTCAAAAAATTACTGATCAAGCTGAATTTCGCAAAAATATTATTATCAATACTTTAAAAGAACACAATATTGAAATTGAAACGCTCAATTTTGTAATTGGACGTGGTGGATTAATGAAACCAATTCCTTCCGGTATCTATAAAGTTAATGATCTTTTGAAAGAGCACCTTATGATTGGTTTTTCAGGAGAACATGCTTCTAACTTAGGTGGACTCATTGCAGACAATATTGCAACATCTATTGGCCTAGAAGATTCCTATATAGCTGATCCTGTCGTAGTTGATGAATTACAGGATGTTGCCAGAATTGCAGGACACCCTTTATATAAAAGAGTTTCCATTTTCCATGCTTTGAATCAGAAAGCGATAGCCCGTACTCATGCACAAAAAATGGGAAAAGAGTATGAAAACATGAATCTTATCGTTGCTCACATGGGTGGAGGAATCAGTGTTGGAGCTCATAAACTGGGCAAAGTTGTGGATGTAAATCAAGCGCTGGATGGTGAAGGTCCATTTTCGCCTGAACGTTCTGGTACATTACCTATGAATCAAGTGATTGAGAATTGTTTTTCCGGAAAATATTCCAAAGATGAAATGAAAAAAATGATTGTTGGAAAAGGGGGTTATGTAGCTTATTTTGGAACTAATGATGCTTATGAAGTGGAAAAAATGGCTGCTGCCGGTGATGAAAAAGCACAATTAATTGAACACGCGATGGCTTATCAGGTTTCAAAAGCGATTGGGGAAGCTGCCGTTGTTCTACAAGGTAAAGCGGATGCGATTTTATTAACCGGAGGTATTGCTTATGGGAAGCCCATGATGGATCAAATCACTGAATATGTAAGCTGGATTGCACCGGTTTATATTTATCCGGGTGAAGATGAAATGAAAGCACTTGCTTTTAATGCTATGTTAATTGCCACTCATCAAATTGAAGCAAAAGATTATAAATAGATGAAAATCGCAGTCTATAGCCGAAAAAATGGAGTTAATGATGTAGATTTCATACATCATGCTTTATGGTTTATGAAAATTAAAGGGGTTCAACTGGTGATTCACCAGAATTTGAATGCAGAAAATAAACTATCGGTTATCATAGACGGCTGTGAAAGTTTCGAAACCTATCAAGATTTAAAAGAACAATCGCCGATCGATTTTTGTTTTTCATTCGGTGGCGATGGTTCTTTTATTGATGCAGCAAATATCATTGCAGATCTGGAAATTCCTATTGTGGGAATCAACACCGGAAGAATTGGATTTCTAACATCTATCACAAAGAACAGCTTTGAACAATATTTTAATATGATCAAAAAGGGTGATTTTTCGGTTGAAGAACGCGCTTTATTACATTTAGCGGCAGACAAACCGTTACCATTAAGCAATTTTTTTGCTGTAAATGATGTCACCATACGTCCATCAGATGACACGTCTGTAAATGGGATTTTAGTTTGGATCAATGGGGCAAAAGTAAACACTTATTGGGCAGATGGTTTGATTGTAGCCACACCAACGGGATCCACTGCTTATTCATTAAGTTGTGGAGGACCCATTTTACATCCATCAACAGATGTAAATATCATAACGCCCATCTCATCACACACATTAGCTGTTCGTCCCATCATAATCAATAATGAAGATATCATCTCCATAAAAGTACAGAGCCGGTGTAATCGGTTTGTATTAGCGCTTGATTCCACACGAATTGAGATAGAAAATCCTTGTGAGTTAACCATTTCAAAAGAAAAATTCACCATCAAAACATTACGTTTTAAAGCAGGAGAATACTATTCCACCATCCGTGAAAAATTGATGTGGGGCATCGATTTACGGAATTTTACAGAATAGTTCGAAACAGCTTTCAGCTATCAGTTTTTAGGTTTTGGGTTTTAGGTTTTAGGTTTTAGGTTTTGGGTTTTAGGTTTTGGGTTTTAGCTTTTGGGTATTAGGTTTTGGGTTTTAGGTTTTAGGTTTTGGGTTTTAGCTTTTGGGTATTAGGTTTTGGGTTTTAGGTTTTGGGTTTTAGCTTTTGGGTATTAGGTTTTGGGTTTTAGCTTTGGGTATTAGATTTTTTTACTGATTTTTCATTATTCATTCGTCTGTAGTCCGAAGTCTGTTGTCTGCAGTCTTTTTTTCTGGGCGTTCCGGCACCATCCAACCCACGACCCAGCGCTGCTGCCGTCGGGCTTGTTCCGGGGTCCGCTTCGCTCCCGTACTTCGCTGCACGTCGCTTAAGATGGTTCATTCCGAATACAATCAATCATCGCGGCGCTCGTTCCAGCTCGTACCGCTTCGCGCCCTCCACATCCCTAACGCGCAAAACCGCAAGCGGTTTTTTTGACTGGAGACGATCGAAGTTTGACGTTAAACGTTCGACGTAAAACGTTCGACGTTCCTTTGATATTACAATAAATTTTTCATTTTTAATTTTTCATTATTCATTATTCATTCGTCCGTAGTCCGCAGTCCGCTGTCTGTAGTCTTCTATATCGGATCGTTATATTGGTAGCCAAACGAATAAACCGACCAAACGATCCCGCTCCAGCGGAGCGTTATATTGGTAGCCAACGAATAAACCGACCAAACTATCCCGCTCCAGCGGAGCGTTATATTGATAGCTTACAAATAAGGTATTTCTTTAATTGTTGACCACTATTCTTATAAAAGATTGGTACAGGATCCTAGCAGAATCAGCATTTCAATAGATTATACTAATATTGAATAATTTGTAATAATCTCCACCAACCTTTTATTAGATTAGAAAAAATCACGCTGAGGACGCTGAGATCGCGGAGGTTATTTCATTGGGTTCTCTGTTATATAATTATTTTTGTCCTTACCTAACCTTGACAAGCTATTCTCATAAAAGATTGGTACAGGATCTTAGAAGAATAGGCGTTTTTTAGATTTTACTCTAACTAAGTATTTTATAAAAATCGCCACCAATCTTTTATTAGATTAGGAAAAATCACGCTGAGGACGCTGAGATCGCGGAGGTTATTTCATTGGGTTCTTTGTTATATCATTATTTTTGCCTTACCTAACCTTGACAAGCTATTCTCATAAAAGATTGGTACAGGATCCTAGCAGAATCAGCATTTCAATAGATTATACTAATATTGAATAATTTGTAATAATCTCCACCAACCTTTTATTAGATTAGCAAAAATCTCGCAGAGGACGCTGAGATCGCGGAGGTTATTTCATTGGGTTCTCTGTGATTATTTCCTTCGAGTTCTTTGCGGTAAAATAAAGGGGGAAAAAGCTTATGTTATTAAAAAAGTTGTATATTTGTCGCATCTAAATAAACATAGAAATAGTCTAATGAACATAAACGGAAACTGGATAAACTTTGCATATATGGATAACCCTACTTTATATGGTAGCGGTAACGCCATCCAACACCTCCACTATTTACCGTTTGGAGAAGATTGGGTTGATCAACGCCACTCTTCCTGGAACGCCCCATACACCTTCTCCGGCAAAGAGAAAGATGCCGAAACAGGCTACGGGTACTTTGGTGCAAGATATTACGACAGCGGTTTGAGTATATGGCTCTCTGTTGACCCAATGAGCGATAAATACCCCATCATGTCGCAGTATAACTATTGTGCGAATAATCCGGTAATGTTGGTGGATCCGGATGGGAGGATTATTGTCGATCCAAGAATAAAAGATATTAATAAAACTTTTTACAATTTTATGGTAAACGATTTTCAAAATTTTGTTTTGCAAAGTCCATTGATTATGGAAGCTTTACAGTTGTTTGGAGGTATGACTAGGGAGCAGATAGTTGAAGCAACAACAGATGGAAAAGGACCATATTTGAGTTTTAACGGAGGTATGGCACCTGAATATGATCAGGGTTGTATTATGATTTCACATAGTTATCTTGACCAAATAAAAGCTTTAAATGATAGAAAGGCTACAAAAGTTGAAAAACAAATTGCTCTTTTCTATATAGTTCATATTGTAATTCATGAATTAGCACATCATGGTGATTATGTAAATGGAAGAAAGAAAAACCAAACATTAGATTGTGAATTTATTTATGAAAATGGAAAACCTACTAAAAGATGGAAAGATCAGAGAGGAAATTGTTCTGATCGTGGTGGACTATTAGAATCAATGATTTGGTTTAATAGTGATTGGGGTTTAAGCATTAATAATTTGGATGAAGCAAGAGAAGTTGTTAATAGATTTGTTGGAACTCCTGATGAAATAAACCTACCTAAAGTCCCTGAATATAAATGAAAAAGGAAAAAAGATGAAAAGATATATTTTAACGTTTTTATTAATTAGTTTAGTTTTATTATCATATGCTCATTCAGTTAAAATGAAACTTCATGAAATTATTAGCATTTCTGATTATTGTTTTTTAGGACAGATCATCCAGATTTCTGATCAAAAATATAGTTTTAGAATTGATAGTTCTTATTTCCAACAATCTAATGATTCAATTATTGAAGTTGATATTAAACACTATGATTGTGGAGATAAGTTTCCAAAACGGTTTTTAGGAGAAAAATTAATTCTATTTTTAATAAAATCTAACTCATTTGGATATCCATTTGAATTTAATAACCATTTGTTTTTATTGAATGAAAATGAGTTTTCTATTATAAATGATTCAATATCATTTTCATCCTGTGATCAATTAAGGTATACTATTTCTGATGATTTTATAAAAACAATTATTGAATATAAAGAAAATTATTTAAAAATTAAGAATTTTTTTGATCTAACATTTAATGAACTTAAGATTGCAAAAAAAAACCAAATAGATATTTTAAATTACATTAAAGTTGATTCTTTAATATTTGAATTTTATGAGAGAAATGAAGTTTTTAAATCAATTTTATGTGATTTATCGAAAATCTACAACCTTGAATTATCTTTTTCTCAACAAAAATACACGCATAAAATTATTACTACAAAAATATATCCTTTTTTGATTAAGAACAAATATAACTTTTTCAAAATTAATGAGGAATATGGAATTATATCCGATAGTTTGAGTTTTATGTCTAAAGATTTAATAATTCTGAGAGAAAAAAATTTTCTTATATTAAAACCCAAAACTAATTTTAACTCGACAATTTATATAATTCATAATTATAAAAACTTTTCAGATACAATTCAAATAATAGAATTTAGAACCGTTAAATCAGTGGATTTACATATCGATTTAAAAACAAATGTATTATATCTTATAAAAGGATTTAATCGTTATTCTTTTCATTTGCAAGACAAATCAGGGATTTTTTACAATGAATATAACCTTTTATCTTGTGTTGTGAAGATTAAAACAGAAAATGAAATTTTCACATATCATTTATATAGTCCAATTTTAAAAAATGACCTTAAAGAAAAAATTAAAACAATGAAAGAAAATGATATAATTGAATTAATAGATATTTATGCTGTTGATGCTTATGGTAATTGTATTGAAATTAAACCAATAAAATATAAGTTAAAAAAAATTAATAAAATTCATATTCCTTTTTGAAATGACAAAATAATAATTGAAAAAGTAATCTAATAAGGCAACTCTTTTGATAAATACTAAAATCCCGTATTAGTATTTTCTCTTTAAAATCCAAATTATTTTTGTAAATAAAAACAAAACTCGGAATGCTCGATTGTTCAGAATGCTCGATTGCTCAGAATGCTCTTGTGCTCGAATTTTTCATTTATATGTAACACCATTCGAGGTTGGAATACAAATATAACGCTACTCTGTAGCGAGCTAATCCATCGGATATTCAATTGCTACCAATATAACGCTCCTCTGGAGCGGGATCTACAGACTGCGGACTACAGACTAATGAAAAATGAAGAATAAATTTTCGCTGTTTAAAGGTTGAACGCTTCGCTGTTTAAGGGTTGAAAAGTTGAAACGCCTCTAAACTCTTAAACCTTAAACTTTTAAACCCTTCCCCTTGCACCCTTCGCCCTTCGCCCTTAGCCATTCGCCTGATCTGCATTAGGGCGGAGCCGGGAAAGCCCGCAAAGGAGAAAGCCGATGTGATGCAGGGAGAAAAAGAGCGAACTTGTGAGCTCCTTTTTCGACCATGCAGTCACACGGCTTACGACTGCGGACTTGAAGGCGGAGACCGACGGCAGCAGCGTTGGCCGGTGCGGTGGGTGGTGCCGGAATGCCCAGAAAAAAAAGACTACAGACCACAGACTACAGACCACGGACTAATGAAGAATGAAGAATGAAAAATTTGCTTATTAGCTTATTATCACATTTGCTTATTATCACATTAGCTTATTATCTCATTTGCTTATTATCACATTAGCTTATTATCACATTAGCTTATTATCAGATTAGCTCATTATTTTTAGTATCTTTGCCATTGAAACCGATTCGGTCAATTCCGGGCGATTCTGTTTCAAAAACTTTTAATTCAAATTGTTATGGAACCTGTAGTATTAATCACATGCCCCGATTCGATTGAAGCAAACATCCTTAAAGGTGCCCTTGAAAATGCAGGAATCGAATGCTTTTTGTCTGAGGATAACCACTCTCCCGTTTTTCCAACCAACTCGGGAACTATTGATGGTTCTATCCAAATTTATGTCGATGAACAAGATTTAGCTAAAGCACAACAAATTATTCAAATTTAATCTAAATTCTTGTAACATTTCTTTTTTACAAACACTAACTGAAAAAACAAATTAATATGATTACAATTTCAGCAGCAGTATTAGTAGGTATAGCAGCAATAGTTGCCACTTCTAAATAGTTTTTTGTCATCCCTGAGTAAATTGGATATTGATTAAGTAGTGTGACAACTCACCGATGGAAAAAGAGAAACAATTTCTAGAACTTCTAAATAAACATAAGGGGATCCTATATAAAATTTCCCGAATGTATGAAGATAACGAAGAGGACCAAGAGGAGCTTCGTCAGGAGATTGTGTACCATTTATGGAGCTCTTACGGTGATTTTCAAGGAAAAAGCAGCTTTTCTACATGGATGTACCGCGTTGCCCTGAACACTGCCCTTACCCAGTTTAAAAAAGGATCAAAAAAAGCAAAATTTGAAGTTTCCCTGAATGAAGAAGCGTATCAACTAAAACAAGAACCTTCCAATTATGAAGAAAAAGAGCACCAATTACACCATTTCTACAAAGCCGTTCAAGAACTTAACAAAGTGGAGAAAGCACTTATCTTTTTGTATCTGGAAGGGATGTCACACCGTGAAATTGCGCTCCAACTGGGGATCACCGAAGGAAATGCCCGCGTGAAATTGAATCGAATCAAAGATAAATTACAAGAAATTATTATTAGAAATGGATATGAATAAGGATCAATTTAATTTTGAAGATTTAAAAAAACATTGGAAGGAGCAGGATTCTACTGTCCCCCTACCCAACGATTTGACTAATCTTAAAAAAGCCCAAACTCCCATAGATAAAATTAGAAAAAATATCAAAACAGAATTGTACCTGATGATCGCCAGTGTGGTTTTTCTGATCATCGTGCCTTTCCTGCCTGTTTACCAAATCAATGGATTATCAGAATTAGTATATTATATCGTCCTCTTTTTGTTAATCATAAGTGCACTTCCCTACTATAAAAGTTTTTACAGCTATTATAAACACACCAACAACACCTCGTATAACTCCTACCGCTCCATATCTGCTATCTATTATGAATTGAAAAACACAATCCGCCTTTATAAAACTATCAACTATCTGCTTGTTCCTTACGGTTTTATCCTGTTTTTTATCGTCCTTTCCAAAGGAAGATCAGAAAAAATATTCCAAATCATCATGGATTTACCTCATAGCTTTCAGAAAGAAAATTATTTTTACTTCTTTGCTCTTTTATTAGTGATCCTGTTTACTATACTGGCTATCTTTCTTGTGGGTCTTTGGGTGAACCAATTTTACGGCAGACATCTCAAAGAACTGGAAAAGATTCTTGGTGAGTTTGAAGAAGAAAATATTTAATAGTAACAAAATACAACACAATTAACAATCAATACCTTAAACAATGAAAAATTTTAAATTACTTATTGTAAGTTTATTAACATTGGTATTTGTTTCGTCCACTTTTGCACAAAAAGTGTATAAATATGAAACAGTTCCTAATGATCCACTTCAGGCTCGTATCTATACCTTGGACAATGGTTTGAAGGTGTATCTTTCTGTATATAAAGATGCTCCCAGAATTCAATGTTATGTTTCCGTTAAAGTGGGAAGTAAAAACGACCCTAAAGAAACAACCGGTTTAGCGCACTATTTTGAACACATGATGTTTAAAGGAACTCCCCAAATGGGAACTTTAGATTGGGATAAAGAAAAAGTTTTGATTCAAAAGATTGAAGATCTTTTCGAAATCTATCGCGTAACAACTGATCCGGCTCAAAGAGCGTCTCTCTATAAACAAATTGACAGTTTATCTTACGAAGCCAGTAAATTAGCTGTTCCCAATGAATATGATAAAATTATGAAATTTATTGGTTCACAGGGAACTAATGCCGGAACTTCCAATGACTATACCGTTTATATCGAAAACATTCCTTCTAATCAATTAGAAAATTGGGCTATCGTTCAGGCTGATCGTTTTGAAACTCCTGTTCTTAGATTGTTCCACACCGAATTGGAAACTGTTTACGAAGAAAAAAATATGTCTTTGACCAATGACAGTAGAGCATCTAACGATAAATTGATGACTCTCTTGTATCCTAATCACCCTTATGGACAACAAACAACTTTAGGAAATCCGGAACATTTGAAAAACCCATCCATGAAAAACATTCGTATGTTTTTTGACCAATATTATGTTCCGAATAACTTTGCTATTGTTCTTTCCGGTGATTTTAATTATGATGAAGCGATTGCGATCATTGACAAACATTTTGGACATTTAAAATCAAAACCTGTAAAACCTTTGGTAATTAAACCGGAAGTTCCTGCTACACAACCAACCAGTGCCGAAGTAGTTGGATTAGAAGCAGAATTTTTCAGAATGGCTTTCAGAATTGATCAACCGGCCAATTCAGATGAGATCTATATTTTAAACATGGTTTCTCAAATATTATACAACGGAAAAGCAGGTTTATTAGACTTAAATGTTAATCAAAAACAATTAGCCAACTCAGTTGCTGCCTTCTCTTATGTATTATGTGACAATTCTTCATTGGCATTTTATGGTAAACCTAAAGAGGGACAAACCTTAGAACAAGTAAGAGATATCATCTTAGCACAAATTGAACTTCTTAAACAAGGTAAGTTTGACGATGCACTTTTAGCTTCAGCTATCAACAATATGAAATTGTCCGAAATGAGACAATTGGAAAGTAACGAAGCAAGAGTCCGAATGATGTCAACTTCTTTTTTAAATAATATTCCCTGGAGTGCAGCTTCACAATCGATTGATAAATACTCAAAAATTACCAAACAGGATATTATCAACTTTGCCAATAAATATTTCAAAAACAATTATTTCATCGTTTATAAAAGAAAAGGGACGCCTGCAGACATTGAAAAGGTAAATAAACCAGCCATCACCCCAATCGTTATTAACCGTGATGGAGAATCAAATTTCTTTAAAGCATTAAGAACCAATAGTGTTAAAACCATTGATCCTGTTTTTGTAGACTTCAAAAAAGCGATCACTTTCTCTAAAGCTAAAGGGATGGACGTTATGTATATTGAAAACGTAGAAAATAAAACGTTTACCATTACATTCCAATACAAAATCGGGGAATTGAACAACTTAAAACTACCTATTGCCACTTCTTACTTTGACTATGTAGGAACTTCAAAATATACTGCAGAACAAATTAAACAGCAGTTTTACAACTTAGCATGTAATATGAACTTTTCAACCAATGATGAATATACTCAGTTGATCATTTCGGGGTTAAGTGAAAACTTTGAAAAAGCATTAGATTTAGCCATTCATGTCATAAAAGATGCCAAACCTAATGAAGAAGCATTACAAGAGATGATCAAAGGGATGTTACAGGATCGTAAAGATGCCAAATCTAATCAAAATGCCATCTCTTCTGCATTAAGAAGTTATGGTGAATTTGGACCTGAATTAGTTAAATATCAACTTTCAGAAGCAGAACTAAAAGCTTTAACAGCAACTGAACTAATAGCATTAGCTCAAACTGTATTCAACTATCAACCGGAAATTTACTACTATGGCACAGAAAAAATGGGTACTTTACTTAAAAAAATTGAAACCTACTACCCTGCTCCAAAGAAATTCAACACCCCTCCACCAGCAAAAGAGTTTGACAGAATACCTGTTACTCAGGAATCAGTATTGTTTATCCCTTATGAAGCCAAACAAGCCAGACTATACACATACTCTCAAGGACAAAAATTCAATATGAGTCAGCTACCTGTTATCACCATGTACAACCAATATTTTGGTGGAAGTATGAATGCGATCGTATTTCAGGAAATGAGAGAAAAACGCTCATTGGCATATACAGCGCAATCTCGTTATTCATCAGTCAATGAATTGGATAAATTCAATTATAACTTCAGTTACATTGCCACTCAAAACGACAAAGTGATTGATGCATTTACCGCATTTAATGAGCTTTTCAATGAGATGCCACAATCCCAAAATGCATTTGATTTAGCAAAAGATGGAGCATTGTCATCCATTACAACCAATAGAATTACGAAAGCTGCTATTTTTGCATTTTACAGATCTACACAAAAAATGGGGATTACCTACGATTACAGAAAAGAAATGTATGAGCAATTACAAAAATTCACATTAGCGGATATCGTTGCTTTCAACAATCAATTCATTAAGAATCAGAAAAAAACTTACATGATTTTAGCTAAAGAACCCGACATGAACTTCCCTGTTTTAGAGCAAAAATTTGGGAAAGTAAAAAAAATAACTTTAGAAGAAATATTCGGATTTTAATATATGGCTAAGAAACCTATTCAAGAAGAGCAATTTATAACCGAATTTGAGATCATTCACGCTGCCGGCGGGATTGTAATCAATGAAAAAAAAGAAATCCTAATGATCTACAGGTTAGATCATTGGGATTTTCCCAAAGGGAAAATTGAATCTAAAGAAAAGACAGAAACGGCAGCAATCAGAGAGGTGCAAGAGGAAACGGGAATTCAAAAGTTAGAGATCAGACGTAAGATCATGACTACTTACCATACTTACACTTTGGATCGTTCTGAGATATTAAAAGAAACCCGATGGTTTGAGATGTATGCAGATTCGAATGAAACTTTAAAGCCGCAGATCAACGAAGGGATCACTGAAGTGGTTTGGGTAACTGAAGAAAAAGCAACGGAACTACTCAAAAATTCGTATCCAAATATGAAAGAGCTGTGGGTGAGTTTTCTTAAGACGAAGGACTAAGGACGAAGGACAAAGGACGAAGGACAAAGGACGAAAGTCAGATGTCTTAATAAATTAGCAAATTTTTAATAAAGGGTAAGGGTTTGAGGATTCTTACCTTTTTTAATTGCAGGGTTTGAGATTGAAGGTTCAAATTAAGACTATATGTTAAACGTTCAAATTAAGACTCATGGAATTTGATGTCCTAATTTTGTATTCTAATAAATAACGGGTGAAAAACTATATATTCTTTTCATTTTCAAATAATTACAAAATAATAAAAAAAACAAACTTTACACTACCCTACTTTTATAAGAATATATTTTTAAATAAAATTTTCATTATTCACTATTCATTATTCACTATTCATTATTCACTATTCATTATTCACTGTCAATGCCTGAAATAGGTTGACCACTTTTAAATAACAAATTAAATAAAAAAGTGAACCTATGAAAGAAATTAGTTTAACATTAGAAGAAAGAAAAAGAAGACACTTTAGTGAAAGCTTCAAGAGAAAAAAAGTCCAAGAGATTGAATCTGGACAAACAAAAATTGCCGACCTTTGCAGACAATATGATACCGTGAGAGGTACAATTTATCAATGGTTAAATAAATATGGCAATATGAAAACAAAAAAAGAAAGATTAGTTATTGAAACTGAGAGTGATACTAAACAAATAATGGCTTTAAAAAAAGAGAATGCACATCTCAAAATGATTATTGGAGAAAAGCAAATTCTTCTAGAATTTAAAGACAAAATGATTGAAATCGCAGAGGATCATTATGGTGTTGATATAAAAAAAAAGTTCGAAACGACACCTTCCGACATTATCAAGAACATCAAGATGAATACCATCACTCACTAAATGCACTTTATAAAGCTATGAATATCAGCAAACAAGCAGTATATAAAATCCTTCAAAGAGACAATAAAAAAAAGGACATTCTTCATTTAGTGAAGGAAATTGTTTTCGAAGTCAGGATGGATCATCCCACTATGGGTGTAAGGGATATTTATTATAAAAAGCGACCTTGTTATGTTGGGAGAGATCAATTTGAAGAATTGTGTAAGCTTGCAGGATTAATGATAAAGAGGAAAAAGAGATTTATTCATACTACAGATAGTAGTGGAGTAATCCGTTTTGATAATTTAATTAAAAACTTAGAGATAACCAGGATTAATCAAGTTTGGCAATCAGACACCACATATTACAAAATTAATGGTCATTTTTACTATATTACCTTTATAATTGATGCTTACTCAAGAGTTATTGTAGGATATTCTGTATCAAAGCGTTTAACGACAGAGCAGACAGTAATTGCATCATTAAATAGCGCATTAAGGTTCCGTAAAGGGGAAGATCTAAACGGCTTAATTTTTCATTCAGATGGCGGTAGACAATATGGTGCAAAAGAGTTTTTAGATGTGACTGAAGATTTTCTCCATAGTATGTGTGTTGCCCCCTGGGAGAATGGTAAAGCAGAGAGAATTAATGGAGTGATTAAAAACAACTATTTAAGCTACAGAACGATTACTAATTACGAGACATTAGTGAAAGAAGTTGACCGATCAGTGTACCTTTATAACTACGAAAAGCCTCATTGTAAGCTACAAAGAAAGTCACCAATTTCATTCGAAAAAAGTATATATTTGCAAAACCAAAATCCCGAAGAAAAAAAATCTTCAAAAATTTTGGAACCCAGCTCTGAGCTTGGTCTTGGGCTAGCCCAAGACCAAGCTCAGAGCTCCCCAACAAGGACAAGTCAACCAATGATAATATGCCAAAAACAAGTAAACAAACGGTCAACCAAATTTAGGCATTGACACACTATTCATTATTCATTATTCATTATTCATTATTCATTATTTTTACTTCCTTTATAAAGCTCGTATCCCCAGAATTTGCATTCTAAGGGGCCGTTATTGAGAGTGAACCTTTTGCTGGTTTTGAGTCCAATATTTTTCATAGCTTGAGTATCTGAACTTATTATAAATGCTTTACAATTTGTGTAATTGGTCTTTAAAGTATCTCCAATCTTTTTGTAAAGTTCATCAATATCATCCACTTCTAAACGTTCACCGTAAGGGGGGTTGATCATCAACATTGCTGGGGTCCGAACCGGGAAACTATCTAACATATCTGCTACTTTAAGCTCAATAAAGTCTTCTAAACAAGCCTCTTCAACGTTGTCTAATGAAAATTGAATCATTCTATCTGAAATATCGGATCCATAAAAATTGATAGGGACATCATCCTCAATCGTTGCTTCATTTTTGATTTGATTCCAAAGAGTAGCATCAAAATTTTTCCAGTTCATAAAACCAAATTTTTCACGATAATAACCTGCCGGGATATTTAATGCAATCATGACCGCTTCTATCAACAAGGTACCACCACCACACATGCAGTCAATAAAATCACATTCACCGTGCCATCCACTCAATTGGATCATTCCGGCTGCTACAACTTCATTGATAGGGGCAGGATGATTGGCTACCTTATAGCCTCTTTTATGTAATGATTCCCCAGAACTGTCTAAGAATAGATAACATTCATTATTGAAAATATGAAGATGAAAAAGAACATCAGGGTTATCTTTGTCCACACTGGGTCTTTCATTAAATAATGATCTGAAATGATCACATACCGCGTCTTTTGCTAACATGGAGGCAAAAAGTGGAGTGTTGAAAATAGTATTGTTTATAGTAGCACTAAATGCTAATGTGCCATCATAAGATAAGTAGTTTTCTGCTTTAAATTGATAGAGATAATCGTAAAACTGTTCATTATTTTCAAATGTAAAGGAGTCTACTTTCCATAAAATCCGGATTGCTGTTCTACAAAAATAATTGGCACGATACATCATGGCAAAATCACCTTCAAACTGAATAGATCTATTTAAAAGTTGACAATTTTCTGCTCCCAATTTTGTTAATTCCTCAAATAATACAGGTTCTAATCCTGCGGAAGTTTTAGCAATAAATGTTTCTTGTCCCATTTTTTCAATAATTTGTATTTTTTGGCAAAGATACTAATGTTTTTTTTATTATTTTTGCAAACAATTTACATTTGTTTAACTTTTTATTTCTACTATTTTCATGAAAAAATCGGACAAAAAAGTGACTATACTTCTTATTGAGAAAAGTGATAATCTTCGAACTGTGTTAAAAGATTATCTGGAGATGCTTCAATATGAAGTGAATGATTTTAAAGATGAGATCTCATCACTTAAATCATTAACTAAAAATGCGTATGATATTTGTGTTTTAGATTTGAATGTGGAAATTGATGAGCCGTTTTCCTTATTTGAAGAAATAAAAAAAGTGGACACTTTTCTACCTGTTGTGTTTATATCTGCTAAATCGGATAAAGAAACCAGAATAAGAGCGTTTAAAGAGGGTGCTGATGATTTCATGATTAAACCTTTTAGTATTGAAGAATTATCGCTTAGAATAGAAGCTATTTTAAGAAGAACACAATTGTTAACCACACATCATGATCAAGAGGAAGATACCGTATACTATTTTGCTGATTTTAAATTTAATTTTTCTACGTTAGAATTGATTCACCCTCACAAAAAAATACGGTTAACAAAAAAAGAAGCAGAGATGTTGAAATTATTCTGCTTAAATATGAACACCTTAATCCCACGTGCTAAATTTGTTAAAGAAGTGTGGGGCGAAGATAAAATTCAAATGGGAAGAAGCATGGATGTTTATATTACCAGATTGAGAAAATATTTTCAAGTGGATTTCATAAAATCTGAAACCGGAAAAAGTGTAAAACATCAAAATGTGGACATTATCAATGTGCATGGATCCGGATATATTTTTAAAGTAAATGAATAATAATAAATTATAAAAAATATGATTATAGATAAACTTTTTGAAAATGTAGCCCAAAAAGGGCATGTTTGTGTAGGCTTAGATACAGATTTTGAGTATCTTCCTTCTGAATTTGCAACCAAATATTCACATATTAGTGACGCATTATTTCACTTTAATAAAGAGATTATTGATGCAACAGTAGATATTGCTGCCTGTTTTAAAGTGCAAATTGCTTATTATGAGGCGTATGGCATGCAAGGAATGGAAGCTTATAGAAAAACTTTAGCATATCTCCGTTCTCAAAAAACCATTACTATTGCGGATGTGAAAAGGGGAGATATTGCAAAAACAGCAGAAATGTATGCACAAGCTCATTTTTCAGGTGATTTTGAAGCCGATTTTATGACTGTAAATCCTTATATGGGAATGGATACAATCACTCCATTTTTATCTTTTGTAAAGAATAGTGAGAAAGGTTTATTTGTTTTGATCCGTACCTCTAACGAAGGTGCAAAAGATATTGAGTATTTACCTACGGAAAATAACCAAAGAGTGTATAATAGTGTCGGTGAAAAGATCAATAATTTAGGAAAAGAGTTTGTGGGAAATTCCGGTTTTTCATCTATAGGAGGAGTAATGGGATGTACACATGCTGACGAAGCCAAAGCGGTAAGAGAGGCATTAGATACTACCTTTTTCCTTATTCCAGGGTATGGTGCACAAGGTGGTAAAGCTGAAGATATCGCTTTGTATCTTAAAAACGGTAATGGTGGCGTTGTAAATGCTTCCAGATCTATACTTTTAGCCTATAAAAAAGTGGAAAATGGGGCTGGAAAATTTGCAGAATACTCACGTTTAGAGGCTATTAGAATGAGAGATGATATTAGAAAAGTTTAAGATCTCTTCTATCAACTTTCGGTCATTTTGTAGGCGGGGAACTTTATGTTGTCCGCCTAATTTATTTTTACTTCCTAACCATTTGATAAAGGTTCCTGATGCAACAACAGAAATTTTTGGCTTGATCAACATGAGATCACCGGTTCTTTTCGCCTCGTAGTCAGAGTTTAAGCTTTTTAAAGTTTGATCTAAAATATCGGAAAACAGATCAAGATCAGATGGATGCTGTGTGAATTCTATTGCCCATTCATGTCCCCCTTTTGATTTTTCGGTTCCTAGAAAGATCGGTGCTGCGGTAAAATTGCTGATGATTGCACCTGTTTGAAGGCACGCCTCAGTAATTGCTTTTTCCGCATTGTCCACAATGACTTCTTCACCAAAAGCATTGATATAATGCGTTGTTCTACCCGAAATTTTAAATTTATAAGGTATTAATGACGTAAATTGGATCGTGTCTCCAATCTCATATCTCCACAATCCTGCTGCTGTTGTGATCACTAGAGCATACACTTTATCCAGTTCTACATCAGCTAATGAAACAACTTTGGATTCATTTGTACTTTCATTAAGTTCCTTAAACTCATAAAAAACACAATTATCGGTCAATAACAACATATCATCAGAGTTTCTTTCATTTTGAATTCCAAAAAATCCTTCGGATGCATTATAAATGTTCATAAAAAAGACCTCTTTCATAGAGAACAATTTATTATACTCTTCCCGATAAGGGGCAAATGAAACACCACCATGAAAGAAAACCTCCAAATTTGGCCAAACTTCATGGATGTATTGCTTTCCTTTAATATTTAAAACCTCTTTCATGACCAATAGCATCCAGGATGGAACTCCGGATATTGCTGTAATGTTTTCATTGACTGTGTTTTGAGCAATCAATTTTAGTTTTTCATTCCAGTTGGAGTTTAATAAAATCTCTTTACTATTGGGTGCTTTCAGGTATAATCCGATAGCCGGCATGTTTTCCATTAAAATAGCCGAAATATCGCCACATTTCAATGTAGACTCCCTGCCCAATGATTGAAAACTGCCACCTAAGGTTATGGTTTTACCTCCAAAAATTTCGGTTTCCGGAAACATGTGAACGTAGAAAGTCAAACAATCACTAGCCGATATAATATTGTTTTCCTTTAATGATTCTGAACTTACGGGAATATATTTGCTTTTACCCTGAGTTGTACCGGAAGACTTTGCTAACCATTCAATATGTGTTGGCCACAAAAGGTCTTGTTCTCCGGAAATCAAACGATCGATATAGGGATATAAACTATTGTAGTTATTTACTGGAACTCTTTCAGAAAACTCTTGATAACTCATTCCGGGTTCTATATGAAACTCTTTACCAAACTGCGTTCTGGATCCATATTCAACCATAAAACGAAACCACTTTTCTTGTGATTCTACAGCATGTTCATACAGATTTACAAATCGTTCTTCCCGATATTCAAAAAAAGTTCTAATAGGTACATTTAGAAATTGCATGGCGTCTCCAATTTTATTATTTTTACAATTCAAAAATATAGAAAAAATGATTGCTAAAACGCATTTTAAAATAAACCTGGGATTAAATATAATTGAAAAACTTCCAAATGGCTATCATGCTTTGGAGACAGTCTTTTATCCAGTTTATAATCAAAGAGATATCATTGAAATAGTTCCATCAGATCATTTTGTTTTTGAAATGAAAGGGGCAGATTTTCAGGTGGATTCGGAAAAGAATTTATGTGTAAAAGCGTATAAACTTTTGGAACAAAAATTCAAAATGGCGCCGGTTTATATGAGTTTAGAGAAAAACATTCCATCCGGTGCCGGAATTGGTGGGGGTTCAGGTGATGCAGCAACCACACTTCTTATGTTGAACGACTTGTTTCAACTTTCACTAACAAAAGAACAACTGATCGATTTTGCTGCTCAATTGGGAAGTGATGTTCCATTTTTTATCATGAATGAGCCCTGTTTTGCAACGGGAGTGGGCAATATAATGACCCCGATTTCATTAGATTTATCAGCATATTCGATTGAAATGCACTTTTCAGATATTCATGTATCAACCGCTGATGCCTATAGTTGGATTACTCCTCAAAAACCCAACAAATCCATTTCCGATATTATTAAAATGCCCATAGAAATGTGGAAAGAATTACTGGTGAACGATTTTGAAAAGGAAATCTTTAAAAGATATCCTTCATTAGCACAACAAAAAAGTTTATTATACGAGAAAGGAGCGGTTTATGCAGCGATGAGTGGAAGTGGCTCCTCTATTTTCGGAATATTTCCTATATAAATAGTAAATAGTGTGAAATCAAGTGTTTAGTTTTCACTTATAACTTCAATTTCAAAAATCAAAGTTGAATAGGGTGGAATTATTTGTCCCGCTCCTTTAGCGCCGTATCCAATTTTGGAAGGGATGATTAATTTTGCTTTTTCGCCAACTTTCATTAGTTGTAATGCTTCTTCCCATCCAGGAATAACCTCTTTTTTTCCAACGGTTAACTTTATTGGTTGTCCCATTTCATAAGAACTTTGAATTAATGTTCCATCAATTAGAGATAAGATGTAATGTACTTCTACTACAGAACCAGAGGTTATTTGATTTCCATTTATAGAAGATTCTTTAATTAAATACAACCCTGAATCAGTAGGCTTTACTTTAATGTTATTTTTTTTTATATAATCGGTCAACAAACTATCTTCATCAACTTTAGCTTTTTCAAGAACCATTTCGTATTGTTTTTTCTCTTCCAATTTTAGTTTTTCGAACTCCTCTTTTGGAGTTATTTTTAATAATTTAATATCCATATACAATGGGTTTTTTCCAAATGGATACAGTTGATCGCCCATAAAATATTTATAAATGGAATCTCCGTTTAAAATGAACGAGATGCTATCTTTCTCATGCATAAATCTTAATGCATCATAAAAATCACCTTTGAATAAAGACTCAATGATTTGATCCCCACTATGATAAGATGGGATAATGGTGGAATCTTTTGTTCTTAATGTAAATATAAAATCTACAAAATCACCATTTACAGGTTGTAGAGCTTTTTTGTCTTGATTAAAAACTTTGTAATACAATCCTGTTTTTAGGTCATGTATATAACCTGAATTTTGAGTTTGATTTTTGATTTGTTTCTGTTCCTCTAAAATTTGTTTTATATTTTTTGAGTCAGTTTTTTGGGCAATTAGGTTTATACATAAGAATAAACCAAAGATAAAAATTAATACTTTTTTCATAATTCTTTTTTTAAAACTATTCACTTTTTACAGTAGTTGCGTTTCTTAATGCACTGCCAACAAGCATAAATGCAAGGACAAGGAGCATGATTGCGAGTCCGGGGACAATGGCTAAATAGGCCTGATCTAAGACAATATAAGCATAGTTTTCTTTCATCATCATACCCCAGGAAGGAGTTGGAGGTTGAACTCCTAATCCCAAAAAACTTAAACCTGCTTCCATCAAAATGGCAGAGGAAAAGTTGGAGGCTGCTAAAACTATAACTGTTCCAAGAACATTGGGAAGTAGGTGTTTAAAGATGATATGTAGTCCTGAAAAGCCTAAAGCTTTTCCTGCTTCCACGAATTCTTGTTCTTTTAACGATATAATTTGTCCTCTGACCACTCTGGCCACATCCACCCACATGGTTAATCCAATCGCAATAAATATTTGCCAAAATCCTTTACCTAAAGCAAAACTGATGGCAATCACTAACAGAAGTGTTGGAATAGACCAGATTACATTGATGAACCACATAATCAATTGATCTATTTTTCCACCGTAATATCCGGCAACAGAACCCAAAAAAATGCCAATCACAAGGGCAATAAAAACTGAAATAAAACCAACAGCAAGACTAATCCTGGCACCAATCATCAATTGACTGAGCATATCCCGCCCATATCGATCTGTACCTAAAACAAAGGTTTTAGAAATGATCGGTTGATGAGCAAGTTCAGTTTTTGGAAAAATCTCAAAAGCTTGCGATTGACCAAACATCTGTACTTTAAAGGAATCTTTAAGTATCCAATATTGAGATACAGGAACAGTTTTATATAAGGAAGGTTTTCCAAAAAGCATCTTTTCAAAAAAGTTTACTTTTTCGTGAGGTATTGGATCAATAATTTGGATAAAATCCACTTTAAATCCGGGTTTTTGTAGTGCAATTTCCAAATGTTGATCATTGCAATAGGGTGTAGAATCGGGTGTAATCAGATACCCAAAAACAGCAATTCCGATAACAAAAACAATATAAAAAAGAGCGATTACGCCCATTTTTTCTTTTAAAAACCTTTTGCGGGTAAGTGAACTTAATGAGAGTGATTTTTCGAAAGGTTTCTTTTTTCGGAAGAGAATATTCATAAAGAGGTATTAATTCAAATAGAAGTGCAAAGATAAGAAAATTTAAAAAGAAAAAGGGACATCGTTTGATGTCCCTTTTAGAATATTGTGAGTGAATGTTTTGTGGAGCGTATGGGAGTCGAACCCACGACCTTTAGACTGCCAGTCTAACACTCTAGCCAGCTGAGCTAACGCCCCAATTATTCACTGCAAAGATACAAAAAATTATTGTACGCTTACCACTTCAATTTCAAAAATCAATGTTGAATAAGGTGGTATCATTTGTCCCATTCCTTGAGCTCCGTAGCCAATTTTAGATGGAATGATTAATTTTGCTTTTTCACCTTGTTTCATCATCACTAATGCTTCATCCCAAGCAGGAATCACCTCTTTTTTACCAACTGTTAATTTTATAGGTTGTCCCATTTCATAAGAACTTTGGATCAAAGTTCCATCAATAAGAGATAAAATATAATGCACTTCAACAACTGAACCATCAACAATTTTAGCGCCTTTACCAGGTGATTTTTTTACAAAATACAAACCGGTAGATGTAGGTTTTGAGGTAATTTTATTAGTTTTTAAATAGTTGGTAATCAAACTATCTTCAGCAATTTTAGCTTCTTCTAAAGCCATTTCGTACTGTTTTCTCATTTCAGTTCTTTGTTTTTCAAACTCCTCTTTTGGAGTAATTTTCAATAATTTCAAATCCATATACAAAGGTTTTTCTCCAAATGGATATGCTTGATTTCCCATAAAATATTTAAAAATAGAATCTCCATCTAAGATAAAAGAGACACTATCTTTTTCATGCATAAATCTTAAAGCATCATAAAAATCACCTTTGAATAAAGACTCAATAATTTGATCTCCACTGTGATAAGTTGGAATAATGGTTGAATCTTCTGTTCTTAATGTAAACATAAACTCTACAAAGTCTCCATCCACAGGTTGAGCTGCTTTTTTATCTTGATTAAAAACTTTGTAATACATTCCTGTTTTTTTGTCCTTTTTGTACCCTTTGTATTTGCTACATCCGGTGGCACCTAATGCAATAATCGCAACTAATGCGATGATTAAAAATTTTGAATAGTTTTTCATTTTTTACTTATTAAATTTGTTAATTTTTATATTTCATTTGATCATTTTTCATTGATCTCAATAGTCATAACAAGCGTTTTTTGTCCAATAATACGATCTCCATCCCCGGAAATACCATAAGCCAAATGGGAAGGTATAACCAAACGGGCTTTTGTCCCTTTTGGAAAAAGTTGAACTGCTTCATGTAACCCAACAATTTGATCTGTTTTATTCACATTAAATGTAATTGCTCCTTTTTCAAGTGAATTATAAACGGTATCTCCCGTTAAAAATTGTGTTGTATATTGAAGTTCAACAAGATCACCCTCTTTAGGTAATATACCCTTTCCTTTTTTTAATATTTCATAACGAAGTCCTGTTTCTGTTTTTACCATCTCCCATCCATATCTTTTCAAAAACAGATCAATATTCTCATCTTCTATTCTCACTTTTTTCCTATTTCCTCTCATTAAAGGTGTTTCCTCTTCTATTTCACCATTTGATCGTTGAACAACCTGACTAACAGGTGTTTTATCCTTGCATGAAAGAACGAAAACGCTAAGTGAAATGATAAAAAACAGTTTACGAAATGACATATTTTATATTTTTTTCAATTCCGGATGATTTCTTACAGTCTCCATAAAATATTGTAAAGTATTTTCCAATGTATCATAATGGTAAGATGCTGAGGCATTTTTATGACCTCCACCATTAAAATAAGTTGAAGCAAAAATATTTACATCAAATTCATCTTTAGATCTGAATGAAATTCGGATTCTTCCTTCTCTTTCAGTAAAAAAGGCAGTGAACTTAACAGAACTTAAAGCTAATCCATAATTAACAAACCCTTCTGTATCACCATTTTTGAAACCATTATCCAACAGATCCTGGCGAGTAAGAAACATATAGGAAGTAGCGTGATCTTCCAAAACGACCATATTGTTCAAGGATGCACCTAAAAGTCTAAGGCGACTTTCAGAATAGTTATCATAAACCTGACGATGAATGAGCTCACCATCTACACCAATTTTCATTAAATCCTCCAATATCCGATAAATCAATGGTCGGTTGCAAGCATAGCTCAATGATCCGGTATCGGTAATCATACCGGTATATATACAATCAGCACAATCAATTGTGATTTGAGATTCCGGATCTATCTCTTTTATAAAACGATACACCATTTCACTCGCAGAGGTTGCTTCAATAGTTGAATACACAATAGGAGCATCGAAGGCAGGATTTGGGTGATGATCAATTAAAACCTTAAAAGCTTTAGAATTGATTAGTGAATTTTCCAATTCTTTTCCGGCTCTATGAGCTGCATTCATATCAGAAACAAACAAGATATCAGCATTCTGAATCAAACGTTTTGCCTTTTGAAGTTGCTTTTGAGCATTTATCACTTTTTCTGCACCGGGCAACCAGGAAAGATAATCTGGAAATGGGTTTGGGACAATACATGTAACATCAAATCCTAAATTTAAAAAATAGGAATAAATGGCCAAAGAGGACCCCAAAGCATCACCATCCGGATTGTAGTGTGTTACAATTGCAATCTTTTTAGAATCAGCTAATTGTAGTTTGAATGATTCGATTTCTTTACTTGTTAACATAATCATTTTTAGGACGGCAAATATACTTTTTTTTTCTTTATGTTTTTTCATAATCAATTTGCAAATTAGTAAAATAGCTTATTAGTATATTAGCACAATAGCACATTAGCTTATTATTCCTTATCTTTGCAGTATAAACTAAAAACTATGAATTATCTTACTGTTGAGAAACTTACAAAATCTTTTGGGGAGAAATTGCTCTTTGATCAGATCACTTTTGGGATTGAGAAAGGGCAAAAGACGGCTTTGATTGCCAAAAATGGAACCGGAAAGACTACCTTACTAAATATTATGGCAGGTATAGAATCTGCTGATGAGGGACAAGTAGTGACACGTAAAGATATTACCATTTCCTATTTACCTCAAATGGATGATGTTGATGATCATTTTTGTGTTTTAGATCTTGTTTTTGAATCTCAAACACCCGTTATTCAAGTAGTTAAAGAGTATGAAACCTGTATCTCATTAGCTAAAAACGGAGAAGATGAGACATTACATGCCCGAATGGAACACGCACTTTTAGAGATGGATCGCTTACATGCTTGGGATATGGAGAGTAAAGTGAAAGAGATTTTATCCCGATTTGGAATTGATGATATTTTTAAAAATGTGGGTGAATTATCGGGTGGACAACGAAAAAAAACTGCTTTAGCAAAAACATTAATTACAGCAACTGACCTTTTGATTTTGGATGAACCTACCAACCATTTGGATATAGATATGATTGAATGGTTAGAAGAATACTTATCTACTTCCAATACAACGCTTTTAATGGTTACTCACGATCGATTTTTTTTAGATCAGGTATGCAATAACATTATTGAATTAGACAACCATAAAATATTCCAATACAAAGGGAAATACGATTATTATTTAGAAAAAAAAGCGGAACGTATTGCCAATGAATCGGCTGAATTTGATAAAATTAAACAACTCTATCGTACAGAATTAGAGTGGGTTCACACATCTCCTCAAGCTAGAACAACTAAGGCGAAAGCAAGAATCAAAGCTTTTGAAGAACTACGGGAAGATGCTCATAAAAAAGTGGAAAAACAATCGGAAGCATTTCAAGTTAAAACAGAAAGACTCGGTAATAAAATTTTAGAAATCAACAATTTAGATTTTTCTTATCCTGATAAATTAATTTTGGATGATTTTTCTTACACTTTTAAAAAAGGGGAAAAATGTGGTATTGTGGGTCGAAATGGGACAGGAAAAAGTACACTCCTTAAACTCATCATGGGTGAAATCATTCCCAATGCAGGAAAAATAACGCCCGGGTTAACTATTCAGTTTGGCTATTTCGCACAAGAAGGACTTCAAGTTCAAGGGAATAAACGTGTTATTGATATCGTTAAAGAACACGCAGAAATGATTCGTCTCCAAAGTGGAAATATGGTCGGTGCTTCCCAATTTTTAAACTATTTTGGTTTCAAATATGAACAGCAATACACTTATTATGAAGATCTTAGCGGTGGGGAAAGAAGAAAACTGCATTTATTGATTACCCTAATTAAAAACCCCAATTTTTTAATACTTGATGAACCTACTAATGACTTTGATATTGATACATTAAATCTGTTAGAAGAGTTTTTAGATCATTACCAAGGGTGTATTTTAGTAGTATCACATGACCGTTGGTTTATGAATAAACTGGTAGATCACATCTTTGTATTTGAAGGGGAAGGTCAAGTGAAAGATTTTTATGGAAATTACACGGAATACCGAATTGAAAAAGAGAAACAGGAAAAACTAAAAAGAAAACAAGAACGTGCTTTGAATCAGGATGTTTCTAAAAATATGGAAACAGAAACAATCAAAAAAACATCTCAAAAGCTCACTTATAAAGAGAAAAAAGAGTTTGAACAGCTAGAGACCGATATAGAAGCATTAGAAAAAGAAAAAACAGAATTGATCCATTTGATGAACTCCGGCTCCGGTTCAGGAATTCAATTATCCGATTGGAGCTCCAGATATGGAGTCATTGAGAATGATTTGGATGAGAAAATGTTGAGATGGATGGAATTGAGCGAGAAAGAGTGAAACGTTCGACGTTAAACGTTCGATGTTCGACGTTCGACGTTAAACGTTCGACGTTAAACGTTTAACGTTTAACAAAAAGAATATAGATATTAAAAAATTGGAAAGATTATGGGGCATTATTTTTTGGATAATTTAGATTTGGATGTGATCACTATGGGGAGTGAGGAATCAAAGCATTTGATTAAAGTTCTCAGAAAACAGATTGGCGATCGGATCACATTTACAGATGGAAAAGGAACTGTTGCAGTTACTGAAATCATCGACATGAGTAAACAGGAGTGTCAGGTTCAAGTGTTGGAGCGACAAAAAGAGGTCAATAAAAGAACCTTTTGTTTACATTTGCTCGTTGCTCCCACTAAAAATCCGGATCGTATGGAGTGGATGGTAGAAAAAGCTGTGGAGATTGGAGTAGAAAAAATCACCTTTATAATTTGCGACAGATCTGAGCGTAAACATCTTGAAATCAACAGAATGGAAAGAATTGCTATTGCTGCATTAAAACAATCTTCCGGCACCTATCTCCCTGAAATCCAAATCAATACATTTAAAGAATATTTATGTAGTTTATCTAACAATGATTCAGATAGTTGCCGAATGATTGCCTGGTGTGAAAATCAGGATCAGACTCCAGCTATTTCAGAAATTAACATGGACAAAAAAGAGATTCTTTTAATGATTGGTCCTGAAGGGGATTTCACATCTAAAGAGATAGAATTATCAAAAGATTTTGGATTTCAGCCAGTTAAATTAGGTAAAAAAATATTAAGAACTGAAACAGCAGCTATTTATGGGACTACTGCCATCAGCATTTTTAAAACCAAATAAAAAATGAAAGAGATCGTACTACCCCGTTCCAAAAGCATCGTAATCAGATATATGATCATGAATTACCTGTATAATGATCAAATCATGGATATTCAGGACAACGATGCTGAGGATGTTAAAACAGTTCAGCGTGCCCTTTTACAAATCCGTGATCATAAAGGTTCAAAATCCGAATTCACAACCCTTGATTTAAAAGATTGTGGGGCAGGATTTCGTTTTTTAATGGCTGTTTTAGTGCTCACAGAAGGGAATTGGTTATTAACTGGTACTACCAGACTTTTAGAGCGGCCAATTATGCCATTAATATACACGTTGCGTAGGATCGGAGCAGAAATTGAAGAGGATCTGAGTGGTTGGAAAATTATAGGGAAACCGGGATTAACAGCTTATTCCATCTTGATCGATTGCACCCAAAGCAGTCAATTTGCCACTGCCATCTGGTTAATATCCCAAAAACTGGGAAGTCCTGCTTTCCAAACAACACCCACCCATTTTCCATCTGAAAGCTATTTAGAACTCACCAAACAGGTGTGGGGAAATTTTTTCTTAGATGGAGTTCCAAAAGAGATAGAATCAGATTGGAGCAATGCCATCTATTGGTACGCTTATGCTTTATTAAATCCTAATAATGAGATCCTTATCAAAGGATTGCAATATCCTTCTATACAGCAAGATTCGAATATAGTTAAATGGTTTGAGCAGTGGGAAGTAAGCAGTACGATCACTCAAAACGGAATTATTGTAAAAGGTTCTCCACATTTTGATTTAGAGCCACAAGTGATCGATTTACAAAACCATTTAGATTTGGCCCCGGTTTTGATGTCGTTAGCTGTTTTGTATCCTTTTGAACTAACAATCAATGGAATCCATAATTTAGCCTATAAAGAATCAAAGAGAGGGAACCATTTAGTTCGTATATTACAATCTTTTACAAAAATTGACACGAACATTGAATCTATTGACCCAAAAGATCAATTTATTAAAATTTTTAAACGGAGTGCTCCCCTACCCGATGTCATTGAGTTTGATTCTTATGAGGATCATCGGATGGTGATGGCGTTTCAATTGTTTGATTCCTTTTCAAAAATTTCGATTAACAGAAGTGAGGTAGTGAAGAAATCGTATCCAGACTTTTGGGAGCAGCATATCTAAGTGGTAAAAATTTTTCCGATGGACTGCGATAGCTAATCTAATAAAAGGTTGGTACTATTCGGATGCAAAAAAACAATAATTCTTATTTATTTATATATCAATTATTTACAAAATTTTTCATCAACCTTTTATTAGATTAGCCTATTCAGAGCTCCGTTGGTAGATTTTTTATCAATTTGCAAATTCAAATCCTAAAAAAATATATCTTTGTCAAAAGATTCAAATTTGGAAATGTTAAATATATAAATATGAAACAATTGTCTTTTTATTTATTTTTTCTCTTCTTTTTCACTGAGGGTTTTAGTCAATCAGATACATTTAGGATTGAAAAATATTGGTTAATAACTTCTTATAACAAAGATAAATCTTGCTATTTATATGAATATCAAGATACTTTAGGTAATATTAAAATACCAAAAGGAAAATATTCCCAGTTAGGACTTCCTGACGAAAGGGGTTTTATATATGCAAGGAAACAAATAAGACTGGGGGATGATGTTGAAAATAATGTCGGATTTATAAATATTCATGACAGCATTTTGATCCAACTTAATTATTCTCTAACATTTGAGTTTAGTCATAACTTAGCCTGTGCAATCAAAAACGGAAAAACCGGCAATATTGATCGTTCAGGTAAGGTGATTATCCCTTTTATATATGACGGTTATGCTGATTTTTATGAAGATGGAGTTGTTGTGATTAAAAAAAATAATAAAGATGTTTTAATTGACACAATGGGCAAAGAGATTATTGAACCTAATCACTCATTCCAGGAAATTAAAGAAAATTTCCCAAATGATCATATTTTGTGGATTCAAAAAAATAATAAATGGGCTTTTTTTGATTTAAAAGGAACCCCTTTGACTCCATTTATTTTTGATGAAATGTACCCGGCTAATCTTAGTAAAAATCAACCCAATATGTTTTTTGACAAAGATTATAGATGGTTTTATAAAGGATTGATTGTTGTACAAAAAGGAGATGAATATGGTGTAATTAATGAAAAAATGGATTTTGAAGTTCCATGGAATTCATATCAATGGATTTCTCCTTTAAGTGCTAGTGGGGTTATGATTGTTAAAAAAAATAACAAATTTGGATTATTAAATTACCAGTTAAAATTAATCCAGTCCATAGAATTAGATACCATTTCAAATTTACTGCCTAAAGAATATGACCAAAATTTAAATATTTTCTGGGGTAAAAAAGATGGAAAATATTATATTTTTGATTCTTTAGGAGTACGGATAGAGAATTCTGAATATGACAGTATTATACACATTAATAAAAATTTTTGTTTAGTTACTAAAAATGGGGAAAATTTGATACTCGATAAGAACGGAAGAAACATTTTAGGTGATAAAGAATATATTTGTAAAGATTGGAATGGTTTTGTCGTTAAAAAAAATTCTAATATTGGTTTGATTGATTTAAACGGGAATACTATTATTCCATTTGAATATGAAGATATAAATAGCGAAGATGAGAATAGAATTTTTGTTAAGAAAGATAGTAAATGGGGCGTTGTAACAAATAAAAATAAAATTATAATTCCTTGTATTTACGATTACATTGCTTATGCCTGGGATGATGTTCATGATGAAAGTCATAATTATATAGTTGTTCAACATGATAAATTTGGAAAAATAAATGAAAAAGGGGAAGAAATTTTTCCTTGTATCTACGATGGAATTACAACCTGGGTTGAGAATGGACCTAAAGGTCATTATGTTATGATCGGAGATAAAATGGGGTTAATTGAATATTCAGGAAAAATTATAATTCCAATAGAATATGAAAGTGTTTCTGATTGTATACGCACAAATTGGGTTAAGGTTTACAAAAATGGGAAAGCAGGCCTTTGTTTTAAAAATGACGGCTCAATTTTCTTACCAATAGAGTTCGATTCAATTTATGTTGATGCTGATTATTTCGAAGATGGTCCGATTAGAATTGTAACCTTTAAAAATAATGTTATCAATATTTTAGATGAAAAAGGAGATATTTTGAAAAAAAATGTCAATCTTAAAGATTTATCTTCAAAATATAATATTGAAATTAATAATTATTTTCCTTTTCCCTGTACTTATGAATTATTTTGCATGATCCATAATAGAACATTTAAAATTCCAGAATGTATGATAACCAATTTTAAAAAAAATAATTACTCTATTGAATCCATTTTTTACAAGATGGAAAGAAAATAAAAACCTATAAATTAAATATTTGATTAAACCATGGAAGCACCCGGAAAAACTGTTGATGAGATCCTGGCCAATGTGCCGGAGGATCGTTTTGAACCATTTAATAAATTGCATCAAATCATTGTGCAAAACCTCCCGGAAGGATTTGTACCTGCCATTAGTTATGGTGGATTAGGATATGTTGTGCCTCATACTATTTATCCTAAAGGATATCACTGCAAGTCGGTTGAACCTTTACCCTTTGCCGGAATTGCAACTCAGAAAGGGTCTATAAACTTTTACCACATGGGGATCTATGCCATTCCTGAACTTTTAGAATGGTTTGTAAATGAATATCCTAAACACTCTAAGCAAAAACTGGATATGGGAAAAAGTTGTATCCGATTTAAAAAAATGGATCAGATTCCGTACAACTTAGTGGCAGAGCTAATGCAAAAAATTACGGTTCAGGAATGGATTGCTATCTATGAAAGCCAGTTTTTACCGAAGAAAAAATAATGTGCTCAGAATGCTCGATGTGCTCAGAATGCTCGATGTGCTCGTGTGCTCGTGTGCTCAATGTGCTCAATGTGCTCATTAAATTATTTGCTAATTTGCTAATTTACTAATGTTATTATGAAAAGAAAACTTTTTATTTATTTAATAATTTTATGTACGTTTATGATGATGATTTTCTATTTCTGGCGTAATAAACCGATTGATAAATCTGTTAAAATTGATCAAATTGTTGTAAATAAAAGTGATCGGAAGTTGACGGTATACGAAAAGGGGAAGACAATTAAAACATATTCCATTTCTATTGGGAAAGTTTCTCAAGGGGCAAAAGAGGTAGAAGGAGATATGAAAACGCCTGAGGGATTGTATGTTATCAATGATAAAAATGCGAATAGTGGCTATCATAAAAATCTGGGGATCTCCTACCCCAATCTTAAAGATGAAAAACATGCTGGTGATTTGGGAAAAAGTCCGGGAGGACTCATTAAAATACATGGGATTAAAAATGGATATGGCTGGATTGGTCGGTTTCATTTACTCAAAGATTGGACCTTAGGATGTATTGCTGTCACTAATAAGGAGATTGATGAATTGTACGAAATGATACCGATAGGAACGCCTATTGAAATCAAACCTTGATTTTTTGATTGATATAGAAAGATTTAATGAATTATTATTTTATAATTTGTATTTGTATTTTTTTTTATATTTGCAAACTAAAACTTAAGCACATGAAAAAATTTATTTCAAAAACATTATTTTTATTATTGATTATTATTTCAATAACAGGTTGTCAAAAGGATGGAATTCAATATGGAACAATTCCTGATGATATTTATGCATTTTTAGAACCATTTTTAGGGATGACAAAAGGTGAAGCTTTAAAAGAGTTTGAAACGTTAGATATGGTCATTAAGTATCAAGATGATGATTATATTCTTGTTCAAAATGAAAAAACAGGTGTCTATATGAATATTTATTTTGATTATTTCAATCCTACAAAAATTGAAAAAGTTAACTGGGGGATGGGTTTTTTATATCCCAGTATAGAAAATGCATTCGATAGCAGAAATGAAGCTTATGAAGGGGCACTAAAGTTAGCGAATTCATTTGCTAAATATGAATCAAATTCTGAATTTATGTCTGCAATTTATCATCCAGATCCAACTTTGTATAGTGATATTGCAACATTTACAGCTGGTTTATCTACTTATCAGAGCACATTCGCTGGTTGTAATGCTAATAATTTCAGATGTTCTTTTAGTATATCTTATAATGAAAATAACGATGAAATACAATCCAATTTTCATGTTGAGATGTTCAGTGTTGATAAATAATTGATTTTTTTAGAACATTCAATGATTTGTTTATATACATCAAAAAAAGCAACAAAAACTACGGTATAAACTATGAAATATTTATTTCTAAAAGCAATTTTTGCTTTGACCTTAACTATTCTATCAGTATCGTGTACAGAAGATCCGATTCCGGAGATTCCTTCGAATTATTTAAAATATAATGGGAAATACTATGAATTAACGAATGGATACTTAACTGATTTCTTAATGGAAAAATACAATAATGGTTATTATGTGATTTTAACAGGGCCAACTATTAAATATGACCCCGAATTAAAAAAGTTATACGGATGTGATATTGGAGTATTGATGACCATCGTTTTACCCTACAATTCAACAACCATTACCACGACAAATTTTGTACATTTTAGTAGCAATATAAAAGGTGGGTACTATTATTATCTGGGTTTTGATCCATATTGTATTTTTTCAGATGATGCATATATGTCGTTTGTTGATCAAAAAAATGATACTCTTAAGATTAACAAATCAGGATTTGGCTACGAAATATTATACAGTGGGTATGATCAATATTCAATTCCTTTTGAACTCAAATTTAATGGACCTATAAATTTTAAAAAGATTTTTTTATATTTGTAAAGAGATATGATTAAAATGCATATTTTTATCTAACAAAAAAGCTCGTAATGCAACATTACGAGCTTTTTTTGCGGAGAGAGGGGGATTCGAACCCCCGGATAGGTTACCCCATCGACAGTTTAGCAAACTGTTGGTTTCAGCCACTCACCCATCTCTCCGGGTCATTTGCTGAATTGAGGGTGCAAAAATACAAAAAATATCTATTCAATAGGATTTTATAAGATTTTTTTTTATAATAATTATTCAAATCATGTTTTACAAAAAAGAGATCATTTTAAAATGCAATTTATGCGTAGTTTAGCAGTTTGTCATGTGGAATTATAAAGTTTTAAATATGTAAATAAAAAATTTCAAATTGATTGATTAATGTAAAAAATCAATTTTTAACACATCTAACACTATATGAGTAATTATTTGTTGCACCACCCAAATAAGGTTGTGTAGCATTTGTTCTAAAATAAATATAAGTATTTGGTATTGAATTAGTCCAGAAACAAGCTCTATTACCCATTTCAGAAAAAGTGTTTAAACTTTTATATCCAGATGGAATTGCATTAAACCCTGAATTGTTTCTTATATTCTGATATTTTTCATTTCCAGGAGTTTCATAATAATTTGAATACACCCATAAACCACCTAATGATATAGGTTGCGATGCCACCATAGAAATCAATATTTTAAAATCGTTTATTAATTCTGAACATGCATATCCATTAATTTTCAAGTAATTAAAGAGCGTATCATATTCATTATTAGTTGGAAGATGCCATCCATTTGGACAAATTCCCTGATTTGTAATTGGTACAAATGTATCCATAATATAACCATTATGTGCTGCAAATGCGTTGTATAATACCCCAAATGAGTTATAATATATTGAATTTTTTGCATCTACAATTGATGTTCCATTGTAATTATAAACATAAAAACGAGCTGAATCAGTAGAATTATTATTTGTATTATAAATATTCGGTAGAAATCGAAGATTATCCCTCATCCAACATTGATTGCCAATTTGAATCGTTCTATATATATTACTATCTCTTAAATCATAAAATGTTGGTAAATTAATACATGAAGAATTCCATAAAGTTGTAAACAAAGTATCAATAGAATAAGTGGTTGTATTTATATCATGAATAAATAACCTGAGTTTATATCTTTGTTTTGGCATTAAGCCAGTTATCTGAATGTTTATTGAATCAGTTAATGAATATATGGTAATCCAATTTACACTATCAATTTGTCTATATTGAATACCTTTATCCAAAACGGGGACGGATCCTGGGATTAATTGTGATGTAAAAGTGATAGAATTGGTTTCTTTATTATTAAAAATTAAATTTGAAAATGAATGTGGAGTTGCAGGAGTAGTAAAAAGGATCGTATCCGAAATAGTTGTGTCTATTGCTGTTCGAATTTCAGCAATCATTTGGTATGTTACGTATGATTGTAATGAAAAAATCTCATAATCTACTACTTCTGTATTCAAAGCTTCAGTATTTTGCCAATTGGTACCAGAAATAGGTTTAACTTTAATTGAATAATTTACTAAAGGATCTGTACCTGGAACAATTGATGTTGTAATAAAGATATAAGTTGGATAAATATATGTAATTTGAATATTTATTTCCGGTGGTCTATTTTTTACACATCTGGCGTTAAATGCTTCTTCAATATTATTATTTGTATAGAATAATGAATCGCGGTCATAATAAATATTTGAAGTTTTCAATAAGGTATCGCTATCGAAATTCTTTATCCAATAGGCAGAAATGGAATCTTTTCCTCTAAAATTATTCTCTTGGAAGTACCCAGATGGCAGAAAATTTAGAGTGGTTACATTTCTATAATCCGGAAAATCAATATTACCAGGTGATCCAATATTTAGCGAATTTGTCCAGTAACCTCCATTTAAAATTGGATTGGATCCTGTCATTGCTTTTGCAATTTTATTACCATTAAGCTGTTGTGTATAATTATAACCAAAGAGAATTAGATTTTTTTTCAAAGTATCCCATTCAAATGTTTTTGGAATATGCCATCCTACAGGGCATGCATTTTCCAAAGCCATATAATTATATAATGTACCAAATGTCTGATACAATGAGTCTATTTTAGCTGAATCTATATTATTACTATAAAAACCATAAACATAATATCTTGCATTAATATTAGAAATGGAATCAGGATGATACACAATAGGTAAATATCTCAAATTTTCACGTATCCAACACTGATTTCCAATTTTAGCTGTAGTATAAATCGAATTATCTCTAGTATCTAATAAAAATGGAACTTCAGGACAGGATTTAAATCCTAAAGTTTGAAATTTAACAGTTGAGGAATAGATGGAGTCAGAATTTGTATAAGCATATATATAAAACTCATATTTTGTAGCTGTATCTAATCCTTGAATTATTTCGTGTATAGAATCATTTGTAACATAAATATTAGTCCAAACAGAATCTTCCAATACTTTATATTTTATTCCTTTAGTTAAAGTAGTGTTTATTCCACTAATTATTTTGCCATTAATAGTAACTTTATCTCGAAAAAAATCAGAAACATATATATCTTGAATGATAGGGAAATTTTGTTTAACACAACGAATAGACATACCTGTTTTAGAATCCACTGTGACCATTGAAGTAAAAAAGGACGGATCAATATAACTCAATTGACAACCATTTGCATAGGATTGCAAAGCGTAAGATGAACTCCACAATAAGGTAGCAGCATTATAAGAATTAAAAGAATGATAATTTAAGTATCCTCCGGGTAAAAAAGTCATTCCTGTTAGATTCCTTTTATAGTAGTATGTTGTATCACCAGCAGCACAATTAGTATTTACATCAGTCCATAATCCACCCTGTGAAATGGGAACAGAGCCTGTTAATGCTTTTGCAATGCTTCCTGTACCACAATTGGAAATATAGTAAGTTGAATCTTGAGTAAGAAAAGTTTTTAACTTACTCCACTCTGATAAACTTGGCAATTGCCATCCGGGAGGACAAATACCCTGAATAGCGCTAGGCAGTCCATTATAATGATGATCTCCATTTAAAGCTGCCGGCCAATTATATAAAACACCTGTTGTTTGGTATTCAGGTGTATTTTTTGCATTGACAACATTCGTATCATTAAAATTATAAACATAAAAATAAGGTATTGTATTTGAGATAGTTGCAGAAGATACTACGGAAGGAAGATATCTTAAATTCTCTTTTAGCCAGCAAGTATTATTAACAAAAACAGTGTTGTATGTATTACTATCACGGGGATCTGTATAAATTTGTAAACCGGGGCATGGGATTGTTTTAGTAGTAACAAAAAATTGAGATTGGCTATAAATTGTATCATTTCCGCATACTAACATCAATTGTATAGTATAAGAATGATTGGTTAATAAATTGTGCAGTGTGTCCATATTTTGAAATCCTGTATTATACAAATAATTCCACTGAAGGTTATTAACATCCTTAAATCGTAACCAATAATAAAAATTCGAATTAGTACCCGGCGTTATGGTAGATTTAATAATTGCAGTATTATTATTTACAAAATACAAGTATGGAATCCTTGGGATAGGGAGTAAATGTGCCGTTATAAAGTTAGTTGTATCACTATATTTATAACCAATTGAATCAACAACATAGCATCTGACTTGATATATTGAATTTGGATTTAAACCAGATAAAATTGTATTAAATAACATAGTTCCAATTGATATATTATTCCAAATGGAATCATTTACTAATTTCCATGATATTCCTTTAGAATAAGTTGAATCATATCCAGGAGTAATTATTCCATAAATTTTAGCAGAATTTAAAGTTATATTTACAATTGAATCAATGGACATTATTAATTCATTTTTTAAACATCTTAAAGAAAAACTTGAATTATTTGCACCATCATAGAGATACTCTAAAGATACAGTTGATGAGTTCAAATTAAATGCCAAATGATTAAAATATGTACTTAATGAAGTTGAAGTCCAAAAATATCCTTGATTTAATTGGTCAGAAAAAGTAGTATTATAAAGTTTTCCTCCAGGTAAAGCAGAAAAATGGCTACTATTATTACCATTAGATGAATTACTCCATAAATAAGAAGTTTTCATGTGAATTCCTGCAATAGTTGATCCTCCTAAAAAATCAGATAATATTAAAAATTCATTCTGACTTGGCAGATGCCATCCTTTTGGACAAATTCCTTTTAACCCACTTGGAACTGATGATGAATTTACAATACCATCTAATGCAGCTTTCCAATTATATAAAACTCCATATAATAGATAATTTGTTTGTGTTTTTGCCTCATTTAAATCATTTCCTGTGTATCCATATACAAAATACTTTGGAACACTTTCATAATTTGAAACACTTGATATTATTGGTAGGTATCTTAAATTTTCTTTCATCCAACATTGATTTCCAATTAAAACTGTACTGTAAACTTCATTATCTCGAATATCAACAAAAGTGGGTAATCCAGGACAAATGGGATATGAATATGTTGTAAAAGATATAGTATCTCCATAAAGTGAGTCATTTATGGAATAAACAAATGCAAAATACTCATAAGTTGTGCTTGTATCGAGATTAAATAAAACTTTTGAAAAATTTTCATCTAAAAGAATTTCAATATTCCAAGTAGAATCAGTTGTTTTTTTCCAATAAAATCCTTTAAGAATGACAGGTTCTGGACCAACAATTAATCTAGCATTTAAAATTGCTTTATTCTGTCTGAGATCAGTTACAGAATCGGTAATAATTTGTAATCTTTTACTAATACATCTTACAGAAAATCCAAAATCTTTTGGAAATAGTTCGGAATTAAAAGCGATATTATTATATTCTAAGTATCTAGCAAGATTTAATGAGTCATAGATATTATCAATGCTCCAAAAATAAGCTCTATCGTTAATATTTACAAACTGTTGTGAACTTAAATAACCTGCAGGTAAAATTGAAAAGCCCGATAGATTTCGCATTAATTCAAAAGTAAAATCACCAGGAGTTCCGGGTATTATACTATTTGTCCACAACCCATTTTGTTGTATAGACTTAGACCCTGATAAGGATTTTGCTATTTTGTTGTCAGAAGATGTGTTATCAAAATTATATAAATTATTAATTAAAAATTGTTGCAATTCATCCCAGTCTTCATTTGATGGTAATCTCCATCCTTTAGGGCAAACCTGTGTTGCAGCTTTCCAATTATACAATGGTCCAAATAGTTGATAATTTTGAGATAATTGTGCACTTAAAACATTATTTCCGAAATAGTTATATACATAAAATCTTGATTCTGATATTGAAGTTGAATCTGGTTGAAATACATTAGGTAAATATCTTAAATTTTCTCTTAACCAACATTGATTTCCAATTTTAACAGTTCTATAGGTATTTTGATCTCTAATATCAGTATAAAATGGGATTCCATTACAGAAGGGAATTAGATGTGGATGAATTGTTGATAATGAAGTAAATGTGATACTATCAATAGAAGAAACGAGATATTTTGAACAAATATAATTTCCAGTCCAAATAAATATTGAATCATCAATTGAAGAGTTTCCATAGTAAAAATTCAGGCTATCTACTTGATTTAATGGGTAGTAATCGATATTTTCTGAAGTATGAATATATAAAGTGTCTTCTTGTGCAATGGAATAAAATCCAAATAAATTTAAATTTAAAAAAATGCAAATAATAATTGCAATCGAACTAAAATGTTTAGGTTTTTCTTTCATTTTATATTTATTATTTTATTTAATTTTAAATTATATATATTATCTCATTTAAAAACTTTGCAAAGATAGGTTTTTTAATTCAAATTATAAAATAAATTAAATCATTTTTTTAATACAAAACCGTAGGTTTTGTTCGCGTTAGGTTGCAGGCCAAATACCCCGCAGCCGGGAGCTTAGCAGCACACCGGCAAATAGAGCGACCCTGGGAGCTCCTATATGCCGGTGTGCTGCTTTGCGATCCGGTGAGGAGTATGGGCCGGAGACCGACGGCAGCAGGGTTGGGTGGTGGGTTGGCTGGTGCCGGAACGCCCAAAAAAAATGACTACGGACTACAGACTACAGACCACGGACGAATGAAAAATGAAAAATTGAGCACACGAGCACATTGAGCAGATTGAGCATTTTTGTTTTTTTATGAATTTTTGTATTTGATTTTTCTTAAACCTATCGGTTTTTCTTGTATCTTTGCCAAAATTTTTCAGAAATGGAATTTACTGTTGCTCAAATTGCAGAACTATTAAATGCTGAAGTTGTAGGGGATCCTAATGCTTCCATTAAAACCATTTGTAAAATCGAAGAGGGTGTTGAAGGTGGTTTGACTTTTCTGGCCAACCCAAAATATACCCATTATATTTATGAAACAAAAGCTACGGCTGTGATTGTAAATAAAGATTTTCATCCGGAACATGAAATTCATTGCACTTTAGTAAAAACTGAAAATTCCTATTTGGCGTTAGCTAAACTTTTAGATTTCTATAATCAAATGAAACCTTCCAAAGTGGGGATTTCTGAAAAAGCATACATCTCCCCTACTGCTACTATTGGGGAAAATGTTTATATTGCTGAGTTTGTTAGCATTGGGGATCATGCCGTAATTGGGAATAATACCAAATTGTATCCTCATGTTTGTATCGGAGATTTTGCTAAAATTGGAAGCGATACAACCTTACATTCCGGTGTAAAAATCTATATGGAGTGTGTTGTGGGTAATGATTGTATCATTCATGCCGGTTCGGTCATTGGCGCTGATGGTTTCGGTTTTGCTCAACAAGATGGTGTTTATGTTAAAGTGCCCCAAATCGGAAATGTGGTGATTGAAGATCATGTTGAGATTGGTGCCAATACCTGCATCGACAGGGCTACTATGGGCTCAACTTTCATTAGAAAAAATGTTAAATTAGACAACCTTATTCAAGTGGCACATAACGTTGAATTAGGTGAAGGATCAGCTGCTGCAGCACAAGTGGGAATTTCAGGATCAACTAAGATCGGTAAAAACTGTATCATCGCCGGACAGGTGGGTATAGCAGGTCATCTTGAAATTGGAGATCGGGTTGTGATTGGTGCGCAGTCAGGCGTAATGGATAATATTACCGGTCCCCTAATTGTATTGGGATCTCCTGCTGTTCCTGTATTAGAAGAAAAAAAATTAATTATCTATAGAAAAAAATTACCCGAATTATTTAAACAAGTTAGAGATTTGGAAAAGCAACTGAAAGAGCACATTTAAGCTCATGTAATTAGAATTAATTTTTATTTATGACAAAAAAGCAAAAGACTATTGCAACTGACATTACAATTAAGGGACGAGGATTACACACCGGAAAATTTGCTACCTTAGTTTTAAAACCAGCTCCTGAAAATCACGGAATCGTATTTCAAAGAATCGATCTTCCCGAAAAACCATTGGTAAAAGCGCACATTTCTAATGTATTTGATACATCCCGGAGTACTAATCTCCGAGAAAATGATGCTGACGTTAAAACTGTTGAGCATCTACTTTCAGCATTAGCCGGTTTATCGATTGACAACCTCCTTGTAGAAATTGACAATGATGAAGTTCCTATTTTGGATGGTAGTGCTACTGAATACGTAGAAAAATTGATGGCTACCGGGTTTGTAGAACAAAATGCTCCCAGAGAATATTTCACTGTTACAGAAGTAGTAAAATTTGAAAAACCTGATAAGGGAATCGAATTATTACTGGTACCTTCCAAACATGAAAAATATACTGTTATGGTTGACTACGGAACTCATGTTTTAGCAAGCCAATGTGCTACTCTAAAAAATTTGGATGATTATGTTCCTGAAATTTATAATTGTCGCACCTTTGTATTCTTACATGAACTTCAATTATTGATAGCTAACGATTTAGTAAAAGGGGGTGATGTAGACAATGCAATTGTTTTTGTTGATAAGAAACCGGATCAGGAAGGGTTAAACAATTTGGCTCAATTTTTTGGAAAAACTGATGTTCAGGTTACTGAAAACGGAATTTTAGACAATGTTGAATTAAGACATCTAAATGAACCTGCACGACATAAACTTTTGGATTTAATAGGTGATTTATACTTATTAGGAAAGCCGATCAAAGGGGATATTATAGCGAAAAAACCGGGTCATTTTGCCAACACTGAGTTTGCAAAACTGATTGCAGAAGCGATGGTTCCTGTAAAATAACATTTTTTTTTAAATTACTGTAACTTTTTGTAATTGACTCCGTAAAGGATAATCGAACAACAATGTGATTTAACATTCACGTACAAAAAAGTTAATGGTTTGGATAACAGCGGCAGCAATGTCGCTGTTGTTTTTTTATCGAATCCCTAGTATGGCACAATTATTGTATATTAATTGGTAAGTAAAAAAATCGAACAATTTTTACTATCTTTGCAAACAATTAAAAAAAACATACAATGGCGAATTTTCTTACAAAACTATTTGGTTCTAAAGCAGATAGAGACAATAAAGAGTTAAAACCTTTTTTGGATAAAACATTAGCAGTTTATGAAACAATCAAAGGTCTTACGAACGATCAACTTAGAAGCAAAACTATTGAATTCCGTGCCAAAATTGCCCAAGCTATTCAAACCGAAGAGTCCAGAATCAGTGAAATCAAAGCATATTTAGATACACATTACGATATTGATATTGAGGAAAAAGAAAATCTCTATAAAGAGATGGAATCTCTAGAGAAAAAAACGTATCAAATCACACAGGAAGTTTTGGATGAGATTCTTCCTGAAGCATACTCCGTTGTGAAAGAGACAGCAAAACGTTTTAAAGAAAATGATGTAGTAGAAGTTACTGCTACTGAAATGGATAGAGATATTGCTGCCTATCGTGGTTGTGTTGATATCAAAGACAATAAAGCCTATTATAATTCTTCCTGGTCAGCAGGTGGAAATGTGATAAAATGGGATATGTGCCATTATGATGTTCAAATAATTGGAGGAACTGTTTTACATCAAGGTAAGATTGCTGAGATGGGTACAGGTGAAGGAAAAACATTGGTTGCTACTCTACCCGTTTACTTAAATGCACTTCCGGGAAAAGGGGTTCACGTTGTTACAGTGAACGATTATTTGGCAAAACGTGACTCTGAATGGATGGGTTTGATCTTTGAATTTCATGGATTAACGGTTGATTGTATTGATAAACACCAACCCAATTCCGATGAGCGTCGTGATGCCTATTTGGCAGATATCACTTATGGAACCAATAATGAGTTTGGTTTTGACTACTTACGTGACAATATGGCACGAAATGTAGGTGAATTAGTACAAAGACCTCACAATTATGCAATCGTCGATGAAGTTGACTCCGTTTTGATTGATGATGCCAGAACACCATTAATCATATCCGGACCTACTCCAAGAGGTGAAGAACAAGAGTTTCACATTTACAAACCGATGATTGAGCGATTATACAATGCTCAGAGAGTGCTTGTAAATGAGATGCTTGCCAAAGCAAAAACCATGTTAGCAGATAATCCTGATCCAAAACCTGAAGATGAAGCTGCTCAACTTTTACTTCGTGCTTATCGTGGATTGCCTAAGAATAAAGCGTTGATAAAATTCTTGAGTGAACATGGAATGAAACAAGTTCTTTTAAGAACTGAAGGTTTTTATATGCAACAACAAAACCGCAACATGCCGGTTATTGATCAGGAACTCTATTTTGTTATTGAAGAAAAATTAAATACTGTCGATATCACTGAAAAAGGGATCGAGTTGGTTTCTAAAAACGCTGAAGAGTCCAAATTGTTTTTAATTCCTGATGTTGGAGCTGAGATTGCTGAATTAGAAAAATTAAATTTAGCTCAAGAAGAAAAAATTAACCGTAAAAACGATATTTACAGAAATTTTTCCATTGCATCTGAAAGAATCCATACAGTTCATCAGCTTTTGAAAGCTTATACTATGTTTGAAAAAGATGTAGAATATGTAATCATTGACAATAAAATTAAAATTGTGGATGAGCAAACCGGTCGTATTATGGAAGGTCGTCGTTATTCGGACGGATTACACCAGGCGATCGAATCAAAAGAGAGTGTTAAAGTGGAAGCTGCCACTCAGACTTATGCTACCATTACTTTACAAAACTACTTCAGGATGTACAAAAAGCTTGCGGGTATGACCGGTACAGCTGAAACTGAAGCGGGTGAGTTATGGAATATCTATAAATTAGATGTTGTAGTGATTCCTACAAACCGACCCATTGCCAGAAAAGATGCTGAAGACCTTGTATATAAAACCAAAAGGGAAAAATATGCTGCAGTTGTAGATGAAATCGTAAAATTAAATGAGGAAGGGAGACCCGTTCTTGTTGGTACAACATCCGTTGAAATTTCAGAGTTGTTATCTAAAATTTTAACAGCACGAAAGATCAGACATAATGTACTGAATGCAAAATTACACCAAAAAGAAGCAGATATTGTAGCAGAAGCAGGTCAAGCGGGTACAGTTACCATCTCTACCAATATGGCGGGTCGTGGTACCGACATTAAATTGGGTGTCGGAGTGAAAGAGAAAGGTGGTTTAGCGATTATTGGTACAGAAAGACACGATTCAAGACGTGTGGACAGACAGTTAAGGGGTCGTGCAGGTCGTCAGGGTGACCCGGGAAGTTCCCAATTCTTTGTTTCATTGGAAGATGATTTGATGCGTTTATTCGGATCAGACCGTATTGCCAAAGTGATGGATAGAATCGGTTTGAAAGATGGTGAAGTGATTCAACATGGAATGATCACAAAATCTATCGAAAGAGCTCAAAGGAAAGTAGAAGAAAACAACTTCGGAACTCGTAAGAGATTGTTGGAGTACGATGATGTGATGAATAAACAAAGGGAAACGATCTATCGCAAAAGAAGAAATGCTTTGTTTGGCGATCGCTTAGCGATTGATATCTCTGACATGTTCTATGATGTTTGTGTTAAAATTGTGGAAGATAATTATCATGCTAAAGATTTTGATACATTTAATGCTCAATTAATTACGATTTTCGGAAGTGACAATCCTTATACAGAGAACGAATTTTTCCAAGAAAAAACATCAACCATTATCGATAAGATTTACGATATTGCCTTTGACAATTATAAAATTAAAATTCAAAGATTATCGCAACAGGCTTATCCGATTTTAGAGAGAGTGTATCTTGAAAATGGAGATCGTTTCCAAAATATAGCTATTCCTATCACTGATGGTGTGAAAACATTGAATGTAGTAGCTCCATTGAAAAAGTGTTTTGAAACCAAGGGTAGAGAAATTGGGTTATCATTTGAAAAAGGGATCACTTTAGCTGTAATTGACAATATGTGGAAAGAGCATTTGAGAGAGATGGATGATTTGAAACAGAGTGTTCAAAATGCTTCTTATGAACAAAAAGACCCATTATTGATCTATAAATTGGAATCTTTCAATATTTTTGATACATTATTAGCCAAAATCAATGAAGAGATTGTTTCATTCTTAAATCAGGGAGGTTTACCTGTAGCTGAAAATCCTCAAATGAGAGAAGCACAACTTCCTGAATCTGATGCCAAAAAATTACAAACCGGAAGACAAGAAGTGGGCAGTGGCAAACAAGTAACTTCAGGTGGAAAAGGGAGTGCTCCTATTCGTGTAGAGAAAAAAGTGGGAAGAAATGAGCCTTGTCCTTGCGGAAGTGGAAAAAAATACAAAAACTGTCACGGAACTGATATGTAATCGTTGATGCCGATGAAAAAAGTGATTCTTTCGGTAACAAACGATCTATTTAGTGATCAAAGGGTGGATAAAGTATGTAACACTTTATTCGGAATGGGTTTTGAGGTTTCCTTGGTAGGAAGAAGATACAATGATTCCCCTAAGATTGCTAAACGACCCTATAAAACCTTTCGGTTACATCTTATTTTCAGAACCGGGCCCCTATTCTACGCTGAATTCAATACTCGACTTTTTTTATGGTTATTGTTTCATCATTTTGATATTTATGTAGCCAATGACTTGGATACACTTCTTCCTAATCTTTTGGTTTCTAAAATAAAAAGAAAAAAATTAGTATATGATGCACATGAATATTTCTTAGGTATTTTAGAGATTCAGGATCGTCCGAAAGTAAAAAAAGCATGGAGTATCATTGAACATTTTTGCTTTTCCAAATTGGACAAAGTGATCACTGTAAGTCAGTCGATAGCAGATTTATACCATCATCAATACGGGAAAGAGGTAAAAGTTGTTCGGAATATTCCCATTTTACGAAATGAAATAATGATGGATAAAGCTTCGATACGGAAAGAGTTGGGGCTTCCGATAGATAAGCCTATCATCATCTATCAGGGAAATGCCATTCATCGGGATCGAGGTGGTGAAGAGATTGTAGAAGCCGCTCCATATATTGACAATGGTATTATATTAATAGTGGGTCAGGGAGATGTAGTTCCTGATTTGCAAAAGCGTGTTCAGGATATGGGATGGGAAAAACGTGTGTTATTTACAGGACGAGTGACGCCGGAATTACTAAGAAAATTGACTGCAGCAGCAGATATTGGGGTTACATTTGATAAAAATGTGAGTCCTAACCACTATTATAGTTTACCGAATAAACTTTTTGAATACATCCATGCAGGTATTCCGATTATTGCATCAAATTTACCTGAAAGGAAAAGGATCATTGAGGAGTATCAGGTTGGTATAGTTTTGGAGGATCTTTCACCGGAATGGGTAGGAAAAGTGATTAATGATATGTTGCAGGGTTCTGCAAAAATGGAACAATACAGAGAAAATTGCAGGAATGCTGCCTTGAAATTGAATTGGCAGGAGGAGGAGAAGGTTTTGAGGGAGATTTATGGAGAAATAAGAGGTAAGAGGTAAGAGATAAGAGGTAAAAGGTAAAAGGTAAAAGGTAAAAGGTAAAAGGTAAGAGGTAAAAGGTAAGAGGTAAAAGGTAAGAGGTAAGAGGTAAGAGGTCTCTAAAATTCCAATTGAGCGATATATATTCTAATCCAATAAAAGGTTGTTTTAGTAACAATCTGTTTTTCCATACTTTTACAATATTCTATAAATGAACTATTTACAAAATTTTTCACCAATCTTTTATTAGATTAGGGTATTTGTCCTCCGTAGGATAATAATTTCCAAAAATAAAAAAAGATCCTTTCCCCAATAATTTAAAAAGCGCTGCATCAAAATACAGCGCTATAAAATTGCAAATACAATTACAAATTAAAAATAAACTGTTACTTTTTATTTGTTACTTGTTATATGTTACTTGTTACCTATTAATTGTTATCTGTTACTTGTTATCTGTTACATCATTAAGTATTGCCTTTGCCATTCTTATTCCCAATTGATAAGCCTCCTGATATTTTTCAGCAGAAACAGATTGTTTATTATCGACTGAACCAATCATTTCCCAATTCATTTTTTCTGGAAATGCAGTAAGCATTTTTGTTGCTTTACTAGCCCAGGTATAGGATCCAAAACATCCAAAAATTCGATTTGCAATTCCTCTATGTTCAATGGCTAACATCAATTTTTCTACCATAGGATAAATTTCGCCCATATAGGTTGGAGAGCCAAGAACGACACCCTTATATCTAAAAATATCAGCAAGAATAAACGAGGTGTCTGTTTTTGAAACATTATAAACTACTACATTTTTAAGTCCTGCGGAAACAGCACCTTCAGCTACAGCTTCGGCCAAATGTTGGGTATTTCCGTACATCGTACCATAAGCAATCACTAAACCATCTTCTTCAGGTTCAAAACGGCTCCATTTATCGTACATAGAAACCACTTTAATCATTTCTTGTTTCCAAACAGGTCCATGTAATGTACAAATCATTTCTATAGGAAGAGAAGATAGTTTTTTAAGGGCATTTTGCACAGGTATGGCAAATTTTCCAACGATACATGCATAATATCGTCTCATTTCATTCCAATATTTATCCAATTTTATTTCGGAATCAATATAACCACCATCATTGGTTGAAAATGTACCAAATGCATCAGCAGAAAATAAAATTTTATCTAAAGATTCGAATGAAACCATAACTTCTGGCCAGTGAACCATGGGAGCCATATAAAAAGTTAGTTCTCTTTTGCCCAATGATAATTTCTCCCCCTCTTTAACCTCTTTAATATTATCAGTGATATTAAAATAACCTTTCAACATATCTTTTGATTTTGAAGAGGTTATAATTTCAATATTGGGATATTTTTGAAGAAGAAGTTCAATTGATCCGGCGTGATCGGGTTCCATGTGATGGACAACCAAATAATCTGCATTTCTACCTTGAAGTGCAGCCTCAATTTTGGATAAGAATGTGGAAACCACACTGATATCCACTGTGTCCATAATGGCAATTTTATCATCAACAATCACATAAGAATTATAAGAAACTCCATGTGGTAAAGGTAAGTAATTTTCGAATGCCTCTTTTTGGCGGTCATTCACACCAACATAATAAATTTGATCAACAATTTCTTTTAAGTTATACATATTTAAGTTTTTTAATATTTCAGAATAACAAAACAACCACTAAAGAAAACAGTTAATTGATTGAACTTTAGTGGTTATTTTGGTAATTTGTGACCTAAATCAAGATTATTCTTCAGGTTCAAATTGATCTTTGCCTACACCACAAAGGGGACATGTCCAATCATCTGGAATCTCTTCAAATGGGGTTCCTGGAGCAATTCCGCTATCTGGATCTCCAATTTCTGGGTCATATACATAACCACATACAACGCAAACGTAATTCATAGTAGTTTTTTTTAAATTATTAATAAGTTTATTTACATGGTAATCAACAGATTACTCTACTGATGCAAAATATTTCATAAATTGAATTCTTTCATAGACTTCAGGATTTTCCACTTTTTCCATATTGAGTTTCCCTATAAATTGATCCAAAGAACTATATTTATTTTGATCCATCCATTGAGCAATCTCATCTTTAATGGTTTGAATTGCAGATAGATCATTTTTATATAACACACTAGATATTTGAACCACTTTTGCTCCTGCTAAGAAAAATTTAATGGCAGTCTCACCATTGTGAATACCTGTAGTAGCAGCAATGTTCATATTTAGTTTTCCTGACATAATAGCGATCCATCTTAATGTTTCAGCATAATCTGATGGTGTTGAAAAAACATGAGATTGAACAATTTTTTGTTGATTTATATCAATATCTGGGCAATAATGTCTATTAAACAATACAACTCCTTTAACCATTTTTGTTCGGTCCATAGTTCTCAAAAGATGCGCCAAACCACTGGAAACATTACTCATTTTAATGGTAACGGGAATGGTTATATATTCATCCATTTTTTTAATAATGTCAAAATATTTTTTTTCAATCTCTTCAGAAGTTAAATCAGGGTTTGTGGACAAAAGAGAAATATTTAGTTCGATAGCATCTGCTCCTGCATTTTGAATATCTGCGGCAAAGCTTACCCACTCTGTTGCAGTTACGCAATTGATACTAGCTATAACGGGTATTGATGTTATCTTTTTAGTTTCAGAAATTAAAGTCAAATATTTGCTCAAATTATTAATTCGGGTATATTGCATGATGTAGTCTAATGACTCGGGATAATCGTATTGATTTTGACCAATTCCGACTGAAGACTCTGCAATAATTTGTTCTTCAAAAAGTGACTTTAAAACGATCGCACCTGGCTGATATTCAATCACTTTTTTAATCGATTCAATAGTACCGGTAAAGCCGCAACTGGCTACAATAACAGGGTTTTCTAATGTTAGTCCTGCATAGTTTGTTTTTAAATTTGCCATACACAAATGTTTTAAAGTTGACTTTGTTTTTTACGCTACAAATATATTAAAATTTTTCGGAATAAGCACTTTAAAAAAATAAAAAAAAGGGGATTTTGACCAAGCAAAATCCCCGGATTGAATTAAAAAGTTATATTGTTTTCAGGGTTTCTTATAATCCAAACACTTTTAAATCCTCTTCTACAGTTTTATTTACTTGAACTCCAAATAGATCAACAACAACTTTTAATACGTTTGGAGTAAGGAAAGCAGGAAGAGTTGGTCCGATGTGGGTATTTTTGATTCCTAAATAAAGGAGAGCCAAATGTACAATAATTGCTTTTTGTTCATACCAGCCAATGTTAAACACGATAGGAAGTTTATTGATATCATCTAAGCCTAACACTTCTTTCAATTTCAAAGCAACAAATGCCCAGGAGTATGAATCGTTACATTGACCTGCATCTAAAACTCTTGGAATACCGTTGATATCACCCAAATTTAATTTATTGTAACGATATTTAGCACAACCAGAGGTTAAGATTACGGTATCTTTTGGTAGATTTTTAGCAAATTCAGTATAATATTCACGAGATTTTTGACGAGCATCACAACCTGACATTACAACCATTTTCTTAATAGCACCTGTATTTACTGCTTCCAAAACTTTATCAGCTAATGCAAGTACTTGATTATGTGCAAATCCGATAGTTAATTCACCATTTTCAATTTCAGTTGGGGCTGGACAAGTTTTAGCTAAGGCAATCACTTCTGAAAAATCTTTATGTCCATTAGCTAATCTTTTTTCAATTTTTTTCCATTCGGGCATACCGGTTGCACCTGTAGTGAAAACACGGTCATTATAAGTTGTAGATTTTCTAGGTGGCACTAAACAGTTAGTAGTGAATAAAATAGGACCATTAAAGGTTTCAAACTCTTCTAATTGTTTATGCCAAGCATTTCCATAATTACCAACTAAATGTTTGTATTGTTTAAAGAAAGGATAAGCATGAGATGGTAACATTTCAGAGTGGGTATAGATATCAACTCCTTGACCTTCAGATTGGATCAATAATTGTTCTAAATCTTTTAAATCGTGACCACTAACTAGAATACCAGGGTTTTTGCCAACACCTATATTTACTTTAGTGATTTCTGGATTACCATAAGTTGAAGTATTTGCTTGGTCTAAAAGAACCATCACTTTAACACCATTTTCACCGGCTTTCATAACAAGGGCTAACATTTCATCCAAAGTAGCAGGTTTAGTAATTTTCACAAGTGCTTCTTCGATAAAATCGTACAAAGAATTATCTTCATAACCTAAGTTGAATGCATGTTCAGTATATGCAGCTAAACCTTTAATTCCGAATAAAGTGTATTGTTTTAAAGATCTAATATCTTCATTGGTATCAAAAGTAAGGATACCAACAGTTTCAGCTTTTAATTGCATTTCATCTCTGCTTTCACCATTCCAAACAAATGAATCATGATCTTCATTAATATTACATTTAGCTTTTAACTGATCTCTCATTTTCAATGTATCAGTGATTGCTTTTGTTATCAAAGTATCATCAAAATTGGCATTAGTGATGGTCATGAACAGATTGTTCACAATTTGTTTGCTTTCAAGATTAGTGTCCACACCAAGTTTTTTAGCAGCAAGAGTAGCATAAGAAAGACCTTGGCTTGCAAATACCAATAGATCTTGATTTTTAGCGGTATAATCTTTTTTACCACATACACCAGCAATAACACATCCAGTATTCATTGCAGTTTCTTGACATTGGTTACAAAACATACTCATAATTTTTAATTTTTAGGTTGATATTAAATTTTGTTTTTGTTAAATTTGATGATGCAAAAGTGCACCCTTTTTAAAATGTGAAATTGTATCATTTATTACATTGAATCAAAGGTATCAGTTTTCAGCTATCAGTTATCAGTTTTCAGCTATCAGTTATTGGGTTTTGGGTCTTAGTTTTTTTCATTTTTACTTCTTACTTGTTACCTCTTACTTCTTACTTCTTACATCCCTTCCCCTTGCCCCAAAATAGCAGGTTAGCTTATTATCACATTAACATATTAGCTTATTAATCAAGGCATTCCCCTTTGGCTGCGCTCAATCGAAATCCGTACAAATAGGAATAATGATCGCGTCGCTAGCCAAAGGGTCGGTCTCCGGCCTGTACTCCTCGTTTCGCTGCAAGGGGCTGATCGGCCGGGCAGTAGCTCCTTCGTCGCTCTGCCCGATCCGTCAGCCCATAAGCAGCTCAACTTGCGGGGTACCTGGCCTCCGCCCTAATGCAGGGGATTATTACCCGACGGAGCTTTAATTGGCTAATCTATTAAAAGATGGGTAAGTTTTTTGGTATATTTTTGATTTTAAACACTTTTTAAAATCTACTGATTTTGCATCAAAATAGTACCAATCTTTTATTAGATTAGCAGATTTTTTTTCAAAAGTTTTGCAATTCGTTCATTTTTTTGTTTATATTTGCATCAATATCAATGACTCACTAAACTCAAAAAACTATGAATGAACTACCCCAATCCTCTAAGCAAACCAATAAAACTACTTCAGAACAATCCTCACCATCCGCTGAAGAAAATTCCAAAAAAAAGAGTTCTGTTAATCCTTTAGCTTCTATCTGTAAATATATCAGTGAGAAGCAAGTCAGAGTGTGTCCTAAATGTGGAAAATCACATTTTATTCTAAACGGTAAGAAAAAAGGAGTTCAATATTTCCTTTGTAAGAGTTGTGGCAGAAGCTTTAATGAGTTCTCAGGTACTACAATTTCCTACATCAAAAAGAAGGAGAAACTACAAACCTACTTCTTGTTGATGTTATCAGGAACAGGAATCAAAGATTGTTCTGATGCATTGGATATCTCTAACCAAACTTCATTTGATTGGAGACATAAAATTATCTCCTCTCTGAGTGAATATGTCCCGGATAAATATCTAGGAATAACGGAAATGATTGATATTTCAGAACCCTTCTCCCGAAAGGGACAAGGAGCCAAAGCTAAACAAATAGGACAAAAAGGAAAGATAACGAATCCTGCCAGCAATAGGAAAGCAGAAAGTATCCGAAATGGGGAATACAAACCTCTTTCTTTAGTGGCTATTGGTGACAGAATATCCCATTTTGAAATCACAATTATTCAACAAGGTGTATTACAAGAAGAAGAATTAAAGAATCATATTGGTAAAAAACTAAACAAAGTAAAAAAACTATGTTTGAGTGATCATCCGATTCTTAAACAATTTGCAGGAAAGAGAAAGATCAGCTACTTTATTAGAAAAAAGGATCAGAAAGTGAAAGGATGTAACCAATATTATGATACAAAAACGATTGAAAGTAGATACCTAAAATTATTTGCTTTTATGGATCGGTTTCATGGAGTATCCTCCAGTTATCTGCAAAACTATCTGTATTGGTATATGATCTTTGAACAGATCAAATTCAGATTAGATCCCTCATCTGCTATGATTGAAAAATCGATCTCTATTACTAATGGGAAAGAGGATTATAAACATTGCAAAATGTTTGTTTAAAACAAAAAACAGCTTTATTAAAATGACAAAACCATTAAATTAAAAAATGGTGACATAGGTGTGTTTTTACCTAAAGTTTGTTTGATTATAGAAAGATTTGGCTTGTTTTTAGTGGATATAAATTTAGAATTTGGGTTGATTTTGGAGTTGTCAAATGGGTGATAGATTCCAAATTTGAGTTTTCATTTAGCTAATCTAATAAAAGGTTGGTGAAGCAAGGATGCAAAATCAGTAGATTTCATATTTTGCAATGAATAAACAATTTACACATATTTTCACCAATCATTAATAAGAATACACAATTAGTGCTCCGCAGGTCAATGAGCCCCACCTTTCCCCCGCATTAGGGCGAAGGCCAAGTACCCCGCAAGCAGGTACACCTAGTGGTGCACGTGACCGGCAGAGCGACGGAGGAGCTCCTGCCGGGCCGATGCAACACTTGGTGTGGCTGCGAGGAGTACTTGGCCGGAGACCGACCCTTTGGCTGGCGACGCGATCATAATTCCTATTTGTTCGGATTTGGTTTGAGCGCAGCCAAAGGGAAATGCCCAGAAAAAAAAAGACTACAGACAACGGACCACGGACTACAGACGAATGAATAATGAATAATGAATAATGAATAATGAATAGTGAAAGATATAAAATATAAGTAATAAAAGTCAAAAGTTAAAAGTCAAAAATAAAAAAAGGTCGGATTGCTCCGACCTTGAAAAAAATATTTTTTAAAATTGTGATCTATTTCTTCACAAACTTTTTAGTAATGGTTCCTTTTTCACTATCCATCCTTACAAAATAAACACCATTTGCAATTTCGGATACATCTACTCTGGTAATATCACTATTTATAGGTACTACTTTTAATAGTTTTCCGTAGATATCATACAATTTACACTCTTTAACCTGAAGTTGTGTTTCATTTAATCTCAAATCAATATAAGAATTTGTTGGATTTGGATATAATGCTACCATTTGATTTAATGCTGACTCTTCAATACCTGTATGATCTTTAAAGATAGCTACAATGGTATGATTTGCAATAACATTATTGAATGTATAAGTTGACTGAGTATGAGCTATTGGTGCTCCATTATCAATAATTAAGGAGTCAATTGTTGCATTTGCATTAGGGGTAAATGTAAAAGTTTGGTTTGCTCCGGCATTTACAGTTACTGTTCCTGATGGTGAAATAGTTCCAAAACTATTTGCTGACGCAATAATAGTAAAACCAGGACACGCTAGAGTTGAAAAAGTTACTGGAGTAGTAAATGCACTTTCATGAGTTCCACAAATAGCTTTTACCCTAACTTGATAACTTGAATTACATTGCAATGTTACTATTGGAAATGTAGTATTTGTAAGAATATTTGAAGTTGTCCAATTGGTCGATGATGTCAACTTATATTCAACAATCCATTGAGTTTCAGTTCCTCCTGCTGTCCAGTTTACAACTACAGATTGATCGGTTATAGAAGCAGTAGGAACTTGTAGATTGATTGGTGATGGAGTTGGTGTTGTGAAGTTAACTGTTGAAGTATAATTACTATAAACTCCTGCTGAACATACGGCACGAACTCTTACATCATAATCTGAACATAATACTAATCCTGATAAAATATAAGGATGTGAAGTTACATTTACAGTTGTCCATGTAGAAGAAGCAGCCAATTTATAGTCTAATTCCCATGAAGTTTCTGTTCCTCCATTTACCCAGTTTATTGTTGCACTTCCATTAGTATTATTGGTCACTGCTAATCCTGTAGGTGTATCACATGCTGCAACAGCTGTGGTTGTAAAGTTAACATCAGCGGTATAAGCGCTGGTATCCCCAGCTCCACATATTGATCTAACTTTTACATCATAAGGTGTTGATGCAGTTAATAAGATCATATTATAAGTTGGAGCAGTTACATAAGTTGTATTCCAAGTTGAAGATGCGGTAGGTTTATAAGCTACTTCCCATTGAGTTTCAGTACCACCTGCAGTCCAGGTTGCTGTTGCTCCGGAAGAAGTAATACTTGATACTGCAAGGTTTGTAGGAGTTGGACAAGTGACAACAGCATTAGAAATATTTACATCATCAATATACCAGTAATCAATTTGATAGTGATTTCCATCTACAGTCCATGAAATATAATTAACTCCTGATGATAACGTTAATGGAACTGTAACTGTTGCAGGTCCTTGATTTCCTGAACCAGATGTAATGGAATAAGGTTGATCTACCCAAGTAGTTAAATCTGTACTGGATTGAATCTTTAAAGTAGCACCTGAACCGTAGTCATCAAAGTAATGTTTAAAGGTTAAAACAGGATTTGTAACTCCGGTAAAATCAATTGCAGGCGTGATAAATCTTGAAATTCCTGTTGCATTTTGGAATGTACAAACCATTTGATTTGCTGCTCCACCTGCATTAGTACCCGTGCTTACTGACCAACGATTTGAAGATAATGCTCCTGAATAGGTTTGTGACCAACAAACAGGAATTGATGAACCGTTGAAGTTTTCAACAAATGGTAAGGTTGTAGATAAACATGGTGTTGTAACTGTAATTTTAACAGACCATGCACTGGAATCACCAGCTCCACAAATGGCTCTTACATAAAAATCGTAAGAAGTTGCTGGAGATAGTGTTGCAATATTTTGAGGTTGAGTTGAAGTTACTAGTGATGTTCCAGATCCATGTGCAAATCCTGCAATTCCATACTCAATTTCCCAAGATGTAGCTGTACCATTTTCTGTCCATGCTAAATCTAATGATGAAGTAGTAATATTGGAAGTTGTTAATGCAGTAGGGGCAGGACAAGAAGGTAAAGTTGTAAATGTTCCTGGTAATGACCAGTTACTGCTATTTCCTGATCCACAATCTGCTTTCACATAATATTGATATGTAGTTAGAGGAGTTAAACTTGAAATAACATAAGGATTTGTTGAAGCATTTTCTGAGGTACCGGTTCCTAAAGTGAATCCTGGAACCCCATATTCAATAACCCAAGAAGTAGCTGATCCAGCTTCGGTCCAGTTAATTTGAGCTGAATAGGATCCAATATTGGATGCAGAAACACCAGTAGGGCGAACACAAGAGTTGTAAGGATTAACCTGGAAGTTGTCAATATGAATATCATTATCATAAGAATATGATGCATCATTTTCAAAAGCAAAGAAAGCAAACTTAACAATTCCGGAATAAGGTACCATTGCAACAGAGTCATATAAAGCAATAGATTGACTTTGTAATGTATTAGTCAAAGTACTGATTGGTGTACCTGTGGTATTGTTATATTCTTTTATAATTCCGGTACTATTCCACGTTGTTCCGTTATCTGTAGAAATTAAAACAACAAATCTTGCATTTGGAGACTGATTCATATTTCCAACATTTGTAGAATTATATGCTGTTCTTGCAATATCAAAATCAAGTTGATATTGGGAAGTTCCATCACCTAAGTCAATAGAAGGAGTAATTAACCAATATTGACAAGAAGTTGAATACATATTTACATAAGCAGTATTTGGAGCAATATTTGTTCTAATTCCCCATCCACCAGAATAGTCAGTCAAAGTAGCATTGCCGGTTGCAGGAAGTGCTCCTGATTTTCTTGCCCAACAAGCATTTGGCAACATTGAAGCAAATGTTTCAGAAACAGTTGGAGGTGTAAGAGGTGCACATAATGTGGTAAAAGATACAGCTGTAGAGAAATCACTAGTTTCAGTAGCTGAACAATTTGCCTGAACTCTAAACTGATAGGTAGTCATTGGAAGTAATGGAGTCAAATTATAAGGGAATGTTACATTTGGAATCAATGTCCAGGTTGTTTCAGTATTCGTTTTGTATTCAATATTATAATCAATAGCTGTACCTACAGTAGCTTGATTCCAATTTAATGTGGCATCAAAAGCAGTTACGTTTGTTGCTGTTAATCCAAATGGAGGTAAACAAGATGGCATAGCCATTACTGTTAAACTATCATATCTATTATTATACCAGGCTGAACCTGGATTATATTTGATTGCAATTCTTTCATTACCTGTTAAAGTATTGTTGGTTAATAAATCAAAATTGTACCATACTCCACCGGTAGCTCCTGCAAGAGTTTGGTTGATCACTTCAACAAATGTTGCTGCATTGGTTGGATCTGTAAGATAACCAATTCTATGATTGGCAGAACCACCATAATATCTGAATCCAATTCTTAATGTATTAACAGGATCACTAAATTTTGGTAAAATAATGTATGCTTCTCCTGATGAAGAGGAGCTGAAATCCATTTGTAAAGCTTTTCCTGCTTGTGGTATTTCAGTAGATAAATCAATTACTTTTACTGTACCGTACCCTGATTGGATTTTATTATAACAACTAGGAATATCATTTACTGCTGTTGATTCAAAATCTTGAACATAAGGTAATACTGTGATTAAATCACAAAGAGTTGAGAATGTAAAAGCTGGACTAAATCCACTTAATACACCGCCATCACAAACAGATTGTACTCTAAATTCATATTGAGTATTTTGTAATAAACCAGGAATTGTATATGGAGATGTTGCATTTGAGATAGGAATCCAAGTTGTTGCAGTTAACTCTTTATATTCTAAATTGTAACTGTTCCCTGTTCCATTCCAAGTAACTGTAATCATTATTCCTAATTTATAAACTAATTATTTCAACACATAGGTTTTCATATATTATCTATCAATTTCACTATATCCTATCCATCAAAATTAATTAATCTTTCACCCCTGTCATATATTATCTGTAAGATAACCAATTCTATGATTGGCAGAACCACCATAATATCTGAATCCAATTCTTAATGTATTAACAGGATCACTAAATTTTGGTAAAATAATGTATGCTTCTCCTGATGAAGAGGAGCTGAAATCCATTTGTAAAGCTTTTCCTGCTTGTGGTATTTCAGTAGATAAATCAATTACTTTTACTGTACCGTACCCTGATTGGATTTTATTATAACAACTAGGAATATCATTTACTGCTGTTGATTCAAAATCTTGAACATAAGGTAATACTGTGATTAAATCACAAAGAGTTGAGAATGTAAAAGCTGGACTAAATCCACTTAATACACCGCCATCACAAACAGATTGTACTCTAAATTCATATTGAGTATTTTGTAATAAACCAGGAATTGTATATGGAGATGTTGCATTTGAGATAGGAATCCAAGTTGTTGCAGTTAACTCTTTATATTCTAAATTGTAACTGTTCCCTGTTCCATTCCAAGTAACTGTAGCATCATTTATTCCTGAATTGTATAAAGCTAATGTAGTTGGTTCAACACATGGAGGTTGTTGCATTATAGTTATGCTATCAATTCTGGCACTATATCCTGATGCCATCACAAATTTAATGGCTAATCTTTCAGCCCCTGTCATAGTATTGGAGGTAACCATATCAAAACTATACCATCCACCACTTGTGCTTAGTGGCGCATTATGTAATTCAACAAATGATGCTGCATTGGATGCATCTGTCATATATCCAATTTTGTATAAATGGTTTGCTCCACCATAATATTTGAACATAACTCTTAATGTGTTAACAGGATCATTTGTTAATGGTAAAATCAAGAAACAGTTATTGGAAACTGATCCTGAACTAAAATTACATACCATACTACCATCACTATTAGTTACACTTACTGATGCATTTCCTGATAATAATGTATTGAAACAAACTGGTATTTGACCAGAAGCAGTTGATTCGAAATTTTCAACAAATGGTAACGAAAGGATTGGATCACATAATGTAGTAAATGTTTTTTCTAGAGTCCATAAACTGACATCACCAGGAGCACATACAGCTCTTACTTTAACCTGATATGAAGTAGCAGGTGTTAAATTTAATAAAGTATAAATGGTATCATAAGCTGTTTCTGTTGTCCACGTTGTTTCTGCAGTAGTTTTATATGACACTTCCCACTCTGTTTCCGTACCACCTCTTAACCAATTGATAGTAGCAGCATTATTTAAAACTGCAGGAACAGTAACAGCAGTTGCGGGTGGTCTTGGACAAGTTGCAGGATAATCAATACTAACCTCATCCATAAACATATTTCCCCAATAATCAGAAGTACATTCAAAAATAATATGGGTAAATGTATCTGCAGGAATCACAGCAATATATTCATACCATCCGGCAGAAGGAACAACAGGGGCTTGATTATAAACACGTTGAACTGTTGTTAATAAGACTGCATTGGTAGTATTATTTGTACTATTTGCTTTTACTCTAATGGCTCCGACAGTATAGGAATTATTAAAATCTTGTCTGTGAAACCAGAATCTAACTTCCATACCAGTAGTTAAATTTGCTAAAGCAGGAGTCACTAAATAACCAACTTGACCTGAAGAATAAGAATATCCGGCAAAACGAGCCATCCCTGATCCAAAAAATGGAGAAGCAGTTGGTGAAGAACCTGATGTAACAAAATTAAATGGATTGGATGAACTATTAGTCCAACATAATGGAATTGATGTTGAATTAAAAGATTCAGCAAAAGGGATTGAGAATGGAACACAAGTTGTCGCAAAATTGATTGTTGATCCCCATAGTGTATCAAACCCAACAATAGCATAGGCTTGGTAATGATAGTTAGTAGCAGGAACAAGTCCTTGAAGATCATAAGTCATTGGATTGTTATAATCCTGAACAAAAGTCCATACCGTTTCAGAAGTTTTTTTGTATCTAAAACCTGATTCTGTTGGGATACAGTTGGCATAAGATCCATTTAATTGAGCAGAATATGCAGTTACTAAAGTAGCTGAAGTTGTGTAAGCAACACCACCACAATAACCTGTTGTAGTAACACCAGAAGTTGTTGGATTAACAGATGCTAAAATGGTTGTACCATTTCCATCCAATACAGCGACTCTCATATATGATGGAGATGTACCATCAGTAGTTCTTACAATAGAAATAACATCTGCTGTACCCGCATCAAATGTAAATGAAATGGGTCCGTACCCTGTTGTAAAAGTCGAACCAATTCCTGTCAATACTGGAGTTCCATTAACATTGACGGACACCTGACCACCATACCATCCACCTCCATATTGAGCTGAAATTTGTAATGTATGTTGACAAGTAGCTGCAATTTCTCTTGCGCCCGTAGGATCAGAAGTTATTGGGTACATAGTGGTACCATCTATAACTGCACTGATAAATGTTCCATCCACTAAATTGGCTAAAGTTGCATTCGGATTAATATCGTAGGTTAACCATAAATAACTTCTCCCACACGGAATTGTTTGAGATCCGGTAAAAGTCATATTACTGCTAGCAGTTGGAGGAGTAGGAATTGTTGCACCAAACTGAGTAGTTGGTGAAAAATTGTTATTAGATCCTGTATACCAAACTCTGGCATTTAAAATATCAGATGTGGATATGGTTCCAAAAGTTTGAAAAACTAACTGAGATAATGTTACATCAGAAAAAGCATCAACGGCAATTTTCAAAATATGTTGATTAGTTCCCCCTAATGATGCTGGAGAGGTAGTAGATTGATACGCTTCAATAGAAGTTGAACCTGCGGGTGCTGTACTTGTAAACAATGCGTTACAAGCAGGAGCGTAAGGTGCTTCATATACTTCACCGGAAGGTCCAACAGTTGCAGTAAAATCTAAATTACCATCTAAATTAGTATCTGTATTAAAATTATCCATTTCATAATAAGCTAATAAATTGGAATAATTGGGGTGTGCTGAAGTGATTGTTGAATTATAATAAGCAGCAATATCTGTTGCAGAAACTGCAACATTCCAAATTCTTACTTCATCAACTCTTCCGGGAAAGTTACGGTCATGATACAGATGTGATCTTCCAATTTCCAATGGAATAGTATCATTTATAGCAACCGCTCCTGTATAGGACAATGGAGATCCAACCTGAACACCGTTTACGTAAATTTTTAATTGTGTACCATCAAAAACACCGGCAACGTGTTGCCAAGTATTTAACACAAGTGTTCCGGAAGGTGAATTTATTTCTTTCCATTGGGTAGATGATCCTGTTCCAATATTAAAATTTAGAGTACCATTTGCACCACATCTTAACATGTAACCCTGAAAATTAAGCCCTTCTTTGTTTAAAATACACCCTTGATAAACATTCGTTTTCCAAGATGTGGGATAAATCCAAGCTTCAATAGTTAAAGGGCCAGTTATATCCAAAGATGGATTTAATGGAACTTTAGCAGTTTGATTTTGATTGGAAAAGCCCAAAGCATAGTTTTGAGCATTTGTTGTGAAAACACTAAAAAATAGCGCTATCCACAAAAAGATAAATAAATTTTTTTTCATAACTTTTTGATATTTTGGTTATTAAATTGGTTTTTAAAATGAATTTTAACTTTTATTAACTATTAATATAATAAAAAATTAGATTTTTATTTACTTTATTTTAATATCGCAAATGTAATTAAATTTTTCTTAACTTTTATTGTTTTTTATTAATATTTATTAACATTTATAAAATTAAATTGTGAATAACTATTTATCTTTATCTTAAATGACTAATTTCTTGATAATTATCACAAAATTTTTATTTAATATTTTATAATCTAATAAATGCTGGGTAAAACTTTATTTAAAATATTGAAAATATGATTTTTATAATGAGAACCATTTTTACATCAAAAGTGTACCCATCTTTTATTAGATTAGAAGATATGACTCAAATTGTAAGAAACTCGAAAAAAAAGGGGTCGAATAACTCCGACCCCTTATAAAAAATTTTATAAAAACTAATGATCTATTTCTTTACAAACTTTTTAGTAATAGTCCCTCTTTCACTGTCTAACCTTACAAAATATACTCCGTTTGCTAAATCGGATACATCTACTCTGGTTAAATCACTGCTTACAGGTACAACTTTTAATAGTTTTCCATAAACATCATATAATCTACACACTTTAACCTGTAATTGCGCTTCATTGAATCTTAAATCAATATACGAGTTGGTCGGATTTGGGTATAAATCTACCATCTGATTTAATACTGATTCTTCAACTCCTGTATGATCTTTAAAGATCGCTACAATAGTATGATTGCTTATTACATTTGAAAAAGTATAAGTTGATAGTGTATGTGCAATAGGTGCTCCATTGTCTATAATTAATGAATCTATGGTTGCATTTGCATTTGGAGTGAAGGTAAATAGTTGGTTTGCTCCGGCATTGACCGTTACAGTTCCTGATGGAGAAATTGTTCCAAAACTATTAGAAGATGCTGTAATAGTAAATACTGATGCACCGTTGGTTGTAAACTGAACAGAATTGGTAAATGCACTGCTGTTAGCTCCACATAAAGCTTTTACCCTTACTTGGTAAGTTGAATTACTTTGTAATGGAGTCATAAGGAATGTTGGAGACGAACATGGTGCTGGGGTTGTCCAGTTTGTAGATGATACCAATTTGTATTCTACTTGCCATTGAGTTTCACTTCCTCCCGGTGTCCAGGTTACAACTGCAGATTGATCCGTAATGGATACTGTTGGAACTTGAACATTCGTTGGGGTTACCGGTGGAGTCGTGAAATTAACAACTGAAGTATAATTACTGTAAACACCGGCTGAACATACCGCACGTACTCTTACATTGTAATCTGAACATGTATTTAGCCCCATTAATAGTTGAGGATGAGTGGTTACTTGTAAGGTAGTCCATGTTGAAGATGAAGATAATTTATAATCTAATTCCCAAGCAGTTTCAGTTCCACCATTTACCCAGTTTATAGTTGCACTTCCATTGGTATTATTAGTCACTGCTATTCCTGTTGGTGTATTACATGCTGCTACAGCAGTGGTTGTAAAGTTTACAACAGTTGTATAAGCACTGGTATCCCCTACTCCACATATTGCTCTAACTTTTACATCATAAGGCGTTGAAGCAGTTAATGTAGTAAAGTTGTGAGTTGGATTAGCTACAAATACACTATTCCAAGTTGATGCAGCAGTTGGTTTATAAGCAACTTCCCATTGAGTTTCAGTGCCACCTGCTGTCCAGGTTGCTGTTGCTCCGGAAGAAGTAATACTTGATACTGCAAGGTTTGTTGGAGTAATACAAGTTGGTGTGGATGATGATGTAAGTGAAAAATCATCTAATGTTAAATACCATGGAGTTGAATTAGATTGACAGAAAATACCAAAGTAATAAACTCCAGAAGCAGTAGGAGTATATGTAGCATTTACTTGAGTATAAGTAGTGGAATTTGGAGAAGTAATTGTATTCAAAGTTTGTACTAATGTACCTGCTGTTTGACCGGAATATGCACCAAGTTCCAAAGAACTCCATCCTGAATAACCATCAGTAATATACCAATAGGAGAAATTATAGGCAACTCCGGCGGTTAATTGGAATCCGGGTGTAAAGAAACGGTCATTACAACTATATTTAAAATAGATAGCCTTTGTTCCGGTATGAGCAACCCTATTATATGAAGTATAATCCACTAATTGAGAAAACGTATAAGTTCCTAAATTTGATGCACTCCAACAAACGGGTAATTGATTAACCGCAGTAATAGCTTCAAATCCTTCTGTCCATGGTAATGTAGTAATAGGTAAACAGGCTGTTATACCAACAGTTTTCACGGACCAAATACTGGTATCCCCTACTCCACATATTGACCTAACATAAAAATCGTAAGAAGTAGAAGAAATTAATGATGGAATAGTAGAAGGATGTGTTGAAGAAGAAATATATGTTCCTGTACCATGTGTAAATCCTGTTGGACCATATTCAATTTGCCATTGTGTTGCTGATCCATTTTCTACCCAGTTTAAATCAATCGAACCTGATGTTATATTAGAAGTACTGAGATTTGTTGGTCTAGGACATGTTGGAATTGTCATAATCTCCAAATTATCAATATAACTATATGTATAAGTTGTATTATATTGATTTTTAAATGCAATGTATTGACCAGTTCCTGTGTATGATGAGAAGAAAACTTCTTTATCTTGCCAGGTTCCGGTAGATGTAGCACCTATGGCTGCAATTTGCACAAACGAAGAAGCAATGGTCGGGTCAGTCATAACACCTACATAAATAGTATCTGTAGTATAAGTTGTTCTATACTTAAATTCTGCTTTTAAAGTATTAACAGGAATAGTAGCATCGAATAAAGGAGTGGCAGCAATAGCATAATTACCTGCTGTTCCGTTATAAAAATACATGGAACCAGGTGATGAGAAGTTTGTTGATGTTATGTATGGATATGTTGTATTTGTTGTATTTTTAGTCCAACATTGTGGAAATACTCCAGTTCCGGTACCATAAGAATCAAAATAATCTACCCAAGGTAATGTTGTAATCGCACCACAAGCTGTTGTCACAGTTTTTGGAATGGAGTGTGCACTTAAATCAGATGCTCCACAAACTGAAGTAACATATATTTGATAAGTTGTTTGTGGTGATAATCCTGATATGGTGTATGGATTAGTTGTTACCCCATTAATCATTGTACCTGTTCCAGGAGTAAATCCTGTAGGACCATACTCAATATTCCAGGATGTAGCTGTTCCATTTTCTGTCCATGTCAAATCAACACTATTGGTTAAAATATTGGAAGTAACCAATGCAGTTGGCGTTGGACATGTTGGAATAGTAATGGAAATATTATCTACAGTAGCAGGTGGTTGAACAGCAGTAGCCTGATCATTTCTCCAATGGAAATATAATCTCCAGGTATTTCCGGCTAAGTTTGGATATTGAATTGTATTAATGCTAAATTGAGCATGTTGCCAAGTATTATGAACACTTAACCAATGGTCTCCGGGGCCTCCGGTATAGCGACCAATCATAGCAGCTAAGTCATAATTAACACTATTTACAGTTGGAGGAATATTTCCGGCTGTCACATTAATGTTTACAGGCATTAAATACACTCTTAAAAAATCGTAAGTAGCATTAGATCCTTGGGCTATCCAATCAAAATCTAATAATAGCTCATTTACACCAACCGGTACTTGAATATCAACAAAAGAATAAACTTTCGATGAATTGGCTGTACCACCTGTATATGCCCATGAGGTTCCGTTATCATTAGAAATATAAAGAGCATTAGCTCCACCAACAGTATTATTAACACCTGTGGCACTTCCAATCACAAATTTATTGACTTGAGTTCCATTAACAAATCCAAAATCAGAATAAGTGCCTGGATTTTCAAAATCATTGTAATAAGGTAATGCAATTGGAATTAAAGCTGTTGTGAATGATGTAACATTACTTAGAGAACTATATATTCCACCACAATCAGACATAACATACACTTGATAGGTCGTATTTGGGGATAATCCTTGTAATGTGTAAGGGTTTGTTGAAACACCAGTAACCATTGTACCTGTTCCAGGTGTAAATCCTGTTGGGCCGTATTCAATAGCCCAGGAAGTAGCCGTACCATTTTCTGTCCATGCTAAATCAGCTGAATAAGTTGAAATATTTGAAGATGTTAAGAATGATGGTGTTGGACAAGCAGGTATTGTTGATACAACAACATTATCCATATAAGTTGTCGATGAACTGGAAGTGTAAGCGGTTTTAAATGCAATATATTGACCAGTTCCAACATAATTATTAAAATAAACTTCCATAGTTTCGAAAGCAGCAGTTGTAGTAGGTATTTTCTTAGCAACCAACTCAAAAGTAGTTGGATCAGTTGGTATGCTCATCACTCCTACATACAATGTATCATCATTACTAGAAACTCTATATTTGAATTCAGCTTTTAAAGTATTAATTGGAATAGTTGCATCAAATTGAGGAGTTACAGCAATATTATAACTACCAGTAGCCGTTAAGTATGAATATAATGAACCTGGAGCAGAGTAATTTGTTGTAGAAACATAAAATGTATTGGCTGCAGATTGAGTTTTTGTCCAACAAGTTGGGAAAATGGTTGATCCGGTTCCATAATTATCAAATGAATCTGACCATGGCAATGTTGTAATAGATCCACATGCTGTCATAAATGTAGCAATGGCTGACCAGTCACTAACATCACTTCCTCCACAATTGGCTTGTACTTGATACTGATAAGTAGTACTTGAATTTAATGAAGTTAAAATGTAAGGAGGTGTTACGTTGTTAATAACATTCCATGTTGTTTCACCTAAGGCTCTGTATTGCAAAGTATAATCAACCGGTGTTCCTGTTCCGGCTGGTGACCAATTCAAAGTTGCATCAGTTGTAGTAATGGCTGTTGCATTCAATCCAAATGGAGGTAAACAAGAAGGCATTATCATTACAGTTAAACTATCATATCGGTTGTTATGATATCCTGCTGAAGGATTATATTTAATTGCAATTCTTTCTGTTCCGTTCAATGTATTATTGGTTAACATATCATAATAATACCAGCCACCTGAACTTCCGACAATATTTACATTAAATATTTCAGTGAAAGTTGCAGGATTGGTTGGATCTGTAATATAACCAAACTTATGATTATCTGTTCCACCATCATATTTGAATCCAACTCGAAGAGTATTGATCATGGCTGAAAATTGAGGTAAAATAATGTAACAATCTCCTGTTGCTGAAGCGCCATAAGACATCTCCAAAACCTTACCACCCCAGGAACTGTTAATAACCTTTACATTGGCATTACCTGATTGTAGTTCATTATAACAAACAGGTATAGCATCAACAGGTGTGGTTTCAAAATCTTCAACATAAGGCAAAGATACAATTGGATCACAATTAGTTGCAAAATTTTTAGCATCACTCCATAAACTTTCATTACCTGGAGCGCAGATTGCTCTTACATAATAAGTATAACTAGTTGCTTGTGTTAATCCATATAATGGAAATGGATTGGAGGTTGCACTTACAATTGTTCCTGTACCTTGAGTAAAACCAACTAGGCCATATTCAACTTCCCATTGGGTTGCTGAACCATTTTCTGTCCAGGTTAAATCAGCTGAAACACTGGTAATGTTTGTAACTCCCGGATAGGTTGGTCTTGGACAAGCAGGAATAGTCAAAATGGAAACATTATCAATATAAGCTACAGCAGAATTGGTGGTATAGTTTACTCTAAATGCAATATATTGACCTGTCCCCGCATAATTAGTAAAGAAAACTTCTTTATCGAAATTTGTACCTGTAGATGTACAACCTAATGTTTGAATGGCTGTAAAAGTTGTAGCATCAGTTGGATCTGTCATGACACCAACAATCAAAGAATCATCTAATGCACTAACTCTCATCTTAAATTCAGTTTTAAGAGTATTGATAGGAATAGAAGCATCAAATAATGGGGTAACAGCCATTACTCTGTTGATGGTTGTAGAACTGGCGCTAAAATATAAAGATCCCGGTGCAGACACATTGGTACTACTAATATATGGAGCAGTTGTTGAACCTGCAGTATTTCTCACCCAACAGGTGGGAAAATTTGGTGAACCAGTACCATAAGTATCAAATGACTCATTATAAGGCAAAGTAGTAATAGCTCCACAAGCTGACATAAATGATGCTGGGTTAGAATATATACTTTGATCAGAAACACTACAAATTGATTTTACATAAACCTGATAATTAGTTTGTGGATTTAAACCATTAATGGTATAAGGTAATGAAGTAATATTTGACTCTATAGTTCCTGTCCCTGGTGTAAAACCTGTTGGACCATATTCTAGTTCCCAAGTGGTAGCTGTTCCATTTTCAGTCCAGGAAACATTGGCACTATTAGCTAAAATATTTGAAAAAACAATATTATTAGGTCTTGGACAAGTTGGAATGGTCATCACAACTAGATTATCAACATACATAGTAGCAGAGTTTGGTCCATAATTCACTCTAAAAGCAATATATTGACCAGTTCCTGTATAGTTATTAAAGAAAACTTCTCTATCCTGGAAAGTCCCTGTAGTTGTTAATGATATTGTAGCAATTGTTTCAAAAGTAGTATAATCTGATGGATCTGTCATTATACCAACTAACATAGTATCATCTGTTCCTGAAGCTCTTAGTTTGAATTCTGCTTTCAATGTATTCATTGGAATCGAAGAATCAAACATTGGTGTTACTCCTATAATTCTACCACCGGTTGATCCAGCATAAAAATACATAGAACCGGGTGATGATGCATTTGTAGAAGTAATGTAAGGATATGTAGTTGCAGTAGAATTTTTCACCCAACAAGTTGGGAAAATAGTTGTACCTGTTCCATAAGTATCAAAGAAATCACTCCATGGTAAAGTGGTGATTGCACCGCATGCTGTAGTAAAATTAATAGTTGTACCAAAAATAGTATCAACTCCTACAATAGCATAAGCTTGATAATGGTATTGGGTTTGAGCTGTTAATCCTTGTACCTGATAGGTTAATGGATTATCGTAATCTTGAACAAAATTCCAAATTGCTTCAGATGTTTTTTTGTATCTGAATCCCGTTTCTGTTGGAAAACAATTAGCAAATGTCCCATTTAATTGTGCCGTTACATCTGTGATCAGAGTAGCATTATTGGTGGTAACAATACCTCCACAATACCCTCTTGTTCCAATTCCTGTAGTGGTTGGTTGAATGGCTGCAATTTTTACCGTTCCATTACCATCCAATAGCGCAACTCTTACATTAGCAACAGTTGCACCATCTAAAGTTCTTACAATTGAAATGGTATCAAATGTTGAAGCATATAATAAGGTATCTTTTGGTCCGGCACCGGTCAAAAATGTTGAACCGACTCCTGACATCGCTAATACACCATTAACATAAACATCAACTTGAGCACCGTTCCATCCCAATGTTCCCGTAGAGGCTGTCATTCGAATCGTATGAGCACAACTGGATAAAATCTCTCTACTTCCTGTAGGGTTTGGATCTAATGAAACAATAGAAGATCCATCAATGGTAGCAGTTTGAAAAGTGGCATCAACAACATTTGAAATTGTTGCGGTAGGTTGAATATCATAAGTTAACCAAAAATAGTGACGACCACAAGATAATGATTTTGTATCTGTAAAAGTCATATTATTATTGGCTCCCGGAGGTGTGGCAACAGTTGCCCCAAACTGTGAAGTTGTTGAAAAAGTACCGTTTGAGCCGGTGTACCAAACTCTGGCATTGGCAATATCTGATGCAGATGTTGTTCCATTAGTTCTAAAAACTAATTGTGATAATGTTGCATCATTAAAAACATCCACAATCACTTTCATAATTTGTGCATTTGTATTCCCCAATGAAACAGGTGCAATTGAACTATGTGTTGTGTTAATGGTTGTAGTTCCCGCAGGAGCTGTACTTGAAAACAAAGGATTGCAAGCGGGTCCATAAGAAGCTGAATAAACTTCTCCTGGAACTCCAACAGTTGCAATTATATCTAAATTTCCATCATTGTCTGTATCTGAATAAAAATTATCCATCTCATAGTACCCCACTAAAGATGCATAATTTGGATTGGATGATGTAATGGATGAATTGTAATAGGCAAATATATCAGTGGCTGAAATGGCTGTATTCCAAATTCTTACTTCATCAATACGACCGTAGAAAAACCGATTTATATCAATATTTGAACGACCAATTTCAATGGGAACTGTATTGGTTCCAATTGTTCCTGTGTATGAAACAGGAGTACCCACTTGAACACCATTAACATAAAGTGTCAAAGTAGTACCATTAAATACACCGGCAACATGTTGCCATGTATTTAGTATTAATGTATTCGCTGGTGAGCTAATCTCTTTCCAAGCTGTTCCGGTACCAAAATTAAAATTTAAAGTACCATTAGCACCACATCTCAACATATATCCCGTTGAGTTGTTTTGCTCTTTGTTAATAATGGATCCTCTCCATAATTCAGATGTCCAAGAAGTTGGATAAATCCAGGCTTCTAATGTAATTGATCCGGTAATATTGTGACTCGGATCTTGCGGGATTTGTGCATACGTTGCCGAATTGGCAAAAGACATGCCATAGTTTTGTGCACTTGTTGTTTTTATTAAAAACAACATAAAAACAAGCAATGCAATTGATTGAAATTTTTTCATTTTAATTTTTTTTTAATAATTATTTGATTGGGGTTTTGTCCACTTTTATTAGACGTTTTTTTTGACTAAACGTTGCGCAAAAGTATAAATTTATTTTAACTTTTTTTCACTTTTATTTTATTTTATTAACCCAAAAAGGGTAATTGTTAATAAGTTAAATAACTTTTTAACATTTGTTAACAAATATTAAAATTCAAAACCGATAGCAGGATCTTTACTAATCCATCTACACATTCAAACAATATTCAATTAAGTTTTTTTAACTTTTGTTAACTTTTATTATGATTTTATTAATGTGTTTAAAGGTTGAACGCTGCACTGTTGAAAGGTTGAAAGTTGAACGCTTCGCTGTTTAAAGTTGAAAGGTTGAACGCTGCGCTGTTGAAAGTTGAACGCTGCGCTGTTGAAAGGTTTAAAGGTTGAACGCTGCGCTGTTGAAAGTTGAACGCTGGACGCTGCTCTGTTGAAAGGTTGAAACACCATTAACCCTTTAAACCTTTAAAACCTTAAACCCAAAACCTAATAACTAATAACTGATAACTGATACCTGATACCTGATAGCTGATACCTGATAGCTGATACCTGATAGCTGAAAGCTAATAATTTTTCTTGTTAATTTATTTCGTACTTTTGCACTTTCAAAAAAATCAAGAATTTTATTATGAAACCAATAATTTCCCCCTCCTTATTGTCAGCCGATTTTGGCAATTTAGAGAAAGAGATCATCATGCTAAACCAATCTGACGCAGATTGGATCCATTTGGATATTATGGACGGCGTGTTTGTCCCCAATATCACCTTTGGAATGCCTGTTATTCAAACCATTAAAAAATTATCAGAAAAACCTTTGGATGTTCATTTAATGATCACACAACCCGAACGCTATATCAGGGAATTTAAAAATGCAGGTGCCGATTGTTTATCTGTTCACTGGGAAGCCTCTACTCATCTTCATCGAACCATCCATGAAATAAAAAATTATGATATGCTGGCTGGCGTCGTTCTTAATCCTCATACGCCTGTTTCTGTTTTAAATGATATTATAAATGATGTGGATTTTGTGCTGATCATGTCTGTAAACCCCGGTTTCGGAGGACAAGAATTTATTGAAAGAAGTTACCAAAGGATTAAAGAATTAAAGGATATCATTATTAAAAATGAATCTAATGCCCTTATTGAAGTGGATGGTGGTGTTAATCTAGAAAATGCAGCACTTCTTGTAGAAGCAGGTGCAGATATTTTAGTGGCCGGTAATGCTGTTTTTAAAACAGAAAACCCTCTCGAATCTATCCATCAATTAAGAAACTGCCTTAGCTAATACTGGGTTTGAAGCATGAAATTACTTAAAATTACCATTTTCATCTTTTCAATTATTGCCATTTTAACGCTTATTTCATCCATTTTTCCTGAAAATGGCATTAAAGTGGGTTCCTATACTTTTCAATTTCCTCAGCCCGAAGAGATTTTAGTTAGAAACAAAGCATCTGAATTTGATCCTGAAAAGTTGATTGAAGAGCGGAAAATTAAAAAAATTGACTCCCTTCAAGTTGCTTTAAGTGATACACTCGACTACTTTATAGAAGCAATGGTGCACCCTACACGCTTCTATCTTCCTAATGATAATTATTCCTATTTTGATTCTTTTTTTAAACAAGCTGAATCTGCCGTTTATCGGGATCAAATTGTGCGTGTTCTTCACTATGGAGACTCCCAAATCGAATTAGATCGCATCAGTTCTGATATCAGAACCTATTTTCAAAAAGAGTATGGTGGTTCCGGCCCGGGATTACTTCCCCTTTTTCAATCTGTTCCTACAGCAACAATCAATCAAAACTACGTAGGCTCCTATACCACTTATGGTTTATATGGTGATGGACAAAGAAATAAAATGAACGACTACGGATTGATGGCGAAAAGTTTTAAAGTGAATGGAAATGGGAGTTTTTACGCTTTCAGTTCCAGTAATAATAAATCAAAAAATTACCAAAATATCACCCTCCTTTTTCATAACGAAAACCTTACTAAAGCATCTCTAAATCTGAATAAATCTAAAATATCTTTAAAAAAGGAGATCAATTTCCCCGGTTTGCAGATGTTTAAATGGCAATTGGATACTGCAGTGAATAACTTTTCTCTCCAAATCAACGGAAATCCCAATATCTATGGCATTTTAGTGGATGGTAAATCCGGTGTCGCTGTCGATAATATCCCTATGAGAGGGGCAAGTGGAACCATGTTTACCCAAATGAATCCCCAAATTTATAAAGAGTTGGTTTCAGGTATTCACGTTGGAATGATCATTTTGCAGTATGGAGGAAACTCTGTTCCAGGTCTATATAACGAAAAAAGTGCAGATATATACGTTTCTCAATTAATGAAACAAATTCAATATCTTAAAAAGTTATTTCCTGATATTCCAATTTTATTTATTGGACCTTCCGACATGGCTACCCGGGTTAAAGGTGTTTTGACTACCTACCCTATTCTTCCATATTTAGTTGATAAATTGAAAACAGAAGTTCCTGCAAATGGCGCTGCTTTCTGGAATATGTACGAAGTGATGGGCGGTAAAAACTCTATGTTGGGATGGGTGAAAAAAGGTTGGGCAGGAAGCGATTATGTTCACTTTTCGTCTCAAGGGGCTAAAGAGATTGGATCCATTTTGGTTCAAACTTTCAGTACTATGCAAGACTTTTATGAATTACGTAAACTTCACCCCGATGCTCCATTTATAGAAGTGTACCAAAAACAATTGAAAAAACATACTCAATTACCTAAATAATGATGCTCAAAAAAATACTCTTCACTACTATTCTGTTTTTGTCTGTTTTAGATGGTTTTAATCAGTCAAACGATACACTTAACAGCTATCCTTTCATCCAATTTTCGGCTGACACTTTGGTCTATAACCCCAATCTGTCTAACTTGAATCACTTTTTTATCAAATATGATTCGCTCCAAAAAACAGGTCTTGGGAAATTAAATATTATGCATATTGGAGGATCTCACGTTCAGGCCGGCACTTTTCCTCATACTATCAGACGCCAGATTTTATTAGCCAATCCTGAATATATCGGAGGTAGAGGCATGATTTTTCCCTATTCTGCTGCTCCCAGATCCAATAACCCTACAGATTATTTAGTCAGAAGTACCGGCACTTTTGAAATTATTAGAAATGTTCTACCTGAACATCCTGTTCCATTAGGAATCACCGGTGTTGCTGTGATCACCTCTGACTCAAGCGCCACTTTGAAAATCATTTTTAAAGATTCTCTACTTCAATACCTGACAAATCGAATCATTTTATTGGGTTATTCAGATTCTATTGATGTAATCCCATCTTTAATCATTGATTCTATCGAAGTTTTTCCTGTTGAAATTGATACTCTGCTGAAAAGATATACTTACGATGTAAAAAATATTACCGATTCATTTTCCATTAAGTTTAACAATTTTCAAAATGAAAGATTTGTTTTAAACGGTATCTTTCTGGAAAATGACCAGCCCGGTATTACGTACCATTCGATTGGTGTAAATGGTGCCAGTGTCCCATCCTATTTAAGATGTTCAAATTTTGCTCAGGATTTGGATTTGATCAATCCTGATCTGGTAATTTTTGGAATTGGTATCAATGATGCATCAGGACCCAATTTTAATCCTCTTGAATTTGAACAGAACTATTTACTGTTGATGAATGAGATATTACAACATAATCCCAAATGTTCATTCATTTTTGTCTCAAATAATGATAGCTACTTTAAAACGAAAGTGAGATACAAGAGAAAGGGAAAATGGAGATCCAAAACAAAATGGGTAAATAATACCAATGGTAAAGAGGTGCAACAAGTGATGTATCTATTATCAGAAAAAACAAATAGCGCTCTTTTTGATCAATACGAAATTATGGGAGGCGCAAAATCGATGTCATTATGGGAAAAAGCAGGGTTAGCTCAAAAAGATAAAGTACATTTTACTAAAAACGGCTATATTTTAATGGGCGATCTCTTTTATTCTGCTTTTCAGAATGCTTACATAAAATTTAAACAAACGAACAACCTATAACCGAATTATGAACTGGAACAATATTTCTTCATTTTTTGCTACCCTTTTCTCGTTTGACGATAAGTATCCTCTTCTGTTTACACAATTCTATTTTTGGGCGTTTTTTGCCATTGTTTTTGCTGTTTTTGCATTAATCGGAAATAGAATTCAATTGCGAAATGCCTTTCTATTTTTTATGAGTATGTTGTTTTATTACAAAACATCAGGACTCTTTTTAATCTTGCTTATTGTCACAACTCTTATTTGCTACTACTCCGGAAAGAAAATTGATCAGGCTACCAAAAAATCCACTAAAAAATGGTTTTTAATCTTTGGGGTTGTTGTGAATTTAGGAATATTAGCCTATTTCAAATATGCTTACTTCTTTACGGAAGTGTGTAATTCGCTCTTTCACTCCGATCTGAAAGTGGTCAATTATATTGCCCAATGGACTAACGATGCAACTCATTCCAACTATTTCGATGCGAGTAGAATCCTATTACCTGTAGGAATCTCCTTTTATACTTTTCAAAGCATCAGCTATGTTATTGATGTTTACAGAGGAAGACTAAAACATGTAACCAACTTCTTTGATTTCGGGTTTTTTGTCACATTTTTTCCACAATTGGTGGCAGGACCAATCGTTAGAGCCAATCAGTTCATCCCTCAGTTATACAATAAATTTCATTTAACCAAAAGACAATTCGGATTCGCTCTTTTTTGGATTTTGAATGGGTTGCTAAAGAAAATCATATTAAGTGATTACATTGCTGTCAATTTTGTAGATCGGGTATTTGATCACCCCCTATTATTTACATCTTTTGAAAATCTATTCGCCATTTTTGCATACTCCTTGCAGGTTTACGCTGATTTTTCAGGATATACGGATATTGCCATTGGAGTAGCCATGTTAATGGGATTTTATTTGCCGATTAACTTTGATTCTCCCTATAAAGCCACCAATCCAGGATCTTTTTGGAGAAGATGGCACATCTCACTTTCAACATGGCTTAAGGATTACCTTTACATTCCATTGGGAGGCAATCGAAAAGGAAAATTCAGAACCAACCTTAATCTAATGCTAACCATGTTATTAGGAGGATTATGGCATGGTGCAAGCTGGAATTTCGTGATTTGGGGTGGATTAAACGGCTCCGGTATTTTAGTCTTTAAATGGTGGAAAAAACTCAAGAAGTATCAAAAAACAGTTTATACTGCCATCCTATTTTTACTATTTATCATATTGGAAATCAAGTATAATCAACCGGTCTGGATGATAGGAGCAGTATGGTCAGGAATCATATTCTTCGGAACGCTCATAGACCATATTTACCATTTGATTTTCTCTCAAAAGCCTTTAAAATGGATCAATCGAGGCTGGTCTATATTTTTAACGTTTGTGTTTATCACCTTCACCCGATTATTTTTCCGATCAGGATCCAATTTAGATCCGGTAGAAGCCAACAGTGCCGCCTGGAACACCGCCAAAAACATGGTCAATCAGATAGGTGGAAAATGGGATCTGAAAATCATACCTGAAATTATTGGAACCTACAAATATGTAATTATCCTATTCATTCTAGGGATGTTCATTCACTGGCTTCCTGCCAAGTGGAAACAATGGTATCGGATCAACTTCGCCCTACTTCCCATCTGGGCAATGGGGGTCATCTTTGTAGCCGCCGTATTCATAGTATACCAATTCATCACCGCTGATTTACAGCCGTTTATTTACTTTCAATTCTAGAGAAGGTTTTGGGTTTTAGTTTTAAGTTTATTTTTTAAAAAAATATCACAATGTTCCACGATGTTATAAAGTGTTCCAAAGTGTTTTTAATTAAAAAATCAGGGTACATTTCCATTGTGAAACAATAAGGACAACAGACTACGGACTACAGACTACGGACTACAGACTACGGACTACGGACCACAGACTACAGACTTGCAATTCGCTTAAAACAAACCAATTAGCTCCACTATTCACTATTCACTATTCACTATTCATTATTCGTGGCAACGACGTTTCGTATCGAAGCGCCAACGCCATGAAAGGACAAAGGACAAAAGACGTATGAATAATGAATAATAAAAAATAAAATCTAACACCCAAAAACTAATACCTAAAACCTAACACCTTAGCCATTAGCCATTAGCCCTTTGCCCTTCACCATTTGCCCTTCGCCATTTGCCATATAATTCAAAAACTATTGATATATTTGCAATTCATTTTGAAAATAAAAAAATGAAACACTTTAAATTAAATTATTTTATTGTATTTGGGTTGATCGTAATATGGTGTATCCAACCTATTTTTGGTTTTTCACAAATTCAAACAAAAACAAATTTTAAAAATTTTGAAAAAATGGAATCCTTTCCTACTGGATGGGATATTACACTTAATGGAAAAGTAAAATCCATAACCATCATTACTCACTCTCCTGACTATTCTTGTGATACCATTAAAACAATATATAATAAAGCTTATTTTGAAAACACTAAATGCGGATACACGTATGGAATTGATTGTATAATTGATTCAATTTCATATTTTTTTAATCCTGATTTACAAATTTGTAAAATTATTTCTAAGAATTTATTTATTTTTTTTCAAAATTATGAAGATCGGAGTCAATCTGAAGTCTTTTTTGTACATGGACTTATACAGTATAAAATCAATACTGATAATGGAGTAATTTCGAATGAAACAAGCTATGAATATGATACCAATAACCAAATAATTAAAATAACAAGTTTATATAACAAGCATTCTAATATTAATTTTCATCTTTTTGAATATAATAATAAAAATTTATTAATAAAAAAAGAGGAATATACATTTCATGAATTGTACGAAAAAAGTCCAAAACTTTACAACAGAGAAGAATTTGTATATGACTCATTGAGTAATCTTATTGAAAAAATTTGGGGAAAAGATCGAATTGATTATTTCAAATATGATACATTAGGAAATAAAATTGAAGAAGGATATGCCCAAAAATCTACAGATGGAAAATCATATTATCATCCAACTGAAGTATTTGAATATGATAATAATAATAAATTATCTAAAGAATATCATATAACATATTCAAAAAAACATGATAGAGAAACTTTCTATTGGTATGATGAGATGGGTAGAAAAACAGAAATAAAAGAATTTTCAATAAATAAAAAAGATACTGTATTGAAAAATCATTTGATATATAAATATGATGAAAAGGGAAATATAATTGAGGTTGAATCATTCTTTGATCAAATTTGTATTGAAAATGAAAGTGAATTATTTAAGAAAAAAACAATCTCTTATGATATTTATGGGAATATTACTGAAGAGATCTACTATTCCGGTTTTTATTTTGACATAAAAATATTAAAATATATCTACATCTATGATTCTTATGGAAATTGGATAAAAAGAGAAATGTATCAGGGAGAAAAACAAGATAATTTAGAAAGAAAGGAAATAATTGATAGAATTATTGAATACTACTAATTTTATTAAAAAATAAGGTCACATTTTCACTGTGAAACAATACGGACTACGGACTACGGACCACAGACTACAGACTTGCAATTCGCTTAAAACAAACCAATTAGCTCCACTATTCATTATTCACTATTCATTATTCGTGGCAACGGCGTTTCGATACGAAGCTACTTATTTCTTCGATTTATTCATTTATCGTAAAGGCGCTTCTACTCAACGACCTTGGCTTTGTGCCACATTTGTTCTACTCTAAGGTCGCTGAGTGGCCACTGAGCCTGTCGAAGTGTAGAAACCGCATTTTAGACAAAACTTGAAAAATAAAATAAAATAGGTTTCGTATCGAAGCGCCAACGCCATGAAAGGACAAAGGACAAAAGACGTATGAATAATGAAAAATGGAAAATTGAGCATTCGAGCACACGAGCACACGAGCATTCGAAATTAGCCCATTGAAAACGTCATGCTTTTGCGTTGTAGATCTACTTCCATAACTTTTACTTTGATCGTGTCGCCAAAACGGATATTGTTGCCGTTGTGTAGTCCGATTAACGTGTAGTTGTCCTCATCAATGTAGTAGAAATCGTCGGTGAAGCTTTTCATAGGTATCAACCCTTCACATTTGGATTCTTTGAGCTCTGCAAAAACACCCCATTTAGCAATGCCACTGACAGTTGCTTCAAACACTTGCCCCACTTTATCTGCTAAATATTCGGCTTGTTTGTACTTAACTGAGGCACGTTCTGCTTCGGTTGCTTTTTGTTCCATCATGGAGCAATGCTTACAATAGTCATCATATTCGTTCTGTTTAACAGAAGGTTCTTGATGTAAATAGGCTTCTAACAGCCTGTGAACAATTAAATCAGGGTATCTTCTGATTGGGGAAGTGAAATGCGTGTAGTAAGGAAACGCTAAACCGTAATGTCCAATATTTTCAGTGGAATAGACCGCTCTGGCCATCATTCTGATCGATAGTTGTCCCAAAAGATTGTATTCATTCTTATCTTTGGCTTGCGTAAACATCTGATTTAAAGAATCGGTAAACTGCTTTCTACTTCCGGATTTGAGTTCAAACCCTAATTTAGAAACAAAACTTTTGAATTGTTCGACTCTATCATGGACAGGCTCATCATGAATCCGGTATATAAAAGTTTTGGGATCTCTATTTTTGGGTGATTTTTTACCAATCTTTTCGGCCACTTTTTTATTGGCCAGCAACATCATCTCTTCGATCAGAAAATTGGCTTCTCTTTGAACTTTAAGATACACTCCGATAGGTTTACTATTCTCATCCAGTTTAAAACGAACCTCTTCCGTATCAAAATTGATCGCATGGTTATCAAATCGCTCTTTTCTCAATTGTTGAGAAAGTTGATGAATTTGGAGAATAACATCGGCAAATTCACCTTCTCCGGTTTCAATAACTGCTTGTGCTTCATCATAATCGAATCTTTTATCGGAATGGATTACGGTACGCCCGAACCATTCATGATGCACTTTGGCTTCATCATCCAAATCAAATACTGCACTGTAGCAAAGTTTATCTTCATGTGGACGAAGGGAACAAAGATTATTAGAAAGTTTTTCGGGCAACATAGGAATTGTTCTATCCACCAAATAAACGGAAGTACCTCTTAGATAGGCTTCTTTGTCAATAATACTATTGGGTTTTACATAATGGGAAACATCCGCGATGTGAACCCCTACCCTATGCAAACCGCTTGGTAATTTTTCATAAGAGATAGCATCATCAAAATCTTTAGCATCTGTTGGGTCAATGGTAAAAGTAACCACAGATCTGAAATCTCTTCTTTTTAAAATCTCTTCATCAGAGATCAGGATACTGATCGCATTAGCTTCATATTCAACCTCTTCAGGAAATGCTAAAGGAAAATCGAATTCCGCAAGGATGGAGTTCATTTCCACTTCATTTTCACCCGGTTTTCCCAGAATATGGATCACTTTACCAATTGGATTTCTGGTTCCTGCTTCCCAATCAACAATCGTAACGACCACTTTCTGTCCCGATTTTGCACCATTCATCAATCTGCCCGGAATCAAAATATCTCTTCGAAAAGCAAGATTATCAGCAACAAAAAAGGCAAGTCCCCGATTGATCTGAACCGTTCCCACCATCTGTTTTTGGCTTCTTTCTATCACTTCCACCACCTGGCCTTCCGGTTTTCTATTTTGTCTGGCCGGAAAAACCAACACTTTAACAATATCGGAATGTAAGGCATTGCTTAAGTTTGCTTCTGCAATAAAAATATCGTCGTCATCCGGTTTTTCTGTAACCACAAAAGCGGTTCCGGAGCGGTTAATCTGAATTTTCCCGATGACGAAATTTTTACCGGTTGTCTCTTTACTCAAATATTTCGGATTAATTTTATACTTACCTCTTGCTACAGAAATAACAATTTTAGCATCTAAAAAACTGAAAATGATTTTTTGAACAATATTTCTCCCATTCTTATCATAAATACCCACTTTAGCTGCTATCTGTTTGTAATTAAGTGATTCTTTAGCACTTACAGATAATGCTTCAATAATTTTATTTCCTAAATTTGAATTTTTGGTTTCTTTCATAAGTTTTTAGGTATCAGGTTTTAGGTTTTAGTTTCTGTTTCTGCTTTCCGGTTAAGTATATTAATATTATAAATGCAAAGATGCACTATTTTTTTGAAATAGGAAATCGTTAGTTGATTTTTTTTCAAAAAAAAGACCACCTTTTTGAGGTAGTCTTTTTAGAAATTATAGAGATAAAAAATTATTTCTTTTCGATTGCAATAAGTTCAACTTCAAAAATTAGAGTTGAACCCGGTTTGATAACACCACCAGCACCTTGATCTCCATAAGCCAAGTTAGAAGGGATGTAGAAAATAAATTTTGAACCAACAGGCATCAATTGAACGCCTTCAGTCCAACCCGGAATCACTTGGTTTAATGGGAAGGAGATTGGTTCACCTCTTTGAACAGATGAATCAAAAACAGTACCATCAATAGTTGTACCATGGTAATGAACTTTTACAACATCTGTAGCGGTTGGTTTTGCACCTGTACCCATAGTAACCACTTTGTATTGTAATCCTGAAGCTGTTGTAATTACACCCTCTTTGGTTTTATTTTCATCTAAAAATTTCTTACCAATTGCTTTTTCTACATCTGAACCAGCATTTTGTTTAGCTTGAATCATTTGATTCAATTCTTGAAAAATGGTTTCCATTTGTTCTTTAGAAAATTTATTGGTTCCATTCATGCCGGCTAAAAATCCTTCTTTAAAAACTTCAAAATCAACGGTAATACCATTGGTTTTAAAACTTTCACCTACATTAGCACCAAGTGCATAACTAATTTTTTGTTCTTGTGTCATTTCTTGAGATTTTGCGTTAAAAATTGTTGTGGCAAAAATTGCACATAAGCTGATTAATACTATCTTTTTCATATTTTATTTTTTAAAGGGTGCAAAGATACAAAAAAAAATTATTGGTTTCAAACTATCAAAATGGATAAAAATTAAATGACGTATGCAATTTGTCATTTTTTTTTGTACATTTGCGTTTTAAAATTGTACTAACCACATCTCCACGAACCTATATCCCTACTCCTCAATCTGAATTGTAAGTTTAATATCATTTGTCTAAACGATGTCTGAAATAACTGGATTAAGTCCACAAGGTGTTTTTTACTACTTTAATGAGATTTGTAAAATCCCAAGGCCCTCAAAACATGAGGAATTGATGATTTCCTGGCTTTTAAAGTTTGGCGAATCTTTGGGGTTTAAGTCTCAACGAGATGAAATTGGAAACGTCTTGATCTCGAAACCTGCAACTCCCGGTAAAGAACATATCACTCCTGTAATTTTTCAAAGTCATATTGATATGGTCTGTGAAAAAAATGAAGATGTTACCATAGATTTTCTTAAAGATCCTATCCAACCCATCATCGAAGGGGAATGGATCAGAGCAAATGGCACCACTTTAGGAGCAGATAATGGAATTGGTGTTGCTATTGAACTGGCACTTTTAGCTGCTCAGGATATAGAACATGGTCCCATCTCCTGCCTTTTTACCGTTGACGAAGAGACCGGTTTAACAGGAGCTTTTAATATTTCACCTGATTTCTTACAAGGAAAAATGCTTCTCAATTTAGATTCTGAAAGAGAAGGTGAGTTTTTTATTGGATGTGCAGGTGGTATTGATACACAAGGGGTTATGCATCCTGACTGGGACTCAACATTGCCAGGCAACCATATTGCTTATCAAATTGCAGTTATGGGCTTACAGGGAGGTCACTCCGGAGCCCACATCAACTACGAAAGAGGCAATGCGGTGAAACTGCTCAATCGAATTTTATGGAATGCTTACAACGATTATGATCTAAGATTGGGTATAATCAATGCAGGAACTGTAAAAAATGCGATTGCACGTGAAGGAAAAGCTCAGGTGATCATTCCAAAATCTAAAAAACAAGATTTTGAAAATTATTTGAAAGAGATGAATGATCTTTATAAAAAAGAACTATTCGTTTCTGATTCTAATGTTCACGTTTCTTTCGAAGAGATTCCACTCCCTAAGAAAATCCTTAACGAATACGATCAGGTGGATCTTTTGAATGCCTTGTATTGTTGTCCTCACGGAGTTTTACACATGGCTCAGGATATTCCTAATTTTGTAGAAACATCAACCAATTTAGCTTCCGTAAAGACTGATAACGATCAAATTACGATCAGTACCAGTCAGAGAAGTTCTGTTAAATCTAAGAAAAAAGACGCTGTTGCTACGATTTCAGCAACATTATATGCTGCAGGTATTGAAGAGGTTTCTTCCGGAAATGAGTACCCTGGATGGACTCCCAATCCGAACTCTATTGCATTACGATATATCTCCAGAGCTTACAAAAATGTGATCAATAAACCTTTTGATGTACAAGCAATCCATGCAGGACTTGAGTGCGGTTTGTTTGCTGAAAAAGCGCCCCATCTGGATATGATCTCTTATGGTCCAACGATACAATACCCTCACTCTCCTGAAGAAAAATTAAATATTGAAACAGTACAACAAGTTTGGGATTTAACCGTTGAATTTTTAAGAATCTTAGAATAAACGGCATTCAAAAAATAACAGTATGAAAATTCTTGCTTCTGAATTACCCCGACAATCGAACGGTGCCATTTACCATATCGGTATCACACCTGATCAATTAGCTGATACCATTATCTTAGTAGGTGATCCCGGTCGTGTGCCCTCCATTTCAGCCAAATTTGATACGATAGAGTTTCAACAATCAAACCGTGAAATTGTTACCCATACCGGAACTTACAAAGGAAATAGAATCACAGTTCTATCCACCGGAATGGGCACTGACAACATCGATATTATCCTCAATGAACTGGATGCTTTAGCCAATATCGACTTTGAAAAAATGGAGGTAAAACCACAACTCAAATCACTCAGAATTGTGAGAATTGGAACATGTGGAATTTTACAAGGTGACATTCCTGTAAATTCCTATATTGCAGGTGCTTATGGATTTGGGTTTGACGGACTTTTACAGTTTTACCAACACGACAACAGTGGATATGAACCTTTAGTCAATGAATTTATCCAGCATTCCGGATGGGGTGAACGGTTACCACATCCATATTGTTTTCCGGCAGATCCACAATTATTGGAACAAATCTGTTTTGATATGGTCAAAGGGATCACTGCCAGTGCACCCGGTTTTTATGGACCTCAAGGGAGAGTAGTAAGAGGCGTACTAAGTCATCCCGATTTGAATGCTAAAATTGAAACTTTTAACTTTCAAAACAAAAGATTCACCAATCTGGAGATGGAGTGTTCCGCAGTTTATGGGTTAGGACACCTTTTCGGACACCGTACATTAACCGTATGTGTAGGAATTGCCAATAGAGTAACCAAAGAGTTCTCATCCAACTACCACTCGTACATGGATCAATTAGTTAACACTGTATTAGAGCGATTATTTTAATGGAAAAAATAGATTTAACAAACATCAAAAACATTATCTTCGATTTAGGTAATGTTCTTTATGATATTAGATATGAGAACATTGCCGATGTTTTCAAAACTTATGGGATCACCAATTTTGAGGAGATGTATGGAAAAATGGGACAAGTGGAAGAGATCGATCTTTTTGAAGAAGGGAAAATCTCACCAGCTCAATTCCGTGATTTTATCAGGACATTGACCACTATCCCATTGACCGATGCCCAGATTGACCATGCCTGGAATGCGATCATGGTTGACATTCCACTGGAAAGGGTTCAAATGTTACTAAAGTTAAAAGATAAATATAAACTTTATTTATATAGCAACACCAATCAGATCAATTGTGAAAACTTTGAACGATATGTAGTTAACAAATTTGGGTACAACATATTTGAAACTTTGTTTATAAAAGCATACTATTCTCACACTTTACACATCAAAAAGCCCAAACCTGAAGGATTTTTAGCCATTTTAAAGGAACAGAACCTGAATCCCAACGAAACGATATTCATTGATGACTTAGAGCGCCACATCAAGGGAGCCAAAGCAGCAGGTCTCAGGACGTATCATCATGTAAGCGGGGAGATTGCCGAGCGGTTCTAAAAGAGACGAGAGACGGGAGGACAGGGGAGCGTTAAAAGTTCGACGTTAAAAGTTCGACGTTAAACGTTCGACGTTAAACGTTCGACGTTAAAAGTTCGATGTTAATTTGAAATTACAGTAAATTATTCATTTTTCATTTTTCATTTTTCATTCTTCATTCTTCATTAGTCCGTAGTCTGTTGTCCGTAGTCTGTAGTCTTTTTCTTTAGCATTCCGGCTCGCAAGCTCGCCGTCGGTCTCCGCCTTCAAGTCCGCAGTCGCAAGCCGTGTGACTGCATGGTCGAAAAAGGAGCTCACAAGTTCGCTCTTTTTCTCCCTGCATCGCATCGGCTTTCTCCTTTGCGGGCTTTCCCGGTTCCGACCTAATGCAAATCAGGCGCATGGCTAAGGGCGAATGGCTAAGGGTACAAGGGAAAGGAGAAAGGTTTAAAGGTTTTAGAGTTTAGAGGCGTTTCAACTTTTCAACCCTTAAACAGCGAAGCGTTCAACCTTTAAACAGCGAAAATTTATTCTTCATTTTTCATTTTTCATTTTTCATTCGTCTGTGGTCCGTAGTCCGTTGTCTGTAGTCTTCTATATCGGAGCGTTATATTGGTAGCTAATGATTATCCGATGAATTATTCTCGCTACAGCGTAGCGTTATATTTGTAATCAATCAACACCAAATGGAGTTACATAGTAATGAAAAATGCATTAAAATTGCTTAATCCCAGAGGGATTACATGTCTATAGAAATGAAAGAGGATGGGGAAGATGTAAAATTGAGCACACGAGCATTCTGAGCATCACGAGCATTCTGAGCAATCGAGCATTCTGAGCAATCGAGCATTCCGAGTTTTGTTTTTATTTACAAAAATAATTTGGAATTATAGGTGAAAATGTGAGTTTTGAAGTTTGATATATATCAAAAAAGAGCATCCTTTTGGGGATGCTCTTTAGTATTAGTTTAGTTAATAAACTTACAAGTAAAATTTAAGTTAGAATTCTATAATATTTTGATTTTTAGTTTATTACAAAGATAATAAAAAGTGAACATATAAAGTTTTTTTTGATTTTTGAGTTACTAAAAAAAGGAATCTTTATAATCTTACATAATTGGAAGCAACATTTAGTTTAAAAATACAAATATCATTATAAATTAAATAATAATAAACATGATGACCTATTATAAAACTGCCATCTTTTTTTAAACAACAATTTTTATCAAAAATGGGGAGTAAAGTTAAATCATATTGAATGTTATTTTTCATTTCTTCATCCATTATAATTGGTAGTGTTTCTGAAATTAATTTCAGAGGAATGGGATTTGTTAAAGTATCACCAACTTGTTCTAAAAAAATTAAATATATTGGGACTTCTTTTAGTTCATTATTTATTATTGTGTAATTACTTAATTTCTTTTCGATTCTTATAACTAAAAATTTTCCTTTAATGGTATCAGGCATATCAACTAAAGAATGATATTTTACACTATCACACTTACTGAATCTGGAATATGATTTTTTAGTTGTCGTTTTTTCTTGATTTTCAATTAAATACTCAACAAACTCTTTTACCTTTTGTTTGTTTGAAATATGTTTAAAAAAGGAATCTTTATATATAACTGTTTTTGCAATCTCTTTTATTCTTTTATTATACCCATTTACTTGGGCATTTAAAGTAAAGCTATAAAAAATTATTAAAATAATGAATAGAAAATTGTTTTTTTTCATAAAGTATATTTTATTTACATCTTGTCTTTCCGCTAGGTACTCCGACTTTTCTTTCGACAATCTTTACACTTGGAATATTATTAAAATGGTTTTTAGGAGTTGGTGTAGGTATGGAAATTTCATATCCTTTATATTTATTAGTCGTCTCTACTTCAGAAACATTAGCCAAAGCAATTTTGTTAGCTTTGTTATGACAATAATTATAAATTGGATTTTTATCGCCATATCCTGTGTAAGAAGCCCCATCATCTAACCCTTTTTTCCCAGATTCAAAAAGTTCAGCAGATTCATGAGCCATTGTTTCTCCATATTCATATACATTAAATTGGGCATCAAAATCTTCAAGCATTCTTGGACAAATATATTGTATAGCATGCGCTCCATATTCTTCTTCAAACTCAACACCACCAAAAGCAGCCCCATTTTCAGATGTTAAAAATGAACCATTTGGTAATGGAAATCTATTATCATTACGACAAACCATTTCAAAAGTTATAAATTCTTCTTTGATCATTTTTTTTAAAAGTCTATCTTTTTTAGATAATGCAATTCCGTGATATTCTAAAGTACGACCATCTTTTCCTAAGCTAACACTGAAAGCAAAACTTGTTCGAGCATTTATCTGATTAACTGCATCTTTGACATCAGGTCCAGTTAATATAAAAGTCATCCCATCCGGATCCACTAACATCACCGGATTATTAGCACAATAGTTATACGGTGACATGCTGGGGTACTTATCACTCATCGGGTCAACAGAGAGCCAATAAGTTTTGTTTACAATTTATCAATAGAATTCCTTTTTAAAAATGAATTAATAATTTTTTGATCTGGGGTCTCCGAAAAAATAAATATTATACTATTATTTTTTTCAAATACAATAAATTGTGTTAAAACTACAAGTTTAAAGTTATTACGTTTTGTATTATTAATAATAGTTCGTATTGCAGTTATATCATGATCATATTTAAATTTTATTTCAATAATTCCAAAATGAATTTTTCCATTATTGTTGACTAAGTTAAAATTTGTTTCACTAATATAACAGAAATTATTGAAAATAGAAGTTTTAAAGTCTTTATTTAGAAAATCTATTGTTCGATTTAAATTTATTGGATTGTCAATGATTTGATAATTAGTTAATAAACTATCATTAGAAAATATAAAATCATTAAGAATTTCATTAATATTGTTTCTCCCATCATTCTTTTCACAATTATTGCTATCAATAACAACTTGACTATTTGCAAATGTTATAAAAAAAAATATTATTATCAAACTAAAGAATCTTTTCATAATTTTTACGGTTTAAAAAGTTTAAGAGGGGGTCTAACAGCCTCATTATATATAATTGTCATCATCCTTGATGAACCTAATTCAGAATATGAATTTGCTCCTGAAAGAGTTAGTAAAAATTTATTAAAAGTAATAAACCCATTCGGCCCCCCACAAATTTCAATACAACCAGCCGTTGCATATGATTGAGTTATTGGTAAATCAGGCCCATCATGTATTAAGTAATCGCCAAATACTTGCCAAGCACCATCTTCAGTAGAAGGATAGCTATGTACAGGATAAGTTGGGTCCCAAGCCTTGATTTTATATGTTTGATAATCTGCAAGTCCTACAATTTTAACCTTCCCATCAGAAGTAGCATTAACACCAAATCTAATAACTTCAAATACTTTAGTGATTTGATTTCCACTAGCATCTGTTCCTGTAACTGTAAGTTGATAAGTTGGGATTATGTATGTTTTTTTATTATTATAGGGATATGACCATGTAATTGCTTGTCCAAATGGAACACTCCCTACCGTCATTGTTATTGGACGAATTCTATTTTGCGAGTTATTGTTTGAATTATCATTTTCTTCTGTGTGTATAAAAGAACCATTGCCATAATAAGAAGTTGAATTAGGTTGTGAAACATTGTCACTTACTAATGAAGGATCAATTCCATTTTCGCCTCCATTAATAAAATCTCTCCCATCAGGATCTACCAACATCACCGGATTATTCGCACAATAGTTATATGGCGACATGCTGGGATACTTATCACTCATCGGGTCAACAGAGAGCCAAATACTCAAACCGCTGTCGTAGTAGCGAGCACCAAAGTATCCGTAACCTGTTTCAACATCTTTTTCTTTACCGGAGAAAGTATATGGGGTGTTCCAGGAAGAGTTGCGTTGGTCAACCCAATCTTCTCCAAACGGTAAATAATGAAGATGTTGGATGGCATTTCCGCTTCCATCAGTGATCCAACTGCTGCTGCCGAGGTGGTCGGGGTGGTAGAAATAACGATCCATTGTTCCAGATGAGGGCTCATCCTCTAAATGATATAGTATCTCTAGATTTTTCTTTCCAGTATATTCATTTCCTAGACATTCTGTTATAGTTCTATCCATTTCATCATGCAAAGCTGCACTCTTATATTCCCAATTATGTTCATAAGTATGTAACTCTAATGGAATAGAAACTTTTTTTAATCCACCTAAACCTATAGCACTTGCAATTCTTTCGGAACCTGCATAGTAATGTTTGGAGTACCCTTGTACACTAGCAACTAAATAAGCACTTGTGTATAATGTTGAATTGTCCATATATACAAAATTCATCCAGTTTCCGTTTATGTTCATTAAACTATTAGGACCTGTTAATTTGTAGGTTCTCTCACCACCATTGTCATAAACGTAATAAGAAGTGTAATTATTGTCACCAACAGCCATTAACCGATTCTCTTCATCCCAGCACATTTGTCTCATGTTATCTTGCGGGAATTGTGTGTGGTGACGAATCATATTCCCATTGGCATCCCATTCAAAATCCTGATAAGTCATTGTACTATTATCATAAACAGATCCTAATGTGTGAGATTGACTTGTATTGTAGTTGTAATCATTTTGGTAGGAAAATATAGATATTGTCCCATTAAGTAAAGTTGAGCCAGATTGGGTTTTTGAGCTGATTCTTCCATCATCGGTATAAGACATTTCAAGAGAGTAATCTAAATAATCATTATTGTTATCCCAATTTCCGGAAGAAGTAGTTAATCGATAAATATTATCGTAAGAATAGCTGTGACTATATACTCCACCTAATCCATTTGACAATACTCCTGCACTATTATCAATTGATGTTATGTTATTCACATCATCAAAAGTATATTCAATTCTCTGCATAACTCCTGAAGCAGATGTAGATTTCAATTGAATCAATCTTTGCAAAATATCGTATTTATATTCCGCTTTGGTTCCGTTACCATAGCAAATCTTAGTTCTTTTTTCAAATTCATTGTAATAAATAGAATCGATATAGTTATAAGTTACATTATTGTAATCACTTTCCATTTTGGATAATTGCCCACCTGTATTATACCAATATCTTATGTCCTCTCCATCAGGATAGGTAGTTTTTAAAATTCTATTCCAAGAATCGTATTCGAATTTCATTCTAAAAGTATAAGTGTTACTTTCATTTGGAAGTGCAAATGTACGAATATTTCCAATCACTTCACCCATTGCACCATAAGAAAATTCTTGTCTTCCAGAAGCATCTTCTATTGCATAAACTCTACCAATACAATTATTTTGAGCATTGATATCTCCATAGTAATAATTTACATCATTTTCAGGATTTTTGGGGTAGTGAATAGCCGTCATTTGATTATAATTGTATTCATAATTTATGGTCATACTATTATTAATCAAATCTTGAGTTTGTCTATTTAAAAGATTTCCTGCCAAATCAAATGTAAACTGATCTATTCCAGCATCTGGATGATTGCGACTTACTTTTTGGCCAAAGTTGTTATAGGTATAGTAGGTTGAATGTGATTCTGGGTCAGTGCTTTGCAAAAGTTCACCCATGGCATTATATTCAAAAGTAGTAGTGATCGTGCTGTCAACTATTAAAGTTGTTTGTAGTTTTCTAGGATCAGTATAGGTTTTAACTCTATTTCCTTTCGGATCAGTAGCAATGGTTAAAAATAAATTCAATTTTCTAATATCTATTTGAACAAAAATGAGTCAGAATAAAAAGTTATTCAAATCTCATGTCAGACAAAATATATCGTTCTTCTCTAACTTCTTTTCCTGTTAACCCATAAAAATTTTCATAGAAAATGATAGTATCCCCTTTAATCACTCCTTGTTTCATATTATAAAAACCAAATTCACGACAAATAAAAAATTCAATTTTAATTTTATTTTCATCAACTCTCCAATATCCAATATTGATAGAATTGTACCAATTAACACCAATAATATTTTCTTTTTGTAATGGTTGACCATTATTGACATGAAATTTTATCAATCGACCATCGGGTAAAAACCCAAATCCACTAGATTTAATGTAAAAATCTCCAATATATGCACAAGAATAATTGAGTAGTTTTGTTTCTTTGAAAGGTATTTTAGTTAGTTTAAAGTTTGGGTTTTTAGGACGACATACATCATTATTCCATGTCCCTAAATTGAGAAAACATGAAGAGAAAATAAAAATAGTACTGATTATAATGCATATTTTTTTCATTGGGATATGGTTGCGTTTACATTTCCTTGATTATTATATATATAGGTTCCGTCCTTTGAAAGGATGTTATGAATAAAATTTTGGAACCATGCTTCTGAATATATTCCAACACCAAAATTATTCGGAAATTGAACAAAATTGAAAGCTCTATTTAAACTTTGATGGTATAAACCATTACCCCCTTGTCTTGTTTCTGCACTAAATACATATCCATATTTATTAATTTCATCATTTTGAAATTCAGGCCAATAGCCGCTAAAGTTTTGATATCCAAAATAAACATCAAACAAATTAATCACAATTCCACCTGACCAAGCAGCATCGACAATTTTCCCTCTATTAAAAATCAAATTTGACCCATATGTTCTAGAATCATTATTAGTTGAAAGTGAAAAATTTTCGCCAAGACGTAAACCTATCAAACCCTGTGATTGTATATCTGGGCCATCACCAAAAGCGTTAACTGCTGAATTATAAGTGAGCATTTGACCATAAGTAAAAGACCAAAGAAATGTATTATCAAATGGGGATTGAGTATTGTAATTTAAAGTATAAAATTTATGAGGTGAACCTTCTCCCCATCCACCAGAAAAATATGCTCCAGCTGTAATATCAAATTGACAACCTCTAGTTAAATAAGATGTACCTAACTGTTGACCTCCATAAAGGCTAAGACTTGAAAATGTTACAGCTTGGAAATAAGGAGATTTAAATTGCAATCCCGCAGAAGCAGTAAGATTATAATTAAAACCATTCGAACCATATCCAACTTTTATACTTACATTTAATCCAGTTCCTAATATTGGATCATTTCCATCTGGATCTTTTAAAATGACTGGATTATTTGTGCAATAATTGTAAGGACTAATTGAAGAATATTTATCACTCATATTGTCAACTGAGAGCCATATACCAAGACCAGAATCATAATATCTTGCACCAAAGTACCCGTAGCCTGTTTCGGCATCTTTCTCTTTGCCGGAGAAAGTGTATGGGGCGTTCCAGGAGGAGTTGCGTTGGTCAACCCAATCTTCTCCAAACGGTAAGTAGTGGAGGTGTTGGATGGCGTTACCGCTTCCATATAATCTTAGATTATCCATATAAGCAATGTTCATCCAGTTTCCGTTTATGTTCATCAGAGTATTTCAATGTTGATTTACATGCGACAAATATACAACTTTTTTAATAACGTAAGCTTCTTCTTCTTTTTTTTACCGCAATGAGCACCAAGAAAAATATCACAAAGATCCCAATGAAAAACCCTCAGCGTTCCCTGCGTCCTCTGCGAGATTTTTGCTAATCTAATAAAAGGTTGGTGGCGGTTTTTACAAATTATTCAATATTAGTATAATCTATTGAAATGCTGATTCTGCTAGGATCCTGTACCAATCTTTTATTGGAATAGGGGTTAACAATTAAAGAAATACCATATTTGTAAGCTACCAATATAACGTTCCGCTGGAGCGGGAGCGTTTTGTCGGGGAATCGTTGGCTACCAATATAACGCTCCGATGGAGCGGGATTGTTTGGTCGGTTTATTCATTTGGCTACCAATATAACGCTCCGCTGGAGCGAGATCGTTTGGTCGGTTATTCGTTTGCTACCAATATAACGCTCCGCTGGAGCGAGATTGTTTGGTCGGTTATTCGTTTAGCTACCAATATAACGCTCCGATATAGAAGACTACAGACAACGGACTGCGGACTACAGACAAATGAATAATGAATAATGAATAATGAATAATGAATAATGAAAAATTTTGTGCAATTTCAAACTAACCTCGTCGAACGTTTAACGTCGAACTTCGAACGTTTAACGTCGAACTTCGAACGTTTAACGTCGAACGTCTCCAATCTCCAGTCATCCGACTCCAGTCAAAAAAAACCGCTTGCGGTTTTCGCGTTAGGGATGTGGAGGGCGCGAAGCGGTACGAACCGGAACGAGCGCCGCGATGATTGAACTGTTGTGGGGATCAATATCTTAAGCGAAGTGCGGTGAAGTACGGGAGCGAAGCGGACCCCGGAACAAGCCCGACGGCAGCAGCGTTGGGTCGTGGGTTGGGTGGTGCCGGAACGCCCAGAAAAAAAGACTACAGACAACAGACTTCGGACTACAGACGAATGAAAAATGAAAAATGAAAAATGAAAAATGGAAAATCGAGCATTCGAGCACACGAGCAATCGAGCACACGAGCATTCTGAGCATTCTGAGCATTCGAGCACACGAGCACACGAGCATTCGAGCACACGAGCACACGAATTATCTCCACTTTTTGATTTTGCAGCCGATGGCTACAAAGAATAGCATGAATCCATAAGCTACGTAAAGAACACTATAGGCTGTTTGTGAATTGAAAAGCTCGGCTAAACGACTGTAAAATATAGGTAATACTGCTCCTCCGGCAATTGCCATGATTAGAAATGCTGATCCTAATTTAGTGTGTTTTCCTAATCCCTGAATCGATAAAGGCCAAATAACCGGCCACAAGATGGCATTGGTAAAACTCAACAGGATGATGGCAATGACTGATACAAGTCCCGGAAAAATCAATGCTATAGTGACTAAAATTATGGCTAAAATAAGGTTGATAATTCCGGCGGTTCTTTGTGATATCACTTTTGGAATCAAAACAATACTTAATAAATAACCTACTACTATTGAAATCAACGCGTAAATTGGAAAGTTTTTATATACATTTTCAGGAATATTCAGATCTTTACCATAATCAATTAGAAAGTTAACAGATACAACTTCTGCTCCAACATAGAAGAATAAAGCAATAATTCCGATCCATAAATAGGGAAATGAAAATATCGAACCTTTAGATTTATTTTCATCACTTTCATTTTCTTCTTCATTAATTTCAGGTAATTTGGCAGACTTTACAAATAACATCAATGCAATAAGCACCATTGTGATGATAATATATGGAAGAATTACGTTACGAGATAATTCAGTTAGTAAATTGTTTTTTACTGTAATATCTGTGGTGTGTTCAATCAAATCGATTAAACCTTTTGATTTAGATATAATAGCAGAATAGAGGACAAAAATTCCGATCATTCCGGCCACTTTATTAGAAACGCCCATAATACTCTGGCGTTTTGCAGCCGTTTCAATAGGTCCTAAAATAGTTACATAAGGATTTGCAGCCGTTTGCAATAAAGCTAAACCTGTACCCTGTACAAACAAACCAATTAAAAAGAGCAAATAATTGCGATCTAAGGCTGCAGGAACAAAAATAATGGAACCAATGGCCATAACGATAAGACCTAATGACATTCCGTTAGCGAATCCTGATTTTTTAAGGATATATGAAGATGGAATTGCCATCACAAAATAGGAAATATAAAATGCAAAATTCACTAGAGAAGCTTGTGTTTTAGTAAGTTCACATGCAGTTTGTAAAAATGGCATTAGTACTCCGTTGAGCCAGGTTACAAATCCGAAAACAAAGAAAAGTGCTCCGATAATAAAGATACTGAAATTGGTTTTATTTTTTTCCATATATACTAGTTTTTGAAAGGTTATTCTGCGCCGTAATAGTCTTTAAGGTAATCGATTTGGCGGCGATCTCTTTTGGTAGGTCTACCCTCTCCATGTTCTCTTAATTCAAATCGGGTTCTTAACGCTTTCACCCGTTCGTACTCTTCAGGAGTAGTTAAATCTGAATAAAAACTGGGAACTAAAGGGGCTCCTACTCTACTTTTTGGTGAGTCGATCATTTGGATGGTTTTGTCTAACTGATCAATTTTAATGGTATAAACTTCACCGGGTTTAACCATTTTTGAAGGTTTGATATTATCTCCGTTCATTTTAACTTTACCTGCATTGCAAGCATCGGTTGCCATGGTGCGGGTTTTAAAAATCCGCACCATCCACAACCATTTATCTATTCGAATTCCAGAAAGATTCATTTATTGTTTATCCCAATACATTGATTTTCCTAGTGCAGGAATACCAACATAACCTCTTACTTTTAATCTTTTATCTGTTTCGAATTTCAATTTACAACTGTAAGTTTTTCCATCATCCGGATCATAAATTTGACCATCAATCCATTCGTCAGCCTTAGCATCGTATTTGAATCCTTTAACAAGAACCAATCCAATCGTTTTAACTGTTCTTAATTTGGGATTTGGATTGTTTTTATCCATTTTTGGAGTACCATCAGCATAATTTGGAACTTTAAGCCAGACAATTTTTCCTTCATAAGTCCCATTAGAGGCTTTATAAATTTGAACTCTGGATTCAGATTTGGTTTCATGTTTATACACATAATAGGTACCAATAACTTTATCGGCTTTTGCTGATTGATCAGAAACAGCCGAGAGTAGAATTACACTACATAGCAGAACGAATAGGGTTAATCTTACTTTCATAAATACAATTTTTAATGATTATTTAGGTTGATTCATCATTTTAATTTTGAATTGCAACTCTTTCACTTCCTCTTTAGCACTTTCAATTTTCTTTTCAAATTCAGCTTTTAAAAGGTCCGCATTTTTAGAGTTTGCAAAAAATCCTAAATTGTTTTCCCACAATCCGATATCTTCTTTCAATTGTTGTAACTTATTCAATAAGAAACGTTTCTCTTTATCTAAGATTTTATCGGCATTAGGATTATTTAAGATATTATCAATTTTAGATTTGAAATTTCCTTTTTTAACATCTTCCATGGTCATTTTAAGATCAGAAAAGCGTTGATTTACAGCAGCTCTAAACTCTTCGTAAATCCGATCTTTATCTTTTCTTGGTACGTGACCAATCTCCATGAACTCTCTTTGAAGTGTTTTCATGGTTTCCATGTTTTCATTTTTATCATCTACGAACTGATGTTCCAGAATATTTTTAATCAACTCCTCTTTTTTAACTAAGTTATCAGCTTCGATTGACTTAGAATTAGAAAAATAGTTTGATTTTGTCTCAAAGAATTTATCGCAGGCAGCTCTGAATCTTTTCCAAATAGCATCAGAGTGTCTTTTAGGTGTAGCGCCAATCTCTTTCCATTCTTTTTGGAGATTAATGATCTCATCTGTTGCTTTTTTCCAATCTGTTCTTTCAATGAGCGCTTCTGCTTGAATTGCTAAATTAAGTTTTAGATTGTAGTTTTGCATTTGAACTTCCTTAATTTTTTGGAAGTAATCTTTTTTAGTTTCAAAGAATTTATCCAAAACGGTTTTGAAGCGGTGCCAAACTTCATCATTTAACTTTTTAGGTGCGGGACCTAATGTTTTCCACATTTTTAAGATTTCGGTAAGTTGATCACTCACTCCATTGATCTCTTTTATAGTAGTTGTTGGTTGAGCAATCAATTCTTCTGCTTGTTCACACAACACTAATTTTGCATTATAATTATTTTGTTGTTCTGTAAAAACAACATCATAATGTTCTCTTCTTCTTTGATTTACCTGATTTGAAGCATTTTTAAAACGTTCCCAAACTTCCTCTTTTTTATCATCCGGAACTGGTCCAATCTCTTTCCATTCATCATGGTATTGTTGCAATAATTTGAATGATTTGTTCACTGATTCTTGAAGGATCAATGATTCAGCAGCTTCACATAGTTTGATTTTTAATTCTAAATTTTTTCTTAAATCTAAGGTTCTCAATTCTTTATTGATTCTAAGAATATCAAAGAATTTTTCTACCTGAAAATGGTAGTTTTGCCATAAATTGGTTGATTCATTTTGAGGAACAGGCCCCACTTCTCTCCATTTTTCCTGATACTCTTTAAATTTATCATTCAAAACTTTTAAGTTGGTTTCATTTTCAATCAAATTTTTAAGGCCATCAATAATTTCATTTTTTGCCTCTAAATTTTTAACCTTGATTGCTTCTAAATTTTCTACAAATTTAATTTTATTATGTCTGAACGTTTGTTGAGCATGATTAAACTGGATTTCCAATTCAGATGGTTCATAAATGAACTCCTCTTTATTGCCACCTTCTTCAACAAATGCATTTAATTTTTGATTTTTCAGTTGTTTGATTTGCTCTAAAATTAGCGCTTTTAAAACACCAACACGAACTTTAATCAAGTTAATATTTTCTTCTGAAACAATATTTTTAAACTCTTCAACCAATTGTTCAAAAGAGAGTGTTTTATATTGAATTTCAATTTCTTCTAATGTTAAAGTTTCTTTTTCAGAAGTTTCGATTTCATCTTCATCTTCATCCTCTTCAGGATTTTGAGATGCTTCGATATCTTCCATCATTTTATTAACAGATGATTTTTCTTCAACAGGTTTTTGAACTGTTTCAACAATTTCCTGAACAGTTTCAGGAACAGGTTCTACTTCAATTGCTGGTTCTACTTCAATTGCTGGTTCAGCTTCAATTGTTGGTTCAACATCAATTGCTGGTTGAACATCAATTGCTGGTTCAGCTTCAATTGTTGGTTCAGCTTCAATTGTTGGTTCTACTACTTGAGTTTGTTCCATTTCTGGAGTTTGTTCCATTTCTGGAGTTAGTTCCGTTTCAGGTGTTGGATCCATTTCGGTTGTTTGAATTGTTTCCGCATTTGATTGGGCTTCTAAAGAAGCTCCGGAATTCACCTCAGGAATTTGGTTTTCACCATTTTCAGGGTGGAGAAGGTCTTTTGATTCCATAAATTTTGATTAGTAAAAGTTAAAATTTTATAAATTAGGTTTTTTCTAAAAGTGTGCAAAGATAATAAAAAATTAGCAAATTCGTGAATTAGCAAATTAGCAAATAGAAAATGGGGAATTTCCAATAAATAGAAGCTAATACCCCAAAGTTTCATTCACGATTATCACTTTTATTTTTTTGGCCGGTTTAGAGAAACGGGTTGTTAAAAGATAGGCACAAATACAATTGTCCGATTTACAATCTGAGCAAGTTCCATTGATAGAACAAGGGGTTTCCAGATTTTCAAAACGCTGGGCATTAGCGGGTGCAGCAAAATTACGGGCGCGACTCCAGGCATCTTCAACCGTTTTACATACCTTATTCATTCCGATCACAAAAACAACATTAGAGGGGCCAAAAACTGTAGCAGCAACACGATTGCCGGTACCATCAATATTCACAATTTGTCCATCTTCTGAAATAGCATTTGCAGAAGTTAAATAGGTATCTGCTAAAAGGGCTTGACGCATCAATTTTGTTTTCTCCTCTTTATCTTTTCCTAAATCGCGGTCATTCACCCGGAACTGATTCTTTACGAGGTCAAGCAAACCTATTTCAGTTAATGTGGCAGATCCACCCCATGAAACAATGTGTTCTGCAGGAATTAAAGATAATGCTACTTGAACAGCCTCATCCCGGGTTTCACAATAGTAAGCTTCAAATCTTCTGGATTCCAAAGCACTTACCAATTTTCGACCCAGTTTTTGATTTCTGATTTGTATAGGTGTCATAACGATATGTCTAATTGTTTTTTATATCTAAGAATGGTTTCTTCTAAACCCAAATACAGAGCATCGCAAATTAAAGCATGTCCGATAGAAACTTCTAATAATCCGGGAATATTTTTTGCAAAATATTTTAGATTTAGTAGAGATAAATCGTGTCCTGCATTTATACCGATTCCATGTTTTAAAGCTTCTTTAGCCGTAAGTAAATAATCATGAATGGCAATTTCAGGATCAAGTAAATAGTCGGAAGCATAACTTTCAGTATATAATTCAATCCGATCTGTACTAGTATCTTTTGCATGGGACACCATTTTCGGATCGGGATTTATAAAAATGGAGGTTCTGATGCCCAATTGGTGAAATTCGGCAATCACTTCCGTTAAAAAATCTTTATTAACTATGGTATTCCATCCATTATTGGAAGTAAGAGCATCGGGCGGATCGGGAACTAAGGTAACCTGTTCCGGAACAACTTCTTTCACCAACTGAATAAAGGAAGGAGATGGATATCCCTCAATATTGAACTCAGTAGTCACTATTTTTTTTAAATCTCTGACATCCTGATATCGAATATGGCGTTCATCTGGTCTGGGGTGAACGGTGATCCCTTCGGCCCCAAATTTTTCACAATCGATAGCCACCTGAATTAAATTGGGCATATTACCACCTCTTGCATTTCTTATGGTGGCAATTTTATTGATATTTACACTTAATTTAGTTTTCATTTGATTTATCATTTGGATTTTTGAGATTTTTGGTTTTAGATCTTCTCTTTTCTACTTTAGCTACCCACAAAGGCAAAACAATCAACCCAATAATCAAATAGGGATAGTAGGAAATTGCACGCCATAAAACGGCAACAGCTGCATGAGAATTTTCAGGAAAATAATCTTTAAAGAATGCAGAAAAAGAGAGCTCTGCAATTCCACTTGCTCCTGGAGTAGGACTTACAAGCATGATCACCCACATGATCAACTGTTCAGCATAAATTTTTACTTGTTGGATCAAATCAAATCCTAAATCGGGATTTAGAGCTAAAACCAGACAATTTAAGACAAAATATCTGGCAGTCCAGGAAAATGCTGTTAACATAAAAGCAAATATCCAATATTTGGAAGTTTTACCTTTCAACTCTTCAGAAGTTGCAATCAATTCATTCCCAAATCGTTCTGCATTACCACTCCATTTTTTTAATATCTTAATAGCGTATATTTTTAGAATCAGTTTTTTGGTAAAATGGGGATTGATTAATATGGCTAAGAAAATAAGTAACGTTAATGTAATGATAATGGAGTAACCCACATAAAAGTACGTCATGGGATCAAATCCTAAAATAGGATCAATGTCAAATAGAGAATTTCCAACAAGAAATAGAGTTATTGCAACTGCAACAATATAAAACAGTTCATCTAACATGGCTGTAATCATCACAATTCCGGTACTTTTTCCCCAATTGAGTCCCTCTTTATTCAGAAAATAGATTGCAAATGCAGAGCCACCCACCATTGTAGGAGTTACAGAAGAGGAAAATTCCCACAACATGATCACCTGAAAGGAATCTTTCCAGCTTAGTTTTTTTTCTGTTAAAATTCTGATTCTAAGGATATAAGCCAAATCCCGAATCATCATCATAACAAATGCCAAAATTAAATAGGGAATGCTAAATTCGATTGATTTTAAGATGGATAAATTAAATTTGGATGCATAAAGAGAATATACCGAGAATGCAATCCCAATCAGAATGGGTATTAATATCCTTTTAAAAGAAAAAGTTGTTTTAATATTATCGAGATTGACAGCCATATTATCCTTGTTGAATCATGTTATAAAAATCTTGTTCCGATATGATGGGGACACTCAACTTTTCAGCTTTTTTCCTTTTTTCGGGGCCCATATTATCACCGGCAATCAAAAAATGGGTTTGTTTTGAAATGGATGAAACATTTTTTCCGCCATACTGCTCCACCATTGTTTTCAGTTGATCTCTGGGAATGGAAAAAACGCCACTGACAACAACAGATGCTCCTTTTAACAAGTCTGCAATCACTTTATTGGTTTGTTCATCAGCTTCAAATCGAAGAGGTGCAACTTGTAACCTAACAATGATCTCTAGATTTTCCGGTTGTAAAAAATAGTTACAAATGGAAAGCGCCACTTTTTCACCAACATCTTCTACTTGAATCAAATCTTCAAAAGAAGCATTGGAAAGGTTATTGATATTTTGGAAATGGTTAGCCAGTTTTTTGGCGGTTGTTTCTCCTACAAATCTGATTCCCAAAGCAAAAAGCACCCGATCAAATGTGATATTTTTTGATTGTTCAATACCATTTAATATATTTTGAACGGTTTTTTCCTGAAATGAGATGGTTTTTTCTGATCCGTCCACTTCATTGATCAGTTTTTTCTCTAATCCAATCAGTTTTTCGTAAGTTAAATCGTAAAGATCTGCTACATTCTGCACTAATTGGTTTTGAAAAAGTACATCAATTTTCCCTTCGCCCAAAGAATCGATATTCATAGCTTTTCTGGAAATAAAATGTTCCAGTTTCCCTTTTATTTGAGGAGGACAATGGGATTCATTGGGACAAAAAGTACCTGCTTCTCCCTCTTTATTGATCAATTTTGAACCACATTCCGGACAATTGTCAATAAATTGAAGTTTTGATGCAAAAATATCACGTTGAGAGACTTCAACGCCAACAATTTTGGGAATAATCTCGCCCCCTTTTTCAACATACAGAAAATCATGCTCATGTAGATCCAGATTCTCCATTACATCGCGGTTGTGAAGTGAGGCTCTTTTTACGATTGTTCCGGCTAATTTTACCGGTTTTAAGTTTGCAACCGGCGTTACAATTCCTGTTCTACCCACCTGGTAATCCACACTAATCAAGGGAGTTAACACTCTTTTCGCTTTAAATTTGTATGCAATAGCCCAACGAGGTGATTTAGCAGTAGCTCCCAACTGTGTTTGTTGAGCAAAAGAGTTCACTTTGATCACTATGCCATCAATATCGAAAGGTAGTTTTTCCCTTTGTGTATCCCATTTGTCAATAAAATTTAGAACACCTGCTATTGAAGTACATTTTTCAACCACTTCAGGTGTTTTAAAGCCCCAGGTTTTCAAATTTTGTATGGCCTGATAATGGGTTTCAGCTTTCAGATTTTCTCCTAATAAAAGGTATAATATACAATCTAACCCTCTTTTGGCTACTTCTGCAGGATCTTGTAGTTTTAAACTTCCGGATGCTGCATTTCTGGGATTTGCAAAAGGTTGTTCTCCAATCTCTTCTCTGTCGAGATTTAGTTGATCAAACTTTTTATGTGGAAGAATCACTTCTCCTCGCACTTCGAAAAAGGAAGGATAGTTTCCCATCAATTTCAGTGGAATCGATTTTATAGTTTTTATATTTTGTGTTACCACATCCCCCTGAACACCATCCCCTCTAGTAACAGCTCGTAAAAGTTGTCCGTTTTCATAAATCAAACTGATCGCTACACCATCATATTTCAGTTCACAAACATACTCAACATCCTGAGAAACCAATCCCTTAACTCTTCTGTCAAATTCAATCAATTCTTCATTAGAGTATGTATTTCCTAAAGAAAGCATCGGGAAAATATGAGATACTGTTTCAAATTGTTTGATCACCTCACCTCCTACCCTTTGGGTTGGACTATCAGAGGTTTGCAAATGGGGATATTGTTTTTCTAATTGAATTAATTCCTGTAATAATTGATCAAAATCAAAATCGGAAATGGTAGGAAGATCTGATACATAATAATTATGATTATGTTTATTAATTTCTTCCTTTAAGAAATTGATTCTTTGTTCAATGGAGTTCATAAATTAAAAAATGAAACCAAGTCTGAAACCTAGAAAATGGTATAATGCTAAATCACTTCTATTGGTTGAAATCTGAGATAGATCAGGTTGATCAGGATCCACAACACTATATGCGATATGTGTTTGTTGTAGTTTATAATTTACAGATAATAAAAGGGCAAATTTATCACTCATTTTCATTTGTAGTCCGATACCCGATTCACCGTAAGCACCGGGTTTATAGCCATGGATCACTCTGGTCATATATTCCGGTTTTTGCGTAACATACCATTTGAAAGCGTATCCGGCATTCAAATAGAAAAATGGGGTCCAGTCACCTCTTTTAAAATTGATATTTAAACTGGCATAGAGTGGAATAAATCCGGTTTTTTGCCACATATCATATCCTGCACCGATTCCGGTATAAATATAAGGATTAAACTTATATGCAATCACTTGATTTACAGAAATAAGTGCAATTTTATTAGGGACTATTCTACCGGTAAATTCAATATCATTGATCCCTTTTGCAAAAGAGATAGATGATAAATAAACAAACTTAGCTTCCTCTTTTTTGAATTGTTTTTGAGCAGAAAGATTAGAGCAAGTTAGCGTAATAATTACTCCTAAAATAAATGGTAAGAAACTGATTCTTTTCATAGAATAGTATTTAATTTTGTAATATTAATTCTTGAGCTGTTTTTTTAGATGATTCAGAAATAAAATCTCCACTGATCATGGCTGCAATGGCGTCCACTCTTTCAGAATCTTTTACTTCTTTCACATTTGTATAGGTCATATTATCGATCACTTCTTTGTAAACAAAATAGTGTTTGGATGCTTTTGCCGCAATTTGAGGAAGGTGTGTAATGGTAAGAAGTTGTCGATCTTCTGCAATTTTAGTCATCAATTTAGCCACTTTTGCTGCGATATCTCCGGAGATTCCGGTATCTATCTCATCAAAAATAAGAGTTGGTAATGCGGCAGTTTTGGCAACGATAGTTTTAATGGCCAGCATCAATCTGGAGATCTCCCCTCCTGAAGCTACTTTTTCAACTTCCATTAAAGGTGTGCCTTTGTTTGCCGAAAATAGAAAACTTAACTGATCAATCCCATTATCCAACAATTGATCTGTTTGAGTTAATTGAAATTTAACCTTACCATCCGGCATTCCAATAGTTGAAATCAATTCCTCAATCGATTTTTCTAAGGAAGGAATTGAATGTACTCTTTTTTGCGAAATCTGTTTCCCTATCAAAAACAGTTGTTGTTGAAGCTCTTTTTGCTCCATTTGAACAGTTTCAATCTGAGATTGAAGATCTGAAAATTGAGTAAGTTTTATATTGATCTCATTTTCAATGGCCATCAATTCCTCTAAATTCGGAACTCTATGCTTTTGTTGAAGTCTGTTTAACAGATCATTACGTTCAATAAGGAGATTTAAAGTTTCAGGATTTAATTCAACTTCATTTTCAATACGTGTCATTTCAAAATCGATATCCTTAAATTCAATCAATAGAGAGTCTATTCTATGCAAAATCTGATCAATTTTGGTATCAAATTGGGATATTGAAGATAACAGTTGTTTCAATTCATTGATAAATTCTATCACATTTCCATCTTGCATAGAAATAATAGATACTGCATGAGAAAGATTATTTTTGATCAATTCTGCATTTGAAAGGATTGCAATCTGTTTTTCAATCTCTTCCTGTTCTCCGTTGGATAATTTAGCTTCAAAAAGTTCGTTTGACAGAAATTCAAGATAATCTTTTTCCTGAACTGATTTTTGATGAAGGCGAATCAACGTTTGGAGTTCTAACTCTTTTTGTTTATAGAGTGTTAATTTTGATTTAAAATCAGATACCAGATCTCCAGTTCCGGTGAAATCGTCAATAACTTGAAATTGAAAGTTTTGATTTTCAAGTAAAAGATAGTTATGTTGTGAATGGATATCCACTAAACTAGAAGCTAACTCTTTGATTTGATTTAGATTAACAGGTGTATCATTAATGAAAGCTCTTGATTTTCCGATTTCAGAAATCTCTCTTCTCAAAGTTGTAAGATCTTGATAGTCTATATCATTAGTTGTAAAAAAAGGTTGTAGATTCAGATTGGAGAGATTGAAAGTTCCTTCTACGATACATTTTTTAGTTTTGTCGTATAGCAGTGTAGTATCCGCTCTATTGCCAAGGATCAGGGAAAGTGCACCCACTAAAATAGATTTACCGGCACCCGTTTCACCGGTAATAGCAGTAAATCCATCATTAAAAGTCAACTTCAAAGACTTAATTATGGCATAATTTTCAATTTGAAGCTCCTTTAACATACAGTTTTACTTTGGAGAAGTGGATTGACTGATCACATCATATCTGGAGGCGTTTGCCGGATCGATTTGTTTCATGATGGTCACCACCTGTGCTTTTTCGGTAGGTGATCCCTCTTTAAAAATTTCGATAATCTCCTGATATTTGGATTGAATAATAATTTGCATCATATAAAGGCCTGATCTTTGAGAGTTCACTTGCTGTAACAATCTCAAACTCTCTAAAATGGCAGCTCTCCCTGCATCAGGTGATTCTGACATTACATCCAGACCTAACCGGTGATATTGGTATAAAAATTCATGGAATTTGGAATAGGAAGTATTATTTAAGTTTTCCATCATCCAATATCTGTTGGCTTGTCCAGTTTCAAAAGGTTTCCAGCCCGGTTCAGTTCCATTTTGGCATAAAGTCACAATATTTTGTGCTTTTGCAAAATAGGGTGTTCCCCCCCCTTGTTCATAAGAATCAAACTCCATACCCATGAAAAAGTTCAGATAAAAAGCGATTAGTGAGGTTAGCTGATTCATGTTGCTATTTTCGACATATTCGAGGGATTGGCCATCTGTATAGGTAAATTGAACCGTTTTATCCTGAAAATTCAATAGTGGGGATTTATAATTTGATTTATAAACCATTCTTTGAAGTTGTATTAAAGTTGTAGCCGTGATAATATCACCTGATTGAGATTCGAGATTAAGGACAATAGCACATTCAAATCTTTCGTTAATTTTCAAATTGTACTGGCACCATTTTCGTTCATGAACAAATTTATACAATTCTTGTTGAAGAGCATTATATCTTTCGTAATTTGTTCCTGAAATTTTTTGAGAATTGATAGAAACCTGACACTGAAAATCTTGTGCATTAACAGCTAAAAGACTAAGAAAGAGAAAGATGGAGAGAACAATGTTTTTCATAATATTTTGAAATTATGGGATAAAAAAGTTTTGATAAACAGTTTGAATAATTTCGTCGGCTATCTGTTGTTTCGTTTTCACTTCAGATTCAAAGACAATACCATTTTTTGATAAAATAGTGATTTGATTTGTAGGTTTATTAAAACCTGCTTTGTCATTATTCATAGAGTTAAGAACGATAAAATCTGCCTTTTTATTTTGCAATTTCTCAGAACTATTTTGGAGTTCATTTTCGGTTTCCAAAGCAAATCCAACGATACATTGATTATTTTTCTTTTGGTGACCAACTGTTGCCAAAATATCTTTAGTTTTAGTCAATTCCAGAACAATATCCTGTTCTTTTTTCTTAATCTTTTGAGAAGCTTTTATTTTAGGTGTATAATCAGCCACAGCAGCAGCCATCAGAATCAATTGTTGTTGATCCGAATATTTAATCACTTCATTAAACATCTCATCAGCTGTTTGGACATCAATTCTTTGATAAATCATTTTTCCGGTTTCCAGATGAGTAGGTCCGGTAATTAAAGTAACTTCTGCACCTTGTTGAGCTAAAACATCAGCAAGAGCAAAACCCATTAATCCGGAAGAGTGATTTCCAATAAATCGAACGGGATCGATTGGTTCATAGGTTGGGCCTGCAGTAACGAGTGCTTTGATTCCATTAAAACGATTCTTATGATTCAAAAAGTGAGTAACGATTTGGAACATATTTTCAGGTTCCTCCATTCTTCCTTTTCCTTCGTAGCCACAAGCTAAAAAACCGCCGGTTGGTTCAATAAAATGGATTCCTCTATTTTTTAGAACATCAATATTTTCCTGAACAGCAACATGTTGATACATATTACAATTCATTGCAGGAGCAATAAAAATGGGTTTTGTAACGGCTAAAAGCAAAGTGGACAAAGCATCATCAGCAATTCCATGGGTTAATTTTCCAATACAATTTGCAGTAGCGGGAGCCACAATAACCAGATCAGCCCAATCTGCCAAAGCTATATGTTCAACACTATATTGTTCCGGTGATTCAAATGAATCGTAGTATAATTTTGATTGTGATAATGTTTCAATAGTCAACTTAGTAACAAATTCCAAAGCATTTTTTGTAGCGACCACTTTCACCTCATAATGGGCTGCTTTAAACAAGCGTATAAGGGATAGCGACTTATAAGCTGCTATCCCTCCTGTGATTCCTATAACAATATGTTTAGAATTTGGGTTTTCCATAAAACAAGTTTATTTTTCAGTATCCTTGAAAAAAACTTGTCCATTTTCAAATTCATGAATGGCTAATAAAGTTGGTTTTGGTAATTGTTCAAAATAACGAGCTAATTCAATCTGTTCTTTATTTTCGTACATTTCATCCAATGTATCGTTAACAGTTGCAAATTCTTGGGCTCTTTCATGAAATTCCTCTTTTAAATCCTGAGCAATTTGATTTGATCTTTTGGATACAATTGTGATTGTTTTGTAAAGATTGTTTGTTTCTTTATCAAACTTTCTAACATCTCTTGTTACTGCAAAAGGATTAATCTTTGCTTTGCTGTACTCTGCTGATTTCATTTATTAATTTTTGGTGTTTAAAATATTGATCTGTTTAAGGGATTGTTCGTAATAAGTTTTTGCTTTTTGAACAAAAACGGAAGTGGGATATTGCACACTTAATGCATCATAGGCTTCAGCACAAGCTAAAAAGCGTTCTTTTTTCTTTGCATCAACACTTTTTGATGCAAAATCGTAATTATTGAGTACTAAAATATATAATGCTTCAGGAGCATAAATGGAATAGCTGAACTCTTTCATGAAATTTCTCACCAAGATCTGAGCTGCTTTATAGTTTTCAGTATTATAGTACAATTTAATGATTTCAAAATCTTTCTGTGCCAGTTTATTTCTAAGTTCATCCAACATGGTATTACACTCTTCAATATACCTACTACTTGGATATCTGGCAATATAATCATTAATTACATCAATGGCATACTTGGTATCACTTTGATCCACTTCATAAGATGGGGAAACATAGTAACAAGCTTTCACACAGTTTAATGCAGCCAATTGGGTTCTTTCAGTACCGGGATATCTGCGTTCATAATCTTTAAAATGGTAAGCAGCTAATTGAAAATCCTTATTCTTAAAATAGCAATCTGCAAATAAGAATAGGATGGTATCACCATAAGGAGTTCCGATTGAAAGGGGATATAATTTTTCAAATAATTGTGCAGCTGATAAATAGGAAGATTTGTTGTAATAATTTAATGCTTTTTGATAGTTTTCCTCAAAAGAATCAAAAGTCACTTTATTACTTTGAAATGAAAATTTGGTTTTTGGTTTTTTTTCTTTGATGGAATCTCTCAGAGAGTGGAGTTGTTCATTCTGAATATTTGGATTCAGTGAATACAATTTGGAAACATTTGCATTCACATTTGCAAATACCAAAAAACACAACACTGTGATAAACAGATGCTTACCAATTTTTATTACATTTTTATTCATCTTGCAAATATATATATTTTTAAGGATTATTTCTTGCATACTTTTGAATTTTAATCTAGCTTAGGTAACTCTTTATTAAACAACATTTTCACCATAGCTGCTTCATCACCTCTGGAGATTAACTGGTAGGGCAAAGGAGGTGTAATTTCCACGGAAATAGCTCCATCACCAAGTTCACGATACCCTTTGATGGCACTCACGGCAACGTGAAGGTTTGGGGTTACAGGAACAAAGTTTAAAATATCAGCCCACACTCTTACAATAAAAATATCATCAGATATATTTACTTTATTTTCATTATTCATTACAACAATCACTTTATTTCCATCTGCGATAAAATAGGCGATATTAGCTTCTCTCAACTTAACGGGTTTTGAGCCCAAATAAAAAGTCAAATAGGTTGAATCGGGTTGTGAATTTTTAAATGTGACCGTTTTTCTTAATTTTCCATCTTCATCAAAATAGTTCCAAACCCCTAATTTTAATCCTTTATGAAAGCTCCCTTTTATGGAAAGTTTTCCGTTTCCATAATAACTTTCTGCTTCTCCATTTCTTTGATTATTGATATAATTTTCTATGGTACAAGGGGTTCCATCTGTATAGTAAGTTTTGGCAGTTCCGTGAAGCTGATCATTCAAATAGACTAATTCTTCCAATAATATTCCGGTTTGAGCAGAAAAGGTTTTCCAGACACCCTGTTTAATCCCTTTTTTATAATATTCCATTCTGATTAAAGTACCATCCTGATCCCAATAGCTCCACTCTCCATCTTTAATTTGGTCTATGTACTGTCCTTCAGATGCTTTATTTTCATTAGGGTGATAAATGGTTGTTTTAACCTGGTGTGTTCCTTGGATAAAGAGGGTAATACTTTTTAATTTTCCGTTGGGATGGTAATATTTGAATTCCCCAACAGGCACATTATCTTTAAAATTACCTTCATACAAGAGTACATCTTTATCATATTTTTTCCAGGGGCCTTGTTTATTTCCTTTGGAATCAATTCTATTAGGAGCCTGAGGTTGAGCAGAAACGCTCAAAACAATAAAGAAAAAAAGAATGGATAGATATTTCATATTTTTTGTATTTAAAAAATCAATTTAAAAATGCTTTTTCGATAATAGCACCGCCCACTAAATGATCATTTTCGTAGAATACGGCAGATTGTCCGGGAGTAGCAGCACTCACTGGATTTTGGAACTCGCAGATAAAATGGTCTCCATCCTTACGAATGAGTCCGATTTCACCGGCATCCTTGTATCTAATTTTCACATTAGCCTGATAATGATCGGGTAAAGTATCATATTTTTGAATATTGATCTGATCTAAAATCAACAGATTGGAAAGTAAATCTTTTTTTTCACCCAGCACTACCCTATTTTCCTCTTTCAGCAATTGTGTTACATAAACTGGATGTCCCATGGCCACTTCCAATCCTTTTCTTTGACCAATGGTATAGAAAGGGAATCCTTTATGTTTACCCAGCCATTTGCCGTTGGTATCAGAAATAACGCCTCCTCTCAATCTTTCGCACTTTTCAGAAGCATGAAGTTGCAAAAAAGAGCGGTAATCACCATTTGGAATAAAACAGATATCGTAGCTCTCTTGTTTTTCGGCAATTTTTTTAAATCCGAATTCGTGAGCCATTTTTTTAATTTCATCTTTATTAAAATCTCCCAAAGGGAATAGGGATCTTTCCAATAAATCCTGGCTTAATTTCCACAAAACATAAGATTGATCCTTTTTGGAATCTTTTCCCTGTACAATATAATAGCGACCATTTTCAAACTGTTTACTTACATAATGACCGGTTGCGATATATTTGCAATTCCACTGATCTGCATAATGGACAAAAGTGCCCCATTTCATGGTTGGATTACATAAAACGCATGGATTTGGAGTTCTGGCATTCAAATAATCTTCAATAAAAGGAGTTATTATATTAGCGTAAAAAAGATCTTGAATATCAATAAGATGGTGTTCAATATTTAGTTTTGCAGCTAAGTTTTGAGCATCTGCAATATAATCTGAGTCCGATTTTCCACCTGATTTACCAAAATAGGTTTTATCATAGCTCCAAACCTGAAGAGTAAGGCCAACTACTTCATAACCTTGATCTAAAAGAAGTTTTGCGGCAACAGAACTATCCACTCCCCCACTCATAGCCAAAAGAACTCTCTCTTTAATCATATTAATATTGATAAATCATTAATTTTCAAGAACGAAAGGGAATAGAAATTATTGCATAAAATCGTCATGTTGAAGATCCTTATCCAACTTTTTAAATAATGCCTCTTTGGTTTCTTCCATTAACCACATAGGCGTTGAAGTTGCTCCACAAATACCAATCGAATTGATCCCATTCAATGTAATTTTATTAAAAATCTCATTGGATGATACAAAAATGGTATTTGGGTTATGTGATTTACACTCTTGAAACAATTGTTGTCCATTAGAACTTTTCTCTCCTGATACAAATAGAACAAGGTCATAATTCTGAACAAACTTAATAATTGCTTTTTTTCGATGAGAGACTTGTTTGCAGATGGAATCCTGAAAAGTAAAAAGATGATCGTTTTCTAAGTCGTGGTATCTTTGTTGCATTTCAGAGATAAATAGTTTAAATGTATCAATATTAAAAGTAGTTTGAGCGTACAAACAGGATGGTTTATGATAATTAATTTTATCAAGATCCTCCATTTTGGAAATCACGATACCATTATTTTGGGTTTGACCCAGTAACCCAACCACTTCTGCATGACCCTGTTTTCCTGCAATAACAATTTGTAAATCTGGATGATCTGAAAAATTATTTTTAATTTTTTTCTGAAGATTAAGTACAACCGGACAAGTTGCATCAATCAGTTTTATATTGTTTTGGACTGCAATTTGATAGGTTTCAGGTGGTTCACCATGAGCTCGAATCAGGACAGTGCAATTGGAAATATTTTTAAATTCATCGTAGGTGATTTCAACAAGGCCTAATTGGGACAATCTTTTTAATTCAGCATCATTGTGAACAATATCTCCCAAACAATAAAGAGAACCATATTGAGCTAAATATTGTTCAGCTGTTTTAACGGCATTGGTAACTCCAAAGCAGTAGCCTGAATTTTTATCAATATCGATGATCATTTTACCAATTTTCGGGGAATAGGGAATCAATAAATTCTGATCTGTTAAAAACCTGGATTTGATCAATTTTTTCTCCTACTCCAATATATTTAACCGGAATATTAAACTGATCGGAGATTCCGATAACAACACCACCTTTAGCAGTGCCATCCAATTTAGTGATTGCTAAGCTATTCACTTCAGTAGCAGCAGTAAACTGGCGACATTGTTCAATAGCATTTTGACCGGTTGAGCCATCTAAAACTAATAAAATCTCGTTTGGAGAGTTTGGAATTTGTTTAGCAATAACATTTTTAATTTTGGATAATTCCTTCATTAAGGGCAATTTATTATGTAATCTACCAGCAGTATCAATGATTACGACATCAACATTTTTAGAAATGGCAGATGCGACGGTATCAAAAGCAACAGAAGCGGGATCGGCGCCCATTTTTTGGGTAACAATAGGAACGCCGGCTCTTTGTGCCCATATTTCGAGCTGATCAACTGCAGCAGCTCTAAAAGTATCAGCGGCGCCAAGCATAACTGAATACCCTTTATTTTTAAATTTACTGGCTAATTTGCCAATGGTCGTAGTTTTTCCTACTCCATTGACTCCAACCACCATGATCACATAAGGAAAATCCTGTTTTGGAATTTCAAAATCATCCAGATCTTCCATTTTATTATCCAACAACAATTCAACAATTTCCTCTTTAAGGATAATATTTAATTGAGAAGTGCTGATATATTTTTCTCTGGAAACGCGACTTTCGATACGGGAGATAATTTTTAAAGTGGTTTCAACGCCCACATCAGATGCAATTAGAATCTCTTCCAAATTATCTAAAACCTCATCATCAACTTTTGATTTACCAACAATTGTTTTGGCTAATTTTTGAAAAAAACTCTCTTTAGATTTTTCAAGAACTTTGTTCAGCTCTTCCTTTTTATCCTTAGAAAATATAGAAAATAAACCCATAATATCATTTTTTTGCAAAAGTACGAAATAAAATAACAAATTGCAATTAACAGTTAACAATTAAATGGGTTTTGGGTTTTGGGTTTTGGGTTTTGGGTTTTGGGCTTTGGGTTTTAGGTTTTGGATTTTAGGTTTTGGGTTTTGGGCTTTGGGCTTTGGGCTTTAGGTTTTGGGCTTTGGGCTTTGGGCTTTGGGCTTTGGGCTTTAGGTTTTGGGTTTTAGGTTTTGGGTTTTGGATTATAAATTAAAAAAATATCACAGAGTTTTTATGAGTTAGAATGAGTTCCATTGAGTTAAAATTTAAAAAATTCAGGCTGAATTAACACTGTGATACATCGTTTAACATTGTGAAACACTGTGATTCCCAGACATTTTTTAAAATTCCCAAAAAAGATGCCACAAATTCACGAATTAAAATCGAATTATTTATCAAATATCAATTTGCTTATTATCACATTAGCTTATTTCTAATCTGTTTTATCAGTGTCATCAGTGTTCTATTAAGGCAAAGGGCAAAAGGCGAATAACCAAAACCTAAAACCTTATAACTTAAAACAAAAAAAGGCCGGATTGTTTTAAAAAATATCACAGAGTTTTTATGAGTTAGAATGAGTTCCATTGAGTTAAAATTTAAAAAATTCAGGCTGAATTAACACTGTGATACATCGTTTAACATTGTGAAACACTGTGATTCCCAGACATTTTTTAAAATTCCCAAAAAAGATGCCACAAATTCACGAATTAAAATCGAATTATTTATCAAATATCAATTTGCTTATTATCACATTAGCTTATTTCTAATCTGTTTTATCAGTGTCATCAGTGTTCTATTAAGGCAAAGGGCAAAAGGCGAATAACCAAAACCTAAAACCTTATAACTTAAAACAAAAAAAGGCCGGATTGTTTTAAAAAATATCACAGAGTTTTTATGAGTTAGAATGAGTTCCATTGAGTTAAAATTTAAAAAATTCAGGCTGAATTAACACTGTGATACATCGTTTAACATTGTGAAACACTGTGATTCCCAGACATTTTTTAAAATTCCCAAAAAAGATGCCACAAATTCACGAATTAAAATCGAATTATTTATCAAATATCAATTTGCTTATTATCACATTAGCTTATTTCTAATCTGTTTTATCAGTGTCATCAGTGTTCTATTAAGGCAAAGGGCAAAAGGCGAATAACCAAAACCTAAAACCTTATAACTTAAAACAAAAAAAGGCCGGATTGTTTTAAAAAATATCACAGAGTTTTTATGAGTTAGAATGAGTTCCATTGAGTTAAAATTTAAAAAATTCAGGCTGAATTAACACTGTGATACATCGTTTAACATTGTGAAACACTGTGATTCCCAGACATTTTTTAAAATTCCCAAAAAAGATGCCACAAATTCACGAATTAAAATCGAATTATTTATCAAATATCAATTTGCTTATTATCACATTAGTTTATTTCTAATCTATTTTATCTGTGTCATCAGTGTTCTATTAAGGCAAAGGGCAAAAGGCGAAGGGCGAAGGGAGAAAGGCTAATATCCAAAACCTAAAACCCAATACCCAAAAACAAAAAACAAAAAAAGGCCGGATTGCTCCGACCTTTTTGAATAAAATTAAGTGTTGTTAAAAAGACTATTTCTTAACAAACTTTTTAGTGATTGTTCCCATGTCACTGTCAAGACGAATCATATAAACGCCGGCAGCAAAATCAGATACATCAATTCTTGTATGATCGTTAGATACAGGAACTACTTTTAATAGTTTTCCGTATATATCGAATACTTTACACTCTTTCACTTGTAATTGAGCTTCATTGAGACTCAATTCAATATAAGAGTTGGTTGGATTTGGATACAATGTTACCAATTTAGCTAAATCGTTTTCATCAATTCCCACACCTGAGAAACGAACATGAATAGTATGGTTAGCAATAACAGATGTGAAAGTATATGAATTAGCAATGGTAACAGGAAGATTATCAACAAGTATTTCAGCAATTGCAGTTTCTGCATCTGGTGTAAATGTAAACTCTTGGTTTGCCATAGCATTTACAACTACTGTTCCAGATGGAGTAATAGTTCCAGCGCCTGCAACTGTTGTTGTAATAGTGTAAACTACCGCACCACTTGTTGTAAATTGAATAGGTGTTGTAAAGGCACTTTCGTGAGTTCCACAAATGGCTTTAACACGTACATCATAAATTGAATTACTTTGTAAATTAACAATTGCATAAGTAGTTGTTGTTAATACATTCGATGTTGTCCAGTTGGCTGAAGAAGCTAATTTATACTCAACAATCCATTGGGTTTCAGTTCCACCGGCTGTCCAGGTAACAGTTCCACCTTGATCTGTAATAGAAGCAGGTAAAACTTGTACGTTAGTTGGAGCAGGAGTTGGAGTAGTAAAGTTAACAACGGCAGTATAGTTACTATAAATACCGGCACCACAAACAGCACGAACTCTTACATCATAATCTGAACAAGTAGTTAAACCTGTTAATAGTTGAGTAGTAGAAGTTGCGTTTACGGTTATCCATGTGGTAGCAGCAGTTAATTTGTAATCCACTTCCCATGCAGTTTCAGTTCCACCTGCTGTCCATGTAATCGTTGCACCTGTATTGGTAATATTAGATGCTACAACATTTGTTGGAGTTGGGCAAGAAACGGTAGTAGTTGTAAAGTTAACAACTGCAGTATATGCACTAGAATCTCCGGCTGCACAAATAGCTCTCACTTTAACATCGTAAGGAGTTCCTGAGGTCAATGCAGTAAGCGGATAAGTTGGAGTAGTATTTACAATTGCAGTCATCCATGTAGAAGCAGCAGTTGGTTTATAAGCAATTTCCCATTGGGTTTCTGTTCCACCTGCAGTCCATGTAGCAGTAGCACCTGAAGAGGTGATTCCTGATACAGCTAAGTTAGTAGGAATAGCGCAAGAAACAGCAGAAGCTGTTAAAGAAAGGTCGTCAATAGTTAAATAGTAAGGTACAGAGTTAGAACTACAATAGATACCAAAATAATAAGCACCATCTGTTGTTGGTGTAAATGTAGCATTTACTTGAACATAAGTAGTATTAACCGGTGCTGTAACAGTATTTAAAGTTTGAACTAAAGTACCGGCAGTTTGACCTGAATAAGCACCAAGTTCTAGAGTATTCCATCCTGAATAGGCATCAGTAATATACCAATAGCTAAATTGATAAGCAACACCTGCTGATAATTGGAATCCAGGAGTAAAGAATCTATCGTTGCAACCATATCTAAAATAAGCAGCTTTTGTTCCGGTATGAGCAATTCTGTTATAGGAACCATAATCTGCAATTTGAGTAAATGTATAAGTACCTAAGCTAGTAGCACTCCAACAAACTGGTAATTCATTGGCCACTGTAATAGATTCAAAACCTTCGTTCCAAGGCAAAGTGGTAATTGGAACACAGGCAGTAACTCCTACCACTTTAACTGACCAAATACTTGTATCACCAGCACCACAAATAGCTCTAATATAGAAATCATAGCCAGTTGATGGAGTTAAACCTGGAATATTAGTTGGTTGAGTTGTTGCTCCTAAATAGGTTCCATTTCCGTGAGTAAATCCGGAAGGACCATATTCAATTTGCCATTGAGTAGCAGTTCCGTTTTCAGTCCAGTTTAAGTCCATTGAACTGGAAGTGATATTAGATACAACAGGTAATGTAGGTCTAGGACAAGTAGGGATAGTCATAATATCAAGATTATCCATATATCCATAACAATAAGTAGTAGCATTTGCGTTTTTAAATGCGATATAATGACCTGTACCAGTATAAGAGGTAAAGAAAACTTCTTTATCATACCAAGTACTGGTTAATGTATTACCAATTGCAGCAACTTGAACGAAAGTAGAAGCATTCAATGGATCAGTCATTATCCCAACATATAAAGTATCAGTAGTATAAGTTGTTCTGTATTTGAATTCTGCTTTCAAAGTATTAATTTGGATAGAAGAATCAAACATAGGAGTAGCTGCAATATTATAAAGTCCTGCAGAACCCGCATAGAAATACATAGATCCTGGAGCAGAGAAATTTGTAGAATTTATATATGGACGATCAGACTGAGTTGTGTTTCTGGTCCAACATTGTGGAAAAATTGTAGAACCTGTTCCATAAGTATCGAAATAATCTGACCATGGAAGAGTTGTAATGGCATCACAAGCAGTTCTGAAAGTTCTCACAAATGTCCAGTCACTATACTCACCAGGGGCACATACTGATCTTACATAGAAATGATACAATGTATTAGCTGTTAATCCAACCATATCAACAAAAGTATCAGTAACAGGAACAGGAGTAGCGGTTAATGGATCAATACCAGGTAAGCCATAAACAACTTCATAAGAAACTGCAGTAGTACTTGGAGTCCAGTAACCTGTAGCAGTAGTTTGCATAATATTTGTAAATAGGATATTGGTTGGTTTTACACAAGTTGGAATTAATCCTAGTGAAAGATTATCAACATAAGCATTATTAGATAAAGAAAATGCAGATAGATCAGATCTAATGGCTACATAACGACCGGTATCAGTATAGTTTGCAAATGAAACGGATAATTCTTCATAAGCATTCAAAGATGCAGGATTAGCAGTTCCAATTAAGGTAAATGTATTAGCATCATAAGGATTAGTCATAATACCCACTTGAAGACCATTCCCGGCTGTACTAACTCTTGCCCAGAATGTTAATTGTAAAGTATTCATGGCAATAGAAGGATCAACTTTAGGTAAAACAATGGTAGATTGAGTAGTAGATGAAGAATAGAAGTACATGGAGTATGGATTTGAAATCGGATAAGTTGTAGTTATATAAGGATATGTACCAGCGGTTGAATTTCTTACCCAACATGTAGGATAAATGTTTGTCCCTTGACCATAAGTATCAAAAGTTTCGATAAATGGTAACTGAATGATAGTTCCACATAAAGTAGTAAATGAAACCATTTTCCAGGTACTCATATCAGATACACTACATACAGATCTGAATCTAACCTGATAGGTGGTATTTGACAATAATCCAGGAAGAGAGTATGGAGATGCAGTAACAGTACCTAATGAAGTCCATGATGTTGCAGCTGCAGTTTTATATTCAGCTTCCCATGATGTTTCAGAACCACCGGGGACAATTAAGAAGTCAGCAGATCCAGAAGTCACATTGTTAACAATAACGTTTGGTTGATAACAAGAAACAGTTTCACATGGTAGACTAATTTTAATATTGCTTCTATAATTTAAAACACCTGTATAAGTTGCAGAAGGAGTTACTAAATTTATTGGTGCAGTATCATGATAAAAATAAACAGATTTATTACCGGTAGTTTGATGAGTTCTAAATTTAGCACCACTATAAGTATATGTTCCAGTTGTATCGCAAACAGCAATTACTAAATTGTTGATATTATCATAATCAAATGGAATATCCAAATTGATATCAACCCAATTATTAACACCTACATTAGTGAAAGGTACAGAACCTTGAAATACCAAAGTTAAAGAATCTAAAGGAATATAATTAGAAATAGCTCCAAAAGTTGATTGAGAGGTATTCCCCATAAATACTTTAATATTTCTTGATTCAGAGGAAGTGTAAAAATATTGAAAAGCTATATTATGGATTGTATCAACTCCAACTAATTCCGCTGCATCTAAAATCTGTTGAGTATAAGAATATCTATAATAAGTTTGAGTTGGTAAATACTCTCCATTAGTAGAAAGAGTGGATTGAGGATCTCCCAATATTAAATCACCACCGGCTGCACAAACAGTTGTAAAGGATACAGTATCAGCTGGACCATCAACACCTGAACAACTTGGATAAATCTGAACATCATAAGCAGTTAATTCGGATAAACCGGTTAAAATGTATTGTGTATTAGTTGTGGTATATGTAGTCCAAGTACCTTGACCTGCAGGAGATACAGCAACAGTAAAATAATCTGGAGTTCCGGTTGGAGTCCAGGTTGCAAAAGCTGAAGTCCCTGCAATATTGGAAACAGCTAAGTTTTGAGCTGGTAAACAGTTTGGAGCTAAATCAACGTTAATATCATCAATAGTTAAATACCATGGAGAAGAGGTTGAGTTACAATAAATTCCGAAATGATAAACCCCATCAGTAGTTGGAGTAAAATAACCAAGTGCTTCTTGATATGTGCCATTTGTAGGTAAGCTGATTGTATTTATAGTTTGAACTAAACTACCTGCATTTTGAGCAGAGTAGGCTCCAGCTTGAAGAGTAGTCCAACCACCTAAACCATCGGTTACATACCAATAAGTGAATTGGTAGGCTACACCTGCTGTTAATTGGAATGCTGGTGTAAAGAATCTGTCATTACAACCATATCTAAAATAAGCTGCACGTGAACCGGTTCTTGCATTTCTGTTATAGGAATTATAGTTGGTAATTTGGGTATATGTATAAGTTCCTAAATTAGTAGAAGCCCAACAAGCTGGTAATTGGTTTGCAGCGGAAATTGATTCAAATCCATCATTCCAAGGAAGTGTTACTACAGGAATACATAGGGTTGTAAATGTATAGGTTGAAGTAGCTTCAGAAAGTTCAGTTCCACAATTGGTTTTCATATAATACTGATAATTTGTTGAAGGAGTCAAGTTATCCAAAAGATGAGGAGTAGAATAAACTTGAACAGAATCCCAAGTAGCAGAAGCAGTAGGTTTATAATAGATAAACCAAGCAGAAGCATTAGGATCAACCGATGTCCATTGAATTGTAGCATCATAAGGAGTTATATTAGAAGAAGATACATTGGTTGGTCGAATACAAGTTGGCATTTCAGTAATTGAAATATCATCCAAATTTAAGTAATATCCTTGTAATGTATTTCTAATAAATGCAATACGATAATCTCCTACAAACTGATTTAAGAATATTTCATATTCAACCCATGTCGAGTTATTTGCAGTTGTTGTAGGCATGATATCAACAAATAAGGTTGTATCAGTTGCAGCTTGTACATCGTGACCATTGGTTGTAATATCATAAATAGCAACTTTAAATTTTTCAGTATAACTAGTGGAATACCCTTTAGCCCAGAAACGTATTCTTTGGTTTCCGGTTAATGAAATTGGAGGAGTAATTAAATAATCGCTGTTTAAAGTAGTAGTACCACCACTATATTGTTGAGCAGCAGCTATACCGGTTCTAATATACGAAGTGGTAGTTGTTCTTCTCCAAAGACCGGTTGTACTTTGTCCGTTAATATTTAACCAACAGGCAGGTGCTAACGCATTTCCGGGAGCAACAGCTGCAGGCCATGCAGCATTAGGATATTCAAAACCTTCACCCCATGGGAATTGTGTTATAGTTCCACAAGCAGTTGCTTTTGCAATGATTGGAGAATAAGCACTTTGTTCCGTTCCGCAATCGGCTTGAATTTGAAACTGATAAGAAGTTGAACCATTAAGTCCTGGAATAGTAGTAGGATTAGTAGTTGCCTGAACAGTTGTCCAAGTTGAAGAAGTTATAGGTTTGTATTGAATATTCCAAGTTGTTGCAGTTCCCATTTCAGTAAAGTAAACATCAAGAGATGAAGCAGTAGCATTGGTTACTGAATCAATTCTTGGTGTAGGACAATTGGAAACCATCAAAGTCATATTGTCAAAAGTTGCAGGTGGTTGAACTGCAGAAGTTTGATTATTTCTCCAATGGACATATAATCTCCAAGTATTTCCTGCTAGGGTAGGATACTGTGTAGAATTAATAGTGAATTGCGCATGTTGCCATGTAGTTTGTCTGCTTAACCAGTGTGAACCATATCCATTGGTATAGTTACCGATCATAGCAGCTAAGTCATAATTCACAGAACTAATAGTTGGGGGAATACTTCCTGCTACAACGGGAATACTTACAGGCATCCAGTAAACTCTTAAAAATTCACTTGCAGCCACACCACCGTTAGCGATCCAGTCAAAATCAAGTTTTAACTCATTTACACCGGCAGGAACTTCAAAATCTCTGTATGCATACACCCAGGAATTGGTAGTAGAACCGGTACCGGAATAGGCCCAGGTATAGCCACCATCATTAGAGATATAAAGTGCATTATATCCACCAAGAGTATTATTAATGGCAGGATTTAGAGAGGCATCCCCAATATAGAATTGATTGGTTTGAGTACCATTGATCAATGTCCATTGTGCATTTTCTGTTGGATTTTCAAAATCACAAGCATAAGGTAATTGAGCAGGTAAGGATAAAGTTGTAAAGGTTACTTCACCACCATAAACGGTTGTAGCAGAAGCACTATCGACTGCAAACGCTCTATATTTATATAGTGTTGTTGGGAATAATGGAGTGGCTATTTCAGAAATTGGAGTTGTTAATGTAGTTTCATTCACAGTAGTTGCTGATGTCCAATCAGTTAAAGCAGCATCCATGTATTGGAAACCGGCAGTAACTGGTGTCAAGTTATAAAATGCACCATTTAAGGTAGCAGAAGTTGCATAAATATCAGACGCAGAAGCAGTTATAACAGTAGGTGAACCTCCTGTATATTCAACAGTCATTTTAGGTAAAAATTGTTGAAGAACAGGAGCATAAGTATCATATTGATACATACCACCATTTGTGGCAGTTATACCACTAAAAGTTACAGACGAATAAGCGGCTGAGGTTGTTGTAGTGATATCAACCAATAGATTACCCCCAGGAAAAGTAAATGGAGTCGTTAAAGTAAATTCCATAATTCCATTTACAACTGAAATGGGACCGGAATAAACCTGAGTTAGAGTCGTTGTATTGTATGATGCTGAAGCATAATTAGATTCCAGAGGAACGCCTAATTTTACAATACAAGTTGCAGTACCCCATGCACTGTTTGTAGTAGCAACACTTGAGTGGAAGGTAATCTTTGAGATTGTTCCACCAGATATTGGGCCTACTTCAGTCATAGGGTAAATAAATTGGTCATGTTGGTTTTCGTCCATCCACGTACCATAAACAGGTAGATACGTGTTTGTAGCAGTACCATTGGCCACAACATACGTTGATTGGGCATTAAGCAAATTCCCTAAGGAGAATAATACTAATGCAAAAAATAGTAGAATTTTTTTCATAATACTAATTTTGGTTAATAATTAATTAATTGGTTTTGGTTGTGTTTCATGTTCATATTTTGTCCCATTTACAAACATTATTTTCAACAATAAAATGTTTATAAATTAAGAGTACAAATATACGCATTTTTAAACACGAAAATACAACTGTTAAAATATTTTCGACAAAAATGTTCAATTTTTGCATGTTTTTTCAAAAAAACTGCAATAATACACTAAAATTCAAGTTTTTAAAATTTTTATTTCTTAAATCAAATTAACATTTATTAACAAATTGATATTAGATTTTTGGTTTTATATTTTTTAAAGTTAATAGAGAATTATGGACTGATGTCAAATAAAGAAATACAAAGGAAATATAAATTTATTACACAGAATTTGATTATCTGTTTTATCTGCGTCATCTGCGTTCTATTAGGGCGAAGGGCGAAGGGCGAAGGGCTAAAGGTAAAAGGCGAAGGGTTAATAACCAAAACCTAAAACCCAATACCCAAAAACAAAAAAAGGCCGGATTGCTCCGACCTTTTTGAATAAAATTAAGTATTGTTAAAAAGACTATTTCTTAACAAACTTCTTAGTGATGGTTCCCATTTCACTATCTAAACGAATTACATAAACGCCGTTAGCAAAATCAGATACATCAATTTGGGTATGATCACTACTTACTGGCACTATCTTTAGTAGTTTTCCATAAATATCGAATACTTTACACTCTTTCACCTGAAGTTTCGTTTCATCTATCCGAATTTCTATAGTTGACTGTGTTGGATTCGGATACAATTCCACTAATTGTGATAATGGATTGGTTTCAATGCCAACGTATCCAAACTCAACATGAATAGTTTGATTAGAAGTAACATTTGAGAAAGTGTAACTTAAAGATGGATTAGGGAAATTGACTCCATTAATGGATAATGTTGATACTTCACAGTTGGCATTAGGTGTAAAAGTAAATAGTTGATTTGCCCCAGATAATACGGTCACAATGCCAGAAGGAGTTATGGTTCCGGGACCGGCTGCAGTGGCATTTATGTTATACGTTGTAGTTCCACCGGATGTTGTAAACTGAACTGGTGTTGAATAGGGACTTTCACCCGGATTGCATAATGCTTTCACTCTGACTTCATACGTTGAATTGTTTTGCAATCCTTGAATATCGTATGTAGGAGTAGAAACTGAAGCCGGCACTGTCCAGTTAGGAGATGTGATCAATTTATACTCAACTTGCCATGCTGTTTCAGAACCTCCCGGTGTCCATGATACGGTTGCAGAATTATTAGTTACATTGGTAACAGTAACACCTGTTGGTGTATTACAATTTATAATTCCGGTAGTTGTTACGGAAATATTATCTACAGCTGCAGGTGGTTGTGTTCCGTCTGCACTGTCATTTCTCCAACAGAAAAAGATTCTCTTTGTTTGACCACTATACTGAGCAACCGGTAATGTTATCGTTTTAGTCTGGAATGTAGATTGTAAATTGATATAGCTTGCCAAAGTATCTGAACCGATAGGAGGAATGATATTATAGGAGAGATACAATGGAGTTGGCGTATTTAATGGACCGGAATAGACATTCATGTAATCCCAGTCATCAGTTTCTCCATATAGTTTCCAGTCAAATGTTAAGGTATAATCGGTTGTACTTGGGGTAAAGTAGATGTCTCTGAATGCCCAGACAACTGCAGCAGAATTTGCGATAGTATAAGCATTTGTTGAGCCATTATCATTAGAAATATATAGTGCATTTTGACCACCTGTAGTATTATTGACTGTATGAGCTGTATCTGTTCCTATATACCAATTATTTCCGGCAGGATTGTTTACTAAGGTTATCCCTGAAGGAGATTCAAAGTCAATATTTACAGGAACTACTGCAGGAATTTGATTGGTACAGAACAAACCTTTCACTGACCAAATACTCGAATCTGTCGCACCACACATAGATTGAACATAAAAATCATAACAGGTTGATGCTATCAAAGCATTTAAAGCTAATTGATTAGTAGTGGTGATAATCGAAGTTCCTGTTCCTGGAGTAAAACCTGATGGACCAAATTCAACTTTCCAGGTTGTTGCAGTTCCAACTTCCGTCCAGGTAAGATTAACAGAATTTTGAGTTGTATTAGAAGCAATCAGATCGATTGGTTTTGGACATGTTGGGATATAGTCAACCGTCAAATTATCCATATAGGCGTAAGAAACCTGAGATCCCTGATGTTGAATTTTAAAAGCAATATAATGACCAGTTCCAATGTAATTGGTAAACTGAACTTCTCTATCGTAGAAAGTTCCGGTTGTAGGTGCTCCAAATTTATGAACTAAAACAAATGTGGAAGCATCTGTTGGGTCGGTCATAACGCCAACATACATGGTGTCAGTCAAATAATAGGTTCTATATTTGAAAGTTGCAGTTAATGAGTTCATTGGAATAGAAGGATCAAACATGGGTGTTGCTGCAATGTTATACGTTCCGGCTGTTCCAGCGTAGAAATACATAGATCCAATTCCTGAGAAGAAAATATCTCTGATATATGGACGGTTGGCATAAGTTGTATTTCTTGTCCAGCAAGGAGGAAATACTGTAGTACCGGTTCCATAAGTATCAAAGAAATCGGTCCATGGAATAGTTGTAATTGAAGAACATGGAGTTGTATAAGTGATTCCGTTAGACCAAAAACTTTCATCTCCTATACCACAGTTAGATTTCACATAAAAATCGTAGGCAGTTTGAGGTTGTAACCCTGAAATTATATACGGATTTGTAGTAACACTAGTAATTATAGTTCCTGTACCAAGAACGAACCCGGTGGGGCCATACTCAATTTTCCAATTTGTTGCAGTCCCATTCTCAGTCCAGTTTAATGTAACACCATTGGGAGTAGGGTTTGAAACGGCCAATTGAGTAGGTTTAGGACAAGTTGGAATTGTTGAAATTTTAAGATTATCGATATATAATGTAGTTGTATTTGTTGTATAAACAGATTTTAATGCAATATAGTTTCCCGTACCGGTGTAATTATTAAAATACAATTCAAAATCTTGCCAAGTAGCAGTAGCTGTTGGAATAAATTTTGACACTAATTCGAATGAATTTTGATTAGTTGGATCACTCATAACTCCTACATAAAGAGTATCATCTACCGCAGAGTTTCTTAATTTAAACTCAATCATCAGATTATTAATCGGTAAAGTGTTATCAAATCGAGGTGTAATGGCATAACAATATCCACCTGAACTACTTGCATATAAATAAAGAGAACCGGGTGTTGAAAAGTTGGTAGTAGAAATATAGGGATATGTAGTACTGGATGATAATTTGTTCCAACAAGTAGGAAAAGTTCCGGTTCCTGTATTATAAGTATCAAAATTTTCTATCAAAGGAAGAGTTGATATTTCCGAACAAGCAGTCATAATAGTAATTGGATTGGACCAAAGGCTATAATCACTTGCGCTACAAACAGCTTGAACATAAAATTGATAAGTGGTTTGAGGTAATAAACCAGTGATATTATAAGGATTTGTATTGATTCCTGAGATGAGAGTTCCTGTACCGGTTCCGGGTAAAAATCCAACAGGACCATATTCAATATTCCAGGTTGTTGCACTACCATTTTCAGTAAATCCAAGTGTTAGTGTATTCGTTTGAATAGCAGTAGCGTTCAAACTGGTAGGTTTTGGACAACTTGGTATCAAATCGATTAACACATTATCCACATAAATAGTAGAAGAATTGGTTGAATAGGCATTTTTGAAAGCAATATTTAGTCCACTTCCAGTGTAGATACTAAAGAATACTTCAGCATCCTGCCAAGTGGATGTAACTGTAGCATTGATTTTTTGAATTGCAACAAAAGAACCGGGATCATTAATATTTGAAATAACACCTACATAAAGAGTATCATCTAATGCGGATGCTCTGAATTTGAATGATGCTTTTAATGTTGTGATTGGTATAGTCCCATCAAATGAAGGTGCAATCACAATATTATAACTCCCTGCAGTTCCTGAATATAAGTACATGGATGCGGGTGAACTAAAGTTTGTTGTAGAAAGATAAGGGTATGAATTGGGTACATAAGAGGATAATTTTCTCCAACAAGTTGGAAAATAGGCACTCCCTGTTGGATAAGTATCGAAACTATCATTAAATGGAATTGTCAATAGAGGAGCACATAATGTTGTAAATGAGAAAACATTGGATGCTAAACTAATATTTCCGCCACCACAATCAGCATAGGCATAAAATTGATAGGTTGTTTGTGCAGTTAATCCCGTTATAAGAACAGTAGTATCCGTTAAACCATTAATCATTGTTCCTGTTCCGGGGATAAATCCTGTAGGCCCATATTCCACTTTCCAGGTAGTTGCTGTTCCATCTTCAGTCCAGAACAATTCAGCTGAAATATCAGTAACATTGTTTACACCTAAGTCTATTGGTCTGGCACAATTGGGTATTGGTATAACTTGTAAGTTATCAATATAGATAGCAGCAGAAGAAACTCCATATTTGGTTTTAAATGCCAAATACTGACCAGTTCCGGTATAACTGTTAAAATTAATTCCATAATCATCAAAAACGGCAGTAACAGGAACAGTAATTTGTGTTATTAACTCAAAAGTGGAGGTATCAGTTGGTGAAGAGATCACCCCAACATACAAAGTATCATCTGTGCCTGTTGCTCTCATTTTAAATTCCATTCTTAAAGTATTTATAGGAATAGAAACATCAAATTGAGGAGTGATTGCATAATTATAATATCCTGAACTTGAACAATATAGATACAAAGAACCGGGTGCAGAATTGTTAACCGTTGAAATACTGGGGTAAGTAGTTAAATTACCTACTTTTGTCCAACAAGTCGGAAAAGTAGAAGTTCCGGTACCATATAAATCAAAACTTTCAGTATAAGGTAGTTGTGTTATGATTCCACAATCCGTCATTGCAATGAATGGTGCAGACCAGGCACTGGTTTCGGTTCCACAATTGGACTGAACATAAAACTGGTAAGCTGTTTGTGGATATAATCCGGTAATATTATATGGATTTGTATTTACATTTGACAATAAGGTACCGGTACCTTGAATAAAACCAACCGGTCCATATTCAATATTCCAGGAAGTTGAGGTTCCTAATTCAACCCAATTCAGATTAAGAGATCCGGAAGTAACATTTGAAACACTTAATTGTGTAGGTAAAATACAAGCTGGAGCAGTTTCAATGGTTAAATTATCAATATAGGCATAGTCAGAATTTCCGTTATTTTCAATTTTGAATGCAATATATCTACCGGTTCCTGTATAATTGGTAAAGAAAACCATTTCGTCTTCCCATGTTGTTGTAGCATTATTAAGTAAAACTGCAATTGTTTCAAAAGTAGATGCTACAGCAGGATCCGTCATGACTCCAACATATAATGTGTCAGTAGAATTTGTTGTTCTATATTTGAATGATGCCATCAAGGTATTCAAAGGAATTTGAGCTGAAAAGATTGGTGTTGCAGCAATGTTATAGGTTCCTGCTGTTCCTGCATAAAAATATAATGAGCCGGCACCGGCATAAGCAGTAGAATTTACATAAGGTCTGTCTGCATAAGTTGTATTTCTTGTCCAACAAGGAGGAAAAACAGTTGACCCTGTTCCATAGGTATCAAAAAAGTCTGTCCAGGGTACTGTTGTAATTTCTGAACAAGCTGTAGTAACAGTCATCGGAGTAGTCCATAAACTGGTTGTTCCTCCACCACAATCTGATTGTATGTAAAACTGATATTGGGTTTGGGCTGTTAAATTGGTAATCGAAACAGGATTGGTAGAAACACCGGTTAACATGGTTCCAGTACCAGGAGTAAATCCTGTAAGACCATATTCAATATTCCAGGTAGTTGCATATCCATTTTCAGTCCATTGTATATTCAAATCTGTTGCCGTAACATTTGTAGCTGCAAGATTTGAAGGAGCCGGACATGTTGGCATAGCACTTACGACAACATTATCAATATAAATGGTAGAAGAAGAAGAACCATAAGAAGATTTGAATGCAATATTTGCTCCGGTTCCGGTATAAGAACCAAAGAATGTATTGATATCATAAAAAGTTGCCGTAACCGGTACTGTATACGTTGAAACAACAGAAAAAGTAGTCAAATTTGAAGGATCAGACATAACACCTACATACAAGGTATCATCTGTTCCTGAAGCTCTGAATTTAAAGGACATTTGGAGTGTATTGACCGGAATTGTTGCATCAAATGCCGGTAAAATGGCATAATTATAATTTCCACTTGCACTATTATATAAATAGAGAGAACCAGGAGATGAGAAATTTGTTGAATTAATATAAGGATAAGTAGCTACCATACTTAATTTTGTCCAGCAAGTAGGATAAGTTCCGGTTCCGGTTCCATAAGTATCAAAACTTTCGGAATAGGGAATTGTAGTTAATGATAAACATGCAGTTGTAACTGATAATGGATTTGACCATGGGCTTAAAGTACCACCACAATCTGCCTGAACATAAAACTGATATGTTGTTTGAGGTGTTAAATTTGAAATTTGAACAGGATTTGTAATAACACCTGTCAGTAAGGTTCCTGAACCATGTGCAAAACCAGTTGGCCCATATTCCACATTCCATGTTGTTGCTGTACCGTTTTCCAACCATCCTAAATTAATTTGATTATAGAAAATATTTGAGGCAGTTAATGCAGTTGGATTGGAACAAGATGGAATAATTGAAAGTGTTACATTATCAACATAAAGTGTTGAAGATGTTGCAGAATATGCAGCCTTTACTGCAATATACTGAGCTGTTCCGGTATAATTGGAAAAGAAAAACTCTTTATCCTCAAAAACGCCTGTTGTATTTACTGTTAGAAATCCAACTTGTTCAAAAGTGGAAATTTGGTAAGGATCGCTCATCACTCCGACATATAAAGTATCATCGGGTCCGGTTGCTCTGAGTTTAAGAGAAGCTTTTATGGTATTGATGGGGATAGAGGCGTCAATTTTAGGAGAAATTGCAACACTATATCCATAAGCATAAGCCACATTAAAATAAAGTGATCCGGGAGAAGAAGCATTTGTGGTTGAAATATACGGATTTCCTGCATTAGTTCCAAGTCTCATCCAACATGTTGGATAAGTGGTAGTTCCGGTACCATAAGTATCAAATGAATCAGAGACCGGAAGTGAAGTAATTACAGAACAAAGTGTTTTGAAAGTTTTTACAGGAGTTGTTGCAGAAAATTCAATTCCACAATCAGCTTTTATATAATAATTGTAAGTTGTTCCTGGTGATAAGTTCTGAAGTGTATGGGTGGTTGCATTCACAACTACTGAATCATAATTGGTTGCTGTAGAAAGCTTATAATAGAGATAAAATGAGGTTTGTGAAAGATTTGCAGGAATCCAGTTGATTGTTACAGAGTTTGTATCCAAAACAAAAGAAGAGGAAATTGGTTGTGGACAGGTAGGAATAGTTTCAATCGTAATATCGTCCAAATTCAAATAGTATCCACCCACTATATCTCTAATAAATGCAATTCTGAAATTTCCAATATAACCATTCAAATTAACAATAAATTCATTCCAATCTGTAACAGGTACAAAAGTGTGAGGAATAATGGTAGTAAATAAAGTAGTATCATTCATAGAAGAAATATCTTGTCCTGCTTGATTGATATCATAAATAGCTACCCTAATATGATCTACATAAGTGGAATACCCTTTTGCATAAAAACGCAATCTTTCATTACCGGTTAACGTAATTATGGGGGTAATCAAATAGTCATTGGTAACTGCAGTAGCAGATGTATAATGCTGCGCAGCTCCACTGCCGGTGCGAATATAGGCAGCTGTTCCGGATGTTCGTCTCCATAAATAGGTCGTTGTTGTGGATCCACCATTAAAATTTAACCAACATGGTGGAGCAATTGCATTTCCTGGTGCTTCAGCAGCCGGCCATGTAGTGGGTGACTCAAAACCTTCAAACCATGGAAATTGAGTCACTGGTAAACAAGAACTCGATACAGGGGAAGGATCTGAAATATGGATATCATTCCCTATGGAATTTTGTGCCCATGATGTTATCCCTGAAATCAGAAAAATAACAACAAAAAATAAAATTTTTTTCATTTTAATCATATTTGGTTTATAATTGTAAATCGACTATCTCATAAAATAGACGCAAATTTATTAAAAATATTTTGTATATTTTTTGTACTAAATTTCATATTAGACTAAAAAATCTCTTGATTTTAATAAGTACCTAAGTAAAATTCAAAAATTTAAAATTTATATAAATAATTGTTAATATTTGTTAATTTTTATTAATATATATAAATTTTTATACTTAAATTTTGTTATATATGTCTATTTTTCAAGTAGATAAACACATAATGCTAAATAAAATCAAATATTAAAACAATAATTACAAAATTGTCATAAATAACGACAAAAAATGAATGAATAGTGAATAATGAATAATGAATAATAATTCTGTGGTAATCTGTTATATCTGTGTCATCAGTGTTCTATTAGGGCAAAGGGCAAAGGGCGAAAGGTAAAAGGCTAAAGGTGAAAGGTGAAGGGTTAATAACCAAAACCTAAAACCCAATACCCAAAAACAAAAAAAAGGCCGGATTGCTCCGACCTTTTTGAATAGTATTAAGTTTTGTTAAATGATTATTCTTTAACAAATTTCTTAGTGATGGTTCCCATTGCACTATCTAGACGTATTACATAAACGCCGTTAGCAAAATCAGATACATCAATTCTTGTAAGATTATCAGATACAGGAACTATTTTTAATAGTTTTCCATAAATATCGAACACTTTACACTCTTTCACCTGTAATTGGGTTTCATTGAAACTTAATTCAATATAAGAGTTGGTTGGGTTAGGATATAAAGCAACCATTGTAGCTAAATTGTTTTCATCAACACCACCTACAAGTCTGAAAATAGCGTGAATGGAACGATTTGCTACTACATTGGAAAAAGTATAAGTTGTTAATGAGTAAGGTATTGGATTGCCGTTATCAATAACAAGAGAATCAATAGCACAATCGGTATTTGGAATAAATGTAAACAATTGATTTGCTCCTGGATTTACAACTACAGAACCTGATGGAGTGATGGTTCCAAAATTATTAGATGTCGCAGTGATTGTATAGGTTACTCCTCCGGTTGTTGTGAACTGAACAGGTGTAGTAAAAGCACTTTCATTGGATGAACAGATCGCTTTTACACGAACATGATAATTGGAGTTACTTTGTAAACTAGCCATTGAAAAAGAAGGAGTTGAAGTTGTCGCAGATGTCCAGTTGGTAGAAGAAACCAATTTGTATTCCACTTGCCAGGAAGCTTCAGAACCACCCGGTGTCCATGTTGCTAACGCGGATTGATCTGTAATACTGGTTACTTGTAAGTTTGTAGGAACATCACACGGAGGAATAGTTGTTGTAAAGTTAACAACTGCAGTATAAGCACTGCTATCACCAGCACCACAAATAGCTCTCACTTTTACTTCATAAGGTGTTCCGGCAACTATTGAAGATATTAAATGTGTAGGATTTGTGTTCACAATTGCAGTTATCCATGTAGAAGAAGCAGTAGGTTTGTAAGCAATTTCCCATTGAGTTTCAGAACCACCGGCAGTCCATGTTGCTGTTGCTGTTGAATAGGTTATATTATTAATAGCTAAGTTTGTTGGAACAGGGCAAGTAATAGCCGGACCGGTAAGAGAGAAATCATCCATTGTAATATAATATGGTGTTGAGTTTGCTTGACAATATACTCCAAAATAGTAAACATCAGATGTAGTTGGAGTAAATGTAGCATTAACTTGAGTATAAGTAGTGATATTCGGTGATGTTATTGTATTAATTGTTTGCACTAATGTGGCTGCTGTTTGACCGGAATAAGCCCCTAATTCTAGCGTACTCCATCCACTTAATCCATCTGTAATGTACCAATAGCTGAAATTATATGTTACGCCGGCAGTTAACTGGAATCCGGGTGTAAAGAATCTGTCATTACATCCGTATCTAAAATAAATTGCTTTTGTACCGGTATGTGCAACTCTGTTGTAAGATGTGTAATCAACAATTTGTGAATTGGTATAAGTTCCAAAATTGGTAGCACTCCAGCATACAGGTAATTGAGTAGCTGCTGTTAGTGATTCAAAACCTTCGTTCCAAGGTAATGTAGTAATTGGAACACATGAAGTAACTCCAACCACTTTATTGGACCAAACACTGGTATCCCCTGCTCCACAAATAGCTCTTACATAAAAGTCATAACCGGTTGATGGAGTTAATGCAGGAATATTGGTAGGATGAATAGATGTATTGATAATGGTTCCTGTCCCAAGCGTGAAACCTGAAGCGCCATACTGAACTTGCCATTGAGTAGCAGTACCGGCTTCAGTCCAATCTAAATTAACTGAATTGGAAGTGATATTTGAAACAGTCAATGCCGTTGGTCTTGGACAAGATGGAATAGCAAAGATCTCTAGATTATCAACATAAATGGTAGTAACTGTTGTTGTATAAACATTTTTGAAGGCAATATAATGACCAGTACCAGTATAGTTATTGAAATAAACTTCCATATCTTGCCATGTTGCAGTTGCAGATGGAATCAATTTTTGAACTAATTCAAAAGTTGAAGCATTCAATGGATCAGTCATAACTCCAACATAAAGAGTATCATCAGTTGCAACATTTCTTAACTTAAATTCTGCCTTAAGTGTATTAATTGGAATAGTAGCATCAAACATTGGGGTGATCGCATGACAATAACCATTGGCAGCACTTGAATATAAATAAAGTGATCCCGTAGTTGAGAATGAAGTTGAAGATATGTAAGGATAAGTTGCATTAGTACTTAATTTAGTCCAACATGATGGGAATGTACCGGTTGAACCTGTAGTATAAGTGTCAAAATAGTCAACAAATGGTACGGTAGTCAATGGAATACAAGGGGTTGTAAATGTAACTGTATTAGATGGGGTACTTAATTCTGTACCACAATCAGTTTTCATATACAATTGATAAGTAGTTGCAGGAGTTAAAGCTGGTAATGTGAATGGATTAGTACTAACTAATACAGAATCATAAGTGGTAGCAGTAGTTGGTTTCCAGTAGATCCACCAGGAATTATCAGTAGCATGACCAGCAGTCCAGCCAATTTGAGCTGAATTGGTTGTTAGATTGGAAACTGCTAATTGGAACGGTCTAACACAAGATGGTGCATAATTAATAATAACATCATCTAACCAATAGTAATAGGATGCTGAAGCAGTTACATGTTTAAAAGCAACATAATTGCCCGTTCCTGTTAAGGTCGTATTGGTTAACATAACTTCATAGTTTGTATAACTTGTAGAAGCAGGAGTAATGGTTTCCACCACTTCGAAAGTAGCAAGGTTATTTGGGTCAGACATAACACCCACTTGCATGGTTCCTGAAGAAGTGATACTTTCTGCTTTAAGATTAAAGGAAACTTTCAAAGTATTAATATTCACATCTAACTGAGGAGTAATTGCATAAGTTGGTAATGCAGCTGATGCAGATTGGAATCTTAGATTACCAGGTGAACTAAGAGCATTTGCAGTAACAATGGAAGGATAAGGTGTAGTAGTATTCAATACTGGTCTGTACCAACATGAAGGGAATGCTCCGGCAGCAGTTCCGTAAATATCAAAACTTTCAGAATAAGGAATTGTTGTTACAGCAGCACAAGGAGTTGTGAAATTTGTAGAAGTATAAATACTGGTATCAGATCCACAAACGGTTGCTACAGTTACATTATACGCTGTATTTGGTGTTAATGGAGAAATGGAATAGGTTGTAGTATATGCAGTTGCCATTTCCCAGATTGATGATAAAACCGGTTTCCATTTCACTACCCATTCTGAAGCAGTTCCGGAAGGATCGATCCAGTTAACATCTGTTGAAGTTGAAGTTAGATTTGAAACTGTAATAGTATTTGGAATTGGGCAAGTTAATGCTTCAATTTCAATATTATCAATCGATGCTGGAGGAGGTGTTCCACCGCTGCCATCATTAGCCCATACAATGATTAATCTTTTTACTGTTCCGGCAGGACCTTGAGATGGTAAAATGATCTCTCTTGGATAACTACCAGCAGTTATTACACTTCCATTATAACCATTAAAATAAGGAGCTGTTCCATTATAATTGGTTAATAGTTGGTTGTTTCCGGCATAAGAATTAACAGCAAAATATGGTTTAGAATTTGCACCTATAAAGTTTGTATCTGGATCTGTTAAAAATACCTTAATATAATCAAATGTTGACTCTCCACCTATATACAAATCAAATGATAATCTGTAAGCAGCATCTCCAGTAAATTCAATTAATCTGGAAGTAACTGCAGTACTTGTTGATGTAAGTGTATAGGTATTGGTAACACCATAATCGTTTGAAATGAATAAATTATTTCCGGAGATTGGAGGATATACAGTTGATGGAGTTCCAATATAAAATTTGTTAGTTGCATTTCCATTGGTCATTTTCCAACTTGTTTGTTCATTTACATTTGAAAAATCACAAGTATATGGTAAAGTTGCAGGAAGACCATCCGTATTGGTTACTATAATATTGGACCAGTTTCCACCACAAGCTTGTCTAATAGCAAAACTATAATATTGTCCGGGGGTTAAATTGGAAATAGTATATGGAAAAGGCGTTCCATCCGGTACAGAAATAATAGTACCTGTTGTTGGATCAAATCCGGTACTAACATTAGCATAAGAGATTTCAAAACCTTGACCTGCATTTACATTATAAGTCCAATTTAATGAAACATCAGTAGTTGTAGTGTTTAATAAATTCAATTGTGTAATATCAGGACAAGTTGGAATAGTATCAATAAGAATGTCATCAATATTCAAATAATAGCCACCTGTAGTATTTCTTACAAAAGCGATTTGATAGTTTCCAACATACTGGCTTAAATTGATTTCATATTCAGTCCATGCACTTGCTGGAATTGTAGTATTTGGCATAACGGTAACAAATAAACTTGTATCAGCTTCCGCATCAACAATACCATTTGTTGTTACATCAAATATTTTAACGGACAAAATATCTGTATAGGTAGAATAACCTTTAGCCCAAAAACGGATTCTTTCATTTCCATTTAAAGTAATAGTAGGGGTAATGAAATAATCTCCGGATAATCCGGCAGAGGTTGAACCACTATACATTTGTAACGCACCATTACCTGTATGAATATAAGCAGCAGTTGCAGTTTTTCTCCATACACCATCTGTTTGAGTTCCACCATTAATATTGGTCCAACACCAAGGATGTGTTGCTGTATTTAATCCCCAAGCAACAAACCAGGCTTCTTCAAAACCTTCACTCCATGGGAAAGCAGTAATGGATTCACATGGCATACCAACATTAATAGGATTTGTTGGATAAGTAGTTTCTCCTGAAATACAATTTGCAGAAATTCTAATTTGATATACAACACTTGATTCAAGTCCTGTTAAAACAAAAGGATGTGCATTTGCAATTTGAGATTGCCATGTTGTAGCATCTAATGGTTTGTATTCAACAATCCATGATAGAACGTTTGCATCATCTGAACCACTCCAATCTAATGTAATGGTAGAAGAGGTTAAAAGTGTGTCATAATCTACTAATCCTGTAGGAATAGAACATGAAGGTGTTGGTAATACGGCAAAGTCATCTAGATACATAGCATTGGTTGCACCAGAACCTTGAACTTTGAATGCAATGTGACGTCCTGTACCTGAATAATTGGTGAAATCAACATTCATAGTTTGCCATGTTGTGATGGCTGAAGGAGTAAGAGTTGCTATAGAATCAAAAGTGGCCATATTGTATGGATCTGACATCACCCCAACAGTGATATTATAAGCTGCACTTGATTTATATAATTTAAAATAGGCACTTAAAGTATTGATCGAAATAGATGGATCAAATGCAGCTGTTGCTATATAGTTGTAAGCACCTGAAGCAGCATACATATACATTGCACCAGGTGCAGAGCTATTCGTTGTATTGATATACGGATATGTATTGGTTGTGATTTTAGTCCAACAAGTTGGAAATGTTCCGGTTCCTGTTCCATAAGCATCAAAAGATTCTGTATATGGTAAAGTTGTAATATCATCACAAGAAGTTGTAAATGTGAATGGAGTGGACCATAAACTAATATCACCTGCGCCACAATCTGATTGTACATAAAACTGATAAGTAGTATGTGTTGTTAAGCCGGTAAGATTATATGGATTACTTGAAACACCGGTAATCATAGTTCCAGTTCCTTGTGTAAATCCTGGAGCCCCATACTCAATATTCCAGGTTGTTGCTGTTCCAGTTTCTGTCCAGTTTAAATCAACAGAATTTGGAGCTATGTTTGAAATATTTAATTGTGTAGGTCTAGGACATGATGGAATGAGTGAAATTTCTAAATTATCAATATAGGCATAAGTTGCTAAAGAATTATTTCCAACTTTAAAGGAAATATAGTAACCGGTTCCTGTATAACTAGCAAGTGAAATCTCTTTATCAACCCAAGTAGCTGTTGTAGTGTGTCTGGCAAAACCAAGTGGAACAAAAGTGGATGCATCCATTGGGTTTGACATAACACCAACAAAAAGTGTATCAGTTAAATTAGTGTTTCTGTATTTAAATTTAACTTGTAAAGTATTAATTGGAATAGATGCGTTAATCATCGGAGTAGCTGCAATGTTATAATTGCCGCTTGTAGCATAAAAATACATAGACCCCGGAGAAGTAAAATTGGTTGTATTAATATAAGGACGATTTGTTACTGTAGTATTTCTGATCCAACAAACAGGGAAAACAGTTTCGCCTGTACCATAAGTATCAAAATTATCTACCCATGGAAGAGTTGCAATTGAAGGACATGCCGTTGTAAAAGAGAATGCATTAGACCATGAACTTAACATTCCTGCACCACAATCTGCTTGTACATAAAACTGATAAGCGGTTTGAGGTGTTAAACCGGTAATAGTGTATGGATTGGAACCAACACCGGAAATTAATGTACCTGTTCCGGGTGTAAACCCATTAGGACCATACTCGATGTTCCAGGTTGTGGCAGTTCCGTTTTCAAGCCATCCTAAATCTACTTGAACATCCATCAAAGAGGACACATTTAATCCTGTAGGATTTGGACAAGATGGAATCACATCAAGTACTAAATTATCAATGTAAATGGCAGAGGAATTACCGGAAAATGCACCTTTGAATGCAATATGTTGACCGGCACCAGTATAATTGGTAAAATAGAACTCTTTATCCTGAAATGTTGTAATGGCTGAAACAGTTATAAATCCCACTTGTTCAAATGTAGTTACATCATAAGGATCTGTAATAACCCCAACATATAATGTGTCATCAAGAGCTGCAGCTCTAAATTTTAATGTGGCTTTAATCGTATTCATTGGAATTGAAGCATCAATTCTTGGAGAGATCGCAATACTATATCCATAAGCATAAGCCATTGTAGAATAGAGAGATCCCGGACCAGATGCATTGGTAGTAGAAATACTTGGATAGGATGGGTTTGTGGTTAATTTATACCAACATGTTGGAAATGTGGATGTTCCTGTCCCATAAGTATCAAATGATTCACTATAAGGAAGTGTAGTAATTACTGAACATAACGTTTTAAATTTCTTCACAGGAGTTGGTGCTGAAAATTCTGTACCACAATCCGCTGTAATATAATAACTATAAGTCGAATCTGAAGTTAAATTCTGAAATGTATATGAAGTTGCATTTACTAATACTGAATCATAATTAGAAACATTAGCTGTTTTATAGTATAAATAGAAAGATCCTTGTGATTGATTAGCTGGCACCCAGTTGATAGTAGCAGTGTTTACACCTAAAACAATGGAAGAGGATACCGGTTGTGGACAATTAGGAATGGTTTCAATAGTAATATCATCAATATTTAAATAGTAACCACCAATCAAATCTCTGATAAATGCAAGTCTAAAATCACCAACATAATTATTAAGTGGAATAATAATTTCTGTCCAATTAGTCCATTCAATAATGGTATTTGGTAAAATGGTAGTAAATAAAGAAGAATCAGTTATTGCATTAATATCATGACCATTTTGTGCAATATCATAAATTCCAATTCTAAGGTTATCAATATAAGATGAGTACCCTTTTGCATAAAATCTGAGTCTTTCATTTCCTGTTAAAGTAACAACAGGAGTGATTAAATAATCATTAGAAGCGTAAGTGGCCCCACCTGTGGATTGTTGTGCTGCAGCAGCACCTGTTCTGATATAAGCTGCTGTTGTAGTTTTTTTCCAAACATAAGTTGTAGAAGCATAACCACCACTAAAATTAAGCCAACAATTGGGTCCAACTGCATTACCAGGCGCAAGAGCTGTAGTAGTCCATGCTGTTTCAAAACCTTCACTCCATGGAAACTGAGTAATAGTACCACAAGATGTTGAAGCTGTAATTTTATTGGTCCATAAGCTTTGTTCAGCTCCACAATCAGCTTGAATTCTGAAATCATAAGTGGATGATGAATTTAAAGTAGAAAGTGTGTATGGATTTGTTGTAGCCTGAACACTATTCCAGTTGGTTTCTGTAGATAATTTGTATTGAATGTTCCATGAGGTAGCTGTTCCATTTTCAGTCCATGAAAAATCAATAGATGAAAGTGTAAAATTGGATGCTGTAAATAGAGTAGGTCTTGCACAGTTATTAGGTACAATCGAAATATTGTCAATAGATGCAGGTGGCATTGTTCCTCCACTAGTATCATTTTTCCATAAAATAATCAACTTTTTTATTGTACCTGCAGGTCCTTGATTTGGGATAATAACTTGTTGAGGATAACTTCCAGCTACAATTGCAGAACCATTGTACCCATTAAAATAGGGTGCAGTTCCATTATAGTTCGTTAAATATTGGTTGGTACCAAAAGCAGCAACTGCGTAGTAAGGATAAGTAGAGCCATTTAATCCGGAATAATTAGTATCTACATCTACTATAAATACTTTTACATAATCGTGGATACTTTCGCCTCCAATAAATAGATCAAAACTTAATGTATATTCATTTGATCCATTAAATTGAATTAGTCTTGAAATGGTAACAACGCCTTCATCAGCTACAGTGTAAGCATTGGTTGTACCATTATTATTAGAAATAAATAAACAATTTCCTGATAAAGGAGATTGAATATTTGAAGGAGCTCCTATGAACCATTTGTTTGTACAAACGTCATTAGAAACGACCCATTGAGTATTCTCATTTGGATCTTCAAAATTGCATGAATACGGTATCGTACCCGGTGTTGTAGGAGGTGTATTTAATCCCCCACTGAATTGTTGTTGTCCTATTACTATAAAATTTATCAGTAAAAGGAAAACAAAAACAAAAATCTTTTTCATCATTTTTTTATTTTTAATATTTATATTTATTTTGAATTTTCATAAAAAGTCTGCAAAATTACAGAAAAAACAGCTGTTATCATTTTAGAAAAATGCCATATTCAATGAAATAGGGGACTTGTTTCATCCATTACTTCAAAGAAGTAATTCAAACTCAAAAAGTTACTTTGGAGGTTGTTAAATATTCATAAATATTGTTAAAAAAAACTAATACTTCATGTAAAACACTCTCATGTGTCTGTATTTCTGATCATTAAACAATATCTTTTGATAAGGGTCTAAAAATTCATAATCTAAGTTCTATTTAAACCCTTTTTCGAACTCGGTTCGTGTCAGTAATGAACGACCTAAAGTGACCTCATCAGCATACTCCAACTCTTCATTAATACCAACTCCTCTAGCTAAAGTAGTTATAACAGGTACTTTTTCTCTGATGTTTTTAAAAATGTAAAAATTGGTGGTATCCCCTTCCGGTGTTGCCGGTAAAGCCATCACTACTTCATGAATGGAGCTCCCTTCTACCCTATCGAACAACTCTTTTAGCCGAATCTGATTTGGACCAACTCCCTCCATGGGCGAAATTACCCCTCCTAAGACATGATAAACTCCCAGATATTGATTGGTGTTTTCAATCGCAATCACATCTCTAATATCTTGAACAATACAGATTAAACTCTGGTCTCTTTTAGGATTTTTACAAATTTCACACATTTCTTCATCTGAAAGATTATAGCAAACATGACAAACCTGCAAATCCGTTTTCAATTTAATTAACGATTCCGTAAGCAACATTACATCATTTTTGTCCGTCTTTGTTAAGTATAATGCTAACCTCAATGCTGATCTTTTACCAATTCCCGGCAACTTAGCAATCTCATTAACAGCATTCTCTAAAATCTTTGAATATTGAATAAGCATTTGAATAAATTTTGTGCAAAGATACAAAGATTGAGAATATTTTTCATATCTTTGCGTCTTAAATATTAATTAGAATAATATATTAAAAATGAAAAAAGTTTTTCTCTTAACCCTTTGCTTAGTAAGTTTTCAATTTTTACTTTTAAGTTCTGTTCCGGAACAAATAGCCTTACAAGTGGCTAAAAATTTCATACTTGAAAAAAGTGATTATAAATCTGAAAATGATTTTAGAATTAATTTAAATCAAACATTTTCAAACAATAATGAACCCGTTTTTTATATTTTTGACATCAATAGTAACGGATTTGTCATTGTTTCTGCTTCAAAAATTGCAAATCCAATCTTAGCTTTCTCTTTTGACAAACCTTTTGTAATGAACCCTGCCCTTGGATTTTGGCTTGAAGGTTATAAATCTCAAATTATCGAACATGAAAAAAATAGAACTACTCCTCCTGTAAAAAATCAATTGGATTGGGCTCATTATACTCAGGAAAATTTTATTCCTAATGAATCTAAAGCTGTAGTTGTTGGGCCATTACTCACAACTACCTGGAATCAAAATAAGTTTTATAATACTTACTGTCCCTGGGATATTAATTCAGGTGCCTATTACGATTTTCGCGTTCCAAATGGTTGTGTAGCATTAGCTTGTGCTCAAATCATGAACTATTATCGTCATCCACAAGTGGGAGCCGGTGGTGCTTCTTATATTCCAACTCCTTATCCAAGACAAACTGTTCATTTTAATCAACATACCTATTACTGGGATGCTATGTCTAATGAACCAACAAGCTATAATAATGAAATCGCTAAGATTATATATCATGTAGGTGTTGCTTGCCAAATGGGGTATAGTCCCGATGGATCAGGTGCCTACACTGAGGAAGCTGTTCAAAAAATGGTTGAACATTTTGGATATAGTTCAGATAATAGAGTGACAGGCCCTGAAGAGTTTGTAGATGATCCTGATATTTATGTCACCATGTTAAAAATTGAGTTAGATTCCCTTAGACCGTTATTATATAGTGGTCAATCAACCGGTGGTGGTCACGCTTTTGTTTCAGATGGATATAGAGATGATAACTATTTTCACTTTAACTGGGGTTGGGGTGGCTCTAGTGATGGCTATTTTATCCACGATCAAATCACTTTCAATCAATATGTTAAAGTAGTTAAAAAATTATACCCTGCATCCAATTATCCTAATCTTTGTGCAAATTTAAAAAGACAAACTGCTTCAAACGGATATGTTACTGATGGTTCTACTAATAAACCTTATCAAGTTAATCCTGATTGTAGCTGGATGATTGCCGTTCCGGGTGCTTCCACCTATAATTTTAAATTTGATCGTTTAAGTGTCTATCCTGATGTTGATTATGTAACCATATATAATGGTCCAACTACTGCCAGTGGCATTGCCGGTACCTTTACTGGAACTACCCTTCCAACCAATAACATTATTGTAAATGCTGATAGCGTATTGATCACCTTTACCACTACAGATGCTAATAAACCGACCCATACTTACCAGGGTTTTTTGATGAGTTATTTTACTAATCAACAAATTTCTGATTGCTCAGCAACAACAAATTTAAATTATCAGGTTCATGCATTTATATCCGATGGAAGTGCTGAAGGCGTTGATTATAAACCATCTCATTCTTGTTCATGGAATATCAAACCAACATTTGTTACCGGTTTTGCTTATGTTTTTCCTAAGTTTAACTTAGGATTAGGTGATTTTGTGGATATCTATGATGCAACATCCAATACACCTGTATTTTACAAAAGATTTGATTTATATAATCTTCCAAACTATAACATTGTAAATAATGCTCCTTTTGCTAAAATTAAAGTAACTTTTGTTTCTGATAACTTTAAACAATCGGATGGTTTTACCCTAGAATATTACGCTATTATAGGAATAGAAGATCAATCCAACTTGAAAGAGTTAACCTATTTCCCAAATCCAGCAACCGATTACACAACCCTCTCTTTTTATACCGATCAACCTGAACAAATCAGATGTTTGATCACAGATATAACCGGTAAAGTTGTTTACCAAAATCAGTTCAACCATGAAGGGGGAACTTTTTCTCAAAATATAAAAGTGAGTGATTTTGCTAAAGGATTCTACTATATCAATTTGATCACAAAAACCGGTAAAGCAGGAGGGAAACTTATCGTTCAATAAAACACAAAAACATGACTTATGTAAGGAAAAACATCGTATTACTTCTATTTTTATCCATAATAAAAACTATTGTTGCTCAAGATGTCCATCCTGAATTAGTCAAAAGTATTGCTTTTATTGAAAATAAAAACCAATGGGAATCCCCCATTTTATTCAAACTTTCTTATCAAAACAGTACTCTTTTCTTTGAAAAAGATAGAATAACGAATGTGGTTCTTGAACCTAACTATTATCAAAAAGTATATAACCACAAAATGGGTCAAATCTCCAAATCAGGGAGTGAAGATAATAGTTTTACATCTTTTGCATATCAGATTAGATTTAACAACTGCTCACAGAATGTAAAAATTGGTGGACAAGAAAAGCACAATTATTATCACAACTATTTTATCGGTAATGATCCCTCGAAATGGGCTTCCAATGTACCTGTTTTTCAATCCATTTTATATAAAGAACTGTATAAAAAAGTTGATCTAAAATATTATGAAGATAAAGGATTACTTAAATACGAGTTCATAGTACAACCGGGAGGTGATCCTAATCAAATTGAACTGGAGTATTTGGCTGATTTAAAGCTATCTATCAAAAATGATATATTGATTATAAAATCAGATATCGGTGAATTTAAGGAATTGAAACCTTTTGCATATCAGATAGATGAATCAGGTAATAAAAAGGAGATCACTTGTCAATATAAATTGAAAAAAAATATTCTGGTGTTTGAATTGGGTGATTATAATCCTGATCTTCCTCTTATTATTGATCCAACACTTATTTTTTCCACTTATTCAGCTTCTACTGCAGATAATTGGGGTTTTACAGCTACTTATGACCTTAATGGAAATATGTATGGTGGTGGTATCTCAATGAGCATTGGTTATCCAGTTACTTTAGGTGCATTTCAAACAACTTATGCCGGAGGTGATACAGATATCTCAATCTCCAAATTTAACTCAACAGGAACAAATTTAATTTTTGCTACCTACGTAGGTGGACTAAATTCAGATTTTCCTCATAGCATGGTTGTTAATGAAAATAATGAACTTTATATGTTTGGGACAACCGGATCCCCCAATTTTCCTACTTCGAGTAATGCTTACGATAATACTTTTAATGGGGGAATCAATTGTGATGTAAATTATAAACAATTTCCGCTTGGAACCGATATTTTTATTTTAAAATTAAATCAAAACGGTTCACAATTGTTAGGTTCCACTTTTTTGGGAGGAACTAATAATGATGGATTTAATCTAAATCCCGTTTTAGTCCACAATTATGCTGATGAAGCAAGAGGAGAGATCATTCTTGATGAAAACAGCAATGTTTACATCACCTCTTCTACCAATTCTATCAATTTTCCAACAACTTCAAATGCATACCAAACATCTTTCGGAGGTTCTCAGGCTGCCATTGTTTGTAAGTTGAATCATAATTTATCCAATCTGGTCTGGAGTACCTATTTTAGAGGATCGGGAACTTCAGCTGTTGCAGGTTATAGTTTATCTTTGGGAGAAAATAACTCTGTTTATATTACAGGTGGTACAACAGCTCAAAATCTAACCAACATATCTTCAGGTGTTCAACCTAATTATGCTGGAGGAATTGCGGATGGATATGTGGCACATCTTAATGAAAATGGAACTTCACTATTAGGATTTACCTATTTTGGTAGTAGTTCTTATGACCAATCCTATTTAGTAAAAACCGACAAATTAAATCATCCCCATATTGTGGGTCAAACCGGTGCCCCTTCCAACACATTTGTACAAAATGCGAACTGGCATTATGGAGCCGGTCAATTTATTACCAAATTTTCACCCGATTTAACTTCTATTGTTTGGTCGACAGAATTTGGCAATTTATCTCAGGGATCCGACATCTCTCCTACTGCTCTTTTAGTTGATGTATGTAACAGAGTTTATCTGTCAGGCTGGGGAGGCCCGATTGGCAATTATAATACTCTTGGAACAACAGGATTACCCACCACTGCAGATGCTTTTCAAAACACTACTGACAATAAGGATTATTACCTGATGTGTATTACTGATGATGCTTCCGCCCTCCTTTTTGGCTCCTTTTTTGGCCAAAATAACACCAATAGTGGGGAACATGTGGATGGTGGAACCAGTCGATTTGACAGACAAGGGAGAATCTATCAAGCTGTATGTGCCGGATGCGGAGGTTCTGATAATTTTCCTACAACTCCGGGAGCTTACTCAGAAAATAATAATAGTTCAAATTGCAATCTGGCTGTTTTTAAAATAGATTTTAATTTACCTGCTGTAGTTTCTGAATTCAACATGCCCAATACAGTATGTGCTCCCGCTGATGTGACTTTTAACAATCAATCATTAGTGATTGGTTCTAGCACCTCCTTTTTCTGGGATTTCGGAGATGGCACAACTTCAACAGATTTCATTCCTACTCACACTTATTCTCAAGCCGGATTATACAATATCACTTTAATTGTACACGATTTGAGTAGTTGCAACTTTTCTGATACCTTAACAAAAACAATTACTGTACTTGCTAATGCTTCCTATTCAATTCCCTCTGTTTTGATTTGCTCCGGAGAATCTGTTCAAATCGGAATATTACCGGCTCCTCAAGATCAGGTTACCTACCACTGGACTCCAACTACAGGTCTCAATAATCCTAATATATCTAATCCAATAGCAAATGTAACAACATCAACTACTTATACATTATTGGTTTCAAATAGTGTTTGCAGTGATACGATCACACAGGATGTTTCCATTGTAGATATAGACATTGCTTTAGATGCTTCATATATAGTGTGTGAAGGGGAAACAGCTCATATTACACCAACGGTGACTTCCAATGTAACTGCTCAATATATTTGGTCCACTTCTCCAACTTTTTCAAATACGATCAATAGTGATATCAACAGTCCAAACTTAGATTATACTCCGACACAAACCACTACAACTCTCTATTTAAAAGCATTTTATGATGATTGTGTCGTATATCAAAACACAATGGTTGTTGTTTCTCCTATTCAGGTAACGGCTCCTGAGTCTGTGGTTATTTGTTTCAACAATCCTGAACAAATTCAATTACAGGTTAATCCTGCCAATTGTACCTTTATATGGGCTCCTACAGAATATATTATTGCAGGTGAAAATAGTTCCAGTCCTACCGTGAATCCTCCTATAAACACTACATTTTTTGTTACGGTTACCAATTCCTATGGTTGTCAAAAAATAATTTCGATTCCGGTAACCATTCAGATGGGAACATTTCAGGGTGCTTTTAATGCCTGGTGTGTTAAACCATATATATTTTTAGGTGATTCTACCCTTTTGGAATCAACAATATTAACCGATAACGAATATCACTATTCGTGGACACCATCTATTCATATTACCCATCCCGATCAATCTTCAACTTATTCACGTCCTGAAGTAACAACTACCTATACCGTAAAAGTTACCGATAGCTTTTTGTGTTACAAAAAAGATACTGTAACTGTTTATGTTACCGAGAGAATTTGTGACGAGCCTTATGTATTTATACCGAACGCTTTTACACCAAACGGGGATGAAACCAATGATGTTTTGTATGTTAGAAGCGAAATTCTTGAGAATTTTACATTTCGCATATACAACCGCTTGGGAGAATTACTTTTTGAAACTTCCAATGTAAATGTGGGCTGGGACGGTATTTATAAAGGCGAAAAATGCACTCCGGGTGTTTATGATTATTATTTGGAAGGAAAATGTAACAATAAAGAGTATATACTCAAAAAAGGAAATATTACGTTAATAAGATAAATTGAACTTTTATGAAAAAGTCAAGATTAGTAATAGTATTTGGTTTACTTTTCGCTTTATGCAGCTTTTGGAGTTGTACTAAGTTTGATGAAGTTTTCAATTTTAATAATCTGAATGGTATTGAAGGCACTTCTTCCTGGGGAGTTCCTGTTATCAATGCTCAATATTCTATTGATGATCTGCTCCTTAAAATGGATAGTTCCGAATTTGTTAGAGTTGAATCAGATGGTTCTTTAACTCTATTCTACACTTTTGAAAAAGAAAAAATCATCAAAGCATCCGATTTTTTAACTATCGGAGGACAAAATTTTAATGGTAGTTTTAATTTGAATCCAAATCATATTCCAAACTCCATTTCTGTAGAACAAAATTCAGCTCCTATCAATTTTGAAAATGATATGTTGGAAATTTATAGTGCATCTTTAAAATCAGGGTCACTTCAAATTACAATATCAGATAATATTACGCAAGATTTTTTATGTACAATCAGTACACCCAATATTAAAACATCCTCTGGAACTAACTTTACACTGACTTTTACACCCGGTGAATTAAGCAGAACCATTGATTTGTCTAACTATACATTTATACCTGACGCCAATAATTCTGCTACATTTAGTATTGAATCCAGAATTACCAATAATGGCACTCCTCCCACTGCATCTCAGTACTTGTTAAATGTTTCTATTCAAATTTCTGAAATCACCTTTAAAAGTTTATATGCTAAATTAAACTCTTATCAGATTCCTTTTAATGAAAGTTTTGATTTCGACATCTCTTCTGAACAATATGGTGGTGATATTACCGTTTATCACCCCAAATTGACAATTTCTGCCCTCAACTCCTTTATGGTTAAAGGTAGAGTTGATTTAGATACTGCAGCATTTACCGGGGAAAACATGTATGCTTCTATCATTTCATCATCTCCGGTTAATATCAATTTACCTGTTTCTCCAACTCATTTTTCAGACCAAATTGTTAATGGATTTTCAAGTATAACTTTAAATACTGACTATAAAAAATTAAAAATTAGCGGCAATGCCGTTTTAAATCCGGATGGTTTTGATGCCGGTGTGATCAGAATTGATGAAAATTCAGAAATTAGTGTAAAATTAAAAGCAGAAGTTCCTGTCGATATCAAAATCTCAAATATGTATTATAGAGATACAATTCCTTTTAATTTAACAGAAATTATTGAAAAAATTCCAACAGGTGATTTTCAATTTATTGATACATTAGCACTTAGAACTTATTTCGAAAGCACTTTACCTCTTAATGTTGGAGCACAAATCTATTTTGTGGATACAACAAATAACACAATCATCGATTCCCTTTTTAAAAGTACCAATATACTTTTTGGTTCATTTTCAGGCACACCAGTTCCCTCTCCTGTTCAAATGTACTTTATCACAGATGATCGGTTGGAAAGAATAAAAAATTGTGGAAAACTGATTTTTAAAGTGAATTTAAACACCGATAATCGTGAAGTGGTATTTAATGTTCGTCAATATTTAAAAGCATCGTTAGGCTTAAAAGCCGTATTTAATTATCAAGATATTACAATCAATCAATAATATTACTATGAAAAAGGTCACCTTATCACTCATTCTTCTTCTGAGCTCCCTATTTATGATGGCTCAAAATACTGAAATTATCCGATTTAGCAGACTAAATCCATTATCAAATTTCTATAATCCCGCTGCTTATCAACCCGTAAATGGATATGTAAGTTTTCCATTTTTAAGTAATTTCAATTTTTCTTTTCAAAACTCGGGATTTAAATATGATAATCTTTTTAAATTAGGTTCAGATGGAACCCCATCTGCCATAACTGCTAACAATTTTGTGGAAAGTTTAAGCGATAAAAATAATATTTTAGCTTTTAATGTGAATGAGGAGTTGATTGGATTTGGATTTAGAGTTAAGAATTTATTTTTTACTTATAGTCAACGGTTTAGATACGAATTTAACTACCATTATTCCCAAGATCTTTTTGGGTTTTTAGCATTAGGAAATTTGAATTATCTGGGTTCTCACAATCCGGCCAATATCAGCATGAAATTTAGTACTTCAGCATACAGTGAAACTTCTGTTGGGGTTCATTTTAAACTAAATGATCATTTTTATATTGGGGTAAGACCCAAATATTTAAATGGTTATATGAATGTAAATGTGAGCGATCTTACTTTCAAACTTTACACTGATCCTTCTGATTATTCATTAAAATTAAACTATAACGGAGAATTAAGATTTGCTACTCCCATCCCTATTTTTGGTGTTGAAGACAACAGAATAGTTTTAAAAGATCTTTCATCTTTAACCAGTGCATCTGAAATTTTTAATGCTGCAAAAGGAACGTTGACCGGTAATAGCGGTGCCGGTATCGATATGGGGGTTTTGTATAGAATTGATAATAATTTTGGTGTTTCTGTTTCAGTGAACGATCTTGGATTTATCAAATGGAAAACCAGTACCATCTCCATTAAAACAAAACCATTAGCTGAAGGTGAGTTTGTAGATTCAGAGGGGAATATCGTTTTTAATGGATTAACATCTGATGTGATTGATCAATTGATGAATGGAGCTAGTTTTTCTGAAGCATTTGGACTTCCAACAAGTATGGATACATTTTTACAAGATCTTTTTGTTATGGAAGAGTTGCCCCATTATTACACTTCTCTCTCTACAAAAATTGGAGTTGAAGGATATTATCAAATTAATGAATCGCATCGTTTTACAGCTTTATTTAAAGGTTTTGTGGTAAATACAACCTTAGTCCCATCCCTTACATTAGCCTATAACGGAAATTTCTGGGGTATTGTAGATGTAACCACTGCTTATACGATGACCAAAAGTAGCTATGGAAATCTTGGAATTGGCTTGGGCTTGCGTTTAGGTCCTGTCCATTTGTATGGAGGTACAGATAATATTTTAGCTGTAGTAAGTCCTTTAAACGCTTCTTTAATGAATGTTCAATTTGGATTGCTGTTTGATTGGGGTTATAAAAAAGCAAAAGAAAAAAAGATAGAATATTAATAAAATAAACACTTTATGGATATCCGTTTAGATTTACAAGGGATAGAAACGTTTATTCCTTCCTTAGAAAATAAAGATCTTGAGCGTTGTAATGGTGCTTATTTATCGCTTATTTCTAAGTCTGGAAAAGGTAACGAATTTTTAGGTTGGCTTGATTTACCTGAAACTGTTGATAGCACATTAGTTTCTGATATCCAAAATTGTGCAAAAAAACTACGCCAACTTTCTGAAATAGTTGTCGTTGTAGGAATTGGGGGTTCTTATCTGGGTGCCCGTGCTGTCATTGAAGCGCTTCAGTCCCATTTTAACCATGATCTTCCCCAAATGGTTTATGCCGGAAACCATCTCAGTGAATCGTATCATTACGATTTAATGCAGCTTTTAAATCATAAAGAGTATTCCATCATTGTTATATCCAAATCGGGAACCACTACAGAACCGGCTATTGCATTCAGAATTTTAAAGGAACATTGTGAACAAAAATATGGCAAAAAGGGTGCTTCAGAGCGTATTGTAGCGATCACTGATCAAAAAAAAGGTGCTCTTAAAGTATTAGCTTCTGAAAACCATTATACTACTTTTGTAATTCCTGATGATGTGGGTGGTCGTTATTCTGTACTGACACCTGTTGGGTTGTTGCCAATAGCTGTTGCTGGTTTCGATATTCAAAAATTATTGAACGGCGCTAAAGAAATGAAAAAAAACCTTTTAGAACATTCAACTTCTGAAAATAATCCGGCCATTCAATATGCCTTGTATCGTTATTTATTATACCAATCAGGTAAAAAATTGGAGCTGATGGTTTCATTTGAACCAAAACTTTATTTTTTAATAGAATGGTTTAAACAACTTTTTGGAGAGAGTGAAGGGAAAGAAAACAAAGGATTATTCCCAGCCGGAGCAATCTTTTCTACGGATTTACACTCTTTAGGACAATATATTCAAGAGGGAGAACGACACCTTTTTGAAACCTTTATTTCTGTTCAACAATCAAATACCAATCTTCCCATACCACACGATCCAGCTGATTTAGATGGATTAAATTATTTAGAACATAGATCGATGCATGAAATAAATCTTATTGCTGAAGAGGGAACCAGAATGGCGCATCAATCCGGAGGTGTTCCATATCTTAGAATCGAAATTCCTGAAATTTCAGAAGCTATCATAGGACAATTGATCTACTTCTTCGAATTTTCATGTGCATTAGGAGGCTATATGTTAGAAATCAATCCCTTTGACCAACCGGGTGTGGAAGCATATAAAAACAATATGTTCAGACTTTTAGGAAAACCATAAACTTAAATCACTACAATCATGACTTTTAGAGAACTTATCAAAGAAACACCTCCATTACGATTTGTTTTAGAAAACCTTCAGATTCAATCTGCAATTGGTGAAAAATCATTGCTCTCTTCCCATTTTATGACGAATCCTAAGGAGATTGAAGCAGAATTAAATCGGGTTGCTACTGTTAAAGATTGGTTTTTTAAAAATGATAAAAACCGATTGGTTTGTGATCAAATTCATGAAATCAGAGATTTTTCAGGAACTTTGAAAAGATTAAAAGGGGGAGAAAATCTGGATGATATTGATCTTTTTGAAATAAAAAGAGGGGCTCTTACTATTCAAAAAATAGCTCAATTATTGATTGAATCTGAGTTTTCATTATTTCAATTACATGATATCAAACCCATCATAGATATTTTAGATCCTGAGAATACTCAAATACCTTATTTTTATATCTATTCTGTTTATGATTCAAGATTGTTTGATAACAGAAAACGCTTAGAAATTCTAGGAAAATCTGAAGAAAAAGAGCAACTATTTATAGAAACTACACTGATTGAGGATCAGGTACGGGAGCGTTTATCACATTCGTTGAAAGAATACTCAAAAGCGTTGGAATCCAACTTACATCAGATCGCTTCGTTAGATGTCTGGATTGCAAAAGCAAGATTAGCAGATCTTTGGGATTGTTGTAGACCTCGTGTTTCTTCATCACAAACCTCTTATAAAAACCTCTTTCATCCCATTACAAAAAGCCGGTTAGCCTCTGAAAACAAGAAGTTTCAGCCTATCAATATTGATTTGTTTCAAACACCCACATTGATTACCGGCGCCAATATGTCCGGAAAAACCATTTTTCTGAAAACCATAGCTTTTGCCCAAAATATGTTTCAGTGTGGTTTTTTTGTGCCTGCCCGAGATGCTGAAATTTGTCCTGTTGATGAGATCTATTTCAGTATGGGAGATCAATCATCCGAATTAACCGGGCTTTCTTCTTTTGCTTATGAAATTCTAGGGATTAATGAGATCATCAAGGAGGTCAAAAAAGGGAGAAAATTAATGATTTTAGTAGATGAATTAGCCAGAACTACCAACCCTGTTGAAGGAACCATTTTGGTTAATGCATTTTTAGAAATAATGAGCCAATATGCCAACTTTTGTATCGTTACAACCCACTACTCCGGCATTAAAGCAAAATGTAGAAGACTAAGGGTAAAAGGGTTACAAATCAATGAGATCAAAGAAAAAATAGACCCCAAAAATATCCATCAGTACATGGACTACACCTTAATAGAAATATTAAACGAAGAGGTTCCCATGGAAGCCCTCAAAATTGCACAATTATTGGGCGTTGATGAAGAGTTTCTTAAAAAGGTTTAAAGGTTTTGGGTTTTGGGTTTTGGGTATTGGGTTTTGGATTTTGGATTTTGGATTTTAGTAGCTTATTTTAGATAATCGTCTATTTTTTGGCATAATATTGAAAAATTATTCTGATGTATCTAGATTTCGCCATTTTAGTTAAGTTTTTCATAGCACACAGATGACTAAGATTGAACTGATTTACACAGATTGAATGTCAAAAGTCGATAGTCAATTGTCGATAGTATTGAAAAATATAATATTTAGGTTAATGGTTTTTTAGTTAAAAACTAAAACTCAAAACCAGATAACTGAAACCTGATAGCTGACAGCTTTTCAATTAGCTTATTACCACATTAGCTTATTTCTAATCTGTAGCAATCTGTTTAATACGTGACATCTATGTGCTATTTTGGCTCTGGCTTGTCCAAGTACTCTATAACTTTGTGAAAAACACTGTGTAACTTTGTGATAGTATTAATTCAAAAATAAAATAAAAAAAAAGCCACTAATTCACGAATTAAAAACGAATATTTCTTCTAAACAAACAATCTGACACAGATTTCTGAACACTCCCTAATTACTTTTTACTTCTTACTTGGGAGTATTCTGAAACCTGTGTCAGTATCTTAGTTCAATCCTAATTCAAAGCCGTCAGAGCATTTGAATTAGGGTTGGACAAAGATACTGAATTATCGTAAATGTTTTTCATATCTTTCACCAAATTTTTCAATTAATTCAATTTGTATTGGTTTCCAGTTAAAAACTACTTTATTCCAGGATTTTTTATTGTACATAAGCGTTAAATAAAGTTGTTTAATCAGTCCTTTGTCATTGCTCCATCCTCCTTTAGATTTAGTTACTTTTCTCATGACTCGATGAACTGCTTCAACTGGATTTGTAGTATATATCATTCTTCTAATATTGGGTTTATAATCTAAAAATGGGATGAAGGAATCCCAATTATTTCTCCAATGATCGATCAACCCTTTATACTTTTTACCCCATTTTTCTTCACAAGATTCCAATGCAAGTTCAGCTTCTATTGCGTTTGTAGATTGGTAAATAGCTCTTAAATCAGCACATACAGCTTTCATATCGCGATCACTGACAAAGCGAGTAGAGTATCTAATCATGTGAACTACACAGCGTTGTACAATTGCTTTTGGAAAAACAGATTCCAAAGCGTCTTTAAATCCGGCTAACCCGTCAATACAGAAAAATAGAACATCTTCAACTCCTCTTCTTTTGAGATCTTCCAATATTAGACCCCAATTCTTTGCTCCTTCAGATTCATTAATATAAAGCCCCAAAATATCACGATCTCCATTAACTGTGATTCCATAACAAGTATGTATTACTTTGGTTGAAAACTTTCCATCTTCTCTTGTTTTATAATATATTCCATCCAAATACATTACAACATAACAGGATGCTAAACTTCTATTCTGCCATGAGGTGATCTCAGGAAGAATCTTATCTGTTATTGTACTGATAACACTATTACTTATATCAACACCATAAATCTGCCTTAAATGCTGTTGAACATCTTCTACTGAATGCCCTCTTGCATAGAGACTTAGAATAATTTCATCCATCCCTGTTGTTAACTCTCGCTCCCAGTTCTTGACCATGATCGGTTCATATTCTCCATTCCGATCTCGTGGGGTATTGATAGATAACATGCCGCCAGTACTTCTGACTTGTTTCTTTTTAAAGCCATTTTTTCTGTTATTCTTCTCTGATACAGATTCTTCTAAATAACTTTCCAATTCCCCTTCTAATGATAAATTTACCATTCTTTGTAATAAATCAGTAAAAATACCACTCTCTCCAAACAATGGATTGCCTTGATATAATCCACTGATCATGGCTTTTTGTTCATCTCTATCAGGTATAATTTTGTCAATTTCTTCTTGCAGTTCTTCCTTCCTACTTCTTCTTTTGATTGTCTTTTTCATGTGTCAAATTTGTTTTTTCAAAATTAATGTTTTTTCCTTTTGACACAGATTTTAGAATAGTCTCTCTTACTTTTTACTTTTTACCTATTACCTATTACCTCTTACCTTTTACCTCTTACCTTTTACCTCTTACCTTTTACCTTTTACCTCTTACCTCTTACCTTTTACCTATTCCTTCTTACCTGATACCTAATACCTGATACCTGATACCTGATACCTGATACCTGAAACCTGATACCTGATACCTGATACCTGTTACCTATTATTACCTCTTATCTCATTATGCATTTGCCTCCATTTGAAATACCCCATGACCGCTACAACAGTATAAACTACATACAGTAAAGTGGTTCCGTAAAGCCCTAAAACAGCATTATAAATTGTATAAAAAACATCCACCACAATCCAGATCAACCAATGTTCCATATACTTTTTCGCCAATAAATACATAGCTACAAAGCTCATGGCTGTAGAGATCCCTTCTGGTATTGGAATTGGACTGTCCGTGAACTTGATGGCAATGATACTCAAAATCACGGATAAAGCAGCGGTAAAAAGAATAAGATAGATCCATTTTGTAGCCGGAAAATGGGAAATTCCAGCAGAATCATCATCCTGTTGATTTATTTTTTTCCAATTATAGATACTATAAAGCTGAATACAAAGGTAATACATGTTGATACCGGCCCAAAAATATACTTTAGCATGGAGGTAAACGGTAATATAAATGATAGACATAACACCTCCAAAAATCCATAGTTTGGGGTTTGCTTTGTATTGATAGTAAAGGTAAATAAATCCAATAGCTGCACCTATCCACTCCAGAATTTGGTAGAAATTGAGCATATTAAAATCCGTTAAATGAGAAATATAAAGGGGGTAAAAGCAACAAAAATCCAATCAAAATCAGGATCAGAATATACGGGAAAATAAATTTGGCCCATTTTGCGTAAGGAATTTTCGCAACCCCTAATACACCGATCAAAACTCCTGATGCCGGTGTGATCATATTGGTAAATCCATCTCCAAACTGAAAAGCCAGAACTGTTAATTGCCTATGGATTCCGATAATATCAGAAAACTCAGCCATCATTGGAATAGTCAAGGCTGCTTTAGCAGATCCTGAAGGAATAATTAAATTTAAACCATTTTGAATCAAATACATAACACCCAATGATCCTTCGCGACCGGTACCTTGTAAGGAATTGGAAATCGCATATAAAATCGTATCCACAATTTTACCATCTTCCAAAATAATGATGATACCACCAGCCAAACCAACGATCAACGCAGCATTCATGATATCCTTACATCCTGTGAGAAAAGATTTAATAATGGTATCAAACTTCATCCTGAAAGCCAATCCGGAAAGGATCCCCATAGCAAAAAAGAGTCCGGCAATCTCCATCACATACCATTCATACCCTAAAACTCCTATGATCAGAACTAAAATGGTAGTTAACAATAAGGTAAGTATGAAACTATGAACGGAAATCCGGATGGTATAAAAACCTAAAAGTATAAAAAGTACGGCTAAAATGGGGAAAAATGGGATCTCATAATGATTACCTCCCAAAGTAATGGCGCTTTCAGGTAATTGAATGGCAAAATAGATCAATACAAAAGAAACCATGGCAAAAATAATCCAGGTTGCGATTCCAGATTTTACTTTTTCGTGATTATGGTGTTGTGCATCTAGTTTATCCCGCCAATAATGATCCAATTCATACATAAACGATTTCTGTGGATTTTTTTTCACTTTGGCAGCATAAATCAGAGTAAAAATGATCGCCAATAGAGTTAAAATAGCCCAACAGATCACCCTATATTCAAGCCCTGAAAAAGTGGGTAATCCGGATAATCCTTGAGCAATGCCGATTGTGAATGGATTTAACATAGCTCCTGCAAAACCAACATGAGCCGCCACATAACAAATCAACACTCCTACAACAGAATCGTATCCCATTGAAATAGAAAGCGGTACAAAAATTATAATAAAAGCAATCGTCTCCTCACTCATACCAAAAACAGCTCCAAAAAGACTGAATAGAAGCATGATTAGTGTAAAAATAATATTATGTACCCCAATCTTATTCAGAATTTTAAATCTTTTTAATTTATCTATCGATTGAATAAAACTAAAAATCCCTCTGTTAATCGCATCGGTTTCATTGTATACCCAAAAAGCGCCACCAATCATCAAAATAAAAATGATAATGGATGATGTTCTGTTAAATCCTTTAAAAAGGGAAGTAAATATTTGCCAGGTCTGGGGTTCATGTGGGACTTTTTGAAAAGAATCAGTATCGACCACCATCTTTTCAGAACCGTCAACCACCACTTTTTCCCTTTTAAACTCACCACCCGGAACAATCCATGTAGCAATAGCACAGACAATAATGATACCAAATACAATCGTAAAAGTGTGTGGAATTTTTAAATTTTTAAACATCGAAATCAGGTTTTGGGTTTAAGTATGCAAAAATACTAAATAATAAGCTAATGTGATAATGTGCTAATTTGCTAATTTGCTAATTTGCTAATTTAATTGTTAAATGTAAAATTATTTTCTTATATTTGCAGATTAATCAATTTTCATTATGAAAACTTTAATGACTCGAATTTCTCTTATTGCTTTACTGCTAATATCCTGTATATTAGGTTATTCACAAGACACTATTGTGATCTTACATACCAATGACACCCATAGTCAGATCGATCCATTTCCATTTAAAGGGATGGGACAAGTGGGTGGTATTTTAAGACGGTACAATTACATCAACCAGGTTCGTGCTGAACATGAACATGTTTTGGTTTTTGATGCCGGAGATTTTTCTCAGGGAACCCCTTTTTACAACTTCTTTTCGGGGAGTGTGGAAATTAATCTCATGAATAAAATGGGATATGATGTGGTTACCTTAGGCAATCACGAGTTTGATAAAGGATCTGCAAATTTGGCTAAACAACTAAAAAAGGCTGAATTTAAAGTGGTTTGTGCCAATTATAGTTTCAAAAATAAAAAATTAGCTCGTATTGTTAAACCTTATGTGGTGATGGAGATCAATGGTCAAAGAGTGGGAATTTTTGGCTTAACTACAAATCTCAAAGGGCTAACTTCTCCTACAACAGAAAAGGAGTTGGTTTTTAAAGATCCTATTGAAACTGCTAAAAATATGGTTGACCTATTGCAAAATAAAGAACATTGTGACCTGATTATTTGTCTGTCGCACTTAGGTTTAGATCCTGTTAAAGCGGATGATGTTTCAGATACAATGGTTGCAGAACAAGTTCCCGGTATCGATATCATCATTGGAGGACACTCCCATGATTATCTATCAGAACCAATCATCATCAATAAAACTATGATCCTACAATCCGGGTTAAAAGGGATCTATGTAGGAAAAATGAATATCTATACAAAATAACAATATAGAAATGGGATACATTGAATTTGACAAAGAAAAGTTAGTAAACATCAATTACTCAAAAACCAAAGAAATTCTAAGATGCAGCAGAACAGGTTCTTTTGCATCGTCTTCACTGTTGGGTTTAAATACAAGAAAATACCATGGCTTGTTTATTGTGCCTCAAGATCAGATTGATGGGGAACGCCATGTGTTGGTTTCCAATCTGAATGAAACACTGATCATCAATGAGATGGAGTTCCATTTGGGGATACATCAATTCAAAGGAGGCGTAATTCATCCTAAAGGAAACAAATATCTGGATCATTTTAATGCAGATGTTTTGCCTACTTATACTTACAAAGTGGGAAAATTCCATTTTACAAAAGAGTTGTTATTTTTATCGGATGAAGATAGAATCATTATTAAATATTCGATTATTGATCAGATAGGCTCCGCATCGATTCAATTTGAACCATTATTGGCTTTTAGACAAATCCATCGGTTAACCGTTGCCAATGACTATGCCAATACCGGATTTACGCCACAAAAAAATGGCGTATCTTATTGTTTGTATGATCATTACACGCCTGTTTATTTTCAGGCTTCTTCAGAAATTGATTACAATCATGAACCAGCATGGCACTATGATTTTGAATATGAAGAAGAACTCAAAAGAGGGTATGCCGGACATGAAGACTTATTAAACCCCGGAAAAATCAACGTTTCCATCAATAATCAGGTTTTATATTTTACTATTGGAACACAACCTATTGATCCTTCGGAAATTGAACCTCTATTTAATACCGAACTGAGCAAAAGGACAAAACGATCTTCCTATTTTAATTGTTTAGTGAATGCTGCAGAACAATTTATTGTGAAAAGAGGTGGCAAAACCCAGATTATTGCCGGTTATCCCTGGTTTGGAAGATGGGGAAGAGATACTTTTATTGCTTTACCCGGGCTCACCCTAGCATTAAATAAACCGCAGCTCTGTAAGGAGATTATGGATAATATGCTGTCCGAAATCAAAGATGGTTTGTTTCCCAATATTGGAGAAGGGATAGAAGCATCCTACAACTCTGTTGATGCCCCTCTTTGGTTCATCCGAACCTTACAACAATATACAGAATTTACCAACACTAGAAAAGATATTTGGAAAGAGTACGGTCCCGTTTTGAAATCCATATTAAATGCTTACAAAAAAGGATCCATGTACAACATTCACATGGAAACAAATGGACTGATCTATGCCGGTGGTGAAAATCTGGCATTAACCTGGATGGATGCCGTTGTGGATGGAGTTCCTGTAACACCAAGAACCGGTTATCAGGTGGAAATCAATGGATTATGGTATAATGCCCTTCATTTTTGTTTGGATATGGCCAGATGTGCTAAAGATGAAAATTTTATTGTGGAATGGGAAGAGTTAACCAAAGAGTTTCCAGCTGTTTTTAAATCGACTTTTTGGTCTAAAGAGTTGGGTTATTTAGCGGATTATGTAAATGAAACTGAACGCAATTTTCAAGTAAGACCCAATATGGTGATCGTTACATCACTCCCCTACTGCCCTATCAGTGAAAAAATCAAACAGTTAATTCTAAAAAAAGCTTTGGAAGAGCTTTATACTGACAAAGGATTAAGAACACTTTCCCCACAAGATCCTCAATACAAAGGGTTTTACAAAGGAAATCAGGAGGAACGTGATTCTGCCTACCACCAAGGAACCAGCTGGCCCTGGTTGCTCGGGCCTTTCGCTGAAGGGATGCTGGCAGTTTATCAAAAAGAAGCAATTCCATTTATGGAAAAAATGTTGTACAATTTCGATACTTGTATGAAAGATTACGGGATCTCTACTATTGCTGAGATTACCGATGGTAATCCTCCATACAGACCCAATGGATGTATTTCACAAGCGTGGAGTGTGGGAGCATTATTGCATATCAAGTATTTGATTGACAATGAGAAAAACAAAAAAAAGGAATAGATGGATCCTATAATTGACTAATAATGGAACTATGAAAGTATTAATGTTCGGTTGGGAATTTCCCCCTCATATTGCCGGTGGTTTGGGAACTGCTTGTTATGGTTTGACTAAAGGGTTGGCTCATAACAATGTGGAAGTTTTATTTGTGATGCCAAAAGCTTCTGAAGAGGAGGATCAAAGGTATGTGCAGATCATCAATGCCAGTAATGTTGAAGTGGATCCTTCTCAGGTTCATTTGAAACTTTTTGAAGATAAAGTCTCCTTTATTGAAGTAAATTCTCAGTTGGTGCCCTATATCGGGATGAATGAATATTACACCATTGTAGATCAATTAGAGAGCGGAATTTTGAGTGAAACAACTCCAGGATCTAAAAGAAGATACTCATTTTCAGGTAAATATACCGACAATCTATTGAATGAAGTTGAAGAATACGCTTTAGTGGCTGCTGAAATTGCTTCTCAATACGATTTTGATATTATCCATGCTCACGATTGGCTTACTTATAAAGCGGGAATTGCTGCCAAAAAAATTAGTGGCAAACCTTTGGTAGTCCATATTCATGCTACCGAATATGACCGTTCCGGGGAACATAAACTCAATGATCTGGTTTATGGGATCGAAAAATATGGAATGGCAGAAGCAGATGCAGTTTGTGCAGTTAGTGATTTAACCAGAAAAATTGTGATTGAAAAGTATGGGATAAACGCTGATAAAGTTTACACCCTTCATAATGCTGTTGAACCTACCGGAAAAAAGGTTGTCAGAGAAAAATATGTTGATGAAAAAATTGTAACTTTCTTAGGCAGGGTAACTTTTCAGAAAGGACCTGAATATTTTATTGAAAGTGCAAAAAAAGTATTGGAGAAAGATCCCAATGTTCGGTTTGTATTAGCCGGAGATGGTGATTTGATGCCTAAAATTATTGAACATGTGGCCGAGTTAGGGATTGCAGATAAGTTCCATTTTACCGGATTTCTAAGAGGCGATGATATCGATTTGATGTTCGGAATGAGTGATGTTTATGTGATGCCTTCTATTTCTGAACCATTTGGAATCTCCCCACTGGAAGCTATGAGAGCTTATGTTCCGGTTGTGATCTCTAAACAATCCGGAGTGGCAGAAGTGCTTACTCACGCCATTAAAGTTGATTTTTGGGATGTTGATGCGATGGCAGATGCCATTTATGGAATCCTACACTACCCTGCTTTAGCCAATTTCTTTTCTGTAAAAGGAAAAGAGGATGTCGATAACCTGAAATGGGATACTGTAGCAGCCAAATTGCTAGGTATTTATGAAAAATTGTTACATCATTAAAACTAAATATTATGCGTAAGATCTGTATCCATTTTCAAGTTATTCAACCGCATCTGTTAAGAACTTACCGGTTTTTTGATATGAACCATTATCATAACTATTTTGATGATTATCAAAATAATTACCTGATCAACCGTATTGCTAACCGCTGCTATATTCCGGCTAATAAAATGATGTTGGAATTGATCCAAAAATATAAGGATCAGTTCTTCTTTAGCTTTAGCATCTCCGGAAGTACCATCCGTTTATTTCAGGATTATTGTCCGGATGTGTTAGAAAGCTTTAAACAATTAATTGATACAGGCAATGTTGAGATCACCGGATCCACATTTACGCATAGTTTGGCTTCTCTTCATAATAAGTCAACGTTTATGGAACAGGTGAAACTTCAGGAAAACCTACTGTTTGAAGTTTTCAATATCAAACCCACCACTTTTTGCAATACCGAAATCATCTATTCTGATGAAATTGGGGAATGGTTGTATGAAGCCGGCTATAAAACCGTCTTAACAGAAGGGGCACGCCACTTATTAGGATGGAAAAGTCCCTCCTATCTCTATTGCAATCCATACGAAACTGATCTAAAACTCTTACTTCGGAATTACCAGTTGTGTGATGATGTTACTTTGAGATTCAATGATCAAAGTTGGGATCAATACCCATTAACTGCAGAAAAATATCTGGGTTTTCTGGAAGGTATACCAGAGGATGCTCCATTAGTGAATCTGTTTTGGGATTATGAAACAATGGGCATTTTACAAACGGAAGAAACCGGCATTTTTGATTTTTACAAAGCATTCATTGAACAATTGTGTGGTTCTAATAATTATCAATTTATCACTCCTAAAAATATAGAAAATCTGGATCTTAAAGCCTCCACTTTACATGCTCCCTGGGCTATCTCCTGCTCCGGTGATGAAAAAGATACCAATGAATGGCTCGGTAATGATCTACAACAAGAAGCTTTTGAGCAACTTTTTAAATTAGAAAACTTGTATAACCTATCCTCCGATCCAACCGCAAAATTAGCTTGGTTGCGACTCCAAAATGCGTTCCATTTCAATTTTATGAGTACCAAATGGTTCCCAAAACAAGCTGTTAAAAAAATATTTGATGTTTATTCATCACCTTACCAGGCGTTTATCAATTATATGAATGTATTGAATGATGTCAAAATTCAATTGGAAAAATCTCAAAAAGATCTGAAAGAACAAAAAGAAGATAAATCAGCTGTAAAGCTAAAACAATAAACCAGAACTAAAACTACTATGAGTATTGTAAAACCATCAATTCCGAAAGGAACACGCGATTTTACCCCTTTGGAAATGATCCGAAGAAACTACATTTTTAACACCATTAAACAGGTTTTTGAAAAATTTGGTTTTTTACCTATCGAAACTCCTACGATGGAAAACCTATCCTCTTTGATGGGAAAATATGGCGAAGAGGGTGATCGTCTCATTTTTAAAGTGTTAAATTCCGGAGATTTTATGTCGGGGGTTGACTTCCAAAATGGAACGCCCAACCAGATAGCTCCCAAAATTTGTGAAAAAGCACTTCGCTATGATTTAACCGTCCCTTTTGCCCGTTTTGTGGTACAACATCGTAATGATTTGGTTTTCCCTTTTAAAAGATACCAGATTCAACCTGTTTGGCGCGCTGATAGACCTCAAAAAGGAAGATACAGAGAGTTTTACCAATGTGATGTGGATGTGATTGGCAGCGATTCGTTAATTAATGAGATTGAACTGATCCAAATCACGTATCAAATTTTTAAAAAGTTTGGACTTAACATTGTTATAAAAATTAACAACCGTAAAATATTGTCCGGAATCGCTGAAGTAGTAGGACAACCCGATAAAATTACCGATATTTGTGTGGCTATCGATAAATTGGACAAAATTGGAAAAGAGAAAGTGATGGAAGAGTTGTTGAGCCGCGATATTCCATTGGAATCTATTCAAAAAATTGAACCTTTCTTTGAATTTTCAGGAGATAATCAACATAAAATTGATTTTTTAAAATCATTTTTTCATCAATCAGAAATTGGGAAAAAGGGTGTTGAGGAGATTGAAACTATTTTGAATTATGCCAAACATTTAGAGATTCAGGAACCGGAATTAGATATCACCTTGGCTAGAGGGTTAAACTATTATACAGGTGCTATTTTTGAAGTAAAAACAACCGATGTCCAGATAGGAAGTATTTCGGGAGGCGGTCGTTATGATGATCTTACCGGTATTTTTGGGCTAAAAAATATGTCAGGCGTTGGTATCTCCTACGGAGCAGAAAGAATTTATGATGTTTTGGAAGAACTGAACCTTTTCCCTGAGGAGATTGGAACTCCAATTAAAGCCATATTTCTTAATTTCGGTGAAGCCGAAGAGCTTTATGCCTTAAAAGGACTAAAACAGCTTAGAGATCAAGATATTCCATCAGAAATCTATCCTGAAAGATCCAAAATTGGAAAACAGATGAATTTTGCCAATGATAAAAAGATCCCTTTCGTGATTATGGCCGGAGAAAATGAGATGAAAGAGAACTGTTTTACCTTGAAAAATATGGAAACCGGGGAACAACAATTGTTATCAATCAATGAAATTATTAATAAACTTAAATAAAAAAAGCTAATGAAAACTGCTCTTATATCAGGTATTACAGGTCAGGACGGTAGTTATTTAACCGAATTATTGTTGGAAAAAGGATATAAAGTCCATGGAATCATCCGAAGATCAAGCTCTTTTAATACATTTAGAATTGATCATCTTTATAACAACCAGGATCTTTTAGATAAACGTTTCTTTTTACATTATGGAGATCTCACCGACTCCAGTAATTTAAACCGTTTGGTTGAAAAAGTACAGCCGGATGAAATTTATAATCTCGGTGCACAAAGTCATGTGCAGGTTAGTTTTGAAGTACCTGAATATACCGCAGATGTAGATGGAATTGGCACACTTCGATTCTTGGATGCCATTAAGGAAACCGGAATCAATACCAAATTTTATCAAGCCTCAACTTCTGAATTATTTGGATTGGCACAACAGATTCCTCAAAGTGAAAAAACCCCTTTTTACCCCCGAAGTCCCTACGCAGCCGCTAAACTTTATGCTTACTGGATCGTAGTGAACTATAGAGAAGCTTACAACCTTTTTGCATGTAACGGAATCCTGTTTAATCATGAAAGTGAAAGAAGAGGGAAAACTTTTGTTACCCGCAAAATTAGTGTCGCCGTTTCTAAAATCATGACAGGACAACTTGACATGCTCTATTTAGGAAATCTCGATGCGGTAAGAGACTGGGGTTATGCTCCTGAATATGTAGAAGGAATGTGGCGGATTTTACAACATGATAAACCTGAAGATTTTGTTCTTGCCACCAATGAAGCACATACCGTTAGAGAATTTATTGAAGAAGCATTCAAAGTTTTGGGGGAAGAGATCATCTGGAAAGGAACCGGAAAAGATGAAGTGGGCTACTTAAAATCGATCAATAAACCGGTAGTAGCGATCAATCCCAGATATTATCGTCCTACGGAAGTGGAACTTCTGTTAGGTGACTACACCAAAGCAAAAACATTATTGGGATGGGAACCTAAAACCAAATTTAAGGAATTAGTGAAAATTATGGTGTTAACCGACTACCATAAAGCCACCTCAAACAGTACTTTCTAAAATTTTTGTTATGGATCATCATGGTTTGATTTACATTGCAGGTCATAACGGAATGGTGGGATCTGCCCTTTTGAAAGCATTGAAAAACCGGGGATACTCTCGTTTTATACTTCGATCTTTCGATGAATTGGATTTAACCAACCAACAAGCTACTTCCGATTTTTTTAAAGTCCATAAACCCGATTATGTTTTCTTAGCAGCTGCCAAAGTGGGTGGAATTTTAGCCAACAACACTTACAGGGCTCAGTTTATTTATGAGAACCTTATGATTCAGAATAATGTGATTCATGCGGCCCATCAGAATCAGGTTAAGAAGCTCCTTTTTTTAGGAAGTAGTTGTATTTATCCCAAATTTGCTGATCAGCCCATCAAAGAAAACAGTTTGTTAACCGGTATTTTGGAACCAACCAATGAACCTTACGCCATTGCCAAGATTGCAGGGATCAAAATGTGTGAAAATTACTTCAGACAATACGGCTCCGATTTTATTTCCGTGATGCCCACCAATTTGTATGGGGAAAATGACAATTATGATCTTGAAAAATCGCATGTTTTGCCCGCATTGATCCGTAAAATGCACTTAGGCAAGCTCTTAAATGAACAAAAATGGGAAGATTTAAGAAAAGATTTAGCCCATTACCCAATAGAAAAAGTGGATCAACACGCTACAGATGAGGAGATTATCCAAGTTTTGAACAAATATGGAATCAATTCCGAAAAGGTAACATTATGGGGTACCGGGAAAATATACCGGGAATTTCTACATGTGCAGGATATGGCAGCAGCCTGTGTTCATATCATGGAGCATGTTTCCGGAGTACAATTATACAATCAGTTTCAGGAAACGCATATCAATATTGGAACGGGAATCGATTTAACGATCCATGATTTAGCTTTATTGGTTCAAAAAATTGTACAATACAAGGGCACTTTAGTGTGGGATCATACCAAACCGGATGGCACCTACAAAAAACAACTGGATATCAGCTTATTAAATAAATTAGGATTTACTCCTTCAATAAGTTTAGAAAAAGGGATAGATGATGTCTATTTGAATTACAGAAAGTCTATATGAAGTTCATCCTCAAGCTTTTATTCATTTTTTTAGGTTCAGTATCATTATTTTTAGGGATTTTAGGAATTGTGATTCCGGGGTTACCCACTACCCCATTTTTACTATTATCCGCAGCATTATTTCTAAGGAGTTCCGACTATTTATATCGTAAACTCATCACACACAAATATTTAGGACGATACATTCAAAAATTTCATGACAAGCGCGGGATCACGTTACAAGTAAAGTGGTATTCCATCCTCCTGATGTGGCTGATGATCACCATTTCTGTAGTATTTTTAATCAAAGTAACCTCAATCAGAATACTAATCATCGCCATCGGACTCATCGGCACGATAGTGATGGGATTTGTAGTCAAAACGGTGAAATAAACAAAGTCGATAGTCTATGGTCTATGGTCGATAGTAGAAGGTTTAGAGGGTTTTAGGTATCAGGTATCATGTAACAGGTATCAGGTTTATTTTTTACTTTTTATTTTTTACTTCTTACTTCTTACTTCTTACTTTTTACTTCTTTCCCCTTCCCCTTGTCCCTTTCCCCCAATTAACTTATTATCTCATTAGCATATTAGCTTATTAATTAGGGCGTTCCGGCAGCACCCAACCCACGATCCAACCCTGCTGCCGTCGGGCTTGTTCCGGGGTCCGCTTCGCTCCCGTACTTCACCGCACTTCGCTTAAGATATTGATCACCAGAACAGTTCAATCATCGCGGCGCTCGTTCCGGTTCGTACCGCTTCGCGCCCTCCACATCCCTAACGCGCAAAACCGCAAGCGGTTTTTTTTGACTGGAGACTGGAGACGTTCGAAGTTCGACGTTAAACGTTCGAAGTTCGACGTTAAACGTTCGACGTTAAACGTTCGACGAGGTTAGTTTGAAATTGCACAAAATTTTTCATTATTCATTATTCATTATTCATTATTCATTATTCATTTGTCTGTAGTCCGCAGTCCGTTGTCTGTAGTCTTCTATATCGGAGCGTTATATTGGTAGCCAAACAAAATACACAACCAAACAACCTCGCTCCAGAGGAGTGTTATATTGGTAGCTAAACAACCTCCGACCAAACAACTCCGCTCCGGAGGAGCGTTATATTGGTAGCTAAACAACCTCCGACCAAACAACCTCGCTCCAGAGGATCGTTATATTGGTAGCTAAACAACCTCCGACCAAACAACCTCGCTCCGGAGGAGCGTTATATTGGTAGCTAAACAACCTCCGACCAAACAACCTCGCTCCAGAGGAGTGTTATATTGGTAGCTAAACAACCTCCGACCAAACAACCCCGCTCCAAAGGAGTGTTATATTGGTAGCCAAACAACCTCCGACCAAACAACCCCGCTCCAGCGGAGCGTTATATTTGTTTATGACAAAATATTTGTGAATAGTATCGATAAAAACTTCTTTAAAACTTTGAAGAACTTTGTGAAATAAAAAAATATTCTGTTTAAAAAGATGTATATTTGCATTCTTAAATAAAATATAACCCTATCTTTAAAACAGGAGGTTAAACCAATATTAAAATGAACCTTAAATATTTTTTTTTATTTATTCTATTTATTTTAGTTTACAAACCTTGTTTTTCACAGGGTGAGACCAAAAAAAACAAATTTAAAGAATTTAGTAACATTTTAATTTCAGATATCTATAAAATTCGAGAATTGAATGTTGATACTATTGTTTTATATGAAAAAACAGTAATCGCAAATAAATTTAGTTTTTGTAAACTTCATAAAAGCCCTACTTATTTTTCTATGTTTGAGCAAAAAAGGTATAGATGGTCTAAGTTAGAATATGAGTTATATGTTTTTAATGATTCAAGTTATTTTTTTCTACATAAAATGTTAGATGAAATCTCTCTATTCTTCCAAAATAAATTTCTTGTAGGTAAAAATGTTTATTTTAAAAACGACCAATATTTAATTACAATAGGAAGTACATCCAATCTTGAAAATGATTTTGAATTATACTGGTATAAAAATGAAATATATATGATTGTTTACAAAAAAACATCTTCATTTTTCGGAAGAGAAATTGGAAATTTTCAATCATTAACAGTACAATTTAAAAGCGATAGTGAGTACATTGATTTTTTCACAAACTCTCAATTCGATAAATCTATTTTAGAACAATTTTTGGAAGAATTAAATAAACAAAAGTAATGAATTATTAATTCTTCCCAATTTAATTCATATCTTTGCTCCTCAATTTCAACCACATGAACCTTAACGGATTACATAGAGAACCTATTACTTGCAACCGCCCCATTTACGGCAGCTCCCGTTTGGGGATTATGAACAAGGCGGTCAAAAGTCCGAAGTCTGCGGTCTGTAGTCTGCCGTCTTTTTACCCTTCCCTCACTAACTACTACCCCTTTGGCTACCCGATTAGTTTTAGAACACATAGTACTGGGTATCAGTATGGGTTTAATGGACAGGAAGGAGATAATGAGATTTATGGAGATAAATTAAACTACGCTTTTCAATACAGAATGTATGATGCTCGGATTGGACGGTTTTGGAGCGTGGATCCGCTGAGAAGTGACTACCCTTGGAACAGTACTTATGCTTTTGCTGAGAATTCACCGATTTGGGCTATTGATTTGGATGGTATGGAAAAGTATATCATCATTACAAAGTATTCTGTTGATAGAATCTCACCTGAGATAACAAAAGTAAATTATAAAAACGTTGAAGATTATGGACCTTTAGGTAATGGTACTTATTCTGTTACAATGTTTCTTGACGGTACATTTACTGAGCAGTCTGTTCCTGATGAAAGAAATAGTATAGCTACTTTTATTACATCAAATATTTCTCAAAAAAGATGGATAGGACAAGGAAAATTTGTGGGTTAGAAACGAGATTAAATGCAAGACTAATTGAATGTGTAGTTGAAAATGCTTTAATAAGTCAAGGTTTAGTTAGGGATCGTTTTCTTGACCATGTGACAGAATTTTTACGAGCTACAATAGATTCAAAAATTAATATTGGAGTTGAAAATGCAAAAAAACTTAAAAAATATCAAGATAAATAACTATGAAAAGATTAAAAAATTCAATAAGATTTTCAATTATTTTTTTACTTATTCTAACTTTTTTAAATATTATAGGAATTATTATTTGTAATGAAATCTCTACTTTATATAATGAATACACTTTTTGGGAGTATTTTAGTTTTGGAATCATTCAATCGATTTTAATATTTTTATTAGTACTGATTGGTGGAATTAGATATAGTGAAATATACATTCCAATTACAATGATTTTTTTTCTTTTATTTTTATATTTAGGGATGGATTACCTGAATGGATTTGATTTATTATATCTTATTATTTTCGCTTTTAGTCGAATAACATACATATTATTTGAAATTGTCAATAAAGTTTTTCAAAATAAATCTTTTACTATAGATTTAATATTGTTGTTAGGTATATTATTTTTTTATTTATTTGGTCATATTTTGCTAACAAAATATTTGTTTAATAATAAATTTGAAAAGTTTAATTGTTTTAAGAAAAAACTCATGAAGAAAATTTAATTTTGTCATAAATAATAGCTTTTTTGGATTACTAAATATTTTCAATCCCAACCCCATGAACCTTAACGGATTACATAGAGAACCCACTACCAGCAAGCGCCCCATTTACGGCAGTTCCCGTTTGGGGATTATGAACAAGGCGGTGGGTTGTAAATTTAAAAATTCAGACCTATCTTCACTGTGATACATCTTTTAAACATTGTGAAACTCTGTGATATTTTTTTATTATCAAATTATTAATACAAATCTTAATCCGATTCATTGCAGTTTCCAATTTGGAAAATTGTCACTACTACTTCTTAATGACGAGATTTCACCTTTTAATACTTTTTCGTCAATAAGGGAAATTTGGAATATCAAAAATCTTCAAACCTATTTAAATTGGGTATTCATTCATTATTCCGAGAAAGTGTGGAAAGTGTTTGATTAAAAAAAACAACAGTTTATAAACATCTACTAATAATTTATTTACAAAAAATAAAACCAACACTTTCCCGGAATATTATAATTTCTCCCCTTAATGATTTTTAAAACTTTTTTTTAAAAATTAATCCCAATTTAATTCATATCTTTGCTTTCTGAAACAAATAAAAAACCATGAAAATTAGAGAATTAGATAACAATTAGAGATCATTCAATCAAATGTTTTTTTAAACGATGCTAGATCATAAAAAAATAATATATATGCAAAAAAAAATTATATTAGTTGTCATTTTGCTTTTTAGCTTTCTTTTTTTTAATTGTGACAACATGAAAAAGCAGCAAGAAATGAATGAGCAATCAATGAACATTGACCCCAATTTAATACAAAAATATTCAAATGAATTAAATAATTTATCTATAAAAAACTCTAAAACTGACCATTTATCCATGAACACATACTTTGGTTCAAAAGTATTTGGTGAAATTTTTATAAAGGAATTTAATGAATTTAAAAATCATGATTACTTTTTCACTTCAAGATGTTTTAAATTTGATGAAAGTATTTATATCATCATATCCAATGGAAATTGTATAAATTCCTCTTCAATTTTTATTAAAATTGCAAAAAAGCAACATGATGTAATTTTAATTTTTAATTCAGATTGTTCAGTTCATTCATTTAAACCTCAAAAAGTAAAATTAAATGTATCATCTGAAAATATAAATATTGGAGATTCCATTGTTGGTGAACTCTTTTGTAGTTATAAAGATTCATCTTTTGGGTATATTTGTGATGGGTTTTTTCTTGGAATTGTTGAAGACTGTAATATTGAAAATGCTAAATATCTTTTATATTTTCCTTCAGGTAAAAAAATCATAGATTAGAAAAAAATCATAAAAGAGTAAATCGAATAAAAAAATTGGCAATGTATTTTATTTAATATGGAATTTTCCAAAACCAAAACAATGAAACAATCTATATTAATTTTCAATTTACTGTTGATGTGTTTGTTTTCAATGGCACAAGATAATTCTATAAAAAAAGTCCAACGGTATATAAATCATCAAAATGAATTTTTGTTCGAGAAGTTAATATTGAAATCTGTGAATATCATTCATGAATATTCTGTTGGTGAAAACATGGAAGAATTTGAATATTTAAAAATAGTGGAACCAATCTGTTTTTCTGACAGTAACGTACAATGGACTTTGAAAGCAGTTATTGGGGATGAACCCATAACAGATTCAACTGAAACACATGAGCCATTAGTTGTATATATTACAGAATTTAGTTTTGAAAAAGACACTATGTATGATGTTGTTGTCAGTATATATAATATGGCTCCAACTTCATACGAACAATATTTCCATTTCATTTTTACTAAAAGTTTGGATTTAGTTGCAAATGAAGAGATATTTACCCAGTTCTCAGATTTTATTGGTGATTTTAATGGAGATAATGTCTTAGATATACTTGTAATGAATTGGACATGTGGAGATCATGCTACTCTTAAAAGTTATAAAAATAAAATTTTTGTTTTACAACATGATTATCAACTATATATGAATAATGAGGACTATGAGAGTTATTTACCTATTATTGATAAAAAAAGGACAAAAATCATTTGGAAATAAAAAAATAAAAATTAACGATAAGTCTTTTTTAATTTTCATATTTCCAATTTAATTCATATCTTTGCTTTTTTAATTTCAACCCGATGAACCTTAACGGATTACGTAGAGAAATCAACATAAAAACCGGATATTAAAACAGTAACTTTACACTAGAAATATGGGTTTTAGAAGAAGATTAAATAAAATATTAAGACAATTAATTATTGTAAATATTATTGCGATTGTATTGATTTTTAGTAGTTGTAACAAAAGTTCATCTTATAAGTCAGAAAATCAAAAATTTAATTATACAGACTATGATACAATTTTATATAATGATTGTAGTATGTATAAAATGATTTTTACAGATGGAAGATATTCTCTTAGGATTGCATTATCAGGAAAATGTGAAAATTTATCAAATAAAGAATATCTAATAGATTGTAAAAATTTTATTTCAAAAAATGAAAATAAAATTTCATTTAAAAAAGATCAATATTTTAGATTTGAATATTACAAAGAACTTCAAATGGATAGTTTAAAAATTTCTGAATTTATTAAAGAATTGGAAAATTTTACAAATAAAAAATTATTATTAACTGAAATATGGGATGAAGGTTTTGTATTAATTATTGAATAATATCATGAATCAAAGAAAACTCAATAATAAAAAATCAAATGCAAAAATTAATAAATAAAAAGGTTATATTTTGGATCTTTTTCATTAGTATTTTCAATACTTATGGAAATAAAACTGTAATAAATGATAGTATAAAACCCATTTGTACAGTTGATAGTATAGAAATATTTGAAACCGATTTGGTTTTATTTTTGAATAATAATGAAAAAGTTCATTTAATTCTTAAACAAAAAGATCGATTTTTTCAATCAAAATCACTATTGTCCGATAAAAAAGTTATAAAGTAAGGGGGTAATTTTTCAATCCACCCCCATTACTCTTTTTTGTAGTTTTGTATCTACCAAAATATAAACCTACAATGAGCAAAAATACGAATTTTTTTGGTCAGTCTGTTTTCGGACAGCTGATTTCTTATATTGACAATAATATTATCTTCAAAAACGCCCAAAAGCATAAAGCAAACCATTATACAAAACGCTTTATGGCTAAGGATCACTTAATTAGCATGCTCTTTTGTGTATTTGCCAAGTGTAGCTCACTCAGGGAAGTTTCCGGAGCAATGTTAGGGCTGTCGGGAAAAACAAAACATTTTCAACTGCTTAATATTCCTTATAAAAGCACACTTTCAGATGCAAATAAGCGCAGATCCTCTGATTTTTTTGCCGGAATTTATAATGATTTGTTAAAAAAATATGGTCATTTGATCTCGGACAGCCGAATTAAGGATGTAATTAAAAGACAAGTTGAAATTTTTGATAGTACAACAATTAGTCTTTTTCAAGATATTTTAAAGTGCGTTGGAAGGAATCCGATAAATGGTAAAAGAAAAGGTGGAATCAAAATGCATACCATTATCAATGTTGATGAACTGGTTCCTAAAATGGTTTGGTTTACGGAGTCTGCAAGACATGATCATTTTTTACTATCAAAATTAAAGCTAGATCCAAATACAATTTATGTTTTTGATAAAGGATATAATGATTATCAAGCATTTAAATTATTTAGTGACAATAATGTAGGTTTTGTGACCAGGATTAAAGACAATGCGGTTTATTCAGTTACAGAAGAATTATTAATAGAAGATTGCATTCATAGTGGAGTACTAGAAGATACAATTATTGAGGTTAGTTTTAAAGATGAAAATAAAAATGTTCAAAAAGTAAAATTAAGAAAAGTGAGATTTTATGATCGAAAATTGAAAAGAGAATTTGAATTTCTGACCAATCTTTATGAAATGAGACCAGATTTAGTAGCTGCTATTTACAAACTTCGTTGGGAAATAGAATTGTTATTCAAACAGTTAAAACAAAACTTTCCTTTAAAATATTTTCTTGGAGACAATGAAAATGCAATCAAAATACAGATATACTGTGCATTAATTGTTAATTTATTATTTACAGTCATTCAAAAACAGCTCAAACGACCTTGGGCATTTTCAAATCTAGTTAGTTTTTGTCGGATTCATCTCTTTAATTATATACATTTGAATAAATTTCTTGAAAATCCTGAAAAAGATTGGCAAAAACAAGAACAAAATTTAGTAGATTTGACCCTCTTCTAGGGGGGCTTACTTTTCAATTTTGATAAAATTAGAAATTATTCATATTGATATTCAACACTATACAGTCCAAAATATAATATTTTTAATTTTTATCGGACAATAGTGAATCAAAATATAAAAATTTTAGGTTTATTTCTATTTATGATTCAATAGTTACTAAATTGAATAAAGATACCTTAGAAATGTGTATTAAGGAAATTAAATCCAAGCGAATATATAATTATTGTGAACCGTATAATCCAATAAGAGGAATTATCATTTACGATTCAAATCAAATTTATTTTGTTTATATAGTTGATAATGTAAATAAAAGGGTATACCCAATTATGACAGATATTATGATTTTTCCAAAAATAGATTTTAGTAACAAAGAAAAATTAATATTTATTTCAGAAATTACTGATAATTTTACTTTAAAGCCTTGATAAATATTTAACAATTCAGAACAACTTGAAAAACTGCGTGTTAAATATAATAAACATCACTTGCAACCACCCCATTTACGGCAGTTCCCGTTTGGGGATTATGAACAAGGCGGTGGGTTGTAAATTTAAAAATTCAGACCTATCTTCACTGTGATACATCTTTTAAACATTGTGAAACTCTGTGATATTTTTTTATTATCAAATTATTAATACAAATCTTAATCCGATTCATTGCAGTTTCCAATTTGGAAAATTGTCACTACTACTTCTTCATGACGAGATTTCACCTTTTAATACTTTTTCGTCAATAAGAGAAATTTTGAACATTAAAAAAATCTTCAAAACTTTTTAAATTGGGTTCACAAATCCATCAATATCTATTTAACATGTCTTTAAGTTCGTTAACATCGGAGACAATGAAATTTGCTCCAGCCTTAACCAATTCATCCCATGTTCCAGTACCCCACAAGACACCGACGGATTCATAACCTACAGCATTTGCGCATAGTACATCCCCAGCCATATCGCCAATTCCAATTGCTTTAAATGCTGGATATTGATCCTTGAAAAATTGAAACAATTCTAACTTTTTCAATACACGGCCGAACTCACTTTGAAGCGTGTCTGGAGAAAGCACGTTCTTAATAAAACCTGTCCATATCCCAAATCAAATGCAACTTCATGAAAGCATGTTTTTATTAAACTCTTCTCTATCTAGAAGTGGCGACATGTCCTCTAACGGGCAAGATGCCATCTGCCCATCAGGTTTCATGAAATTTGTTTGGCGAGGCATAATCTTTTGACCAATATATGCTTTTACTGTGCATACGGCTGGCCCTTCAAATCCAAAAACGTCATCAATAACACTTTCCAGTTCGGACTCGTGTTCAATACTGAAGCACTTCACATCAAAAGACTCTACAACCTTTCTGATATCCGGAAGCAGTAATCCACTGTCAACTGTGCACCCTGTTAAACGCTTAAAGTTTCCCACTTGAGAGTTATATATCATTCCATAACCATCGTTGCAAAGGATAAATAATTTCACAGGAAGGTTTAAATGATGAAGTGTAGCCAGTTCCTGAACATTCATCATAAAACCGCCATCTCCGGTGATGCAAATTGTCTTACGACCACCAGAAGCAAGGCAAGATCCAATGCATGCAGACAAATCAAAGCCCATTGATGCAAGACCTTTTGTCGTGAATGCCCGTTGGCCTTTCTTGAAACGTAATGTATACATAGGAATATCTACAGCAGTACCAGAGCTGGTAAATTGATAGATATCATCTGAAGTCATTTTATCTGAAATATAATTTGCTAGAGTATATGTATTTACCCCTTCGCCATCAGGTGCCTGTTCCGGAATAAACAATGGGTACTTGGCTTTGATATCATTACAATAGTTCCACCATGAGTTTCTTGGATTATTATTAATCATATCCTTTTTGCAAAGCATAATCTGTAAGAACGACTTTGCATCAGCATGGATAGCAAGACTGGGATGAACGCTGCATTTTTTCATTTCGTTCTCATCAATCTCCACCATCACATGTTTTGCCTTCCGCAAGAAACTGTCAAAGTCATAACCGGTAGAAAGCAAATTTAAACGTGTTCCTATTGTAAGTACAAAGTCGGCATTCTGCTGTATAAAGTTTGAATGACGATGACCTACTGCTCCAGGCCTTCCAAAAAATAATGCATTATCATCTTCAATCAAATCTACTCCATTCCAGGTCGTCATTACAGGTATTTGAAGGTATTCAATTAGTTCCAGCATTTCAGGTATTGCGTTGGCCTGTCTGACTCCATTGCCCAACAAGACTAATGGACGTTCTGAATTATTAAGCATCTCTATGGTCTTCAAGACATCATCTTCATCGCAATCATATTTTGTCCGAGGAACATCATAATGTCTCAATTCATCGACAGATACCCTTGAAGCTTGGATATCAAGTGGTATGTCCAACCAGACAGGTCCAGGCTTTCCTTCAGTTGCAAGGGTGGTTGCTTTCTCTAACTCGAACAAGATATCTTCTGCATTTCGAACTTGAACGGCATATTTAGTGATGGGACTAACAATATCGACAATATTAATCTCCTGAATGCCAAATTGACGTATTCCTTGGCCATTAACGAGATCAGCTATTTTTGCTTGTCCTGATAAAAAAACAACGGGGGTTCCGTCTAGCCAAGCTCCAGCCAATCCGGTGATAGCATTTGTTGCTCCAGGTCCCGAAGTAACAAGGCAAACACCGAAACCTTCACTGATTCTTGAATATGCTTCAGCTGCTATGGAACATGGTTGCTCATGCAACATGCATACTGATATCAGTCCTTCATGATGACCCAACGAATCATTCAAGTGCATTGCGCCTCCACCTGGTAAATAAAACACATGTTTTACGCCCAGGGAAGCAATATAATCAAAAATAATATCAGAAACTTTTTTCATTTATTAAACAAACTTTCTGTCACAAAATATATGTTTTTGCAACTGGTTGAATATTTCTTGAAGTCCTCAAACATTTCAGAGATTTCCGTGTTTAACTCATCCCATTTGTTGTCAGGATTTAATGATGGCAAAAATGAATCTGCATAACTCTCATTATACTTATGACGGAAACCGTCAAAACCGGCAATTGAAATATTTTCAATACCTAGTTTATCAACGAAACGCAAAGCGCAAATCATTGCATTGTCATAGTGCTGCCAACCGCGTTTGATAACAGTATTGAAACCCACAACAGTTTCATTTTCACAGGCATCTTGTTTTATATTAGATAGTATTATATTCTTCGTTTCATTGAAAACTGCAGGATAGCTGTTTTGAGCATATTCATAACGAGCAGGATTCACAAAAAACAGATAGTCATATTTGTAACCAGGAATAATGGCATTCACTCCAATCACTACAGGCTTATTACTCTTGATAAAATCTAATATTTTTTCCTGTGCTTCAATCGATGTCTTACCAGGGGCTAACAATAGAATATCTTTTGAAACAAGTACCTTTTTAAAGTTCTCTATCGCCTTTCCGTCATCAATATATCGACTTTGATTCTGAATATACTTATGTTCTAATAAATCATAGTCATATTTTAAACGGTCTTCAGGAGACAAAGATTCAATAATTACGCGCATATCCTTAGAACTGGTACGATGGTTATTCAAAAGATATGCAATATTATTTACATGGCAACAATACATACCTGAAATGCAATATGGAGTCGAATACCCCCATTCATAGTTCTCATGGAAATATCCCATGTAGACATCAATAGCATCCATAATAGCATCCACATTGTAATAGCATTCCATTTTCTTATTCAGATAGTTTACAACCAATTCAGTAGTAGCATTACCTGCTCCACGTCCCATACCTGACAAACTCACATCGACAATTATATCACGGCCTGAATTTTTCATCAGATTAATGAACTTTAGCGTTAATGCAAAGGCCATCTGTAGGTTATTGTGAGTATGAATTCCTAATTTAATATCTTTGTCCAAATAAGAATCTAAACATGTAGCTATGCGTTCCAAATCTTCTTCATACATCGCACCAAAAGTATCTACTATTGATAATGAGGCAGGTTTGGAAACATTCATATCTTTTACCATCTCAATAAGGTCATCATTGCTATAGGAAAGAGTATTGGCAGCCTGATACATTACAATATAACCTTTCTCTTTAATTCTTTCACCAATTGCAATACATCCTTTATGCTTGCCAAGTGGAAAAACCACTCGAATTGCATCAATTGTCTTTCCATCATACACAGGCAGAGCAGAATCATCATATCTATCCCAGTCAATCATAGCCACATAAAGACTATTGGGATTCTTATTTAATAAATACGGTTCTATATCCGCAGGTACATGGTAGAAAGATGAACCTTCTTTATGTGGTTTATCTTTAAGCCAACCAACTTCAATGAGGTTTACTTGTGCATCCTGAAGGTGACTGATAATACCCTTCATTGCAGTTGATCCAAACATTGAATCGACAATGTATGCACCATCACGCAAAGTGCAATCCAAGATATTAATATTCATATTATTGATATTTAATTAAGTGTTTTCCTTAGTTAGGAGAGGTTATTTAATTTGTTACAATTTTCACTTTTCAACAAAGAAGCAAAATTCTGTCATCTTTTGTGCAAGATGGGTTAGTGTTTTATAGGCGACAAAAATACAACTTTTTTAATTATTTTTTTTTAAACTTTTAATTTTAACACTATGGACACGAAGATAAATATCACAGAGAGGCCAAAGAACATAAAATCAGGGATCTCAGCGGTCTTAGCGAGATTTATAACAAGACTTCGGACCACAGACTACGGACTACAGACGAATGAATAATGAATAATTTAGTACAATTTCAGACTGACCTCGTCGAACGTTTTACGTCAAACGTTTAACATCGAACTTCTCCTGTCACCCGTCAATAGTCTGCATTAGGGCGGAGGCCAAATACCCCGCAAGTTGAGCTGCTTAGGGGATGTCGGATCGGGCAGAGCGACGGAGGAGCTCCTGCCCGGCCGATCAGACCCTTGCAGCGAAACGAGGAGTATGGGCCGGAGACCGACGGCGTGGGTTGGTTTGTGGGTTAGGAAAGCCGGAATGCCAAAAAAAAAGACAAAGGACAAAGGACAAAGGACAAAAGACGAATGAATAATGAAAAATATTAAAATATAAAAATATTAAAATTTCATTTGTTTGATGATTTCCCAGATCACAATACCACCCGCAATGGTGACATTTAAGGAGTGCTTGGTTCCAAATTGGGGAATCTCAATCACTCCATCACAAATAGGAAGTAGTCGGTCATCAACACCAAACACTTCATTGCCTAAGACTATAGCAACTTTTTCATTACTGTTGTACTTGTATTGATTCAAAAAAATGGAATGATCGGTTTGCTCCACCAAATACACTTTGTATTGCTCCTTTTTAAGATAGTGAACCAACTCAACAACATCCTGATGGTGCTCCCAGTCAACAGATTCTGTTGCTCCTAATGCAGTTTTGGTGATCTCCTTATGAGGTGGTTGAGCAGTAATTCCACATAAATATAGTTTCTCAATGGCAAATGCATCACAAGTTCTAAAAATGGAGCCCACATTACTCATACTTCTTACATTGTCCAAAACAACCACTAACCTACTCTTTTCAACATTTTTAAACTCTTCGATAGTGCTGCGTTGAAGCTCATCCATTGATAATTTTTTCATTCTTTTGATTTTTTGGCAAAAATAGTGGTTTTTTAGCATCTTTTGAAAAAAATATTGAATTTTGGTTCAAAATATTTGTTATAAATTTGTATCTTTGCCCACTTTTTTAAAATGAAAAAATGAAAAATCCTAAACTCGCAAACAGATATGCTCAAGCACTATTTGATATAGCCGGAACCACCGGAAATATGGAAGAAGTTTTCTCTGATATCACTTTGATTAAAAAGGTTTTAAAGGAAAATATGGAACTCATTCAAGTGATAGAATCACCCCATATTCCCATGTACAAAAAGAACAATATTTTCATCTCTCTATTTACAGGAAAAATTACAGAAGTTACAAAACATTTTCTCCTTTTAATTATCAAAAAAAGAAGAGTACCTGAAATTTATTCCATTTTGGATCAGTTTATTCAGATTTATCAAATAGATCACAATATTAAAGTAGCTCATATCACATTTGCATCCCCATTAAATCCTGATATAATCCAAAATATTGTTACCCTTTTGGAAAGTGAATTGCATGCAAAAATTGAAACCAAAATAACTATAGATCCTAACATTATTGGAGGGGTAATCATTAAAGTGGATGATCTATTGGTTGACGGATCATTAATCTCAAAAATCAAACGTCTTAAAACAGAGTTTTCCCAAAACAAATATAAAATTTCATATTAATCTCACCGAATATAAATTCAAATCATAATGTCAGAAATTAAACCATCAGAAGTAACTGCTATACTTCGCCAACAGCTTCAAAATTTCGATGCCGGAACAACACTTCAGGAAACAGGAACTGTTCTTGTTGTAGGGGATGGTATTGCACGTGTTTACGGATTACAAAATGCTCTTTCCGGAGAGTTGGTAACCTTTGAAAAAGAGGGACACAATATTATGGGTATTGTTTTGAATCTGGAAGAGGACAACGTAGGTGTTGTACTTCTTGGTGAAGCCAAAACCTTAAATGAAGGCGATATTTGTAAAAGAACAGGAAAAGTAGCCTCCATTAAAGTGGGAGAAGGACTTTTAGGTCGTGTAATCAACACTTTAGGAGAACCTATTGATGGGAAAGGGGAGATCACCGGAACCCTATATGAGATGCCTATCGAAAGAAAAGCACCCGGTGTAATTTTCCGTCAACCCGTTAAAGAACCCCTTCAAACCGGTATCAAAGCGATTGATGCGATGATTCCAATCGGGAGAGGACAACGTGAGTTGATCATTGGTGACCGTCAAACCGGAAAAACAGCTATTGCCATTGATGCCATCCTTAATCAAAAAGAGTTTTATGATAAAGGTGAAACTGTTTATTGCATCTATGTAGCTATTGGACAAAAAGGTTCGTCTGTAGCCAATACCGTTAAAACACTGACTGAAAAAGGAGCCATGCCATACACCGTTGTGATCACAGCAACAGCATCTGACCCTGCCGCAATGCAGTTTTATGCACCCTTTGCCGGTGCTGCTATTGGTGAGTTTTTCAGAGATTCAGGTCGCCCAGCTTTGATTATTTTTGACGACTTGTCTAAGCAAGCCGTAGCATATCGTGAAGTATCCTTACTTCTTCGTCGTCCACCGGGACGTGAAGCGTATCCCGGAGATGTATTTTACTTACACTCCAGACTTTTGGAAAGAGCTGCAAAAATCATTGAATCTGATGAGATTGCTTCTCAAATGAATGACCTTCCTGAAGTGCTTAAACCGATTGCTAAAGGGGGTGGTTCATTAACAGCTCTTCCAATCATTGAAACACAAGCCGGTGATGTATCTGCTTATATTCCAACCAATGTGATCTCCATTACTGATGGTCAGATCTTCCTGGAAACTAACTTATTCAACTCAGGAGTTCGTCCTGCAATCAATGTGGGTATCTCAGTATCCAGAGTTGGGGGAAATGCACAAATCAAATCGATGAAAAAAGTTGCTGGTACTTTAAAACTTGACCAAGCACAATATCGTGAATTAGAAGCTTTTTCAAAATTTGGTTCTGACTTAGATCAAGTAACTAAAAACGTATTGGATAGAGGGGTTCGCAATGTTGAAATCTTAAAACAAGCCCAATACACACCATTCAAAGTGGAGGAACAAGTTGCTATCATTTTCTGTGGAGTTAAATCATTACTTCAAAAAGTCCCTGTTCAAAGTATCAGAAACTTTGAAGCTACTTACCTTATGACTCTGAGAGATTCACATCCTGATATATTGGAAACGATTAAAAAAGGGATCATTGACGATCAAGTGACAACCATCCTTGAAACCGTTTGTAAAGAGGTTGCACAACAATACGAAAAATAGTTGATCATTTGAAACTTATTCCATCTATATGGCTAGCTTAAAAGAAATTAGAATCAGAATTAGCTCGGTTCAATCCACTCAAAAGATCACCGGGGCTATGAAATTGGTATCTGCAGCTAAATTGAGAAGGGCACAAACCGCAATTATTGGCCTAAGACCCTATTCTAATAAACTCAATGAAATCTTAACCAATCTTTCGGGATCCATAGAAAGTTCTGAAAATGCCCCTTTATTTGAAAAAAGAGAACTCAAAAAAGTATTACTTATCGTGATTACTTCCAACAGAGGCTTGTGTGGGAGTTTTAATGCAACAGTAATCAAAGAGGTTCAAAAATGTGTTGATCATAGTTATAAATCTCAAAATGAGACCAATAACTTAGATTTAATTTGCATTGGGAAAAAAGGGAAAGAACAACTATCTAAAAAGTTCAATGTTATTGCTTCCTACGAAACCATAGTAGAAAAACCTACCTTTGATGAAATGGCTGTAATAGCTGAACAAATAATGCAAGATTTTTCTGAACAAAAATATGATATCGTTGAAGTGATCTATAATAAATTCATTAATCCTGCTACCCAAAGAGTTGAAATTGAGAAGTATCTCCCTATTGAAAACCTTGGTGAGGAAAAGATGAATTCATACAATAACATTGACTATATTTTCGAACCATCCCAAAAAGAGTTGACTCGGGTTTTGATACCTAAGATTTTAAAAATTCAACTTTATAAAACATTACTTGACTCGATCGCATCTGAACATGGAGCCAGAATGACTTCTATGTCCAAAGCTACGGATAATGCAACAGAAATCCTTCGTGATTTGAAGCTTAAGTACAACAATGCACGTCAGGCAGCGATCACCAACGAACTCAACGAGATTGTTGGTGGTGCAGAAGCATTGAAAGGGTAAACAGTAAATCATTTAATTATGGATTCATTTTTTATTGATGATCATATTGAATTAAAGCCAATTGATACTTCAGATGCTCCATACATTTTTGAAACGATAGACAACGAGAGGGAATATTTAAGGAAATGGCTTCCTTTTGTAGATAAAACCTACAGTTATTCCGATTCACTCTATTTTGTAAATTCCATTTTATCGATACCAGAGGAGTTTCGAGAACCCATATTTTCCATTTATTATGAGCATCAATTTGCCGGAATAATCGGATTTAGAGGATCAGATATGGTGAATCATAAAACTGAAATTGGATACTGGCTATCTCAAAAATTTCAAAAAAAAGGGATCATAATTCGTTCCGTATTGGAATTGCTCAAATTTGCATTTAACGAATTAAATTTGAATAGAGTTCAAATCCGGTGTGCTGTTGAGAATTACCCAAGTAGAGCAATTCCAGAGAAGTTAGGGTTTCAGTTTGAGGGGATAGAGCGATCCGGGGAGCTATTGGTTGACCATCAATTCACGGATTTGGCTGTATATAGCATTTTGAGGGAAGAGTTTTAAATATCCGAAAAATAAACAATTTTTTTAAAAACAATATAACTATTAAGGAATACAACTCTTTAATAGTTTTTTTTTATAATTTAAAGAAAAAGTGTACATTTGCGAATCTAAATTATGAAATTCAATAAATTAAAAAAATAAATTTAATCCTTAGAAATATGAAAAATTTAGTTTTAATTTTAATCCTTTTTTTTGCAGTTCCAATCTATTCTCAATCTGTTCAATGGGGAACCACATCAGATATTGATGTTGATTTACGCAGAGATTATTCTAAAATGTACGGTAAATATTTAGGGTCTATCAATGATCAGGATATTTATGTTCATTATGATGATGAAATGGATGATTATTATAGAAAATATACGATTTCCATTTCTATTGTTTCAGAATTACAACTACAAAGCACTAGTAAACCAATTGAGATGATTGGGAAAATGTTAAATATTTCATTAGTTGATGACAAAATAGCCATTTTATATTATTTTAGAGAAAACAAAGAAACTCTAACCAGGCTGATGGTTAATTATTACAAAATAAGTAGTTTAGAACTAGTCAAATCAGAAAAACTTTATGAATTTGAAAAAGTAGCACAGTATATTCCTTATGTTCACTATGCTCAGTCGGAAGATCAAACAAAACACGGTATCATTATTGATCTTTTTAATGGAAAAATGGAGTATAAAAAATTAAAGTTTCTTGTTTATGAACAAAATTTTAATTTATTGAGTGAAAGAGAATATACTTCAGATGAAAATTATGAAATAATGTTCAAGAATTCATGTATTTCAAATAAAGGGATATTAACTGCAGCATTTTATATTGATGAGGGTATCGTTTATAAAGGGAAAAATCGAGATGCAAATGGTAACAAAATTGAAGAAGATGATCCCAAATATTTTCCTGAAATGGAAAAAAATATTTTTTTCTTATTTGATGGAGAAGAGATAAAAACGGTGATTGTTAAAGCTGATAAATTTGAAAATGATCAATTTATACTTACGGTAAATGATTGTGAAAATCAAAAAGCAATAGCCATTTTCAAAGATGAAACAAAAATTTGTTGTTATCTTTTAAATTTTGACCAAGAAAATTCTGCGATGATTTATGAAAACTTAAAACTTTGTCCCAATAATATTTTGGAAAAAGTGATTCGCTTTAAAAATGGCACTAATTTAATTGTTTTATCAAATGTTGGATTTGCAATACCTGAAAAAAGTTCTATTGCTGCAAATATGGTAGTCCCATCCATTTTATTATGGAGAAATAATTATAAATTGATCGGTTTTCTAGATGACGGAACTAATGCCTTTGAGACTATGGTTGGATCTACCTATTCTTTAGCAGTTTATAATTATGTCATTTTTGAAAATTTATTTTATATATCTCAATTTTTAATGAATAACGACAAACTTTATATTTTACATAATACGGATCCTCAGATAGGTGAAAGTCCAAATACTACTAATTTCAATGAAAATAAACCAAAAACTTATTCAACAACTAAAAATATTCAATCTAGACTAACCATAATCGATTCTGAAGGTAATATTGAAACCAAGCACGTTTATAACCAAAACAATGATGAATTTTTATTAATACCCACATTTTGTATATTAAGAAATCCTGGAGAAATTCAGTTAATTTTAGGGACATCTAAGAAAATTGGAATTGGGAAAATGGCATTTTAAAATTAAATACGGATATTTTATATAACTATTTAAAAGATTTGTATATTTGCATCATTAAATTTAGGAAGAATAAATAATTACATTATGAAAAAATTATATTTATTATTAATTGTGCTTTCAATATTTTCATTACAAGCTCAGAATATCGATTGGGGAACTTCCTACAAATTAGAAGCGCCAATTGATAATAATTTTTCTATTGCATCAGGTAAATATATTGGAAATATCGATGGCTTTGATTACTATGCACACTTTGAAAGAAGAATGATGTTCTTTCCTACAAATTTTGCAAATGTCTCTTTTACAAAAGTAGAAGGAAACGAAGTGGTTAATACAACGCCTTATATAGAAAATGAAATTATTCTCTTCGATATCATTATTACGAACAATGAAATAGCAGTTTTATATACTAAAGAAACAGATGAAGAGGATATTTGGCAGGTGAAAATTGATTATTTCAATCCTTCCGATTTTAAATTAATCAACACAACTGTTTTGAATTCTTATAAAAGAGATGGTGGCTATTTTTTTACATTTTTTGCAAAATCAGAAGATGGTTCAAAATATGGTATCGTTTTGGATTGTGACAATGAAAAAGAAGATAATAAAAAATTAATATTTTTAGTTTTAGATCAGAAACTAAATTTAATCTGGAACAAAGATTATGTAACAGATGAAAAATATGAAATTAGCATTTTTAAAAGCTATATAAATAATGAAGGAAGAATAAGTTTAATAATATTTAATGAAGAAGGAATCGTTAAAAAAGGTCAAAATAAAGATGCTAATGGAAAAAGAATCCGAAAAGATGATCCTGTTCATTTTCCATTTCTTCAAAAAATCAATGTCATTTCAATTTTAAATGATGAAGTTAATGTTGTGAATATTAACAAACTTATAGATTTCGGTTCTTTTGTTGAATTAAAAATAAAACATCTTAAAAATAAAGATTATATTGCAATTTTTTCAACTAAAACTAAAACTTTTGGATATAAATTCACTTTATCTGATCAAACGGCTGAACAAATATTTGAGGAAAATACCTATTTAGGAACTTGGAAAATTAATGAGATTTTTATTCTTCAAAATGGTCAATGTGTTACTGTATTGTCCAATTCTAATGATGGTCCATTTTATTATACTTCGGGAAATAGAACCATTGCATTTTATTACTATTGGTTTATGAGTTATCGATTTATCAGTTTTAATCCTGAAACAGGTGATGTTGCATATAATCAAACCTTAGGTCGAAATTTTACATGGAGACAAAACTCAAACTCATACTTAAATAATATTTACACATCAACCTATTTAAGTGTAAATGAGAACACTCTATCATTGATTTACAATACAAACCTAACTAAAAACGATGATCAAAGTGATGAAACGGAAAATCCGACATTAGAAATAGAAAAAATATATAGTATAATTGATCCCATTACAAAAAGGGCAACCATAGATGCGAATGGAAATATAGAAACAACAATAATTAATGAATGTAAAGGTACTGATCCACTGATCCTTCCCGATTTCATCTATCAGAAATCCAAAAATCTCTATCAAATTGCCAAAGGTAATAAAGATTATATTACATTTGGGACATTAGAATTTTAATACTATTATAATTGAATTGGTGTCCAACAAACTTCAATTTTGAAATATTTTTATGATTGAAATAATCAGCAATTAGAATATAATATAACGAAATAAACCGCTCAAATTGAGCGGTTTATTTATGTTATGTCGGGGTGAGAAGACTCGAACTTCCGACCACTAGCACCCCATGCTAGTACGCTAGCCAACTGCGCCACACCCCGAGGATTAGGGTGCAAAAGTACAAAAAAAATAGATATAAAATTGGGGGATAATTAAAAAATTGCATTTTTTGAAAGTTAATTTTGACTTTCCCCGAAGGACTACTAACCCCAATTTCTTATTCCGAGAAAGTGTGGAAAATGGTCGGTTTAAAAATTCACTTTTCACAATTTGTTCATTTTTATTATGTTGTTAAATAGTTTTCCAACACTTTACCGGAACTGTTGATTTGTTGATCATTTCTTCTCCATTTTTTCGTTTTTTTATTGATTATTTCAATTTTTATCATATCTTTGCCTCAACTAATTTATTACTAATCTAACTCACAAAACTATGAAATCTCCTAACCTTTTTTCAGAACATAAACAAAGATTATCCGATTCTGAATACCAATTTTTCCAAAATCAAATTCATTCTGACCGTTTTCAATCTTCTTTCGATTTTTTGATTCAAACCTTACATAACATTCATGGAATGAGATGTCCCCACTGTGGATCTGAGAAAGTGATGAAAAACGGTACCATGAAAAATAAAACACCCCGGTTTTTGTGCAATCACTGTCATAAAAGCTATTCCCTTTATACCGGAACTTATTTGCAATTTGTAAAGAAAAAAAATAAACTATTTGAATATATTCCTTTAAGGATGTCTGATGGTGGAACTTTAAGATTTTGTAGTGATATGTTAGGAATTTCGCTTGACACCTCTTTTGAATGGAATAAGAAAGTGTTTGGATCCATTCAGGAGAATCTTCCTGATGGGATGGATGGTGTTATTGAATTGATTCTTGTTCAGGATCAGATCTCTCGTAAAGGAGAAAAACCAGATGGTTTCTACAACTTCAAACCACCTAATCCTGATGCAGATCCTAAAAAAAAGTATAAGAAAGCTCCAAAACTGATCAAACCGGTTGATAAAACGGATCGTGTTCAGATGGCCGTTGCATTTTCCAGAAAAGGGGTGCTTGATATGAAAGTGATCCATTTAGGTGATTTGGAAAAAGAGGAACTAAAAAAAAGATTGTATTCAAAAATCAAAAAATCGAAAAAAATAGTAATCAATGATCAACCAATAGTTAGATGGTTTTTACAAGAAAAAAAACTAAGCTATTATGTTTGTGATCAAAAAGAGCAAAAGAAAGTGAAAAGCAGAAACAAAGGTTTTGATGTTCAAACTGTAAATGATATCTATAATAAATTTGAGGGATGGATGGAACGTTTTATAGGGGTTGCAACCAAATACCTGCAAAACTATATGAAATGGTTTATGTTAAAAATTAAATACCGACATTATGATTTGTATGCCTATCACCTGGCTATTGACGGATTACAGAACAAAAGGGGAAAACAAGGGTATAAAGAAAGTGTGATGTTTATCAACTAAGACCTTAGCAGGATAGTTTCTATTTTATTTAATAATGTGCAACTTTATAAAATATAGGGTTGACTTGGCGTTTTAATTGGTTAGAAAATGGGCAATCAGATGGTCAGTTGGATTACTATTTGACTATAAAAATTAAAAAATGTGCTCAAAACTTTTTACTGAGTGATGCTTTGAATAGATAGTTCCGAGAAAGTGTGGAAAAAAGAAATTCTAAAGTTTTACAATCGAGCTATTTGCAAAATTTGTAAAATTAAATCTACCTGTTTCAACACTTTCTCGGAATAAGAAATTGAGGGGAAGATTTGTACTCGAAAGAAAAACATCCCTCCCTTTTCAAAATTGTATTATTCTATTTTTTTCAGTATATTTGCAAGTTTTATATCTAAACTATAATCATTTGTAATGAATTTAAAATGAACAAAATACAATAATATGAGAAAATTTTTACCCTTCATCATGATCCTTGTTACGTTAAATAGTGCTTTCGCTAATTCTAAAACCTCTTCACTGAGTGATCAAACCGTTTCTAATGCGATTACTAAAGTGTTTAAAAAATCAGATTTGTCTGATAAATTGCTCGAAAGAGGCGTGAAACAAGTCGCTCAGCTTTGGCAAAATACGGACGGATCAGCAGAAGATTTTGTTAACTTCTGCGAAACATATTCCTGTAAAGATAAAACTGAAAAACAAAAACTGTTTAAAAGAATTGAATCCCATTTCGAAACCATTTTCGGACTTAATAACCTTATGACTTCTCAATTGCTTAGACCAGTTCATGTTACCGGTTATGAATCCCTTGAAATTGATGATATTTTTAGCGCATATAATCCAATGGCTAACTTTAGCGATGATATGTTTAAAAATAAAATCGCTTTTATTGTGATCCTGAATTTTCCCAATTTTACATTGGAAGAAAAAGTAAACAGTGGAAGCAAATGGACTCCTGAAGAGTGGGGTTATGTTCGACTCGGTGATGTTTTTACATCTCGTGTTGATGCTGCTACCAGTCAACAAATCAATGTTGCTCTTACCAATGCCGATAACTATATTTCGAATTACAATATTCCGATGGGTAAAATTATTGGAGATCAGTTTATTCAACATTGGCCTTCAGATCTGAAGTTGATCTCTCATTGGGGCTTAAGAGACGAGATCAAAGCTAACTATGCAGATCCAGTGAATGGGTATGCCAAACAAATTCTGATTTTTAATGTGATGAGACAAATCATCAATCAAAAAGTTCCTACTGAAATCTATGATAATAATTACAGATGGTATCCACCTTCAAATGGTGTGTATCTAAAAGATATTGAAGTTGTTGGAACTCCTGAAAAAAATATGAGATATCAGGTTTTATTGAATAATTTTAATGCAATGAAAACTGCTGATCCTTTTTATCCGGGCTATAAAAACTATATCGATCGTAAGTTTGAAGGGGAATATGAAATATCTGTGCAAGATTGTGAAAAAATGTTCACTTCTATACTCTCCTCCATGAATGTTATGGAAATTTCAAAAATTATTTCTAAACGTTTAGGAAGAAAATTACAACCTTTTGATATTTGGTATGATGGTTTTAAAAACAGAAGTACTTTTGATCCACATTTATTAGACAGTTTAACTAAAGCCAAGTATCCCAATATTGAAGCTTTTTCTAACGACCTTCCCAATATCTTAATCCATCTTGGTTTTTCTCCTGCTAGAGCTAAAGAGATTTGTTCTATGGTTCATGTGGATCCATCTGTAGGTGCGGGTCATGCACTAGGGGCATTGATGAAAACAGATAAAGCTTTACTTAGAACTCGTTTTACTCCTACAGGAATGGATTATAAAGGATACAATATCGGAGTTCATGAGTTTGGCCATAATGTTGAACAAACCATCTCTCTTCACAATGTTCCCAACTATTTTTTAAATGGGGTTCCAAATACGGCTTTCACGGAAGCTTGTGCTTTTACTTTCCAAGGTAAAGATTTAGAACTTCTTGGAATTAAAGACAGTAATTCTATGGCTGAAGATCTTGCTATTTTGGATCAATTCTGGAGCTGTTACGAAATTATGGGCGTTTCTTTAGTCGACATTAAAGTTTGGAAATGGATGTATGAAAATCCAAATTGTACTGCTGATCAGCTTCAAAATGCAGTGATGACCATTGCCAAAGAGGTATGGAATCAGTATTATGCTCCTGTTTTTGGAATTCCTGATCAAACTATTTTAGCCATCTATTCTCACATGATTGATGCTCCACTTTATCTTTCTGCTTATCCTATTGGTCAAATTATTGAGTTCCAGTTAGGAGAATATTTAAAAGGTAAAAATACAGCAAATGAGATTGAAAGAATTTATGCAATAGGTCGTTTGACTCCAGATTTATGGATGCAACGCGCTGTGGGGTCTAATATTTCTGTTGATCCATTATTGAAAGCTACTGAAAAAGCAATTATAAACTATAAAAATGCAGAGAAAAGCAATAAAAAATCAACCAAAAAACCAAAAAAATAACTAATATTTATTGCCATGATGAACAATAAACTCGAAATTGCTAAAAACTGGTTGTCCAGATATACAGGGTCCAATGTGGAGGAGTTTGGAAGATATATTATTCTGACCAATTTCAGAGATTATGTAGAAAATTTTGCCCATATGATGGATGTAGAAGTCAAAGGGTTAAATGGCCCTATGCAAAGTGCTACAAAGGACAATATTACCATCATCAACTTCTCTATGGGTAGTCCTATGGCTGCTACCATCATGGATTTATTGATTGCTGTGGATCCTAAAGCTGTCCTTTTCTTAGGTAAAACAGGAGGTTTGAAACCATATATCGGAATAGGTGAATTACTTCTTCCCATTGCTGCTATAAGGGGGGAAGGTACTTCCAATGACTATTTTCCACCCGAAGTTCCTGCCCTACCCGCATTTAACCTCCAAAAGGCAATCTCAACCGCAATTCGTGATTATGGTAGAGATTATTGGACCGGCACCGTTTATACAACCAACAGAAGGTTATGGGAACATGACGAAAAATTTAAAGAGTATTTAAGAAATATCAGAGCTACTGCTATTGATATGGAAACGGCAACCCTCTTTACTGTAGGATTTTCTAACAGAATTCCTACCGGTGCTTTACTTTTGGTTTCTGATCAACCCATGACACTCGATGGAATCAAAACCGAAAAAAGTGATAAAACAGTAACTCAAAATTTCGCTCTTGAACATCTCAAAATTGGAATTGACTCTCTTAAAATGTTAATAAACAAAGGTTTAACTGTTAAACACTTAAAGTTCGACTACTACGATTTTTAATACTATGGCTACTTTTGACCAAATCATCAATCAAATTGATAAAAAACAACTTGCTCCTGTGTATCTCCTGCATGGATTGGAGCCTTTCTATATTGATCTACTTTCAGACTATATTGAAGAACACGGCATTGATAAAGATCAACAGGATTTCAATCAAGTGATCTTTTATGGTAAGGATTCTGATGCTGAGGAGATTGTTACCAATGCTAAAGAGTTTCCCTTTGGTAGTGATAAAAGAATTGTGATTTTAAAAGAAGCCAAAGAATTAAAAAATATTGAAAAACTGATTCCTTATCTTGAAAATCCTGCAAACACTTCATCATTAGTGATTTGTTATAAATATTTGGATGCCAAAGCAGCTTTTGTTAAAGCAGCTGAAAAGAAAGGTATGGTTTTTAAATCTGTAAAGGTTCCTGATTACAAATTGGCTGAGTGGGTACAAAATAGAGCTAAGGATTACCAATTCAAAGTAAATGCAGAAACCTCCTATATTATCTCGGAACATTTAGGCAATGATTTAGCCAGGATTGATAATGAGTTTAAAAAATTAAAAATATTTATTCCTCCCGGCAGTGATATTACTCCTAATATTATTGAACAACATATTGGAATAAGTAAGGAATATAATATTTTTGAACTTCAAAAAGCACTCTCTGAACGCAATAGAGAGAGAGTTTATAAAATCACATTAAATTTCTGTGATCATTTAAAAGAAAATCCTAACGTAAAGACAATCAATAACTTGTTTACATTTTATTCCAAAATATTAGCATACCAGTTATCAGATAAATCACCATTATCTGCTCAAAAGATTTTTGGAATTACCAACGATTGGGTGTTAAAAAACACTGTAAGTCAGGCTTCTACATTTTCTATTTTAGAGTTACGAAAAAATATTGGTATTTTAAGAGAATACGATGCTAAGACTAAGGGTGTTGACAACAATGCTTCTGAAGAGGACTTGCTAAAAGAGATGATGTTTAAAATATGTGGATAATTAGTCTTAACCGATCATGAACTACCCTACTGAAAATCTAAGAGAAAAACTAAAACATCCCATTTACAGCATTGTAGAAAAAGTTGCTGATCAAATGGAAATTCAGGCTTTTGCAGTTGGCGGCATTGTTCGCGATATTTTTTTAAATCGAAACTCCAAAGATGTTGATATATTGGTAGTTGGAAGTGGAATTGAACTTGCATCTGCAGTAGCTAAAGAGATCTCCCCAAAATGTGAAGTGACTGTTTTTAAAAATTTCGGAACTGCTCAAGTAGTTTATAATGGTGAATTGATAGAATTTGTAGGAGCCAGAAAAGAATCTTATAGTCATGATTCCCGAAACCCGATTGTTGAAGATGGGACACTGTTGGATGATATCAGTCGCCGCGATTTTACTGTTAATGCCATGGCTATTGGTATTAACGGATGTGAAAAAGGGAAACTTATCGACTATTTTAAAGGTTTGGAGGATCTCCAAAATAAAATATTAAGAACACCTCTTGATCCTGATATCACTTTTTCGGATGACCCACTTAGAATGATGAGAGCTGTTCGTTTTGCATCTCAATTGAACTTCAAAATTGCAGAACTTACTCTTGAATCTATACAAAAAAATAGTTCCAGACTGGAGATTATTTCAGTAGAACGGATCATGGATGAATTCAATAAAATTCTACTCTCCCCTAAGCCTTCCATTGGAATACAATTGTGTGAACAAACAGATCTGCTTACTCAATTTCTTCCTGAAATCTTAGCTTTAAAAGGGGTTGAAATCAATGAAGGGAAAGCTCATAAAGACAACTACTTACACACTTTGGAAGTGGTTGATAAAATTGGAATGGTTTCCTCAAATTTGTGGTTAATCTGGGCTGCTTTATTGCATGATATTGCGAAACCACGAACACGCCGATTTGAGCCTCAACTGGGATGGACTTTCCATGGGCACGAAGTGATGGGATCCAGGATGGTAGAACGCATTTTTAAAAGATTGAGAATGCCAACCAATGAAAAAATGAAGTTTGTACAAAAGTTAGTTTTACTACACTTACGTCCGATTGCATTGGTTGAAGATATCATTACTGATTCTGCTGTTCGGAGACTCCTATATGAAGCCAATGAGGATATTGATGATCTGATGCTGCTTTGTGAGGCGGACATCACCTCAAAAAACCCTGAAAAAGTGAAACGATTCCTTTCTAATTTCTCTAAAGTGAGAACAAAACTGAAAGAGATTGAAGAGAAAGATCGTCTCCGAAACTGGCAACCTCCTATTTCCGGTGATCTGATTATGGAAACTTTCGGGATTTCCCCTTGTCGTGAAGTGGGAAATATTAAAACTGCTATCCGGGAAGCAATTCTCGACGGAATTATTCCTAATGAGTTTGATGCAGCTTTCCAATTTATGCTCGAAGAAGCAAAAAAGTGGGGCTTTGAATTGAATAAAAATTAAAAAAATATAAATTATGTTCGAACAACTATCAATGATCGTATTTTTGGTTTTCATCATTTTTATGCTTGTGCTCGATTTGGGCGTATTTCATAAAAAAGATGCTGAAATCAAATTTAAAGAGGCTCTCATCTGGACTTTGATTTGGATCAGTTTAGCCTTAGTTTTCTATGTTTTTATCTACTTCAAAGGGGAACTGATTCATGGGATTCAGAATATGGATGACCTGCTACGTGTAACAGGAAAGCATAATAAAAATCTGAATTTTGATGGAATCAAATCTTTTGAAGAAGCTCTCAATCTTTACAGGCATACCCTCTCCTTGGAGTATCTTTCTGGTTATCTGATTGAAAAGGCACTTTCTATGGACAATATTTTTGTCTTTATCATGATCTTTGCTTCTTTCAGAGTAAACCGTACTTATTTACATAGAATCCTTTTCTATGGAATTTTAGGAGCTTTGGTATTCCGTTTTATCTTCATTTTTGCTGCATCTGCCTTAATTGAACGATTTGGCTGGATATTACCCATTTTCGGAGTTTTTCTTATCTATACTGCTATTAAAATGTTCATGGAACGCAACGAGAAAAAAGCGATTGATACTGAAAAACATAAATTAGTCAAATTCTTTGCTAAAAGAGGCTGGTCAACAACCCATACTCATGGGCACGACTTCTTCATCAAAGAGAATAAAAGATGGCTTGCAACGCCTCTATTCATCGTTTTATTGGTTGTTGAGTTCTCTGATATCGTATTTGCAGTAGATTCTATACCTGCCATTTTTGCTGTTACCAATGACCCCTACATTGTCTTTATGTCTAATGTTTTTGCCATCCTCGGACTCCGTTCTCTTTTCTTTATGTTAGAAAGTATTATGGATAAATTCAGATATTTAAAAGTGGGTTTATCAGTTCTATTAGGTTATATCGGTATCAAGATGATCCTGGTTTTCGTATTCAAAATTCATGTTTCCACCACCTTCTCCCTATTGATGATCGCTTTTATCCTCGCAGCCAGCATCCTTGGATCGTTGGTGGTGGATGCGATTGGGAAGAGAAAGACGTTAAACGTTTAACGTTAAACGTTCGACGTTTAACGTCGTCGAACATAGAACATCGAACGTTTCAAAATTATCTCATTAGCACTAATATTACTAACCTAACTTTAAAAATATACTTTATGAAACAGTTTGAACAACTCCATATTTGGATGGATTCCCGATTATTAGTGAATGAAATTTACAAAATCCATAAAAAAACTTGTGATTATAGTTTTAAAGACCAAATCCAAAGAGCTTCAGTTTCGATTATGAACAATATCGCTGAAGGATTTGAATCTGGATCAAATTTAAATTTTATTAAATACTTAAATATTTCAAAAGCAAGTTGTGCTGAAGTTCGAAGTATGTTATATCTTTCTGAAGATTTTGATATATGTAGTAACATGAAAGCAGAAGAATTAAGAGAAACAACTCTTAAAATTGCTTCAGGAATTTATCAATTGATCAATTATCTTAAAAATCAAGCAAATAAAAAATAGCGTGAACAGAAAATTCCATTCACGCTACAATTATATTTAGTTTTATTCGTCGAACTTCGAACGTTTAACTTCGAACGTTTAACGTCGAACGTTTAACGTCGAACGTTTAACATCGAACATTTAACGTCGAACATCGAACGTCGTTAGTTCCCGAGCGGTGAAACTACAACTTCTGAATTGAAAGTTACTTTTACAGTAAATTGAGCAGTTTCTGCATCAACTACACCATTCAAATTGATCGCAATTGGCATTTGACCCATAAAAATCGCTTGTGCATTAGTTAATTGATTGTTGTTGTTGTCCAAATTGATGATTCTTCCAAATGTTAATACTTCATTGGTATAACTCCATGCTGCAGGAGTTAATGTTCCGGCTGATGCATTTAAGTTGAAAGACTGTAATACAATGGTGTCAGGTGTTAATGACAAAACTTCAACTTCTACATCTTGAATATTAATGTTTTGGATTAATTGTGTGTATTGAGCTAACTGTGGATGCGCCAATACATCAATCGTATCAACAACGGAAAATACGCCTTTTCCCGGAGTGGCTTGTACATCAAAGGTTACTTCAAATGGTACATCTAAAGTTATGTCTGTGTTGAATAAATCACCACAAGAACTGAATGTAAGCACTGTAAACAGCACCATAGCTAAATTTCTGATTGTTCTTTTCATGTTATTAAATTTTTAATTAGATGCAAAGATATACCATTTTTGATCAAAAAAACAACTTTTTTGACTTTTTTGTGAAAAAAATCACATTTTTTGCAGAAAAGATGCTATTTTTGCACCTTAAATAAAAAAAATACAATGAGTACAACATTAATTATCATTTTAGTAGCAGCCGTTTTATTAGTATTAATCATTATCGGGATCTACAACTCTTTAATCCGTAAAAGAAACGAAGTGGAAAACGCATTCGGAGGAATGGATGTTCAATTGAAAAAAAGATACGATTTGATTCCCAACATTGTCGCAACTGTTAAAGAGTATGCCAAACATGAAAAAGATCTTTTAGAAAAAGTATCTGAAATGAGAAGCAGAGCCGTAAGCGGAAACTTAAATAACGATCAAAGAATCGCTCTTGACAATGAAATTTCTGCAGGAATGCGCTCCATTATGGTTGCCGTTGAAAACTATCCTGATCTTAAAGCGAACCAAAACTTCCTTGATCTTCAACATTCCCTTAACGAAGTGGAAGCTCAAATTTCTGCATCCCGTAGAACTTACAATGCCGTTGTGACCGATTATAACAACTCCATCCAGGTGTTTCCTAACTCTATGATCGCTTCTTTTATGAAATTCTCTAAAAAAGAGGTTTTTGTAATCAATGAAACTGAAAGACAAAATGTGGATGTTAAAACCCTTTTTAACTAATCCTGCATTTTGATATGATCACATTTGAAGAACTGAGATCTCTTTACGAAAATGATCTAAAACCAAGACTTCTTGAATTAGAGGTTTTGCGCAAATCGGTATTAAAATTTATCCTTTTTACCGTTTTAGAGATCGTACCGGCAAGTGCTGTTTTGATATATCTATACACTCAAGGAATTATAAGTGATGTGTTTATCATTGTTGGGTTAATTGGTGTTTTAATCGGCGGATTGGTATTTCTTGTTAAAGCGATCACTTTTTTTAGGAAATATCGGGATCGGTTTAAAAATGAAGTGGTTACGCAAATCGTTCATGCCATTGATCCCAACTGGGAATACACTTACAATCAGTCGATTCAACTGAACGAATATTTACAAAGTAATCTATTTGAAACCGGTGTTGATCGTTACAAAGGGGATGATCTGATTTCAGGACAAATCGAGAAAACCGACTTCAGATGTTCCGAATTTCATACCGAATACAGAACAGTCACCTATACCAAAAATGGAGGGGTTCAGGAGCACTGGCACACCATATTCAAAGGGATGTTTTTCCATGCTGATTTCAATAAAAATATCAAAGGAGAAACTTACATAGCCCCCGATTTTGCGGAAAAATTATTTGGTAAATGGGGACAAAAATTACAGTTTAGCTCCAAAGGGGAATTGGTCAAACTTGAAAATCCGGAATTTGAAAAACTTTTTGTCGTTCATGCTACAGACCAGATTGAAGCGCGTTATATTTTAACGCCGGTCATTATGGAGGCATTGGTGAACATTCAGAAGCAATACAATAAGCAGATGCACATCTCTTTCATCGGTTCGCGGGTTTATTGTGCGGTAAGTTTCACTGAAAATCTTTTTGAACCTAACATTTTCAAGTCAGGTGCCAATTTCGAAGATATGGGCCTCATCTATAACCTATTCATGCTCAACGCCATCATCATTAAAGAGCTCAATCTGAATGTGAGGATCTGGACAAAAGAGTGAATCGTGTGCTCGTGTGCTCGAATGCTCGAATGCTCGAATGCTCGATTGCTCATGTGCTCGATTGTTCATGTGCTCATTATTCATTATTCATTAATTAGCTTATTATCTCATTAACATATTAGCTTATTAACTTGGGCGTTCCGGCACCATCCCACCCACAACCCAACCCGGCTGCCGTCGGGCTTGTTCCGGGGTCCGCTTCGCTCCCGTACTTCACCGCACTTCGCTTAAGATATTGATCCCCACAACAGTTCAAACATCACGGCGCTCGTTCCGGTTCGTACCGCTTCGCGCCCTCCACATCCCTAACGCGAAAAACCGCAAGCGGTTTTAATAAGCCAAGGGCAAAGGGCAAATGTGTTTTAATCTGTTAGTTTTCTGTTTATTAACTAAAATAAATACAACGCTGTGCTGTTGAAAGGTTGAAAGTTGAACGCTACGCTGTTTAAAGTTGAAAGTTGAAACATCATTAAACCTTAAACATTTAAACCCTTAAACCTTAAACATTTAAACCCTTAAACCTTAAACATTTAAACCCTTAAACCTTAAACATTTTAACCTTAAACCCAAAATCAGATTTTCAGCACTATCGACCATTGACTATCGACTATCTACCATTGACCATTGACTATTGACCATTGACTATCGACCATTGACTATCGACTATTGACTATCGACTATTGACATTCACTATGAAACATCGTGAAACAAAAAAAATATTTCATTTTTCATTCCTATAGTTTTCTTATGTTTTTCCGAATTACTTGGGAATATGCATCCGGAACTTGAGCCTCTTTAGCGTAATAATTCCAATTTGAAACACAATCTTCAATTTGATCAATGATTATTTTTGGATTTTTAATATCAAAATTAAATCCAACTTTTAAAAGATCTTCTTTATTAAAATCTTCTCGTTTGCCATTCATTGAAAGCTGATGTTTGTTCGTCCAAAAGCCTGATGGAGAATAAGAATAACAAAGATCATAAGCCGGTGCTAAACTCCATTCTCCGGAGTTATCCATTATAAAAGAGTGATTTTTGGTATGATCATCATGATTTCTGGCTAAGACATTGAACACCATTCTTCTATACATTTGTTCAAAATCCGGATAAGAGAGATACAATTGTCTCATTGTTTTAAAAAGCTGTTCATAAGAATACCTTTCATCTCTATCGAAATGAGCTAATCCACACCATGTTTGTGTATGAATTTTTTCACCATTTGGCGTTCTGTCAAATCGTTTAGTCATATAATGTGCTCTATCATGATCCTGCAAAAGCCTTGATTCAGAAATGTTAATAGAACAATCTAAAGCCATTTTATAATAAGCGTACTCAATTCGACCAATTCCCATAGGATTCTCTTTAATTTTACCGCCTTCAACACCATCAAATTTTAAAATCCAGTAAGTAAATCCTTCCGGTGCTTTAACTTGACCAGATCTTACTTCACCGGTAATTTCATTTAATGCAATAATAGCTTTTGGTTTTGCGCCTCCTGCAGAAGTTCCAACTTTCAAAATATCCGAAATATTTATATTAGGATGGTTGATATCAATTTGAAATTGCGTTCTTTGATTCAATACTTGACTAGCTAAATCTACCAATTCAGAAATTTCAATTTTTGATGATTCATCTAATTGATCATCTTTTATAGCAGGTTCAAATTCTAATGCCCCCATTCCTCTTTTTCCAATATAGCATAATCGAACTACTGGATTTATATCGATGGGAATTTTCTTTGATAAAAACCATTCATCAATTACACTATTTCCATAATCATCGGGAAGAGAATCAGCAATTAATCCGGGTAATCCTTTAAAAGTTTTACCTTTTAATTCAGGAAAAGAATATATTTTCTCCCCTCTAAGCAAATTTTCAAGTGGTATTTGTAGAGGGGATAGATTAATTTTTTTTTGAATAAAAGAGTCTAAAAACTCAATCACGCCATATTCTTTATCTTTGTTCCAAAATAAGACAGCAATATATTCATCCCAAAGTTTAATTTTTACAATATTTTCCATTTTATAATTTTGGTTTTTTAACCCTTTTAGGAGTATTTCCCTTTAATTTTAATATCTGTACAGGACTAATCTCTATCTCCGGTAATAATTGTTCTAAATTGTTTACTATTTTTAATACTCTAAAAACAGCAATCAATAAATGTAATGAAATATTGTTTCCTTTTTCAATGTTGGAAACAGTAAATAGACTAATTCCGGCTTTTTCAGCAAGTTCTTTTTGTGTTATTCTCTTCTGAAGCCTAAGTTGTTTAATTCTTTTTCCGATCTCATGATTGATCTGAGTATTGCTTAAACTATTCCAATCCATCTTATATTATTTATTAAAAAGCAAAAGTACAAATAAAAATGATATATTTATTGATATTATGATATTTATTTTATATTTTATTACTTTATTATTGATTTTTCTATATTTATAATTTTCAAATGCTCAAATGCTCATGTGCTCAATGTGCTCAATATGCTCATGTGCTCGAATGCTCGAATGCTCAATGTGCTCAATGTGCTCGAATGCTCGAATGCTCAATGTGCTCAATGTGCTCGTGTGCTCGATAAACGACTAAGACCAAAACCCAAAACCTAATAGCTCAAAAAACACTGTGATACATCTTTTAACACTGTGAAACATTGTGAAATAAAAAAAAATTCTGCTAATTCGCGAATCAAACTTCGTAATCTATTTTTGAATCACTACTTTTTTAGTGATGGATTGTCCATTTTGAACCATTTTCATAAAATAGAAACCATTTTCAATAGAGCTTACATCTAATGTTTGGGATGGATCAAACTGTGGATTGGAATACACTAATTGTCCCAATGTGGAAAATAGTTGAATGGAAATTTGATCGTCATTACTAAATCCTTCAATTTTCAAACTATTAGCTACAGGATTAGGGGAAATGGAGATGTTTTCAACTGAATATTGATTCACGGAAGTATATCCATTTGTTACCAACATCAATTTGGGTCTTTTGGTTGGGTCAGTAGTTTCTGAACAACAAAATGCAAAAATTTTATATATAGTTTCATCAACTAATGCCAATCTATAACCATATCTTTCACTTGGGTGTAAAACCATATATTGGGTCATTGCTGTTACATCTACTTCAACATCCTGATAAGGCAAAGTGGTTGTCGGGATCACGGCAGAATCAGTATTGGTATACCCTGGTTGGTTATTATGAGTTAAAGTTGTTGATACCCATGGTTCTGTAATTCTGGTAACTTTAGTTGCATTTTCTCCGGAATGATTTAGTAATGTTGTTCCATATAAGAACAATTTGGCTTCAAGAAGATTGCAATTTGCAGGTAAGGATGATAAATCAAATTGTAAAAATCCTCTACTAATATTAAGGGTTCCACCAATAGTCCAGGCATACGTATTAATAAAATATCTGGGTTCATAATTTTGATCAGGTGAAATGGAACACGATTCCACATCCATTCCTTTTCCGGGAGATATATCAATATAAACGGTATCCTGAGCGTTTAAATAATTGATAAAGAAGAAAATAACTGTAAGAATTAGATAAAATTTTTTCATGTGTATATAAAATTAATGTTATTTTTATGAGATTGCAAATATAAGAATAAATTAATTTAATATGCACAATTATGTGAAAAAAAAATGTAAATTTGTACTTTGAAATTAAAGTATCTGATCTAATTTAAATATATAGAAAAATGAAAAAAATAATAACACTTTTTTGCCTGATTGGAATAATAATACCTATTTTTTCTCAAATACCAGGCTATGTTCCTAGTAATGGCTTAGCCGCTTGGTGGAGTTTTACCGGTAACGCAAATGATGAATCAGGAAATAACAACAATGGTAGCGTTTTAAATGCAGTTTTAAGTCCGGATCGTTTTGGAAATCAAAATGCTGCATATTATTTTAATGGAACCAATGCTAAAATTTCCATTTCATCACAAACCAATTTGAATTTAAATAACAGTGTTTCTATCTCTGCATGGATTAATCCTCAACTCATGCAAGGTCAAATTGTTTTTAGAGGAGACTATCAATCCGGTAAAGATCCCTATTTTCTTCATATCAGGGATTCTAGCGTTTATTTTCAAAAATATGTCAATACCGGATTAACCCCATGTTATGCCAAATTTGATACAACTCTTTTAATTCCTAATGTTTATAATCATATTGTGGGCACTTATGACTCATTATTAAGTAGATATCGGATCTATTTAAATGGGGTTTTGATGGATGAGCAAATCATGACCGGGAGCATCAATTATACCACTGCAACAATGAGTAACTATATTGGCGGAATTAATGATAATACCCAACGTTTTAAAGGATATATTGATGATATTGGGATCTGGAATAGAGAGCTTAATAAAGATGAAATTACTTTACTTTATGAAGGTTGTCAAAATTCTATAACCTTATCATCATTATTATTATTTCAATATATTGGATCAGATTGTGTCATTTCAGCGACAAACACTTACACTAACAGCTCTATATACTGGCAAACCAATATTGTAGATTTTGGTTGGTTAAATGTTCCTGAAAATAACACATATACCGGTGCAGATTCAATAGTTCTAACTGTCAATAACATCCAACCCTATAATTTCAATCAGGAATTCAGAGCTATTGCGAACTATTATGGTTGTATTGACACTTCAGATGTTGCCATCATTAATATAATCGATACTTTATTTGAAACGATACATGAGACAGTAGTTGATACCTCTTATTTAACCATTATTGATACAACTTATTTAACTATAATCGACACCTTGATATTGAGCTATTGTGATACCATGATTATCAATACTCCTTTATCCATTACACCCTTTCAATTTAATGAAATAAAAATATATCCTAATCCAACATCTACCTTTATTTATATTGACTTTGGGAATTATGTATTAATGACCAATTATAGATTAAAAATAATGAATTCATTAGGACAAGTGGTTTATGAATCAATGATTAATCAACAACTTTCCTATATTGATTTAAGTTCCTGGAGTGGGAATGGTTTATACTTGGTTCAAATAGTTAATCCATTGAATAATATTGTAGAAACAAGAAAAATTATTTTGCAATAAATTAATTTGAGATCGCCAACATCAACCTTTCATAATAGCGTTCTGTGGAGTAAAACTCTTCAGCCCGTTTTTTGCCATTTTTGATAAATTCAATATACTGGGAATCATCTTCAAATATCATTTCTACATGTTTTTGTATAGAATCTAAATCACCGGCTTTCACTACATATCCATTGACATTATGTTGAATCACTTCCGGCATAACCCCTAAATTAGTAACTATTAATGGAGTGTAGTAGTGCATGGCTTCTAGAAGGACCATTGGAAAACCTTCATACCAGTGACTTAAAAAAAGAATCACTCTACATTTTTGATAAAAATCAGAAAGCTCGTCATGAGTTAATATTCCTTCAAAATGAAGATTTTTGGGGCATTTCATTTTAGGATCTAATTTGGAATGATCACCGGCTACACAAAAAGTATAATGAGGCATTTTTTTTGCTATATCGATAAAATCATCGAATCCTTTCTCTTTTGTTAAACGCCCAACGAAGCCAATGTTTTGTTTTGTTTTAAGATCTACATCTTCCAAAGATAACTGTTTTTTTACTGAGATTGAATTGGGAATAATTTCGATAGGAATAGTGCCCAAATCACTTTTAAGAATCATCTGTTTCTGAAAATCAGATAACACTAAAAATTTGGATACTTGTTTAAAATAGTTCAATTTTCTAACTAAAAAAGCACGGAATGCAAAAGAAAAACTTCCTAAAATTGATTTATTACAATTATGAATCAAGCAGTTCCATTCTCTCCCGGCATGTAAACACTTATGACAAATTCGATGTTTGTTATAAAAAATTCCTATAGGACAAAACAATCTATAATTGTGAACTACCTGATACACTCTTACTCCTTTTTCCTTCAGAAATGGAATTATGGCAGGAGAAATAATCGGATAAAGATTATGTAAAATAGCCACTTCCGGCATAAACTGATCCAGAATTTCTTCCAGATCATCAAAAGATTTTTTATTATAGACGGAAGTAAACATTCCCCCTACTTTTCCAAATCTCCAATCCTTCATCTCGTGATAGTTGCGGGTATATAGCTCCACTTGATGTCCTTTCTCTTCCAATAGTTTTTTTTGGAATGCAACAACACTCTCCTCTCCTCCTTGAATACTGTAATAATTGTGGATAATTAAGATGTTCATGGTATTTGGGTTTATTTTTTTCTAGCTAAAACGATGGATCCAAAATATAAGGATCTATTTCTCACACATAAAGGGGTTAAAAGCAATGAGATCAGTTGAATAGGAAAAATAAATATAAAATTTAAAAAAAGATTAATAAATCTATTTTTGCCGTAAATCAAATCATGTATATACATTATTATAAGTTGATTAACAACTTTTTGATACGATCCGTATTTTTCTGCTTGAATGATTTCAAATCCGTGATCTTCCAGTATTTGTTTGATACCACCCACTGTTAATCTTCTAAAATCATAAGGCATTTCATGTTCCGGAAAAGAAAATGGGATTGTAATTAAAATTTGACCATCTTTTTTAAGGATTCTATTCAATTCTTTTAGTGTTTTTTCTATATTTGGAACATGTTCTAATACTTCAGAAGAAAAAATAGAATCAAAAGATTCATTTTCAAAAGGCAATGTAGTTCCATCATAATAGACATCAATATTTTCATTAGAATGATCATGAGATTCATTTTCCACATCAGTTCCAATATACTTAGAAACGTTTACAAACAAAGATTCATAAGGTTTTGCGCCACAACCAAAATCTAAAAGATTTCCATGTAATTGAGGTGCAAACTTCTTGATTTTTTGGAGTAAATAATATCTGGGATAAAAAAAAGGATTAATAAAAATGCTTACCCAATTAGGGAAAAATCTTTGTTTGAGATAAAATTTATGAAAGAATTTAAACATGGTAATATTTTGTTTAAAGTTTATTATTGTATAAGGTCTTATCAAATTATCTTTTCTATCCATGTTTTTATCCATAATAATGGGTACTTCCAAAGAGGTTTATAAATAATATTTTTATAAAATAATTGATCTGCTTCATGATCAATTTCTATAATATTATTATGATGAATGGGTAAAATTGATTCATTTTTAAATTGAAGTTTATTATTAAAAGTATGAGTAGAATCTACTCCAAATCCAATATTCGTAATTAAATTGGATTGAGGCATAATGGAAACCCCCTCTTTCATCCAAATAGAAAATGTTGATTGATAATCCCAAGCACTAATTTTTCTTTTATCTCTTACTTTTTTATGAGCCATTATTTCATATCTGTTTTTCCAGAATAATCTTTCAGATAAGGTAAAAAAATAGTGATCAATTTTTTTATAAATTTGATTTTTTTTAAAGTCTGACACTTCAAAATGGTAATCATTCCATACTCTTCTCCAAGAAGCCCATCCCCAAACATGATTATAGGCTGAAAAATAGTAAGATGCGTCTGTTTTTGAACTTTTTATATTGCAATTATTACCTGAAATCCATTTAATCTGATCAACATCTTTGTATTTAAACAAAAGATCTTTACAATAGGGAAAAAAATCAGGATTAGGCATACAATCATCTTCCAGGACAATTCCCATCTCAACTTGATCAAAAAACCATGTAATTGCAGAAAATACAGCTTTTCCACAACCCAAATTTTCATCTCTATACCATGTTTTTAATTCACATTCCCAGTCAATTTGGTCAATAATGGATCGTGTTATTTGACATTTTTCAATATCATCCGGTCTGTTAGGTCTGGGACCATCTGCTGCCACATACAAAAATTGAGGTTGCTGCTTTCTGATCTCCTGAAAAACTTGTTCCGTTGTATCAGGTCGGTTAAAAATTACAAATAAAATCGGAATATCAAATGCCATTTTTTTAAACAAAAAATTTATAAATTTCTTTAATTATTTTTCTTTTGAGCAAGATAATTGGTTGTCAAAAATGCTTCATAAATTTCTTTATATTCATGAATTGGATAGAGACCATTTTTAAGAATTCGAAATATTGTATATTGATCATTTAACAAATAGAAAAAATCTTGAAAAAATGTCCTGGAATCAATATTACAACCACCAAATTCAAATTGAATAAAATCAATAGACCCTGATTTCAACATTCTTTTTGCACCTTCAAGTACCTTGAATTCATGACCTTCCACATCTAGCTTTAAAAAATGTATTTGATTTATGTTTTTTTCTATACAAAAATCATCAATTGTTTTAATATCAATGACTTCACATTTATCCATATTAATTTTAAAGTGATCTAATCTTCTTTTATATAGACTTGCTAGTCCTGATCCTTGTGCATTGGTATATAGCTCAATTTTTTGAGATTCATTTCCAAATCCAAAATTAAAAATTTCAATATTTTTAAAATCGCAAATAGTTTCATTTAGTTCTTTAAATGTATTCTTGCTGGGCTCGAATGAATATATCTGAGCTTTTTCTTTAAAAACCATATTTAATAGTGTTGCGTATTGTCCTTTATTTGCGCCAACATCAAACACTGTTATTTTTGATTGTGATTTAAAAAATTTATTAATATACATTATTGCCTTTTTCTCTCCACTTTTATCAGCGTCTTGGCCTCCTCCAATATTCATTCCTAAAAGTGAAATAAAATTAATCTTTTCAAACAACTTTTGAAACATTTTTCTTCCCAACATTGAAATGATCATTTTTTTTAAAAAATTTTTTTTCATTACTTTAGATTTTATTAGTACGAGATTTTTTATCATTATTAAGCAAAAATACTATTTTTTTTAAAATAAAATTTTATGAATTTGATATTCTATAAACAAAAATAAAATATTCAATTTAATTAAGTTTTTGTTTACAATATGATTTTTAAAATGTATTTTTATATACTTTTGCAATAAATATTTAGTTTTATGAAATTATATTACTTTACAAAAGGGTTGAACATTTTATTTTCCAAATTTGAACTTTTAACCGGGCTTGGTTTTACAGTAAGAATTAATTCCCCATTCAGCTTTTTTAAACTTTTAAATCAAAAAAGGAAATTTATCAAACAAGCCGGACAAAATAAAAAAAATATATTTCCTATAAAGAATTTAAATGCACAATATAATGATCTCAATGATAGTGCAGGAAGTTTGTCTCATCACTATTTCTGGCAAGATTTATATGTGGCTCAACAAGTTTGTAAAAATAATCCTGAGAAACATTACGATATTGGAAGTTCCATTCAATCTTTTGTAGCTCATGTTGCTTCATACCGGAAAATTCATGTTTTTGATATCAGACCTTTGGATATAAATAATAAAAATATTGAGTTTATTCAAATGGATATCATGGATTCCAAAAAAACCGAGCAATTTTCAAACCTTGAATCTCTTTCTTGTCTTCATACTTTAGAACATTTTGGATTGGGTCGATATGGTGATCCAATCAATTATTATGGACATGAAATCGGTTTAAAAAACATGACTAATATGCTTAAAAGTGGTGCACAGTTTTATCTTTCTGTTCCTATTGGCGCTCAATGTATTGAATTTCATGCACATAGAATATTTTCTATTCAATATTTAATTGACATTTTAAGTCCAGATTTTGAAATTCAAAAGTTTTCATATATCAATGATAAAAATAAATTTTTTGAAAATGTTGATTATCACGAAGGATTGATTAACAATTTTAAATGTAGATTTGGTTGTGGAATTTTTGAATTAATTAAAAAATAATATTCATTACAATGATCATATCAATTGCATCCGGTCAGTTTGGAAATCAACTGTTCCAATACCTTTTTTGTAAAAAACTGGAATCTGAAAGAGGGAAAAATGAAAAAATAGTTCTCATTGGATTTCAGAATTTGAAAAAATGTTTTGAAGATGATTGCTTCCAAAACATCATGTTTATCAAGAGAGAAAATAGATTTCATAGAATTATATTAAACAGAATTTTAAGAAATATTATTTTAAAAATAGCATCCAAACTTAGAATCATCAGTACTTGTTCCATCAAAAAAGAGATCTTATTTGAGCTATATGAAAAAGAAACAACTGAATATTTTATAACCAAAGGGCTATTTAAAAATATTATTTATTTACCCACTTTTTACGCGCAAAGTGATGCTTTTTTTAACAAAGAAGACGCTGAAAGATTGATCATTAAACCTAAATATAGAGATCAGGCATCAGAAATCAGTTCATTGGATCAGGATAAATTAAAAGTATTTGTTCATTTAAGATTGGGAGATTATCACAATTTTACTATTATGGGAAAACCTACCATATTGCCAATCTCCTATTTCGAACAATGTTGTAAAGAATTGGAAATCAAATATAAAGATCAAATTGTATTTTATATTCTTTCTAATGAAAAGAATTTGGAAAAATTTGAGTTTATAAACCAATTAAGCTATTACAAGGTTTTAAGTAATGATTTTTTTGTGGATTTTGCGTTAATGACACAATGTAATGGAGCTGTTATTTCTGCATCTTCATTTAGTTGGTGGGGAAGCTATTTTATGAAAAACAAAATTGAGATTTATGCACCTAAACATTGGCTCGGTTTTGCGAGTAATCTCGATTTTCAAACCCAGCCAACACGTAATGATATGACTTTAGTTCAAATTCAATAAACCCACTTACCTAATCAAACTCACTGCTCCGACTATTTGTTTGAGTTCGCCGGTGTCTGCCTGAATGTACCGGATCCGATAGCCGTAAGTATCTTCAAGAGCCGGTTGTCCTAAATAGGTACCATCCCAACCATAATCGGATCGGTTGGATTCAAAAATCTTTTGTCCCCAACGGTTAAAAATAGTAAACGATACGATTTCAGCATTGAACATTTTGGGAATTAAAATATCATTTAAGCCATCATTATCTGGGGTAAAACTATTGGGCATATAAATGGTACATTCTTGAAAATGGGTCAATTTAACTTTTACGGTAACTTCTGTAGTTGAACTGCACCCATCGGAGACTCCGGTTACCTGATAATTCGTAATAGATGTTGGAGAAACGGTTATATTATTGTTTATCGATCCGGTTGACCACAGAAAATCTGTATTTGGAAGATCAGAAAACACATAAAGGGTAATTATATCACCATCAAAAATAGTAACCGGATTGGGTGAAATCGTTAATTCCGGAAGCGGTTTAACGGTAATTTGTGCCATAGCAGTGTCTTTGCAATTATTTTCATCCTTACCCATTACGTAATAATTTTCATTGGTAATCGGTGAAACATCGATTGTTTGGGTTGTTTCTAAAGTGCTCCAAACATAGTTGATCGCTCCTGAGGCTTCTAAAGAAATAGATTCACCTAAGCAAATTTCAGAAAATGCAGGATCGATTTCAACTGAAGGGGAAGGAAAAATATAAATGTATATTGAGTCCGGTTCCACAACACAACTCCCAATATCACCATTTACAATATATAAACCTTCATTGTTGTAATTCAATGTATTCACTTGTGTATTTTGAAAATTGGAAGAAAATTCATCCGGGCCATTCCATAAATAAGTGGCACTATTGATGGTTGAAACACTTAATTGAAGGGTATCTCCTAAGCAAAAATGATCTCCATTGGCTACTATTTCCAATTCATATTTTCCAAAATCTGAGAAAAATCCAAATCTGCAACCATTATTTGGTGTTCCATGAATATATCCTAAATGGAATCTTTCTGTACTATTTGTGATTGTAGTAGAAACATCTGTTGGTATTTGTGTAGTAGTATATGTTATTTTGGCATATTTCCAACTATTTGCAGTTCCCGGGACAAATGAAAATTGAGAGGCATTAATAAGGGAGCTATTTCCATTTACCAGAAAATCATCTTCACTTCCTGCCGGAACAATAAACATTAAATGTAAAGGATCAGAAGTTGATCTTACAAAAGTAACAGCATTTGAACCGGTGCACTCAATTTGAGGAACTAAACAGTTTCCGATTTCACATCCAAAACCCGATAATTGTAAAGTATAAACAGGATTAGATGCTTCAATATAAATGGCTTCTGTTGTATTCATGCTATACATGTAGGTTTGCCCACTATCTATAGTAGATACAGTGGTACCATTTACTTGAATAATTGTATTATTTTGAGTAGCCAAAATAAATACTTTATCGTAAGGTACAGTCAAAAAACCTCTCACTACAATATATTTTGTTCCAATTCTGTTCATGGGTATAATTTGATCACCGGCAGCATCGGCACATGTACCAAAAGGTCCACCATAAATCAAATCATCATTAATGGTAATGGCAATTGGTTTATCAGATGTTACCAAAGATCCACTTAAATGTTGTGATGATAATTGACTCGTTGCTGTTGCAGAATAGGTTTGACCTTCATTTAAGGTGATTGTATAGGGTATATTGGCATTATGTCCCACAACGTTAGTAGTCGGTGTAATGGTCACATTTGTATTGTTTTCTGTAGCTACAATTACAATAGAACTATACGGAACAGGTAAATATGTAGCACTATTTGCATTATTCAGAAAGTTTTGCATAGGAATGAGAAAATGTGTTCCCAAACTATTTTCCCCTTTAAAAACATAAATTTCAGGGCTACATAAACACTGTAAACTCACCACTTCATAGTAGGCATTGATTGGATTTGTTGAAGAGACTTTAATACCATAATCTAAAATTTGATTGGCCGGTTTCGTTTCAATCTGGTCTATCCAAAGTGTTAAATCAACAAATTGAGTTGAATGTGCTGCTAAATATACTACAATAGGAGTAAAACTACTATTGGCAGGTTGAGATATTGTAACTTGACTAGGTGAATCTGAAGAGGATACCCAAATATAAATGGGTCTGTCAAACTCCATATTTGATTGTGCTACTTCGGGAGCAGCAAACCAAAACAACGTATCAAATTGAGCTACAATCTTTGTGATGGATAATACAAAGATAAGAAAAAACAAAAATATTATTTTTTTAAAGTTTATCATGTGGGGCTCTATTTATTTTAGAATAGTTAATGTGCTATGAAATGTCTTATTAAAATAATCAAAAACATAATAGTAGGTACCTGAAGGAAACCCCTCTCCATTCCAATCATTCTTATAATTTTCTTTCTGATAAATGAGTTTACCCCATCGATCATAAATATAAACCTGATTTTCTATCCGATCTCCATTGACAATCACAAAAAAATCGTTCATTCCGTCTGAATTGGGGGTAATTACATTGGGGAAAATCAACGGTAAATCATTTACAACCAATATCTTAGTTATCGTATCAGCACATCCGATATCATTTTTCACAATCAACTGAACCAGATAAGTGGTGTCAATCATCTCATATTCATGATGAATAGGAGGAGCATTATGGGTAGATTGTCCATCTCCAAAGTTCCAGTTCCAGTACTGAGTATTTGAATTGGAATAGAAATCAAAATAGGGGTAATAGATAATTGTAGTATCCGGAATGGTATAAAAATCTGCTTCCGGTATAGGATGAACAAAAATGGAAGAAGTGAATGTATCAGTACAACCAAAAGAGTTAGTTCCCCAAATTGTAAAATTAAGATTTTCAGTCGGATAGAGCCAGATTTGATTCAATGTATCATTCAAATAAACATACAGATCTGCACCTTGAAACTCTAAAAAAACAGAATCTCCTAAGCAAATATGGTTAGGAAAAGGATTTAATACAATATCTGGAGTTGGATGAACTGTGATTTCAATGGAATCAGGAAAGATGCTGCAAACACCATCTTGAGCATTTAAAATATAAATTCCGGATTGCTGAACATGAATCTGGTCAAAATGAATATTTTGATTCTGAGATGTAAAACCCACAGGACCTGTCCAGAAATATTGAACATTAGGATTGTAAGTACTTGATAAACTCATAGAATCACCATCACAAAATAGCGTATCATCAGCAAAAATTTGGATATCTGGAGGTTGTTGAACCTGAATCATTACAGAATCAGAAATGATGGAGCAGTTATTCGCCATCCCTTCAATTGAATACATTCCCTGATCATTCAACTGAATGTTTGGCAATTGTAGCGAATCTTGATTGGAAACAATTTGAAAAGGAGTATGCCAATCAAAATTAAGTTCGAAATTTAGATTCGTATATAAAATCAATGTATCACCGACACATAAAATGGTGTCATTTGAAAAAATGGAAGCATAAAAAGTTGTATCTACCTGAATATAAATGGAATCAGGTTCCACAATACAACTTTCCACAGTTCCATTAACAATGTACAATCCTTGATTTGAAAAATTTAAACTATTGATTTGAAAAGATTGAGATGTGGAAGAAAAACCGTTTGGTCCTGTCCAATTATAAGTAGCTCCGGGAAAACCATTTGTAGTTAGTTGTAGGGTATCACCGACACAAAAATGGGTTCCGTTTGCAGTGATTTCATATTTATATTTACCAAAATCTGAAAAAAAGCCGAAACGGCAACCATTATTGGGTGTTCCATGAATAAAGCCGAGGTGAAATCTCTCAAGACTATTTGTAATTGTGGTTGAAACACCGGAAGGAATTTGAGATGTAGAAAAAGTTATTTTAGCATATTTCCATGTGTTGTTTGTTCCGGGAACAAACGAAAATTGAGGTGCATTAATTAAAGTGGGGTTCCCATTGACTTGAAAATTTGTTTCCCCTCCTGTAGGAACAATGAGCATTAAATGTAAAGGATCGTTTGTAGATCTTGTAAAAGTAACTGAATGGGATCCACTACATTCAATTTGAGGTACTAGACAATTTCCTATTTCGCAACCAAAGCCTGACAATTGCAGAGTATAAACAGGATGAGATGTTTCAATGTAAACGGCATCTGCTAAATTCATGCTGTACATATAAGTTTGACCACTATTTATTGTGGTCAAAGTAGTACCATTTACTTGAACAGTAGTATTATTTTGAGTAGCTAAAATAAATACTTTATCATAAGGAATTGTTAGAAAACCTCTAACAACAATGAATTTGGTTCCTAAAATATTGACCGGAATAATTTGGTCACCGGCAACATCAGCGCAAGTACCATAAGTTCCACCATATATCAAATCATCATTGATAGTTATGGCTATTGGTTTATCAGAAGTAACAACAGAGCCATTCAAATGTTGTGTTGATAATTGACTGGTTGCTGTTGCAGAATAGGTTTGACCTTCATTTAAGGTGATTGTATAGGGTGTATTGGAATTATGTCCAACAACGTCAGCTGAGGTTGTTATGGTCACATTTGTGTTGTTTTCAGTTGCAACAATCACAAAAGAGCTATACGGAGTTGGTGTATAAGATGCATCATTGGCATTGTTTAGAAAGTTTTGAATAGGGATCATAAATTGAGTACCCAAACTATTTCTCCCTTTTAACACATATATTTCGGGACTGCACATACATTGCAGGCTCAATATTTCGTAATAGGCATTCACCGGATTTGTCGCTGACACTTTTATTCCATAGTTTAACACCTGATTCGCCGGTTTTGTTTCAATTTGATCGATCCAGGGTGTAAGATTCACAAATTGAGTTGAATTTGCTGCTAAATTTACAACAATAGGAGCAAAACTACTATTAGCTGGTTGAGTAATAGTAACTTGACTCGGAGCATTTGATGAAGACAACCATATATATATAGGTCTGTCAAAATTCCGATCCGCTTGAGCCACTTCCGGAGCAGCAAACCAAAATAGGGTATCAAATTGGGCAAATAGTGCTGAATTTGAAGCCATTACAATAAGAAAAAAAACAATTTTAAAAAAATTTTTCATGTTAGTCTTTCAGTTCCCGGATCATTCTATACAAATGCAAAGATAATTATTTTTTTAATTTGAATATTGTAAGATTTTTTTTATATTTGCCAAAATTTTCTTTTAGTGGGACAAAAAAGGAAAAGTTTTTTTTTGAGAGATTTGTTATGTATTTATAAACTATTTTTTTATGAAAAAAATTTTATCTATTTTATGTTTCCTTATTGCAATGAGCAATATGATCTATTCCCAAAACGATACATTGTATATTATTAGAAATGGATTAGTTGTATCTCAGTATCCTGTCAATATTATTGATAGTATCACTTTTCAAAGACCTCAGAATTATTACAGCACCATGATTGATCCAAGAGACAATCATTCTTACAGAATAATGGCGGTAGGAAATCAAATCTGGATGGCAGAAAACTTAGCATACTTACCTTCAGTAAATGGGCCTTCTGTTGGATCAAGAGAAAATCCATTTTACTATGTTTATCAATACAATGGAACTGATACAACAGCAGCAAAAGCTACTTCTTATTACGAAACTTATGGTGTTTTGTATAACTTTCCGGCTGCCCTAACCGCTTGTCCTCCGGGTTGGCATCTTCCCACTGATGCTGAGTACACCAATTTAGCTACTTTTGTAGGAGGTTCATCTGTAGCAGGAGGCAAATTAAAAGAAGTTGGATATGACCATTGGTTAAGTCCAAATACAGGAGCAACTGACCAAATTGGATTCACTGCTTTGCCGGGAAGTTCCAGAATGGTTGGAGGAACATTTAATCTTGCCGGTTCCTATTGTTATTTGTGGACATCCACAATTTATAATATTGACGCTTCTTTGGGTGTAGGTATTGTTTGTAATCTTGAAAGTTTTAGTATTGGACACCATTTCAGAGATTATGCATTGTCTATCAGATGTATAATGGACTAAATCGTTTTTAAAAAAAAATATAAATAAATGATAATACAATGAAAAACAAACATTACATATTAATAATCATACTGTTATATATTTCAATTGGAGCTTTAGCTCAAAACATGTATGTTCGTACAATTAATGGCACTCAAGATACATACTCTATACAAAATGTTCAAAAAATAACATTTCCTAATGGCAATGTTGAAGTTATAACTAATTCCGGATCAAACACCTATAATTTTGATGATGTAAGATTTATTGCATTTATCAATTATAATGTGGGTATTGTTGCTTTCGACGATCAAAATAGAGTCACTCTGTATCCGAATCCAGTATCTGATCAACTCAATATTCGAACAAATAGTTCAGATCCACAATCTTGCACTATTGAAATTTATACTTTGGAAGGGCGACTTATTCATCATGAAAATGTTGAATTAACATCTGAAGATCATTCCATTCAAGTTTCCAATTTTGCAAGTGGAGTTTATCTTTGTAAAATCAATAATGGAACTAAAATCTCAACAACAAAGTTTATCAAACAATAATTTTTAACATTACCTTCATTTCAGAGCGGTTGTTTTTTACAAATAACCGCTCTTTTTTGATGTTATGATATTGATTCTCAAAGAGAAAAGATTTTCTTTCAAAAATGTTTTTTAGACCAAAATAAACATTCATTTTTGTGTCACTATACGTCAAGGCCTGATTTGAATAGTAAAACTCTAACATCTAAAAAAACTCAACTTATGAAAAGAAAATGGCTTATACTTGAACTACTCCTTTTCGGGAGTTTAAGTGCCCTGAATGCACAAACCCACAACGCAGTGATCCATCTTCAGAATGGCTCGCAAATCCCCTACTCCATTGCTACTATTGAAGCTTTTGTTTTTCAAAATGGAACTTTGAGCATACACTCTTCAGCTCAAACGAATGCTTCATTTCCCATCGACACCATCTCCTCGATCCGGTTTGAATATGGAACCGTTAGTCAATCCCGCTCCTCCACCCGGGAAAACCTGCGCGTGTATCCCAACCCGGCTACCAACATCCTAACAGTAGAGTTTGATGCCAATTCCCGTGGCAATATGATCCTCGAAATTGTTGGGATGGAAGGGCAATTGTTCTTATCACAACAGGTCAACTCCGGGGAAAGTAGAACAGAAATCAATGTTTCCTCTCTGGCGCAGGGAATCTATATTTGCAGAATTCGTGGAACTAATCGCTCCGGGGCTATTCAATTTGTTAAACAATAAAAATAATCATCATGAAAAAACTATTATTACCTCTACTACTATCAATTATCTCTCTTTCCGGATTTGCTCAAAATGACACTGTTTTTTTAATGCGACATGGGATGATTGTTTACCAAAAACCGCTATCAGAAATTGATAGTATGGTTTTCTATCGCCCAACTATCGATCCACACGGTTCATTTTTGGATATCCGCGATAGTACCCTATATCCTACCATCATCATTGGCAATCAATTGTGGATGGCCGAAAACCTCAAATATCTTCCTGCAGTCAACCCTCCCAGTAATGGATCAGGAACAGATCCACACTACTATGTGAGTAACTACTGGGGTTCTGATCCCATTCAGGCAAAAGCCAGTTGTAGTTATGATGCTTATGGCGTTTTATACAACCATAGTGCTGCCACCATTTCATGTCCTCCCGGCTGGCATTTACCCTCCAAAGCTGAATATGATACACTAAGTAACTATTTAGGTGGAGATTCACTCAGTGGAAAAAAACTGAAGGAGATCGGATTTTTGCATTGGAATGCTCCCAACACGAGTGCTGACAACTTATCTGAGTTTAACGGATTACCTGGAGGAAACAGAGATCCTGTTCAATTTACATTTTTTGACTTAGGGAATATTGGATACTTCTGGTGCCTTGATCCTGTAATTAATGGATCAGCTATGATTAAAAAATTGGTGTTCAACAGAGAATCATTTTCAACTTTTTCAAATAGAAAAGACACTGGTTATTCAGTAAGGTGTATAGCTAACTAAAATGTTTATGATCAATCCCGAATGATGGAAACATGTCCTAAGAGTTGTTTGAGTGATTCTGAACCCTCTTTTTTGTAGAATATTTTATAGGCATATACACCCGGTAAGCAAGGAGCTCCATTGGAGGAACCATCCCATTCAATATTAGGGTTCTCGGTGTAAAACACCAAACTGTTCCATCGGTTAAAAATAGAAATCGAGACAATTTTGGCATCTATTAATCTGGGAATAAAAAGATCGTTCAATCCATCTCCATTGGGCGAAAAAGTGTTGGGAATATAAAAAGTGTAATCGGGTTCAATGGGATCAACTACATAGATATATGCGGATCCATTCGATTTACATCCGTCGTAAACTCCGGAAACATCAATGATTGTAGAAAATGGAGGAGTTACCATGATCGATGTTGCAATGGATCCATTTTCCCATAAATAATCCGTACCGGGTAGTTGTGATGACACATGTAAATACACAGTTTCCCCTACATTAATGGTTGTTGGATTAGGATTAATATCAATATAGGGTGTTGGTTTTACAGTAATATGAATGGTATCATTGGATTTACAACCGTTGATATCAATCCCTTTCAAGATAAAGTCTGTAGACTCTAAAGGTTGAAGCTTAATTGTTTCTGTTTGAGCACCGGTTGACCATTCATAATCAACACATCCTGAACCTGTTAACACCAATGAATCAAACTCACAGATGGTTGTTGCAGAGGGGAACACTTCAACCTGCATGGGTTCAACAACCTGAATATGAATCGTATCTGAATGGATTTGACAAATTCCGGCACTCCCTGACATGATATAATTTCCTGAATTAATATGTTCAGCGTTTAGAATCAATAAATCATCTCCATCAGAAGTAAATTGGTTCGGTCCATTCCAGGTATAGGATGCATTAGCTATCGGATTGACACTTAAAGAGATGGTATCTCCTACACAATAGATTTCCGGAGCTTCTTTGATGGCATATTTTATGAAAGCAACATCACTAAAACTTAGATATTTTGCATGAAGATTATCGTACTCTAGTATTGCCATTTGAAACTTATTTAACGGATTTGAAATGGTAATAGTTGAATTTTGAGGAAATTGTGTTGTTTCCAAAGTAATTTTGGCATATTTCCACTCATTATTGGTAGCCGGAACATATTGAAATTGAGAATTGGTAATCACACCAGTATTTCCATTCACTCTAAAGTTTGCAGCTCCTCCGACATCAGAAATAAGCATAAGTGTTAATGGATTAGAAGTTTCTTTAGTAAATGTGATCGATTGGGTTCCAATACAATTTAATGGACTTACAATGGAATAGGATAATTCACATCCATGCCCGGTAAAATGCAAAACATAAACCGGTTCAGATGATTCAATATATAAAATTTGGTTTTGATCAAAATTGTGTATATAGGTTTCTCTTTTATTGAGATTTGTAACAAAAGTTCCGTTGATGTAGAGAAAAGTTGAGTTCTCACTCCCTAAAATGATCACTTTATCATAAGGAGCATTCAAATTACCTTTAACCACAGCATATTTGGTCCCAATATTTTTGGTTGAGAGCAATTGATCACCCGCTAAATCAGTACAAGATCCGTAAACAGATGCATTAATTCGATCATCTTTTATAGTAACTGCAACCGGTTTTGAAGAGGTGATCATGGAGCCTTGCAAATGTTGGATTCCCAGGACACCGGTTGCTGCTGCGGAATAGGTTTGTCCGGCATTTAAGGTAACAATAAACGGACTATTAGCCAAGTGTCCCACAATATTGGAAGCAGGTAAAATAGTGATTGATGTATTATTTTGGGATGCAACTATATCGAATGAGGAGGTGGGTTGTGGTGTTACAGAAGTATCCACAGTATTAGACAAAAAGTTTTGCATCGGAACAAAAAAAGCGTTTCCCAGACCATAACTCCCTTTTAGTACAAATATTTCAGAATTTGATTCTGTACTTTTTACTTCATAATAGGCTCTGATCAAATGGGTTGATTTAATTTTCAAACCTGTAGTTTTAATAGTATTAGCAGGTTGGGTTTCTAAGTATCCAAGTCGATCGGTTAGATCAATTTGTTGGGTAGAATTGGGAGCCAGAGAAACTACAATGGGAACAAACAAAGTGTTCGCCGGTTGACTTATGGTAACAACTACAGGCTGAGATAATGAAGAGATCCAAAGGTAAACAGGAGCATCCTCCGCCCCATTTCCGGAACTCACCTCAGGAGGAGCAAACCAAAAAAGGGAGTCAACCTGTGCAAAAGTGATGGTACCTGAACCGAATAACAAAAGACTTAAAATTGTGATTTTAAATATCTTATAGCTCTTTTTAATTTTCATACTGCTACTTCTTAGTACAAGCAAATATAATACATTTTTTAAATAAATAAGATTTTAAAAAAAAAATAAAAAAAGTGCATAAATATACAAAAAAATATTATTTTTGTAGCACAAAAGAAATGTTAATCAATACTACTAATTCTTTATTATGACATTAAAAATAAAATTATTTATCGTTCTCATTTGTTGTTTTTTATCATTCAGTTTTGCTCAAAACAGTGATCAAAATTTACCCAATGTTCAAAATCAAAAATCTGATTTTCCTAAAGTTCAACTTTCACTTTATGGGGGATTAACCTTCAGACCCATAAACATTAAAAGTTCATACAATGCAACTTTAAAGGATTACTTGCGCCGAAACTTGTTTGGAGTGAATTATGGACTTGATGTAACGATGTTACTTAATCCTAAATTTGGATTAGGGGTTAAAATTAACGAAAATAGAGAGGGGCGATTTATGAGCGCTGTTGTAAGAGTGTTAGATCCATACTATCATCCCAAATATAGTGTTTTTGAAGCATTTAGCACGATCACAGCGGGCCCATATATCAGTTTTCTATTTGATCAAAATGAAAAGGGTAATCGCAAATTTTTAAACTTAGGAGTAGGATACATGTATTATCAGTATCAGTCCATTTTTGGCAACTTTGAGAAAGTAAAAACATGGACAATCGGTACATTTATTGATTACGGCTGTCATTTTAAGATCAATCAAAACAATTTCTTTCTTTTAAAATTTTCAGTTTATAACGGAATCTATTTTTTCCAAAAAGTCAATAATACGACCACTTTTTTACCTAATAATTCAGTTATTTGGGCCCCACAAATCAATATTTCCATTGGGTATGTAACTCAGAATTAATGTGATAGTGCTCGAATGCTCGTGTGCTCGAATGCTCGAATGCTCGTGTGCTCGTATGCTCGTGTGCTCGAATGCTCGTGTGCTCAAATGCTCATGTGCTCATATAAAAAATCGATAGTCAATAACTTTTAACAAATATATCATATTCATTTTTAAGCTATTGACTATCGACTATTTAACGTCGAACATCGAACGTCGAACATCGAACATCGAACGTCGAACATCGAACGTCGAACATCGAACGTCGAACATCGAACGTCGAACATCGAACGTCTTAGTGCAGGAATATCAATTGCGTAAGGATATAAACCGGCAATAAAACAATGATAGTGAATTTAAAGATATAGCCAAAGAAGCTTGGCATTTTGATTCCATTTTCATCAGCAATCGCTTTCACCATAAAGTTAGGGCCATTGCCAATGTAGGTCATAGCACCAAAGAAAACGGCACCTAAAGAGATAGCAGTTAATAGAATTTCTGGAATACCTGCCATCATTGGAGTTCCCGGAGCAGCTTGAGGCAATCCAACAGCCAATTCATAAAATGAAGCTGCAGTTGGAGCATTATCCAAGAAAGAACTTAATGTTCCGGCAGCATAATAGAATTGAGGAGCAGATGTAATTCCTATTTCGGCAGCATTTTGAGAAAGGAAGAGCAATGCAGGCACCATGGTAATAAAAATACCTAAAAACAGATATGCAACCTCTTTAATTGGATCCCAAGTGAATTTATTAGCATTTCTGTAAGCTTGTTTTGTAAATAGTATAGATAATACTGCCATTAATAGGATTCCAATTTCTCTAATATATTTCATATAGAAATAAGCATGTGTTCCGGAGCCAATAGCATTATGATTTATAAATTTTAAATATTGTTCATTTAAAAATGCCACAGCTAAAACAACACCAATTAAAAATAGAAAGTTAATTTTTCCATGAATTTTAATAGGTTGTTTCATCGCTTTATCCATTACAATATTAGTTTGAGGTTCCTTTTTGTAATAGTAAGAATCAACAACAAAGAAAATAATTAATAAAATGGAAATCACAAAAGCCCATTCAGGAAGCATGTGGAAAAACCAGGTAAATGAAGCGCCTCTTAAATATAATAAAAACAAAGGTGGATCACCGAGTGGTGTTAATAATCCGCCTGCATTGGCCACAATGGCAATAAAAAACAAAATGGTGTGAACTCTGTACTTTCTCTCTGAATTGGTACGAATAAGGGGTCTGATCAATAACATAGCAGCACCAGTAGTTCCCATAATAGAAGCTAAAATGGCTCCTAATGCTAAGAAAATTACATTCGTTGTAGGTTTTGCCAAAATATCACCACTTAAATGAATCCCCCCTGTAATGGTAAATAATGATCCTATCAGGATAATAAAAGGTATGTAATCAAAAACAACTGTATGTAGCAAATTATGAGTTAACCCCATGTATATCAAATAGATTGACATTGGGATACCCAAAGCTAATGATACAATAAGTTTGTTTTTGTTGTGTTCCCACCAATGATTAAACATCAAAGGTCCAACTGCTATCATAGCAAGCATAAGAACAAATGGGATCAAAGCCCATATTGGAATAGTTGGTAGAATGTGTTCCATAAATAATTATTTGGTTTTTAAATAATGGTCTGCAAAAATAAAACAAATTAATGAATAATGAATAATGAATTTCAATTTTTCATTTTTCATTATTCATTATTAATTAAATAGTAGACTGCGGTGGTGTAGAAATTACGAATAAATGGGATTTTGTGAAAGGGGGAAATTACTGTTTTGGGTTTTAACCCGAATTTAATCTCGTAGTTTGGATTAAACAGGTAATCTGTTTTCTTTAAAATAGAATAATTTTCTTTCTTTAAAATGCTTTCAAATCTTTCGATTGAGATTCCTGTGTCGTGAATTTCCAAAAGTTCTAGAACATCTTTTTTCTTATATCCAAATAGATTGAGTATTCCAAGATAGAGAGATTTGGGTAAAATATGGTAATAGGGAATTTTAGATGCAAGTCCCTGTAATACTTGTTGATGACCGCCAAACGGGTTGTACCATGGTGGAAAACCAAAAAACATAATTCCATCTTTTTTTAGAAATTGTTTAACGAATCCCATAAACTTTTCCTGATTCGGAATATGTTCAATAACATCACGCAACATGATCATATCGAATTGAAATTCAAATGGTTCCACATTATAAATATCCTCACTAATGAGTTGGATACTGGCATTATTGGGATCATCCTGATAAAACAGTTTGGCATTTTCAATTTGTGCAGAGCTCAGATCAATTCCTACACATTGAGCACCCAAATCAAGAAACGGTTTGAGATTTCCCCCTTCACCACAGCCAATTTCAAGAATTCTCATTTTCGATATTTCACCTATAAATGGTTTTATAAATGGGATAACATAATGAGTAGTAGTATAAGATTGCTCTTCAAAATACTTTTTGCGATTAATATGGCGTTCTTGCATGATAATTCAATTGAAATGCAAAGATACAAAAAAAGGTTTTTTTAGTATCTTTGCCAGTTCAAAAACCTAAAAAAAAATCAGTTATGAATACACAAAACACACCATCCATTATGGGAATGTTAAAAAAATTGGTTCCCCATTTTATTGCCATTATTCTGTTTTATATCATTACTATAGGCTATTTTAGTCCTGTTTTTATGGACAATATGGAGCTGAGACAAGGAGATATGACGAGCGTTGAAGGGATGACCAAAGAGGTAACTGATTATCATGAAAAAACGGGAGAATACTCCGGATGGATGAACTCAATGTTCAGTGGAATGCCAACTGAAACCCTTTATGGAGATCCCGGTTTTAATATTTTTCACAAAATCACCAGTATTTTTCGCGGATTTTTGGATTATAATCATGCTGGAATCTTATTTACCTATTTGATATGCTTCTACATTTTTATGCTTTGTATAGGTACATCACCCTGGTTAGCGATTTTAGGCGCTCTGGCTTTTAGTTTAGCTTCTTACAATTTGATCATTATCGAAGCGGGACACGTCACCAAAGGGTATGCCATGGCTTACGTTGCTCCCATCATTGGGGGTGTTATTTTAACTTTTAGGAAAAAGTATTTTCAGGGAGGACTCATCACGCTACTATTTTTAGGAATGGAAATTGCCTCTTCCCATTTACAAATCACTTATTATGCGATGATTACAGTTGGAATTCTTGGAATTTGTTATTTCATTTATTATCTTATACAAAAAGAACTCGTTACTTTTGGCAAAGCTGCCGGAATTTTAATTATTGTGGCAGGCTTATCAATATTACCGAATATTGGCAATTTACTTCCAACTTATGAATACAGCAAAGATACGATGAGAGGAGGTTCTGAATTAACCATCGTTCCGGAAAGTAAACAAACAGAAGATAAAACTCCTCATAAAGCCGGATTGGAAATTGATTATGCCTACTCCTGGAGTTACGGAAAAATGGAAACATTTACCCTTTTAGTTCCGGATATGTACGGTGGTGGTTATACTATGCTTGATAAAAGTGATGATACTTACAGATCATTAAAACAAGAAGGTTATAATTCAACTTATTTACCAACCTATTGGGGAGATCAACCTCCTACAAGTGGGCCTGTTTATGCCGGAGCCATCATTGTTTTTCTGTTTATTTTAGGACTTTTTGCCGTTAAAGGACCTGAAAAATGGTTCCTAATTGGTGTTACTTTGATATCATTCATTTTAGCCTGGGGTAAAAATTTTGAAGTCATCAACAACTTTTTATTCTATAATTTACCATTCTATAATAAATTCAGAACCCCATCCATGGCATTAACGATTGCCGGTGTTGCTATGCCAATACTGGGAATGTTGGCTTTAAAAAACATATTATCCGGACAAATTTCTAAAGAAAAAGCATGGAAATTTACCTGGATAAGTGCCGCCATTACAGGTGGGTTGTGTTTAATTATCATTGCATTCGGCTCTTTTGCAAACTTTACTGGAATAAGTGATCCTGGTTATCAAAATCAACTACTCGGTGCCGGTTTCGATCAGGATAGAGTGGATGCGATCATGAACATTCTAAAAGATTATCGAAAATCGATGTTGATGGGAGATGGGTTCAGATCATTGGTATTCATTGGATTAGCATTTGCAACGCTTTGGTTATTTTTGAAAAATAAACTCAAAAATGTTAATTACATTATTGCAGCATTAGCTGTTTTAGTTATCGCTGATATGTGGAGTGTTGATAGAAGATATTTAAATGAAGATAATTTTCAAACCATTAAGAAAGTAAAAAAAGAACATAAGGCAACCCCAGCTGACGAAATGATCCTTCAAGATAAAGATATTAATTACAGGGTATTTAATTTAGCATCAAGTGCTCCTTTTATGGAATCAAATACATCTTATTACCATAAATCTATTGGTGGATATAGTCCAGCAAAACTTCGAAGATATCAGGATTTAATTGAATTCTATTTATCTCCTGAATTAATAATGCCCAAAGTTGGAACCAAATTAATGGCTGAACAAAAAGGGGATTCACTTCCCGATCCTAAAGAACTCAATGTTCTAAATATGTTAAATGCTAAATATTTTATTGCACCTGTTGGTGAAGGCCAAACCTATCCATTCCTCAATAAAGATGCTTATGGCAATGCCTGGTTTGTAAAAGAGGTTAAATTTGTGGATAATCCGGATCAGGAAATTTTAGCACTAAAAGGTGCTCCATTAAAAGAATTAGCTATTGTGGATGTAAAATTCAAAGATCAAGTTAAAAATAGTACATTTAATGTTGATTCTTCATCAACTATTAAAAATACGCTTTGTGTTCCAAACCGACTTGAATATGCTGTAAAAACTTCCAGTGAACAATTGGTTGTTTTCTCAGAAGTTTTCTACGAAAAAGGGGGTTGGAGAGCCTATTTGGATGGCAAAGAGGTTCCCCATTTCAGAGCTAATTACATCTTAAGAGGGATGATTGTACCTGCAGGAGATCACAAAATTGAATTTGTTTATACTCCTTATGCTCGTGAAAAAGCAAATAAAATTGCCGCAGGTTCCTCAATTCTCATAATATTAATTTTTGCCGGAACTTTGGGTGTATGGATTTTTAAAAGAAGAAAAACAACTCCTATATTATAACCTTTTCCAGTGAAAATCTCGATTATTACGATAACTTACAACGCTGAATCTGTTTTGGAAAAAACGATGTTGAGCGTTCTGAATCAAACTAATAAAAACTTTGAGTATTGCATCATTGATGGAAATTCAAAAGACAATACTGTTTCCATCATTAAAAAAATGGAACAAAAAATTCAAGAGGGAGCTTTTGAAGGGATAACAACAGATCAGTTCAAGTGGATCAGTGAACCGGATAGAGGATTATACGATGCCATGAATAAAGGAATTGATGTTTCAACAGGCGATTTTGTATGGTTTGTGAATGCCGGTGATAAGGTTTATAATTCAGATACCCTTCAAAAAATTTACGATCTAATTGACATCGAAAAAGATTGCGATTTTATTTATGGTCAATCGGTTATGATTGATGAACAAGATCGGGAAATTGGGGAACGACATAAAATTGCCCCCAGAGTTCTACGGTTAAATAGCTTCTTAAACGGATTGGTGATTTGTCACCAATCGGCAATTGTTAAAAAAAACATAGCTTCTCATTACAATCTGAATTATTCCATTGCATCCGATTATGACTGGGTAATAAGAGCTTATCAAAACTCTGAATGTCAAGGATATATAGATCAATACCTATCTAAATTTATGGTAGCGGGTGTATCTTCTCAAAAAAGACAATTAGCCTGGAAAGAGCGTTATATGATTATGAAAGAGCACTTTGGAATTATTAAAACCATTGCAGCACATGTTAATATTATTCTAAAATACCCATTTACAAGAAAATATTAAAAAACAATGAGCACTTTTAGATTACAATTACCTGAAAAAATGTTCAGTAAGAAATGGCTCATCTCTTACAGTTACTTAGTTTTAGGAACCTTTATTCTGGCAATAGGGTACGCTTTTTTCATGACACCCTATAAAATTATTCCCGGAGGAATTTATGGGATTTCCATTGTATTGCATCATAAATTTGGATTTCCTGTAGGGATGTCCGCTCTGTTTTTCAATTTACCTCTGACATTGATCGGGTTAAAAATGTTGGGTCCTAAATTTGGGGCAAAAACATTTATTTGTTTTATACTAACTGCATTTTTCACAGATGGTCTTGTTTTATTGTGGGGAGCTGATCCTTTAAAATTACAAGAAGAAGTGTTATTAGCCAGTATTTTTGGTGGTGCTATTATGGGAGTGGGTGTTGGTTTAATTTTCAAATCACGTGCTTCGAGTGGTGGTTCTGATGTGATCGCTTCGATCCTCTCAAAATACACCAAAATCCCGTTAGGAACACAACTGATGATTGTGGATTCTGTAATTGTTATTGTTGGGTTTGCTGTTTTTCAGGATTGGAAAATTCCGTTATACTCATGGTTAACCATTTTCATTATGGGGAAAGTGATCGATGTTGTTTTACATGGCTTTACCGATGATAAAACCATTTTCATTATATCCTCCAAAAGTGACGAAATCAGAATGGCTATTATTCATGATTTAAAACGGGGTGGCACCATTTTTAACGGAAAAGGGATGTACACCAAAGAGGATAAAGAGGTGCTCTACACCGTAGTAAATCGTAGAGAAGTGACCGATCTGGTAAACTATATCTTTGAGATAGATCCGGAAGCATTTATCTCCATTCAGGATGCTCATGAGATTATTGGCAAGGGATTCAAATCAATTAAAGAAAAAATTGAATAGAAAATAACCAAAAAACAATATTTATTAGGTTAGGATGAGAAAAATTCAGTATTTTTGCAAGTTAAAACAACTACAACAATATGAATTTATCAGAATTTCAACAACACATTATTGAAGGGATTCCATCTCAATTACCAGCACTAAAACCTTATGAAACAACTGTTAGTCATGCTCCTAAAAGAAAAGATATATTAACTCCGGAGGAAAAAAAATTAGCCTTAAAAAATGCTTTAAGATATTTTAAACCTGAATGGCATTCCATTTTAGCTCCTGAATTTTTACAAGAATTACAACAATACGGCAGAATCTATATGTACAGATTCCGTCCCGAATATAGAATGTATGCAAGACCAATCGGGGAGTATCCTGCCAAGTGTCAACAAGCAGCATCTATTATGTTGATGATTCAGAACAACTTAGATTATGCGATTGCGCAACATCCACACGAATTGATCACTTATGGTGGAAATGGTGCTGTTTTTCAAAATTGGGCACAATACTTATTAACAATGAAATATTTATCACAAATGACTGATGAACAGACACTTGTGATGTATTCCGGGCATCCTATGGGTTTATTTCCATCTCATAAAGAGGCTCCGAGAGTGGTTGTAACCAATGGTATGGTGATTCCAAACTACTCAAAACCGGATCATTGGGAAAAATTTAACGCTCTTGGGGTTTCACAATATGGTCAAATGACGGCGGGTTCTTACATGTATATTGGTCCTCAAGGGATTGTACATGGAACAACTATTACTGTTCTCAATGCCTCCCGAAAAATGGGGGGAGACATTGCGGGTAAATTGTTTATAACCGCGGGTTTAGGTGGTATGTCGGGTGCACAACCAAAAGCGGGTAATATTGCCGGTATTGTTTCTATTACAGCTGAAGTAAATCCAGCTGCTACCTATAAAAGACATGAGCAAGGCTGGGTCGATGAAGTACATCAATCTCTTCCGGAACTATTTACAAAAGTGAAAGAAGCTCAAAATGCCAAAATGGCTAAATCATTTGCCTACAATGGTAATATTGTTGATCTTTGGGAGTATTGTGTGGCTCATGATATTCAAGTGGATCTGGGTTCTGATCAAACTTCCCTTCATAATCCGTGGGCAGGTGGCTATTATCCAGTGGGCTGTTCTTTTGAAGAAGCCAATCAGTTGATGGCCAATAATCCTGATCAATTTAAAGTATTAGTTCAGGAATCCCTTAGACGCCATGTGAATGCTGTCAACCAATTATCAGCAAAAGGGATGTATTTCTTTGATTATGGCAACGCCTTTTTATTAGAATCGGGACGTGCAGGTGCTGATATTTTTAAAAACGACGGTACTTTCAAATATCCATCTTATGTTCAGGATATTATGGGACCGATGTGTTTTGATTATGGTTTTGGCCCATTCCGTTGGGTTTGTACATCCGGAAAACCGGAAGATCTGGATTTAAGTGATCAAATTGCTAAACAAATTTTATTTGAGATTAGTTCTACATCACCTGAAGAGATCAGTCAACAAATGAAGGATAACATCACCTGGATTGAAGGAGCCAAAGCGAATAAATTGGTTGTTGGTTCACAGGCTCGAATTTTATATGCAGATGCTGAGGGAAGAATAAAAATTGCGGAGGCTTTCAATAATGCGATCAAAGCAGGTAAAATGGGCCCCATTGTTTTAGGACGTGACCATCATGATGTTTCCGGAACTGATTCTCCATTTCGTGAAACTTCCAATATTTACGACGGTTCTTCTTTTACTGCAGATATGGCCATACAAAATGTTATTGGTGATTCCTTTAGAGGGGCTACCTGGGTTTCCATTCACAATGGTGGTGGTGTTGGCTGGGGTGAAGTGATCAATGGCGGCTTCGGAATGTTACTGGATGGTTCAGCTGATGCTGACAGAAGATTGAAAAATATGTTGTTCTGGGATGTCAATAATGGAATCAGCCGCCGCTCCTGGGCTCGTAATGAAGGTGCTATTTTTGCCATAAAAAGAGCCATGGAAAACAACCCCAATTTGGTAGTGACTATTCCTCAATTGGCAGATGATTCAATAATCAACAATTTGATATCATGAACATCAAAAAAAAGTTATTTTTCTCATTCGTAATCCTCATAATTTCGGTTATGACGTTCACACTAACGGGTTGTAAAGATAAAAAGAAATTAGAAATTGTAATTATTCCTGATGCTCAAAAAACGCAATTGGAAAGAGCCAATCTATTTGGGAAAATAAAAATTATTAAAACAAAATCTTATAATACACATTCCAAAGACTCTTTAGATAACCAACATTTGGTGAGTACTGTTTATCAACATTTCAGCGCAGATGGATCGTTATTAAAGCTTGTTATTTTAAATTCCAATAATGACACCATTAGAAAAAGAGAGGTAAAATATAACGATGAAGGAAAAGAAATAAGTTGGAAAGAGTCTGAATATCTAAACAATAGAAATTCAAGTTGCCTATTCAAATATGATATTAACGGTTATATCTCATCTGAGGAGTATTATATTCAAGATACACTTTATTACACTATTCAATATAAAACTGATGGAATTGGAAGCATTATTGAAATGAATAAAGTGAAACAGGATATCACTATTAAAAATATTTTATCTTACAATGCGAATGGATTACTCATGAAAAACAATGAGTATGACCCTTATGGTAAACTTTTTAAATATATTGCTTATGAATACGATAACTATGGGGATGAAGTGAATAAAAAAGTTTTCAATAAATTCAATTCTTTAATCGAATTTACTTATACACAGTACGATCAAAAAGGGAGAGTTCAAAAAATTTTATATGAAAATTTAGAACATGGATTAAAGGATACCAAAAATTATTCACAACATGATCCAAAAGGAAACTGGAATTTCGAAATTCAGCTTTCCAATAACGACACTTTATTTTTTAGAAAAAGAGAAATCACCTATTATTAACATTTAAAAAAACTATTTATGGATTTAAGTAAAATCATGTCTATTAGCGGAAAAAACGGACTTTACAAACTCATCACACAAGGGAAAAACAATTTTATAGTTGAATCATTAGAAGATGGAAAAAGAGTACCTGCTTTTTCTCACGACGGAATCGCGACATTGGACAATATTTCAATATTTACCGAAGATGAAGATATCCTACTCACTAAAGTATTTCAAATGATTTTTCAAAAAGAGAATGGTGCTGAAATCACTTCTATTGTAAATGATAACACTAAATTAAAAAAATATTTTGAGGAAGTTTTACCAAATTATGACAAAGAGCGAGTATATGTTTCGAATATCAAAAAAGTGATTGTATGGTATAATATTTTGGTAAAACATAATCTTATAGATCTTGAAGAGGAAAAGACTGAAAATCAAGAGCAAGAACAAGGTGAACCAAAAACCGAATTAGAAAATAGTTAAATATATGAAAAATAAAAATTCATCGGTTATTAAAAATTGGGCTATAATTGGAACGATTACCGTTATCATTTGTATCTCAATCGGGCTCTTTTTTTACAATAGTTATTTTAGGCAAACCAATGCCCAGCTCATTGAAACAGTTCCTACCGATGCTTCTTTTATTTTTCAAGTGAATGATAACCGAACATTTGTTCAGGATATTACGCCACTTCTACCCTATTTAAACGAAATTATGGATTTAAAATCGTTACCCGGTTTTGAATTCTTTATGGAACAATTGCAGGTTGTAAAAAATGAATTTATCATTTCAGGGCACATAAATGGTGATCAGTATGCCATATTATATACTTGCAAAATCAAGGAATCTCAATTTGATCAACTGATTAAAAATTTAAAGATTGATCCTCGAAATTTTATCAGTTTTAACGATAATAAAATCTTTTATTTCGGTACTCATTACAAAAAATTCAATTTCACTTATCATAGTGGATTATTCACAATTTCAGAGAATATTGAATTACTAAAAAAATCAATTGCTCAATTAGAAAGCACGAAAAATTTATTGGAACATCAAAATTTTAAGAAGATTTTTGAAATGGTTTCCAAAAATCAAAAACAGAATTGGTTGATTGTCAATAATGGCACCTTTTTTACCGGATTACATCAATTTATCAAGCCTGAATACCATACTTTTGTTGCTCAAATAGCAAAAACACCTCTTTGGTCTGCTTATCAAATCAGATTTAATGAAAATGAGATCTCCATGATGGGCTATTCTGTTGTGGAAGAGGATTTTCAACGAGCTTTCGATAAACAAACTAGTCAACAAAACTTATTTGGTTCGATTTTACCTTTCAATACTACATTTTATGCTACTTTAAACACCCCAAATCCTGTTGAATTTAATAAGGGATTTCAAAACTTGAGGGTATATTCACAAACTTTAGACAACTACAATAAAATTTTACCTTTAAAAACGACTTATTTTTCCACTAGTTTAGATTCTATTTCCTATTATTATGTTGCTTTTCAAATTGATACTAATAAAACAAATGTTTCCTCTTTCATGAATCCTGATTCATTGAATAGTAAAAATATTTATTCGATTGTGGCTACCAATCTCTCCTCTATTTACCCACTCATTAATAACAGATATAAATCTGAACTATTGGCTTATTTTATTAAATATAAGGACTATTATATTTTTTCTTCAAACAAAGAAGCGTTGGTGTATTACTTAAAAGTGATACCGAATAACAATATGGAAAGTAGTCCTTATTACAGATTTGCTAAAAGCAATCTTCCTTCTGAATTCACTTATGAGTTTTTCTTATCCACATCCACTTCTCATAAATGGGAAAAATACTTCATCAAAGATAAGCATAAAATGAAAATTTACAATGATCTCAAATTGATCACTTATTCATATACCCAGCCTGTAAATCAACTAATTAGCATAAATTTCTTTATCAAATTCTAAATTTTAGAAAAATAGAATTGTTGTAAATAAAAATCTTATATTGTTTGCTTTAAAAGTGGGTTGTGTTTGATCCACAACTCCATGTTGATTGAGTAATGAACCATACAAAACCTGAGTAAATTCCGGTTCAAAACAAAATTGCAAATTGCTAACTTTATACTTTACTCTAGGACTCAATCTAAAAATATACGCTGCATTGTATAAAGTTCCAAAATAAGCTCTTGAATCATTAGGATCCTGAATCAAATCTTTAGAACCCAGATTTTGAGCATATCCGGTTAAAAATCCAAACTGAAATTTATTGTAATTAAGATACATATCAAACCATGTAGAGGACACATTGATGTTCGTGTAGTCAAAATCGACTGCATAATTAATATTATCATTCGGCATATATTCTTTAACGGCATATCCTCCCATCATCAAAAACTCATTTGTATTTTGAGATAATGTGGATTTGAATTTGAATCCAAAATTAAAAGAATTACTTACATAATGGGCATAATGAGCGAAAATTAAACCGGTAAATGAGTGTAATGATTTATTAGTTGCAATATTAATATCTGTTTTAATTCTAGGAACAATTTTTTTATAATCAACGCCAACACCAAAATAGAACTCATTTTTGATTTGATTATCCACACTTTTAGAGTAATCTAAAATATATTGTGCCCCTAATTCAGGAATAGCACTATTACGAATATACTGAGAAGATTTAGCACCATTCATTCCGACGGATAACATATCCCTTTGGGTATTAGCATACAGCATCAAATGGGAATATTTACAAAATTGTTGCGTCAATCTCACTTGAGGAGCACGGGAGAAAGGTTGAAAAGGGGCACCGGCACTACCTGAAACGGTTTGTGCAAACATCCGTTCTGTAAACATGGGATGCCAGGTTTGTCCAATCAACAAGTGGGTTTTAGGCCAATCCATTTTAATAAAAGAGTGTCTTAATGCAAATCCATTCAAATCATCATTAGATACTCCCATAAACCATCCTTCAATCATACCGGAAATTTGGGCTCCTAAGGCTTTTGGAGCAGTAAATTTCAAAGTTAATCGGGTATTCATTGTAATGAAATTAAAAGATGTTCTGTCATTTAAATCAACACCATAAGGATCTAAAAATGGTTCGGAAGGATAGAGAAAAATCCCACCATCCCGGGCTTCCACCGGTTTTCTGGTATCCCAGAAAATATCTGTGGATGTAAACCCACCCCATTTCAAACTCCATTCTTCGGCAGGTATCAACATAGCCGATGTTGTTATGGTTGAATAATCGATAGAATCTCTTTGAATAGGACCTGCATTTAAGGTCACATTAAAAATCAAAAAGATAGTAAAAATGTGTAAAGTTCTTTTAATCATATTATTTATTGTTTGATGGTTTTCTTCTAAATAAATACATAGCAACAAAAATGGAAAAAAGAATTCCAAAAATGAGAACTTGAGATGAGAAATAAGCAGCCATTGAAAAACTGTTGGTATAAAGTTGAATTTTAGATTTATCCTTTTCAAACCTTGATTTAACGACGGAAATTTCATTAAATTGGGCAGACCCATTAAGAATAATGGTACTTAAATAGGTAACAGTAGTGTCACTTTTAGGTAATTTAGCTATAAATTTTCTAGAGATATCATTAATGGTTAATCTGGAATAAGAATCAAAATTACCCAATTTAAAATGGTCATCATTCAATTTTTGATTTTTCATAAAATAGACATAATAAGAGAAAATTGAGTCCACTCTTTCTGAAATAACAATTCTGTTCAGAGAGTCAATTTCAGCATGATTATAAACCACCTGTTCTTGTTTTTTAACGACTTGTTTTTGGATTTTCAACATGGAATCCAACTCTAATTTTTGAATAGTATCTTGTTTAATTCTCTCCTCCATTCTTTCTAATCTTTTATTATTTACAAATTCCATTTGGCCTTTAAAAAACACACCATAATGGAAATTAAGATAAATAAAAACTATAATAAATGCAGTAAAAACAATAGCAACACCTTTAATAAATGCTTTAGAAAAAGAGATAATGCCATCATATAACGTCTCTTTAATCTCTTTCGTTCCGACATATATTATAACAATAAAAAGTAAAACATTTAAGAGATCCAGAATAGGACCAAAAGAGTAAAAATCAAATCCATCGGCAAATTTTCTTGCCATTTGAATGATGGATAATGCAACACCTAAAATGAGCCCCCATTTGAGAATTATTGTCATTTGTTTTTTCATAACGTACTCTTTTTCTTTAATTTAACAACATAATATTTAAGGTACAAAGATACAACTTTTTTAAGTATGGAAGAGTTTCGGTATCTTTGCAGCATGAAACTTAACTTTATGAAAGAATCTGTCAAAGGACATATTGCATTAATCAGTGCCAATATTATATTCGGATTTAGTGCACCATTTTCTAAATTACTATTTAACAGTTATTTATCTTATTCAAGCCTTTTACTTTTACGATCCATAGGAGGAGCCATTTTGTTTTGGGCAGCATCATTATTTATTCCAAGAGAGAAATTATCCAAAAAAGAGATCGGAATTTTAATTATTGCTGCATTTGTCGGAGTGATATTCAATCAGGGATTGTATATGGCAGGATTAGCCAGAACTACTCCGATTCATTGCGGATTGTTGCAGACTTTAGGCCCTGTATATACATTGTTATTAGCAACTTTTATTCTTAAAGAACCATTTACATTTAAAAAATTGTTAGGTGTATTAGTAGGTATGGCTGGTGCATTAATTTTGATTTTTTCAGAATTTGGTTCTCAAAATTCAGTCAACACTCACTCTTATGTTGGGGATATTTTAGTGATTGCCAGTGGAGTTGCATTTGCTTTATATTTAACACTTTTCATGAATATCATAAAAAAATATAATCCCATAACGATAATGAAATGGATGTTTTTATTTTCATCCATTGTATTAACACCCTTTTATTATCATGAATTTGAGAATATCAGGAATATCACTTTTACTGAACATAAACCATTTCTTGACTTTATACTTTATCTAAGTTATATCATAATTGCAGCAACATTCATAGGTTATTTGCTCATCTCTTTTGCTCAAAAAAGGATTCGCCCAACAATTGTAAGCATGTATGTGTACATTCAGCCGATTATCATGACTATTTTATCCATAATGTGGGGTTTAGGAACATTTAACGTTGAAAAAATGGCAGCAGCTGTCTTGATTTTTGTAGGGGTTTATATTGTAACACGGAGTAAGAAAAAAAATAATTTTATTTCATAAAAAAAAATCCTTTATTTAAAATTTATTATATATTTGCAAAAATTTTTGCATTGGAAATTAATAGATTACACGGAAAGAGATGGATGGTTTTGCTAGGGGTTTTATTTTTAATAAACCTTACGGTAATGGCTCAAATTATAACCATTGGTTCCGGAAATTCCAGTACAACATTATTTCCAACAAATACAATCACAAACTATTCTTATACCCAACAAATATATACTGCTACTGAAGTAACCCAGCCAGGTGTAATATGTGGAATATCTTTCTATTCAACCTCATCGGATACCATTTCAAGAACTTTGAAGGTTTATTTAAGTCAAACTGATCAATCCACATTTTCATCCGGGTCAAACTGGATTCCAGAAAACGCATTAACACAGGTCTTTTCCGGATCAATTTCAATTGGTAATGAAATTTGGAATTATATACCTTTTGATATCCCATTTATATACAATGGAACTCAAAATTTAGTTGTTGCGATAGATGATAATACCCAAATTATTGAAAATCCAACTCCATTTCAATTCACATCAGCTCCAAATAAAACTTTATATTATAATAGTTCCACGAATAATCCATCTGTAACATCTCCTCCTACCGGAACTATTTCCAGTAATAGAAACAATTTAAAAATTCATTTTTGTTCACCTACGATAATGACAGGAGTTTCTATTTCAAATTGTGACTTTTTGTACTCAGATCCCGGAGGAATGAATAATTATGCGGGAAATCTTAATGTAACTCAAACTATCACAGCATCTACCATAACTAATACCCGATTAGTATTGGATTTTCTAGAATTATCAATAGGAGAAGGTGATACATTATGGCTATATGATGGACCTTCCACGCTGTCGCCTTTCATTGGCTATTTTACAAATATTACCTATCCTTTTCAATTCACTGCATCCGGAACCTCATTTACATTCAAATTTAGAACGGATAACACCCAATTTTCATCCGGATGGTTAGCTCATATTTATTGTTCCTATTGTGATCCCGTCACAATTTTAAATGGGTCACCTTGCCAGCCAAATACAGATAACAGCACCGGTTATGCAGCCATTCCTTTTTGTACAGACTATAATCCTTATGGAGTTACATTTCCGTCAGCCACTTCAGGCAATGGTGAAGTATATATAGATGCACCTTTGGGTTGTTTAAGTACGGCACCAAGACCTGCGTGGTATTTTATGCAAATCAATACACCCGGTAATATGTTGATCAATATTGTACAAACTTCAACAACAGGTTCCGGTATTGATGTTGATTTTGCCTGTTGGGGACCATTTTTCGCATTTAGTCAATTCGACTTTCTTCAAAGATTATGTTGTGGTGAATACGATCTTTATGCGGAGTCCGGAATTTCTCATAGACCTCCAAATGGGATTCATACAAATAATATGGGTGGATATCCTGTAAATAATTTAATAGATTGCAGTTATGAAATGGACAATACAGAATGGTGTTATATCCCCAATGCTCAAATTAATCAATTTTATATATTATTGATAACTAATTTCAATGGTGGACAAGGGACCATCAGTTTTAACACAGTTGCACCTTATACGACAGCAACTACGGATTGTTCATTATTAGCTCAGGTTTCCAATAATGGACCACTTTGTGCAGGATCCACTTTGCAACTAATATGTAATAACCCCCAACCAAATGCTTCCTATTCATGGACTGGTCCAAATGGTTTTACATCAACGCTTCCTAACCCCATAATTTCGAATATAGCAATATCTAATAGTGGTGTTTATACACTTCTAATGACTGTAAATAATGTCGTATCTCAACCTGCCTCAACAACTGTAATCGTAAATCCCAATCCGGATATTACATTAAGTTCTACAACACCTGAAGTTTGTTATGGAAATAGTTGTACTATAACAGCATCCGGTGGAACAAGTTACATCTGGAATAATGGGTTAGGGAATGGATCCTCCAAATTAGTAACACCCAATATCACAACAACATATATGGTTACCGGAACCCAAAATGGATGTACAGATACCGCAACTTTTACCATTTCAATAGTTCAAAAACCTGTAACCCAAATTACAAATCCTAATCCTACCTTTTGTCCCAATATTGGGACCATTCCCATTTCAACTTCTACCACAGGGGGAGGTGGAACATACTCGTATCAATGGTCTGGTTTAGGAATTTCGAATGTCAATAGTTCAAATACAAACATAACAGTCAATCCGGATAGTTGTAATACCAAATACACCGTATATGTAACCGCAACTGATCAATATGGTTGTTTTGATAAAGATACAGCAAGATATATCGTTAAAGATACAATAGCCCCCTTAATTATTAACTATCCATTTTCAATTCAAACAGCAACGGGTTCGTTTCCTAACTATACTGTTCCCAATTTTTCCGCTTTAGTATTTTCTAATTGTATTGATAACTGCTTTTCAAATAGTCAGTTATCTTATTCTCAAATTCCTGAAGCAGGTTCAACTATCACAAATCAAACTTATGTTCAGGTTACTGTTTCTGATCCCTGTGGAAATACAAAATCCATCATAATAAGGCTCATTATGCCTTTATATGGATCAATAACCAATATAATCCATGTAAATTGTAATGGTGAAAATAATGGATCAGCAACAGTTAATGTGAATGGAGGTATTCCTCCCTATTCCATTCAATGGATCACTTCTCCTGTACAAAATGGAACTACAGCGACCCAATTATCTGAGGGGAATTATCATGTAAATATAACTGATTCATTAGGAAATTCCACAACAACTTTTTTTACCATAAATGAACCATCTGCTCTTATGTTAGTATCTAATATTACTAATAATTATTGTCAATCAGATGGCGGATCATATCAAATTAATGTTACCGGTGGAACTCCTCAATATTCATTTTTATGGAATACTGGTGATACAACAATTAGTATAACTGATTTAATTTCTGGTCATTATACTTGTACAGTTACTGATCACAATGGTTGTACTCAAACAATAAGTGATACCGTTATTGCAAATCAGGGATTATTTATCGATTCTATTTCTGCGAGCAGAGAAACATGTAATCAAGCCAATGGATCTATACAATTAGATGTTCAAAATGGGACACCTCCATTTACCTACTATTGGGAAAATGAAAATGAAACCGGTATCGGACTCAATAATTTAGAATCAGGATATTATTACATTACTGTAACAGATCAAAATTTATGTTATGACACAGTAAGTGTTTATGTAGATCTGTTTGACATTCAATCTACTATTGAAATAAATAAACCCTCTATTTGTGGACAGAATAATGGATCCCTTTTGTTAAAAATTGAAGGAGGAAGTGGAAATTACAATTTTAACTGGTATAATATTGATGATTTTATTGATCGTTTTGCTTTTAATTTACCTCCCGGATCGTACGTTGTTACCATACAAGATCAAGAGTGTACTGATACGATACATTTTATAATTCAAGAAATAAACAAACCCATAGCTTGTTTTGAATTTTCCAATAGTGCTGGTGTTTTAATTAATCAATCATTTTTACTACAAAATTGTTCTCAATTCGCTTCAGATTATCGTTGGAATTTTGGAGATGGATCCACTTCAACCTATACAAACCCTTCTCATTTATATGGAGAATCGGGAACCAAATGGATCACTTTAATTGCCCATAACGAATATGATTGTATTGATTCAATTACGCGACCTATTGTAGTTCACGAAATTTCTTCAATATTTATTCCCAATTCATTTACTCCAAATGGGGATGGTCTCAATGATATTTTTATTCCGGTTTGTTATTTTGTACATGAAAAAGGATTTTCTATGAAAATTTTTAATCGTTGGGGGCAAGAAATATTTACTTCATATCTGAAAGATGAAGGTTGGAATGGAAAAATCGGGACAATAGATGCACCACAAGGGAGCTATTCCTATATCATAATATACGAAAACATTTTTGGACAGCTATTTCGTAAAACCGGTGTCATTCAATTACTTAGATAATGTAACTTTTCTTTCAACAATGAGTACAATATAGTTATATTTTTATATATATTTGCTCAAATAAATTGTAGTGAAAAAATTGTTACGTTTTGCAGAAACAATGCTAACTCTGCTCGGGTTTTTATATCTGATGCAGGGTAAAACATTTGCGCAAATAATCACAATTGGAAATGCAACATTGACTACAACTAATCTTCCCACAAAAACAGATGTAAACTACTCCTATTCCCAACAAATTTTTACCAATACTGAAATTACTCAAGGTGGAGCAATTTGTGGTATCTCTTTCCGAACAACATCAAACAATACCTTCTCCAGATCGATAAAAATTTATTTAGGTCATACAACACAAACCACATTTTCTTCAGTAAATAATTGGATACCTGGTAGTTCACTTACTCAGGTTTTTTCAGGAATTGTGCCTCTTGCTGACAACAATTGGGTATACATCCCATTTGACGTACCCTTTATTTATAATGGAACTCAAAATTTAGTGATTGCTATAGATGATAATACTCAAATCATTGAAGCCTCAACTTCATTTCAATATTCAACTGCCTCAAATAAAACATTATATTTTAATAGTTCTACTATTAATCCAACCATCACATTACCTCCGAGTGGAACCATTTCAGATAACAGAAACAATGTTAAAATGCATTTTTGTTCTCCAACAATAATGACCAGTACTCCGATTTCAGGATGTGAAATTTTATACAGTGATCCGGGTGGATTAAATAATTATAGCTCAAATAATAACTATACGCAAACCATAACTGCTTCTACATTACCAAATACAAATTTAGTAGTTGATTTTTTGGAACTTTCCATTGGATCAGGAGATACGTTATGGATTTATAATGGCCCATCAACATTGTCTCCATTAATTGGTTTTTACACGAATATAACGTATCCATTTCAATATAGTGGATCGGGTACATCCTTAACGTTTAGATTCAAATCTGATAATATCAACTCCGCTTCAGGATGGTTAGCAAGAATCTATTGTTCTTCATGTGATCCTGTAAGTATTTCAAGTGGTTCTCCATGTCAACCTAATGCTCAAAACAGCACCGGTTATGCCGCTTCCCCTTTTTGTACTGATGTAAATCCTTACGGAGTAACTTTTCCTTCTGCTACCAGTGGAAATGGGAATGTTTTTTTAACAACTCCTGTTGGTTGTTTAACATCAGTTCCAAGACCTGCCTGGTACTTTATGCAAATCAATACACCGGGCAATATGTTAATCAATATTTCACAAACATCAAATTTAGGTATTCCAATTGATGTTGACTTTGCTTGTTGGGGACCCTTTTATGCTTTAAATCAGGCTGATTTTATGCATCGTTTGTGCTGTGGTGAGTATGATTTGTATCGGGCTTCCGGGAATACACATGTTCCAACTAATGGAAATCATACCAATAATATGGGTGGATATCCTATTAACAATCTCATCGATTGTAGTTGGGCTCCAAATTCAACTGAATGGTGTTTTATTCCAAATGCTCAAAGTGGGCAATTTTATATTTTACTTATAACAAATTACAGTTTAAATTCCGGAACAATCACCTTTAATACAGTGTCTGAATACACCACAGCAACGACTGATTGTTCACTATTAGCACAAGTTTCCAATAACGGACCCTTATGTAGTGGTGGAAACATTCAGTTGACCTGTAATAATCCACAGGCTAATGCCATTTATTCCTGGACAGGACCCAATGGCTTTACTTCCAATTTACCCAATCCAATCATTTCAAATGCAACATCTTTAAATTCTGGTGTTTATACCTTAGTGATGACAGTAAACAGCCAAACTTCACCACCAGCAACAACAAGTGTATTGGTAAACCCAGTTCCCAATGTGAATCTTTCAGCAACATCAATCGCCATTTGTCAGGGAGCCAATACTACATTAACAGCCTCAGGTGCAATAAATTATATTTGGAGTAATGGATTGGGAACCGGCATTTCAAAAACAATAACTCCCAATATCACAACTACATACACGGTAACCGGAACTACGGCAGGATGTACAGACACTGCTATGATTACTATTACCGTTAGAGGAATTCCTTACACACAATTAACAACACCGGCATCTAACTATTGTCCAAATAGCAACACTATTCCTGTGTCAACCATTACAACCGGCGGTGGAGGGACATATTCATATAACTGGGCAGGAACGAATATCTCCAATTTAAACAATAATAATACTCATATCACCATAAATCCTTCAAACTGTAATACCCTGTACACTGCCATTGTAACGGCAACCGATCAATATGGATGTTTTCATAAAGATACAGCACGTTATCAGGTAATGGATACAACTCCTCCTTTGATTTCACCTTTGCCATTTCCAATTCAAACGGCAAGTGGAACATTTCCCAATTACTCCATTCCCGATTTTAATAATTTAGTGATGAATGTTTGTTCTGACAATTGCTATCCAGATAATCTATTAACGTATACCCAGATTCCGGCAGCAGGCAGTTCCATTTCAACCAACACTTATGTAGCTATATCAGTATCCGACCCATGTGGAAATACCAAAACAACTTATATTCGGGTGATTTTACCATTACGAATATCTATTTCTGATTCTGTCAATGTTTCATGCTATAATGGCAATAATGGGTCAGCAACTGTATCTATTTCAGGTGGAATTACTCCATATTCCATAGTATGGAACACAACACCATCACAAACAACTGCAACTGCCTCCAATTTAGGAGCAGCTAATTATCAAATTGTTGTAACAGATTCATTGGGTACGATAGGCACAACCTCTGTTCAAATCACACAACCTACTCTATTTACGACAACTTTAGCCCCAATAGCCACTTCTTTTTGTCCTAATAATGGGAATATAACACTCCATACCAATACTTTAGGAGGTGTTCCTCCCTATCAGTATTCCTGGTCCGGCAATGGAATTTCAAATAGTGTAACCGATTCAAATCTGGTCATTATCTCATCAACCGATTGTAATGAGTCTTATCAACCTATCGTTTCAGTTACAGACCAAATGGGATGTATCTCATCTGACACTACTTTTTTCACTATTATTGATACTATTCCACCGCAATTTACCACACTTCCATTTGGAATTCAGGTTGCTGCAGGAACATTTCCCAATTATACCGTTCCTAATTTTTCCACATTGGTAATAGCAAATAGTTCAGACAATTGTTGGCCTAATAGCCAACTCACTTATACTCAATCTATAATAGCTGGCTCCACTATAACCACATCCACCTATTTAGAGGTAACAATCACTGATCCATGTGGAAATGCACGAACTACTTATATCAGATTGATTCTTCCTTTACATGGAGTTATGAGCAATTCACAAAATGTAAATTGTAATGGTCAAAATAATGGATCTGCAACTGTAACCCCTTATGGTGGAATTCCACCTTACTCATACATCTGGAACACCTCTCCAATACAAAATAATGCAACAGCCAGTCAACTTGCAGCCGGAAACTATACTGTTACAATAACCGATTCTTTAGGAACAGTTTATCAGGTTTCTATTGCGATTACGCAACCCCCTATCCTCAGTTCTTTGATTTCTGCTACTCCTGTTTTGTGTTATGGTCAAAACAATGGAAGTACTCAAGTAACAGCAAACGGAGGAACTCCGGGTTACACTTATCTTTGGAACAATGGGGCAACAACAATTTCAATCAATAATCTATCATCAGGAAATTATTTGGTAACCGTAACAGATGCACATAGTTGCACTTCAACAAATCAAATTACCGTAAATCAACCCACTACTCTAACATTACAATCAACAGTAACAACCGGAATATGTCAATCCGGAACAGGTGAAATTCAAATCGTAACATTTGGGGGAATAACTCCGTATACATACATTTGGAATTCGGGAGCAACAACTTCTTCCATTTCAAATCTTGGAACAGGCATTTATAGTTGTACAGTTACAGATTTTAATGGATGTACCAAAACTAAAACCGACACAATAATGATCGTTAATCCAATGAATATTGATACAATAACTTCGATTTTAGAATCGTGTGGATTAAAAAATGGTTCTATACAGGTTACTATTCAAAATGGTACACCACCCTATAACTATGTTTGGAATAATGGTATAACTAGTGGTTCTTCTTTAACCAATTTAAAAACAGGATATTATAATATAACCGTCACAGATCAAAATCAATGTATAGATACAACCGGTATTTTTGTTGATTTCTTTGATATTCAATCATTTATAGATCAAATCTCCCCCTCAATTTGCGATAGAGACAATGGGACTGCGACTATTCGCGTTGAGGGGGGAACCGGTTTATACAATTATATTTGGTTTGATATCAATGATTTTACAGATAACTTTGCATTTAATTTATCTCCGGGAAATTACCATGTTACGATCAAAGATCTGGATTGTTTTGATACATTATATTTTATAATAAATGAAATACATAAACCGATTGCTTGTTTTGAAACTTCAAGTGATGTATTATTAATTAACCAATCTTTTCTGTCTACTAATTGTTCACAATATGCAACTCATTACCACTGGGAATTTGGTGATGGCATATCAAGTTCTAATCAAAATCCTTCCCATTTTTACAATGAATCGGGAGTAAAAGAGATCACATTAATTGCTTCTAACGATTATGATTGTGTTGATTCTGTAAAGAAATCGGTAATTGTTAATGAAGTTTCCATTATCTATATTCCAAACTCATTCACCCCCAACAATGATGGATTAAATGATATTTTCAAACCGGAATGCTCTTTTGTAAGGGAAGATGGTTATTCTTTAAAAATATTCAATCGTTGGGGAGAAGAAATTTTCTACTCTAACGAAATTCTATTAGGATGGGATGGTAACTACAAAGGTCAGGCGGCTCCGGCAGGCACTTATTCCTATATTATTCTTTATGAGAATCTTTTCGGGCAACAATTTAAAAAAATCGGGTCTATTAATATAATCAGATAACTGTTTTTATTCTACATTAACTATGAAAAAAATATATACTTTAGATGGTTTATTTGAAAAAAAACAACATTATTCAGTTTCTAAGCACTGTTTAATCTTGTTTTTTATAATCATGTTCACTTTTTTCTTTTCATTTCCTTTTTCCGGGAAAGCGCAGGATATTGCTATTGGTACCAGCTCTACAACCTCAAATTCTTTACCTTTTTCATCAGCAAACTGGTACAACTATTCTCAGCAAATATATTATCAAAATGAGATCAATCAAAGTGGAAAAATTTGTTCTATTTCCTTTTTTTATGCCTCTTCAGAAAACATTAACAGAATGTTAAGTGTTTATATTGGACATACAAACAAATCATTTTTTGCGTTTAATTTTGATTGGGTTCCTGCTTCTCAATTGAATCTGGTTTATTATGGGACAGTAAATTTCACTGATTCAAACTGGGTTACCATCTATTTTGACACACCATTTGAATATAATAATACTCAAAATTTAGTGATCGCCATTGATGATAATTCCGGATTTACCAATATTCTTGGTGGCAATTTTCAAAATCATAACACATTAAATGAGCGTTCTTTAACAGTTTCAAGTAACACAAATCAAACCATTCAATCCCCTTCCCCGGGTATCAAAAGTACGAATAGAAACAATATTGTTTTTCACTTTTGCAACCCTACACCTATGACCAATACTACTTTAAATAGTTGTGATTTATTATATTCAGATCCGGGTGGACTAAATAATTATACCAATAATGTTGAATATACTCAAACAATCCATTCAGATCCATTAGAATCCGATGTTTTAAACATGCAATTTATTGAATTTTCATTAGGTCAAGGGGATAGTTTATGGATTTATGATGGACCAACCATTTTTAATTCATTAATTGGGTGCTACACTGACTCAACAACACCACCTTCAATGACCATGTTTACACACTCAATAACTTTCCGATTTAAAAGTGATAACACCATTTCTGGATCAGGGTGGTTAGCTCATATTTTATGCAAACCTTGTTCTCCTAATCTTTTAAATTATGAATCTCCCTGTATTCCTGATACCAATACATTAACAGGATATTCTGCTATTCCATTTTGTACTGATTCCAGCCCCAATGGTGTCAGTTTTTCGAGTACCATTGGGGGAATAGCTTCCAATGGACAAATTGGATGTTTATCTCAAACACCTAATCCAACCTGGTATTATTTTAAAATTGATCAACCTGGAGATATGTTGTTAAAAATTCACCAGGATGGTGCTGGTGCTGATGTTGACTTTGCTTGCTGGGGTCCATTTTATGGAGAAAACCAAATTGACTTTTTGAGAAGATTCTGTTGTGGTGAAAATGAATTATATATTGAAGCCACTAGTTATCATTATCCTAGCTCTCTATTAGGGGATCATACTAATGATATGGGTTCGTATCCTATAAATAATCTCATAGATTGCAGTAATTCAGGTTTATCCACAGAATACTGTTTTATTCCGAATGCTCAGCCAAACACTTATTATCTTCTCTTATTAATCAATAAAGGAGGTACATTAGGAACCATTTCTTTTAATACTGTCTCTCAATTTACTGAATCGACAACTGATTGTTCTTTAATTGCTTTAGCATCAAATGATGGGCCAATCTGTGAAGGAGACACCCTCTTTTTACATTCCAATTTTGCTCCCGCAAATGCTACATTTCAATGGTCAGGTCCCAATGGGTTTAGTTCAACATCTCAAGATCCTATTATTCTTAATGCATCAGCATCAAATATTGGAGAATATTCCGTCATCGTAACTCTAAATTCATTTATTGTTGATACAGCAACAACCCAGGTAGTGGTATATCCTTATCCTGTAGTCACATTTTACCCTTCTGCTCCTTATGTGTGTGCAGGAGATTCTTTGTTTGTAACAGCTTTAGGAGCTACAAACTATTATTGGCCCTCATTACTCGATACAGGAGAAACTCAATTAATTTCAGCACCAACCCCCACAACTTTCATCGTTATTGGTGAATCAAACGGTTGTTCAACCACAGCTTCATTCGTTTTAGATGTAAAAGAACATCCAACCACCAATATTATTTTACCCTCTACAAGTAATTTGTTAAATGAATCCACAATTAATGTTTATGCCATAACTCAGGGTGGGACCCCGGATTATTACTTTGAATGGACGGGGACACATGTTACTCCTACAAATAATGATTCTATTTCAGTTCCCATTGACTCTACAGATTGTAATTCCATTTTTCACTTTTCATTAACTGTTTTTGATACTTATGGTTGTCGAGCTACTGATCACGATTCTATTGTCCTTTATGATACAGTTGCACCAATTTTTCTAAATACTCCATTTCCATTCCAATTGGCGGAACTCAACAATGGACAATTTATCATTCCGGATCTCACAAATCTGATTACTGCAAATATTTCTGATAATATTTGGAGCGTTGATCGGATCCAAATTTCTCAATCACCATCTTCAGAAACTGTTATAACTAACAATACAACTGTAACTGTAACAATCACAGATCCTTGTGGAAATAGCAACACAATAACAATCCAGGTCATTATTCCCTTAACTAGTGAAATCACATTGATTACACCTGTTGTATGTAATGGATTCAATACAGGAATGGCAGTAGTTCAAGGATTTGGTGGCGTTCAGCCCTACTCCTATTCATGGAATACAAACCCAATTCAAAACAATGATACCGTTTTTAATCTAATTGCCGGAACTTATATTGTTACCGTTACAGATTTTATGAATCAGACAGTAATAGATACTTTAATTCTTAATCAACCTCCATCATTACTATTATCCATTACAGGAAATACCAGTGTTTGCTTCGGTGATTCTACTGCCACAATAACCGTTCATGCTTTAGGAGGTTTGTTACCTTATGAATTTGAGTGGAATATCTCCGTTTATGACTCTACATTAACTAATATACCTTCAGGATTTTATTCCGTGATGGTATCTGATGCTCAAGGTTGTTGGGACACCACTTCTGTTATCATTTCTAATTACGATCAACCATCCATCAATCTTACGCCTAATGCAAATAATGTATGTCCTAATTTTGGAATTGTCACTACAACAGCTACCATTTCAGGTGGATTAGCGCCATACAATTCCTTTTGGGATTGTCATGGATCAATTATTTACAATTTACCTCAATTATCCATTTTGATTGATTCTACGAATTGCAATTATACTGATACACTAATCTTTCAAGTTGTAGATGCTCACGGTTGTATTGCAAGAGATTCAACATTTATTCATGTAATTGATACTACAAATCCAACATTTACTACCTTACCTTTTCCCATTCAATATGCAGTTTACAATAATCCTAACTATCAAATTCCCAATTTTCAAAATTTAATTTTGAACAATATTTCAGATAATTGTTGGAATCCTTCACAAATCACAATCACGCAAACTCCTGCAGCTAATACCATTATTAATTCGACAACTTATGTAAATGTTACCATTACCGATCCTTGTGGAAATAGCAATTCAACATTTATTAGAGTGTTAATTCCTTTAAGAGGATCCATAACGGATACAACACATGTTGCCTGTTATGGTGGAAATACAGGATCTGCAACAGTAACAGCTACCGGAGGTTTGCTACCTTATAGCTATCACTGGAGCACCACTCCTATTCAAACTAACAACATTGCCAATAACTTAACAGCTGGAAATTACACAGTTACTATTACAGATTCTTTAGGGGTTACAGCTATTTGTTCTGTTATAATAAGACAACCTTTGATTCTATCAGCTTCCATATCCGGAACTTCTGTATTATGTAATGGTGGATCTACAGGAAGTGCAACTTTAACAGTTAGTGGAGGCACAACACCATATCAATTTTTGTGGAATGGTGGTACAACAACACAAAATCGCACTAATCTCTCGGCGGGAAGCTATAGTGTAACGGTTACAGATAATAAAGGGTGTACAAAAACAGCTACAGTATCGATTACGCAACCGACAGCTATAAACCCTATAACTACTTCACATAATGCGCATTGCAATGAGAATAATGGATTAGTAACGATCAGTACTACCGGTGGGGTTTCCTCATATCAATATTTATGGAATAATACTATTCAAAATGATACGATTTCAGGTTTATCACCAGGAATTTATAGTTGTACCATTACAGATGCAAATAACTGTACCAAAATCATTTCTGATACTATTTTTGAAACACCAATATTGACAGTAGATCAGGTAAATAATAGTCCCGAAACTTGTTCCCAAATGAATGGATCGATTGAAATATTGGTTTCTGAAGGATCTACTCCTTATCAATATACTTGGTCTTCCGGTACATCTAACACAAATATCAATGATAATTTATCCGCTGGTATTTATAGTGTAACAGTAACTGATCAAGATGGTTGTAGTATTACCAGTGAGATGACCATTCAAAATTTGAATATACAGTTATCTGTTTTATCAACAACTCCTTCCACTTGTGGAGATAATAATGGAACTGTAACTATCGAAGTTGTTTCAGATTTTCCTGATTATACTTTTGATTGGGGGCCAATCATACATTTTAACAATAATAGCGCAACTCAATTGGCAGGTGGAGATTATAGTGTAATTGTGAATACCGGTAATTGTATTGCAACTCTGGATTTTACAATTGATGAAATTCCGGGTCCTGATGCTTGTTTTGAAATTGAATATCCTTATGGAAATGGGATTAATATTCCTATTACTTTTAAAAATTGTACAGAAAATTCTGAAAATTGGACATGGAGTTTTGGAGACTTTGGTACATCGAATTCAGAAAATCCTACGCATAAATATAGTTCTGAAGGTGAATTTATTGTTACATTAGTTGCCTCTAATGAGTTTGGTTGTAAAGATAGTGTTTCAAAAATAATTACCATTATTGGGGATACCGATATATTTATACCTAATTCATTTTCACCAAATGAAGATGGCGTAAATGATATTTTTATGCCTGTGATGCGAGAAGTCAATTCTAAAGGTTACTCCTTAAAAATATTTAACAGATGGGGAGAAGTAATATTTGTAACTTTCAATATTGAACAAGGTTGGGATGGTAAAATCAACGGGGTTCCGGTTGAAATGGGGTCAGCTTTCAGCTATATAATCTATTATGAAAATCTGAATGGTAGAAAGATGATGAAAAAAGGTTCTGTTACGGTTATAAAGTAGTTTACGTTTGAGAGTCAACACTTTAATTCAAAATACAGATGTTCTCGAATGCTCAGAATGCTCGAATGCTCATTCTTCATTTTTCATTAGCTTATTATCACATTACCAGATTAGCTTATTAATCAGGGCATTCCCCTTTGGCTGCGCTCAATAAAAATCCAGACCAATATGAATAATAGTCGCGTCGCTGGCCAAAGGGTCGGTCTCCGGCCTGTACTCCTCGTTTCGCTGCAAGGGTCTGATCGGCCGGGCAGTAGCTCCTTCGTCGCTCTGCCCGATCCGTCAGCCCATAAGCAGCTCAACTTGCGGGGTACCTGGCCTTCGCCCTAATGCGGGGGTTTACTGTCCGACGGAGCTTTAATTGGCTAATCTATTAAAAGATGGGTGAGTTTTTCGGTATATTTTTGATTTTAAACACTTTTTTATAGTCTTGTGATTTTGCATCACAATAGCACCAATCTTTTATTAGATTAGCAGATTTTTTTTTATTTTTGTTGCAATTCGTTCATTTTTTTGTTTATATTTGCATCAATATCAAGTACTCACTAAACTCAAAATACTATGAATGATCTACCCCAATCCTCTAAGCAAACCATTGACCCTACTTCAGTTCAACCCTCACCATCCGCTGAAGAAAATTCCAAAAAAAAGAGTTCTGTTAATCCTTTAGCTTCTATCTGTAAATATATCAGTGAGAAGCAAGTCAGAGTGTGTCCTAAATGTGGAAAATCACATTTTATTCTAAACGGTAAGAAAAAAGGAGTTCAATATTTCCTTTGTAAGAGTTGTGGCAGAAGCTTTAATGAGTTCTCAGGGACTACAATTTGCTATATCAAAAAGAAGGAAAAATTACAATCCTACTTCTTGTTGATGTTATCAGGAACAGGAATCAAAGATTGTTCTGATGCATTGGATATCTCTAACCAAACTTCATTTGATTGGAGACATAAAATTATATCCTCTCTGGGTGAATATGTCCCGGATAAATATCTAGGAATAACGGAAATGATTGATATTTCAGAACCCTTCTCCCGAAAGGGACAAGGAGCCAAAGCTAAACAAATAGGACAAAAAGGAAAGATAACGAATCCAGCCAGCAATAGGAAAGCAGAAAGTATCCGAAATGGGGAATACAAACCTCTTTCTTTAGTGGCTATTGGTGACAGAATATCCCATTTTGAAATCACAATTATTCAACAAGGCGCTTTACAAGAAGAAGAATTAAAGAAACATATTGGTAAAAAACTAAACAAAGTAAAAAAACTATGTTTGAGTGATCATCCGATTCTTAAACAATTTGCAGGAAAGAGAAAGATCAGCTACTTTATTAGAAAAAAGGATCAGAAAGTGAGAGGATGTAACCAATATTATGATACAAAAACGATTGAAAGCAGATACCTAAAATTATTTGCTTTTATGAATCGGTTTCATGGAGTATCCTCCAGTTATCTGCAAAACTATCTGTATTGGTATATGATCTTTGAACAGATCAAATTCAGATTAGATCCCTCATCTGCTATGATTGAAAAATCGATCTCAATCAACAATGGGAAAGAAAACTACAAGCATTGTAAAATGTTTATTTAAACACAAAACAACTTTATTATAAATGATAACACCATTTTATTTGAGAAATGGTGAAATTGGTGTGATAATTTCTAATATTTGTTAGATCTGAATAGGATTTGATCTAATTTTAGTTAGATAAATTTAAAATTTTAGTTGATTTTTGAATTGCCAAATGTGTGATAGATTCTAAATTTTGGTTTTCAATTGGCTAATCTATTAAAAGGTTGTTACTAATCGGATGCAAAATCACTAAATTTTATATATTGCAATTAATGAACAATTTACAAATATTTTCACCAATCATTTATAAGAATACCCAATTAGTGCTCCGCAGGTCAATGAGCCCCAGCTTTCCCCCGCATTAGGGCGAAGGCCAAGTACCCCGCAAGCAGGTACACCTAGTGGTGCACGTGACCGGCAGAGCGACGGAGGAGCTCCTGCCGGGCCGATGCAACACTTGGTGTGGCTGCGAGGAGTACTGGCCGGAGACCGACCCTTTGGCTGGCGACGCGATTATTGTTCATTTTTGTGGGGATTTGGATTGAGCGCAGACAAAGGGGAATGCCCTAAATACGAATATACATATTTCAAAACAAAATTCCTCATTTACAAAAAAAAGCCCCTCAATTGAGGGGCTTTTTTTATAGATTCCAAAAAGGAAATTATTTTTTTCCTTTATCTTTTTGTCCAGCGTGGCCTCTAAAGATACGAGTTGGAGCAAATTCACCTAATTTATGACCAACCATATTTTCTGTAACATAAACAGGAATAAATTTATTTCCATTATGAACAGCTATAGTTAGACCCACGAAATCAGGAGAAATCATAGAAGCACGTGACCAGGTTTTGATTGTTGTTTTCTTGCCTGATTCTTGGGCTTCAACGGCTCTTTTTTCGAGTTTGAAGTGGATATATGGACCTTTTTTTAACGAACGACTCATATTATTTTAATTTAAAATTATTTTTTTCTTCTTTCTATAATATATTTGTCAGAGTGTTTTTTAGGAGCTCTAGTTTTGTAACCTTTTGAAGGAATACCATTTCTAGAACGAGGATGTCCACCTGAAGCACGACCTTCCCCTCCACCCATTGGGTGATCCACAGGATTCATAACCACACCACGAACGCGAGGACGACGACCTAACCAACGAGATCTCCCTGCTTTTCCTGATACTTCTAAACTATGATCAATATTTGATACCATTCCAATTGTAGCACGACATTCACATAGAATCATACGTGTTTCACCGGATGGTAATCTTAATGTTGCATATTTTCCGTCTCTTGACATCAATTGTGCATAAGATCCGGCACTACGTGCCATTTTTGCACCTTGTCCAGGACGTAATTCAACGTTATGTACAGTTGATCCAAATGGAATTTCTCCAAGTGGTAAGCAATTTCCTAAGTCTGGAGAAACTCCGGTTCCTGATGAAATTACTTGTCCTACTTTTAATCCATGAGGAGCAATGATATAACGTTTTTCACCGTCAGCATAAAACAATAAAGCAATACGTGCAGATCTGTTAGGATCGTACTCAATGGTTTTCACTGTTGCTGGAATCGAATCTTTATCTCTTTTGAAGTCGATAAAACGATACATTTTTTTATGACCACCGCCTAAATAGCGCATTGTCATTTTACCACTATTATTTCTTCCGCCGGTCCTAGGGTTAGGACACAATAAACTATCTTCTGGTTTATTTGTGGTAATCTCGTCAAACGTGCTAATAACTTTAAAACGTTGACCGGGCGTTACTGGTTTAAATTTTTTTAGTGCCATTGTTATATATTGCTATAAAAATCAATTTTATCTTTACTATTTACAAAAATTATCGCTTTTTTTACGGTGTTTTTTTGTCCGGTGATTGCTCCTGCCTTGGTTATACGTGTAGTGGCTTTACCGCGTTGAATTAATGTATTCACTCTTTCAACTTTTACACCGTATGTTTCCTCAACCGCTTTTTTAATTTGGGTTTTGGTAGCCTTTCTGTCAACAATGAAACCGTAGCGGTTAAATTTTTCAGAAACCGCCTGCATTTTTTCACTAATAATGGGCTTAATTAATACGTTCATTTTTTGTTATCTGATTTAATGTTATCAATAATGTTGCGAATTATTCGTTGATCATTTTATCGAATTCAGCAAAACTGTTTTCGAAAATTACCACTTGTTTTGCATTTAATACATCATAAGTATTAACATCACAAGCTCTGATCACTTTGGTTCTTTGTAAATTACGAGTAGATAGATACACATTTTTATTGCTTTCATTTACTAAAAACAATGTTTTAGTGTTCTCTAAATTGAATTTTTTTAATAATTCAATCATCGTTTTGGTTTTTGGAGCTTCTAATCCAAAATCTTCAACAACAAGAATTTTTTGATCTTGTGCTTTATAGGTTAAAGCAGAAAAACGAGCCAAACGTTTGATTTTCTTGTTTAATTTGAAACTATAATCTCTTGGATGTGGCCCAAAAGCAGTTGCTCCTCCACGAATAGTTGGGGATTTGATACTACCAGCACGTGCTCCACCGGTACCTTTTTGTTTCTTAATTTTTCTGGTACTACCGGAAATTGTTGACTTCTCTAAAGTATCATGAGTCCCTTGTCTTTGATTGGCTAAATAATGTTTAACATCAAGCCAAATTGCGTGATCATTAGGTTCTACATTAAAAATGGAATCATTCAATGTTACAACCTTTGATGTTTCGCTTCCGTCAATTTTATATACTCTTAACTCCATCTTTCAATAATTAAATATGAACCATTTGGCCCCGGTACGGAACCTTTAACTAATAATAAATTCTTCTCTTGAACAATTTTTACAATTTGTAAATTGATCATTTTCACTTTATTGCCACCGGTTCTTCCAGCCATTCTCATACCTTTCATTACTCTTGAAGGCCATGATGATGCTCCTAATGATCCTGGGGCTCTTAAGCGGTTGTGTTGACCGTGTGTAGCATCTCCTACTCCACCAAATCCGTGACGTTTTACTACACCTTGGAATCCCTTACCTTTGGAAACTCCACTTACGTCAATAAATTCTCCTTCGATGAAGACTGTTAAATCCAAAATGTCACCAAACAACTTTTTAAGTCCTTCCTCAAAAAGGGTAAACTCCTTTTCAACTTTTTTTGGAGTTGTTCCTGCTTTGTCAAAATGACCTTTCAGAGATTTTGATGTCCTTTTTTCTTTCTTCTCATCGAATGCTAATTGGATGGCATCGTAACCGTCGGTTGCAACGGTTTTAACTTGCGTTACTACGCAAGGACCAGCTTCGATAACTGTGCATGGTACTATTTTACCAGAGGCATCGTAAATGCTAGTCATCCCAATTTTTTTTCCTATTAATCCAGACATTTTTAAAAATTAATTAAATTTATTACTACGCGATTACTCGCAAAAATTATTAAAAACTAAGAAACGGAATATAATTCCAATTCTAATTAAACTTTAATCTCTACATCAACTCCACTAGGTAATTCTAATTTCATTAATGCATCAATCGTTTTTGATGTTGTTCCGTAAATGTCCAATAATCTTTTGTAAGTTGAAAGCTCAAATTGCTCTCTTGATTTTTTGTTTACAAAAGTGGAACGGTTTACAGTAAAGATTTTTTTGTGAGTAGGAAGTGGAATAGGTCCAACTAATACCACTTTGTCTTCTCTAACTGCATTAATCGTTTTTACGATTTTTTCTGCAGATTTATCAACCAATGTATGGTCGAATGATTTCAATTTGATTCTAATTCTATGGCTCATTTTTTATATTGAATTGTGAATTATGTTAATTACTAATTTATTATAATAAAGCGAATCTTCCTTTTGTTAGTATTGCTTCTTCGATATCTTCCGGAACGCGTGCGTATTTTAAAAACTCCATACTGTAAGTGGCTCTTCCTGTACTAATTGATCTTAAACCTGTGACATACCCAAACATCTCTGCTAAGGGTACCTGTGCTTTTATTACCTGAAAACCAATTTTGGCATCAACCGAATCAAGAACTGCTCTTCTTTTATTTAAATCAGAAGTAACATTTCCAATAAACTCGTCCGGTGTTACAATTTCAACTTTCATAATAGGTTCTAAAATGACGGTTTGAGCATTTCTAATCGCATCTCTAAACCCAATTTTAGCACATATTTCAAAGGCCATGGCATCTGAATCTACTGTATGTGCACTTCCATCAAGAAGTGAAACATGTAAAGATTCTAAAGGAAAACCATATTTCGCATTATTCATGGCTATGGTAAACCCTTTTTCAATACCACTTAGATACTCTTTAGTAAAAACTGCCCCTTTGGTCTGATTCACCATACTAAAACCTTTTTTGGTTAAATCTGTAGGAGATATTTTAAAAGAGATCGATGCAAAAGAACCCCGTCCTCCGGTTTGCCTTTTATAAGTTTCACTATGCAAAATTTCATTTAACAAAGCTTCCTTATAGGCAACTCTCGGTTTTCCGTGGTTACAAGCAACATTGAACTCTCTTTTCAGACGATCAAGTAGAATTTCTAAATGTAATTCCCCCATTCCGCTTATCAATAACTGACCTGATTCTTCATTTTGATTCACGATAAATGTGGGATCCTCTTCTGCTAATTTCGCTAATGAAGACATCAATTTATCTTCATCATCCTTTGTCTTAGGTTCAACTGCAATTTGAATCACCGGTTCAGGAAAATCGATATTTTCAAGGAATATAGGTGCTTTTTCTTCACACAAACTATCTCCTGTTTTAATCTCTTTCATCCCTACCAATGCTACAATATTACCTGCAGTCACTGAATCCAGCTGAGTCTGTTTATTTGAGTGCATCTGTAAAATCTTAGATACACGCTCCCGTTTTCCGGAAGTTACATTATAAACCACTTCACCGGTATTTAACTGACCGGAATAAACCTTGATAAATGTTAGTTTCCCAACATAAGGATCTGTTGCTATTTTGAATGCTATCGCTGCAAAAGGACCTTTTTCATCCATTTTCCGCACCTCTTCCTGATCTGTTTTAGGATTGATTCCAACCACAGAAGGGAGATCTAACGGAGAAGGTAAATACATCACAATCGCATCAATCAGTCTTTGAACCCCTTTATTTTTAAATGAGGATCCACATAAAACCGGTTGTATAGCTCTTGTAATTGTTCCTTTGCGTATAACAGCAATCAATTCGTCGGGAGTTATTAATTCAGGGGTATCAAAATATTTAATCATTAAATCTTCATCCAAATCGGCTAAAGTTTCAATCAATATTTTTCTATACTCTGCTACCTCATCCATCATCTCTTCCGGAATATCAACATCATAATAACTCATACCCTGGTCATCTTCATCCCATTCGTAAGCTTTCATTTCTATGAGGTCAACAACTCCTGAAAAAGTATCCTCAACACCAATAGGTAATTGAAGAGCAACTGGGTTCGCATGTAATTTCTCTTTAATCTGATTTAACACAGAAAAGAAATTGGCACCTGAACGGTCTAATTTATTAATGTAACAAATTCGTGCTACATCATATTTACTAGCCTGTCTCCAAACCGTTTCCGATTGGGCTTCGACACCACCGACTGCGCAAAAGAGTGCTACGGCTCCATCCAATATTCTCAAAGAACGTTCTACTTCAACAGTAAAATCAACATGTCCGGGAGTATCTATGATGTTGATCTTATAGTCGGTTGATTGGTGTTTCCAAAATACTGTAGTAGCTGCACTGGTAATAGTTATACCTCTTTCTTGTTCCTGAACCATCCAATCCATGGTTGCAGTGCCTTCATCAACTTCACCTATTTTGTAATTTTTCCCGGTATAGTAAAGGATTCTTTCAGTTGTGGTAGTTTTTCCGGCATCGATGTGAGCCATCACACCAATATTCCTGATATTCAGCAAATCTTCAGACATAGCGATCCTTTCCTACGGTTTATGTAGCAGATTAAAATCTGAAGTGTGCAAAAGCTTTATTAGCTTCAGCCATTCTGTGAATATCCTCTTTACGTTTGAAAGAAGCACCCTCTTCTTTATAAGCTGCCATGATTTCTGCTGCCAACTTTGCTGCCATGGTTTTTTCATGACGCTTGCGTGCAAACATAATTAAATTTTTCATACCTACTGATTGCTTTCTCTCTGGACGGAGTTCCGTTGGAATTTGGAAAGATGCACCACCAATTCTTCTACTTTTTACTTCGATAGAAGGGGTAATGTTGGCTAAACCTTTTTTCCATATTTCTAATGGACTCTCTTTCAATTTCTCTTCAATGATATCCATAGCATCATAGAAAATTTCAAAAGCTGTTGATTTTTTTCCTTGCAACATGATGTTGTTCACGAATTTCGTAACCATCACGTCATTAAATTTTGGATCTGGAAGGATGATCCGTTTTTTTGGTTTTGATTTTCTCATTTTTTTGTAACTTCAATAATCGTTATTTACTATCGGGTAACCCATTTTGGTACCCCATTTACATTTTAAAAGCGGTTAAGCTTTTTTCTTTGGACGTTTAGTTCCATATTTACTTCTACTTTGTAAACGACCGGTTACACCTGCAGAGTCTAATGCACCACGAACAATGTGGTATCTAACACCTGGTAAGTCCTTTACACGACCACCTCTTACGAGTACAATGCTGTGCTCTTGTAAGTTATGACCTTCACCTGGAATATAGGCATTCACCTCTTTACCATTGGTCATACGTACTCTAGCAACTTTACGCATCGCTGAATTAGGTTTTTTTGGAGTTGTTGTGTAAACTCTCAAACACACACCACGTCTTTGTGGGCAAGCGTCTAACGCTCTTGACTTACTTTGTGAAGTCAACTTTTTTCTTCCTTTTCTTACTAACTGTTGTATTGTAGGCATACAATCAAAATTTAATCTTTTAATTTACAATAAATTTGACCCAATTTTTTGGGGACTGCAAAATTACAAAAAATATTAATGCAAAAAACGCCTTACTTTATTTTTTTTGTAAGGCGTTTGGTTTTTTTATTTATTCTTAGGGCAAGCGTTCTGAGCGTTTTTCTTTACACTCGATTTAAACGACTTTTCCAATTCCAAAAACCGCAACAGATTCTTAGGTTTTAGAACTTTTTTTAAATCTAAATACAACTTCTGCTCTAATAAAGTGGTCGCTTCTCTTGTTTGATAATATAGATCATAATAAGCTATAATCTGCTCATCACTGGATGTGCTGGGATTTAGCCTACCATTTATTGTTTTAATCTGTCTCTTCTCAATATTATACCTATATTTATCATATATGATCGATTCTTGCTTTAAATATTCATTATATAATGGCCAAAAAGCTTTAGCTTCGTTTTCTGATAACTGAATATTTTTCTTAATATAATCTTTTTTAATGGCCATTATGGACACACAATTATCTTCAATATTTGGATTGGGGGAACATGATTGTATAGAATCATGTATACATGGGATAGAATCGTTCGTTTGTGCATTGGAATGAATAAACATCGAACTTAATATAGCAACCAGTAAATATGGAACAAACTTTTTCATAATCAATTTTTAGAAATCATAGTAAAAATCCAAGTCCATCAATGTTTCTTGAAATTGGTCAGAATGAGCATCATCTTCATAAAAGCCCACTACTGATTGAACAGAATTTATATCAGTTAATTGTTCATAAGTCGATACACTATTTGATCCTGTAGATTGGTTTGTACTTTTGGTAGCCGGTTTTTCAGGAATTACAACTTCTTCGATGGGTTGTGTTTGATTCTCAGCTAAAACATTTTGATCAGTCACTTGAATGGAATCTTTAACAATCTGAAAAGTTGGATTGTTATTTGCCATCTGATTAACCTGATCTGTTTTTAAGAAAACATTTACAGTAATCAATAAGGCTACAGCAGCGGCGGCACTGGTAACTAATGAAAATCTTAGAATTTGCCGTCTATGAATTGTTTTTTGCTTTTCAACGGCTACTTTGCCCATCATTTTTTGAAACAATTCATCATAATAACCGTCAGGAACGGTAAACCCGGTATCTTTTCCGATGGATTCCAAATTTTTCATGGTTTTATGGTTATTAATCATCATTTTGACTCTAATTTCTTTATAAAGTTTAATGTTTTGCTAAAAATTCTTCAATTTTTTTTACCGCAAAATGGTATGAAGTTTTTAATGCTCCTACAGATGTATCTAAAACCTTAGACATCTCTTCGTAGGGCATCTCATCGTAATATCTAAGAGAAAAAACGACCCTTTGTTTTTCCGGCAACATTTGAATACCGGTTTGAACCAACTGCAAAATCTGATCAGATGAAAAATGAGTATCATCTGGAATATTGGAAATGACCCGCTCCATATACTCTTCATCATCAATCTGTAACATCCGTTTCTTTTTTTCAATAAATGTCAGAGATTCATTGACACAAATCCGGGTAATCCATGTTTTGAGACTCGAATCCCCTCTAAAAGATCCTAAATGTTTCCAGACCTTAATTAAAACGTTTTGAACGATATCATCTGAATCATCATGGGAATAGACAATTCTACGAACGGAGTTGTAAATTTCGGTATTGTACTTGCGCATCAGTAAACCAAATGCCTGTTCCTTTGTTTTTTCGGAACCAAACATTTCCAGGATGTACTCATCAGTAGGATGCGCCATATAAATTTTAAAATAATTAACGAGCTATTACCCGCTCAACAGCCTTTATAATGTGTTCTGTATCTAATCCAAACTCTTTCATGAGTTCTGCAGGTGTGCCTGATTCGCCAAACTGATCATCTACAGCCACATATTCAACTGGTGCTGGTAATTTTCTGGCCAATAACTGGCTGATTGAATCTCCTAAACCACCATTAAACAGATGTTCTTCCGCAGTAACAACATGTTTTGTTTTAGATACACTCTTTAAGACTGCTTCTTCGTCTAATGGTTTAATGGTATGAATATTTATTACTTCCGCTTTAATACCTTGTTCTTGCAAAGCTTGTGCAGCTTCTAATGCATGCCATACTAAATGGCCGGTTGCAAAAATGGTAACATCTTCTCCTTCAGTTAACTGTATAGATTTTCCAATAACAAATGGTTCTTCAATATTGGTAAAATTGGGAACAACCGGTCTTCCGAATCTTAAATAAACAGGTCCTTGATGAGCTGCTGCAGCTTTGGTAGCTAATACGGTTTGATTGTAATCACAGGGGTTTATAACAACCATATTGGGCAACATTTTCATTAACCCGATATCCTCCATAATCTGATGTGTGGCACCATCTTCCCCTAACGTTATGCCGGCGTGTGATGCTGCAATTTTAACATTAAGATTGGAATAAGCCACAACCATACGAATCTGGTCATACACTCTTCCGGTAACAAATCCGGCAAAACTACCTGCAAATGGAATTTTTCCGCTTAAAGCTAACCCGGCAGAAATGCCAATCATATTAGCCTCTGCAATACCGGTTTGTACAAATCTTTCAGGAAACTCCTTAACAAAAGCATCCATTTTTAATGAACCGGTTAAATCAGCACATAATGCAAATACATCCGGATTTTCTCTTCCCAATTCTAATAATCCTTGTCCAAAACCGGATCTTGTATCTTTAAATTCCTTACATTCAAGTAGTTTCATAAATTCAAATTTTTTGGCAAAGATATGAAATAATTAGATAATAAGCAAATGTGATAATAAGCTAATTTCATTTTTCATTTATCATTAGTCCGTGGTCTGTTGTCCGTAGTCTGTAGTCAGCTATCAGGTTTCAGTTATCAGGTGTCAGCTATCAGGTTTCAGCTATCAGTTTTGCTCCAGGCTCCAGTCCCTCGTCTCTTGTCGATTCTTCATTTTTCATTTTTCATTATTCATTTTTTTAATATATTTGCAAACGAAAAATAAACTAACCCCAAAACTCATCAAAAAGTGCACAATACTTACCCAATTAGACAGATTTATACACTTTTTTAAGGTTTTGAGGTGAATATTTAAATGAGTAAGCGTTCATTGTAAAGAAGAAATTGAGATAACTTAGTAGTTTGTTTAAATTGAAAATAATATGACAGAATTTTGGGAAGCAAGTTTTAAAAATAAACAAGAAATGTGGGGTTGGGAACCAGCAGATTCTGCAATTACGACAATGGAATTGTTTAAAAAATATGGATTAAATAAAATTCTAATACCCGGATTTGGTTACGGTAGAAACGCCAAGATTTTCCTTGACAATGGATTTAATATAACTGGAATAGAGATTTCTGAAACTGCAATTGAATTAGCACAAAATCACTTTGGAGATAGTATAAAAGTATATCACGGTTCTGTTAGTTCAATGCCCTTTGACCAAGAATTATATGACGGGATTTTCAGTTATTCATTAATCCATTTATTAAACAAAAAAGACCGTATAAAACTCATAGAAGATTGTTATAATCAACTTAAACCAAATGGACTTATGGTTTTTGTAACAATTTCAAAAATGGATTTTAGATATGGACAAGGTAAAGAAATAAGCAAAGACACATTTGAACCATGGACTGGTTTAACATTGTATTTTTACGATTCAAATTCAATAGAAATAGAGTTTGGACAATTTGGATTGATTAAAGCAGAAGAAATAAATGAACCTACAATAATTGTTAATGACAAGCCTTTACAAAAATTCTCTCTGATAATGTGCCGAAAAGAAAACAAATAAAAACGAACGCCCAACACGCGCTATAGTTCATTGCCGTTGAAGTAACTATTTCAATGTTATTAAAGTTTCTTAAAGACAATAAAGTTTCTCAAAAAATAACATCTTTGACTTTGAGTAAACATAGTGTAACTTTGCGAACCGTAATAGTATTCATTTTTCATTTATCATTTATCATTAGTCCGTGGTCTGTTGTCCGTAGTCTGTAGTCAGCTATCAGGTTTCAGCTATCAGGTTTCAGTTATCAGTTTTGCTCCTTTGGGTTTTGGGTTTTGAAAAAAGGTTTTTATTTTATAAAAAAACTTATAACTAAAACCTTAAACCTAATACCTATTATTCATTATTCATTATTCATTTATATAGATTGTGCCTATTGTAATAAAATGATGCAAATAGTAAAATTCAAAAAAAAATAAAAAAATAGTTTCGTGTATTCAAAAAAAAACTATATTTGCTCCATTAAAATTTTAATGACATGGAAGAATTATTTAGCGGGATGGATTTATATCTCAAGACTTTATGGATCATTGCATTGGCTGTATCTTTGGTATTTGTGATCCAGGTGATTTTAACATTTATCGGAATGGATGGTTCTGATGGAGTTGATATGGATTTTGACGGACATTCAGATGTTGGGGCAACCCCATTTCAACTTTTTTCACTTAGAAATTTAACTAACTTCTTATTAGGTTTTAGTTGGGGTGGTATCGCTTTTTACGATTCCATCTCTAACAAAGTGGTTTTGACTCTGGTTGCTTTACTGATTGGAATCGGAATGTTGTTCCTTTTCTTTTTTATTATCAAACAGATCATGAAACTATCTCAGAATAATGCCATGGACCTCAATAGTGCCGTTGGTGAAACCTGTGAAGTGTATCTTACTATTCCTGAAAATGGAAAAGGAAAAGGTAAAGTTCATGTTAAAGTGAATCAAACCCTTAGGGAATTAGATGCTATGACTGATGGTGAAAAAATACCTACCGGCTCCATAGTTAAGGTAGTTGGTATAATAAATGAAACAATATTAAAAGTAGAAAAAATATAAATTATGAATGAATTGATTTTAATTATGATCATTGCTGTTGTGGTTTTTATCACAACCATCACTCTTTTATCCAGATTTAAACGTTGTCCTTCCGATAAAATCTTAGTGGTTTACGGAAAAACAGGTGTGGATGCTTCCAGTAACAAAAACGCATCTTCCAGATGTATTCATGGGGGTGGAGCTTTTATATGGCCGGTAATTCAAGGGTATTCCTTTCTGGATTTAAAACCGTTTTCGATTGAAGCTAACTTAACAAACGCCTTGAGCCGCCAAAATATCAGAGTGGATGTTCCTTGTCGTTTTACCGTTGCAATCTCTACAGAACCGGAAAATATGTATAATGCAGCTGAAAGATTACTAGGTTTGTCAATCGAACAGATTCAGGAATTATCTAAAGATATCCTTTTTGGTCAACTCCGTTTGGTGATTGCCACTATGAGTATTGAAGAGATCAACTCAGACCGTGATACTTTTTTGATCAATATTTCCAATAATGTGGAAGCAGAATTGCGTAAAATTGGTTTGAAACTGATCAACGTTAACGTTACCGATATCCGGGATGAATCCGGTTATATTGAAGCATTAGGAAAAGAAGCGGCTGCAAAAGCGATCAATGAAGCGATTGTTAGTGTGGCTGAACAAGTTAAATTGGGTGAAGGAGGTAGAGCTGAGGCTGATCGTGATAAAGATATCAAAATCGCTAATGCTCAAAGAGACAGAGATATTCAGATCGCAAATGCACTCAAAGACAAGGAGATACAAATTGCAATTGCACATAAAGATGAGTCTATTGGAAAAGCAGAAGCAGATAAGTTGACCCGTATTGAAACTTCTCAAGCTAATGCAACGGCTGTTGAGGGTGAAAATACTGCAAAAATCACCATTGCCAATTCAGATGCGATTCGTCGTGAAAAAGAAGCAGAAGCATTAAAAATTGCGATCACTGCTGAAAAGGTACAAACTGCTAAAGCATTAGAAGAGTCTTATGCCGCAGAAAAACGCGCAGAAGCTGCCCGTGCTGAAAGAGAAAAATCAACTCAAATGGCCAATGTTATTGTTCCTGCTGAGATTGCAAAACAAAAACAAATTATTGAAGCTCAAGCCATTGCAGAAAAAATAAGAGAACAAGCAAAAGGGGAAGCGGATGCCATCTATGCCAAAATGGAAGCGGAAGCAAAAGGTTTGTATCAAATTCTGACCAAACAAGCGGAAGGTTACGATAAAGTGGTTAAAGCTGCCGGAAATGATGCCAATAAAGCATTCCAGTTATTGTTAATTGAAAAACTTCCTGAATTGGTTAAAACTCAGGTTGATGCCATCAGCAATATTAAAATTGATAAAATTACGGTTTGGGATAATCAATCCGGTAATGGCGAAGATGGTGGAAAAACCTCAACAGCCAATTTCTTATCCGGATTAATGAAATCGGTTCCCCCATTACATGAACTTTTTGATCAGGCCGGCTTAAATCTTCCTGAATATCTTGGAAAATCTATAGAAGAAAAAAAGAAATATTCAAAGCCAAATGTGACAATTCTCGAAGAAAAACCTGCTGTTGAAGTGGAAGATAAACCGGAAGAACCTAAAGAATAAATAATTAAAAAACGGTAGTGCAATATATGAATAGATTCCATAATAAATTTTGTTCGTTATTTCTATTAATTGTATTACCGTTTTTTATTTTTCAAAAAGGGTATGGCCAATATTTAATTCCTGATTTGACCTTTTCCAATGGAAGTATATATTCAGAATATACTTCAAAAATAATATTAGATGAAGAAGGAAATCTTTATCATATTGGCAAATACGGATATTTACCATACATCCAAAATAATGTTGTTACTACTTATGGAAACAATAACATTATTCTGTCAAAATATGATCCCTATGGTACGTTTCTTTGGGGAAAGACTATAGCATATAGCGCTAATAGTAAAGTTGTCAGAGATATGGTTTTACATAATGGTAAATTTTATATTTTTGGTACAAACGCTGATACTTTGATTTTTATAAATCAAAATAATGAACAAAATGATACTTTATTTGCAAAAGGGGTAAGTGATTTTTATATAGCTCAATTAAACTCCAATGGGGAATTGTTAAGTTACAGGAGTTATGAAAGCGATCTCTATTCATCGGGTTTTAAAATTAATATTTTAGATAATAATATTGTTATTTCAGGAACTTTTAATCAAATGATTACATTTGATCCTCAAAATCCAACTCCTTATAACACCATTTTATCTGCCAATCAAAAAGATATTTTCTTAGCTTGTTTAGATACCAGTTACAACGTTTTATGGGCTAAAAGAGCAGGTGGCAATGAAAATGATGTGTTAAATGATATGATCGTTTATGATCAATATATCTACATAACCGGTTCATTTATGTCGAATATGAATTTTAATACTCCTTCATCTTTTAATTCAAATGTATTAACATCTTATGGTTCAGCTGACATGTTTGTAGCCAAATATGACCGGTTTGGAAATCCAATTTGGTTTTATAGAGGAGGAAGTTTACATGATGGATATAATGAATATTTGTTAAGAGATAATGCTATTTCAATGTGTGCTAACAAACATGGTATTTATATTATCGGGGCTGCTGAAGATGATGCCATTTTTAACGGTAAGGATACCACAATTTCAGTTTTTGAAGGTGCGGGCAATTTAGATGAGGGATTCCAGGGATTATTTATGGCTCATTATGACCATTCCGGAAATATAAAATTTGTGAAGGATTTAAAAGGCTACTATTACATAAAAACACCAGCCATATCTGCTTCTGACCATTATGTCGTTGTGAGTAGTTATATTCGTGAGAGTTTTACAGAATATAGTTCCTATTATCATAAAACCTTTGAATTTAATATTAATCAATTCTCTAAACAAGCTGTCAGATTATTCGATAATAAGGGTACTTTTATAACAGGTGCCACTTGTGGAAGCTCAAACAGTGAAGAGATTATTAATCACAAAATTTTTAATAATAGGATCTATGTATCAGGAAGATTCACTGAAAAACTAAGTTTTTACGATTTTCAAACTCCAATTTCTCAGCTTATATCAAGGGGATCCAACGATTTTTTCATTGCCCGTTACCCTTTCCCCGAATTTATCAAAGATACAATTATCATTCCTGAATATAAATTTCAATTATTTCCAAATCCTGTCGAAAATCAATTTACGATTTCTCTTGAACAAATTGGACAACAATATGCTATTTATGATCTCTCGGGGAAATTGATCCAAGAGGGTGTTTTATTACAAAATGAAAACCAAATCGACATTTCACATCTAAAGGCAGGAATCTATCTGGTAAAAATCATGGCTGACAAACCAAAGATTATTAAAATTTTAAAATATTAGTTCATGTTTTCTTTCCAAAAGGTTTTTTGTCTGTTTTTACTCATTTCATGTTTTCTTGTTTCTAATGCTCAGAACTACCAACCTAAACAATTAATGAGTTTTGGAGGTGTATCCAAAGACTTGATAACACACAGCGCTATTGACGCTGATGGGAATATTTTTATTACCGGTAAATTTTTTGAAACTGCTCGTTTGGGAAATGATTCTATCATAAGTGCCGGAAATTCTGATATGTTTCTGGTTAAAATGGACCCCAATATGAATATTGTTTGGGCTAAAAGAGCAGGAGGTATAGGAGAGGACTGGGGAAATCGTGTATTTGTTACTTCATCGGCTGTTTATGTTGTTGGAACTTTCAGTGATATGGCCGGTTTCGCCAATCCAAATATCCCGGATACGAATCAATTATCCGGATTAGGTGGTAAAGATTTTTTTATTGCAAAATATATGAAAAACGGAACTTTTCTATGGGCTCGAAGAGGTGGTGGTGTTAGTGATGATTCCGGAAATGGGATCTCCGTTTTAGGCAACGAAATAGCTGTTACAGGTGGATATCAATATTTTGCAGATTTTAATACGCCCCCCGTTATGGGACACCAAGAAATTGTAAGTAATGGTGGATCAGATTGTTTTGTGGCTTTTTATGATACCTTGGGTAACTTTAAAAAATCATTTACTTTAGGTAGTGTAAATGATGATTGTGGAATCCAACTGATTAAAACTCAAAACGGATATTATTTGGCAGGACAATTTTCTGATACGCTCCATTTTAATCAAAACTCAAACTACTGTTTTGAAATCACCGCTCATCAGTCAGTTGATGTTTTCCTGGCTAAGTTCACGACAAATGATGTGTGCACCTGGGCGCAATCTATTGGGGGTGACGGATTGGAATCTGTTGAGGATCTGGCTGTTTTAGGAGAATCAATATTAATTACAGGTACTTTTAATCAGACCATTGCTCTTACCAGCCGGAATAATCAAAACAATAAATGGATAACTTCAAAAGGTAATGAAGATTTCTTCTTGGCAAAATATACGAATTGGGGTGATTTAGAATGGACTATCTCCGGTGGAGGAACCTATGAAGATATCTGTAATGCTATTTGTGTTACCCCAAGAGAAATTTTAGTTTGCGGACACTTTTCAAATGATATTGATTTCTTTAATACTGAGGATCTGCCAATTTTGAACATGACGGCTTCAGGGTTTTCTGACCTTTTTATTGTCAGTTTTAACTTTGATGGCACTCTGAAATGGGGGCGTCAGGATGGAGGATATTCAATAGAATATGGAAATTCAATTTTTAAATATAATAATGAACTGTATTGTTTAGGAAGTTTTAATCTTTTTACTCAATTCGGAAATGGGGAGGAATCATTGGTTGAAACCACTTCCAAAGGTGGATTTGACGTTTTTTGTGCGAAATATTCTTTGGTAGGAAATGGAAAAAAAGATAATCTTTATAAAGTTTTCCCAAACCCATGTTTTTCAATCTTAAATATTGTTTTAGATCCAAGCCTGATAGGTACTCAATTCGGTATTTATGATATCGCTGGAAAATGTGTTGTAAGTGGTTCTATCTCTTCCAATTCCTTTTTTGTTGATGTGACCCGTTATGCTTCGGGTGTTTATTTTTTTAAAACTTCAAATCGGGATTTGAAGGGTGTTTCATTTGTAAAACTCTAATCAAGGGAAAACTTTACTACTCCATTTTATTTAATTTGTCCTTTTTTTTGTACTTTCGCGCGCTCAATTATTCACTAATTTAAAACAAGATGAAACACAAAACTAAACCTAAAACAGTGCTCCGTTTTAAAAGATGGACGAACAAAAAATTCAGCGTTTTCAATTCTATCGGTAAAGCTTTATCTATCGGAACATTAGCCACAATGATGCTCTCTAATGGTTCCAATCAGGCTTTTGGTCAAGCGGAATCAAACCCCTTGTTCTTAACCGATTCCATCAACAAAATGGCCGAAATTGAAATCGAAGCATCCAAATCAGCATTGATGCTCCCATTAATCGATGCTATCACCGTTTTCTCAGCCCAGGAGATTCAGCGAGCGGGAGTCCAAAACTTACAGGATATACTCCAATTTGTAAGTGGACTCGATCTTAAAACCCGCGGCAATGAAGGTGTACAAGCAGATTTAAGCTACAGAGGAAGCACCTTCGATCAAATTGCGATCCTTATCAATGGTATCAATTTTACCGACCCTCAAACAGGTCACCACAACCTCAACATCCCTATCATCTTTTCTGAAATTGATCGTATTGAGATCCTAAAAGGCCCTGGCGCGTGGTCAGCCGGTAATATCGCTTTCGCCGGAGCAATAAATATTATCTATAAAGAAAAGAAAAATAATAGAAAATCTCAATGTAAACTCACTTTTGGAGATTATAACTACTTGAACGGAGAGATCTCCACCAACTTATCATGGAATAAATTTCATATCCTGAGCGGCATCAATCGCTCTCAAAGCTCCGGATATATCAATAATACAGATTTTAAAAACTCCAATTTTTATACTTTAGCAGGTTACAAAGATCCAAAATGGGGAAATTTTACCCTACAATTCGGATTCAATGCGAAAGATTTCGGAGCTAACAGTTTTTATAGCATCAAATATAAAGATCAATACGAAGAAACCAGATCCTCGATTGCTTCTTTAACGCATGAAAAAAATGGAAAACAATGGAGAAGTGTTGCATCCATTTATTTCAGGCAACATCGGGATATGTTTCAACTATTCAGATACACGGCCCCAAGTTGGTACACCGGAAACAACTACCATTTAACAAACACTTTAGGAGCAAATTATCAATTATCAAGAAAATCAAACTGGGGAATCACTACAATTAGTCTTGATTTCAGAAATGAACAAATCAGGAGCAGTAACCTAGGGGAATCATTAGAAAACCCTGTTTCTGATCCGTTTTATAATGACACCGTTTATAAAAAAGGGAAAGTGAGAACCCACTTTTCGGGTGCTTTAACGCATAAATATTTCTTCCGTGGAAACACCTTTACTTTCGGCGTGATGGAGAGTGGCAACAATGACTATGGGTTTAAAACATATAGCGGTTTTAATTTTGAAAACAAATCGTGGATTAAAAACGGAATTTTCAACTTTTTCATCAACAATTCTTACCGATTACCCACATTTACAGATCTTTACTATTCAAGTCCCTCTCAAACAGGCAATCCTGATTTGAAACCGGAACAATGCCTGAATAGTGAAATCAGCTACAGGCAGGTTTATAAGGCATTTAATTTTCAAGCAGCACTATTTTACAAATACGGCTTCCAAATGATCGATTGGGTTAAGTTGCCATCAGAAGAAAAATGGCATAGTGAAAATCTGCAAAATGTAACCACTTATGGATCTGAAATACAAATCATTTACAAACCTCAGAAAAGCATAATTAATAGAATTTCAATAAATTACACTTATTTAAACATGCAACAAAAGGGTTCCGACTATCTCTCCATGTATGTTACCGATTATTTAAAACATCAGGTCAATCTGATTATTGATCATGATATTTATAAAGGTTTTTCAGCCAACTGGATGTTTAGTTTTAACGACAGAAATGGCAATTATATAGACAAAGTCACGTTGGAAGAACTCCCCTACCCTAACTTTTTTGTTGGAAATCTCAAATTAATTTATGAAAGAAAAAACTATCAATTATTTATAGAAATATCCAATATTTTCAATCAGGAATATTTTGATTATCCGCATATTCCGGCTCCCGGCAGGTGGATTAAATGTGGGATTAATGTTTCTCTTGTTTAGTTTCTTATTCTTGATATTCGTGAATTCGTGGCATTATAATAATAAGCTAATTGAATGGCTGTCAGCTATCAGGTTTTAGGTTTTGGGTTTTGGGTTTTGGGTTTTGGGTTTTGGGTTTTGGGTTTTGGGTTTTGTGTTTTGGGTTTTGGGTTTTGGGTTTTAATGATGTTTCAATTTTCAACAGCGAAGCGTTCAACCTTCAACCCTTCAACAGCGAAGCGTTCAACCTTTCAACCCTTCAACAGCGAAGCGTTCAACCTTTCAACTTTCAACAGCGAAGCGTTCAACCTTTCAACCCTTCAACAGCGAAGCGTTCAACCTTTAAACCTTTCAACCTTTAAACAGCGAAGCGTTCAACCTTTCAACAGACTGACATAACATTGTGGAACATTGTGATACTAAAAATAAAAAAATGCCACGAATTCGCGTATTAAAAACGAATTATTTATTCAAAATTAATTATCTTATTTGCTTATTACCACATTAGCTTATTACTAATCTGTGCCATTTTGGTTCTAATTCTTATAAGATCAGTATTAAACTTTATCTGAAATGAGCAGTCAAACAAAGACTTGAAAACAAACAAAATAACAACCAAAAACAAAATAAATTATGAAAATATTAGCATTTTCCACCAGCGGCAGTTCAACTTCCATAAACAAACAATTATTAATCAATGTTTTAGACCATTTTAACAGTGGCGATATAGTACTCGTGGATCTTAATGAATATGAGATGACCATTTACAATTCTGACAAAGAGTTGAAAGATGGGATTCCTGACAAAGCTTTTGAATTTCAAAATAAAATTGATGAAGCTGACTTGATTATAATGGCGATGGCTGAGCATAATGGAGCCTATACCACATTATTCAAAAACTTATTTGACTGGATGACTCGTATTCCGGAAAGAAAAACATTTCCAGACAAAAAAATGTTGTTAGTCAGCACTTCTCCTGGTCCAATGGGCGGTAAAGTTTCCTTAGAGATTGCTGCAAAAAGATTTCCTTATCATGGAGCGAATGTGATTGGCACTTTTTCACTCCCATCATTTTATCAAAACTTCAAAGAGGGTGAAGGGATCGTTGACCCAACATTACGTGAAGAGCTCCACAAAATAATTCAATTAGTTAAATAACAAAATTTTAGTTTAAAGTTTAAGGTTTTAGGTTTTGGGTTTTGGGTTTTAGGCTTTGGGTTTTGGGTTTTGGGTTTTGGGTTTTGGGTTTTGGGTTTTGGGTTTTAATGATGTTTCAATTTTCAACAGCGAAGCGTTCAACCTTTAAACCTTTCAACCTTTAAACAGCGAAGCGTTCAACCCTTAAACCTTTCAACCTTTAAACAGCGAAGCGTTCAACCTTTAAACCTTTCAACCTTTAAACAGCGAAGCGTTCAACCCTTAAACCTTTCAAACTTTAAACAGCGAAGCGTTCAACCTTTAAACCTTTCAACCTTTAAACAGCGAAGCGTTAAACCCTTCAACAGCGAAGCGTTCAACCTTCAACAGACTGAAATAACACTGTGAAACATCTTTTAACATTGTGAAACACTGTGAAACAAATAAGATAAAGGACTTCACTATTCATTTTTCATTCTTCATTATTCATTATTCATTATTCATTATTTTTGTATCTTTGCCCAATGAAATATTAACTTTAAAAATAACAGATCCATGGAAAAGAGTTTAAAAGGAACACAAACCGAACAAAATTTATTAAAATCGTTTGCCGGTGAATCACAAGCAAGAAACAGATATGAATTTTATGCGAAAACCGCTAAAAAAGAGGGATATGTTCAAATATCTGAAATCTTTATGGAAACGGCAAGACAAGAAAAAGAGCATGCTAAACGTTTCTTCAAATTTTTAGAAGGCGGAATGGTGGAAATTACTGCCATGTACCCTGCAGGTATGATTTCAACTACAGCTGAAAACCTAAAAGCCGCTGCAGAAGGTGAAAACGAAGAGTGGACTGATTTATACCCACATTTCGCTCAAGTAGCTAAAGAAGAGGGATTTAAAGAAATCGCTATCGCTTATGAAATGATCGCTAAAGTGGAAGCAGAACACGAAAAAAGATACCGTAAACTTTTAGCCAATATCCTTGAAAATAAAGTATTTGAAAGAGAAGAAAAAGTAAAATGGGAATGTGCAAATTGCGGCTATGTATATGAATCTAAAAAAGCTTTAGATCTTTGTCCTGCTTGTCTTCATGAAAAAGCCCACATGCAATTAAGAGCTGAAAATTACTAAAAATCATATCATTATAAATTAAAAAAGTGACCTCTCAGGGGGTCACTTTTCATGTTAGTATGTTCAAATCTGCTAAATTTATCGGAATCAATCGACATCGCCTCACTATTGACGGCAAAGGTGTCACCACTTTAGCTGCTTTTTATGGTTGTCCATTACAATGTGACTACTGCTTAAATCCTCAATCATGGCGTATTGATTCCCCTTTACAAATATTGACAACCGAAGAGTTTTATAACTTTGTTAAAATCGACAATCTCTACTTTTTAGCCACCAATGGAGGGATCACTTTTGGAGGTGGAGAACCTTTGCTTCAAGTTCCTTTCATCAATGAATATTACGAACAATTTGGGAAACAGTGGACTATGAACATGGAAACATCCTTACATGTTCCATTAAAAACCCTCCAATCTGTATATAAAAATGTACATGAGTGGATTATTGACATCAAGGATCTCAATCCTAAAATCTATATGGCTTACACCAAAAAAAATCCGCATCGTGCCATAAACAATTTAAAATTTCTCCTTTCTGAAGGGTTATCTGAACAAATCATGGTCAGAGTTCCAATAATTCCAGACTATAATACCGAAGAAGACACCCAAAAAACCATCGATTCACTTCATAAAATGGGGGTTGTACATGTTGATCATTTCAAGTATATTGTTCGGGAAAAGGGAAATAGTGAGGGATAAGGTTTTGGGTTTTAGGTCTTAGGTTTTGGGTTTAAGGTTTTGGGTTTAAGGTTTTGGGTTTTGGGTTTTGGGTTTAAGGTTTTGGGTTTTGGGTTTTGGGTTTTGGGTTTTGGGTTTTGGGTTTAAGGTTTTGGGTTTAATTTTATTTCAACCTTTAAACATTCAACAGCGAAGCGTTCAACCCTTCAACTTTCAACCTTTCAACAGCGAAGCGTTCAACCTTTAAACATTCAACAGCAAAGCGTTCAACCTTTAAACATTCAACAGCGAAGCGTTCAACCCTTCAACTTTCAACCTTTCAACAGCGAAGCGTTCAACCCTTAAACATTCAACAGCGAAGCGTTCAACCTTTAAACATTCAACAGCAAAGCGTTCAACCTTTAAACATTCAACAGCGAAGCGTTCAACCCTTCAACTTTCAACCTTTAAACAGCGAAGCGTTCAACCCTTCAACTTTCAACCTTTCAACAGCGAAGCGTTCAACCTTTCAACAGACTGAAATAACACTGTGAAACAAATAAAATAAAAACTTCATTTTCATTTAAAAAAATTATTATATTTGCATGTTGAATTTTAAAGAGAAATCATCATGAAAAAATTCATTTTTATCAGTTTAATTACTACAATTTGTTTTACAAATTTATTTGGTCAATGGAATTATAACAGGCTCTTCCCCCATTATGTTGGTGGTACGGTTGGTAATGTAGCCATTAAAGTACATGATAATGCTTACATATCAAGTGATTGGGGTGCGTATAGTTATACCCGCATCGATTATCATCCTGATGGAATTGGAGATAGGAAAACCTATTTTTTATTTAAAATTGATGAAGTTTTGGATACGGTTCAAGTGATCCAGAAAATTGACAATTATGAGGTGAAAAGTAATATTTTATTTCCCTTAAAAAATGAAAATATCTTGTTTAGTATTAGAAATTCTGGAACTTATGCCTATATTAGCAAAGTAACCGAAGATGCTCTTTTAAGTAGTGTAGGAACTTTTTCAAACGGAACCATCACTTCTTTTGATGCTGTAGATCAGAATAATATCTATTTTTTATTTCAAAGTAATGATATTCAATTAAATCCCTATATTTTCATTTCACAAACGAATAATCAAATTCAATATAGAGATACTTTTTTCACTCAAACACCTATAAAAATTGACTTATCATCCAACAACACCGGATTTATGAGTGTAAGAGATCATGTAACCGGAAACTATCAAATTGTAAAAAGTACAACTCCATTTTCACAATGGAATTGTGTTTTCAATGCAGAAAATACGCCCATCACTGATATTAATTTTATATCAGATCAAGTTGGATATGCCATTTTATCTTCCCATTCCATTGTAAAAACAACAAATGGCGGAGTTTCCTGGGATACCGTTTATTCGAATTCAAACCAAACATTAAACCAATTAAATGTTTTAAGTGAAGAGATTGTTTTTGCTTGTGGAAATAATGGCCTCATTATCAAAAGTTTAAATAGTGGAACCAGTTGGATTTCAGATCTAACCAATACCACTGAAGATTTTACCCACATTTTTGTTTTTAATCCTTATCGTGGTTATAGTACAAACATGTTAGATTGTTTTGAATTGAATGCATCCATTTTTGCAGGTTCCACTGAAACCAAAAACTGGATATTTGGTCCTAATCCTAATAATGGCATTCTCAATATTACATCAGAGGAGATCATTCTTAAAGCTGACATATTCTCTTTAGAAGGAAAATTATTATTCAGTCATGATGTCAATAACAGGGATTGCACGATCCATTTTACGCCTTATCAGTCTGGGTTTTATATTTTAACTATTACCCAAAAGGATGGCACAATAAGTTCAGAAAAATTCTTTTATAACAAAGGGAAATAAGGACGAAGGACAAAGGACAAAGGACAAAGGACAAAGGACGAAGGACGAAGGACGAAGGACGTAAGACGAAGGACGCAAGACGAAGGACGCAAGACGAAAGACGAAAGACGAAGGACGAAGGACAAAAGAGGAATGAATAATGAATAGTGAATAGTGAATAATGAAAAATAAGAGAAAAACAACTTTAAGCATCGCTTGTTTTTTTTACATTCTGATTGGGGTTTCAGGCTCGGTGTTATCACAACAAAGTACCCATTTTGAAAAGAATGACTCCATAGAGGTATTACCACAATTTCCGGGTGGGATAGATCAATTTTATCGATTTATATACAAAGAGTTAAAATATCCTGAATCATGCCGAATATTAAACTTACAAGGAGTTGTAGAGCTTCAATTTACAATTGACAACGATGGATCTGTAACCAACATTAAGGTTATCAAACAAGTTTATCCTGATTTAGACGATGAAGCTGTTCGGGTTTTAGCCAAAACTCCCAACTGGATTCCGGGAACTCACAATGGAATTCCAGCTAAAACAGTATCCAGAGTTTCGATTAGGTTTGAACTTATTAAAAATGAAGAAGAAATAGAAACTACAAATTCAGAAAATCAATAGATTAAGGGAAACAAAATGTATACTCGCTAGAATATATTTAAACATTTCAATTTTTCATTTTTCATTTATTATGCCACTAATTCACGAATTATAATCGAATTAATTTTTCATTATTCATTTTTCATTTTTCATTTTTCATTAAAATTGTACTATTTTTGTCCAAACTTTCGTTATCAATAATAAACCGCTTACATGAACAAAGGGAGAGTCACTTGTGATGTATTAAAAGAGATCCGGCAGCAGATTGCTTCTGAGAATCAAATCGAATATAAAACCCACGAATGTACTTTTGAGGGTGAATGTAAGGGAACCTGCCCGGCTTGTGAATCGGAAGTTCGCTATCTGGAAAATGAGATTGTCAAGAAGAAATACTTAGGCAAAGCGATAGTTATTGCAGGGTTATCGGTGGGGTTATTGGGAACATGGAGCAGTTGTACTATAAAGGTTAAAGAACCTGAAAAAGATGATTCAAAAAACTCAGATGAATTTATAATGGTAGGGGGAATTTCAGAATCAGGTAGTACCATCAATGAAACACCACCCGACACATTTCATCCGAAATGTGATTCGTATAACAAAAATTTTACATTAGGCTCACTGGAAGGAGATGTTGTAAAGGTTGACACAACATCTTTTTTGAATTATCATAGTGATACATTATATGAAATTAATATGATTGAGGAAGAAATTGACTCAAAAGATGATATTTATGAAATTAATACTCCTGTAGGGAGAATAATGGAAACTATGCCCGAATTTCCAGGTGGTCCTGAAGCATTTGTTGACTATTTAAAAAATGAACTTCATTATCCGGAAAATTGCAGAAGAGATTCCATTTCAGGTGTTGTAATTATTGAATTTGATATTGAGGAAAATGGAAAAGTTACCAATGTTACTGCAAAAAATAAAGTTCATCCTGACTTAGACGCAGAAGCAATACGTGTAATCCAAAATACACCCGATTGGAAACCAAGCAATTTAATGGGAAAACCACATAGAGTTCAATATACTATTCCAATTAGGTTTACTTTAGAATAAAAAATAAGCACATTTTCTGCGTAAATCAGCGTAATCTGCTGGAGAATAATTGTTGCCCGCAGATTTCACAGATCTCCGCAGAATTTTTCATTTTTCATTTTTCATTTAAATATTATATATTTGCCAACCAATTTATAAATTAAAAGAGAATTTAAAATCTGAAATAAATGTCTCAAAATAGAACAGAAATATTAGAAGGTGATATTCGTCCCGATAGAATAGCTTACTTTCCCGGGGGTGAAAAAAAATTTAAAGCTTTTATAAATGCAGAGCTTCAATATCCTGAATTATGTAAGATTAATAAAATCGAAGGTACTGTGAAAGTATCTTTTGAAATTGATATTGACGGCACTGTTCAGAATGTAAAAGTTATTGAATCCTTGCACCCGGATTTAGATCGGGAAGCGATTCGTGTGGTTTCACTCTCTCCAAAATGGAAACCGTACTTACTCTATTTTAAACCTGTTAAATCTATATTAAATTATAATATTGTTTTCAAAATCAAATAAAAACAACATTCATTTATTTATTTGTTCAGAAAATTAATTAAAAAAAATAATAACAATTATGAAAAAAACAATCTATTTAGCCTCTATCTTATTTATAGCTCTTTTTCTTTCAATAGATAACATCTATGCACAAGAAGATCCAACTGTATTAGAAAGTAATCAAACTCCCACTGTTAAAATAGACTCTACAGCAGTTCGGTTTGTAGAAGATATGCCGGAGTTTCCGGGAGGGAATAAAGAATTTTCCAGCTACCTCAAAAAAGAAATGAAATATCCTGAAAATTGTCGTATTAAAGGGATTCAGGGTGTTGTAATTGTTGAGTTCATAGTTGAAAAAACCGGGAAGATTACACATGTTAAAGCGGTAACCAAAGTTGATCCGGAATTAGATGCTGAAGCAGTTCGGGTAATTCAAAATTCACCAGACTGGAAACCTGGAAAACAATTGGGAAAACCGGTAAGGGTATACTATACAATTCCAATTCGCTTCACACTAAAATAATGTAAAACAAATTTCACAGTGTAACTTTAGGACAGCGGACAACAGACAACGGACAACGGACTTAAAAAAAAAGTAATAATTAGCTTCGCAGAAAAATAATAAAAAAGTATTTAGAAATGAAACTTTTTAATAAATTAACACTGTGATACACCTTATAACACTGTGAAATAAATCAAAAAAAATAATTTCTTGTAAACTTTAGGAATACTTTCTGCGTAAATCAGCGTAATCTGCGGGAGATTTCTTCATTTTTCATTTTTCATTAAAAAGTACTAAATTTGCAAAACATTACGTTGTCAGTAATAAACCGCTTACATGAACAAAGGGAGAGTCACTTGTGATGTATTAAAAGAGATCCGGAAGCAGATAGCTTCTGAGAATCATATCGAATATAAAACCCATGAGTGTACTTTTGAAGGGGAGTGCAGAGGAACCTGCCCGGCTTGTGAATCGGAAGTTCGCTATTTAGAAAATGAGATTGTCAAGAAAAAATACTTAGGCAAAGCGATCGTATTAGCAGGGTTATCGGTGGGGATAATGAGTAATTTTATAGCTTGTACTCCAAACAAAAATGATGATCATATTTCAAACAAAACAGATTTCAAAGATTCTATAGAAATTACAAAATATGAATCAGATAGTTTAAAAAACAAAGATTCAATTAAAAAAATTAATAAAATAGATTCCGTAACATTTACTTTCGGTGATATATTAATAGAACCAATTGAACCTATTGATACCATTTCAGGTGTATATCATTATGTAGATACTATGCCTGAATTTCCAGGTGGATTGTCTAAATGGGAAGAATTTGTAAGAAATGAACTTAGATATCCTGAATATTCAAAATCGTTAAATCTTTCAGGAACAGTTTTACTTGAATTTATCATTGAACCTGATAGTTCCATTTCAAATATAAGAGTATTGAATTCTGTTTTTCCGGAATTAGATGAAGAAGCTATTCGTGTTCTAAAATCATCACCCAAATGGATTCCCGGAAAACAAATGGGAAAACCGGTAAGAGTGGCTTATACCATTCCGATCAAGTTTTCTTTAAAATAAAAAACCAAATTTTCTGCGTAAATCAGTGTAATCTGCGGGAGAATAATTTTTGTCCGCAGATATCGAAGATCTCCGCAGAATTTTTCATTCTTCATTTTTCATTTTAAAGCAACGGATAACGAACTATTTTTCAATTAGTTGCATTTGCTAATTTGCTAATTTGCTAATTTGCTAATTTTTAATTCGTGCATTCGTGGCTAAACTAAACAAAAAAAGCAGACCTTACAAAGATCTGCTTTTTTGAGCGGAAAACGAGACTCGAACTCGCGACCCTAACCTTGGCAAGGTTATGCTCTACCAACTGAGCTACTTCCGCTTTCATTTTTTGTACCTCGGGCGGGACTTGAACCCGCACGACCGCAATGGTCACAGGATTTTAAGTCCTGCGTGTCTACCAATTCCACCACCAAGGCATCATTCAAAGAACGTTTGTTTGAGGTGGCAAAAGTACAACTTTTTTCAATACAAAACTTCAATAATGAAAAAAAATAAAAAAAAATATCAGGGCAAAAGGTGAAGGGCTAATGGCGAAGGGCTAATGGCAAAATAAATTAGCACATTAGCATTTTAGCACATTAGCACATTATTTTGTATTTTTGCACTCAACTTTAAAAAAAATAGCTATGAAATTACTTCTTATAAGCAATTCAACCAATTACAAAGAGCCTTATTTAGGCTGGTGTATCGATTTGATTGATCAATTTCTTACCAAAAATATTAAAAAAATCCTGTTCTTTCCTTATGCAGGAGTTAAAGTAGCCGGAAAAAATTTTCCTGATAGTTACGATGCCTATTTTGAAAGAGTAGCTTCCATTTTTAAAAATTATGGTTTTGAAGTGGAATCCATTCACCATTTTTCAGATCCAATTGATGCAGTAAACCACGCTGAAGCGATCATGGTTGGTGGTGGCAACACTTTTCATTTAGTGGATGAAATTCACTACTACGGATTGATTGAACCTGTTAGACGCAAAGTGTTGGAAGGAACCCCATTCTTGGGATGGAGTGCCGGCTCAAATGTTGCTTGTCCTACGCTAAGAACAACCAATGACATGCCAATCGTGATGCCTGAAAGTTTTGACTGCTTTGATTTTGTTCCTTTTCAGATCAACCCACACTATTTAGATCCTTATCCTGAAGAAGTTAACGACGCTGTTCGCCATGGCGGAGAAACACGTCAGGATAGGATTAATGAGTTTTTAGCAGTTAATCCTGAAATTACTGTAGCCGGTTTAAGAGAAGGAACTGCATTATGGATTGAAGATTGTACCATCACTTTAAAAGGGGCCAGAAACCTTAGAGTAATGAGACATGAGCAAGAACCGATCGAAATTACTCCGGACTCACAATTTGATTTTAGTTTTCATTTGAAGTAACATTATATTTACAATTAATTCAAAAAAAATAAAAAAATTAATAGAGCGTAAGGTTTTATTAGTTTTTTTATTATATTTGCACTTCATTAGGACGTTAAAACTCATTTTAAAAAACTCATTAGATCAACACTAACAACAACAATGAAACTGGAAAGCAACACTCAAGTTTTTGGAAATTTTGAATTTGACAAGGTTTGGGAACTTACCTCAAAAATTCATGAAGGACAAAGATATGGCGGATATCAGGAGGGTGAATTTACTGATTATCTTGATCATGTTCAAAGTGTTACATTTGAGGTTATGACTGCCACACTTTTTGAACATCAGTTAAATGCAAATTTAGCTGTAAAATGTGCCATGCTCCATGATGCCTTAGAAGATTCTCATTTAACTTATTCTGATATCAAAGATGAGTTTGGTACTGAAGTTGCAAATGGAGTGGCTGCATTGACTAAAGATGCTAAAATCAAAGGCAGAAAAATGAAAGTGATTGATTCTTTAGAACGAATCAAAGATCAACCTTATGAAGTTTGGGCAGTAAAACTTGCCGATAGACTTGCAAACCTTCAATATCCCCCTTTCTTCTGGGATAATAAAAAGAAAAAAGATTATTTGGCTGAATCTCAGATTATTTACGATTATTTGCAAGAAGGGTGTCCATTTTTAGCTCAAAAATTACATAAAAAAATGATTGAATATCAAAGATTTATCAAAAGGTCATCAAAAGTCCTTTTATAATAACCGAATATATGAAATAATAAAATCCACTTCCCAGACGAAGTGGATTTTTTTTATCTATTATTCTATTGAAAGAATCTATTACCATAAATGAAATCAAATTGCTATTTTTGCACTCTAATAAAAAAAACATGAAACCAAATTTCAACAATACTCAAATTGCATTTAAACATCTATCAAATGGTGAATTAAGAAGAGCCCTATTTTTATTTACATTTATTACAAAACCGGTTTTTGTAACGATTGGAAAAACGTTACTCCAAATGGCAAAAATTTTAAAAATTCCTTATGGATGGATCGTTAAGAATAATATATTCAAGCACTTCTGTGCAGGTACTTCTGTCGATAAATGTGATAAAACCATTATAAAACTGGGTGATCATGGGTGTTACTCCATTTTAGATTATTCAGCTGAGGGGTTAGAAGGAGAAGAAAACTTTGATAAAGTGAGAGATGAGATTCTCAAAACTATTGAAGTAGCTAAAAATCAACCCTATATCTCTTTTGGTGTATTCAAATTTACCGGATTATGCTCCTTTTCCTTACTTGAAAAAGTAGCTTCCGGTGCACCATTATCTGAAAAAGAACAACAATATTGGCTTGCGGCCAAGAAAAGAGCTGAATCAATTTATGAGATAGCCTCTATTTATGAATTGTCCATTTTCGTAGATGCTGAGGACAGTTGGATCCAACCTGCTATTGATGAAATGGTTTATGAAATGATGCCCCGATTCAACAAAGTGAAACCAATTGTTTACACTACGATCCAAATGTATCGAATTGAAGGAATTCCAATGTTACAACGATTGATTCAATATGCTCAGGATCAACGATGTAAAGCAGGTGTAAAATTAGTGAGAGGTGCTTATATGGAAAATGAACGGGAGCGTGCCTTCGAAATGAAATACCCCTCTCCTATTCATTTTACCAAACAAGATACGGACAATGCTTATAATGAAGCTGTTGCAACCTGTATTACCAATATTGACACCATTCATGTTTGTGTGGCAACCCATAATGAAGAGAGTTGTATGAACACCATAGAACTGATGGAAAAATACAATTTGGAACCTGCAGATAAAAGAGTAGCTTTTGCACAGCTTTATGGAATGAGTGATCATATCACATTTAATTTAGCGCATTCAGGATATTTTGTTTCTAAATATTTACCTTACGGTCCTGTTCAAAAAGTGATGCCCTATTTAGTAAGACGGGCAGAAGAAAACTCCTCTGTATCAGCACAATCGAATCGTGAAATTCAAAATTTTAAAAGAGAGTTAACCAGAAGAATTCAACTCAGATAAAATGATTATCTTTGTACCCAATTTTAAAATCAAATGGAGACCAACAATATTTTATTTGCATTAGGATTAACCTTATTTGCCGGATTATCAACCGGAATTGGAAGCGCCATGTCATTAGTGTCCAAAAAATTTAGTCCGAAATTTTTAGCTATTTCATTAGGTTTTTCTGCCGGAGTTATGATTTATGTCTCGTTAGTGGACATATTTCAAAAAGCAAAAGTGGCTTTAGTGGATTCGTTTGGAGAGAAACAAGGATATGTATTCACAGTATTAGCCTTTTTTGGTGGAATTGCCTTGATTGCAATCATCGACAAACTGATTCCATCTTATGAAAACCCACATGAATTAAAGAATTTAAAAAGTCCTGAGGATCAAAATGATAAAGCCAAAAGCTTGATGCGAATGGGATTATTTTCCGCATTAGCCATTGCAATTCACAACTTCCCTGAAGGGTTAGCCACTTTTATGGCAGGAATGGTAAATCCGACCATGGGGATAAGCATTGCAGTAGCGATTGCCATTCACAACATTCCGGAAGGGATTGCGGTATCGGTACCCATCTATTATGCTACAAAGAGCAGGAAGAAAGCGTTTTGGTACTCCTTTTTATCGGGATTAGCAGAACCGGTTGGAGCGATCATCGGTTATTTCTTATTACTTAGACTTTTGGATGAATCTGCATTTGGGATTATTTTTGCAGGTGTTGCCGGAATCATGGTGTATATATCACTGGATGAACTACTTCCCACTGCAGAAGAGTATGGTGAGCACCATTTGGCCATTGGTGGCTTAGTTGCCGGCATGGCGGTCATGGCGGGAAGTTTGCTTTTACTGGCGTAAAAGAGATAATAGATAAGAGGTAAGAGGTAAAAGGTAAGAGGTAAAAGGTAAAAGGTAAGAGGTAAAAGGTAAGAAGTAAAAGGTAAAAGGTAAGAGGTAAAAGGTAAGAGGTAAAAGGTAAGAAGTAAAAGGTAAGAAGTAAAAGGTAAGAGGTAAGAGGTAAGAAGTAATAAGTAAGAGGTAAAAGGTTCAAAGTATGAAAATTTATATTTTTTATAGCAAGCTTTGTTTACTTATTATATTAATGATTGCTTTTTTGAATGGAAATGGACAAACTAAAGTAGAATTTGAATATAGTTGTTGTAAAGATGTAAAAATAAGACCAAAAGTTACTGTAAGTTTAGAACATTCAGATCAAAAAGAATTGATTTTAGATCACCATAAAGATGATACAAAATCTAATTTCACTATTGATAGATTAGATACTAGTTTTCTAATAGTTATAAGTTTCACAGATAATTTAATATTTTCTGATACTATACAATATCCGTTTAAATTAAATGGAAAAGAAGAAAAAGTAACTATTTATATTCATTTTGACAAATATTTTAAAAAACAAAAAGATGCACATCTTACAATTGTGAGTTACTATCCGCCACATGAGAAACTTTTAATTGAGTATCTACCTTCTTGTAAATCCACTGAACCCAATAAAGAACCATTTTTTTTGCTTAAAAACAATTCGTCTGATACTTTAATTGGTGTTTATCGAGAGGATTTTTACTGGGGTTCAATTAGTTATTTTAAGGACTCTGTATGGAGCGACTATTATCTTGGACGAATAGATTTTAATTTTTCAGATGGTAAAATTCTCTATCCAGATTCAACATCCTTTGCTTCAGTAGGATCTTTTGGGTGGAAAGATACATTACAACCTGGAAAATACAAATTTCAATTATTATACCAAACTCCAAATACAAGACCGGAAAGAGTACAAACTGTTCAAAAGAGAGATGTTGTATGGTCGATTGTTAGAAGATATTATTTTAAAAAAGAATACGAATTTGAAATAAAATAAGTTTTTACAATGTTATAAATAGTATTTATTAAAGATAAAAAAATGTTACGACAAATTGGAAATCAGTTCAGAAAACCAAGTGGTTTTTTAGGGAAAATGATCTCTTTTTTAATGAAAAAGGGGAATCTCCACGCTTATTTGAAACTTATTCCTCTATTAAATATTAAGAAAGGGGATCATATTCTGGAAATTGGGTATGGGCACGGCGTTGGAATTGATATGATTTGTAAAAATCATGATTGTATGGTAACCGGTGTTGATTTTTCTGAACTAATGCTTCAGGAATCAAAGAATAGAAATAAACAACACATTCAAGACAAAAAATTAAACCTAAAATTTGGTGATTACTTAGAGTTCCCATTCCCTCCGGAAAGTTTTGATCAAATATTTTTCATCAATGTGATCTATTTTTGGGATAATGTTCAAACCGCTTTTCAAAAAATCAATAAGGAATTAAAAACAAATGGAGGATTTTGCTTTTATATGGTTGCACCCGAAGATTTAAAGAAAATGAAATTTACATTTGATGATATATTTTATAAATATGATATTGATTTTGTTGTTAAAGAATTAGAATTAGCAGGATTCAAAAACATTGATTATCAATTTGATATTGGATACTTTTTTACTTGCTCAAAATAAAAGGATCAATTTGAATATTTATTTAAAATTCCAAACCATCTACTAATTAGCTTATTAGCTTATTACCACATTAGCTTATTAGCTTATTACCACATTAGCTTCTTATTTTGTATCTTTGCAAATATTAAATATAGTTTATAATTTGAATCGATTTAAAATGACAGATAGCTTTAACAAATGGTCAACTTTACTGCCTAAACTTGGAATCTCTGAACTTAATTCTATGCAGGAAGAGGCCATATCAACCATTCAAAAAAATGAGGAAGTGATCCTCCTCTCACCTACGGGAACCGGAAAAACTATTGCATTTTTAATTCCTGTACTGGATAAAATCGATCCCAATCTTCTGGAAGTCCAAACCCTTATATTAACCCCAACACGGGAATTAGCGATTCAGATTGAACAAGTGATCAGAAAATTGGGTGCCGGTATCAAAGTGAATGCCATTTATGGGGGAAGATCGGGACAAAAAGACCAACTCGACCTCAAACAACCCCCTGCCATTCTGGTTGGGACACCGGGAAGAATCGCAGATCACCTAAGAAGAGAGAGTTTTAGCATCAGACATATCAAAACCATTATTCTCGATGAGTTTGATAAATCCTTAGAAATTGGCTTTGAAAAAGAGATGAGTGAGATCTTGGAATCTCTTGATTCTGTTTCCAAAAAAGTCTTAACATCAGCATCCAACAAGGTTACCATTCCTGAATTTGTTCACCTTAAAAACCCAAAGACCATTACTTTTACTGAAAAAGGGGAAGCACAATTAGAACTTAAAATGGTGATTTCTCCAGATAAAGATAAGCTAAAAACGTTATTGGAAACCCTTTTACACATCGGAAATCAGCCAGGTATTATTTTTTGTAATTTCAAAGATACCATCGATTATATCAGTAACTATCTATTTGACAACCATATCAGTCATGGGTGTTTTTATGGAGGGATGGAACAAAACGATCGGGAATTAGCTTTAATAAAATTCAGAAATGGCACTTATCAGTTGTTGGTTGCTACCGATTTAGCAGCAAGGGGAATTGACATACCTGAGTTAAAGTTCATCATTCATTATCAGTTGCCATTAAAAGAGCACGAGTTTATGCACCGGAACGGACGGACAGCCCGGATGAATTCAGAAGGAACAGCCTATATTTTGAAGTGGGAAGAAGAGTATCTACCTGAATATTTGGATGCTATCAAGCCGATCCGTTTAAATCCGATTCAAGAAATCACTTTATCACAATGGGAAACTTTGTGCATAATGGGTGGCAGAAGAGACAAAATCTCCAAAGGAGACATTGCAGGACTCTTATTCAAGCAAGCGAATCTAGCTAAAGAGGAATTAGGAATTATTGAGGTACAACAAGACAGATCATACATAGCCGTAAGACACGATGTTGTTCAGCACTGCATAGATACACTCCACAACAAGAAGCTCAAAGAAGCCCGGATCCGGCTGAGTTGGGTATAGCTCGATTGCTCAATGTGCTCGATTGCTCAATGTGCTCGTATGATTAAGTGATAGTTGTAAATTTCATGCAACTTAGCAAATCTTTAACGGCAATGGTTGCAATACCTGAAGAGATATCAGACATGGCATAAGGAATGATCAGTTTATTGTTGTGTACTAATCCTCCGCAAGAGTAGGTAACATTCGGAACATATCCGTCCCGCTCTTCTTCATTAGGTGCTAACAAAGGATCCTCTAAGTAACCAATGATCTTGGAAGGGTTTTCCAAATCCAATAAAATAGCACCAATGGAGTATTGTCGCATTGGACCAACACCATGTGTTAACACCAGCCAGCCTTCGTTTATCTCTATTGGGGAGCCGCAATTCCCTATCTGAATAAACTCCCATGGAAGCTTCGGTTCCTGTATGATTTGAGCACTTTGCCAAAAAAGGATATTGTCGGAATACATGATATAATTATTTTCTCCATCTTGTCTGGATAGCATGACATATTTTCCATTTATCTTTCGAGGAAAAAGTGCCATCCCTTTATTTTGGATTGCTTTACCGTTGAGGGTATGGATATTAAAAGTAATAAAATCTTTAGTCTCAATTAATTGAGACAGAATGGTGATTCCATTGTAGGCTGTATAGGTGCCATAATAAGTTGCATCCCCTTTTTCATCCAAAAACTTAACAAAACGGGCATCTTCAATCCCTTTACTTTCATTTTCTGAAACCGGGAACACTACCCTTTCAGATAATTTTGTTTTTATATCAAATCGAATTTTATAATTGGAATTGGCAAGCCAATTAATTATGGTAATTGTTTTATTATCACTTTCAAACTCTGGATTGATATGAAGAACATGAAGAATCACTTTTAGGTCTTCAAAAGTAAATACTTCTGGGAGTTGATCTAACACCCTTTTGCTGGTATTATCCCAGGCATTCATCTCTTTCAGTTGTAATTTAAAAAGCTGATTATTATAGAAAGGTTCGTGTGAAATTGTGGGTGTTTGAACAAAATTTGACACATTGTTAAATTCAATAGATCCCGATTTATCAATAATGCCACTATGAAAAACAATCGATGAGATATGTCCCTCACCCGTAGCTCGTAGACTCATAATAAAACGTAAAGATCCTTCGGATACACCATTTTGATTGGGATGTGGCACGATTGAAGGATTAAAAAGAGCTGCAGATTCTATAGAATACTCCATGGTAAAATAGGCTCCTATAAGCGTTTTCTTCACTGAATTCACTACTGTATTGGGGGGTAAATATTCTGAAACTTTATCAAAATTTAATAATAATTGTTCATGAATATTCTTATGTCTGTCGGCAAAATTATCAATAACCGAATCTAAAAGCAATTTTGCTCCATTTTCGGAGAGAGAGAGCACTCTATTAATGATTTTAGTGATTCTCAAAAGATTTCCGGGGATGTGTGCTCTGGTAATTACTCTGGAGGGATCTCTATCAATTCTAATTTTTTTTCTTTTAATTAATTTTGAAATTATGGTATTATGTTCCATCATTTTGTATTGAATATTTAGTTATTTATGGAGTACTTTTTGATAAACATCAAGATATCCTTCTATCATTTTTTGTTGACTAAACCGGGAAACAGCCCAGTCATAACAAGATTTTCTATTAATTGTCGAAATATTATTGACAGCATCTATAGCCTCCTGCACATTTCTGACCAGAAATCCGGTTTGGTTTTGTTGAATCAACTCTTGCATAGAGCCTCGATTAAATGCGATTACCGGTGTTCCACAAAGCATTGCTTCAGCCACACTTAATCCGAAAGGTTCGTTAAAACTTATAGGATGAAGCAAAGCTAAAGCGTTTCCTAAAAGTTCATTTCTCTCAATAGGATTAGAATTACCTACATAGATGATATCTTCATTGTTAATATATTTTTTCACTTTATCATCAAAGTATTGTTGATCTTGGATAAACCCGGAAATGATTAATCTCTTTTTCGATTGTTTAGCAATTTTAATCGCTTCATAAGTACCTTTTTCAGGGTGAATTCTACCGAAAAACAACAAATAATCTTTAGAAATTGGATTAAAATCAAAGAGATCCAATTTAATACCATTATAAACGGTTGCCATGTACGTTAATTGATCACAGCGATCAGCATTACTAATGGAAACATAAGTATTGGTATCGTTATATTTGACAAAAACAGGAATTATTTTTGGAGAGGAAAACCCGTGAATAGTAGTAACCATGGGTGTTTTTATAAGTTTTGAATAAGTAAGGGGAAGAAAATCGAAGTTGTTATGAATAATATCAAATTGATCCGCTTGTTCCATTAAATGACTGATATGCAAGCACTCCCATACTTTAGTATCCATATCAGGGTTTTCTGAGTAAGCTGTTTCTGAAACAGATTGGAGCTTTGCTTTTGACACGGAGTTTCCTGTCGCAAAAAGAGTAACATCGTGCCCCATTTCGACAAGTCCTTCAGTAATATTGGAGGCTACTTGTTCCCAAGGACCATATTTTAGAGGAGGTGTTCTCCATGAAATGGGAGATAATACTGCTATTTTCATAATGGTAAAGGATTTCTAGAGTTTACAAGGCAATGGTCCACCAATTCATCAATAACGGCTGTTCCCATACACATAACGGTATCTGCACCGCCCCAATAAATTTTTACGGTACCATCCGGTTCAGGGACTGCACCACAAGTAAAAACAACATTATGCACATAACCTGTCACTTCATATATTTCTTCCGGCTGTAGAATCCATTCATCTCCAACGCCTAAAATGATAGAAGGATCTTTTAGACTATGCAATGCAACGCCCAAACGATAAACCGAACCATCCATAGTAGGAAAAACGCCATGATAAATTGACAACCAGCCACGTGGTGTTCTAATTGGAGGAGCTCCAGGGCCGATTTTCATCTGATCCCAATGATACTCTAAAGGTTTCATAATCAATTTGGCATCTCCCCAGTAACGTAAATCAGGAGAATAGGATATCCAGATTGACCAAGGTGAAATTTCTGAATGGGGTCTGTCTAAGCGAACATAAAGTCCATCAATTTTTTCAGGGAAAATCACAACATTACGGTAATCAGCTTCTGTAATCATAGAAAATCGTTCAACGCTCTTAAAGTCAGTTGTTTTAGCTAAACCAATCCGAACTCCATTTCTGGAATAAGCGCTATAGGTAATAACAAACTCCCCATCAATCTCTACTATTCTGGGATCTTCAATTCCATATTCTTCATACTCTTTAAAATAAGCTTCGGTAGAAGGGATCATAAACGGTTCCTTATTAACCACAAAATGGTATCCATCCATACTTTCAGCTTTTCCTAAAATGCTTCGACCATTCAACTTATGCGATCGGAAGATCATGATATAGATCTCATTATATTTAACAATTCCTGCATTATGAACTGTTGCCACAGGATAGGGAACATCCTCTTTGGTCAAAATTGGATTGTGTATATATCTTTTTATTAACATTATTAATTTTTATTTAGTAGGTTCTTTTCTATAATACTCTTCATACGCTTTTAAGACCGTCAAATAAGATATTAAATACGCTAATGTGCTTTCTGCACCTTGATTTCGATTCAAGCCATAGCTTTCTAATCCATCACAACACCCTTTGGTTTCAAAATCATACAGGGTCATTCTTAAATCATTTTCACCTAGAAACCACATATAAGAGGCAAACATTTGATCTAAATACAATTTATCTTTTGTGATATGATACGCTTGTTGATACATAAGAACCATAGCCATGGCATCAATCGGTTGTTGTGCAAATTTTGAGCGATGTCCATCCTTAACATGCCATTTATCGTTTCCAATAATGGACAAATACCCCTCAGAGAATGTTTTTTCAGTCAAGAAATTCATCGTTTCAAAAGCTGTCTTTCTTATTGGTTCATCATTTAAGATTTCGGACGCATGTAGCAAAGCATAAGGTAAAATAGCATTATCATAAGCTAATAATTCTTCAAACCAATGCCATTTTTTGGTTTTATGTATTTTGTATCGATCAATCAACAGATAAGCATTTTCTTTTAAAACTTCTATCATTTCATCATCAGATGGATTGATTTTCAGATAGTAACAAATTCCAATCATGGTATTTGCAATACTTCTAATAGATTTCAACTGTTTAAAATGGGGAAGCGCTTGAAAGAAAATTTGACGGCCTAATTGATTGTAAGAATCGTTAGGAGCATTAGCCAACATATAGCCAATGGCCCAAATTGTTCTTCCAAATGAATCCTCAGAACCCACCTCATCCAAAAAATTACGGTTAAAACTTAAAAAATTCTTAAAAGTACCATCTTTATTTTGCATGTAATGAATGTAACTCAAATAAATGGGACACAATTCCAGTGCCGTATAATCCTTTTTTTGTTTAAAAACCATCATAACCATCAGCAATGCCCTTGCATTATCATCTAAGCAATACCCATCTTTTAGGTTAGGGATCCCATATTTTGCATGTTGGATGATACCGGTATCATCGGTCATTCTTTTGATATGAGTCAAAGAGAAAGGGGGTAAAAGAAGAATATCAAATGGACCCGACTCTTTCTTTTCCAAATCAAGACCATCCACAATCACATTGCTGATTAATTGATGATATTTGGTGCCAATTTTAGGCCAGGTGATCTCTCTACCATAGAGATACGCTTTTTTTCTCAACTTCAATCTCTTTTCAGGAAATTCAAGAAGATCAATGAGTATTTCTGAAAGTTCTTCTGAATTATTAAACCCGAAAAGAACCCCTTTTTCATCAGCCAGAAGTTCAGCTGCATGCCAATAGGGAGTAGAAACTACAGCGCAACCCACTCCAACTGCATAAGATAGTGTTCCACTTGTAATTTGGGCTTCATTCAAATAAGGGGTGATATAAATATCGGTAGCGTGTAAGTACTTAAAAAGTTCTTTTTGACTAGCAAATTTATTTAACAAAACTACATTATTATCTAATTGAAGATCATGAATCAGTTTAGTCAGAAAAATTCTGTATTCATCGCCGTTATGACGTAACACATTGGGATGTGTTTTTCCTAGCACAATATATAATACACTTGGATCCTTTTCAACTACTTTTGGAAGAGCTCTAATAACGGTTTCAATCCCTTTATTGCGACTAATAAAACCAAAAGTAAGAAGCAATTTTTTATTTTCTAACTTAAACTCTTTCTTCGTTTCTTCTTGGGTAAACTGAAAGTCCGGGACCCCATGTTCAATGTAGACAATTTTCTCTTCCGGAATATTATAAATATCGATCAGAAAACCGATTGCTTTATGACTCATCACCACCACCCTATTCGCCATTTTGCAAATCTCCTGCAATACTGCTTTTTCAGTAAATGTTGGGGTTTTAACAATCGTATGAAGGGTAACAATTAAAGGAATTTCTAAGCGATGCAAGAGAGGAAGTACATATACTCCATTTTGACCGCCATAAATACCAAATTCATGTTCCAGGATGCAGCAATCTGCACCACTTAAATTAATATATTTCACAGCAGAGAGGTAATCCTCTTGCGCATCTTGTCTAATGGTCAGTTGAACTTCCTCAGGATAAATATATTCCTGGTCAAAATCGTTCATTGCAACGACAAAACTTTCGTTAATTTCGTTTTCATATTCAGATGCATTTTTAATAGCACTGAATAAATTTTTGGTAAAGGTACCTATTCCACATTCCCTTGGAGGATATGTTCCAATAAAAGCATTTTTCATAATCATAAATTTTTTGAGGTAAAAGTCCAGGAATGCTTGTAGCACTAAGTAACATCCTAACTTATGTCAGGATTTTTAAATATTTTTGAAACGAAAGTTCTAATGAGAATCTATCTGAATACTTATACTTGGCGAATATACGAAAAAATTTCTTATTTTTGTCATTCGAATTATATCTAAATACAGAAATAAAAAACTTGTTTTTTGTGGATAGTGAACTTGTAACTTTTGGCAAAAACCTTACTCATTTCAAGGATGAAAAGGAGTATTGGTATGTATTAACAACAAAACCTAAGTTTGAAAAAAAGGTCAATCAGGGTTTATGTAAGTTTGACATAACCAACTATTTACCTATACAAAAAAAGTTAAGGCAATGGCATGACCGAAAAAAGTGGGTAGAGACACCCTTATTTCCATCTTATATTTTTGTAAAGATTGATGAGCGGAACCGCAATAATGTATTCCATGTTCCGGGAATATTAAAATACATTACTCAATGTGGAAAAGTATCCATTTTAAAAGAGGAAGAGATCGAAAGGATTCAAAGAATCTGTACTTATTTTGGAGAAGTTGAGATTGAAAAGCGCAAGATCAGCGTAGGGGAAGAAGTTGAAATCATATCGGGACATTTTAGAGGGATGAAAGGGTATGTAGTTTCAGCGAAAGGAAAATGCAGATTTTGCATATCTATTCCGGGGATAGACAGTTATGCGTGTATTGATATTGATAAAGAAGATATTCAAAAAGTAGTTTAGCAATTCATTACATTGCTAAATATTCAGATAAAAAAACCGGGGTTAGTAAACATGGACTGTTACTGACAACGGCGAAGCCGTAGAAAAAAGGGAGGGATGAAAATCAAAAACTAATAAAAACTCTATAAAAAATGAATTTAACTCACCTAATAATCCAAACTTATGACACTACTCCAAATTTCAAAAAACATTACTATTTCCATTATTGGCAAACAAATTTATATCCAAATTCCCAAAGACAAAACAGACATTCAATTTATTCGGTCTTTTAAATATTCACGATGGGACAACATAGAATACAAGTGGATTATTCCAAATAGGGATCAAAATTTAACTTTACTAAAAAATTATTTTAAAGATAGAATTAATCAAATAGTAGAAGTTCCATCAATAATTATTGGGCAATCAATTCAAAAACAAGCTTATAAAGTCATTGAAGAATTACCAGAATTAGATCAAGCCAGGCAAAAAGAGGTAGCAACATTTAAGTTGTGGATGGAGCACAAACGGTATAGTAATTCCACCGTTTCTACTTACATTAATGCGATAAGTACCTTTTTAAGGTTTATAATGCCCAAAAAAACAGAAGAGATCAACAATGATGATATGATTTTGTTTGTCAATCAGTATATGATTCCCAAGAAACTAAGTTTTTCTTATCAGAATCAGGCTGTAAATGCAGCGCGATTATTCTTCAAGACTATATTAGGGACAAAAATGATCACTGAGCAGATTGAGCGACCACGCAACGAACATAAATTACCCAATATTTTAAGCAAAGAAGAGGTACTCATGATTCTGAAAGTCAGCAAGAATTTGAAACATAAAACGATGTTAAGTTTAATATATGCGTGTGGTTTAAGGAGGGGTGAGTTGATCAATTTAAAGCCGGAGCATATAAATTCGGAGCGTCATTTATTGATCATCATAAATGGGAAAGGAAAAAAAGATAGAGTAATTCCAATATCAGACAAAGTGATAGAGATGTTACGAGATTATTATAAGATTTATAAGCCAAAGGTATGGTTATTTGAGGGACAAACAGCAGGAGAGCAGTACAGTGAAACCAGTTTGCAAAAGGTTTTAAAAAATAGTTTAGTAGCAGCCAAGATCAATAAACCGGTAACATTACATTGGTTAAGACATAGTTATGCAACTCATTTATTAGAAGCCGGGACAGACTTGCGGTACATTCAGGAGTTATTAGGGCACAAAAGCAGTAAGACTACCGAGATTTACACTCATGTAACAGAATCCAGTTTATTAAAAGTAAAGTCTCCTTTTGATGATTTAGCAATTTAGAAAAACAGGCATTAAAAATGGGTAATAATTTTTTTAAAAAATAAAAATTTGATTTAACAAATTCAAAAAATGTTTTATATTTGCAAAAAATAATATTCACCTATAAAAACACTAAAAGGTGCACAATACATACCAAAATGGATGAATAAATTCACTTTTTAAGGTTTTAAGGTAAACATATAAACGAGTTGTAGTGCATTAAAATTGAGATCATGAATATTCTAAAATATATCTTTTCATTTTTGCTAGTTCTTTGGGGGTTGCTGTCAGTTTATGGCAGATTGATTACAGAAGGACTTCACTTCCCTTTCTTGACAGTAATAACATTTGCTGCAATTATAATGGGGATATTTAAAAATAAAAATTCAAAAATAATTTTCTTGGTTTCAGCATGTTTATGGATTACTTTAAGTGCTGAAACAATTGGATTTGTTTTGTTTTTTGATTCAATAAATTATGATAGAATGATAGTTGGTATTATTCCACTATTATTTAGTATTGGGCTCATGTTTTCAGTTCAAATGGAAAGTAATTTTATAAATAATCTCATCATAAAAACACTTTTAGTCTCATTATTAGTTATGATAGGTATTGGTTCTTACATATATAAACCAAGAACAGAAGAAATTAATTGTTGGTACTATTTTGATAATGAAGAATCTTATAATGTCTTGTTTGTAGAAGCACCTGAAGAATCATTTGAAGTTGAACTAACGTCAGCAATATTGAAACAAGAAGTTAAGAGAGAAGGTATGCAATATGAAAGAATAAATGGATATTACTGTCCTGAAACAAAAGTTCGTATTGTGACTCGTTTTGGAAAAATTATTTCAGCAAAAATAATATCTTTTAGAAATACTGAAAAAGACAAAAAGGTAACCTTTACTAGTCCAACGAAAATACCATTAGAAAAAGTTAATGGTAAATTAGATATTTTAAAACCTTACACAATAAGAGCATGGAATTAAAAAAAACGCACTACAACAAACGCTAAAACTAAGTGGGCATTCTCCACGTGACAAACATAAAAATAAAAAAACAAACTAACACTCGCTGGCTAATTGACGCGAAAGCCCACCAAGTTTTAGCGCCAGGCGTTAGCCACTATTTCTCCTAAACAATGTATCTCAATTAATTAAAAACATTTTAAAGTAAAAAATCATGAAATTATATCACAAAATCTTAATCGGAATCTTGTTTTTGGTTGTTTTAGCATTTCAGACTTCTGACAACAAGATATATATATTTGAATATCCAAAAGGGAAATATTCATCTATATGTTTTACTTCAAATTGTAAATTTAGCGATTTTTCAAAACAATGGCAAGGAGAAGACTATTATTACTTTGGGAAAAGCCAAGATTCAATAATATGTTCTGTATTATACTATAAACTAAACGTAGAGGACCAACAGTTATTAACTAAACCTTTTGGCGATGTAAACATGTCGGGTATTCCATTTGTTTATTTCTCGGAAAATTCAAATTTTAAAAAATATGAAGTAAATCAAACTGCTTGGGGAGAAATGACAGATGACTTTATGTTTAGACAATTTGACATTCAAATGTTTGAAGGAAAAAAAACAAGTCAAAAACACATGTATGCATACGCAATGTTGAGTAAAGATATGTTTATTAGTTTTCATTTGTCCAAATCAGACTATACAAGTGAAGATTCTGTAAAAATGATGGAAATTTTAAATTCTTTGAAAATAAAAAAATAAAAAACAGTGGCTAACAAACGCTAAAACTAAGTGGGCATTCTCCACGTGACAACAAAAAATAAAAAAATAAACTAACACTCGCTGGCTAATTGACGCGAAAGCCCACCTAGTTTTAGCGTTGAACGTTAGGGTGCATATAAAATTGACTATGAAAACAGTAATTACCATATTGACTTTTGTCTTTTTGACAGCATTTCAAGGCAGGCAAGTACTGACAATTTATAATTTTGCAAATACACAACATGATTTTAAAATAATTCAGAATTTTAAGTCAAGAACTTTTGTGAATTCTATTTCGAATCTAATGCTACATGACCGGGAATTAGAAGTAACTATTAAGGCGAATAAGTCACATTCAAATAAAAATAGCTACGAAAAGACAGTTTATACTCAAATTCAAATGTGGCAATTCGATTTTGAAACTAAAGAAAAACTTAAACAAGCAACGGATTCACTTTTGAATTGTTTTCCATATGACTGTGAAAAAATAACAAGACAAATTGATCAAGGAGTAAAAATAACACCGTCAATATGGATATTTACTAACAAGACAATCTACATTGCTCAGACAAATTGTGAACAAGTTGATGAAAAATGGAATGAATTTAAATGTGAATTTGCAGAAATATTTGCAAATAATGACTCAGAAATAATTGTGACTGATTGTGGTAAACTAACTTGGACAACTAAAGAAAAAATAATAAAAACGCACCCTAACAAACGCTAAAACTAAGTGGGCATTCTCCACGTGACAACAAAAAATAAAAAATAAACTAACACTCGCTGGCTAATCGGCGCGAAAGCCCACCAAGTTTTAGCGCTGAACGTTACCACACATTAAAGGAAAGAAAATGAAATTACGATTAATAATACTCGGATTAATTTTAAGTGTCTCTTCTACATATGGACAAACAAATAATGATTGCAAGCAGATTTTAAAAAAGGAAATATCGTTAAATGATTTACAAGAAAATATTGACCAAGTTGTTGTTGACTTCCAAACATTAATTTTTTGTGATTTTGACAGCATAGATTATCATATCTTTATGGGTCCTAAAGGAAATATGCCTTTGTTTGCTCATTTTATTATAGCATTTGAATTGGATCCTAAGAAAAAGGAAGAAAAATTCACATTCAATGATTTAAAAAAGATATTAGTGGTGTTTAAACAAAGTGAAGAGTATTCTCAAGTAAGAAAAATTGTAGAAGCTAAAAATGAAATAATTCAAAGAGTAGCAATAGTAGAGAATTGGAATATAGACAAAGAACTTTTAGTAAAAACGGGATTCCCAGAAATTTATCTTGAAGATATTCACGAAATTGTAAAAGAAAATGAATCAACTACGTACTCTAATATTTTTAAAATTTTCTCCGACACTTTAAAGAAAAGGCAAGAAAGACAAACTGTCGAAAAAGAATCAAAAGACTCTATTTTTAAGATTCAAAATCCTGGGCTTGAGAAGTTGATAAACGGATTATATGTATATAAAGATTATAAGCTAGGGTTAAAAAAATCAAAAGAACTAAACAGACCTTTACTTCTTTATTTTAATGGGTTCGGATGCGTTAACTCACGTAGAATTGAAAGTGAAATATTGTCAAAAATTGAAATTAAAGATTACATCAATAATAACCTGATTTTCACAAGCTTAATTGTTGACGATCAAACAAAACTTAATGAAAATGAAGTCTATTTTTCCGAAACGTTAGATAAGGAAGTGAAATATTTAGGTCAAATAAACCTTGAATTAGAAATGAAGATATTTAATTCTGACTGGCAACCTTTATTTGTATTGATTGATTTGAATGGAAAAGAAATTTCTAGAATCGGCTATACAAATGACTTTGAAGAGTTCAAACTGTTTCTTCAGACAGTAGAGAAATAACGTGTGGTAACAAACGCTAAACCCCATGTGGGCATACTCCACGTGACAAACGATAAATAAAATTAACAAACTAACACTCGCTGGCCAATTGACGCCAAAGCCCACCAAGTTTTAGCCTTGAACGTTGTGTGCAAGCTTTTAAAACGAAACTTACCATGAGAAAAGTGATTTATAATATACTATTTTGGGTTTCGATAATTGGAATTCCTTTGAATGCATATGCAATTGTAAATACAATGGTAAGTATTAAATATGAAACAATTTATCCAGATGAATGTATCTCAATTATAACAGGTTATGATTTATGTTACATCGTCAAAATTCATCAATGCATATTATTAATATGTATAGTTGGATTAATACTGCTTTTGATTTTTAAAAAGAGATTATTAAAACATTGAATGAAAAAAGGAATAATCATATTTGGACTTATAGTTTTTATCATCGTTGCTGGATATTACGCCAAACGAAAATACATTGACCCTAAACTTCGACTTGAGAAAGCAAAAAAAGAAGTAAATGAGTTAATTGTAAAAGACGAATTAAAAAATGGAGACATAATTTTCCAAACATCTCTTTCTATGCAAAGTATAGCTATTCAACTCGCTACAAAATCAAAATATTCTCATTGTGGATTAATATATAGAAAAGGAAAAGAATATTTTGTATTTGAAGCCGTGCAACCAGTTAAACTAACTCCACTTGAAAAATGGATTGCTCGTGGTAAAGACGGTAAGTTTACAATTAAGCGAATTAAAAATGCTAACATTATCCTAACTCCTGTTACTATTGAAAGAATGAAAAAAGTTGGTGATAAATTAATGGGTAAAAATTATGATCTAACTTTTGAATGGTCTGACGAAAAAATATATTGTTCAGAACTAATTTGGAAAGTATATCAACGGGCAACAGGTTTGGAAGTTGGAAAACTTCAAAAACTAAAGGACTTCGATTTATCTAATGAAAATGTTCAGAAAATAATGACAGAAAGATATGGTAAAGTATTACCATTAGAAGAAACTGTAATCTCACCTGTTGCAATCTTTAATAGTGAACTTCTAATAACCGTAAAAACAAACGAATAAAAAAACCAGCACACAACAAACGCTAAAACTAATGTGGCCTTGTTCCCGTTGACAATGAAAAAAAACAATAAATAAACCCAACTCGCTAGGGGCCTGAAGAGTAAGCCACACTAGTCTTAGCGTCAGGCGTTAGGTTGCATTTAAAAGGATTCCAACACTTTGATAAATTAGAAAAAATTGAACGTTCAAGAAGAAACATATAAAATTCTAGCACAAAGACTTTTTTTGTATTTCGATAGTAAAAAGCTTGTTGATTGGGCTGTGATGATGTTAGAAAATAATTATGAATCTGAAAGTCTAATTATTCTAGCTGGATTGGATAGCGATTCGACGGAAGAACGTGAAAAGTATTTTTGGAAATCTCTAGGGGAATTGGACTTAGATGTAAATAAAGAGGATATTGAATTGATTGATAATTATGCTATTTATATTGCTGAATCAGTAGTAAATGGCAAAATTTCACCTAAAGATGGTTTGTCAATAATGCAGAATATAATTCAATCAAGTGATTATTCTGAGAAGTATTTTAAATTCTATGAAATTAATGAGGATTTAGATTACCTTAAATATGACAATAATACAATATTTAACAACGATTTGTCACTTGAAAACCTCGACAGTTATATAATTAAAGAATTTGAGCTATTTCTTGAAGTTGAGAAAACGTAATTGGATTGGAATGCCAAAATATCAATATTGGGTATGTGGATTATGTGAATCGGATGATATTTTGCATTTTAAAAGTCAACAAGGTAAAGAATTGATTTTAAAAAAATTAAAAACGCAACCTAACAAACGCTAAAACTAAGTGGGCCTACTCCACGTGACAAACAAATAAATAAAAAAATAAACTAACACTCGCTGGCTAATTGACGCGAAAGCCCACCTAGTTTTAGCGCCAACCGTTAGCGGTCATTGTAAATAAATAACATGATTTTAAGAAAAAGCACATATCATATATTAGTAATTCTTGTACTTGGATTTTTATTCTGTAGTTGTAGTTCTAGATTGAAAGGATGGTTTATTGTACCAATAAATAAAAATGCAAAACACTATACAACTTGGTATGGCGACAATAAGAATATTTCAATAGATGAAAATATGGATATTCGTTTTAATGTCTGGGCGAGTCTTATGAATACAGATAGTTATGTTAGTGAATCGACAGACTCAATAGACGTATCGTTAAGTATTTATATTGATAGAAATCAAAGGTATATTCCTGCACCAAAAATTGATGTTGATGAATTTACATTGATTGATATTGACAAGAACGATACATTAAAGGTAGTATACATTAGATGTAATTATAGAAAGAATATTTATACATTTTCTGAACTAACACCTACATTTCAGGAATGGGAAAGGAATGACTCAATTGAAGCCGCAAAAGAAGGATTTTGGAGGGAAAGAGAATATTTTTATAAATCCTATGAAATCGATATCAGAACAAATAAGCAACTGAAAGATGTCAAAAATTTACTTTTGAATCTTCAATTGAACATAAACAATAAGCAATACAAAATAACAAATTGTAAATATAGAATAAAGAAAAGAAGTACATACATTTTCCCACACTAAAACAAGATGATAATAAAACAACGTACCGCTAACAAACGCTAAAACTAATGTGGCCTTGTTCCCGTTGACAATGAAAAAAAATAATAAATAAACCCAACTCGCTAGGGGCGTGAAGTGTAAGCCACACTAGTCTTAGCGTCAGGCGTTATGCCTTATTGTAAAACGACACACATTGATAATTTAAGACTGATATGAAAACTATATTGATTTTAATAATGATTACTCTTCTTGCGAGTTGTGGTCAGACGCAAGATAAAAGTAATAGCCAAAATATGGATTCAAATACAAATCAACAATTGATTCAGATGGCTGAAAGGATAAAAATAAATGAACTACAAAACGCATTGATTGAGCTTCAAAATGGTAAGACAGAATATCAATTTATTGGGATTACTTCAAATGGAATAGATTGTATTTATTTCGTTTTTGAAAATGGAAAATTTAATATTGAATTTGAAGCAATGGGATCTGATCAGGTACCTTACATTGAGAAATTAAAGGATTTTTCGACTTCAAATAGTTTCAAATGGATAATGACAACTTATAATAACATGCCTCAATATAAATCAGACAAACCAGCGCCAGTTTTGCGAATAGAGACTAATTCGAAACTTGAAGATATAACCCGAATAGGAGAAAGAATTCAAAGTGAAATATTTAAAAACAATAATGAAACAATATACGAAGTTGTACCATAATTAAAAACAACAAGGCATAACAAACGCTAAAACTAAGTGGGCATACTCCACGTAGACAAAAAATAAATAAAAAAAATAAACTAACACTCGCTGGCTAATCGAAGCGTAAGCCCACCAAGTTTTAGCGCTGAACGTTAGCAACCATAGAAAATTTGGACAATTTTATGAGATTATTTTTGGGATTATTAATTAGTATTCTTATTATTAGTTGTCAATTAGGGCTAAGAAATAAAAAATCTTTAGATTCAAAACACTCACAAACTGATGTTTCTGAGACCTCTTTCACAGATAGATTAATGATTTCTGGAGATTTTGATGGTGATGGTAAAATTGACACTTTGACTGAATCATTTATCAGTTCAATTAACGGCAAAGAGACTAATAAATATGCAGATTTAGAATATGACAGTTTAGTAACATTGACAATTCTGAAAAAACCTATAAGTCGCTTGATTTCAAAAAGCCTGAACCCATTGATTATTAATAAAGATAATTTCCTACTATTTGGATTGGCATTCTTAAAAAACGAAGGTGACATTGATAATAATGGAACAGATGAGTTAGGATTTGTCATTGATTGGGCAGACTGGTCAAATGTAAATTCTTATAGGATTTATACTTACAAAAATAATAATTGGACTGAAATGCTTAATTTTGAGATTCGTGATTATGACATAGACGAAATAAATAAAAATAAAGACTCTCAGGGACTTTTATATCGTAATGCCAAGGGAGATTTGATTGCGAAGACTTATGATTTTGGGGACCAAATTGAAAAGAAAATTGAATTAAAAAAATAAAAAACGGTTGCTAACAAACGCTAAAACTAAGTGGGCATTCTCCACGTGACAAAAAAAAAATAAAAAACAGACTAACACTCGCTGGCTAATTGACGCGAAAGCCCACCTAGTTTTAGCGCCAACCGTTAGCAACCATAGAAAATTTGGACAATTTTATGAGATTATTTTTGGGATTATTAATTAGTATTCTTATTATTAGTTGTCAATTAGGGCTAAGAAATAAAAAATCTTTAGATTCAAAACACTCACAAACTGATGTTTCTGAGACCTCTTTCACAGATAGATTAATGATTTCTGGAGATTTTGATGGTGATGGTAAAATTGACACTTTGACTGAATCATTTATCAGTTCAATTAACGGCAAAGAGACTAATAAATATGCAGATTTAGAATATGACAGTTTAGTAACATTGACAATTCTGAAAAAACCTATAAGTCGCTTGATTTCAAAAAGCCTGAACCCATTGATTATTAATAAAGATAATTTCCTACTATTTGGATTGGCATTCTTAAAAAACGAAGGTGACATTGATAATAATGGAACAGATGAGTTAGGATTTATCATTGATTGGGCAGACTGGTCAAATGTAAATTCTTATAGGATTTATACTTACAAAAATAATAATTGGACTGAAATGCTTAATTTTGAGATTCGTGATTATGACATAGACGAAATAAATAAAAATAAAGACTCTCAGGGACTTTTATATCGTAATGCCAAGGGAGATTTGATTGCGAAGACTTATGATTTTGGGGACCAAATTGAAAAGAAAATTGAATTAAAAAATAAAAAACGGTTGCTAACAAACGCTAAAACTAAGTGGGCATTCTCCACGTGACAAAAAAAAAATAAAAAACAGACTAACACTCGCTGGCTAATTGACGCGAAAGCCCACCTAGTTTTAGCGCCAACCGTTACCAACCATTATAAAAAAGAAATTGTAGTAATTATAGTATCAGCTAAACCCTTGGCAAAATGAAAATAAAATTTTTTTTAATTGCGTTATTCTTTGTTTGTAGTAAATCTTTTTCACAGGGTGGCGTCGACATAAAATTCATACCTATTGATTCAGTAGATGCTCGTTATATTGGACAAAAGATTAAAATTGATTTTAGACCAAAACAACTTAATAAATCAAGTCTACACACTTTAAGTCCAAGGCGTGATACAATGGAAATGACAATTAATGATAAAAAATTTGATTTAATAGAATTTCATGGTAGAGGAGCTGATTACTGGTATTTTAGAAAAGAATGTTTAAAATCTTTTAACTACTATAACGGTGAAGTTCTTATAATTCGAGACATGGAAATTAAGGAAATTAATGCAGATTCTATTTTGACTCAGATGACCCTTTTGTTAAAAGAAAATAAGCAAGAAGCAGATGTAGAAAAAAATTTAGGTACAGTTGATATATGGGTTGAAAAAAGTAAGATGGATGGTATTCTTATAAGAAATTATTGACAAATAATTAAAATGATATAAAAGCTAATAACGAATAAAAAAAACGAGAAAAAATAAATTAACGGTTGGTAACACGCTGTTGCTTTCAGTGGCAGACAGTTTGTAAAATAAAGACAACTAACACAATTGCCACCGAAAAGCAACAGCCGCGCCGTTACCTGCCATTTGAAAAATGAAACAGACGATTAAAATATTGACAGTTCTGACAATCTTTATTAGTTGCATTTCAGCGACTATAAAGACAAACAATGCAACTGAAAAGGTTGATTATGGTCAAATGATTGAAGAATATTTAAAGACAAAAGCAATCGAACCAACTTTGTTAATTGAGAATCTAGATAAAAATGAACTTGACCTATTAAAGCATAAAATTAATTGGAGAAAATTAGATAAAGGGATTGAAATTACAATAGATGGACAGACAATTACGACTTCAAGCAAAGTGACTTCAAATGCAGTTTGGGACTCGGGTATTGACAGTGTAAATTTTGCGAATTATTTACAGCAAGTAATTCTTTATGAACCTGAGTCTTTGATTGGATTCGTTTTGACATATACTCCTTGTACGGGACTTGGGTGTGGAGTTAATTATCAAATCATTTACGACTTAAAGACAGGAAAACAGACCTATTTTGGTCGCTTTCGGACAGGATTTGAATTTCAACTTTACGACTTCAACTCTGACGACCGACCAGATTATTTAAGCAAAACGTTCTATGGCAGAAATGCACAAGGAATTGACACTACTGAATACGTATTGTACAGTCAGACCAAAAATGGAGACTTTGAAGAGTTTAAAACAGATAAACAAGAAAGATTTTGGTTTAAACACATTTATTCTGAATTTCAAACTGACTTGAATAATGAAGGATTCGAAGAAAAATGGATAGAAAAAATAAATAAAAACGGCAGGTAACAAACGCTAAAACTAAGTGGGCATTCTCCACGTGACAAAAAAAAATAAAAAAATAAACTAACACTCGCTGGCGAATCGACGCGAAAGCCCACCTAGTTTTAGCGTTGAACGTTAGCAACCATTTTATGAGACAATTCATCATTTTGTTAATTCTGGCTTCAACGACTGTTTATGGACAAGAATTGAATGGCTTGGTTTTTAAAACTGACAGTACAACAATATTTGAAAATAAGTTTGACTTTTCATCTCTAGCTGCTAAGACTGACATTAATACAAAAATTGATTTTGTTATTGACAACATTATCAGTAAGGATACAACTTCAATTCATTTTTATACTCTACTTGACAGTTATTATAACCTATTGAGAATTCGCAAAGATTATAAGGAAATTTATTCTATCATTGACACAGCAGAAATAAATAGAAACCTGCATTTCATTGACTTCAACTTTGATGGGAAGCTTGATTGTGTTTACGACAGACTTAATTTTGCTGATGATAACTTACAATTCATTTTTTTGTTTTTAAATAAAAATGGACAGTTTAACGAGATGAGAATACCAGGGTTTTTTATAACCAAATATTACGAAAGAGAAGGCAATTCAGTTTTTGAAACATTTAGGTGGGCTTGCTGTGAAGAACATTTTAATCATTTTAATATTTTTGAACTTAATGGAGATTCTTTAATTGAAATTAGCGCATACATTGTTCCTGTAAATCTAAGAATTAGGAATCATTTTACAAAAATTGGGGAATTAAATAATAGCAAAGAATATTATATTTATGAGGATTATAATAATCCATTCTTACTAAAAGAAAAAAATGTCCCAATTCAAATAATTGGAGAAAATATTAAAATATTTGACAGTATTGAAATTGGTGACATTTCATGGAAACTAATTGAGGGTGAAATAAATAATAGCAGTTTAAATTCAAATAGAATTAAAATAATTGGGTGGATAAAAGATGAAAAATAATAAAACGGTTGCTAACAAACGCTAAAACTAATGTGGCCTTGTTCCCGTTGACAATGAAAAAACAATAAATAAACCCAACTCGCTAGGGGCGTGAAGTGTAAGCCACACTAGTCTTAGCGTCAGGCGTTAGCAACCATTTTATGAGACAATTCATCATTTTGTTAATTCTGGCTTCAACGACTGTTTATGGACAAGAATTGAATGGCTTGGTTTTTAAAACTGACAGTACAACAATATTTGAAAATAAGTTTGACTTTTCATCTCTAGCTGCTAAGACTGACATTAATACAAAAATTGATTTTGTTATTGACAACATTATCAGTAAGGATACAACTTCAATTCATTTTTATACTCTACTTGACAGTTATTATAACCTATTGAGAATTCGCAAAGATTATAAGGAAATTTATTCTATCATTGACACAGCAGAAATAAATAGAAACCTGCATTTCATTGACTTCAACTTTGATGGGAAGCTTGATTGTGTTTACGACAGACTTAATTTTGCTGATGATAACTTACAATTCATTTTTTTGTTTTTAAATAAAAATGGACAGTTTAACGAGATGAGAATACCAGGGTTTTTTATAACCAAATATTACGAAAGAGAAGGCAATTCAGTTTTTGAAACATTTAGGTGGGCTTGCTGTGAAGAACATTTTAATCATTTTAATATTTTTGAACTTAATGGAGATTCTTTAATTGAAATTAGCGCATACATTGTTCCTGTAAATCTAAGAATTAGGAATCATTTTACAAAAATTGGGGAATTAAATAATAGCAAAGAATATTATATTTATGAGGATTATAATAATCCATTCTTACTAAAAGAAAAAAATGTCCCAATTCAAATAATTGGAGAAAATATTAAAATATTTGACAGTATTGAAATTGGTGACATTTCATGGAAACTAATTGAGGGTGAAATAAATAATAGCAGTTTAAATTCAAATAGAATTAAAATAATTGGGTGGATAAAAGATGAAAAATAATAAAACGGTTGCTAACAAACGCTAAAACTAATGTGGCCTTGTTCCCGTTGACAATGAAAAAACAATAAATAAACCCAACTCGCTAGGGGCGTGAAGTGTAAGCCACACTAGTCTTAGCGTCAGGCGTTAGCAACCATAGAAAATTTGGACAATTTTATGAGATTATTTTTGGGATTATTAATTAGTATTCTTATTATTAGTTGTCAATTAGGGCTAAGAAATAAAAAATCTTTAGATTCAAAACACTCACAAACTGATGTTTCTGAGACCTCTTTCACAGATAGATTAATGATTTCTGGAGATTTTGATGGTGATGGTAAAATTGACACTTTGACTGAATCATTTATCAGTTCAATTAACGGCAAAGAGACTAATAAATATGCAGATTTAGAATATGACAGTTTAGTAACATTGACAATTCTGAAAAAACCTATAAGTCGCTTGATTTCAAAAAGCCTGAACCCATTGATTATTAATAAAGATAATTTCCTACTATTTGGATTGGCATTCTTAAAAAACGAAGGTGACATTGATAATAATGGAACAGATGAGTTAGGATTTGTCATTGATTGGGCAGACTGGTCAAATGTAAATTCTTATAGGATTTATACTTACAAAAATAATAATTGGACTGAAATGCTTAATTTTGAGATTCGTGATTATGACATAGACGAAATAAATAAAAATAAAGACTCTCAGGGACTTTTATATCGTAATGCCAAGGGAGATTTGATTGCGAAGACTTATGATTTTGGGGACCAAATTGAAAAGAAAATTGAATTAAAAAAATAAAAAACGGTTGCTAACAAACGCTAAAACTAAGTGGGCATTCTCCACGTGACAAAAAAAATAAAAAACAGACTAACACTCGCTGGCTAATTGACGCGAAAGCCCACCTAGTTTTAGCGCCAACCGTTGGCGGCAATAAAATTAGACAACAAAACTAACTCATTAGAGAAGACTAAAAATGAGATTGACATCACTACTATTTGGACTTATATTGACAATTTATCTAATGATGAGTTGCAGAAATAATTCGCAAGTACCCTTATCAGACACTTCAGACACACAAAAAGTTTTTAACCAACAGACAAAAGATAGTGTAGCACAGATTAAACCTGCATCATCTTTACAAGACTATTATTTTGAGCCAAACGTTTCTACCATAAGCGGAACATTAAAAGTTGAACTCTATTATGGACTTCCAAACTTTGGAGAGTCACCTGAATCAGATGCAAAAGAATATTCTTACATCTTATACCCTGACAAGACTATAAATGTAATTCAGACTTCTGACAGCTCAGATTTTGACGTGACAACAAATGGTATTACCAAATTTCAATTAGCGCCAATGGGAAAACTTTCACTTCATCCTTTTGTTGACAAGAGAATTACAGTAACTGGACAATTTTATGGTAAGCATACTGGGCATCATCATACTGACGTTTTAATGACTGTTTCAAAAGCTGAAAAACTATAACAATAATTGACAACAACAACTGTAATTTAAACAGTATGTCCGAACATCAAACCATAACTCTTCGACTAAATAACTTACTGCCGCCAACAAACGCTAAAACTAATGTGGCCTTGTTCCCGTTGACAATGAAAAAAAACAATAAATAAACCCAACTCGCTAGGGGCGTGAAGTGTAAGCCACACTAGTCTTAGCGTCAGGCGTTATAGCGCATTAAAGACACAGTCATGAAATTTACTTTTATAATTCTAATTTTACTTATTAATTTTTCGGCAAAAAGTCAAAATATTTTCAATTCAACTATAATTGAGATTGCAAACCAAACGGATACCTTATCAATTAAACAATTTGACTCTGAAAACAGATTGGTATTTGAAAAAACATTCCCTGATAGTATAAGTGGTATTTCAATGCTTTTAGGATACTTATATGAAAATGACAAACTAACAAGATTCTTTTGGGTACATTCAAATGCTGGATTAATAGTTTGTGAATATGAATATGATAGTATTTCAGATGTTAACATAACCTTTGAATATAAAACCGAATGCAAATTTGAAAATGTAACAAATTTCATTTTAAGCTTGAATAATTTGCAGGAATTATTAGAATCAAAAAGATTAAAAGAATTAAATTATAAAGAACGCAAACTAAATGAATTAGCTTATTTTCAAGACACATTAATTTTGAAGCATTTTATTTTTTATTCAGATGGAGATACTCTAACTCAAATATACAAGTATAAAAATAACATACTTTCACAAATAGAATCTTCATCAACACAGGGTTATAATGCTAGTACCTTTTACAATTATGATTCACTGGGAAGAATCGTATGTTGGTGGAAAGGCAAAGAAGAAAACCCATATTTATTGTTTAAATATACTTATGAAAATCCTGAAATTGTTATTGTTGAAGAAATTAAAAATGGGGAAATAATAAATACTGAAATCTCTGAATATAAAAACTCATTATTAGTAAAGGAAATCTTCATTGAAGGTAACAGATTTAGTAGAAAAACGAGGGAAATCGAATATATTTACGACAAAAATAATATTTTAATTTCTAAGATTGACAATAATTATTATAACTCAGGGAAACAATACAAAATAGAATATAAATATAACTAAAACATAATTTAACAGAGACTTTAACAAGTCGGTTAAAAGTTACGTTAACTAAGATTCCTTACTTTTAATCAACTTCGTTACGATTGAGTTAGACAAAGGTACTCTTTTTCACACATTAATAAATAAGGATCATACAGAGCAATTACGGTTTTGTTAATTTCAAAACAACGACAAGCTTAGAAACAAATTAAAAACGCGCTATAACAAACGCTAAAACTAAGTGGGCATTCTCCACGTGACAAACATAAAAATAAAAAAATAATCTAACACTCGCTGGCTAAGTAACGCAAAAGCCCACCAAGTTTTAGCGTCAAACGTTGTAGTGCATTAAAATTGAGATCATGAATATTCTAAAATATATCTTTTCATTTTTGCTAGTTCTTTGGGGGTTGCTGTCAGTTTATGGCAGATTGATTACAGAAGGACTTCACTTCCCTTTCTTGACAGTAATAACATTTGCTGCAATTATAATGGGGATATTTAAAAATAAAAATTCAAAAATAATTTTCTTGGTTTCAGCATGTTTATGGATTACTTTAAGTGCTGAAACAATTGGATTTGTTTTGTTTTTTGATTCAATAAATTATGATAGAATGATAGTTGGTATTATTCCACTATTATTTAGTATTGGGCTCATGTTTTCAGTTCAAATGGAAAGTAATTTTATAAATAATCTCATCATAAAAACACTTTTAGTCTCATTATTAGTTATGATAGGTATTGGTTCTTACATATATAAACCAAGAACAGAAGAAATTAATTGTTGGTACTATTTTGATAATGAAGAATCTTATAATGTCTTGTTTGTAGAAGCACCTGAAGAATCATTTGAAGTTGAACTAACGTCAGCAATATTGAAACAAGAAGTTAAGAGAGAAGGTATGCAATATGAAAGAATAAATGGATATTACTGTCCTGAAACAAAAGTTCGTATTGTGACTCGTTTTGGAAAAATTATTTCAGCAAAAATAATATCTTTTAGAAATACTGAAAAAGACAAAAAGGTAACCTTTACTAGTCCAACGAAAATACCATTAGAAAAAGTTAATGGTAAATTAGATATTTTAAAACCTTACACAATAAGAGCATGGAATTAAAAAAAACGCACTACAACAAACGCTAAAACTAAGTGGGCATTCTCCACGTGACAAACATAAAAATAAAAAAACAAACTAACACTCGCTGGCTAATTGACGCGAAAGCCCACCAAGTTTTAGCGCCAGGCGTTAGGCATTATTATAAAAAAAAGCGCAATATGAAACAAACATTGATTTGCATTTTAATTTTAATTTCATTTTCTGCTTGGAGTCAGAATTATTTAATTGAAAGTAATTTTGACTTAGAAAAAATATATCGTTTTACTGTAAAGCGAGGTAATATAGATTCAAGAAAACCAATAACTAAGGATTTAGGATTATTAACAGAGGTTGAAGCCACTTTTATTCTGCAGGATGATAGACTTAAATGTTTTTGGAAGTATGGTGAATCAAAGGCAGTCGGACCAGATAAACTAATAAGTGAGATTGAACCTGAATACATCGAGATGTTTAATCTTTATAGAGGTATAGAAATTGAAATCATATTTGACCCTTTTTTAGGTGGAATTAAATTATTGAATTATTCACAATTGAAGCAGAATGTAAAAAATGCATTTTTAAAAACTTACAATAATAAAATGACAAAAATTGATTCTGCAACAATGTCTTTTATTAACCAACAAATTGAACCAACTTTTTCCACTCCAGAAATATTGCTTTCAACTTATTTTCCTGAAATTGGATTGTATTTTAATTTATACGCTAAAAACTTCACAGACGGAATTGGGATGAAAGCTGTATCCACATATTCAAACCCATTTGATGGAAAACCATTTCCTGTCGAAGGAGAATTCAATATAGATTCTATAGATGAAAATATATTAATAATTAAATACGAAGAAAAAGGAAATCAGGAAGAAATAAATAGGATTGCACAAGAAACGATTGAAAAATTGTCAAAACTTGGAAAATCTCAAATAAGAAATGAGGAAATGCCTAATTTCAAACTAAATTCACAATCAAAATACTTTTATGACCTAAAACTTAAATTGATAACGAGGGTAATACTTGAAAAGATAACTGAAGTAACTGGAATAACACAAACAGTAACGTTAGAGATTAATTTGATAGAATAACAATGCCTAACAAACGCTAAAACTAAGTGGGCATTCTCCACGTAGACAACAAAAAAATAAAAAAACAAACTAACACTCGCTGGCGAATCGACGCGAAAGCCCACCAAGTTTTAGCGCTGAACGTTATGGCCAATTAAAAAAACAACTATGGAGACAAATAATAAACAATTTAGCTTATTAAGAATTTTACTTGTAGCTTTGACATGTATTTGCGCTGGTGGATTTATAGGTGCGATTACAAACATGATTAATGGTTTTGTTAGCCCGTTTTATTTTCAAGCGATTATGAATTGGGACTTTACTAATATTTGGGTTGCAAGTGTTGCTCAAGGTATTTTTGAAGGACTAGTATATGGTGTAATATTCTCGATTATTTTTACGACAGGTTTTGCGATTATAACTAAAGGACAAGCACCTTTTAAATTTGCATTTAAACAATTACTAAAGATTATTGGTATAGTATTTATATGTTGGATTATTGGCGGACTTTTGGCAATGTTCCTTGCTACATTAAGCCCCGATTTTTATAAATCACATTTCCCTATGACTCCCACAGATAAGATTGGAATGATTAAATTTGCTTGGGTTGGCGGATCGATTTGGGGAGGAATGATAGGAAGCCTGATAAGTGCAATTCTTGCGGTGGTTGTGATTAAGAGTAATTGGAGAAAAGATTCACTCTCTGAAAAATAAAAGAAAAAATGGCCATAACAAACGCTAAAACTAAGTGGGCATTCTCCACGTAACAAACAAAAAAATAAAAAAATAAACTAACACTCGCTGGCGAATCGACGCGAAAGCCCACCTAGTTTTAGCGTTGAACGTTACCTGCAAGCATAACTAAACACACAACAATATGAGATTAAGATTAACATTTTTTTTAGCAGTCATTACTTTAACAGTGTTCGGGCAGAAAAACCAAACTGTTGACCTGAAATGGAAAATAGCAAAAGATGAAAAGCTAAGTTATTTGACTGTAATGAGTGATATTGACACAAGTTCAATTGAAATGGATTTTGGAGGATTGTTTAAAGCACTTTCTGATAGCTCTGAAAATGGACTTAAAGAGAGTAAAGATTTTTTCAAAAAGTTTAATCAAGCATTTAAAAATCAAGACTATGTTACCACGCTTACAAATAAGGGTAACAGCGTGATTGATATTATCTTGACTACAAAACCCAAAGAACCAATTAAAGAAACTGACATTGACACATCTGATAGCAATGAAACAGAAATAATGAAAATGATGCAATCAATGACTCAAGGAATTATGTTACGTGGTTCTGTTTATGAATCTGGTGAAATTCACAGTTTTTGGGTTAAAAGTGACCAAAAGAATTTAATTTCATTGTTCTTTGAATTGCCTTCAAAACCAGTGAAAGTTGGCGATAAATGGTCGTTGGACATTAACTTAATTTCTAATGACCAAAATTTTGAGTGTGATAGTGCATACAAAATAAATGAAGTGACTCTAAATGAGATAAAAGTAGTAAACGGTGAAACAATAGCAGTTTTGAAATACAACATTGTTGAATACGTAAAAGGTAACTTTAATACACCATCATTCTTTGGTAGTGAAGGTGAAAAAACAGAAACAATGATAAAATTTTCTCATCAGGGGATTGCGGAATTCTCTGTTGATAAAGGACGTTGGATTAGTTATGATGGAATAATGAGTTTAGAAGCAAGCGGAGTAATGGCTGCAAATAAACAGACAAAATTTACATTAATTAAAGAATAAAAATGCCAGCAGGTAACAAACGCTAAAACTAAGTGGGCATACTCCACGTAGACAAAAAAAATAAAAAAATAAACTAACACTCGCTGGCTAATCGACGCGAAAGCCCACCTAGTTTTAGCGTTGAACGTTAGCGGTCATTGTAAATAAATAACATGATTTTAAGAAAAAGCACATATCATATATTAGTAATTCTTGTACTTGGATTTTTATTCTGTAGTTGTAGTTCTAGATTGAAAGGATGGTTTATTGTACCAATAAATAAAAATGCAAAACACTATACAACTTGGTATGGCGACAATAAGAATATTTCAATAGATGAAAATATGGATATTCGTTTTAATGTCTGGGCGAGTCTTATGAATACAGATAGTTATGTTAGTGAATCGACAGACTCAATAGACGTATCGTTAAGTATTTATATTGATAGAAATCAAAGGTATATTCCTGCACCAAAAATTGATGTTGATGAATTTACATTGATTGATATTGACAAGAACGATACATTAAAGGTAGTATACATTAGATGTAATTATAGAAAGAATATTTATACATTTTCTGAGCTAACACCTACATTTCAGGAATGGGAAAGGAATGACTCAATTGAAGCCGCAAAAGAAGGATTTTGGAGGGAAAGAGAATATTTTTATAAATCCTATGAAATCGATATCAGAACAAATAAGCAACTGAAAGATGTCAAAAATTTACTTTTGAATCTTCAATTGAACATAAACAATAAGCAATACAAAATAACAAATTGTAAATATAGAATAAAGAAAAGAAGTACATACATTTTTCCACACTAAAACAAGATGATAATAAAACAACGTACCGCTAACAAACGCTAAAACTAAGTGGGCATTCTCCACGTAACAAACAAATAAATAAAAAAATAAACTAACACTCGCTGGCTAATCGACGCGAAAGCCCACCTAGTTTTAGCGTCAGGCGTTAGCAACCATTTTATGAGACAATTCATCATTTTGTTAATTCTGGCTTCAACGACTGTTTATGGACAAGAATTGAATGGCTTGGTTTTTAAAACTGACAGTACAACAATATTTGAAAATAAGTTTGACTTTTCATCTCTAGCTGCTAAGACTGACATTAATACAAAAATTGATTTTGTTATTGACAACATTATCAGTAAGGATACAACTTCAATTCATTTTTATACTCTACTTGACAGTTATTATAACCTATTGAGAATTCGCAAAGATTATAAGGAAATTTATTCTATCATTGACACAGCAGAAATAAATAGAAACCTGCATTTCATTGACTTCAACTTTGATGGGAAGCTTGATTGTGTTTACAACAGACTTAATTTTGCTGATGATAACTTACAATTCATTTTTTTGTTTTTAAATAAAAATGGACAGTTTAACGAGATGAGAATACCAGGGTTTTTTATAACCAAATATTACGAAAGAGAAGGCAATTCAGTTTTTGAAACATTTAGGTGGGCTTGCTGTGAAGAACATTTTAATCATTTTAATATTTTTGAACTTAATGGAGATTCTTTAATTGAAATTAGCGCATACATTGTTCCTGTAAATCTAAGAATTAGGAATCATTTTACAAAAATTGGGGAATTAAATAATAGCAAAGAATATTATATTTATGAGGATTATAATAATCCATTCTTACTAAAAGAAAAAAATGTCCCAATTCAAATAATTGGAGAAAATATTAAAATATTTGACAGTATTGAAATTGGTGACATTTCATGGAAACTAATTGAGGGTGAAATAAATAATAGCAGTTTAAATTCAAATAGAATTAAAATAATTGGGTGGATAAAAGATGAAAAATAATAAAACGGTTGCTAACAAACGCTAAAACTAATGTGGCCTTGTTCCCGTTGACAATGAAAAAACAATAAATAAACCCAACTCGCTAGGGGCGTGAAGTGTAAGCCACACTAGTCTTAGCGTCAGGCGTTAGCGTTTATTAAAATGAAAAAACGAGCACTGACAATATTATTTATCCTGATATGTTCGAGTATTTTTGGACAAGGAGATAATTATGTTTTATTTTCAACAACTGGAGACACACTTATTACTAGGACTTCTTGTTATTGTCAAAAGAAAGACACACTAACCAGTTATTTCGTAATTTTGAAAAATAATAATAGTAATCTTGACTTGCTTTCGGTTTTTACTATTGACGAACCAAATAAAAATAGTATTCCGTGTGCGGATTTCAAACTTGTTCCTAAGGACACTTTAGAAAAATATAACATTAATAGACTTGGCGAATTAGGCACTTATCCCAAAAGACAACTACATATAAAATCCAAAGTAGTTAAATATGAAAATACTGACATTAATGAGCAAGGATACATCTTTAAAAGAACTATAAGGCATAAATTTAAGATAGGTTGGCGTACATTTCATATAGAAATATTACATGACTTGGTTAATGACAAAAACGATGAAATTAAACAACCAAGGATTATTAAGGTTTTTGGTAATGCAGAACTAAAAAAATACTATATCATGATTATAACAGAAGATGAATCAATCAATAGCGAAACAAAAAGAAAACATACAGTAAATAGCAATAAAGAAATAATAAAATAACAAACGCTAACAAACGCTAAAACTAAGTGGGCATTCTCCACGTGACAAACAAAAAAATGAAAAAATAAACTAACACTCGCTGGCTAATTGACGCGAAAGCCCACCTAGTTTTAGCGTCAGGCGTTAGCAACCATAGAAAATTTGGACAATTTTATGAGATTATTTTTGGGATTATTAATTAGTATTCTTATTATTAGTTGTCAATTAGGGCTAAGAAATAAAAAATCTTTAGATTCAAAACACTCACAAACTGATGTTTCTGAGACCTCTTTCACAGATAGATTAATGATTTCTGGAGATTTTGATGGTGATGGTAAAATTGACACTTTGACTGAATCATTTATCAGTTCAATTAACGGCAAAGAGACTAATAAATATGCAGATTTAGAATATGACAGTTTAGTAACATTGACAATTCTGAAAAAACCTATAAGTCGCTTGATTTCAAAAAGCCTGAACCCATTGATTATTAATAAAGATAATTTCCTACTATTTGGATTGGCATTCTTAAAAAACGAAGGTGACATTGATAATAATGGAACAGATGAGTTAGGATTTGTCATTGATTGGGCAGACTGGTCAAATGTAAATTCTTATAGGATTTATACTTACAAAAATAATAATTGGACTGAAATGCTTAATTTTGAGATTCGTGATTATGACATAGACGAAATAAATAAAAATAAAGACTCTCAGGGACTTTTATATCGTAATGCCAAGGGAGATTTGATTGCGAAGACTTATGATTTTGGGGACCAAATTGAAAAGAAAATTGAATTAAAAAAATAAAAAACGGTTGCTAACAAACGCTAAAACTAAGTGGGCATTCTCCACGTGACAAAAAAAAAATAAAAAACAGACTAACACTCGCTGGCTAATTGACGCGAAAGCCCACCTAGTTTTAGCGCCAACCGTTAGCAACCATTTTATGAGACAATTCATCATTTTGTTAATTCTGGCTTCAACGACTGTTTATGGACAAGAATTGAATGGCTTGGTTTTTAAAACTGACAGTACAACAATATTTGAAAATAAGTTTGACTTTTCATCTCTAGCTGCTAAGACTGACATTAATACAAAAATTGATTTTGTTATTGACAACATTATCAGTAAGGATACAACTTCAATTCATTTTTATACTCTACTTGACAGTTATTATAACCTATTGAGAATTCGCAAAGATTATAAGGAAATTTATTCTATCATTGACACAGCAGAAATAAATAGAAACCTGCATTTCATTGACTTCAACTTTGATGGGAAGCTTGATTGTGTTTACGACAGACTTAATTTTGCTGATGATAACTTACAATTCATTTTTTTGTTTTTAAATAAAAATGGACAGTTTAACGAGATGAGAATATCAGGGTTTTTTATAACCAAATATTACGAAAGAGAAGGCAATTCAGTTTTTGAAACATTTAGGTGGGCTTGCTGTGAAGAACATTTTAATCATTTTAATATTTTTGAACTTAATGGAGATTCTTTAATTGAAATTAGCGCATACATTGTTCCTGTAAATCTAAGAATTAGGAATCATTTTACAAAAATTGGGGAATTAAATAATAGCAAAGAATATTATATTTATGAGGATTATAATAATCCATTCTTACTAAAAGAAAAAAATGTCCCAATTCAAATAATTGGAGAAAATATTAAAATATTTGACAGTATTGAAATTGGTGACATTTCATGGAAACTAATTGAGGGTGAAATAAATAATAGCAGTTTAAATTCAAATAGAATTAAAATAATTGGGTGGATAAAAGATGAAAAATAATAAAACGGTTGCTAACAAACGCTAAAACTAATGTGGCCTTGTTCCCGTTGACAATGAAAAAACAATAAATAAACCCAACTCGCTAGGGGCGTGAAGTGTAAGCCACACTAGTCTTAGCGTCAGGCGTTAGCGTTCAGCATTTAAAGACTCTAAAAATGATTATTTTATCGACAATTTTGACTTTATTGATTTTAACAAGTTGTTCTTCAAAAAATGATTGTGATAATCGATTCTACTTTTCAAATTGTGATATAGATATTCCAATTGTTCAATTAGACTATGCAAAGAATTTTGATTCAACAAGATGTGAGCTACAGAATCAATTTAAAGATGATTTAAGTGAATTGTGTTCATGGGTGGAATTTAAAATACCCATTGAGTTTGATTGTAAAAAAGGATATTTAAAAGTAATGGCAGACTTTGGCTATCCATTTGGCGAAAATTGTCCAGATCCAATTCGACTTAGATACTATTATACAATAATGATAAATATAAATAGCCAATTAATTGTTAACGGTGAACTAACGCATATTGATTCCTTAAAAAGTTCGATTTTAAATTATTTTAACAATGTTGGAAATAAAGAAGGATATTACCCAGAAAAATATGATCAAGTGAATTTTCTATTATACTGGGATAGAAAAACAAAGAGTTCATCAATTGAGAAAGTATTAACTGAAATTTCAAAAGCTCATCTACTTTTTGTCGAGCAGAAAGTTACCATGAATGGATTTAAGTTTTGTAATTTGACTATTAGTGAGCTTGATAGTCTAAAAAGCATGTATCCAATTAGAATCGAGTTAGACTTAGGAAAAATTAGAAGAATGGCCCCACCGGATATTGAATAGCTAAATGAATTGGAAAGAATTAACCCGATGGAAGATGATAAATTGATAGAAATTAAAAATGCCGAAACGCTAACAAACGCTAAACCCCATGTGGGCCTGCTCCACGTGACAAACATAAAAATGAAAAAATAAACTAACACTCGCTGGCTAATTGACGTCGATGCCCACACGGGGCTTAGCGTCAAACGTTAACAACAAGCAGAAAAAAAAGAGTACACTTGACTTTGACGTATATTTTCTGTATTTTTGTACGTTTAAAATTATATTTATGGAAACAAAATTGACTTTACGTTTAAGCAAAAAAATTATTGATATGGCTAAGGATTATGCTCATAATCACAATATTAGTCTTTCAAAAATGATTGAATCTTATCTTGAATCTATTACCAAAAAGAGCGTTATCGAAACAGAAATATCACCACTTGTTGAAAGTCTTAGCGGAATTTTAAAACTTGATGAATCCATTGATTTTCAAAAAGACTATACTAACTACTTGACTGAAAAATATAAATGAAAAAGTTACTCATTGATACAAACATCATTATAGATCTTCTTGCTAAAAGAGAACCATTCTATAATGAAGCAGCATTATTGTTCACCCTTGCAGATAAAAACAAAATACAACTGAGTGTTTCATCATTGACTTTTGCAAATACTAATTACATTCTATTGCAATCAAAAAAACCAGATGAAGCAAAATTAATTCTACGTAAGTTAAAATTGATTGTCCAAATTTTAAGTTTGGATGAAAAAGTTGTAGGATTATCGCTTAACGATAATGACTTTAAAGATTTTGAAGATGCTTTACAATACTTTTCTGCAATAGAAAATGAAGTTGATATAATAATAACTAGAAATTTAAAAGATTTTCAAAAGGCAAAGTTACCTGTGATGACAGCTGCTCAATTTCTAAAAACAATGAAATAACTGCCTGTTGTTAACAAACGCTAAAACTAAGTGGGCATTCTCCACGTGATAAACAAAAAAATAAAAAAATAAACTAACACTCGCTGGCCAATTGACGCGAAAGCCCACCTAGTTTTAGCGCCAAACGTTATGGGCAACCCTAAAAAAAACGACAACTTGAACATTATGAGCATATTTAAGAAACTTTTTGGCAGTTCTAATAAGGCGGAAAAAGATTCAGGAAACAAAAAACCAGATATTGATAAGCTATTAAATTCAGATAATATTAATAATAGCATAATTGAGATAGATAACTATATTTCAACATTCTGTGATTATGGTGATTCAATAGAAAAATTGAATGAATACCAGAAAAATTTCTTTTACAATCAGACTTTGGAAAGAGAAATTAATAATGGTGGATTTAATCAATTCTATTTTAATAGCTCAGGTGATTTTGCACATGAGATAATCGTTTCATTGAAAGCGATTGGAGCAAATAAAACAGCAATGATTGTTGAGACAGCAAATGATCAATTCCCTAATAAAATTGTGCCTAAGGATAGAGCCACCAGACAAGAGATTTTATTACAGATTGAGAATAAAGCAGATGAGATTTGGGAAGAGTTTGACCAAAAATTCTTTGCCTATGAAGATGATTTGAACTCTTTAAATATGGATTATATTCGAAAGAATAAGAGTGAATTTTAACGAATAAAAAAGGGCAGCCCATAACAAACGCTAAAACTAAGTGGGCATTCTCCACGTGACAAACATAAAAATAAAAAAATAAACATACACTCGCTGGCTAGTTGACACGAAAGCCCACCTAGTTTTAGCGTCAGGCGTTATGGGCAAGTTTAAAAAATGCGCTACCTCATTGATTATGGCAACAAAAACAAAGATTAAAATAATTGATAACACAAGTTTGCGTGCAGAGATTGACGAACTTTATGAGCAAACAAACCAGATTAATTTAGCTAAATGGGCGATAAAGTGTTCAAAACACGTATTATCACTAAATGATTTTGAAATAATTGATATGTCCATTGTTGAAAATGGATTTAAAACAAATGAATTATGGCAAATAGGGAAAACCTCAGTTCATGAGGTCAGGCAAGCAGGATTCAAAATACATGAAGTCGCAAGACAATGTAAATCTGAAATAGCGAAAAATGCAATTAGGACAGTTGGACAAGCTGTTGGGGTTGGTCACATGAGAGAACATGCAATGGTTTGTTCTGATTATGCTATAAAAACAATACAATTAGCATTTCCTGACCAAATGGACAAAATTTCACAAGAGAGACAATGGCAACTCAATGAATTAAAAAAATACAAATAGACTATGCATAGAGAAAATGATAGAGTCCGATTTGTGGACGAAAAAATGGATAAACAATTTGGAGTACTTATTATATTCAACATTAAGTGAATAGAGCAACAATTGGAAAGTGTGATTATGCTTCACTTGAACAAAATATGATGAATGTAAGATTGAGTGAAATTAAACTAGAAAAATAAAAACCTGCCCATAACAAACGCTAAAACTAAGTGGGCATTCTCCACGTGACAAACATAAAAATAAAAAAATAAACATACACTCGCTGGCTAGTTGACACGAAAGCCCACCTAGTTTTAGCGTCAGGCGTTAGCAACCATAGAAAATTTGGACAATTTTATGAGATTATTTTTGGGATTATTAATTAGTATTCTTATTATTAGTTGTCAATTAGGGCTAAGAAATAAAAAATCTTTAGATTCAAAACACTCACAAACTGATGTTTCTGAGACCTCTTTCACAGATAGATTAATGATTTCTGGAGATTTTGATGGTGATGGTAAAATTGACACTTTGACTGAATCATTTATCAGTTCAATTAACGGCAAAGAGACTAATAAATATGCAGATTTAGAATATGACAGTTTAGTAACATTGACAATTCTGAAAAAACCTATAAGTCGCTTGATTTCAAAAAGCCTGAACCCATTGATTATTAATAAAGATAATTTCCTACTATTTGGATTGGCATTCTTAAAAAACGAAGGTGACATTGATAATAATGGAACAGATGAGTTAGGATTTGTCATTGATTGGGCAGACTGGTCAAATGTAAATTCTTATAGGATTTATACTTACAAAAATAATAATTGGACTGAAATGCTTAATTTTGAGATTCGTGATTATGACATAGACGAAATAAATAAAAATAAAGACTCTCAGGGACTTTTATATCGTAATGCCAAGGGAGATTTGATTGCGAAGACTTATGATTTTGGGGACCAAATTGAAAAGAAAATTGAATTAAAAAATAAAAAACGGTTGCTAACAAACGCTAAAACTAAGTGGGCATTCTCCACGTGACAAAAAAAAAATAAAAAACAGACTAACACTCGCTGGCTAATTGACGCGAAAGCCCACCTAGTTTTAGCGCCAACCGTTAGGTGCAACCATATAAAACAACATTTTATTGAAACTATTCAGTAGATTAAAATATGAAAAATATAAAGTACATATTATTTTTGACAACATTGCTCTATTCTTGTACAAACTCTAATCTAAAAAATAAAATTTCTGAATTAGAAGATAAAAATACATACGCATTAATAAAAATTGATAGTTTGCAAAAACTAGATGTTATCAGATTTAATAATATTTTATTGAAGGAAACCGGAACGCCTAAAGATACTGTGTTAATTTCAGAATATGAGGAATTTTTAATTAACTTGCATACAGAATTTTACATAAACTTGGTCAAAACACGTATTTCAATAATTAAAGCAAGACCTGCAAGGCAAAATGCGGAAAAAAAACTTTTTGGTGTATGGGAATGGATTCAGACAGACGGGGGATGGGGAATTATTTCGACCCCGGAACTCGAAGGCGTGAATAGAAGAATAAGTATTAATGAAGACTATACTATTCATAATTTTGTAAATGGGAAAATATCTAGACGAGATAGTTTTTATGTATCAACATTGACAGGGCATCCATTTTCAAACAGGGTTTATACCATTTTTAATAATGTAAATCTTAAATCTGCAGAAGCTTTTGAGATAAAAGGAGTTGGAAGCGACATAGAACTAATATTTTACACCCCACCAATTTGGGGTATGGATTTTCCAAGTGAAAAATACAGAAAGATTTCGAAGTGAACAGAAAAGAATAAAAATGCCTGCAGGTAACAAACGCTAAAACTAATGTGGCCTTGTTCCCGTTGACAATGAAAAAAACAATAAATAAAACCAACTCGCTAGGGGCGTGAGTGTAAGCCACACTAGTCTTAGCGTCAGGCGTTAGGGTGCATTAAAATTAACCTAAAATGACAAAATTTTTAGTAACTTTTTTAACAGTTTGTTTTTTACAAGTTTCATTTGGACAAATAGATGAAAGTTTTATTGATGGAAAAGTATTTAATTCAATTTTCCAAAATTATGAAACTGGCGAGTTTGAGGGAACCACAAATGGAGTACTGATTATTAAAAATTGGAATGGAAGTGAAGTAATACTTGATTTTCAAGGCAGTTTCGGATCTTTACAAATTGAAATCGATTCTAATGAAATTTATGATGTTAGCACTAAAATTTACTATGGAAAAACTACAAGCGGTAAGACAGAAATTAAATACGAAACTTATGGATTGGCAAATGGAATTAGTATTAAAATGAATGGACAGTGGTTTGAATTATCCGCAATTGACGGTGCTTGTGACTTAATAATTAATGGTTTAAAATACACATACAAGACAGAGCCAACTGTAGAATATTTAATCATTACAATAGAAAAGGAAATTGCATTAAGCAATTGGAAATATTTATTAACTACTGAAAATATTAAAGAACCAAACAACATTGATAAATTAAAAGGAAAAGAAACAATTATTAAAATTTTACCTAAATCAGTGATTGTTTTTGCAATAAAAAGAAAATAAAAAGCACCCTAACAAACGCTAAAACTAAGTGGGCATTCTCCACGTAGACAACAAAAAAATAAAAAAACAAACTAACACTCGCTGGCGAATCGACGCGAAAGCCCACCAAGTTTTAGCGCTGAACGTTACCTGCCATTTGAAAAATGAAACAGACGATTAAAATATTGACAGTTCTGACAATCTTTATTAGTTGCATTTCAGCGACTATAAAGACAAACAATGCAACTGAAAAGGTTGATTATGGTCAAATGATTGAAGAATATTTAAAGACAAAAGCAATCGAACCAACTTTGTTAATTGAGAATCTAGATAAAAATGAACTTGACCTATTAAAGCATAAAATTAATTGGAGAAAATTAGATAAAGGGATTGAAATTACAATAGATGGACAGACAATTACGACTTCAAGCAAAGTGACTTCAAATGCAGTTTGGGACTCGGGTATTGACAGTGTAAATTTTGCGAATTATTTACAGCAAGTAATTCTTTATGAACCTGAGTCTTTGATTGGATTCGTTTTGACATATACTCCTTGTACGGGACTTGGGTGTGGAGTTAATTATCAAATCATTTACGACTTAAAGACAGGAAAACAGACCTATTTTGGTCGCTTTCGGACAGGATTTGAATTTCAACTTTACGACTTCAACTCTGACGACCGACCAGATTATTTAAGCAAAACGTTCTATGGCAGAAATGCACAAGGAATTGACACTACTGAATACGTATTGTACAGTCAGACCAAAAATGGAGACTTTGAAGAGTTTAAAACAGATAAACAAGAAAGATTTTGGTTTAAACACATTTATTCTGAATTTCAAACTGACTTGAATAATGAAGGATTCGAAGAAAAATGGATAGAAAAAATAAATAAAAACGGCAGGTAACAAACGCTAAAACTAAGTGGGCATTCTCCACGTGACAAAAAAAAATAAAAAAATAAACTAACACTCGCTGGCGAATCGACGCGAAAGCCCACCTAGTTTTAGCGTTGAACGTTAGGCAACATTATAAAAAACGACACTCACTCATGGCAAATAAATGGAAAATCCCGACAACAGTGGAAGAATTTGTCTTAAAAAGAGACTTGATTTGCATTTATTGTGGAGTTGCTTTTTCAATCAATCACGAATCAAGAAAGACGAAACCATCATGGGAGCATATCGTCAATGATATTCGGATTTCAACCATTGATAATATTGCGTTATGTTGTGTATCATGCAATGCAAGTAAGGGAGCTAAACTACTTGAGGATTGGCTTAATGGAAAATACTGTAAGACAAAAGGAATATCAAAAGAAACAGTTGCTCAAATTGTTAAAAATGCTCTTGATAATCCTCCTAGATTGAATATTAACTAACTGAATAATTATGAATTGGATAATTTCGGCAAATTCTAAGTTGTATGACCACTCTAGCTCTTTTGAACATTATGGTTCAATTGATTGGCGGCAAGGTAATACAAAATATAAAGTTGGAGATACAGTTTATATATACTGTACAAGCCCTATTATGATGTTACAGTATAAATGTATTGTGGAACGTATCAATTTGGATTTTTCACAAATTAGAGATGACAAAGAATATTGGATTGATATAGACGAATACCAAAAATCACTGGGCGGAAAATTCATAACTTTGAAGTTATTAGAACAAGTTTCAAATATTCATATGAGACTTGATAATCTAAAGCTTAATGGGTTACTTGCTGCACCGCAAGGACCAATAAAGATTAAAGATGTTCACTTATTAAAATATCTAGAAACATACTTTACAGATAACAACCAAACGGACTTTTTTCCTGAAATAGTGTCTGAATCTTCAGTCGAATACGAAGGAGCAAAAAAAACTGTGATTGTAAATAAATATGAACGAAGTTCTAAGGCTAGAGAAAATGCTATAAAACATCATGGCTTAGATTGTGAAATTTGCGGACTAAACTTTAAAGCATTGTATGGTGAAATAGGAAATGATTTTATTCATATTCATCATTTAGTTCCGATTCATCAGATAGCAGAAAATTATAAGATTGATTTTAAAAAAGATTTAATACCAATTTGTCCGAATTGTCATGCTATGCTTCACAGAAAAATTAATGGAAAAGAACCGACAATTGATGAATTAAGAAATATGATGAAAAAAATAACGTTGCCTAACAAACGCTAAAACTAAGTGGGCATTCTCCACGTAGACAACAAAAAAATAAAAAAATAAACTAACACTCGCTGGCTAATCGGCGCGAAAGCCCACCAAGTTTTAGCGCTGAACGTTATGCAAAATATTAAAATAGGACATTTATGAAACACATCTTTTTAATTTTCTTAATTTTTGTTGTAAATTTAGGCTTTAGCCAAGTTGATAACATAGACCTTTTGACAAATAATATTAAATCAAAAAACGTTAAGTCTATAACAAAATATTCAGAGTCTAAAGAGTTTATAAATGGAGAAATTGAATTTAAACTTGAATTCAATAAAGAAAGAAAATTATTAACAATAGAAGAATACAAATACCCTATGGGACCAGATAATCCCATAATTATGAAACAAGAAATAAAATATAATGAAAAAGGAAATATAATTGCTTATTATATCAAATCTCCAGATGGGAGAAATGCAATTGACACATTAATATATAATGATAAAGATGAATATATTCAAAAACAAAGAATTATTAATGGAGAAATTGTGAAAATATGGGAAAACCCCAACAATAAGAATGGAGACGAGAAAAAGGAATTTGATTCAAAAGGGAATATTGTCAAGTTGATAGAATCTGAAGGGAACTATACTATATATAAATATGACTCATCTAGCAATTTGATACAAGAAAAACAATTTGTAGATGGAAAAGAAAATACAAAAAATATCTTCCAATATGACAAAAAAGGTCGATTAATTAGTATGAAGGTCTATCTTCTTTACATTCGTGGCGGAAAGCGAGTTCCTTTGGTTTTTTTCTTTAGATATGAAGAATACGAATAAAATACTTTGCATAACAAACGCCAAAACTAAGTGGGCATTCTCCACGTGACAAAAAAAAAATTAAAAAATAAACTAACACACGCTGGCTAATTGACGCGAAAGCCCACCAAGTTTTAGCGTTGAACGTTAGCGATAATATTAAGAAACTAAACGTATTGAAATATTCTGAGATATGAAAAAATTATTATTAGTAACTTTGACGATCTTTTTAGTGAAATCAATTTCAGCACAGTTTTCACTTGACCATTATCATCCAATTGATATTATTAAATCGGAAGGAATTGATACTTGCACTATTTATGTATTACAATCTGATAGCTCATCAGTCATAGAGCAATCTTATATTTTTAATTCAAAAGGGTTAGAGATTGGGAACCGAAGAGATTTTCAGCAATTTTCATTTGTATATAAATTCAATGAAGAAGGACTTAAGACTGCTGAATATTTAATTCCTTTTGGTGAGATGTTTTTTGAGAGAGACACATTTTTTTATGATAAAAATGATAGATTAATTCAGAGAATTACATATTCCCAAGATGGGACTGAATCTAAAAGAAATGAATATGATTATAATGAAAATTTAATTTATGAGGACCGATATATCCTTGAAGGTGCATTACAGCTTAGATCTTTATATAAATATGACAAAAAAGGGAAATTGTATAAAATTGAACTATATTTCAGGGGAGTACACCATGAAGATTGGGTACATGAATACGATTCAAACGGGAATTTAATATCATTTATTACTATTTCTCCGAAAGGAGATACAACACTTTTACACAAATTTGAATATAACGAAAAGGGTTTAAGAATTAAACATACAATTTATGACAGTGGAAACAACCTCTCAACTATTTTCTTAACAACTTATGATAGTAAAGGTTTAATATCTTATATGGAAGCAATTACAGGTATTAAAAATAATGATCCAAAGACAGGAGAATATGAAAAAACAATATACAAATATTCATATCGCTAACAAACGCTAAAACTAAGTGGGCATTCTCCACGTGACAAACATAAAAATAAAAAAAATAAACTAACACTCGCTGGCTAATCGACGCGAAAGCCCACCAAGTTTTAGCGCCAGGCGTTAACGGTTATTGGAATAAAAACACATATACACTGATCTTGTAAAATTTATTATCTTTGTGAAAAAAAACTTCAAATGAAAGAAATTGAACAAAATAATCATAATGACTTTTACAATAGAGTTTCAAACTTGCTAAAAGAAGCGAGAGAGAGTGTTGTTCGAACAGTTAATAATACAATGGTTTTTACTTATTTAGAAATTGGTCGAATGATTGTAAAAGAAGAGCAAAATGGTAAAGAACGTGCTGAATATGGAAAACAAATTATAAAAGAATTATCTAGCCGTTTAAGTACTGAATTTGGAAAGGGCTTTTCTGTTACAAATCTTCAACAAATGAAGAATTTTTATAATATATACGGAAAACAACAGACAGTGTCTGTTAAATCTGAAAATGGAATTGTTCAGAATAATAATTTTCAGTTAAGTTGGTCACATTATCTATTTTTAATGAGGATTAACAATGTTGATGAAAGAAAATTTTATGAAATCGAAACATTTGAAAACAATTGGAGTTTAAGAGAGTTACGAAGACAGTTTGACTCATCTCTTTATGAGCGACTATCTTTAAGCCGTAACAAAAAGGCGATAAAAGAACTTTCCGAAAAAGGACAAATAATCGAGAAAGCTAAAGATAGTTTGAAAGATCCTTATATTCTTGAATTTATCGGACTTCCAGAAAACGAAAAGTATTCAGAAAGTGAATTAGAACAAAGAATTATTGATAAATTAGAACACTTTTTACTTGAACTTGGAAAAGGATTTACATTTGTTGGAAGACAAGTAAGATTTACTTTTGATGAAGAACATTTTAGAATTGACCTTGTATTTTATAATCGACTTTTACAATGTTTTGTCGTTATTGACTTGAAAATTGGCAAATTAACACATCAAGACTTAGGGCAAATGCAAATGTATGTTAATTATTATGACCGTTTTGTCAAACTTGATACTGAAAATAAAACGATTGGAATAATTCTATGTAAAGACAAGAAAGACACTCTTGTTGAAATTACATTACCTGAAAATAATGAACAGATTTTTGCAAGTAAATATCAAACTGTTTTACCAAGCAAAAAAGAATTAAAGCAACTCATTGAAAATAAAGAAATTGAATAACCAACAAACCGTTAACAAACGCTAAAACTAAGTGAGCATTCTCTACGTAGACAACAAATAAATAAAAAAATAATCTAACACTCGCTGGCCAATTGACGCGAAAGCCCACCTAGTTTTAGCGTTGAACGTTGTGCGTCATTTAAAAACGGAACATGAAGTTCAAATTAACATTCTTATTACTTTTAATTATAAATTCAATTTCAGCACAAACTGATTTGAAAAATGGAATGAACACACTTATCTACAAAAATTATCAAGCAAATGACTTAATAATTAAATACTTATTAATTGAAGATAGTTTACTAATTGAATATTCTGTTGATATTCATGCAATAAATGATTCTCTTCAAAATGCTTTAATGAAAATTAACTTATTATCGAATGATTTCTCAACAAATGATTATTTTACTAGTTCTGACCTCAATCAGATTTATTCAACAATAGGAATAAGTAATAAAAACTTAATATGCAATGTAACATCAATTGATACCTTTTTAATTGGAACAGATAAAATTTATAAATATAATAGTGGCGTACAAGCTTTATGGTTAGATTTACAAATGGAGGAGTATAAAGGGAAAAAGCAAATGACAAAAACAAATGATTCCATATGGGAGATTCATTATTTTTCATGGCCATCTTTGCGACTATATGAGAAAGAAACAATAAATAATAATACTTTCTACCATTTCATATATGATGACCCAAACATAGTTGATGAAGAATATTCATTTATTCTACAACAAGATTTTTGGATAATTAATTATCTTTTTGACAGTGCATTTGATTTTGAATTAATAATTGTGAATGGAATTGAATTTAAAACGAGGCATAACAAACGCTAAAACTAATGTGGCCTTGTTCCCGTTGACAATGAAAAAAACAATAAATAAATCCAACTCGCTAGGGGCGTGAAGTGTAAGCCACACTAGTCTTAGCGTCAGGCGTTGTGCGTAATAATGAGAAACGGTAACATGACAGATTATGACTAAAGAATTAGAAGCTTTTTTATAAAGATTATCTTAATGCGAATTCTTGGCCTCAAAGAAAAGATGGTGTTCCACTTGACCTTTTAGACAACCTTAACCAAGCTGAAAAGATAATTGCAGAAAAGGAATTAATTGAACATGCTGACCTTAATGATTCATGGCCAATAATAGGACTTGGATATTTAAAGTCTACTCTGTCATTGGATAAGTTGTATAATTTACTTGATAAAGGCTCGCAACACATTAAGATTACAATTGCACATTCAATCTTTTTGATTAATAAAGATTCTCGAATGGTTGAGATTGTCTTGAAGGAAACGGAAAGACTGAATAATCAATACGACATAATTGATATTTTATATATGCTATCTGACTTTAAAGATAGCAGAGTTGATAAAGTACTTAATGATTTTCGTAATCACAAGGAGTATTTAGTAGCATATAATGCCACTCGTGCACTTGGACTTTCGACTGATAAAGTCGTTGATAAATTTAGAAGCATGAAAGAAACCAAAGAATGAAACAGACATTATTAATTATAGCATTAATTGGATTGATTTATTCTTGTACTAATAATGGCAAGAAAAATAATCGGTTTGAGCAAAATATTACCCTTGGACAAAATATATACACTTGTGATTATGATGAAAAGACAGGTTGGACAAGGATATTATTGAAAGAACCTAAATGCTGGGGATATATTGACAAAGATTCAAATGTTGTAATTCCTTTCATTTATAAGTTTCTCAACCCATTTGATTCAGAAGGTATGGCTTTTGGACAAATTGGTGACAAACAAGGATTTATTAATACAAAAGGTGAAACTGTAATACCATTTATCTATGATGATTTGGGTCTTTTTAATATTGGTTTAGCAAGGGCAGAAAAGAATGGAAAAACAGGTTTTATTAACAGAAAAGGGGAAACTCAAATAAAATTGATATATGATGATGCTAACGGATTTATTGATTGTGGTGTAGCACAGGTTTCTCAAAACAATAAATATGGTTTTATAAATACAGCAGGAAAAATTGTTATTCCACTCATATATCCAAAAGTTGATTTTCATAGCAAAGACAGTTTATTGTTTGCTTTTAAAAATGGGAAGTGGGCAATATTCGACTATTTTGGAAATCAAAAGTCTGATTTTATTTATGATGAAATCTATGGAACATCAAATAACTTTGATTACTTCAATGAAAAGTATCTTTTTAACGGACTACTTTTAATCAGAAAAGGCAATCAATACAGTTATTTAAATCGAGAATTGAAAACTGTAACCGATTTTGGATACTATTCTAAAGCAGAACCAATATCAGAATATGGTTTTGCTATTGTAAAAAAAGGGAATTATGGCATTATTAATTCAAAAGGAGAAATAGTAGTACCATGTATTTATTCTAAAATAGAGCATCCTCACAAGGAATATGATGGTTTTTACGATGAATTTTATATCTACAAAAATGGGAAAGTAGGATTGCTAAACCGAGATACAAAACCAATAACTGATATTATATACACTTCATTTGAATATGACTATTTTTATGATAATGGAAATTATTATACATTATTTGTGGCAAGAAAAAATAACAAATGTGGTTTAATTGGAAGCAATGGTGATATAATTTTACCAATTGAGTATGATGAAATTGGAAAATTTGAATCAAACAATTGTGCAATTGCAAAGAAAAACGGATTGTATGGCATAATAAACAACAAAGGTAAAATGCAAATCCCTTTTGAATATTCAAGTATTACAACATATCATCTTGATGAAAATTATGTAGTTGAAAAAAATGGTAAGTATGGCATTATTAATAAAGAAACTCTTGATTTAATCATTCCATTAGATTATGATGACTTGGAAGTTTGCTTTTATGATGAAACACATTTTATTGTTAAGAAGAATGGCAAGTATGGTATTATTGATAATAATCTTAAAATTATTGTTCCACTTGAATATGATAAATTTTCAAACTGGGTTGAGTATGGTCCAAAAGAACATTTTGTAGAAAAAAATGGAAAAGAAGGCTTAATAAGTAGAGAAGGTAAAACAGTGATTCCAACTGTTTATGACAAAATCTATGTTGATAATGGCACTCTCATAAAAGTAAAGATAAATGGTGTTTACGGAACAATAACTTGGAACAATAAAATTGTTCATCCGGTTCAATATGAACAAATTTTATGGGAATGGCCATATATTACAGGAAAAGCATTGGATACTGTTTACGTAAAAAAATCGGGTAAATATTTTGCAACGGACACAAATGGGAAAGTAATTATTGAGTCTGTTTCTGAAAAAATGATTAATGACAAATTTTGGTACTTGCTTAATAACAATGATTTAATAATAGATGAATAAAGCCCAGCAGCTAACAAAGGCTCATACGCCATTGGGGTTTAAGTGGTTATGCAAGTTCAGTTCTCGCAGGCAAGGTTTGTAACGGGTGATACAGACGCAGCCACGAAATCCCCAACGGCGCATAGCCTCAACCGTTATGCACAAGTTTTGAAAATGAGAAAAATTGCAGATTTAGTAGAAGAAATTATTCCTCCATCTGATTATCAGCATCGGAATGGATTTAGTAATGAACAAATAATCGATTCACTAACTGAGTTTGAAAAGACTGAAGTTGAGAAAGAACTAATTAAAAGATTAGAAAGTTTTGACGACTGTTTAATTGGTTATACATTGGCTTATCTGAAGTCCTATGACTCATTGCCTTCGTTGAGAATTAGATTGAATTCTTCTAGAAATTCTTCTATAAAAATACATTGGGCTAACTCAATGTATCGAATAAATCCAGCAGATAGTGAAATGAAAGATATCGCTTTTAAAGAATTTCAAAAGATATCAGAGAAATATGAACTTATTGGAATATTTCACATTTTAGCTGAATTTGATGACCCCAGAATTAAAGACAGAATTAAAAGTTTTCAGAATGATAAAGATTATCTAATTGCCTATAATGCTAGAACAGCACTTGGACAAGACACCAAAGAATTGATAGAAAGAGAAAGAACTAAAAATAAGCAAAATAAACCCTGGTGGAAAATCTGGTGAAATGAATGGAATAAAACATGCACACAACAAACGCTAAAACTAAGTGGGCATTCTCCACGTGACAAACATAAAAATAAAAAAATAAACTAACACTCGCTGGCGAATCGACGCGAAAGCCCACCAAGTTTTAGCGCCAGGCGTTATGGGCAAGTTTAAAAAATGCGCTACCTCATTGATTATGGCAACAAAAACAAAGATTAAAATAATTGATAACACAAGTTTGCGTGCAGAGATTGACGAACTTTATGAGCAAACAAACCAGATTAATTTAGCTAAATGGGCGATAAAGTGTTCAAAACACGTATTATCACTAAATGATTTTGAAATAATTGATATGTCCATTGTTGAAAATGGATTTAAAACAAATGAATTATGGCAAATAGGGAAAACCTCAGTTCATGAGGTCAGGCAAGCAGGATTCAAAATACATGAAGTCGCAAGACAATGTAAATCTGAAATAGCGAAAAATGCAATTAGGACAGTTGGACAAGCTGTTGGGGTTGGTCACATGAGAGAACATGCAATGGTTTGTTCTGATTATGCTATAAAAACAATACAATTAGCATTTCCTGACCAAATGGACAAAATTTCACAAGAGAGACAATGGCAACTCAATGAATTAAAAAAATACAAATAGACTATGCATAGAGAAAATGATAGAGTCCGATTTGTGGACGAAAAAATGGATAAACAATTTGGAGTACTTATTATATTCAACATTAAGTGAATAGAGCAACAATTGGAAAGTGTGATTATGCTTCACTTGAACAAAATATGATGAATGTAAGATTGAGTGAAATTAAACGATCAGAACAAAAAGCCAGCCGCTAACAAACGCTAATACTAAGTGCCACTACCCCTCGTGACAAACAATAAGATAAAATTAAAATGAGAATAGAAAAAATTATTGAAAATAAGAAACAGTTCCTTGATTTGTTGCTATTAGCAGATGAGTGTGAGATTATGATTGATAAATATTTGCACAACGGAGACGTTTGATGGTTACATTCAACTTGTTGATATGATTTATCTTAAAAAGAATTTATAGGATTAGCAGGAGTGTATGATAAACAAAAATAGTAAAACAATATTTAATTAAAAGATTCTATGGATGAAATAAAAATACGAGAAATTGAAAAAAATGAAATTGATAAACTCGAAGATATGTTGTATGAAGCAGTTTATCAACCTGATATAAATAATCTAATCCCAAGAGATGTAATAAAAGTTCCGAAAGTCTATGCATATATTGATGAATTTGGAACGTTAAACGATGATTATTGTCTTGTTGCAGACTTAAATGGAAGGATTATTGGAGCTGTTTGGGTAAGAATTATTACAGGAAAAATAAAAGGATATGGAAATGTTGATGACAAAACTCCAGAGTTTGCGATCTCATTATTTAAGGAATATCGCCATCAAGGTATTGGAACCAAGTTGATGAACAAGATGATTAATTATTTACAAAAAAGAGGATATGAACAAACATCTTTGAGCGTTCAAAAAGAAAACTATGCAGTCAGTCTTTACAAAAAAGTAGGATTTGAAATAGTTGATGAAAACGATGAAGACTACATCATGGTATTGAAACTAAATAAAATCAAACACTACCCCTAACAATAAATAGATGAAAAATTTCGATTTCAGTAAGATTCAAAACCAAATGACAATTATTCCAAAGGGAGAAATTGAATTAAGAGATGACAGGAAAAACGAAAATGGATAGTTTAAATATGACGAAAGTGTTTATGGAATGTATCGAATTATAAGAGGTGGTGGATGGAATGACTATGTAAGACATAGTATATATAGAAAAAATTTTGGAGTTATCTGAGGAGAGAAATGAAAAAGAATTTTCATGGGTGAAACAATGTTTATCTGTAGTTGCAATAATTCTAGGATTAATTCTCACTTTAAAAGCTGCCATTCCTAAAGACTTTATTGCCTATTTGCTTTTTATCATTGCAATAGTATCAAATTGTTTTTGTATTATTTCAGGTTTAATATTTTTATATTCAGAAACTGACACTATTCATTCACTAGTACAAAAATATAGCGAATATATAGCACCAAAATCTGAAGAGGAAAATCAACAATTGATTCAGGTAAAACCAAAAAGGATTTATTCAATTTTTAGATTTTCATTTTTCATATTTATTACTATAGGCATTATTAGCTTAATAGCTTATGCAATTTACACAAATTATCCTTGTTAATCATCATTTTTATAGTAAGAATTTAAATTGAAAAAGTGCAGCAATTAGACAATAGCTCAAAGTTCAATTAAAAAAATAACTGGATGAATAAAATAAAATTCATAATTATAGCATTGATAATTGCTATGTCAATTTTTGGTTGCAAAACTAATTTGAATTTTTCAAAGAAAACAACTGTTGTTGGCATAGCTTTAAATGCAAAACTTGCAGCAGTAGTTGTAACTAGTGATAGTTCTCACTATTATTTAGATGGAGTGGATTGTTGGGATGAAAAATATTATGGCAAAAGTGTTATTGTAAAAGGTAAAGTTATTAAAAAAACTGGGACTCCTTTTGATATCAACAATCCCCAACAAGTTATAACAGGAGACTATTATATCATTAAAAGACCGAAATACTATCTTAACACCGAAGAATAAATACAAAAAACTGGTGCTAACAAACGCTAAACCCAATGTGGGCGTTCTCCACGTGACAAACGATAAACAAAAATCAACAAACTAAAACTCGCTGGCTAATTGATGTCGATGCCCACACGTGGCTTAGCGCCAGGCGTTAGCTGCAAGCAAAAAAAACACTCATAGTGACAATTTACTATATGATTTTAAAAATATATAAACATATAAAAAGCAAATAATTATGGAAAAACTTATTTCATGTTGTGGTTTAAATTGTGCTATTTGCGATGCAAGGATAGCTACTGTAACGAATGATAATGAATTACTAACTAAAACAGCAGAAAGGTGGAAAGTTGATTATAATGCACCAGATATTTCCATTGAAATGATTAAATGTACAGGATGTAGAGAAGCAGGAGCTAAAATGGCACATTGTGAACAATGCGAAGTGAGGAATTGTGTGGAATCAAAAAACTTTCAAACTTGTGCTGATTGCAATATTTTGGAAAATTGTCTGATAGTAGGGAAAATCCATAAATACGACCCAAGTGCATTAGAAAATCTTAAAGCTTTGAATTAAATACATTTTCTATTTGGGGAAAATCACTAAGAGAATTTACATAAAATGCCCTTTTGATAACAGAAAAACATATGATTAGTGAGATAAAACAAGGAAATGTAAAGCTTTCATTCCTGCATGATTATGATATTTATGTTATTGATTATGCTGGAACAATAACTTTTGATAAAGGATTGTCAAACATGGAAATTATAGAAAATGAATTACGAGAATTATCCTTTAATAAAGTTTATCTAAAAATAATATTTGATTTGAGTAACACGATTTGGGAGAATCGGGAAACTCATGATGCACTATCAAAAATTGCACGTAAAATTTTTAACCCTCATAATTTTGATTTTGTGATTTATACTGCCATTCTAAATAATGAAATTAATGGTCCGACTTTTGATAACGAATATTGGTTTGTTAATAAGGCTGATGCAATTAAATGGTTAGTAGAAAAGACATAAATTTGGCTGATAATAATGGGAAAAAGGGCAGCAGCTAACAAACGTTAAAAAAAATTACCCCTACCCCACCTTAACAACTAAAAAATAAAAAAATAAACTAACACTCGCTGGCAAATCGACGCGAAAGCCCACCAAGTTTTAGCGCCAAACGTTAGGCAATATTAAAAAAAACATAAAACTTGAGTAATTAATCAAATAAAAAATCAAATTATGAAAAAAATAATTTTAATTATTAGTGCTATTTTGACTTTGAGTTCATACACGTACTCACAAAATAATAGTAACATGCAGCCAAATAAAGATAGTACAGACTTGAAGATTAGCTCTAAAACTCAATCTACCGCCGATGAGGCTTGGAGCAAATTCATCAAGATGGTTTATAATGCTAATTGTGAATTCGCAAACGGAGTAGTAGGTGAATCAACAAAAGCTGTTTGGTCTCATGGAGATGATGTCACACTCTTCGGTGGATACGGTAGTCTAATCGAACCCGGATGGAAAAATGTTGAAGCACGTTTAGAATTTGCTTCGAAACAATTTGTAGGTGGAACTTATTCCTCAAAGGAAATCAGGAAAACTATTAATGGTGACTTTGCATATTTGTTGCAGACTGAACAATACATCTTTCCCGGTAAACCAGCAATTAATTTTCGTGTGACAATCATTTGTAGACTAGAATCTGATGGTTGGAAAATCGTTCATCGTCATGGAGACATCATGAAATAGTTACAAGGTTCGAAATAAATAATGTTTTGTATTTTTAAACAAAATTTTAAAGAGTTCTTAAGTGACAATTTTACATCAATGTTTAAAGGATTAACGTTGCCTAATTAACGCTAAAAAAAAGTGGACATACACTAACATAACACAAACAAACTTGAAAATTAATAAATAGAAAAAAAATGAAAGCAATTATCTGTACTAAATACGGAAATCCCGAAGTTCTACTCCTTAAAGAAGTAGGAAGACCTATTCCCAAAGACAACGAAGTCCTGGTTAAAGTATATGCAACGGCTCCAACCATTTCAGATTGCTACGTCCGGAGCGGCAAAGTAAGTTTCTGGCTATGGATTCCCATGCGCTTATATGTTGGCTTTCTTCGACCACGGAATCCTGTTTTGGGATTTGATTTAGCTGGAGAAATAGAGGACTTAGGAAAAGATGTGAAAAAATTCAAAAAGGGTGACCAGATTTTTGCATTTACCGGAAAGAATTTTGGTGCTTATGCCGAATACAATTGTTTGCCTGAAGACGGGCTGAGTTTCCCGAAAGATTGTATTATGACAATAAAACCATCCAACATGACATTTGAGGAAGCAGCGGCTGTTCCCAGTAGGGGACTTTTAGCATTACATTTTATAAAAAAAGGGAATATCCAGAAGGGACAAAAAGTACTTATCATTGGAGCGTCTGGAGGAACAGGGACATTTGCAGTACAGTTAGCCAAATATTTTGGAGCAGAAGTAACAGGGGTATGTAGTACAACGAACATAGATATGGTAAAAGCCTTAGGAGCGGATAAGGTAATAGATTATACAAAAGAGGAATATCCAAAAAATGGAGAACAATATGATTTTATATTTGATGCTACTCCATTTCAAAAAGGGAATAGGAAAAGTCTGAAATTGCTATGTAAGAAAGCACTTACCCAGAATGGGAAATATATATCAGTTGATAACGGAACACCAAAGTCAAGTAATGAAGATTTAAATTTACTCAAAGATATCATTGAAGAGAGTAAAATGAAGTCGGTTATTGATACAGTTTTTTCATTGGAACAATTACCAGAAGCTCACAGATACATCGAACAAGGACACAAAAAAGGAAATGTAGTGGTAAAAATTAATTGAAAAATAACAAACGCACAACAAACTATATAGCCAATAAGGGTTTCAGTGGTATGCGAAGGTTTGTATCCCGCTTCAACTTTTCATATACATTGATAGCAAATCACCCGCAATCCCTTACTGTCCATATTGTCAAACGTTAGCAGAGATTATACACAAAATTCAAAAAAATGAAATATCAAAGATTTATATTTACAATTTTAGCTTTTACACTACTGTTTAGTTGTAAAAACGTAAGTACAAAAACCGAAAAAGTGGAGAATGTTATCGTAAAAAGTAATATTCAAGATACTACTTTTTCTAAAGTTACAAAACTATCTGAGTATAAAAACACTCAATTCATTCCTACTTTGGAACATGCCATTTCAAATGACAAAAATTCAGTTTATTGCGCCACTTTTTTATTCGCTTGGAACGAAATACGAAAACAGATCAATTCACCACTTACGATTTCTGATAAATATTCTGACTTAATACTCCTTAATAAATCAACTTCTTTCTTCAATGTTTTAAAAAGCGATGAATATGATGTTAATGTAGAATTTGAAGGATTTAGGATACAAGCAAAAGCTGAATTTAATAAATCTTTACCCTTTGAACTGAAACTTCAAAGTTTTAAAAATAAGTTGACCTTTGACGGACAAAAGGTTGCTTCATTTGGGGTGAATGGTAATGACAATGATGAGCAATTGAAAATTGTTCAAATCGTATATTATAAAAACGACAATAATTTTATAATAAAACTATTACCAAAAGAGAAAGAACACGAAATCATTTTGTTTAAAACAGACCAAAAATTCAATTCAATTGCCGAAATGAGATCTGAAATTGAAAAACTAACCATAATCGGGAAGAATGAAAGGAAAAACCAAAAAATGAGTTGGAAGTATAAATACAATGAAGAAGATATAGTCGTAATACCTAAGTTTAATTTCAATATTGAAACCAATTATTCAACTTTAGAAGGTAATCATTTTAGTTCAGAAACACAGAATTATCAAATAGTAAGTGCATGGCAAAGAACAGCATTTATATTAGACGAAAGCGGTGCAAAAATTGAAAGTGAAGCATTAATTGTAGTTGATTTACTTTACAATGAAGAATACGATAAACCGAAACCCAAAAAAATGGTTTTTGACAAACCATTTTTAATTCTACTTAAACGAACAGATGCTACAAACCCATATTTTGGATTATGGACAACGAACACTGAACTAATGATAAAAGAATAGCAATGAACAAAACGTTGGTGATTTTGTTTTTATTAATTTGTCCCATGACTTTAATTACCTATAGTCAAACAGCAGATTCATTAATTTTTGATAAAGTATTACAGCAATTAGATCTTACGAAATCAGATTGTCATCCTGATCTGACGGTAAATAAAATTATGCCTTATGATACCAATAAGACAGTATGGGTGATTCCATTGATTATCGAGAAAACCGAAGACTATTATAAATGTGATAGTTATATATTAATCATCAATAATGAGACAGGTGAAATTTTAAATACATTTTATGAATCAAACGCCCTGATTTCTGATGCCATAACTATTGAACAAATTTCAATTGATTTTGCTCCTTATATATTAAACTCAGAAATGAGAGCTTTTGGAGTTCGGGTTCAATATTTAGGACACAGCAGTCCTAATCCTTATGCAAATGAAGAGCTTTCTTTGTTTGTTCCTAAAGATAGCGTGTTGATTAGAGTTTTAAAAGATTTTTCAATTTCTTCATTCGGTGGAGAATGGGATACCCAATGTGAAGGAGAATTTAGGTCAGAAGAGAAAACGCTCATTATATCTGATAAGGTTGTCCATAATTTTTGTGATATCATTGTAGATACAAAATCCATTTCAACAAAAAAGAAAATGGTGAATGGTGATTGTATTGATCAGGAAACTATCGTAAATAAGACTAAGATATTGCATTACAATAATTCAGAATATAAATAAAAACATCGTAATACACAGGGAATTCAGTACACCGTGTTTATACATCTTTGACTAAATATAAATTCTGGGGAAAACGTTACAAAGCACTAAAAGATTTTTAATTATGAAAGCAGAATTGCGTTATTTTACAGGTACCGGAAATTCATTGAAAGTATTAAATACTTGCAAAGATATTTTTGAGGCTGAAAATTATTTGGTAAATATATCCATGATTAAAGACAATGAACAATTCAGTTCTTGTGAATTATTAGGATTTTGTTTCCCTGTTTATGCTTTTGGCATACCCAGAATATGTCGCAAATATTTGGATAAATTGCAAGTGTTTGAAGCTCCACAAAAAGTTTTTGTTCTTATTACGGCTGGCGATTCAGATGAGGCAGGATTCTCAATTAACGAAACAATAAAAATCCTAAAAAAGAAAAACTGTGATGTAGTCTATACAGATGTAGTCCAAATGCCTATTAACTGGACTACATCGCCTCAGCCGCCATACCCACCCGATAAAGAGTTGGCTAAATTAATAATTGAACAAGGCGTTGCTCAAACCCAAAAAATTGCTCAAGAAATTTTATCGGATATTAGAAAATTTCATAAGTTTAATTATCCTAAAAGATATGGAAAATTAAAATTTTATTCAGACTATTTGCTGTTTAAATATTTAGGATTATCAAACTTATGGCGTAATTTCAGGATTTATGAGAATTGCTCAGGGTGTGGTATTTGCGCTAAGATTTGTCCAACCGGCAGTATTAAAATGATAAATAATAAACCTGTTTGGACATCAACCTGTGAACAATGTATGAGATGTGTTAATAGTTGCCCAAATGAATCCATTTATCAAACAATGGGAGGTGACACGAAAGGGAAAAATAAATATATTGAACCAAGTTTTCAAACTTTAAAAAAACAGGAATAATACTGGGTAAAATATCTTATAAACATTTATAATTATGGAAAAACAATTGACAAAATATGGGAAAAGGGCTTTTTTAGCCCCCATTCGCTGGATCATTATTACTGGGATGGTTTACTTTCTTAGTTCCGGTGAAATCAACATTTTTAGAGCATGGATCTATTTTGGAATTTATGCAATTGGAGGGTTAATTATTGGGATGATCTTATTAAAAAAAACACCAAAACTATTAAATGACAGAGGAAAGATACAAGAAGGAACTAAAAAAACGGATCAATATATTATTCTCACCTACTTTTTATTTGCAATTGTAATTACCCCTTTTGTTGCCGGTATGGACAGAAGATTCAATCTTATTGAAATATTGCCCATTTACTATTTGTTTATTGGTATTTTTCTTTACATTTGCTCAGCAATATTTTCCACATGGCCCATGCTACATAATCCATTTTTTGAGGGAACAGTAAGAATACAAAATGAAAAAAATCATACAGTTATGAATACAGGTCCGTACAAAATAATGCGACATCCGGGATACTTTGGAATGCTTTTAGGTTCAATTGCCATACCTTTTGCTTTAGGTTCAGTTCTTGCATTTATTCCATTACTTGTTATGATTATTTTAATTTTTATTAGAACTTATTATGAAGACCAAACATTACAAAAAGAATTGACCGGATATGCTGAATATTGTAAAGAGGTAAAATATCGTCTGATTCCATTCATTTGGTAATCGTAATAACTCCAACAATAAAAAAAACATTTAAATAACTAGCTAAAAAACAGTAATTCAATTATATTTTTATGAAAATAACCTTAAGTTCAACCGTAATCATCACAGAAGATTTGGAAAAAATGAGATCATTTTATCAGGATATACTTCATCAGGAAATTGAAGTAGACTTTGGAAACTGTATCGGTTTCAAAAATGGGCTCTCACTCTGGAAGCTAAAAGAAGAGTACCCCATTGCCCAAAAATTGGGTCGTACTTTTGATCCATCCGGAAACAACAACATAGAGATCTGTTTTGAAACCGATGATTTTGCTCTTGTATTTGAAACGTTAAAGAAGCAAAAAATAAATTACTTACATGAAGTTGCTGAAGAAGTTTGGGGACAACAAACGATCCGGTTTTATGATCCTGAAAACAATTTAATTGAAGTTGGTGAGACCATTCCATGTTTTGTAAAACGGTTTTATAATCAAGGAATGAGCATTGAGGAGGTTTCCAAAAAAACATCGGTTCCCGTAACTATTGTAAGTAAAATTTGCCTATAAACAATTTCAAAACGTCATAACTTGTTAAAATGGAATACGGATAACTATATAATGAATAATGAATAATGAATAATGAATAATGAATAATGAATAATGAATAATGAATAATGAATAATGAAAATTTAATTCGATTTTTAATTCGTAAATTCGTGGCATTTTTCTTTTTAATTTAATTTTTTGTTATGATCACAATGTTACACAGTGTAAAAAAATGTTTCACAGTGTTTAATTCAATGGTTGAAAGTTGAAAGGTTGAAAGTTGAAAGCTTCGCTGTTTAAAGGTTGAAAGGTTGAAATAAAATTAATACTTTAAACCCAAAACCTTAAACCCAAAACCTTAAACCTTAAACCCAAAACCTTAAACCCAAAACCTTAAACCTTAAACCCAAAACCTTAAACCCAAAACCTTAAACCTTAAACCTTTAGACCCATAAACCTTTAAACCTAAATATCATATTTTCAACACTATTGACCATTGACTATCGACCATTGACATTTAATCAGTGTCATCAGTGTTCTATAATAATCAACCCTATAGCAAATTCATTTAAATCACATCATCATGAAAATATTAGTCATTGGAGGAACCGGCCTGGTCGGTAGTTACTTACTCCCAAAATTAGTTGAAAAAGGTAATGAAGTGATAGCTTTAACCCGCACTCAAGATAAAATTGAAAGGATCAATCAATTAGGTGCTTTTGGTTTGATTGGTGATATCAGAAACCCGGAAACATTCAAAAGTAATCTGCCAGACCAACTGGATATGATCGTATTATTAGCTATGCCAAGTGTAAAGCCAGGACAACGAATGACAAAGAAACGAAAGGAAGAACTAAGAAAGGAAACAAATGATTTTTTCCGAAATTCAATGGATTTGGCCCAATTTTTTAATGTTCCCATTATTTTGCCTTCAGGTACCAGTTTTAAAACAGAACATAATGAAGTAGCTGATGAGACATGGCCTATTCTTAGAATTGGGCTCACTGAAATTGGTCAAGACACCGATGAAATGGTAAACCAGGCCATAAAAACCCAAAACCCAAAAGTAATACAACTTCTATTTGGTAAAATTTACGGCAATGGTGGACTTTTTCGTTTTACTTACAATATGATGGAAAAAGGAAGAGGTATGATTATTGGGGAAGGGGATAATTGTATTCCCAATATTCATGCAAGTGATGCAGCTTCAGCCATAGTGAAAGCCATTGAGAAATTACCAATTGGTGAAAAATTTATTATTGCGGATGATACGGCAGTTACTCAAAAAGAGTTTACTGAATATATGGCCAAATTGATGAATAAGCCGCAACCCGGACATATTCCGGCATTTATTATTAAATTGGTTTTAGGACGAGACTTTTATGAAATTATTCGGATGAATTGTAAGGTTTCAAATGAAAAAGCCAAAAGAATGTTAGATTGGAAACCTGAATATCCATCCTATAAAGAGGGTTTAGAAGCTACTATAACAGAGATGAAAGAAAAGAATAATTATTTTGCATGAAAGACAAATTGATTCTATCCATTTTATTCGCTCTCTTTGTTGTACAAATTCATGCACAACAAACAGTGATTTCCTCTTCATTACAACCCTTAACATGGGAAGATACGCTCAGAATGAAAGCTGAATATTTTTTGAAAAATTCAATTCCGATTATGGGATATCGTTTTGTCATTTTCGGTTACTTTGACGGTGACCAAAAAACAGACACTCTGGTTGAAAGATACACTGATTCAACATTTTCAAAGGAAGTACCAAAATACTATGACTATGTGGATACCAATTTTGACTATGGTTATCTTGTTTTATTAAATAAATATCTTAAACCTCTCTCTTTTATTGAATGGAAAAAATATGATCTCAAACTAAGTGGTGGTGAATTGGGTTTTCATTATATTGAAAATTGTGGTGATCTCAATAGGGATGGCAAAGATGAAATTGTTTTGGTAAGAATTTGAAGGGAGGAATCCAATCTGGGAAAATAAAAAAATGATGGAGAAGTATCAAAAATTAATGGAAAAAGGTAAGTTTGATATTATTTATCTGGATAGCTTAATTTATGTAAGAGACGTTATCAACCCATCCATTTTGTACAAGGTGGAAGAAATTATTACGGAAGAAAATAAAAAAGAGATCCAATTTTTTTATGATGACCCCGCAGAAATGTTTACAACCAGAATCTACATTGATCATCCAAAATCTCCTTTTAAAAAGGGAAAGAAAAAATGAAACCAACTATGATTTATAAAAAAAGTATTTTTTATGTTCCCATCTTTTTGTTTTTCAATGGATGTGTAATCTTTCCAAGTTTCAGAACTATATACACAAGTCCGGAACTAAATGGCATTTTAATCGATAAAGACTCAATACCGATTGAAAATGTAATTGTTTATTTTGATGATTATCAAGGAATATCTGACACAACAGATAAAAATGGGTTTTTCCATTTAGATGCTCAAACTGAATTTGAAAAGTTTAAGATAATAGCTATGGACCCTCCTATACCGGTTGTCCACTTAGTATTAAAAAACACTTCAATACCGGACTCTATAATTGTTGAGATTCCATTCGATCATGGTAAAACAAAGAAAGTGATTTTTGAAGATACAATTATGATTGATATGGATAGTATTATGAACCAAAAAAGAATTTCATCCATTGAATTAGACAATGGCATTATCTTAGTTGGGACAATCGAAAAGTTTGATCCATCGAATCACGAATATGACACCTGTGATAGTGGACTGGGATGGAAATATATTTGCCTTATTGACAACAAAATATGGTATGGAAGTGATGCAGGAATGGATTTACCCAGAAATCAACTTAAAAGCCTTACTATTACTATAGATGACCAAAAAATTGAACTCGAAACATCTGGTATGTTCAATATAAGTTTTGGCAATTATATAAGAGATAAACAATTTTATTTAAAAAAGAATGGTGAAGATTATTTTTTAGATGGAATGTTTTCTGACGGTGCAGGAGCTTATATTGTTCAATGGAGAATAGTAAAAGGAAAATCTGAAAGAATAAAAATTTCTAATGATGAAGCGGATTTTGAATAAAAAAAATTATTAATTTTAAAAATAAAAAATATGAAGAAATATTATTTAGTAATTTTATTTTTATTTTCATTCTGTTTTTTAAAAAGTCAACAAGTTTATTATAAAGCTGTAATTATCAATCAGTGTACTCAGACAATCGACACTTCATTAGCAATTGTGATTTCTAATGCAAGTGGATTTTGGTCTTTATATGAGAAGAACTCAACATATATAGAACTTCCTGATACAGGAAAATATCAAGTTTTTTTGCATTATTTATATCAAGATCCTTATTGGATAAATATTACAAAACATGGACTAACAATAGATACATTTTACACGGATAAAATCCGTTTTGGTTGGTATTTGACTAATCCTCCATCTTCTGAATACATTTACTGTGATAGTCTTTGTAATGGCAAACTAATTGATTATTATTTTAATGGAAATATAAAAAAGATAGGAACATTTAAAAATGGACAGCCTATTGATACATTAAAAGAGTATTATCAGAATGGTAAATTAAAAAAGATCTATTTTCCATATAAACAAACTTATGAATTTGCAAATACGAAATATCCTAAATATTTATTGATTGAGTTCGATACTTTAGAAAATATTCTCGTTTTTAAAGATATTAAAAAAGGAATTGAAAAGAAATACAGAACGGATAAATCATTGATTTCTGAATATTATTTTAAAAACAATCGAAATAAATATTCGGAATATTATGAAAATGGAAAATGCAAAATTAAAATAAATAGAAATTCAAAATATCAATACTATACAAATGGGACATTGTGGATTCGATATAAAAAACATGTATCATTTTTTAATAAATTAATTGATATATTTTACAATTTTAAATTTTACAAGTCAAAACAAGATCTTTATATTTTTAAATTTCATGAGTACGATTCAACAGGGGAATTAATAAAAAGTGGAAAGTTTTTTTCTTCAGAATTTAGTGATTATTTATTACATGGATTTCCCGAAAATATTGAAAATGTTCCTTTAGATGATTATAAAGAAATAATCTATGAAAGCAAACCTAAAACTAAGGAGGTGTTTCAATATAAATCAATCTATAATAATGGAGAATACAAAGGATACAAAAAGATCATAACAAAAATGGAATATAGAAACAATAAATGGATAATAATTTCAGAAAAAGGATTATACGAATAAATATCTAATATTTAAGGAATGTTTTCTGACGGTGCAGGAGCTTATATTGTTCAATGGAGAATTGTAAAAGGAAAATCTGAAAGAATAAAAATCTCCAATGATGAAGCGGATTTTGAATAAATGTTTGTAAACTTAAATTTTTTAAATATTAACCTATACAAGATTGAACTAAAAATTGATTAGTAATAAGCTTATTAATTTTGAATAATAATTCGATATTTAATTCGTGAATTCGTGGCATTTTTCATTTTAAATTTTATAATTTGTTGGGATCACAATGTTCCACAGTGTAAAAAAAACCATTGACTATCGACTATCGACCATTGCTATCGACCATTGACTATCGACCATTGACTATCGACCATTGACATTTAATCAGTGTCATCAGTGTGCCAAAATAACCAAAAAAAACATAATGAAAATTGAAAAAATTTTAGAAAATAAAAAACGATATCTGGACCTGTTACTTTTAGCAGATGAGTCAGAAGTTATGATTGATAAATACTTATCGGATGGAGATATGTTTGGTTTATTTGATGACGATTTGAAAAGTATTTGTGTTGTTATCGGTTTAAACAGAGAAACCTGTGAGTTAAAAAACATCGCTACATACGAACCATTTCAAGGTAAGGGATATGGGAAAGCCTTGATTCAATACATATCTGATTATTACAAAAATGACTATAAAACGATGCTTGTCGGGACTGGTGAAACACCCGGTATAATGGCCTTTTATGAAGGTTGTGGATTCATCATCTCACATCGGTTAAAGAATTTTTTTATAGATTATTATGATCACCCGATGTTTGATGGAGATATTCAACTAATTGATATGATTTATCTTAAAAAAGATTTGTAAAAAAATTATTTAAAAAAATATTCACCTCAACATTTAATAGTACCATGAATAATACATTTACAAACAATGAGAAAAAACTAAGTTTAATTTCATTTTGGATTACATTCGCTTTAACTCAAATTTATGGGATTGTATCAGGAATTGCCCTTTCTTCTTACGGAACCCCTGTTGAATCAGGTGTTTTTTTATCGATTATGGCTTTACTGGTGGTTTTGATGGGACCATTTTTGATATTCTCCATGATCATGTTACATAAATATGCCATTCCTACATATAAGCCATTTAGTATGGCGGCACTTATATTTATGTCTATGTGCGTGGCTATTACTTCATGTAACAACTTTTTATTACTTTTTGTAAATAGCAACCAAGATCTATTCGATAGCTTTATAAAATCATTATTTATACCTTGTAAATGGCCGGTATTTATCTTTGTACTCGATAATTTTACCTGGGATTGGTTTTTTGGCATTTCAATGATCCTGATTGCTCCGGTATTAAAAGGTAATAAACTATTGAATATTACACGCTATGTAGTACTATTTAGTGGTATTCTGTGTTTATTGGGGTTATTTCTCACATTTTTTGCACCTCAAATTGGGATATATACAGGAATAATCGGTTGGGGAGCAGTTGGGCCAATTGCTTTTCTGTTGCTTGCAAAAGCATTTGAAAAAATTTGAAAAAAATGAAAAAAGCACTTTTTACAATACTTATAATTTGCATTTTGATAATCAGTTATCAATTTTTATTTGGCAAACTATTTACATACACACCATTCATCGTTGGATTTAATAAACATGAAGAAAATAAAACCATTATTTATGTCCAAAAAGGGGCTACATTCAATGATTTTACAAGAATTGACACATTAATTTCTTCAGTGGAAGAATTTCATGATTTAAAATTTAAACAAAAACCAAAGATTTTCATTTTTAAAGATAGTCTGAGTTTTGTAAAACGTTCATTTTCTAAAGCCAGATTTTCAGCCTATCCAACCGGCAGATTAATAATATCTCCCTGGGCTCTAAGAGAAGCAGATCAAGGAAAAATCTCATTGGATATCTACATAAGACATGAGCTATCTCATGTTTTAATTTTTCAACATAAAGGGATATTTGCAGAATTGAACTATCCAAAATGGTTGTTGGAAGGGATTGCAACATATAGTTCCAATCAAATGGGAACTTCATTTTATCCAAGTAAATCGGAAACATATCGGGCTATCGCTCAGGGTAATTTTTTACCCCCATTCGATTTCAAAACAAAAAGAGAAGATCAAACTAAGTTGGATGTTCCCTATCGAATTACATTTATGTATTCAGAGTTTGCCTGTATGGTAGATTATTTAATCGAAAAATATGGAAAGGATAAATTTCTGGTGTATATGAAAAGTCTAATTAAATCTAACAACCATAACAAAATTTTTAAAGAGGTATATGGCATCGATTTTAATGAATTTCTGATTCAATTCAGACAATACGTTGAGCAAAGAGAATCTCTAAATATTAAAGAATTCAAATAAATAGATTTATAAACTTAATAAAATAAAACTATGGAACAAAAAGATGCATTTACTTTTATCATACCTTTCATAGTATTTGTCTTATATTATCTCATTTTAAGTAAATAATCAAATCATTAATATAAAAGTATTATCAATATGGAAAATAAAAATTTATTTTATCAGGAGTCACTGAATGTAAATCGTCTGGGATTAGTTCTATCTTTCGGGATATGCCTAATTTTTGGATTCTTATTAGGATATGTATATTCAATCGTTCAGTTTATAATGCCTTTTGTCTATTTTAATTTTATTTTTACAATCTGTATGGGTTTGGCAATTAATATAATTAATAAATTATTGAATCATTTTACAAATAATCGAAATAAAAAAAGTAGAATAATATTGGTACTATTCTCTGCTTTTATTGTCTATTTCTTTCAATGGGCAGTTTATATTTACATGGCATCCACAGGTGAAATTCCAAGTATATCTGAGTTTTTAAGTAATTTATACTGGATAGCCGATCCAAGAAACTTTTTTTATGCTATTGTAGAAATAAATAAAGTGGGGATGTGGGGTATGTTCGGGGGAACTTTTAAAGGATTTGCTTTGGCAATCGTTTGGATCTTTGAAGCTTCTATCATTTTTAGTATTCCTATTATGATGATTATGAAAAAGAAAATTTATCCATTTTCAGAATTACTTGGGAAATGGTATCCTAAATACACGTTTCAAAAAGATTTTGAATATACTTCTGCCACTCAAAAGCTACTTGAGAATTTAGAAATAGATCCTATAGAAGCTTTAGAAAAATTAGGAAAAGGTGATGGATTTAGACATATAAAAATTCATATTTACTATATCCCTGAAGAAGAAATGCAATATTTAACTTTTGAAAAAGTTTTTATTGATGCACGTAACAGAGGACAAACAAAAACGGAAATAATAATCAATAATTTTGCAATTGATAAAAAGTGTGCAGATTTAATTCTTGAAAAATTTCCTCATAAAAAAGGGAAACTTGATGTTATATAACAATATTAACTCTATTTAATAATGAAAATAAAAAAAAGAATCAGGAAATTACATATATATTTAATGCTCCTATTTTTATTAGCCTCTCTTAATATGTATGGACAACAGAATAAATATTATGACTATGTTAAATTGATACCACATGCAAAGTCGTTTCATTTTTTAAATTTTATCGTTATTATTGCCGATTAAACTAATAAAGAATAAAAATGTTAAAAAATACGATAATACTTCTGGCTTTCTTCCCCCTGATTGGCTTCTCTCAACAAGCAAGATTTTCGAATTTGATCGATCACAGTGGAATTAGTTACTCTTTTACTTTTCATTCTCAGTTTTTAAGTCCCAAATATGATCCTATTCTTTTTGATAATAAAACTGAATTTTATCGTTCGAAGAGAATTCGGCAAATAGATATTAAAAACCAATATGGAAATTTAGTATGGAGAATGAGATTAGATAGTGCTGGTCATATATTATCAATTAGAAAGCCCAATAATGGGTACTATCTGGAATATGAAGAACATCAAATATCAGAAAAAGAATCCATCCAGATTTCACGATTTTACAATGAATCTCAAACTCAACTGATTCGTATAGATACTGTAAAATACATAACTTTTGAATTTTCTTCAGGAGATTCCATTTTTGGATATACCATTATAGAAAATCGAAAGTACAAAAGTGGGTCACTTATCAATACTCAAAATCTTTACTACAATACGAACTATCTAAATAAAAAAATTGATCCAAATTCATATACTCTAAATATAACAATAGATATTGGTTCAAATGAAAAATTCAATCAATCAAATGTGTATTTTAATCAACCCTTTAAAACAGATTATGATTCTCTGACCATGTATTGTTGTTTTTCTGAACGTCAAATCGAAAATCAGTTTGGTTATTTAAAGTCAAACGGAAATAGCTTCGACATTGAAAATAGTACAAACCGATTTATCAAAAACCCAACAGACGAAATTTATTTTCAATTTATTACAGATGGAGAATGGTTCAATGAACCAATACAAACCATTTATCAAACAGTACACATAGATGATACCGATTATGAGACAAATAATGGTTATGAAAAAGGGTATAATTATGATGAAAATGGTCTAATTACAGAATATTTTACCAATTATTATCCGGAAGACACAATGGCAACCAATCAATTAAAGAGAAAAATAGAATCTGAACAATCCTCTCAAAACAACTACCAAATTGGAGGAAGAGCTTATTATCAAAATATCATTAGAAATAAAGAAGCAATTAGAATAGAAACCTACTATTATCTATATGAATTTTATCCATAAGAAAAACAATCAATATTGGAGATTTAAAAATTCTATCATTTATGTTTCCCAATTGTTCCATCTTTGTCATCTGTGAGCCATAAAATACCAAGTATTATTACGCTACTATGAAAAAAAAGGAAAATTTCTTTGGAGATCTACATAAGACATGAGCTATCTCACGTTTTAATTTTTTAACATAAAGGGATATTTGCAGAATTGAACTATCCAAAATGGTTATTGGAAGGGATTGCAACATATTCTGAGTTTGCCTGTATGGTAGATTATTTAATCGAATATTATGGGACGGATAAATTTCTGATTCAATTCAGACAATACGTGGAGCAGCCGGATGTTATAAAAATAAAATAAATAATCAAAAATAAATATGAAACAAGAATATTTTGAAAATAAAAAGTTTGAAAAAATGGACTTCACGATTCAGCCATTGACAATAGGAGATTATGAATACTGCAGTTTCATCAATTGTGACTTTTCCAATTCCGATTTGTCTGATTGCAAGTTCAGTGATTGTGAGTTTTTGGGGTGCAACTTAAGTTTAGTTCAATTGACAAAAACCGCTTTTAGGGATATTACATTTAAGGATTGTAAAATGTTGGGATTCCCTATCAATAATTGCAATGAGATTGGACTATCGTTCCGTTTTGAAAATTGCATACTGAATCATTCTTCTTTTTACAAAACCAAAATCAAAAAAACAATATTTAGAAATTCTCAACTTCAAGAAATAGATTTTTCAGAATGTGATTTAACAGATTCATTATTTGATAATTGCGACCTTACCAGAGCAACTTTTGACCATACCATCATTGAAAAGGCAGACTTCAGATCCTCATTCAATTATTCCATTGATCCTGAATTAAACCGAATCAGAAAAGCCAAATTCTCCATTCATGGAGTTGCAGGGCTTTTGGAAAAGTATGATTTATCTATTGAATTTTAAAGCTTTAAATTAGATTGTTCAGACTGCTTTATTCTATATACTTATATATTTTTGGTAATATGCTAATTAATTTTGAATAATCATTCGATTTATAATTCGTGAATTTGTGGCATTTTTCTTTTTAAATTTTATAATATGTTAGGATCACAATGTTCCACCGTGTAAAAAAATGTTTCACAGTGTTTAATTCAATGGTTGAAAGTTGAAAGGTTGAAAGTTGAAAGGTTGAAAGTTGAAAGCTTCGCTGTTGAAAGGTTGAAATACAATTAAACCTTAACCCTTTAAACCTAAATATCATATTTTCAACACTATTGACCATTGACTATCGACCATTGACTATCGACCATTGACATTTAATCTGTTCCATCCGTGTCATCTGTGTGCTATTTGGTTCTGACTTGTTAAGGACATAAAAAGTAGTTTACCTTTTCTATTTGAAAAAATGGTATTTTTGAAAAAAAATAATATGGAAAAACGAATCTTAAATATCCTCTTTCTGATATCTTTAATCACCTTCTGCTCATGTAACAGAACATCAGATGTGACAATTCAAAAATCGGATCCAAAACGGTTGATTGAAAAAGCTGACTGGTTGATTGGGGAATGGTACAACTTATCCAAAGATGGAGTTTTTACTGAAATATGGACCCGGAAAGATGACTCAACCTTCAGTGCTGTTGGTTTTTTTATTGCGGGCATGGATACCGTTTTAAATGAAAAAATCACTTTGAAAGAAATGAATGGTGAATTGTTTTATATTCCTGTTGTTCCAAACCAAAATAATGGAAAAGAGATTCCATTTAAATTAACATCAGTAACCGAAAAACAACTGGTTTTTGAGAATCCAAATCACGATTTTCCACAGAAAATTTCTTATTCTCTTATAACGAAAGATAGCATTTATACCGAGATCTCCGGAAATAATAAAGGAAAAACTTATTCTATTCCATTTCCTATGAAAAAAATTAAATAAGATGAAAATCCCAATTTATCAAATTGATGCATTTACAGAAACCCTTTTTGGAGGAAATCCAGCTTGTGTAGTGCCGCTACACAAATGGCTAACTGATGAGATCATGTTGAAAATAGCAAAAGAAAATGGAGTTGCTGAAACTGCGTTTTTCATCGATCAAGGTGAAACCATCGGATTAAAGTGGTTTACACCGGAAATTGAGATGGATCTTTGTGGACATGCAACACTGGCAACAACTCACTGTTTGAAGTCAATTTTAAAATATAAAAAGAATCCTATTGTTTTTGAAACCCGAAGTGGCAAGTTGATTGTTCAAGAAAATAATGGACTATACACTATGGATTTTCCCTCCAGAATGCCAATTCCTTGTGAACTACCCGAGAATATTTCTAAATCATTAAATGTTCAACCCAAAGAGGTTTTAAAATCGCGAGACTATATTTTGGTATATGAAAATGAAAAGGAAATAAGGAATATAATGATTGATCCCTATTTTTTTAATCAGATCAATCTGGATCCGGGTGGTGTTTGTGTAACAGCAAAAGGGGAAGATTGTGATTTTGTTTCCCGGTTTTTCACACCACAGGCTTCCATATTAGAGGATCCGGTTACCGGTTCAGCACATTGCTCCTTAATTCCGTTTTGGGCTGACAGACTCCAAAAAAATAAACTTTTTGCACAACAGATCTCTTCAAGAATGGGGAAGATCTATTGTGAAAATCTTAGGGATCGAGTTCTTATCAGTGGGCATGCTGTCACTTACTCCATTGGAAATCTTTGGATGGAGTAAAATTGATGTTTTGGAATATTTAAAAAATGAAATAAAATATAAACCTATGAAATTGTAAAATAGCATGAAAAATAGATGGTTCCAAATTTTACTATTGATTATTGTCGGGTTTCCTTTTGAGTGTTTTTCCCAAACTTTACTATTTGATTCTTTACTTCTAAAAGGGAAAGAGGAATTTGGAAAATATTTCGAAGACCAGGATTACCAGAAGGCAGTTTTATATCTGGAACAAGCGGTTGCTTTAAAACCGGACAATGCCGAAGCACACTATTTTCTAGGATATGCTTATAGTCGATTAAATACAAAAGATGGCAGTAATTTGAATGAATCTAACGTACAATTGACCCTAAAAACGAGTGAACAATTTGAAATTGTAAATCGATTATCCCCCAAATATAATGGAGAAATAGTTGTATTGGATCCTTACTCTAAACTTAGTTCAGAATGGGGAACACTAGCCATGACATATTGGTATAAAAACGTGCCCGATTCAGCAATATGGGCATTTCATGAAGGTAAAAAAAGGGGTGGATTCAGTGATCTTTTTCTTACTATGAGTCGTAAAACACTCGATTTTTGTCTTCCAAACAGTATCCTCATCTCTTCCGGTGACAATTCTACATTTTGTTTATGGTACTTACAGATTCTGGAAAATTATCGTACTGATATCACTGTAATTGATATCAGTCTTTTAAATACCAATTGGTATCCCAAATTTTTATTAACAAAACAGGAATTAGATTTTGGAGTGACGGAACAAGAAGTGGATTTTATCACCTATAGAGAATGGAATGATTCAATTATCTCGATACCGACAACAAATTTTACTGAATTTACATGGACTTTGAAACCTAGTTATGAGGATCAATATCTTTTAAGAAGTGATATACTCTTTTTAAATCTTTTGAAAACAAATAGATTTAGAAATGAATTTTATTTTGTGTTAGGAGGCAGTGACGATACCAAACTGAGTTTAGTGGATCATTTGAATTCTCATGTATTAATTGAACGTATTCTATATGAGGACTTTGATCAAATAACATTCGAAGAATACAAATCAAAATTATTAACTGTATTGGATTGTTTCACTGTTTTAAATCCCAATAGTAAAGATGAATTAAAATACGTTGACATCATAAGATTTGAGATTTTCAGTAAGATTTACGCACTTGGAACAAATGATCAATTTGAGAATGCAAAAATATTATTTACTATTATGGAATCCTATTTGAATCCATTAAAATTCCCGTTTCAGTCGGAGCAAGTATTACAATATCATAAATCATTAAAGTCCGTATTTGAATAATTCATTTGTACATGAGCGGCATTCTTTTTGGTGCACAAAGTTATTCTAAGTTAAAAGAAGTTTCTCAAAAAACTTCTTTTACTTTTTTAAACTTTGAGAATCTTGTGAAATGAAAAAATATGGTTAATTGTTATCCTAAAACACTTTGAATACAATAAATGAGCATTGAAATCGTTTTGTAACTTATTCACTTAAAAATAAAGTATATGAAAAAGTTATGTATTTCGTTGTTTTTTGTTTCAGTTTTTCTTATCTCCTTCGGGCAACAAACAAATAGTGTGGTTAAAAGAATAAAATTATTTAATTATTCTGTACAAGCAGGTATTTATGGAGGATCTTCAACAATTAGCACACTCGCTGATTTTAATATCCTTGCACCTAATTCGGTATTATTAAACAGCAATTTATTTCCAAATTCTGTGACTTTCTCCCCCTACACCTATCAACAAAATCCAAATTCTTTATTCTCTGCTTCGCTAGGATTTCAATTCAGTGACAAACAAAAGACGAAATATAACAAGAATATAGAATTGCGAGTTGGAATAACCTATACGCACAACTCTACATTATCAGGTGGTTTCTACAATACTGAAAGTAAAACTTATGACACTTTAACATCATCTCAAACCGGCGTTTATTCATACCTTGATTCGGTGGTTACTAAAAGCTTAGATATGAACTATTCTTCTGAACAATTACGTATAGATGGTTCATTGCTTTTCAGAACGAATCCTGATGCACGTTGGTCTTTGTACAGTGGAATTGGATTTACTGCTGGATTATCTTTCAATGCCAAAACTACCATCAGTTATCAGACTCAATATCAGATTGAACAACGTTATCCAAACGATAACTCGCATCATTTAAATAGATCTGGTGAAATTTCTGAATTTGAAGTGTTCACAAACAAAAATAATTTTGCATTTTCAGCCTATATTCCTTTAGGAATTAACTTAAGATTGGGTAAAAATACCGAATTTTGGAAAAAAGTAAATCTATTCTATGAAATTCGCCCCAATATCAATATAACTTACATTCCTGAATTGAGAACTGTTACAAATGCCTTTTTACAATTCGGATGTGGATTTAGGATCATATTATAATCAAGTTAATTGAGAACACATTTTTAGTTTCAACTTTCGAAAGTCTCCTCCTATTTCCGAGGGGACTTTTTTAATTTTGGAGCTCAAAGTCTCCCAAAGTTAACAAAGAAGTTTCTCAAAAAACTTCTTTTACTTTTTTAGAACTTTGAGAAACTTAGTGAAACAATACAATTCCCCTCCTACTACAGTTGGTGGATTTCACAAAAAAAATCATTTTCCTCTTTTAAATTTAAAAACTAAATCCATACTTTTGCATTTATAAAAATATAAATTCATGATTCATATTGGTTATTGAAAATTGTATTATATTTGCATGTCAAACTTAATCAGAAACTTTTTATTTTTTCATCTAAAAAGAATCAGTCAATGGTTAGTTATACATACTAAATTACTATAATTCTAAGTTGGACATAAGAGCTTAATCGTTTAGCTCAGAATAGTATAAATAGTCCTATTAACTTAATATAAAGTGATATGGAAGATCATTCTAAAAGACTAAAAGCCCAAACTCAAGATGAGAAAAGAATTGACACTTCTTTATACGAAACGGATTTAAAAGTATTAGTAGAAAAGTTGTCTAAGTATCAAATTGAATTAGAAAAACAGAATCAAGAGCTCGTTCAATCCCAGGAAATGTTGAAGCAAAGTGAAGAACGTTGTCAACAACTTCTCAACGATGAAAGAATTCTTCAAATCGGGAAACATTATCAGGCTCTTATAGATAAAGCTCCAGATGGGATAGCACTAATTGATTCTGAAGGCAAATTCAAATATATCAGTGAAAGTGCAAAAAAGATGTTTGGATATTCGCAAAACGATGAAATTAATATAAATCCTGATGAAAATACGCATCCCGATGATTTACCTATGGTATTATCCGAATTGGGCAAAATATTTGTTGATCCTTCTTATATTCCTACCATTGAATATCGATTTATGAATAAACGTGGTCAATGGATTTGGATTGAAACCACCTTTAGTAATTTATTGACTAATGAAAATGTTGAGGCTATTGTATTAAATTTCAGAGATGTTACTGAGCGTAAAGTCAACGAAACAATATTTAAAGAGATTGTTGAAAAAAACCCAATGTCCATTCAAATCATTGACATGAAAGGTTATCCGATTCAAACCAACACTGCACATACAAACCTTTTTGGAGTTAGACCTCCATCAGATTATTCTGTTTTAAAAGATCCACAATTATTAGAAAACGGATTTGACGAATTCTTTGATCGGATTAAAAAAGGAGAGGTAGTTTACTTCCCTGACTCCTATTATAATGTTCATGATGTTGACCCATCATTTCCTCATTCACCGGTTTGGGTAAGTGCACTTGGCTTCACTTTAAATGATATTAACGGAACCCCTGAAAAGATCGTTTTGATGCATGAAAATATTACGGAACGTAAAAATGCTGAAACATTGTTGAATGATATCATTGAAAATAATCCAATGTCTATTCAAGTAGTTGATAAAGCAGGATATACTCTTCGAGTAAATCCTGCTTTTATTCGGCTCTTTGGTTCTGTTCCACCTCCGGAATACTCCATTTTTGAAGATTTAAAAAGTAAAAGCTTAGAATTGGAAGATTTAGTTTCTAAGGTCAAAAATGGGGAGATCGTTCATTTACCTGATCTATATTTTAATCCTCATGATTCAATTATGGAAGCTCCCGATGTTCCCCGTTGGATTCGTGCTTTGATTTTTCCTCTAAAAGACAGTATTGGCAAACCCGAACGATTCGTATTTATGCATGAAAATTTTACAGATCGTAAAATTGCAGAACAGGAGCTTGTTATTGCAAAAGAACATGCTGAGGAGAGTGACCGCCTTAAATCAGCTTTCCTTGCTAATATGAGTCATGAAATCAGAACTCCTATGAATGGAATTTTAGGTTTTGCCGAATTATTGAAGGAACCCGATTTAAGTGGTGATCAACAACAAAAATATTTGAAAATTATTGAAAAAAGTGGTGTTCGCATGCTCAATATCATTAATGATATTATTGATATTTCAAAAATTGAAGCCGGGTTAATGAAATTGGAGCAAAAAGAGACCAATATCAATGAACAAATCGAATACATTTATACTTTTTTTAAGCCTGAGGTTGAAAGTAAAGGGATGAACCTGGTAATGAGAAACTCATTATCTTCATCAGAAGCAACTATAACTACCGATAGAGAAAAGCTCTATGCAATTCTCACCAATCTTGTTAAAAATGCAATAAAATATTGCAAAAAAGGAACTATTGAAATTGGGTATATTTTGAAAACGGACTCAAAACCGATGGTTCTTGAATTTTATGTTAAAGATACAGGAATTGGAATCCCAAAAGATAGACAGGAAGTGATATTTGAACGATTTATTCAGGCTGATATATCGGATAAACAAGCTCATCAGGGTGCAGGATTGGGGTTAAGTATAACCAAGGCATATATTGAAATGTTAGGTGGAAAAATTTGGGTAGAAAGTGAAGAAGGAGTTGGCTCCACCTTCTATTTCACCTTACCTTACCAAACAGAAAATTCGGGAAAAACAGAACAAGAGAATGTTCCAATTGTGAACAACGCCAAATCTATGAAAAAGATTAAAATTCTAATTGTTGAAGATGATGAAATTTCAGAATTGTTTTTGGATCAATCTGTTAAATCATTTAGTAGTCAGATCATTATCGCAAAAAATGGGCTTGAAGCAATTGAAAAATTTCAAAAAAATCAAGATATAGATTTAATATTAATGGATATCAGGTTACCTGAAATAAGTGGTTATGACACCACCAGACAAATAAGGAAATTCAATAAAAAAGTGATCATCATTGCACAAACTGCATTCGGATTATCAGGAGATCGCGAAAAAGCGCTTGATGCCGGCTGCAACGATTACATTCCTAAGCCAATCAACAAAGAGGAATTACTTTCAATGATTTTTAAATATTTCAAGTAATTAAAATTCCATTGGTTAAATACATTAGCGCATTCGCGGCATTCTTTTTGGTGCACAAAGTTATTCTAAGTTAAAAGAAGTTTCTCAATGAAAAACTTCTTTTACTTTGTGAAAACTTGGTAAAACTTAGTGAAGCAAAAAAAATCTGTTTAAATCTGCGTTTGAAAATCTGTGTCATCTGTGTTCCATTAGGGAAAAAGGCGAAGGGCTTCATTTTTGATTCGTCCTTTGTCTTTAGTCTTTTATAAGGGCGTTCCGGCTTCCCTCCCACAAACCATCCCACGCCGTCGGTCTCCGCCTCCAAGTCCGCTTTCGTAAGTCATGTGACTGCATGGTCGTAAAAGGAGCTCACAAGTTCGCTCTTTTACTCCCTGCATCACAAGCCTTACTCACTTTACGGGCTTTCCGGCTTCGCCCTAACGCAGTAAGCTGTCAGTTATCAGCTGTACTTTTGGAAAATGGATGGAATATTTTAACTATAATAAAAATAAATGCAATGCTACCAAAAAATGTGCCAAAACTCATGCTTTTTACTGAATCGTTAATAAACAAAGGGATGACCAATAGTAAAGCGCAAATAAATTCTTGAATTATGTAATATAAATTAAGATTCAAATTTCTTGTGATAATTAATCTGATTATTCCTATTAAAAAAAGAATCGGAGGAATGAATATAAAAATTATTTTTAATTCATTTGAACCATCGTTTTGTGACCAAAAATAACAATAACAAACGCCACATCCAATAAAAATTAATGAGATAATACTTAATATCGTTAATATAATTTTCTTGGTTTGTTTCATTTTTTGAGATTATAAAATTGACAACATTGGTTGGTACTAAACGTGGTGGCTTTCGAGTTGATTGATTAGTAATGAGGATCATATTAATCTTAATCCGCAAATATAAAAAAAAAATTGAATCATAAAAAATATTTATATATTTCCTAGCGCATTAGCGGCATTTTTCGGAGCTCAAAGTCACCCAAAGTTAAAAAGAAGTTTCTCAATGAAAAACTTCTTTTACTTTTTTAAAACAATGAGAACCTTTGTGAAACAAAAAATATGGTTATTTGTTATATTTTTCTTATATTTGCAGTCGAAAAAAATAATAAAATAAAAAATTAAACAGTATGAAAAATTTAAAAACCGGAATCGTTTTACTTACTTTAGCTATTGGCTTGTTATCTTCTTGTAACAAAAATTTATTTAAAGTTTCTGTTGAGAAAATCACTTCAAATTCAGATCATTTAGTTTCAGATCAAGTACTTCAAGAAATGGGATATCTGGTAGATATAATTGAAAGTAGCGGTGAATTTCAAATCTATAATTATTCAACTGATCAATATGGTTCTTATGCCCGATGTAATCAATATTATCATGGATTACCCATTTTCCTTGGTGATGTAAATTTTATCTTTATAGATGGAGCAGATATCGTAGGTGATGTTGTGGATACCATTAATGTATCGACGATACCCAAAATAGAATATCAGAAAGCAGCGGAAATAGCAGATCAACTAATCAATTCAAAAAAAAGTTATACTGCTGAATTGGGCTTTTTTGATATTAATGGTGGAACAGGAATAAATGTTCAGGAATATAAATTATGTTGGAGAATTGCTGTAGAAGATAATGAATACCCTTATGCAATCATTGATGCACAAACAGGGGTTGTTTTAAAATATGATGATGGAATCATAAGCTAAAGGACAAAGGACAAAGGACAAAAGTTTTCATTTTTCTTAGCGCATTAGCGATATTTTTCAGGAGCTCAAAGTCACTCAAAGTTAAAAAGAAGTTTCTCAATGAAAAACTTCTTTTACTTTTTTAAAACATTGAGAAACTTTGTGAAGCAAAAAAGGACAAAAGATCAAAGTCCTCATTTTTCATTTCATTTGCTAATTCACAAATTTGCTAATTTACTATTTCAAAATTCATTACTCATTTAATGCTTTTTTGATTTTTGCAGCATATTGAAGTGAATCCTCAAAATCATCCAACAATCCAAAAGCTTCTGAAACTACTGTAACCATCACTTTATTAATTTTTTCAACAGAACTTTTTTTATTCAGGTAAAACAGAATGTCTATCGCTTCTGTTTCATAATTATCTAAATCTTCCACTACTGAGGCTTGATCTCCGAGAGGATTCCATTCTGTAAGGATTAGTTTTACTTTTTCAATTAGTTCGTCATCCATATTAATTCTTTTTTATCTTTTAAAATTTAATTCCATTTTTAACTGTTCGAAAAGGTTAAAAACAATCGGGCAAATCCCATAATTATCTAACATTACAAAAGTACGATGAATGAATCCATCTGTTTGTGTATGTGGATAAGCTTTACATTCTTCAGGTTTATTTGAATGTAAAGAACATTTTTTATCATTTAGATATTTACAAGGCAGATCTTTCAAAAATTTCATTTGTTCTCTTTCGTTAAATGCTACATATTTTGCAACAAAATCTAGTTGTGAAAGGTGGTCTATTCTGGATAATTTTTCAATCTCTTCATCAGTCACAGAAGGATTTAAATGAATACAACAATTACCACATTTATCACAATCAATTTGAGATCTTATCTCTTTATCCATTTTTTGAACTATAACATCTATTTGATCAGTTTCTTGACCTTTAAGGAAGACCCTGAATCTATAATTCTCTTCTTCTCTTTGTTTTGCAAGTCGAGCAATTTTTTCTAAGTTTATCTCCATTGATTTCATTTTGTAATTGGTTTAGTTGGATCACTTAATTTAATATGCAAATATAATAAAGAATTAAGTTGAAACAAAACATTTCATTAAAAAAAAATTCTGTGATCATCTGTTCAATCCGTGTCATCTGTGTTCTATTCTATGGCGCAAGGCGAAGGGCTAAGGGCCAAGGTCTTTATTTTTCATTTGCTAATTCACGATTTTGCTAATTTGCTAATTTGCTAATTTATTTATTATCTTTGCAATTGATTTCCTGTCGGATAGTGAATTGGGTAACACTTTAACACCTGTTATTATGAAAAGAGTTCTATTTTTTATGACTTTGCTTCTTGTTTATCAAGTAGCAGTATCTCAGAGTATGAGAAGTACACAATCTGTAAACTCAATCACCGGACTTGAGAACGGGTCCGTTTCTTTTGCGGATTATGACAATGACGGGGATCTGGATATGCTGATTACAGGTAGCGACAGCATGTATAATCCCAAAACGGAACTCTATCAAAATACCGGTACCGGATTAGCGTATGTTCAAACATCATTCAGTAATCTCGCTTCCAGTTCTGCTGACTGGGGCGATTTTGATGGTGATGGTGATGTAGATTTACTGTTAACAGGTTACGATTACAATTATTACACCCATTCCATTCTCTACAGTAATGAAGGGGGCGGCGTTTTTTTACCTTATACTGAATTTCCGGGTTCTTCATCCGGTGAAGGAAAATTCTGCGATTTTAATAATGATGGCTTTCTCGATGTGATCATCACAGGTGATTTATACACAGATATTTATCAGAATTTTTATTACGAATATTACTATACCAACAATGTCAATATCTTCTCCGTTTATAAATCCTCTTTGGATGTTGGTGATTATGATAAAGATGGAGATATGGATGTTATCATAACCGGTGCTACCAGTTATAATCCTGTAACGTTTGAGCCCATTTCACCTGAAATTCGATTATACAGAAACGACGGAAACTTTAATTTCACAGTGATTACTTTGGGGATTTCTGCAGTTTCCTGCGGCTCTGTAAAGTTCGGTGATTACGATAATGACGGAGATCTCGACCTCCTACTTGCCGGTAAAAACAGCTCCGGGACAGCAACCACAAACGTGTATCGAAACGATAATGGATCATTTATCAATATCAATGCTGGAATCACCGGAATTATTGAAGGGGAGGCAAAATGGGGTGATCTGGATAATGATGGAAAGTTGGATATTATCCTTACTGGAGGCACATCTGTTGATGCCAATGGATACCTTCAGGGAGCGATTTCTAAGGTTTACTACAATAATGGAAGTGATATTTTTACAGCTGCTACCTGGTCGTTGTATCCTTCCTCCTATAGTAGCGTTGCCGTAGCAGATTTAGATGGTGATCATGCTTTGGATTATGTGATTTGTGGCTATGACCCCAATCAATTTATGCAATATACGGACTTGTACATTAATAGTACAACTGCGGTTAATAGTGTTCCTACAGCGCCAACCGGACTAGTTTCAACAGTATCCGGCAATGCAGTTACTTTAAAATGGAATCGATCTACAGATGCTCAAACACCATCTGCAGGATTATTCTATAACGTTAGGATTTCCTCTTATCCATCAGGACAAGAGGTAGTAGCTGCCAATGCAAACCTCACCAATGGGTTTCGTCGGATTATTGGATTGGGAAATACTTCACAGGACACTACTTATACGTTTGATTATATGCCCGGCGGTACGGTTTACTGGAGTGTACAGGCTATTGACCAGGCTTTTGAAGGTTCCCCATTTTCCGCGAATGGAACTTTTATCCTCCCTCCACTCCCACCCCAGTTGAGTGCTCCATCTGACAGCAATTTGTATGTCAGTGCGCGACCTCTTTTCCAATGGAATTCCTCTGTTGGAGCAGCTTCTTACCAGATTCAGATTGCTGATAATATCAATTTTTCCAATCCTATTCTAGATAGTGCTAATATTTCAGGTACATCCTTCCAGTTTGGACAAGATTTAAACAGATATCAAACCTATTATTGGCACATAAAAGCCACCAATGTTTCCGGAACCAGTGGATGGTCAGACATCTGGACATTTATCCCCGATATTAACGTCACTACCGACTCCCTTACCAATGTGTGTGCCGGCAATAATATTCAACTCAGTGCTACCGTTCAGGGGGGAAATCCACCCATCAGTTATCTCTGGACTCCCAGTAATCACCTTAGCGACAGCACCATTGCCAATCCTGTGGCAAGCTTGACGAATACCGAGACTTTTGTTGTAAAAGTTCTGGATGCCAAAGGATGGTGGAAAACGGATACGTTAATTGTGATCGTCAGACCATTACCCACCATTTCAGCGGGACCCGACATTGTTCTTTGGCCGGGAGAAAGTGGACAAATCTCATCACAAGCAACAGGAGGAACTCCACCCTATATCTATAACTGGTTGCCTGCCATAGCATTACAAACCCCAACCTCTCAAAATCCAATCGCTTCACCTTCAGCATACACCAAATACACCGTTTTAGCTACAGATTCCTTTGGTTGTGTTGCTCCGATTCCTGATACCCTCTTAGTGGATGTGATGACTATTACCCAATTAAATCCGGGTATTACTGGATTTAATTCTGCCAGTTTAGCATTGGGCGATTACGATAACGACAATGATCTGGATTTGTTGATTTCGGGTCAAACCGTGAGTACAGGCTACAATCCAGCCACCAAAATTTACCGAAATGACAATGGGATTTTTACCGATATTAACGCCGGATTTGATCCCAATTTTGTAAATCCTGCCCTTTGGGCCGACTTTGATAACGATGGGGATATAGATGTTTTTGCCAATTATTACAATGTTTTTGATCCTTATTATTCACTTTACAGAAATGACAATGGCACCTTCACTAACCAAAACATGACATTAACCTCATTTTTTAATGGAGATGCGAAAGTAATAGATTACGATAACGATGGAGATCAGGATGTGATTGTCTGCGGCAATTCCTTCGTTGGAGGAGATACTGTGATCCTTTTTGTCAACAATAACGGTACATTTTCGGAGGTTGACCCTAAAATGATTGGGGTCAGGGATGGAAAGTTATCCATTTATGATTTTGACAAGGATGGAGATATGGATGTAGCGATTGCCGGAACTGTGTACGATGGTTATTTCAACTACCCACTCCTTCAGTTGTACAAAAATGACAATGGTATTTTCACAGAGGTTTCAATTATTAAAACAGAGATTATGGCCCCTGCATTGAATTGGGCAGATATGAATGGAGATGGATATGATGACTTATTGGTTTCAGGATATTACACCGATGGAAACTACTATTACATCACAAAAATGTATACTAATTTACAAACTTATTTACAGGAGGGCAATTCCAATACGATACAGGTAGCTTACGGATCTTTTGGAACAGGAGATCTGGACAATGATGGAGATCATGATGCGATTGTTTCAGGGAGATTTCAAAGTGCTAATTATCCCTTTACCTACAAAGCTCTTACAAGAGTTTACCGTAATCAGGGTATTGGGATTTTAACCGACCCCAATCTCCGATTAATGGGATTTGAAAATTGTGCCACCGCTGTAGGAGATTATGATAATGACGGAGATTTAGACATCTTTATTTCAGGAAAAGACTCATTAGGAAATCCTTCTACGCTTCTATATAAAATTGACCATGTACTTTTTAACAATAAACCGGACACTCCAACCAATTTACAAGCCAATGTTGTTGACAACAGCGTTACATTATCCTGGACTAAGCCAACTGATGAAGAAACTCCATCTGAGCAATTAAAATACAATGTTTATATTGGAACAACACTAGGTGGAATCAATATTTGTTCGCCCATGAGTCATTTGACAACCGGTTATACCCAAAATCCGGCCATGACAAATGGGTCACAAAAAAATGAGTACCGGATCGAACTTTTACCTGCCGGAACCTATTATTGGGGCGTTCAGGCTGTTGATAACGGAGAAAAAGGATCCGATTTTGCTACAGGAACTTTTATCGTAACAGCCATACCCATTCCTGTGTTACTAACGCCAACCCCTTATCAGGATTCTATTCCTGCAACTACAAACTTCACTTGGACAACCGTTCCAAATGCCACACAATATCGCATTCAAATCACGGATGATCCCACTTTTCTAACACAAATAGTTGATTTTACTCTAACAACTGCACAATACCAAAATACGCAAAAATTGAGCTTAAGCACCTATTATTACTGGCGTGTTAAGGCGATTGGCACAACTAACGCAAGTGGTTGGTCAACTATCGGTCATTTCAGAACCTTTCCACAATTCTCTGAAATCAATGCCGGATTGGAAGCATCCAGTCATAACACCATAAGATGTATTGATTTTGACAACGATGACGACATAGATATTGCCTTAAATGGGGTTTACAGTAGCTCAACAGGGTTTGAAACTGTGCTCTTAAAAAATGAAACAGATACTTTCACTAAAGTAACGGTACCATTTATGGGAGTCAGTAATGTTTTTGGTTTGGAATGGGCCGACTACAATAATGATGGATATGCGGATCTTCTCATCAGTGGTGCTGACGGCAATAATTTTCCCTATACAGCTCTTTACAGAAACAATGGAAATAGCACATTCACTGAAATCAATACCGGTTTACCATACACCAAATTGGGAAGTATTGATTGGGGCGATTACGATAATGATGGAGATCCTGATATTATGATCAATGGCGTTTCTTATTATAGTAGTTCAACGAGTAGTGAATATCTGAATAAAATATTCAGAAACGACAATGGTACTTTTGTGATGGCAGACTCAACCTTACCTGCTGTCACCCATGGGGTTTCCCGTTTCTTTGATTACAACAATGATGGATTGCTTGACGTAGCCATTATCGGAAATTATACCGAATCTTATGAAAATTCGTACCCAATATTTAAAATATTCAGAAATACCGGAAACTCTTTTGTTGATATACACGATTCAACGCTGGCAGGAATGACTTATGCTTCTATTGATTTTGGAGATTTTGACAGTGATGGATATACCGATATCGTAACGTTAGGTAGTCATACTGGCCCCTCAAAACTGATCATATACAAAAATAATGGTGGCGTTAACTTCACACCCATTATTCCCGAATATTATCCACAAAACACCAATAGTGTTCATTGGGGAGATTACGACAACGACGGAGATTTAGATCTTTTAGTTCCTTACACTCGTTACGGGAAAATATACTTCGAAGCGTTGAGAAATGATGAGAGTGTGTTTACGTTGAAAAATGTCGATCTCATTCATACTCAATGGGGCGATTACTCCTGGATTGACTATGACAAGGATCATGATCTCGACCTCATCGTATCTGGACTTTATAACACAAATGAAGGAACTACACGACTTTACCGGAACAACAGTGCTGTCGCCAATACCCCACCGACCGTCCCAACTAACGTAACCGCATCTATTCAAGGGAGCAACTTACTGATCAATTGGAACGGTGCTATTGATGTAGAAACTCCAACGGATGGCCTCACATACAATATTGCAGTAAGCAATGTGATTGGAGCTCCCAATATTTGTTATCCGCTTTCAAACTTAAGTAGTGGGTACAACAAAGTAGTCAATAGAGGCAATTGCGGCGAAGGGACATCTGCGATTATCAAGGGAATCAATCAGGGCATCTATTACATTTCGATACAAGCGATAGACAACAGTTATGAAGGGTCTCCATTTTCACCAATAACTACAGTTTCCATTTCCGAACTACAAACCAAAAATAGCAACATCCAGGTTTATCCGAATCCAACCGTTGGAATGATCTGGATCATGCTAAACAGTGAAATTGAGGATTTATGTAAAGTTGAAGTGATCGACATCACCGGAAAAACAGTGTTTACAACACAACGACTCTTCAACAGTAATACTCCTGAAAAGATTGATTTACCTATACTAGCGAAAGGGTTATATCTTCTTATGATTGAAGGGGATAAAACTCACGGCTCACAAAAAATTATAGTTGAATAGAAAGAGGTTTTGGGTTTTGGGTATTGGGTTTTGGGTTTTAGTTATCAGTTATCAGGTTTCAGTTATCAGTTTTTATTTATGACATTTTAATGGAGCTCAAAGTTACACGAAGTTAAAAAAAGTTTCACCAAGTAATACTTCTTTTACTTTGTGAAAACTTGGTGAAACTTAGTGATCCATAAAAAGACAAAGGACGAAGTCCTCATTTTTCATTTTTAATTTTTAATTCATTTGCTAATTTACTAATTTGCTAATTTAGTTTTGTGCAGTCTTTATAAATAAATTTTGATTATCATAAAAATATTTTTATATATTTGCAAGATTAAAATATCCCTTCATGAAAATGAGATACAATAAAATTACTTTATCCTTTGAAAATCAGGAGGAGATACTTTTTAGAAAAGAATACTTTTTAAAATCAATTTCTCAATTTAGAATTGCATTTATACTATTAATTGGACTTTATTCTATTTTTGGCTACCTCGATACATTAGTATTACCCGAATATACTAAATCTTTCCATTTAATCCGCTACTTTGTTGTTGTTCCAACATTATCAATAGTTTTAATATTATCTTTTACTGCAATATTTCAAAAAATTTGGCAACTATTGTTGGTGATCAGTTTTATAATTGGGGGTATCGGCATTAGTATTATGACAATGGTGGCACCACAAAATTATGCTTACTATGCCGGGATGATGCTTGTCTTTTCTGCCGGGTACTTTTTTATTAAACTTCGTTTCTTTTTCGCTACAATAGCAGGATGGACAATCCTTCTTTTTTACAATATCGGAGCTATATATTTTTCACAGCTATCACTATTATTACTGATCACTAACAACTTCTTTTTTGTTAGTGCAAACCTGATTGGGATGTTTGCTGCTTACAACATCGAGCATTATGCAAGACACAATTTTTCGCTGAATAGAAGTATAGAAAGTGAAAAATTACAAGTGATAGAAGTGAACAGAAATCTGGAAGAAAAAGTACATGAAAGGACCAAGGAACTTTTAGAAGCCAAAGAAAAAGCTGAAGAAAGTGATCGTCTCAAATCAGCATTTTTAGCTAATATGAGCCACGAAATACGAACTCCAATGAATGGAATACTTGGTTTTGCAGAGTTGTTAAAAGAGCCTGGCCTATCTGGTGATGCGCAACAAGTGTACATTGGAATTATTCAAAAAAGTGGTGAACGGATGCTCAATATTATAAACGAAATTGTGGAAATTTCTAAAATTGAATCAGGTTTGATGAAACTAGACATTAAGGGATTTAATATTAATGAACAGATTGAATATATCTATACATTTTTTATACCTGAAGCGAAAACAAAAGAAATTCAATTATCTTATAAAAACAGTTTACCATTTGAAAAAGCTAAGATCAAAACTGATCATGAAAAACTGTATGCCATAATTGTCAATTTGGTTAAAAATGCCATTAAATACACAAAAAAAGGGAGTATCGAATTTGGATATGAAGTGATTGAAATGATGAATCCATTTTCTCAATTGGAAATGTCAATACAATTTTACGTAAAAGACACTGGAATCGGAATTCAAAAGGATAGACAAAAAGCCATCTTTGAACGTTTTATCCAAGCCGACATTGAAAATAGAATGGCTTATCAGGGTGCTGGATTGGGGTTGGCTATCTCTAAATCTTATGTTGAAATGCTTGGTGGTAAAATCTGGGTAGAAAGTGAAGAGAGTGTTGGTTCAACCTTTTATTTCACTTTACCTTATGATTCGATAACTGAATAAAAAGAGTGTAAATATGAACACAATAATCTGTGGTCATCCTTTTAATCTGTGTGCTATAGGGCGAAAGGCAAAGGGCTAAAGGCTAAAAACCAAAATCCTTATTTTTCATTCTTCATTTTTCATTTTTAATTCCATTTGCTCATTTGCTCATTTGCAAATTTACTAATTTGCTCATTTGCTAATTATTCTTATATTTGCAAAAAAAATAAAATTTAACATTATGGATTTCATCAACCTAGCCCCTTACATTTTATGGTTTATCTCAATGCTTTTTATTGGTGTAGCACTTTATGTTATACTTTTGAAAAAACCTGTAATCATTAATTCGATCTGGATTCTGATCATGATATTTTTATGTTTTTTCGCTCAGATATATTCATCCATAGAATATCTGATTGAATCTCCATCATTTATAAGTGTTCTTCCAATATTAGCTTTTGTAGTGTTGATGATCCTATTTATTTTCATGATGAATGGTTATTCGATTTATGGAGTTAATGATAGTGATTTTCAGGACAAACTGATCGAACTATTGACCGAGAAAAACTATGATTTCAAACAAGGACTCACCACCATAAAAATTACAAATCAGGATATCGAAACCACGATTACCATTCAGTCATGGCTTGGTGTTTCACATCTCCGACTAAAAGGGAAAGGAGATCGAACCATTTTGAAAAGTATTGTCGGGGATTTGACTAAAAAGAGGTTCAAATTAAACTACCTATTTCCCATCTTTTATTTGATCATTGGAGCACTTATTTGCACACTTTCCGTTTTTTTGATTATAAATTAATAAATCTTCAGCCGAAGGACGATTTGGGTTTTGGGTTTTGGGTATTAGGTTTTGGGTATTAGGTTTTGGGTATTAGGTTTTGGGTATTAGGTTTTGGGTATTGGGTTTTGGGTATTAGGTTTTGGGTATTGGGTTTTGGGTATTGGGTTTTGGGTTTTAGTTATCAGGTTTCAGCTATTTCTTTTTTACTTCTTACTTTTTACTTTTTACTTCTTACTTTTTACTTTTTACTTCTTACTTCTTACTTCTTACTTCTTACTTCTTACTTCTTACTTCTTACTTCTTACTTCTTACTTCTTACTTCTTACTTCTTACTTCTTACTTCTTACTTAAAAAAACTATTCACTAATAGTTATTCACTCATTTGGGCGTGCCCCTTTGGCTACGCTCAATCCAATTACCCACCCATCGAATAGGAACCCCGTCGCTTGCCAAAGGGTCCGCCTACGCCTACAAGTACGCAGTTGCAAAGCGTGGGCTGCCTGGTCGTTAAATGAGCTCCCAAGGTCGCTCTTTAACTCCCGCATCCCATCGCTTTCCAACTTTGCGCGCTTTCCGGCTCCGTCCTCACGCGAACAAAACCTGCGGTTTTGTAGTGAAGAGTAAATAGTGAATAGTATTGCAAATTGGTTAATATATTGCGATTTGCAAGTCCGGGATCCGTGGTCTGTTGCCCGTAGTCCATTTTTCATTCCACTTGCTTATTTGTTAATTTTATTTATATTTGCTCGAACAACTAAACCCAACTCTATGATGAAAGACGAAATCATAATCTACCAGGCTAATCAAGCATCTACAAGGTTTGAAAACCTAATTTTTACGATAAGAGACCAACAAGTTATGCTTGATTTTCATTTATCTCAGGTATACAATTTGGAAACAAAAAGATTGAATGAACAAGTGAAGCGAAATTTAAAACGTTTTCCTGATTCATTTATGTTCCAACTCAATCAAACAGAATGGGAAATTTTGCGGTCGCAATTTGCGACCGCAAAAAGAAGAACTTTACCTTTTGCATTCACTGAACAAGGAGTTGCAATGCTCTCTTCTGTACTAAATAGTGACTATGCCATTCAAGTGAGCATTCAAATCATGAAGGCCTTTGTAAATATGCGAAAGTTTCTTCTTAATAACGCGTCCATTTTTCAAAGGCTCGATCGAATAGAAAGCAAGCAATTCCAAAGTGACGAAAAAATAGATCAAATTTTCAAAGCTTTAGATGCCAAAACACTTTCTACTGATCAAGGGATCTTCTTTAACGGTCAAGTGTTTGATGCATACCTATTTTTTACAGAAATTATTAAAAAAGCAAAACACCATATCATTTTAATCGATAATTATATTGATGAATCCGTTCTTCTTCAATTATCCAAGCGAAATCCAAATGTTACAGCGACGATCTATACCGGAAAAATATCTCAACAACTTTTATTAGATCTCGAAAAGCACAACAAACAATACCCTCCAATCGAAATCAAACAATTCTCCGATTCCCACGACCGGTTCATCATCATCGACCAGACCGAGCTCTACCATATCGGAGCTTCCCTCAAAGATCTGGGTAAAAAGTGGTTCGCCTTCTCCCGCATGGACACTCTGGCAGGATCTTTACTAAATATGCTAAATAAATAGGTTTTGGGTTTTGGGTTTTAGGTTTTGGGTTTTAGTGTTCAGTTTTCACTTATTACTTTTTACTTCTTACTTTTTACTTGAAACCTTTCCCCCTTCCCCTTGTCCCATTCCCCCAAATTATTCGATTATAAACAAATTCGAAAAAAAATAATTCGTGAATTCGTGGCTTAATAAAAAATGTTTATATTTGCACTGTTAAAGAGATCCAAAACTACCCTTACATCACAGACTACTTTTTCTTGAATCATAAAAATACAACTGAGGTAGTAATCCATTATTTTATTGACAACCACGAAGCCGTAGAGGGAGGTAAGGGAAATATTTTGAGCTCATTTGACATATACTAAATTTAAATTTTCGAAAAAAAAAGCAATAATGCAATGGTTATCCACCCAAAATGGGAAGTTAACCGTAATAAAGAGGGGGAAGAGTAAAGGTTATAAATAAGTTGTATGCCATTTTAAAAGATTCTGAGAATGCATCGAACAATATTTAATAAAGGACAAGTTTTTGGGGATTGGACACTTATTTCCTTTTTAGGAGGTGGAGGAAATGGAGAAGTATGGAAATGTAAAAACTCAAAAAAAGAGGAAGGAGCAATCAAACTTTTAAAATCTGTTAAATTTACAGCATATAATCGGTTTCTTGATGAGACTAAGGTAATCGGAAATAATTCTGATATCATTGGAATTATTCCAATGATTGACAAAAATCTTCCCAAAACGTTTAAAGATAATGTACCATTTTATGTAATGCCTGTTGCTGAAAGTGCAGTTAAATTATTGAAAGGGAAAAAAGTTGAAGAAAAAATAGATGCAATTTTGAATGTTTGTGAAACTCTTAAAGAATTGCATTCAAGGGGAATTTCTCATAGAGATATTAAACCACCAAATTTATTAGTTTTAAACTCGCGTTACTCATTAGTGGATTTTGGATTAGTTGATTACCCCAATAAAAAGGATGTTTCTAAATTCAATGAAGAGATTGGAGCTAAATGGACAATGGCTCCTGAAATGAGAAGGGAATCTTCCAAAGCAGATGGAATTAAGGCAGATATTTATTCATTGGCAAAAACATTATGGATATTATTAACCGAAAATTATAAAGGTTTTGATGGTCAATATTCAACACAGTCAATAATTGAATTAAGAAATTTTTACACTAATATTTATACAACACCAATTGATAATTTATTAATAAAATGTACAGATAATGACCCTTTGAATAGACCAAGTATAGAAGAATTTATTTCAATTCTTGAAGATTGGAAGGTATTAAACGAAGATTTTCATGAGCGCAATCAAGAGCAATGGTTTGAAATTCAATCGAAGCTATTTCCGACTGCTTTTCCTAGTAGAGTAATTTGGGAGAATATTGAAGATATAATTAATGTTTTAAAGATTGTTTGTTCTTATGGTAATTTAAATCATATGTTTTTTCCCGATGGAGGAGGACTTGATTTAGAAGACGCAAGATTAGCAAAAGAACAAGGATGCATTGAATTAGATTTTCAATTAATAGATATTGTTAAACCCAAGAGATTGTTATTTGAGTCATTTGGATACGATCCAGAATGGAATTATTTTAGATTAGAATTGGATGAATTGGAACCTTCCGGTGTTCATGAAGTTGAAATTGGTGAGGAACCATATGAAAAAAAGTATAATGAAGAGTTTGTTACTGAATTATATCCCGGTCAATATGATAAACCTGATATGGTAGAATATCGTTCGGAATATGAAGAGATGGGATATGACATTCCCAAGACCGCAAGAACAGTATCGAGAATATTTAGAGGAAATTTTGTAATTTTTAATAAACGTTCAATTTATAATTTGACTTCATCCACATATGATGGCAGACATAATAAGATGAATACCGAAGAATTTAGAAACTATATTCAAAGCAATATTAATCGGATTAAGGAGGAAGACGAAAAAAGACCTTGGTTTGAAAACATTATAGATAGAAAAAGAAAAACGGCATACAACAAGCGGTCATAAAACATAGAGGTTTCAGCGCAGTTTGCAAGTTCAGCTCCCGCAGGCAAGGTTAGTAACGGGGGATAGGTTCGCAGCCACGTAGTCCGCTACGTTTCATACCCGCGTCCGTTAGCACCCATTGTTAAAATTTTACTCTTTTTCAATTCACTTCAAGATTAGAACAAAAAAAACACTATTTTTGTTTTCAGAACTCTAAAAACTACCCCATGAAAGATGAAATCGTAATTTATCAAGCAAATGAAATTCCAACAAGATTAGAAGTAAAAATTGAAAATGAAACAGTTTGGCTTAATATAGAACAAATTAGTTTGTTATTTGGCAGAGATAGAACAGTTATTAATCGCCATATCAATAATATCTTTAAAGAAGGGGAATTAATTAAAAAAGAAGTATGTGCAATTTTTGCACACACCACTCAACATGGTGCTATCAAAGAGAAATCTCAAACAACCAACCTTGATTATTTTAATCTTGATGTAATTATATCAGTTGGTTATAGGGTAAAATCAAAACAAGGAACTCAATTTAGAATATGGGCAAACAAAGTTCTTAAAGATTATTTATTGAAAGGGTATGCTGTAAGTCAACGATTTGAAAGAATAGAAAATGATGTACATTACTTAAAAAGAAAAGTAGAAGAATTCGATTTCCAAATACAAACGAACTTGCCAACTAAAGAAGGGATTTTCTTTGAAGGACAAATGTTTGATGCTTATATATTTGTAACCAATTTATTTAGAAAAGCTCAAGAATCAATCATTATCATTGACAATTATATTGATGAAAGTGTTTTACTTATGTTGGGAAAGCGACAAAAAGGTGTGGAAGTAGTCATTTATAGTTCAACTTTGACTAATGAGACCAAACTTGACTTAAAAAAATATCGTTCTCAATATTCTGACATAAAAATTAATCAATTTAGTAAGTCACATGATCGTTTCATCATCATTGACAGAAAAACAATATATCATTTAGGGGCTTCATTGAAAGACTTAGGGAAAAAGTGGTTTGCATTTTCAATATTAAACTTTGAAGTTCAAGACATTATAAATAAATTGGAGAAAAATCAAATTAAGTGAACATAAATGGAATCAACATTTGGTAACAAACACTAAAACTAAGTGGCCCTTCTCCACATTACAAAAATAAATAAATAAACTAACACTCGCAGGCCAATTGACGCGAAAAAATACCTAATTTTGCGCCAACCACTAGCATGTGTTGTAAAAACTTAATGATAATATAGATTGACTAAAAATGATAGAAACAGAACGACTGATATTAAAACCTTTAACTTTTGAACAGTTAATAAAATATACAAAATGTGACAACTCTCTGGAATTAGAGTTGAATCTGAATTTAACTTCAAGGACAATTTCTGAAGAACTTAAAGAAGCATTAGAAGAGACAATTATTCCAAATGTTGGGGATAAAAGTAAAGACTATTTGTATTCAACAATTTGGACTGCTATTTTAAAAGCTGAAAACAGAATGATTGGTGACCTTTGTATGTATGGAGAGCCAAATGCTGAAGGGGAAGTGGAAATTGGCTATGGCACTTATGAAAAATTCCAGAATAAAGGATTTATGACAGAAATTGTTAATGGAATTATTGTATGGATTAAAACTCAAAAAAAAGTAAAATCAATAATTGCTTCGACAGAAAAAACAAATCCTGCATCGTTTAGAGTGCTTGAAAAAAATAATTTCATTAAAATTGGAGAGACAGAAAATTTATTAAATTGGAAATTAGAAATGAATATTCCATAAAGTAAAAACGCTTGCAAACTTTGAGAAACTTAGTGATCCAAAAAAGGACGATTTGGGTTTTGGGTTTTGGGCTTTAGTTATTAGGTTTCAGTTATCAGTTTTTAAAATACAAAAAATTCAACCTTTAAACCTTAACCCTTTAAACCAATAAATCTGTGGTCTTCTGTTCAATCCGTGTCATCTGTGTGCTGTAGGGCGAAAGGCTAAGGGCGAAAGGCGAAAAACCAAGGTCCTTATTTTTCATTCTTCATTTTTCATTTTTCATTCATATTTGCGACTTTTTAATGGAGCTCAAAGTTACTCAATGTTAAAAGAAGTTATACCAAAAAACAACTTCTTTTTCTTTGTTTAAACTTTGAGAAACTTAGTGATCCAAAAAAGGACGAAGGGCGAAAAATCATTTGTCATTTAAATTTGAATAAATGTATTCCTATACAAATAAATTCAATATTTTCGCCAAAACTCAAAAAAATATGCTCGTTTTTGGATGGGATACAGTATTACTTTGGGAATTTAAGGTTGATCATATTGATTGTCCAATATGTAAGTCAAAAGAATCAATAGTTTTCTATTTATCTTGTAGAATCTATTTTATCTTTTTTGTTCCCTTTTGTCCAGATACACGAATAGTATCTGCAACTTGCGATCATTGTGGAGAGAGAATTCAAAAGATCGATCTTCAAAAATCAGATAGATCGTTCTTTAATGTAAAGCAATATGCCGAAAAAGCACCTAAATTTTCATATATAGGAATTAGCCTATTTATTCTGTTTATTATCATATATTTTATCTTCTTATGAAAAATGACGTTACTATTTCAAAAGAATCTCAAATATAAAAAATTCAAATTAATCTTAGAGTATCAATAATTGTAAAAATAATATTATTCATTTCCTTACTAATTACTACCATCCTACCCTTAATGGGGATAATTGTATCAATCGTATCCGGAAGTTTTAACTTTTTAATTTTTATTTTAATAGTTTTATTTTTAGCAATCATAACAAGAAGTGTTTTCAAATTACTGATGTGGCACTCTTTTGGAAAAGAGATTTTTATAATATCAAAAAATAAAGTCATATATCAGCCTGTAATTAGATATTTCAAGAACACAACAGAAGAATTTGAATACACAAATTTAGAAATTTTGTTTTCAGACAGAGAATTGATTGGAGAGGAAAAAATTGGAATACTGATTCAACGGGTGCTATGCATACTGATAAATTGATCTGTGAAAATCTGTTCAATCCGTGTCATCTGTGTTCTATTCTATCAAGAAGGATAAAGGATAAAAATTGAGAAACTAGTTTTTAAAAATCGAATTGGTTAACTATCTATTAATAAGATAATCAACTAATACCTTTTTGTAAACGGTATCCAATGATAAGGTATCTATAAGAATTTCTTTAGTTAAGCCTATATTCTTTGTATATTCTTGATAACTTCTTATATTGACGTTAGGTCCATATACCCAGTGACCTTCAAGAATCAAAATGGAATCCGATCCATTAAATATTTTATTGGTTACTTTAACCTTTTCAGAAAAATCTCCATATCTTGGATCCACAAATGATCTTTCAAATTCAAATCCAATAACTTCAGACAATATAGGCCATGTCATATAGTAATCTCCGAATGGGGGAAATCTATATTCAATTTTATCGTATCCGTATATGGGTTTAGAATCAAAAAATGGTACATAAACAGTATCAGAATATTGGATTGGTCCCCATGGATCAATTGAATTCAATTTAAAAAAATGAAGCTGATATTCATTTTGGACATATTTTGTAATTTCTTCATTATTATTCACTATATATTTCCACCATGATCCTGGATATACTGGATAATAAGGAAGTGGTTTTATTGTATCGATTGTATTTGTATTTACAATATCCGGATCGTCAGGAATAATTTCCTCTTCACATGATATAAATAGTAATATCAAACTTGATACTAAAATAATGAATAATTGTAATTTACCTATTTTCATATTCTTATTTTTTTAAAGTGAATACATAACTTTTTCTCTTTATATAACTCAATTATTATTTCCATAATTAAACATTGAGCATTCTTTTTTCTCAATATTTTTTTATGATTCTTGGATGCAAATGTACAAAAAAATTATTAAAAACAATCAATTATTTAAATTGTTTAAAAAAACTTAAATAGGGTGAAAGGCTCAAGGCGAAGGGTTAAGGATTTCATTCTTCATTTTTCATTAATCTGTAGTCCTTAGTCTGTGGTCCGTAGTCTGTGGTCCGTAGTCTGTGGTCCGTAGTCTGTGGTCCGAAGTCTCAGTTTATCTCTTATTCTAAATCGAGTGTTATCAAAATATTTTCTTTTACCTTATCAATCAATGTTGAAGGTAAGTCACCTAGCTTTTTCGTCAATCGTGTATTATCAATCGCCCGAATTTGATCAATCATGATATCGCAGTTTTCATTTAAATTGGCCATTCCCTTTTTTAGATGAACTCTTAAAATATCTGCGTCTTTTTCAACGTGTGTTGTGATGAGGCAGATAATGGTTGATGGATGGGGTATTTTATTTAGCAAATTGGTCTGCAAGATCAAAACAGGTCTTGTTTTTCCTGGTTCAGTTCCAATTTGAGGATTCAAATCAGCAAACCAGATTTCATATTGTTTAATCGACATAATCAATCCTTTCGAAATCCTTTAAGACATTAATGGAGTCATTTTTGATTAAATCGGAATCAGATTTAAGTTTCTTCTCTAATATTAATCTTCTCTGAAGCTTATTATAATATTTTAAAGCTTCATTAATGTATCGGTTTCTGGGAACTTTAATCCGAGAAAGGATATTTTCAGTCTCTCCAAAAATCGAATCGTCTATTTTTAATGATACAGTTTTCATAATACAATTAATTGATATTGCAAAAGTATATCTTTTTAGTATATTAATCAAGTATATTTTAAAAAAATTTAATCTTATGTTTGATATCAAAACCGGGAAAGATGAAGGTTCCCATTTTTCATTATTCATTATTTTGGTATCGGCGCTTCGATACGAAAATTCTCGCAGGCTCGAATTTTCTACTCAGCGACCTTAGATTAGAGCATCTGTATCACAAAACCAAGGTCGCTGAGTAGAAACTGCATTATAGACAAAACTTCGGAAATAAGACAAAATAGGTTTCGTATCGAAGCGCCGTTGCCATGAACAAGCCTGCGAGCCGGAACACCCTGATTAATAAGCTAATGTGGGAAAAAGAGGCAAGGGAAAGGGGGAAAAAAGTAAGAAGTAAAAAGTAAGAAGTAAAAAGTAAGAAGTAAAAAGTAAGAAGTAAGAAGTAAGAAGTAAGAAGTAAGAAGTAAAAAGTAAATACTGATAACTAAAACCCAAAACCTAAAACCCAATAGCTAATAAGAACAATTAGTTTCCATCTATTATTGCTATTCAAAAAATCTATACAATTTCAGTGTTACATTTATGTTATCTATAAGTCTAATTGTATAAAATATATATAACAAAATATTAAAATTATGAATCTATTTGAACAATATAACCCTTTAGAAGATCAGATTTTGAGGATTATGGATAACGATGGAAAGGTGATCCATCCGGAGCTGATGCCCGATTTGGATGACCCTTTCGTTACTCAAGCCTACAAAGATATGCTCTTTGCCCGTACGGCTGACTATATGGCTGTTTCCTATCAACGTCAGGGCAGAATGTACACCTACCCACCCAACCTTGGTCAAGAAGCGATCTCCGGAGCCCTTGGCAAAGTGATGCGCGAAGAGGACTGGCTCGTGCCCGCCTTTAGAGAATTGGGAGCATGGTTGGCCAAAGGTGCTACTCTAAAAGAAGTTTTCATGTATTACATGGGGTACGAAGATGGATCCCTATTCAAAAATGCTAAAAAACTATTGCCCATATCGGTTCCTATCGCATCTCAGTTATTGCATGGTGCGGGAATCGGCTACGCTATCAAGTACAAAAAAGAGAAAGATGTGGTTTTTGCTGTTGTTGGCGACGGTGGAACCTCAGAAGGTGACTTCCATGAAGCGTTGAACTTTGCATCGGTTTGGCAAGTGCCGGTCGTGTTTATCGTGCAAAACAACCAATTCGCTATCTCGGTACCCGTGAAGAGACAGATGAACTCGGTGAATATCGCCGTTAAGTCGTTCGCTTACGGAATGCCGGGGATCAAAGTGGATGGCAACGACTTCTTCGCCATGTATGTGGCCCTAAAGGAAGCTGCAGAATACGCAGAAGCGGGAAATGGTCCGGTGTTGATTGAGGCGTTGACTTATCGTCAAGGTGCTCACACCACCTCAGATGACCCTACAAAATATAGAACTTCAGAGGAGGAACAACTTTGGCAGATGACCGATCCATTGATTCGGTTTAACAAATATCTAAAGGACAAAAACCTTTGGAATGATGAGCAAGAGCAACAAATCGTAGAACAATTTAAGTTGGAAGTGGATAAACAGTTTGATGAAGCAGAACATGTGCCACCCTATAAGTTGGAAGATGTTTTCAAATACACTTACGTGGATATGCCGGACGATTTGAAGGTACAACAAACAGAATATGAGAATTTTTTGAAATGGAAGGAGAATAAACAATGAAAGTAATGAATATGGTTCAGGCAATCAATAATGCCCTTGATATAAAATTAGCGGAAGACCCCAATGTGGTGGTTTTTGGCGAAGATGTCGGCACCGAAGGTGGTGTTTTTAGAGTCACCGAAGAGCTCCAGCAAAAATACGGAGAGCATCGGGTTTTCGACTCCCCACTAGCAGAATCAGCCATTGTGGGTAGCGCAGTGGGAATGGCTATAGCCGGACTCAGACCTATCGTAGAGCTTCAGTTCTGCGGATTTGTGTACCCTGCATTTAACCAGATCATCTCCCATGCTGCGCGCATCCACAACCGGACCCGTGGCAAGTTCAAAACCCCAATGGTGATCCGTTTCCCTTACGGAGGCGGTATCAATGCCCTCGAACATCACTCCGAAAGTATGGAAGCTTTATATGGACATATCCCGGGAATCAAAGTGGTGATACCATCTACCCCTCACGATGCCAAAGGGATGCTGATCTCCGCCATTGAGAGTGACGATACCGTGATTTTCATGGAACCTAAACGGATCTACCGCGCTATAAAACAAGAAGTTGCGGATGAGAAATTCTCTATACCAATCGGAAAGGCCAAGGTTTTAACTGAAGGTACTGACATCACTGTGGTGGCCTATGGCGCCATGATCCGTGAAGTGCAAAAAGCGATGGTGATGGCGAAACAAGCCAATATCTCCATCGAGTTGATCGACTTACGCAGTATTTATCCAATCGATAAAGACACCATCATCAAATCGATCCAAAAAACCGGCAAACTGGCCATTGTAACAGAAGAACCTAAAACATTCGGATTGGCTGCTGAAATCACTTCCATCGCAACTGAAGAAGCATTTCTTTACTTAGAGGCACCTCCAAAACGGATTGCTGCTTTTGACACCATCGTGCCACTACCACGAGGAGAACATTTTTATATGCAAACTCCCGAAAAGATATTCTATGAGTTGGAAAGATTAATGAAATTTTAAATTGAGAAAACATGAGATATATATTTAATTTCCCCGACATTGGCGAAGGTCTTGATGAAGGCACCATACTTCAATGGTACGTTGTGAAAGGGCAACAGATAAAATCGGGCGACCCCCTAGTGAAAATGGAAACTGATAAAGTGGTTACCGACATCCCATCACCAAAAACCGGTACACTTACTATGGTGTACGGCAAAATTGGTGAGGTGATTCACGTGGGCAACCCATTAGTTGAAATTGAGATAGAAGGTATTGAAGGAGCCGCTGCTGTAGCAGAACAAAAGAAACCGGAATTTGAAGTGGTAGAAGAAAAAGGAGCCGGCGTAGTGGGAACACTCGAAGTAGCCGGAAATAACGCCTACCTTCCATCCAGTGATGAAGGGGCTTCCTCACAACCTGCAGCAGTTGAAAAGAGTGCAAAGAAAGTGTTGGCAACTCCGGTTGCTCGTGCTTATGCCAGAGAGTTCAATGTGGATATCAACAAAGTTACAGGCACAGGACCGGGTGGTCGTGTGATGAAAGAGGATATCAAAAGCTACTTTGAAAGTTCCAAACGAATCGAAGATCATGCCAAACTGGTTCCTCAACTTCCAACAGACAGAATCACCTACAAGCCACTCACCCAAATCAGGAAAACGATTGCCAAAAACATGACAACCTCTAAGCACACTGCAGTGCACATGACTGTTCATGAAGAGGTGGAGATCACTGAATTGATCAGGATACGGGAAAAATTCAAAAAACAATTGGCGGAGAAAGAGATCAAGCTCAGCTTTCTTCCTTTTGTACTCAAAGCAGTGGCACTTAGTCTTAAGAAACACCCCACTTTAAACGCTGAACTAGATCTCGAAGGAAACCGCATGGTATTTAAAAACTATGTAAATATTGGGATCGCTGTAGATACAGAAGATGGTTTGGTCGTTCCTGTAATTCGGGATGTAGATCAGTTAACTATCGCAGAATTGGCGGTAAAAGTGATGGAGATTTCCGAGAAAGCACGGAACCGACAACTTTCGTTAGATGACATGAAAGATGGCACCTTTACCGTAACCAATTACGGTTCGATTGGAGGGTTGTATGCCGTTCCGGTGATCAACTACCCACAAGCAGCTATTCTGGGGATCGGGCGATTGTTCGAAAAGCCCATTTTCAAAGGGACAGAAGTGGTAAAAGGGAGCTTTTTCCCATTGTCACTCTCTGTGGATCATCGTATTGTAGATGGCGGAGAAACCACCCGTTTCATGAACACTGTGATGGCCTATTTAAACGAACCTGTATTAATGATTATTGAATAATTTAAAGAGAGGAAAATGAATATGAAATACGATGTAGTAATCATTGGAGCAGGTCCCGCAGGTTATGTGGCTGCCATCCGCGCCGGTCAGGTTGGCCTTAAAGTGGCGCTCATAGAGAAAAAATATATTGGAGGAATGTGCCTCAATTGGGGTTGTATTCCCACCAAAGCGCTCATTGAGAGTGGAAAGATGTTTCATCACATTCAAAATGGGGCGGAGTTTGGTATTGACGGTATCGACGTAGATAAACTCTCTTTCAACTGGGAAAAAGCCAAAAAAAGAGCAACCAAAATAGTACGTAAACTCACCGGTGGGGTATCCTTCCTGTTAAAGAAAAATGGGGTCGAAGTGTTCACCGGCGAAGCGATGATCCGGGATAAAAACACCATAACTGTTGACAATAGAGCGATCGAAACCGATCATATCATCATTGCAACCGGTTCCTACCCTACTAAAATCGAAGGATTAGATCCACAAGTAAAGATGGTGGAGCTTGAACATCTTTTTGAGCTCACTGAACTTCCAGAAAATCTGGTTGTTTTTGGGATGGGCGCAGTAGCTGTCGAGATGGCGCAGTTTTTCAAAATGATTGGCAAAAAAGTGAGTCTGATTGGCACCGATCCAAACATCATCCCGGGAGCAGATCCATTCTTGATGGATTATGCTAAAAAACTTTTGCAAAAATGGGAGATTCCTGTAATTTACGCTTCAAAACCCAGTGACTTCAGCGATGGAGAGATCAAAATCGAAGAGAAATCGATTCCATGTGATCTTATGGTCAACTGCAGTTTCAGAAAAGGGATTATTCCCTCTTCCAACATCGAGATTACTTTGGATCAACAAGGATTTATTACTGCCAATGAAGCATTTCAGACCAATATTCCCAACATTTATGCGGTAGGTGATGTCAATGGAAAGAGTTATCTGGCACATGTGGCATCTGCACAAGGTCTTCATGTGGTCAACCATTTGAAAGGGATACAAGCCGATTTCAATTTCAGGAACTATCCATTAAACATCTACACCTATCCAGAAATGGCACAGATTGGGATGACTGAAAATCAACTCAAAGAGGAAGGGATTGACTACAAGATGAGTGATTTCCCTTTGACAGCCAACGGCAAAGCACTCACAGAAGGAAGTGCAGAGGGATCGTTACGCATCTACTCCGACAAAAAATATGGGCAGGTTCTAGGGGTTCAGATTGTGGCAGAGCACGCCACTGATATGATTGCAGAAGCCGCCGCATACATGAGTATTGAGGGAACCATTTACGATGTAGCTCAAACCATACATGCACATCCGACCATCTCCGAAATATTCATGGAAGCCGCATTTGATGCGGTGGACAAGGCGATTCACAAATAGATTTTACAAATCAATCTAAAAACAAAAAAATAAGTCAACTATGGATCAAATCACTGTTAAAAACTACGATTTACCCGACTTCGACATCATGGAGCATCAGGATGATTACACTGTAAAGGTATGGAGACCCGAACAAACCTGTTTGGTTTTAGGGCAGAGCAATCATCCTGAAACTTCGCTTATTGTTGATTCTGTAGTGAAGGATCAGATCCCTGTTTACAAGCGACCATCGGGAGGGGAAACAGTGATTTTAACTAAGAATATGCTCGTCATTTCCGTAGCATTTCGGGTTCCCACTTTACAGAATCCGAAGCCATATTTTGCAAGGGTCAATAATGGCATTATTTCAGCATTGGAAAAACAAGGGGTAAGAGGGTTGAATCAAAAAGGGATCTCCGATATCACCATTTATGACAAAAAAATATTAGGTTCCTCGATCTACCGCACCACTCAGAAAATGTTTTATCATGCTGTGCTCAACATCTCCGAAAACATAGACACAATCTCCAAATATATCAGTCACCCCACCAAGGAGCCCGATTACCGCCAGGGTCGATCCCACAAAGAGTTTGTCACCTCCTTACAAGAAGCGGGGTATCAGCTATCTTATGAGAAGCTAGAGGAATCGATAGTGGAGGAGTTTTGCTAGACAACGGACTACGGACAACAGACTACAGACAAAAAAAAATTATTAGCGGATTCGCGGCATTTTATAGGAGCACCAAGTCACTCAAAGTTAAAAGAAGTTTCACAAAGAAAATACTTCGTTTACTTTGTGTAAACTTTGAGAAACATTGTGAACCAATATATATCTGTGAAAATCTGTTTCATCTGTGTCATCTGTGTGCTATGAGGGCGAAAGGCGAAGAGGATAAAAATTATTTTTCATTTTTCATTCATTCGCTTCATTATTTTCAAAAAAATCGTTATATTTGCAGAAAAATATGTAAAAAAAACATTCTAACTATCTGATTATCTAACACAAAATGAGCAATACTAAAATTTCAATCCGATTCTTTGATGACCGCGAGGTTCGGGCTGTTTGGGATGATGAGCATTCTAAATGGTGGTTTTCGGTATTAGATATTATTGCAGTTCTCACCAATCAGGATGAGTATTCCAAGGTTCGCAACTATTGGAAGTATTTAAAAGCAAAACTTAAAAAAGAGGAAAATGAGTTGGTTAGTGACACTACCCAACTGAAATTAATGGCTAAAGATGGGAAACGCTATTTAACTGACATGCTTGATTATGAAGGCATTATTAAGTTAGGCAAACAGTTCCCTGGTATAAAAGCAAACCGGTTTATTGAATGGTTTACCTATAGTGATGAAACCATTGATGGAAAAAGCAAAACCAAAGCGTACGCTCTTTTTGAAAGTTCGTTTATCGAAAACATAGAAGTTGGTACCATCAAAGGATTGCAACAAATCCACGCCTATTTATTTGGAGGTTTATATCATTTTGCCGGACAAATACGACAAATGAACATCTCGAAAGGAGGTTTTCAGTTTGCAAATGCCCAATATTTAACTCAAACATTGGGGAAAATTGAAATGATGCCGGAAAGAAACTTTGATGAGATTATTAACAAATACATTGAAATGAACATTGCTCATCCATTTATGGAGGGAAATGGAAGAACTGCAAGGATTTGGCTAGATTTAATACTCAAAAAAAACATAAAAAAATGTATCGATTGGAGTAAAATCAGCAAGAATGATTATATGAACGCGATGGTATTAAGTCCAACAAATGATCAAAATCTAAAATCGCTTCTTTTAGATGCACTCACAGCCCAAATCAACGACCGTGAAATGTTCATGAAAGGAATTGATTACTCCTACTATTACGAAGAATAAAGACGAAGGACGACTTGGGTTTTGGGTTTTGGGTTTTGGATATTAGTTTTAATTCGCGCCTTTTTCAGGGAGCACCAAGTCACTCAAAGTTAAAAAGAAGTTTCACTAAGAAAAAACTTTTTTTACTTTGTGAAAACATTGTGATACTTAGTGAACCGAAATAAATCTGTGAAAATCTGTTCCATCTGTGTCATCTGTGTGCTTTTAGGGCGAAAGGCTAAAAGCGAAAGGCGAAAGTAGTTTTTGAGTTTTGGGTTTTAGTTATTATTTTTAATTCGTGACATTCGTGGCTATTATAAAAAATAGAACGCAGATTATACGGATGCTTTGCAACGCTGATTAAAACAGATTCGTTTAAATCCGCGTTTGAAAATCCGTGGCATCCGCGTTCCATTAGGACAAAGGACTAAAGACAATTAGCAAATTCGTAAATTAGCAAATTAGAAAATGGCTAAATATTTCATTATTTGGATATTAGAATATTAATTTATGAATTTATGGCATTATTATCTGTGAAAATCTGTTCCATCCGTGTCATCTGTGTGCTATTAGGGACGAAGGACAAAGGACTGTTGAAAGGTTGAATGCTTCGCTGTTGAAAGGTTGAAAGGTTGAATGATTGAAATACTATTAAACTTTAAACCTTAAAACCTTAAACCTTTAAACAAATTAATCAGTGTCATCTGTGTGCTAATAGGGACGAAGGACAAAGGACGAAAGACAAAGGAGGTTCAATTGTCACAAAGTAAATTTTTACTATTTTTGTTTTTCTAATCTAAACTAACTACACGATGAAAGACGAAATTATAATCTACCAGGCAGATCAAGCATCCACACAGATTGAAAATAAAATTTTCACAATAAGGGATCAACAAGTAATGATAGATTTCCATTTAGCTGAAATTTATGGAATAGAAACAAAAAGATTAAATGAGCAAGTTAAGCGAAATATTAAACGATTTCCTGATTCATTTATGTTTCAACTAAATAATCAAGAATGGACTATTTTAAGGTCGCAAATTGCGACCTTAAAACTTAATCAAGGAGAACATCGAAAGTATATTCCTTATGCTTTTAATGAACAAGGGGTTGCAATGTTATCATCAATACTGAATACCGATTACGCTATTCAAGTGAGTATTCAAATCATGAAAGCATTTGTACATTCGCGAAAGTTAATATTATCAAATGCTTCCTTATTTCAAAAAGTTTTCAATATAGAACAAAAACAATTAGAAGCGGACGAAAAATTTGATCAAATTTTCAAAGCTTTAGATTCAAAAACTCTTCCCGTTGATAAAGGTATCTTCTTTAATGGACAAATTTTCGATGCTTACGCCTTCATTTCAGATATAATTAGAAAAGCTAAAAGAGAAATTATCCTTATCGACAATTACATCGATGAAACCGTTTTGATACAATTATCCAAACGAAACGAAGAGGTAAAAACGACTATTTATACCGGTAAAATATCTCCGCAACTTCTCTTAGATCTCGAAAAGCACAACAAACAATACCCTCCAATTGAAATAAAACACTTCGTTGACGCTCATGACCGATTTCTAATCATCGACCGTTCTGAGCTCTATCATTTAGGTGCTTCATTGAAAGATCTTGGTAAAAAGTGGTTTGCTTTTTCCAGAATGGATACTCTTACTGATTTGGTATTGAATAGACTGAAATAGGACGAAGGACCAAGGACGAAGGTCCACATTATTCATTAATTCGTGAATTCGTGGCTATTTTTAGGAGCACCAAGTCACTCAAAGTTAAAAAAAGTTACACTAAGAAAATACTTCGTTTACTTCGTGTAAACTTCGAGAAACTTAGTGAACCAATATATATCTGTGAAAATCTGTTTCATCTGTGTCATCAGCGTTCTATTAGGACAAAGGCCACATTATTCATTATTCATTATTCATTATCTTTGCACATTAGGTTTGATTGAAAAAAAAGTTAGTTCATCACACTTTAAAGTACTCGATTTAATACAACAACATATTAATAATGAAACTATTACACACATCAGACTGGCACTTAGGACGAACATTATACTCTAAAAAAGAGCGGCAGGAGGAACATAAAGCGTTTTTGGATTGGCTTCTGAAAACGATTCATGAAGAGAACATCGATCTTTTGCTCATCGCCGGGGATGTTTTTGATACGGCTTCTCCTAGTAGTTACTCTCAAAAAACCTATTATGATTTTCTGATTCAAGTGCGGAATTCGGGTTGTAAACAGGTGATCATTGTGGGCGGAAACCACGATTCCCCTAGCTTTCTGAATGCGCCCAAAGAGATTCTGTCGGCTCTGAATGTGACTGTCATTGGAAATGTAGGCGCTCAAATAGATAATGAGATTGTCGTAGTAAAAGATGCAGAAAATGAGCCTGCTTTGATCGTTTGTGCCGTTCCATTCTTACGGGAAAGAGATATCAGTCGCTTTGCTGAAGGGGAAACCTACGCAGATCGATCTAAGCGAATCAATGAAAATATCAAAAAACACTATGAAGAGATCGCAGCTCTGGCACAACAAATCAAGGAAAAATCAGGAAAAAAAATCCCCATTATTGCTACCGGACATCTATCCGTTTCTGGTGGAAAAAGAGATGCTGATGATGGCGTGCGCGAAACCTATATCGGAAATATTGAAGCGATTGGAAGCGATATTTTCCCTGAAACGTTCGATTATATAGCATTAGGGCACTACCATATTGCATGTAAAATCAAAGAACATATTCGCTATTGCGGTTCCCCTATTCCTATGGGTTTTGGGGAAGCAAAACAGAAAAAAGTGGTCTATATAGTAGATTTTAATAAAGAAATGACTATTGAAAACAAAGAGATTCCTGTTTTTCAACAGCTGGAATCAATTGTTGGAGATAAAAAATGGATTGCAAATCGTATTACAGAACTCAAAGAAACCGGGAATTCTGTGTGGATTGAGATTATTTATCAGGGAGATGATGTTTTTCCTGATTTTGCATCGTGGGCCTATGAACTCACAGCAGATTCCCAAATCGAGATCCTAAAACTTCAAAACCGATTATTCCTAACGGAAGGACTAACACTTGAAGACTCCACTGCTTCCCTGAATGATTTGGATGTTTTTAAAGTTTTTGATACTTTATTGGACAAAAACTCTATTTCAGAAACATCCCGGGAGGAACTAAAGGCATCCTATCAGGAGATTATCAGCAGTTTACACATTACAGAATAATACCTTATGAAAATATTAAATTTAAAATTTAAAAATATCAACTCCCTTTCCGGTGAAAATGAGATCGATTTTACTGATCCCATTTTTACAAATGAAGGACTTTTTGCAATCACCGGTAAGACGGGAGCCGGGAAAAGTTCCATTCTGGATGCGATCTCATTAGCACTTTACGGAAAAACCCCACGTGTTGACATTACAGGTGCCGAAAATGCGGTGATGACCAGAGGGGAAAAAGATTGTTATGCAGAAATCGTGTTTGAGGTAGCTGGTAAAAAGTGGAAATCCTCCTGGAAACAGGAACGCACCAGAACCGGCACTTTAAAACAGGTCGAACGGGTGATTGCAGATGAAAATGATCAGATTGTAGCCGATAAAATCTCGATCAAAGGGGAACGGAAAAACGAAGATGAAAAAACAGTCAATGAGAAAATAATTGAAATATTAGGACTCACTTTTGAGCAGTTCACTAAGGTTATATTGCTTGCTCAAGGGAGTTTTGCGGCCTTTTTACAAGCCAATAAAAGCGAAAAAGGGGAATTGCTGGAACAGATCACCGGAACCGAGATTTATGGACAGGTATCCGAAAAAGTGTTTGAAAAAAACAGAGAAGAGAAAGAAAAACTGGAGAAAATTATTCTTGAACTGGGACAAATTCATATTCTGACAGAAGAAGAGATATCCAATTATGTAAAAGAGATAACTGATATTGAACAACTAAAGAAAACGGTTGAGAAAGAGATCCAGGGAATAGCCATTGCTTTAAAATGGCTTCAGGATATAGAAAATCTACAAATTCAGATTCTTGAAATCCAAAAAAAACTTCCTGTTTTACTGGAAAACGCTATATCGCTTCAAATAAACTTTGAACAATCGGAAATCGCCTTACTAACAGCAAAAAATGTTTGGAATGATCAAATGCCCATCTTTAAAGCAGTCAGAGATGTAGATACAAAAATAGCATTAAAACGACCATTACTTCAAACTATTTTAGAATCATTGAGTGCATTTGAGGTTCAAAAATCGACCATTTCCCAAAACATCCAAAAAGAAAACGAAAATTTAACAAAAGCAGAACATATCCTGATTGAAAAAAAGGAATGGGCTCAAAAAAATATCATTTTTGAAGAACTTATCTCTCGATTTGAAGCTATTCAAGGTGAAAATGAATCGATTGAAACCAAAAACAAAGAGATCAATAATCTAAAAGGGGAACTTTCAAATATTCAGGACTCAATATCACTTAAAAAAACTCAGTACGATAAATCCAATCAACTATTTATAATTAAAAACCAGGAATGGATCACGAAAAATAAAGAATTAGATTCCAAAAAATGTGATCTTCAAAAAGTACTGGGAAATAAAGAGCTTCTTGCTTATCAATCTGAAAAAGAGGAAATTATTGCTTCCAAAAACTTGATAGAAAATCTTTTGGAAATTGAAAAGAATATTCAATCGCATCACATTGAAATTTCTAAGATCAAAAAGGCATTTGAAGAATCAGAAAAAGAAGAAAATGAGCTACTTCTAAAGAGCGTTGAGATAAAAAAAGAAACAATATTTACTGAAGAAAAGGTTCAATTGTTAGAGGAAAATATCAAATTGACTCAAAAAATTCAATTATTGGAAGAGCATCGTAAAGAACTTCAGGATGGTATATCCTGTCCACTTTGCGGAGCAACGGAACATCCTTATGCTGTAGGAAATATTCCACAAATGGGAGATAAAGAGAAAGAATTTCAATCTCTTAGATCAAAAATCAAAGAACTCACTTTTATTTTGCAGGAAATTGAGAAAAAAATCGCTCTATTAGGCTCAGATAAAACCAATTATAGTTCAAATCAACAAAAAGAGGAGCTCGTTCTGGAAGACAATATCGTGAAACAAACTAAGATCAATTTAGAGCTTGAAAAAATGATCCCTACCCTATTCCAGGCAAATGACAACAGAACTGAGGTTTTAGAACAACTTCAGATTCAAAAACAAAAAGAGTTAGATGGGCTATCTAATACCATTAACATAGGGTCTGAATTGGAAAAATCTATGAAAACAATTCGGGATATTGAGATTCCCAATTTGCAAAGAGATAAGGAAAACCTCGAAAAAAGTAAAAACGTTGCAGAAACAACCCTTAAAATGGCAGAACAAGAGTTTCTGACTAAAAAAAATATTTTACAAAGTCTGGAAGAAAAGTTTATGGTGGATCAGCAAGTTCATTTAACTAAAATTCAAAAATATGGTGTTCAAACGATGGGTGAATTAAAACAATGTTTGGATCAATGGAATTCAAATATCCAAGCTTGTAACGAACTTCAGCAACAAAGTGTAGATTTTAAAAACAACATTACATTATATAACAGCAAGTTAGAAGAAATCAAAACTCAAATACAACACAAAACCGGAGAGAAACAAATATTAGAATCGGAATTGCATGATTTACAATTAGATAGAACGCAACTATTTGGTAATAAAGTAGTTGATGATGAGGAAGCCCGTTTAAAAAAAGAGATGGAAAACTCTGAAAATCAAAAAGTTCAAACTGAAAAAATGTTAAACGATAACAAACTGGAAGTAACAAAATATCAGGCAGTTATTGAAGAAAAATCTAAAGAATATTCTGAAAAAAAACAGCAGGAAACCACCACAAAAAGTAAAGAGGAGCTAGATTTGGAACAGGAAGCGAAGAGAAACCTCATCAACGAATTATCCCAAAAAGTGGGCGGATACAGTCAGTTATTGCAATCGAATGAAGAAAATCTGAAAAAAAGTGGTAAAAAACTCAAAGAGAAAGAGCAGCAACAGCATATTTGTAATAAATGGGAAAAATTAAACCTATTGATTGGATCTGCAGACGGTAAAAAGTATCGGAATTTTGCGCAGGCATTAACCTTTGAACATCTGATCGGGATCTCGAACAAGCAGCTGCAAAAAATGTCTGATCGCTACATTCTCAAGCGAACTAATGATACTACAAATCCATTTGAGTTATCGGTTATAGATCAATTTCAAAACAACGAAGAGCGCACTGCACAGAATCTTTCAGGAGGTGAAAAGTTTATTGTGTCGTTATCGCTTGCCCTAGGATTGGCCAACATGGCGAGTAAAAACATGAGTATTGACACCATGTTCATAGACGAAGGTTTTGGAACATTAGATTCTGATTATCTGGATGTTGCACTAAATGCATTATCCAATTTACAAAATGAAGGGAAGATCATAGGTGTAATCTCTCACTTAACAGAGTTGAAAGAGCGGATTGCCACCCACATTGAGGTTGTTCCAAGCGGAAATGGACATTCGAAGATCAGGATTGGGTAGAGGGACGAAGGACGGAGGACAAAGGACAAAGGACGAAGGACAAAGGACAAAGGACAAAAGTCCACATTATTCATTATTCATAAATTCGTGAATTTGTGGCATTATTATCTGTGTAAATCTGTTTAATCTGTGTCATCTGTGTTCCATTAGGGCAAAAGGCAAAGGGCGAAGGGAAAAAAATCATTTTTCGTTTATTAGCGTATTAGCCGCAATATTTTTAACAAAGTGTTTCAGATTAAGTAAAAATGATTATTTTTGTAAAAACTTTGAGCGAAATTTTGATTCACAATGAAATTTAACCCGTTTCGTACCCCGGGAGGTAAATACAAATCCCTAAGCATTATTGCGTTCACCTTTATTGGTGCAATCGCTTTACTCTACTTTTTTGTTCAGGATCCTGATGCCAAAGATCCGGAATACAACAGATACCTTATTGAAACTGAACAGTTTGAAGAGATTGATAACCAATATTTCAGACAAATTGAACAAGATTTAACGAATATTGAATTGTACAGGACACTGGTACTGGAACATTTTACCATTCCTAAAAAAAATATGTCCGTCAAATATACCACTGAACGTGACGATATTACTTTATACCAATTTTTACTTCAAAAAATTGATTCAGGTGACTCTACCCTTCGGGATTTGGGACTTTATGGATTAGGACTCTATTTTCTTGAACAGGATTTGTATCAGAATGCTCAGGAAAGTTTTAGCTTTGTTAATAACAGAAACTTAAAATATTTGAATAATTCGATTGGATTTTGTCTACTGCAGGAAGGAAAACTGGATTTAAGCGAACCCTATTTTTTAAAAGAGATTGAAAATAATGGCAATAAAGAGGGTGCTTATAAAAATCTTATTGATATTTATTTAGCTCAACATGATTTGTCTAAGTTGGATCAACTTATTCAAGAGGGTAAAAAATCATTTTTTTCTTATAGTCAACTGACTGAATATTACCGTTTATCTGGAAAGGTGATCTTTTATTTGTTTCTTTTGATCATCAATCCATTTTTGAATCTGGGAATTTTTCACTTTTTTGGAGCCCTATTTATAACCCTAATCTGGATATTCTATTTGAGAAAACTGGATGTTTTTGAATCGGAAAAATGGAAATTTCTGATTTTAATATTCAGTATTAGTGCATTATTAACCCCATTTACGTTGATTGTCTATGATTTTGTTCATAATCAGCTCCATTTCAATTTGAATGGGTCTTTTTTTAATGATCTGATATATTGCATTTTGGGTATCGGATTGATTGAAGAATCTATCAAATTAATACCTTTATTGATTCTTTTAAAATTTACAAAACAGATCAATGAACCGATCGACTATATCATTTATGCATCCATTTCGGCTTTAGGTTTTGCATTTATTGAAAATATGTCCTATTTTGGTGGGTACGGACTGGAATTGATCCATGGTCGGGGGCTTATTTCCGTAGTGATACACATGATTTGTTCCTCGATGATCGGTTATGGAATAAGTATTGGTTTTGATCAACATAAAAAATTCTACTTAAGACTCATCCTTTCTTTATTGATTGCATCTGCTGCTCACGGCATTTTTGATTTCTGGCTGATCAGTAAAACATTTTCCGTACTCTTTTTCCTCTCCTTTTTTGTATTCATCGCGGCAGTATCTGTATGGAATACAATCATCAATAACGCCATCAATTTTTCAATTCCTGTCAATAGTGATCTCTCCCGTTTAGATCTAAAACGGATTCAAAACTATTTAATGATGGGATTATCCGGTTTACTTTTAGTTGAATTTGTTCTCATTTCGATTCAATTTGGTCCAACAATTGGAAGAAGTCAACTGGTGAGTTCTATTTTTCAGGGAAGCTACCTGATCATTTTCCTCTCATCATCCATGAGTAGTTTTAAATTCAGGAGAAACAAGAAAGGGAGAATCACACCTGAAATAATAGATCAACAACCGGAAATCAATCAAAGATACGAATTTGTTTATCACTCGGCTCAAAAGTATGATATTTTCCCTTGTTCCGGTGTGATTACCGAGCAAAAAATGATCAACCATGATGAGAACTGGTATTTGGTTCAATTGGATAAACCCATCGAAAATTTTGAAGTTTGTAGTGACTATATGATGATTCAATTATTAAAGGTTTTCAAAACAGAAAATGATGATCCTTTGTCTGACTCGGTAATGATAGCCGGCATTTTCATGATTAAAGATATTCAGGTTTTATTAAATCCTAAGATTAAACGGGAAGATCTCTATTTTTGCGCCTGGGTAAAACTTAACGAGATATTGAATCCTTAAATAGGGATTATTTAAAAAAAAGATAGGGAGCATCCTTTTTTTTGTAGTACTTTTGCATTATTAAAATCAACCAAAAAACAAAACATTAAAAAATTGAATCATTATGGAAGTAACATTTGATGGAAACAAAGTGATCACAGCCCATTTATATGGACATATTATCAAAACTGACCAACCGGTAGAGGGAGGTGGAAACGACTCAGCTCCTACCCCATTTGATCTATTTTTAGCCTCTATTGGAACATGCGCTGGAATCTTTATTAAAGGATTCTGTGACAATAGAGGGTTATCAACTGATGGAATCAAATTGATTCAAAACATGCAATATGATCCTGAAAGTGGCTTACCAACAGATATCACCATTGATATTCAGGTTCCTGCAACATTTCCAGAAAGATATATCCCTGCATTAATTCACGTAGCTGATTTATGTAAGGTAAAACGCACGATGGCAAACCCACCGGCATTTGAAGTAAAAGCAACCGTAATTTAAAACAAACCATGACAGCAGCAATCATAGCTATAGCCACGTTGATTATAAGTTTAATCTTGTGACGCAGATAAAAAAAGCAGCTTTTAAAGCTGCTTTTTCTTTTTATTAGGTTTTCCTTTTAATTTTTGTTCTAGTTTTTCCTGCTCTTGAAGTAGCATTTTCCAATCCTGAGTGGTATCCATCGTAAGTTCAACCGTCATTTGATAATCTTTCTTTTCAATATCTAAGATGGTGATGGGTTTATTCAAAAATGTTTCGATCTCTTTTAATATCGTTTTTTCTTCTTCACTACAGAAAGTGATCGCAGTTCCTTTTTTCACCCCACGTCCGGTTCTACCCACTCTATGCACGTAGTTTTCAGGAATATCGGGCAGGTCGTAGTTGATCACATAATCCACATTGGGAATATCTACTCCTCTTGCAGAAATATCAGTGGCGATCAACACTTTATTCGCTCCGCTTTTAAAACGATCCATCACAGCAGTTCTGACCTCTTGTTCTTTATCTCCATGGATGGTTTCTGTTTTAATATCAACACGTTCCATCGCTTTTAAAACCCGTTCTGCTCTCACTTTTGTACGAACAAAAACTAAAATCTTAGCTTCAGCATGTTTCAAAATGAAATTTTCTAAGAAAAATCGTTTATGATCCATCTCGATATAGGAAACAAAGTGGTCGATATTCTTAGAGACTTTATCTTTCGGTGAGATTTGAATGCGGACAGCATGTCTCACCAAACCATAAGCTAAGTCTTTTATATTCTCGTTGATGGTAGCGGAAAAGAATAGGGTTTGACGAAATCTGGGCAGTTTTTGAACCAGGTGGCGCATATCTTTCAGAAAACCAAATTCCAGCATCCGGTCAGCTTCATCAAGAACCAGAATTTCAACATTTTTAAGGTTAATCACTTCCTGAGATTCCAGATCAAACAATCGGCCTGGAGTAGCCACCACTATTTCAGCACCTTTTTTCAATTCTTCAATTTGAGGATCCTGTTCTGTACCTCCAAAAAGTCCCAATACTTGAAGATCCATTCCTTTTACAAACTGCCTAAACACATCAGCGACCTGAATAGCCAGTTCGTGCGTAGGAACCATGACCAGACATCTCACTTCACCGGGCTCTAATCTTTTGGTATTGGTTGCCAGAAGTTGAATAACAGGTATCGCAAAAGCGGCCGTTTTTCCGGTTCCGGTTTGAGCAATAGCGAGCACATCCTCTTTTTTAAGGATCGGAGTAATCGCTTTATATTGAATATCAGTAGGTTTTATAAAACCTACCTCTTTTAAATTGGATTCCAATTCGGGAACAAATCGGTATTGTGAGAATTTCATAATTAACGTGAAGCATTTAAAGGTATAAAGTCTGGATGTTCTTTTATGGTGTGTAGATATAATATTTCCACTTTATTACGAGCCCAATTTGTTTTTCTCAAAAATTTCAAACTGGAATTCAAAGAGGGATCTTTTGCAAAACAATTAATTCTAATTCTTCGAGACATCTCTTCCCATCCATAAAATTCAACTAAGTATTCTAACATATATTTTAAAGTGATTCCATGTAAAGGATCATTACTTACAAATTCACTCATCTTCTATTTTAATTATAGGGGTTATACTCTCTAAATGTAATTTGGAGTTCTCTTTCAATGGCTCTTAGGGCGTCCCTGTCTCCGGTAGTGATCAAGCATAATGAAAATCCTTTTTTCCCGGCACGAGCCGTTCTGCCACTACGATGTGTGAAGTATTCTGTTTTTTCAGGAAGATCATAGTGAATTACCCATGCTAAATCGGCCACATCAATACCTCTGGCTGCAAGATCAGTTGCAACAAGAAGTTGTAATTTTTTATTTTTAAAGGCTCTCATCACTTTATCGCGCTCTTTCTGTATCATATCTCCTTGAAGGGCTGCTACATTAAACTCTTGTCTTTCAAGAATTTCTGAAACAGCCTGAGCACTTGCTTTGGTTCTGCAGAAAATCACACCTCTTGTATCCAGTTGGGATCTCAAAAAATGGATTAAAATCTCATTTTTCTCCTCTTTTCTACACAAAGTAAACTTATGTTCAATATTTCTATTGATTACATCATCTTTATTGATCTGTACTTTCATTGCATTGGGAGACATATAACCGGTAATAATCTCTTTCAAAGCTTTGGGCATTGTAGCAGAAAACAACCAGGTATAACGTTGTCCTCTGGTTGCTTTCAAAATGGTATCGAGATCTTTTTTAAATCCTAAAGTCAACATTTCATCTGCTTCATCCAACACAATGGTTTTGATATTTTCAAGAGAAATCGCTTTACGCTCTAGCAAATCCACTAATCTACCGGGTGTTGCCACAATAACATGAGTAGGTCTTCTAAGAGATGCAATTTGAACATCAATTTTAGCCCCTCCACATAGGGATTCTATAAAAATTTTTTCAGGTAAATATTTAGTAAATTTAAAAAGATGTTTGGCAATTTGCTGTCCCAATTCTCTGGTTGGAGAAAGGATCAATGCCTGAGGTTGGGTGTTTTTAACATCAATTTTTTGAAGAATAGGCAATCCATAAGCAGCCGTTTTTCCGGTTCCGGTTTGGGCCTGACCAATGAAATCTTTTCCTTCATTCAACAAAAAAGGTATTGTTTTATATTGAATTTCAGTAGGATTAACAATATTGTTTTCGTTTAAGGCTTTTACAAAATAATCGTAAATACCTAGTTCTGAGAATGTTTTCAATGTATTAATGGAATTTAAAATTGGCTGCAAAGATACGCTAAAAAATTGAATTAGAGCACAATAATAAAATTTTTATATCGTTGTACCATTCTAAAACTATGTAAAAAATTGAATATGGAAAATACAGCACTAATAACAGGAGCATCAAGTGGCATTGGTATGGAACTGGCAAAAATTCATGCGAGTAAAGGAGGTGATTTAGTCCTTGTTGCCCGTAATATCGCCAAACTGAATGAAATAAAAAGAGAATTTGAATCCAATTATCATGTTGAAGTGATGGTTATTGAGATGGATCTTTCACGCAAGGATGCTGCACAAGAAGTTTATAATGAGACCATTGCAAAAAATATTACGGTTGATATTTTAATCAATAATGCAGGGTTTGGAGATTACGGTTATTTTACCGAAACAGATTGGTATAAAGAGTACGAAATGATCTCTCTCAATATTACTGCATTGACTCAATTGACTAAGCTTTATGCCCAGGATATGGTTTCGAATGGTTTTGGCAGAATAATGAATGTCGCTTCCATCGCTGCTTTTTCACCCGGACCCAAAATGGCCATCTATTACGCTACCAAAGCGTATGTTTTGAGTTTTTCAGAAGCGATTGCCAACGAATTAGCTGATCAGGGAGTAACGGTTACAACATTGTGTCCCGGCCCAACAGACACCGGATTCGAAAAAGTTGCCGCATTAGATGAAAGCGGATTATTTCAAAACCAAAAAGTTGCATCAGCCAAATCAGTAGCAGAATATGGATACGATGCTATGATGAATGGAAAAGTGATCGCTATTCCCGGTTGCCGTAATTGGCTCATGACCAAACTTTTACTTTTTATTCCAAGAAGTCTGGTGGCTAAAGCAGTAAGGAGAATTCAGGATTGATAATGTCGAGTGGGTTTTGGGTTTTGGGTTTTGGGTTTTGGGTATAAAAAACTAATAACTAAAACCTTATAACTAATATCTATTTGGGCGTTCCAGCTTTCCCACCCCACAATCCATCCCACGCCGTCGGGCTTGTTCCGGGGTCCGCTTCGCTTCCGTGCTTCACCGCACAAAGAAAATTCACATTCGTTGCACGTTTAAATGCCTGGTCTATGCTTAGAGTTGTTAAGGATCGACTAATTATATGGATCTCTTATAAGCAAATTGGATTCATCAAAACTTATTCCTATTGGATATAAGATAATTGCATTGCAATCAAAAAAATCAAATGCATAAGTGTTATTTTCTGACCATGAGGTTATATTTGCAACTATTGTACTCATAGGGTAAAATGAAAAAGGGGTCATTCCACTAGATGATGGAAAAAATTTGTATTTACGATATAATGTAGTACCTACGGTACTGGAAAGCCATATTGAATATGGACCAGGAGCACAAAGTGTTGTAGTAGTAAAAACGGAATCAGAGATAAAATTAATTTCATTTTGAAATGTAAATGGTTCATCCTGTAGATTAAATGTATTTAATGTCCCATATTTAATTATATACCATTTTCCAATAAAATTTATTGAATCGCAAGATCCATTATTAATGAAATCCCAAATAGAATATCCATTTCTTGTCGAATAAAGATAATTATCTCCACACTTGTCTTGATAATAATATCTAACAATCAATTCATCCCCAATATTAAAAAAATCACTATCATCACTTAATTTTGAATCAGACTTTATGGGCATTTCAGTTTGATTTTCATCAATAAGTGTAATTAAATTTCCACTTCCAGGTGAAGACTGAATTAATTTGATTGAATTTGAAAAAGTTTTCGACTTTGCATTTAATACAAAAAAACCTTGATTCGTCGAAGAAACACAAAATTTGTATATCCCGGGATTAAAAAATCGGGAGAAGGTTTGACATAATCTTCCTGAAATATCATTTAGTGTTATGAATATTTCCTCAGGATTAGTCACATTCAGAGTAACTTCAGTTTCTTGTGAGTATGGATTCCGATAGTTTGATTCAAAACCAAAAAAAACATTTTTTTGATAATCTTCAATTCCAACACTAGAGGAATATAAAATCGTATCAGGATAATATTTTCTTAATGTATCCCATGTTCTTGTATTAATAAGTACAATACTGTCAAACTCTACATATCTGAAATTTAATCTAGTTCCTAACACAATTCTGACACTTTGAGAGAAACATGGTGCCAACATTAAAAGTATTCCAATTAAAATTATTACTTTTTTCATAAACTCTTCTGAAATAAATTTATTCGATTTTATTTTTATATTTTGCAGCAAACATACAAAAAAAATAATAGCATTGTTAAAAAGTCGGAATTTTTAACATGTAACCCCTTTTTTCCAAACGAGCGCATGATTTTATGTCAAAAATGTGGAGATTTTACAAATTTTTTAGAATTTTTGTATAAAACAAATCCCAAAAAGTTGGTTTTTTAAACTGAAAAAATAACAACAAACAGGTTCAAAAATCCAAATTTGGAAGTTTTTATGATTTTTTACCAAAAGTGAAAAACTGAATATTATTTATGAATTACTTTTTATAATAAACAATAAATGAGAGAATTAACAAATAAAAGAACTATTTTATTTTTAAAAATGAGATATTTAAAAACATATAATTATTCTGTTTCACTAAGTAAAAAGAAGTTTACACAAGGTTTCACAAAGTTAATAGTTATAAAACAATACTTTGAGAAACTTCGTTTTACTTCGCGTAACTTTGCACTCCAAACAAAAAAATTGGACCAATTCATTTCCGAATTTTGCCCCAAATTATTACGCTCTATATTTTATAATTTACAAATTTACAAATTTGCTAATTTGCTAATTCTTTTCGTCCTTCGTCCTTAACAAAAGCATCATACGCTAAAATGCATATAAATAGGGCTACAAAGTTAGCTCCAGCACCCCGTTCCAACATTGATTCAGTAAGTAAATTAGGCATCACAATGCATAAAAATGCCAAAAACAGTAATTTTTTCTCTTTCCAGGTTTTATATAACGGATAGGAGAAATAGAGGAGTATTATCACAATTCCCAAAATTCCCAAAGTCAACAATGTTTGCAAATACTGGTTGTGAGGGTTTAATTGATCATGATATAAACTTTCATATCCTTGCTCTTTATATTGTTGAACCATAATATCTTTTGCATCTCCTGTTCCCACACCTAATGGTAGATGTTTAACAGATTGCTGTGATGCTATTTTCCATACAATTAATCTTTCAGATGCACTCTCAGAAGCATGCCAGTTTTGATCATCTCCATTTTCAGTTCTTGAAATATCTTTCATCGCCTCAACCATTCTGTTCATCGTTTCAGTGCCATATTTTAAAGTGACAAACACAAAAGAGATCAGAATGATTACAAACATAATGCTTTTCATCCATTGCACCTTAATCCGGTTTAACAAATACAATGTACTGATTAAAAGCATAACGAAAAAGACAATTAATCCTGCCTTAGATTGTAACAAATAATTGAATATAAATAGTATAGGTAGAGAGACACCTAATAAAATACGTTTCCATTTTTTTAATTCAAAAGGTGAAAAATTCAAATAGTAAAGCGCAGCAATAAATGAAAATGTTATGTACATAGACAGATATGTTGGATGCATGGGAGTTGAAAATGGAATATGGGATGCTTTTTCGTAGAAAAACAAAAAAGGATTATGCATTTGTGAATATTCTAATGTGGACAATGTTAAATTGGTCAAAGTCATTCCAAAAGTAGCCATTATAAAAATAAAAACCAATCTGTTTCTATATCTCCATGTAAAGTATTGTTGATCTAAAGTCAAAATCAAAAAAGGTGCAAGTAAAAACCATATTTTGTGTTCCATAACACTTGCTCCGTAGCTCCCATTTTGCGTATAAAGCAGTCCTACACAGTAAATCAAATAATAAGCTATAAAAATCCAAAAATATTTTTGAAATCCATTTTCTTTAATTCGATTCCATCTTGTTTTCCAATTCCATTCCAGAATCAAGTTTAGTATCAATAAGATAGCAATCGGCAACATAAAAAAGATAGTGAATGGCATAGTTGCCATGGCACCAATAAGAAGCCAATAAGTGATTTTAAAATGGGTTTTTGAACTAAACATCAATTTTATTTATTTAATTGATTTATAATAAATTCTAAATCAATAGGATTGGTTATTTTTAAATTATTGGGTGATCCCGGTACAATTTTGATCGGAATTTCAGGAAGATATTTATGAACGATACTACAATCATCTGTCGTAAAAAACCCGATATCCTGCATCGCTAATGAGAACGCTTTTTTGATTACTTTGATATGAAATGCCTGTGGAGTTTGAGCATTCACTAAAGTAGAACGTTTTGGGTAATGTTTGATAAATCCGTTTTCAGAAGTTTCAATTACTGTATCTGTGGAAGGAACAGCCACGCATACAGCTTCAAACTGATTTAGTGCATATAAAACATTTGAAACGATCTCTTGAGTTATCATGGGTCTGGCTGCATCGTGAAACAAAATAGTAGCATCATACTCATCTGCATAATAGCGAAGAGCTGCTAAAGTGGATAAATAACGTTCAGAACCACCAGGTAATTGTGCTTTTATTTTTTTATAATGTGTTAAATCTATAAACTGGTCTAATTTGCCGACAAACTCATTGGGTAACACTATAATTATTTCATCAATTAAGGGATGTTTTTCAAACACTTCAAGAGAATACTCCAAAATGGTTTTACCCATCACTTTAATAAATTGTTTCGGAAGTTCCTCTCCCATCCTTTTTCCGCTACCTCCTGCCAAAATGGCTGCAATATTCTTCATAACATTTGAATTAGCGATTAATTTTGACGTCAAAAGATTTTTTAAATAACAACTGCATCAATCCTTTCCAATACCCGATACCGTAACTTACATGCACAACAAAATAGACAACAGGCATCAAAAACATGATTTTACGATCACTCCATTTATGCCCACCTTTTCTTCCATTATCTAATGCTGTGAGTAAATAACCTATTAATACTATCAAATAGGGAATTAAAATGTAGATGGTCACCAAACTCAAAATGAGCCCCATAATAAGCCCCAATACAAAAATGGGAGGAACAAACTGACGTAATGTTGCCGGTGCTCCTAATTTTTTATTGACCAATGGTTTAAATAATCCGTATTGATAAAACATTTTGGCTGTTTTGGATATAGTATCACGTGCATAATAATCGGAAACAACATGGGGTAATAAATAAATGGAACCTCCATTTTTAATGATTCTTCCATTAAATTCATCATCCTGATTGCGAATCAGTTCCGTGTCAAAAAATCCAATTTTTTCAAAAATTTCTCTTTTAAAACAGCCAAAAGGAACGGTATCCACTTTTCTGATTTGAGATACTCCAATTCTGAAATAGGAATTGCCCATTCCAAATTTTGAGGAAACAGCCTCTGCAATCGCTTTAGCTGTTGCTGTATTTTTAGCAGGTAATGTTCTACACAATCCACCAACATTATCAGCATCCAGTTTAACCTGCCATTTTACTAACTCCGAAAAATAATTTTTTGGATATAAAGCATGCGCATCTAGTCGAATAATCAATGATCCTACTGCTTTATCGATCCCAATATTGAGTGCATACGGAACCGTTTTTTGAGGGTTTTTTAATAGTTTGATGTATGGATACTTTTCAGCATACTCCAAAATGATCTCTGCTGTTCCATCCGGACTCATCCCATCCACAAAATAGAGTTCCATTTTTGATTTTGGATAATCGGAATCAACTACAGAATCAATACAAGAACGAATATAATTTTTTTCATTATAAACCGGACAGATAATCGAAATAAAAGGCACATCCTCCTCCATTTCAGGAGGTGTATTCATACTATTTTGTTCTTTGGTCATTATTTGGAGATATTGATGAGCAATAGATTCCCACTGAAAAGAATCTAACGAGAGTTTTTCAATCTCTTGTTTAAAGTGATTATAATTTTCAATCAATGAGATCATTCCTTGAGCTATTTCATTCCCATTATGAGAATCAACAGCAACTCCAACAGACTGATTCGGGAAAACTCCATCAATACCTTGATTTTGAGTATACAAAATGGGTAATCCTTGAGATAATGCTTCAATAAAAACCAATCCAAATGTTTCAGAATGGGAAATCATGGTAAAAATATCACATTGATCGTATATTTTCTGAAGTTCTACCCGATCATAAACAGGTCCATGATAAAAAATAGATGAAGAAAATGATTTTATTTTATCTAAAACATTAGATTCCCGATCTCCGCCAACACCCACTAGATGTAATTCTGTATAAGGATATTGAGTGTGAATTGATAGAAATGAATCTATTAAAAGTTCCACATTTTTATTGGAATCAAAACGACCAATATACAAAAACCTGCGAGGGTGATTATTCTGTTTATATTTTCTGTCGGCGATCCAAAAAGGATCAATACCATTTGGAATCACCATTTTTTTCTCACTGAGATGATCCACAACTTTTTCAAGTGGGGGAAGTAAGCAGGCCATTTTCTCCTGAGCCGGTGATATAAAAATCACATTTTGAGCACATTTAATGATTTCTCTTCCAATCGACCAGAGATGGGGCATTTTTTTGAAGTAAAAATTGATATCTGAACCTCTTACTGCAACAGAATATGGAATGCCGTAATAGATATAGGCACGATAGGCAATAATTCCTTCAGAAAAAAGAGTGGCAGCATGAATAAAATTGATTTGTGATAAATCCAGTTTTTTAAGCAACATATTCCATTTGAGTCTCGCTTTATAGGGAAACCAGAATTTATACCAAAAATGGGAACCTTTTAATGATTCTACTATAGGATTGTACTTTTTTTCTGAAAAAAGGGATCTCAAATCCTTAAATGATACGCCCGATCTTTCCACACAAAAAAGGGTGATATTCAAATTTGGATCACTATCAACCAATGCATTACACAGTTGATGATGCACTTTGGAGTTCAGGTAATCTTCAGAAATATACAACAGATTCATGAATGTGAATTTGAAAAGCAAAGATAACATTTTTTTGTACTTTTGCATATACCATTTACCCATGAAAATATGGAAACATCATTACAAATTGAGAAAGATCACTTTTACAGATCGCTTGCCAAAGCTGCAATCCTTTCATTATCAATTATTTTAGTATATTACTTGAATGATATTTTTGAGTTAAGATGGAACGATTATGGCGTGTATCCCCGAAATTTTAAACAATGGTATGGTATATTTACAATGCCCTTTTTGCATGGAGATCAGGGGCACCTTTTTTCAAATGCGGTTCCCCTTTCTGTTTTAACTTTTGGAATTTTTTACTTTTTCAAAGGAAAATCAAACCTCATCCTATTCATGATGTACCTTTTAACTGGAATTTTCACCTGGAGCATCGGGATGGGCGGAAATCATATCGGAGCCAGTGGAATTGTTTACGCCATGACTTTCTTTCTAGTGACAATATCACTCATCAAACAAGAAAAATCGTTAATGTCGTTCTCATTGATTGTCATTTTTCTTTACGGCAGCATCATCTGGGGCTTTTTTCCCCAATTATTTCCCGACAAAAACATCTCCTGGGAAGGGCACCTTTCGGGAGCCATAACAGGACTAATTCTTGCCTTTTTCTACCGCAAAGAGGGCCCGGAGAAGAAGGTGTATTTTGAAGATGAAGAGGAAGAAGACGGACAACGGACGACGGACGACGGACTACAGACAACAGACGACGGACAACAGACAACAGACGACGGACTAACAATTAGTAAATTAGTAAATTTGTGAATTTGTGAATTTGTGAATTTGGAAATGATTTGGGAAATTTTAAGTTAGAAAATAATAAAATCTGTACAAATCTGTTCAATCCGTGTCATCGGTGTTCTATCAGGGCTAAAGGCGAAGGGCTAATGGCTAATGTGAAATAAATAAAAAAATATTCTAAATGTATTGTTTTAATTCTTTTTTTATGTATTTTTGCGGAAAATTAGAATTAAAAATGAATTTTTGGAAGTTAAGAGATCAATTTTTTGATTTGATATGTTTTAATATCAATCAAGTTTATGCGTGGGAACCTGGTTTTGACAAGAACAATCTCACACGATGGACAAAGCAAAATAGGCTCGTAAAGTTGAGAAATTCATGGTATAGTTTCCCTGAATATCTAAAAGCACCCAATTTTAACTTGTTTGTATCCAATAAGATTTATTCCCCTTCGTACGTCAGCGTGCATTCAGCATTGTCATTTTATGGAATAATTCCGGAAGCAGTTATACAGACAACAGCTGTCAGTTCCTTAAAAAAAGCAAACTTCGAAAATGATTTCGGAACATTTTCCTTTCAACAAATTTTGACGGAACTGATGTTTGGTTATGAAAAAAAAACTTTTTTAAACAAACATAGTTTGATTATTGCTACTCCTGAAAAGGCAATTTTAGATTTATTGTACCTTTACCCTTTATATAACAGTGAACAAGATCTACGTGAATTGCGTTTTGATGAAGAATTTATGCATAAAGATTTAAATATTGAACTTTTATTTGATTTTACTGAAAGATTTGATTCAAAAATTCTTAGAAAAAGAGTAGCTAAACTTCTTAAAATTTATAATTTATGCTAAATCTGGAACAAATTCTCAATTATTATCCACCTCAAATAAAGGATAATCCTGCCCATCAAAAATATATGGTAAAAGAATATATTCAATTGATGATTTTAGATTTTCTATCCACTTCAAAATTTGTTAAAAAAATCACTTTCATAGGAGGAACAAATTTACGACTTATCAAAGGGATCGATCGGTTTTCTGAAGATTTAGATTTTGATTGTAAAGATTTGCATGTTGAAGAATTTAATGAAATGGCACTATCCGTTCTAACATTTTTACAACGCTCAGGATTAAATGCTATATCCAAAGAAAAAGAGAATGAAAAAATTATGGCATTTAGATCAAGAATATTTTTCCCGGAATTGTTATTTGATTTAATGATATCAGGCTATAAAGAGGAACGTTTTTTGATTAAATTGGAAACTCAAAATCAAGAAGTCAATTATATCCCAAAAATAACAACCATTAACAATTGTGGTTTTTTCTTTACATTTCCGGTTCCTCCGGATGATATTCTTTGTAGTATGAAATTATCAGCTTTACTGTCAAGAGCAAAGGGTCGCGATTTTTACGATGCTATGTTTCTCCTATCTCAAACAAAACCGAATTACGATTACCTCTTTCAAAAAAAACAGATTTGTAATATTACCGTTTTAAAAGAAAAAATTAATGAATTATTAAAGCAAATCGATTTGAAACATAAGTCAAAAGATTTCGAACATTTGCTATTTAACAAAATAAACAGTGAAAAAATCATTCATTTTAGAGAATTCATTGACCAATTATAATTAGGTTAATAAAACATTAATAAATCTGTGTCATTCGTGTCATCTGTGTTCTATTAAGACAAAGGACGAAGGACAAAAGTCATTTGCTAATTTGCTAATTTGCTAATTTGCTAATTTGCTAATTTATTTTCGTACTTTTGCACCTTTGTAAATAAAAAATGGATAAAAGAAAAATTGCAATTCTCGGATCGACAGGATCCATGGGAGTTCAGGCGTTGGAAGTGATTGAACAGTTTCCCGACCTATTAGAAGTAGAAGTATTAGCAGCCTTAAACAGCGCTGATTTACTCATTGAACAAGCGAAGAAATTCAAACCCAATACAGTTGTTATTGTCAATGATGCCCATTACACTAAGGTAAAAGAGGCATTGTGGGATGACGACATCAAGGTTTTTGCCGGTATGGATGCTCTCTGTGATCTGATGGAGATGAGTTCTATCGAAATGGTGCTCTCCTGCATCGTTGGTGTGGCAGGCTTGGCTCCTGTCTATCGTGCTATCGAAAATAAAAAAATCATTGCTCTTGCTAATAAAGAAACTCTCGTAGTAGCCGGTGAACTGATGATGCAAAAAGCTTTGGAAAAAAATGTCCCAATATTACCTGTTGATTCAGAACACTCTGCCATATTCCAGTCTCTGGTTGGAGAGAACTTAAATCCGATCGAAAAACTGATCTTAACCGCCTCAGGTGGTCCTTTCAGAGGGAAAAGTTATGAATTTTTACAAAATGTTACGCCCGCACAAGCCTTGAAACATCCCAACTGGGATATGGGTAGCAAAATCACGATCGATAGCGCTACGTTAATGAATAAAGGATTGGAAGTTATCGAAGCTAAATGGTTGTTTAATTGTGCATTAGACAAAATTGAAGTGGTGGTTCATCCTCAATCTATCATTCACTCTTTAGTGCAATTTACCGATGGCTCATTGAAAGCACAATTGGGTCTTCCGGACATGAAACTCCCTATCCAGTATGCACTTACATTCCCGTTCCGGATGCCCAATCAATTTCCAAGATTCAATTTCATGGATTACCCTCAATTCACTTTTGAGGCTCCCGATTTAACGAATTTTCCATGTTTACCTCTTGCTTTTTCTTGTTCAAAAGAGGGGGGAAACAGGCCTTGTATTATGAATGCTGCCAATGAAGTTGCAGTGGCACAGTTTTTGCAAGGTAAAATAAGATTTACCGATATTCCTAAAATGATTGAAAAAGCTGTAACATATCTACCCTATACAAAACCTACTACCATCGAAGAGTATCTGAATATCGACCAAGAAACACGTAATTATCTATTAGTAAATTAATTAAAATGGGAATACCAACACAAATATTAGGATTAATAGCCAGTTTAGGCCTTTTAGTTTTTGTTCATGAATTAGGGCACTTTTTCTTTGCCCGATTGTTTAAAACCAGAGTTGAAAAGTTTTATCTATTTTTTAATCCAGGTTTTTCAATCTTAAGAATGAAAAAAGTCAATGGAAAAAGAGAGTTTTCGTTTTTTTCAAAATCCTCACCCGAATCCTGGGCCGACTATCCTGAATCCACAGAATGGGGGTTAGGTTGGTTGCCATTAGGTGGCTACTGTTCCATTTCGGGTATGGTGGATGAAACCAAAACAGCTGATTCTCTAGGAGAAGAGCCTCAACCATGGGAATACCGCTTTAAACCGACCTGGCAACGCTTTTTCATCATTGTAGGTGGCGTTTTATTTAACTTTGTTTCTGCTATCATTTTATATGTTACCATTTTCTTTTCTTGGGGAGATACATATCTTCCAATCGAAAATGCCAAATATGGATTTCAATTTTCAGAAACTGCTCAAAAAATCGGGTTTAAAAATGGCGATAAAATTTTAATGATTGATACCATTAAACCTCTTGATTTACGAGATTTTTCTATTAAAGTACTAGTGGATAATATCAGAGAGGTTACCGTTCAAAGAGATACTCAAATTGTTAAAATTGTTGTACCTAAAGAGTTTGCAAGAAATGTAGTTGGTGATGGAAAAGGGGCATTTGCCAATTACCAGTTCCCGTTTGTGGTAGCTGAACTAGTAGATAATATGCCAGCTAAAGCGGCTGGATTAGAAGTAAATGATAGCGTAATTGCGATCAATGGTGTTTCCACTTTGTCCTATTTTGATTATCAGGAAACATTTACAAAAAATCCTGAAAAACCGATTCAATTGACCGTGATTAGAGCTGGAAAAGAAGTAGAGGTTACCGTTACCCCAAATAAAGAGGGTAAAGTGGGAGTATATCCAACAAATCCGGCTAATTATTTTGAAACCAAAACCACTTACTACAATTTCTTCCAATCTATTCCTAAAGGACTCAGTTTTGGTGTTGAACAATTGGGAACGTATATTAAACAGTTTAAGTTGGTATTCACCAAAGAGGGGGCTTCTCAAATTGGTGGTTTTGGCTCCATTGGTAAAATGTTTCCTAAAGAGTGGGATTGGACCAGATTTTGGGAAAATACCGCATTTTTAGCGATTATTTTAGCATTTATGAATATTTTACCAATCCCTGCTCTGGATGGTGGGTATATCTTATTCATTCTCATTGAGATGATCACCCGAAGAAAACCAAGCGATAAATTTATTGGTTATGCCAATTACATTGGCTTTGCACTATTGTTATTGCTTTTATTGTATGCCAACGGAATGGATATCATCCGTGGATTTTTTAAGTAGCACAAATATGTACATTGATTTAACTCATACATTAACCAACGGTATTACCTATTTCCCGGGAACATTAGAACCAAGTTTTGATCAACTAAATACAATAGACAATGATGGCTATGCAGAACAAAGAATGCATCTTAGTTCTCATAACGGAACCCATATAGATGCACCTGCACACATTATTTCTAAATCAAAAACTATAGATCAGATACCTCTGGATGATTTTATTGGGAGCGGGCTTGTACTGAACTGTAGAAATACAGATGAAATTTCAATTGATTTATTAAAAAAACATAAGGACCAAATAAGTGAAGCTCAATTCATTCTGTTTTATACCGGGTGGGATCAAAAATGGAATACACCTCACTATTTTGATCCATTTCCTGTTTTAACTGAAGATGCAACACAATGGTTACTTCAGTTTCCCATAAAAGGGATCGGTTTTGATTCCATTTCTGCAGATCCAATCGATTCTGTTCCCTTATCAAACCATTTTGCCATTTTGGGAAGTGGTGTATTAATCATTGAAAATCTTTGTCATTTAGACCAACTGATCAACAAAAAATTTGATTTTTATACTATTCCACTTAAAATTGGGGCTGGAGACGGCTCCCCTATCAGAGCTTTTGCTGTTTTGAAAGACTAAAGATGTCAGACTGCGGACCACAGACCCGCAAATGGCTGAATAATAAATCAAAATAGTGCAGTTTAAAAATATTATGTTAAACACATTCCAGGTATCCAGAAGCTATACAAAAGATGGCTTATTATTTAACTGAAACTGTTTGTTCAGAAATAAATTATAAAAGTTTATCAAAGCAGTTTTCTTTCGGATCTATCCATACTGCAGAAAATTATGTAGCTTATTTAAGACAAGCATATTTACTAGTAGGATTACAAAAATTTTCTTTTAAAAGTCGAGAACGTATTCGGAATGAAAAAAATTATGTAATAGATCCTTCTTTTATATCCACTTTAAAAGAGGGTTTTATTGAAGAAAATTTTGGATGGAGACTTGAAAACATCGTATATCTTGAATTACTAAGAAGAAAAAATAAAACTTTGCAAAATATTTTTTACTTTAAGAATGGTTATGAGATTGACTTTGTCTTGGTATCCGGAAATACTATTGTTGAATTGATTCAGGTATCTGCAGATATATCATCACCAAGAACATACAATAGAGAAGTTAATGCATTGGTTCGTGCCAGTAATGAATTAGGGTGTAAACAGCTTACTCTTATAACATTAAATGAGAAACAAGTTTATAATTCAGATACAAAGACCATTAATATTATTTCAATTATGAACTGGTTATTGAATTTTCAATAGTTTTATTTATTTTTGTATTTCATTTTAGCCCTAATAATTTTGAAAAAAAACAGAACTTTTTGGTTTCTAACAGTAGCCCTTTTTCTCATCATTTTACTCCCCGGTATGATACAACAAGGGATGTTCCTCGATGGAATAACGTACAGTGCCATTTCAAAAAACATGGCAAATGGAATTGGCGATTTCTGGAATCCACATTATACCAATACTTTATATCCTTTGTTTTATGAACATCCCCCTTTAGTATTTGGACTACAATCACTTTTTTTTAAGATTTTTGGAAATGGTTTTTTCACTGAGAATATCTATTCTCTTTTCTCCTGTTTTCTATCATCCATTGCAATCTTACTCATTTGGAATCAGATGTTTAGGAAGACTGAATTCAAAAATTGGGGTTGGATTCCCTTATTATTGTGGATCATTACACCTATTATTCAATGGTCTTTTAAAAACAATCTTTTAGAGAATACCGTAAGTGTTTTTACACTTTTTGCGGTTTATTGGCAGATGGTATCAATTCAAAAAAATAGATCCATTTATCTGATTTTAGCTTCGATATCTATCTTTTTAGGTTTTTTGTCGAAAGGATTTGTTGCCCTTTTTCCTCTTATTACCATTTGGATCTATCTCATTGTTTATAAAGATTTTAAAATCAAGAATATATATAAATATGCCATTTTATCGTCTATACTACCCTTTCTTTTTTTTATTATTTTGTACTACTTAGTACCTGGTTTTCAAAGCAATTTTGACTATTATTTATCCCAACAATTGATACCCGCTATTCAAAATCAAAGGGAAGTCACAACCCAATTCCACACTAGTTTACTTTTACAACTCATCATTCAACTCATTTTCCCCTTATTGATTCTATTATTTGTATTTGTTTTTCGATACAGAAATAAAGAAAAAGCAATCTTTGAAAATAAAAAATGGGCACTATTTTTTCTTTTGATCGGTTTTTCAGCGTCATTACCATTATTGATCACTTTAAAACAAAGACCATTTTATTTGGTCCCTTCAATTCCATTTTTTATATTATCATTTTCAGTACTTGTAATTCCAATTATTAAACAATCGATACATACATTACGTTCCAATTATTTGCTAATCATTAAAATAAGTTCTTATATTCTGATTTTAACCACATTATTTATCTCTATAATGAAATACGGGACTATAAAAAGAGATCACAATCTAATTCATGATATAGAGATTATATCACATCTAGTTCCTGATAATACAACAATATACACTCAACAAAATGTTTGGGAAAACTGGGCTCTTACTGCATATCTTTCAAGATATCATAATATTAGTTTGGATTATAAAAATGAACAAAACTTTTTATTAATTGCTAAAGATAAAGAAATAAAAGAAAATAATAAACCAAAATATGAATTAATCAAATATAATCTTAAGGAATACACAATATATAAATTAATAAATAAAACACCATGAAACCAGAATTTGAACAATTATTAAAAACCTTAAAGGAGCGATTCCTAAAATATATGATTCGTCATCCAGAAGTAATCTGGGAACTTGTTGAACAAAAATTAGTAGCACATCCCAAAAAATTAGAATCTCTTTTACAAATGGAAATTACTGACGGCGAACCAGATCTTATTGGAATAGATCAGGAATCAAAAGAGTTTCTTTTTTGCGACTGTTCCCCTGAAACACCAAAGGGAAGAGTAAGTTTATGCTATGATCAAGAAGCATGGGATAAACGTAAAGAGCATAAACCTGCAGGAAGTGCCCTAGAAATGGCTCAATCAATGGGAATAGAAATATTAAATGAAGAACAATATGTAACCTTGCAAAAACTGGGTCCTTTCGATTTCAAAACATCTAGTTGGATACAAACACCATTAGAAATGAGACAATTGGGTGGCGCATTGTTTGGGGATTGTCGGTTTGGAAGAGTATTCTTTTACCACAATACTGCCGAATCTTATTACAGTGTAAGAGGGTTCAGAGGAATCTTAAAAGTTTAAAGAAATGTAGTATATTTGCTTGTTCTAAAAAGTTTAAATCCATTTTTTCAATATTATATACTTATGAAAGATGAAAGATTAGCCGTTCTCATTGATGCAGATAACGTTCCTTATGCCAATGTAAAAGAGATGTTGGAAGAGATTTCCAAAAATGGAACACCAACCATAAAAAGAATTTATGCAGATTGGACCAAACCGACAGTCTCCGGCTGGAAAAGTGTTTTATTGGAAAATGCCATTACTCCAATCCAACAATACAGTTACACAACCGGCAAAAATTCCAGTGACAGTGCATTGATTATTGATGCCATGGATATTTTATATTCCGGAAAAGTGGATGGATTCTGTATAGTTTCGAGTGATAGTGATTTTACCCGATTGGCTACAAGACTAAGAGAAGCAGGAATGAAAGTGTTAGGTTTTGGTGAAAAGAAAACGCCCCAACCTTTTATTGCTTCTTGTGATAAATTCATCTATCTGGAAATTTTGAAAAATGAACCGGATGAGATTATATCTAAACAATCTACAAAAACAAAATATAAAAAAGAACCCCTTAATATTGTTGATGCCAGAACCCGAAAATTGATTATCGAAAGTGTTAATGCCCTTGCAGATGAAAATGGATATACTTTCTTAGGTAATCTAGGAAACTTTATTTTAAAAAAGAAACCCGATTTCGACCCCCGGAATTATGGTTTTCCAAAATTGTTACCATTAATTCGTTCCATGAACCTTTTTGAAATCGATGAACGGGAAACCGGAATTAATAATATTCGACATATTTATTTAAAACAAAAATAAAAATTGATTTTTTAAATAGGATCTATTATCTATTCCAAAAAAATTGTTTATTTTTGCTTGCTAATTAAGGGTAAGGTAGAATTCTGAACTTAAAAATTGCAACCTGTTGATAATTAGCAATTTATTTCATTAAGTTTTCTATTCCATCTTTAAGATAATGTTTAAAATAACCATTAAATATCCCTATTATGGCACAAATTACCGATGAAATCTCCAGAACTTTTAATGAATACTTGCTTGTTCCCGGTTTAACTAAGAAGTTTCACACTCCTGATAAAGTAAGTTTAAAAACTCCTATCACCAAATTTAAAAAAGGTGAAGAAGCTGCAATTCAATTAAATATTCCTTTTGTTTCAGCAATTATGCAATCCGTTTCCGATTCCGGTCTTGGAATAGCCTTAGCTCGTAACGGTGGTTTGTCTTTCATTTTTGGATCTCAATCTATTGAAGAGCAAGCTAAAATGGTGAAAAAAGTGAAGAAATTTAAAGCCGGATTTGTAGTGAGTGATGCCAATTTGAGAGCCGATCAAACTTTAGCTGACGTAATTGCACTAAAAGCAAAAACCGGATTTTCAACCATTGGAATCACAGAAGATGGTACTTCTAAAGGTAAACTTTTAGGAATGGTTACCAGTCGTGATTATAGACCCAATATTGATGCACACGACAAAAAAATCGTTGATTTCATGACCCCTTATGCTAAATTAGTGATTGGAAAGTTAGGCATTTCATTAGAAGAAGCCAATGATATTATTTGGGATCATAAAATCAACACATTACCCATTGTTGATGATAATCAATGTTTAAGATATTTTGTTTTCAGAAAAGATTACGATAACCACAAAGAAAACCCTGCAGAACTATTGGATATTCAAAAAAGATTATTAGTGGGTGCAGGTATCAATACCAGAGATTATGCTGAGCGCATTCCTAAGTTAGTAGAAGCAGGTGTTGACGTACTTTGTATCGACTCTTCTGATGGTTTCTCAGAATACCAAAAGGAAACCATTGAATATGTTCGCGCAAAATATGGCGATTCTGTAAAAATTGGTGCCGGTAACATTGTGGACACAGAAGGTTTTAACTATTTAGCAGATGCCGGTGCTGACTTTATTAAAGTGGGTATTGGTGGTGGGTCCATCTGTATAACCAGAGAACAAAAAGGGATTGGTCGTGGACAAGCAACTTCAATTATTGAAGTGGCACAAGCTCGTGATGAATACTTTAAAAAACATGGCATTTATATCCCGATCTGCTCTGATGGCGGTATTGTTCAGGATTACCACATGGTTCTTGCCTTAGCTATGGGAGCCGATTTTATCATGATGGGTCGCTACTTCGCCCGTTTTGATGAGAGTCCAACAAAAAAACTGATGGTTGGTGGCAACTATGTAAAAGAGTATTGGGGTGAAGGTTCCAACCGCGCCAGAAACTGGCAACGTTACGATATGGGCGGAAATGCTTCACTCAAATTTGAAGAGGGTGTAGACAGCTATGTACCTTACGCCGGCAAAATGAAAGATAATCTTGATGTAACTTTAGGTAAGATCAAATCCACTATGTGCAGTTGTGGTGCTTTGACTATCCATGAGTTAAAAAATACCGCAAAAATAACATTAGTATCCTCCACCAGTATTATTGAAGGTGGCGCCCACGATGTGATTCTAAAAGACAATAAAAGAGATAGTTAGGTCGATAGTCCACGGTCAATAGTCGATAGTTAAAGGAAGTTATTTTACTAATTTACTAATTATTAATTCGTAGCTTTTTTTTAATTGGCTAATTTACTAATTGGCTAATTGGCTAAATTAATTCTTGGTGTTAATACACTTTTGTTTTTTATATAAAACATTTTTTCCTATTTTTGCATTTCATCAAAACAAATTCAATTGATTCCATGAAGAAACATCTTATTTTTGTTCTTATTCTGACTCTTTGTTCCTATTTACATGTATTCGGTTCCGATATAGACACACTGTATAACAGATATTTACAAAGTATCATATATACACCCAGTGAAAATGAAGTAAAGAGCACTCTAAAATTTCTCAACCCTGATGGTTCCTTTTCCGATATTGACTACCAATCAAAAATCGACATTAGTATCCATTTGACACATTTACGGGTTTTAGCCGGTGCCTACCAATCTGTTGGCAATAGTTATTACCGGGATACAATTATTAAAAATCACATTATCAGATCGTTACAATATTGGATCACCACAGATCACAGACCATCCAACTGGTGGTTCCGGCACGTAGGATATCCAAAAGCATTGGGGATAAGTCTATTTTTGATGAATCAAGAGCTAAAAACCGACCATCCTGAATTGTTTCAGCAAGCTATTGATTATTTACTTTGGGCTTATAACAAAAACGATCATATGGAAGGTGCTAACGGAGCTGATAAAATCTTCGCCGCTTTGCCCGCTGCCATCCTCACGGAAAATGACACCCTTTTAAAAAGATTTCAGCAACAGATCAAGGATTTAATTGTTGTACAGACTGTTGGAGAAGGGATTGAACCCGACTGGATGTTCTCCCAACATAGCTTTCAGGGGAGGCAACTCTATGCCAATTACCAGCAAGAGTATCTCAATTCGATCTTATCCTATCTTGATCTATGCAAAGGAACCATTTATAGCGTCGGCACTACAGAATTAACTGTTTTGGACAATCACATCATCAACGGGATGCAGTGGTATGTTTACAAAAAGCATCAGGATCCGGCACAGACAGGAAGGAGACCCAATGCAACACTCAATTCCCGATATCAAAACAATCTGAAGTTGATGATCTCGCAAGAATCGCCACAGCAACAACAACTAATCCAAATACAAGACCGGATTTTCAAAGATCAGGACACTGAAATGAAATTGCTGGGAAACAGGTTATTTTGGCGTTTTGATTACATGATTCATCGTCGTGAAAGGTATTACGTGAGTTCCCGATTAACTTCTACCCGGACAATCGGGATGGAATCCGGAAATGGCGATGGGTTAGACAATTACTACACTTCCGCGGGAATAAATTTCATATTCAGAACTGGAATGGAATACGAAACGCCCTATTTTAAGGTAATGAATCCTCGTCAGTGGCCTGGGACCACTGCAGAACAAGGAGAGAATAAATTACCATCAGTTGAATGGGGAAAGAACAGCAGAAACAACAATCCTTACGCCGGCGGGGTTTCTAATCAAGAGTACGGCACCATAGGGTTTATTTACGACAAAAAGAACTTAGAAGCTACCAAGAGCTGGTTCTATTTTGACGATGAGTTAGTCGCATTGGGGTGTGGCATTTCTCAAAGGTTTGGAAGAGATAGCGTTATCACCACATTAAATCAGGTGATCCAAAAGACGCCGGTCATTTACGCTGAAAACCAAACCATCAAAACGGTTCCAATCGGCTCCGGGACCACAAAAGTCAACAATCCTGAGTGGTTTTTACAAGACAGCATTGGGTACATCAATCTGCAAGATTCAAATCATTTTGCGATCAGTTGTGAGATCAAAAATAAAACGTCCTTATTCAGTTTAGGGATTGAGCACGGGAAAAACCCAAGGGATGAATCGTATGCGTACGTTGTATATCCCAATTGTAGTGAAGTGGATTTAAATTGGTATCGGGAAAACAATCCGATTCAGATTTTAAGCAACACCAAATCGATCCAGGCGGTATATCACAAAAAGCTCAACATTACGCAGATCCATTTTTACGAAGCGGGAACTTTACAATTATCTGATTCAACAACGCTAACGGTTGACAATCCATGTGCCGTTATGATTATTGAAAAAAACTCGGTTATTGAGATCTCGGTGGGTAATCCGTTGTGTGAAAGTAAAAATCCGGAGTTGATCACGCTCCAATTCAGCAAATATCTGAAGGGTAACCAAGTTGAACCCGATCGAAAAACAAGCACTTTATTAATTGAGTTGCCGCAAGGGGATTTTGCAGGGAAATCGGTTGAAATAATGATACAAAATGAAAAATGAATTCGTTTATAATTCGTGAATTCGTGGCATTATTAATTTTAATAGAACGCTGATGACACTGATTAAACGATGACCACAGATTAATAATAAGCTAATGTGATAATAAGCAAATAAGCTAATTGAATGTCTTATTTTCAGCACTATCGACTATCGTCTATTGCCCATCGACTATTGACATTCAATCCGTGTCATCCATGTTCAATTTTTCATTTTTCATTTTTCATTTATTCGTAGCATTATAAATCATTGTGAAAAAAAGTGTATATTTGCACATTATTTTACTGATAATAAATGTAATAAGATTTATTAATTTAATGCTTTTTTATGTATAGATGTAAATATATAGACTTGATTAATTGGAAATTAGACAATTCAAAAAAACCACTCATATTTTATGGGGCAAGACAAGTAGGGAAAACCTATCTTCTTCAGGAATTTGGAAGAACTGAATATAGGCAAATGGTCTATATTAATTTTGAACGAGCTGAAGAGATGCAATCAATTTTTTTAAATGATCTTGATCCAAAAAGATTAATAACAGCTTTTGAGTTTTATTCCGGATTTAAAATCACTCCAGAAGATACATTAATCGTTTTAGATGAAATTCAGGCAGCTCCGAGAGGAATCACTTCATTAAAATACTTTTCAGAAGAGGCTCCTGAATATCAAATTATTGCAGCTGGTTCATTACTTGGAATTAATTTACATCCTGGAGTATCGTTTCCCGTGGGCAAGGTTGACATTATGACTTTGTATCCCATGTCATTTTATGAGTTTCTAATTGCTATGGGTGAAGAATATGGGTTAGCTAAAGTATTGAATGAAAAGCGTTTTGACATGATGCCCATTTTTCATGAAAAATTTAAAGAGTACTTAAAATACTACTTTTTTGTTGGAGGAATGCCTGAAGCAGTGAGAGTTTTTGCAGAAAATCGCGATTGGATAAAAGCAAGACAAATCCAAAATAAAATCCTCAAAAATTATAGAAATGACTTTTCCAAACATGCTCCCAAAGAGTTAATTCCAAGAATAAATTTGGTTTGGGATAGCATTCCATCTCAACTATCAAAAGAAAATCGAAAATTCATTTACGGAGTATTAAAGTCTGGAGGAAGAGCAAAGGAATTTGAATTAGCGATTCAATGGTTAACAGATGCTGGGGTATTGCATAAAGTTTTTGCGGTAACTAAACCTGGCACTCCATTGGTTTCTTATCAGGACTTTTCAAGTTTCAAGTTATATCTTAATGATTTAGGATTACTTGGGGCTTTGTCTAAGCTTAAAGCTAAAACATTGCTAGAAGGAAATACCGTTTTTGAGGAATTTAAAGGTGCGTTATCAGAACAATTTGTATTTCAACAACTTCTATTAAACGAAGATCTTACAATTCATTACTATACTTTTGATAATGGTAGATATGAACTTGACTTTTTAATAGAAAATGAAACAGGTGATCTGATTCCAATTGAGGTAAAAGCAGGAGAAAATTTAAAATCGTCCAGTTTTAAAATTTATTGCGAGCGAATCAAACCAAAAATAGCGATTAAAAGCTCTTTATCAAACTACCAACAAGAGAGTTGGATGACAAATTTCCCTTTATATGCACTAAACGAGAGCTTAATTTAATCTTAAACCACTTAATTCAGTGTAAATTTGTGTTCTAATAGGACGAAGGACAAAGGACAAAAGACTAAGGACGAATGAATAATGAATAATGAGCACATTGAGCATTTGCAAATTTTATTTATATTTGCATTCTCAAAATAGATGAATCCTATCACATTGACTCCTTGATGAATTAAAAAACATTATTTAATTTTAAAATTCGGAACAATGAAAATCCAAAAAATTCTAATCGCTGTTTTAACAACAGTTATGTTTACTGCTTGTGTATCAACCTCATTTTATCAGGTTTACAAAACCATTCCTTCTGAAAATACCATATTGAAGGATAATCAATTGGTGTATGAAGATGACAATTGTATAGTTTATTACAATCTGTGGGATGAAGGGGGAAATATGGGATTTCGTTTTTACAACAAATCCAATGAGAATATTTATGTTAATTTAGAAGAGAGTTTCTTTGTCTTAAATGGGATCTCTTACAACTATTTTAAAAACAGAACATTTACCAACTCTACCAGTTCCGGGATAAGTAATCAGCAACTTCCCGATAAAAAGAATAGTGGATATCCGGTGAATGTGATCACTAATTCAGCCTATTCTGTTTCGTTTAGTGAAGAAAAAATAGTTTGTATTCCACCTAAGACTGCCAAGGTTATTTCTGAGTATACGATTAATAAATCGTTAATCCGTGATTGTGATCTTTACAAATATCCAACAAAAAGAAAAATTAAAACTAAAAATTTCTCTAAAGAGGATACTCCATTTATTTTCAGTAACAAAATTGCCTATTCTGTAGGGCAATCTAAAAACCTCATTCGTTTTGAAAATCAGTTTTTCATTTCCGAAATCACCAATTATCCGGAAGGGGAACTATTAGAATCCAAAAGTGAAGAGTTTTGTGGTGAAAGTACCGGCAGTGTAATCATGTATCTCAATAATGCATCCGCTGATAAATTTTATATCCGTTACATGAAAGTGGATAAAGATAAACATTGATTTAGATCTCTTTCAAGATCTGAATCATACTGTGAAAATCCGCTTCATTTACTTGTTTTGAAAATTTTATAATCATCTTATTACCTGACACTTCAATAAATAGATCATCAAATTTTTCGATGAGCATTAGCCGATTTGGTTTCGCGAACATTTCACCAAAACCGGATTGATCATCAAGGAAAAAGTATTTCTTAGAAAACGCAGGAAATCCTCTAAAATCAATATCTTGATGCACAAAAAGATCGGAAACTTTATCTCCAAATGATTCAGGACGAATCAATAAATTCCCATAATTTGAATCTAATGTTTTGACTCCAAATAATTGATATTCAGAATCTAAATATCTTGTTTTTCCTGAATAGACATAATAAAATACCTCTATAACAAACAGATGCGCATCTGACACATTATGGATTTTGGAATATTCAATAAATTGATACTCTTTGTATTGATTCAATAATAATGATTTTTCCAGCACTTCAGTCCACTCCAGAAGTGATTGTTTATAATCAAACACTTCAAAGTCACTATCATATTTTTTGAATAACTCAATTACTAAATTATGGTTATTTTCTATAAGCATTTTATAGTATTTAATGAATCATATTGTTTATTAATGGAATATTTATATTTCAATTGTTCAAATAGATTCCAATCTTGAATAGAAATATCTGAAAAACTGAATATTTTATCATCAACTTTTAAATAAAATTCTTGTGTTTCAGTTGAAAGGTAGGGAAACTCATTTAAATCTGCCAATTTTTTTAACTTTATAGACTCCAACTGAATATTGGTCAAATCTTTAATAATTTCATCACTCACAAATGGTGGCAGTAAACAATAGTTTTGGATTAAATTTTCGCTATAATCAGTTGTTATTCTATACCTATGAGTTTGACTTTCTTTTATTAAAATCCACTTTTCATAATCACGATGAAAACAACCATTACTCTTATATAATAATTGAATTGTATCTGTATTTAAAAGATCATTTTCTGTAAAAAAATCAACTTCCTTATAATGAAAATTGTTAGGAATATAAATCAAGGTATCTGAGTTTATTGAAAAGAAAAACATTTCTTGCATTCCAAAATAGGTAGTTATGTAATAAAGATATTTTCCTTTTGGTAAAAAATAATAGTTATACCCCCAAAGAGCACTAAAATCATAATTTGATTGAAAGTATGGTGATCCTTCACTAATTTGAATGAGTTTTTCCCGATTGATAAGATGAAAGTCAAAAGTAGTATCCCAATCAAAATAAACAACACAATACTCTATTTTACTTTTGGGTTCATTTAGCTCATTTAATTTAGATTTACATGATATAATCATACTTACTATAAAAATGAACAAGCAAATTTTCAGTATTAATTTCATCTCAAATTATTTCATATTTACACTCGTAAAAATAAATAAAAATATTACATGTTACCTCTTACCTCTTACTTCTTACCTCTTACTTCTTACTTCTTACTTCTTACTTCTTACTTCTTACTTCTTACTTCTTACTTCTTACTTCTTACTTCTTAACTAATCTCTCCATCTCCTCCAGCGTTTTCCCCTTCGTTTCCGGTACCAACTTCCAGACAAAGAAAGCAGCTAAGAACCCCATGATGGCGTAAATCCAATAGCTGAAACCATGATGGAATGCATCAGTGAGTACAGAACTATCGTCGAGCATCGGGAAAGTCCACGAAACAAGATAGTTCGCGATCCATTGCATCGCTACCGCAATCGCCATCGCTCTGCCCCTGATCTTGTTCGGGAAGATTTCAGACAACAACACCCATGTTACCGGTCCCCAACTCATCGCAAAAGCCGCTACGTAAGTCAACATAAAGATCAAAGAGAGTATCCCCACTTGTTCAAAATAGAAACTGAATCCTAAAGCGGTCATGCTGATTGCCATCCCCAAAGCGCCAATGATCATCAACGGTTTACGTCCGAATTTGTCAACCGAAACAATAGCAATCACGGTAAAAATCAAGTTAATAAATCCAACAATAATCGTTTGTAAAAGTGAAACATCGGTTCCGCTTCCCATCTTTTTGAAGATCTCAGGTGCATAATACAATACCACATTAATCCCTACAAATTGTTGAAAAACAGAGAGTAAAATTCCGATGATCACAATCAAAAATCCGAAAGAGAACAACTCCCCTTTGGTTTTATCTCCAACACTGAATTTGATCTCCTGCAGAATTGTTTTGGCCATCGACTCTCCATTGATGCGGGTCAACGTCTTTAATGCTTCCGGTTCCCGATTGTTCATCACCAACCATCTTGGACTTTCAGGAACAATAAATAGCAAACCTAAGAAAATCACTGCTGGAATATTTTCAGAGAAGAACATCCAACGCCATCCAAAACTATGAAGCCAGTCGGTACTCCCTTGACGTGCAATGGAGAAATTTACAAAATAGACCACCAACATTCCGAAGATGATCGCAAACTGATTCCAGGAAACCAGATGTCCACGCTTATGGGCCGGGGCAATCTCCGCAATATACATCGGTGACAACATGGAAGCAAGCCCCACGCCTACTCCACCGATGATTCTATATACGATGAAATGGGGAAGAAAGTCTGCTACATGGCCACCAATTGGGGCAAATAGCATCTCCGGAAAAGCGGATCCCACGGCAGAAATGATCAACAGGATGGCCGCCAGTATCAATGTTTTCTTTCTTCCCAGACGGGATGCCAATAATCCGCCACTTATTCCTCCTATTATACATCCTATCAATGCACTCGAAACAGCAAATCCTTTAAGCGAATTAGCCGCAAATTCCGACAATCCTTGCGGATCAATAAAGTTGATTCTGAGCGATTCAACGGTTCCGGATATCACGGCAGTGTCGTATCCAAACAACAATCCACCCAAAGTGGCGATTAACGTGATTCCAAATAAGGTCCTATTTCTATTTTCCTGTTTCATGTTAGATATATTGATTGATCAATTGTTCAAAAAGTTCCTGTTTTCCGCTGATCATGAGTGGTTCTCCGGATTGAGCCGCAATCTCCCTCATGTTTTCCAAAGTGAGTTTCCCCTCTTCGAATGCTTTTCCTTGTCCGGCATCGAAAGAAGCATACCGTTGTTTTCTTAGAGCCAGATAATCGGAATTGGATAGCAGTTGATCGGAGATCACCAAAGCCCTGGCAAATGTATCCATCGCTGCAATATGAGCGATAAAGATATCCTCTAAATCAGTAGAGTTTCGACGGGTTTTAGCATCAAAGTTAACACCACCGGTCGTAAAACCACCCGCTTGAAGGATCACAAGCATCGCTTCCACTGTTTCGTAAAGGTTGATCGGGAACTGATCGGTATCCCAACCATTTTGGGAATCCCCGCGGTTTGCATCGATACTCCCCAATAACCCGGCATCAGCAGCCATTTGAAGCTCATGTTGAAAGGTGTGCCCCGCTAAAGTCGCATGATTCACCTCAATATTCAATTTGAAATCTTGATCTAATCCGTAATAGCGTAAGAACCCAATCACGGTTTCCGTGTCAAAGTCATACTGATGTTTGGTGGGTTCCATCGGTTTGGGTTCTATCAGAAATATACCTTTAAACCCTTTGGAACGAGCATAATCGCGTGCCATAGTTAAAAAACGGGCCAAATGCTCCTTTTCCCTTTTAGTATCTGTATTTAACAGCGACATATACCCTTCTCTTCCACCCCAGAATACATAGTTCTCACCACCCAAAGCGATGGTGGCATCGATTGCATTCTTCACTTGTGTAGCAGCATGTGCAACCACATTAAAATCTGGATTGGTTGATGCACCGTTCATATAACGAGGATTCGAGAACACATTGGCGGTTCCCCAAAGCAACTTCACACCAGACTCCGCCTGTTTTTGTTTTGCATAATCCACCATTTCGGCTAAGCGGGATTCAATCTCAAAAACAGAACCATCGCCGACAATATCGGTATCATGAAAGCACCAGAATGGGATACCTATTTTGGTCATAAATTCAAAAGCTGCATCCATCCGTTCCCGGTTGCGATCCATCAGATTAGAAGCTTGTTCCCAAGGGAAGTTTTTAGTTCCCGGACCAAAAGGATCACCTCCGGTTCCGCACAATGTGTGCCAGTAAGCCATCGAAAAACGAAAATGATCTTTCATCGATTTTCCTCTAACGATCTGATTCTCATCGTACCATTTGAATGTTAAACTGCTTTTGGATCCTCTCCCCTCATATTTAATGGGATCAATTCCTTTAAAAAACTCCTTGTTACCTAGTGTAAGTTTCATATTATCAGATTATTTATGTTTGGTTAATTGTTGTTCTAAAGTATTTTTCCATTGCTGATAGGTCGATTGTAAGATCTCCTGATCCGCAGGAATGGGCAAAACTTTCTCCAAAACCTCAAGGGTTTTAAAAGCATCGTCCATGTTTTGGTATATTCCGGCACCTACAGCTGCGCCGCGAGCAGCTCCTAACGAGCCATCGGTATTGTATAAATGGATTTCAGTATTGGTCAAAGTAGAAAGGGTTTGGCGGAAGATCGGACTCAAGAAGAGGTTGGTTTTACCAGCTCGAATCACCTTCAAGTCCATTCCCATCTCTTGCATAATCTCCATTCCGTATGCAAAAGCGAAGGCAATCCCCTCATGTGCAGCGCGGATGATATGATGAATGGAATGAATATTGTATTGCAATCCAACAAGTTGAGCATCCGTTTTTCTGTTCTCCAACATCCGCTCAGCGCCATTTCCGAAAGGGATCACAAGCAATCCTGCACTTCCAACCGGGGCAGAAGCTGCCCATTGATTCATCTCCTCAAACGAGAGGTTAGGTGTGAAGTTTTTTCTAATCCAGGAATTAGTGATTCCGATCCCGTTGATACAGAGGAGAATGCCCAAACGAGGCTCTTGTTCGGTATGGTTCACATGCAAAAAAGTGTTTATGCGCGACAATGGATCATAATCGATATGATCGGTAACGCCATACACTACTCCAGAAGTTCCTGCAGTAGCAGCTACTTCACCGGGATTCAGCACATGAAGTGAAAAAGCATTATTAGGCTGATCACCGGCACGATATGAGATGATCGTTTTGTCGGAAATATGTAAAAGTTGCGCCATCTCAGAAAGGATCTGCCCCTGATTTCCAAACTGTGGATAAGGGGTTGAGAGCAGATTCCGATCAAAACCGAATTGGTTCAGAACGATATCGGCTGGTTGATGGTTCACAAAATCCCACAGGATCCCTTCCGACAATCCGGAGAAGGTTGTGGTGCATTTGCCGGTTAGTTTCAGGGCAATAAAGTCGCCAGGAAGCATGATTTTCGCAATTTTTTGATAATTTTCAGGTTCGTTGTCTTTTACCCAGGCCAGTTTAGCGGCGGTAAAGTTTCCGGGTGAGTTCAGCAGATGTTTCAGTGCGGTATCTTTCCCTATAGCTTCAAATGCTTCATTTCCATAAGGAACTGCGCGACTATCACACCAAATTATGGCCGGACGAACCGATTGAAGATCCTGATCAACACAAACCAGACCATGCATTTGGTAGGTGATTCCGATGGCGGCCACCTCATCACCATTAATGCCACTCTGAGCAATCAATTGAGGGATACCGAGTTGAATCAGGTGCCACCACTCGTTAGGGTCTTGTTCCGCCCATCCCGGTTTCAATGCGATGATCGGCAAATCTGTTTCAGGAAGTTGTAAAGTAGTCAATCCCAGGCCAGTTTCAGTGTCAAAAAGGGACAATTTAATGGAAGAGCTCCCCAGGTCAATACCAATAGTAAACATACAAATTAATTAAAAAATAAACACAAGGCTGATGCTACACCAAACTATCTAGCGAATCAGAACAATTTGCAAATTTAAGATTTTTTTAGAAATAAAACAAGGGCGAAAGGCTAAAGGCTAAAGGTGAAAGTAAATTTGTTAATAATTCTTAAATTAGAGACATAAAGAATGAAAAATGATAAATGAAAAATGAAAAATGAGCATTCGAGCACATGAGCACATTGAGCATTCGAGATCCTCCAGTCACCAGTCCCTTGTCTCCAGTCTCCCGTCAATAGTCCGCATTAGGGCGGAGGCCAGGTACCCCGCAAGTTGAGCTGCCTAGGGGATGACGGATCGGGCAGAGCGACGGAGGAGCTCCTGCCCGGCCGTTCAGACCCTTGCAGCGAAACGAGGAGTACAGGCCGGAGACCGACGGCGAGCTTGCGAGCCGGAATGCCCAAAATAGTTTAGAATGAAGAGATTAGAGGTAAAAAGTAAGAAGTAAGAAGTAAGAAGTAAGAAGTAAGAAGTAAGAAGTAAGAAGTAAGAAGTAAGAAGTAAGAAGTAAGAAGTAACAGGTAAAAGGTAAAAATTCGTTAATAATTCGTGGCATAATTCATTCATTTGCTAATTCACAAATTTACTAATTTGCTAATTCCTTTCCTTTTCCCTTTTTTCAAAAGATTTGGTATATTTGCAGACGAAAATTAACACTGTTATCCAGCTCATTGCGGCTAATAACAGTAAAAATATTATAAATTTAATCAAGTTGTGTTTAATCTAAAAATGCACGTTTTAAAGAAACTGAAATGAAATTAGAAGATTTAGGATATAATGACAAACTCGAAAAATTAAGAGTTGAGAATAATCTGGCGAACTTTGAGATTGGTAGGGTTATTGCGGAACATAAGGAAAGATATATTGTAAAAACTGAAGAGGGTGAATTTGAAGCTGAAATTACAGGAAATTTAAGATTTACATCAAGAAGCCGTGAAGATTTTCCTGCCGTTGGTGATTGGGTTGCTCTGACCATTTTTGATTCGGATTTTTCCATTATTCATAGTATTTTACCTAGATATTCTGTTATTTCAAGACAAGCGGTTGGCAAATTTGGGGAGATTCAAATCATAGGAACAAATATTGATAATGCATTTCTGGTTCAGGCTGTTGATCGGGACTTTAATATCAACAGACTTGAAAGATATCTGACTATTTGTTATTCATCTAAGGTAAAACCCATCATTGTTTTGACAAAAACCGATTTAATTGATGAACAAAAGATTCAAGAAATTATTGATAGTATAAAACAACGAATAAATGATATTGAAGTTTTGGCAATTAGTAACGAAACTCAATATGGATACGACGCACTAAAAAGGAATCTTGAAAAAGGTAAAACCTATTGTATGCTCGGCTCTTCAGGAGTTGGTAAGTCAACATTATTGAATAAACTTTCAGGAAAAGCTCTAATGAAAACGGATTCAATAAGTCAAAGTACAAATAAAGGAAGACATATAACGAGTCACAGAGAATTAATTGTGCTTGAAAGTGGAGGAATTCTTATTGACAATCCGGGGATGAGAGAAGTTGGTATTGTTGATACTTCAGGTGGATTAGAAACTACTTTTGAAAGAATAATTGATCTTTCACAAAATTGCAAATTTAAGGATTGTACTCACACGAACGAAATAGGTTGTGCGGTAATACAAGCAGTTGAAAACGGAGAAATGGATCAAAAATCCTATGACAACTACTTAAAAATGGAGCGGGAAAAGGAACATTTTGAATCAACCATTGAAGAGAGACGAAAAAAAGATAAGGATTTTGGGAAAATGGTCAAGAACTATAAAAAGGATTTGAAGAAAAATAAGTTTTAAACTTAACAATCTTTAATACTAACCGAAACTTCTCCATTTCGACAACAAATAAATGAAAAATGAAAAATGAAAAATTTATTCGTTTATAATTCGTGCATTCGTGGCATTTTTATTAAGGTTGAAAGGTTGAACACTACGCTGTTTAAGGGTTGAAATACTATTAAACCTTTAAACAATAAATCTGTGTCATCTGTGTTCCATTAAATATATATTCTACTTTTAATTATATTTGCAAAATGAATTAAGTAAATTAAATGAAAAAAATATTTTTAATCTTAGCTCTCCTTTTATTTAGCATTTGTTGTTTTTCTCAAAGTAGGTATATTTCAGAAACGACAAAAAAGGTGGTTTTTACAAGAGATGGTGGTAAATGCCAATGCTGTGGGAGTTCGGTTGACGAAGTTATCGTTTCAGATTCCCCTAAAGGAAGTAAGAAAATTAATTTTATTGAACGTATTGGCCGACAAGAAAATGTCGTTTTATATGATGCCGTTGTAACGTTAACTAGTTTGACTAATACCAATTATTTTGATATTAAGATTTTTAAAGCAATGGATAAAGTTTGCCAAATGATTTACAATCAACATAAAGAAAAACAATTAACCTAAGGTTGATCATCCTAACAATCTTCACATTAGAAAAAACAACATCCATTATGAATAGACTTAATTTAATTATTCTTACATTTTTACTATTTATTATAAATTGTTATGGACAGAATATTTCTAACTTTAAAACCGAGAAAGTTTTTCTCGACAAAAACGACACAACTAAAAACTGTTATACGATCATTTATCCACTTGCACTATCTTGGTCAGGTTATATGATTCTTGTTCCCGGTTTTGGAGAAACAGCTGAAAACGTTTTACTGCAAACTGACTTACCTATAAGATTGGCTCAAAGTGGAATATTAACAATTATTCCAACTTTTCAAGAAGGTGTGTTATCTTTTGGCGTAGATAGTTTAAGTCAACAAACTTTTGATAGAATTTTAATTGATGTAACATCTAAACACAAACTTACAGACCTGAAATTTTACGTTGGTGGATTTTCAATTGGTGGATGCTGTGCAATAAAATATGCAGAACGTTCTACAATAAAACCAATAGCAGTTTTTGCCATTGATCCACCTCTCGACTTTGAAAGATTTTACAATTCGGCAAAAAGAGATATCAGACTTTCAAAAGATAACAAAGCCAGTCAAGAGAACATTTATATGATAAATAGACTTGAAATGATAACCGGTGGAAATCCTATAACAAACCTTACTGATTACTACACAATTTCCCCATATTCATTTTCTGACGAAAACCAGACTGCGATTAAAAACCTCATCAATATACCTTTAAGAATATACACAGAACCGGATATAAATTGGTGGCTGAAAGAACGTGGAGGAGACTTAACAGGTATGAATGCAACTGAATGTTCAGCTATGATTAACGAATTGAACAGATTGGGCAATCAAAAGGCAGAATTAATAATTACACAAAATAAAGGATATAGAAAACCTTATAATAGAAGACATCCTCATTCATGGAGTATTGTAGATACTGAAGAATTAATAAAATGGTTACTCGAACAGAAATAATAAAGGAAAATATTAACAACCAAATAGAGTTTAATCAAATATGTTCTTTGTCCATTATCAAATAACCTTTGGCACTTCGAAATAAAAAATGGAACACTAATTTAACGGATGCTTCGCAATACGGATGAAACAAATCCGTTTTAATCCGTGTTTGAAAATCCGCGTCATCTGCGTTCCATTATAGGACGAATGACAAAGGACAAAGGACGAAAGACTTCATTCTTAATTCATTTGCTAATTTGCTAATTCACTAATTTGCTAATTTCGCCTTGCCCTTTTTTCAAAAGATTTGTTATATTTGCAGACTTGAAAGTATTCACCTTTTAATTAAAAAAGAAGTGTAATACGATCAAAATTTGATGAATAGATACTTTATACAAACTAAAATTAACTACCCATGAAAGATGAAATCATTATTTATCAAGCTGATAAAGGAACTACTAGACTTGAAGTAAAAATTGAGGATGAGACAGTTTGGCTCACTCAAACACAAATGGCTACATTATTCCAAACAACAAGAAATAATATAACATTACACATTTCAAATATTTTTTAAGAGAAAGAACTCAGTGAAAGTTCAGTTGGTAAGGAATCCTTACTAACTGCGAGTGATGGAAAAAAATACAAAACCAAGTTTTACAATTTAGATGTTATTATTTCTGTTGGATATAGAGTCAAATCAATTCGTGGAACTCAATTTAGAATGTGGGCAAATAAAGTTCTTAAAGATTACTTACTGAAAGGATTTGCTGTTAGTCAACGATTTGAAAGAATTGAAAATGAAGTACATTCCTTAAAATCTAAAGTTGATGAGATTGATTTTCAAATCCACACAAAACTTCCAGTTAAAGTGTATCATTTAGGGGCATCATTAAAAGACTTAGGCAAAAAATGGTTTGCTTTTTCGATATTAAATTATAGAGCTCAAGACATTATAAGTAAACTCAATGAACATTCTAATGAATAACCTTAAAGGTCTTCATTATTCATTTATTTGCTAATTCACAAATTTACTAATTTGCTAATTCTTTCCCCTTCAACTTTTTTCAAAAGATTTGTTATATTTGCAACGTAAATGAGACACATGTTTTTGTGCTACATTTTGGCAGATATTCGTAATAATAATATCAGATATAAACAATTTATTGGGAGTTATGGATAAATTACTTTACATATTAATAACCTTTGGACTTTTACTTTACTCATGTGGAAACACAGACAAAAATGCAAAAACGGTAGTAAAACTTGACCCATTGACAATAGAAACAAAGGATACATTAATTGTAAAACCATATCTTCGTGCAGATGAAGGTGTCATTCTTAAACAACAAGAATCATTTAAAATAACAGGTGACTCTACAATTAGTTCTGATAGAATTTATTCTGTAATGATACAATTTGAACCTTACATTTCATTTGATGACTTCAAAGTAGACACTATTTATTCAGGGGAAAAAGCAGAAATTGATTATAATAGTAACATAATAGCAAAAGTATATAAAACTGTTATTACGCAAACATATAAGAGGGAGGGTGTGAACTTTGCCGGTCATTATTGTTTTATTATTTGGGCTAATGGAACATCATCTGAATTTGCGATAGTAGATGTACTAGATGGGAAAGTCTATAATATCAAGGGATATGAAGCTGGAATGGGGTATGATTTTAGAAAGAATAGTAGACTAATAATAACTAATCCACCTGACTCTGAAGGATATTATGACGCTAATACAGCTTATTGGCATCCAGCATTAATGATATGGGATGAAATAAGTAAAAAGTTATATACTAAACAACCAAAGATAAATTAACTTCTTTTAAACAACCTCAAAAACTAAATGAACCTTCTCCACGTTGATATCAAATTCATGAAAAGAGTGTTTTTAATAGTGTATCTGGTCTTTTATGGGTTCATAGGATTTTCACAAATCGATGATCATGATACCACGATTTATACATTTGTTGAAGTTATGCCGCAATTTAATGGAGATGAAACTGCATTATCAATGTTTATTCACTCCAATTTGAAAGCGCCGGATGTTGATTGTTTTGTGACAAAAATCATTTTTAGTTTTGTCGTTGAAAAGGATGGATCCCTATCTCAAAAAATAGTTAGCATTGATGACAATTCTATACTACTAATGGGAAATGGATCTTATCCAAAATGTAAACAAGCTTGGATGGACAGTGCATTAGAGGTATTAACCCAAATGCCTAAATGGAAAGCCGGAATTCAAAATGGGAAATGGGTAAGAGTCCAATATTATATTCCTCTCCATTTAGATCCATAGCTGAGTTATGGAAAATTGTTATATTTGCAACCTAATATAATCAGAAGATTATCTGCTTCATAATGGTTGGTGAGTGTGATAAAAAGATAGAATAGGAACGGTGATAAAAAGTTATAAATCATGCAAAAAAGACAGACATCCATGAGAATTTTGATACTATTGGTTATGATTTTTAGTTCTTGTAATAACAGTAAAGATAGTAAAACGATCTCGCAGACTAAAAATCAGGATTCTCTTGTTCTAGAATTAATAAATAGTGGTTTTTTACAATATACTGATTCAATTAAAATTGAATCAGTAAGAGAATCTTTGATAAAGGACTGTAATATTTATAAAGAAGAGATATGCAGATACGTGAATATTGATGCAGAGGAATTAGTAGAAGGATCATTTGATTTTTTTAAATCCGACTTGACAAATATTCTAAAGAAAAGGGGATTGGAAATTACATTCTCTACAACAGAAAATTTCGAAAAGTTTCATGAAGTAATGATTAATAATGAAATGTTCGTTTTATTCGATGAAAAAAATCTTTCAGATTACAGCTTTTGGGATATTGGACCTCGTAGATTTTTTAAAAAGATCAACCAAGAATTAGAAAAAAGTAAATCAAATGAGAGATTTTACTTAATAAATAGTGGAAATGACCTTGGGGCAATTTTATTATCAGAAAAACAATTCAATATTATAGAGAAAATATACGAAGAAAATTCAAATGAAATCCCATATAAACCATAGATGAAGATTTACTAGCTTAAACAAACAGAAAACAATGAATAAATTTTCAACATTAATCATTTGCATTTTGGTTTCACTCCAATCGTTTGGACAGACAAAGTTTGACAATTCTGTTGTGAATGAAGAGTATAACTTTTTCTACAGTGATAGTGTTGACAACATAGTTAGTATCGGGGACTATGAACCAACCGGTTTTGTACGTTTAAATAGTGGCTCAATTATAGTTTCAACTATATTTTCAATTGAATTTCCAAAGCAATCTCAAAAGAGTTATACTCTTTCTAAGGAAGAATTACATCAGTTTGTTGAACAAGAAAACAAAATGGATGAGAAATCTCATATCAGTAGTGGAAGTGTATTCAAATTAAATTCTACATTTCAAAAGGAGTGGGAAATAATTTTCAAAGACAAAAGAGTAGAGGCAATTAAAAAACTACCAAACCAAACTCTAATCATTGCAGGAGAACGTATTGATATGAAAAAAATTTGGATGGCACAAATTGACACAACAGGAAAAATAATTTGGCAGAAAGAATATAAATTAAAACACTTTACCCATGTTTTAGATATGGTGATGGATAGTCTGGAGAATATTTATATTCTTTTAACAAAAATAAAAAACATCGAGCCTTAAGAAACAATAAGAAAATCAGTGTAAATCTGTAACATCCGTGTCATCTGTGTTCTATTTGGACAAAAGACTAAGGACTTCATTCATTATTCATTTAGTTTTAGTCCCAATTCTTCATAAAATCCTTTCTCTAATGCCATATAATATCCGGCAAACTGAGCCTGAGGTATCTAATGAGGCATAAATGTAAGTGTTTTATTTTGAGCTTGTAAGATCAAAAAACTACAAAATAACAAAAATAAACCGAAAAACCGTCGAACGTATTTCATAAAATGTCAAAAAAATGGTTATAAATGTGGTTATTGGTTTGCAAATGTAAAAAAAATTTGTTTATGGTATTAAATTGTTTTATATTTGCACCTTAAAATTTGAAAATCAAAAATTATTTCACAGTATGAAATCAAAAAAAATCTATTTCATAATCATTGGATCATTAATTTTTTTCATGAACTCCTGTACATCGGAAAGCGACTACAAAAATATTAGTGATTATTTAAGCGTAAAAAGTCATAATATGGGAATGAATTGTATGAATTGTCATAATGAAAATGGTCCAGGTGATGGTTGGTTTGAGATAGCCGGAACCATATATGACAGTTTACAGGTCAATACCTATCCCGGAGCAACCGTCAAGCTTTATACCGGACCTAATGGAACAGGGACACTGGTTTACACTATTGAAGTGGACACTAAAGGAAATTTTCATACCACTGAGATGATTGATTTCAATGGAGGTTTACACCCGGTAGTTGTAGGAAATGCAGGAAGTAAATCTATGAACTGTAAGCTCTCGATCGGTGCATGCAATAGCTGCCATGGGAACACAACCAATAAAATCTGGACGAAATAGACTATAGAGAAAAGAGATTATAGGGAGTTTTCCCTCTTTTATGGTTTGAATTTGATGGCAAAAGAGACCTGATTATACTTAAAATTGGTGTAGTATGGATTTTGATTAACGTTTGATAAACCAAGAGAATATCTTAATTCCGGAGCAATAGTGAAATATTTGAACTTACACTCAACTCCAAATCCAAAATCGATGGCAAAATTTGGTGCAGTCACATATTGAGTATTGGTATAACCCGCTACATATAACGGCATTTTCAAATGTGGTCCGGCAAATATATAGGGAACATACTTTCCCTTTCCAAACTGATATTGAACGTGTAACATCATATCAATAGAGTTTTGATACACTTGATAATTGATCTGATTTAAATCTAAATTTGTTATGATATTTGCATGGTTTAGTCCCAATTCTATCTTTGGTGAAATAATCAAGAATGATTTGGGTTGATAATCCATAAAAATGCCGAACTGCATTCCAAATCCATTATCAATGGTATGAGAAACCGGCATCACTCCTTTGTTTTTTAACAATGAATAGTTTGTCCCCAACGAAAACCCGATTTTAAATTTCTTAGGAGATTCAGGAATATTAGTTTGTGAAAAAATGGAATAGGAAACACCTAACAAAACAATAATAAGAAAATACTTTTTCATAATACAATTAATTTGGTTAATAAATGAAAGGGGTAAACTATTTTATCATTTCAAAAGTGTTTGCAATATAACGCATTCAAATTTATTTTATTGCGTTTACTTTAATCCTGCAAACCTCATTTCCTCTTTCTCTTTGCTGATGATGGTGCGACACACATCCATCTGTTGTGAACAAGCAACATTCATTTTCTCTAAGAGTTCAACATAATAAGTTTCTTCGATCGCAATACCTTCCAGAAGGGCATTTTGAATTTTGGATGACAAATAACGTTCATTCGTCTTAGTCAGGTAAGAATTAAGTTGACTCTCTTTCACAATCCGCATATTTTTCTTAGCATTCGCCAATAGATAGCCCGTTCTGGAATGAATACCGGATAAATAGGATAACCGTTCCAGACAATGATTGATCTCAAGGGGGACAGGAGTTTCCAGTTCTTTCTGATATTGGTGTACTTCTTCTCTTATTTCTTCGATTGTCATTGCAGTTCAAATTAGTTTATGTAGTTATATTTAATAATAAAATCAACTCACAAATGTACAAAAAAAATAAAGAAATAAGTCAAACATGGAATATTGTTGTTCTTTTTTTATACTTTTGTTAAAAATTAAGAAAATTGATTATGGATCCTCTTCAACTTATACAAACTCTTGATTTAAAACCTCATCCTGAGGGCGGTTTCTACAAGGAGACCTATCGGGGCTCACTGGAGATTGAAATAGAAAATCTAAAAATAAGAAACTCCTCAACCGCCATTTACTATTTACTACAAGATAAAGACAAATCCCACTTTCATAAAGTTTTATCGGATGAGATCTGGCTGTATCATCAAGGTGAAACGGTTGAGATTTATGAAATGGACGATAGTGGAAATTTGATCACTCATCATTTAGGAATAGATATTGAAAATGGAGAAATACCACAGATTGTGATTTCAAAGAATCACTGGTTTGCTGCCCGTATCAAATCAAATACTGGATATTGTTTGGTCAGTTGTATTGTAGCTCCCGGATTTGAATTTGAAGACTTTGAATTAGCAAATAAAGAGGTTTTATTAAAACAACATCCCCATTATCAGGAAATTATTGAACAAATGTGTTTATAAATATTAAAATATCATATATTTATGAGATTATTATTGATTGTAGGATTGGGTGGATTTTTAGGAAGTTCGACACGTTATTTAGTTCAGAAGTATGTTTCCCTTACTTTTCATACCTCATTTCCATTATCTACTTTACTCATCAATTTAGTGGGTTGTTTTTTAATTGGCATCCTTTTTGGAATCAGCAATAAATATGACATGATGTCAGCTGAAGTGCGGTTGTTTTTAACCACCGGATTTTGTGGTGGATTCACCACTTTTTCCACTTTTTCGAATGAAAGTTTACAACTTTTAAAAGATGGAAACTTAACCTATTTTTTTACCTATATCATTCTGAGCGTGGTCGTTGGAATTTTATTAACTTTTTTAGGATATTTAATCTTCAAATAATCGATTACAGAGATCAGTTATTTGTTATCAGTTATCAGCTATCAGTTATCAGTTATCAGTTATCAGTTATCAGCTATCAGTTATCAGCTATCAGCTATCAGTTTTTACTTTTTACTTCTTACTTCTTACTTCTTACTTTTTACTTTTTACTTCTTACTTTTTACTTCTTACTTTTTACTTCTTACTTTTTACTTCTTACTTTTTACTTCTTACTTTTTACTTCTTACTTCTTACTTTTTACTTTTTACTTCTTACTTGTTCCTTTCCCCCAATTAGCACATTAGCCCATTAATTTCTTGCATTGTATTAATTAAAAAAACATTATATTTGTCGCATCATTTAAAAAAATTGTAAGTATGAAAACAAGAACAACTCTTATTGTAATTTTAGGACTTTTTATGGTCATTTTTTCTTCTTGTAAATCTGATGGGAACGATAAAAACATCAGTAAATATCTAAGTGAGAGAAGTCATAACATGGGCATGAACTGTATGCAATGTCATAAAGAAAATGGTGGTGGCGTGGGTTGGTTTGTAGCTGCCGGTACTGTTTATGACGAACAGTTAGTTAATACCTATCCTGGTGCAACTGTGAAGTTATATAGTGGGCCTAATGGAACAGGAACACTCATTCACACTATCGAAGTGGATACCAAAGGAAATTTTCATACCACTGAAGCAATCGATTTTGGAGCGGGTTTATACCCTGTCGTTGTAGGAAATTTGGAAACCAAAAAAATGGGAAATTCTATCTCCATGGGACAATGTAATAGCTGCCATGGCAGTAATACCGGGAGGATATGGACTAAGTAGTGAATAGTGAATAGTGAATAATGAATAATGAATAATTTATTCATTTAGAGTTTGTGAATTTGTGGCATAATAATTGAAAAAAATAAAATAATAAAGAGAAATAATATGAAAAAGTGGTTTTTATTATGGAGTTTGTTCTTGGTTGTATCAACCGGAATATCACAATTAACTTATGAGGATAGAATAGAAATACAATTAAAAGATGGTTATTCCAGGGAGGAAATCAAAATTTTTGGAGAAGAGGGTTTTATTTTGTCTTCCAAAAAAAATGATTCTGATGATGATCTGACCGAATGGAAATTTGAAAAATTTAACACCTATTTACAATCAGAAAGAGAAGTCACTGTCAAAATTGATGAAGACTTAGATCCCCGTTTAAATTACACTACAACGGAAAGAGATCATTCCATATACTCAGACAGACATGGAAATTTTGCTTTAATTAGTGTTGAAGCAGAATCAATGGAGATCACTAAAGTTCATGGAAAATTACCCAAAAAATTTGATTTTGATGAGATGGTCGTACTGGGATATTATGCTTATGTACGGGGAGTTATTAAAAATGATCCAGTTGTTTTTGCTATTAATTGGAAATCTGGAACTTTAAAAATGTTACCTGTATCTTTAGCACATATTAAACCTAAAAAATGCGAGATATTCAAACTTCAGGTAATGGAAAAATCAAAAGAGATCTTTATTTATATCAATGGTGAGGTCGATAAAAAACATTCTGAAAGTTATGCTTTCCGATTTAATGAAAATGCTGAATATCTGAATAAAATTAATCTTACGCCTCAGAACAATAATATTTTAATAGAGATATCTGCATCACAAATTGAAGAAAATAAATATGTTTTCACCGGAACTTATTCGATTGATCATCATCATACTTCTGAAGGAGTTTTTTTCTGTCTTGTAGAAAATGATCAGGTTAACTTTATCAAATTTCATGAATATGCCAAAATGGTTAATTTTTTAAAATATTTACCTGAAAAGAAACAAGAAAAGTTAGAGAAAAAAAAGGCAAAATTGGAAAAAAAAGGTAAAGTGTTTACATTAAATTATCGCTTGCTTACACATGATGTTATAGCCGATCAAGATGGTTATTTATTATTAGGAGAAGGCTTTTATCCAACTTATATAACTCACTCATACACAACAACAACATTTATAAATGGAACTCCTGTCACCTCAATTCAAACCTACACGGAATTTGATGGATATCAATATACTCATGCAATGCTTTGTAAATTTGATAAGGAAGGGAACATGTTATGGGATCAGATTTTTGAAATGTGGGGTACTTATAAACCGTTTTATTTAAAAAAATTTATATCGATAACTGCTCATGATCAAAACATGATTAAAATGGTATATACTAGTTATAATAAGGTACATACTAAAGCACTTGATCATGAAGGAAATATCTTGTCAGACACTCAGACCGAAGAGATTGAAACCAATCATTCAGGTGATGAAACTAAATACTCTTTTTCCGATATCATCTTTTGGTACGATAATTATTTTATTGCTTACGGTACTCAAAAGATCAAAAATGAAACAGGAAACATCAAATTCAAGCAAACCAGATCTGTCTATTTTATCAATAAAATTAAATTTGAATAGATTTTAGATGGATCGATAGTAATTAAATTAAATCGTTATGGATCGTGATTTATTAGAAGCACTTTCGAAATATGTAACTCTGACTGATGAATTTATTTTTGCAATTCAGGAGAGTGCAATGATCAGACGGTATAAAAAAGGAACCGTATTACTTAAAGAGGGACATTTTTGTAATGAATGTTACTTCATTTTGAAGGGTTGTATCAGAGCTTACTGTTTAAAAAACGGAGAAGAGATTACTACTGATTTTTTTACAGAAGAACAAGTTGTCCTTCTATCCATTTACGGAAAGAAAATTCCATCAAATATCACATTAGAGTGTACGGAAGATACTATAGTTAGTTTTGGAACTCCTGAATTTGAAAAAGAGATGTACCATAAATATCCCATTTTAGTGACTTTTAACAATAAAATGGCGGAAATTTTAATGGCAAAATTTCAAGATTCCCATACAGAATTCAAATTAGCCACTCCTGAAGAACGTTATTTGAATCTTTTAGAGACAAGACCCGATCTGATCCAAAGAGTTCCACAACATCAAATTGCGAGTTATTTGAGGATGAAACCGGAAACATTGAGTAGAATAAGAAGAAGAATTTTGACAAGAAAAAACTAATTTTAATTTTTATAAAAATGAAAAATGTTCTTTGTGATTTTATTGAACAGTTTGTTCCTTTAAACGAAGATGAAAAAAATGCCATTTTAAGATTAGATTTAATCAGATCTTTAAGAAAGGGCTCTATTTTATTGAAAGAGGGGAAAAGATCCAGCGAATCGTATTTCGTTTTAAAAGGGTGCTTAAGAGTCTATTTCATTATAGATGGAGAGGAGAAAACTACAGAATTCTATACAGAGTTGGAAGGATATACGCCTCCATGTGTTCTTAATAATCTTCCATCGGAACTTTATGTCTCATGCGTTGAAGATTCCATTATTGCGGCATCAAAACCCGATATGGCGGAAGAAGTTTTTAAAAAGTTTCCAAAATTTGAAACGATTTGTAGGAAAGTATCAGAAAAAATTATTGTTAAAAACCAAACTAATTTTGCGGATTTTAAAACCTCATCACCGGAAGAAAGATATTTAAATTTATTAAAAAACAGACCTGACTTGATTCAACGGGTTCCACAATATCAATTAGCAAGTTATCTGGGAATAAAGCCTGAATCTTTAAGTAGATTAAGGGCTAGAATTGTGAGTAAAAAATAACCCAGTTCATTTCTTAACTTAAGTGAAGATTTTAACCTTCTTTTGAGGACTATTTTTGCATGTCAAAAAATCAAAAAGATATGCAAAAAAAAATTTCAACACTAATTGCGACATTTATTGTCGTTATTTCATTACCCAATTATGCACAAATAGACACATCCAAAAAATGTTTTGTTGGAAGTTCTATGATCATGTTAGCGAACCTCTTACCTGAAGATAGTCCTGATTTTGTTCAATTAAACTTTGGATATCATATTAATCCCAGGAATTCAGTTTCATTAGAATTACAGACCTGGAAATATGCCTGGTCTCTGGGAATTCCGTTTGGAGATCATTTTGATGCACCGGAAGAAAAATTTCCCGGATACATCAGAGAATTTGGATTTACTTTTGTTTACCAGCACTATTGGTGGAAAGGATTGTACACTGGAATTCATGTCATGAATGCTTTTCAGACCTTTGTAAACAATCAAAATATCAAGATTGACAAAGGGTTTCAGATTTTCAACACTTACAGAATTGGGTACCATTTTAGTTTTTGTAAAAACAGATTGTTCATTGAACCATCAATTGCGATTACACATAGATTATATCATACCAAGATGCCCGATTCATTTAGAGTATTGGATCAAAAATGGTCTAAATTTTTCTTTGGAGAACCGGGATTACATTTTGGAGTAAATTTCTAGAAAACTTATAAAACTCATTTCTTGACTTAAGTCAATGAAATTGGGTTCCCCCGATTATACTTTTGCCACATAAAAAAAAGTAAAATGAATTGTAAAAACCGTAAATGAGATATTCGGGAATATTAAACATATCATTTATTTTGCAAACATAAAAAACCCTCATATTTTTAAAAACAAGTTCAAAATTTATCAAATGAAAAAAGCAGTTTTAATTAGCACTTTGATTTTATTGATTTCAACATTATCATTAAAAGCACAAATCTTTTTTTTAGAAATTTCACCTAACTTCGAAACCGAAATGTCACCCATTATTGGAACTATGGATAATATTTTGCCACTCGACTTTACCTTCGATGGCATGGAAGAATACAACTTTAAATGGGAAGATTTAGGAGCTGAATGGTTTATGCATTTTACATCGAGCAATCCTAACAATCAAATTGCATTAGATGGGACAACAGTTAATATTTATGATGGCAGATTTGTGAAAATGCTCTCTTATGGTGATCCAATTAACAGTACTTTAACTTGGGGAAACAGTGATCCTGCACCTTATATTGGGGAAAGTACTTTAAATACCAATTTTTTAGATCAAGGAGATCAATATATCGGTGTAAAATTTTTAAAAAACAACAACACCCATTATGGATATGTTTTGGTTAATTTTCAATCAACTACCCCCACTTATAAAATTAACTCCAGAAAATTAATCATTAAAGCTTTTGCATTCAATAATACACCCAATGCACAAATTAGTGCAGGACAAACGAGCTCAAGTAATGTAGATGAATCAGTAGTGGGTAACTATGAAGTGTATCCCAACCCAACTCAAGATGTGATCACCATTCAATCCAATTCTAATGAAGTTATTAACTATGCCATTTACAACACTTATGGACAAAAAGTGAACCAAGGTGTTATTAACGATAAAGTGATTTCAATGAGAGAATTGGAGGCTGGTATCTATTATATCAAAATAATGAATCCAAAAACACAAAAAATAGAAACTTTTAAGGTTGTAAAAATCTAATATAAATATTAAAAACAAAATTTTAAAAAAACTTTTATGAAAAAACTTATCTTAGGATTGATGATTACTATGCTATTCATTTTAAATTCTTGTACTGATCCAGATCCAATTACGGCTACGCCTAAGCTTTTAAGCACACAAAAAGGGGGATGTTTTACCAGTAAAAACGGTACGACCAGTCCAGATACACTTTATTGTGAAGTAATTAATGATACTCTATTGCTTCATGTTACAATTAATAAAAATTGTTCTTCTCAACCTTTGGATTCTGTAGCATTAGACCAAGGAGTTTTCAACATTTACTTAAAAGATCAATTTGAACCAAATGAATATTGTATTTGTGATTATCAATACACTTTTAAATTTGCAAATTGGAATTTAATACAACATTTTAATGTATTATATAAAGATTTCGGAACTACTTCATATAATAATTGGAATTCAATTACTTACCCCTAATAATATATAATTTTTGAATGCTGACAGGACAAAAAGAGAGTGTCTATTTATCAATTTGTCCTGTTCTTTTCTTATATATTATTCATTTAAATGTAAACAAATGAAAATTACAAAAATAATTACCATTGTAGGAATGGTATTAATAATGATTAATCCTACAAAAGCGCAAATTAGCCTGCCTTATTACACCGGATTTGATAATGTACTCGGACAAGCAGGATGGGTTGAAATTAAAAAAGGAGCTACAACTTTCAGTCATTGGGGTATTGAAAATTATGGAGCTTGCTCTGAACCTAACTATTTAATTCATAGTTACTCCCCATCAACAGGAATTACACTTACTGACAATTGGTATGTTTCTCCGGAATTTTATATTCCTACAGGTGGCAAATTGGATTCTATTAGATATATGTTTTCCGGATTTTCAACTCCGGAAAGTGATGATACAATTGGTATATACCTGTTACAGGGTTCTGAAGATCCGGGACAAGCTGTTTCAAAAACATTGTTGTATGATTTCAGGGGAGATAACTATCCTGCAGATGGAACTTTCCATTTACTTTCTAATATTAATTTAACATCTTACAATGGATCCAGCTATATAGCCATTAGATATAGGAATTCTGATTGTAGCAATAAATGGATTACAGTTGGGTTTGATAATATTGCCATCAGTACAAATGGTTTAAGTATTGATGAATCTGATAACAACATAGAATCTTTAAAAGTTTATCCAATTCCTACCAATAACCATCTCAAAATTGAAATGGAATCTAATTCATTGAAGAATCTTGTATTTTTCAATCTTGTGGGGCAAATGGTTTTTACGACTACATTCAATGATCATATTAATATTGACTTAACCGATTATCCTTCCGGAATCTATTTTGTAAAAATTCAGTATGAAGGAGGAAACATAACCAGAAAAATAATCAAAAAATAGTAAAAAAATTATTTGAAATGTTTAAGAAGGGGATGATGAAAGTTTTTCAAATAATCTTATTTGTTATGATTATTGGTTTTGTTATTTCTTCATGTGCAGTGGTTCGTAATCCTGAAAAACCAGCTATTGAAAATGATCAAAATATCACTTTTTTCAAAACAATTGACTCATTAAATCTTTGTATTTATGATTACAAACCATCCAATGATTATAAAGCAACCATCTTTATCATATCAGGTATAACAGGTATCAACCATCACAACGAACAAGAGATTATAGAGATTTTAAGTAACAATAAAAACAGAGTTGTAATTATTCATCCAAGGGGAACTGGATATTCCGATGGTAAAAGAGGAGATATGAACCAATTTTCAAAATTGAAAGAAGATTATATTACAATCATAAAAGCAGATCAGGATTATAAATTGAATTCACATCCAATTATTTTATATGGTCATAGTATGTCTTCAGCCATTACTATATCTATTGCTGATAATATAGAAAACGTAAGTGGGATCATAATAATTAACCCACCCATACTATTAAAAAATGCTAAAGGTATGTCTCCCCGATGGTTTGAATACTTTAAATATGCAACATATTTGGTATTTGCCAAACATACTCCAATAGTCAAAATGGCAGGAGATCCAAAATGGGTTGAAAATGATGAGGATCGGAAGGAGTCAGAACAAAGGTTGAACGATCCACTATTAGTTAAATATTTTAGTATGTATATGATGTTAGAATCTAAAAAATGTATGGATTCAATGTTGGAAACATCAAAAAAATTAAACATTCCCCTATTATTACTTTATGGAATGGAAGATTCAATAGTGGATAAAAAGGGATGTGATCAATTGTTTTCAAATTGGTTATCTCAAAATAAAAAGTATGAGTGTATTGAACAAGGATCACATGGAAAATCAACTGTGATCCTTGGAAGAAAATTGATTAATGATTGGATAGATCAAATCAATTAAAATTATAAAACATATATATGAAAAAAACACTAATTTTAATTATAATATTCTGTTTTTGTATAAAAACATTATCTGCTCAATTATTAACACAGACAATTAAAGGTACAGTAATAGATACAGAAACCCAATCGCCCTTAATTGGTGCAACAATTATCATTTTAGGAACTGATCCATTATTAGGGGGAACAACAGACCAAGAAGGTAATTTTTCAATTTACAATGTAGCACTTGGAAGATATGATATTCAATTTCATTATATGGGATATCAATCTACAACACTAACAGAAATATTGGTATCCTCAGGGAAAGAAGTTGTGATTAAGGCTCAACTCAAGCAATCAGTTTTACAAATGGGAGAAGTTGCAATTAATGGATTAACAGAAAAAGATAAACCAATAAATTCAATGGCCTCCATCAGTGCCCGCTCATTTTCTGTTGAGGATGCACGTAAATATGCCGGTGGAATGGATGATCCCGCACGAACAGTTTCTGCATTTGCGGGAATAACGACCGGAAGTATGCAAAGTAATTCCATCATTATCAGAGGAAATTCTCCAAAAGGTGTCTCCTGGCGTTTAGAAGGGGTAGAAATTCCAAATCCAAATCATTTTCCTAACGCTAATCTTGCTGGAGGTGGTATTGTTACTGTTTTTAGTAGTCAGATGATGACCAATTCCGATTTTTTCACCAGTGCATTTCCGGCTGAATATGGGAACGCACTTGCCGGTGTTTTTGATATGAAATTTAGAACCGGAAATAGTGAAAAAAGGGAGCACACTATACAAATTGGAGTAATGGGAATCGATTTCTCTTCAGAAGGACCATTCAAAAAAGGGCATAAAGCCACCTATTTGTTTAACTATCGGTATTCAACCTTTTCTTTGATGAAATCTTTTTTACCCGAAAAATCAAGTTTACCTATATATCAGGATTTAAATTTTAAGCTTCATTTTCCAATCAAAAACGGATCCATTTCAGTATGGGGAATAAGTGCACTGGATCGAATGAATCAAGAGTATTATACTGATTCCAGCAAATGGGAAAATGAAAGTTCCAGAACCAATCTGGATTGGAATCTTAAAATGGGGGCTGTTGGAATTACTAATAAACAATTCCTGAATAAATCAACATTTTTGAATACTACACTGGCATTTACGGGTACACTAAATAGTTTGACCATGGATCGATTAGATGACTTTTTAGTGTCAAAACCCAATTTAGCTATTGTTGACAACTCCGGTAAGATCATACTTAGTTCCTATTTTAATCATAAAGTCAGTCCAAGACACACTTTAAAAACCGGCTTTACATTTTATACGTTATTTTATGATTTGAATATCAATAGTACCATTAACAATAATCCGGCAACCTATCAGAATTATGTAAATGAAACCGGCAAAAGTTATTTTATTGAGCTATTTTATCAATCCAAATACACCATTTCAGAACATTTTGTGATTAATGGAGGGATAAACGGATCCTACTTTCTACTTAATAAAAAATACTCTATTGATCCCCGAATTAGTTTTAAATGGGAAATCAATTCAAAACATGCCATAAGTTTTGGATTTGGAAAACATAGCCAGATTGAGGATTTAAAAATATATCTGGTAAAAAAAATGCAAAACGATCAATTTAGTAATCCAAATATAAATCTGGCACCATCACAAGCTTTACATTTTGTTGGTGGTTACGACTGGCAAATCAGTAAAAACATTAGAATAAAAGTGGAACCCTATTATCAATATCTTTACCATGTTCCCGGAAAACCGGGTGGAAGTTACTCATTAATCAACTTTACTCAAGATTGGGCTTTTAGAGATTCATTAACAAACAATAGCAAAGGAGAAAATTGGGGAATTGATATTACTTTTGAGAAATTCTTAAGTAAAGGGTACTATTATTTGATTACAGCATCAATATTCAAATCCTCTTATTGTGGAGATGATGGGAAATGGAGAAACACAAAATTTGATAAAGGGTATGTTATTAACCTGTTAGCCGGTAAAGAGTTTTCTTTTAAAAACCATCATATTCTTGGAATTAACTGTCGTTTTACTTGGATGGGTGGTGACAGATTTACACCTGTTTTAATGGATCAGTCTTTATTGTTTAAAACTGTGATTTATGATGATTCAAAAGCTTTTGAACAGCAAGCACCCAACACAAAATATCTTGATGTAACGATTACCTATAGAATCAACAAATCAAAACACTCCAGTATTTGGGCATTACAAATCAAGAATGTTTTAGGGGCAAAAAATTATGATGGTTATGCGTATTATATCAAATCCGGTACCGTTGAAAACCGAGGGTATAGCGTTATATTACCCGTGATCAGTTATAAAATTGAATTTTAAAAAAAATAAATAACAAATTTAAAAATTAAAAAAATGAAATTAAACATTAAAAGTATTTTTATCACCGGAATTATTGCCGGATTAGTAATTCTAACAAGTGGATTATCCATGATTCCATTGGTAGGTGATCAAATGGATCAAATTTTAGCCGACAGAGGTGTTCCACCATTAAGCAATTTTGCGGCTGTTTTTATTTGTTTTGTAAGCATCTTTAATGGAATATTTTTAGTATTCTTATATGCTTTAATGAGACCATTATGGAACTCAAAGATCAAAACTGCTCTAATGTCATCATTAATAACTTTTTTCGTAGCTTATTTCTTTGCTAACTTTTCTATGGTCGTATATGGTTTTATGCCTCTAAACTTCACCATTTTAGGCACCGTTTGGGGTTTAGGAGAATTAGTAATCGGAGGGCTTGTAGCCAGCAAACTTTATAAAGAAAAAAAGGTCTAAAAGATTTATTATATTTGCAAACTTAATTAAAAATTAAATGGATAAAATTAAAAAGCCTTTAAATCCAAGGCAAACATTTTTTAAATGTGGCACATGTTCTCAGGCGATGTTTTGTTTAATCAGTGACGAATATGGCAATAAAAATCCTTTGGAAGAGAAAGCAGTTGATATTTTAGTGGGCGGAATTGCACAAAAGGGAAATCAATGTGGATTATTATGGGGTGGATCTTTAGCAATTGGAACAGAATCGTTTCACAGATTTAAAGATATAAACGAAGCAATAGCAATGGCAATTTATAGTTCCGGTAATCTGATCCAATCTTTCCATAAAAGAAAACAAACTGTTAATTGTCGCGATATTTCCAAAGTTGATTGGGATAATAAATGGCAATTTTCAATCTATATTTTAAAAACATTGGCTTATGGTTTTGTATTTAATCCCTGTTTTAATTTGATTTCCAAATGGACTCCAGAAGCGATTGCTATCACAAATAAAAGTTTTGAAACAAAAATATCTTGGGAATCTCCCTGTTTTAGTTGTGCAACAGAAGTTATAAAGAAAATGGGAGGCACAGAAGAGGAATCGATCATGGTTGCAGGTTTTGCCGGAGGTATCGGATTGAGTGGTAGCGCATGTGGGGCATTAAGTGCAGCTTTGTGGTATAAAATGTTAGATTTTAGTAAAAATAATAATGGAAAAGTTCAATCCATTTTCAATAATCAGTATGCCAAAAAAATAATTCGAAACTTCTACATGTTAACAGATTCAGAAGTGGAATGTCAAAAAATTTGTCTAAAAAAATTCAATTCCATTGATGAACATTCTGAATATATAAAAACAGGAGGATGCAAAAACATAATTGAAATGTTATCTCAATCGTAAACAAATAAAGTAGAAAAAAATGTTTAAAAGAACCGTTTATCTAGATCACAATGCAACCACTCCCCTATCAGATTCTGTGAGATCTACCATGAATAGAGTGCTCAAATACCATTGGGGAAATCCTTCAACTGGTTATCAGAAGGGGAAAAATGCACAACTAATCTTGGAACAGGCACGCGAACAGGTAGCTCAATCCATAAATGCACATGCCCACGAGATCTATTTCACCAGTTGTGCTACAGAATCTAATAATCAAATTATTAAAACTCTATCTCAACATTTTCACCCTACAAAAAAGAAAATTATTACGACTCCAATAGAACATTCTTCCGTATTGAAATCCCTTGATTTCCTAAAAAATCAAGGGATTGCCGTAGAATTTTGTTCTGTGGATTGTCATGGTTTCATTTCGTTAAATGAATTAGAATCTTTAATAGATGAGGATACTTTTTTAGTGTGTTTCATGCTTGCCAACAATGAAATTGGGACAATCCAAAATATTGAAGAGGTTTCAAAAATCACAAAAAAACACAATATTCTTTTGATGTCAGACTGTGTTCAGGCTTTTGGAAAAATTCCAATTGATGTTAAAAAGTTAGGAATTGACTATGCTACTTTTTCAGCACATAAGCTTTATGGCCCTAAAGGAGCTGGTGCAATCTATGCAAAAATCAATGCCCCTATATCCACTTTTATTCATGGAGGTGGTCAAGAGGAGGGAGTTCGGGGAGGTACAGAATCTGTCCATAATATTGCCGGATTTGGCAAAGCATGTCAAAATGTGCCCTATTTACTCTCAAAATCAAAAAAAATGGAAGCTTTGAGAGATCTTTTGATTTCACAACTAAAAAAAGTTAAACCGGATTTGATCATTAACTCCCCTTTAGAAAATAGTTTATGCAATACGCTAAACATCACTTTTCCCGGTATCAATAGCAAAGAACTGATGATGATGCTCGACTATAATGGGATTGCCGTTTCTGCAGGATCAGCATGCAATACAGCAACTCCAAAACCTTCTCATGTTTTAAAGGCAATTGGCTTAACAGATAATCAAATTTCCGAAACTATCCGAATTAGTTTGGGAGTAGATACGAAACAAGCTGATATCCATTACACTGTTAAAACAATAGGAAAATATATTTCAGAAATAAATGCTAACAATCAGTAATTTGAATATATAATTCCACCTTTTGGATAATGATAATATGTTTATTTATCTTATTTTTGACAAAATTATTGATCCATGAAAAATATTGTTTTTAGGGTAGAAACTATCCATGATTTGCATGCGATTGCAGGATTTGAAAAACCAAATCATCCATTAATATCCATTATAGATTATTCTAAGGTCAATGTTGAAAATGCACCCCAATCAGGAAGTTTTATTTGCAGTTTTTATACGGTAAATTTTAAAAAAAATTGTCACTTTCAATATGGAAGACAGTTTTTTGATCACCAAGAGGGCACTTTACATTGTACAGCACCTGAGCAAATAATCACTTTTGAGAAATCAAAGGATACAGGTAATTCAGAAGGATGGGGTCTCTATTTTCATCCTGAGTTGATTCGAAATTCTCATTTAGGTAAAAAAATTCATGAGTATTCTTTCTTTTCCTATTCAGAAAATGAAGCATTACATTTATCTGAAAAAGAGAAAAAAACATTACTTTCAATTCTTAATCAAATCAAAAAGGAATACGACTCCAATATGGATCATTTTTCTCATGATTTGATCATTTCAAACATTGAACTTCTTTTGAACTATTGTAAGCGTTACTATGGCAGACAATTTTTAACCAGGACTAATCAAAATCGTGATATTATCATTAGGTTCGAGGAGTTTATCAGAAATTATTTTAATTCCCCTGAGCTTTCCAAAAACGGACTTCCAACAGTAAAGATTTGTGCGGAAGCTATGCACTTGTCACCCAATTACTTTAGTGATTTATTGAAAAGTGAAACAGGGAAAAACACGCAGGAACATATCCACTATTTTCTATTGGAAAAAGCAAAAACATTATTATTAAGTTCTGATAAAAATATTAACGAGATTGCTTATGCATTAGGTTTTGAATATGCTCAGAACTTTAGTAAACTATTTAAAAGAAAAGTAGGAATCTCCCCTTTGGAGTATCGAACAAATATAAAGTAAGTCAAATTAATACCATTTTTATTTATTTAAATCATAAATGAAAACAAAAGTTTAAAATAGTTCAATTTCATGAAATCAATCTTTTTAATTATTCTTTTAAGTACAATAATAAATAGTTCTATAAGCCAAAACCTGATGTATAAAGAACAAGCTCTTGAGGAGTTTAAAAATGAGCATTATGATGAAGCAATTGCGCTTTTACAAAAAGGACTACAATTAGATTCCACAGATTCAGAAACCTATTATTATTTAGGATTTTTTAATCATTATCGAGCTTATGATAGTCGCCCTCTAAGTGGATATGATTTAAACTATTCTACGCAAATATTTAATTACTTAGATCAAGCAATAACATTGAATCCAAACTATGGTGATGCTAAATATTTTTATGGTGCCGAATGTAGTGCTAATGCCTTTTGGGCTATGCAAAATTATGATTTGGGGAAATTAAAGTATTATTATTCTCTTGCAAACCAAAAAGGGGCTTATCCTGAGTGGTTAAAAGAGTTTGGTCGAAACATGCTTAAAAGTTGTGCATCTAATGGAATTCTTTTTACAGGTGGAAATGCAGATTTTGATATTTGTACCTATTTGCAACTTCATGAAAATTTTAGAACAGATATTACTATAATCCCGATAGGAAATATTGACAGACCATGGTATGTTTCGTTTTTGAAAAAAGGTTTACTAAATGGTGTTAGACCAATCAATTTAAATTTAACTGAATCACAAATTCTTGACATTCACCCTTTCAAATGGGATACAACTACCCTATTTATTCCAATTACTAAACCACTTATTGATGAATTTCAACTAAAAGAAACAGTTCAGATGGAATTTATGATTGTCCCCGATCTGTTTTCAGAAAGACTACATGCCAAAATAGAATCAGAAAACCAAAAAAAAAGGTCCTATTTAAGTCCCCAAAGGGCAATCTTGATTCAAATTATTGAAGACAATTTTGCGGAAAGACCCATTTACTTTTCAAACTTTTGTTCCCCCAGTTTATATGCCGGACTAGATGATTATTTTCAAAATAAAGGGTTAGTTTCAAGATTAACTCCTATTAAAACTAAAAATTCAAAATTTGAAAATGATCTCCAAGCAATGGAAGATCTTATGCAAGCTGATAACATTAAGCACTTTAAATCAATCCCTATTGAAAATATTCCTAGGGTTTCACCCATCATTATTAATGGATATTACAATATGTTTTTTACCATGATTACTCAACCCAATATCAACCCTGAAAATCAAGTAAGGTGGAGAAATCTATTTAACAACTACTTAAAAATCAATATAGATATACTTTTTGAGAACGAAATTCTCGAACAATTAAATAAAAAGTAACCCGATTTTCATTTTTACACACTGGATAATCTTCTCATTCCTTTCATTTATTGATTTGAATCAATGAATTTAATTTTATTCACCTATATTTTTGCCAAATCATTATTAAAAACAAAAATAGAGTATTATGAATTTCAAAAAAATCGCTATTACAATAGCATTAGTATCAAGTGTTTGTTTACTATTTTCTCAATCATCAGAAACAAGAAAAAAACAAGAAAAAATCGAGCGTCAATTTTCAGTGAGCACAACGTATTACAGCTTCATGAATTTTGAAAAAGAGGAAACCAATACCCATCATTATGAATTCCATTTTGGATATCAACTTACTCCAAAAGATAAAATCGGAATTAAATTTGCTACCTGGAAAATGTATGCCCCAATGGGGATGCCGATGCAAGAGCAACTTTCATTCAATGAAAACAATTTTTATCCGGGAAGACTTCGTGAAACCGGAATAGGAATAACCTATCAACGTTTAATTTGGAAAGGATTATTTGCTACAGTTGAGGTTTTACCTCAATTAAAAACATATTTTGATGAAAACAATAAAAAAATTGGAAATGGTTTTAAACTATATTCTTCCTATCATGTTGGGTACCATTTATCTTTCTTTAAAAACAGATTTTATATTGAACCTCAAGTTCATTGTCAATATTGGCCTATAGATACCAATACACCTGCAAGTTTTAAATCAATAGATAAAAAGTGGCATAACTATTTTCTTTTTGAACCTAATTTATACATTGGTTTCAAGTTTTAATAGAAAAAAATTATTAAAATATTTTATGTCATATCTCATTTTTTTTATTATTTTTGTTTGTCTTATTTGCTTCTATTTGAATAGAATATCTCAATATCAAAAAAGCCAAATTAGTAATAATAAAATAACAAAAAAATGAAAAAAATTATCTTTTTGAGCATCATGATCTTATTGTTTACTTACTTTCCCGTAAAAAGTCAAATCTTTTATTTTGATATCAATCCCGATGTGGTTACGGAAATGTCTTCAGTTGTGGAAAGTGCATACAATATTTTCCCCATTGATTTTAACAACGATGGAACTGAAGAGTACGATTTTAGGTGGGATGACTGGGGCACCGATTGGTTTATGCACTTTACATTCAATGTTGTGGATGATCAGATTGCATTGGATGGAACAACAACCAATATGTATGGAGGACGTTTTATTAAGAAATTAGCTTCCGGAGATCCCATAAATAGTTCTTTGCTTTGGGGAACCAGTTATCCTGAACCTTTTATTGGAGAAAGTACTTTAAATTCCAATTTTTTAGATCAGGGGGATAAGTATATTGGCGTAAAATTCAAATTAGGATCGAATGTACATTATGGTTGGGTTCTCGTTAATTTCCAAACCTATAACACAACCAGAAAGTTGATTATCAAATCTTATGCATATAATGGAACTCCAAATGCTCAAATTGCCGCCGGACAAATCAGTTCTAGTAACGTAGAAGAAAACATACAACCCTTTGTCGGTATTTTTCCTAACCCTGCTGAAAACATGATTAAACTGACTACATCCATTGAAAATTCTATAGGTTATGAAATCTATAATAATTTAGGACAAATCATTTTAAAAGGGGAAACAAGTGATAAAACGATCGATATCAGTGAAATAGAAACCGGAATCTTTTTTATTCGCTTAGCTGATGAAAAGGGAACAATTTTTGCAACTCAAAAATGGGTGAAGAGATAATAAGGTTTTAGGTTTTGGGTTTTGGGTTTTAGCTTTTGGGTTTTAGCTTTTGGGTTTTAGCTTTTGGGTTTTAGCTTTTGTTTGTTATATTTTTTTATATTTGCATTTCAATTATAAATCAAATTAACCTTAAATAATTTTTTATGAGTAATTTCAAACAATTTTTTGTTCTTTTAATGATTTCCGTACCATTTCTTTTAATGGCTCAATCTTCTAAGGCTTTTAAATACGAATATACGGTGGATATAAAATGGAATAATCCTACTTCTGCCTCAAATATCCGTGACATCTGTTTTGCCCCGGTGACACCAACGGAATCTGATGTATATCTTGCTGTAGCTCATAACAATGGATTGATTAGCATGTTCGTTAATGATCAATTCGTTAAACCTTCCGAAAGAAATATTTTACGTCAGAAAATCAGTTTTAACTTGTATTTAAATAAAGATTTAGCAACTGTTGAAGAACAAAAATTGAATAAAACACAAGGTTCTTTACTTTTTAGTTCAGATGGAAAATATCTTTTTTCAGGTGGCTGGATTTTTTATAGTAAAATTAAAAGTGCTTATTGCAGTATGATTTATATTTTTGATATCGAAAAACTGAACCTTAAAAATGCAAACCCTTTTGATCAAACACCTCATGACTATAAAGTAATTTCAGTAGATGGATTAATCACCAGATTTGTACTCTCTCCAGATAATAAAAAGATTTTAGTGCACCATGAGTTGGATAATAAAATGATTCTTATTTCTATTTTTGATGTTGAAACGATGAAAAAGGAGTGGTCTATGGTGTGTAAAGGTGATGTAATGGACCTCGTTTTCGGAAAAGACAACAATACTTTTTATTATGCTCAGGGAAAAGAGATTATTCATTATTCAGTACCAGATAATAAAATATTGAATACATACACTTTGAAGAAAAATGATGTTTGTAGATTATTTTCATCCGGGAACACATTGATTTGCAGTGATTTCCTTAACAAACTATATTATTGGGAAACCGAAAAATCTGATAAACCTGCCGAAATCAAAACAAAATCTTTTATTACAGAAATTCAACGTGTGAGAGGAAGTATGCTGGCTACATTATCCGGATATTTTGTGGGTGATGGTAATGGAAATATTTATGAAGTTGACTTTTACGATAAAAAGATATATCCGGTAAAATGGTCTTATACATGTGAAAGTTGTCCATTCATTAAAAAGATCTCCATGAGCGGAAATGGTAGGATGTTTGGATATTTCAACAATGAGAACGGAATCAGCATCTACACCAACTCCGGTCCATTTTAGAAACATGATGGATTTTAATATCAAAATATTATCTTTTTTGCAGCCTGAGTTAATCGAGAAAATACTTGATTCTTCAAAAATTATTGATTTTCCTAAGGGAACAGAAATTTTAAAAGAGAATCAATATATTAAACATTTACCTGTCGTAATTGAAGGATTGGTAAAAGTTTACTCACGATTTGATGAGAAAGACTTACTCCTATACTATATAGAACCTTCTAACAGTTGCATCATGACTTTCAATGCAGCTCTTAAAAATACACCAAGCAAAGTATATGCTATAACTGAAGAAAATTCCAAATTATTATTGCTCCCTGTAAGCCATTTGCCAAAATGGTTAAAAGAGTATCCTTATTTTAATGAATTTTTTTTCAATCAATTCAACACAAGGTATGTTGAATTATTAGATACCATAAGACATCTTCTTTTGGATAAAATGGATAAAAGAGTTTTTGATCATTTGAATAAAAGATCAAGACTGCTTCATGGCGAGATGATTAAAATGAGTCATAATCAAATTGCAACCGAATTGGGAACAGCACGTGAAGTAGTCACTCGGGTTTTAAAAAAATTAGAAATTGATGGAAAAATTATTCAATTCCAAGAGGGAATAAAAATAATTTCGGAATGGTGACCATAGTCACTGAATTGATGATTTAAATTACCCTATTTTTGTATTGCAATCATGCAACAAAATCAAAATTATACAAAAATGAAAAAAAACATGGGTATAGCAGACAGAATAATCAGAGTGATTATAGCTATAATTGTAGTAGTATTGTACTTCAGTAATGTAATATCTGGAACTTTAGGAATCCTATTATTAATCTTAAGTGGTGTATTTGTTTTAACAAGTCTGGTTAGTTTTTGCCCACTTTATACACTTTTTGGAATAAAAACATGTCCCAATAAAGAGAAAAAATAGCCAATAAAAACCGCAACAGCCATAAAACAGTATACCATCATGAAAAGAAACATATTAATACTTATAATTTTTGTCAGTATACAAACTTTAATGGCTCAATTCCCTTATCAGTATTCCTGGAAGTTTTATACACCTGGGAATACTGGTATTTTAGGAGATTATGTAGATGCCATTTGGATAGATCACGATGGTGATCCCTATATAGCAGCCTACACTCCAGGTTGGGAAGAGGGTGGCTTTTCAAAATTTATCCAAAATGAAAACAGATGGATTAACTATTCAAATGTAGATTATCCAATAATTGGGAGTATCTATGATGTTGGTTCATCGCGAATCAGTGATGTTGTAGAAGATGCAAGTGGAAACCTTTGGCTGTCAACTTGGAGGGGCCTTTTAAAATTTGATCCCAATATGGGAGCAAGTTCTCTACAATTTTGGGGTGTTTTAAATTCATTACATCCTGGAGGAACAACCAGAGATATTGATATAGCACCAGATAGTTCCATTTGGGGTGCTATTATTTCAGTCACATGGGGTTGGGGTGGATTAGTACAATACCAACCCAATACTCAAATATGGCGTTTTTGGGGATTTCAAGAAACAAACAACAATTGGCCCTCAAATGTAAGTGCCTGTGAAAATGTTTCAATTCAAGAAAAACCAACAGGCGGTTATATTGTTTGGATTGACGGAGAAGGTGGTCATCCAATGATCACTTTTGACAGTGATACACAACTATTTACAACGTTACCTCAAGATAATATCCCCGGGGAAGTGATGGATCTTCCAGGAAAAAAATGTATTGATGATGAAGGAAATTTGTGGGCACTCCGATTTACATCTTTCACTACCCCACCCTCTCTAGATTATCGAACTCCAAATGGTGTTTGGGTCACACCGGCCCAACCCTCCTCTGCAATAGCATCTGATATTTGGGCTTTCCATGCATTTGGCAACCATAATGCGCTTATTGTTGGTTCAAATAGTGAGGTGTTTCTTTTTAATGGAACATCTTGGCAAAGTAAAGGAATGTGGAAAGAGGGATCTTACACAAGTGCTCTAGCAATAGATGATTTTGGAAATATCTGGGCAAGTGGTGTTGGCGGTGCTGCCAAAAGAGACCACTCTTCTGGGTTATGGCAAAGATATCGAATCTCAAATACTTCACAAATTGACTATTGGGTGGAGGACTTAAGTATAGACAATCAAGGGAATGTATGGATGACCGGTAATGGTGGAACTGGAATAGGTGGCTTTCAAAAATTTGATGGGATAAGATGGACTGGATTCAACCAATTTAATTATGGACTTGGGCATCCTTTTCCTTTCTCAACGGATAACTCAGAAGTGATCTATTTTCGTCCTTCAAATGGCAATATTGTTGTTAATCCCATGTATAGCTATTTACACGAATGGAATGGGACCAATTACACCTCATTGTATTACCCAAGTAGTAGATCAGAAGGTGTAGCTGAAGACTCACAAAACAGATTATGGAGTTTAGGTGAGTATTACAATCTAAAATATTTGGATCCAGTAAACCAATCTTGGACAACCGAAGATTTTATGGGAATCGGAAACAATATAAAAAAGGATCCTACCAGACCCGGAACAATATGGGCCTCTTCAATGTATCAGGTATTAAGAACTGATGGATCATATCGATTCTCAAAAACTGTGGATGATTTACCTGAATTAAATCCTCAAAGTGACTATTTAACAGGAGTTATTCCAATTAATAATGGATTCGCTTGGGTAGGCTCAAACCAAGGCTTGTTTTTAATTGATGCAAATACAAATACATATCAGTATTACTCTCCCCTTTCAAGCACCCTGCCAGGTGATTTGATAACACCATTAGCATATACATCTGATGGTAGAATTTGGTTTACCAATTTTCAAAGCACCACTACACAACCAATTGGACTTTATTGGTTTGATGGAACTCAATTTGGTGTTTTCCCTGTTCAGGATGGTGGGTTGCCCCATGCTCAAATTGCAGATATTGAGGTTAAAGAGAATACTAATGGTTATTCATTGTGGATCAGCTGTTTGAGTAGAGGGATTGCTGTTTTAAATGTTGTTACAAATGATATAGGTGTTTCTGAAAATCAATTAGTTACAAAAAACAATTCCATTATTATTTATCCCAATCCTGTTGAAAACATACTCAATTTACATACTATTTTTGACACTCCAATTGGGTATGAAATTTACAACAGTTTAGGACAAGTCATTGATAATATGAGAACTACTGAAAAAACTATCGACATATCAGAATTGAAATCTGGTATCTATTTTATTCGTTTTTCGGATGAAATAGGGAATATTTTAGAGAGCCATAAGTTTGTAAAAAAATAAGTAATTTTAAATTTATCTTATAAATAAAACAAATTGAAAATTTACTAATCTCAATAATGCAATAATGAACGACTTTAATATTGTATCATCCAAAACTGATCTATAATATAAGATCCTCATTATAAGCTATCAGCTAAAAGCTTTCAGCTATCAGTTTCCCTCTGGTCTCCAGTCCCCTGTCTTTCGTCCTTCGTCCTTAGTCTAACTTCAGCACTGCTAAAAATGCAGTTTGTGGCACTTCTACATTACCAATTTGGCGCATTTTCTTTTTACCTTTCTTTTGTTTTTCCAATAACTTACGTTTTCGGGAGATATCTCCACCATAACATTTAGCAGTTACATCTTTTCTTAGAGCCTTAATGGTTTCACGGGCAATAATTTTAGAACCAATTGCTGCTTGAATGGCAATATCAAACTGTTGTCGGGGTATCAATTCTCTCAACTTTTCGCAGATCTTTCTTCCGAAAGGATACGCATTATCGACATGGGTCAAAGAAGACAAAGCATCCACGGAATCGCCATTAAGCAAAATATCCAACTTAACTAATTTCGCAGGTTTGTAATCAGTAATATGGTAGTCAAATGAAGCATATCCTTTAGAAATACTCTTCAATTTGTCATAAAAATCAAATACAATCTCACCTAAGGGTAAGTCAAAGGTCATCTCAATACGATTTGATGCTATATAAATCTGATTCAATAAAGTACCTCGTTTATCCAGACACAACTTCATGATTGGGCCAATATAATCGGCTTTACTGATGATCTGAGCTCTAATGAAAGGTTCCTCCACATGATCTATCTCACTGGGGTTAGGCATTCCGGAAGGATTGTGTACTTCAATAAGTTCTTTTTTGGTAGTGATCACATTATAGGATACGTTAGGGACTGTAGCAATCACATCCATATCAAATTCACGGTCAAGTCTCTCCTGAACAATTTCCATGTGCAATAACCCTAAAAAACCGCAACGGAACCCAAATCCAAGAGCTGCTGATGATTCCGGAACAAAGGTTAATGATGCGTCGTTCAGTTGAAGTTTTTCCAAAGAGGCGCGTAATTCTTCATAATCATCTGCATCAGTAGGATAGATCCCTGCAAAAAGCATAGGTTTCACATCTTCAAATCCGGATATTATGGTTTCACAGGGATTTTCAACATGAGTAACAGTATCTCCCACTTTTACTTCCAAAGAGGTTTTAATACCTGAAATAATATAACCTACCATACCTGCAGACATCGTTTGCGTAGGTTCCTGTTTCATTTTTAAATATCCAATTTCATCAGCATGATACTCTTTTTCTGTAGAGAAAAATTTAACTAAATCGCCCTTATTTATAGTTCCATTAAAAATTCTAAAATAGGAGATTACTCCTCTATAGGAATTAAAAATTGAATCGAAGACCAAAGCTTGAAGGGGTGCATTTGGATCCCCTTTTGGAGCAGGAATTTTATTAACAATAGCTTCCAGTACATTCTCAACACCATAACCTGTTTTTCCACTTGCTTCTATAATATCTTCCAGATCACATCCTAGAAGGTCAACAATTTGATCTTTAACTTCATCCGGCATTGCGGAAGGCATATCCATTTTATTTATAACCGGAATAATTTCCAAATTATGATCAATAGCCAAATATAAATTTGAAATTGTTTGAGCCTGAACTCCTTGAGTAGCATCAACAAGAAGTAATGCACCTTCACATGCTGCTATGGAACGGGAAACTTCATAAGAAAAATCGACATGCCCCGGAGTATCTATCAAATTCAATACAAACTCTTCCCCATTATGGGTGTAATTCATTCTGATTGCGTGACTTTTTATGGTGATTCCTCTCTCCCTTTCCAAATCCATATCGTCCAGAACCTGATCCTGAAAATCTCTATCTCCAACACTTCCTGTATATTGTAACAATCGATCCGCCAGCGTACTTTTTCCATGATCGATGTGTGCAATAATGCAAAAATTTCTTATATTTTTCATTTAATTTTTTTAATTTCTTTATTATAAACTACTATTTTCCCAACAACTCTTCCAATGCACTTCCTAAAGCTTCCCCTCTTAAATTTTTTGCAATGATGCGACCATCTTTTCCAATTAAAAAAGTAGCAGGGATGGATGTTACACCATAAATTGCTGCAGCTTCAGATGACCAATACTTGAGATCACTAACATGATTTGGCCATACTAAGCCGTCATCCTGAATCGCTTTTAACCATGAATTTTTATCTTTATCCAAAGATACACTAAACACTTCAAAACCTTTATCATGATATTTATGGTAATCTTTTACCACATTGGGATTCTCCATTCTACATGGACGACACCATGCAGCCCAAAAATCCAATAAGACAACTTTTCCTCTTAAATCAGAAAGTTTTAAAATTTTTCCATCCGGATTTGGAAATGCTAAATCTGGAGCCATTGCACCTATAGCAGTTGGATTGGCCGGTTTGGTTTCAGTAGTAAAACGCTCCGCAACTAAAAAATTATCAGGATATTTGGATTGTAATGCTTTGATCACTTCACTATGCAATTCTATGTTCTGTTCTCTAGGGAACATATCAATAAACATCAAAACAGCTAATTGAGTTTTGTTGTCCAATATCAATTTTTTAAAACCTTGCTCCCTTTTTGGGTTTTCTGTATTATAGTAATTCTGGTATTTTTGAACCACTGCTCTTACTTGTTTTTGAGCTTCCTCTTTCAGAATATTGGCAGCGTTATTTGTTTGTTCCGTCTGACTCATATACGTTTTACCGTCAGCACTATTCACCGGATTTTTTTCAACAACTTTCAAAATCTCTTCCACTAAATTTTTCTTAATTTTGGAATCACTTAACAATTCATTGAACAATAAAGAATCTCTTTTTAAAATCACTTTAGTTAATTCCGATACAAAAACATGTGTTCCATTAAAAACCAGTTGATGGCGACTATCAATTTTATCTAAATACTGTTCATCTAAAATCTTATAAAAATCTCCGGTATTGGCAATTCGATTTGCTTTAAAATCAAAATAGGATGATGCATTATTGAGATAATTTTTCAAGGGAGAAAAACTGGATTCTAGATTTTTCATCAATGGAACAGCTTGGCTTAAAAAAAGATCCCAATTTTTTGATTTAATTTTACCTTTTTCAGAATAGAGTTGAATAACTTGTAAAAGAGTATCATAAGTATTATAAAATTTGGAAATATAGGTATCTACCTCCTGATTGGTTTGGTGAAATTGATGAAAATCCTGAAAAAACGTATTATAATACATTTGAAGTGGGTCTGATTGCAATCCGGCATTTAAACTATCCAAAAACTTTTTATTAGAAGCCATATAATCAGCAGCATTTTTTACAAAAGTCATATTTTCAGATCCTGAAACAGAAACGATCGATTGCAAATTATTGGCATCAAAAGTAACGTCAATCACTTCACCGGGAAGTAAAGCAAATAAGAAAAAATCTTTTTCAGATAACGTTAAACGATAAAGATCCGGTTTTGAGACTGTTGTATTTAAAATAAAATTTCCATTTGGATCGATGGTCGCTTTACCGTAGCTGATACTATCATTTTTATATGCTAGTTTGAGATCAACCTGAGTAAATTTGTTATTTAAAATTTTTCCTTTGATGATTGGCGCTTTTTGTGCAAAAAGTGACAAACTACAAAGGGTTAACAAAAGGGTGATGATGTTCATTTTCACTGTTTTCATATCGAAATTTTGTTAATTCATTAAAGGGTGCAAATTTACGATTTTTTTTTGTGTTGTTGATAAATTTAACAAGATTGATTTTTTGCATTTAACATATTATCAATCAATTTCTTACATACATTCCATAAAATAAAAAAATGTTAATAACTCTAAGTGGAATAAAATTGGGTCTCCCATTAACCAAATTTTGATTATTTTTGAATCTCGAAAATTGAGACAATCCATTTAACATAAATTATGGCAAACGAAAACGTTACAAGTAAGAAAACGGAAAACAAATTAACATACAACACTGTAGAATCTGCTATGGGCGCAACCGGAAAGTTAACCCCACAAGCTGTAGATTTTGAAATGGCGATCTTAGGTGCCATTATGATCAATTCGGATGCCGTTGGTGAGGTTATTGACTTTTTAACCCCCAATATGTTTTACAAAGAATCCCATCAACATATCTATACTGTTATTCGTGAACTGTTTAAAAACGCTGAACCAATAGATTTATTGACAGTTACAAACATGCTTCGCAAAAATAAATGGTTAGAGTTTGTAGGTGGACCAGCTTATATTGCCGGTTTGACGCAACGTGTTGCTACATCAGCCAATATTGAGTATCATGCTCGTATCGTGATGGAAAAATATGTACTACGCTCCTTAATCATTACTTGTAGTTCCATCATCAAGGACTCTTATGATGATAGCAAAGATGTTTTACAACTTTTAGATGAAGCAGAAACAGAGCTTTTTGGTATTGTTGAAAACAACTTTAAAAGGGAGAGTAAAGAATTGACTGAGGTTGTAAGAAGAGCTTTAGATGAGTTGATTCAGATCAGAAATAGTGAAGAAGCATACCACGGAGTTCCTACAGGAATAAGAGCTATCGATGAAAAAATTGGAGGCTGGCAAAAATCTGACCTGATCATTTTAGCAGCCCGTCCGGGTATGGGAAAAACTTCATTTGTATTATCAATTGCTCGTAATGCAGCCATTGATTATAAAAAACCCGTTGCTTTTTTCTCATTAGAGATGTCGGCAACTCAGATTGTTCACCGTTTATTTTCCATCGAAACCGGTATCGATTCCGAAAAAATATCCAAAGGGAAACTGGATGAAGTGGAATGGGTTCAATTAACCAACAAAATCGGGAATCTCAGCAGTGCCAACCTGATTATTGATGATACTCCTGCTCTTAGTGTTTTTGATTTGAGAGCCAAATGTCGTCGTTTAAAACATCAGCACGATATCCAGTTGGTGATTGTCGATTACCTGCAATTAATGCAAGGGGGAACAGATAAAGATAAAGGGAAAGGAACACGTGAACAAGAGATCAGTTATATTTCAAGATCTTTGAAAGCTTTAGCTAAAGAGTTGAATATCCCTGTTATTGCACTTTCCCAGTTATCACGTGCTGTTGAAACTCGTGCTAATAGCACCAAACGACCTCTGTTGTCTGACTTACGGGAATCAGGATCTATTGAGCAAGACGCCGATATGGTGCTTTTTATCTATCGTCCTGAATACTATAAACTGGAAACTTTTGAGGATGATTCACTTGCATCTGGTAAAGCAGATATCATGTTTGAGAAAAACAGACACGGATCAACCGGAAATGTGAGAGTACGTTTCGAAAGCAGATACACAAAATTCTCAGATGTGGACAGTCGTGAAGGGTTAGATCATAATAGTGCATTGCCTGTTAACAGTGGATTTGATACTTACGAATCCAAAATGAATGATGAATTTCAAGATAATGGAGGTGCCAATCCGGGAGATGACATGCCTTATTAGAACATTTATTTAGGAACCATATTATAAGCCCACGCTTTATCACTATATTGGACCATAATTTGAATATGGTCTCCCTGACTAAAAAATGTTATTTCACAAGTTGTTCCGGAGGAATCTTTACATTTATAGGTGAATTGAGTTTCTTTTTGCTCTAAAACATCAATTACTCGATAACTTTGGGATGTGCTTGAATAAATATTTATTGTTTCGTTCAATTTGATTACAATATCAATTTCACACTCTTCCCAATCACTCCAATCGTTCCATGTGCCATTCTCTTTTACTTTAAACGTGAGTTCATAAGCATTGTAATTGGTGGTTTGTGCCATGGAAGAAAGTCCGGCAAGGAATAAAATACAACTAACTAAAAACATTTTTTTCATACCATTCAATTTTAAAATTGAAACAAAAATAATACAATTATTTGATTACACATCAATTATTTATTTTTTTTAAATAGTCCAGCATTCATTAACAAAGTATCAGCCAAACCCTTAGGCAAATGAGATAATTTAGTTGGATTAAAAGTTGTGTATTCATCAGTAAATCTATTAAATTTCATGTAACTTGATTTAATCAGGAAATTTTTTAGAAATTTTTGATCTGCTTTATGTGTGATGGTTCTAAATGCTGAAATAAAAAATGGATTATTCGGTTGTAATTTTAAATAATTTGAAATAAACAGGAGTTCTTTAACTCCAAGCTTTTCATTATTAAAAATTTGAGCCCTGACAAAACTATCTCGTTCTGCCACTCTATTCAAATTTAATCCGGCAATTTTCAAACTGTGAACTATCGACTCATCACATTCAGTAAAAGTCTCACATTGTTTAATGAGCTGAATTATTTCATGATGTGAATAGTTACTTAAAGCAGTGAAATTGAAATCTAATCCATTCGTCGATTCTATTATAAATGTTTCAGATTTTAGAAAGTTATAAATCAAATTATAATTTGATTTTTCAATCAAACCAGGAAAATCGTTTCTATATTTATGTGCAACTTCTTTAAAAATTTGATTACATTGAAGGGTATCTACCTCATTTTGTGCTTTTACAAAATCTTGTATTTTTGAATTCATTTTTGAATCCGTTTTTGGTTGCACTTTTTGATTGGAATTACATTGAATCAACAAAAGAGATATCAAAAAAACAATGTATTTCATTTTAATCAACTTTTCACTGCAATAATTAGAAAATTATCCGGATAATCACCGGAATTAAAAATCATATTAAATCCGGCTGATAAAAGCTGTGCCATCACTGTGATCGGGTCATATCTTAACTCAAAGGAGGGTCCTTTTTCTGAATACTCTTTTCTCCAGTCTGAAATAGCCAAATATCCCCCTTTTTTGAGAATTCTATAACACTCCTGAAGATTAAGCTCGGGAGCGTCCAGTTCATGATGTAAGTTGACCATAAAAGCAAAATCTACTGAACTTGTATCCAATGGAAGAGTGTGGTCCTCCATTTTTAATGTTTGAATATTGGGATATACGGGTATTACATTTTCTTCCATCCATTGAATCATCACATCCGAAATATCTGCAGCTATGATGGTACTATTTGGAAATTTCTCAGCAATCGGTTTGTCATAAAATGCTGTTCCGGCTCCAATATCGACCACTTTACCAGATTCTTGAAACCCAATCTGTTCCAGAATCTCCATTACAGGAAAATTGTAAATCCGATCCGGATGGTTTAACCGATCCAATTTATCAGGATTAAATCTTTTTTCTTCCATCGAATATTAATTATATTTTGTTAACACGTTTTCCTTTTAAGAATGGTTGTTCCACTTTATCACTACCATAAGAGTATGGCATAAATTCAACAGTAGGGATTGGTTTTGTAATAAAAAAATTGGCATATTTACCTTTGGCAATAGATCCGGCCACATCACTTACACCCATCGCATAAGCACTGTTAAGGGTTGTAGCATTGATCGCTTCTTCGGGTAACATTTTATAATTTACGCACCCCATCGATAAAATCAACTGCATATTTCCTGATGGCGAAGAACCCGGATTGAAATCTGATGCCAGTGCAATCGGAAGTCCGGCATCAATCATTTTGCGAACAGGACCATAAATCATCCCTAAGAAAAAGGCTGCCCCGGGTAAAAATGTGGGCATTGTTTCTGTATCTAAAAGGGCTTCAATCTCTTCATCCCCTGTATATTCTAAATGATCTACAGAAAGGGCATTATATTTAACCCCAACTTGAATACCCCCTGAATAATCCAATTCATTCGCATGGATTTTGGGTCTCATTCCATATTTGATACCTTGCATCAAAATACGCTCTGTCTCTTCGGGTGTAAAAAAACCTTTATCACAAAAAACATCAATATAATCAGCTAAATCTTCGGCAGCTACCATTGGAATCATCTCATTGATAATCATATCAACATATTCTGTTTGCTTTCCTTTATATTCCAAAGGAACAGCATGAGCACCCAAAAAATTGGATTTAATAATAATAGGAGAATGCTCTTTAAGACGTTGAATCACGCGTAACATTTTCAACTCATTTTCAGTATTTAAACCGTATCCACTCTTTATTTCAACTGCTCCGGTTCCCATTGAAGCCATCTCTTCCAATCTGTTCATAGCAGCTTGAAATAGCTCATCTTCGGTTTCTTTCGCTAACCTTTTAGCAGAATTATTAATTCCTCCTCCCCTTTTTGCAATCTCTTCGTAAGATAAACCCTTGATTTTATCAACATACTCCACTTCGCGACTTCCCGCATACACAATGTGGGTATGCGAATCACAAAATGATGGAAACACCATTTTTCCGGTTGCATCTATCACTTCAATTGGTTCCTTCACTTTGTTTAGAATGTTTTCATTAAGTTGATCCATAGGACCAAAATCGATAATAAACTCACCTTCCGTAAGTAAAAAGGCATGATCAACAGTCTGTAAGGTTTGCATCTCTTTGCCTGCTCTGAATGGAACAGGCTCCGTTTCAACTTGTACTAATTTTTGAATGTTTTTAATCAGAATTGCCATAATTGAGTATTTGTAATATGTTAATTAGAAATCAATTGGCAAAGATACAGGTTTTTTTTGTATATTTGCCGTTCAATATTATAGTGATGAAAGAGTTTGAAGAGAATGACAATCAATTAGTTAACGAGTTTAAAACTGCTGTTGATGCGAATATAGAAAGGTATTATGATTCTCAGGAATATGAGATCATAATTGAGGAACTTATCAGCGAATTTGATTTTGAATATTTAGATATCGCCTTACAAAAAGCGATTGAATTATATCCTATGCAATCCCCATTCAGATTGTATAAGGTGAAATCCCATATTTTAAAATTTGAACTGGATCTGGCTGAAGAGGAATTGACTCGTATTGAACACGATTTTGAGCCTACTCCTGAGTTTTATATGGAGAAAGTGTATCTTTCCAATATTTTAAATAAACATGACGAGAATATCAAATGGTTGAAAAAGGCACTTGATCTCGCTCCAAATGAACCTGATATCCATTTTCTATTGGGTTTTGAACTTCTGAAAAGAAAACAATTAGAGGAATCTTTAGAACATGTTATTTTCGCACTCCAAAATGACATTAGTTTTGAAGAACAACTCTCCATCTATTCTTTTTTATTCGAAGAAGAAAAATGGTATGATGAAGCCCTTAATTTTTATACTGCTCTAACAGAAGAGTTTCCATTTGCCGGTGCAACTTGGTTTGGATTGGGTCTTTCCTATAGTTGGTTGGATCGTTTCGAAGACTCAATTGAAGCGTATAAATTAGCTCTAACCTGTGATAATGAGATTGGTACAGCCTATTTTAATATTGGAAATGCCTTTTTTGAAATGAAAAATTTTGAAAATGCAATTGAATATTATGAGTTGGCTCACGATATAGATCATGCTGATTTTCACTCCCTATCCAATATAGCAGATTGTTATATGATGTTAAAAGAGGAAGAAAAAGCACTTGACTATTATCGCAAAACATTGGATATCAATCCAAACCATAATGAAGCGATTATTGGAATTGCTAATGTATTGAAAAAAAGAGATCAGGATGATGAAGCCATCCTTTTTATTGAGAAAGCATTTGCAAATACACCTCAGGATATGGATCTGCTGTTTATGGCCTTATCTTTTTATGCAGATGATAATCAATCAGAAGCATTATTAAGACTTATTGACCTTACCCTTAAACAGTTGGAAGACTATGATGAGTTTTTCAAATATTTTACAAACTTTTGTGTTGCCAACGAATTTTTGGAAACAGGCTTTTATATGATTCAGTTTTACTCTCATGAATTGGATGTAACCAAAAGACCTGCCATGATGGATTACTACTATGCAGCATTCTCCTATTTAACTGATAGAGAAGAGTTTGGAAAACCTATTTTAGAAGATGCGCTTACAATAGCTTATGATCAACATGACGAATTTTTAGCCATTTCATCTTTATTAGAAGCTAATGAAGAAATTCAACATTTAATTCAACAATATCGCCCTTAATGAAAAAATTAATCGTAGTTTTAGCTTTCTTATGTGCCACTTTGCCGGCATTTACTCAAACATCAACCGACACAACAGCTCAACCAAAGAAATCAATAACAGAACGATTGGTTGGTGGTTATTTGGATAATCTCAATTATTTTACAGTCACCCTTTTTATGACCATTGAGAGTTCATTTATCCCATTTCCATCAGAAATTGTGGTTCCACCAGCTGCTTACGGGGCATGTGATCCCAATAATCAAAACTTATATGTAACCGATAATAAATTCATTAACATATTGATTATAGTCCTTTTTGCTACCGTGGGTGCCATTATTGGAGCATTAATCAACTATTTCTTAGCGCTGTTTTTAGGAAGACCTATTGTATATTGGTTTGTTGAAACTCGTGTTGGCAAAATGTTTCTACTGAGTAAACCAGGAATCGAAAAAGCTGAAAACTACTTTGTGAAAAATGGAAATATCTCCACTTTAGTTGGTCGTTTAATCCCTGCTATCCGACAGGTGATCTCCATCCCGGCCGGTTTAGCAAAAATGAAACTGGGACCATTTCTCCTTTATACAACAATTGGAGCCACATTATGGAATTCCATATTAGCTATTTTAGGTTATTTAGCTCATGGACAAAAAGATCTGATCAATAAATACTCCCATGAACTTACTATTTTTCTAGTTATTGGTGGTGTACTTTTTCTTATTTATTTGATCTATAAAGGGATCAAAAAAAAATAATTATCTAAATATTTTCCAACTCTCTTCTGCCTGAATTTGTAACATTTTCAGTCCATTTTCTATGATCGCACCTCGTTGAATTCCTTCTTGAAGAAAAGAAGTAATCTCCGGATTATAAATCAAATCAATCATTATCGTACCCTGTTGAATTCCGGTGTATGGAATCTCCGGTTTTTCGTTTATTTGGGGATACATTCCCAGAGGAGTTGTATTTACAATGATTTTATATTTTGAAATCATTTCAGCAGTAAGATCACTGTAAATAATTGCATTATTTTTTAACTTTTGAGAAACAAGTTGGCAAGGGATTCCTAAAACTTGAAAACAATATTGAACACTTCTGGAAGCTCCACCAGTGCCCAGAATTAATGCTTGATCTAAATGGGTTAATTGATCTTTATACGGTGTTATTGTGGCTAAAAATCCCAAATAATCGGTATTAAATCCTATTAATACTCTTTGATTGTTTTTATAAATCACTTTTACCACATTTACAGCATCAATCTGTTGTGCAACAGGATCCAATTCATCTAAATAGGGAATTATCGATTCTTTATACGGGATGGTTACATTAAATCCTATTAAATGAGGAAATGTTTCAAATAATTGGGGTAATTCCTCAATCGAACTCAATTCAAACAAGGCATATTCATAGTTGATTATAGAGTTTTCTATAAATTTATTGGTAAAATATGTTTTTGAAAATGAATGAGAAAGTGTTTTTCCAATAAGTGCTAATTGTTTTGATTTCATATCGCTACTTTAGGATAATCTCTTTGATCACTTCTTTACCTACCTCTTGATTTAATTTCTGAATAATTTCGGATCTCATTCCCATCAACTCAAAACGAAGAGTAGTATTTTTGACATAGACGGTTATTACTCCATTTTTAGAAGTTACTTTATGTGTATAACGAGCAATTAAAGGACCCACAATTTTGGGCCAGGATGTAACAGCTTGTTTTTCAAGAAAAAGTTCATTTTTCCCATATTTCTCCAAAAATTGCTTCACTATATCGCCAATCAATACCGTACTCATTCTATATTTTTTTTAATTTACAAAGATAATGATAAAAAATGGAAAAAATGTGGTGGTTAATATTTTTTATATTACTGATATTGAATGCTTTATATATTTTTTCAAACATAAAACTATTTTTTGAAAAAAAAAAGGGAAACGGACTTTTAGTATTAAAAAAAAGTGTATTTTTGCACTCTAATTTCCCAAGCGGATGTGGCGTAATTGGTAGCCGCGCTAGACTTAGGATCTAGTGCCGAGAGGCGTGGGGGTTCGAGTCCCTTCATCCGCACCAAAAAAACCGTAAAGCATAAAAACTTTACGGTTTTTTTTTATTAAGTTTCGATAGAACGCTGATGACACCGATTAACTTCGTTTAAAGGTTGAAGGTAATAAGTAATAGGTAATAAGTAATAAGTAATAGGTTATAAGTAATAGGTAATAAGTAATAGGTTTTTCACTATTAACTATTAATTAGCTTATTATCTCATTAGCTTATTAGCTTATTAATAAGGGCATTCCCCTTAGGCTACGCTCAAACAAATTCATCACTCATCGAATAGAAACCCCGTCGCTTGCCAAAGGGTCGGTCTCCGCCTTCAAGTCCGCAGTCGCAAGCCGTGTGACTGCATGGTCGAAAAAGGAGCTCACAAGTTCGCTCTTTTTCTCCCTGCATCACATCGGCTTTCTCCTTTGCGGGCTTTCCCGGCTCCGACCTAATGCAGATCAGGCGAATGGCTAAGGGCGAAGGGCGAAGGGTGCAAGGGGAAGGGGAAAAGTAAGCATACGAGCAACCCCATATCAAAGAATATGTTTTTTTAAGGTAAATTAGAGAAGGTTGATTAATTTTCAATCAGACAGTTTAGTCTCGACAAGTAAGGATTTGTCAATATTTTGAGGTAAAAGTTTTTCTAATTGACTTGTTTTGGTTTCATTTATATTTTCTACCACATAAGCGAACCAATCATAGGGATTAATATCGTTTAGTTTACAGGTAGCAAAGAAGCTATAATATATGGCTGTAAATTGAGCAAATTCATGATTTCCGGCAAATAGGTAGTTTTTACGACCCAATGCTAAAGGACGAATAGCATTCTCTACTCTGTTATTATCTATTTCGATCATTCCATTTTGAAGATAATTCATCAAAGCATCCCATCTTTCAACACAGTAGTTGAAAGCTTTTCCAATTGGACTGGAAGGTAGCACATTCTTTCTGTGATCAGCAATATATTTTCCAATTTGATTTAATATAGGAAGAGATTCTGTAAGTCTTCTTTGATATCGCTTTTCGATACTTTCGTTTAATTCTTTTGATGTTTGTTCAACTTTATAAAGTTCTTGGATCAGTAGCATTACTACAGTAGCATGAGTTTTATCATTACTTAATGCTTTCTCAAAATATCTTCTAGCATGTGCCCAACATCCAATATGTAAAATCTTCTTTTCACGAATAGCCACATCATAAGCTGCATAACCATCTGTTTGTAAAATCCCACGATATTGATCTAAAAAATGTTTTGGCAAACTGTGACTTCTTGAAGGGGCATACTCAAACAGTACAGATAACTCCATAACTGCATTACTTACCCACATATATCCTTTTTTTGTCTTCCCTTTCGTTTCTCGATCCATAACCTGGATCGGTGATTCATCCATTTGTAAATATTGGGATTGTTGAACTTTCTGTCGATGACCTTTATAAAGTATTTCCAGAAGTTCTGATGTTAATCTAATCCAATTTTCAACTGTTGATGCACTTAAGTTAATCCCTAACAACTTCAACTGTTGTAATTGTCTGTGAATAGGCATGTGAAAAACATATTTATTTACAATCAAATAAGCCAATAAACTTGAACCAGCCATGATTTTGGGAATCGGACGATATAATTCTGCTATAATTTGTCTTTGCTTATTATTTTCATCAGGTTTTGTTATATAGACAGGTCTGATAATACGTCTAATAAACAAATAAGCGGGTTTAATATGTAACTCTTCTGTAATCTCTTCCCTGATACGAACCATTCCTGTAACATCTTCTGTAGGTTCTAAAATAACTTCTTCTACAGGTAGATCTTTTGGCAGTTCTTGTCTTCCGGGATGTTTCCCATCATAACTTTTACGTTTTTTGATGATCACTTCAACTTCTTCAATCAATTCCTTCTCTTTTTGATCAAGAACCTCTTTAGGAAACAACTCCAGTTGATCAGGATTTTCAAAACGCTCACTCTTTTGTCCAAAAGTCATCCGTTTTAATTGTTCTACCAAATGCTTAAGACGACTTATTTCATCTTCTTTTTGAATGATTGATGATTCAAGCTTATAAAGCTGTTGGTCTTGCTTTTGAATCTGTTGGTCTTGTTGCGCAAGCACTTTTTTGAGTTCTTTTAACTCATTTTGTTGTTCAATAAACAGGTTATTTTGCGCTTGTTTCATGTAACAAATATACTAAAAAAATCGTTACAAAACAACCATTTATGTAAGAAAAATGAACTTTTTTATGCAATTTTATATCGCTTACTTTTCTTAAACGTATCTATAGAAAGTCCCTCTAAAAGCATTAAAACATCTTCTCTTTTTAGTTCTAAACCACCATCACAATCAGTAGTGCGGGCTTTGTATCGACCTCTTTCTAATCGCTTGTAATAAATTACGAACCCATCTCCATCCCAATAAAGCATTTTTATATGTGTTTTTTGTCTATTCAAAAAGACAAAAACAGCACCAGATGTCGGAGTTTTTTGCATAAAATCACGCACAATGCCTGCTAATCCATCAAAGCTATTATGAATATTGACAGGTTTGGTACATAAATAATATTTTATGGTACTACTAAATCCTATCATGTCTAATATATTTTAAGTTGTATCCCATTTGGTAATGTTAACTCAATCTGAGGTATTCTAGATCCCTCTGATTTAAAATTTTCTTGGGTTAGTTCAATAAATGAAAAATCTTGATCTTTAAAACTTGTTCTCCTTATTGATTCTTCCGGACATAATTTATGTGTCCAATATCTAAAGGAATCGTAACTAATCCCATGTTCCATCGCAAAATCCTTTTTGGTCTTTTCACCTTGTTTCCACAACTCAACCATACTTGACATCTCTGCCTCTTTTGATATAATATTCATGCTTTTTTAAAAGCAAAAATAAAATGATCATCTCTCATCTACAAGATGGGGTTGCTCGTATGCTTACGGGGAAAAGGGGAAGGGGGAAAGGTTTAAGGGTTTAAAGTCTTAAAAGTTTAAGAGTTTAGAAACGTTTCAACTTTTCAACCTTTAAACAGCGAAGCGTTCAACCTTTAAACAGCGAAAATTCATTTTTCATTTTTCATTTTTCATTTTTCATTTTTCATTTTTCATTAGTCTGTAGTCTGTAGATCCCGCTCCAGAGGAGCGTTATATTGGTAGCAAATGAATATCCGATGGATTAGCTCGCTACAGCGTAGCGTTATATTTGTAATCAAACAACCTCGAATGGAGTTTTAAAATGAATAATGACTAACGAGCACATTGAACATTAAAGCTCTGACTTTTAGTAATCTAATAAAAGATTGGTGGCGATTTTTATAAAATATTTAGTTAGAGTAAAATCTAAAAAACGCTTATTCTTCTAAGATCCTGCACCAATCTTTTATAAGAATAGCTTATCAAGGTTAGGTAAGGACAAAAATAATTATATCAGTAGAGTAGAGTGAGGAGCAGCAACGAGGCTACTCCCACCCCCTCGTCAAACCGTACGTGCAGTTTTCCCGCATACGGCTTTCCTATAAACTTCGTCGCAAGCATTCACAGTTAAGTCCTTACTAAAATGTATTTAGTCGGGTCGATCAGTCCATATTTGGTGACTAAGACCTTAAAGGCATTTTGTCGGTATAACCTACATTTTCTTTGACTTTTTCGCTTGTAGTATTTTGTAAGTTTGTTGTTAAGATAAAATCTTAATCTTCTTTTACTCATTGCAGGATAACAAACATTATCCATGCTGAAGTAGTTGATCCACCCCCTGAGTATTGAATTTAGATCTGTGGACACTTGTTTTGCATTACAGTGTCCATGTGTTCTAAGGTAATCACTAACCTTATCTCGGATCTTCTTTTCTGACTTTTTACTAGGACAGATATTCCAATAACTGAAGTTTCGTCCTTTAATATCTTTGTCATATCTTACTGTACATCCAAGAAAGTCAAAACTAGCTGTGGTAGCATCTACTAGGCGGGTTTTCTCACTATTAATTGATAATTCCATCCGTTGTATGATCTCTTCCAATTTGGTTCTGACTTGTTCTGTTATTGATTTACCCATAATCACAAAATCATCTGCATATCTTACAATACTACATCCATATTTTTGAAATAGATTCTTTGCATTATCCACTATTCTATCTAAGAGGTTGAGATAGACGTTAGCCAAAAGTGGAGAGATTACTCCTCCTTGTGGCGTTCCTGTCTTATTCTTCTTTCCTCCTTTTAGTTGTCCATTTTCCAGCACGGGTGCTTTTAGCCATTTATCTACAAGCTTGAGCATCCTCGGATCGGTAATCCTCTCCTTTAGTGCTATGAATAACTTCTCGTGGGGTATCGTATCAAAGTATTTACTTAAATCTGCATCATAAACCTCAGTTTTTCCTGCTTTCAAGTTTTCTTTAATTTTTCCCATCGCATCTCGTGAACTCCTTTCTGGTCTAAAACCATAAGAGTTCTCCGAAAAATCTGCTTCAAAAATAGGTTCAAGTATCATTTTACATACTGTTTGTGCTATTCGATCTCTCACTGTTGGAATACCTAATGGACGTTTGCCTCCGTTCGCTTTATCTATTTCCACCCTCTTGACGGGTAAAGGTTTATAGGTTTGCTTGCGCAACTCTTCCCCCAACTCCTCTAAATAGCTTTCTACTCCTTGTTGTTCTATCATGGCTATGCTTATTCCATCTACTCCTGGTGCGCCTCCATTGGATTTGACCTGTTTCCACGCCTCTTTTAGCATATATTTCAAAAACATCTTGTCGTATAGTACATAAAATTTATACTGTTTATCCTGCTTGGCTTTTTGATATAGTTTACTCTGCAAGGTAAATACTCTTTCTGCATCTGACATCTCCTTTTTCTTCCTTTTGAAGAGTTCGGGTTGATCTTCTGCTTCTACTCTTTGTTGATACTTGTTTCTCAATTCTGTCGATTTTTCCATTGTTATAAACTTTATTTATAGTAATGTCCCTTCGCTATCCCCGCTTTTACCTTTTCGGGGGTCAGCACTACTACGGACATATCCGACTCCCTCGTCTGTGTTTGACTTACACTCCGTTAGGGGATCCCACGTTCATGTGCTACCTTCGATACACACGCAACAACATATTACTCCGGACAGTCCCGTTGGTTACGCCATTTAAAGATCTTTTATCTGTCTTTCTAATCCAACGTGGTTACAGGTTTCAGCAACTCTGGGAGCTTGACCACTGTCAATTTCGTGTAACGGAGCCTGACTGTTGCAGCTTATGTATCCGCTCATTGCGAGCTTTAATGTATTCGTTTCCTCCTACACTATCGCAATGGCTTCAACCTGAACGGCAAATTGGGTTGATTGTAACTTTCATACAATTAGGTATTTAATTAATATATACACACGCCTCGTGGCGCACCAGAGGTCACCATGAAAAACCCTCAGCGATCTCAGCGGTCTCAGCGTGATTTTTCCTAATCTAATAAAAGATTGGTGGAGATTTTTGTAAAATATTCTGTCACAGGAAAATCTAAAAAATGCTTATTCTTCTAAGATCCTGTACCAATCTTTTATCAGAATAGCTTATCAAGGTTAGGTAAGGACAAAAATAATTATATAACAGAGAACCCAATGAAAAACCCTCAGCGATCTCAGCGGTCTCAGCGTGATTTTTCCTAATCTAATAAAAGATTGGTGGAGATTATTACAAATAATTCAATATTAGTATAATATATGAAATGCTGATTCTGCTAGGATCCTGTACCAATCTTTTATAAGAATAGTGGTCAACAATTAAAGAAAAACCATATTTGTAAGCTACCAATATAACGCTCCGCTGGAGCGGGATCGTTTGGTCGGTTTATTCGTTTGGCTACCAATATAACGCTCCGCTGGAGCGGGAAAAGACTACAGACTGCGGACTGCGGACTGCGGACGAATGAATAATGAATAATGAATAATGAATAATGAACAATGAATAATTTAGTACAATTTCGAACTAACTTCGTCGAACGTTTAACGTCGAACTTCGAACGTTTAACGTCGAACTTCGAACGTTTAACGTCGAACTTCGAACGTCTCCAGTCTCTCGTCTCCAGTCTGAAAAAACCGCTTGCGGTTTTGAGTGCGTTAGGGATTGGAAGGGCGCGAAGCGGTACGAGCTGGAACGAGCGCCGCGATGATTGATTGTATTCGGAATGAACCATCTTAAGCGACATGCAGCGAAGTACGGGAGCGAAGCGGACCCCTGAAAAGCCCGACGGCAGCAGGGTGGATTTGTGGGTTGGATGGTGCCGGAACGCCCAGAAAAAAGACTACGGACAACGGACCACAGACTGCAGACGAATGAATAATGAGCACATTGAGCATTCGAGCACACGAGCATTCGAGCACACGAGCATTCTGAATTAATTCGGGAATTAGTGGCCGTTTTATTTTTCCAAAAATACATAAAAAAAGGCGTAAAAGTTAATTTACGCCTTTAGATTTTATAAAAATTGATTCTAATATAAGAAACTCAATAAGATACCTGCAGCAACTGCACTGCCGATAACACCGGCTACGTTTGGTCCCATGGCATGCATCAACAAATAGTTTGTTTTATCATATTTCAAACCTTCAATGTGAGATACACGTGCACTATCAGGAACAGCAGAAACACCGGCATTTCCAATTAAAGGATTGATTTTGTTACCCTCTTTTAAGAATATATTTAAGAATTTAACAAATACCACACCACCAAAAGTAGCGAAAATAAATGATAAGGCACCTAATCCAAATACTAAGATAGAGTCAACAGTTAAGAAGGTTGTAGCTTGAGTAGATGCACCCACTGTTAAACCAATCAAAATTGTTACAATGTCAATTAGCGGACCACTTGCTGTATTTGCTAAACGACGAGTTACTGAACTTTCTTTCAATAAGTTACCAAAGAATAACATCCCTAATAGCGCCAACCCACTGGGTACAATAAAAGCTGTAAGTAAAATACAAAGGATAGGGAAAAGCACTTTTTCTCTATGAGAAACCACTCTTGGAGGTCTCATTTTAATGACTCTTTCTTTTTTATTGGTAAGTAATCTCATTACAGGTGGTTGAATAACAGGCACTAAAGCCATATAGGAGTATGCTGAAATGGCAATGGCTCCCAACATACTTGGAGCTAACTTAGATGCTAAGAATATTGCAGTTGGACCATCAGCTCCACCAATAATTCCGATTGCACCGGCTTCCATTGGATTGAATCCAAACAATAAAGCTAACATATAAGCAGCAAAAATACCAAATTGAGCAGCAGCTCCAATTAAAATTAACTTAGGATTTGAAATCAATGCCGAGAAGTCAGTCATCGCTCCAATACCTAAGAAAATCAATGGTGGATATACCCCTTGTAAAACTCCGAAATAGAGATAATTAAGAACAGACCCACTTTCATAGACTCCAATTTGTAGCCCATCAGTAAACGGGATATTTCCCATAATTATACCAAATCCAATCGGAACTAACAAAAGAGGTTCATAGTCTTTAATAATGGCTAATGCAATAAAAATTAAGCCTACAGCAATCATTATTATGTGACCTATAGTAATATTGGCAAATCCTGTATAGCTATAGAACTGCGAAATCCCTTCTTTTAAAAATTCTAAATAATCCATTTTTTATTTTTTTTATGTTAAAAAGGAATTAACCTATTACTACTAAAACATCACCTTCCATAACGGAGTCGTTTCTTTGAACTTTAACCTCTTTGATGGTACCTTCTTTGTCAGCATCAATATTGTTTTCCATTTTCATTGCTTCCAAAAGAACGATATGATCACCAGGTTTTACATGATCACCCACTTTAACAAATACGTCCAAAATAACACCTGGAAGTGGGGATTTTAAATTACTACCACCTGTTGGTGCATTGGGTGCTTTAGCAACTGATGCACCCGCAGAACCTGCTTTAGGGGCAGGTGGAGGAGTTAATTTGATTACGGCTTTAGGTTGAACGAACTTTTCAATTTCCATTTCAACTTCGTAGGGAGTTCCGTTAACTTCTAATTGAGCTACATTATCTTCTATGCCCAAAATATCAACATTATATTTATTCCCGTTTATTGTAAATTTATAATTTTTCATTTGATGTATTGTTGATTTATTATTCTTGGATTTTTACTATCTTCTTTTTGGTGAACCTTTTACAGTAAAATGTTTTTGTGACCATGGTGAATAGTGTGCCGATGGAGTTTCAATAGTGATCACTTCACTTTCCTGATCATGGGCTGCATTCAAATGATAATGTAATGCCATTGAAATAGCTGCCAATTCTTCACCATTGTCAACCAATGGTGCAACTAGTTTTTCTGTAACTTTTGCTTCCTCTTTTTTTGCTTTCTTTTGAGCACTGTGCAATTTCAATCGAGGATTAGGCTTATTTGACATTCTCGCAAATAATTTCAAAATAACGAAAATGAGAAATAATGCAGCAAAAACAACAGTCATAGAAATTACAGTAAGTCCTAATCCATATTTATCCTTTTTGTTAATCTCTTCTGATTTAGTAATCATGGGTTCAGGATTATTTTGAGACCCTGGAGTAAAATACTCTAATTCAGAAAGATTATTTAATTTTTGACCATTTATTTCAACTTCATCAACTCCATAATCCACTCTATAGCCATAAGAATGTGTTGCAGTTCGTAGAGAAGGTTTAAAGGTAAAAAAATCAATTATGGTTCTACCATTGGAACTAATTAAAGCAATATAATTGTTTGAATTAGAATCCATTGGATTAAAATTGGTATGATAAACGCCATAAGTTGGGGTATTATCCAAGTAGAAAATCAAATAGCTCCTTTGAGGTATCCATGTATTGGGATCCCCTTTAGGAATTCTATACCATCGAGATGGATCTCCTGCAGCTAATCCTGTTGTATCATTGGTTAAGTAACACTCCGCAATATTCACTTTATTGTAGGAAGTATTAAAAATCTCAACCCAAGGTACATGACGACCATACTCATCTGCAAGGTTATCTATATTATTAAGAAATAATTCGTTGATTTTCAAATCTTTTTGTTTTTGAGAAAATGTAAAGTTTATCGTCAAAAACAAAAATGTTAATATAAAAATTGTCTTTAATTTATTCATAGCAATTTTAAATTATAATGGACAATTATCGTGTTTTTTGGCAGGATTTTCCAAACGTTTATTTTTGGTTGATTCCAAAGCACGAATAATTCTGAAACGTGTATTTCTTGGTTCAATTACATCATCGATATAACCATAACGAGCAGCAACATAAGGATTTGCAAAAGCATCACGATATTCAATCTCTTTTTGGTTCATGAATTCTGCTTGTTTTTCAGGATCTTCAATAGCTGCAATCTCTCTACCATTTAAGATTTCAATAGCACCTTTTCCACCCATAACTGCGATCTCAGCTGTTGGCCATGCATAATTGATATCTCCACGTAAGTGTTTTGAACTCATTACACAATATGCTCCACCGTAATTTTTACGAAGAATAACTGTTATTTTTGGAACGGTAGCTTCACCATAAGCATATAGTAATTTTGCTCCGTGTATAATCAATCCACCGTACTCTTGACCGGTTCCGGGTAAGAATCCTGGTACATCAATCAAAGTAACCACAGGAATATTGAAAGCATCACAGAAACGAATAAAACGTGCTCCTTTTCTGGATGAGTTAATATCTAAAACACCAGCCAGATATTTAGGTTGGTTTGCTACAATACCTACTGATCTGCCATTAAAACGAGCATAACCAATGATGATATTTTGAGCATAATTAGGCTGAATTTCCAAGAAATCACCATCATCCACAATCGCATGAATAATCTCTTTCATGTCATAAGGTTTATTGGGATTATCCGGAATAATTTGATTCAATTTATCTTCTAAACGATTGATTGGGTCTTTGGTTGTAACAATTGGAGCTTCTTCCATGTTATTTGAAGGAATATAACTCAATAATTTTCTAATTGTTTGTAATCCAATCTCTTCATTTTCAACTGCAAAATGAGCAACACCCGATTTTGTAGAGTGAATAGATGCACCACCTAAATCTTCAACAGTTACATCTTCATTGGTTACTGTTTTTACCACTTTTGGACCGGTTACAAACATGTAACTGGTATTTTTCACCATCATGATAAAGTCAGTCAATGCAGGAGAATAAACAGCACCACCGGCACAAGGACCAAAAATGGCAGAAATTTGAGGAATTACACCAGAAGCTAAAATATTTCTTTGGAAAATTTCTGAATAACCTGCTAAACTGTTTACACCTTCTTGAATACGTGCCCCACCTGAATCGTTTATTCCAACTACTGGAGCTCCCATTTTCATCGCCTGATCTAAAACTTTACAAATTTTGTTGGATTGTGTTTCAGATAAAGAACCTCCAAATGTTGTAAAATCTTGTGAATAAACAAATACCAATCTGCCTTCTACTGTACCGTAACCGGTAACAACACCGTCAGACAAATATTTTTCTTTTTCCATGCCGAAATTTACACATCTGTGAGTCACAAACATATCAAACTCTTCAAAACTTCCCTCATCCAATAACATCAAAATTCTTTCTCTTGCTGTAAATTTTCCTTGAGCATGTTGCTTCTCAATTCTTTTCTCACCACCACCTAAACGAGCTTGTTCCCGCAATTCAAGTAGTTGCTTGATTTTTTCTTGCATTGTCATAATTATGTGATTTTTAAATGGTTAACTAGAATGCTACACTTTTTTTGTATGGTTGCAAAAGTAATACTTTTTTTCCTTTTATTCCATAAAAAAAATACGATTGTTAAAAAAAATTAAAAAACAATTTTTAACAATCGTAAATATTTTAAACAGTGTTAAATTCTGCTATTCCACTGAAACAGATTTGGCTAAATTTCTGGGTTTATCCACATCACATCCGCGGGCAACAGCAATGTGGTAAGCTAACAACTGTAATGGTACAGATGCTACTAATGGGGATAATAATTCGTCTGTCTTTGGAATTTCAATGCAGAAATCAGACATCCCTTTTACTATTTCATCACCCTCAGAAACGATGGAGATGATCTTTCCACTTCTCGTTTTCACTTCCTGAACATTACTCACTACTTTATCATACGTTTCCTGTTCTGTTGCGATCACAACAACCGGCATCTCTTTATCAATTAAGGCAATAGGACCATGTTTCATTTCAGCTGCAGGATACCCTTCTGCATGAATGTAGGAGATCTCTTTTAATTTCAAAGCGCCTTCTAAAGCTACAGGAAAATTAACACCTCTACCCATATAGATCGCATTATGACAATTGATAAACTCCTGAGCTATTTGTTTAATGTATTCATTTTTAGCTAAAATGGTTTCAATTTTAGCAGGAATTGCTTCCAACTCACTAATATAGTGATGATACATAGATAAAGAAACCTCACCTTTTTTACGAGCTAAACTCAATGCCATCAAAAACAATACTGTTACCTGAGCGGTAAATGCTTTAGTTGATGCAACTCCAATCTCAGGACCGGCGTGTGTATAGGAACCTGCATGTGTATTTCTGGCAATACTGGAACCTACCACATTGCAAATTCCAATAACTGTTGCTCCTTTACTTTTAGCTAACTCAATAGCGGCTAATGTATCTGCTGTTTCTCCGGATTGCGAAATCACTATCAAAACATCATCCTCTTTGATAATCGGATTACGATATCGAAATTCAGAAGCATATTCTACCTCAACAGGAATTCGAACCAGTGATTCAAAAAGGTGTTCAGCAACCAATCCTGCATGCCAGGAGGTTCCACAAGCCGCAATGATAAATCTGCCTGCTTTTAACATCTTGTTTTCATATTCAATGATTCCACCTAATGCAACAACATCCTTTTTTGTATTGATTCTACCTCTCATAGAATCGGATATTGCTTTTGGTTGTTCAAAGATCTCTTTTAACATAAAATGTTCAAAACCCCCTTTTTCAATTTGCTCTAATTGCAATTCCAATCTTTCAACAAAAGGTTTTTTTCGTTCATTTTTGATATTGGTGATCTCCAGCTTTTTATCGGGATGGATTACAGCAACCTCTTCATCTTCTAAATAAACTACTTTATTGGTAAACTCAACCATTGGAGCTCCATCTGAACCAATAAAAAATTCATTTTTACCAATTCCAATCAATAAAGGACTCCCTTTTTTAGCTACGATAAGTTGTTGAGGATAGTCTGCTGATAAAATTACAACGGCATAAGTACCAATAACAACTGACATGGCTAATTGAACTGCTTCTACTAAATCTACATTTTCAGTTTTTTGAATATCCTGAACCAGATGTACCAAAACTTCTGTATCTGTATTGCTAAGAAATTCATACCCTTTATTCATCAACTCCTTTTTCAAGCTCAAATAGTTTTCAATAATTCCATTATGAATTAAGGCTAATTTCCCATCGATAGAAAGATGAGGGTGAGCATTTTGGTAATTGGGTTCCCCGTGAGTTGCCCAGCGAGTGTGTGCAATTCCACAATGGGATAAAATATTTTTATCTTCGCAATACGCTTCTAAATCGGCGACTTTACCTCGACATTTGTACAAAGAGATCTCATTATTTTGCATCAAAGCAACTCCGGCACTATCATATCCTCGATACTCAAGTCTTTTTAACCCATTGATTAAAATCGGATACGCTTCCCTGCTTCCTGTATAAGCAACAATTCCACACATAGAACAAAGTTTTTAATAAAAAAATAAATCGTTTAATATTCAGTATAGGAGATCTCCAATCGAAGTCTGGAGGAAATATCACTAGGATCTGTTCCGCCAAAAATCAATCTATTACCTCTTACACCTGATCCTGAAACCATTAAATAAAAGTAATCCTGAAATTTATCCCTTAAAATAAGATCCTGGATATAGTCTGTAATTCTAATTCTATACTCTTTAGTAGTCGTATTATAAGTGGCTCCAAAATATTCTGATGAAGTATAATAGGAGTCATCAGGGATGTAACATATAGTTCCGTCTTTAGCAACTCCTTGTATGGTCAATAAAGCAGGAATGAAAAAATGAGTTGGATCAGTAGAAACATTTGTAATCACCAATTCTGCTCTATTGATCACAATTTTTTTATCTTTAAAGGCAGTTTTAACGGTTGGAAACTGAATTTTTGTTTTCACACCTCCGGTTGGTTGCACGTACAATAATTCTTCTCCAACGGCACCATTTCCTCCAAAAGGAACACCATTGATCACCTCAGAAATAAAATGAGGAGTTGCTTTGGTATAATTGTGTTCAAAATGATTAAAACGGATGGCTGTTGATTTAGTAACTAGCTGATATTTATTTTTTGAAACACTATTGGTATAGTAGATCGTGATGGCTGACACAGAATTTGTAAGATTTACATTTATTAATGAACCGGTTCCGCTTGGGTTTTCAACTGTAACATATAGTCCTTTGAAAAAATTGGCAAATGTAGCAGAATCCTGCATTTGAGTCTGATTCGTTAAAAAGTTTGTACCAAACGCATCACTTAATCTAATTCTTAAATGAGCATCATTGTAAGTAGTATCAACCAATATCTTAGTGGTTGGTCTGGGAGCAACTGAGAAATTGGAATTATATGTTAAGTTATTGGAGTTGTAGTTTAAAGTACTATGAGAAGTGTAAGCAGAATCTGATCTCATTGGTTCACTTAATGCATAAACTCTAATAGGTAAAGCGGTTGTTGTGTCTCCGAAAAATCCTGATATTCTAATAGATAATACAACAGAATCAATAACAGGAGCAGTTCCGAAATTCACACTTTTACCTGATAAAAGATATTGGGCATAAAAATCGGCTTTTGTTGTACCAAAAGTTGGGTCGTTAACATACCCTAAAACATTACTACTTAACCCTTTTGTTGTAAGCGAATCAACCCATACAGATTGAGCTATAATTGTTGTTGAATCCATAAAATGGGTTCCCATCAAATCATTAGGATCTCTTAAATTTAAACCTAAAGATGTTAATTCATCCTCACAACTGATAAAAAACAAGCTGATGAGGGCTGCAATTACTAATAGAGAGCGTTTTCTCATGTAAATTATTGAATAACTGAATTGTGTTGTAATACGGTGTCGTAAAAAAGATCATAATCTTCAATATATTCCTCTTTATCTGGATGTACCATTTTTGGTTTCCCTTCTAACTTTTCAATGTAGTTCAGTATTGATTTTTTAATTTCAGGGTGCCCAATCACAATAGCATCAGAATGGTCTATAGCTGATTTAACAACTGCTTCATATCCTGCTTTTTTGAAGTTTGAAAGCGCATCTATCGGAATCCCTGTAATTTTCAACTTTTTACTGAAGCTATTTGAAAACTTTTCTGTAAAATGGTCGTTATAAATGGAATAGATTAATTTAGTGTCTTGAAATAATGGATTATCCTTATAACAAGTTCTTATAAATAGAGGCACTAAGGAAGTGATCCAGCCGTGACAATGAATAATGTCAGGATTCCATCCTAACTTTCTCACAGTTTCTATAACGCCCTTAGCAAAAAATAATAATCTGGAATCGTTGTCTGCAAAGAAATTTCCCTCATCATCAAAAAATTGATTTTTGCGATAAAAGAAATCTTCGCTGTCAATGAAGTAAATCTGCATTCTCACAGTTTGTAGTGAAGCCACTTTAATAATTAAAGGATGATCAGTATCTTCAATAATGATGTTTTGACCGGATAATCTGATAACTTCGTGGAGGAGATTTTTTCTTTCGTTGATACATCCATATTTGGGCATGAATGTTCTGATTTCATTTTCTTTCTCTTGTATGCCTTGTGGCAAGTATCTGCAAATTGATGAGATATAGTTCTCTTCCAAATAAGGATATATAGCAGGTGCTATAAAGAGAATTTTTTTCTTTACCATAGATATTTTTGTTTCAATTTGCAAAAATATATAAAAAAAATGAGATAGTAGGGATGTAAAAAGGTTAAAAAAAGTTATTTAATCAACATTTCTTCTCTTTTTAACGCTTTTTTGTTCTTTGGGGCAAAATAATAGTACAAAATGATATCAAAACTGATTAAAAGAAAATTAAACAGGTAACAAAAAATGACAATATCATAAGAAAAAAATAATTTGTGAAAGATTCCAAAAATATACCCAATCAAAACAAAAATCATAAATACCGGACTTTTTCCGAGCACAAACTTCGTTTTTAAGGTTTTAAAAATGGAAAATGGCCAACTGACAGCAAAGCTCATCAACATGGCCACTTCAAATATACTAAACTCCTTATAGATCATTGTTATTCTTTATCTTTTGGATTCATGCACAACTCGGTTAAAACACCTTGAGTTGATTTAGGATGTAAAAAGGCAATTTGTAAACCTTCAGCACCCTGACGTGGTTCTTTGTCAATTAAACGTACTCCTTTGCTTTCCACTTCTCCTAAAGATTCTGAGATATCATCAACACAAAATGCTAAATGGTGTACACCTTCCCCTTTATTTTCAATAAATTTTGCGATTGTACTCTCTTCATTCATAGGTTCCAACAATTCAATTTTGGTTTGCCCTACCATAAAGAAAGCAGTTCTAACCTTTTGATCTATAACCTCTTCAATGTTATAACATTTTAATCCTAAAATAGATTCATAATAAGGAATAGCTGTTTTTAAATCTTTTACAGCAATTCCAATGTGTTCAATATGAGATACTTTCATAAAATAAAAATTTAATGGTTTTCAAATATTAATCTCTTCCCTCTACTCTATCCAATACTTTTGTATGATGTTTTAATGTTCTTAATACCAACATGATGATGAGAACAAAAATCATGATATAAAATGAGATTCTGATCGGAATAAAAGGAAACTGTTCTTTTATTATGTAAGCTTCAAATCGATATGCCGTGATATAATCAACAATAGTATAGATTAAAGTCATGGCAAACAATCCTGTATATTCTCTTCTTAAAACTGTTTTGAATGAGAAAGGAATGGTTCCCGGCTCAAAATTTTTCAAAGATGGGACAAATGGAGGAACTATTAATGACCATTGGATAAAGGTGTCCCCAAACTGTTTTTCCAAATAGCGTTCCTCTGCATACATAATTCTTTCGTAATAGAGCCAAAACACCAATGAAACAATAAAAAACAAAAGAATATCTAAGGTAAAAAGTAAAAATCCGGCCCACATCAAATAATTTCCCAAATATAATGGGTGTCTGACTGCAGAATAGATCCCTTTTGTATTTAATTGTTTGGCTACCTGTTTTTCGGTATTTCTTCCGGATGTTCCATGAGGTGTAGTTCCAATGGCGTAACATCTGATCATCATACCGGTCAAGGAGATCACAACAGAAAAGATTAACACTATCGGCTTTAAGAAATACTCTCCAGTATCTGTTGAAAAAGATTTATACACTAATTGATTCCCAAATAATAGAATGGGTAGTGCAATTAACAAAATGTAAAGTGGAATAACTCCTCTATTTTTAAACAGTTTATTACCGTTAGTTTCTAGCGAATGTATTAAAGCCATAACTTGTGTTTTTGAAACGCAAAAATAAGAAAAAATGATATATAAACGAAAAGAGCGGCAAATGCCGCTCTTCAGTATGATTATTTGCCTCTTCTCTCTTTGATACGGGCTTTCTTACCTGTAAGTTTACGTAAGTAATAAATACGGGCACGACGAACAACCCCTCTTTTATTAACAGCAATCTCAGAAATAAATGGAGATGCAAAAGGAATGATTCTTTCAACACCAATACCACCGGAAATTTTTCTGATTGTGAAAGTTTTTGTAACACCTTCACCACCAATTTGAATTACAACACCTTGAAATTGTTGTATTCTCTCTTTTGATCCTTCAACAATTCTTAAGGAAACAGTGATGGTATCCCCGGCTTTAAATTTTGGAAACTCTTTTGTAGGTACTAAGTTATCCTCAACATATTGTATTAACTCTTTTTTCATCTTCGTCTATTTTTTCTATTTTGAAATCGATTCTTTTTTAAGGCTGCAAAAATACAACTTTTTTCATTACAATTTATCAATTTGTGAAAATATTTTTTGAAATCGTTTATTTTATTGTATCCATTTATGAATTAGTTATTTACATGACAATTTCAGGCTCCACAGTTTGATAAAAGTTCAATTTTAGAAAGGATTCTCTTTCTCCGTCATGGTGATCAATGAGTGTCGCGCTCTCAATTGTTTGATGAACTTACCATGTTGTCTGTAAGAGATTCTGATAATGATCGGATTGCCGTTTTTATCTTTGCCCATCGTTACAGTTCCCAATTTATAATTTACCACATGGGATAACATGATGATGATCCCTCTGCGTGCATCAAAATAAGAATCGGGAGGAAGTAAGGTTGGTAATATGGAAAATGGCATTTTCATATAGAACTCTTTCTCATTTTCTTCTCCAACTACAACATAAATGTAATCTTTTTCCCTGAAGAAATATTTAATTTCATTGATTTGAATCTTTACCAATTCATCAGACATTGAATTTCTATTCACTAAGAAAAAATCATCACGATGTCGGTTTAAAAAACGTTCTTTAATTCTTCTAAAATTTGGAATTAACAAGTCTTTAGAGACAAAATCCAATAAATTTCTTTCCAGATAAACAAATGCACGTTCTGCATATTTTTCAGAATAGGTTGTTAAAACAACGGTAAAAGGAGGATTTGAAATTTTTTCTAAAAGTTCAAATCCGCTCATTTCAGGCATCTCAACGTCCAAAAACAGTAAATCACATGTCTTTGTTCTAAAAAATTCTAAAGCTTTTAAAGGATTATTGAAATAGGTCCATTCCACATTCAGTTTGTGAAGATTAAAAAGATAAGATAATGTGGTGGGTACGTTGGGATTGTCATCTACAATGACAAAATAATATCGACTATGATCCATATTTATTTTTGAATTAATAGTTTAGCAATAAAAATGTTTTCTAAATTTTTAAAATCTAATGTGTGTTTTTTTGGATACATCAACTCTAACCTGTTTTGTAAGTTGGGTAGCCCTTTTCCGTTTCCTTTCCGGTTGATAATTGTATCGGAAATGTTGTTTTCGCAGGTAAATAAGACTGAATCAGAATCAGGTTGCTCAATGGTAACTTTCACATAGCCGGTTCCGTCGTGTGGACAAAATTTGAACGCATTACAAATCAAATTTTCGAATAACAATGGCGCCAAATGAAACATAAAATCAACCCCTTTAGCAGTATTGACAATATAATTGATTTCAGAAGAATGCCTCAGTTTTTCCAGTTCCACATAACTGCTATAGAAATGGATCTCCTCTTTCAAAGTTACATCACTTTTCACCGCATCCACCAACATGTAGCTGATCACATGCTCCAATTTTTCCAACTGGTATTTGAAAGTATCCCGATCTGCTGTCATTAATAGGTTTTGCATAGAAAAAATTACATTGGAAAAATAATGGGGTGCAATTCTGGATGATAAATATAAACGTTCAATTTCAAACATCCTGACCAACTTCCTGCTGTACATCACCGACTCCTTATAGTACCGCACAATAATGAAAAACAGCATAAAAGCGGAGTTTCTCATAGATATGGGAAATACGTGATAAAACTTTGGAAAAGAAGAAAAACCAAATATTTTTTTTATTTCATCTATTACAATAAACCACTCTAAAAAAGCAGAACCTACAATTGTTAAAATAGTTAATACCCAATAGACTAATCTTGTTCCTTTTTTATTAAAATATCTAAATAGTATAAAATAATTAAAATAAACTGTTATTATAATGACTGATAAGCATAGAAATTCTAATTTTAAATTAAATCCGCCAGGTCTAATTAATGAATTATTTAGAAAATAATAGGAAACAACTCCCCAAAAGATAATATGAAAGACAAATTCTAACCAGTTTTCTTTTAGGAAGTTGTTTTTTTTCATTTTTAAAATATGGTTTATAGGTTAGGGTAAAATGGTTTATCGGTAATAAATACTTCTGTGAAACTAAATTGTAAGGTAGTTAAATCTCTGTAGGAAACTTGAGCTGGAATATTAAGCCATTGTTCCACATTGTTTTGATCTAACCCACCATATAAAGAACGGTTAGGCATATTGAAAAGATCTAAAGAAGTAAAATTATTGGGATCAATGGTTGTAGCAATATAAGCACCTTCTTTATCCAATTTTAATGTTAAACGTGCAGTTGTGGAACAAGCATTTCCAAAACTTTGGCAATCGAGATGTGTAAATTTTCCATTAACTTGCATACAAGAATTATTACAATCGGTAGATTTATGCCCATAAGAGATTTTTCCACTAAACAATCCTTTTGAGATGGAACCATGATCATGATCTTCACAGGTGATTGTTCCGGTGTTGGAGGTTGGTGTTGTATTTAATGAGTTGTTTTCTTGATCCATACAGGAAACCATTACTAATGCAAGCAAAATTACGAATAAAAATTGAATCTTTTTCATTGTTTTTAATTTTTTAAGTTTATTATTTTTTTTGTTGTTGTTTTCTGTCACAAATATAAGGAGCTAAAATTTTGTCAATCGGAATTTTAACATTTTTTTGCATATTTTAACAAATGGCCATTTTTTGAAAATTAAGCGCATAAAAAATGACCACTTTCGCATTTTTTTGCTCAAAACGATTTCATTTATGACCAATTCATTTTTCTTGTACCCCTATTTTACCCCTTCACAGGGGTGAAATTTTTACTCATTTTGGGTCATTTTGGAAGTTTTTTCGGATTTTCATGTTTTTTATTAATTTTTTTTATAAACAATATTCACTCATTTATGAACTATATTTTGTTCATAAAACCCTTTCATTTGATTTGGAAATAATTTTTTTACATTTCACAATTGATTTTTTAAAATGTAAAAAACAGTAATTCACTTTTTCAAGTTTGTTAAACTCATTATATTTATTTTTGTTACTTTTGCTTTTTAATCTAAAAAAATGAAAAACCTAACCTATTTGATTTTTGGATCTATCCTTTTGTTATCGGCATGTTCCGGTGTAGAAAAAAGTGAATTTTTTGTAGAACTAACCCATGCAAAAAAGGGAACACCCGTATTTATATATGTATCGGATGCTTATGGCATGACAGAGAAGATGATTCCCGACACTATTTATACCGATAAAAAGGGGAAATGTTCATTTGAAGTGGAGATGGAAAAGCCTAAAACAGTTCTGATTCAAGCGGAAACAGAAAATGGAACTTACTCATCTTCCCCACTTTTCATTACGGAAGCTGAAAAATATAATATTGCAATTTCCATCACTCCTAAAGGAAAAGAAACCCCTATTCCATTAATTGAAGGTGAAAATAATATCGGCATGATTGAATTGATCCGTTTCAGAAATGAAAAATCAACTATTGACTATAATAAAATTTTTGATTCTACTCAACATCAAACTATCTATAGAAATTATGATGAATTGGTTACAAAATCTCTAGTAACCATCAATCAGCTTTATAAAGTAAAAAGAATTGATGAACCTTTCTATGAATTTGCTTCCCGTTCTGTGGAATATTATCTGGCTTATTATACCTTACTATATATTGATCAACAAATGGGAAATTTAGATTCATCAAGCAATAAGACCCTAATAGAACAAAAAAACCTGATTATTCAAAGAGCTCCACTTAACAATCCTGATCTTTATCAAACTTCCGTAGGAAAAGAATATATAGAAATGTTTATTCCTGAATTGATCCAAAAAAACAAACCGGAATATGATGAATCTCTCAAAAACTCTTTGGGGCAAACATTTATTCTGGGGAAAGTTAAAGAGATGATTCATAAAAAAGTGTATCAGTATTATGCATTAGAATATTTGAAAAGTAAAAGCATCAGATTAGATCAGGAAACCATTACCCTTTTTAATCAATATATGAAAGATTTCCCTGAAAATACGAAAATTCAATATTTTCAGGAAATTAAAAACAAAGTGATTCCTGATATTAAAGCATTTTATGCAGATGGAAAAGATGGACTTAATCCTGGCATTACAGTTTTAGATGATTCTCTACAGGTAACCAGCTACAGACAGGCGGTTTCCCATTTCAAAGGCAACTATCTGTTTATTGATATTTGGGCCTCCTGGTGTCCCGATTGTATTAAAGAGTTTGCTTACAATACTGAATTAAAAAGTTTTTTGAAAAAGAATGATATTGCCTGCTTGTATATTTCCTTAGAAAGATCACCTGATCGTGCCAAATGGAAAAGATATTTGAATAAATACAATTTAGTTGGATCCCATATTTTGATCAATGATCTATTGAAAAATGATTTGTATCAGGTATTAGCAACCACCTCATTATGGATTCCGAGGTATATTATGGTGGATCCAAACGGAAACATTGTACTTTCAGAAGGGGCATTACCCAGTGATGGCACCAAATTGTATGATCAGATTTTTTCTAAATTGAGCTATGTTGCTCAATAACGCACTGACTTCCAAATATTTTATACAATTTATTACTTGCTTGCATTCCTTTATTTTCAGTTAATTTTTGGCTTTCAGTTTGTATTCGTTTATTCTTAATTATTATTCTGAAATAAGGACATTTCCCATTTACTGATAAATCTTTTCCATCATTTCCTTTTCTGAATTTAACTATTTCAAATTGGTCGGGATTTAATTTATGTAAGAAAGTAATGGGGACACCCATAAATCCATCGAAGTCTAATGGAATGTCTTGTGTTTTATTTACATTTATTCCATCATAGTTATCATATTTTGGGAATTCCGCTTCGTTTCCTTTATATCTTTTTGTAAGTATTATATCTTCGTGACGTTTAAAAGTATCCAAGTTTGTTAACCAAAGACAATTGTTAGGGGATATGATTCTGTTTCCTAAGTTATCAATTCTAGCCTCTGTTCCATAAAGTTCATAATGTTCTGGAACTATAAAACCTGAAATACCTCGACCAAGATTTATTCCCAACCATGCCTTGTTTTCTTTAATTAGTTTAAAAATTTCTTTATAAGTAATTGCATTTATATTACCAATTATCAAAAACTGTTTATCGTATTTAACTAATTGAGCGATATGTTCTCTAAATAAAGAAAATGGTGGATTGGTAACAACAATATCAGATTGCTTTAGTAGTTTGACACTTTCCTCTCTTCTAAAATCACCATCCCCTTTAAAGTAAACTAAGTCAGTTAAACTTGGGTTTTTACTTTCTCCCTCTTTCCCTGTATATTCAAAGTAAAAACCATTTTCATTATCTTCTGTATTAAATAAATCCCTTGTTTGTTCTCTAAAACAAGAGGCTATCAATTTTTTTAGACCTAATTCTTTAAAATTTGAAGCAAAATAATTAAAAAAGTTACTATTAATAGGGTCATCGCAATTGCAATAAACTACTTTATTTTTAAAATGAATTTTATAATGTTGTAATTCACTTTCTATATCAGAAAGTTGTGTATAAAACTCATCACTTTTTGATTTTTTAGCATTTTGTAATAATTCATTTGTTGCATTTCTTGACATTTCTATGCTATTTGGATTGTTTTCATCTTTTAGTAATTTGATTAAATAGGTCGCTGCCTAATATTTGAAGGGAAGTTTTAGAAATTTCAAGCATAATTTCAAACATTATTTTATTATCCCATTTTCCTCCATTTCCTTGCGAGTATATAGAAGTTGCTTGAAGCATAATTGATTTATCTTTATGCTTAACAAACTTATTTTTGCATAAATTTGTATTAATTGGCATTCCATAATTTGCAGAAGTTAATCTATCTAATCTGTTTAACATTCCTGAATTGTATTCAAGCGTCACAACTCTTCCATCAGGTCTTGCAATTGAAATTGTTTCTGTTAAGAAGTTTGAACCCTCAAGAAATAAGACATAAGGAAAATGAGATTCTGATAACATCAAATTAGCGATTTCAGAAATATTTTTATGTGATCGCTCGATTGCATTACCAGCAGCCATCAAGTCTTGGTTATTTCTTTTTCCAACAAGTTTTCCTGCTTTGATATTTTCAATGTCTTTCCCTTGATGTTTAGCCTCTGAAACTAAAATAATTCTCCAATTTCCATTATCGTCTTTAACTTCAATTATTCCACCATCAGGTATTATACTGGAATTTGTAACAAAAAGGGTTTGTCCTAATTCAGGGTCAACTTTTTTTAAAGCTTCGTTAATTTCTTCTTTTTTGATGCTTGTTTTATATTGAAACGTCAAAAAAGGAAACTCCACTTCAAGTTGTTTTATAACAAAATGTGAAATTTCTCCAATTGTATTGTCGAATGATTTTGCATCTTCCCCAAAAATACCGACTACACCTTTGGATTCTTTATGTTGGTTCGTTAATCTTTTTGATTGATTCTTTTTAGCCATCTTTCTTCTCCCAAATTATTATTTAATTGCAAAAATACTAAATTTATTCTATTCGTAAGAGTAATAGAATGCAAATTCAAATTTTAATTTCGTTTGATAATCATACTTCAAGAAAAATTTAGTTACTATTCATCTATCATCAAAAACAAAAAGGACAGATTTAAAATCTGTCCTTTTTTGTGGAGCCGGCGGGAGTCGAACCCGCGTCCAAATTGGCTGCAAAGATGCTTTCTACACGTTTAGTCTCGGTTTGATTGTCGGCGAAAGAAAAGTACCGGACCAACCCAACTTTCGCTTATCTTCTAAAATTTCACGCCTGTCCCGAAGCTGACATTTGCTATCCAATCATTTTCGATGCTTCTGGCCGAACGCAGATTGGCAGTGCTTTCGGGGAAACATCCGATGCTCTAAACCTGGTTTAGGCTTCGGAATCGCGGCAATTAAGCTGCGATTGCATAAGAGTTGCCAGTTATTGGCTACGAGAGTTAGCTTTTAACGGAACCATCTCACAACATCCGACGTGCTTACAAATCCTCATACCAGCTGTCAAAACCAAACGACCCCGATATTAGTTTCTGTTTTTTTTATTCAGCAACTACATTACCTTTTGTTTTTACAATGATCCTACTTGAAACCCCATTGGATAAAATAGTGATCCACTTGCTGATTTGTCCCACCTCTTTGGCAGTATAGGTAACTTTGATAACACCGGTTTTGCCGGGCATAATCGGTGCTTTTGGATAATCTAATGTCGTACAATCACAAGAAGATTTAACCTCATCTAAAATCAAGGGTTTATTCCCTACATTTGTGATAGTGCAATTTACAACTTTCACTTCTCCCACTTTAATATTTCCAAAATCAATAGTTGTTTTATCCAACTTTATCTCTGCTCCATTCGTTGCAGGTGACTGATTTTGAGCAAAAGTGATCAAACCAAAAGTAGTAAAAATGAGAAGTATAATAATCTTTTTCATGACAAATACGAGATTGATATTTATTTAGGTTGCATTATGTTTTGGTTGTTTTCAGGAACAGCTTCTGTTGGCTTTGCAATTACATTACCGGTAATGGTTAATACCACTCTGTTGCCTGTATTGGAATCAACATACACTTGTTTATTAATTGCACCAATTCTACCTGTATTATAATGAACAGTAATTTTTGCTTTATCACCCGGTTTAATTGGTTCTTTTGGCCATTCAGGAACTGTACATCCGCAAGATGAGGAACAATTAGTCAAAATAAGATCTGCTTTTCCGGTGTTTTTAAAAGTAAAAAAACAATCCCCATTATCACCAACTGTGATTTGGCCGTAATCATAAACTACTTTTTCAAATGTAATTTCAGGTACAGTTGTGGTTGCTTTTGGATCAACATTAGCCGGTTTTTGTGTTGTGGAATTGTTTGTTTGAGCACTAAGTGCAGATACAAAAAGTAGCATAACACCAAATAAAAACGCTTTTTTCATAATTTTTGTTTTTTAATTTGTTATTTGATATTTGATATTTTGATAAGTTTAATTCAAATCATTTTTTTTGACTTACTCAAATAAAGAAAGTTTAATCAAAAAAGTAATTAATTCCTAATTTATAACTTTTATATCCAAAACCTGATATAGAGCCAATACAGGCAGCGGAAATAAACGAATTTTTCCTATACTGTTCCCGTCCGAATAGATTGGAAATATGCACTTCAACTACAGGAACTGAAATCGATTTTATAGCATCTGCAATCACAATTGAAGTATGGGTATATGCACCTGGATTTAAAATGATTCCATCATAATGTTTGGCATTTAAGAGCTGATTAACAAGTTCTTGCAAAGAATCCGTTTGAACAAAATCGATGTGAATATTGGAAAATTGTTGTCTTAGTTCATTCAAATAGGCATCAAAAGTTTGTGATCCATAGATCTGAATCTCCCGAGTACCCAACTCTCCTAAATTTACCCCATTGATAATCAACACTTTTTTCATCTCTTTCGTCTTATTCATACACAAAAACGTACACGTCTTCGGTTGATTTCTGCCAGTTTAATTGTTCACGCACATATTTTTCTAAGAGAGTGGAATCACTACGTAATTCGTCAAAAGTATAAGTATTATTCACTTGATTTTTGGCTTTGATAATACTTTCATCAATGTATTTCATTTTTTTATTCAGTTCCCGGTGTTTTTTCAAACTGTTACCGGAAAGGATAAAAATATAAACCAACCCTAAGATGAGTAATCCAAAAAACAGGATGATTTTAAATTTCTTTTTCATTGATCAAAGATTATTGCATACCATTATCTTGCGTAGTTCACAGATCTGGTTTCACGGATAACCGTAATTTTGATTTGTCCAGGATAGGTCATTTCGTTTTGAATTTTCTTAGACAAATCGAAAGAGATTTCGGTAGCTTGTTCATCAGTAACTTTTTCAGCTCCTACAATGACGCGAAGTTCTCTACCTGCCTGAATAGCAAAAGTTTTGGTTACTCCCGGATAGGTTAACGCAATGTTTTCCAAATCGTTAAGTCTTTTGATGTAAGCTTCCACCACTTCACGACGTGCTCCCGGTCTTGCTCCTGAAATGGCATCACAAACTTGAACAAGTGGAGCATAAAGGTTAGACATCTCCATTTCATCATGGTGGGAACCAATCGCATTTACGATTTCAGGACGCTCTTTGTATTGTTCAGCTAACTGAGAACCAAAGATTGCGTGTGGTAATTCCGGTTCAGTATCGGGCACTTTACCAATATCGTGTAACAAACCGGCTCTTTTGGCAATTTTAGGATTTAATCCCAATTCTGCAGCCATTACAGCACAAAGATTGGCAACCTCTTTAGAGTGTTGCAATAGGTTTTGTCCATAAGAAGAGCGGTATCTCATTTTACCAACGAGACGCATCAACTCATTAGCCATATTATGGATTCCGAGGTCAATGCAGGTACGTTTTCCAATTTCAAGGATCTCTTGTTCAATCTGTTTTTTAGTTTTAGCAACCACCTCTTCAATTCTGGCAGGGTGAATTCTACCATCTGTAACCAATTTACCAAGTGATAAACGTGCTATTTCACGTCTAACGGGGTCAAAACTGGAAAGAAGGATAGCATCAGGTGAATCATCAATAATCACATCCACACCGGTAAGATTCTCTAAAGCTCTAATATTTCTACCTTCGCGGCCAATGATTCGTCCTTTAATTTCATCATTTTCAATATTGAAAACAGAAACAGAATTTTCGAGAGCAGCTTCTACACCTGTTCTTTGGATCGATTTGATAACCAATTTTTTAGCTTCAAATGCAGCTGTAGTTTTGGCTTCCTCAATAATATCATTCACGAGCACCATCGCTTGGGAGCGGGCATCTTCTTCCATCAGTTTGATTAACTGTTCTTTTGCTTGTTGAGAAGTTAACTCAGCTATAGCTTCCAGTTTTTCTTTTTGGATCGCGGTTTGTCTATCCAATTCAGCTTGCTTAGCAGTAGTGGCATCTACCTGTTTGGTTAGATTCTCTTTTAACTGAATATTTTCGTTATTTTTGCGATTAACCTCTTCTAATTTTTGGTTTAAAGTGGTTTCTTTTTGTTTGATTCTATTTTCAGCGATAGCGATTTGTTGATTTTTTTCACTTACTATTGATTCATGTTCGCTTTTCATTTGCAAAAATTTCTCTTTAGCTTGTAAAATTCTCTCTTTTTTTACCAATTCAGCATCTTCAGTTGCTTTTCTTAATAAATTTTCAGCTTCTTTTTGGATATTCTGGCTATTTTTAGTAATCGCGCCTTTCAATAAAGTATAAGAGAGGGCGATACCTATTCCAGCACCAATGATAATCCCTATAATAATTCCGATCGTCATAAATTTTATATGTTTTAGTTTAATTAATAGTGTTACTATGTTTTTTTTAATAATGTGGCATAAAAAAACCCGCAATGCTCCGTAGGGTTTCGAAAAACTCCTAAAAATATAATGAAGGAGCCGATAGATCTCAAACGTCCCAGGGTTTTGACACCTTATCCGAAGATAATCGGGCCTGTTTTAATTCTAAGATGAGCCTAGCCTTCTATTTGTAACTGTTGAGTTTAACAAACGTATCAGAGCAATTGCGGGATGTCTCTATTCAAAGAACGTTAATCAATGTTGATTTTATCAGTTAATTTTTTCAATTCTTCCATTTTGGGGATTAAATCCTCTTCAAACATTTGTAGTCTCTCTTCTGTTTCTATACTTTGCACTACGAAATTGATCAATATCTTCGACAAAATGTCTTGATGATCACTATATGTCCATTTTTTTGCAAAATTGAAAAAACTCTCATTGATCATTTTTTCAGCTTTTCTATAGTATTCTTCCCACTCTTTTTGAATGACTAACTCAATAGCTCTTTGAGCGATCAGCAGTTTTATGGTCATTCTTCCTTCTTCCATTCTACTCTATTTAAAAGCTCTATACAATTATCTATCTCCCGCACCAATTCGTTAATTTTCTTTATTGTATCTTTTTTGTCTTCTTTATATAATACTGTTTTAGTTATGGTTAAAATTTTGTTTTTTTCTACTAATGATTGCACCTCACTTTCCAGTTGTTCAATTTGTTCATTTTGTTTAAGAACGGTCTCTTTCAGATGTCGGTTCTCTATTTTTTGTTCATTCAACAAAATGACTGCAGCTCTAATTTTATGTTCCACTTCATTGAATAACGATAAAAAAGATGCCATCACTACTATTTATTTGCAAAAATACAAAAAAATAATTATAACTATATAAAAGTAGCAGATTTTTTTCATTTTTAAATTATAATTTTTCATTTTTCATTTGGCATTCTTCTTTTGTCCTTCGTCCTTCGTCCTTTGTCTTTTTTTCTGGGCATTCCGGCTCGCAGGCTCGCCGTCGGTCTCCGCCTTCAAGTCCGCAGTCGCAAGCCGTGTGACTGCATGGTCGAAAAAGGAGCTCACAAGTTCGCTCTTTTTCTCCCTGCATCACATCGGCTTTCTCCTTTGCGGGCTTTCCCGGCTCCGCCCTAATGCGGACTAGAGACGGGTGACAGGAGACGAGAGAAGTTCGACGTTAAACGTTCGACGTTAAAAAATTACACTAAATTCTTCATTTATCATTTTTCATTCTTCATTTTTCATTAGTCTGCAGTCCGTGGTCAGTAGAGGCTGTGTAAAAACTAACCAATTTTTCTGATAAAAAAGTGCTTGAAAATGCCGAGTGTATCGATATTTTTTGTATCTTTACATCCTGATTATCAAGTATATGAGCTATATAAAAGGACAAAATAGAGACCAAATAATAATGCCAATTAGTCTTAATGATTCCATACCATCGGATCATTATATACGAATATTGGATGTTTTTGTTGATAAAATGGTATCAAATAACTCAGAAATTGAGTTTAGTAAGGGTAAAAAGCGTGTTGGAAGGTCTGCCTATCCATTTGAAGTGCTAGTAAAACTATATATTTATGGGTTTATTAATAAAATTTCATCAAGTAGAGATCTAGAAGTAGAAACACACAGAAATATTGAAGTTATGTTTTTGTTAGAAGGTTTAAAACCAGATCATAAAACCATTTCTGATTTTAGAAAAGATAATTCTGATTCTATAAGAACTTTTACCATAGCTTTTCGCAAGTTTTTAACTAAAGAGAAATATATTTCTGGAAAGCTAATGGCAACAGATGGAACAAAACTTAAAGCCAATACAAGTAGAAATTCATTATCTTTAGAAAAAATCAACAATAAACTCATCTACTGTGAAAGTGAGTTGACTAAATATTTAGAACAAATTGAGAATAATGATATTATAGAACAGTTGGAAGAGGATATTGCGAACTTGTCGGAAAAGAGTCAAGTGGATGATTCATTATTAAAGAAAATTGTAGCATTAGAAAAAGAAGTTGCTAGATTAGAAAGAATCAAAAATGAACTAGAAACAAGAGATCTTGAATCGATTTACCCTTCTGATCCGGAAGCTAAAACGATGAAAGACAAATCTGGCTTCATGCCAGGATATAATGTTCAATCCACCGTAGATGCCGAACATCATATGATTGTTCAAATGGATGTAACCGATAAGCAAAACGATATTGATTGTTTAGAGGATAATGTAAATGCAGTAAAAGAACAAGTTGGGTTAACTCCTGAAACTCTTATAGCAGATACCGGTTACGGCAATGAAGATCAATTAAAAGAATTAATTGAAAATCAAAAAATGAATGTTGTTGTTCCTATTCAAGAATATGGCAATCAGAAGAAACTCAAGAAAAAAGAGGGGATTACTTTTAATTATAACGAAGAAGAAGATTGTTTTTATTGTTCAGAGGGGAAGAAACTAAAGAAGATACGTAATTATATTAAGTATAAAGGTAAAGCTTATAAAAAATATCAAGGTAAAGAATGCGAAGGTTGTAGTAAAAAATCTAAATGTACAAAATCAAAAATTGGGAGAATAATATCAAAAAGAATTGATGATCAATTTATTACTAATTACAAAGCATTTTTAGAATCAAAAGATAATAAAGATCTTATCAAAAAGCGAAAGACAATTGTTGAACACCATCATGGAACAATTAAAAATTGGCTTGGACAAATACCATTAAAACTAAGAGGAAAGGAAAAAGTACAGATCGAAATAGACTTGATCTCGACCGCTTATAACTTTAAGCGACTAATAAACATTGAACCTTTTGAAAAATTAATGCAAAAGTTAATAAATTGGGCCTAAAAACCCCAATTTTTTACTTTTTAAACTAAATCCAGCATTGAGATCCACCATAAAAAACCACAATAGAAAATATGGAGTTCTCTGATTAGGTTTAAAAATCAAACTGCAAAAAAATATTAGTTTGCAATTTTATATTTACACATCCTCAGTAGTCTGTTGTCTTTTTGATGCTACAGCGTAGCGTTATATTTGTAATCAATCAACACCGAATGGAGTTACATAGAAATGAAAAATTCGAGCACACGAGCATTCTGAGCAATCGAGCATTCCGAGCAATCGAGCATTCCGAACTTTTGTTTTTATTTACAAAAATAATTGGGAATCTAAGGTAAAAATCTGGCTTTTGAAGTTTGATATATATCAAAAAGAGCATCCCTAAAAGGATGCTCTTTTGATTCAAAATAGAATTAAAGAATTGAGCTACTTTTCAACAATGAAGAAGAAACACTAATAAAAGTTGTTGCCGCCTATATCCGAGATTTTAAAGCTAAGCAGAATTGATCTATGTAATAATGCCATTACAAATATTTTTTCATTGGTCAACAAAGTCAAAAAAATATGCTATATAAAAGAGAACTCATTCAAATCTCTTTTATACTAATCAAATTTTAAAGTTAATTCATTTGTTAAATAATCGTATTGTATAATAACGTTTTCATTATTAAACAAACGTAATCCAAATTTTTTTAAAATTATTTCTGGCTCTAATGGCCATTGATCTACATTCCATGTTATAATATTAATCCCTTTGAGGCAAATAAAATCTTTAATTTTTATTGTTTCATAATGGATACTTCCATTTAGTTTGATTATATAAATATCTATTATATTATCATAAGCCCTAGATCTACATGGTTCGATCCATCCATAATCATTACTATCTGTTATTAATTGTCCTACAGTAAATTCTCCAGCAAAAACACAGATTAATGTATCTGATATAGGTTTGTTTTTGATTTCGAATTTTATTTTTCCAAATTGTAAAAGGGATGCATATATGGAGTCACAAACTAATGAAGGGTAATTTGAGAATAAATCAAAACTTTCTTTAAAATCTTCTGTTTTGATTAGATCAAACATATCATCACAACAACCCAGAATCATAGTCAAATTAGCTTTATTCGGAATTCTAGAATAAACGGTATCATATATAGTTTCCAAGGATCTTGTTTCTTGAAAATAAATGGTATCAATACAATTTATATGCGGAAATATTTTGACTTCATCAGTACTTGGTCTAAAAGTAAACCCATTAATCGTCCAAATCATATTTCTCTCTTTAAGTCTCAATATATCTGATCCAAATTTTATTTTTGATTGAGCAAAAATAGTAAAACTCATTAATAAAATATTTGTAATAAATAATAATTTTTTCATCTGAAATTTGCTGCTCTAACTAAATTTTTACTATCCCTATCACGATAATTGAGATCTCGTTCATTCCTTCCATAATCTCCCCATTCAATTATGGTACCATCTTCATTGTATCCTATAAAGATTACAGAATGGCCACCCATTCTATCATTTTGAAATCCTAAAACAGCTCCAGGTAAAAGTCCACTTGCCCAATTTTTTTCATTAACTAAATATCCTAATCCAAGAAACTCAACGATTGGAGAACCCCATAAAGGAATTCCTTTTTCTTCTGTTCCGTTCCAACTACGATAAATGGGATTATTCCAATTATAAGCACCTAATATACTTTTCCCATATACAAATTCTACTGCTAGACTCACTCTGTAAAAAGTTGTCGATGAACAATCCTTTTTTTTACCCCATGAATAATCGTTAGAACTATAAAATTTGGTTACAAGAAATTTTCCAACTAAATTATCAAATGTACCATTATTGGAAGTTAGTTTTAAACCTGTTATATCTGCTCCCTCAAATGCAGCAAGTTGGAACTTAAATCTTAACATTTCTCCACTATTTACATTTTTAATATCACCATATATTGTTGAAAGATAGTTGCATAATGTTTCATAATTATCGCCTTTATCGGCCACTAAATTTCCATTTCCATCTGGATGCCATTCAGCCTCCCTCCCATCCGGATACACCAACATGACCGGATTATTAGCGCAATAGTTATACGGCGACATACTGGGGTACTTATCACTCATCGGGTCAACAGAGAGCCAAATGCTCAAACCGCTGTCATAGTAGCGAGCGCCAAAATAGTTGTACCCTGTTTCAACATCTTTCTCTTTGCCGGAGAAGGTGTATGGGGCGTTCCAGGAGGTGTTGCGTTGGTCAACCCAATCTTCTCCGAATAGCAAGTAGTGGAGGTGTTGGATAGCGTTACCACTTCCATATAATGTAGGATTATCCATATAATTCATCCAATTTCCATTTTTGTTCATCAGAGTATTTCAATGTTGATTTACATGCGACAAATATACAACTTTTTTAATAATTTAAGTTTTTTTCCTTTTTTTTTACCGGTAGAGTAGAGTGAGGAGCAGCAACGAGGCTACTCCCACCCCCTCGTCAAACCGTACGTGCAGTTTTCCCGCATACGGCTTTCCTATAAACTTCGTCGCAAGCATTCACAGTTAAGTCCTTACTAAAATGTATTTAGTCGGGTCGATCAGTCCATATTTGGTGACTAAGACCTTAAAGGCATTTTGTCGGTATAACCTACATTTTCTTTGACTTTTTCGCTTGTAGTATTTTGTAAGTTTGTTGTTAAGATAAAATCTTAATCTTCTTTTACTCATTGCAGGATAACAAGCATTATCCATGCTGAAGTAGTTGATCCACCCCCTGAGTATTGAATTTAGATCTGTGGACACTTGTTTTGCATTACAGTGTCCATGTGTTCTAAGGTAATCACTAACCTTATCTCGGATCTTCTTTTCTGACTTTTTACTAGGACAGATATTCCAATAACTGAAGTTTCGTCCTTTAATATCTTTGTCATATCTTACTGTACATCCAAGAAAGTCAAAACTAGCTGTGGTAGCATCTACTAGGCGGGTTTTCTCACTATTAATTGATAATTCCATCCGTTGTATGATCTCTTCCAATTTGGTTCTGACTTGTTCTGTTATTGATTTACCCATAATCACAAAATCATCTGCATATCTTACAATACTACATCCATATTTTTGAAATAGATTCTTTGCATTATCCACTATTCTATCTAAGAGGTTGAGATAGACGTTAGCCAAAAGTGGAGAGATTACTCCTCCTTGTGGCGTTCCTGTCTTATTCTTCTTTCCTCCTTTTAGTTGTCCATTTTCCAGCACGGGTGCTTTTAGCCATTTATCTACAAGCTTGAGCATCCTCGGATCGGTAATCCTCTCCTTTAGTGCTATGAATAACTTCTCGTGGGGTATCGTATCAAAGTATTTACTTAAATCTGCATCATAAACCTCTGTTTTTCCTGCTTTCAAGTTTTCTTTGATTCTTCCCATTGCATCTCGCGAGCTCCTTTCTGGTCTAAAACCATAAGAGTTCTCCGAAAAATCTGCTTCAAAAATAGGTTCAAGTATCATTTTACATACTGTTTGTGCTATTCGATCTCTCACTGTTGGAATACCTAATGGACGTTTGCCTCCGTTCGCTTTATCTATTTCCACCCTCTTGACGGGTAAAGGTTTATAGGTTTGCTTGCGCAACTCTTCCCCCAACTCCTCTAAATAGCTTTCTACTCCTTGTTGTTCTATCATGGCTATGCTTATTCCATCTACTCCTGGTGCGCCTCCATTGGATTTGACCTGTTTCCACGCCTCTTTTAGCATATATTTCAAAAACATCTTGTCGTATAGTACATAAAATTTATACTGTTTATCCTGCTTGGCTTTTTGATATAGTTTACTCTGCAAGGTAAATACTCTTTCTGCATCTGACATCTCCTTTTTCTTCCTTTTGAAGAGTTCGGGTTGATCTTCTGCTTCTACTCTTTGTTGATACTTGTTTCTCAATTCTGTCGATTTTTCCATTGTTATAAACTTTATTTATAGTAATGTCCCTTCGCTATCCCCGCTTTTACCTTTTCGGGGGTCATCACTACTATGGACATATCCGACTCCCTCGTCTGTGTTTGACTTACACTCCGTTAGGGGATCCCACGTTCATGTGCTACCTTTGATACACACGCAACAACATACTACTCCGGACAGTCCCGTTGGTTACACCGTTTAAAGATCTTTTATCTGTTTTTCTAAACCAACGTGGTTACAGGTTTCAGCACCTTTGGAAGCTTGACCACTGTCAACTTGGCGTAACGAAGCCTTACTGTTGCAGCTTATGTATCCGCTCATTGCGAGCTTTAATGTATTCGTTTCCTCCTACATTATCGCAATGGCTTCAACCTGAACGGCAAATTGGGTTGATTGTAACTTTCATACAATTAGGTATTTAATTAATATATACACACGCCTCGTGGCGCACCAAAGGACACCATGAATAATATCACAAAGAGCCCAAAGAAAAACCCTCCGCGGTCTCAGTGGCCTCAGCGAGAGAAAAATGGCTTCCATTTATTATTCCGAGAAAGTGTTGGAAAAATATTTTGTATTTTGTTAATTGTTAAACTGTTACAAAAATGTGTTTTTTTAACCGGAACCGTTTCCACACTTTCCGGAATAAACAATTAATGGATTTAAACGAACAAAATCGGTCGGTAATTTACAAATTACCAATATAACGCTCCGCTGGAGCGAGATCGTTTGGTCGGTTATTCGTTTGCTACCAATATAACGCTCCGCTGGAGCTAGATCGTTTGGTCGGTTTATTCATTTGGCTACCAATATAACGCTCTGCTGGAGCGGGATCGTTTGGTCAGTTTATTCCTTTGCTACCAATATAACGCTCCGCTGGAGCGGGATCGTTTGGTCAGTTTATTCCTTTGCTACCAATATAACGCTCCGCTGGAGCGGGAGCATTTGGTCGGTTGTTCGTTTGGCTATCAATATAACGCTCCGCTGGAGCGGGTTCGTTTGGTCGGTTTATTCATTTGGCTACCAATATAACGCTCCGATGGAGCGGGATCGTTTGGTCGGTTATTCGTTTAGCTACCAATATAACGCTCCGCTGGAGCGGGATCGTTTTGTCGGGGAATCGTTGGCTACCAATATAACGCTCCGCTGGAGCGGGATCGTTTGGTCGGTTATTCGTTTAGCTACCAATATAACGCTCCGATATAGAAGACTACAGACAACGGACTGCGGACCACAGACGAATGAATAATGAATAATGAATAATGAATAATTTAGTGCAATTTCAAACTAACCTCGTCGAACGTTTTACGTCGAACGTTTAACGTCGAACTTCGAACGTCGAACTTCGAACGTCGAACTTCTCTAGTCTCCCATCTCTAGTCCGCGTTAGGTCGTAGGCCAGGTACCCCGCAAGTTGAGCTGCTTAGGGGATGACGGATCGGGCAGAGCGACGAAGGAGCTCCTGCCCGGCCGATCAGACCCTTGCAGCGAAACGAGGAGTACAGGCCGGAGACCGACGGCAACCGGGTTGGATCGTGTGTTGGCTGGTGCCGGAACGCCCTGAAAAAAAAGACTACAGACAACAGACTGCAGACTACAGACGAATGAATAATGAAAAATGAAAAATGAAGAATGAAAAATGAGCACATTGAGCATTCGAGCACACGAGCATTCGAGCACATCGACTATCGACCATTTTAATCCTGAGATAGCAAATAATCTAAAATCTGAAAGGCGGCGGTGCCGTCTCCAAAAATGGATGGATAACTTTTGGGGGTAGTTTGCATGAAATGTTGATAGGCTGAGACTATCTTATCCGTTTGAGAACCAGTTAATACCGCTGTTTTGGTTTCAACAATCTCTACCCATTCTGTTTCATTTCTTAATAAAATGGAGGGTTTTTGATAAAAATAGGCTTCCTTTTGAACCCCACCGGAGTCTGTGATAATCATTTTTGCATGCTTTTCTAAACAGGCCATATCTAAAAACGAAAGTGGCTCTAAAAGAATCAGATTTTTACATTTTTCAACTTTTGAAATGAACAGATCATCAAAAAATTGATCCATATTCTTAATCGTTCGGGGATGCAAAGGCAAAACAACCGGCATCTCCCTTGCAATCTGAAGAAATGCTTCAAAAATCGATTGTAACGGTTCCTTCTGATCTGTATTGAAATTTCGATGAACTGTGGCTAAAATATACTGATCTTTCTTAAGACTTAATTCTTGCAATATATCCGTTTGAGATTCCACTATTTCACTGTAATATAGCGTATTATCATACATTATATCACCACAGTTGATCACCCATTTTTTTGCGGTTTGATCTTCATTATTGTGGTTTGTAAAAATCCCCTCTTTCTCTAAATTCTGGCGTGCCGTTTCAGTGGGAACAAACAAAAACTGAGCCAACTGATCCGTTTTAACCCGATTATACTCTTCCGGCATTTCGTTATTGTATGATCTCAATCCTGCTTCTATATGTACCAAAGGGATTTGTTCTCTTGAGGCAGCCAATGCACCGGCTAACGTGGAGTGAGTATCGCCATAAACCAAAACAAAATCGGGTTTAACTTCCCGGAGAATCTTACAGATTTCAAGAATTCGCTCCTCGTTTTCACCATCTGTCCATGTGTCCTGATGTTCAATTTGATAATGGGGTTTCGGAATGTTAAGTTCCTCAAAGAAAACATCCGACATTTCAGGATCATAATGTTGCCCGGTATGGATGATAAACTCCTGAATATCATCACTGTAATAGGCTGCAATGGTTCTGCTTAATGCCGCAGCTTTGATAAATTGAGGTCTTGCCCCAACAATGGTAACTATTTTTTTCATCATAAAATATCTTCTTCAAAAAAACTATAACAAGAATCTTTATATACAATAACATGATCTAACAACTGGATATTGAGCAAATTGGTGGCTTCTTTTAACTGTTGTGTTAAGGTTTTGTCGGCCTGACTCGGTTTTAATTGCCCTGACGGATGATTGTGGCAAACAAAAAGTCCGGTAGCAGAGAGCTCCAATGCCATTTTGATGATCAGCCTGATATCAACTGAAGTAGCCGTAAGTCCCCCCTGCCCTATCATCTGAGACCCTAAAATATTTGAATTTTGATTGACATAAATCGCCCAAAACTCTTCGTGAGGTTTAAACCCATTTTTATCTTGCATAAAATGGCACAGATCCTGTGGGGATAAAATCCGATCCTGATCTTTAATTTTCTCGACTGTTCGTCTTCGGCCCAATTCAAAAGCGGTAAGCAGTGTGATCGCTTTTACATGGCCCACCCCATTAAACTGAGTTAATTGTTTGACGGAAAGATCAGCAATTTTATTTAAACTATTGTCGTATTTATTAAGAATTGATTTGGAAAGTTCAACGGCTGATTCACTGGAGGAACCGTTGCGAAGCAAAATGGCAATCAATTCAGCATCTGATAGATGTGAAAATCCATTAGACAGATATTTTTCACGTGGTCTGTCGGACACGCCCCATTGAGTAATTGTAAGTTTAGACATCGTATATTGGTTTTAATTGCGTTTTAAAAGAAATGGAAGTAGTACTTGATCCAGGTGTTTATTGATGTCAACGGGAATCATATCAATTTGATATTGTCCACATTTAAGTTTAAGTTCTTGAAAATATTCGGAAATGGCTGTTTTGTAGTATTCTCTGATGTGATTGGAATGTAGTTTCAGCTCTTCGCCGGTTTCCATATCCAAAAATTTATAGAGTCTATTTTCATAAGCAAAATCAAATTCCAGTTTTTTATCGTAGGTATGGAATAAAATCACCTCATGTTTATTATGGCGAAGATGTTGCAATGCAAGCATCAGTTCATCTGTATTGGTTTGACTTTCAAACATATCACTAAAAATAACCACCATAGATCTTCTGTGGATCTGATCCGCAATTTTGTGAAGTGTATCGGTCACCATGGAATTTTTTTTCACCTCTTTATCAATGGGTTGAATCACTTTTTCGAGTTCGCGATAGATCATTTTCTGATGAGATTCGCTCCCTCTGGCTCTGGTATGTAATTCAAGGGTGTCAGAAAAAAGGCTTAATCCAACAGCATCTCTTTGTCCTTTAAGAATCTGGATCAATGCAGCAGCGGCATAAACAGACCATAATATTTTATTGGGTGTAGCAAGGGAGTAAGCTGTTCTTGAAGGAAAATACATCGACGAAGAGTTATCAATCACTAGTTGACACCGCAAGTTGGTTTCCTCTTCAAATCTTTTCGTAAACAATTTATCGGTTTTGGCATACAATTTCCAGTCTATATGCTTGGTAGGTTCACCGGTGTTGTATTGGCGATGTTCAGCAAATTCAACTGAAAATCCGTGCATGGGACTTTTATGAATGCCGGTAATAAAACCTTCAACAACTTGTTTAGCAGCGAGTTCTAAATTAACAAATTGGGTTAGTTTGGTAAAGTCGATGGTATAAGACATAAGAGTTTTTTTTGACTAAGGACTAAGGACTAAGGACAAAAGAAGAAAGATGAATATAGTTAGAGTTTAAGAATTTTTTTAGTGATGGTTTGGTTGTTGATCGTTATTTTCACAAAATAGATTCCTTGAGAAAATGGGGTCATATTGAAATGAGTTGAAGTAGATTCGATTGCTGAAGAGATCAGCAATTTTCCTGTAACATCATAAATTTGAACTTGTTGAATTGCAAAATTGGGATTAACAGTGGCTATTGTAAATTCGGAAATGACAGGATTAGGATACATGAATAGATCCTCATTTGTATTGAAATCATCCACTTTTGTTGGATCTACAAAATAAGCATAAATGATATGTCCATTATCTACACTGGTAAAGGTGTAGGAGTTTGTATTGGGAACAATCTCTTCATCAATGAAAAGGGCTGACAAAATAAAATCGGGATCTGGTGTGATCACAAAAGTTTGGTCATTTCCATTTTCAACCGAAACAGGTCCTTCCGGATTGATCGTTCCACCGGCATTTGACATGGATAAAATAGTATACATGAGATCAGAAGCAACTCCATTCACAGTAATTTTTTTATGAATGGACCCACTATTGATGGAAATGGAATCAGCAAAGGTTCCGATACTCAATGGATTAAATCTTACAAAGATGGTGTTTGGTACCGTTGCATCAAAAATTAAACTATTTTCCCAAACGTTATTATTGATGGACAGTTCAAAGTTTTCAGGAGCAGAAACGGAAATATTCCCTATAAGATCTACACCGGTAATAAGAGCGGTTTGAGAAGCAGAAACGGTTCCAATAATGGTTTGAAAGTTCATATTTGCCGGATCAACCAGAATATTGGTATTGGGCAATTTGAATTTTACATAAATGGTATGGTTGGAAGTCACATTCGTAAAGGTATAAGAATTAAAACGACCTACATAACTATTATCAACAAACACTGAATCAACCATATAAGTTGAATTAGGCGTAAAATTAAATATTTGATTAGCACCATTAGTTACCGTAACGATTCCATTAGGAGAAATTGCCCCATGTATACCGGCAGAAGCTGTAATCTGATGATTCACTATGGTTCCACTAATGGAAATATCATCTAAAGAAACCCCATAGCCATAATTGGCAACTCCTTCAAAAGCAATAAAGTATGTAGGGGAAGCATTAGGAAGTGATATTGTCTTTTGAGTCCAGTTTTCAGCATTTGTAGTATAGGAATTAAGAAGGATCCAGTTTCCTGAAGCGGTTGTTTTGTAATACACTTTCAAATCATCAATATCACCTCCCCAAATTGGATTGGCCATCCAGAAAGTTAGTTGAGGGTTAGAAATCGCGGATAAATTAAGAGCAGGCGTGATCATTTTGGTAGTATATCCGCTACTAGAGTCGAAGAACATCAAAGCATTAGTATTGCCGGTATGAGCTGAAGCCGGATGATTGGTTCCAGAACCGCCATTATGACCTCCATTTTGAAATACCCAGTTCACTTGACCGGAAACAAAGGTTTGAGACCAACAGGAAGGAAGGGCACCCCCTTCAAATCCTTCGGTAAAAGGGAAACTATTGACTACATCACAGATAATTCCGGTAAGATTCAACACAACAGATTGAGCTGTTCCACTAGAAAGGGTAACGGTTCCGGTATGGGAACCTATCACTTGTGAATTGTATTTTACGTATAATAAACCGCCATTTGAAGGTAACTTAAGCGTAGAGAACCAAGCTGAATTATTTTTTGAAACCAAAAAAGGTGAAGTTGCAGTGACCGTAATTGAATCTGTTAAAAATAAGCCACTTACTGAAACTGTTTGTGGAATGGCTCCTGTTGGAACATATCCGCTAAAATCCATAGTAGAAATACTTGGAATGATACTTGGTTGTAATCCATTGTAAGTAAATGAGATGGTTGTACCGGCATTGGTTATATTGGTAATACTTAAACTACTATAAGTTCCATCTGTTAAAAATGGTCGGGGATTTGTTGTTGAGTTAAAAGCGGTTCTACCAACTGTGGAATTATAGAAAGCATTAGATACATTTCCATTAACCGTATTGGTTCCATTGGGTCTAAAAATATAAATTTCATCAAAAACGGTAGTGCCATTATACCCTGCATTTCCATCAAAATTCTCATTCACCCGATAGATAAGGATTCCGCTTCCGGGAATGGAACTATCAAATTGAGAATCTGTTTTTCTATACTCAATCACATAAAACTGTCCGGGCACCTCACTTGCCATTTTGTAAGCATTTCCTGTAGGTGATGTAGCTAATGGATTTAGTGTATAAACGCCTGGTGTTGTGATGGTTGGGATAGAACTGATCCAGTTTCCATATTTCATTTTAGCATAAGCCACTGAATTTTGGGGTGGATTGGAGGTTGAGCACATTAAATCCCACGATCCCACAGCATTAATGGTGTTATCACTGTAATGGTAAAGGTCCGGAAATGTGAGCGTGTGTTGCATTTCATGACATAAAACATGAGTAGCAAAGTAACCTGTACTTCCCTCTAACATGAAGTTATAATCGTAAACTCTTTTGGAGTTGATATATACGTTTTCGGAATATAAAACCCATCTGTGAGGCCACAATAGATCACTCCAGTCACCCACTTCCCCTTTGATCACAAAACAAACGTTATCCACATAGCCATCGGAGTCATAGTCAATATTTAAAGAAGTTGGAACGGAAGAAGCAATATAATTGGTGGCTCTTTGCAACAAGCCATGTTCTCGGGTCGTTCTTTCTGAGTCACCATTATAGCCATTTGTATTAGTCGCGGAATAGGGCAAATAGTACGATCTTTCATAGATATCCTGATAGGATAAAATGGTGTTTCCGGATGGGGCTGGATAAAATGAAGAAGTGACAAACAACTGGTTATAAGAGGTTGATTTAAAGTAATTATACATAGAAACGGCAGCTGCAGAAGAATCATTAAACATATTATGAACGGTTGAATATCCGGTTGTTAAATTAACATCACTTGCAAAACGAATAAACACGACCAGATTATTGAGATGACCATGGTTTTGTTCGGTTATAGATTGTGAATTTTTAGGAGGGATTTGCGCATTAAACGCTGTTCGTTTAGCACTCCACTGTTCAGCTGAAATAATGATCCCGGGTTTTAGTCCTACATCAGCAGGATTCACTGTACCGGCAATATACATAGATGGAATAATGGATTCATTTTCTCTCATGGCATACACAAAATATCCGGTTGCAACATTTTGAACAATGGTATAATGGTTTATATCATGGAGATAATTATAGTATTCATCTCCAGTCATATAACAATGCAGGGTATCTCCATTGGGTTGGATTAAAACTCTTGGAATATCTTTTAAATAAGCAGCATGGGTATTATTTATGTTGATAAAAAGCAAGCTAAATAATGAAAGGAAATAAAAGAATGTTCTATTCATATCGATTTTTTTAATTAGGGTACAAATGTACAAAAATATTATATATTAAGATATGAAATTTTGGTCAAAATTACATATCTTTGCCAAACTAATTTTTAACATTTTTTAAAACATATACAGTTATGTCTGAAAGAATTTCAACACAAGTAAAACCCGGAGTTGTATCGGGAAAAGATTTGCAAACCATTTTTGATTTTGCAAAAAAAGGTAAATTTGCCTTACCTGCAGTGAATGTCGTAGGGACAAATTCCGTTAATGGAGTGATGGAAGCTGCCAAAACAGTAAATTCTCCTGTAATTATTCAGTTTTCAAATGGTGGTGCCATATTTTATGCCGGTAAATCAATCAAAAATGAAGGGGAAAGAGCTGCCATACAAGGTGCTGTATCAGGAGCAAAACATATTCATCAATTAGCTGAATTATACGGAATTCCGGTAATTATTCACACAGATCATGCTGCCAAAAAACTACTACCTTGGATCGATGGATTATTAGATGAAGGTGAAAAATTTTATGCTCTAACAGGAAAACCGCTTTTTAGTTCACACATGTTAGATCTTTCTGAAGAATCATTAACCGATAATATTGAAATTTGCAAGACTTATCTAACTCGTATGTCTAAAATGGGAATGACATTAGAAATAGAATTAGGGATTACCGGAGGGGAAGAGGATGGTGTTGATAATACGGGTGTTGATAGTTCCAGACTTTACACACAGCCTGCAGATGTGGCTTTTGCTTATGAAGAATTGATAAAAATTAGCTCCAACTTCACCATTGCCGCATCTTTTGGTAATGTTCATGGTGTTTATAAACCCGGAAACGTGAAATTGGAACCGATCATTCTCCACAATTCTCAAAAATTTATTGAACAAAAATATAATACTGCATCTAATCCGGTGAATTTTGTATTTCATGGTGGAAGTGGTTCAGAACCCGAAAAAATTCAGGAGGCAATTCAATACGGTGTTGTTAAAATGAACATTGATACCGATACCCAATGGGCTTACTGGGAAGGCGTTATGAATTACTACAAAGATAAAAAAGATTATTTACAAGCTCAAATCGGAAATCCTGAAGGGGAAGATAAACCAAACAAAAAATATTATGACCCTAGAGCCTTTTTAAGAAAAGGGGAAGAAACTTTGGTTGATCGATTAAAAATCGCTTTTCAGAATCTGAATTGTATTGACAGATATTAATCTTCTGCCATAAAAAGTTTTTCACTGATAAAGTCAGCTAAAAACAACCCCTCTTGGGTAAGTGAAAAACGGTCTTGAACTAATTGATACCAGTCAGGATTTAAAATCTCAATATTTCGGAGAAGTTGTTTTCCCATAACTTCTCCGAATTTTTTTTGGATTTCGGTTAAAGAGATCCCTTTAACGGTTCTTAATCCTAATAAAATAGATTCATTAAAGCGATTGATATCTGTAAGTTCCTCCATTTCCATAGCAGGAACAAAAGAGTTCATTGATTCAATATATTGTTTTATTGAAGCTTTATTCCAGCATCTGGAATGGCCATTAAAACTATGTGCAGATGGACCTAAGCCCAGATAGGGCGTTCCATTCCAGTAGTTACTATTGTGAATCGATTCATATCCAGGAACAGCAAAGTTAGAGATCTCATATTGTTGAAAAGAGGTGTTCTCTATTTGAGTAAGGAGGGTTCTAAAATCACGTAATGCCAGATCTTCATCCTGATCTTTTCCAAAATGGAATGGGGTTCCCTCTTTTTGAAATCTTTTGATCAAAATTGAATTCTCTTCAATAGTCAAAGCATAAGCAGAAATATGTTTTACAGGCAGTTGAAGAGCAGCTTGTAATTCATCGATCCATTGTTGAGTTGATCGTAAAGGAATCCCATAGATTAAATCGAGCGAAATATTCTCAAAGCCGGCTTTACAGGCATTTTCGACTGCGTCAATAGCCATTTTTGCGCTATGTTTTCGACCCAAGTATTGAAGAATCTCATCATTCAATGATTGTATGCCAATACTTAATCTGTTTACCCCAATATTTTTTATATTTTTAAGATAGTCTAGTGAACATTGTTCCGGGTTAGCTTCTATTGTAAATTCTACATTTTCGGAAACTCTAAAATGATGATGGATCGATTCCACGATTGATTTGAGATCAGTTTCATGAATTAGAGAAGGTGTTCCTCCACCTAGATAGATGGTTTCAACAGGAGTGTTATTGAGATACACATTTCTGAGATTCATCTCATGAATTAAAGCAGGATAGTATAGTTTGAGATATTTGTCAGAAATAACGGAATAGAAACTACAATAGACGCATTTAGAATGACAGAAAGGGAAATGGATATAGAGGCCGCTCATAGTTTCATGTATAAATATAAAAAAAGCTCCTTTTTCAGGAGCTTCATTTGGTACCGCGTAGGGGATTCGAACCCCTGATCTTCAGGATGAAAACCTGATGTCCTGGGCCAGCTAGACGAACGCGGCATATCATCGTTTTCGGATTGCAAAAATACAACAATTTTCTTATCATTCGTCTATTTTTTAAATTTTTTTTTATCTCTTTTATTTTCTTACAGTTATATTTTAAAAAAGTTGTTTTTTGTGATTTTTTGTGATCATTTAAAACAATTTTTAATCCATTTTTTTAAGTTTTTTTGATTTTTTTGTAATTAAAATTTAAAATTATCTGGGTTTTTGATTTGAAAAAAAATAATTATCTTTGCAAAATAATATGAACTTAAAAAAAACTCATGATGAAAAGAATTTTTATTATTTTGATTTTAGTAGCATTTGTAGGAAATAGTTTTGCTCAAAAAGATGCTGTATTGGACAAAGGTCATTTCCTTGTATCTGTAGGTGTTGGATTTCCAAAAGACGGGATACCGGGTGAGTTATCGATCACTTATGGCACCTTAGATAATCTTTTTGGATTTCAGAATTTAAGATTTGGAGTTGAATTTATTGGATCCATAACATTTTTTAGTCCTAAAAGTAATTCAAACATAGTTGTTGGGGGAGGTCCCAATATTTATTACACATTATTTGATCATTTTGATATTTTTGCCGGTTTTAATGCCGGTTGGGGAGCAGATCAGTACATTGATAAAATGGGAAGCACTGCCACTCCAAATTATGATGCTGAGGACTTTTTTCATTATTTTGTGAATGTGGGTGCCAGATATAGCATTACGGATAATTTTGGAATTTATGCAAGAGGAAATTATAGCAAAATAAGTTTTGGTGCAGCAGGACTTTACCTGAAATGGTAGTGTGATAATAAGCTAATGTGTTAATAAGCTAATGTGATAATAAGCTAATGTGATAATAAGCTAATGTGATAATAAGCTAATGTGATAATAAGCTAATGTGATAATGTGCTAATTTGCTAATAAGATAAAAGTCTGTAGTCCGTAGTCTGTAGTCCGTAGTCTTAACAAAAATAGGGCCCCTTTCGGAGCCCTATTTTTGTTTTATGAAGATGTCGTACAATTTACTATTTAACTTCTTCAAAATCAACATCAGTTACACCATCATCTTGTTTGGAATTGGTGTTTTGAGATTGTTGAGATTGTTGTGACTGTTGTTCTTGTCCCTCAGCAGGTTGACCCTGAGCATACATTTTAGAGGAGGCAGCATTCCAGGCGTTATTAAGTTCGGTAGTAGCTTGTTCAATAGCTGTGAAGTTTTTATCAGTGTGAGCTTGTTTCAATTTAGCAGCAGCAGCTTCAATGATTGCTTTATCATCAGCAGGTACTTTATCGCCAAACTCTTTTAATTGTTTTTCTGTATTAAAGATCAATGAATCAGCCATATTCAATTTTTCAACTTCCTCTTTAGCTTTTTTATCTGCATCAGCATTCGCTTCAGCTTCCGCTTTCATTTTCTTGATCTCATCATCAGTTAACCCTGAAGATGCTTCAATTCTTATTTTTTGTTCTTTACCACTCGCTTTATCTTTGGCAAGTACATGAAGAATACCGTTTGAATCGATATCAAAAGTAACTTCAACTTGAGGTACACCACGCATAGCGGAAGGGATTCCATCAAGATGGAAGCGACCAATACTTTTATTTTGATTTGCCATAGGACGTTCCCCTTGCAACACATGAATTTCAACGGAAGTTTGGTTATCTACAGCAGTAGTAAATGTTTCTGTTTTTTTCGTAGGAATGGTTGTATTGGATTCAATCAAACGAGTCATAACTCCACCTAATGTTTCCAAACCTAAAGAAAGAGGAGTAACATCCAACAATAGAATATCGGTTACATCACCACTAAGAACACCTCCCTGAATAGCAGCACCAACGGCAACAACCTCATCCGGATTAACGCCTTTTGAAGGAGTTTTTCCAAAGAAATCTTCCACTACTTTTTGGATAGAAGGGATACGAGTTGAGCCACCCACTAATAAAACCTCATCAATATCAGATGTTTTGTAACCTGCATCAGCTAATGCTTTGCGACAAGGTTCAATAGTTCTTTGGATAAGAGAATCACAAAGTTTTTCGAACTGAGCGCGTGTAAGTGTTCTGACTAAGTGTTGAGGAATACCATCAATTGGCATAATATAGGGTAGATTGATTTCAGTAGAATTTGAGCTGGAAAGTTCAATTTTAGCTTTTTCAGCAGCTTCTTTTAAACGTTGAAGCGCCATAGCATCTTTTCTTAAATCAACGTTGTAATCTTTTTTAAATTCATCGGCCAACCAGTCGATAATTTTATGGTCAAAATCATCACCACCAAGGTGGGTATCACCATTTGTTGATTTCACTTCAAAAACGCCATCTCCTAGTTCAAGGATCGAAATATCGAAAGTACCTCCACCAAGGTCGAAAACAGCAACTTTAGAATCAGATCTTTTTTTATCTAATCCATAAGCTAGAGCAGCGGCAGTAGGTTCATTGATAATACGTTTAACGGTTAAACCGGCAATTTCACCTGCTTCTTTGGTTGCTTGACGTTGTGAATCACTAAAATAGGCAGGAACAGTGATTACAGCTTCTGTCACTTCAGTTCCAAGATAATCCTCAGCAGTTTTCTTCATTTTTTGGAGAATTATAGCTGAAATCTCTTGCGGAGTAAAAAAGCGGTCATCAATTTTTACGCGAGGCATATTGTTAGAAGATTTTTCAACAATATACGGAACTCTAGCAACTTCTGAAGCAACACGATCAAAAGTTTCGCCCATAAAACGTTTAATTGAAGAAATAGTTTTTGTAGGATTTGTAATAGCTTGACGCTTTGCAGGATCCCCAACTTTACGTTCATTATCACCAACAAAAGCTACGATGGAAGGAGTTGTTCTTCTACCTTCACTATTCGGAATTACAACAGGTTCGCTACCTTCCATTACAGCAACACAAGAGTTGGTTGTTCCTAAGTCGATTCCAATAATTTTTCCCATAATTTTATGATTTATTATTAATATTGATTGTTTAATATCATTTTTGTTTACTCTATATTTACAATAATCATACCATCTGAAATGAACCGTAATTAAACTTAAAAAAAAATGTAAATAGGGTTAAAAAGCAAATAAAACCCAAAAACAATGACAAAGTGTCATATTTGTATAAAAAAAATGTCAGAATTTGAAAAAAAAGGTTAGAGTGTATTAACAACAACCACGATCTCCCCTTTCACTTCTTTGGCAGAAAAATGGGTGATGGCTTCCTGCACTGTTCCTTTAAAATTTTCTTCAAAAAATTTTGTCAACTCTCTGGAAATTGCAATTTTACGATCAGTTCCAAAATGAGAAATCATCATTTGTAAAGTTTTTAACAACCGATGTGGTGATTCATAAAAGATAACGGTTTCTTCCCTTTGTGCCAACATTTTAAGCGTAGTTTCTTTCCCTTTTTTGTGAGGCAAAAACCCATGAAAATAAAAACTATCAGAAGGAAATCCTGAATTGATCAATGCCGGTATTAACGCTGTAGCACCGGGCAAACATTCTACATCAATTCCTGATGCAATCGATTCTCTTACTAAAAGAAAACCGGGATCAGATATTCCGGGTGTTCCGGCATCAGATGTTAATGCAACACTTTGACTGTTACTGATCATTTGAATGATGTTTTTGATCTGTTGGTGTTCATTATGGATATGATAGGGAAAACATTTCTTATCCATATTGTAGTGTTTCAACAGATTTTTAGTGGTTCTGGTATCTTCACATAAAATAAAATCCACTTCCTGAAGCACTTTTAAAGCTCTAATGGTAATATCTTCCAAATTTCCTATAGGTGTAGGAACAATATAAAGTTTCATAGTTTAAAAGTTTTCTAGGGTTCGGATAAACAATTTCATTATTTTCTCAGAAGCATCAAAACCACAGGAACTACATATATCGTCAGGATGGTGTGTTGGAGGTTTTAATCCACCCATTGTTAATGCAAACAGAGCCGGAATGTTTTTTTGAGTAAATGGGTAGTGGTCACTATTAGGGATATTTCTTCTTTTATCAATTTTCGGAACGATTTGTTCTTTTTCATTTACTTGATCCATAATTTTCAAAAATGGAGCACAAAGAGAATCTATCCCGTTAAAGAAAAGCACTCCATCATTTCCGCCACACAATAAATCAAAATTGAGTACTATTTTTATGGTTTTTAAATCGATTAACGGATGATTTACAAAGTAGGTTGATCCTTGTAATCCACTCTCCTCCCCACTTGCCAATACGAAAACGGATGAATATTTCAGTGGATGTTGCTTAAAATATTTTGCAAAAGCAAGCACATAAGCAGTTCCTGATGCGTTATCAAAAGCTCCCCGAAAAATGCACTCATCTCCTAATTGGCCTAAATGATCATAATGTCCAATAAAAAGGATAACAGTATCAGGATAATGAGTCCCCGGAACAATACCGCACACATTTTGGGTTTTCCTATATCCCATTTTATTGGTAAAATGAACATCTATTTTATTGTTCTTTTTTTGGAGAAATTCAGGTTTTATATAAAAAAATGAAAAAGTTTTTTCCGGCATGGTTCTGGTACCAAATCCTGGTAAATTGGATGTTCCAATTAAAACATTTTTAAAGCCAAAGCAATTGGAAGAATCTGTTTTCCAATTATTGAGATTATCCGTAATCCTCTTTTTAGTGAGTGAATCTAATTTTAAATCTTTGATTTTATCCATATTAAAGTAGATCATTTGACTGTTGAAATCAAGATGATGTCGTTTATAAAACTTTTTCCACTTTTTAGATGCTTTTTCAGTAAACACATAGACCTCATTTCCAAAAGTATAGTCTAACATTTCCAATGGAGCTTCAATGATAGAGAAGGTTCCATTTATCGAAGGGGTATGAAATGGAAGTCGATAATCGTAAAAATTTTTTAGAGTATCACCATTCAACACCACACTCACTTTTCCTGATATATCATACCCATAAATGTCATATTCCTGAAAGAAGGAGTTTCCTAGTGGGGACACCTGGAGTTGAATCAATTCTTTTTTAATATATTCTGCAGCTTTTAATTCACCCTGGTAGGGAGTGCCTCTTCCAAACATGTTAGGAGCAGAAAGATCGCAAGTGATTCGTTTGATATAAAGAGAGTCCTGTGCTACAATTTTATTATTAAAATTGAAAATAAATGTAACCAACAAAAAAAGAAACAGATGTAATCTTATAGATTTTAAATTCATAGTAAAAACAATTAGGCTCTATTCAAAAATATGGATTGAGCTGTTAGTAAAATCACTTTAAAATACTCTTTAACACTCTTATTATCAATATACTTAAAGTTTAAATTAATTTTTGCCGGCATCACTTCCTCAACATAACATTTTTCAGGATCTGAAGACTTCGCAAGCAATTCATTTTCATCTATATACAAAAGTGAAGCGTAGTCAGTTATGCCAGGTTTTACACTAAGTACCCGTTTTTGTTGTTCGTTATATTTATCAACATATTTTCTCACTTCAGGTCTGGGTCCAACAATACTCATATCTCCTTTTAACACATTGATAAATTGTGGAAGTTCATCCAATTTGAATTTTCGAAGAAATTGACCAATACGGGTCACTCTGGGGTCTTTATCTCCGACGGTTAAAAGACCTTTTTGATCTGCTCCAACACGCATTGTTCTAAATTTCAATAACTTAAAGTCGACATCATATTGTCCAACTCTTTTTTGAACATAAAACACACCCCCTTTAGAACTTAGCAGAATTAAGAAACTAAGGATTAAAAAAATGGGAATAAAAAGTAGAATAAATAAAAGTGAAAAGCAAAAATCAAGAGTTCTAATAATCATAGAAAAAGTTTACTTATTTAAAGTATTTGTAATCTTCATCCGCACTACTACCATAATAATCTTCAATTTCTCGTTCATCAGTATTAAAGATAGGTGTATTACGGGTTGACAATTTGACTTTCCAGAATGGGTCTTTTAACTCACCAGTGGCATCAGAATGCAATAATTCATAGATATTACTAGCCAGATTTTGGTTATAAAATATAAATTTGACATCTGACTGTTCTTTAATGGTGAAATATTGCCACATTTCATAAGGATAGGAATGGGAATCATAAGGTTGTTCAATAATTGAGTTTGGTGGGCCGTATTGTAAATAAACTCTTCCTCTATCGGTTAAATAGCCTTTCATTAAAGGACTACCATACTCTTTATTGACAAATGCTACTTTTGATTCGTATTTTTTCCATTCCAATTCTGGATTTAAGGGTGCATGATTGATCCAAAAACCATAGAAAAAACGCTTCAATTGATCTAAAGAAGCTAATTTAATATTGCTTGATATAAATTCTCTTTCAGCCATTGTTGCAATTGGATATAAACAGGCAACTTTCTCTTTCATCTCATTTTGATTTGTCATTTTTTCCACAAAAGAACCTACAAAACTTAAATCATTGTAGTTTTGAACAGGTGGAATTGCTTTTGGATTTTCTCTTTGAAAATACTTAGATGTTACATAATACAATGTGGTAGAATCTTCGCTAAATAATTCAAACATAAGATCATATTCTCCTGTTGGCAAATTAGTTATATCAATTTTATTGATATAATACGTGAAATTTTTTGTCAATATTTTTGACATTTGGATTGTTGAATTATAAACATACTTCGTATTTGCATTTCTAATATATGTTCTTGCAAAAACAGTTTTTTGAGGTGCTAAAACTTTTAAAGTATTATAGATTTCAATAGCGAAAAATAATTGGTTATACGCTTCAGGAATAAATGGCTTAAAAAAGGGAACTGTACTGAAACCATATCTATCAAACATAGGATCAGGGGTTTTAATTTCTTTAAGTTCTTTGTATAGAGAAATGGGAGATGTGGAGATGGTAGTATCTGAAAATTTAAGTTCAATTGTTGAAGATGTAATGGATGGAAGTTCTGAACTATTAAGATCTTGTAACGTATAAATCAGAACACATTCACCGGCAGGAGCTCTCACATTTTTAATATCATATACGCTTGGTCTGTTTGTTTCCGATAAATTATCTATTTCATCACTCGTCAATATATAATCAATTTTTTGATATAATTCCGATGCCGTCTGATTTTTAATTTCTACAGTGATTCTAATTTCAGCCTGATACTTATTGTTTTCATTTTTGGCATATACCAAGGATTTCCCATCAAAGAAAAAGGTTAATTCGACGTAGGGATAAAGCTCTTCATCACAGAAGGAGCGGTAGGTTAACAAAGCATTCAACTTTTGACCGAAAATTGAATGTACCATTACAGTCAAAATGACAAGGATAAAAAAACGCTTCATTTTATTTAAATTTAAATTGTAAATACTAAGTATTCAGAGAATTATGTAGTATTTATAGAGTAATTGATTGCAAAATTTCAGAAATGGAAACTCTTTTTTGCAGCATAGTATCTCTTTCACGAATGGTCACTGTATTATCCTCTAATGATTGATTATCAATAGTAATACAGTAAGGAGTTCCAATAGCATCCTGACGACGATATCTTCTTCCGATGGCATCTTTTTCGTCGTATTGACACATCATTTTCATTTTCAACATATCCATTATTTCTCTGGCTTTTTCAGGAAGGCCATCTTTTTTTACTAATGGAAGTACAGCCACTTTATAAGGAGCTAAAACGGGTGGTATTTTGAGTACAACTCTTTGAGATCCATCCGCTAAAGTTTCCTCAGTATAAGAATTACCTAAAATAGCTAAAAACATTCTATCAACACCGATCGAAGTTTCAACCACATAAGGAATATAGCTTTCATTGGTTTCAGGATCGAAATAGCGTAATTTTTTACCTGAGAATTTTTCATGTTGAGATAAATCAAAATCAGTCCTGGAATGAATTCCTTCTAATTCTTTAAATCCGAAAGGGAAATGAAATTCGATATCGGTTGCTGCATTAGCATAATGAGCTAATTTTTCGTGATCATGGAATCTATAATGAATTGGATCAATACCTAATGATTTGTGCCAATTGATTCTTTCATTTTTCCAGTATTCGAACCATTTCAATTCTTCTCCGGGGCGAACAAAGAATTGCATTTCCATTTGTTCGAACTCTCTCATTCGGAATATAAATTGGCGAGCTACTATTTCGTTTCTAAAAGCTTTACCTATCTGAGCAATTCCGAAAGGAATTTTCATTCTGCCTGTTTTGTAAACATTGATAAAATTGACAAAAATCCCCTGAGCTGTTTCGGGTCTTAAATAGATCGTATCTGCACCTTCTGAAACAGATCCCATTTGAGTAGAAAACATCAAATTAAACTGACGAACATCCGTCCAGTTTTTAGAACCGGATACAGGACAAACGATCTCAAGTTCTTCAATCATGGATTTGATCCCAGCTAAATCGGATTGATTCATAAGTTCAGCAAAGCGTGCGGAAACTGCATCAATTTTTTCTTGATTTCTAAGAATATTTGGATTTGTTTCCTTAAACAATTTTTCATCAAAGTTTTCAAACTTTTTCTTTGCTTTTTCAACTTCTTTTTCAATTTTATCTTCTAATTTCTGAAGATAATCTTCGATAAGCACGTCGGCTCTATATCTTTTTTTAGAATCTTTATTATCAATCAAAGGATCATTAAATGCATCCACATGACCAGAAGCTTTCCATATTGTGGGGTGCATAAAAATGGCGCTATCAATACCCACGATATTCTCGTTATATTGCACCATCGCTTTCCACCAATATTGTTTGATATTATTTTTAAGCTCAACACCTAACTGTGCGTAGTCATAAACAGCACTCAATCCATCATAAATTTCACTGGATGGAAAAATGAAGCCATATTCTTTAGCGTGGGAGATAATTTGTTTAAAGAGTTCGTCGTTGTTTGCCATATAAAGTTAGTAATTAATAATTTAAAAATGTTACAGGTTATTCAAAAAGGAAAGAGATTTGTATAATTCTGGATCTAAGTGCCGTTACACTGGTTGCATACATATTTTCTTCCACTTTTAGAAGGTTATCGAGACCAAAAGACATTTTAAATTCTGTAGAAAATTTAAAGTAAGTCATATAAAAATCAAAACCAAATCCAACCTGAGCCTGGAAATCGTGTGGATATATCTTCAAATAGGTTTCTCTAGGATTAGATGCTTGTTTTCGGGCATTAGAGATTAAATCCAAACTATATTGAGCACCACCAACAACATAAGCTCTGACATTGTGCATTCTGGAGGATTTCATTTTTATCAAAAGTGGAAAATCCATATATACAGATTCAATATTTTTGGTTGTAACATACTCTTCTCCATCATAATATTTGATAGAATAATTAACAATTCTATCACCAAAAGCCAACCCGGGAATAAAACGCAAGTCAAAATATTCTCCCAGCCTCATATTGGCAACAATTCCAAGATTAAAACCGGTAAGAGGTTTAGTATAAATACTCATTAAGGAATCGTATTCACCTAAATTTGGTTTAGAAGTGATTGAAAAATCGAACTGATTAAATCCAATTAGAAATCCGAAATGAAATCTTTGTTTATCATATTTTAGGAGATTGGGTACACCAAATCTTCTTTGTGCTGAAACTGACATGGAAACCAGAACCATGAGCAACACGAGAATTATTGTTAGTTTTTTCATTTTCAATTTAAAAAATATAAAACGATTAGGTTTTTCATTTAGTATGATTTGGGTAAATAGATTCCAATTCTTTAGATAATATTTGTGGATCAATAGGCACAACACCCACGAACTGACAGACAATTCCTCCTGCCAGATTAGCAATTTGGGCAACTTCTTGAGCGGGTAATCCATTGCAAATACACAATGTAGCAACGGCAATTACAGTATCCCCGGCACCTGACACATCGCTTACTTCTCGTAAAAAAGCGTTTTGATGAAAAAATTGATCTATTCGTCGATCATAAATGGAGATCCCTTTTTCAGACAATGTAACCATCAACATATCAATTTGATGCATCTCCGCATATTTTTTTGCGGCCTTATGAACATCGGATACAGTAATCTCATCCTGATTCAAGTGGAGGGCATCACACAATTCTTTTAGATTTGGTTTAAAAAGGGTAACCCCATCATAGAAATGGAAATTTCTTCTTTTAGGATCTGTCGTTGTAGGAATCCCTTTAGATTTGGCTATTTCAATAATTTGCTGAATATTCTCTTTATTAAGAACTCCTTTATCATAATCTTCAAAAATGATAGCATCAATTTTGGTAGTTTCTAAGATTTTTTTTATTTGAGCAACAAACAGATCATTTTCGTGCTTTGTTAGGGGAAATTCATCCTCTTCATCAATACGAAGCATTTGCATTCGATTACCAATGATTCTATATTTTATGGTAGTTTTTCTTTCATCAGACTTAACTATTCCTACAGATTCTAATTGTTGATTTTGTAAATTTTCAATAAATAGTTTTCCTTTATCATCATGACCAATAACCGAGCACAAGATAGGATTAGCTCCTAATTTTTTAAGATTTCCGGCCACATTTGCTGCACCACCTAAGCGATAATCACGATCTTTCACATTTAAAATGGGAACCGGTGCTTCCGGAGAAATTCTGGATACTTTCCCATTTAGGTAAGCATCGATCATAACATCACCGATTACCAATATGTTAGCGTGTTTAAAACTTTCGAAAAGCGAATTTACCATCATTGCAATTTTAACCTGCAAATATAATAAAAAAAAGGCAAAGGGCCAAAGGGCCAAAGGCGAAGGGCGAAAGGCGAAGGGCGAAGGGGAATGAGCCTATTAGTAAAATAGTATATTTGTAAAAAACTAAAATTTCAAATAAGTTTTTAAAGCAATAGTTGGAATGTAAAGGAGCACTTTTTCAGGTATTCCTTTACTATTGAATAGAGCATAACCAGCCATAACATGAAGTGATACACCCCATTGGTTTGTTTCAAATGCAGGACCAACAAGTCCCCCAAAATCTATACCCTGTAAGTTGTTCCAATTGTTAGCAGCTATAATCCCAAAACCACAAAATGCACCCACTTGTACATGTAGTTTAGTTTTCGGATATTTCAGCAACCCATTTACTCCAAAAGTGATTCTTTTAAATGAATAAATATCAGAAGATCCGGCAGAAAAGTTGTTTTTACAAAAACCTACATAACCACCAATTCTAAAAATTTGAAAAATATCTCTTTCATAAAAAAGCTGTATCGGATTACTCCATTCCTGTTTTGGAAAAAAATCCCAGGGTTCTCCAAAATAGATTCCATGATCTAAAGCGGGGATAAAACCAAGAGAAAAACCAATTAGATTTTTATTGGAAGTAATTTGTGTAAAACCTTTGAATCCATAAGAAATGAATCCAATTAAAATAAAAATGAATAGTTTCTTTTTCATACTTATTTGTTTTTATTTTAATGCAAAGGATTTATTGATATAGATTGTTCAGCTGTTTTACCAACTATCCCCTTTACATTTGAAAAATAAATATTTTTTGAGCATTCCTTGCTAAGGGAATGATATGTAATACCCTATAAATCATAAATTTCAAACTCCCCATTTTCTTTAAAATTGAATTTGATGTGAAGTAAATTTCTTTTATCAGCTTATAATCCTGATTCCATTTTTCAAGTTCACTTGAATGATTTAAACCCCATTTGATTTCCGCTCCTGTTTTTTTAATTGATGGATGATTCTTAACTTTTTTGGCAGTAAACTTATTAAATGCATCAAATATAACAACAAAAGAACCCAATCTTTGTTTTAATTTTTCAAATAGAATTTTAATTTCTGATTCAGATAAATACATTAGCAATCCTTCTGCAATGATCAAATTATTACTATAATGTTGTGGAACTTTTTCAATCCATGCAAAATCTGTTACTGATGAACCAATCATTCTGTAATTTTCTGATTCAGGATAGAATTGTTTTCTAATATCTATCACTTCAGGATAATCTAAATCGATCCAGTGAACATTAGTATTATTAATTCTGTTATATCGGCTATCTAAACCACATCCTAAATGAATGGCTAAAGTATTTTCAGAATTATTAAGATAGGAATGACAACAATCATCAATTAAACGAGCTCTTAAGCTCATCATGGTATTAGTTTTCTGAGGGATTCTGAGTTTACTAAAATCATAATCTATACTATTTATGATTTCCAAAGCTTTGGTATCATTTAATATTGCCCTTTTCTTTTGGGTTTCCAATGCTTTTCCATATAAAGGTATCAGCAATGTCTCTTTTTCTTTATTCAATTTGATCATAAATGTTTATAAATTTTTGTCTATTCACCTCTTTCGTTCCTTTTTCACGAATAATTTGTTCATTAATGACTGCAGCCTCTTCCAAATTGATGGTCAACGCTTCTTCTAAGAAATTGGAGTCAATATCTTGAACTATGAACCCGTTTTTTTGATGCTCAATCCACTCTCTGTTGGCAGGTAAATCGATAACAACGGGAACAGATCCCAAACTCATGGCTTCCAGCAAACTTATGGATGTGGCATCACTTTCAGGAATGGAAACCCATATTTTTGATTTGGCATACATCTTTGAATTGATGGTAGCATCTACCCATCCAATAAAGGTTATTTCATTTTCTAATTCTAATTGAGAAACCAAATCTTTTAATCTATCTGTTTCGGGGCCTGTTGCTCCAATCACCAATTTCCAATCCGGATGATCTTTTACAAATTTTGAAAAAGCTGTAATAATCTTGTCAATTCTGTATAAGGGTTTATGTAATCTGTTGGAGTAAATCAGGTTCTCTTTTTCAATTTCAATATCTACAATATTAATTCCAAAATTGGCAATCAATGTATGTAATGGTTTATGAGCCAACTGTTGCATTTTATCAGCTACAAATTGAGCATCTGTAGTAAATCTATCACAATGATTCAGAACATATTGAACCATTTTTTTAAATATAAAACCTTTATGGGGTAAAATCAACACATCACTGCCCCAGGTGGTTAAGACAACCGGTATTTGTAGTTTTGATCGTTTTAGAGCTCTTAACAATAAATATGAATATGTGCTAATTTGTTGAATATGAATAATATCCGGTTTTTCTGTTTTAAGAATCTCTTTATAGGTATGAATCGCTTTTTGGTAATTACTTAGTTTTTTTAAAGAAGAGTTAACATAATAATAGGTTGAAATGCGATCATCTTTGAGATCATGTTCCTCATCGGTTACTAAAACAACCTGATCAAAGTAAGATTTAATCAAGTGAAAATAATTATAGGTATGAACACAATTTGACCCAATAAGTAATAGCTTTTTCATACTATTTCTGATTTTTTAATACTTGAAATTTTAATAAACCAAAGGATAATTCCGACATAATAAAGTGTCGAAAATATACTCAATAAAACGAATCCTAAGAGAATATTTTTGTGTAATCCACCAATAATTACAGCAGATAAATACATGGTATGCCCTAGAATACTGATTAAAAATGCTTTTTTTTGTTTAGAAACAATTAAAGGAATTTGAGAGACAGGCATTGTGATAAAGTTAAAAAAGAGCCACGGAGCCAGATATCTGCCATAAGCGCCGGCCATTCGGTAAGGTTCTCCCAAAAACCAGGCAAACAGATCATCTCCAAAAAGAGCCACAGTTAGAAAAACAGGAAAAGCAATAAGTGCCATTGTTTTCAATACTTTGATCAGTAATCCTCTTAAATCGCCCCCATTTTGGTACGTTTCTGAAGCTTTTTGATAGAAAACTTGTCCCACTGCGCTGCCAATCATAGAGGAAGGAGCAAAAAGCAAACGTAAGGTACGGGAGTGTAATCCCACTTTATCTTTAAAATAAAAATAGGAAAGGAGAAACACCTCTCCACTTTGCTTCAATACATCTCCAAAGGCATGAATCGAATTTATTTTAGGAAAATCTTGATATTTAACTGCAACCTCTTTGATTTCATTTTTTGAAATATAACTCAATTGATCTTTATCTTTCCTTAAAAAAGAGAACAATAAAACAAAACTTCCAAAAAGGTATCCTAAAAATTGTCCCATAACCAGTCCTAAAGATTTGATAGCAAAACTTAAATTAACTGCCACATTAGTAACACTTTGCGTTGTTTTTGAGAACATTACATTTTTGAATCTTTTTTTTCTGGAGTTCCAATAATTAAAAATTTGATACCAGGAAACCGAAATGACTGATAAAGGAACCAAATATAGATAGGTTGAAACATCATCATTGTTTAAAATTTTACAAATCCGTGAGTTAAAAATCCAGACAATCAGAAAGGAGAGAACACTCACGCCTATACTAATCAATACCGAAAGACCTAATACATTGACTGCTTTTTTATCCTCTTTAGGAAGCATAATGGCTAGTTCATAGCGACCTGTTGCACTGATAGAAAAAAGATTGGCTACTGACAAATAGACCGCCAAAACAGCAAAATCTTCAGGTTGATATAAACGAGCTAAAAATGGTTCCGCCAAAAAAGGGATCGCCTGAGCAACTACATTACCTGAGAAAATCGTTAATGAATTGCGAACAAATTCTGATGAAAACTTTGTTTTAAACAGGTTTGACATGTTCTACAAATTCTTGATTGTAATAAGTATTCTGATACTCAGGATTCCAATTCAGGAATGCTTCATCTACTTTTTGAGTTGACCCAACTACTTTTGCAGGATTGCCTGCTATGATTGAAAAATCGGGAAAAACACCACTTACATGACTGTATGCTGAAACGATAGAACCTTTTCCAATAGTGGTCTTGGGTGAAATCACTGAATGGGGTCCAATAAAGGTGTAGGCTCCAATAGTAATAGATCCTTTTTCCAATATCTGTTTTTCCTTGATAGTTCTGAAACTTTTACCATATAATCTTATCGCATTGTGCATGGAATGGGTGGTAATGGAAACAAAATTGGAAATCTGAACTCCTTCGTGAATCGAAACACAACCCGATGCTTCAATAAAATTGTAATGCCCAATAAAAACATGATCCTCTACCATTAAATGTTCTGGAGAAACAATAATAGTTGAAGTGCTAATTCTGGTATTTTTTAGGAATAATCCGTCATTCCTTTTATATCCGTATACCATTACCGGAGCACTCAAGCGGGCAAAAAAGCGATGTATTCGATAATATAGGGAATTAAAAACTCTATTCATGATTAGCTCTTTTTTTGAATCGAACAATTTTTAAATTTTTCAACCAACTTAACACAGATGTTGTATCATGAGTTGCATAATAACTTCCTAGAAGTATAAAGAAAAATGGGGCTAAAACAGTATTAGAGAGTGGAACATTGGTTAAAGATGTAATTAAAAACAAACCAATCAATAACAATATATTTTTCGAATCGATTTCACTTCTGGCTAATTTGAGGGTTTGTTTTATTGGTATTAAATAGATACATAAATAAAATATCAATCCAATGATTCCGAATCTCCAAATAATGAGAACATACTCATTTTCAGAATATAATTGAGAAGCATAAAAATGGTTTTTTCTGGGGCCATGACCCAAAATGGGTTTATGTGAAGATTCAACCAAAAGATCTTCCCATATTTCAAGTCTTTTTTGCCAGGAATTACCCTGAAATGCTTCATCATTAAACAAGGACATGATATAATCTTTGTTTTGTTTCTTTCTGGCTAAAAAATCAAGGTGAAGATATTCAGAAAAAGCTTCTAAATTAAAGAAAAGTAGAAGTAATAATGCTACAAAAAATGTATGAATTGCTATTTTCCACCATCTCCATTTGATGATAATAAAATTTATGATAAAAAGGGTTGCAAAAGCAATGATTCCGGTTCTTGATTGACAAGCAGAAACAGCAATAACACTAGCATAAAAAAACAACATCTCTTTCGTTGTCCAACCTTTTCTGGGAAGGTAATGGACCAAAAAAATCATGAATAATATGGCATTATTATTGGGGTTTCCAATTAACCCTAACATTCTTTTTGTAGCAGGCTCCCCTAGAGAATTGTAACCGAAAGTGAGTAAATGGACACTTTTTTCACCACAAAAGAATGGCATTATAAAATCGTTAAAACCGAAAATATTGTGATAATGGAATAGATTGACGATGAGTAGTAGTATAAAGGAGATATCAATAGCCCATTTCTTTACTTTAGGATTGTAAATCTCTTTAAATACAAGAAAAATGATAATATATTTAACAATATCATAAACTTCAAAAAGATCGTTCAATGAATTGTGTTTATGATTAATTAAAATACTTAATGCAATAACTCCGGAAAAAATGAAAAGGTTTTTAATGTAAAGATGCGAAAATGAACCTCTTTTTTTCCATATAAGCCAACCTGTCATGAATGGAATAAAAAAATCTATGGCTTGGATTTTAAAATTCAAGCCAGGTAATAAAATCCCAGGTACAAAAAGGAGAACAAACAGAAAAACAAAGAAAAAAATCTTGCTCCATTTAACGATAAAAGTATGTTGTAGTATTTTTTCCATCTAATCAAAAAAAAGCATCTTCATTAGGAAGATATGAAGATGCAAAGATAATTCAATTTTTTATAAAAAATATGTTATGAAACATTTATTAAGAATTTGTTAAAAACTATTCATTATTAAATTGTTTGACTGCATATTTTTTATCTATAGTAATTTTTTTAATATCTGTAGAAGGGAATTCGAACATCGCATTTGTCATGATTTTTTCCATAACAGAGCGTAATCCTCTTGCTCCCAGTTTTAATTCAATGGTTTTATCCACAATAAAATCGATAGCATCTTCAGAAAATGTAAGTTTAATCTGATCGAAATCAAATAGGTGTTCGTATTGTTTGATTAATGCGTTTTTGGGTTCTCTTAAAATCCGAATGAGTGCATCTCTGTCGAGTGTTGACATATAGGTAAGTACCGGGAAACGACCGCACAATTCAGGTATTAAACCAAAAGATTTTAGATCCTGAGCAGTGATATATTGCAACATATTGTTTTTATCTAAAACTCTGTTTTTTTGGTTATAACCGATTTTATTGGTATTCAATCTTTCAGCAATAATTTTATCGAGGCTGTTAAATGCACCGCTTCCAATAAAAAGAATATTTTGGGTATTCACTTCGATAAACTTTTGTTCCGGATGTTTTCTTCCACCGGCAGGAGGTACGTTAACTACTGATCCTTCTAAGAGTTTCAATAGAGATTGTTGAACACCTTCACCGGAAACATCACGGGTAATGGATGGATTATCGCCCCCTTTACGAGCCACTTTATCTATCTCATCAATAAAAACGATTCCTCTTTCTGCTCTTTTCACATCGTAGTTGGCTGCTTGTAAGAGTCTGGTTAAAATGCTCTCCACATCTTCTCCCACATAGCCTGCTTCTGTAAAAACAGTAGCATCAGCGATACAGAATGGTACATCCAATAGTTTTGCAATAGTTCTGGCAATCAATGTTTTGCCTGTTCCGGTATCCCCTACTAAAATGATATTCGATTTATCGATTTCCACTTCTTTATCCTCTTTCTGAGCATGCATCAATCTTTTATAATGATTATATACCGCTACAGATATAACCTTTTTAGCATCATCCTGACCAATTACATATTCGTCCAGTTTTGCTTTTATCTCCTGAGGTTTAAGTAGTTTTAATTCAAAAACCTCCTTTTTTTGAGTACTAACCTGATGTTCATCAACTATGTTTTTTGCAGTGACAACACACTCTTCACAAATAGAAGCCTCATAGCCATGAATCAATAACTCTTTGGCACTCAGGGATTTTCCACAAAAACTACACTTGTTTTGAGATCCTTTGGCCATTACTTCTTCTCTTGTTTAAGAATATCATCAATCATACCATACTCTTTAGCCTCGGAAGCAATCATCCAGTAATCACGATCACTATCTTTCCAAACTTGTTCGTACTTTTTGCCGGTATGATGTGCGATAATTTCATACAATTCCTTTTTCAATTTCTGGATCTCGCGAGCTTCGATTTCGATATCGGAAGCTTGACCTTGAGTTCCGCCCATTGGTTGGTGAATCATCACTCTGGAGTGTTGTAATGCGAATCTTTTTCCTGTTGTACCTGCACATAACAAAACGGCTGCCATCGATGCTGCCATTCCGGTACAGATGGTTGAAATATCAGGTTTTAAATATTGCATGGTATCATAGATGCCCAATCCGGCATATACACTGCCTCCTGGAGAATTCAAATAGATTTGAATATCCCTTTCAGAATCCTGAGATTCCAAAAACAACAACTGCGCCTGAATGATATTCGCAACATCATCATAGATGGGAACTCCCAGGAAGATGATTCTATCTTTCATCAATCTGGAGAACACATCCAATTGTGTGATATTCATGGGGCGTTCTTCAATGATGTAAGGTGTAATATATCCTTCAGCCACAGATTCATATCTGTGTAATTTCAAGCTGCTTATGCCTCTATGTTTGAGGGCATAATTTCTGAATTCATTACTATTCATTTTCTTTCTTTTTGGTTGTTTTCTTGGCTTTTGGTTTTTCGGTTTCTTCAGTTGTTTCTTCTGCTTTTACCGTTTTTTTAGTTTTCTTAGGTTTATCTTCTGTTTCCACTTTTTGACCGGAAATATACTCAATAAAACCTTGAATATCACCTGATGCTCTTTCAATGTTCATTTTTTGATCTAAAACCTGCATCATTTTTTCATCAAATAACTGATCATATAACGCTTTCACTTGTTTTTGATCTTTCAATTGTTCTTTCACCAATTCATTTAATCTATCAGTAACATCCTCTTGGTTAAAGTTTTTGAAATAGTTTTGATAATAGAAATTGCGAATATAAGCTTCTACATCTTCCATTGATACTTGAAGATTTTCAGTTTCTGCTATTCTATTTTCAATCAATTGCCATTTGAATGAGTTCAAATATTTTGGGAACTCCTCATCTAATTTCTCTTCGGTGATGGGTTCAGTAGCGTTTTTTAAGACATATCTTCTGATAAAAGCTTCAGGAAGTTCCATTTTTGTATGATCAATAATGGTAGTGATCGCATCGTTCATAAATTTACGATCAGTTTCTTGTTTCCATTGAGCTGTGATTTGAGTTGATGCATAAGCTTCTAACTGTTCCATATTGGTAACTGAACCATCAGGGAATGCTTTTGCGAAGAACTCATCATTAATTTCTGCCATTCCTACTCTTCCAATAGAACCAACCTCCACATTAAATGTATAAGTATCTTCAGCATTGTAAGTTTCATCAGTTAATCTTAATGCTTTTTTAAGGATCATTTCATTAGCAAATGCTTCTTTTAAAGAAACGTTTTCGATTTTATCATTCAAATTTTTACCAACTAAGATAGCTTTTCCGGCATCAGAAAGGTCATTGGTGAAAAAATTGAAAGTTTGATCATTGGCATGAAGAGTAACATAATCATCATCACCGATAGCATCAGGATTGGAATACTCCCCTTGTCTTTTACGAATTTGGTTCACATACTCATCAATCTGTTTTTGATCAGCTAATACCTGATAAGTTTTCACTGCAGGAAGAGCGGTAAGATCTAATTCAAAAGTTGGGCGGGTAGCAAATTCAAAATTAAACACAAAATGATCAGAATTATCAAAATCGATAGTAGATTTTTCATCGATAACCATTGGTTCAAAGATTGTATCTATCTTTTTCTCTTCAAAGTAGTTATACAAAGTATTGCTAGTTAATTTATTCACTTCATCAGAGATCAAATGTTTTTCATACAATCTTTTGATCATCCCCATTGGAGCATTTCCAACGCGGAAACCCGGTACTTGGGCTGTTCTTCTTTGTTTTTTTAATTCTTTTTCAACCTCTGCAATGTAATCATCTTTTGCGATTTCAATCACTAACTCTTGAACAAGAGCATCACTCATTTCGTGTTTAACGTTCATTATATTATAATTTTATGTTTTTATTATATTTAAAATTTAGAGGTTGCAAAAGTACGAAATAAAAATGAAACCTTCAAAACCAATTTTATCATAAATATAGCAATAATCATGCCATGAAACAATGTGCTAATTGGGGCGAAAGGGTTTTGGGTTTCAGGTATTGGGTTTTGGGTTTTGGGTTTCAGTTATCAGGTTTCAGGTATCAGTTATCAGGTTTCAGTTATCAGCTATCAGGTTTCAGTTATCAGCTATCAGTTATCAGTTTTTACTTTTTACTTCTTACTTTTTACTTCTTACTTTTTACTTCTTACTTTTTACTTCTTACTTTTTACTTCTTACTTTTTACTTCTTAAAAAAACTATTCACTATTCACTATTTTGGGCGTGTCCCTTTGGCTACGCTCAATGCAATTACCCACCCATCGAATAGGAACCCCGTCGCTTGCCAAAGGGTCGGCCTACGCCTACAAGTACGCAGTTACAAAGCGTGGGCTGCAAGGTCGTTAAAGGAGCTCCCAAGGTCGCTCTTTAACTCCCGCATCCCATCGCTTTCCAACTTTGCGCGCTTTCCGGCTCCGTCCTCACGCGAAAAACCTTCGGTTGTTTGGGTTTTGGGTATTGGGTTTTGGGTTTGGCAAGTCCCTCATAACATTTTAAGACTCCTTTTTGATCAATCTCAATCCCCTCATCCATATTTACCACTCCTTTGTGGTCAATCTCATGATCCTTTTGGGATTTTGTCACTCCTTCGTACTTAATCTCACGTTCCTCTTTGGGTTTTGTAACTCCTTTGTGCTTAATCTCAGGTTCCTCTTGAGGATTTGTCACTCCTTAGTGGTCAATCTCAAATAATGAGTGACTGAATCTAATGGTTTTGTGTTTTACTTAATCGTCTGTTGGCACTGTGTATTGCGAAAAAAGTATATAATATCTAAATACATTATTTACTTTTCAAATCTATCAAGTAATGCCATAATTTTATGCATTCCTTTTGTGAAGTTCTGTTATGTATTGAATATAATTTCTCAACTAAAGGGAATGAATTTATTTTAGATAGTAACTCTTTTTTGTCAGTCCAATTAATAGTTGAATCAGAATTGTTTTGTGACAATTCAGTAATCCAATTATTTATCTTTTCTATCCATTCTTTAGAAGTTCTGTTTTGAACATAACCAAACATTCCACATTCTTTTAATTGAGATGAATGGGAACCTCTTTTAAATCGTTCGATACCCCCACGAATTCCGCAAACATATTCTTTGTTATTAGATGATTCTGAAAATCTTTTTGCTTCAAACTCGATTATTGGTAAAGGTTTTTGTTCTCGAGACATAATAAAAACTCCAATATCTGTCTCTTTAACTGATTCTGGTTGTGTAGGATTTTTACTAAATCTAAAAGGATAGTAACTCCCTGATTCGAGTTTACATAGTTCGAAATATTGAACCAAATTATCACTTATTCGATTTTCATTCACTGAGTCTCTGAATGATTGATAATAATTTGGAAAACCTGAAATGTTTTGATCAACAAAAGACAATATTTTATTTACCTCAAAATTAGAGCCCACACTCAAATCATTAGGTCTTGGAGTTTGATATGATGGTAAAATATCTCTAAGCATTATAATAACGAGATTTAATATAGTCAGCAAAAGTTTCATCTGCATCCCTTAATGCAATAGAAGGCAGCCAATAACGTAATTGTTTTGGTTTGGCTAGTATAATTGAATCTTGACCAAATGCTTTAATGATTCTTTGTATATGTACTTTTTGTTGACTCTTATTTCGTGTTGGAATTATCGAATCAATGTATTGTTCTAAATCCAAAATTTCTTCCTGATTTGGAATTAATGTTTCATTTGAATATTCGAAATGTAAAGCATAATATTTTCCTGCATCAATAATTTTAAAAAGTTGGAATGATTTTTCATTTTGATATATACTGTTTAGAGTTTTGCAGTAAACAGATGTGAATTGAAATAAATCTTCAGCATTAATTGGACTTTCTTCTGATTTTCTATTAGCAATTTTTTTAATGATTATTTCTTCTACTTCAGAAAACTTCATGTCAATAAAGTTTCCGGTATATGGAATTCTCATAATATCATCCATATTTATTGCTGTCGCTTTACCAATCATTACCCTTCCACTCGTTGCTATAATATATGCACGTATAATTTCATTGTTTTTATCTAAATAATCAAATAATTCATATAATTCTTTTTCTGAATTTTTGGGAGCATGAATACCAACAACGCCAAATGGAAAAGCTAGGTATTTGTTAATTAAAGCAACAGGTATCCTTTTTTCTCCAATTATAAGCCTTAATAATATATGTGGGGCTTTATAAATATTCTTTTTGCGTTTTCTGGGTCTTTCAAATAATGTAATAGGGCAATTTTTTAATTGGTTGTTATCAATTCCCTCGTCAGTTAAAGCCTCAACTGGAATATACTCATGACCTGTAATATAATCCGCTTTTTCCTTTTCATTTCCAATTATATATCCGCTTCCTACACACCATTTTTCATTTTTTTCTTTAATACTTAAAAAATCTTTAAGAGTAGGCAATTCTGATAGACGTTCAATAAAAGAAGTGATTCTACCTCCACCTAATAAATTCGCTTTCCATACGAAAGGATTATTTAGGGCTGAAGACTTTGTAATAAAATGAAAATCATAATGGTCAAATTCTAAGAATAGTTTATTAGAATTTGAAAAAGTTCTATTTGCAATTAAATGTAAGACATTATCATTATCAGGCTTTGAATTTTGAATAAAAATTGCAGCTGTAGAAACTTTTGTTTTTCCCCAGAGTTTATCTGCAAGTTTTGTAAAATCAATTATTTGTAATAAATTTGTTTTAGAAAATAATTCTTGCTTAAAACTCTGATCTTTTTGATAAAGGATAGGTCCTGAAGGTTGAATCAAACATAAAAGAGCGTCTTTTTTAAGTAATTTCAATGATTGAACAAGAAAATGTAAAGCAGGATTCTCATCAGGGATACTTATTTCACTTTTATATCCAATGTGAATATTTAAATCCTTAAAGTATTTTGTTCTATTGGGTTCTTTCCCGTTAACAGGTGGAAGATTAAATGGAGGATTGCCAATTACCAAATCAAAATCAGATTGTGGTTTGGTAGTGATGAAATTGAAAAAATTTTGAGTTAAAATATTTTTGCTTAAATCAGGAAATTTAAGTATTTCCCAAGTAGGAGGATCTAAATCAACTTCATCTAAAATTGCTAAAGCAAGGCTAAATATTGAAAGACTAATAGCATCTGGTTCAATGTCAACGCCATGAATGCTATTTAGCAAGAGTTCTTTTAAAACAGATAATGATGGTTTAGTAAGCTTTCCTGTTTTTTTCCATTCGTTATATCTCCACCACTGAACTATTCGCTTGTAGGTTTTTACAAGAAAAATTCCCGAACCGCAACTTACATCAATTATTTTAAAATTTTCCTTTGGTTGTTTCAATGGCATACATTCATCAACCAAAGTACTAACGATCATTTCCGGAGTATAAACAATATCTTTACTATCGGTTAATAGTTCTTCATATACTGAACTTATTACTTCTACGGGTAAATGTGAAAATGAGTATAATCTCCATAATACATATTGATCTTTTTTGCTTTTACCATCTAAATAGTCAGCTAATTTTCTTATTTCAATCTGTTGAATAGCATTTCGCTGTTCAATCTCACCCTCTCTTTCCCATTCGAAAATTTTACCATTAAAATCTCTTGCCAATTGGTCAAGCAAATCAAGAAATTTACCAGCTCTAATTGTATCACAAAAATTTGAACATTGAAAATATTTTTTAAAATAAGTTCCTGCGAAATAACCGCTTGCACTTTTTTCATCCCTTTCTTCAAGATATTTAATCAGCAAGCTTTGAACTAAAAGCTTAAGCGCAATATGTTTATCTAGCCCCGATTCTTTTTGAAAGTCAAAATATACTTCTTTTAGCCCTCTTATTAAGTCTCTAGTAGCTGATTCTTCAAAACGGAAATCTCTTTTCTCGTCTTGCTCATCCCAAAATATACCAGTATCAAAGTCATGCGCACAAAATTCTTTTATAGTTTGGCCTGATAAAATAAGCAACTCTTTTGTATAGTCATCATTCTTCTCTTTTGGTCTTTTACGTGAGTCGAAAATGCTAACTGAAGTTTTTTCAATTATTATATAAATAGGAACTTGATAGCCATTCCACATTTGAATGTGAATACGGTTTTTTTCTTCAGTTGTTATATTTTTTTGCGTGAAATCGAACAAGTAAAGTTGGGGGATACTCCCTCTTCCATCTGTAAAGTATCTGAAATATACAGCGTCAGCATTAAACTTCTTTTTTGCTGTTTCTAGTGCAAAAAGAATGTCAGGAGTTGCAACATTAGAATTGATGTTTTCATAATCATTTGTCAACAAAACACCATTATTCTCACTACTATCTAGAAATGAGAAATTTAAGTTAATAATTTGTTGTTCAAACAATTGCATTTATTACTTTTGATTTAAATTTAATAACAAAAATACATTTTTATCATTGACTCTCGAAATTATATTAATCCAAAATATCAACAGATATTTGTTTAATTGGATAATAGCAGTAACTATTTTACTTTTTATTACGGTTAGTTTCCATTAAGAATGCTCTAAGTGTAACAAAATTTTATAAACACTTTATGTTGCAAATATAATAAAATAATTGAATCAAACCTTAAAAATGACAAAATTATTCGGGCAAACAAAAAACGCAACTCTCCTGTCAGAAACAAAACCGAAGGGTTTGTGCGCATTAGGGCGGAGCCGAGAAAGCCCGTAAAGGAGAAGTCTTTTGACATTTTATCATGATAAATTTTAAAGGGGGTTGGTTCTCCATAAATTTTACAGGTTCATCAATCTCTTGAATTTCAACTAATCCATAATTTTTAAATTCCTTAGTTGCTGATTCCAAATCATAAAAATAAACAGGTAACCCTGTATCCATCATAAATCTATCTTTACTCAATTGTTTTCCCGAACCATACATATTTGATTTTTTAGATAATGAAACGAAAATCATATATCCATTTATCTGTAGCTGGTTGTAACAATTCTGAATCAATTGTTTACGCTCCCTTTTATTGAGTAAATGAATCAATGCATAACAAAAAATTACTCCATAAAGTTTTTACCTCTTTAAATTTTTGATCCCAAAAGTCAGACATTATGATAAAATTTTGGTTTTGCTGTTAAATCTTATACCTTACTAAAGCTTGTAAGTAGAAATGATATTCATTCGATTCACCTATAGGATATCCCCAGACGTTGGCCCAGGTTATTTCGTCAAAAGAAGTGAAAGAATGGTTGTATTTCAACCCAATATCAAAATGTTGATTGATTTTGAAGTTAACTCCAATAGATCCTGAAAGTTCAAATCTGTCAAAATTTTGCAAGGAAATATCATTAGAAATATCTGTTGCTTTGACATTGGCATGAACCAAATAGGCAAATTCAGGGCCTACTGAAATAGACCACCTTTTATGGATATAGAAATCAACATAAATGGGAAGTTGAATATAATTAAACTGAAATCTTACATCGATTAGATTACCCAAATGTGTATACTTTTGATTTCCCCCTTTTTGAATGAACCCCGGTTCTGCAGAAACGCCCCAAAATCCGGAACTTTTATACCCAACATATCCGTTTAGATTATATGAAATCATAGAAAAATAAGGTTTTATAGATTCATCAACAATGGGGATATTGGTTACTCTGATATTTGAAACATCAACACCTCCGACCAATCCATACTGAAATTTTTGTGCTTTAAGATTTGCGTTTAATAATAAAAGGAAACAGACTAATGGTAATAGAATTCGATTTTTCATAATGTGTATTTTTTTTGCAAAAATAAAAAAAATATCGGAATAAAAAACTATTGCAACTTTCAATTCCCTTTTTGTAATGATATCTATTTATTATACGTACTTATTTTATTTTACATGTTAAGGTTCTCAAAGTATCACAATGGTTAATCAAAGTTAAAGATGTTTTCTTGAAGAAACTTTATGAATTTTTTGAAACCTTAAAACTGCAATATCTTCTTTTTTAATAATCAGTTTATTTTGTTTGTCTAATAAATTTTTTTATTTATATTTGCACATTAAACTGAACATCTAAATCACACTGCAATAATTCCACAATTAAGTCTATTAATTATTGAAACCCAAATTATTAATGATGAAAAAAATATTTATTATTTTCTTGTTAAGTTTATTTTTAAACTTTTCATTGTTTAGTCAATGTGATTCAATAACAACATTTCCATGGACAGAAGGATTTGAGAACTATCAGGATTCTGTTCCTGATTGCTGGTATCAGGATATTTTAAATTCCGGATGGGATCGTATCCCCTGGAACATTGTATCAAATGATCAATCTCTGGGAATTCCAACAACATCACATAATGGTGTGAAAAAGTTATTTATTTCACTGGATTGTGGTCATGATTCTATGCATCAACAAGATTTAGCTTTACCACCATTTGATATCAGTGGACTTACAAATCCTACTTTGACATTCTGGCATGCAAACAATTCACGTGGTATGATTTCTCTCAATTACAAATCATCAAAAGATCAGGAACTTTGGCAAAGTTTACATGGTTATTACTATTATATAGCTGAGAATTGGACTCAAGTATCCATTCCATTACCCAATAAATCCAATTATTATCAAATTGCCATTATTGGTCACCACTCGGGTGGTGGATATGGAGAGATACAAATTGATGATATTTCCATTACTGATGGTCCTATATCTAACATTGAGAATCAAACTCCAACATTTCATATTGCGCCTAATCCTGTTCAAGATAATTTAATGATTTCAGGTATTAACATTTCAAGTATCAACATTAATGATATGTATGGAAAATTGATTTTCTCATATCAAGGAACTCTTAATTCCATAAATATGTCGATCTATCCAAAAGGGTTGTACTTCGTAACTATTTTATCCACTGATGGAGATTCCTTTACTAAGAAAATTGTAAAACAATAATTTTTATTAAATAATATTATAATATGAAAAATTTAAAAAGAATCAAAAATCTATTTTTGTTGTTGATTGGATTGAGTTTAATCCTTTCTTCATGTAATCATCCTTCAAAAAGTTTAAGTTTGATACCTAAAACCAGTAACTTAGTGATCACTTTTAACACCAAATCACTCATTGAAAAAGGGGAATTGGACAAACTGATGGATGATCCTAACTTTGCTTCTATGATTAATGATATCAAGAGTGAAGAACCTGAGTCTGCAAAATTAATGGAGAAAATTTTAAAAGATCCATCTGAAACCGGGATCAATTTTAAGTCCGATATTTTCTTTTATCATGTAAGTCAGACTGCTAATACCACCTATTTTTGTTTATCCATGGAATTAAAAGACAAAGATAAATTTAATGATTTCATTTATGAAGCTAATCAGACGAATGAGTCCAAACCCCAAATTACAAAAAATATTGGCACCAGTTATTGTAAAATTGATTCTGAAATATTGATTGCCTGGGATGAAGATAAAGCAGTTTTTATTTTTGCAATGGATGATGTAAGTGCTGAAAAAATTGATTTTCAATCCACCCTATTATTTGCCCTTAAAAAAGAAGATCAGATCACAAAAAACGAACAATTTAATGAGTTCTATAAAACCAAAAAAGATATGGGAGTCTGGGGATCAACAAACATAATAAAAAGCTTTCCAGATTATCAAGAGATTCTTAAAAACGTTTCCTACAATATTTTTGACAGTTATTTTGAAGGGTCTGTATCATTTGAAAAAGGGGAGATTGTGAGTTCGTTTCAATTTACACCTAATGATGAGATGAAAAAAATGTACGAAAAATACGGCAACAAACCTATAAAATTTAATGAAAAGATCATGAATTATTTTCCTGAAAACACTTTTGGATTCATGAGTGGAACAAGCGAAATGGATGCATTAATAAAAAGTTGGGATGAATTATATGGCAAAAATCAAGAAGTCATTGATATGGAGCAATCATTGGGAATCTCATTCAAAGAGCTTATTTCGAGTTTAGGTGGCAGTTTTATGATTAACTTAATGGGGGGTGCTGATGTAACATTGCCCAATAATGATGAACCTGTAACTTTACCATTAATAGGTATTGCTTTTGATCTTAAAAACACTATCTTTTTAGATAAAATGGTAACTTTAATACCCAAAGAGATGATTAAAGATCACACTGAATTTAAAGAAGTTGCTACTCCAATAGGAGTTTCATTATATTACCAATACAACAACAATATGTGTTTAATCACTAATGACATAACAACAATTTCCAAATTCAACAGCGGCAGTTATGGTCCAAAAAATATGAGTACCTCAAAATTTGCAACCTCGATTAAAAAATATCCTGCTTATGGTTATATGGAATTGAATACTACGAAATACCCTCAAAAATGGTTTTCAAGTATAGGTGAAGAAGGCACAAAAGTGAAGGATACCTGGAATCAATTTGGGGACAATTTTGAACTTTATATGACTGATTCATACTCTTGTACGATGAAAATGAAAACCATGAAAAGTGATGAAAACAGTTTCAAAGGACTGATCAGAACGATAGTTACCATTAATGTAATCGCAAGCAATTAGCGTTTATTTTGTTTTAGTGACAGGAGATTGGAGACGGGCGACGTTAAACGTTAAACGTTCGACGTTAAACGTTCGACGTTCGAGATTAAACGTTCGAGGTTCGACGAAACGTTCGACGTTATGTAGATCCCGCTCCAGAGGAGCGTTATATTGGTAGCAAATGAATATCCGATGGATTAGCTCGCTACAGAGTAGCGTTATATTTGTAATTAATCAACCCCAAATGGAGTTGCATAGAAATGAAAAATGTATTAAAAAGCTTAATCCCAGAGGGATTATATGTCTATAGAAATGAAAGCGGATGAGTAAGATGTACAACCCCGGCTGGGATCGTATTTTTTAATTCCTGATAATGTTGATTGCTCCTCATCATTCCAGCGTTTTACAACAAAGTTGCCATTCTTGATACGACTTGTAAGATACACCCTATTGACATTTTCTTGATTATCTCTGACAAGATCAGCTGACTTTTTTGTTACAAAGAAGTTGCTCTAAAAGTGAAAAATGAAAAATTTTGTGCAATTTCAAACTAACCTCGTCGAACGTTTAACGTCGAACGTCACTAGTCTCTCGTCACCAGTCTCCCGTCTCTAGTCCGCATTAGGTCGCAGGCCAGGTACCCCGCAAGTTGAGCTGCTTAGGGGATGAAAAAATAGTGAATAACTAATAGTGAATAGTGAATAGTATTGTGCTAATTATAAATGAAAATTGAATAGAGCTATCGAGCATTCGAGCATTCGAGCACATTGAGCATTCTGAAAACAGGCCGGAGACCGACGGCAGCAGGGTTGGATCGTAGGTTGGGTGGTGCCGGAATGCCAAAAAAAAAATCACCCTACCATTGATAGAGTGATTTTATTTTTGAAAAGCTATAGATGCTAACTATAGAATATGGTATGGTTTTAAGATCTCTTTACCAATCTCTACCGCTTTTTCGTTATCAGGGATTAAGTTATGGTGACGTGCTGGCAATGATTTTTCAAGACCTTTTCTTAAATATTCAGGATTGATGATCGGTTTAATTTTTAGGAAGCCACCTAAAACGATCATGTTGAATAATTTAGCGATACCAATCTCAGCAGCTTTGTCAGTTGCTTCGATTTGATAAATATTGATATCTTTTCTTTCAGGATGAACCGTGATACCGTTTGGATCATAAATCAATAAACCGCCTGGTTTTACGCAATTTACGAATTTATCCATAGATTGTTGATTCAAAATGATAGCGGTATCAAATTGGTTTAAGGAAGGGGAGCTGATTCTGTCGTCGCTGATGATAACGGTAACATTAGAAGTACCACCGCGCATTTCAGGACCGTAAGAAGGCATCCAACTCACTTCTTTATTTTGCATTACTCCGGAATAAGCCAGAATTTTACCCATAGATAAAACACCTTGTCCACCGAACCCTGCTATAATAATTTCTTCAGTCATTGTATTACTTTTTTAATTAATTACTATTTTAATATATTAGAATTCAATGGTTTATAATTCTTTAGCCGGTACTTTAATATCACCAAGCGGATAGAAAGGAAGCATGTTTTCTTCCAACCATTCGTTAGATTTTACAGGAGTCAATTTCCAGCCTGAGTTACAGTTAGAAACGATTTCCACAAAAGAAACACCTTTATTCAGTTTTTGGTTTTCAAAAGCTTGTCTGATCGATTTTTTAGCTTTACGAACCAAAGCAGGAGTATAAACAGCCTGACGGGTAACGAAATAAGTGCCTGGAAGTTGTGCAACTAATTCAGTGATTTTCAAAGGTGGTCCCATCACTTCAACATCTCTACCGTAAGGAGAAGTAGAGGTTTTCATACCTGGAAGAGTTGTTGGAGCCATTTGTCCACCGGTCATACCGTAAATACCATTATTAACGAAGATGATCACGATATTTTCGCCACGGTTACAAGCGTGAATAGTTTCACCTGTACCGATTGCTGCTAAGTCACCATCACCTTGATAGGTAAATACAAAATGGTTTTGGTGTAATCTTTTGATAGCAGTAGCAACGGCAGGAGCTCTTCCGTGTGCTGCTTCAACAAAGTCAACATCAAAATAGTTATATGCTAAAACGGAGCATCCAACAGGAGCAACTCCGATAGTTTTATCTTGAATACCCATCTCTTCAATCACTTCAGCTATCAAACGGTGAACTGTACCGTGACCACAGCCTGGGCAGTAGTGCATCACGTTATCGGTCAATACCGGAGTACGTCTGTACACTAAATTTTCGGGTTTTATGATTTCTTCTCTTGTCATTGTATATACAATTTTAAAAAATTAACGATTAAAAAGATTTGATAGCTTCAACGATTTCTGTAGGAGTTGGGATAATACCACCGAATCTGCCGTAATGTTTAACAGGAACAGCGCAACCCACTGAAAGTCTAACGTCTTCCACCATTTGGCCTGCACTCATTTCAACGGTAAGGATACCTTTAACCTTTTTGCTGATCTCATTGATCGCTTTCGTTGGGAAAGGCCATAATGTGATTGGTCTTAACAAACCAACTTTAAGACCTTGGGCGCGGCATAATTCAATAACTTTTTGGCTGATACGAGCAGAAGAACCGTAAGCAACCAAAAGGATGTCAGCATCTTCCACCTGGAAAGTTTCGTAGCGTACTTCGTTTTCTTCGCATACTTTATATTTAGCTTGTAATCTCAAGTTTACTTGTTCTTGTTTTGCAGAATCCAACTCCAAAGAAGTCACGATATTATGTCCTCTTGAAGCAGGTTTTCCAATCATAGCCCATGGAAATTTTTCAGCGATATACTCATCAGTCCATCTTGGAGTGTACTCATCGATTTCCACTTTTTCCATTACTTGTCCGATCAAACCATCAGAAAGGATCATCACAGGGTTGCGGTATTTGAATGCTAACTCAAAGCCTAAACCAACGAAATCGTACATTTCCTGAACTGAAGCAGGAGCCAAAGTGATAAGTTTATAGTCACCATGTCCGCCACCTTTAACGGTTTGGAAGTAGTCAGCTTGAGAAGGTTGGATAGTACCTAAACCGGGACCACCACGAACCACGTTAACACAAAGTGCAGGAAGTTCAGCACCAGCAATATAAGAGAGTCCTTCTTGCATCAAACTGATACCGGGACTTGATGAAGAGGTCATCACTTTTTTAGCACAGGCAGCACCACCATAAACCATGTTGATAGAAGCTGTTTCACTTTCTGCTTGAAGTACAACCATACCTGTTTTAGGATATGGATTTTGTACTGTTAAATACTCCAAAATTTCTGACTGAGGGGTAATAGGATAGCCAAAATAGCCGTCACAACCGCAACGTATTGCTCCTTCAGCAACCGCTTCATTACCCTTCATTAATCTTATTTCTTTAGCCATATTTATGTTTATTAAAATGTTAATTAGATTTTTTGTTCAAAAGTTTATACTTTTACTTTGTAAACTTCAATTACACCATCAGGACAAACAACTGCACAGTTTGCACAACCGATGCAAGTATCAGCTATCATTTCCAAATGATTGTAACCTTTTTTATTTACTTTTTTGCCTAATGCAATACATTTTTGTGGACAACCTGTAATACAGACCCCACAACCTTTACACTTCTCTGTGTCAATGATTAATGTACCTTTAAATGCCATAATTTGTTATTTTTATTTGTTATAATATTAATTTATAATGAATTAGCCCAAAAGGTTTGGATGGGCTAAATTACACCTTTTTTCTGAATTAAAATTCCTTTTTAGTTTTTTTATGATAAAAAGCCTTGATCTTTCAAAACTTTCATTAATACTGTAGCAAAATATTCATTATCTGCTTTTTTGTATCTCTTTTCAGTGAATATTCTGGCGAGGTTTGGAAGTTCATTTTCTTTTAATAAATTTTGGGTTGTCGGATGATTCTCCTTTTCTTCAAATAACTGATTGATTCTCTCTTCAGAATAATCATGATAGGTTTCGTAATGAACCAAAGCCTCAAGGGGAAGTTTATCGGTTAATTCAGGTTTTTCAGCAGGATATCCCATTGAAATACAGGCCACAGGAACAACTCCTTTTGGGAGGTTGAAACTATTGATAAATTTATCTGCATTGTAGGTTATGGTTCCAAGCCAGCAAATGCCAAGTCCTAAAGATTCAGCAGCCACACAGGCATTTTGAGCAGCGATAATCGCATCAATTACAGCCCAGTGATAACTTTGAAGATTGTTGTAAGCATTAGTTTCCGCATCTCTGAATGAGCAATAGGCATTAAAACGATTAAAATCTGCACAAAAAGTGAGGATTAGTGGCGCATTTGTAGCGATGGGTTGGTTAAAATGGAAGGGTGCCATCTCTTTCATTTTTTCTTTATCTTGGGTCACTATAATGCTGTATAACTGCATATTGCCCATTGTTGAACCATTTGCAGCTGCTTTAAGTATCGTTTCTAATGTGATTTTATCAATGGGTTGTTCTGTATATTTTCTGATGCTTTTATGTTCAAGCATCGTTTTTATAGTTTCATTCATGATTGTTAGTTTTGATTGTTTTCATTTTGAGGTCTGGGTTTGCCCCTGTTTTTCCATCTTCGGTGGCTCCATAACCAATATTGAGGTTGATTGATGATTGTTTTTTCTAATAACCGAACGTATTTTTCAGTAATCTCCCCATATTGCGTATCTAACGGGGTTTCTGTTATCAACTCTAAATCCACGTGATAATAACCGGGTTTATCTTTAATAACCTGATAATAAAATACAGGAAAATCGTATTTTTTAGCAAAATACTCAGCTCCGTATATCATCGCTGAATCCTGATTTAGTAAAGTGGTATAGTATGCTTTTTTGAGATTATTGGGTGATTGATCACTCAACATCATGTAGGAACAAAGGGTATTGGATTTTAAATATTTTTCAAAAGTTTCTCTAACATGATCAGCAAATACTACTTCTGTACCGTAACGAGTGCGTGCTTTATTGATTAAACGTTCAAACTCTTTATTGGAGTTTGCTTTTCCAACACCAACTCCGTGATGTTCAAACATAGAATCCAAGGCCAAAACCATCCACTCCCAATTATTATAGTGACTGGAAACCAAAAGTACGCTTTTCCCTTTAGCAAAATAATGATTTACTAGTTCAGGATTAGAACAAAAATATCTTTTATTAAGTTGTTTTTTGCTTAATGTTAACATTTTCAACATTTCAGCAGCAATATGGGTGAGATGGTGTTGATATTGTTTATATAACCTATGTTTTTGAATGGGAGTCCATTCAGGAAATGAGAGATCTATATTTTCACAGGTTACTTTCTTCCTATAGATTATAATATAGGTGATCAAAAAATAAAACGGATAAAAAAGGGCATATAAAACGCGTAAAGGTAGGATAGAGATGGGATATAAAATAAAATAAAACAATAGTTTCATCATAATTTAAAATGTTTTGCAAACTCAAATAAATTGTCACACATTAAATCTGCATTCTCCTTAATCAATTCAAAATTAGGAACATCTGATTCTCCGACATAAACAGTGAACATGTCTAATGATTTTCCAAACTGAAGATCAGACAACATATCACCCACAACAACAGATTTTTTAAAGTTGATTGTCGGGAATTTTAATTGTGCTTTTAATGCTAATCCTGTTTTTGGTTTTCTGCAGTTACAGTGATCCGTAGCTTTATGGGGGCATACCAAAAAGTCTTGAATTAATATTTTATTTTTTAATAAAATATCATTCAAATCAGCATGAACATTGTTAATGGTAGTTTCATTACACAATCCTTTTCCAATACATTGCTGGTTAGAAACAACGAACATTTTTCCAAAAATAGTAGTAAGAATTTGAAGGGCAGCAATAAGATTCTGAGTAAGGATTAAATCTTTAGAATCCATCACATAACCATCGATAATACGTTCATTAATAACGCCATCACGATCTAAGAAAAGGGTCCAGGTTTTATCGATTTGGGGAATCATCAATAGCTTTATTTTCTGTTTCGGGGAAGTATTTTTTTCGTTTGGTTGCAATTTGATCAGAAACAGCATTTAACAACTTTTCAGCGAGAATTTTATCAGCAAGGTAGTATTTAATGGAGGAGTTGTATTGACTTTTGGAGATTTTATTTTTCACAAAAAGGTCATTATAGAGTGTTTGAGTGATTACAATTTTATCAGAATCGGGAGGAAGAAAATAGATCATACTTTCGATCAAATAACTTTCAGCCATAATCTCAACCATCTGATTAAAAGGGATTAAATGGTCCGGTTTTGGAGTTAATTGTTTTTTATTGCAAGCGACAAAGAGGGTTGCAATAACGAGAAAAGCCAATAAAAAGGGTCTATTTTTCACAACTGCAAAGATATATTTTTTTACAATAAAAGCAGCCTTTTGGGGCTGCTTTTTTAGTTTTATTGGGGCGACCAATGGGTCTCGAACCCACGATTTTATTACACCCATTTTTGTTTTTGACTATACTTGATTTTCAGCATCTTACGAAAATTTTTAGCTATTTTTTTAGCGTTTTTTGTCGCATTTTTGTCGCAGCTAATTAATTATAATTAGTTGATTTACAGCATATCATACAAAAGATCAACAGCTTTATTTATTACATCAAATCTATAATCATTATCGATAATAGATTTGACTTTTATATATTCATTTTTTTGTTCATCAGTTAACGAATTATCATTATCTTTCAATATTTTTTTAATAGCATTGATAAGATACGTTTTGATTTCACCATATTTTATATAGTAATCTCTTTTTTCATTTTCGTTTTCATCTTGTGTTCTACTTAATCTTTCAAATGTTCTGTAAATGTCTGCTTCTGCTCCATTTTCTCTTGTTCTTCCTGGATAATTATAAGCTCGCCTTATAATTAATTCATAATTTAATGCTCTCATTGATTTTTAATTTACTTAGTTATTTTCATTTTGTTAGGTAATATATAGAAAAAGTCAAATAACCCTTCAATATATGATATCAGGGTTTTTGGCAGTTCTTTGCTGTTATCGGAATTCATTGCTAAAATTGCTTCTGTCATACCAGTGATGAAAAAGGGTATCTCTTTTTGAGAAATTAGATCATTTAAGATATCTTCAAACTCATTGTTTTGAGAGTAAATCTTAATTTTTAATAGTTTTTTTAGACAATCTTTAGAAAGGATTACTGAAGCTTTTGGGCTGATGCTTTGAATTGATTTTGCTTCTAAATAGTCCTGATAGAAGTCTGTATTTGACAATTCATCATACTTTTGATATGGATCAAAAGGAATGGCAAAGTAGTTTTTTTCATTCAAAATGACTGGTTTTGTATGAATATTCTTTGTTCCATAGGCGATTTGAAGAATAAATCTATTACAGTCAGGATTGGGGCATCTCATTAATTTTGTGAACCAATCAGCAGCTGGATCCTCTCCTATGTATTGGAGATCAAATTTTTCATTAATTTCTACTTGGCAGTGAGGACATTTCATAATAGTTGTGGTTTTTAATTAGTAATAACTGGGTCAGTATCTTTTCCTTCATATAATTTCCAGTAAGTATATTCATCATCATATTTATACCATTTATAGTTTATTCTTTTGAATCTTAAGATATTAAGTATTTCTGATAATTCATTTTGAACATCTTGTTTATTTTTATTTGAAGCAAATACTGCTCCTATAAGTGTAATCGTTGTATAATTGTTTCCTGAAATTGTTACATCAATGTCAGATTCCCATAATTTATTTTTAACAAATTCAGCATAACTCTTTCGAAGTAATGGGAATTCTTTTAGTTGAATTTTTTTTAAACTTTTTTCCAATTTCTTACCTAAAGATGATATTTCGCCAGCAGTGTCAACACTAGCTTTCATTATTAAATCAGTCCAATAGCTAAAAAGAGCTATTTCAATTAAAATTGATTCTCTGCTTTTTCTAAAACTAGAAAAATCCTTACCATTTTCAATGTCATTTATTTCTTTTTCAAGTTTTGTTTTTAAATTTTCTTCGTTTTCTGTAGAATTAGTCTCAGAACCTAGATCTGAAGAGGATGGTGAATTATATTCAGAAGATGTTTCATTGTGTGTTGAATTTTCATCATCATTAATACTTGTAATGATGAAAACAATAAATGCAATAAATATAATTGCAAAAAGAGTGATAACACATCCTTTTAAATTCTTGTCTTGTGTGGGTCCCATATTTTTATTTTCTTATTAATTCCCCGTTTTTTTGTACGATCCACGATCTACATCCTGAGCATCGTCGGAATCGCGATGATCCTTTAGATCGCTAAGTTCCTCCTCTAATTCCTTAACCCTTTTTAGCAAATATGAGTTCATTTCCTCATAATATTGAGTTGATTTAGTTATTTTTTCGTTTTCTTCGGTTGAGATTTCGGAATAATTTCGCAACATTTTACCATCGCCTGTTATTAACCATCTTAAATCATATTTTTCGGAATATTCTGACAAAATGAATAAATAAAAAAATTCAAATGATGGTAAAATACCTTTATTAAGTACGTCATAAACGTTTTTTTTATCCCCATAACCCATTTTTTTTGAAAATGTAGAAATTTTTTCTTTCTCATTTTCAATAACTTGCATTAATCTTTCTGAAAATTCAGAATTTTTCATAGTCTCTTTTGTTATTCTTTCGGAATATTCCATATATTTGCCGTGTACAAAACGTGGACAATACGTGTACAAAACGTGTACAAAGTTGGTACAAATATAATTAAAAATTAATACCATATAAACAGTATGAAAAAAACACCTGAAGAAATTGAAAAATTAAGGCAAAATTTACCAAATAACTACCTTAATACAGTTCAATCAAATCTATCCAAAAAAGGATATCAATACTCAATTGATTTAATCAAGAGAGTTGTATCAGGAGATCGTGATAATGTGATAATTGAATTAGAATTGACAAATTTGGCTCTTGAAAATTCAAAATTGCAAGATAAAATCAAAGAAAACTACAAAAAATTAAAATAATGAGCACATCAGCCCCAAGTTATTTGTATAACCACAACTCATTTGAATTTATGAAAATAGAGGATGTTCTCTTTTGTTTTACAGGAGGTAAAATGTTCGAGTGTAAATCTTATGATGATATTCCTAATGCCGTTCTTAAATTGATAGAACCTACAATATTAAGAAATCAAAAAATTCAAAATGGATTGATGCAGCTTGTTGGGTGTGATTGGGATAAAATGGTATTTCAATATATTGTTTGTCGATTTAGTGGAAATGATTACTTTACTGATATAGAAAATAATGTGATCAACTATGAATTTTCAGAATGCGAAAAGCGTGGATCTTGCCCGGCTGAAAAATGTATCTGCAGATTCAATGACCTCACTCCTCGAGAAATTCAAGTTATTCGATTGATTGCTCAAGGTTTTTGCGATAAAGAGATCGCAGATAAACTAAATATGTCTGAAACTACCATGCCTGTACACAGACGGAATATACATCACAAATTAGAAACTTTATCTAAACCCCAAATCGCAACCTGGGCAGTTAAACATAATATTATTTAAAAAATTGTGTCATGAAAACAGTTTATAATTATTTTGATTTTTGGAATAAAATTTGGAAAAGTTGTAAAGTGGAGATTATTTCAACTACTGAAAAAACAGCAAAAATAAAGCTGTTAGAGTTTGGGCCTAATAATGCGGCTCCTGGAACTATTCTTCCAAAAGTTCATAAAACCTCGTTAGACGCTTTTAAAGAAGTTTTTATTGCAGCACCAAAACGAAGCTGGGGTGCATATAACTACATGTGAGACTGTAGAGCTTGCTTGCAAGCAAAGTTATGAGAATCTTTCAGGTGGTAAGATTAAACCTAAATTTTATTATGTGTGACCTTGGCGGGGGTATAGGTTAAACCGCTTTTTAAAAAGAAAATATGTTACATCAATTTCAAAATCAAGATTGTAAATATCCGGAGCTTCAATGCCCTTATCATGCTTGCATGAATAGCTCTGAATGTACATTTGTTAATGTACGCTCCAATGGTGGAAATTTCGGAAGTAAGGTTTGTTTTGTTCACGAGGAAAATTTAGGGAATTGGACAGAGATCACCAAGGAGGTTTTACCTCAAAAAAATGTTGATTATTTGGTTAAAAATCAATTAGGTGAAATTTATGAATTCAAATTTTGGGATCACTGTAATGTGGAGTGGTCAGCAATTTTAATGGGTATAAAATATTTTAAATTAGCTAGATAATGGGTGTAGAATTATCTTATAATGACATTCACTTTATAAAGGCTAACATCGATACAATGACCTTTATTCAACTTGCACAACAGTTGAATATTCCTGTTTGTATTCTTAAAAAAAGGGCATATAAACTTGGTATAAAGAGAGGAAATAGACATAAATTTACAGCTGAAGATGATGCTTATTTAATAGAAAATTTTAGCAATAAAAACAATGATGAATTGGCTGAATATCTGAAAGCATCTGTAAGTGGGGTTAGTCAAAGAGGCTCATATTTAGGGTTAAAAAAAAGTAAAGAATTAATACAACAACTTGGATTTAATTTGTGTAATCACCCTGCATCTGTAACAACTCGTTTAAAAATGGGGAATATTCCTCCCAATAAAGGTTTAAAAATGGAGGAGTTTATGGCACTTGAAACTATCGAAAAATTTAAGAAAAATCAATTTAAAGAAGGTCATAAACCTCATAATACCAAATATGATGGATATGAACGTACAGATGTTAATGGATATGTTTGGGTCAGAATATCTGAAAAAAATTGGGCTCAAAAGCACAGGATAGTTTGGGAAAATTACTTTGGAAAGATCCCTTCCGGTACTAATATTCAATTCCGGGATTGTAATAGACAAAATTGTGCAATTGAAAATCTTTACGCAATAACTCGAGAGGAACAAATGAAAGATAATTCAGTTTTGAATTATCCTCCAGAAGTTCAAACAACATTTAGACTAATGGGCAAAATTAATAAAATCATAAAAAATCAAGAAAATGAAAAAACAAACTAGTATTGATGCATTGAACGAAAGCATGTTTATGACCATCGAAATGCTTTTGAATAATAATGATCCTGAAGCTTCAGATAATGAAAAGTTAAAACCTGAAATAGCAAAACAGGTTATAGAAGCCGGTAAAGTAATTGTTGCTGCCTACAAGGTTAAAGCAGATGTAATTTGTGCATTAGCATCATCGGGCTATTCTAAAGAATTAGAGGTCGCTCTAAATTCATCGAATTTATTAGCTATTGAAGGAAATAATCACAATTAAAAAACACAACAATGGATTGGTATTATGAAAGAGATCGCAATGGCACTCTCATTGAAGTTTTAGGACTTGAAAAATCAGAATTAAGAAACTTTGGTAAAGTTTTAAGAAAGTCAGCAGAAAAGGAGTATGCTAGATTAGAAAAAAAGAAAGAAAAGCTATATGGAGAGCACGAAATTTAAGGCATTTCTGAAAAAAAACAAGATGAAATGTTTGAAGCGGAATATGATATGCAAATATTAGGATCATTTTTAGCGATAACAAAACAAGAAAAATAAAAAATTACAACTACTATGAAAGATAAAGACAGAAAAGTTTTATTTATCAGCAGAAAAGGGAATCTCCCTATGAATGCACAAAAAATAAACCGCAATGATCCCTGTAAATGTGGATCCGGAAAGAAAGCTAAAAACTGTTGCGGTTGTGACACTATTTACGGAGTAAAAAAAGCAAAATTCGAATAACATGATTTCCGTCGAATTCTCATTTAATCTACCTTCTGAAATTGTTAAACAATCAGATTCTCATATATGCAAAAATGGATTCGAAGCTAAAGAAATTGGAAAAAAATTAGTTGAAGTTCTAAATTTAAATCAAGTAGAAATCACGTGGATCACATCCACAACTATTGAAAATATTATTATTAACAAACCAAAAAAATTATGAAAAAACACTTTTTAACGATCGCGTACGATCTGATCATGTTACTTCTTGTGATCATGGTTCTCCTTAAATTCTTTGCTGTGTCATCAGCAAATTGGTTCATCATCCTTATCCCATTATTCCTGATCATTTTCATGAAACTCTTTATTTTCGTGAAAGAGATGATTAAAGATGTTTGGGGAAATATTTCAATTATCTGTAATAACTTACTGATAATTTTAGGTATCCTAATTGTACTTAAATTGGTTGGTTTATCAGAATTGAGCTGGATCCTGACTATTCTTCCCCTTATTGTTGTATTCATTCTAAAATCAATTTTTTACATCAAAAATCATGGAAAATAACACCCCATCTGCCAAAAAATTTAACAATGTAATTCTGCATTTGTCGCAAGAAATGCACTGTCATGTTCATATTGCAAAACATCCACAGGACTTTAGTAATAGTAGTACAGATCCAGTTGAGCTGGCAAACATCTCAAAAGAGAATGAAGCTCTTGCTTCTGAATATGCTGATGCGATTTCATTGCTTTCATCTATTAGTAATGCAATTGTTGGCGCTACAAAAGCTGAGGAGCAAAAAGAAATTCCGAAAAATTATCTTGAAGAAGAAATTCTGTTACTAGAGAGTAAAACAGGACAAGAAGAAAACAACAATTCTAACAAAGAATAATATGGAACTAGAAATATTTAAAATTTGGGACACCCCTCGCAAATTCTATTCTGAAAAAGAACATGCTAAAAAACAAATCTGTTTACATCATACAGTTTCCGGGAATGGGTATTCAGGCGATGTTGCAACTTTCTTCAGTAGAGGTTATATACCTGCCTATATGATTGAAAGAAATGGAAATATCCATCAATTCTATGACAGTAAGTTCTCCGGTATCCATTTGGGAATTCCTATCGAAACTTTCAAAGAACGGGGTATTCCTTATCAAAAATTGGACCTTTCCTGCATTGGAATTGAATTAGATTCCTGGGGGTTTGTTCTGGAATATAAAGGAAAGTTTTATCCTGCTAAATTTGAAAATGGAAAATTTGTTCCACGTCTTGATTGCAATCCAATTGAAAATTATCCTGAACAATATTGTAGTAAATATAGAGGTTTTGAATTTTACGAAAGATATACTCCTCAACAGCTTGCAAGTAGTGAAAGACTTTCAAAGTTTTTAATGCAAAAACATAAGATTCAAAATAATTACATGTCAGACATGTGGGAAGTTTGTAATCGGGCATTAAAAGGATATGAAGGGATTTTCTCTCACACCTCTTACCGTAAAGATAAATTTGATGTGCATCCACAACCTGAATTGATTAACCTTTTAAAATCATTAAGATAATGTTTAAAAAGGTTGTAGTTATATTGAGTTTAATCCTTGCTATTTTCTTAGCTTTTTTATTCAGTTACAACAGGATTGTTTCTCTTTTTTCAAAAAAAAAGAATACAACTTCTAAACCCGGAATGGTTGTTTCTAATGTTATTACTACCCAAAAAACTACTTTTGACACAATACCTTACTATGACACCATTCCGGTACCGACACCGGTAGCAGTTGTTGAAATTCCCAGGGATAGCATTATTGATACATCAAATGTTTTTAATGATTATTACACCGAAAAACTGTATTCTTTTATTTCTTCGGATTCTGTTCTAACTAAGAACATCTCATTTAAGGTAAGGAAGAATGCAGCTTATGACTATACTGAATTGTTTTCTGTGGTCTCCAAAACCACTACGATCACAAATGATATTTATCATTATCCTGCTTTTACTTTTGGTTTAGGTGGAGAGATTGGCTATTCTATTGCTTTCAAGGCTCCTACGCTCGAGCTAGGAGCTATTCTAACTTTAAAAAACAGCAGCTTTAAATTCGGTTATGAATTTCTTCACAAAGAAGTAAAGACAGGGTATTATTATAATTTTTCTTATCAAAACTCAAATGGTAAATATAAGCTTTTCAAAAAATTGGAATCAAAAATTGTGTTGTGATATCTTCACAGCAATCAGATACAAATCTCCCTGTAAAAAGGGAGATATTGTGTCTGTATCAACAAAAACTGAAAGTCACGTTGTAAATTCGACTGCAGAAGTACTTAATATTGAATCCTACTTACTCAAAGATATTCCGGAGTGCGTTTTTGCATTCGATATGGGAATGTGTAAGGAAATGGGTATTAAAGAGATTGCACGGATTTACTCTCAATATAATATTCATGAAATCAAATTTGACATTATTGTTATGCGACACCATTATCCAGAATCGTGAATATGAAATTCATGCAAGGATCATGAAATTATTAATCAGATGCGCACTGAATAAAAAGCTGCACCAATATTCAAAAATAAGAATTACAAGGTTACAAAAGAAGATTTATGAGCAATTTGAGCGAACAACTGTATGATGCTACCAACTCCGGCCTAGATATAATTTATTATTATTATCCTCAAGCACGTGACATCGAGGGAAAGACTGATAAATTTAGAATTCGTTCATCTGATAAAACCCCTTCGGCCAGCCTCAAAAAATATGGGGATGTTTGGAAGGTGACTGATTTCGGAGATGAGGGATCTGCCCTGAGTCCGATCGAGATCTGCATGAAAGAAGAACGCAAAGAATTCCGGGAAGCGCTGCACATTCTTTTGAACCGTTTTAATGTAACATCGACGTCGATCAACGTCGATAACAAACCTGGTATTGAAGTTGTAGATGCAACAATTGATGAAAAAGAGGGTGATTTTACTTTTGAGTTTAGAGAAAAATTCACGCCTTATGAACTCTCTATATTAGGACCTTGCGTTAATCAACAAACAGTTGATAGATATATGTATTACTCAATTGTTTGGTATGCTAAAGTGAAAAATAGGAAGAAAACGATTGTAAAATCAACAGATACCTATCCAATTTTCATGAGAGAGTGTAAGTATGATAAAGTTGAAGGTGATATAAGGATAACAAAATCATTTCGGAAGATTTATCAGCCTTTAAATGCAGATAAGGGATATCGTTTTTTCTATGATGGTGAAAAGCCTAAGGATTATATTAATGGACTAAGTGAACTTAAAATAGCTTACGAACAACGTTGTAAAGAAATAGATAATCAGGCTGAATTAGCTTATGATGAAAAAAAGACTCCAGATACTACAACTGTTCCAAAAGATCGTAAAATTTCTGAAGCTTTCATTGCATCCGGAGAACGAGACGCGCTTAATGTTGCCGGTATGGGTTACTACCCTATTTGGCTCAACTCAGAGACTGCAAGGCTTTCTAATTCACAATATAAAGATATAATGGGAATGGTTGAGAAACTCTACAATATTCCCGATATTGATGATACCGGTATTAAAAAGGGGATAGAATTAGCTCTTGAATACTTAGACATTTATACTGTTGAACTCCCACCATCATTGAGAGAGTTCCGGGACAACCGAGGCAAACCGCGCAAGGATCTTAGGGATTATTTAGATATAAAATCTCCTTACGATTTTAAAGAACTTATGAAAATGGCCAATCCCTGTCGATTCTGGGAAAGGAAATACACTGCAGAAGGATCCAGGGTGGAAATAAACACTGTGTATTTACTCCACTTTTTAAAATATAATGGATTTGGTAAAATTACTGATGTGGAGAGCGAAAAAGTTACTTATATTCACATTGAAAATTACAAGGTTCGAGAGATCTCCGGCAAGCAGATCAGGAACTTTATTATCTCATTTCTAGAAGAAAGAAAAGTTGAGACAGAGATTCGCAACCTGGTTTTGAATTCAAAACGTACCGGGGTATCTCTTATGGATGATCTCAAAGATTTTTATCCAAATTTTTGTGACTACACTCAACACAATCAAATTTTATTTTTTGAAAACATTGCTCTCAAAGTTAGCAAGGATAATATTGAAGAAATAAAAGGAAAAGATTTGAATATTTTTGTTTGGGACAAGGATATCACAAAGCATAATTTCAAAAGGATTGAGAAATCTTTCGATTTTAGTTTCGATTCTGAAGCAAAAGAGTACGATTTTGAAATTAAACACACTAAAAGTCATTACTTCCGTTTTTTGATCAACGCTTCTCGGATCTATTGGCGTGAAGAACTTGAGAATTCAAAAAATGACATCACCAACGATGAACTGTCCAAATATTGCAAAGAAAACAAGTGGAAAATTGATGGTTCCCGTCTTAATCCTGATCAAATTCAAGAACAAAAGGATCACTTATTAAATAAGATGTACACAATTGGATATTTACTCCACCGATATAAATCCTACTCCAAGGGTCTTGGCGTTTGGGTTATGGAGAATAAAATCACTGAAGAGGATGAAAGTTCCGGGGGTTCAGGAAAAACATTCATGATCGAGTTCTTGAGTAATCTTTGCCGGGTCAATACCATGGACGGTAGAAATAAGAAGCTAACAGAGAATCAATTTTTGATGGATAGAATCGATGAACACACTGATATCCTACGCATCGATGATGCGCATCGGTATTTTGATTTTGATTTTTTCTATTCTATGATTACCGGCACTATGGTGGTTAATGCCAAGAATGTAAAATCAAAGGAAATTTCGTTCCGGGACTCGGGCAAGCTTGCGATCACATCTAACTTCCCTCCAAAAGATAAAGATTCCTCCACCATGCGCCGTCTATTGTTAGCGGTTATTAGCGATTATTATCATAAAAGAACGGATGAGAATGATTATAATGAGGATCGTACAATCGCAAATGATTTTGGATATGATTTACATGATGATCACTACAAAGAGGAATGTTGGAATGAGGATTTTAATTTTTGTGTTGATTGCCTACAATTCTACCTACACACTTCGGAAAAAAATATTATAATTCAACCACCAATGACCAACATCACAAGGAGAATAAATATACACCGCATGGGTGATGATTTTCGCGAATGGGCGGAAGTGTTTTTTGCTGAAAATGGTCCTAATGTAAACACATTCCTGGTTAAATCAGAACTTAAAGAATTATTTGATCCAAAAGGAAAAATCGGATCGAAAACTTTCAAAAGTAAGCTTATAGCTTTCTGTCAGAATGCTGAACATATTGAAACTTTCAATCCGGAAGATGTGGAAGGTTACGATCCACGATCAAAACGGATCGTAAAATATGAAGATGGAAAAACTAAAGAGTATATCTATATAAGAACAAAGAGTAATAAACCAGATAATATCACATTTTAATGAATACACCAATCACATATTACGGAGGGAAACAGAAGTTGGCCGAGAAAATTATATCAAAAATTCCGGTTCATAAAATTTATGTAGAACCTTATTTCGGAGGTGGTGCCGTTTTCTTTAAAAAGAATAAATCTTACCTGGAAGTTATTAATGACACAAATGAATTTAAGATCAATTTTTATTACGTAAGTCAAAACAACTATCCTGAATTAAAGCAGTTGATTGATTTATCCTTGCACTCAGAATCGCTATTTCATTTTGCAAAAGATATCTATAATAGTAGAATAGAAAGTACCGAAATTGAAAAAGCCTGGTCCATTTGGTATTTAACCAATTTTTCATTCAACGGCTCGATGCATGGCGGTTGGAAGTGGTCTAATGGAAGATCCGGATCACACGAAGGGATCTACGTTGAAAACAAGAAAAATAACTTTTCAATTGCGGTTAATGAGCGTTTAAAAAATGTTTCAATATCATGTAGAGAAGCATTAACTGTTATCAAAAATAGAGATACTGCAGATACTTTTTTCTATATCGATCCCCCATACCCCGGAAGTTGTCAACAACATTACAGGGGATTTACACATAAGGATCTCTATGATCTATTAGAGGTATTATCTAAAATCAAAGGGAAGTTCATTTTATCAAATTATTGGTCTCAGACACTCAAATATTTCATCATCAAGAATGGTTGGAATTTTGAGAAGATAAAAACATCGACAGCTTGCCAAAATTTGAATAAACATGTAAAAAGCTCCCGGGTTGAAATTTTAGTTCAAAATTTCAATAACAACCCAACCCTTTTTGAACAAAATGGGCAATATTGCTTCAAAACAAATAAAATCAAAAAAAAATGAACATGTCAGAATTTATTATTACAGCAGAACCGTTTGAACAATTTGATTGCAACGGTAAAAGTATTGGAATGTCAGAAAAATTAGCTGTTTTTTATTCACCATATATTGGAAGAACCCGGTATTACAGAAGTAGCTTAAATAATCCATCTAAAGGATTAAAATTACTGTCATTTAAAACAGAAAAAGCAGCTCAAATTGTCTGTGATATTACGAATGAAATATCGAATAATACATTCAAGGTTGAAACTATTCCTTATGAAAATAATTTCTGTAGTAAAACGTCAGGTAATAATGCCACAAAACAAATAAAATCAAAACAAAATGAAAAAACTATTTACATTTAAAAATCTTTTAGGAGTGATTTTTATAATCGTTATTATTATTGTTCCTTTAGTTACAAAGGATAAAGAAACAATTAACATCTTTTATTTCTTTGTCGGAATCATTTTTATAGCGATGTTCTATCGTACTAAGGATGATTCGAATTCATTTTTGATTCATCTTTTTGAACAAAAGGAAAAACAAATTGAGATAAGCATAAAAGCAATAAAATTGATGGATAAAGAATTACGTAATTTTCGTGAAGAAAATAATAACCTGAAAAACGTTGAAAATAAGTTTTTACGGGAAGAATTAAACAGGTTTTCTGCTGAAAATTTAGAGTTAAAAAAGATACTTGAAGTTCAAATAGATAATGAACAGTTGGAATTAGCGAAGCAGTATTTGAAAAATAGATCATTAAATCCAAGATCTAAAGATACACAGAAAGTGTTACTACAACATCCTTTTGTTGTGTCTCTTTCTGATGTAAATGGTGTTCTTGATTTGATGATAAATGGTGAATTTTTGGGTTTTCACAAAAAATTCAAAGAAATGGGGAATCCTGATTTTCAATAAGGTTAATAAAAGATCACAGCAATGATTAATTTTAAATCTTTCCACATACTCAATTTTCCGGAGAAATATCATTTTGTTTCTCAATTTTGTGACGGAGATCAAGAATTGATTGTATATAAAAGATATAGTAAAAGAGAATGGATTTACTATATTCAATTATTAAGGACTTTCAATCTGTTACGTCAAAACGGATATTACATAATAGATAAAAAAGGGAATAAACCCACAAAACAAATAAAATCAAAAAACAATGATAGATATTATAAGGCGAGTTACAGGTTTAATTAATAGACGATTTGAAGCTTACTCATTGATCACTACTCATCCACCTAAAGATGGTGTTTTTAAAAATGTACTTACAATTAAAAATCAAATGGATGATTTAGTAATTAATGAATTTCAAAGTATTCCTTCAGTTAAAATCGAATATAAAAAAATAGAACCTGATGAAAGAAAATTTGAGCATCAATATACAATATTTTGTGATGACAAAAAAATGAAATTTTTATAAACCCGGGAATAATCCCACAAAATCAATAAAAAATTACAAATATGGATGAATTATTAAAATTTACAAAAGAAGAGCTCATTTATGCTTTTTGGACATGGAACAAAGATTCACTTGAGAATCCTGAAAAATTCAGTGAGATAACAGCAAGTAAACAATGTGCGATTGATAAAACAGAAGCTTTATTAAAGTACTTACAAAAACCTGCTGAAAATCCTAAATTTAGCCTTAGTTTCGGTGATGCTCTTGAGGCTATTAAAAAAGGCAAAAGGGTTTCAAGAGCGGGTTGGAATGGAAAAGGTATGTTTATCTTTATGCGTCCAGCTGATGAGTTACATATAGATATGGTAATAGATAAGGTTAAGTCTTTACCACAGTCTGTAAAAGATTATTATCTACAAGATGTTACTCCAGATGATGGAGTACGAATTTATCCGGCTGATGAAGAAGAAAAAGTAATATTCACGGCCTATCTATGTATGAAAGATGCACAGGGTAGAGTTGTAAATGGATGGCTTGCTTCACAAACAGATATTCTATCTGAAGATTGGGAAATATTGGATTAATTCAAATATCATGATTAACTTGGGCATTCCGAAATCACCCTGATCCATCTCTAAACCGATTTCGTCGGGCTTGTTACCGGGTGCGCTTCGCTCCCGTACTTCGTACCGACCTGGTCGCCATTCACATCCCTAATGCGAAAGTTCCTGTTTCTTGACAGGAACTTTATATTAAATAATTAGTTACATTTGCAAAGTAAAATTAATACAATGGAAGAAGCATTAAAAACAATTTATGAAAGATTTTGTACGATTGGTTTTTCGTACCATATTGGAATCTCATTTCACGATGATGGAAAAGGATGTGCTGTTTATGTAGATGGGATATTTAATTGTTCTTATGAATGGGATTAAAATCAAAAAAATGAAATTATGTTAGAAGATTTGAATAATATAAACATAGAACTTGGAAACATTAGATGGAGAATTTCTAAAGATCCAGGATTAACAGACTCTTTAAAGAAAGAATTAGAATACTTGATTAACATTGAAAGTAGAATACAGGATTGGATTTATGAAGCAAAAGAAAAAATAAATGAATTTATAGGAGAAAATGAATAAAATGGATGATGTAAAGAAATGCTCAACCTGTTTATACTGGAATAAAATAAACGATGAATCAAACAGAGGTATTTGCTCAAAATTGAGTAGATCATCCGGGAATGATAACCCTGATATGAATTTTACCGGAATAGAAAGTACACCTATTTGTATTCATGATGGTGTTGGAGTCGATTATGAGACTCTTGACTGGTTTGGATGCGTCCACCACTCAGATAATATGTAATTTGTATATTTCTATAGATTTTTAAACGCCTGCCTTGAGCAGGCTTTTTTTATTTATGATCACCGGCGAAGCCGGTACCTTTTAATTTTTCTATTTTGGTTAAAAAAGTGTTAAAATACCATTTTGGCCGTCGGGTGTCGGTTTCTTCCTTTCCCTTTAACCCTTTTTTTAAGGGAAAACATTTGTAATTTTGTAATTATTTTATATTAGTTTGAATTTGAGATAGTTAAAAATTACAAATCAATTACAAATGAAATTACAAATCATTACAAATGAAATTTGATTTTTAAGTAAAAAACAGTAAAATGAGTGTAAATTACAAATAAAAGCCAATTACAAATGGTTTTTGGAGTGATTTTTGCTTTGTAATTCATTTGTAATGCTATAGATCAACACTTTAAGCTATATTACAAAATTACAAATGAATTCCCCTGAAATTAATTTAGTTTACGGATGATCAGATAAATATATGATTACAATTGTAAAAATAATTGTTAATATTTTGTTAAAATAGTTGCATAATTAAAATATTTTTAGTATCTTTGAAGTCTTTTTTGTTGTATATGTCTGAAAATTGTATTACTGTTCCTTTTCATTTTGATCCGGCCGTACTTCGGTACCTGGAAAACCTTTTTAACATTAAATCTGATTCTGTTGATCTTCAGAAGAGTTTTTTTTATCCTTTTTTCATTGTATGCCTGTCGAGAATTAAATATAAGAGCAAAAAAACAAATTCGTCCTCGTTTAGCTCATTTATTGAGGGTAATATTGTCATAAAAGAATGGGACTACTCTCACTATGGTGACAACATTACACCAGCTGCTATGATTAAAGTCAATAATCTAATTTATAAATTAATAATACGGGAAGCGTGCTATCGTATTATGATAGCTCATGTATATTCAGGAATTCCTCGTGATACTTGCATCAGAAATTATATCTATGAAATTGGATATACAGATAATGAACTTAGCTATTCAGCACTCAGAAAATATTATCAAAGAAACTGGATCAGTAAAGAAAAAGAGTTGATAGAAAATCTTCAATTTTCAATGAGTGAAATTGATGACAAAAAGTGCACAAAAAGTGTACAAAAAGGATACAAAAAGTGTACAGATATTTTTGCGGAAATTGTCCCTATGGGGTTTAGATACTAAAAAAAATGGAAAAATTATTAAAAAATCCCGCATGTTCAAGCATGTCCGGAAACAAGAAGTTGTTTTTTTCTTCTGTTAAAAACATCAAAAGTATTGATTTAGTGAATGATACAACTGTATTAATCACATTTTTAATCGGTGCGGACTGGGTTGAAGTGGAAGCTTCAGAAGTTAATTTTAATTCCAAAAAAAATGGCAATAATTTTGGAAATGATATCACTTCTCAATTTAATGCAGCTGCCAATAAATATGATCGCTATTTCAATCGCATGACTGAAGATCGATTTATTTGCAAGGTTGTAGATAATAATCTAGTGAATTGGATTTTTGGTTCTCTCGATATTCCACTTCATTTTGAGTTTGAACATGCTGCCGGTCCTACTCCATTAGATAATCATGTTTATGAACTTCGTTTTTTCAATAAAAGCCTTGATACTCCAATGATTTCAGGTAGTTAGTGTCCTTATTATATTAATATAGTAGAGTTAAATTTGCTTTTAAACAGTAAGTTTAACTCTATTTTTATGAAATTTAACGACGTTAACATCAAAGTTTATAAGGATTCAAAAAATCCTAAATACGCCACAATTGACATATTTGGCTTTATTGGATATGAAGGATGGGATATTACTGAAGATGAAAACACTGCCCGGTTAATCGCTTCAAAAATTGAAGACATCAAATCTTTAAAAGATATTACCGATCTTGAAACTCGTGTAAGTTCTCCAGGGGGTCGCGTTGATCATGCTCTCACCATTCATGATTTGATAAAATCACAATCATACAACAAAAGTTCTTACATGATGGGAATGACTGCATCAGCTGGTACAATCATTCCAATGGCTTCCGATGCCAGAAAAATGTCATCGAATGCTTTAATTCTTATTCACCAGTGCTCCTCCGGCGTTCGGGGAAATCTTCATGATTTAGAAACTGAGATAGAAGCTCAAAAGGTTGTTAATGATAGAATTTTGAACGTATATCTTTCTGTTTGCAAATCTGAGAAAGCCGATGATGTGAAGAAATTATTCGGTGAAAATAATGGTAATGGCATTTGGATTACAGCACAACAAGCGCTTGATCTTGGATTGATCACTGAGATTGTTAATGAGAATAAAAAAACTGCTTGCATTTCAAAATCTTCATTCACAAATTCAAAACTCCCTGCAATTCCGGAAGGTTATGAATTTTTAATTGCTGAAGATGAAACCGGAATAGATCCTGATCAGATTGCTGAAAAAACATCCAAAAAAGTTATTGATGAAATAAAGGAATTTTTTGGCAACCTTAATCCATTTAAAAGAGAAGCTCCTCAAGACGATACCCAAAAAGAATTTCAAGATATGAAAAATTTATTTCCATTATTGGCGCTGTTCCTTGCGCTCGATGTTGTCAATTATGACAAATCAAAAGGACACAACTTCTCAGATGAGGAGATCACAAAAATTGAAGCATCTCTCAAAGAGTTAGAAGATTTGAAAGCCAAGAAATTGGAAGATAAAATCAAAACTCAAGAGACCGAAATCACCAACTTGAAAAATGAGAAAGCAAATCTTCAGGGAATCATTGATAAGATCCCGGGTGAAGTTGTTGCGGCTCATTCAAAAGATCAGAATGGTGGTTCTGAAAATAAAGATGCAAACTATTTCCAAAACAGAATGAATAATCATCCTGTTTACAAAAACATGAAAAACAGGCTTCCTGTGAAATAATAATTATTAACCCACTTAAATTTTAAAAAATGGATGAATTCAATGTTGACGATATTTTAGAAGAATATGGTCATTTTTATGAAAAAGGCAATCAGTCTCGAGAAAGAATGATTATGGGTTTCATGGAAGGTCCTGAAACCACAAAACTCGCAACACACATTGACACTAAAAAGGACACTATTTACAAGTTGATTAATCCTATGTTCGAATCTGTTTTACAGTCATTCCAACTTGGATTTACACCTAAAGGTGCTGTCGTTTTCTTACCAAATCCGATTCATTTGAATCACATGAAAGTTGACTATAAGTTCTTCCCTCAAGCAGTTGAAGATTCTTATATGGCATTTCTTAAAGGTGATTCTTCAAGAAATATCGAAGATTGGCCAATCGTTCGTTACATGCTTGAAGTTTATTTAGCTGAAAAAGCTAAAGAAGACAAAGAACTTAACGAAGTGTACAAGGGTGTTTTCGCTGAACCTGTTGCTGGTACCCCAAGTGCTCCGGGAACCAACATGGATGGTATTCACAAAAGATTATTGGATGGTGCAGTTGATTATAAAAAACCGATCAACATCATCCACGGGATTGGTGAATTGAACAAAAATACAATCTTCGATCAAATCGAATTGTACGATGAAAAAATTGAAGATAAATATGTAGGTAAAAAATTAATCCACTTTGTTTCCCCTCAATTCAAACGTGCATTTCTTAAAGATAAGAGATCTAAAGGATATTTGTGGATCGATTCAATCGACAAACTTACTGCAGATATTGATTTTACCGAACATGTTATTGTAGGAGTTCCTTCAATGCGTGGAACTACTCACATCTGGACAACATTACAAGAAAATTTCCTTCACTTGACAAATGGTAAAGAAATTTCTCCTAACGATGTTGATATTCAAAAAATCGATCGTGAAGTGAAATTCTTAGTGGACTGGTGGGAAACTGTTGGTTTTGGATACAACTGTATGGTATGGACAACCCAAGAAACTGTTGAATCTGTTAACCCAATCACCGTAACTGCAGTTGCAGATAAATTAGCAAATGCTGCTGCAGTAACCTTGCAAGCTACACCTGCCGATTGTATCTTTGAAGGGCCTGGAGTTGCTAAAGTTGGAGACGTTTACAAATTCACTCCTTCTGATGCCTTAATCGGGGAACAAACCATTAAAGCTATTCTCCCAATGTTGAATGACAACTACTGGGAAAAAACTTTCAAAATTACTGTAACCGCTGTTCCTGAAGGTTAATCCTTATTCATCATATATGGGGGATGCGCATCCGTAAACGCATAAAATTTTTGATTTTTAAATTTTAAAAAATATTGTAAAATGCCAGAAACCACAATCACTTGTAACTTATCACTTGAGGAATTATCAAAATCAGGTGATTTATGTGCAAATAATGCGTCCGGTGTGAAAGCCATCTATATGGCGATGCATACTGATGTTGCAACATTTCCAACACTACCACTTGCTCGTACTGAATTCGCTGATTTTGCTGAATTAGAGGGTAGTATTGTAATGGTTGCCGGGAAGCTTTTCAAAAAAATCTATGTATCAAAGGACATGGGTGAATTGAAATATAAGCCTCAAGGGAAAACCGGTTCCCGTTCATTCAGAGCTTCATTATCAATTTTCCATCCTGGTTTAAAAGCCAAATTATTGGGGATGGTTGCATCTATGATGAACTCAGAATTTTTTATTGTTGTTCTCTTAGAAAATGGAGATGTACATGTATTAGGAGATAAGTACAGAGGTGCTGAATTCTCAGAAGATACCGAATTGACATCAGGAAAAGAGATCACTTCAGAAAATGGAGGAAATCTCGGTTTCATCTATGATACTCCAACTGCCCAAATTTATAAGGGTGATTTGGATGCTCTCACAACAGCCCCGGTAACTCCATAGGCTTTGTATTGATTTTATTAGTTTTGTGAAAAAGCTCTCTGTAATAGAGGGCTTTTTTTGTCCCTGATTCGTAGTCGTGCGACTGTTATCTTTGAAGAAAAAAAAGGTATGAAAGAAGTATATCAATGGTTACAATCAGAAAATAAAGATTATAACAAGGGAGTTGAACTCCTTGCAGCTCACTGCAGCAATAAGTTTTTAGTTAATACATTTCAAAAAAGTTCAGCCCAATTCAATTTAGAAAAATTAATTGTTGAACTGAAAAAAGTGATAGGGATGCCCATCGCTGATATTGCGATGAATAAACCTATACCGGTGATGCATTTCGAAATCGATACAACTCCGATTAAAGAAATTAAAATCGTAACAGATCCAGTTAATCCTCCAACAGGTCCAATTCAAACGCTTGGCATTGAAATTCCAAAAATCATCCAGGATGCAAAAAAAATCTATTCCGGATTGAGAACAAAAATCCGTGAAATTGATAATACTTTATTCAATCTTGGAACATCAAATGATCCGGATATCTGTGCTCAAAGGAGTAAATTACTAGTTGAGAAAACTCCTTTGATTGAGTTATCTGATAAAATATATGTTCTTAAAGAAGAATATTTTGTTTCTAAAATAATCCCTGCAGGACTTGAAGAACTTTTAAAAATTGCCACAGGTGAAAAGAAGGTCGAAGACCCAAAAGATTTGACTATTGAAGAAAAAATCAAAGCTATGACAGACTTAGATCTTCACAACAGAAAAAGAAATATAGTAACCCAAATTACAAAGTATCGCAACCAGCTCTTATTTCAATCGAATAAAAAGGAAAAAAAAGAGAATCCAATGCCTTCCGGTGATAAAAGAACTGAAATTGAAGGAAATATTGAAAGACTTACCAAAGAAATGGAACTCGTAAACTCAGAGACTGAAAAGAGAAAAAAATAATCGTGAGCCTGATCAACTTCGATATTGCCAATAAAGAGGATAGAAAAAGGAAAGCTCCAGCACAGGAGTTTTCCTTTGATCATTTATTTCCAAAACATGTCAATTTTGTGGGCAATCCTTGGGAGATCCTTTCAAAACATATCGGAGTTATTGAGCAAAATTCTATTATAAATTTCTGGACATTCGGGCGTTATGCGATGCACGATATTATCAATTATCTAGTGCGACAAATTGGCCCATGTTCGGTTTCTGCCTGCACGTGGGCGATAACTGAAAAAGCAGTACAAACAATATTAAATAGGATCCAGGATAACTTAATTACGGACTTTCGACTTTGGATAGATCCTCGTGTGAAAGTCCGTAATCCAACCCACTAGAGATGTGTGTTGCCAATTTTCCTGTTGTCATATCGCCGGTACATGCTAAGGTTGCCCTTCTTGAGAATGAAAACTGGAAGATCTCTGTTTCCGGATCTCTTAACTTTACTACTAATCCACAGCCAGAGCGTGGTGTAATACAAACTTTTGAATCAGTCTTTAACTCAGATAAACTACTATTCGATGATGCATTTAACGGAAGAACAAGAACGACAAATTTTTGAAATGGGAAAGTTGGGCTTCTCATGTAAAGAGGTTGCTATCAACTTTAATTTACCAATTAGAGAGGTTATTAGTCAATTTGCTTCTGAGGATGGAAACGTTTTTTTCGCTTGGAAGAGAGGAAATATTCAAGCAATGTTTGAACTTAGACAAACAATCATGTCAAGTGCTCTTAATTCTTCCAGTCCGGCAGTTAAAGAGATGCTTCTTATATTAGCAAAAGTTGAAAAATTAAATGAAGATGCAGATGAATTCTTATGATAAATTAGCGCCCTACAGCGAAAAGTCAATCGAAAGAATTGAACAGGAAGATTTTGAAGCGATTTCAAGATACTATGATTCTGGCAGTTCTGAACTGTTAACTCAAGAACAAACAACTATACTTGAGAGAATGAGGACGGCACATGCTTTATTATCTAGATATCCTCGCAAACGAATAGCAATGAGAAAACTACGATTGAGATATCCTGACATCAGTGAACGACAGGCAATGAGAGATATCACATTCGCAATGCTGCTGTGGAACAAGTACAATCCTGTTGATCGTGACTTTTTAGAACAATATTTTCTTGATAAAATATTAGCTGAGATTAGTGATCCATCTTGCCCTTCTGTTGTTACTTCTAAGAATTTGGCTACTCTTGAAAAATATCTTTCCAATCTTCCTCCTGAAAAAATAGATCCTAAACTTATGGAGAAAAACAATATTTACATCCAGTTCAATGTAAATAATCAGAAAATTAATGTTCCGGAGTCGGTTCTTAAGCATTTACCTGCAGATATCAGAAATCAATTTGTTGCAGCTCTCAGCAATGAGATTACTGAAGATATTGCGGCAAAAATAATGAAATCATAAATGGATATATCTGTCAAAACCAATTACGCCCAGCTTCCCGGTCTCATGCTTAATCCAAAGCATCATATCTCTGTCGAGGGACGTGGAACGGGGAAGTCATTCGATATAGGTTTTACAATAGATAAGTTAGTGAGGCACATGCCTAAGGGTATTTCATCTTTGACCGGGCAAACATTCGGACAGTTGCTCACCAGGACGCTTCCCAGTTCTCTGAAACTATTACAACAAATTGGTTATCAAAAGGATGTTAATTTTGTTGTTGGTAAAACTCCACTCCGGTATTTTGATGCATCCTACGAAGAAATAAACCAGTTCAAAAATTTTATTTCGTTCTCAAATGGGTTTCGTTTAGCATTAATTTCTCAAAATGATCCAGGATCCGGACGTGGTTGTAACATCGATTATGAGATGACTGATGAAACGCTGACTATAAAGAAAGAACAATACGATCACGAAGTATCACCAGCCAACCGTGGTAACCTTGAGTTTTTTGGAAAAGATTCTGACAATCCTGTTCCTTTTCATCACGGTTCTAAGCATTCTACTTCTATGCCTCCAACAAAGGAGGGTCGATGGGTCCTTGATCATGCAAAATATTACGAGGAAGAAAAAGGAGTTCAGCTATTTAAAATTTGGAATAGTATTGTCAAAATGCAGCTTGATTTACTCGATATAACAGATTCTAAACAGTTTGCGGAGCTCTGGAATGAAATCGCTCGTATGCGCGCTAAGATAGCCCCGTTCGTTTCCAAGGATGGTGTTTTGTTCACTTTAGCGAATGGGTTTGATAATATTGAGATGCTGGGGCTTTCTTATATCAAAGAGCAAAGATCTAAGATGCCCTCATTGATATTCCTGATCGAGATAATGAACTACCTCTTTGATAAGATTGAGGATTGTTTCTATAATATTATTGAATCAAAGCATATATACTATAATGGATCTGATGACGCTCTTATGATGATGACTGCATCAGACTCCAATTTTGATTTTGACAAGTTCAATCTTAAATCTTCAATTTACGATCGTGACTGTGATCCGAACGTTTCCCTCGAGATCGTTCCGGACTGGCAGGGTGCAATTTCTTTATTTTGTGTTTGCCAAGAGCGAAATTTTGATTTTGTTCATAATACAGTTTCAAAAAGGAAATGTTTTAATTTTATTAATGAATTCTACGTTAAACCGGACGAGAACTCAAATGTAGTGATCGATCAGCTGTGCAAAGAGTTTTCAGATTATTATAAGCATCATAAAAACAGAGAACTGGTTTATTATCGTGACCGATATGGTGACTCCAGAAATCCTAATCAGGTTAATTCAATTTCTTTCAATCAACAGGCTATTAATAAATTGAAGTCCCATGGTTGGAAAATTCGGGAATTGGTTCATAAGGGAATGGAGCCGCCTCAATCAGATAAATACCTTCTTTGGGGTCATTTATTAATAGAGGACAGGTTCGATCTTCCTTTGATTCGATTTAACGGTCAAAAGTGCCATTATACTTTAATATCAATGAATAATGCCGGGCTTAAAGATGCTGCCGGCAAGCTTGAGAAAGATAAATCATCTGAGAAAAAAACTTCTGGTGTTCTCCCGGAAGAATCGACCCACTTCAGTGATGCTGCCGATAAGATCGTGTGGACTCGTTACGGAGAAAGAATGAAAGCTTCAGGGGGAAGCAATTCCGGCGCTCCGATTAAGTTGGGAAATTTATCGTGATTTGTGTCCATTCTCAAAATTCCTTCCAAAAATTTGGGTGTTTTTTCCATAAATTTTGATTTTTTTTTGTAACTCTCTGTTATTCAATAAGAAAAAATTTTCTATAGTTTGTTATTATTACAAACATTCCACTTATATTTGTATTATTAAACAAAACAATAATCTTAAATACTTTTTTTATGAAAAACTTAGAAACTAAAATTAAAATTTTAAATGAAAATCGGGGCAATATGTCATTATATTATTATATCTGTTCTCAAGAAGAAAATGATCCCAATTTTTACAGATGGATTTTTGACGAGGATTTTGCTGAGGATTTTGATAATTCATTATCGAATGATCAGATAATTGAATATAGTAAGTTCAAAGAATCTAAAAAACTTACTTATGATGTAGTTTTTAACGATGATACCAATAGTAATCAGAAAAATATGAATGATGAATTAGATGTTTGTCATTTTTACATAAAAAATTATAACGGGACTAATGAAAGTTATTTTGCAGATTATAAAGGTGGAACAGTTTCAATTATTTGTAATCAGACCGGGGAAGTTGTTCATTCAGAAATTGTAAAATAAGATTTTAATGAAAAGTGAAATTAAAGTTTTGCATGTATATTTCAAAAATACTGATGAACACAAATATTTCGGCAGTTTACAAGTAATATTTGACGAAAATTCCTACGAGCTTCTTGGTGTATCAAAATTTACTGTTGATAGACATAATTTTAATACTCCTTACGAAAATAGCAACATTATCATCAGACAATCTTCTTTGATCAGGTCTAGTAAAAAATAGTTGGCTCATTACGCCGTGGACGGGGTGTCGGGCAAAATGCAATAAAAAAGCGGGTTTTTAACCCGCTTTTTTTTATAATTCAACCCTTTCTAAAACTTTCTTATATAGCTTTAAAATGTAATCTTTTGGCGTATCTGGAAACATATCATATATAATTGATAAGTCACTATAAAAACACTCATAATTGCAAATTTCGTGCATTATCAATTTATCAAGTAAATTATTTTTTCTTATTTCTCTATAGTACCAGCTTGATATTGCATCGTATCCCTCATTATAATCAAAAAGGTTTGATTTTGGGATATATCCGCCTGATCCTATACATGAAAATTTATCTCCTGGTTTTAATTCAGGTTTGTTTTTTTCAAATTGTTCATTACTAAAAGCCCAAAAAACTTGAACTTTATTTAGTAACTCATTAATTTTGTTATCTCTCTCTTTTTTGATTGATTCTACAGTTTTGTTTTGTTGTGCTTTTTCCATTTTTCTAAGTTATTTAATGTTATTATTTTATTTACAGTTTATAATGATTTTCTTTTCTTCTACTTTAAAAGTGATTTTATTACTTTGAAGATTCATCCCCATTATATCAGGGCTGTATTGGTGATAAAATTCTACGATTGTATAAGTTTTTCCATTTTCTAACTTATCAATATTTTGTTTTATTTGTTCTATTAATGCGCTCATAATTCGATTTTTAAGGGATTAAATATTAAAGTACATCTTCTTCATACATTGAATAAAAACGATCTTCTGTTATAATTACATGATCTAAAATTTGAATGTTAAAAAATTGTGCTGCTTGTTTTACTTGTTGCGTTAAAGTTTTATCGGCTTGGCTTGGTTTAAGTTGTCCGCTTGGGTGATTGTGAACTAAAAAAATACCTGTTGCGCATTGCAAGAGAGCAGATTGCATGATGATGCGAACATCAACACTGGTTGCAGTTAGCCCGCCCTCTCCAATTTTTTGAATTGATAATATATTACTGTTTTGATTTACATATATAGCCATGAAAATTTCTTTATAGTTGATAATTTCTTTCATAGGTTCATACTGCATAATGATTAAATGAAGATCATTAGGACTTAAAATTTGGGGTCTCTCGGCCATTTTAAAAGCAGGTTTGTAAGTCGTTGTTACTTCTGTAACTGTAAATTCATTAGTTTTTTTTGTAGTTTCCATTGTTGTAATTGATTAGTTATTAAGTGTTTGATTAAATTGATATACAAATATAACACTTATTTCTGTATTATTCAATGCGTATTTAAAATTAATCTTATTGATTATCAATAAGTTATAAATTAAATGAATATTTTTTAAAAAATCGGCCGATTTTTTCGCAGTTTTTTGTCGTTTTTTTGTCGCTCGTTATTATTTATATGTATCTGATTATTAAGTATTTATAAACATTATTTGATACGTTTCAATACTAAAATGAATTAAAAAAACATGATCAGCCCCCCTCCCCCCTGTCATATTTCCTTATTTTTTCGGTCGGTCGGCTGACTGGCTGGAGAGGGCGCGAGGCGGCTCCCGTTCCACTCTATTCCATTTTTTTTCAAAAAATGGAAAGCCAACAATCGAGAAATGAAATAATTAAATAGAAAACTTATGCCAAAAAATTTTTCGCGCAAAAGCCACTCAGAGCGACTTTTGCGCGAGGGGGAAAGTGTCCCTTTCCCTTTAACTTGTAACGATTAAATTTGTTTAAAATTAGTTCTATGGATGAAACTATTAAACGGGTTGATGCTTTAAAAGAAATGGATATGAAAGATTATTTTTCTATTCAATTCTATTTGCAAAATGGGGAAGTGGTTTCTGTGTTCCGGGCTAAAACAATTGGAATGCATAGTAATTATTATGCCGGCAGATATCGCAATATTCAACCTTATGATCAATTAGGAGAAAAGATCGGGCATCCTTACCATGTTTCAATTGATAATTTCAGAATGTTCAACGGTGTTAAGGTGGTAATATAATGGAAGATATAGTTTTCAGCAAAAAGGGTGTTCCCTTAGTTTTTAGAGGTAAAACGTTTTTCGGTTCAACTGTTTACAAAAGTATGAGTAGTAACGAAAAAGTTACTGATGTTTTTTATCATAACAATTTACCTTATGCGAAATGGGGTACTACGAATGATTATCCGGAGGAAGCTTTAGAAATGATTGGAAAAACCGGAGTGCTTTCAACCGGTCTAAATTATAAGGCCCGGTGTTGTTATGGTCAGGGGGTTATCCCGGTAACAGTTGCTGGGTTGGATGATAAAAACGCAGAGATTTATAAATCGGTTCAAGATCCAGTTGTATTGTCTTATCTTCGGGGGTACACTTACAGAAATTATGCGGCCAATGCTTTTAGAGATCTTGGCAAATTGGGAAATATGTTTCCGGTATTTCTTTTTAATGAGGATGGTTCTAAAATTGTACGGGTGTACACAGAAAATGCTCGTCACTGTAGGATGAGCATCGACAAAAATAATCTTCTTATTGCCGGTGACATTAAAAATTTGAGTACCGCAAAAGTTATTACAATGCTCGATGAGTTTGATCCACTCACGCACCTTGAAATTTTGAGAGTTCAAAAGAAATTAAAAGGTACTGCAGTTGCTTTTCCTCGCATTAAGAATTACTTTTCAAATAATGATTATTACGCACTCCCTGATTGGGATCCAGCTTGGAAAGCCGGGTGGATCGAAGTATCGCATAAAATTCCATTATTTTTAAAAAAGGCTTACGAAAATGCGCTCCATTTTCAATTTCATGTTCAAATACCATCATCTTTTTGGCTGGAAAGGTTTCCAAAAGAAAATTATGAATCTCAAGAACTAAGAAAAAAAGAGATGTCAGATTTCATGGATCAATTTGAAAAAAATCTAACTTCTGAAGAAAATGCCTCTAAAGCTTTATTCACAACATTCAATATTGATGAATTAGGAAAAGAGATGGGAAAATGGCTTATTGAGAGAATCGATAATCAAGTCGATGCGAAAGAAAGACTTTCCACGTCAGCAGCTGCAAACTCCGAGATCCTTTTTTCATTGATGGTAAATCCTTCCGTTCTCGGTGCCGGAATGCCTGGGGGACCATATTCCGGAAACGCTGGATCCGGATCCGATATCCGTGAAGGATTTTTAGTTTCTTTAATTCTTAACTACATTGAGAAACAACAGATACTAGATCCCGTTGAAATAATGCTTCAATTTAATGGCATTCAAAATGTAGAACTTATTTATAGAAATATTGTGCTCTTAACTTTAGATAAAGGGAAAAGTACAGAAGAAAAATTGAGTTAATATGATCCCAAGATTTTTTAAACGTGAAAAAAATGCAAATAAGGCAGAGGAGATCCGGAAGTTTTTGCCTGTAAATATTAATACCAATTTTGACAACCTGGCATCTGCTATTTACATGAGTGAGAATAAATATATTTTGCCCTTGTTAGGTCAAAAATTATTTGATAAAATGGTTACATTTTATAATGAGACTTCCCACACCGGTACAAATGTTAATTTAAAAGAAGAACTTCTTAACCTTATCCAGTTTTCTCTCATTAGAATATCTTACTGGCAAGAGTTTTCAGTTTTATCAATAAGCTTATCCGATTCAGGAGCATCTGATAAAGCAGGTGAAAATGCAAGACTTTACAAATCTCAAGAAATAAATTTGAAAAGATCTCTCAAAGAGACCTCTTTTGATGTTTTTGATATGATTTTAAATATTTGCGAATCAAATTCAGAAGTATTTCCGGATTTTTCTGAATCTCCTTATATGCTAAATGCTTCTAAGACTTTGATCAAAAAAACAAGTGATTTTGAAAAAGTATTCTCAATTGATAACTCCAGACTCGTTTTTTTGAAGATGAGACAGTATATACAGAAAATTGAGCAAATTGATCTCATTCACAAAATAGGATCTGAGTTCTTTGCTGAATTGCTTACAACAAGCGATACCGATATATTATCTGTAAAAGAACTTATTCAATTTTATATTGTCAATGCTTCGATCGGTGAAGGGATCACACAACTTCACCAGATGCCGACCGAGCGCGGAATGATTTTTATCAGTGACAGAAACTCCGAAGCTGCACAGGCAAATATCATTGAATATCCACAATTGGTTGAGACAGGCAAAGAGCACACAAAAACGGCTGAAAGATATATCAATGATGCTATTACTTTGATGCTCAAAAGTCCTGTAAAATTTAAAAAATTCATTGATTTTCATGGCGTTAAAGCGCCAAATACTGAATATAGAGATAATACTAACAAAAAAATATTTTTAACTTAATATGGAAGAATTTGATGCAGTACAAACAGCCGTAACTCAAGGTCCTAACTGGATGATGAACATTTCATTTATTATGAATATTCTTCTGGGTGGAACTAGCATTTTTGGATTAATTAAATTTATTTCTGAAAAAAGACTAAGGAAAATTGGGGAAAAGAAAGAAGAAAAAAATTTGGATGTTCAAAATTTTGAAGCATTGGTGAGACAGATCGATTATCAAGAAGATCTGTTGACTAAATATGCTGAGAATAAGAAAAAATCTGAAGAGTTGGAAGATGAAAGGGATCGATTGATTATTGAATTAAAACGGAATCAGACCAATTTAGAACTTGAGAAAATTTCCCTGCAGAAAAAATTAGCCATTGCAGAATCTTTGGTTTGTAAAAATACTGAATGTAAAGAACGAAAGATATGAGTACAGATAAAAGTTCAGCATCCGATTTTCAAAACTATTTGAAAAAATTGGCGGTTCAGAATAAAGATCTGAACCATAGGTTTTCTGAAAAACATTTTTTCAGAAAAGAACTCGAAGAATTTTATATGAGTTTTCGTGGTAATGTAAACTTCCCGGCTCTTATCCTGGAAAGCGCAGAACTTGCATTTTCTGACGCCCCTCGAAATGCTTTCAAGGAAAGAACACCCGCCTTTTTAATAGTTGATCAATATGGTACAGATGATGATTATGATCAAATCGCTGAAGCTCTTGATCGATGTGAGAGAATTGGAGATGAAATTCTTCGTAAATTTTTAGAAGATGCATCAAATTCATCCTGTTTGGAAGTGAAATCTTTTAAATTAAGTGATTGTAGAGCAATCCCTATTCAAAATCAAAATGAAAGGTATATAGGATATCGATACTTGATCAATTCCAAAACATTTTTCTGTCAAGATCCGGATCCAACAAAATGGAACTTAAACGCAACTGAAAATGAAACAACTCAAAATTAAAATCAAAAAAAGAGAGTTTAAATACTCCATTCCGGAATCGATTAACGAGCTTTCAAGGACTCAATTTCTTGTTTTGGTTGAATTTCTTTTGACTGAGTCTCAAGAAATGATCGGGGATAATTATGTACGTAAAATTTTAGAAATTCCAATCACAGTTTGGAAATATTTTAATAAAGCTGAAAAATTTATATTTAAATCTGAAATTGATCCTATAGTTGAACAAATTAATGAAATTAAAAGACAGTTAGTTGATTATATTGAAATTGATGGTGTAAAATATATTGGTTATAATGGAACATTTGATAATACAACCTGGAATGAATTGATTCACGTTGAACAATTCTTTTTAGCGCAAATGTATCAGGAAGCTGCCGCAGTCATATATCGTCCGGAAGTTGAAAACTACGATGGTGAATCTGATCCGCGCAAACCATTCAACATTTACGGACTTAATAAGAGAGTGAATATTTTTAAAAACATGGATAATGTTCAACTTTTTGCTTTTATCTTCAATTATAAATCTCTGCATAAATTCTACTTTGAAGATAAATATTCTTTTATTTGGCAAAAACAATATGCTTCAGAAGATCCGGAAACTAAAAAAGAGACAGGAACATTCTCCTGGTTAAATCTTCACCGCTCCATTTTAGGAGACAACTTTTTTGATGAAGAAAAATTTTTGAATTCAAATGTTCATACTGTTCTCAATAGAATTAATTCAGCCATTAAAGAAAATTTAAAATCAAAGAAATAATGCCTGTTGAAGACAAAATAGATGGACAACTTATTACTGAAGAGCAATTTTATGCGGAAGCTCGAATATGGGCTGCTATTGTCAGAAATATTGCAAAATCAAATGCTCGTAAGTTCGATAAGGGTAAAGATGAGCCTAAAACGTATAAAACAGGTTCAAAAGCCGGACAAACAGAAAAAAAGCTAGTAGATAGTATCAATTTTAAAGTTTATCGAAACATTTTACAAGTTCCTATATCAGTTGGTTTCAAAGTCCCCATTCACGGGATCTGGCGGCATTGGGGCGTTGGGTTCGGACAACCTAGAGTAGCCGGGAAGTATGTTGCAAAAGATTCAAAAATAAAAAGAGATATGCAAGATTGGCTCGATGATCCAATCGCTCAAAATGTAAATAAATTATATGATATCGCTGTAAAATATTATGGTGATCAGATTTTAGTCAAGGGATTTGGTTCAGTTCATAACCGTTATTAATTTAGACAAATATGGCAAGTGGTGCAACAAGAAGAGTAACAATTTACATTAATGGCAAAGAGGTAGAAGCTTCAATGAAGTTAATTAAATCAGAATATGCAAAAGCTAATGCACAACTTGATAAATTGATTTTTGGATCAGATGAATATAATCAAAAGGCAAAGAAAATAAAAGAACTAAAATCGATTATCAATGATCATAATGCCTTACTAGGAAAAACCGCTTCGACTTGGGAGAAAATTTCTACTAAAATGATGAATTTTGGTGCAGGGATGGGAGGGTTCTCGATGTTTTTCAATTTACTCGACACCGGTCTCGGAAAATTTAAAAACTTGGCTACCGAAGTGGCAGAAATAGATGATATTTATTCTGACGTTCAGAAAACTACTCAGATGAGTAGAGATAGCGTTCTTGATCTGAATGAATCATTCAAAAAAATGGATGCAAGAACAGCCCGGGAAGAATTAAATAAATATGCTTATATAGCCGGGAAGTTAGGGATTGAACAAAAGGATCTAGTGCTTGAATTTGTTGAAGGATCTAATATCATTTCCGTTGCTCTTTCTGACGCCCTGGGCGAAGATGCAATCGAATTGATTGGTAAAATTGTAAATGTATATACAAAATCAACGGATATCCTCAAAGGAAAATCTTTGAAGGAACAAATGTTATCAATCGGGAGTGGTTTGAACGTGATCGGCCAGACATCTTCAGCAAATGAACAATATGTTGTTTCATTCATGGGAAGATTAGGAGGTTTATCCGTTCAGGCAAAATTGGCCGCAAATGACATCATGGGATATGCCTCTGCGCTTGATCAGGATATGCAAGCCGTTGAATTATCATCAACAGCATTTCAAAAATTGATTAAATCTATATTTACTGAACCGGCTAAATTTGCAAAGATTGCAGGGATGGAAGTGAAATCCTTTAAGAAATTGATTGAAACGGATATGAATCAGGCGATTTTAAAAGTTTTAAGAGGATTTTCCGGTACCGGTGGTTTTAGTAAATTATTACCACTTTTCAAAGATCTTGGGCTTGATGCCGAGAGGGCTACTCAAGCCATTTCATCAATGGCCAACTCAGTAGATAAAATTGAAGAGGCTCAAAGACAAGCCAATCAGGCTATGACTGAAGGAACATCAGTCATAAATGAATATAATATCAAGAATAATAATATGCAAGCTGAATTAGAGAAATCTCGTAAAGCTTTCAAGGATAAAAGGATGGAATTAGGTGAAAAACTTTATCCTGTGCTCATTAAAGTCACCAAGTCTAGCACTGCATTAGTTAAAGGAATTGGTGGATTATTTAAGGTATTAGGTGAAAATAAAGAGTTGGTAATCACATTATCTGTTATTTGGGGAGTTTATTTATTGAGATTATTACAGGTAAGTTTGGCGCAAAAGGGACTTACAGCACATACTGTTTTATTAAGTAAAGTTCAAGCGTTTCAAACAACTGTTGTCGAAGCTTTAAAATTAAAATATTATCAATTAACCGGGCAAACTTTACTCGCAGCAAAATCTCAAGAAGCTTTGGCTATAGCATCAGCAAAAGTGCCATGGATGGCAGTTGCAACAGTAATTCTTATTGCCGGAAATGCGTTGTGGAAACTTGCAACGCGACAAAATAAGGCTACTAAAGAAATGGAAGAGTTTAATAAAAAGGTTTCCGATAGTACATCCGGAAGTATCACTCTCATTGAAGAATTAGCATATAAGTGGTCTTTAATGGGCGATAACTTGCAAGAAAAGGAAAAGTTTATTAACAAAAATCAACAAGCATTTGAAAAATTAGGAGTTTCAATTAAAACCGTTGCGGATGCTGAAAATTTACTCATAACAAATAAAGATGCCTTTATTACAATGCTGATGGAAAAAGCTTATGCTTCAGCTTATATGGGCAAAGCTGAGGATATCATTAAAGATAATTCTGAAATCACAAAGGACTGGATAAATCAAGTACTTGTACTTCAGAATGAAATTGACAACCTCACTAATCAAATGAATGATCTTCCAAACACTCCGGCAGGTGCAGCGGCTATGGTTCCTTTGAAACAAAGAATAAATGAATTAGAAGCATTTAAAGAAGATTATCAGGGAAAAATAGATGATATTAATAAAGAGGCTCTAAACTTTATTAAAATTTCTGAAAAGATGTCTCAAAATGCAAAAAATGCAATGAATAAATTGGGATTTAAGCCATCTGTTTCAGAAGATACTGAGACAGGAAAATCGACAGGTAATGATGTAGCTGGTCCTGATGAAGATGTTATAAAAAAATGGGATGAATTTCTTAAAAACCTTGATAAACTCAAAGAGGATTCCCGGATTAATCAATTTAAAGATATTGATAAAGAAAAGGAGACAATTAAGCGCAAATATGACGAGCAAATTAAGCAGGCTCAGGAGTTTGCTGACAAAGGGATTAAAGACGCTAAAGATAAAATAAAAGTTTTGGAAGGTCTAAAAAATGAGGAGTTAAAAATAGCTGATCAGAATTTTAGACAAAAAGAGTTTGAAAAACATCAAAAAGCTCTTGAGAAATTAGGTGACACCATTATTTCTCTCGAAACTAAAATGAATGGTGCATTTAATAATAAATATGCTAATGAGTTAATTGATGCACGTAATAAATGGGATCAGATCATTAATGATCTTGATGACTCCATCAATTACTATTTGGATAGACAGGATGAAACTTATGATCCCATTTTAGGCACAGGGTTATCTGAAGATGAAGTTAAACTTTTAGAAAAATTATTAAATAAGAAAAAGCAAGCCATTGAAAGTTCCTATAAAGAAGAACTTGACATTGTTACACGTGCAGAAAAGGATGTTTCTGAAGCGGTTTTATCCGAAAAGGAAAAACAGATCAAGGATATTGAGGATTATTACAAAGATAAAATTTCCATAGCCAGGACTGCTATTGCAGAACTTAAAAAAGTAGATTCAGAAGAAAATAAATCCAGAATTGCTGAACTTGAAAAGAAGATAACTGAATTACAAGCAAAATTAAAAGAGGATGTTGATAAAGTAACGAAAGGAGATACATCTGTTTTAGCTAAATTATTCGGAACTCAAGGAGATTGGGATGCCATAAAGAATTTGTGGAAAGATAATTTTAAAGATCTTTTGAATGAGGTTCAAAATTTTGCATTCAGTGTTGAAGGAATAGTTTCCAATATTTATGATATCCAAACGAATAAGGAAACTTCAGCATTGAATGAATATTCTCAAAACATTGATTCAAGAAAAGAAAAACTTGAAAAAATGCTTAATCAAGGTTTGATTTCTCAGACTTATTATAATTCAAAAATTGCAGAATTAGACGAAAATTTATCGTTGAAACAAAAGCAATTGGAATTAGATAAATTCAAAAGAGAAAAAAGAGCCTCCATTTCAAAAGCCATTATATCCGGAATTCTATCCGCTATTGAATCATTTAAAAATGGTGGTGGTTGGCCTTGGGGATTAATTCCAGCAGGTCTATCTGCTGCTTTTACCGGAACTCAAATTGCTGCCATTGCTTCAGAGCCGGAACCTTATGCCACCGGTGGTTTTATTAAGGATGAAAAAATAATCCGGATTGCGGAAAAAGGTCCTGAATGGGTTGCTTCTAATTCTCTTTTGAAAGATAAAAAAACATCCCGGATCATCACTGCACTTGATCAGTACCAGAGAGGGAATAAATCGATGCTGAATAACATCGATATTCCTCAACCTAATGTGGCAATGATGTCCCTTGCAACTCGGTCAATGAATCGTAATTTTGAGTCTCAAACGCTAAAAAATGACATCATTCAAAATTATTACATTGACAATGAAAAAATTGGAAAACTTTACGATGAATTTGTTTTTATAAGAAAATATTTAACAGATCCGAAAAACCGACAATCAACAATATCCCGGGACTTGCTCCTCGAATTTGAAAACAATGAAGAATTCTTAAGAAACCTAGCAAAATTTTAAAAATGCCAGCAAATCTTGTAAATAGTATTTTTCCGTTAGATTTTTTAAAAAATGATCTTTCTTTCGATGTGACCGGATCTCCCTTCACTTCGAAAGGGAAAAAGTCTATTTCAAAATACAAGATAACGGCACTTCCTGCACTCGGACAAAAATTTTATATTGATTTTGAAGGGAAAACATTAGAATTTACAGTTAAAAACCCTAGTACTATTGCAGCTTTTGAAGCTTATTCCATACGTAATTATTCAGGATCTTTGTTGTTAAATGAGTTAACAACAAAGATAATCTTCAATTATTATCTTTCCATTTACTATGATATATCGATCACTGCAGATCTGATCATTACTTTCACAGCAAAAGAACCAGGAACCGGAAATGTAACACTTAGGGATATTCCAATGGATAACACCGGGATAATAACTAATACAATCGGAAGCCCTATAGTATTAAGAAATAATTATCAAATTTATGCAAAATTGATAATTACCAGGTATTTTAATGAAAACATTGAAACTAAAGAAACTCAACCCATTTATTTATCATTAAATGATAAAAACTTAGCTTCTTTACCTGCAGAGATTTTAAGATCCTATTTTGAGAATATTGATATCCCTTTAGCTGATACCACTTTTTCAACTTCAGTACTTAAATATTGCTATTTAAAAGCTCAGATTTTATTTGCAGAATATTATGATCATACTGTTCAATTAGTAAAAAGAAGTTCAAATTATTATCTCTTAAATGCTGCCTCTTTAGATAATTTTAGAAATGTCAACCAGGGGGATTGGATAGATCCAATAGATGGCTCCATAATCTCAAAATCTTTGCAAGCTCGCGCATATGGATCTGATTCAGGACTTAGTGTCAGAAGTTTTCCAAACTGTCCTCAATACGCTTATTTCAATTATTTTAATATTGATCAATCCAATGTTGTTTCAAAGACTTTAAATGTAACTGTAAAAGCAATTTTACAGGATGGATCATTCGTTAACAAATCATTTACTTTTGAAATCAAAAATTATCAATTTGTTAGAATCCCTTTTTCTGCTAAAGGTTTAGGAATTTCAAATCATTCAGATATAATTGAGTATTTTGTAAAAGTGTATCCGGATGGATTGGAAGAAAAAGCATGGACCAGAAAATTTACTTTTATTCCGAAACCTTACAATTCCAAAATTTTCTTATTCCAAAATAGATATGGAGTTTTAGAATCGTTTTTTACTGAATCTGAAAGCTTTGAAAAAAACGTTACCGGTGACATTTTAACGAAAGGAAGTTTAATCGAGATCGATCGAGAAATTGAAAAAACTTTTATCTGCAAAACAGGTCCGAAATCTCCCAGGGAGATGCAACTTCTTTCAGATGCACTGGATTCAAGGTTTAATTTCATTTGGATTAATAATCGTGCCGTTCCGATCACTCTCCTACCCGATACATTTATAATCAAAAATGAAAGTGAAGATTTCATCGAAGCTGAATTCAAATATCGGATTAATCTTCCTGAAGCTAATAGAGATCTTTATATCTCAAGAATTAAGGAAGTGACTTCAATTGAAGGAACTCCGGCAACTAATACAGTTTTTAATGAAGAAAATATTGTACTTAACAATGAAAGAACAAATAATTTGATATAATGGAAACAATTCAACCAGGTGCGAGCTTCGCAAATATTATTGCAAAAATGAATGAATTAGTAGAATGGGTTAACACACATGATGCAACTCCAATTTCTTATAATGATTTGGGGAATAAACCTCGAATTGATTCAGTTGAGTTGACTGAATTAACAGAAATGAAAGATTTGCGAATTGACTTAGCTCAATTCCCAAACATTTCTCAATTAGAAGAATTAGTTTCAAATGTAGCAGGTAATATGGCTGCAGCAACAGCTGAGACAGTCGCATCGCAAAAAATTCAAAGTGAACTTGCTGTTGAAAATGCGATTAAAACGGGTTATCAACCTCAAGATGAAATGAAAGTTCTAATTTATCATCAAAATGAACAAGGGCAAATGGTTCGTTATTATCTTTCATTCGCTGAATTTGCTGAATATACAATGAATTACATTAATAGTCAAAATGATATAGTTATAGGGCCTCGATAATGGTTAATAAAAAAGCATACAAAAAAGAACGCAGAATAACTGTTGTATCAATTTCAAGTTTACGGAGGATTTCTGCTATTGAGGCTAATCATCTTATCGTTATTGAAGATGATACAGGAAATTTTTGGCAAACGACTGTTGGTGAGTTACTCTCAAATTTAGGTGATTCTGCAACTTCAATTATCAAATGTAACACAATAGCTGAATTTCCTACTGTTGGAGTTGACAATAAAATCTATAGAGATCTAACAACCGGAAAAAGCTATGTTTGGAATTCAACTGGAATAAAATATGATCTATTTTCTTCCAATTATGAAGATATTAAAATAATTAACGGTAAACCAACAAATTAAAAAATATGTCAGTAGTAGAATTAAATGCAAGAGTAATAATGTGGGATGATACTCCCGCTAATTTAGCATCCAATAATCCCGTATTATTAAAGGGAGAATTAGTTATAGAGAGAGGAACTTCTCTTAAAATGAAAATCGGTGACGGTACAACAAATTATAATTCATTGCCATATTACGGTGGAAATGTAGTTATTTCTACAGCATCACCTACCACATCAGACTATCAACATGCTGTTGGGACAATGTGGTTCAGAAACAATGATAACAACACTCCTAATCGTGCTTATTATCTGGAATCTGTTTCCGGGAACGTTGCAACATGGAGGAAGATCATCACTGATCTGGATCTTGCTACTTATGCCGCGGCTAATCACGTTCACGGAAATGTAACTAATGATGGGAAAATTGGAACTGCTTCAGGAAAAGTGATAGTTACGGGTGCAAATGGTGTGCTACAATCAGAAGATGAAAGAAGTGGATTTAATAAGGATATTGAGACTGTTGCAGGGAATATACTGATGGATGGATCTGCTGCCGCAGGTGCTTCAGGAAAGCTTGCTGATGCAGCTCACAGACACCCTTCAGATACGTCAAGAATAAGTGCATCAGAAAAAGGGGCAGCGAATGGAGTAGCAACATTAGGAGCTGATGGTAAGGTACCATCTGCACAATTACCCAGTTATGTTGATGAAGCTGTAGAAGTTCAAGACTTTGTTGCAACATTACCAACTTCAGGATTGACTATTGATCAAATATACTTCAATACGACTGACAATAAATTATATACAGCAACTTCAACTACTACTTTTGGGGCTGGAGTAACCCCTACACAATCAATAATCTATGTGAAGTTGTCTAATAATGCCCCTTATCGTTGGACTGGATCAACAATGCAGGTCATTGACAATCCTCTAGATTATGCATCTCAAGTAGAGGCAGAAGCCGGCACCGAAAACACAAAGGTGATGACTGCTCTTCGTGTTTTTCAATCAATTCTTAAATGGATTCAAACAAAAACTTTAAGTTTTTTTGGAACATTTACATTGTCCAATACTGCTATTACCGATACAGATACTATATTGACAGCATTTGGCAAGGCTCAAGGACAATTGAATAATAAAGAAGCATTGATCAGTGCCGCGGCTGCAGTAACAACATTTAATACTGCAACTGATGTGCTTATTATTCAAGTAGGTGGAGTCACAAAAAAAATAACCGGGGCAAATGCCAAAACGGTACTTGGAATTCTCGGATATGATGATGTGACAATTGGAGTATCAGGAGGAAATTATTATGTAAAAGACGGCTCCATCACTAATGCAAAGCTCGCTGGTGGAATAACTTCAAGTAAAATCACATCAGTAGCTGTTAGATCATTGATTTTAGACGGTGATACATTTATTATGAACGGTAAAGCATTGTAATATGCCTGCACAAGAAATTGAAATAAAAGGTAGGATAGTAATTTGGGAGGATAATGAATCTCAACTTGAAACAAATAATCACGTTTTAAAACGTGGAGAACAAGTTGTTATATTAGATCCGATCAGGAAAAAAATAGGTGATGGTGTATCAACTTATAATCAATTAAAGTTTGATACAAATCATAATTTAATTTCTCTTACTGAATCGGCAACGTATGTACTTCACAATGTAATTTCTCAATCTACATTTTTCTTCAAAAGAGTAAGTTCAGGGATAACTGATGTTATCTTTTTGCTCGATTCTTATAAAGATACTAACAGAACATTTAGTCAGTGCGATGGTCGATTGCATAAGATTTTTATTCAAAATACTTTGTCTTCAACATTTGAAGTTGAATTGGCTCTCCCTACTGTTGAAGTAAATGAAGGAAGTTCATTAGTTGATATTGGAACGATCACAATTCCGGGAAATGGATCAGCTTTGATCGAATTTTGTTGGTTTAAAAATGGTAATGATAATAAGGTTTGTTTTTCGAGAATTCAAGTTAGTTCAAATATTGTTCAAGACGTTTCATTTCTTACAAGCTATTCTCAACTAACATCAAGTACTTTCAACATCTATAATAGCAATAGAAGACAATATAATATTATCGACATTAATCCTTCAGCTAGTACCATTTCGGTTTATATTTCTCATCAAAATGATGTTGGGTCAATACCAACATCTAAAATGGCACAATATTGCTTGATCAAAAATACTTCTGCTGTAACAAAAACATTTGCATTTATGTTATTTACATCAGGTCACAAATTGATAAGTGAAGGATTAACGGCTGTGGCCATTGAGGCAGGAAAATCATTTGAATTTTCCTATATTTGGTTAACAAGAGGCTCCGATAATGTATGTATTGTCACAAAATCTAACAAATTTAGTGAAATAACTCAATAAAACCATGGAAGAATATATTTATTATTTTTTTAATTTTAAAGTTGAAACGGCTGTTACTGAAATCAATTTACCTGGTTTTCAAAGATTAACTTCTGGAGAAATTGAGATCTACAAAACAGGTGATTATGATTCAATTAGTAAATTTAATGACCTTTATTGTTTTGCAAAAAATGTTAATTTGAATCAATTTGATTTGAATATTTATAAAGCTGAAAAAATTAAAGAATTAAGTTATTTAAGTTTGTCTGTAGGTGAGGTCGTTGCACCTACATATAAATTTCATAACTGTTTACTTTCAAAAGAAATGGAAGAAAATGGAGAAACTCCAATATATCTAAACTGGAGAGACGTTTTAAATGAATATAAATGTAAAAGAATTGCGTTGAGAAATGAATTTTATTGTTTAAAAAGTGTGGTTGAAAAAGCAACTTCAAAGAAAGAAATTGATTCGTTATTCAATGATAATACATTTTTATTATGAGAAGAGGAGCAGCTTCAGGGGAATCATGGACTTTAATTGCAGATTGTCCGTTAAACAATTCTTTAACGGATCAATCCGGATATAATAATGATTTAGCGGCGGCAAATGGAAGTACAGCAACATTCATAACAGATCCAACAGATTCTAATATTAAGGTATCTCAATTGACTTCAGATGCTACTGCTTTAGTTTTCACTGCTCCACCAAATCAAATAGATTATATTAATAATTTTAGAATAGAAGTTGATTTTTATAAATTAACTTCTTGGTACACAAATTCTTATCCAAATCTCATAGATGGATCAGGAAGTGGTGCTAATAATGGTATTGAAACTCAAAGAGTGAATTCAATAATGTATTGGGGTATAGTGACTAACAAGTCAACATCTACTGCTTATTTTTTACAAGCGAATATATCTTCACTATTAGTAAGTACTTGGTATCGACTAATGTTAGAAAATTATGATAATAATATGCATGTTGTAATTATTAAAATTTCCGATAATTCTATAGTACATGATTACACTGTAGCCTCTACAATAACATCATCAACGCATACACCTGATTTATATTTCGGTAAAAGTGCTTATTATTCTGGAAGATATTGGGGAGGATATATGAAAAATTTTAAATTATATATCTAAACATCACATGATTAAATTTTTTGTTGACAATAAAGAGATCTATATCAGAAAAAACACTTCAGTTCAACTCGAAGTGAATAATTCAATTTTTTCACTAGATAAAACTGATGGTGAAGTTGTCTTCACTTTTGATGTGCCTTCAAAAGCCAACGATCTGATTTTTAATCATGCACGTTTTGTTTATGTGCAGCGCATGAAAAAATATGAATGTAGAATTGAGGTTGGAGATTATTTAATAGGAAAAGGAGATCTTTATATTCAAAAATCAAATTTAAAAAACTATTCGATCGGGGTTGTGGTTAACCCATTCCCAAAACAGTTTCAAGAGAAAAAATTGAGTGAGAACAATTTTGGTGGGGATATCATCATTTCAACAGCTCCCGGGACACACAAACAATCCTGGTTAACATTTTTACGTACCTGTTTGAATGAAGATTCAAATATCAAATTCCCAATGTTCCTAGATCCGGAGTTTTATGGAGATTCAAATCAGGATTTTGGTTTTTATATGCTCGATTCTGATCTAACTGCAGAAGACGATGTAGCTTTTAAAGCTTCACTTTCAGAACATAATTTAGATATTGATAAACATTATGTAAATCGTCTTTTTTTCGATGCATCAGGGAATATTTTAGAAAAGCCTACTAGTAGGGGGATAAGGATCTTTAACCGGACAGGTAAAAATAAAATGAATTCATTCTGCTTTGCTCCAGCCATTCGATTAGTTGACATCGTAAAAAAAGTATATGAGAATGCCGGGTATAAGGTGATCGGAAACTTTACTGCAGATGAATTTGCGAAACGGCAATTTATGCAATCATTAAGAGCTTTAGATGCTACGCCTGCGCAATTTGATATATACAACACTTCAACGATTGTTAATTTTGCGACACCTGTAATTCATTCAAATGATCAATTCGCTCACACTAACATCAATAACATTGACATATCAATGAAATACAAGGTTGGTGAAGACAATTTTAACACATTTAGAAATTCTCAGAATTCTGTCGGTGTTTCCGGTGTTGCAAAAATCAAGACATTCATCCCTGATAGCATGTTTGATGATAATCAAGAAAATTCAATAAAATACCGTTTAGCATTTTTGGTTGTGAATGAGACTGACTTACTCCCAGATGGTTGTTATCCAAATTTGAACAAAGGATATTGGAATACACCTTTATCACCAATATTTCCAACAAATAAAGGTGGTTTTATAAAAGTTTTCGGAGACGGTTATATAGGTCATAATTTTGGGTGGGAAGGTGCTGGTTTTTATGAGTTAAATATCCCATTTGTTACTGAAAATGTAATATTTACAGGTCAAATTCAGTCTGTTAAATATAAATTTTTATTAGTAAAAATTGGATTATCATATAATATTCAAACACCTAATCAAAATGCATTTAATATTGTCTCATGGCAAAAATTTGAACCATCTTCTGATTTTGATTTACAGTTCTATATTCATAATGTTTTTGCAAAACAATTCAATCTTAAAGATTGTATGCCTAATTTGAGTAATGAAGAATTTATTACTGAAGTATGCAATTTTTTTGGTTTAGCCAGATATATTGATTCGACAAAAAAAGAGGTCGAATTGTCATATATTAAAGATATTTTGAAGAGTCCAAAATTTTTAGATCTCTCAAAATATTGTTTGACGAATGAAGCTGAAATCGAATTAGTAGATGAGAAGGAATATCATTACTCTATTTCATCCACGCTTGAGGAAACAAATCCGGAAAATGTGATCGATCCTTGTGAAATGTATTGGGATCTTCCTGATCCAAAAATCAACTTAGGAAAATTCTGTTTTGTTATAGCTGAAAATGTTTTTTATGAAGCTAAAAAACTGGAGTCAGATACAGAAAATTGGGTGTATGGATGGAGAATATTTTCAGGAAATACAAATAGCCTGGTAATTGGATCGGGGGATAAAAATGAATTAAAATCGAAAGTATCTATTCCATATCTTCAAAAATGTGGAAAATACAATACCTTGAATTTTGTACCGGTGATTCCTAAAAAGGGAGTTTCTTCGATTTTTAATTCTTCTGAATCTTCTGATTTTGATATGATTTTATTATCATATTATAATAATGAAAAATTTTGGATCGAATCAAATAGCACTTATGTATATAAGGAATGTTTTCGCCCAACGCTTCCTGATCAGGCGCCGAGTTGGGCAAAAAGTTTGACTCCAACAGGGAGCAAATCAGCCGGAGAGGTTCTGGTCGCTCCATGGCTGGATCTGTTATCAGATTATGATAAGGTTAATCATAAATTTTCTGTGCCTTTAGCTGTATTTTTAGAAATTATTGCTTTGTTAAAACCTCAAGAGAAGAATCCGGATTTACAAGTTAGATTTGTAATTGTTAATCAAATTAAATTGATACCTATCAGAATGATTTTTGAATTTAATTCCGGCAAGCCAAATATTTTAGCTGAAATTGAATTTGCTTATCCTAAAATTAAAATTTAGGTGCATGATTACGAATATTTTCATTCAAGTTTGGATCGAAATGATCTGAATATAAGGAAGTCATTTCTAGTGAATGATGATCTGCATGTTGTTTAACCGTCAAAGGATCTATTCCGGATTTTAGCATTTCAAAAATTCCAGTATCTCTGAATGAGTACAGTTGAAATTCATCTTTTAATTTTAACTTTTTCTTTTCTTTTGCCCATTCTTTTCTATATTTATCGATAGTGGCTTTTTTCCTGCCTGGAAGCATATTTGATGCAATAAGATATAGATTTTTGTCATATTCTTTGAGATACTGAAGATCATTAATCAGATCTTCAGTTAGTGTTGCAAATCTTGATTTGTGATTTTTAGACACTTCTTCCGATACAAATACGGCATTTTTAGTGAAATCTACATCTTGAATTTTTAGCATCGAAATTTCTTTAGGGCGCAATAAGGAATAATACATTAATTTACAAACAATTAATAATTTTGGATTTGTTACACTTAATCTTTCAATTATATCTTCCCTAACTTCCGGAGGAATGATCGTTCGTTTTTTCTTTTCTTTTTTCTTTGATGTGATGTTGTCAAAATAATTGTTATTGACGTAACAATGTGATTTTAACCAATTAAAGTACAATCTAAAGAATTTAACATAGTTGTTATAGGTTCTCTGTGATACCTTTCTTACGTTATAGACAAAATCCATAAACACAACTGCATCCGATTTTGAAAAATTTGACAAATGAATGATTGATGTTCTTTTTTCAATGTATTCGTTGAATATATTGATGTAAGAAATATAAGATCTCATTGAATCGACCCTCAATTCCTTTTTCTTTTCAGAAAGAAATTTTTCTGACACTTCCGTATATTTAAGATACATTCTTGCATTCTCTTTGCTTTCGATCAAAGGATTCCACCCTTTTGATAATTTCAGATTGATATCGAAAAGAATTTTATTGATGTGTGATATCGCTTCTGTTTGACGCGAATATCTTTTCCTGATTAAATCAACCCGGTTTCGAATGCGAATCATTTCAGCTGTAATTGGATCTTCAACGTAATATTCTATCTGCCAACCACATGAATATTTTTTAAGTTCAGCAGGTAAGTAGTTGAATATAAGCGCGTCTTGCGTGAGGGGGGATTTTTTGTTTAAGTGCATTTTTTTTTTAGTATCTTTTTTGAAGACACTAAAAAAAGTTAGTCACAATTTTGTCGCACTTTTTCAATCCTATTCAACTTATTTTGTTGTATTAGTTTGATTTAGTGCGTTTTAGTTTTATTGGGGCGACCAATGGGTCTCGAACCCACGACCTTCGGAACCACAATCCGACGCTCTAACCGACTGAGCTATGGTCGCCATGTTTTGAGGGTGCAAAAATACATTTTTTTTTCTTACAAAAATTCTCTGCAAATAAAAAAGTTCTAACTTTTAATATTAATATCTTTTAAGAAAATTTTCCAAGTTAGTTAGATTATTTTATATACCTTTGCCCGACAAAAATCTATATCATGAAAAGAAGCGTAACTATATTAGTTATCAGTATCTTATCGTTATTTAGCTTAAAAGGTCAAACACAAGCTGAATTTGATAATCTCCTAAACCAGATTAATAGTGATAGTATTCAACGCACCATCGTTGATTTGGTTTCCTTTGACAATCGTTTTTGCACTCATACACAATCCGGAAACCGAGAAGTAGCTCAATACATTGTTCAAAGACTAAAAGAATATGGAATAGAAAATGCAGCGATTGATTCGTTCCATTATGTTGGGAATACCTGGTTAACGGGAGATATTGACCGTTTTTTTTATAATGTAAAGGCACAAATTCCGGGATCAGTTAATACCGATACCACTTTTATTATAGGGGCTCATTTAGATGCAGTATCACTTGATGATGCTTGGCAACATACAATCACTGCTCCCGGTGCTGATGATAATGCTTCCGGTTGTGCTGTTTTTATTGAAGTTGCGAGGATATTCCACCTTAATAATTTAACTCCAAAGTTCAATATTGATTTCATGGGATGGGATGCAGAAGAAATTGGGTTGGTTGGTTCATACAATGATGCTGCTACAAGAGCAATAGCAGGTGAGGTTGGCAGAACAATCATATTAAACAATGACATGGTTGCTCATCAACCTGAAACAGAACCTTATACTGTTGATTTGTACCAATATGACAATTCAGTGGATTTATATACCGTTGCTACTGATATCATTGAAACTTATACTACTATTACCCCCATTTTTCCTGATGATAATACTGTGATGCGCCAATACACCGATAGCTGGGCTTACAATCAATCCGGGTTCAATGCCATTTTTGCGATTGAACATTTTTTTACAGACTATTATCATACAGAACTTGATGTTCCTTCATCTTTAAATTTCGATTATGCCAAAGAGATTGCACGCTATAATTTTGCAACACTCTACCATTATAATATACATGACGTTTTCACTTTGGATACTACAAATACTCAAATCTCTTCCGAAACATTACTTTCAGGAGTTCAATTATTCCCGAACCCCACTTATGGTGTTTTCCAATTTAACATTCCCAATAGTGTTGATTTAAATCAAATTTCCATTTATGATTTATCAGGGAAAAACGTATATACTTTAACCCCATCTTTTAATGGTTTAAACACAGTAGATATTACATTTCTACAATCAGGTGTTTATATCGTTAAATTAAGCACTTCCAAAGGTGAAATTTTTAGAAAATTGATCAAAAAATAGATAAAAAAAGTAACAAAAAAATCTTTTTATGGCAACAAAAAAGCAAATTATTGAAAGAGATAGTGTTGTTGTGAAATTTGTTGGCGATTCCGGTGACGGGATGCAGCTTTCAGGCACACTGTTTTCTGACGCGGCAGCGCTGGCAGGAAATGATATTGCAACATTTCCCGACTATCCTGCAGAGATTAGAGCTCCACACAATACTGTGGCCGGAGTTTCAGGTTTTCAAGTACATATTGGTAAAGAAACCCGTATCATTGGTGATACTTGCGACGTTTTAGTAGCAATGAATCCCGCTTCACTCAAAGCTAACTTGAAATGGGTTAAAATGGGTGGGACTATCATCACTGACGGTGATGGATACGATGATAAATCGCTTGAAAAAGCCGGTTATTCTTCCAATCCACTTACAGACAATTCATTAAGCTCTTACAAGGTGATTGCTCCAGCGATTACAACTTTAGCTAAAGAGACTGCTCTAACTTTTGGAATTGACGCAAAATCTGCGGCACGTACCAAAAACATGTTCTGTTTAGGTATGGTTTATTACATCTTCGATTTCGAATTAGATACTCCAGGATGTCTTCTTGATAAAAGGTTTAAGAAAAAACCTTTAATGGCTGATGTAAACAAAAAAGTGTTGGAAGCCGGCTTCAACTTCGCTGAAACAATGGAAGAGTTTGAATCCAGATTTCATATCTCCAATGTTCAATTAGAAAAAGGAAAATACAGAAATATAACCGGAAATGTTGCTACTGCATGGGGACTTTTAGCCGCAGCAGAGCGTTCCGGAAGAGATCTTTTCTTAGGCTCCTACCCTATCACTCCTGCTACTGAAATTCTTATTGAACTTGCTCTTCATAAATCATTGGGTGCTAAGGTTTTCCAGGCAGAAGATGAGATCGCAGGGATCTGTTCTGCTATTGGTGCTTCTTTTGCAGGTTCTTTAGCTTGTACTACCACTTCAGGCCCGGGTTTATCCTTAAAATCTGAAGCTATTGGTTTAGCTGTGATCACCGAACTCCCACTAGTTATTGTGGATGTTCAACGTGCCGGTCCATCTACCGGATTGCCTACTAAATCTGAACAATCTGACTTAAACATGGCATTATTCGGAAGAAATGGTGAAGCTCCATGTATTGTAATGGCAGCAGGTTCTCCAAGTGACTGTTTTTATGCTGCTTACAATGCTGCTAAATACGCTATGGAAACCATGGCTCCTGTTATCCTTTTGACAGATGGAAATACCGGACAAGGTAGTGAACTATTCCGTATTCCAAAAGTTGCGGATCTTCCAGCGATCAATCCTCCAATTGCTAAACCTAACGATCCTGATTATCAACCTTACAGAAGAGATCCTGAAACATTGGTTCGTCAATGGGCCATTCCAGGAACTGAAGGTTTAAGACACAGAATCGGTGGGTTGGAAAAAACTGACGGATTAGGCTTGGTCTCTACAGATCCTCAAAACCATCAAAAAATGGTAGACTTCAGACAAGAAAAAATCAATCGATTAGCTACTAAAATACCACAACAAACCGTTACAGGATCAGAAGATGCTGATTTATTAGTTGTTAGCTGGGGTGGAACACGTGGTGCTGTTTGTACAGCAGTAAAAGAAGCTATTGCATCAGGCAAAAAAGTGGCTCATACTCATTTTAATTATATTATGCCTCTACCTGCTAATACTGCTGAAGTATTGTCCAAATACAAAAACATCCTGGTTTGCGAATTGAATAGTGGTCAATTTGCTAACTATTTAAGAATGACACATCCTGAATTTATTTACAAACAATACAATAAAATTCAAGGGTTGCCATTTACGGTTCAAGAATTAGTTAACGCAATCAACAACATTTAAAAGGAGGTTATTATGGGTTATAAACAAATGGAAAAATCACCTGTACCTTTAACGCATGAGGATTTTGCAAGTGATCAAATGGTAAAATGGTGTCCAGGTTGCGGTGACCACGCAATCCTGAACGCAGTAGAAAAAGTGTTCCCAATCATTGGATATAAAAAAGAGAGTTACGTGTTGGTGTCCGGTATCGGATGTTCTTCCCGTTTCCCTTATTATGTAAATACTTATGGATTTCATGGAATTCACGGTAGAGCAAATGCAATTGCTACCGGTGTTAGAATCGCAAACCCTAAATTGAGTGTTTGGATTCCTACCGGAGATGGCGATTCAATGGCTATCGGAGGAAACCACTTTATCCATATTATCAGAAGAAATCTGGACGTAAATATCATGTTGTTCAACAACAAAATTTACGGTCTGACTAAAGGACAATACTCTCCAACCTCTGAATTGGGTAGCATTACCAAAACTTCTCCTTATGGAACAATTGAACATCCGTTTAAAGTGGGTGAATTGGTGATTGGTGCTCAAGGAACTTTCTTTGCTCGTGCTATAGATTCTAATCCCAAATTTATCACAGAGGTGATGTTGGAAGCAGCAAAACATGATGGTACATCTGTTGTTGAGATGTTACAAAACTGTGTTATTTTCAATGATGGCACACATGATATGATCACCAACCGTGAAACCAAAGAGGATATGCAACTCACTTTAAAACATGGTGAGAAGATGATTTTTGGAAAAGAGAAAAACAAAGGGATCAAACAAGGTAAAAATGGTTTGGAAGTGATCACTATTGGTGAAAACGGAGCTACGTTAGACGATGTTTTGGTACACGATATGTACAATCAATCACCTGGTGTTCATTTAATGCTTGCCAAAATGTTACCACCTGCATTTCCTATTGCTTTAGGAGTTATCCGTTCAGCGGTATCCGACACTTACTGTGAGCTATTACAGAATTCTATTGATGAACAAAAAGCGATCAATCCAATCAAATGTGTTGACGACCTATTAAACAGCGGCGATACCTGGGTGATCTAAGCTATTAAATATCATAACCATGAAAGGGCAGGATTAAGTTTCTGTCCTTTTTTTTACGTTCGACGTTAAACGTTCGACGTTAAACGTTAAACGTTCGACGTTAACGTTCGATGTTCGATCAATTCAAGTTTGATATTATGTGAAGCTATTGATAATAATTTCAAATGGAATATTTGAATTTTTTTGAGTATTTTTATAGTGAATTTTTGAGAAATATTTGAATTTTTAAAAAGGTGTACAACTATAAGAGAATGGTGGATTTTTTATTTTTCTTTATAGTTATATTTTATATAAGATTTCAATAATTCCCTGTTTTAATAGATTTGGCTCTTTCCCATTTATTATATGATTTCTAATTTGAATTATTTCATAAGTACTTAATTCAATTTCACTATAAATCGTACAGATTATTGGAAGTCCATCCATTCCATATATTAAATAAATTTTATTATAATAATCAAAAAAATTATAAAGACGATCAGCAAAAATTGAAAAATTATATAAATTATCACTATTGTCCGATAAAAATTAAAAATATTATATTTTGGACTGTATAGTGTTGAATATCAATATGAATAATTTCTAATTTTATCAAAATTGAAAAGTAAGCCCCCCTAGAAGAGGGTCAAATCTACTAAATTTTGTTCTTGTTTTTGCCAATCTTTTTCAGGATTTTCAAGAAATTTATTCAAATGTATATAATTAAAGAGATGAATTCGACAAAAACTAACTAGATTTGAAAATGCCCAAGGTCGTTTGAGCTGTTTTTGAATGACTGTAAATAATAAATTAACAATTAATGCACAGTATATCTGTATTTTGATTGCATTTTCATTGTCTCCAAGAAAATATTTTAAAGGAAAGTTTTGTTTTAACTGTTTGAATAACAATTCTATTTCCCAACGAAGTTTGTAAATAGCTGCTACTAAATCTGGTCTCATTTCATAAAGATTGGTCAGAAATTCAAATTCTCTTTTCAATTTTCGATCATAAAATCTCACTTTTCTTAATTTTACTTTTTGAACATTTTTATTTTCATCTTTAAAACTAACCTCAATAATTGTATCTTCTAGTACTCCACTATGAATGCAATCTTCTATTAATAATTCTTCTGTAACTGAATAAACCGCATTGTCTTTAATCCTGGTCACAAAACCTACATTATTGTCACTAAATAATTTAAATGCTTGATAATCATTATATCCTTTATCAAAAACATAAATTGTATTTGGATCTAGCTTTAATTTTGATAGTAAAAAATGATCATGTCTTGCAGATTCCGTAAACCAAACCATTTTAGGAACCAGTTCATCAACATTGATAATGGTATGCATTTTGATTCCACCTTTTCTTTTACCATTTATCGGATTCCTTCCAACGCACTTTAAAATATCTTGAAAAAGACTAATTGTTGTACTATCAAAAATTTCAACTTGTCTTTTAATTACATCCTTAATTCGGCTGTCCGAGATCAAATGACCATATTTTTTTAACAAATCATTATAAATTCCGGCAAAAAAATCAGAGGATCTGCGTTTATTTGCATCTGAAAGTGTGCTTTTATACGGAATATTAAGCAATTGAAAATGTTTTGTTTTTCCCGACAGCCCTAACATTGCTCCGGAAACTTCCCTGAGTGAGCTACACTTGGCAAATACACAAAAGAGCATGCTAATTAAGTGATCCTTAGCCATAAAGCGTTTTGTATAATGGTTTGCTTTATGCTTTTGGGCGTTTTTGAAGATAATATTGTTGTCAATATAAGAAATCAGCTGTCCGAAAACAGACTGACCAAAAAAATTCGTATTTTTGCTCATTGTAGGTTTATATTTTGGTAGATACAAAACTACAAAAAAGAGTAATGGGGGTGGATTGAAAAATTACCCCCTTACTTTATAACTTTTTTATCGGACAATAGTGATAAATTATAATGTTTTTTATCTAAGGTAATTACATTATTTTCGAAACCAAGAGTATCTTTTCTATTTTCTGAAATATATGTAATTACTCCATAATCTTGAATTGATCCATAACAATCAGAATGATAGATAAAGGTTGTGTCTCTTTTTGTACTATCACCTTTTTCTGCATAATAAAACGAACAATTAGGCATATAAATTTTTAAGTTGTATTCATAAGGTTTAGTGCTTTTTTGAGAAAAAACATTTATAAATATCGTGAAATAGATTAAAAATACAATGAACTTTTTCATATGAAAAATTTTTTGATTTTGTTTAGTGTTTTAGTCCCATTTAGTTAGGTCAGGGTTATATTTATTTTATGACTGCAAATATACATTTTAAAACTAAAATATAAATCAGTAGCGCAAAGTTCTTTAAAGTTTAAAGAAGTCACTCAACGATTTTTTGCCTAGACTCGTGACCTCTGTCACTAGTCACCAACCAATTTTCCCTTTTCCGTCTCACAGAGTTAACATTGTGTAACTTCTTTTAACTCTGTGTAAATCTCTGTGTTCCTTTTTAAAAAAAGACTGCAGTCGGCAGACGGCTAACAGAAGACAAGAATGAAAAATGAGCACATTGAGCATTCGAGCAAACGAGCAAACGAAGAGAGCGACCCTTTGGCAAGCGACGGGTTTCGTTTTCGATGTGTTCTAAGTTTGGTTGAGCGCAGAAAAAGGGGAACGCCCTAATTAATAAGCTAATAAGCTAATGTGATAATAAGATAATGTGATAATAAGATAATAAGCTAATTAAATGGGGAAAGGGGGGAAAGAAGTAAAAAGTAAGAAGTAAAAAGTAAGAAGTAAAAAGTAAGAAGTAAAAAGTAAAAAGTAAAAAGTAAAACCAAAACCCAATACCTGTCAATGCCTGAAATAGGTTGACCACTTTTTAATAACAAAATTAATAAAAAAAGTGAACCTATGAAAGAAATTAGTTTAACATTAGAAGAAAGAAAAAGAAGACATTTCAGTGAAAGCTTCAAGAGAAAAAAAGTCCAAGAGATAGAATCAGGACAAACAAAAATTGCCGACCTTTGCAGACAGTATGATACCGTGAGAGGTACAGTTTATAAATGGTTAAATAAATATGGTAATATGGCAACTAAGAAAGAAAAATTAATAGTAGAAACTGAAAGTGACACAAAGCAACTCATTGCAAAAGATAAAGAAATTGCAATGTTGAAAATGATGCTAGCTGAAAAACAAATTGTTATAGATTTTCAAGGAAAGATGATAGATTTAGCAGAGGAGATATATAACGTAGACATAAAAAAAAGTTCGAAACGAAGCCTTCCGACATTATCAAGAACATAGGGAAGAATACCCGCACTCACTAAATGCACTTTATAAAGCTATGAATATCAGCAAACAAGCAGTATATAAAATCCTTCAAAGAGACAATAAAAAAAAGGACATTCTTCATTTAGTGAAGGAAATTGTTTTCGAAGTCAGGATGGATCATCCCACTATGGGTGTAAGGGATATTTATTATAAAAAGCGACCTTGTTATGTTGGGAGAGATCAATTTGAAGAATTGTGTAAGCTTGCAGGATTAATGATAAAGAGGAAAAAGAGATTTATTCATACTACAGATAGTAGTGGAGTAATCCGTTTTGATAATTTAATTAAAAACTTAGAGATAACCAGGATTAATCAAGTTTGGCAATCAGACACCACATATTTCAAAATTAATGGTCATTTTTACTATATTACCTTTATAATTGATGCTTACTCAAGAGTTATTGTAGGATATTCTGTATCAAAGCGTTTAACGACAGAGCAGACAGTAATTGCATCATTAAATAGCGCATTAAGGTTCCGTAAAGGGGAAGATCTAAACGGCTTAATTTTTCATTCAGATGGCGGTAGACAATATGGTGCAAAAGAGTTTTTAGATGTGACTGAAGATTTTCTCCATAGTATGTGTGTTGCCCCCTGGGAGAATGGTAAAGCAGAGAGAATTAATGGAGTGATTAAAAACAACTATTTAAGCTACAGAACGATTACTAATTACGAGACATTAGTGAAAGAAGTTGACCGATCAGTGTACCTTTATAACTACGAAAAGCCTCATTGTAAGCTACAAAGAAAGTCACCAATTTCATTCGAAAAAAGTATATATTTGCAAAACCAAAATCCCGAAGAAAAAAAATCTTCAAAAATTTTGGAACCCAGCTCTGAGCTTGGTCTTGGGCTAGCCCAAGACCAAGCTCAGAGCTCCCCAACAAGGACAAGTCAACCAATGATAATATGCCAAAAACAAGTAAACAAACGGTCAACCAAATTTAGGCATTGACAACCTGATACCTGATACCTGATACCTGAACCCTAATAACTAAAACCCAAGACCTAATACCCAATAACTAAAACCTTAAACCCAAAATATTAAATGTTCATTTAGCCCTTCGCCTTTCTCCCTTCTCCAAATTTGCTCATTATTTTTGTATATTTGCCATATCAAAAAACAAAAACCAAAAATATGAAAGTTGTTGCATTCAATGGAAGTCCAAAGAAAGAAGGAAATACTTATTCTGCCCTTCGGATAATTACTGATATTTTAGAACAAGAAGGCGTTGAAGTGGAGATGATCCAAGTGGGAAATCAGAAAATTCAGGGATGTTTGGCATGTAATCGCTGTTATGTGACCAAAGATGAATGTTGCATCAACCATTCAGATCCAGTAAATGAGTGGATTCAAAAAATGAAAGAGGCTGACGGCATTATATTGGGAACTCCTACTCATTATGCATCAGTTGCGGGAACTTTTAAATCATTTTTAGATCGGGCTTTTTATGTTGCAGGTGTGAATAACAGCCTTTTTCGACATAAAGTGGGTGCCGCAATCGCTGTGGTTCGTCGGTCGGGTGGAATGACTGCCTTTCAGGAACTCAACAATTATTTGCTCTATTCCGAAATGGTGATCCCTGCCTCTAACTACTGGAATGTGATTCATGGCACCACTCCCGGACAAGTTTTTGAAGATAAAGAGGGGGTTCAGATCATGAGTGTATTAGCTCAAAACTTTGTATGGTTGCTCAAACTGATCGAAAATGGGAAAAAGAACGTTCCTGAACCCGAAAGAGAGAAAAAGATTGCCACTAATTTTGTGAGATGATATTGGGCGAAGGGCGGATTATTCTAGGTAAAATGTAAGAAGTAAGAAGTAAGAAGTAAGAAGTAAGAAGTAAGAAGTAAGAAGTAAAAAGTAAGAAGTAAAAAGTAAGAAGTAAGAAGTAAAAAGTAAGAAGTAAGAAGTAAAAAGTAAAAAGTAAAAAATATTGCCCTGCACAAAATTACAGGGCAATTAACAAATCACTCTTCACGATTCATTATTCACTATTAACTATTCACTATTCACTATTAACTATTCACTATTAACTATTAACTATTCACTATTTATTAGTTTTTAGTTTTTAGTTATTAGTTATTGAATGGTGATGGTTCTGCTTTGGGTAGTTACCACGCTGAAGTTTCCAAGTGCACCACCGGAAATATTGGATGGTGGATTAGCTGGTGTTGATCCTCCCCCACCGCCACGGGCTGATATTTGTCCTAATGTGTAAAAATAGTTATAGATCTCTTCATTGATGGTTTGCATCTCTACTTTTACTACATCGCCGGTTTTGATGGCAATATCACTGGAACGTAATGGCTGTCCGTTATATTGACCATTGTTTACATTGTCATTAAATACCAATATTCCTTTATCTTTTAAGCCATTTACCGTTAAAAGGAAACGGTATTTATTTCCCAACTCCATAGGATCCTTATATATCGGAATAACGTATTTTAATAAATTGGGGCCAAACTGGAAATCAATCACAACAGTGGTGTCAAAATTTACTTTTTTAGGCATGCTACTGCGAGAAGTGTAAGTGTTATTATCCACCATGATTTTTAAATCATAAACTCTGCCTTCAACTCCTTCAATTTTTGTTGTTTCATATACTCCATCTTCTTTGTAAGTTAATGTATCAACAACACCGGTATTGTCGGTTATAACAACCAAAGCATTATCTACATAAGGATAAACACTTGGTTCATTGAAATTTACTGATTTTGAAAGTTTTACGTAATGAGGCCCAGCCTGGTCTGTAATGACAGCTTCTACTACTAATTTTGGTTCTACATTATCGAGATCTAATTCGATCACTTTTTCACAACTTGCGAATAAGGTTATTAAACTGATGATTAAGATATATTTTTTCATAACAATTTGTCGTCTAAGAAATTAAAATTTAAAATTATAAGTGATACTTGGAACCCAACGGAACAAGGAGTTTTGAACTGCTTCTGTTTTGGTTGGATCATCGGGATTATCTCTGAATGTAATCGTATACGCATTTTCTCTGCCATACACATTATAAACTCCGAAATTCAAGGAACTTTCATAAGCACCCCTTTTCTTAAAGTCATAATTTACACTAAGATCCAATCTATGGTAATCAGGTAAGCGATCTGCATTTCTTTCTGAATATTGATAAATGGTTTGTCCGTTAAGACTATACTTTCCAATAGGAAAAGTGACTGCATTACCGGTACTGTAAACAAATAACCCGGAAACAGACCATTTTGGATTGATTTGATAGGTGAAAACAATCGAAAGATCGTGTGGTCTATCCTGACGGGCATTGTACCAGTCATTGTTGTTGATTCCATCAATTTTTCGTTCAGTTTTAGTCAAAGCATAGCTGATCCAGCCGGTTAATTTTCCGGTTTTCTTTTTGATAATCAATTCGAGACCATAAGATCTTCCAATACCAAAAAGGAGTTGATCTTCAAGATCTATGGCATTTTGTAAATCTGCATAGTCTTTGTAGTCGATTTGGTTTTCCATAAATTTATAGTACGTCTCCACTGTTACTTCGTATTGATCTTCCTTAAAGTTTCTGGTATAACCCAAACTCACCTGATTTGCAAATTCCGGTTTTATATTGTATGTATTTCCAATCCATTGATCTGTAGGACTTCCTCCGGTAACATTACTCAAGAGGTGAAGGTTTTGAGAATTTCTGGCTAATCCAAATTTAAGACTTTGCATTTTATTAATTCTGTAATTTAAGGTAAATCGAGGTTCAACACTAAAATAGGATCTTCCGAACTGACCTTTTTCTAAAACAATAGTTTCAGATTTCTCACCATTATTGTAAACATTATAGGTTCCCTGACCCAACATGGTGTATGTTGATAAACGAAGTCCGTAGCTTACGATTAAGAAGTCGTTTGGGGTAACATTATTGTTAAAATAGATTGCATTTTCCAATCCATTTTTAGAAAATGAATCATCTCCGGCAAAAGTAACGGTTCCGGAAAAAGTTCTGGGAGAAAGCGAGAATCGGGAGATTTGGAAACCAAACTTCATGGTATTTTGTGCATTTAAGAAATAAGTAAAATCTTGTTTTAAACTTAAATCTTTGATGGTCGATTCGATATTAAAATCTGTTTCTCCACCGGAAATGGTTGTTTTGTTATAATATTGACTATAAATAAATGAGGTATTTGAAAAAATAACAGGATTAATAATATAATTCCATCTTAAAGTAGCAGTTTGATTTCCCCAGTCCAATCCAAAGGCACCATTTAAACCTAAAACATCTTTACCTGAATATCCGGTGATAAAAATTCTATGTTTATCGTTAATCTGCAGATTTAATTTAGCATTCAAATCATAGAAATATAGAACATTATCTTTATATTTATCTGTTAACTTCAAAAATAGATCGGCATAGGTTCTTCTTCCTGAAATCATAAAGGAAGCTCTGTTTTTCCATATCGGGCCTTCAAGAGTTAATCGACTACTGATCAAACCAATGCCACCGGTTCCGTGAAAAGTTTGATTGTTTCCATCTTTCATTTTAATATCTAAAACAGAAGCAATTCTACCGCCATATTGAGCAGCACTATTCCCTTTGATTAAGGTAGCATCTTTCACGGCATCGCTGTTGAAAGTACTGAAGAAACCTAAGAGATGTGAAGCATTGTATACAGTAGCTTCATCTAGAAGGATTAGATTTTGATCGGTTGACCCACCACGAACACTAAATCCGCTGGTTCCTTCCCCTTGAGTTTTCACACCGGGAAGTAATTGTAAGGTTTTAAGGACATCCCTTTCACCAAAAAGAACCGGTAATTTAGCAATTTCAGTAATATTGATTCTTTCAAGACCAATATCAGGTTTGGTTAAGTTATCATCTAAACGTGTAGTGGAAACCACCACTTCATTTAACTTGGTATTGGAAATCATATTCCAGTTGCGAACAATAGGTTTGTCTATAACAATTTTTTCAGTTATGGTTTCATAACCGATATAGGAAACTTTAACGGTATAGGTCCCTTTAGGAAGTTGAATGGAATAGTAGCCATATTCATTGGTATAGGTTCCTAATGTAGAATTTCCGGTTATATAAAAGACAACACCAATCAAATTTTCACCAGATTGAGTATCTTTAACTGTCCCGCTTAAGGTTAAACCTCTATCAGCAAAAAGAGTACCCTTTGCGAAGAAAAGGAGAGTAAAAAGCAAAAGAGCGAATCGTATATTAATTTTCATTTGTTTATTTTTTGGGTTAACATATCATGTTTTTAATCACTAAAGTAAATAAGGTTATGTCATTTACTTTGGTAATGCAAAGATAATACAGAATTGAATATGATTTAACTATCTGATTCTCAATTATATCTATATACTATATTGATATTTTCAATGGAAATTTTTTAAGTAAAAAGTAAAAAGTAAAAAGTAAGAAGTTATAAGTAAAAAGTAAGAAGTTAGAAGTAAAAAATAAAAAGTAAAAAAAATTAAAATATATTGAAAAAAATGGTACATTTAAAAAGTAAAAAATAATGAAAACTACTAATCTAATATACTAAAAAACAACAAATTAAACTTTTAATGAAAACAAATTTTTTACAGGAAAAGAGTTATTCTTTTGCCGTTGACATTGTCAAAACAACTCAAGAGATTCAAAAAAATCAGAAACATTTTGTTTTAACCAATCAACTTTTACGAAGTGGTACTTCTATTGGAGCACTTCTCAGGGAATGTAAATTTGCAGAAAGCACAGCTGATTTTATACATAAACAATCTATCGCACTAAAAGAGGCAAATGAATCGAAATATTGGATATCAATTATGTATGAAATTGGATATATTAGCATTGAAGATTACACACGTTTAGATTTGAATGTAACAGAACGAGACTATTCTAAAATCTGTGTCAAAAGGAAAAAACATTAATTTTGAAAAAACAAATTTGACACATGAAAAAGACAATCAAAAGAAGAAGTAGGAAGGAAGAACTGCAAGAAGAAATTGACAAAATTATACCTGATAGAGATGAACAAAAAGCCATGATCAGTGGATTATATCAAGGCAATCCATTGTTTGGAGAGAGTGGTATTTTTACTGATTTATTACAAAGAATGGTAAATTTATCATTAGAAGGGGAATTGGAAAGTTATTTAGAAGAATCTGTATCAGAGAAGAATAACAGAAAAAATGGCTTTAAAAAGAAACAAGTCAGAAGTACTGGCGGCATGTTATCTATCAATACCCCACGAGATCGGAATGGAGAATATGAACCGATCATGGTCAAGAACTGGGAGCGAGAGTTAACAACAGGGATGGATGAAATTATTCTAAGTCTCTATGCAAGAGGGCATTCAGTAGAAGATGTTCAACAGCATTTAAGGCAGATTTATGGTGTTGATATAAGTAATAGTGTTATCAGTACAATAACAGATAAGATTCTTCCTGAGATCACCTCATGGCAGAATAGAAGTTTAGCATCCTGTTATGTTGTAATGTATTTGGATGGAATATATTATAAAACAAGAGAAGATGGAAAGTTTTCAACCAAAGTAATACATACTTGTTATGGAATCACAGTTAATGGAGATCGTGATATTTTGGGGCTTTATATTAATGAATCTGAAGGAGCAAAGAATTGGGGTCTAATATTGGAAGATCTCAAAAGAAGAGGAGTTGAAGATGTTCTATTTTTCTGTATTGACGGGTTAGCCGGATTTAAAGACGCTTTGGAATCTGTTTTTCCAAAAGCAATTGTACAACGCTGTGTAGTTCACATGATTAGATACTCTACTCGCTTTGTCAGTGATCGCGATATGAAAGCTGTATGTGCTGATTTAAGAGCTATTTACCAATCTACAAACGCAATAGAAGCTGAACTTGCATTGGAATCTTGTGAAGAAAAATGGGGTAAAAAGTATAAAGGGTTGATCGATCATTGGAGAAATAATTGGGATTCCTTCATCCCATTTTTAGATTATAAACCCAATATTAGAAGAATGATATATACTACAAATCCAGTTGAAGCAGTTCATCGAGTCATGAGAAAAGTAACTAAATCTAAAGGAGGATGGAGCAATGACAAAGGACTGATTAAACAACTTTATTTAACGCTTATGTACAATAAAAAATCCTGGAATAAAGTAGTTTTTAACTGGAAACCAATACAAATTGAATTAATTGAAAAATTTGGTGAAAGATATGAAAAACATTTACGATAATTCAGTATCTTTGTCCAACCCTAATTCAAATGCTCTGACGGCTTTGAATTAGGATTGAACTAAGATACTGACACAGGTTTCAGAATACTCCCAACAGAACTTATAAAACTCTTAGTCTCATCTATAAATACACTTAAACTTAAATTAAAAAAGTAATATAGAAACTATCTAATTATAAAATAAGCTCAAAACTAATACTTCTTACTTTTTACTTTTTACTTCTTACTTTTTACTTCTTACTTCTTACTTCTTACTTTTTACTTCTTACTTCTTACTTTTTACTTTTTACTTCTTACTTCTTACTTCTTACTTCTTACTTCTTACTTCTTACTTCTTACTTCTTACTTCTTACTTCTTACTTCTTACTTCTTACTTCTTACTTCTTACTTCTTACTTCTTACTTCTTACTTCTTACTTCTTACTTCTTACTTCTTACTTCTTACTTCTTACTTCTTACTTCTTACTTCTTACTTCTTACTTCTTACTTTTTACTTCTTACTTCTTACTTCTTACTTTTAAGTTACTATCCCATCAGCAGTTCCAAATCCCCTTTTCCTTCACGGATCACTTCGAGTTCGTCGTTAGTGCAATCAACCACAGTTGAAGGAATGTTATCTCCATATCCGCCATCAATCACGATATCAACAAGATCCCCATATTTTTCATAGATAAGTTCCGGATCTGTGGTATATTCAATAAATTGATCTTCATCCTTGATGGAAGATGAGAGGATGGGGTTACCATTAACCTGCACAATTTCCCTTATGATATTATTATCCGGCACACGAATTCCGACAGTTTTTTTTGTCCCATGAATCAATTTGGGAACTTGATTATTAGCATTTAAAATAAATGTAAAGGGACCGGGAAGTGTCCTTTTCATCGCTTTAAAAATGGTATTATTGATCGGAGTAGTAAAATCGGACAGATGACTTAAATCGTAACAAATAAAAGATAGGGAAGATTTCTTCTTCAAATTGCCTTGAATTTGAATAATTTTTTCGATCGCTTTTTGCTTATAGATATCACAGCCTATACCATAAATCGTATCTGTAGGATAAATGATAATACCGCCATCTTTCAGGCACTCTACTACCTGTTGGATGGCCCGAGGATTCGGATTTTCAGGATAGATTTTTAAAAGCATATTATGAGAAATAAAAAGAAGGGTAAGCTACTTGTATCGCACCGCTACAACCAATGTACCCTTGCTACATTCCTGTCCTGGGGGAGTTAAAAGGGAGCTGATCGTACAAGACTTACCCAGCTGCAAAAGTACAAAAAATATCGTTACTTTTGCACGCTTTTTTAATCAAATCGCTCATTATGAAAAATTTCTTCAAAACAAATTTAATTATTTTTGCATTCATCACGTTATTAAGCAGTTGCAAAAATGAGCAAACATACAATTTTCAAGGAACAGGCTTTGGATCCTATTATTCGATCACATACCTAGGGGATCAAAATCCAAATCTTCAGCAACAAGTGGATTCCATAATTGGAGATTTGAATCATCAATTATCTCTTTTTGATACCACTTCTATTTTATCTAGGATCAATCAAGGAGAAAATTTACCCTATACGGATGATATGATCAGGATGTTTGAAATCTCACAAAAAATTGCAGCAAATACAAATGGCGCTTATGATATCACCGTTACGCCATTGATCAATTTATGGGGTTTTGGGAAAGATAAAAAGAGTACGATCGAAAAATCTAAAATTGATAGTATTTTACAAATTGTGGGTTTTCATAAATTGAAATTAGTCAATAAAACCATTATAAAGGAAGATCCTCGTATTCAAATCAATTTTAACGCCATTGCAGATGGGTATGCCGCAGATAAAATAGCCCGGTTCTTAGAAAAACAAGGGTATCCAAACTGTATTGTTGATATCGGTGGTGAGGTTGTTGCATTAGGTACTAAAGGGGGAAAACAATGGCAAGTTGGTATCCAGACACCAACCGATCAAGCAGATGGCGCTATTGATGCACAATACACCTTTCCCATCAAAAATAGAGCAATTTCGACAAGCGGAAACTATAGAAAATATACGGAAATGGATGGACAGAGATACAGTCATATCATAAATCCGAAAACCGGACAACCTGAACACTCAACTTTGCTTAGTGTTACGGTTATTGCAGACGATTGTGCAACGGCAGATGCCTATTCCACTGCATTTATGGTTTTAAGTATGGAAAAAACCTTAGAGATTGTAAAGAAGAATCCCAAATTAGCGGTATATTTTATCTATGACGAAAAAGGGAAGTTCAAGGTAAAAAAATCCCCAAACTTCCCATAAAAAAATCACTTATTTATTAACTCATTCAGGAAGTGTACTTCCTTGACTTCTCATTTTTGTAAATATGGAGGAGATACCAACTCCAATTTTGAAATATACAGGAAAACCAACACCCGGCATCATTCCAAACTCCATTCGGGTATAAAATCCAAGAAACTTACCTGAAGTATTGTAGTATTCCATTCCTAATCTTCCCCCGAATGGCATTTTTCTCAATAGTGATGCTGCATCATAAGTTATATTGCCATAAGTGATAGGATTTAAAGTAATAAATGGAGCATAAAATAGATCAAAATAGCCTGTTAATGTACTGGTGAATTTATCACTTTCCTGATAATCAGACATTTTGATTTTGAAATAATTCAAAGATTTTTTACCAATTCCTAAATATACAAAAGCACAATTCAGATTGCTGCTATAGTCAATAACTTGGCCATCAGGCATTAAAAGTCCTGAAGTGACTTTTTCTTTAAATCCATTCAATGTAGTTAAAGCATTTGCTTCAAATCTGGAGTTCATGTAATACTCTGCTCCCAAACGCAAAATGGTTTGTTCATACACTCTGACTTTATAATCTCTGTATTTTTTTACGGTATAGTCACCGGAGTGTGTAACACTGGTTGTTAAATCAAATCTGTCGTATATTTTTTTATTTCTTAAGACTAATTCTGTTCCTCCATAAAAATTATATCTGCCTCCATCATTATAGATGAAAGACATATCCAGAATGGGAGCTAAAAAACCGGCATTTACATATAAAATTTTAGCCACTTTAACATTCAGATCAGCTCCGTAAAAAATTCCGGTATAGGGGAAACCGGCAGCAGGAGTAATATGAGCTGCAAATAAAATTTTGGGTTGATTAAAATAATCAACAGTTGCAGAAGCCCAACCGTTGTTATCAACTTGTGCCACACTGATTTTCATGGACACAACTAAAAGCAAGCTTGTCGTAAAGAATAAAAATTTTTTCATAATCTTTTTTTTAAGTGAATATTGATGTATTAAAATGATCAGATTTCTATCTTGGTGCATGTTTTGCAACTGTTTACAAAAATAACGCCAAAATTTTAGTTATTTGTTAATATTTATAAATGTTAACAAAAAAGTACATTTTATAATATTCTGAATTTAGGCACTTTAGAAATTTATTTTTTTAATAATGACGAATTCCATTTATTTTTTCTTTTGCTTATATTTGTAAGAAGAATTTAGTTTCAAAATTGTAAAAATTATGAATGAAACCTTAATGATTGTTATTTATTCATTAGCTACCTTTAGTATGACCATAATCTCTTTGGTGACCCTTTTCAGGTGGAAGCAAAACAAAGGTTATTTATGGCTAAGTTTAATTTTTTTCACTCCTATTATCGCCTATACAACAAATATTTTGATTTATGAAGATAAAGGGATTCCAATCTTACATTTGATCTCAATATTTTCAAATCTTTCTTATGGTGGGTTTTTAATTATGGCATTACGATATTTTAGAAATGAACCTCGTTTAAAATATTTTTGGCTACTATTTTTTCCATCCTTTCTTTATTTCATTTTTATTATTTATTCCATTTTTGAACCACAATATATTATTGATTCTGTGAAAGGGACTGAACAACTATCAACCGGACACATCATAAACAACATCGCCAATATCATTATGGTGATCTATTCAATGGGAGCAAATGCCTATTTATTGATCATTGAAATTAAAGATAAAACTCCGGGAAAAAGTACCATAACCCATAGTATTCGAAAGGAATTCTTAGCCGTTCAGCTTATTTTACAAATGGGGGCTTTTGTTCCTTTTTTGATGCGATTAGATGCTTTATACATTATATTATATATGCCGGTTTTTGGGCAATTTTTCTTTTTATATCTATTTTTCAGATTAACACCCAACGCAGTTTCCTCATTTCATGATATGATAGAACAGTTAGGTAAAGAAAAATATTCCGGAATAAAAATAGATCAACAACGTATAGATGAGATTCTTCATAAAATCACCATCAAGATGGAGAAGGATAAATTGTATTTGAATGGTGAGTGTAATTTACAATCATTCAGTCAGTTGATTAATGAAAGTCCGAATATTGTTTCCATGATCATTAACCAACACTACAATACAACTTTCCCGGATTTTTTAAATCGATTTCGCATACAAGAATCAATAGAAATGATGATGGAATCCAAAGATAAAAAATATTCGATTGAAGGGATAGCTTATGAATGTGGGTTTGGCAACAGAACCTCATTTTACAATGCATTTAAGAAGCACACCGGGATGTTGCCTAATGAATACAAACATGCAATGAATAGTGAATAGTGAATAGTGAATCGTCCCCGCCACAGTGGGGCGTAATATTTGTAGCAAAAAAACTCCGACAAAACCACCTCGCTCCAGCGGAGCGTTATATTGGTAGCAAAACAAAATCCGACAAAACCACCTCGCTCCAGCGGAGCGTTATATTTGTAGCAAAAAAACTCCGACAAAACCACCTCGCTCCAGCGGAGCGTTATATTTGTAGCAAAAAAAACTCCGACAAAACCACCTCGCTCCAGCGGAGCGTTATATTGGTAGCCAAACAAAATCCGACAAAACCACCTCGCTCCAGCGGAGCGTTATATTGGTAGCCAAACAAAATCCGACAAACGTACTCGCTCCAGCGGAGCGTTATATTTGTAGCAAAAAAACTCCGACAAAACCACCTCGCTCCAGCGGAGCGTTATATTGGTAGCCAAACAAAATCCGACAAACGTACTCGCTCCAGCGGAGCGTTATATTTGTAGCAAAAAAACTCCGACAAAACCACCTCGCTCCAGCGGAGCGTTATATTGGTAGCCAAACAAAATCCGACAAAACCACCTCGCTCCAGCGGAGCGTTATATTGGTAGCAAAAAAACTCCGACAAACGTACTCGCTCCAGCGGAGCGTTATATTGGTAGCAAAAAAACTCCGACAAAACCACCTCGCTCCAGCGGAGCGTTATATTTGTAGCAAAAAAACTCCGACAAAACCACCTCGCTCCAGCGGAGCGTTATATTGGTAGCCAAACAAAATCCGACAAACGTACTCGCTCCAGCGGAGGGTTATATTTGTAGCAAAAAAACTCCGACAAAACCACCTCGCTCCAGCGGAGCGTTATATTGGTAGCCAAACAAAATCCGACAAAACCACCTCGCTCCAGCGGAGCGTTATATTTGTTAAATAATTTTTAAAAAATATTTCTACAATTAAAAAATTATTACTATTTTAGTGTTACTTTAAAACTAATTATTATAGCTAACACTTACTCTCAATGCTATTTTTCACATTGTTTTTTCTCCTAACATTTCAAAATCATTAATTGATAATACGTTGATTAATAATCTATTAAACCAATATAACGCTCCGATGGAGCGGGGTAGTTTGGTCCGTTATTTGTTTGCTACAAATTTAACGCTCCGATGGAGCGGGTTCGTTTTGTCCGTTATTCGTTCGCTACAAAGATCACACTCCTACGGAGCTTAACAAGACTACGGACAGCGGACCACAGACAGCGGACTTCAGACTAAGGGCTACGGACTAAGGGCTACGGACAAGAGTCATTAAATCAACAAAATACAAAAACTGATAGCTGAAACCTGATAGCTGACAGCTGAAACCTGATAGCTGACAGCTGAAAACACAAAAAGAGCCCCAAAAAGAGGCTCTATTAATTGAAATTCTAACTATTGGATGGCATCACGCCTGGAATATTTATCTTTTGATGATTACTGCAACGCCCATTCCCCCGCCAATACACAAGGAAGCTAATCCCAAATGTTTGTTTTCATGGATCAACTCATGCACTAAGGAAACCAGAATTCTATTACCTGATGCGCCAATTGGGTGACCTAATGCGATAGCTCCCCCATTGATATTGGTTCTTTCAAATAACCATTCCTGAGAAACGCCATGTTCCTGGATCAATTCATGAGCAACACCTAAAGATTGGGCAGCAAATGCTTCGTTTAACTCTAAAAGTTCCATATCACTCAATTTCATTCCTGCTTTTTTCAAAGCAGAACGGATTGCAGGTACAGGACCTAAACCCATCACTGCAGGTTCCACACCACCTTGTCCAACTGCAACGATTTCAGCAAGAGGAGTTAATCCTAGTTCTTTCATTTTTTCTTCAGATGCCAACAGTACAAATGAAGCGCCGTCATTGATACCGGAGGCATTACCTGCAGTAACTGTACCCTCTTTTTTGAAAGCAGGTTTCAAAGAAGATAATTTTTCGAAAGAAGTAGCTCTATTTGGATATTCATCATCTTTAAAAATGATAGTTTCTTTTTTGGTCACAATCTCTACAGGAGTGATCTCTTCGGCAAATTTTCCACCATCAACAGCAGCGATTGCTTTCAATTGAGAAGTGATAGAAAACTGATCTTGTGCTTCACGGGTAATCTGATATTTTTCAGCTACATTTTCAGCAGTAATTCCCATGTGATAGTGTTCAAAAGCATCTGTTAAGCCATCATTTACCATGTGGTCAATGGCAGTAATGTTACCCATTTTAACACCATTACGAAGATTGCCATTGAGAACGAATCCTGCATTAGACATCACTTCAGTTCCGCCTGCTAAAACAAGGTCAGCATCGCCTACCAAAATATCGTTGAAGGCAGTCATAACGGATTTTAATCCGCTACCACAAACCATATTTAAACTATAAGCCGGTACTTCAGCAGGAATTCCCCCTTTTATCGCAGCTTGTCTGATCACACCCTGTCCCTGACCGGCATTCAGGATATTTCCTCCGATCACCTCATCAATCTGTGCAGGATCAATCCCTGTCTGTTTAATGATATCTTTAATGACAACAGCAGCTAATTCACTCGGGGTAAAATTAGCTAAAGTTCCGAACATTTTGCCAATGGCAGTTCTTTTTGCGGCAACGATAAAAACTTTTTTACTCATAATTAAATATTTAATGATTGTAAATAAAACAATTGAATATAATGACTAATCTAAATCCATCGGTTTAAGATCCGGTGAGATGATTAAGATTGCTTCTGTAGCAGCCTGTAGCTCTTCAACGGTAAATTCAGGATGGATTTCTTGAAGAACAATACCCTTATTGGTGATCTCCATCACGCCCATTTCAGTGACAATTTTGTTCACTTGTCCTTTCGCAGTAAGTGGTAAAGTACATTTTTTCAAAATTTTTGGGGCACCTTTTGCAGTATGTTCCATAGCAAGGATCACATATTTAGCACCGATTAGAAGATCCATAGCGCCACCCATACCCGGTGTTAACTTTCCGGGAATCATCCAGTTTGCTAAGTCTCCCTGTTCATCAACTTGCATTGCCCCTAAAATGGTTGCATCTACATGTCCTCCTCTGATAATACAGAAAGATTGAGCTGATGAGAAAGTAGAAGCACCCGTATTTGCTGTGATATAACCTCCACCGGCATTCAATAGATTTTCATCTTCAGATCCGGCTTCCGGTGTTGGCCCCATGCCTAACATGCCATTTTCAGACTGTAAAACCAATTCGACATCTTTTGGTAAATAGTTTGGGACTAATGTAGGTAGTCCAATTCCCAAATTTACAACATTACCATCTTTGAGTTCTTTAGCGACTCTTTTAGCGATCACTTCTCTTACTTGATTCTTATCCATAGTATTAACGATTTTTTCTTCTAACTAATTCTTCTGCAATATAGGAAGCTACATTATCGGCGAAGCTATTCATGCCAAAACCGGCATCGTATCCTAATTCTTTAGCCAATTCATGAGATATTCTGGGACCTCCGCAACATACGATCAATTTATCGCGTAATCCTTCAGCTTCTAATAGTTCAATGAGTTCAATCATATTTTGAATATGTACATCTTTTTGTGTAACGGTTTGAGAAACCAAAAGAGCATCAGCATTAAGTTCAATCGCTTTAGCAATAAACTCTTCATTGGTAACCTGGCTACCCATATTTAAGGCTTCAAACATCTCATAACGTTCAATTCCGTAGTGACCGGCATACCCTTTCATATTCATGATAGCATCAATTCCAACTGTATGAGCATCTGTACCTGTGCTGGCACCAATCACAACAATTTTGCGACCTAAATGTTCTTTAATAAATTGGTCCGTTTCGTGCATATCCATCACATTGGATTCCACTTTATCCACTTTAATCGATGTAAAGTCAACATCATAAACAGTTGATCCATAGCAATTAAAAAAAGTGAAACCGTTTGTAAGCTCTTTATAATAAACAACTTGTGGGTTTTCAAACCCCATTTTTTTCATTAATTGTTTAGCTGCTTCTATTGCTTCATCATTACAGGGCACAGGAAGTGTAAAACTCATTTGTGTTTTACCATCATTCATGGTATCCCCGTAAGGTTTAATTTTTGTAAGATCCAACGTTTGATCAAAGTCTTTTTGATCCATAGAATACAATCCACCACTCATATCAATTTGTATTAAAGGTATTTAAGTTTTTAAAATAATTTTTAATATTTTTTGCAAATATAAGAAAATATAATGAGATTTTCGAATGCTCAATGTGCTCGTGTGCTCATTTTTCATTTTTCATTTTTCATTTTTCATTTTTCATTAATTTGCTAATTTAAAAGGAGATCCGGTTGTTCAGTATCGCATTTTTGATCTCCTCAAAGTTGCGGGTGGGCATCTCAAAAGTGGTGGTATTCATCCCAATCTGATGAGGGTAATGGGCATCAGAGCTGCGGATAAATGGTTTGTTTTTGAGATACTTATGTTGTTGTATCATAGCTTCTTTTGTGGTATTATGAGTGATCTCAACCGCTTCATAATCTAAGTCAAATGGAATAAATCCCAATTGGGAGATCACGCTGGTTTTTGATTTATCAATATGAGCAGGAATGAACATACCTTGAAGTCTATGTACCTCTTTTTCAATGTTGTCTATCGAAACATCCAATCCGGAAGTGAGTAATCTCGGCTCTTCATATATGATATTCATCTCTTCATCAATTTGAACCTGATCTCCGAAATAGTCAGGGTTATTGGGAATATTCGGAAGATGGATTTCAATAAAAGCCTGAAACTGATCCAATAAATCATGAGTTGGAAAAAAGGCCAGGCAATGAGCCTCCTCTTTGGTAGTTATTTCAGCACCACAAAGAACGAAAATATCCCTATTTTTAGAGTAATGTTCTGCTAACTTGCAATGTCTGGTAGAGTTGTGATCTGTAATTCCGATTATATCTATTCGATTGCGCAGAGCCATCTCAATGATATGTTCCGGTGTCATATCCAAATCTCCGCAGGGAGATAAAAGTGTATGGGTGTGAAGATCAGCGATATATTGGGGCATTGTTAATTCTAAATTATTATGATTTGGATCTGCAAAAATACGCTTTCTTTTAGTATTTTTGCCAAAAATTTTAGAAATATGACGATACAAGAGATTGCAACCCATATCTCAGGGGTGATTGTAGAAGGTGAGAAGCATAAAATTGACCCCGTTGAATGTGCCTTTGCTTCCGATTTAATGAGTGATGTGCTCACGATAAACACATCAAAAAGGATCATGTTAATCACAGGACTTGCTAACTTACAAACTATTAGAACTTGTGAAATGTCTGAGATTAAATTGATTTTATTTGTACGTGGTAAAAAAGTTTCTGAAGAGATGTTGGAATTAGCTCAAGATAATGAAATGGTGTTGATAGAAACACCTTTATCTATGTACAGAACTTCAGGTATATTGTTTAATTTGGGATTATCTCCTGTTTACTAAACTACTCATTATGAACTTTACATTTTCAGTTGAAGGAGGTGATTTCACCAATGCCGGAACGGCATCCAGTCATGTTAAAAAAATGATGAAACAGCTAGGTGTCGATAACGGAATTATCAAAAGAACCGTTGTGGCACTCTATGAAGCGGAAGTTAACATAGTGGCCCATGCTTTTAAAGGCCAAATTGATGTTGATATTGAAGAGGATAAAATTTATATCAAATTAGAAGATGAGGGTCCCGGTATTCCTGATATTTCACAGGCGATGCAAAAAGGTTACTCTACAGCATCCCCTAAAGTAAGGGAGATGGGATTTGGTGCCGGAATGGGTTTGCCCAACATGAAAGCCAATGCTGACATCTTAAATGTTGTCTCTGAAGTGAACAAAGGGACACTTGTAGAGATCACCAATTATTTTAATGCTCAATAAAACAAATGGTTATGGAAGAGTTTCACCATGCGCTCAAGTTTAAATATGAATTGTGTATCGGATGTTCCCATTGCACCGGTGTTTGTCCTACTGCCGCCATACATGTTCAAAACGGAAAACCAATCTTGGATTCCAATCGGTGTATCGACTGTGGAAGATGTTATCTCTCTTGTCCGGTAAATGCCATCTATATCGATCAGGATGACTTTAAGACAATATACAATTATAAGTATCCTGTTTTGTTAGTACCCTCCTTTTTTAGTGCCCAATTTCAGGAAAGGATCAGCAACAAAGCCATTTTGTCTGCTTTTTATCATTTAGGATTTAAAAAAGTGTATGAAGTGGAGCGTTCCGTTAATTTGCTAAAAGAAAGATATAACGAACTTAATGATAATGAAGATTCCGATAAACCAATCATCTCTTCATTTTGTCCGGCTATTGTGCGTTTAATTCAAGTTAAATACCCCTCATTGGTATCCAATATTTCAAGAATTAAACCTCCATTAGATCTTACTGCATTGTTTATCAAAAAAAGTTTGATGAATGATGGAGTGGCATCTGAAGATATCGGGATTTTTTATGTAACTCCTTGTGCCGCTAAAATTGCCGCTATTAAAAGTCCTGTTGGTGAAGATAAATCTGTCATTGATGGTGTAATTAATATGAATTATATGTATAATAAAGTGTTGCGGACCATCAAGCAGGGGGAATACAAGTTAGTGGAAGATGAAGATGATTTTCATACTTTATCCAATGAAAGTATTTTGTTTGCTTTGACCACGGGTGAAGTTAGATTATTGGACAGAGGACGCAATTTAGCAATCGATGAAGTACATAATGTATCTGATTTCCTAGAGAAATTAGAAAATGAGGATATTGACAATATTGATTTTCTCGAATTACGTGCATGTGATGAAAGTTGTGCCGGAGGTATTTTATGTGCCGGAAACCGATTTTTGATTGCTGAAAGACAAAGAAAAAGGGTTTCTAAAAATAAACCTGCAGCTCAAACTGATCTTATGAGTGACTATGTGGATTATTTGAAAGAAAACATGACTGTTGGGCCTGTTTTACCCCGTTCTATGGACAAACTGGACGATGAAATATCCGTTGCCATGCGAAAAATGAAGAAATCTTTTGAAATTAATACTCATTTACCCCAGGTTGATTGTAGAATATGTGGGTATCAAACCTGCAAGGAGTTGGCAAATGCGATCGTAAATCAAAATGCAGATCTGAATCAATGTGTGTTTATTCAGCGAACCTTAGAACAAAGCGATAAATTGACCACTACTGAAGCGATCAAAGTGACCAAAAAAGTGTGGGGGGATAAAAAAATAGACAAAAACACTTTGAAAAATCTAAACTTGGAATAGATGAAAGATTTATCGATGCACATCATGGATATTTTACAAAATTCCACTCGTGCAGGAGCCACAAAAATCGAATTAGATATAGTTGAAAACATTGATTTAGATACACTTACAATTATTTTCAAAGATAATGGGTCAGGGATGTCCGAAGAGGTATTAAGTCAGGTACTCAATCCATTTTTCACCACCCGAACAACACGCAAAGTGGGATTAGGATTATCCTTATTAAAACAAAATGCAGAATTAACCGGTGGGTCTTTAGAGATCAGTTCAACCTTAGGGGTTGGGACGATTGTAACGGTTCAATTCGGGTTATCCCATATAGACAGGCCACCGATGGGTGATTTAGCAGGAACAGTGGTTTTAACGGCATCTGCTTATCCAAAGATCAGATTCATAGTACATTATAAAAATTCGGGTATTGATTACACTTTTGACACGGAGGAGATCAATGAGGCACTGGATGGGGTTTCTATTCAGGAACCGGAGATCATTCAGTATCTGATTGAGATGTTTCGGGAAAATAGTGAATAGTTAATAGTGAATAGTGAATAATGAAAAATGAAAAATAAATAATGAAAATTTAATAAAAAGAAAACTAAAAACTTAAACCCAAAACCTAAAACCCAATTATACCACATTAGCTTATTATCACATAATCACATTAGCTTATTAATTTGGGCATTCCGGCACCATCCGACACACTAACCCACCCTGCTGCCGTCGGGCTTGTTCCGGGGTCCGCTTCGCTCCCGTACTTCGCTGCACTTCGCTTAAACAAATCATTTCCCAATATCAAATGAGTCGCGGCGCTCGTTCCAGCTCGTACCGCTTCGCGCCCTCCACATCCCTAATGCGAAAAACCGCTGACGCGGTTTTTTAGTGAATAATGAATAGTGAATCGGGCAGAGCGACCTTGGGAGCTACTGCCCGGCCAAACAGACCCTTTACAAAAAAACGCGGAGTATGGGCCGGAGCCCGACGGCAGTAAGGCGACGGTTCTAGTTAAAATCTTGACCACAGTCATTGCAGTGGTAACTATTTCTAATATTGTTAAACGGGGTGCCAAAAAATACAGATAAAACAATTGTAATGAATTTAGGTATAGTTATTTTACTGATTTTCGGTACAATATTATGAGATTCACAATTCGGACAGTGAATCTCATTTTTATTTAAAAATTGAACTAATATTTCGGTTGCTCTTTCTTTATCTTTTTCATGGATCATCACCTGAACTCCGGAGTTCATTAACTTGGTATGACCGGGCAAGAGGTTATTAAAATTTTCATTTGTAATAAAGCTCTCAATTCCTTCATTTTCTAATAAATGTTGAAAAAGATGAGCTTCTATTGCATCACTGAAAGTTGTAAGTCTGATAATTTCCATAATCCTATTTTCTAGAACAAAAGTAGTAATAATTTTTTAAACAAAATTCATGTTGGATGGGTATTGTTCCCATATTTAAAAATTAACATTGTTAAATAATACAAGAACTGTTAAGAGAAATGATTAGTGACTAGAGACTAGAGACAGGAGTATGGAAACTTTGATCCCTTTTTATAACTGAAAAAAAAATTTTGAACCACAAATTTTTAACACTGTTAATTATTTTAAAAAACAGTGTATCTTACTGTATTTTGGCAACTTAATAAAAGGGATTAAGAGAGAATACAGTATATTAAATATTTTATTTATAAATAATTGTTAAAGTTATCAAAATGAACAACCTTTTTTTGTACATTCGCGAACCAATTTAAAAGACCTTAATATATTTATATCAATAGATACAAAGTACTAATAATCAATTAATTATATTTAATATGGATAAGATTAAATCTTTAGCCGATTTGAAGAAAAAGAGAGAAGAACTTCAATCTGCTCTTACACTTCGCGAGCAAGGCGAAAATACCGAGAACTTAATACAAGTTAGAGTGGCGATGGCTACGTGCGGTATTGCATCGGGTGCAAAACAAGTTATGGAAGTTATTATAAACGAATGCAACAAGAGAGGTATTCAGGCAGTGGTAACACAAACAGGATGTATGGGATACTGTTATGCAGAGCCAACTGTTGAAGTAACCAAACCGGGTTCAGAACCAGTTGTATTTGGATATATAACACCAATAAAAGCAGAGGAATTAGTAGCTAAATATTTAGCTGGCAATGAGATGCTTGATGGCGTTATTCCTGTGAATTATGAAAAAGTAAATCAATAACATAAATAGGAGGTTTTCTCATGTCAAATTTCAAGTATCACATATTAATTTGCGGTGGAACAGGTTGTCATGCATCGCAAAGTGACCAGATTAAAAACAATTTAGCACAATTAGTAGTTGAAAAAGGGTTAGCAGATGAAGTTCAAGTGGTTGTAACAGGCTGTTTTGGATTCTGTGAAAAAGGCCCTATTGTTAAAATGTTACCTGATAACACATTCTACACACAAGTTAAACCTGAAGATTGCCGCGAAATTATCGAAGAGCATATCATCAAAGGTAGAAAAGTAGAAAGATTATTATATCAAAATCCTGAAACTAAAGAACATGTGTCTGATTCTAAACACATGGGATTTTATAAAAAACAATTACGTATTGCTTTACGTAACTGCGGATTTATCAATCCTGAAAATATTGAAGAGTATTTTGCAAGAGATGGTTACGCAGCATTAGCAACTGTTTTAGAACAAAATAATCCACAAGCAACTATTGAAGCGATTAAGAAATCAGGCCTTCGCGGTCGTGGTGGTGGTGGTTTCCTTACCGGATTAAAATGGGAATTAGCTTCAAAAAATGCTGCTGATCAAAAATATGTAGTTTGTAATGCTGACGAAGGTGACCCGGGTGCATTTATGGATCGTTCCATTTTGGAAGGTGACCCACATACAGTTCTTGAAGCTATGGCTATCAACGGTTTTTGTATTGGTGCAACCAAAGGGTTAATCTATATCCGTGCTGAGTATCCACTTGCTATCGAACGTTTAAAAATTGCAATCGCTCAAGCTATGGAAACCGGTGTTCTTGGAAATAATATCTTCGGAACAGATTTTAGCTTCCATATCGAAATGAGATATGGTGCAGGTGCATTTGTTTGCGGTGAAGAGACTGCATTAATTCACTCTATGGAAGGTGAACGTGGGGAACCTACTTTCAAACCTCCATTCCCTGCTCAAGAAGGGTATTTGAAAAAACCAACCAATGTGAACAACGTTGAAACTTTCGCTAATATTCCTGTAATCATTCTTAAAGGATGGGAATGGTTCTCTTCTATTGGAACTGAAAAATCTAAAGGAACTAAAGTTTTTGCATTAGCAGGAAAAATCAATAACGTAGGTTTAATTGAAGTACCAATGGGTATCACCCTTCGTGAAGTTATATACGAAATTGGTGGTGGTATCAAAGATGGTAAGAAATTCAAAGCGGTTCAAACCGGTGGTCCTTCTGGTGGATGCTTAACTGAAAAATTCCTAGATACACCAATCGATTATGATAACCTAATTGCTGCTGGCTCTATGATGGGTTCCGGTGGTATGATCGTAATGGATGAAGATGACTGTATGGTTTCCGTAGCTAAATTCTATTTAGACTTTACTGTTGAAGAATCTTGCGGTAAATGTTCCCCTTGCAGAATCGGAAATAAAAGATTATATGAAATCCTTGCTAAAATTACCGAAGGTAAAGGAACTTTAGAAGATCTTGAAAATTTATCTAACTTAAGTAAAGTTATTAAAGACACTGCACTTTGTGGTTTAGGACAAACTTCTCCAAACCCTGTATTATCAACCTTAGATAATTTCTGGGATGAGTATATTGCTCACGTAACCGATAAAAAATGTCCTGCAGGTCAATGTAAAGCATTAAAACAATATATCATCGAACCGGATGCTTGTATTGGATGTACTGCTTGTTCACGTGTTTGTCCGGTTGGCGCAATCAAAGGTGAGAAAAAAATGGCTCACGAAATCAACCAAGAAACATGTATTAAATGCGGTGCTTGCTACGAAAAATGTAAATTTAACGCAATTTTTATTAAATAGAAAGGTAAGATATAATGGATCAAGTAAAATTAATCATAGATAATAGAGAAGTTAGTGTACCCAAAGGTACAACAATCCTTAAGGCTGCAACTTCGATAGGCATACATATCCCAACACTTTGCCATTTTGAACTGGAAGGTATGAATATTCACAATAAACCAGGTGGATGTCGTATTTGTGTTGTTGATGTTCAAGGTAGAAAAAATTTAGCACCTGCTTGTGTAACTGAAGTTTACGAAGGTATGGTGGTAAAAACTAACTCAGTAAGAGTTTATAATTCAAGAAGAACTGTTCTTGAACTTATTTTGAGTGACCACCCATTTGATTGCTTAGTATGTGCAAAAAGTGGAAGTTGCGAACTTCAGGATTTGTCAATTCGTTTTGGCGTAAGAGATATTCCTTTCAAAGGAGAGATGTCTCAATATCAAATTGAAACATCAACATCTATCATTAGAGACAATAACAAATGTATCATGTGTCGTCGTTGTGAAACCGTTTGTAACGATTTTCAAACTGTTGGCGCATTATCGGCTATTGAAAGAGGGTTCCCTGCTGTTGTTTCTACAGCTTTTAATCAAAAGATGATTCACTCTCCTTGTACTTTCTGCGGCCAATGTGTGGCAGTTTGTCCAGTTGGAGCTCTTGTAGAAATGGATAGCACTCCTAAAGTGATCAGAGCGATTGCTAACGAGAAAAAAACAGTGGTTGTTCAAGTGGCTCCTGCTGTTCGTGTTGCTCTTGGTGAAGAGTTTGGTATGAAACCGGGTTCTATCGTAACCGGTAAAATTACTGCCGCTTTAAAACAATTAGGTTTTGACTATGTTTTCGATACCGACTGGAGTGCTGACTTAACCATTATGGAAGAGGGTACCGAGTTGATTGGTCGTTTAACCAAATATTTAAACGGTGACAAAACCGTGAAATTACCATTACTAACCTCTTGTTGTCCTGCATGGGTTAATTTCTTTGAACATCAGTTCCCTGATATGAAAGAGATTCCATCTACTGCAAAATCTCCACAACAAATGTTTGGTGCAATCGCTAAAACCTATTTTGCTGACAAAATCGGTGTAAAACGCGAAGATATGGTAGTTGTATCTGTAATGCCTTGTTTAGCAAAGAAATATGAGTGTGATCGTGATGAGTTCAAAACGGATGGTAATCCTGAAGTAGATTACTCAATCACCACTCGTGAATTAGCTCATTTAATCAAACAAGCCAACATCGATTTCAACTTATTGGAAGATGCAGAATTTGATTCACCTCTTGGAGAATCAACAGGTGCCGGTGTGATCTTTGGAACAACAGGTGGTGTAATTGAAGCCGCTTGCCGTACCGCTTATGAAATCATCACTAAAAAACCGCTGCCAAAAATCGACTTCACTGAACTTCGTGGTTTAGAAGGTGTTAGATCAGCAACTATTGATGTTGATGGTTTAAAACTAAACATCGGTATCGCTCATGGTTTAAGTAATGCACGTAAACTTTTGGAACAAATTCGCAGAGGGGAATCACAATTCCACGCTATTGAAGTGATGGCTTGTCCAGGTGGTTGTATTGATGGTGGTGGACAACCATTACACCATGGAAATGCAGACATTATCAAAGCTCGTTGGGAAGCGATTTATGAAGCAGATAGAAGCATGCCAATTCGTAAATCTCATGAAAATCCTTCAGTCATTACTCTTTACAAAGAATTCTTAGGTGAACCATGTGGACATAAATCTCATGAGTTGTTACACACACACTACTTTGATAAACAAAAAGTTATTGAAGTTAAAGTGGACTAACCCTTTTGTTAATTATTAAAAGATAGAAATCATGTCAAGTATAAAAATACAAATCAGTGAAAAAACCAGAACTAAAATTGAAGAGATTGCAAAATCATTCAACAATGAACCTGGTGAACTAATCAATGTGTTACACAAAACTCAGGAGTTCTTGGGTTACCTTCCTGCAGAAGCGCAAGAAGTGATTGCCAAAGAGATGAATGTATCAACTGCTAAAGTTTATGGAGTTGTATCATTTTATTCTTTCTTTACGATGATACCAAAAGGTAGATATCCTGTTTCAATTTGCATGGGAACAGCATGTTATGTTCGTGGTGCAGAAAGAATCTTAGACGAATTCAAACATCAGTTAGGACTAAGCGTAGGGGAAACCGGTGCAGACGGACTATTCTCACTTGCTTCATTACGTTGCGTAGGAGCTTGTGGACTTGCTCCTGTTGTATTGGTAGGTGAAAAAGTGTTTGGACGTTTAGCATCTGATGATGTTAAAGGGATCGTAGATGAATACAAAAACGCCTCCGGAACTGTTTAATCAACTTAAAATTCTAATAAAAAAGGGTGATAGCGCAAGTTATCACCCTTTTTTTTGGACTACGGACTTCGGATTGCGCAGTTTAAAGTTGAACGCTGCGCTGTTGAAGGTTGAAAGGTTGAACGCTGCGCTGTTGAAGGTTGAAAGGTTGAACGCTGCGCTGTTTAAAGTTGAAAGTTGAAAGGTTGAACGCTACGCTGTTGAAAGGTTGAAAGTTGAAAGGTTGAACGCTTCTCTGATGAATGGTTTAACGCTGCGCTGTTTAAAGTTGAAAGTTGAAATATCGTTAAACCTTAAACCTTTATACCTTAAACCACAAACCTTAAACCCAAAGCCCAAAACCTTAAACCCTTAAACCTTTCAACCTTAAACCCTTAAACCTTAAACAAGAATAATCAGTGTCATCTGTGTGCTATTCAGTTCCTATGTTAAAGTTAAAACACTGTGATACACCTTATAACACTGTGAAACACTGTGAAACTAATTAAAAAAATCAAAAATAGTATTTTGACTTTGTTTTCTAAAAATATATATATTTGCCATCGAAAATAAGAATCTATAAAATGATAATCATTCACAAAAACCCCTACAAAATATGAGAAATATTGTTTTGATCATTACGATTTTTGCATCAACTCTTATCGCTTGTTCACAGTCTGACAGAACAAAAGCAGGCATTGAATATGCAACACAATAGAAAGATGGATATTGGATAAAATGGCGAAATTATTAAATTAACACAGGGGAAATAATGAAAATTGATTGACAATACCTTTGGATGGCAAAACTCTATGAATTCTAAAAAAATCTTCTATATAAAAATGCTACTTTGATTTGATTTTGTATTTTTGCTGAAAATAATAATTATGACTGATAAGATTCAAAACATTGAAATATATCAAAAACTTATTGATTCAATAGGAAATACAATTGCGACTTCGCGATTAAGAGCCATTCAAGCTGTAAATAATGAGTTGCTAACAGTAAATTGGGAGATTGACAAATACATTGTTGAATATGAGCAACATGGAAACGAAAAAGCAGAATATGGTAGTTCACTGTTGACAAACCTTTCTAAAGATTTAAAATCAAGATTTGGAAAAGGATTTAGTAAAAGCAATATTTATTTGATGAGGCAATTTTATTTAAAATATCAAATTTTCCAATCAGTGACTGGAAAATTGACGTGGACACATTATGCAGAATTATTAGGTGTTTCAGACGACCTTTCAAGAAGCATTTATGAAAAACAAGCAGTCAATGAAAATTGGAGTGTTCGTGAATTAAAAAGGCAAATAAGTTCATCATTATTTGAGAGATTGTCCATGAGTAAAGATAAAAGTGGAATTTTGAAACTATCGCAGAAAGGTCTTGTTGTATCAGAACCAAAAGATATTTTGAAAGACCCTTATATACTTGAATTTCTTCAAATCAAAGAAGAAATAAGAATGTCTGAAAGTAAGTTAGAACAAAAAATCATTGACCATCTTCAAACATTTTTGCTTGAATTAGGTAAAGGCTTTTCATTTATAAGCAGGCAATATCGAATTACATTAGACAATGACCATTACTATGTTGATCTAGTTTTTTATCATAGAATCCTCAAATGTTTCGTGTTAATTGATTTGAAAACAAAGCATCTTAAACATCAAGATATTGGACAAATGAATCAGCTATACCTACCCGACAAAAAAGCACTAGAACAAAAAGTAAAAGAATTAATAACTGAATAAAGCCTCACAAATAAGAAACACCAAAACAAAATCTGCTTTATCTTAAAACAGAATAAAAAAATGAAACAAACAATTTACTTCATATCACTTTTAACTCTGATTTGTATTATGTCTTGTGAAACTTCTCAAAATCACAAGCAAACATCGATGACATCTGCTGATACAATAAAAAAAATCAGCAACAGAACAAATCCAGACTCATTAAAAATAGCAGATTCCTTAAGATTAGAAAAATCTAAACAAAGATTGATGTTAAAATTTAAGGATATAAAATTTGTACCTGTATTCGATAAAAGATTATCTATCGTTGGAACTTTCTATGATTCATTACAATTAGATACATTGACTGAAAGTTATATTAGTTTGAAAACGCATAAAGAAACATGCAATAGTTATGATATTAAAAACGTCAAATTATCGGATGTTTCTAAGAATCATGAAGATTTTGAAGAAGATATGTTTATCTGGGACACATTAATATCATTAATTTGTAATGCTGACCCAAGGTTAATGCTTATTTCAAATAACCCATGCATTAAAACTTTGAATTTAAGCTATAAAAATTATTGCCAGATTACCGGAATTGCTTATTTGATAAACGTTGGTGATGTTAATTCTGATCATAAAGATGATATTGCGGTTGTAAATAATGATATTAGGTTTGCAGGTTGTACAGATATTTGTAGAATTTTTTCTTATAAAAATAATCAATGGAAAGAATTGCTATCATTTACTATTTATGTTTGTTATGAATCATTTGAAGAGAAAAATGCAACCATCAAAATCCCGGGGTTTTTAGAAAAGAAAAATGGTAAATGGTATTATCGTGATTATAAATGGCAAGGGTTAGATTCTGAAAGAAGAGAATTAAAATTCAAATAGTATGATCAAAACACATAACCTAATCGAGAAAGAACCAAAATAGCACACTGATGACGCTGATTGAACAGATGACCACAGATAAGTTTGTTGAATGGTTGAACACTGCGCTGTTGAAAGTTGAAAGGTTGAACTGAAACCTGAAACCTGTTACCTGAAACCTGTTACCTGAAACCTGTTACCTGAAACCTTAAACCCAAAACCCAAAACCTTTAAACCTTAAACCTTTAAACCTTAAACAAACCTGTTACTGATAAATCCACATTAACACGGGCAAGTTTGTTTTTTGAAGGATCGGATCTACCAATTTGAAGCTATTATTTGAAATTGTAGGACACCCCCACCCTTCCGGTGTGCCGTCCGGATACACTTCCGAATCGGATACAACTTCCCAGGAATGAAAACAGATCAATCTTTTATTGGCATTGCTGTTGCTACTTTCCAAACCATGCATTTGATAATTGATGTGCACTCCCCAGTTGCTGTATCCCCGTTTCCCTAATCTGTATTTCCCCAATGAGGAGCAATGACTTCCATCAACATTACTAAATTGGGGGGAATCCTTAGACTGATCATAACTCCACATGTTATCACAGCACCCGTGTCCCACTAAAAAAAGGTGTTGAATGGTATCGTTTTTAAAATCCCATACTATAAACCTTTTGATACCGGAATGGAGACTCATATCGATTAAAATACAAATGGTGGTATCCATTTTATTTTTCTTACAAAACTCTAATGCCTGTCTTGCCTTTTCTCTGGTTGTAGCTAAATTTAATGTAGGTTTTGATAAAAATCCTGAATCTTGATTTTGAGATATAATTCCGGAAGAGTCACCGAAAACTACCAAAAATAAAGAAAAAAATAAAAGTACTACTGTTTTAAAAAGATTCATATCAGAAATTCTCATTATTTAATCAAAAAATAGAACTCCAAAAATATTCATTTTATTATTTCAAAAAAAATAAAAACAAATTAGCACATTAGCTTATTAGCTTATTATCACATTAGCCCTTCGCCCTTCGCCTTTAGCCCAATTAGCTTATTACTCCTCAATCTCCTTATACTTAGAATATGCCCGCCATTTTTCAATTACTGTACTCATATCTGATGGTAATTCAGAATCAAAAAACATATATTGTTCAGTCGTCGGATGAATAAACCCTAACTGTTTAGCATGAAGAGCTTGTCTGGGAATAATTTCAAAACAATTATGAATATATTGTTTATATTTTGAAAAGGTTGTCCCTTTTAAAATTTCATTTCCACCGTAAGTGGTATCATTAAAAAGAGGGTGACCTAATGATTTCATGTGAACTCTAATTTGATGCGTTCTGCCGGTTTCGAGAATACACTCGACCAAAGTAACATAACCAAAACGTTCAACCACTTTCCAATGGGTAATTGCATGTCTGCCCAATTCCCCTTCGGGGAAGGTGGTCATCACCAATCGGTCTTTGGGATTTCTACCCACATGTACATTGATAGTTCCCTCCTCTTCTTTGAAATCGCCCCAAACCAATGCATAATATTTCCGATCAATGGTGTGATTAAAAAACTGTTTTGCCAAATGGATTTGTGCCCATTCGTTTTTGGCAACAATAATGATTCCTGAAGTATTTTTATCGATTCGATGAACTAAATAGGGTTTCATCTCTTCACCACTTTTGGTTTTCTGATCCATAAAACGGTACATTAAAGCATTCACTAAAGTCCCGGTGTAGTTTCCGTAACCGGGATGCACTACAAGTCCTGCTTCTTTATTGATCAAAATAACATCATCATCTTCATATACCACATTCAAAGGGATATCTTCTGCGATAATCTCAATATCCCGAGGCGGATTAGGCATCAATACTGAAATTTGATCTAAAGGTTTCACTTTATAATTTGATTTCTCAGGTTTTCCATTCACCAAAATACAATTGGCTTGTACGGCATTCTGGATTTTATTTCTGGAAGTATTGGGAATTAAACCCATCAAATACTTATCCATTCGAGTCAAGCTTTGCCCTCTATCTACCTCAAAATTAAAATGTTCATATAATTCATCCTTTTCCTCGTTTCCGGGAATTTCATCTAGTAAGTCTTCTTTCATTAAATCCTCAATTTTATGGGGTTAAGTGGTTTCAGGAATTAGTAAATTCCCTCTTTTATAATATCGTGTAAATGTAATACGCCTAAATAGTGACTATTATGATCCACTACAAAAACACTGGTAATATTTTTCTTTTTCATTAATTCAAGAGCTTCCACTGCTAGAACATCTTCTGTTAATGTTTTAGGATTGGCAGACATCACTTCTTGAGCGGTTAAATTTGAATAATCGGTATGTTTCTCCAACATTCTTCTTAAATCACCATCAGTGATACAACCAACCACTTGATTGTCATCAATTACAGCTGTAATGCCGAGTCGTTTACCTGAAATTTCAAGAATGACGTCCGGCATTAGAGAATGACGATAAACCATAGGTTTTTCATTAAAACGATACAAATCTTTCACTTTGGTATACAATCTTTTTCCCAACATTCCACCGGGATGGTATTTGGCAAAATCCTGAGAGGTAAACCCCCGAAGTTCAATCAAGCAACTCGCCAATGCATCTCCCAATACCAATTGAGCAGTAGAACTACAAGTAGGGGCAAGATTATTAGGACAAGCTTCTTTTTCTATAGAACAATCCAAAACAAAATCAGCTTCTTGTGCTAAAAAAGAGTTGGAATCACCTACAATTGCAATTATTTTATTGCCACTCAATTTAAAATAGGGCATCAAAACGGATATTTCGGGAGTATTTCCACTTTTTGATAGACATAAAACAACATCATCCGGTTGAATAATACCTAAGTCCCCATGAATCGCTTCAGCAGCATGCATAAAAATAGCTGGTGTTCCTGTGGAATTAAAAGTAGCCACTATCTTTTGTCCAATGATGGCACTTTTCCCAATTCCGGTAACAATGATGCGTCCTTTTGCATTTAAAATAAGATCTAAACTTTTTACAAAATCCTCATTTATAAGTTCTTTCATACGAATAATAGCATCAGCTTCCTCTTGAAGTACCTGTTTTGCCCTTTCGATCATACCACTCATTTTTGTCTATTTTTTATAAATTGCAACAATTTTTCATACCCTTTTGATCCTATAGATGTATTAGAAAAATAGTGATCAAACGCTTCTTTGGTTAAATTTTCAAAATCAGAATCTTGAAAGTGCAAAAATAGGGAAGAATTGGTTACCGCATAAGGATTGACCTCCGATTTTTTATTTTTAGGACACACTTCCTGGCAAACATCACAGCCATATATCCAGGGATGCTCCTTAACTACATCATAATCAGGTGTTTTATTTGACAATGTTTGATAAGACAAACACCGTTTTGCATCAATCACATAAGGTTTTACGATTGCTTTGGTAGGACAATGATCGATACATAAGGTACAATTTCCACAAGAATGTATTGGATTCAATTCATTTTGATCATAAAAATCCATTTTTTGATCTAAAAGGAGCAGTCCGATAAAAAAATAGGAACCTTTTGGAGTAAGTAAAAGTCCATTTTTTCCATAATTTCCCAATCCTGCTTTAATGGCCCAATTTTTTTCTGAAATTTTGCCGGAATCCACGGAAATAGTATAATTAAACTGAGCCCCATTAGATTTCAATTTTGCCACCATTTTTTCGATTTGATTTGAAACTAAGTGGTGATAATCCTGAACAAAAGCATATTTTGAGATTCTGTAAGAAGAGTTTATTGTTTTCCCTGTAAAATAGTTGAACAACAATACAACAACGGACTTGCAATTTGGCAATAGATGTTCGGGATTAAAGCGGGCATCAATATCTCTTTCCAAATAGCCCATATTGGCATGAAATCCATTTTTAATCGCATTTTCAAACCAGATCTTTTCCATCGTAAAAGAATCCGGTTCAGCAATTCCACAAAATGTAAAGTCACAATTCTGAGCTTCTTTTTTGATTGATTGGTTAGATAATGGGATCATATTATTTTAAATCAACAGGAGTAAAACTTTCAGGAATATGGATGTACGTGGGACCCGGAGTATTGTATTTGATATTTTTTAATGTTAAATTCAATTTAATATTTGCCGTTTCCAATATCATCTCCTGAAAACAAAAACTATTTTCTATGGGTTGGTAGTTTGAATATTCCATCATCAGTTTGCGAAGGTTAGCCTTCACTGTAATAAAATTTTGAAGCATCAAAAGGTCTTTATTTAAAATCATTTTTTGAATAATATAAAGATCTTTGTTATTTTCTTTTCTGGTATTGGTTTGAAGGACTACTTGATCCGGTTCTTCAGAAATGGTAAAAGGATAGTCAAAATTTTTAAAATCTTTTCCATTCAGAATAGCTTGAACCATGTCAAATGTAACGGGAACTCCGGCAATTTTTTGGAATAATAGAAAATCTCCTTTATAAAACGTTTTATTTAATTTATTGACATAGATCACCTCATCCGGTGTTAAAACCATTCTAATCACTTCAATACCGGCCAGATTGATGTTGAGATAGATGATGCTATCGATTCTATTTACGAAATAGAGATTACACTCTCCATTGTTTTCATTGATGGTATAATTTGTTTTAGCTCTATAAGAGATCCATTCATATTGAAATTGATTGATGGTTGTAATATCTGAATATTGAAGAGGACGAATAGTGTCAAGAGCAGGAATCTGAGATAAGGTCGTATCGGAGACAACAGGGTTATTATCCAGTTTTTTTTTATCAGTGATAAGTTGAGTACTTTTACATCCAAATAACGAAATCATCGCCACGAATGCAGCGATGATTAGTTTTGAAGATTGAAAATATTTTTTTAAATTAACTATCTTTTCGTTCATTTTATCTGATCAGGTTAACAGTCCCTTCATATCTTTTCGGATTTCCGTCCATATCTAAAGTTGATATTAAATAGACATAAGCACCCGCAGGAGATAAAGATCCGTCAGAGGTTCTCCCATCCCAATAATCGAATGGAGTAGTGGATTTGAAGATTAAGTTTCCAAAGCGATTAAAAATCAGCATTTCAAAATTATCGGGATCGATCCCTTCCCCCCCAATGAAGAATAGGTCATTGATTCCATCATTATTAGGTGTAAATGCATTGGGAGCATAAAAGAAATAAGGTACTTCAACTACAACAAAATTGCTGGTTGAATCGGTACAACCCTCTTCCGTTTCAACCAAAAGGGAAACTTTATATTTACCGGCTCTAGTGTAAATATGTGCTGGTGATTCCAAATCAGAGATATTATCAGATTCTATACTATATTGGTCTCCAAAGTTCCAATAATAGTTAAATGCCATTTGTGAATAGTTTACAAAACTAACAGGACCTTCTCCATTTTCTACATAAACATGAGGAGGATTAGGGGTAAAACCGGCAATAGGAGAAGGATTCACATTAACTAAAATGGTATCTCTTGTAACGCAACCAATATCAGTCGTAACATCTACAGTAAATTCGGTAGTAGTTGATGGTGAGACTGTAATCGCTTGAATATTTGCTCCTGTACTCCAGGAATAGTCCCCAACTGCATTTGTAACAGTAAGAACAGATCTTTCACCGGAACAAAGTACAGTATCTCCAACAATGACAGGTTTATCTAAAATAGGAACTTGTACGGTAATGGTATCAGAATTTTGGCATTGATTGAGATAGGTGATCACTGCAGTGTAGGTTGTAGTTTGACCCGGATTCACAGTAATTGTTTGACCATTGCCTACAACAGTAGCTCCGTCTCTCCATTCAAAAGAAGCCAGATATTGTTCATCATCAGGGTTCACAGCGTGAATAGTAATCTCAACAGGTTCATTAGGACAAACAGAAGGCACATCAGAAGTAGCATTGATGGCCGGTCTATCTACAATCACCGTGATGGTATCGTATAAAGTATAGGTAACACTACTGGAGGTAACAAACTCTAATTTAGCGATATATTGGGTCGTAGTATCCGGAGACACTGAAATGATCCTTTTATCTCTGTTATTATTAGCAATTAAGTTGATTGGGATAGTGGAGTTTTTATACCAGGTAACGGTATAATTAGTAGGAGAAATTGGGATAAAACGCCATGCTTCATTCGTAGTTGTCCAGTTGCCTGTATTTCTACCCGGAGGAATTACAGCCTGGTTTCCCCCTTGATTCAAGACTCCAATTAAACCAGACCCACAATTCCAGTATTGTAAATTAGGAGGACACGAGCTTGTTGAATATGGACAAATTGTTCTTGCTTGGATATATACATCAATAATATTGCTTCCTTCATACATAACCATTTGATATGTAGATAGGTTATCATTAGGGCATGCATATAATGGCAATCTATAAAACGAAAAGACAAAGGTTCTACATGGAAAATCGCCCTGATTCCCGTAATAGATTCCACTATTGGGAGGTGGTGAACCAGCTCCGGGGTAGGTATCCTGGAACACACCAAAAATGGAGTTTTTATGATTATTTACTGGAATAAATGTAAAAGTAGAACTATTTATATTGGGTATTGAATCCTGATAATTCCAATCTGCAGACCCCATAGATAAATTATTGAAAGAAATTGCAGCATTTGATCCAGGAACACAATTGGAATAATTATTTCCATAAAATGCAAAGCTAAATGGTATTCCTGAAGGATTAATAACAGGAGTTAATGGTTTAGGCCCTAACCATTGATCGTCTTGTGTTGCTGGTACTTGAGTCATACCAGCTCCATAATAGGGAAATGGTGGGTTATAGGGGATCGATTGAACCATATAATCGTTGGTCAATGGTCCCGGTGCATTTATATCCGCCTGTAGTAAAATCATCGGATCATTACAATTGAACGTAATGGTATCCTGTGGTGTAAATGTTCCTGTTCCGGCATAAGGGCCTAAAACCACTCTAGGGCAGGCAGATTCAGTTGGATCAGGTTTGTAGATCTCCTCAACACAACTGATATCAAACCTGAATCCTTGTCCCGTTGAAGTGGTCACAAATCTAAAAGACATACTAGGGCCACTGGAGATTAAAGAATCCGGTGGTAAATATCCATTTTTGAAATAGCCAATTCTGCGAGCATTGGCAGGGTCACCGCTAAGGTTTCCATCCCAAATCTCAACAATATTGGTTCCCACATTAAAGTCCATTCTTTTTGCTTTAATATAGGTTCCTAACTGAGAAATAAATACAATGGTTTTATCCTCACCCGATGCAAAATTACCTGTCGGACCACCGGAATCATAAAGAATTGCATTACAAGTTTCAATTTCTGTATAAGCCAAAGTGGGAGTCAAATTAAAAACTTTTGGAGAATTAAAATAATAACCAAAATCTGCTTTCCAGCCTACATTTAATCCATTCAAATCTGCAATTCCGTCTGAGTAAAAAACGAAAGTAATGTATTTAGTTGAGCTGGTGATCAAACCGGGGCTATTAACACCACTGTAAGCACCAATTAAAGGAGCGTTCTGATCCTGTCCATCATAAATAAAAAGGGTATCACCAAAACCAACTGCAAACAATGTAAAATTAAATTGTAGCAAACTGGCAACAAAACCGGCTCCGAAGTTATAATAAGTTGATGACTCAAGTGTGAGGGTTTTAGTTCCTAAAACGGTAGCAGGATAGATATTCACACCTCCCTGATCGTAAAATATTCCTTCATCAGTAGTTTGAGTACCGTGATACATATTGATAATTTCAGCCTTTAGAGTATTTCCCATAAATGAGATCCCTACAAAGAGAAAGAGTGAAAATAAAAACTTTTTATTCATACGTTTTAAAACTTTTTTTCTTAGATGCAAAAATATATAAAAAGTTGCCTGAAAGAGCAATTTTATGTTACTTTTGCAAAAAAAAATTGTATGGCAAAAAAAGTATTGGTTGTAACGGGTGGTGGCGATTGCCCCGGATTGAATGCAGTTATTAGAGGAATCGTTAAAAGTGCTGAATATGAGGGCGATTGGGAAGTGATTGGATGTATCGAATCGTATAACGGTCTTTTGAAAGATGACGTAGAAATTGTTGATTTGAAAGATAAAGATGTAGCGGGAATTCATGTAAATGGGGGAACCATTATTAAAACGACCAACAAAGGGGGTCCATTTCACTTTCCAATACAACAACCTGATGGGAGTTGGAAAGAGGAGGATCGCTCCGAATTGTTTAAAAAAAGGCTCGACAATTTAGGAATTGATGCAATCATTAGTATCGGCGGAGATGGCTCTCAAAGAATTTCTATTCAATTGGCCGACATGGGCATCAATATTGTAGGAGTTCCAAAAACGATTGATAACGACCTTTCATCCACTGATTTCACTTTTGGATTTCAAACTGCAGTTCAGATTGCAACTGAAGCTGTTGACAAATTGGTAACAACAGCATCCAGTCATAGTCGTGTATTTATATTGGAAGTGATGGGGCGTGATGCCGGATGGATTGCTTTACATTCTGCTATTGCAGGTGGTGCAGAAGTTTGTATCATCCCAGAAATTGAGTATGATCCCAAAAAAATTGTTGAAAAAATTGAGTCCCGTTATAAAACCGGACGTGGTTTTTGTAATATTGTGATTGCAGAAGGGGCAAAAGGATTGGATGGAAAAATTACGGGAGCAAAACCAACTGCTTTAGGTGATCCAAATATTAAACTGGGAGGAGTTGGAGATAAATTGAAATTGGAACTGGAACAGTTAGGGGTTAAACACGATATTAGAGTGATGGTATTAGGCCATTTACAACGTGGTGGAACTCCTGTAGCCTACGATCGAATTTTGGCTACTGCATTTGGTGTTAAAGCATTTGAATTGGTAAAAGATCAAAAATTTAGGACTATGGTTTCCTACCGACATCCGGAAATCACGTATGTTTCTTTAGATGATGCTGTGAAAAGACCAAATAACGTAGATCCGGAAACTAGTTCCTTAGTTAATACCGCAAAGAAAATAGGGATCTCTTTTGGAGATTAGTAGTGGGATCTGGAAAACATTTCAAAGCGCCATAGATTCCCTTCATCGTCAGTAAACTCATAACGGAGTTCCGACATCGTAAGTCTTTTGATCTCAGCTTCATATTGATACGATTCTCCCGGGAGTTGAAATTGAACTTCCAGATTTTTTTCGTTATCTAAAAACCTCCAGAAACCTTGGGTTGACTCTCTCACATTGTTGTTTACTATGGCTGTAACAGACATTAAATAGTCAAAATAAAAAGTATAATAGGTTCCGGGTTTATAAGCTGCAAAAGGATATGTTTCGATAGTTTCTCCATTTTTGTATACATTAATCAGTTCCCAAACCCCAACCAAACGGGTTTCAGATTCTCGCAAACTGATAAATGGACCTTCATCATACTTACAACCAGTTAACAATAAACATATTGCGATACAGGAGAGAGCGAATTTTTTCATAATAGGTTATTTTGGCAAAAATACGAAATAATAAGCTAATTAGAGAATAAGCTAATAAGCTAATTGATAGATATATATGATTATAATCAAATCTTTCTTAATAATAATCTTGTTATTATGTTTCATTATTTTTTTAATAATCTAACAAAAAAAACTGAAAACATTAAAAATCGTATTACTTTTGCAAAAAAAATGGCACTATGAATATATCTGATACCATTTGTTCTTTGGCTACCCCTCAGGGGATAGGAGCAATAGCAATGATTCGGTTGTCCGGGCAAAAAGCGTTCCCGATTGCAGCAACCCTTTTTAAAAAACCTTCTGTTTTTATGGAACAACAGACCAATTTTGCCAGATGGACAGAGGTTTTTGAGGATAATCAACTGATTGACCAGATTGTAGTGATTAAATATGGTGCACCTCATAGTTATACGGGGGAAGATATGGTGGAGATCACTTGTCATGGATCCAAATTTATTCAACAAAAAATTCTGGAACTTTTATTCCGTAGTGGAGCCCGGATGGCTGAACCCGGTGAGTTTTCCATGCGTGCTTTCCTGAATGGCAAGATGGATTTAACGCAAGCAGAAGCAGTGGTTGATTTGATTGACTCCCAAACGGAAAGCTCTCACAAATTGGCTATCAATCAACTGAAAGGCAATTTTTCCAAAAAAATAAAAACATTACGAACTCAATTTGTAGAATTAGCGGCATTATTAGAATTAGAACTCGATTTTAGCGAAGAGGATGTGGAATTTGCTGATCGTTCAAAAATCATGCATATTTTGTCAGAACTGAAATTTGAAGTTACCCGTTTAACAGAGTCTTTTAAATTGGGAAATGTAATCAAAAATGGTATTCCTGTGGCGATTATTGGCAAACCTAATGTTGGAAAATCAACTTTGTTAAATGCATTATTAGATGATGATCGTGCGATTGTTTCCCATATTCCCGGCACTACCCGTGATACTATTGAGGATAATTTTACAATTAATGGTGTAAACTTTAGATTGATAGATACCGCAGGTATTCGAATTACCAAAGATGAGATTGAATCGATCGGGATTGAGCGCACTTTCAAAGCCATTGATAAAGCTGAAATTATTCTGTATATGGTGGATATTACCGATACAACAATTGAAGATATTGAACAGGAACTTTTGTTTCTGGAAAACGAAGTTGATTTTATTCATAAAAAATTTATTATCGTTGCCAACAAGATTGATATACTGGAAGATCTCCCCTCCCATTTTTCACAATGGAATGATTATGAAGTAGTTTATATTTCTGCTAGAAAAGATGTTAATATCGATACCCTGAAAGAGATGTTGAGTTCACATATTACAGAAAACAACATTTCTGAAGGCACTCTGCTAACCAATGTGCGTCATTTTGAGATCTTCTTAAAAATTCAGGAAAATATTACCAAAATTGAAGATGGATTTGCTCAAAAATTACCAACAGACATTATTGCAATTGACATCAATCAAATATTGCACGATTTGGGTATGGTCACCGGTGAGATCACGACCAATGAAATTTTAAATACCATTTTTGGATCGTTCTGTATCGGAAAGTAGGTTTTAAATTACAACTTTATTGCAAATTTTTTTAAATGACTATCTAACATTTTTTCGGGGATGATCTCCTTGATGATGGTAACCAAACCATTGAGAAGTCCCTCTTTTACATAGTCTTTTCTGACAACCAGAGAAATTTCTCGCACAATTTGAGGTGAGTTGAGGGGTCTTAAATTGTTTTTCTGGATTTCAGTCAACAAATCTATATGTAGTTCCGGAATAATCGTGTAACCATAATTTTCATCCACAACTCTGATAAGGGTATCAATATTTCCGGCTTCATAAATGGGGGAAAAATGGGATTTCACTTTACAGAAATGTAAAATTTGATTTCTTAAACAATGCCCCTCTTTCAGAACCCACATGTGTTTGGTAGGCATTTTGGATGATACAATCTCTTGTTCCTGAAATAGTGGATCTAATGGGGATATATAGGCAACAAAACGTTCATAATAGAGAGGAATTTCAAGCAATTGATCATTCTGAGACGGAGAGGTAATGATGGCCATATCCAACTCGGCTTTTAGCAGTTTATCTAATATCAAAGCATTACTGAGTTCCGATACCTGTAGTTGAATTCCTGAATCTGATTCCATAATTTTTTTAAAAAGTTTTGGTAAAAGATAAGGGGCAACAGTTGGAATAATACCTAATTGTATATTTCCTACTTTAGCCTCTTTTTCTGAAATCACCATCTCTTTCAATTGAGCTGTGTTATATAAAATCACTTTGGCCTGATGAATCACCTTTTCTCCCATTTGGGTTAATTCAATAGGATGCGTATTTCTATTAAAAATAGTAACATCCAACTCTTGCTCTAATTTCATAATCATAGAACTTAATGTAGATTGTGTAATTCCACAAACTTCAGCTGCTTTAACAAAATGTTTGTATTTGCTTACAGCGATAATATATTCCAATTGTTGTAAAGTCATAATGTTATATTGATAAAACCGATGCAAAGATAGATAAAATCTGTTTGATAAATATAATTATTCGATATAATTTTGCCAGAAATTTCTAAAAAACAACATTATGAATATTGAAGTAAACAAAAGCAGATGTCCTCACAACCATTCTTGCCCCATTGTAAGAGTTTGTCCAGTTAATGCCGTATCCCAAAACAGTGAAGGGTATCCTGTTATTGATCATGAACTATGTATTGATTGTGGCAATTGTTTACATTATTGTCCAACAGGGGCATTTCAAAGTAAATAATTGATATTCTGATAAAAAAATCTAAATAAATTTATTTAAAAAATAATTCAAAAAGTTTTCTTATTTTTGCTTGTGTAGAAAGTGGGGCTGATTAGTTCAAACTCTGAAGTAGCGTGGAAAATAAAAAACTTAAAGTCAATTATTTACCGGAATTAAAGAAACTTTTCATGGGAAGAGGTGTTCCCTCTATGGTGTCAGTAAATTTGACCAATCGATGCAATCAACACTGCATTTACTGTGAAATTGGTCAAAATCGTACAGTAAATAATTCTGATTTATTGAATAGAACAGATCTTTTTTGGATCATTGACCAGATGGATCAATTAGGAATCAGACGTCTCTCTTTGTGTGGAGGGGAACCCTTTTTATTTTCTGATCTAATCGAGGTTGTTAGGTATGCCTTTAAAAATCAAATTTTATGCAATATAACTACTAATGGAACTACCATATCTCAATTGGATCACCGCTCATTAGATATTTTAAAAAATTGTAAAGCCACAATAAACATTTCCATTGATTCGTTTCAGGAATCGATACAAAACAGAACAAGAGGAAGTGAAACAGCCTTTTCCGGAGCGATAAGTGCACTGGAAACCTTACAGACCTATCAGATTCCATATATCATTCTAACTGTCATTTCTTTTTTTAACTATAAAGATCTGATTCTCTCTTTACATCGGGCAAATGAGTTAGGAATTAAACAAATATTGTATCAACCGGTAATTGCATTTTCTAACTTTCCTGAATTGGATTCTATTGACCATAAGCAGAATTTGAATGTTCCCATTGAATCTTTAAGAGCCTTTTTGGAAGATCTCCAAACAATGTTTTATTTTGAGACTAAAAATGAGATCAAAACCAATTTATATAGAATTATCCCCTGGATTGGAGCCTATATCAAACAATTTGAACACAAATCTAAAATCCCTTTTTATAAAAATGTTTTACCTAAGTTTTATTGCAGAGAGTCATTAGAAGTGATTGACATTGACTATCATGGTTATATTCAGCCATGTGGATTGATCAAAGGGGATATTCGGATTAATACGGATGGGTCATCCAACTTATTAACTTTATGGAAAAATGCAACATTTACTTTACAAAAAGATTTAAAAGCGACTGATTTTCCAAAAGAGTGTAGCGGTTGTTGTCATAAATTTGGCCGAAACATGTTGTCTTCCCTAATGAAATATCCTATTCAGAACAGGAAAACCTTGGTAAAAACAGCTATTTTACTTATCAATAGAGAATATAACCATTTTTTAAATAGAAAATCATAATGAAAACAGTACTCATTACAGGAGGAAACCGGGGAATCGGTCAGGAGATTGGTAGTCAGTTAGATCAAAAAGGGTTTCGTGTTATTTTAGGATGCAGAGATATAGAAGCAGGTGAAAAAAGTATCAAAGGATGGTCCCTGAATGTTAAAGTTATGTATCTCGATGTTACCCTTATTGAAACGATTGAACAATTATATCAACGGATCAATGAAGAATATGGCCAGTTAGATATTTTAATCAACAATGCCGGGATTAGCGAATATCCAAGAGAAACCGGATTTATTTCAACATTAAAAAAAATGGCTCAGGAGTACACCCCTACTCTTTATTCTACTACAAAACAAATCACTGAAAAACTCATAGAAAGCAAATTAGAAAGAACAAGCCACAAGGCGTGTAATGTTTCGATTGAACATGTAAAAAGTGTTATGGAGACCAACTTGTATGGGGTGTGGCGTGTAACGCAATGGATGATTCCATTATTGAAAAAAAGTGACGATCCAAGAATTATCAACATATCTAGTGGCATGGGACAATTAACTAATTTGAGTGGCTACTACCCTTCCTATAGTTTATCAAAAGCCTCTTTAAACGCCCTTACCATTATGTTTTCCAAAGAGTTAGAAGCAGATGGTATTAAAGTAAACGCTATGTGCCCGGGTTGGGTAAAGACTGATATGGGAGGACCAAATGCTCCCGGAACGGTGCAACAAGGTGCTGACACAGCAATATGGTTGGCAACGGAGCCGAATATTTCCACAGGAATGTTTTTCAAGGATAGAAAACCAATAAACTGGTAAAAAAATGAAAATAGGACTCATCTTCCCCAATCAGGATAGAAGGTATAAAACGGTTCATCTGGGACTCGCTTTAATTGCAGCTTATGCCCGTTTACACCATGATGATCTGGAATTTCAGGTCTTAGATACCCGTGTAGCAACTCGCAAAGAAACAATCCGGTTTTTGAATACACGTTTTGATCTTGTAGGTATTACCGTTTACTCTCCCGTTTATTTCGAAGTAAAAAAAATATTTAACACCATCCGAAAAAACCACCCTACAACGCTCATTTGCTTAGGTGGACCGTATGTTACAACTATTAGAGAGGAGATCTTTAACGAAACACCGGCAGATTTTGCTATTTATGGAGAAGGTGAAATCACATTTTCTGAATTGATTGCATCAATTAAAGGATTAAAATCTATTGATTCTATTAATGGATTGATGTATAAAATCAAAAATGGCGAACTCATCGTCAATCCGGAGCGGGAACAGATTAAAGATATTGATAGTTTACCCATACCGGCTTATGATCTTTTTCCGATGAACCGCTATCCGTTGCACAGAATGGTCACCAGCAGAGGTTGTCCTTATAGTTGTGCCTGGTGTAATTCGAGTTCTTTATGGAAAAAAGGGACTCGTTACATGAGTCCTGAAAAGATGATTTTGGAAATTGAGTATCTCATTGAACATTATGGAAAGAAACTATTTATTTTTGGAGACAATAGTTTTAATGTCCCTTTAAACAGAATTGATCAATTTTGTGATTTATTGATAGATAAAAAGTTAGATATTTTATGGGCTGTTTCGTATAGGGCAGATTATATCACAAAAGAGATCGCTCAAAAATTAAAAAAGGCAGGTTGTTATAATGTTTCTATCGGTATAGAATCGGCAAACAATGAGATTTTGGAGAAAATAGGAAAAGGGACAACCATAGAAAAGGTTTCTGAAGGGATTCGCATTTTAAAAGAAGCCGGAATTGAAATTATGTCACAATTTGTTATTGGGAGTCCTTTTGAAACCCTTGAAAATGTAAAGGAATCGATTGTTTATGCCAAAAATTCGGGTTGTGATTACACCAATTTTTACACTGTTTTACCTTTTAAAGGAACTCCACAGTGGGATTATGTTCAAAAACATGGCACTTTGTTAGTACCTTTGATTCATAATTACCATTCGATTGAGCCCAGAATCGTTTTTGAAACACCTGAATTTCCATACAAAGATAGAGTGGAAGCGATTCGTCTGGTTAAAAAAGAGGGTTTTTACAGCAATCAGGATAAGAAAAACATTCTCTTTGATGTTGCTAAAAATATTTCAGAATGGATTCAACGTATGCTACCAAAAAGTGTAGGTGAAAAAATTTATTTGGTATTAAAGTCGATATATCGTTTAAAAATTGTTAAAAAAAATAACCGGTAATGGTGCTCTATATCCTACTTTTTGTTTGCTTATTATTGATTATTTTTAGTCTTTTATATCCCCTTTGGATTTACTACAAAGGGAAGAACGATACTATTCCATATAATGAGAATGAAAAGATGGATAGGATCTCCATCATCTATCTTTCTTATAATGGATTTCAATATTTAAAACAAAAAATGGAACAATTATTGATTGAAATTCAGGAATTTAATCAAAGTGAGATCATTATTATTGATGACGGAAGTTGTGATGAAACTCAAGATTTTCTAAATAATTTTCATCATCCAAAAGTTAAAATAATTCTTAAAGGGGTTCAAAAAGGGATTCCAGATTCCATGAATAAAGCAGTGAAGATGGCTCAATTTCCCTACATTGTCTTTTGTGATCAAAGGCAAACCATCTCTACAGGTGCCATCAAGAGAATAGTTGCTCCCTTACACAATCAAGAGATTGGGGCAGTATCATCCATGCTTTCTGCTCAAGATAAAAAAGGGAAATCTTCAATCATCCGAATAATTGAGAATTTTATTAAAAGTAAAGAGAGTCGCTTGGGCAAACTGATTGGAGTTTATGGGCCACTATATGCCATAAAAAAAGAGTGTTATCATACCATTCCTGAAGATATTATTTTAGATGACCTCTACGTATCATTACACATTTTGAAAACCAAAAAGATTATACTCCATCAGGAAGCGATTATTGTCGATGAAAATTGCATTCAACTATATAATTATCAAAGAATTAAAAGATATTTAAAAGGATTATTTCAAATCATAACACAGCAAAACTTAATCAGCAAACTACCTGTAAAAGAAAAATGGATGTTACTTTGGCATAAATATTTAAAATTATTGATTCCTATCTCTCTTTTTATTGCCAATATCTCAATTGGAATTTTAGCCTTTCAACACCCTATTTTTATTTTCTTGTTTTTTTTCATCAATCTATTGGGAATAGGCTCTATAGTATTGAATTACTTTCATCTTAACAATAAATATCAAAGCTTATTGTGTATTAATATTTTGTACATGATAGCACTTTTTGATATTGTTTTTCATAAAATTATTTTGACAACCCGTAAATTATTTAATTTCAATGAATAGCAAACCCATTAGAACCACCTATCCCCTACTACCTCCTTTGAATGAGTATGTTTCCTATTTAGAAAAAATATGGGAATCAGGGATAATCACCAATCGGGGAAATATGGAAATGCAATTCGAAATGGAATTGAAAAAAAAGTTAGGAGTAGAGTATTTGAGTGTGGTTAATAATGGAACAACTGCTTTAATTCTGGCATTAAAAGCACTGAACCTGAGCGGTGAAGTGATCACAACTCCATTTACGCACATTTCAACAGCACAGGCCATTTTATGGAATGGTCTTACACCGGTATTTGTTGATATTGAAGAAGATACATTCAATATTGATCCCGAAAAAGTGGAACAAGCGATTACACCTGAAACTTCTGCCATTTTAGCTGTTCACCTTTTTGGACAACCTTGTAACATGAAAGCGTTAGCAAAAATCGCTAAAAAACATGGTATTAAGTTAATTTTTGATGCTGCACATTGCTTTGGAGTAGAAGAAAATAAAAAATCGATTCTACTTGCAGGAGATTGTTCCACCATCAGTTTTCATGCTACCAAAACTTTTAATACCATTGAAGGGGGAGCCATTATTTGCAAAGATCAAACACTCCAAACTGAGAATGAAAAACTCAAAAACAATGGGATAGACGTTGCTCAAAATCCTGTAACAGCAGGATTAAACGGAAAAATGAACGAATTTCAGGCAGCTTTTGGACTTCTTCAGCTTCAGTATATTGATCAGGCGATTGAAAAAAGAAAAACATTATTTCATCTTTATAAAAAAATGCTTCATCCAATTCCGGGTATCGCTTTTTTAACAGAGAAACCGGGAATAAAATACAACTACGGATATTTCCCAATTGTAATCGATTCTCTAATAACTGGATACACCAGAGATCAATTATTTCAAAAAATGAAAAATAAAAATATTCATTGTAAAAAATATTTTGATCCTTTGGTAACAGAAGTGTCTATTTTTCAAAATTTTAAAAGATCGCCATTACCCATTGCAGAAAAAATGGCCCGGAATATCTTATGTTTACCACTCCACCAGGTAATGGAAGAGGAAGACCTTGTTCAATGTGCTCGTTTGCTAATTTGCTAATTTGCTAATTATTTTTAGTATTTTTGTGGATCGAAATTATTATTAAACCAAACAATACAATACAATGAAAGTTAGAGAATTAGTTGAAAAATTAGATTTAAAACTCTTTTGTGGGGAGGAATATCTGGATAGAGAAATTAAAGGTGGGTATGTATCAGATCTTTTGAGTGATGTGATGGGGTTTGCACAGGAAGGGCATGTATGGATGACATTACAAACGCATAAAAATGTGATTGCTATTGCATCCTTAAAAGAGTTGGCCTGTGTGATATTGGTGAAAGGGTTTCAACCTGATCCGGATATGTTAGAACAAGCTAAAGATGAGGAGATTCCAATATTGGGTACACCGATGGAAACCTTTGATATTGCTGGTCATGTTTATCAGGAAATTTCAAAATAAAAAAAGCCGGTTTTAAAAACCGGCTTTTTTCTTATTCCCACTCAATGGTTGCAGGTGGTTTTGAACTGATATCGTAAACAACCCTGTTGATTCCTTTAACTTTATTGATAATTTCATTAGAGATTTTAGCTAAAAACTCATAAGGGAGTTTTGCCCAGTCTGCAGTCATACCATCGGTTGAAAGCACTGCTCTAAGGGCAACAGCATTTTCATAAGTTCTTTCATCTCCCATCACTCCTACTGATTGAATCGGAAGTAAGATGGTACCTGCTTGCCATACCTGTTGATATAAACCATGTTCTTTCAATCCATCAATAAAAATAGCATCTGCTTCTTGTAAAATCCGTACTTTTTCCGGTGTGATATCTCCTAAAATTCTAACACCAAGTCCAGGACCTGGAAATGGGTGACGTTGAATCAATGATTCAGGAATTCCCAAGGCTTTTCCCACTCTTCTCACTTCGTCTTTAAACAATAAATGGAGCGGTTCTACGACTTTTAAATTCATTTTTTCTGGTAATCCACCCACATTATGATGTGATTTGATCACCATTCCGGTAATTGAAAGGGATTCAATCCGATCAGGATAAATAGTCCCCTGAGCCAACCATTTGATATTTTCCAGTTGATGTGCTTCGATATCAAAAACATCGATAAATCCTTTACCAATAATTTTTCGTTTGGTTTCGGGATCACTAACACCTTTCAATTCATCATAAAAACGTTGAGATGCATCAACACCTTTAACATTAAGACCTAGGGTTTTATAGTTTTCAAGAACGGTTTCAAACTCATTTTTTCTCAATAATCCGTTATCAACGAAAATACAAAACAGATTTTTACCAATCGCTTTATGAAGAAGAACGGCAGCAACTGTAGAGTCAACACCTCCAGATAGTCCTAATACAACCCGGTCATTCCCAATTTGACTTTTCAATTCAGCGACGGTTGTTTCGATAAATGAAGCCGGGGTCCAATCTTGTTTACATTGACAAATATGTTGAACAAAATTATTTAAGATAATGGTTCCATCTTCACTATGATACACTTCAGGGTGAAATTGCACTGCCCAGGTAGGTTCCCCTTCGATTTTATAAGCACCCACTTTTACCTCATTAGTACTTGCAATAAGATTAAAATGATCAGGAACTACAGTAATGGTATCTCCATGAGACATCCAAACCTGAGAACCGGATCTAACGCCTTGCAATAAAATATCATTCGAATCAATGAAAGAGAGATGAGCTCTACCATATTCTCTTGTTCCGGCTTGTTCCACTTTACCTCCTGCATATAAAGCCATAAGTTGAGCTCCATAACAGATCCCCAAAGTTGGAATTTTTCCTTTAAAAGGGTCCAGATTAGGTTTAAATGCCTCCTCCTGATTTACGGAGAATGGACTACCTGATAAAACAACCCCTTTGATTCCTTCTAAGGATTCAGGAAATTTGTTATAGGGTAAAATTTCACAATAAGTGTTTAACTCTCTGATACGTCTGGCAATCAATTGAGTATATTGAGAGCCAAAATCCAGAATGATAATTTTTTCGTTCATGCGCTTATTTTTTCTTAAATTTTAATTTTTCAGTTTTATTACCCACTTCGGTTATTAAATCGAATCCGATTTTAGAGATTAATTCAATCCCTTCGTAATCAATTTTTTCAGGTAGATCGGAAGCTTGATGATAATTATCCCAATCTAATCCAGTGTTAAAGAATAGGACAGGAATTCTTTTTCTATAAAAAGGGTAATGGTCTGATCCATTCATATAGTTAAATGGAGAAACTTCATATTTTACATTATATTTTGCAGCATATTTTTCCAATAATTCAGGGAAAATTTTAGTAGTTTGTTCCCCTTTTGAGTAAAGAGTTCCTTCTTGTTTTAGTTTGCCGACCATATCAAAATTAAAAACGGCATCAATCGTTTTTAAAGGAAATTTTGTTTTTTTAACAAAATAGTAAGATCCCAGTAATCCTTTCTCTTCAGCACCAAAAAATATAACCAGCACAGATCTTTTCAATGGATTTTGTTGAATCATTTTGGCAATATTGAGTATAGTAACCACTCCGGATGCGTTATCATTTGCCCCGGGATGGATTCTTCCTTTTTCTAAGCCAACATGATCAAAGTGAGCACAAATGATGATATACTCTTTTTTCAAAACAGAGTCGGTACCTTCGATCCAACCAATAACGTTTTTACTTGAGATGAGATCACCACCTCTCATGGGTTCCATTTTGGATGTAAATGGTTGTATATAATCATTATAAAAAGGTTTTATATTCAAACTTTTCAAATTTTCAACAATAAATACCTGGGCTAATGAATCCCCTTTAGTTCCGGCATTTCTTCCCTGTAATGGTGAAGAAGTCAGATATTTCATGTTTTGTTGTGCGGTATAAGTTGTTTGAGCAAAGGTAAAACAACTCAATACGATTGAAAAAAGTAAGTATAAAAAGATTTTTTTCATCAGATCCAATATTAAGATAAAAAGGATTTCACAACTTCAGAAATCACTTTATTATCAGCTTTTCCGGCCATTGCTTTAGAGCATAACCCCATTAATTTTCCCATTTCTTTGATTTCTGTAATAGAATTTTGTTCAGCGATTGCTGTAACTTGTTGCAAAATCTCTTCAGAAGTAAGTAATTTTGGCAAATATTCGTTAATAAAGGAGAGTTGAGTGATCTCTTCAGTATAAAGATCTTCCCGATTTTGAGCCTGATACAATTCAGCCGAGTCTCTTCTTTGTTTCGCTAACTTTTGAAGTGTTTTGAACTCCATTTCTTCAGTAATTACAACATTTTCGCCTGAAGTTTTCAATAAAAGAATGGCCGCTTTAATCGCTCTCAAAGCATTCAATTTTTCTTTTTCTTTGGCTAACATTGCTTTTTTGATATCTTCATTAATTCTCTCTTCTAAACTCATATAATATTAATTTACAATTATTTAAAAACAAAAAACAGTAGATCATACAGTAGTAATATGAACTAATTTTCACAACTGCAAATATACTGAAAATATACTGATTTTTTAAGTTTAATTATATTAATGAATACAACAAAAAGCTATATCTTTGCGGGTCTAAAAAAAAGAAGTACATCATGATCTCATTTATTGGATGTTTAATTTTCTTGATTGTCGGTTATTTTATCTACGGCAAAGTTGTTGAAAAAATATTTAAAATCGAAAAAACCAATGTAACACCGGCTTTTAGATTAAAAGATGGCGTTGATTATATCCCTATGAAAGGGTATAAGATTTTCATCATTCAATTTTTGAACATTGCAGGATTAGGACCCATTTTTGGAGCCATTATGGGAGCCAAATTTGGGACAGCTTCATTTTTATGGATCACATTGGGATCTGTTTTTATAGGAGCTGTTCATGATTACATTCCCGGAATGATCTCTCTTCGCAAAAATGGAGAGACACTTCCTGAAATCCATGGTTTGTACCTCGGTAAATTTGTGAGGGAATTTATGAGAATATTTATGATTATTCTCACTATTCTGGTGGGTGTTGTTTTTGTATTTGGACCGGCTCAGTTATTAACGACTATCACTCCCGATTTTTTCAATCTAACATTCTGGATCATTGTCATTTTTATCTATTATTTATTAGCTACATTGCTTCCTATCGATAAAATCATTGGAAAGATTTATCCCATTTTTGGTATTTTTCTGTTGATTATGGCATTGGGAATACTTTTCAGCATTTTCTATTTTCAACCTGAACTTCCGGAATTTTGGGATGGATTAGGGAACCAACATCCTCAAAAAAATGGAAATCCCATTTTTCCCATTATGTTTATCACCATTGCCTGTGGCGCAATAAGTGGTTTTCATTCAACACAATCCACATTGATGTCGAGGTGTATGACCAATGAAACTCAAGGGAAACCTGTTTTTTTTGGAGCGATGATTACAGAAGGAATTGTTGCATTGATCTGGGCAGCAGCAGCAACCTACTTTTTTCATCACAATGAAGCAGGAAAAGCATTATATTTAAGTGGAAATCCAACTTTAGTGGTTCAATTGATCACTCAAACCTGGATGGGTAAAATTGGAGCGGTTTTAGCGGTTTTAGGGGTCATTTTTGCCCCAATAACAACAGGAGATACTGCCTTTCGGATGGGTAGAATTATGATTGCTGAACTCTTTCATTTTGAACAAAAAACTATGAAAAATAGACTCATCATTTCGATTCCGATTTTCTTAGTTTCTATTGTTATTTTAGTATGGAGTATCACAGACAAACAAGGATTTGACATTATCTGGCGCTATTTTGCATGGGGAAATCAGTTTTTGGCCATGGTGACACTTTGGGCTTCAAGTGTTTATTTAGTTACTGAAAAAAAGTTTTATTGGATCACCTTGATTCCGGCCATTTTTATGACCTTGGTGACAACTACTTTTATTTTTATCGCTCAAAATCAAGGATTTGGATTAAATCCTGTTTTATCATATAGTTTAGGATTTGGGATCACCATCTCCATTACCATTCTATTCTGGGTTTGGAAAAATAAATTTAAAAAGAACACATTTAATCATTAAATATTAAAAAAATGACTCAATATTTATCAACAAATGTATCAAAAGTTACGACAAATCTTCTCAGAAAGATGTGTAACGAAGGGGAAAAAATTGCTATGTTGACAGCTTACGATTATTCCAATGCAAGATTGTTAGATCAGGCAAAAATTGATGTTATATTGGTGGGTGATTCAGCTGCCAATGTTATGGCAGGATATAAAACGACTTTACCTATTACTTTAAACGAGATGATATATCATGCATCATCTGTTGTTAGAGCAGTTGAAAGAGCTCTTGTTGTTGTAGATATGCCATTTGGTACGTATCAGGGAAATTCAAAAGAAGCATTGGCTTCAGCTATCAGAATTATGAAGGAATCGGGAGCAGATGCAGTGAAAATGGAAGGGGGTATAGAAATTTCTGAAAGTATTGATCGCATATTATCCGCCGGAATACCTGTAATGGGGCACTTAGGTTTAATGCCTCAGTCTATCAACAAATATGGAACCTATTCGGTTAGAGGAACTACGGATAAAGAAGCTGAAAAAATATTAAATGATGCCAAAATTTTAGAACAACATGGTTGTTTTGCAATTGTACTGGAAAAAATTCCTGCAGATCTTGCAAAAATCGTTACAGAATCTATTACGATACCAACCATTGGGATCGGAGCCGGTCCTCATACCAGTGGTCAGGTATTGGTTTTCCACGACATGATGGGGTATAGCTCACAATTCTCTCCTCGTTTTTTAAGAAGATATCATAATTTGAGTAAAGAGATCATTGATTCTGTATCGAATTATATTAATGATGTTAAAACATGTGAATTTCCTAACGAAAAAGAGCAATATTAAAAATGAATTCAATTATTGAAGAGATTGGGCCCCGGATTTTATATGAAGATAATCATTTGATTATCATCAATAAAATAGTCGGGGAGGTAGTACAAGAAGATAAAACCGGAGATACACCCTTAGTTGAAAAAGTGAGGGAATATTTAAAGGTAAAATATAATAAACCGGGAAATGTATTTTGTGGTTCTATTCACAGATTAGACAGACCTGTGAGTGGGGCTATTATTTTTACCAAAACATCCAAGGGATTATCCCGTATGGGAAAATTGATCAAAGATCGTAAAATTTCAAAAATTTACTGGGCTATTGTGGAACAACCCCCGCAAAAAGAAGCTCAAAAGTTAGTTCATTATTTGAAAAAAAACGAAAAATTAAACAGAAGTTATGCCAAAGATCAACCGGAAGAAGGCTATTTAAGAGCTGAATTACATTATACGGTTATTGGACATAGTCAAAAATACACCATGCTGGAAGTGGAATTGTTTACAGGAAGGCATCATCAAATCAGAGTGCAATTATCTACTATTGGATGTATAATTAAAGGGGATTTGAAATATGGAGCCAAACGGCCCAATCCAGATGCATCTATATGCTTACACGCTAGAAGAATAGCATTTGAACATCCCATCACTCAAGTTCCTATAGAAATTATCGCTGAACCACTGGGAGATCATTTTAAAAAAATTTGGTACAATCTTTAAATCCCATTTAATTTTTTAGTAATTTTGCAGTCTATATATTAAAATTAAAAAAATAATTTATTATGAAAAAAATAATATCCATTTTATTTCTATTTGTCATCATGACCGGTTTTTCTCAAGATCTGGTAATCAGATATAACGGAGATATTTATGACAATAATGACACTATGTTTGTAGATGCTAGATTTTTAAATAGTGATGATACTTACTATATTGATATTGAAAACACCTCTACTCAACAGTTGGGAATTATGGTTTTAAGAGATCCTATTTCATTACTTTCTGGTGCTACAACTCAGTTTTGTATTGGAGAATCTTGTTTGGAAGGGAATGTGAGTGTTTTTCCTCAAATGATTAATGCAGGTGAAAATTTTTCACATGCAGCTTATGGAGATCAAGCATTTCACTTATTTTACAACCCAAATGGAGCAAGAGGTATTTCTTTATTAAAGTTTAAATTGTTTGATCAAACAAACACAACTATTGAAACCAATTTTTATATTCATATAGACAGTAGAGACGTGTCAATTGCTGAAAATGCAACCTCAGGAAATTTAAGTGCATATCCTAATCCAGCTTCAACAAAAGTTACTTTTGAACACAATATTTCTAATTTAAGTTCAGATGCATTTTTGGTAATCAGAACTATTACCGGTTCTGTTATCACTAAAGAATTGATTGGAAACAATACAAAAGTTTCCATCTCTTTAGAAAACTATAACCCTGGTATCTATTTTTACTCTATTGAAAATGAAGGTAAAACAGTAATTACTAAGAAATTGATTGTAAAATAAATATTTTATTTTGAATCTTTCAGCCATAAACCAGTGGAGCGTATTTGAGAGTTCCCGTGAACAACTTTCCGGGAACTCTCTTGTTTACATCAGTGATAACCATACTATTACCACTTCCATACTTTTGATTGCTTTAGTTGGGATCGCTATTTTATATGCTACATTCAAACAACGGTTTACATTACTTCTAACCTCTTTATTCTCTAAACGACATCTCTCTCAACTTTTAAGAGAGGGCAAATTGGCCAATAAAAACCTCTTTATTTGGATACATTTGATCATTTTTATGGTTGAAGCCCTATTTTTATACCTTATTGTTCAGTATTACTTTCCAAAACTATTTAATTTTTTAAATCCTTATCTTCTTTTAGGAGTAATTACATTTTTGGTTATTATCGATTTTTTAATAAAAAAACTTTTTTCATACCTTTATTTTCAGATGTTTGATTATAAAGAGGAATTTTCACAATACGTTTTGTACAAATTACTTCTTCAATTTACCAATGCCATTGGATTTATGATTTTAATTCCATTATCGTTATATTCCGGATATTGGAGATTGATTTTGTTATCTATTCCATTCCTATCCATCACATTTTCAATTACTTACTTTAATATTTTTACAATTAATCCAAAAAGGATTCATTTGTTACAATTTTTTATATATTTTTGCACTCTTGAAATTCTACCTTATTTAATAATCATTAAACTGATGATACAATTAAATAAATAATTGAAAATGAATGATTTAAATGTGCTAAAAAATGAAAATTAAAAACATCTTAATTTCACAAGTTGCACCGGTTGATTTTGAAAAATCTCCTTATGCTGAGTTGAAGAAGAAATATAGCATCAATATTGATTTTTACAAATTTTTCAAAATCGAGAGTGTGCAAGCTATTGACTTCAGAAAATCAAAAATCAATATATTAAATCATTCGGCTATTGTTTTTGCAAGTACAACCACTATTGATCATTTTTTTAATTTAGTAAAAGATTTAAGGATTGAGATACCTGAATCGATGAAATATTTCTGTATAACGGATCAGATTGCTCATTACCTTCAAAAATATATTCCTTATCGCAAAAGAAAAATATTCTTTGCTAAAAACAACAACCCTTCCGGTATTTTTGATCTTTTGTTAAAAAATAAAGATTTACAATTTTTAATTCCATGCGGTGCTGATGGCATGGGAACTCATTATTCTGATTTTTTTCAAAAACACGCCATTGAATATAATCAGGCAGTCGTTTTTAATACAGTTCCTGCAGATTTGATACATGATGTTGAGCTAGATAAATATGATTTGATTGTATTTTTTAGTCCCTCCGGTATCCATTCATTAAAAACTAATTTTCCGGATTTTGTTCAAGGGGAAAAAGCATTTGGAGCATTAGGTATTGCAGCATGTGAAGCTGTGAAAAACGAAGGTTGGACTTTACATATTGAAGCTCCTACAAAGGAAGCACCTTCAATAAATGTAGCGCTTGATCACTTCTTGAAAGAACATGCAACAAGAAGACGATAATTTGATTCGCTCCCTAAAGACATTTGTAAAAGCCGAAAGACTTTGTTCAAAAAAGGAGATTCAGTCAATTATTGACCAAAACCAGACCATTTTTGTTTACCCTTTTAAGTGTTACTATCTCATTAGTGATAAGAAATCTGATGTAGATTGGAATCAAATGACTGTAAGTGTTTCCAAACGACTTTTTAAAAAAGCTGTTTTCAGAAATCTCATTAAACGTAGAACCAAAGAAGCTTACAGATTGCACAATAAATTGATTTATTGCGACAGCCATTTTAATCAAAATAAAAAAATACAGATCATTTTTGTTTTTATATCTAAAGAGATCCTGCCTTACTCCAATATTGAAAAGAGTGTGGTTCAAATTTTGGAAAGACTAAGAACTAAAGAGGCTGTGTAAAAACTAACCAATTTTTCTGATAAAAAAGTGCTCAAAACTGCCGAGTGTATCGATATTTTTTGTATCTTTACATCCTGATTATCAAGTATATGAGCTATATAAAAGGACAAAATAGAGACCAAATAATAATGCCAATTAGTCTTAATGATTCCATACCATCGGATCATTATATACGAATATTGGATGTTTTTGTTGATAAAATGGTATCAAATAACTCAGAAATTGAGTTTAGTAAGGGTAAAAAGCGTGTTGGAAGGTCTGCCTATCCATTTGAAGTGCTAGTAAAACTATATATTTATGGGTTTATTAATAAAATTTCATCAAGTAGAGATCTAGAAGTAGAAACACACAGAAATATTGAAGTTATGTTTTTGTTAGAAGGTTTAAAACCAGATCATAAAACCATTTCTGATTTTAGAAAATATAATTCTGATTCTATAAGAACTTTTACCATAGCTTTTCGCAAGTTTTTAACTAAAGAGAAATATATTTCTGGAAAGCTAATGGCAACAGATGGAACAAAACTTAAAGCTAATACAAGTAGAAATTCATTATCTTTAGAAAAAATCAACAATAAACTCATCTACTGTGAAAGTGAGTTGACTAAATATTTAGAACAAATTGAGAATAATGATATTATAGAACAGTTGGAAGAGGATATTGCGAACTTGTCGGAAAAGAGTCAAGTGGATGATTCATTATTAAAGAAAATTGTAGCATTAGAAAAAGAAGTTGCTAGATTAGAAAGAATCAAAAATGAACTAGAAACAAGAGATCTTGAATCGATTTACCCTTCTGATCCGGAAGCTAAAACGATGAAAGACAAATCTGGCTTCATGCCAGGATATAATGTTCAATCCACCGTAGATGCCGAACATCATATGATTGTTCAAATGGATGTAACCGATAAGCAAAACGATATTGATTGTTTAGAGGATAATGTAAATGCAGTAAAAGAACAAGTTGGGTTAACTCCTGAAACTCTTATAGCAGATACCGGTTACGGCAATGAAGATCAATTAAAAGAATTAATTGAAAATCAAAAAATGAATGTTGTTGTTCCTATTCAAGAATATGGCAATCAGAAGAAACTCAAAAAAAAAGAGGGGATTACTTTTAATTATAACGAAGAAGAAGATTGTTTTTATTGTTCAGAGGGGAAGAAACTAAAGAAGATACGTAATTATATTAAGTATAAAGGTAAAGCTTATAAAAAATATCAAGGTAAAGAATGCGAAGGTTGTAGTAAAAAATCTAAATGTACAAAATCAAAAATTGGGAGAATAATATCAAAAAGAATTGATGATCAATTTATTACTAATTACAAAGCATTTTTAGAATCAAAAGATAATAAAGATCTTATCAAAAAGCGAAAGACAATTGTTGAACACCATCATGGAACAATTAAAAATTGGCTTGGACAAATACCATTAAAACTAAGAGGAAAGGAAAAAGTACAGATCGAAATAGACTTGATCTCGACCGCTTATAACTTTAAGCGACTAATAAACATTGAACCTTTTGAAAAATTAATGCAAAAGTTAATAAATTGGGCCTAAAAACCCCAATTTTTTACTTTTTAAACTAAATCCAGCATTGAGATCCACCATAAAAAACCACAATAGAAAATATGGAGTTCTCTGATTAGGTTTAAAAATCAAACTGCAAAAAAATATTAGTTTGCAATTTTATATTTACACATCCTCTAAAGACTAAAGACTAAGGACGAAAGAAGAGGTGACAGGTAACAGGTAACAGGTAACAGGTAATAGGTGACAGGTGACAGGGGACAGGTGACAGGTGATAGGTGACAGGGGACAGGTGACAGGTGACAGGGGACAGGTGATAGGTGACAGGTAACAGGTGACAGGTAACAGGTGACAGGTGACAGGTGACAGGTAACAGGTGACAGGTGACAGGTGACAGGTAACAGGTAACAGGTAACAGGTGACAGGTAACAGGTAACAGGGACAGGTGACAGGGGCAGTTGACGGTTGATGGGGATATAATATTTTAAAAAACTTTATTTTGTTGATTTAATGATAAATAGGGTGTATTAATTGTACATAAACATTTTTTTTATAAAAAAAGTAAAAAATGTAATATTAAAAATATAATAATATTGTATTTTTGCGGTTCGATTTTAATCTCGTCTAAAACAAAGTTAAAAAACTAAACAAAAGATATATGAAGATTTCATTCAATTGGCTAAAACAGTACATTTCTTTCCATCTTGATCCTGAAGAAACAGGGAAAAGGCTAACCAGTTGTGGGTTAGAAGTGGAATCAATTGAATTATATGAAACTATTAAGGGTGGGTTAAAAGGATTTGTGATTGGAGAGGTATTAACTTGTGAGGATCACCCTGATTCTGACCACTTACATGTCACTACAGTAAATATTGGAGAAAATACTCCATTGAATATTGTTTGCGGTGCTACAAACGTAAAAGCGGGTCAAAAAGTGGTTGTAGCTACAATTGGAACAACAATATATTCAGAAGATTCGTCATTTGTAATTAAAAAGTCAAAAATTAGAGGTTGTGCCTCTGAAGGGATGATCTGTGCTGAAGATGAAATGGGAATTGGACATTCACACGATGGTATTATGGTTCTTCCTGAAAATATAAAAGTAGGAACGTTAGCTTCTGACTATTTTAAAATTGAAAACGATTATATTTTTGAAATTGGTATTACCCCAAACAGAAGTGATGCCACATCCCATTTTGGTGTAGCCAGAGACCTTTTTGCTGTGCTAAAACAAAACAATATTTCCTGTTCTCCATTACTTTTACCAAGTACTACAGATATTATCCCATCTTCCAAAAATCACAAAGTAAGTATTGATATTGAAAATCATGCTGCTTGTCCCCGTTATACAGGACTTTGTTTTGAAAATGTAAATGTAACTGATTCCCCTGAATGGCTCCAAAATAGACTAAAATCGATTGGAATTAGACCTGTAAACAACATTGTTGATATTACTCAATATATCATGTTTGAAATTGGGCAACCGTTACATGCTTTTGACAGCGATTATATAACCGGGAACAAAATCATAGTTAAAAATCTTCCCAATGAAACTCCATTCATCACATTAGATGGTAACGAAATTAAATTGGATGAAGAGGATTTGATGATTTGCAACCAAAAAGAAGGAATGTGTATTGCCGGTGTTTATGGCGGTTTGAATTCCGGCGTTACTACTAAAACAAAAAACATTTTTATTGAAAGTGCCTATTTTAATCCTGTTTCAGTTAGAAAAACATCAAAAAGGCATAATCTCAAAACAGATGCTTCTTTCCGCTTTGAAAGAGGTTGTGACCCTGAAATCACTGTTTATGCAATTAAAAGAGCTGCCAATTTAATTCAGGATATTGCGGGAGGCACTTTAGTTTCTGAAATTATTGATATTTATCCAACTGAGATCGAAAGACCATCTATTACCCTTTCTGTTTCTGAAGTTGAAAAGTTGATTGGAAAATATATTGATCTTAATACAATCTCTAACATCTTAGTATCATTAGGTTTTGAAATTTCACATGTTGATGGAGAACAACTCTTGGTAACTGTTCCTTTGAATAAAACGGATATTACAAGACCTGTGGACTTAATCGAAGATATACTCAGAATTTATGGGTATAATAATGTTGAGATCCCTGAACAGCTCTTATACACTCCTAACAAAAAAACCGAAACATCATTAGCTAAAATGCAATTGTTGATTTCTCAGTATTTGGTAGGTAACGGATTTTATGAAGTGATGAATAATTCGATTACTTCCGGTCGCTATGCAGAAATGTTCGATTTTATCAATGAACAAGAGCGCATTGACTTAGTGAATCCATTAAGTAGTGATTTGAATGCGATGAGGCAATCGATGTTATTTTCAGGACTTGAAACGATCATAAGAAACACCAATACTCGAAATATAAATTTACAACTTTTTGAATTTGGAAAAACCTACCACTTTAATCCTGAAACTCAAAAAGGGGATGATGTAACCAAACGATATGTTGAAAAGGAGGAATTTGCTATATGGCTTACCGGGGAGAGATTGGAAAGTACATGGAATCAAAAAAGTGTGGATGTGGATTTCTTTTACTTAAAAAATACAATTCATAATATTTTTGCAAAAGTAAATTTTCCTTCTACTGAAATAGCTTATGAGACTATCGAACATCCATATTTTTTGGAACACTTGATTTACAAATATGAAGATCAGGTTTTGGTTCAATTCGGACAGATTCATCCTAAAGTTTTGAAATCATTTGATATCAAAAAACCGGTTTATTATGCTGAGTTTAATTTCAAATTATTACAAAACATAGCTGTCAACAATATTGTTCAGTACAAAAATATACCTTCATATCCAACCGTTAAGAGAGATTTAGCTTTGGTGTTGGATAAAAACATCACTTACGATACTCTAGAACAAATTGCATTTAAAGCAGGTGGTTCTAAATTAAAAAAGGTATCCTTATTTGATGTATATGAGGGAGATAAAATCGACAGTAATAAAAAATCTTATGCTTTGAATTTCGTTTTACAGCATCATGAAAAAACGTTTACTGAAGAAGAAATTAATAAAATTATGAACAAACTAATCTCTGCGTTTGAACGTGAGTGTGGAGCAAAACTAAGATAACTGCATGATCATTATAGATTATATTGACAATTTTCCAAAAATCAAAGATGCTGTAGTCACTATTGGTTCATTTGATGGTGTACATCAAGGACACCGCAGAGTTTTACAACAACTTACTCAAACAGCAAAAGATAAGGGATTAATAAGTGTTGTCATTACATTTAATCCTCATCCACGTGAAGTTTTATATAACCATTCTGATTTTTTTCTCATTTCTACTTTTGATCAAAAGAAGACATTATTGTGTTCTGAAAATATTGATTATTTGTTAGTTATACCATTTTCAGTAGAATTTGCTTCGATGACATCTGATGAATTTATCAAAAATGTATTGATTAACAAAATTGGTGCTAAAGCAATAGTGATGGGACCAAATCACAGATTTGGGAAAAATAGAGAGGGAGATTATTCGAGCACTCATGAATTGTGTGAAAATAACGGAATTGAAGTGATCAAAATTGATGAATTTTTACTTCATGATATTGCAGTAAGATCCACACAAATTAGAAAAATGATCGCTGAAAAACGGTTTTCTGAAGCGGAAGAACTTTTAGGGCATCATCTATTTATAAAAAAAGATTAATTAAACCACAAAACAATATAAAATGAGCAAACAACTAATCATCGTTGAGTCACCTGCCAAGGCTAAAACAATTCAAAAATTTATCGATAAAGATTATGAAGTGATCTCAAGTAAAGGTCATGTTAGGGATTTACCACAAAAAGAGATTGGAATTGATGTCACAAAAGGGTTTTTACCTAACTATGAAATCATGCCTGACAAGAAGAAGTTGATTACAGATATCAAAAAAATGGCTCAGGAAGTTGAATACGTTCTACTTGCAACCGATGATGACCGCGAAGGAGAAGCTATTTCATGGCACTTGATGGAAGCAGCTCAAATTCCTGCTAATAAGGTAAAAAGGATTGTTTTTCATGAAATTACAAAAAATGCCATCGAAAAAGCGATTCAAAATCCCAGAACTTTAGATATTGACTTAGTAAATGCTCAACAAGCCCGCAGAATATTAGATCGATTAGTGGGATTTGAATTATCCCCAGTATTGTGGAGAAAAGTGAAACCACAACTTTCTGCAGGTCGTGTTCAGTCTGTTGCAGTTAAATTAATTGTGGAAAGAGAGAGAGAGATCACGAAGTTTAAAACTACATCTTCGTACAAAGTTGTGGGTAATTTTTATCCTGAAGGAAACAAAAAGATGGAATTTGATGCAGATTTAAATCATCGTTTTGAAACCAAAGAGGATGCACTTAAATTTTTAAATGATTGCAAAGAAGCGAGTTTTTATATTTCAGCTATTGAGAAAAACCCAGCCAAAAAGTCGCCAGCTCCTCCATTTACAACGTCAACTTTACAACAGGAAGCTGCGCGTAAGTTAGGCTATTCTGTAAGTAAAACCATGGTTATTGCTCAACAATTATATGAAGCGGGTTATATCACTTACATGAGAACCGATTCTGTTGTATTATCGGACTATGCATTACATTCAGCGAAAGAGGAGATTGAGAAAAGTTTTGGTAAGGAGTATTCCAAAACCAGAAAATTTGTATCAAAAACAAAAGGGGCGCAAGAGGCGCATGAAGCGATTCGTCCAACCATTATGGCAAATCAGACCATTCCGGGTGATACTTTTGCCAAAAGATTGTATGAATTGATCTGGAAAAGAACGATAGCTTCGCAAATGAGTGATGCTGAAATCGAAAAAACTGTGATCTCTATACCTATTTCAAACAGAACTGAAAAATTTGTTGCATCAGGCGAAGTGGTATTATTTCAGGGATTTTTAAAAGTGTATATTGAATCAAAAGATGAGGAGGATGAAGATATAAAAGGTTGGTTACCTCCAGTTTCAACCGGTGACCCTTTAAGCGCTAGGGAAATCAAAGCAACCCAAAGATATACTCAACCACCGGCAAGATATACCGAAGCCAGCTTAGTGAAAAAACTGGAAGAACTTGGAATCGGAAGACCTTCCACTTATGCTCCTACAATCACTACGATCCAAAAAAGAGAATATGTGGTAAAAAATAACCGTACCGGTTTTGAACGCGAATTTACACAGTTGATTCTTAAAAAAGGTGAAATTACTGATCATGCCAAAATGGAAAAGTATGGCAGTGAAAAAGATAAACTATTCCCAACTGATATTGGAATTGTTGTAAATGAATATCTTCAAAACAATTTTGAAGTGATCATGGATTATGGATTTACCGCAGATGTTGAAAAAGAGTTTGACGAAATTGCAGAAGGAAAAAAGATCTGGCAAAACATGATCGAAAATTTTTACAACAACTTCCACCATTCAATTGAAGAAGCAATCTCCCACTCCTCTAAGGCAAGTGGTGAAAGATTGTTGGGACAAGATCCTAAATCGATGGCTAATGTGTATGCCAAGTTGGGAAAATATGGTCCGATGGTTCAAATTGGTGAGAATTATGAAGATAAAAAACCTCGTTATGCTCGCATGAAAGCATCCCAGTTTATTGAAACCATCACATTGGAAGAAGCTTTGGATCTTTTTAAATTACCCAGAACATTAGGTAAATTTGGTGAAGATGAAGTTTCTATCGGAATGGGTAAATTTGGACCTTATATCAAATTCGGAAAATCGTATGTTTCATTTCCAAAAGATGAAGAACCAACTGAGATTGAATTGGATCGAGCCATTGAATTGATCAAAGATAAAATTCAACAGGACAAAGATCGCGCTCCAAGATTGTTAGGAGAACATAATGGACATGAAGTGTTCGTTGCTATCGGTAAATTTGGTCCTTATGTAAAATACAACGATCAAAATATCACATTGGAAAAAGGGATGGTTCCTGCAGCGCTCACTTTAGAAAATGCGATAAACCTCATCGATAATATGAAAACCAAAAATGTGATCGCTTCATTCCAGGAAAATGATAACATCAAAGTGGTGAACGGCAGATATGGAGCTTATATCACTAACGGAACTGACAATTTCAAAATACCAAAAGGAACAACTGCTGAAAATCTAACCTTTGCAGAATGTATAGAGATTATCAAAAACACTACTCCAACAGCTAAAAAAAGGTTTCCTCGTAAAAAATAAGAATGTATGGATTTAAGCATCTATTTCGACTCGATTGAGATTGAATCTCTTGATTTTTTTGGGAATAATGAACATCCTCAAAAAATTCTCAATCAAATTTGGTTCACTAAAAAAGGGGAAGATATCTCTTTGGGAAATATGCAATTGGCATTGATTGGTGTTCCTGAATCGAGAAATAGTGCTCAAAATGAGGGCGCCGCTTATGCTCCTGATGAAATCAGAAGAGAGTTTTATAAACTGTTTTGTTGGAATAAACCGGTTAATATCATTGATTTAGGAAATCTTAAAGTGGGAAAAACTGTTGGTGACACGTATGAAGTGTTAGCTGAAGTGCTCTCTTTTTTGATTGAAAATAAAATTATCCCCATTATACTTGGGGGCAGCAATGACTTATTGTATTCCAACTATATGGCTTATGCCCGATTAGAACATGTTGTTAATATTGTTTCTGTCGATGCGTGTTTCGATTTAGGAAATGAAAATATTCCCATCAACTCCGATGCATATTTAAATAAAATCATTCTTAATCAGCCAAATTATTTACTCAATTATGCTAATATTGGATATCAATCCTATATGAACAGTCCTGACTCGATTGATTTAATGGAGCAATTGTTTTTTGAAACATATCGCGTGGGATCGATCCGAAAAGATATGGAGGAAGTGGAACCGATAGTTAGAAATGCTGAAATCTGTGCCATCGATTTGTCATCTGTTCGTCGTGGTGATGCCCCAGGTAATCCAAATGCGTCCTCTAACGGTTTTTATGGAGAAGAGATTTGTCGTGTGGCGATGTTTGCAGGAGTTAGCGATAAGTTATCCTCATTTGGAATTTATGAATATAATCCAACTTTAGACTACAATAATCAAACATCACAATTGACTGCTCACATTATCTGGTACTTTATTGAAGGGTTTAACAATAGAATCGGAGATACAACCTTTAAGGATAAAAGCCTGTATATCAAACACTCTGTTGCTGTATCCAATCATATAGAAGATTTGGTTTTTTATTGTAGTAAAAAATCGGGAAGATGGTGGATGGTTGTCCCTATCACTAACAAAAAAACAGAAATGGTCCAAAAATATTATCTTCCATGTTCCGTTAAAGATTATGAACAAGCATGTGCTGATGTTATTTCTGAAAGATGGTGGAAAGCTTTTCATAAATTAAACAGATAATTGAACGCTTTAAAACAATGAAAAAGTTACTGTTTATCCTATTTTTATTGGGGAGTTCTATTCATTTTACTTTTTCTCAAACTAATCCAACCATTAGTCGTTACAACAAAATTGAGACCATCAAAACAGATGGCATTACCGATACTTTTATGAATAATCTATGGTTAGATTATTGGCAATTTTTTTGTGAAGCAGGTTTAAATTTAGCACAAACGGATCAATGGAATTGGTCTGAAGGTGGATATCAACACTTTAATTCAATATTTAATCTCAAATCCAAGCTTATTTACAAAAAAAACAAGTTAGCCTGGGAGTCAATGATTGACAATGAGTTAGGAATTTTATATTCATCCGAATTACTGCCAACCTGGAGAAAATCAGCAGATAAGATCAACTTCTCCTCAAAATTTGGATATGAAGTGGCCAATAAGTTTTTCATAACCGGATTGATCACTTTCAAATCACAACATACCGACAGTTACCGATATCCTCAACAGTTTCCCAATTTGAATGAGCCAAAGAAGATGACCAGCTTTTTGTCACCGGCTTACACCGATATTTCATTGGGCATTGATTGGAAGTACAATGAACATTTTTCGATCTACCTCTCCCCTGCTGCCGGATTGGTAACCAGTTGTCCAGACTCCATGTTAAGAGCCGATTATGGAGTACCAGTTGATAAAATGAGTGTAACGACTGTTGGGCCAAAGATGAAGACAACAGTTAACACCACCTACAAAGGGATAAAAATTGCTACTGTTTTAGAGCTTTACACTCCTTATAGTGATCCTGATCAAAAGTTCGGGAATTTCAAAGTTGATTGGGATTTATCGCTTTCCTACCAATTTTTAAAAATGTTAAATTTTCGGATCACCACATCGTTACGATACAATGAAAAGGTTAAATTTGACGAATATGAAAACGGGATGGACCAACCCAGAACGCGGATTCGGCGGGTTCAATTCAAAGAGATTGTAGGGATTGGGCTGGTGTACACTTTTACTGATGTTAAATAGAATGTTCGATGGTCGATAGTCGATGGTCGATAGTCGATGGTCTATAGTCGATGGTCGATGGTCGATGGTCGATGGTCGATAGTCGATGGTCGATAGTCGATGGTCGATAGTCGATGGTCGATAGTCGATGGGAATCAAGAAAAATATCATAAAGGATATGATGAAAATACCTCTGCGATATCAGCATTCTCAGCGAAAGAAATAATGAAATGAGGTAGGTTTTGGCATTCCTGTTAGTTTTTTCCGTAAAATTCTAGTATTTTGATTCGGAAAATGTAATCAAATTTGGATTGGATGAGTTGTGATTCCGATTTGAGATACTTATTTTTGGCATCATTAAATTCATAGTTGGTAGATGCTCCTTCTGCAAATCTGATTTTTTCATATTCAAACGAAATTTTAGCTGCCTGATTCGCTTCTATTGCTGAATTGTAGCGCTCTTTCGCTGCCATTGCATTGGCATGGGCTTGCTGAATCTCTTTGATGAGGGTCAATTTCCCCTCCTCCATTTGGAATTCCTGAGATTGGACCGCTAATTTGGCCAATTTGACGTTATAATGGGTGTTTAATTTATCAAAAATCGGAATATTGAGCGAAAGACCTATCACTTGTCTGGAATTGTTATTGAACTGCTTATTAAATGATTCATTTGGATACAACGGAGATGGGGTGAACATATAGTTATATCCGGTTCCGTAATTGGCGAAAAAACTAAGGGATGGATACCAGGAAGATTGAGCAATTTGAATATCTCTTTTGGCTTTTTCAATTTTATTTAAAGCAGCCTTGATCGTTGGTCTGTTTTGTAATGCGTTATTAATGAGAGCATTTACATCAATAGCACGATTTAACAGTTCATCAATTAAATACTCCTGATCCATGGAAACAATATCAAAATCGTTTACATTAGGATAATTGATGAGTTGAGCTAAATCGAGTTTAGACAAATTCAAACTATTTTGAGCTTCCACAACACTATACCGGTCGTTGGCCAAAGTTGATTTGGCAAGATAAAGATCAGCATCAGAACTTTTACCGTTTTGAACCAGCAATTCCACTTTAGTAACCATATCGAGTGAAATCTGTTCCTGAACTTTGGCGACTGCCAATATTTCGCGATTTAGTAAGACCTGAAGATAATAAGCCATCACAGTCATTTCCACATTTTCTCTAACCTGTTCCAATTCGTAACGGGTTGTTTGGATATCTATTTGATTGGCTTTTAATTGATTATAAGTTCTTAATCCTTGAAAAAGATCCATATTCATACCTATACCGAAAGAGGTAGAGGACTGGTTTCCACTAATAATCAAAGAGGAGGCAACCTGAGATCGACCGAAGTCAATATTTTGACCCATTGAAGCAGAAACAGAAGGGGCAATACTCATTTTTGTGGATTTGTATTGGATCTGTTTATTGTTTAATTCAATCATTTTTTGTTTGATGGAAAAACTATTTTGTTGTGCAAAATCAATGCATTCATCCAGAGTCCATTGTTTTTGGGCAAAAAGAGTGGAACTTAAACATAAAATACAAACTAAAAAAAGAAAGGCTGATGCTTTTTGAAAGCTACTTTTGATTGGAAACGGGATACTTTTTTTCATCTCTTATTTATTAAATCTATCTTAAAATTTTCTATAATTGGTTGTATTAAAAAACAGTTGGCAAATATAAGTAACTTTTTTGGTTATGTAGCGAATTTCACAAAAAATTTGTACATTTGCAAGTAAATCAAATTATAAAAATGGAGGACAATATCATTTATGGGTTTCGCCCCATCATGGAGGCGATAGAGAGTCAAAAAACAATTGATAAAGTATTAATACAAAAAGGATTAAGAGGAGATCTTTTTAAAGATTTGTTTATTAAAATCAGGGAAAATAAGATCCCTTTTCAATATGTTCCGATTGAAAAATTGAATCGTTTAGTGAGAGGAAATCATCAAGGAGTTATTGGTTTTATTTCCTCTATTGAATATCAAAGTATTTTTGATGTTTTGCCGGGTATTTTTGAAACGGGCAAGCCCCCATTTATTTTGATTTTAGATAAGATTACAGATGTAAGAAATATTGGTGCCATTTCACGTTCTGCGGAATGTGCCGGTGTAAATGCAATAGTTTTACCATTAAAAGGTGGAGCTCAACTGAATGAAGATGCAGTAAAAAGTTCCTGTGGCGCGCTGTTTAAAGTTCCTATTTGTCGCCACTCCAATTTGGTTGACGTGATTCGTTATTTAAAAGATTCGGGTATTGAAGTGATTGGAGTTACGGAGAAAGCACAAAAATACCATTTTGAAAAATCGTATAAAGATCCTGTTGCTTTCATTTTAGGAAACGAATATGAGGGGATTGCGTGGGATTATTTAAGAGAATGTAATGATTCTGTAAGAATTCCTATGGTTGGAACCATTGATTCTTTAAATGTTTCTGTTGCAACCGGAATCGTATTATTTGAAGTAGTAAAACAAAGAATTACGATTGAACCTTAGATGAAAAAAATTGGTATTTTATCAGATACTCACGGTTATACCCACCCTTCGCTATTTGAATTTTTCAAAGAGTGTGATGAAATCTGGCATGCCGGAGATATGATGAATCCTGATATTTTAACAGATTTAGAAGCGATAACTAAGGTTAGAGCTGTTTATGGAAATTGTGATGGCTGGGATGTAAGATCTCAATGTAAAGAAATTGAAATATTTGATATAGAAAACCATAAAGTTTTTTTAAAACATATCATCGGAAGACCCGGTAAATACGATTCTTCCGTCATTGATCTGATCAGAAAAGAGAAACCGACAATAGTAGTAGCCGGTCATTCCCATATTTTACAAGTGAAAAACGATACTGATAAAGGATTTCTATTTATTAATCCCGGAGCTGCCGGAAAATATGGAATTCATAATCATATCACTTTTTTGAGATTTATTATAGATGGAAAAAACTTAACCCAATTAGAGGTTTTTGACCAACCCAAATGAAATTTGAAACTTAATCCCTATATTTGATTGTATGACTTTTGAAAAACATTATGAATCCATCATTAAAACATCATCAATAGGATATGTTTTTTGTAAGATTGTAAAAAATAGTGAACAAAACCCGATTGATTTAGAAATTATTGAGGTAAACAGTGCTTTAGAAAATGAGTTTCAGTTAGATGCAAAAGCTATTACAGGTTCCTCGTTTTCGATTATTGAACCCCGTTTCTTTCAGGAAAATCAAGAGTGGATCTGTACTTTTGATCAGGTTTCCTCTGAATTTAACACCAAATATATTGAAAAATTTGATGATCGTTTAAAAAAGTGGATCAGCATCAGTGCTTTTTCAAATCAAGGGGGTTATATTACTTTTTTATGTCAAGATATATCAGAAAGAAAAATTCTTCCTGAAATTTTAAAAGTATTCACTTCTTTTAATTATCAAAATGTTGATTATGATTTTATTGCTCAAAAAGCAAAAGAGATTTCAGGAGCGAAATATGTGATTTTTAACAAGTATTTAGAGATAAATAATACTTATAAAACGATAGGTTTTTCAGACATTAATAATTCTATTGAAAAAATGATCTCTGTGTTGGGTTTTGATTTTAGAAACAAAATCTGGGATATTGATTCCATAATGGAAAGTAAAATTGCTCAAAAAAAATGGACCAAATTTGAACAATTTTCTGATCTGTCAGGAGAGATTGTTGCGCCAAAAATAATTAATAATGCCGCAAAAATATTGGGACTAAGCCATTGTTATCTATTTAGAAGCACCGTTGATCAAATCAAATTAGGGGATATAATTTTAATATTTGGGAAAAATGAATCGATCCGGAATATTGAATTGATGGAAACCTATTCTGACATGGTTGGATTGTTAATTAATCGTGTTAATTCTGAACATCAAACCACAATAGTGCATCAGGAGTTTCAAAATTATAAAACTTTAAGTGAACTTATTGTTACCAATACCTCAGATACGATTATTGTACTTTCATTTTCATTGAATCCCATTTATGAATATGTAAGTCCTGCAGTATTTAGAAATCTTGGATATACTCAGGATTATCTGATTGGAAAACATATTTGGGATTTAGACATCATTTATCCCGAAGATAAAATTAAAATTCAAAATATATTAGCTCATTACTACGCAAAAAAAGATCAGTTTTTAGAAGTTTCTCAAGCATCAACCATTTCTGAGAATATTGAATATAAATTAAAAAACAGATTTGGAAAATGGATTAATTGTCAAAGTTCCGTTTCTTTAGCAGGTGATAAAATCATAGTTGTTGAAAGAAATATTACAGAAAGTAAAGAATTGGAGCAGGAAATTATAGATCTTTTTTATGTAAACTTAGATATTTTATGTACATTTGACAAAAAGGGAAATTTCACAAAAGTAAGTGAAGAGTGGTATAATCTATTAGGGTATTCAAAAAGTGATTTAAAATTTTTAAATTTAAGAAACTTAATTCATCCTGAGGATTATGATTCTACTTTATATTCTCTGGTAAAATTAGGTGGAAACAAAAAAATCACACATATTGTAAACAGATGTCGTCATAATAATGGAAGTTTTCGAATTTTAGAATGGCGGATTAACAAGACGGGTGACAACTTTTTAGCATCTGCTCGAGATATTACGACTCGAAAACAGACGGAAGATGAGATTGCACATTTTTCCAAAATGCAAGAATTATTGATAAAAATTTCATCCAATTATATCAACATCAATATTGATCAGATTGATGAAATTATTCAGAATTCACTTTCTGAAATTGCCAATTTTGTCAATGCTGAAAATGCTTATGTATATGAATATTTGTGGGATTTAAAAACAGTATGGAAGAGTTATCAATGGTCCTTACTTCAGAATAATGATGAAAAAATGGCACCTACCAGTAACAAAATGGAGTTGTATGAGAGTTGGATTTCCTCGCATAAAATGGGTGAAACGGTATCCATTTCCAATGTAAATTCCATTTCTGATTCAATTGAATTAAAACAAAACCTTGTCAACCGCAATATTAAAAGTTTGATTGCCATTCCCATGATGGATGAAAGTGAATGTATTGGGTTTGTTGAGTTTGATACAAAAAATAATTTCCAGAATTATACTGAAAAAGAGGAAGCTCTTTTGAAAGTATTTTCAGAAATGTTAGTAAACATGAGAAATAGAGTAAAATCTGTTCGTGTGATCAATAGACAATTTGAGATTCAAAAGTTATTGACAACGATTTCCTCTGATTTTGTAGGTGCCAATTGCTATAATATTGATGAAAAAGTAAAACTTTTACTTAAACAAACGGCACAATTTTTCGATGCAGATCGATCCTATATTATCCATTTTAAAGAAAATCAAAAAGAGGGAATATATAAAAGCGAATGGAACTCAAATATTCAAGCCAATAGAGTTCGGAAAAATCAAAAAGTTCAATCTATTGATATTCCCCGGATCATTGATGAACTTCAAAAAAACCTCATTATACATATTCCAAATACGAAGGAATTACCTGAAGATGCTGCAATTGACAAACAAAATTGTTTAAAAAACAATATTCAATCATTTATCATCATCCCCATATTTGACAAAAACAACATTATGGGATGTATTGGATTTGAAGCCAACAAATCCACCAAACAATGGGCTGAAAAAGAGATCAAAGTTTTAAAAGTTTTAGCCAATATTTATGCCGAATCCTATTCAAAAGTTCAAATTGAAAAGGAGTTGATTGATGCCAAAGATCTTGCAGAAGCTGCCAATAAGGCCAAGACTGAATTTTTATCCAATATGAGTCATGAGATTCGGACTCCTTTAAATGGGGTGATCGGATTTACTGAATTACTAAAAAGCACCTCACTCAATTCTATCCAACAAGAGTATTTAACAAATGCCATCACATCTGCCAACACTTTACTTGGAATTATCAGTGATATTCTTGACTTCTCTAAAATTGAAGCCGGAAAATTAGATCTTGAATTAATTAAAACAGATTTACTTCATTTAGTTGAAAACACATCCGATATTATTAAAGTTCAAGCTGCTAAGAAAAGGTTAGAATTATTATTAAATATTCAACCGGATACTCCCAGATTTGCGGTTATTGATCCTGTCAGACTAAAACAGATCTTAGTAAATTTATTAACTAATGCAGTAAAATTTACCCCATCGGGTGAAGTTGAGTTTGGATTATCATTTCAAAAGATGGATGAAACAACCGGAAGATTTGTTTTTTCAATCAGAGATACAGGTATTGGGATCACTGAAAATGAAAGAAAAAAATTGTTTAAAGCTTTCTCACAGGCAGATTCATCAACAACGCGCAGATATGGAGGAACAGGTTTAGGATTAGTTATTTCCAATTCATTAGCCCGACAAATGGGCAGTTTTATTCAATATCAAAGTGAAGAAAATAAAGGAAGTACATTTGAATTTGCTATTGAAACCCATTATGAATATGGGGAAGATATTGAAAATAAAAAAATTGACCATATCAATAGGATTCTCATTGTGGATGATAATAGTAATAACCGAATGATTTTAAAACACACTTTTAATCATTGGGGTATCGATTCAACAGCAGCTGAAACTGGAATTGAGGCCTTAAAAATCATAGAGAATGAACCTCCATTTGATATTTTTATTGTTGATTTTCACATGCCATACATCAATGGGATTGACACCATAAAACTGATTCAGAAAAGTCCCAAATTTAAATCGGATCATCAGTCTATTATTTTACTACATAGTTCTTCTGAAGATCAAATTATAGAAGAAGGGGTTAAAAATTTAGATATCAGGTTTTCCATTACAAAACCTGTCAAACCTAATGAGTTGTATTATTATTTGACCAATATCAACACTAAAAAAGTACTTGATCAAAACTATCAAAATGAAGAGTTTGAATCAACTCACCATTTTGTATCACAAAATGATGAGCTTTCCATACTTATAGTTGAAGATATTAAAATAAATTTGATATTGATCAAAAACCTTCTCAAAAATTTATTTCCTAAAGCACAAATTAGAGAAGCCAATAATGGAAAAGAAGCCATTGAATTAGTAAAAGAAAATACTCCTGATTTGATCTTAATGGATGTTCAAATGCCTATTATGGATGGAATAACAGCCACTAAAGAAATCAGATCTATGGATAATGGGGAATATCTAAATATTCCGATTATTGCATTAACAGCGGGAGTTTCCAATCAGGAGAAAGAGGAATGTTTTAAAGCCGGAATGTGTGAATTTATACCAAAACCTATAGAAAGGGCTCATTTGAATAAAGTTTTACTTGGAATCTTACCCCTTCAGAAACAAAAAAACTCTGATGAAATAGCGATTGAACAAACGGAACACTTTAACAAAGAAAAATTTATTGAAAAATTAGGTAGTAATGGTGACTTTTACTTCAGTATATTAGAAACTGCGCTTCAGGAGTTTCCTAAATATATCAAAGAGTTAAACAATGCTATTCTTGAAAACGATGCACAAAATATCACTAGAGCAGCACATGCTATCAAAGGAAGTGCCTTTAATATCGAATTTAATTTATTAGGGGAATTAGCCCAACAAATGGAGAATCAATCAAATAATAAAGATAATTGTAGTTTAATATTTGAAGACTTACAAAAAGAATGGAACACCATTCAACAATTTATAGAAAAAAATAAAACATTATAATAATGAAAGATTTTAACGGTAAAAATATCGCTATTTTAAGTTCATTAATTGATTCTATTTCAGACATTGTACTGATTAAGGATATTAATGGTGTTTATTTAGGATGTAATCACCTTTTTGCTGAATTGATGGGTTATAGAAAAGAGGAAATCATTGGTAAAACAGATTTTGATTTAATTGGACACACAGAAGCCACTTTTTACTCATCAAAAGATAATGATGTTTTATTGTCAAAAAAAAGTGTACAATATATTGATTGGATTACCTATTCAGATGGCAGGAGAGCTTTAATTGATACTAAAAAAACACCATTTTTTGATGAAGAAGGAACTATTATCGGATTAATTGCAATTGGTAGAGATATAACTTCATGGGATTTGGCTCAGAAAGAGTTGATGATTCAAAGTGAACTTCAATCCATTTTAATGAAAATTGCCACACAATATATCAATATTCCATTATCAGATATTGACCAGACTATTAATAGATCACTTGCTGAATTAGGAGCTTATGTAAAAGCAGATAGATGTTACATATTTGATTATGAATGGGAAGAAAAATATTGCAGAAATACTTACGAATGGGTGGCTCCCAATATACATCCACAAATAAAGAGTCTTCAACATGTTCCTCTTAACCTATTAAAACCTTGGGTAGAAGAACATAAAAAAGGGATTTACAACTATATACAGGATGTTCTTTCACTTCCGGTTAGTGATCCTATCAGACAGATTTTAGAGCCACAGGAGGTGAAAAGTTTAATCACTATTCCTATGATGGATAATAAAAAATGTATTGGTTTTATTGGATTTGATTTCGTTAAAAATGAATATATTTTTAATCATAGAGAAGAAGTATTATTAACACTCTTTTCACAAATTCTTGTTAATATTAAACTTCGAGCTTCTTTAGAGAATAAATTGATTTTAGAAAAGCAAAATGCAGAAAGTGCCAACAAAGCAAAATCTGATTTTTTAGCGAATATTAGCCATGAAATCAGGACTCCCATCAATGCTATTTTAGGTTTTAGTGAAGCATTACAATATAGTCTCCAGAATGAAGAAGACAAAAAAATGGTCAATCACATCCTTAATAGTGGAACTCTTTTACTAGGTTTATTAAATGATATTTTAAATCTATCTAAAATTGAATCCGGCATGTTTGAAATAGTGACCAAACCGGTTCAACTTGAATCTTTATTAAAAGAAACCATTTTTATGTTTAGTGAGATCTCTAAGGATAAAAATTTACAATTTTCAATTGATTTAAAGCAACCATTTCCTTCTCAATTAGTTTTGGATGAAATACGGATCAAACAGATTATATTTAATTTAATTGGTAATGCTGTAAAATTTACTGAATCGGGTGAAATAAAAATCAGAGCCAGTTATCATCAATATTTCAGCAATTCAGGGATCTTAAAAATGGAGTTTATTGATTCAGGGATAGGTATTGCTAAAGAAAATCTGGATTCCATTTTTGAAGATTTTAAACAACATCATTCTGAAAATACAAGACTAAATTCCGGGGTTGGCCTTGGTTTGTCCATTTCTAAAAGATTGGTAGAAAAAATGAAAGGATCCATTAATGTTGAGAGCACATTTGGAGTTGGATCAACTTTTACGATAACAATACCAAATGTTCAACTTGAACCGGAAATTTCCATTTCCACAAATTCAAAATCTGAAATTGTAGAAGATTGTGGACCATCTATTTCACCCCTTTCTATTTTGGTTGTAGATGATGTATTTTTGAATACTGAACTGATCAGCAAGCTATTATCACCCTTAGGATATCTGGTAACAACTGCCAATAGTGGAGAAAAAGCACTCCATTTATTAGAAACTTATAAACCTAATATCATTCTTTTAGATATGAGAATGCCTGGGTTATCCGGTTTTGAAGTTGCAGAAAAGATTAAACAAGATGATTCATTAAAGCACATCCCACTCATTGCTTTTACTGCATCCATTTTTCATAGTGAAAAAATAATGGAAACAGGAAATTTTGCAGGATATCTTTTCAAACCTGTGAAGCGTGATGATCTCATTCATACAATTGAAAAATTAGCAAATAAGAGTATCCAATCTCCTTATATCCCTGCAACAAAAGCAACTCCAACGGTTGAGATAAAGAGCAAAGAACGAATAACCGAAACGAGATCCACAAACCACCTTTTCCAACAACTTTGGAAAGAATGGGATCAAATACAACATAATTTCGTTCTATTTCAAGTGGAAAATTTTGCTGAAAAAATAAAAATGATTGGTCTTAATCTTAAGATTGATGAATTGATTGAATATGCTGACTCTCTCATCTCTCTAATTAATGATTTTTTAATGGAGGACTTAAAAGAGCAATTCATGAAATTTCCTTTGATTTTAAAAGCTTTAAATCCTGAATTCAATAGTAATCAAAATGAAAACTAAAAAAAACATCCTCATTGTTGATGATAATCAAATTAACTTGGAAGTTATTTCGAATTATCTAAATGAAAATGATTACAATCTTTTTTTTGCATTAAATGGACGTAGTGCGCTTCAAATAACAGAAACCAATGATATTGATTTGGTATTGATGGATATTATGATGCCGGAATTGGATGGATTTGAAACAACAAAATTGATTCATGATAATTTAAAAAATAAGGAAGTCCCCATTATTTTTGTCACAGCAAAGAGTCAAACAAAAGATATTATTCAAGGGTTTAATACCGGAGGTGTTGATTATATTACTAAACCTTTTAACGGAGAAGAATTATCTATACGAGTGAAAACCCATATTGACCTTGCAGATGCCAAAAAAACGATCATCAAATTTCAAAAAACAAGGGATCGTTTATACTCTGTTTTAGCCCATGACATTCGGGCTCCATTAGCATCCATGGCCTTATTGTTAGATGGAATTCAAGGTAAATACATAGACTCGTCAAGCCCCCATTTTCATCAATTAATTAGTGAAATCAGCTACAATACAAAACATACTTTAGCATTGATTCACAACATTTTAGACTGGACTAAAGTGCAAGGAAGTAACATTGAACTTCATCCTACACAAATTAATATTAAAGAACATATTGAAGAGTGTATGACTATTTTAAATTTGAATTTGAATGAAAAACAGATTCAAATTATATTTGACATTGATCCTCAGTTGATATTTTGGGGAGATGACATGACTTGCAGTAATATTTTCAGAAATATTCTCTCCAATGCTGTGAAGTTCACGCACATAAACGGACAAGTATTCATTAGGGCTCAGGATATCGACACTCAGGTAGTAATTGAAATACGTGACACTGGGGTTGGAATGTCTCAAGAAGTGATTGAGAAAATATTTATTCTCGATGAACATTATACATCAAAGGGAACCAATAATGAAAAAGGAACAGGATTAGGATTATATATGGTTAAAGATTTTTTAAAATTAAACAATGGGAAGATTGAAGTTGAAAGTGAAATCAATAGAGGGAGTACATTCAAACTCTATTTTCCGAAACAATAATTTTTAATTTTTATGATAAAAAAAAAGAGCAGAAAATTCTGCTCTTTTTTTGTAGTATTTTTTTTGAATTCCAATTATTATTTTTGCATGGATTCAGGATACATATCAATTCTTAAAACTTGTTTTAAGTTTACAAATTTTTTCATAAATTTAACAATATCCTCATTGGTGATTTCATTAACAGATTTTTCATAAGTAGCAATTACATTCAAAGGTTCGCCCATATAAATTCTGCCGGAAATATAACTTAACCAGAAATTATTTTTTTCTAAGTTAGTTTGACGATCTTTAATCATTTGTTGTTTTACTTTTTCCAATGTTTCTGCTTTTGGACCATTTTTTTGGAAATTTTTCAAAATATTCATAACTGCATTAGCCAAAGTATCAGTATTTGTAGGGCTACAGCCAAACATAATGAAAGTCATATATTCTGAATTTGGATATTTTGTAGCTTGCATTTGAAGCATTGGAGAATAAACGCCACTCATTTGTTCACGAATCACTTCAATCAATTCAATTTGAAGAGCTTCTGAGATTTGGTTTACAATCATTGTATTTTTTGGAGAATAAGGGATTGGTTTTGATAATGCAATACCCACAAAACTTTGTTGTTCAGTACCTACATAAACATTTTTTCTAATTGCTTTTTTAGGGAATCCTTTTTCAACGCCGGTTCTAAAGTTTTCTTTTACGGTTGTTGTTTTTAAAGAGCCTAAATAAGTTTCTAAATATTTAATCATGGTTGGTTCATCAAAATTACCTACAAAGCAGAAGGTAAAATCAGCTGGATTAGCAAATCTTTCTTTGTATAACTGAAAAGCTCTTTCATAGTTTGCTTTTTGAACAAAATCTTCAGTCATATTAAGTACGTTAGCTTGATATGGATCGTTTTGATTCATAGCTCCAATCATTTCACCAAAAAATCTGTACATTGGCATAGCTTTGATGCTTTTCATTTGTTCTAAAGTTTCATTTAAAACTAACTCACGAACAGTTGCATCATATCTAGGGTTGGTAAAGAATGCATTTAAATATTGGAAAAAGAATTCCAAATCTTTAGGTGTAGATGATCCATCTAAGCTTTCATTATCAAAGTCAATTGAAGGAGTTACACCCACTTTTTTTCCTTTCATTTTCTTTTCCAAAGAAGTATAGTTTAATTCACCAATACCTGCTCTATCAACAAATTGGGATGCAAAGAATAATGAAGGAATATCTGCTTCAGTATATAAACTCATACCACCTTTACTTTTTGCATTAAATAAAATCTCATCATTTTTAAAGTTTGTTTTTTTCAAAATAACTTTGATTCCATTAGAAAGGGTATATTCTTTGGCATCAATTTCTTTAAGTTCAACTACACTTGCTACTTTTCCTGGCACTAATTTCGTAACATCTACCACTTCTTGTTCTTTATAGGTATCCACATAAGCAGAAACATTTTGTAATGATGGGTCATTGATGATCTCTAAAATTTTATTTTCAGTAGGGATTACTAAACCTGCTTTTTCAGGAGCTAAAACAACAGCAACCATATTTTCTTTATTGATCCATTGTTTAGCTAAAGCATTAATTTCATCTAATGTAATCTCTTGTAAATATTTTTTAGCAAAAGTAAATTCTCTTTTTGCTCCGGGAATTGGATTAGAACGTAAAAAATGTTCAATATATTCAGAAGCAAATTTGTAAGATTCTGTTTTATCAGTTTCATTAGCAGCCACTTCATAATTGTTTAGTAATTCTTCTTTAGCTCTTTTTAATTCAGTTTCAAGGAATCCATATTGAAGAACTCTATTGTTTTCTTTAAAAATAGACATTAAAGCATTCTCAATTTGCCCCTCTTTAGCAACAACAGAACTTGAATAAGCATCACATTGTCCAATAAAATTATCATAACCGGAAGATGCTCCGATAAAAGGAACTTTTGGATCTTGTTGTAATTCAGATAAACGAGATTCTAACATCATGTTATACAATTGATGAGTCATTAGTTTTTTAAAATCTCCAACATTTTTCACTAAGAAATAGTCATGTTTATTAAAAACCATCACTTGAGAACCACCTGCTTCAGGATCAGTACAAACAACAGCCATTGGTTCTTTGTTTCCCGGAATTGGGTACATAATTTTGGGTTGTGGGTTTGTTCTGGCAGGAATAGAGCTAAATTTTTCTTTAATCATAGCTTCCATTTGGTCAACATTAATATCTCCTACAATAATAATTGCCTGTAAATCTGGGCGATACCATTCTTTATAAAAATCTTTAATAGTTTGATATTTGAATGTTTGTAGGTTTTCTAAAGTACCGATTGGTAAACGATCAGCATAGCGAGAGCCATTAAAAGCAACAGGGAACCATTTTTTTCTCATTCTATCTTGAGCACCTAATCCATTTCTATACTCTTCAATAATAATGCCTCTTTCTTTATCAATCTCATTATCATCTAGAATAAGTCCGTTTGCCCAACCTTTAACGATATTTAAGCCAAATTCGATATTTTTGGGATCATCGATAGGCATTGTAATTTCATAAACAGTTTCGTCAAATGAAGTATACGCATTGATTCCACCACCAAAAGAAACACCCAATTTTTGTAGTTCGCTAATCATGGTATTTCCGGGATATCCTTCAATTCCATTAAATGCCATGTGTTCAACAAAGTGAGCTAAGCCCACTTGAGCATCAGTTTCTTGCATTGATCCTGCATTTACAGCTAATCTGAACTCAACACGTTTTTCAGGTTTTTTGTTGGCACGAATGTAATATGTCATACCATTAGATAACTTTCCAATTCTCACATTGGGATCGTTTTTAATGGGATCAGTCTGTTGGCCCATTAATGTTGTACCTAGAGTTACTAAGGTGACAACCAAGAATAATAAGATTTTTTTCATTTTGTATAATTTTTTGAATATTTTGTCAAATTTGAAGTATTAGTATCGAATTTAATGAAAATGTTACATTTTTTCACTAAGGATTTATCATTTTCATATAAAGTTCAATTTCATTACTCATTAAATCTTTCTTAATCACTTTTTTATCCTTGTCTAACAAAATCAGCATAGGAATAGTTCGTGTATCAAAAAGATTTTTGAGTTCTATTTGCTGGTCATAGTTCCATGCGTGAAGATAATTCGGATTTGCCCCTTTCTTTAAATAATTGTTCCAGATTAATGGATTTGATTCAAAAAAGATAGTAATAACTTTTAATTTCTTGTTAGCAATTGCGTTTTTTAATTGATCCATTGACTCCATTTTTTGTCTTAATTCAATACAAGAAGGGCAATCAGGATTTTGGAAATAGAGCAACAAATACTCCGCATCAATTTTATAAATAGAAGTAGTATCTCCCCCTGACATGATGATTGAAAAATCAGGAATTTGAGAACCCGGTTGATTTTTATCTATAATTCTTAATTCACTTTCATATCTGGCTTTTCTTTCAGGAGAAAGATTGGGATAAGTTAAACCATTTTTAAGCATCGCAATATACAGCATTTCATCTCTATAAGGTGAAGTTAATGATCCAAAGAAAATTTCCAGATAATCAAAGAAGTTATAGTATTGTTTTTCAGATTTCTTGCTTTTCTCTAAAGCTGAAATTACAATTGGTGTAGAAACTGAGGGATCTAATTCTAAGATTAGTTGAGAATAAAATTTAAATTTATTACTAGGTAAAGCAGTATTTAACAGTCTATCATCTTCCCATTTATAATGATCAAAAGTGTGTTCCAGTAAATAGGTAAAATATTTTTGTCTATTATTATAATACTCCTTTGGAGGGGTAGCCATTTCCATTGTTGATTCAATTAACGATCCTAAAAGAGTCCCTTTTTGTTCATTGATCATTTTAAATTGATACTCTTTTTTCTCTTTAAGTATCAGATCAGCTTTCAACGCAATAGAATCAATAAAAGGTTGAAGCATATATTGAGGCATTCCTCTTTTTTTCAATTCCTGAAATTCAATATCCAACTGTTGAATTTTTGTATCAAATTCTTGCATCTTATTGATATACTTTAGGTTGGATTCATTCTCAGGAGATCCAAAAAAGGTTGGGGTTCCTCCTTTAATTTCAATGGTATAATCTTGATTTTTTTCGTTTGAAATAAAAAACTCAACAATAATGGTCGTATCTCTCAACAAAAGATAAATCCCCGGTTCTAAAGGTTTTATTGTTTTAAAAACAATCTCTTTTTGGTATTGAGCTTGTAAAAAAGCATCATATTTATGCTCTTTTTGATTAAAAGATTTTAAGATCAACGAATCTGCCTGAAAGTCAGAAACAATTTTAAGTTTAAAACCTTGTGAATAAGAGTGAGTAATTAAAACAATTAATAAAATAAGTAAGCAATTTTTTTTCATCTATTTTAATCTGTTAAAAGCTTGTCCAAAATAATGAGGGATATCAGAAGCGATCAAACTTTCGATGGATTGATCATTTTCGATAGCTATATCAGCCGCCAAACCGTGGATATAAACAGCTAATAATGAGGCAATATGAGGAGGGTAATTTTGTGATAAAAGGGATAACAACAAACCTGTTAAGAGATCACCGGAACCGGCTGTAGCCATTCCCGGATTACCTGACATATTAAAGAAAAGTTCACCGGTAGGTAAAGCGACCATAGTATGAGCACCTTTTAAAATGACAATGATCTGATATTTTTTAGAAAGCTCCTGAACTTTCTGCATTCTTTCAAAATCGTTACTACTTTTGCCTGCAATTCTTTCAAACTCTTTTAAATGGGGAGTAATAATTGATTCTTTAGGAATTAATGAATACCATTCGGGATGTTCACTAATAATATTCAAAGCATCTGCATCAATAATAAGAGGAGATTTATATTGATCTGATGCCATTTTATCAAGAAAATGTTTTACTGCCTTTGTAGTTTTCACATTTCTCCCCAACCCTGATCCAATTGCAATTGCATCAAAAAGTTTTAAATCGGTTAGTATTTCACTAAAGTAATCATTATCTGCATCTTGCGAATGAACTACTTCAGGTACTGTAACTGCAATACTTTTTAAAACAGATTGTGGCGCATGGACAGTCAGTTTACCTAATCCACCTCTCATAGCTGCATAAGATGCCAAAATAGTAGCACCCGACATTGTTACACAGCCAGAAATGAGTAGTGCATTTCCTTTTGTTCCCTTATGTGCAAATTTTTTAGGAGTACTTAATAATAGGGAACACATTTCATGATTGATACATTTCATTGTAGAATGGATTGTTCCAGGAATTAACATTCCAATATCAATGATTCTAAAAGAAACGACTTTTTCTTGATTTTCAGGAAATAAAAAAGCTAATTTCGGTGATTGAAAAGAGTAAACCCGATGTGATAAGATAACAACTGCATCATCGGGTGTATGTTTATCACTAAATAAACCGCTAGGAATATCAACTGAAACAACAAAAGCATTTAAAGAATTGATCCATTCAACAACTTTAACATAATCCCCTTTTAAAGGTTGAGTAAGACCAATACCAAAAATAGCATCAATAATAAGAGGAGAAAATGGCAATTCGTAATCTTCAATATTTTGTAAAAATTGAACTCCATTTATGATTTCAATATTAGGATTATCTTTAATCCTTTCCAAATTGATATTGACTTCAGAATGAGTAATATGTCCAAAATTAGCTAAAATCACTTTAACTTTAGTTATTTCAGATAAATAGCGGGCAATAACTAATCCATCTCCACCGTTATTACCGGGACCACAAAACACGATCACTTCACTGAAAGAGAAAATATTAAAATCTTTTAAAAGTTGTTCTGTTAAGTTTGCACCGGCACGTTCCATTAAATCGATAGATAAAATGGGTTCGGTTTGCATAGTAAAATCCTCAGATTCGCGAATTTGTGGAACTGTTAAAATCATAATTTTTAATTTTTAACGTAATCTTTCAGTACTTCGAATTAAAGCTTCATCTTTTAAGATGGCTTTTTTCGCCATATACAAACCTACAGCAACAAACAAACTAATTAAAAGAACAAAATTAAAATTTAAAATGGTTCCTTTTAAATCTTCATTATAGGGAAAAATCCATTTTGGATAAACGATTAGCATAGAAAATAAGGCACCCAGTATAACGATCATATTTACATTAATTAATCTAACCTGAAGTTTTCTCTTTTTATAAAATAAAATGGTAATCAATGATAACAGAGAAGAACCAATCAATAAAAGTCCATTGAAAAGGGTACTAGTTATCTTCATATCTGTGTTGATCACTTTAACATAAAATGGGGTATAGGTATAAAAGCCTGCTTCACCTTGTAAAGTTCCGATAGAGATAAAAAGTAATATAAAAGCAACAACAGCAGCACAAAACAGATAAACGGTTTGAATTCTTTGGATCATAGTAATTAATTTTTTGGTTTGTTTATAATTTGCAAAGATAATATTTTTTTGATTAGCTCTATATCACTCTCTTTGTGATAAACATTGGATTCATCTAAAAGTTTTTCAATTTCAGGAGATCCTTTTAGATTAGAAATGGAGTGTGTACAAGAGGAATGAATTTCATACACTCCAGTCTTTTCAATAATCTCAGAAGCATTGGAAGCATTAATACCACTACCCGCTAAGATTGTAATTCTATTTTGTGCTTTTTGAACGATCTCATTTAAAATTGGGATCCCTTCGTAGGCAGTTTTTTTTGTTCCGGAAGTTAATATTGCATTACAGCCACAGTCAATGATCTGCTCCAGAGCGGCATTCCAATCATTACAAATATCAAAAGCTCTATGAAAAGTAACACTCATTGGAGCAGCAATTTCAACAATTTGTCGGGTTTTTTCAATATCAATTGTGAAATCTTCATTTAAAAAACCAACAACTACTCCATGAACACCCAAAACTTTGCACAACTCAACATCATGTTGTATGGTCTTAAATTCTTGATCACTATAGCAAAAATCACCTGGTCTGGGACGAATCAGAACATGGGTTTTTAATTTTAAATGATCCACACAATACTTAATGATTCCAAATGAAGGAGTTGTGCCACCCTCATTTAGATTTTGGCACAACTCAATTCTATCGGCTCCTGCAAGATCTGCATTTATAGCAGAATGCAATGATGGAGCACAAATTTCTAAAACTATAGGTTTCGTCATTCGCGTTAATTTATCATTTGAATACTTCTGGTTACAAATTGGCTCAATTTTTCACCGGTAAGCATATTTTGAGATAATAACGCTAAATCTATCATTTGTTGTATTAATTGTTTTTGTTTTTCTTCATTTTCTTCATGAATGATCCTTTGTGAGATCTCATGGTTACCATTTACAACCAAATTGAAATGTTCAAACTGACCATAAATCCCTTTTTGGCCTGAAATGCGTTCCATATCCATATAACGTCTCATAAACTCATTTCTGGTAATTAGAACAGGTAAATCAGTATCACTCAAATTTTCAATAACGACACTAAATTTTTCTTTTTCAACCATTTGATCATACACTTCTTTCAACTTTGTTGTTTCTGTTTCAGACAATTTGGACACCATTGTTTCCTCTTTTTGGATCAATTTATCAACCACATCAGCATCCACTCTTGTAAATCTTGATTTTTCCAGTTTTTGTTCCAATAAATTGATAAAATGGGTATCCAAAAATCCATCCATCAACAAGATATCATAACCTCTTTCTTTAGCACTATTGATATATACATGTTGTGTTTCAACATCAGAAGTATATAAGTAGATCAATTGTTCATTTTTATCTTTTTGTAAAGCTTCAATATGGGTTTTATATTCATCAATAGTAAAATATTTTCCATCAATATTTTTAAATAAGAAGAAATTTTTCGCTCTATCATAGAATTTTTCATCAGAGATGGATCCATATTGAATAAAAATTTTAATATCATCCCATTTTTTTTCAAAATCTTCACGATCATTTTTAAACATCTCCTCTAATTTATCAGCAACCTTTTTAGTGATATGTGAAGAGATCTTTTTTACTTGAGCATCCGATTGTAAATAGGAACGGGATACATTTAATGGAATATCCGGAGAGTCAATGACACCATGCAATAGCATCATAAATTCAGGGATTACACCTTCTAGTTGATCAGTTATAAAAACCTGATTACAATACAGTTGCACTTTATTTTTTTGAATTTCAAACTGGTTTTTTACTTTTGGGAAATATAAAACACCTGTCAAATTAAAAGGATAATCCACATTCAAATGAATTTGAAATAATGGTTCATCAAAAGTCATGGGGTATAACTCTCTATAAAATTGGGTATAGTTTTCCTGAGTTAAATTCACCGGAGCTTGTTTCCATATTGGGTTGGTATTATTGATAATTCTTGGTTTTTCAATCTCTTTAGAATCCTCTTCTCCTTCTTGATTAGAATAATCCTTTTCCATCCCACATTGGATTGGTATAGGCAAAAATCTACAATATTTATTTAAAAGTTCAATAATTTTAAATTCATCCAGAAAAGACTCCTCTTCTTCAGCAATATGAAGGATAATTTCAGTACCTCTATCCTCTTTTTCAACCGGTTCCATTTTATATTCAGGAGATCCGTCACAAACCCATCTCACTGCCTGAGCTCCTTCAACATGAGATTTTGTAATGATTTCAACCTCTTTAGCTACCATAAAAGAGGAATAGAAACCTAATCCAAAATGTCCAATAATATTAGCAGAATCTGTTCCTTTATATTTATCCAAAAACTCTTCAGCACTTGAAAATGCAATTTGAGTAATATACTTAACCACTTCATCTTCAGTCATTCCAATTCCTCTATCGATCACTCTCAATGTTTTATCTTCCTTATTTACAAGAACCTGAATCGTTAAATCACCTAATTCGATAGGCAGATTACCATAGGTAGTTAAAGTTTTTAATTTCTGAGTGGCATCCACAGCATTAGAGACTAATTCCCTAAGGAAAATGTCATGATCTGAATACAAAAATTTTTTGATAATGGGGAAAATGTTTTCCGTTTGTACATTAATTTTTCCTGTTTGCATATATATAATGTTTTTTTAATTTCAACGAATATAGTATACACAAACTGTGCCAAACGGTTTTTATGTCAAATTGTCAGAAAAAAAGCATTAATATCCCAGAATTTTTAGCATTGATTTATAACTTTGTTCTTTAGCAAAGAGTTTTGTTACAATCTCACCATCTTCATCTTTTGTAATAATGATATGTTTAGGAGCAGGAGTTAAGCAGTGTTGAATACCACCATACCCTCCAACAGATTCCTGATAGGCACCGGTATTAAATAAACCGATATACTGAACATCTTGTTCCTTTACATCTTCATCCTGATCTTTACTCACGTAATTATCAGCAATTTTGGGTAAAAAAACAGCGTTTAGATTAGCCTCAGAATTGTAATAATCGTGACTATCACAGGTGAGTCCCCCTAAGAATACCCTTTCATATTCTTTATCCCAATTATTAACTGCTAAGATAATAAACTGTTGATTTATTGCCCAGGAATCGGGTAAAGTGGTCATAAATGAACTATCGATCATATTCCAAAGCTCGCGATCATTTTGTCTTTTTTGTTGTAAAATAGAATATAGCACAGCACTCGCTTCTCCAACGGTATAGGAACCAAATTCGGTAAAAATATGGGGTTCTTTCACGCCTTCGCGTTCACAAATCTGTTTAATTTGAGACACAATCTCTTCAGCCATATATTCATAATCGTAAACAAATGACAATTTATTTTTAATAGGAAAACCACCACCAATATTAAGTGAATCCAAATCGGGACAAATTTTCTTTAGATCACAATAGATACTGACGCATTTACTCAACTCATTCCAATAATAGGCAGTATCATTAATTCCGGTATTAATAAAAAAGTGAAGCATTTTAAGCTTAAACTTTTTGTTTTTCTTAATTTTATTTTCGTAGAAAGGTAAAATTTCATTGTATCTGATTCCTAAACGTGAAGTATAGAATTCAAATCTTGGTTCTTCTTCAGCTGCTATTCTTAATCCAATTTGACATTTCCCTTGAACAGCATTATCGAGTTGATCAAATTCAGCTAAATTATCTATGATTGGTATTACATTGGTAAAACCATCTGTAATTAACTGAGCAATATTATCAATATATTGTTGTTTTTTATACCCATTGCAAATGATGTAATTATCTTTATTAAATTGACCATTTTCATGTAGGACTTCAATCAGATTGACATCAAAAGCAGATGAGGTTTCAATATGAACTCCATTTTTAAGTACTTCAGTTAATACGAATTCGAAATGAGAACTCTTAGTACAATAGCAATAATGGTAATCACCCTGGTAATCTGCACGAGCAATTGCTACATTAAACCATCTTCTTGCTTTCTGAATATTTTGTGATATTCTTGGTAAGTATGTAATTTTTAAAGGAGTTCCATATTGTTTGATTATATCCATAAGTGGAATATCATTGTAATACAATTCATTATCTTCCACTTTAAACTCCTCTTGTGGAAATTCATAAGTTTGTGAAATCAGATCAATATACTTGGTTCTCATACTACCTATTTATATAACACTATTTGAAACGCAAAAGTACAAAAAATGTTACTATAAAAAATTTTTTAATCACACTTCATCTTCATTTCTTTTCTTTTTATAAAGCTATCCGACTCACTTACATTTCTATTTTAATTATACTCCAACTTATTTTCTTTTAATTTATTTTAATATTCTAACGAATTTGTTTTCAATTCAAAGAGTTATAAATGCCACTAATTCACGAATTATATATCGAATTATTAGCACAAAAAAAAATGAATAATGAATAATGAATAATGAATAATGAATAATGAATAATGAATAATAAATAATAAATAATAAAATAGCTGATAACTGATAGCTGATAACTGATAACTGATAGCTGATAGCTGATAACTGATAGCTGAATAATTGTTATCTGTTACCTGTTACCTGTTACTTATTACCTATTACTTGTTCCTTATTACCTATTACTTGTTACCTATTACTTGTTACCTGTTACTTGTTAGATTATTTAGTATTTTTGCAGCATGAAAACAGAACGTACATTTTCAATACATACATTAGGTTGTAAGCTCAACTATAGTGAATCATCCCATATTTCCAGAAAGCTTTTAGAAAACGGTTTTTCAATATCGTATGATCCTTCCTATATCATCGTAAACAGTTGTGCAGTAACCGGTGCAGCTGAAAAAAAAGGAAGGAATTTAGTTTCTAAGTTGCACCGGGAACACCCAAGTGCAAAAGTGATTGTAATTGGTTGTTATTCAGAATTGGATGCCAAAAAAGTATCTGAATGGGAAGGCGTATATAAAACTTATGGAACAGAAAATAAGATCAATTTAGTAAACCATTTATTAGGTGAATCTGAACCTGAAACTCCTGATTTTTTTTCAGCTTTCTCATCTCTCAGCAGAACGCGCTCATTTTTAAAAATTCAGGATGGGTGTGATTATCACTGTACATACTGTACTGTTGCAAAAGCGAGAGGAACAAGTAGAAGTGATACTATTGAAAACGTGATGGCTAACATCAAAGAGATCCATGAGATGGGAATCAAAGAAGTGAATTTAACAGGAGTAAATGTAGGAGACTTTGGTCATCAAACAGGAGAAACACTGATAGAACTTTTATCAGTTATTGATCAATCCAACCTGATTGAAAGAGTAAGAATTTCCTCTATTGAGCCCAACTTATTAACAGATGATATCATCAATTTAGTTTCTCATTCTAAAACTATTATGCCCCATTTTCATATTCCCTTACAATCAGGATCCAATAAAGTTTTGCAAGGAATGAAAAGAAGATACAACAGGGAATTTTTTGCATCCAAAGTTCAATATATTAAACAAATAATACCGGATGCATGTATTGCTGTTGATGTAATTACAGGATTTCCGGGTGAATCGGATATAGATTTTGAAGATACATATACATTCATTGACCAACTTCCCATATCCTATTTACATGTGTTCACCTATTCTAAAAGACCAGGAACACCTGCATCCGAATCTAAAGAACAGATTCAAGAGAGTATAAAAAGATTAAGGACAAATCGTTTACTTGCCCTATCTGATATGAAAAAAGAAACCTTTTATAATCAATTCATTAATACTAAAAGAGATGTATTGGTTGAAGAAGGAGTTCATCAAAACTTTTTATTTGGATTTACTGACAATTACATTAAAATAAAAATTGACTACAAAAAAGAGTTCATAAATCAGATCATTGAGGTCACTTTAACACAACAAAACTTAGCATAACGATGCATCCAATTCACAAACTTCCGAACGGAATCAAGCTGGTTCACAAATATATAGATGCACCAATTTCTCACTTTGGAGTGCTCATAAATGCCGGAACCAGAGATGAAAAACCTGAATATAGCGGACTCGCCCACTTTGTTGAACATACTATATTTAAAGGAACTCAAAAGAGAAACAGTGGTCAGGTGATACGCTATATGGAAAATGTGGGGGGTGAAATCAATGCCAGTACTTCAAAGGAGGAAACCTATTTTCATGGATCATTTCTCTCTTCAGATTCTGAAAGAGCCATAGAGCTACTTTCTGACATTTTTTTTCATGCCACATTTCCTGAGAAAGAGCTTATTAAGGAAAAAGATGTAATTTTAGAAGAGATCAACTACTACAATGACTCTCCTGCAGAATTGATTTTTGACGATTTTGAAACTTTGATATATGACAAACATCCTTTAGGAAACAACATTCTGGGATCCAAAAAAAGTCTTCAAAAAATAGCTAAACCGGCTATACTTGAATTTATTGATCAAAATTACACTGCTCAAAATGTAGTACTCTCTTATGTTGGGAAATGCACTGAATTAAAAATGATTCAGTTGTGCACAAAATATTTTGGACAACAACCTATTAATAACGGTGAAAGAAGTCGTAGTCAATATGAGCAATATACCCCCAAAACATTGTTCAAAAAAAAGAAAACAGCACAAGCACATCTTGTAATGGGGAATATTGCCTATCCACTATCCCATGAAAATCGATATCCACTTATGTTATTATCCAACCTTTTAGGAGGACAAGGATTAAACACCAGATTAAACTTAGCTGTTCGTGAAAAAAAAGGTTTAGCATACAGTGTTGAAGCTAATTATAATCCTTTTTCTGACAGTGGGCTATTTACAATATATCTTGGATGTGACAATAATCTAGTTGAAAAATGCACTCAAATCATATATAAGGAACTTAAAAAACTGAGAGATCAAAAATTAGGGACTCTTCAACTCCATTATGCTAAAAAACAATTTTTAGGTCAATTAGCCATTTCAAATGAGAGTAAGCTCAATGAAATGCTTGCATTAGGGAGAAGTGCTCTTTTTTTTGAAGAAATTGAATCATTAGAAGAAGCGATTCAATGCTTTGAAAGCATCACATCAGAAGCGTTAATAGAAGTTTCAAATGAAATATTTGTTCCTGAACTGTTTTCAACTTTAGTATTTCATAAATAACCATATCTTTGCAAAAAAATTGGGCAATGAAACATACTATCATAAACATATTCGTAATATTCGGATTTATAATTCTTTCTGTCACATCATGCAAAAAAACAAATCAGCAAAATAGTGATAAAATCTCATTAGATTCCTTACACATTATTGATTTTGCTTTACAAATTGAACAATCTATACTAAACGGCGACACAGCCACATATATCAATGCATTTGACAAAGAGTATCTTAAAAAGAAACTTCAAGACAACTCAATCGCATTTAGCAGTTTAGATGCGCCGGTCGGTAAATTTTATTTTGAAAATTATTTTATCAGAATTGCCACATCTGCGACTTCAGCTATTGACAACAGTGGTGATTTTCATTTTGTAAAATACTATATCAAAGATGGAGAACATCACATTGTAATGCGAACGTATCGGGACTATTCAATTGTCATAAACGACTGGATTGTAGGGTTGGTTGACAATCAGATTAAAATTAGGGATGGATTTTTATACAATAACTCTTCCACCTTATCAAACGATTTGATATACTATTTACACTATAATGTAATGGAGATCACCAATCCGGATGGAGCCACACCAAAGCTGGCCAAAGCGAACGGTTTACTAGCAAGTGGTAAAGAGAAGGAAGCATTAAAGATATTAGAAAAAAACAAACCATTTTTAAAGCAATACCCTCAATTCTGGCAGATCTATATTCCAGCTTTGTATGAAACTGACAGTAAAAACTACGTTTTAAATTTAGATAAATTAAAAGAAGAGGGGATAGACTCCAGATGTATTATATTAAACAAATTGCTTTATTATGCAAACAATGGAAATAGCAAAGCATCACAAGAGATTATAGAAACACTCATTCCGCTAACAGGAGATGATCCTATATATCTTTTTTTATTTGGAAAGGCACTATCAATGGAAGAGGATTTTAAAAATGCGATTATCTGTTTTGAAAATTTAGAAACAGGGTTGCCCCTATTCTGGGATATTTGGTGCGAAAAATTGAATTGTTATTATCAATTAGGGGAAGTTGAAAAGTTCAAAAAGTGTGCAGTTTCAGCGACAAGTAACTTTGGGATGAGTGAGTCAGAAGTATTGGATTTCATACAGTTACATTTTCCTGCGATGAAGAAATTAGATTTTTTTGTAAAAAAAGAGCAAATCTGATTTTTGAATCAATTTTTTTTGTAATTTTGCAGCCCTAAATGAAAAAATAAATTTTTAGAAAAAAATACAAATAATAATGGCAAATCACAAGTCATCCAAGAAAAGAATCAGAGCGAACGATCGTAAGAGATTAGAAAACAGATATTATGCAAAGACAATGCGTAATGCTTTAAAAGACATTAGATTAACTTCTGATAAAGAAACTGCTGTTAGCAAGCTTCCAAAAGTAACCTCTTTAATTGACAAATTATCAAAAAAAGGGATTATTCACAAGAATAAAGCGGCTAACCTTAAGTCAGGGATCATGAAGAAATTGAATGTAATGTAAAATTAGTTCAGTTAGTAAGATTTTTTCAACAACATAAAAAGTGATAAAAGATGACGAGGTCGTTTTTTATCACTTTTTTATTTCTTTTAATTGAACAGTGATAAACAATCCGACGGAGCTTTAATTGGCTAATCTATTAAAAGATGGGTGAGTTTTTCGGTATATTTTTGATTTTAAACACTTTTTTATAGTCTTGTGTTTTTGCATCACAATAGCACCAATCTTTTATTAGATTAGCAGATTTTTTTCAAAAGTTTTGCAATTCATTCATTTTTTTGTTTATATTTGCATCAATATCAATGACTCACTAAACTCAAAAAACTATGAATGAACTACCCCAATCCTCTAAGCAAACCAATAAAACTACTTCAGTACAACCATCACCATCCGCTGAAGAAAATTCCAAAAAAAAGAGTTCTGTTAATCCTTTAGCTTCTATCTGTAAATATATCAGTGAGAAGCAAGTCAGGGTGTGTCCTAAATGTGGAAAATCACATTTTATTCTAAACGGTAAGAAAAAAGGAGTTCAATATTTTCTTTGTAAGAGTTGTGGTAGAAGCTTTAATGAGTTCTCGGGCACAACAATCTCCTACCTCAAAAAGAAGGAGAAATTACAAGCCTACTTCATGCTGATGTTGACAGGATCAGGAATCAAAGATTGTTCTGATGCATTGGATATCTCTAACCAAACTTCATTTGATTGGAGACATAAAATTATATCCTCTCTGGGTGAATATGTCCCGGATAAATATCTAGGAATAACGGAAATGATTGATATTTCAGAACCCTTCTCCCGAAAGGGACAAGGAGCCAAAGCTAAACAAATAGGACAAAAAGGAAAGATAACGAATCCTGCCTGTAATAGAAAAGCAGAAAGTATCCGAAATGGGGAATACAAACCTCTTTCTTTAGTGGCTATTGGGGACAGAATATCCCATTTTGAAATCACAATTATTCAACAAGGTGGATTACAAGAAGAAGAATTAAAGAACCATCTTGGAAAAAAACTAAACAAAGTAAAAAAACTATGTTTGAGTGATCATCCGATTCTTAAACAATTTGCAGGAAAGAGAAAGATCAGCTACTTTATTAGAAAAAAGGATCAGAAAGTGAAAGGATGTAACCAATATTATGATACAAAAACGATTGAAAGCAGATACCTAAAATTATTTGCTTTTATGGATCGGTTTCATGGAGTATCCTCCAGTTATCTGCAAAACTATCTGTATTGGTATATGATCTTTGAACAGATCAAATTCAGATTAGATCCCTCATCTGCTATGATTGAAAAATCGATCTCAATCAACGATGGGAAAGTAAACTACAAACATTGTAAAATGTTTGTATAACCCAAAAACAACTTTATTATAAATGATAACACCATTTTATTTGAAAAATGGTGAAATTGGTGTATGAATTTCTAATATTTGTCAGATCTGAAGAAGATTTGATCTAATTTAAGTGAGATAATTTTAAATTTTTTGTTGATTATTGAATTGCCAAATGGGTGACAGATTCTAAATTTCAGTTTTCAATTGGCTTATCTATTAAAAGGTTGTTACTAAACGGATGCAAAATCACTAAATTTTATATATTGCAATTAATGAACAATTTACAAATATTTTCACCAATCATTTATAAGAATACCCAATTAGTGCTCCGCAGGTCAATGAGCCCCAGCTTTCCCCCGCATTAGGGCGAAGGCCAAGTACCCCGCAAGCAGGTACACCTAGTGGTGCACGTGACCGGCAGAGCGACGGAGGAGCTCCTGCCGGGCCGATGCAACACTTGGTGTGGCTGCGAGGAGTACTGGCCGGAGACCGACCCTTTGGCTGGCGACGCGATTATTGTTCATTTTTGTGGGGATTTAGATTGAGCGCAGCCAAAGGGGAATGCCCAGAAAAAAAAAGACTACAGACAACGGACCACGGACTGCAGACGAATGAATAATGAATAATGAATAATAAATAATGAGCACGAGCATTCGAGCATTCGAGCATTCGAGCATTCGAGCATTCGAGCAATCGAGCATTCGAGCAATCCAATAAACTACGAAAACATGAACTATAACACCGATTATCTTCTGAATAACAAACAATTGGTTTTTGATTTTATTTTGTTATTTGATGCTATTTTTTTATTACTTTTGCTTTTAAACTTTTTTTTAACGATGGAGGATTTACACTTCAATTTTTTGATACCTATACAAATAAGAATGAGCGACTTAGACCCATTTAATCATGTAAATAATGGTGTTCAATGCAGCTATTTTGATATAGGTAGAACTGCCTATATTGAGAAAATTTTGAATGAAAAAATTGATTGGCTGCAAATTGATCTTGTGTTAGCACATATTTCTATCGATTTTATCGCTCCGATTAATTATGGAGATACCATTGAATGTGCTTGTAAAGTGGTTCAAATTGGAAACAAAAGTTTTAAAATGGTGCAGTATTTGATTGATAAAACTCAAAAAATTGTAAAAACAAAATCTGAATCTGTTATTGTTGGTTTAGATCGGGAAAAATTAATTGCTATTCCTATTCAAGATCATTATAGAGAAAAATTAAAAATATTTGAAAATCAATATGATAAACATAACTAATTTACATAAAACATACTTTGGAGCTGCACCTTTACACGTACTAAAGGGGATCAACTTAGAGATAAAAGATGGAGAGATGATCTCTATTATGGGGGCTTCCGGTTCAGGAAAATCTACTTTGCTCAACATTCTTGGAATATTAGATAATTATGATCAGGGAGATTACATTTTAGATAACCTTTTGATCAAGAACTTAAACGAAACTAAAGCTGCTGAACTCAGAAATAAATATATTGGTTTTGTATTTCAGAATTTCAATTTAATTCCTTACAAAAATGCAATGGAAAATGTTGCTCTTCCGTTATATTTCAGAAATATTTCAAGAAAAAAAAGAAATAGTATAGCAATGGAATATCTGGATAAAGTAGGATTAGCTCCCTGGGCTCACCATTTTCCTAATGAGATGAGTGGTGGACAAAAACAACGTGTAGCTATTGCCCGTGCTTTAATCACAAATCCCAAAATTATTCTTGCTGATGAACCAACCGGTGCTTTAGATAGTAAAACTTCTGAAGAGGTGATTCAGCTCTTGAAAGAGGTAAATCAAACCGGAATGACAATCATTATTGTTACTCACGAACAAATGGTGGCAGAAAACACCCACAGAATTATCAGAATCAAGGACGGAATAATTGAAAATTAATATGTTTGGAATTTTCTCAGAAATCGCAACTACTTTAAAAAGAAATAGACTCCGTACTTTTCTTACAGGATTTTCAATCTCTTGGGGTATTTTCATGCTGATTATTCTTTTAGCCGCCGGAAATGGACTCAAAAATGGGGTGACTGCCAATTTTGGAGACAGAGCTGTCAATAAAGTAACTTTATGGGCAGGAATGACTTCAATCCCATACAAAGGATACCCCAAATGGAGAGAAATCAAATTTGATCAAACGGATTCTGTTTATCTATCGACAGGTTTAAAACAAGTGGATCAGGTTGTTCCAACATTTGATCTTGGAGGTAGAACTATTACCCGGGCAAAACAAAGTACAACAGTAAGCTTAAGTGCTGTTATACCGGAATTTACTAAGTACAATAATGTCAAAATCACAAACGGTAGATTTATTAACGATATCGATATCAAAGAGTTTAGAAAAGTGATGGTGATCAGTGATAAAGATGCCCCAATCCTTTTTGGGCAGGATGATCCTATCGGAAAAGAAGTGGTTTGTGATCAAATTTTATATACAGTTGTTGGAGTTCATAAAGCATCAAACCGTTGGCAAAATGAATTTTATGTACCATTTTCAACATTAAGTGCAATTTATAATCCTTCTGGACAATTGAGCCAGTTTACCATCACTGTCAATGGGTTAAAAACCACTGAAGAAAATCAAAATTTCAATCAGGAAATTAAAAAAACTATGGCGCGTAAGCATGAGTTTTCACCTGAAGATGACAATGCTATTTATATATGGAACATGTTGGAAGAGTATATCCAAACCATGAAAATCTTCAATGCTATTAGTCTTTTTGTTTGGATCGTAGGAATTGGAACTTTAATAGCCGGGATCGTTGGAGTTGGTAATATTATGTTGATTACTGTAAGAGAAAGAACAAAAGAGTTTGGTATTCAAAAAGCATTGGGAGCAAAACCTTCAAAAATATTATCTCAGGTCGTTCTTGAATCATTAATTATTACCTCCATTTTTGGTTATATTGGAATGATTTCCGGAATTATTCTGACAGAAATTATCAATTTAGGGATGACAAAATTTGCTGTTGGTCAAACGGAAGAGTTCTCCATTTTTAAAAACCCTACTGTTGATTTAGGAATAGCCATTTCTGCAACATTGGTTTTAATTATTGCCGGAGTATTAGCCGGTTATTTCCCTGCAAGAAGGGCAGTAAAAATCAAACCTATTGAAGCACTTAGATACGAATAATACTACAAACTAAACATGATAGATTCTGATAAATTTAAAGAGATTTGGCAAACCATAACCCGGAATAAAACCAGGAGTTTTCTTACTGCTTTTGGTGTTTTTTGGGGAATGTTTATGTTTATCGTATTGATCGGTATCGGCAAAGGGTTTGAAACAGGAATGCGTAAAAATGTTGGACATATTGCGCCCAATTCCATGTTTGTTTTTGGAGGACAAACTTCAGTCGCCTATAAAGGTCTTAATTCCGGTCGTTTCTGGCAAATGAATAATGATGATCTTGAAATTCTTAAAAAACAACTTCCTGAAATTGAAAATATATCGGGAATGGTTTTTGCAGGTGCTCCTGCAAAAACTACTAGAAAAGACCGATCCGGGGATTTCTCTTATCGTGGGAATGACCATATTTATTATAATATTGAACATCAAACTGTTTTGTATGGCAGAGTTTTTAATCAGATTGACCTAAAAGAAAAAAGGAAGGTTTGCTTACTTGGCAATAAGGTCTATGATCAGTTATTTAATCCGGGAGAGGATCCGGTTGGAGAAGAGATCTGTTTAGGTGGAATTTACTACAAAGTGATTGGAGTTGTAAAACCATCAGGCAATATCAATTTTGGTGGTGATGGTGGCTCTACCATTTATATACCAACTACAACTTTACAACAATTGTTCAATAGAGGGAATGATGTGGATATTATTGCTATTTCAGCCGGTGATGACGTGAAAATTAAAGAATTAGAAAAAAAAGTGGTAGAAATTCTTAAATTTAAGCACCGTATTGCCCCGGAAGATCCAAAAGCAGTTAATACTTTTAATCTTCAAGATATGTTTTTGATGTTTAAATACTTGTTTTTAGGTATTAACATCTTAATCTGGATTGTAGGTATGGGAACTTTATTGGCAGGTGTAATTGGAATTAGTAATATTATGCTTGTTTCAGTCAAGGAAAGAACCAATGAAATCGGAATCAAGCGTGCATTAGGTGCAAAACCTAATGTTATTACCAATCAGATTGTTTGGGAAAGCTTGGTCTTAACATTCATTTCAGGATTTGCGGGAATGTTTTTCGGAATTTTGGTATTAGTTATCACTGAAACACTTTTAAAAGATGCTGAGATGTTTTCAAATCCAACCATCTCATTTACAATGGCAGTTGTATCTGCTGTAATCATCATATTATCAGGATTATTGGCCGGAATAATTCCGGCAAAAAGTGCTATAAAAATCAAAGCTATTGATGCATTAAGAGACGAATAAAATTTATATATTTGCAATTCAATTTTGAAACAATGAAAAAGATACTCAAAACCACGCTATTCATAATTTTTGGACTAATTGTTGTAGGAACTTTTGTCTTTTTATGGAGTAAATCAAGAGTAAAAGAAGTGGAATATGAAATGATTTCACCTGAAACTAAGACAATACAAAAAAAGACTGTTATCACAGGTAAAGTTGAACCACGTAATGAAGTTGCTATTAAACCTCAAATTTCCGGGATTGTAATCGCACTTTATAAAGAAGCAGGTCAATTGGTAAAAGCTGGTGATGTGATCGCTAAAGTTCAGGTTATCCCGGATATTTCTCAATTGAATAGTGCCGAATCACGGCTCAATGTTGCTAATATCAATTTAGATCAGGCAAAATTAAATTACGAAAGAATTGAAAAACTATTCCAATCCAAAGTATCATCAAAGGAAGCGTATGAACAAGCATTAACTTCCTACAAAAGTGCCAAAGAGGAAGTGGCAAATGCAACCGAAAGTATCCAGATCATAAAAGAGGGAATCTCTCAGAAAACAGCACAATACAGCAATACGTTGATCAAAGCTACTGTTTCAGGAATGATCTTAGATATTCCTGTTAAAGTTGGGAATTCCGTAATTCAATCTAATAATTTTAATGATGGAACTACCATTGCTACCATTGCAAATATGGGCGATTTGATTTTCATTGGTCAAGTAGACGAAACTGAAGTGGGAAAGATAAAAGAGGGGGATCCCGTTGTTTTAATTATTGGTGCAATGCAAGACGCTCGTTTTGATGCCATTTTGGAATATATCGCTCCAAAAGGATCTGTCGAAAATGGTGCTACTGTTTTTAGTATTAAAGCAGCAGTATCTTTAAATAAAGAGGGCGGTTTTATTAGATCAGGATATAGTGCCAATGGTGAAGTAATCACTCAAAAAGTGGACAGTGTTTTGGCCATCCCTGAATATGCACTTGAATTTTCAGGTGATAGTGCATTTGTATATATTGAAAATCCGGGAAATAAAAAAGAAAAATATAAAAAAGTACCTGTAAAAGTGGGCCTCTCAGATGGTTTCTATATTCAAATCAAAGAAGGAATCACACTAAATACAAAAATTAGAGGAAAAGCAAAATTACAAAATATTTAATTTATAACTATGGATTCATTATTCTCAATTTTTTACAGATCTGTCTTTATTGACAACATGGTCTTTGCCTATTTCTTAGGGATGTGTTCCTATTTAGCTGTTTCAAAATCAGTTAAAACATCCTTTGGATTAGGAATTGCCGTTTTTTTCGTTATGGTAGTCACAGTTCCTTTCAACTATTTGATAGATAAGTATCTATTAAAAGAGGGTGCGTTGATTTGGATCTCTGACTTTTTTATGGATATTGATTTATCTTTCCTATCATTAATCATTTTTATTGCAGTTGTAGCTTCTATAGTTCAATTACTTGAAATGATTATTGAACGTTTTTCCATGAAATTATACAATGCATTAGGAATTTTCCTCCCATTAATCGCAGTAAACTGTGCCATCTTAGGGGGATCTTTATTTATGCAGGAAAAAAACTTTGCTACCGTTTGGCAAAGTACTTCTTATGCTGCTGGTTCCGGCTTAGGTTGGATGTTAGCAATTGTTACTTTTGCTGCTATTAATGAACGTATCAAATATTCTGCCATCCCTAAACCGCTTCAAGGTCATGGTATATCATACATTATCACCGGGTTAATGGGACTGGGATTTATGGCTTTCTTAGGGCTCTAAAAACATAAAAAATGTATGAAATAACCACTTTTTTGAGAGATTTAGCGTCCCAAATTGTTCAAAATAAAGCTATTCCTCTTGAAAAAAACCTCATCATTTTACCAAACAAACGTGCTAAAAGAGTACTTCAAAAGGAGATTGCCCTCCTTATTGATCAACCGTGCTTCTCCCCTACTATTTTAACCATAAACGAATTTATCGAATCTCTTTCCCCTCTTAAATCTATTCCAAAAGAGGAACTTTTACTTGCCCTTTTTGATTCTTATATTGCTCTGGATTCCTTTAAAGAGGAAACATTTCAGAGGTTTTTATCATGGGGATCCATTTTTTTAAGCGACATAAACGAAATTGACTTACAACTAGCGGATGCCTCTCTCATTTTCACTAATCTTGCTGAAGCTAAAGAGATTGAAACCTCTTTTTTGAAAGAAACACTTACTGAAAACCAAATCAGCTACCTTCAATTCTATGTTAGACTTAGTGAAATATATGAATTTTTTCATCAAAAGCTGATCTCTAAAGGGGTAGGTTATGAAGGAATGATATATCGAGATGTTGCAGAACAACTTTCAAAATCAAACAATAGTGATCCTGAGGTAATTCGTCAATATCAATTTTTTAAAAAATTTATTTTTGCCGGATTTCATGCCCTCTCTCCTTCTGAGATGACTATTTTAGAATATTTCTATCATCGGTTTGATACTTCCTTCATTTTTGATATTGATCACTTTTATGATACTCAATACGCTCCGTTTGTTAAATCACTTCAAAACAAATTGCGTATTCCCGATATCCATATAAAAGATCATTTTAAAACAATTCCAAAAGAGATTCATATTTCTGCTGTTCCGGGTCAAATGAATCAAATCTATCATGCTATAGATATTTTAAACACCATAGAACAAACTCAAGGTGATTTAAATGATACGGTTTTGGTTTTTGGAGATGAAAGTTTAGTTGTTCCTTTTGTTCATGCATACAATTGTACGAAAGCAAATCTTACCATGGGCTATCCTATGAAAAACAGTCATCCATACTTATTAGTCGAATTGATATTCAGGTTATTAAAGAATGGAAATCGGTTTTATAAAATCCAGGGCAATAAGGAACTTATATACTATCACAAAGATGTTATTGCATTTTTACAAAATCCACTTGTTGTCAAAGGAATCATTGGAAGTGACTTGAAAGCAAGTAAGTTGGTTAATGATATCATCGCTAAAAATCAGATTTTTATTAATCAGAGTCATCTTCCTAATGAAATCCCGATGTTTTCACATGATGGTTTAACTCTTCTTCATGAGCTCATTCCTTTTTTAGAATCTATTGGATCCCGATATAGTTTTGATTCGCCCGATTTTAATATTTTGGGGATGATTAAGGAACAAGTAGAAAACACCATTCAATTGTTACAAAACACTCCACATTTAGATCATATTTCAGATTTATCCTCAGTAGAATTTTTTCTTTTTTCAAAATTGGATACCCTTACAATTCCATTTATGGGTGATTTTGACAAGGGATTACAAGTGTGTGGATTATTGGAAACCAGAACGCTGGATTATAAAAATGTTATTTTTCTTTCTATCAATGAAGGGATTCTTCCGAAAGGAAAATCACAACCTTCATTGATTATGTTTGATATTAAAAATCATTTCAATTTACCCACATCAACCTATAAAGATTCCATTTTTGCTTATCACTTTTTCAGATTGATGCAAAGAAGTCAACTCGTGCATATTTTATACAACAACGATTCCGGCAATTCATTAACAGAAAAAAGCAGATTCATTTCTCAGCTTGAATTTGAAATAGAAAGGAAAAAACTTTCAGATTCTATTCAAATTTTTAAACATACCATTAATAATCCCGTTAAATCTAAAAGTATTGATTCACAATCTATTACGATTTCAAAAGATGATAGAATTTTAAAAAAACTGGAAGAGATCAAATTCTCTCCCTCTTCTATTTCAACGTTTATTCGTTGTCCTTTAGCATTCTATCTATCTAAAGTAGAAGAGCTTGAACTTCCGGATAGTGTTGATGAAAATGTTGAAAATAAATTAGTGGGAATTATTATCCATACCATTTTAGAATCTATTTTTGAAAAAATTAAAGAAAATCCATCAGAGCGTGAAGTGATTTTTGATCAGACAACTAAATATCTTGAAACTATTGTTTTTGAAACATTCAAGCACAATCCAGATATTAAAAATGCTGATATTTATAGAGGTAAGATATACTTAGCCTCAGAAATTGTGAAAAAAAATATCATAGCGTTTATTCAGGTTTCAAAATTTGATTTTTCTAATCATGATATTCGTGTATTAGGAAATGAAGTTGAATTATTGAATCAACTGCAAACCAAATTTGGAACAGTTCAACTAAAGGGTAAAGTGGATCGAATCGATGTAAGAGATGAAATCATTACCATTTTAGATTATAAAACCGGTACAGTTGATCCAAAAAAATTGCAATTTGAAGATCCTGAAACATTAGTTTCTGATGACAAGCAGAAACAGTTATTACAATTGTTGATTTATATGTATATGTTTCATAAAAATGATACTGCTCCTAACTTATTGAAAACTAATCAATATCAAGCCGGAATAATTGCCTTTAAAGAAGTTCTATTACAAAACAGTGATTTTATATTATTTGCAACTGATGCTCGTGATAAAAAAAATAAAACTTCAATTTTTGGATTAGAACAGATTCAAATAATGGAAGAACTTATTGTAACAATCATTGAAAAAATTCTCAATCCTAAAATTCCATATACACAAACGGAAGAGTTATCCAATTGTACGTATTGTGATTTCAGTTCTATATGTCGCAAAGGAATAAGTGATTCTAACTATTAAAAAAATGAACATAAATCATATAAATATTACTAAAATTGGCTCCCTTAAACTTGGGGAAGGGTTGCCCGTTTTAATTCAAACGATGACCAACACCAACACTTCTGATATTCTTGCTACTGTGGAACAAACTAAACAAGTAATCAAAGCTGGGGCTGAGATGGTTCGTATAACAGTACCAACCTTAAAAGAGGTTGATTCACTCAGAGAGATTGTCCAACAACTTAAATCTGAAGGAATCGAAACACCTATCATTGCTGATGTTCACTATTTGCCTGAAGTGGCTGAAGCAGTAGCTGTTTTTGTGGATAAAGTAAGGATCAATCCTGGTAATTTTGTTGATAAAAGAGAATTTAAAACGATTGAATTAAGTGATTTAGAATATCAGGATTCTCTTGAAAAAATGGCTTTAAGGGCACAACCATTCATTGAGATCTGTAAAAAACACAATACTGCTATTCGGGTGGGAGTCAATCAAGGATCGCTTTGTGACAGAATTGTTAGTCGTTATGGGAATACTCCACAGGCAATGGTGCATTCTGCCTTAGAATGGATCGATATCTGTGAACGATTTGAATTTACAAATCTGGTTTTCTCTTTAAAGTCAAGCAATGTTAACACCATGATATTGGCAACCAGATTATTACATGAAAAAATGAACGAAAAAGGGTTCAATTTTCCAATCCATTTAGGGGTAACGGAGGCAGCAGATGGGATGGAAGGAAGAGTAAAATCAGCCATCGGAATTGGCGCATTATTACTTCATCAAATTGGAAATACCATTCGGGTATCCTTAACGGAAGATCCTGAAAATGAGATCATTTTTGGTAAAAAATTGATGAAATCCATTTCTCAATTTGATTCCTCTCAATACATCATTGAGAACAATACTTTATTCATTTCCAGTGAAGAAAAAGAGAAGGAAACATGGTGGGCTGAGTGTGGAGCTGTAGCCGGATATTTTCATTACAATCAGGCTTTCCGGGAAGTGATCATCCAAAATAACAATTTCAGTAAAAAGGAGTGTATCGATTTAGCTGACACTATTTTGCAAGGTTGTAGAATTAAATTAAGTAAAACTGAAATTATCGCATGTCCCTCCTGTGGAAGAACTCAATATGATATTCAAAAAGTGCTTTCATTAGTTAAAGAGCGGTTTTCAGAATATCCAAATCTAAAAATTGGGGTGATGGGTTGTGTTGTGAACGGTCCTGGAGAAATGGCTGATGCTGATATTGGAATTATTGGAAGTGCCAATGGGAAAATGGCTGTTTATAAAGGAACTCAAAGAATATCACCCTTTTTAGCAATAGATGATGCATTCCAAATATTGGAAGATGAGATTAAAAAAATCAATTTAAATCAAAAGTAACAATGAAAAATAGTGTAAGAAAAATTTTTTACCTTCTTTTGGTAATGTTTCCATTTACAGGAGTAGCACAATTTACGAATTCCGATCAACAACAGTTGCAAAACGTCACAAATATTTCAGTCTCAGATTTAGTTCTCAATACACCTATACCCTATTCTGTAAATAATGCAAACTCCTATTATTTTCCTTATATCTTTTATCAGGAAGAGTATTCTTGTGCTCAGGCAAGTTCATTGGTTTATTTGTTTACGTATGAATTGGCAGTTCGAAGAAACCGCTATGTTTTGTTTGATGATCCATACAATAAATATCACATTCCCAGTCACTTTGCCTGGAATTTTTTCAATGAAACAAATAGTTTTAAGGGTGTTAGTTTCATGGATACCTGGCATTTGATTAAAACGGCAGGTTCCCCATTTACTCCGGATTGGGGTAGTACTTACTTTGGAGGATCTTCTAAATGGATGAGCGGTTATTCCAAATACTACGAAGGAATGAAAAATAGAATTTCTGAAATGAAAGCGATTCCAACGGATACAGAATTGGGAATTTTAACACTAAAACATTGGTTAGCAAACCATTGCACAGATGAAAGCATGGGTGGATGTGCCAATATTTTTGTATCAAGTAACGGCCCAAATGGAATTTTAGAACAAGGAACTGAAGAGGCCGGCAAACATATTTACACTTATTTTTCATCCCCTACTCACTCTATCACCATTGTTGGATATAATGATTCCATTCGGTATGATTTTAATAATGATGGACAATATACGAATGGGATTGACATCACAGGTGATGGAGTTGTAAATGTGAAAGATTGGGAGATCGGCGCTGTATTAATTGTAAACAGTCATGGCCCTGAATTTGGTGATAATGGATCTGCTTATTTGCCCTACAGATTATTGGCTACAACAAGTGCAGGAGGTGGTGTTTGGAATGCATGTACTTATGTTGTAGAAGTAAGAGATGAAGTTTTTCCTCAAATAACTTATAAAGCAACTGTGAAACATAACCGTAGAAATATGATTAAAATTTCTGCAGGAATCTCTTCTGATACATCAGCAACAAATCCTGAAACTATTATAGACTTCGGCGTTTTTAATTATCAAGGTGGCCCTTACTATATGCAAGGAGCTGCTTATGAAGGGTATCAATCCTTAGAGTTAGGCTTAGATGTAACTCCTTTATTAAACTCCATGAATCCTGATCAACCTTACAAATTCTTTTTTATTATTGATGAAAATGATCCGTCCGGATTAGGAATAGGTGAAATCACAAGATTTGCTTTAATGGATTACACTTCCGGAATTGGCACCGAATTTTCTGCTTCTCAAACCAATGTGAATTTAACAAACAATAGTAGAACAATGGTTTCTGTTGTCAGATCAATCCCCTTTACTAAACCTGAAATCTCAACCGGAATCGTAAATACCATCATCAACACTCCTTTTCAAGTTCCTTTATCTGCCACTCAAGGGAAACCTCCTTATCGGTGGGATTTTAATTATGATTATAGTATTGAAGAGTTTTCAGGGAGTTTCCCTACTGGAAGTGGTACAAATTTGGTATTAAGCAGCAGTGATAATGGGTATGGAACACTCAATATCCCTTTTAATTTTCCATTTTTTGATAAAGAATACAATCAAATTGTAATCAATGCGGATGGATTTATCACATTCCGTTATGAAGAATTAAACTGGCCCTATTTATGTTCTAAAGAAAATCAAAATAGATCAACCAAAATGATGGCTCCATTTTTAGCAGACTTAGTGTTGTCATCTGTCAAATATGAAATGGATACAAATATGGTTACCCTATATATAACCGGAAAAGTTAAAAATGAGATTGATAATGGTATTAGAAGTGTCGTAAAATTATATAAATCCGGAGTTATTGAGTTTTATTATGGGGATATGATTTACTTGACTAATAACTTCGAATCCGTCATTTCAAGGGGAGATGATTCCCATTATTTAAGAAGTGAAATTTCCGGAGCCTCAGCTCCATTATGCAGTAATCGCAATTTTAGATTTATTCCACCTCCTCGAGTCGATGGACTGCATATTTCCAGAACCGGTATTGTTTCGGGTAATTTTCAAAACTCCATTTATAATAGATTATTTAGTGTAACCTGCTATGATAACAATGATGTAAAATGTAATAAAAACATATATTTCAATTGTACTCCTGTTAATATATCGGAAAATCAACAACAAAATTTAATTCAAGTTACACCAAACCCCAGTTCAGGGATTTTTAAGATTGAAGATCCAGGCAATTCCTATATCATGAAAGAGATTGTTATTTATAATTTAGCAGGTAAACAAATAAGATCATTCATGAATACTCAAAGTAGCATTGAGATAGATTTATCCGATTTACCTTCAGGAGTATATATCGCAAAAATAAAAATGGATACATTTCATGAACAAAATATTAAATTAATAATTGTACACTAATAAAGATGAAGAAATTTTTTAATCAACTTTTTTTATTTAGTATTCCCGGGCTTAGTTACCTTTTTTTAGCTATTTTTTTTATGCCCGCTTTGTTATCTATTCAAAATGGACCATCCACAAAAAAGCAGATTTCAACATCGTTTAAAAATGCTTTAAAACAGGATTATGAAATGCTCATTTTAGGAAATAGCAGGACTTACCGAGGAATTAACCCCGATTTCCTTCAACTGAAATGTTATAACTTTGCTCACGATAATGATTCCTACAATCAATCTTATTATAAATTACTATACTTGATTAAACATCACAAAAAAATCAATTATGTAATTTTGGGAATGGACTATTTTCAATTTAGTATTAAATCTGATACCAGAAATTATGTTTATGCTGACTTTTTTGAAAAAGAGTATCTAAAAGATTATGAAAATCAAGATATAATTAAAAAGAAAGTTGAATATTATTGGAGTAATGCCGATCCAAAAAAGCTATTATCGATGTTTCCAAAAGTTAAAAAACCTATTTTAAGAGAAAATGGACAATTAGCAATGTTTGGATATTCTAAAGAGAGTGATAAAATTGAAAGAAATATCAAACGTCGCGATTTTCAGGTTGGATACTTTGAAAAAATTCTTAATTTATGTAAAGAACATCAAATAAAAGTTGTTGTTTTAACCCTACCTACCAGAACAAATGAATTAAAATCTTACAATGAAAAACAGCTCAGTGAGTTTGGAACTTTTATCAACAAGTATATAGATTCCAATGAAGTTTTTTACTTAAACTATTGTTTTAATGAAGAATTTAAAACCTTCGATTATGCTGATGCAACGCATTTGAATGAAACCGGAGCTAATCATTTTTCCAAAATATTAAATCAGGATTTAGTAAAACTGTTTTAATTTAAAACTTATAATAAACCGAAAAGTTCTAAAAAAACCTTATTTTTGCATCCAGAAAATGAAACCTTATGATCAATACATTTAATCAACTCAAGAAAAACCTCAAAAAAGATATTTCCGGTTTCCCTCTAATAAAAGTAGCATTATTAGGTGATACTGCAACACAATTTTTATCTACCGCATTGAAAGGTGTTGGTGTTGAAAAGGGATTCAATATTGATTTATTTGAAGCTGATTACAATCAAGTTGAACGACAATTTTCAGATAGAAGTTCTGAATTATTTCAATTTAATCCGGAATTTATTATTATTTTCCAATCCACACATAAACTTTTATCCAAATATAATTCCACTCCATTAGAAAATCAAATTTCTGTTTTTAACGAACGTATTGAGTTTATAAAAACGATTTGCATGACGACCTCATCGAGAATCATTTATTTTAATTACCCTGAAATAGATGATCAGGTATTTGGAAGTTATGCCAATAAATTGGAAAATTCATTTCTTTATCAAACTCGACGTTTGAATATGGAACTCATGAATATTGCTCAGCAATATCCAAATCTTTTCATTTGTGATATTGCATCAATCCAAAACAAATGGGGTAGAGATTTTATTTTTGATTCTTCTGTATACGTTAGCACTGAGATGGTTTTATCTCTTGATGCTATTCCATTTATAGCATACAGAACAATCAATATTATAGAAGCCGCAAAAGGGTATTTTAAAAAATGTTTGATTTTAGATTTGGATAATACACTTTGGGGAGGTGTAATTGGTGATGATGGAATAGAAAATATTCAATTAGGGCATGAGTTAGGAATTGGTAAAGCATTTTCCGAATTTCAGCAATGGATTTTAAAATTAAAAAATAGAGGGATTATTCTTGCAGTATGTTCCAAAAATAATGAATCAATTGCAAAAGAGCCCTTTGAAAAACACCCTGAAATGGTTTTACATTTAGACGATATTGCCGTTTTTGTAGCCAATTGGGAAAATAAAGCTGACAATATTCGTAAAATTCAATCCATTTTAAATATTGGATTTGACTCTATGGTATTCTTAGATGACAATCCATTTGAGAGAAATCTGGTTCGTGAAAATATTCCCAACATTACAGTTCCGGAACTTCCTGAAGATCCTGGTGAATATCTGGAATATTTATATAGTTTGAATCTTTTTGAAACTATTTCATACTCCAATGCCGATTTAGAACGAACCAAACAGTATCAGGTTGAATCTCAAAGGACTGCATTACAATTTAGTTTTACTAATGAAGCTGATTTCTTAAAAAGTTTATCTATGGTATCGGAAGTGGTCCCATTTGGTTCATTTAACATTCCTCGTGTGGCTCAACTTTCACAACGAAGCAATCAGTTTAATTTAAGAACTATTCGATATACAGAAGCTGAGATTGAAGCATTAGCGCAAAATGATCAATTTCAAAATTTTACATTTACCCTTGCAGATAAATTTGGTGAAAATGGGCTTATTTGTGTTATCATTTTAGAAAAACAAAACCCCCATACTCTGTTCATTAATACTTGGTTCATGAGTTGTCGTGTTTTAAAAAGGGGAATGGAAAACTTTACATTAAACACTATTGTTCAATATGCTAAAACCAATGGATTCCAAAAAATTATTGGTGAATATATCCCTACATCAAAAAATGGAATGGTAGAAAATCATTATATCCAACTGGGATTTTCATCTATTTACAATACTGAGCGGCATCTTTTTGAATTGGATGTTGAAAATTATAATAAAAAAGAATGTTATATAACTATTAAATAATAAATTATGGATAAAACTACAATTTTAACTCAGATTCAGGAGATTTTTTGTGATATTTTAGATGATGATTCTTTGATATTACATTTTGAAACAACAGCACAAGATATTGAAGAATGGGATTCATTAACCCATATCCAATTAATTGTTGCTATCGAAAAACATTTTAAAATTAAATTTACTTCAAAAGAGATATTATCTTGGAAAAATGTAGATGAAATGGTAGAAACTACTAAGATTAAATTAGGATAAAATGATCATTAATTCTGTTTCATTTTTACTTTTCTTCATTTTAGTCATTCTTATTTATTATACTTTTTTAAAAGAAAAAACGAGTCTCCAAAATGGTTTGATATTTTTTGCCAGTTACTTCTTCTATGGAATGGCTAATTGGAAAATGATACCTATATTATTCATAACAACCGTAATATTTTTTATTTTAGGCCTCTTAATTCAAAAAAACAAAGGACGTTTAGGAACTTTTTATACTACTATTGGGGTGGTATTGGGTGTTGGAATTTTATTATATTTTAAATACTTAAATTTCTTCATCCAATCATTTTCCGATTTATTGAATGGCATTGGATTCCAAGTTAATTTTGGAACTTTTGCCATCATTCTACCTTTAGGTATCAGTTTTTTTACGTTTAGACTTATTAGTTACATCGTGGAAATCAATAGGGGGAAAATAGATGCAACATCCAATTTTATTACATTTGCTACCTATATCTCCTTTTTTCCAACTATCATGTCTGGACCAATTGACAAACCAAATGGGTTTATTCCACAATTAGAAAAAAAACGTAGTTTTGATTACGCATTAGCTGTTGATGGTACTTTACAGATCATTTGGGGAATGTTTAAAAAAATGGTAATTGCCGATCAATTAGCTCATTTTATAAACCCTGTCTGGAATGATATTTCTCAACATAGTGGAATCACGTTGATTTTTACTGCAATTCTTTATTCCATTCAAATGTATACTGATTTTTCAGGATATTCTGATATGGCAATTGGAGTGAGTAAAATTATGGGTTTTAGAATAGCAAAAAACTTCAACTATCCATTTTTCTCAAGAAATGTAGCAGAATATTGGAGAAATTGGCACATGTCTTTAACTTCATGGTTAACAGATTATATTTTTATGCCATTGAATGTTAAAATGAGAAATTTTGGTAAAATCGGTTTGATTTTTGCAATAATGATCAATATGTTGGTTGTTGGATTGTGGCACGGTTCAAATTGGACATTTGCTTTATTTGGTTTGTATCATGGGGTGCTTTTTATACCCTTAATAGTATCAGGTTCATTTAATTCCAGGAAAAAACTAAAAACCAACAAATGGGGATTGGCATCTATTCAAGATTCTCTGAAAATCATAGGCACTTTTCTATTAGTTACTTTGGGACTTGTTATATTTAGAGCAGATTCCATACATCAATTTAGAGATTTCATGAGTGGCATTTTCCATTTTTCAAACCAATTTATTCAAATCACTGCTAAGATAAATAAATTAAATCCTATTCTATTATTTGTTGCCATCCTGTTTATTTTTGAATGGATTTATAGATCTTATGAATATCCTTTACTTAGAATTACTGAATTTAAAATGCGTTCTCTAAAATGGATTTTTATTTATGGTATTATAATTATTATCATTTTATATGGTAAATTTGATCAATCTAGTTTTATCTATTTTCAATTTTAATATATATGTTTAAAAAATTTTTACTATTTATAACTTCCATTTTTGTGCCCATCCTTCTGATTCTCTTATATGTTAATATTAAAGTGGATAGTGGTTTTGTAATCAACAATAGAAGTGATGAAATTTCAAAAATTCTTTTATCAGGTAAAAATGCTGCTGTAATTGTTGTCCCTTCTCAGTGGGGAAGTTTGCAAAAAACTATTGTTAAAAACAAAATCCAATCTGAAAATAAAATTCCTTCAGATATAATAGTATTTGGAAACAGTAGATCTTCTGAAATACATGCAGGTCTGTTTCCTGAAAATAATTTTTTTAACTGTGCATTACCCGGTGGAAATATACTCGATATCATTGCTATTTATGGTCTTTATAAAAAATCAAATTTACTACCCAAATATCTCATTATCTCTCTTGATCCTTGGTCATTTTATGCCAGAAAACAAACTACAGTTCATAATGAAATCCATTATATTGCTGATTCGACCTTACCTTTACAAGTAAATAAAGATTTAATTAATGAATATAATGAAGGTTTAAGGTATTTAAACATTCATGAACCAAAACTTACCGCCAAAAAAGATTCAAAATGGAATCTGAAAACCATTAAAGAAATTTTAAATCCAACCTACTTTCAATTAAATATTAAGTATTTAATTAAAAAAACAGTCGTTTCTACAGATCAGTTGAAGAATAAATCATATTTTGTAATCAGATCGGATGGTGGTTATTCTTTAGCTTTTCAAAATCAAATAGATTCCATTGCTCTTAAAGAAAAATCATTACAATTTGTAGAAATACATAAAACTAATTTTTTTCTAAAAATCAAAGAAAATAGTACTTATTGGACTTATTTTAAATTGTTATTAACCCAACTCCAAAAAGATGGTGTAAATCCCATTATTTATATATCTCCATTAAATCCAATCGTTTATGACCATTTAGCAAATGTTGATGAAATTGATTTAGAATCCAAAATTCGAAAATTTTGTTCAGAGAAGTCTATTTTGATAGTGGGTTCATTTAATCCACACAGATATGGATATCATACAGTTGGCAATTATTTTATTGATTCCTATCATCCTACAAAACCTGTTGTTGAAAATATATTTAAATTTCACCGATCTGAATTGGATTCACTTGGAATTGAAATTATGAAATAAAACTGCTAGCCTTTTAAATCGTGCGACCAAATAAATTATTTATTTCTTAATATCTTTTGTCTATTAATAATGGATTACAAAAGATAAAATTTCTTAATATTTTTTAATAGGTTTAACATCTATTGAAAAAATATTATATTTGCAAGTTGATTCAGGTTGATAGATTTCAATTATAATGATACTTATTTACATGGGGAAATGAAAAAAATAGCCCTAATCTTAGTTTTAATAACAGGGACCATAGTATTACATGCTCAATATGTAAATACTCCTGTCACGACACCTGCTACAATCCCCTATAATTGTGATTTTGAAGACACTATAGAAAAAAACAACTGGGTATTTTCTAATGCCAATTCTGTCAATCAATGGATCATTGAAGCACCTATCGATTTACCAAACCCATTATTAGGGAATGCTCTTTTTGTTTCTGCTAATAATGGAGCAACCAATCATTATAATACTTTGAATTACACAACAGTTGTTGCGAGTAGAACGATTGTTTCAACAGGTGACTCAGTATATATTCTTAGTTTTTATATCTACATTGGAGGAGATTACAACTCCGACTACCTTAAATTATATGTCACAGATGAAGATACAAACTACGTTGGAGTTTCAGGATCAACAACGCCTTATTATGGATCAACAAGTTTTAATCTCAATCAATATCTGTTAAATTTTGATTTAACCCAGCCCTATTTTAATGGTTATTCCGGTTTGAATCAATACACTGGAATATTTCAAAAACAGATTCAACTCCCTTATTTAGGACCAGCGGGGACAATTAAAAAAATTGTATTTGTGTGGCATAACAATAATAATTATGGGAATCAACCCTCCTCAACCATTGATAATATTTCACTCGCAAGTACCAGCTGTATAGCACCAACATCATTATCAGCATCTAATATTCAAAATAACACATTACAACTTTCATGGATAGAAAATGGGAATGCTAATTTATGGACTATTTCCTATAAGAAAAAATTAGGGAACTTATGGATCACTTTTCAAACCAATCAAAATCCATGTACCATTACCGGATTAGATCATTCAACGTATTATGATTTTAAAGTCAGATCTGAGTGTATCACTGAGCAGAGTGTATTTTCCAACGTATTATCTGTTAACACCTTATGCGATATTGTCACTCAATTTCCATGGAATGAAGGATTTGAATATGACTGGCAGTCATCGAATTTACCCCCGAGTAATACACAAGCTCCCCATTGCTGGATCAATATAAATGGGGGAGGAAACATTACAAAATGGCAACTCTCATCAAGTGCCATCAATGTACATTCCGGTTATAAAGGGGCGCAACATTATTCAGAAAATAGTACAAATATAAATCATGATTATCTAATTTCTCCTATAATTACCTTAACAGGAAACGAACGATTGCGTTTTTGGTATAAGGGGCAAGGTGTATTCTTAGATTACATAAAAGTGGGTATTTATGATATTAACCAAATTGGACATGATATAAATTCAATAAATGACACCTCCTTCTTTACAACCATTTTACCTTATACTTTAGCAGATCCTAACCTATGGAAAGAAAAATCAGTCTATTTAAATAATTATACCGGAACATATAGATTGGCCTTCATAAGGAATAATTCCGGATATATATCGTTAAGTATTGATGATATTGTTATTGAACAGATCCCTGTTTGTCCCGAACCGGCAACTATTTCAGCAGTACCTGATACTAACGGTGCATTAATAAATTGGATCCCTTTTTCAGCTAATCAATCCACTTATTATCTTTATTATAAGCAATATATTGCCTATTTCTATGACTCAGTTCTTGTTAATGGAACACAATATAATCTAACCAATTTGAATAGTGATGATACTTATGATTATTATGTAAAAGCTGTTTGTGGTACTACATTATCGGAATCATCTCCCATTCAGTCTTTTACAACTTTATGTTCCTATATTACTACCTTACCTTATAATGAAAACTTTGACAATTATGGTGTTGGCTCAATAAATTACCCTGATTGCTGGGTTAAAAATAGCGTTGATATGACCTATCCTAACATCGGATCAACAAATTATTCCACTCCAGGTGCTCTTAGATTTTATGTTGATCAAATTAATGGGTTTAATTTCGCTTTAACTCCCAAAATTTCACCCTCAATCCCAATTCAAACATTGAGAGTATCATTTAAGATGCGAACCAGTGATCTCAATGATACATTATTTGTTGGAGTTGTAAGTGATCCTACAGATATGAGCACTTATGTTCAGATTGGTTTTTGTACAATGACTGCAACGAATCAGTTTGAAAATAAAGAGCTTTATTTTTCAGGGTACATTGGAAACGGGCATTTTATAGCCTTTAAAACAAAATATTCCCTAGCTAATACAACCGTTTATTTAGATAATTTGAGTTTAAACTATGCACAATTATGTCCAAATCCGACCAATCTGATGGTTTCAAATGTAGGTGATTCTTCTGCAACCATTCACTGGATTGAGAATGGAAGTGCTCAAATGTGGAATATTGAATATGGTCCAGTAGGGTTTACTTTAGGTACAGGAAGTACCCAGTTTGGAGTAACTTCCAATTCGCTTGTTATTCAAAACTTAATTCCAAATACCAGTTATCAAATATATTTACAATCTAATTGTGGTACAAGTTTAAGTCAATGGTCAATCCCAATAACATTTACAACATTATGTGAATCAATATTAGCTATGCCCTGGAGTGAAAACTTTGACACCTATGGAACTACTAGCACTTCATATCCACTTTGCTGGAAAAAACTAAGTTCAAACACCTATTTCCCTTATATTGCAACCATAAACAATACACCCCCTGGTGCTTTATATTTTAGTAATAGTCAGTCCGGATACCTTAAAATGGCAATTACCCCAAAAGTTCATTATACCATTCCAATCAATACTCTAAAATTGGATTTGAAAATGAGGTCATCCTACCTAGATGACACATTATTTATTGGGATTATCTCTAATACTGAAGATATGAATAGTTTTGAATTAATATCCAAACAAACGGTATCATCAGTAAACACTTGGCAAAATATTGAAATTTTCTTATCCTCATATACTGGAGTTGGAACCCATATTGCATTGTTAACAAGCTATGGGACAACCTCATCAACAATATATGTGGATGATTTCGTTTTAAATTACATACCCAACTGTCCCGCTCCTAGCAATCTCTCTGCAACTAATGTATTAACATCACAAGCCTCAATCACATGGGTTGTAAATGGAAACGCCACTCAATCTCAAATTGAATATTGCCCTGATGGTTTTACACATGGTTCAGGAACTCTAATTTCTGGAATTTCGAGTAGTAATTATGATCTCAACAACTTGATTCCTCAAACTAATTATGATATATACATCAGATCTATATGTAGCAGTTCTGACACTAGCAGTTGGTCAACTCCATTATCATTATCAACACTTTGTGGTGCAATTACCGGATTACCCTATGTTGAAAATTTCGATCAATATAGTACCGGAATATATGCATATCCGGGATGTTGGCAAAAAATAAGTAACGTTGCTCATTATCCTTATATAAATAGTACGAATTATAGTTCCCCCGGAAGCTTAAATTTTAATGCTTCCAATGCAGGACAATACAATTTAGCTGTATTACCTCCTATAGATACTTCTATATCAATCAATAGTTTAAAAATCTCCTTTAAATTAAGATTAAACAATATAGTTGACTCCATCCTATTTGGAATAATGAGTAATCCATATGATACATCAACTTTTGAAATGATCACAAAAATTGGAGTTATTCAGGCGTCAAACTGGTATGATAAATATATATCTTTAATTAATTATACAGGCAATGGAAAATATTTAGCCTTTAAAATAAAAAATAGCGGTGTTTCATACTCCATTGGTTATATCGATAATGTTAACATTGATTATATTCCTAATTGTCCCGTACCGATAGATCTTGAAAAAATGAATGCTTCTTCCAATTCTATCACCTTAAGATGGAATGAAATGGGGAGTACCTCAACCTGGGATATTGAGTATGGACCTGTAGGTTTTGTTCATGGAACAGGAACTTTACTCCAAAGCATCAATAGTAATCCATTCACTATTAATGGTTTAAATTCACAATCCAGTTATCAGATTTATGTTCGATCCTATTGTGGGTCTGAATATAGTGAATGGTGTGCACCCATTGTTGCTAACACTTCGTGTGGAATTATCACCCAATTACCATGGTATGATTCTTTTGACTATTACGGTTATGGAACCAATGTGACACCTACTTGTTGGAGTTACCTCACCACATACTCAAATGGAGTTTATATTTCAACAACTTATTTTAGCCCTCCGGGTGCATTATGCATATCTATTCCACCATCCGGTGGTTATAATTTTGTATTAAGCCCTGAAATTTCAAATTTATTTCCTATGAGTAGTTTAAGGGTAGAATTTAAAGCAAGAGGTTCCTTAACAGACACCCTTTATATTGGAGTTATGAGCAATCCTTTAGATACTGCTACATTTACTTTAATTGCCCCAGTTGTATTAACTTCAACTCAATATGCAAATGTTGGTGTTAACCTTAATACATATACAGGGATCGGTAACTATATAGTGATTAAAACTAAAAATCTGAATTATTTTTCCAGTTTTTATATTGATAATTTTAAAATAAGGCAGACTCCCAATTGTATCACCCCCAGCCAGCTGACTTGTTCCAATATAACAGATACGTCTGCTGTATTCCATTGGACGGAAGCTAATACTGCCTCTATCTGGAATGTGGAATATGGGTTGGCCAATTTTGTACCGGGAACAGGGACGCTAATTTCAACAATTTTAGATACATTTGTCACTATTAACAGTTTATTACCTAATACAACATATCAATTCTATGCACAAGCTAATTGTGGGGGTAATGATATCAGTTTATATTCTGATCCCTATACTTTTACGACAGAGTGTATTCCTTTAAATTCAGTTCCCTGGAGTGAAACTTTTGATACTTATGGTACCGGTTCCGGAATAATTCCTCCCTGTTTTAGTAAATTATCTTACAATATTTTTGGATCCTATCCTCAAATTGTATCTTCTCCCAATTTTAGTGCTCCCGGTTCATTATCATTTTATATCAATAGTATTGGAGCCTTCAATTGCATTATTCTACCTCGATTGGGAGGAAACATAAATATCAATAAATGGAAATTAAATTTTAAATTAAGAACTTCAAACTTAACTGATACACTTTTTATTGGTGTTTTAACGGATAAAACAGATATTAATAGTTTTGATACCATTCATAAAGTTACGCTTCCCTCCATTAATTCATTTCAAGATGTTGAAATTTTATTAGACTCCTATAACGGAACCGGAAAATATGTAGCTTTTTTAAATAGAACCAATAGTGCACTCACTAGTCTTTGTCTGGATAATTTAATTATTGACACAATTCCCGTTTGTCCTGCTCCTACTCATTTGTTAGCAAGCAATATTACATCAAACAGCATAACACTTGGTTTTCAAGCACATGGAAATGGCTCTTTGTGGGAAATAGAATATGGCCCAACCGGGTTCAGTCACGGAAATGGAACGATCATAACCAATATCTCTACAAATCCATTTCTGATTATCGGATTAACTCCAACAACTACCTATCAATTTTATATAAGAACCTTATGCACTTCTATTGTTGACACTTTTTGGTCTATTCCATATTCATTTACTACCGGATGTTCAGATATCAATACATTACCCTGGAGTGAATCATTTGATACGTATGGCACAAACAATACATTTCCAACCTGTTGGAGAAGATTGAGTTCTGTATCTTATCTTCCTCAAATTACATCCATATACAACACTCCTCCCGGGTCACTTAAATTTGATAATTGGACGAATGCATTATATAATTATGCAATAATTCCGCCTGTTAGCAATTCCATTTCGCTTGATACACTCCATATAAGTTTCAAGTTAAGAACCTCCTATACAACCGATTCTATACAAATCGGTGTAATGAACAGTCCAACCGATATTTCATCATTTACTTTAATTGAAATTGTTGGAAATCCTACAATAAATAATTGGTATGATCATGTCATCTATTTTAATAACTATTCAGGCACAGGAAAATACATTGCATTTAAAACAATTTATCAAGGTATTTCTAGTCAAATTTATTTAGATAATGTAGTGCTGGATAAAAACCCTTCCTGTATTCAACCTAATCAAATCGGAATTGCACAAAATTGGGGTGATTCTGTTCTTTTACAATGGAATAGCGAAAGCAACCCTCTATATTGGACGATTGAATATGGTCCGACCGGTTTTACACAGGGCAATGGAACCACTATTCAAACCATATCAAATCCTTGTACTTTATATGGCCTTACCCTTGCTACCTCGTATGATCTTTATATACGATCCGTATGTTCTCCCGGTGATACGAGTATCTGGTCTTCGAAAACGACATTTACCACAATTCAAGTTCCTGCTATAACACCCTATACACTTGATTTTGAGAATCCTTCAGGATTTCAATTTGAAAATTTGAGCTCCGGGAATGGTTGGTTTGTTGGAACAGCAACAAACAATACAATGAGTGGTACTAAAGCTCTTTATGTATCAGGGAATAATGGGTTGAATAATCAATATATTACAAATAGTGCATCTGTTGTATGGGCCTATCGGGATATATATTTTACGCCCAGTACATCAGATTATATTTTAACGATTGACTGGAAAGGTAATGGTGAAACTACATCCAATAGTAAGCGTGATTACATGAATATTTACTTAGGGGATTTAGTTGCTCCACTTGCTACTAATTCCGGTATCATTAGTGTTCCGGACGGTGCTATATTGATTGGAAATTTGTTAAATATGCAACCTGATTGGGGCTCTGAAGATTTTAATATTCCGGTTAGTTTCTGTTCCGGGACGGTAAAAAGATTGTTTTTCTGTTGGAGAAATGATAGTAATTCCGGAACTCAACCTCCAGCTGCTGTTGATAATTTATACCTCACATCAGATGGAATCATTTATTGTATTACACCCACAAACCTAACTGTGGATTCATTAACAGATCATTCTGCTACTATATCTTGGTCCCCGGGTTCTACAGAAAACAGATGGCAATTTGAATATCGACCAAATGGAACTGCAATATGGAACACCCAGATTGTAAATGAGAATCCAGTAGTTCAATTACAAGAGTTGGAAAACAACACCCATTACAACATTAGAGTAAAATCTTTATGTACTCTTGGAGAAAGTAACTATACTCAAATCATGCAATTTACAACTCCGGAAATATATTATTATTCCATTGTTGCTACATCAACACCTTACGGCACCATTACACCCAATGGGGAGATCTTTGTTCAATCAGGATTTAGCAGAACTTTTCAAATAACACCTGATCCAAATCATGTTCTTTTTAGTTTAATGGTTGATAATGAACCTGTTGAAATACAATATTCCTACACCTTCACCAACATTTCTGCGAATCATACCATTCATGCCGAATTTATGTTTGATGGTATCCAAAATTCGGAATATCAAACTAGTATATTATTATTCCCAAATCCTGCACATCAATTTGTGGAGATCCGTTTTGAAAAAGAGATCCCTGAAAAAGCAAAGGTTCGTTTTTTAAATCTATATGGTCAAATTATTATGGAGATTGAAATCTCTGAACAACAAAACCTGATTGATATTGCACATCTTGCTTCCGGAATTTACATTTTACAAATTGAAAACAGTGATACCATCCTAAATTTAAAATTATTAAAAGAATAAAATCTAAAAATCTATTTCAAATATTCCAATTTATTTTCTAACAGAACAAATATGAAAACAGCATTACTTCTAATTGACATTCAAAATGATTATTTTGAAAATGGAACTATGCCTCTTCATGGGGCACTTCAGGCTGCAGAAAATGCACAATTAATCTTATCAAAATTCCGGAAAGAATCAATGGAAATAGTTTATATACAACATATTGCTACAAGACCATCCGCCACTTTTTTTCTTCCTCAAACTTTAGGAGCTGAAATTTATAGCTCCTTAAAACCAGATAATCAGGAAAAAGTGATCATCAAACATTTTTCTAATAGCTTCATTGACACAGAGTTACAACAATATTTAAAAACTAACGAGATTACAGATTTAGTGATTTGTGGTATGATGTCCCACTTGTGTATCGATGCAACAGTAAGAGCAGCCAAAGATTTGGGATACCAAATCACTTTAATTGAGGATGCTTGCGCCACTAAGGATTTACAGATTGGAGATCAAAAAATAAAAGCTAGGGATGTCCATTATAGTTTTATGGCTGCTCTAAGCTATTATTATGCTTCAGTAATCAGTACCAAAGAGTTTTTACACTTTAATCAGAATGAACCAAGTTAAAAGACTATAAGCATTTTGATAACAGATACGAGGTTTTGACGATGAATTATATTCTTTTTTAAACCATAATAAAAAAAATTGTTCTTTGTAAAAAAAAAATTATATTTGCAAAAAATTTATGGAGTTCAGAAACCATTCAAACGAGGCGAACCGAAAAGCCAAAAGAGTAGGGATTTAAAATTTAAAAAATAAAAAAATGAGTACAGAAAATGTAGAATTAATGCGCATGGCTAGAGAATCTTTAAAAGGAAAATGGGGTTTAGCTATTGGAACTTTTGTTGTTTTTATGATGATTGTCGGAGCTATCCAATTGATCCCAATGGCAGGTGGACTCCTTTCAATATTCATAATGGGTCAATTCTCCTTAGGTTTGGCAATTTTTTCTCTAGCTATATCCAGAAATCAAGAAGCAAAATTGGAACAAATATTCCAAGGTTTTAATAGATATGGTACAGCGTTAGGCACATATCTCTTAATGGCACTTTTTACACTTTTATGGACTTTACTATTAATAATCCCCGGCATTATTGCAGCTCTTTCTTATTCAATGACTTACTTTATTTTAGTTGATGACGAAAACATTGGAGCCAATGATGCAATAGACAAAAGTAAAAAAATGATGGATGGGTACAAATGGAAATTATTCTGTTTAGGATTAAGATTTTTCTTATTAGCATTGCTTTGTATTTTAACTCTAGGTATTGGGTTCTTTTGGTTATTTCCATATATGCAAGTTACTTACGCTAAATTCTATGATGATGTTAAATCCAACTATATAGAAACTCAACAAGTTTAATATTGTTCAAAAAAAATGTACATTAAAAAACATTGAAACGAGGCGAACCGAAAAGCCAACAATGAAAAATATTACAAAATATAAAAATTCTGCATATTTTACTACAATTAACGATCCTCAAATAGTTAAAAATGGATTATTTAAATCGTTTCAATCTAAACTAGAAAATCTAAAAGCTTCCACTATAAATCAGGAAGAAAGCTATATTTCATACACTGTGGAAGTTTTTAGATTTGTTTCAAACTGGAATTTACTTAGCCCTATTTCAGATGGGTATATTGAAATTGAACCCATAAAAAATAAAATAGTTGTAAATTACCAGATCAGATTTAACGACCTTTTTTTTATTGCCTGTTTTATGGCTTTTGCTTCTTTCATTGTTTCCTTTAATGTTTCTGATACCATTTTTGATAAGATACTATTCCCATGTATCATGTTTTTGTTATACTATGGTTTGAATGTACTAATTTGCATTTTAAGGTATCAGCATTTTATAAAAAAAACAATTGCCTGTGTTATTGAAAAAGAGAAACCATTATTTACAAAAGAACAAGAAGTATGGATCGCTGATGATTCTAAATGTGATGGTTGTGGAGCTCCATTAAAACCAACAGACAAATATTGTCAAGCATGTGGGTTACTAAATAGATGAAATTAATTTGAGATTATCAATCGTGTTTATTTTTTACTTATATTATATAACTCCGTAATCAATTGTCCTCGTTGAGTGCTCCAATACTCCAAATCACAAACAATTATCAGATTTTTTCGGGCACGGCTGACAGCAGTATTTATAAGGTGCAACCCTTTACTGATTGGCCTTTGCGTATCTACAAACCACTTGTCGAATGTATCCACCACACTCAAAATAACAGTATCCCACTCCCGCCCCTGTGACCCATGAACCGTTAATATTTTGTATTCATTACGTTCCTGTGTCATGTTTTTACCCAATAATTTCACTTGGTTTTTATAGGGTGTTAGTATGATAAAATCGTTCGGAATGCGTTGTTTCAGATTCGTAACAATTTTTTTAATTTCATGAACTTCATTGATGGAACACCTCGACCTTAACTCATCCACTTTTTTTGCATGAACAAAGTAGATTTGTGTCTCCCCATTTGGATTCAACGAATGAAAAGAGGGAGTATAAACATAGCGGGCTAACACTTGTGCCAGATTATCACCAAATCGGTATGTCGCATCCAACGAAGCTTGCACCATATAAAAGGGAGAATATGGAGCGTTTTTTAAGTATTGATCTCTGCAAACATCTCGCTCAAATCTATAAAGTGTATCTAAAAAGATTGAAGATTGTCCCCATAAAAACACATTATGGTATTGTTCCTCCTTTTCAATGTCAAAATCGTTGATTTCACATACAGGTGGAAGTTGTTTGTGATCCCCAAAAAAGGTAATAGGCGTAGAGCGATTGAAGAGAGTGAGTGTTTTGGCAATATTGGCATATCCTGCTTCATCTAAAAACAGATGATCCACTATCAATTTGGAATCGGTATAACGACCAATATAACCATCAATCGTACAGGCTACTACATTTACCAGTCGTAACCGTTCTTCCGTTGAGTTACTGGCAATATGTTTCCGGATCTCTTGCAATGCTTCAATATCGGCTTCCAATACATCCATACTGGTATTCATGTACTCTTTAAATAGAGTTTCATCTGTTTCCAATTGTTTTTCAACCATTTGAATCGATGTTGTCAGTTGTTTTTGAACCATCTTACAATTGAAGAGGGAGAGTTCATTCACAAACATTTCCCATTCCTGAAACGGATCAAAACTTTTTTTAATGGAATCAATGATCGGTTGTGCTTTTTCCTGAATCTGTTTTCGCTCTTTTTTCTCACTTTTCATATTTTTTGAGAGTTCTACCAGTTCATCAAATAGTGTGGGTAGATGTTTAATCTGATCATACATATCCCAAGTTTCATTAAAATTCTGAACTCTTTTCAGAATATCTATCTGATTATCAATATCAATTAGATTTTTATTGATCCCTCGTTCTTCACAAACTTCAGGATACATTTCCACAAAACTCTTAGAAGGAGAACCTAAACGTAACAGTTTACTTCGATCAACACCTGCTTTATCTGTCATTTTGAGCACCCCTCTCAGTACTTGTTCCAGCGCATTATTCGTTGGCGCAATGATGGCCACTTTATCTCCATTTTTAATGTAGTGAAGAATCGCATAGGCAAGCACAAATTGTGTTTTTCCGGTGCCGGGCGCTCCCCAAACATACGTAAAGGGATGAGTAAACAAAGTTTTAATGGCTTGCTTCTGATTTTCAGATGGTTGTAAGTGCTTTTCCTCAAAAAAAGTAATATTATCTACTGTTTCGGCATATTTGGAAGCCAATGATGGGAGTTCAACTTTTCCGCCATTCATTTTAAACCATGTTTTTACCCTCACTACCAAGAATTTCAAATCGGAAATCACTTTCAAATCGGTATGCCTCAAAGATTGAAATGCATCTTTCGCCTTTTCTCCGGGTTTGATCAAAAGAAAATTTTTATCTGTATCGTATTCCAGTAATTTTACAGCTGTCGTATCATATCTTTTTCCATTTCTTAAATTTTTAAAAAAAAGAGTCTCCGTGTCAACTATTTTTCCGGAAATTCTAATTTTAATAATCATGTCACTTTTATGAATATATTCCAGTTCAATGACATCCAATTCCTGGATCCCTTTATCATTTTGATTTAAATAGTTGTAATACGCTTCAGCGCTGTTGATCGCAATTTCTCTGATTTCAGGTATCGTCATAATGTTGAGTTTTGATTAGTAAATTTAGTTTTATATTTATTTTTTCATCATGCAAAGATAAAAAAAAAGTTATAAGTTTTGAGTAATAAATTATAAGTTATACTTTGAATGTGAAAAAAAAATTCATTTTAACATATTCATTGTTAAAGTGTTCAATTTTTTACTATATTTGCAATTTATTTGTAAAAAAGTCAAATTTTTGTTTTTAAAAACTCATAAAACAACAATATGGATTATCATTCGATATTTAGAAAATTTAAAAAAGGTTCTACCCCTAAAGAAATCACTTTTTTTAAAACAGATTATTTGGATTCACATATTAAATATTACAGATTAGCAATTTTCTATATAGCCCTATTATTCCCTTTTACAGGGTTCGTTTATAAACTGGTAGAAAAAGAACTCATTGATCCTATTGGCTTAAGAATTATTATTTCAGGGTTATTTTTTTCAATTTATTTTCTTAGTTTTAAAATTAAATTTGTAACTAATCATATCATATCATTTTTTAATCTTTGTCTCTTCTTTGTATTTATTTGGGCCATTTATATTGCTAGTGTAAACGATTTTTCTCTGATCACTTCTATAACATTCATTTTGGTTGCATCTATTAATGCAGCAGCAGTCTCCAATGTAAAATATATTATTTATTATTCTATTTTATCCCTATTAACAATGATTTTATTCTTTTTTCAGTTTAAAATTGATCCTGAATTAGGTTATACTATTATTGTTATTACATTTACAATTCAATTTGTTATCTATTTGATTTTAAAATCAAAAAAGGACTCAGAGTCAATACTTATTGACAGTGAAATGAAAATGAGAAATTTAATAGAAGTATTAGGCGAAGGGATTATTATTGTTGATCAAAAAGATATGATTCAATATGCAAATCCACAAGCTCATTATATTTTAAATTTTGAAGCATCTCAAGTAACCGGAAAATCTATAGCAGATTTTATAAAAAAGGATTGTTTAGATCCATTTTTAAATCGTTCCCAATTAGATTCTAAAAACACACTTCAATCTTTTGAACTTGATGTAAAAACTTCTAATCAAGAATCTAAAACTTTATTAGTAACTGAATCATTATATAACATCAAACATTTAGATTTTTTAGGAACTTTAATGGTTTTTCGGGATATTTCCGAATTAAAACAAAAAGAGATAGAATTGAAAGAGGCTAAAAAAAAGGCTGAAGAGAGTGAACGGTTAAAATCTTCATTTTTAGCCAATATGAGCCATGAAATAAGAACTCCGATGAATGGGATCATTGGATTTACAGACTTGATGAGTCAAACAGAATTAACTTATAATGAGCAAAAACATTACAGTTCTATCATACATCAATGTTGTCATAAGTTATTGAATGTGATTAATGATATTATTGATGTTTCAAAAATTGAAGCCGGTATGGTTGAAGTAAGAAAAGATGTCATGGATTTAAATGATCAGATTCAATTAATTTATCATTTTTTTAAACCGGAAGTGGAAGCAAAAGGAATGGAATTGATTCTTAAATATGATTTAGAAGACTCTGATTCCACAATTATTACAGATGCAGATAAATTTTATTCCATATTAACCAATTTGGTAAAAAACAGCATCAAATATTCTCATCAGGGATATATCGAGTTTGGATATAAGGTAATAAATAAAAATTCAAAGATCAATGAGCTTCAGTTCTATGTCACTGATACCGGAATAGGAATTCCAATTGATCGTCAAGAATCAATATTTGAGCGTTTTATACAAGTTGATTTGGATAATAGAAGGTCCTATCAAGGGTCTGGCTTAGGGCTTTCAATCGCAAAATCTTATGTTGAAATGTTAGGTGGAACAATTAGTGTTGAATCAGTAGAAGGGATTGGTTCAACTTTTTATTTTACAATACCTTATCAGACTGTTTAAAATTCATTTTTTTCTAAAATAAATCGTATATTTGCAGGTTAATATTCCTAATATACCGGTTTATGAAAAAAATTTTATCTGTTATTTTATTTATTCTTTTAACCTGCTCAGGTTATAGTCAACAACCTGTAAATGAGATCTTTTTAGATTCATTATACACAATAGCACCGCAGTTACTTTCAGTCAAAGATCAATCTATGTTGCAGGACTTGCCGGTTTTTTCGATGGATGCAGTTCAAAGAAATTCTACCATACCATCCATGGTTGACAATTCACAAACCTATTATTTCCCATATATTTTCTACCAATCAGCTTTAGAGTGTGGTCAAGCCAGTACGCTCACCTATTTATTCACTTATGAATTGGCTGTGAGAAGAAATCGTTTTGTTTTATTTGACAATCCAATTAACACCTATCATATTCCTTCCCATTTTGCCTGGAATTTTTGTAATGGTGGAGCCAGTTCCGGTGTTAGTGCTATGGATACCTGGCAGGTAATCAGAACAGCAGGCTCTCCATTTACACCAGACTGGGGTACCTCTTATGCTGCCGGTGGTGCCAGTAAGTGGATCTCCGGATATGACAAGTATTATAGAGGTATGCAAAACAGAATTGTCGATATGTATGCAATTCCTACAACAACAGCAGAAGGAATCAATACATTAAGACATTGGATTGCCAATCACTGCACGGGTGAAGGACAAGGAGGAATGGCCCATTTTTACTGTACTTATCAAGGAACAAACGGCACTTTACCTGCCGGAACTCCTGAAGGTGGAAAAGCAGTAATGACCACTTTCTCTTCTTATGTAAATCACTCTCAAACAATTGTTGGTTATAATGATTCCATTCGTTATGATTATAATGGTGATGGTCAATATACGAACAATATTGATATCAATGGAGATGGAGTTCTTAATGTAAAAGATTGGGAAATTGGTGGTGTTATCTTTTGCAACTCTTTCGGAACCGGTTGGGGAAACAACGGATTTGCTTACCTTCCTTACAAAAAATTAGCAGAAACTCATACTGAAAACGGAGGAGTCTGGAATGCTTGTGTTTACATCGTAAATTTAAGAGATGAAGTATTCCCTCAAATCACATACAAAGCAACCATCAAACACGATAAACGTGGAATGATCCGACTTACTGCCGGAATTAATCCTGATGTTAATGCAACAACTCCTAGTACTACCATTGGATTTAATGTTTTTAATTTTCAAGGTGGTGAATTATCTATGCAAGGTGGCACAACAGAGGCAGATAAAATACTGGAATTAGGTTTGGATGTAACCCCTTTGCTTAACTCAATGGAACCTGGTGCTCCTTATAAGTTTTTCTTAGGTGTTACAGAAAACGATCCTAGTGGAACCGGAACCGGTCAAATTGCAAATTTCTCCGTTATGGATTACACAGGAACAACTCCCGTTGAAATTGCATGCAGTAATACCAATACCAATATCACAAATAATACAACTACTTATCTTGGGGTTAGTCATACTTTGAACTTTTCAAAACCCAATATTACAACTGATACCATTACCATAAGTGCTTTTGAGAATTTTTCAGAACAATTAGACGCTGAAAATGGCTTACCTCCTTATCGCTGGGAGCTTTCTCATGAATACAATCTGGAAGAATTTGCTGCACCTTACCCTACAAATGAAGGTACCGTTGTTTCTTTATCCAGTTCTGACAATGGGTATGCCACCATTCCACTCTCATTTAGTTTTCCATTTTTTGAAACCAAATACAATCAAATTGTCGTTTTTGCTGATGGATATATCGCATTCCGATACGATACTTACAACTGGCCATTTTTGAAAGATGCTGATAATCAATTGAGAACTTCCAGATTTATAGGGCCTTTTAGAGGTGATTTGGTGATTTCTTCTGTGAAAAAAACTGCTGATGCCAATAGTATCACATTAACTTTTAGCGCTAATATTAAAACTCAAACCGCTAATAGTGTTAAATTTACTGTCAAATTATACAACACAGGCGTCATTGAGTATTACTACGGAGATATGAGTTACACCGGGTCCAGTTTTATATCTGTTTTATCTAGAGGTGATGCCATCATTTTTGCAAAAACTGCCATTTCAGGTGTATCTGCTGCTTCTTGTGCTAATCGAAATTTCAGATTTACTCCTCCCCCTTCAATTGCAGGATTAACTTTAACACGAACCGGTGAACTTACCGGAAGAATGGATATGGCTTTAGATCATGTTCCTGTGGCCGTTACCTGCTGTGATAACAACGAAGTTAGAACAACCAAAATAATCAATTTCTCCAGTACTTATAATTCTGCATTACTGATTTCAAACATTGATGTAAATGCCAACGGAAGCACAAACATCAGTGCCGGTGATACCGTTATTTTATCAGTTACAGTAAGAAATGTGGATGTTGTCGGCTTAGACGGTTGTAATCTTAAATTTTCTATACAAGATGATTATATCACCTTAATAGATAGTTCTGAATACTTTGGATATATTGCAGGTGGAAATGAATATATTTTAAACAATAGTATTAAATTCGTTGTTGATGGAGCAACTCCAAATAACTATAATGCTGAATTTGCAACATTGATAACTTCATCAAATAACATCAACTCTAATGGTGTCCAAAATTTCATTATCAAAGGTAGAGATGTAAATGTCATAGATTTTAATTTAGTTTCCGGCAATAATAATGTATTTGACCCGGGTGAAAATAGTAATTTTACTGTTGTTGCAAAAAATACAGGAGCTTCTGAAATTAATAACTTACGTTTTGTACTTCATTTTGCTGAACCTGAATTAACCACAACTTTAGCACAAATAGATATAACTACATTAGGTATAGAAGCTACTACTAATTTGCCTTTTGAAATCAGTGTAAATAATAATTTTGTATCTGGAACTACTGTTGATGCCCTTATTGATGTATATGTAAATAATAGTTTCTTTAAAACAATCATTATCACGTTAGTCGGTGAATCGAATTGTGATGGATTTGAAGACGGATTTCCTGCTCCTATAACTTTTTCAGATACAGCATGGGTGATATCCAATACAATAAGTGCAGGCGGGTTACAGTCTGCTGCATCAGGTGTGATTACTCACCTTCAACAATCCAGTATGTATTGGCAAAAAAATATTGTAGTTGATGGAGAAATCAGCTTCCAAAGAAAAGTTTCTTCTGAAAGTACTTATGATTTCCTCCGCTTCTTTATCGATGGAGTGAAAAAAGCAGAATGGAGTGGTGAACTAAATTGGGCTTTAGTTTCTTACCCTGTTACTACCGGGAACCACTTATTCCAATGGCAATATTATAAAGATTTATCTGTTGATACCGGTAGCGATAAAGCCTGGGTAGATGATATCTGTTTTCCAACAGATAATAATGCAATCCCCACTTTAAATGTAACACCTGAAACCATTTATATTGAATTACCTATGGGGTCCACTTTAGATTCAAATGTAACTTTAACCTCTACAACCCCTATTTATGCCATTTTTACCAATACTATTTTAGATACGCTTAATAATCCTGTAAACTGGTGTACTTCAAATTATCCAAATGGAAGTGTTAATAGTCTTCAATCCAGACAAATAAGACTCTCTTTTAACACCCGCAATAAAGTAGTGGGCGAAATTTATCTTGCCAATATGATTACAACTGTAACTGATGGGAATCAAGTGATTACCCCTATTCAGATGAAAGTTGTGTCTGGTTTGGGCATTGATGATCATAATAGTTCCAATCTATCTTTAGTTTATCCAAATCCTACGAAAGACTTCATAACCATCAGCAACCGGGACCAAATGATTCAATCTGTTCAAATTTTTGATGTAAATGGGAAACTGTTATGGGAACAATCTGTTAACCAAAATATAGTGGATCTAAACCTTAGTTCAATCAGTTCAGGGATTTACTTTGTGAAAATCAGAACTGAAAATCAAGCTGTTCAAAATGTTAAAGTGATCAAAAACTAATTGCTTCTCAACTAACTAATGGTTTTCTCCACTCCCCTTTTCCTATTCTACTTTTTACCTGTTTTTTTGGTATTTTATTATTTTTCCAATCATAAAATCCAAAATGTTTTATTGTTGGTTTTTAGTATCTTTTTCTATACCTGGGGCGCCCCAAAGTTTATCCTGATCGTTCTTACTTCTTTGCTGATCGATTTTTATATCATCAAAAAAATGAGTACCTACGAAGGGAAAAAACGGAGATGGTTTCTTATCGCTTCCATTATTTTAAATACCGGATTTCTGTTGTATTTTAAATATGCTAATTTCTTTGTTGACAATGTCAATAACATCATGAGTTGGTTCGGATTTGAAGCTGTTTCGTGGACCAAAGTGTTACTTCCGATTGGAATCTCGTTCTTTACATTCCAAAAAATGTCCTACACCATTGACGTATATCGCAAAAATGGGAATCCGTTAAAAACAGTTTTTGATTATGCCCTGTACATTCTGATGTTTCCACAACTCATTGCAGGTCCAATCGTTAGATATAAGGAAGTGGAGTCACAATTATATGATAGAACTCAAAATAATGGTTTCGATAATCGTTTGGTCGGATTTATAAGATTTTCTATTGGTCTTTCCAAAAAAGTTTTAATTGCTAACGTTTTAGCTGAAGAAGCGGATCTCATTTTTGCAGTATCACCCGATTATTTCTCAACGGGTACAGCATGGATAGGATTATTAGCATACACGTTCCAGATCTATTTTGATTTCTCCGGTTATTCTGATATGGCTTTAGGAATTGGCAAAATGATTGGATATGAATTTCCTGAAAATTTTAATTTTCCATACATTTCACAGAGTATATCAGAGTTCTGGAGAAGATGGCACATCACTTTAGGAAACTGGATGAAAGATTATCTATATATCCCTTTGGGTGGAAATCGGGTGAAAATTCAAAGGATTTACTTAAATCTGATCATCGTTTTTACCATTTCCGGTTTCTGGCATGGTGCAGCCTGGACATTCATTGCCTGGGGAGCATATCATGGCATTTTCCTGATTGCTGATCGGATTTTTCTTCTAAAAACACTTCGTAAAATAGGGAAAATTCCGGCAACCATCATCACATTCTTCTTTGCAATTATGGGATGGGTTCTCTTTCGTTCCGAATCAATCTCTTATGCGATAAGCTTTTACCGTAAACTGTTCAGCTTCGATAACCGTATGGATGAATTTTATTTCGATAGCCGATTAATCACTATTCTTTCACTGGCTGCTCTTTTCTCCTTTATGGGAATTATTAAAAAAGTGGAACTCTTTCAATATAATCTTTACAATAAAAATATAAAACTAAAACCTTTAATTTTCTCCGTTTTATGTGCTGTTGTCTTATATGTTTTATGCGGTGGTTCTTTAATGGCAGGAGGTTTTAATCCATTTATATACTTCAGATTTTAATAATAACTATGACAAAAATTCGAGATTCTTTCAAAAATAGAAAATTAATCACCAAAATTATATTTGGGATTATTCTTTTTGTTTTATTGATTCCTTTAGGGTTTTCATGGTTTAAAAATGGGTATGGCCCTGAATTAAACAGTATCAATAGATCGAGCGTATCAATTAAAGATTTAACTTTAAAAGATTTTATCAATAATAGTTTTCAGGATAAAATGGAATCTGCCTGTAAAAATCCCATCTCTTTTGGGAACTATTGGGTACGGTTTCACAATGAATGGCAATATCGGTTATTCAGAGCATCCAAAACTGAAAAACTGATATTAGGAAAAGAGGATTATTTCTATGAAGAGATGTATATTACAGAATATCTTGGACATAACTTCATAGGAGATCAGTTGATGAAAAAACGGGTTGAAGAGTTGAAAAAACTTCAGGATATTCTAAAAAAAGAGTATCAAATTGATTTAATTCCAGTTATTGAACCCGGTAAAGCGCATTTCAGTCCGGAATTTATACCGGACAGATACCATCCTGACCAAAAAGGACGCTCCAATTATGAAAGTTTTGTAGATTGGTCTAAAAAACTTGGTGTATCCTATTTAGATCTTAATCAATATTTTAAGGAATTGAAAGAGCATGCTCCTCATCAATTATATTCAAAATATGGAGTACATTGGAGCACTTATGGATTGTGGCAAGCTGCTGATACTTTAACTCATTTCATTGAAAATCAATGTAACATCCATTTACCGGAGATTATCCAGGTAGGTGATACCAATTCCACATTCAACAAAGATTTGGATTTTGACTTAGAGCCGCCGATGAATTTATTATGTGAACTTCCCCATGAAAAGATGAATTTCCCTATCAAAAAAATAGTGGCTAACAACAACACTACCAGACCAAAAGTGTTAACCATTGGAGATAGTTACTATTGGGGACTCATCAATTCCGGGTACACGGGACAAATGTTTTCTCAACACGATTATTGGTATTACAACAAAACGAAATGGCCCAATATTTGGGCATGGAACGATACCGTTAATATAACGCAGTTGAAACAGCAGGTTTTAGAACATCAGATCGTATTGATCATGATTACAGATGCTAACTTATACAAATTTGGATGGGAGTTCTTAGAACAAGCTTTAGCACAATTTGTTCCTAACGAAAAAATTGATCCTGATTTATTGATTATCAACGATTTATTCCGGGATAACAACTTTTACAACCAACTCCGAATCGAAGCTATTCGCTTAGGCATTCCATTTGAAAAGTACCTTCAAATTAAAATTCAGGAGATTAAACAACGCAAATAATCGAATGCTCGAATGCTCGAATGCTCGTGTGCTCGTGTGCTCGAATGCTCGAATTATTATTATTAATTTGCTAATTTGCTAATTTGCTAATTAAATCCCGTATACTTCTCTGATCGCATCAGAGGTTCTTTCAAAGATTTTATTTTCAGAAAGCTTTTGTTTATAGAATTGTTCTTTTTCTATCGCTTTTAGAATCATATCATTGACGCCGGAAAGATAAATGGTTTCATTAGAAGATTTTAATATTTCTACTAGCTCTCCTAAGTACTCAACACCGTCACTATCCGCATAAAAAGCATTTCTTAAAGAGATAATCACATACTTATTATTCACAATTTTACTGACAGCATCAATATGTGCCGGCATATTGATATAGGTAAGTGTTCCTGAAATTTTATAAACAATCAGTTCTGCTTCGAGTTTATCCTTCTTGATAATAGCCGGACTTAATAAGGTCTCAACCAATTTAGCATCTTTCCACAAGGTAACTTCAGTAGTTCCATAAGAAACGTGGTTTACAAAAATCAACAAGGAGATAAAACTACCCACCAATAACGCAATAATGGGATCTTGAACAACGGTAATAACAGCTACAGTAGTTGTAATGGTAAAAGCAGCTTTTTCATTGTAAATCAGTTTAATAAAGTGTTTCACTTCAGACATTCTCAAAGCAACTACAAATAGAATAGCACCAATAACCACCATAGGTAACATTTTAAAGAAGGTTAACAAAAACAATACAATAATTGCTAAAAAGAAAGCACTTAAGATGCCGGAGATTCTGCTTATTGCGCCACTTTTGATATTTAAAGCGGTTCTTGCTAAAGCTGCAGTAGCAGGAATCCCACCCATTAACCCCGATCCGATATTTGCTATAGCCAAACCAAAAACTTCTCTGGTTCTGTTGAAGGGCACTTTAGTCATTTGTTTGGCTATCTGTCCCGATAATAAAGTTTCGAGAATTCCGATTACAGCCACTGCAAAAGCGGTGGACCAAATCTTTTTAGTCAAAAAAAGTTCCGGTTTAATATGGGCATAAAAGTTATCAAAAAAAACCGGCTTAATATCAGGAAATTTATCAGATAAAACGGTCATAAGGTAGGCAGAATGAGACTTCTGTAGTATAATTGCAGCTATAATTCCGACAAAAGCAATGATAATGGATCCAGGTAACTTTTTAATATGTTTATCCCAAACGATAATAAAAAGGACACTTCCGAGAAAAATAGCAAAGATAGACCATCTAATTTCAGAAAAATGGGATAAAGTAGCTACAATATTTTCAATCATATTTTCCCCTTTTTCTACACCGGTAACACCTAAAATGGAATCCAACTGGCCAAAGGCGATCAAAAAAGCAACCCCAAGTGTAAAACCTTGAACAACACTTCGGGGTATGAAAATGATATATTTATCAAATTTAAAAATATAAAACAACAAAATGATTAAACCTGACAAAAAAGCAATTACCGGCAAACCATAATACCCACTGGTAATAGCAAAAGAGATTAGGATTCCTGACAATGCTCCCGTTGGACCAATAATATTAAATGGGCTTCCTCCTAAGAATGCTCCAATTAAACCCGCCCAAAATGCGGTAATAATTCCTTGTACAGGTGTTGCCCCTGATGCAATAGCCAAGGCAAGTGAAAGTGGAATACTTATGAAGGCAACGGTGAGTCCCGATTTCCAGTTTAGCTTAAGGCTATTTTTGAATTGAAATTTTTCCATTTTTTCAACTTTAAATGATTAAACAATAATAGATTCTAATAGAGATGAATCTATTCCATTAACTTTTGGTTGATCAGTCGGATCGCTAAAATATTACGTGGTGATATTACATCGATCCATCCTGATTCAATGGGATAGGTTCTTTTATTTTTTACTGCTTGAAGTTCGGTATAGGGGTATGTGGTTACAAAATATTGGAAATCTTCTTTTCTGACAAAAATAAGGTCAGGATTTTCATCAAAAAGGAACTCTCTGCTCACGCTCCATGTTTTTAGTTTTTCACCAACATTTCTTCCTCCGGCGCGTATGATCATATCATGAATGTGGGTGTTTTTGGGTGCTGTAAAGTCGCCTGCTGGTCCATATCCCACAATATAATAAACAGATTTTCTTTTTTTTGTTGTATCTATTTTAATTTGGGACATTTGCTGTTTAAGTTCAATAACTTTTTGAACAGACAAATCCTCCTGATTCAATATTTTTCCCAATTTTTGGATTGCAGAGTATATTCCGGTAATTTCATTTTCCTCTTTTATTGCAATCACTTTGATTCCTGATTTTTCCATCTTATCCACATCGGCTTTAGAGATAATGGATCCAATAAGTACAAGGTCTGGATTATACGAGAGTAATTTTTCAATATTAATTTGAACGAGGCCTCCTGTTTTGGGGATTTTATCGGTTTCAGGAGGGTATTTACAAAATTCAGAAACGGCAACTAATTTTTGTTCCGACTCAAGTAGAAAAATGAGTTCGGTTATTGCCGGTGAGAGGGAAACAATTCTAAGTGGCTCTTTTTCAAGGGTTACCGTTCTATTATACGAATCTTGAACTTCTAAAAAGAAGCCCGCCGACTCCTTTTGGGGGGAGCGGCAGGCTACACACAGAGAAATAAAATAAAAATATACTATTACCTTTAACAGGTGGATAGCCTTCACAACGTTCTAATTTAGGAGTAACTCGTTATATCTTCTGAGGGTTTCCAATACATTCACTTTTACATGAATAAAATCATTAGTACCTGCAGATTTTAGAGTTTCGATGCATTCTGAAGGGTAACCGGCAATCACAAAGAGTGCATTTTGCATTTTTTCTTTGGATAATTGAGCCGCTTTAACACCTAAATTAGCATACTCTTCATCAGAACTGCACATTACAATAACATTGGCCTGTGCATTTTTTGCAGCTTCAATACCCTCTTCAATGGTATTAAAACCGTCATTATCAATAATTTCGTAACCGGAACATCCGAAAAAGTTAGTGATAAAACCTGCTCTTGCTTGTCTCATAGCTAAGTTGCCAATTTTGAACAAGAACACTTTTGGTCTTTCATTTACTTTTGCAAACAGTTCAGTTGCGATTCTTAAATCTTCAAATGCTTTAGCGCCACGGTAAGATTGTAATCCGGATGAATCGGAATCACAAGATCTTTCCATTTTGTCAAGCATCATCTCATTAGTATTTGGATATTGATTGGTTCCCAATAAAATATATTTACGGGTCGCTATATCCATATTTCTTTTATTACAGCTTTGTAATATTTCTGCTTTAACCTCACCATTTTCAACCAAAGCGATCATACCACCATTTTTTTCAACATGTTGGAATAATTTCCATGCATATTCAGCAATAGAATTGGTTAAATTTTCGATATAGTAAGAACCTGCAGCAGGATCAACAACTTCATCAAAGTAAGATTCTTTTTTAAGAATTACCTGGATATTTCTGCTGATTCTGGAAGAAAAGTCATCTTCTTGTTTGTAAACCATATCAAATGGTTTCAATGCAATAGAGTCAGCTCCACCAATAGCGGCAGCCATTCCCTCAGTTGTTGATCTTAATATGTTAACATAAGGATCATACAAGGTTTTATTCCATGAAGAAGCAACTGTATTGATTTTTAGCTGATAAGCACAATCAGACTGTGGATTATATTGATCAACAATTGTTGACCAAAGTAATCTGATGGCTCTAATTTTAGCTATTTCCATGAAATAGTTAGTGCCAACTGAAAGGGTAAACTGTAATTTACTGGTAATTTCATGAACAGGAACCCCTTTTTCAGAAAGGTAAGCGATATATTCCCCGGCAATACCGAGTGCATATCCTAATTCCTGAATAATAGTTGCTCCGGCGTTATGCAATGCCAACCCGTTTACGTTTATAATTCTGAACTTTTTAAGATCTTTAGTTAATTGAAGTAATTCACTTACCTGATCAAGATCTTCTTGTTTAGAACGGTAAAATTTACCTTGTTTTAATGCAAAAACAATTGCATCAAAGTTAATCGCTCCGATGATTGTTTCTTTATTAAAATTGTTTTTATCAATATAAGCTACAAAAAGCTTAACTAGTTCAATATAAGATTTGGAATGATTAAATTGCACTCCATTTTTTTCAAGATCAATACCGTTTAAAAGCAACTCCATATCAGAAGCTGTAGTGATATCTGCACTATTAAATGCAATCATATTAGCGCCTCTGGTTAAAGCATCAATTGCAATTAGATTCGCTTTTTTTGGATCTTTTTCGGTAATTTCCTGAACAATTTCCCAATCATTTGTATGAGTTTTATACCCTCTGGTATAAGGAAATTCATTAGGTAGTGAGTCTAAATATGAGATATTCAACAGATCTTCAGCTCTATAATAAGGACGAACATCAAATCCCTCATCAGTGTGCCAAACCAACTTTTTGTTGTAGTCGGCACCCTTGAGATCTTTCATGATCAACCCCTCCCATTCTTGGGTAGAGACTTCAGGAAACTGTTGAAACAAATTTTGGTTACTCATAAGTTTTATTAGTGCTAAAAAATTAGGACACAATCAGGCTGCAAAGATATAAAATAATTTTTAATTTTCACGTATTAGAACTTTAATAATTTTTCCGATATACATTTTATGAAAATCGTTCTTGGGATACACCGATTCGGGAATACTTTTATCTACAAATCCTTGATATTCAATATTATCTGAATATACCTTTTTACATTCAATAACTAAACGCGCTTGTTTGTAATAAACATTTCCCAATTCTGTTTCGATTGGAATCAGTCCTGTTTCGGAAATTTTATTCACAAATTTGCCGGAAGTTGAACCACAAAAGTTCAAAATGGAGCGATCTTTCTCTTCAAAAAAAGTGAGCGTAAAGTACTCCTCTTTTTCAGTAAATTGATAAGTATATCTTTGAGGGCGAATAAAAATAAAGGCAACCGGTTCATTCCAAAGATTACCGATTCCACCCCAACTGGCAGTCATCATATTACAAGAATCGATTTGCCCGGCAGTAATTAACATCCAGTCGTCTGCGATCAATTTAACCACATTTTGATTCAGTTCTCTAATGGAGATCTCTTTAAAAGTATCATTTTGGGCATTGGTATTCATCATTGACATAATATTTAAGAATAAAAACAAGAAAGAAACTAAACTTAATCTTTTCATTATTGTACTTTTTGGATCACTTTATTCATGATGTTGATCACAATTTCATCAGAAATAGGTTTTATAAATTCTTTGTCCTGAAGTATTTGGGTAATTTCATGAGTATCCATAATATCTTGTTTAGCTTCCTGATACACTTCATCCCAGGTTAGGTTTTTTAATGCAACACCCTCTTTGATTGCTTGCATGGCCACATCTGCAGCTACTTTGGGAAACAATTCCCATTCGAGCATATTGGGCATAATATTATCAATAGTGATTCCTCTGTTTTCAGCAAACTCAGCAATGGAGTGCGCTGCTTTTATAGCCATTGTATCGGTAATTTTTCTAGCAGACACCAACAATGTACCTTTTAAAATAGACGGAAAACATACGGAGTTATTCACTTGATTAGGAAAATCGCCTCTTCCGGTTGCCACAATATAAGCTCCGGCTTCTTTGGCCTGATAAGGATATATTTCAGGAACAGGATTGGCACAAACAAATACAATTGGTTTTTCAGCCATCAATCGGATCCACTCCGGTTTAATGGTATCGGGACCCGGTTTGGATAAAGCTACCAAAACATCGGCATCTTTAAACGCTTCTTCCGGTTCAGTCACACAATCCGGATTGGTAATCTGACACAAATTCCACTGTACATAAAAGCGAGGATCATTTTTATATCTTTCGTTGTTGATATGTAAGGTTGTCTTACTATCAAACATGATAATTTTCTTAGGATCCACGCCATCAGTGATCATTAATCTGGCAATACTGGTATTAGAAGCGCCGGCTCCATATAAAACCACTTTGATTTCAGACATTTTTTTACCTACCAATTTAAGGGCGTTGATAACACCTGCTAAAGTTACACAGGCTGTTCCCTGAGCGTCATCGTGCCATACAGGAATATCACACTCTTTTCTAAGAACATCAAGCACTTTAAAACAGTTGGGTTGAGAAATATCTTCTAAATTAATGGCTCCGAAACTGGGTTGTACCATTTTGACAAATTCAATAATTTTATCAGGATCGGGTTCTCCATTGGCATCTTTACTATTGATACAAAGGGGAACAGCATCCACTCCTCCCAAATATTTCATCAACATCGCCTTCCCTTCCATTACTCCAAGTCCTCCGGAAGGTGTACAATCACCATCACCCAAAACTCTTGTGGAATCACTAACCACTGCTACGATATTTTTACGATTACTCAATTGGAACGAAGTGTCGTTATCATCCCTGATTGTAGTTGAAACAGCCGAAACACCGGGAGTGTACCACACATTAAACCAATTAAAACCATAAATCGGAGCTTTAGGAAGGGTTTGCATTTTGCCACCATAAAACTGGTGCATTGCTAAAGCCATCTCTTTAAAAAACAAGGTTTTAGATTTAGCAATTTGTTCTTCAGTAAACTCTTTAGGAAGTAAATCAGTGATATTGTCTAAGTTGATAAATTGTTTATTTTCCATTGTAATGTATTGTAATATTAATTATTAATTCATTAATTGATCGAATTGTTCTCCTGTTAAAAGATTTAATTCTATGGCCGCTTCTCTTAATGTTAAACCATTTTTATGAGCATGTTGTGCAATTTTAGCAGCATTATAGTAGCCAATATGGGGATTTAATGCTGTAACCAGCATAAGTGAATTTTTTAAATAATGATCAATTATGGGTAAATTTGGTTTAATCCCGATAACACATTTATCACCAAAGGAAACCATAGCATCTGATAAAAGGGTAATGGAGTGAAGGATATTTTTAACGATGAGAGGCATAAAAACATTCAATTGTAAGTGACCTTGTAAAGCTCCTGTTGTGATTGCTGAATCATTTCCAATCACTTGACAGCAAACCATGGTAAGTGCTTCACTTTGAGTAGGATTCACTTTGCCGGGCATAATAGAGGAACCGGGTTCATTTTCAGGGATAGTGATCTCCCCTATTCCACATCTTGGGCCTGACGAGAGCAATCTGATATCGTTTCCGATTTTCATCAGAGAAACAGCCAATCTTTTTAGAGACCCTGAAAGTTCCACAAATGAATCGTGAGAAGCCATCGCTTCAAATTTATTGGAAGCCGGGATAAAAGGCAAGTTTAGGTTTTCTGCTATGATGGTTACTACTTTTTGATCATACCCTTTTGGTGTATTGATTCCATTTCCAACAGCTGTTCCTCCGGTAGGTAATTCATATAAATGAGCCATTCCATGTTGAATCGCATCTAAAGAGTGCTCTAATTGAGATACAAAAGCGGAAAATTCATCTCCTAAAGTCAAAGGAGTGGCATCCATCAAGTGCGTTCTACCAATTTTTTTAATCTCTGCAAAATCAGCCTGTTTTTGTTTAAATGATGTTATTAATTTCTCTAAAGCCGGAAATAACTGATTTACAACTCCATCAACAGTAGCTATTCTCATGGCTGTGGGGAACACATCATTAGTGGATTGTGATTTGTTAACCTCATCGTTTGTAGACAATTTGGCAGCATCCGGGAACAATTGCAATGCGAGATTTGCTATCACCTCATTGACATTCATATTGGTTTGGGTACCGGAACCTGTTTGCCATACACATAATGGAAACGAATCAACATATTGATCTTTAAGCAATTCCAATGAAGTTAATTCTATCATCTGAACTCTTTCAGCCGGAAGAACACCACATTCAAAATTTGCTTTTGCAGCAGCTCTTTTCACTTCTATTAGTGACCGAATAACCGGATAAGGCATCTTTTCATTGGCAATATGAAAGTTTTCCACAGATCTTTGGGTTTGTGCACCCCATAAGGCATCTAATGGAATTTGCACATCACCTAGAGTATCTTTTTCAATTCTAAATTTCATAATGATATTTTTTAATCGTGAAATCTCCAGTTAACACCCAAGTTGACTACAAAATTTTTGACAGGATATCCCGGAGTGGTAAACATATTGTTATTTTGAAAAGGAGATAACAAGTTTCCAATTCTTGCAAAAACGTATAGTCTTGATATTCTTAGAGTTGCATGAGCGTCTACAAACCAATAATTTCCAATTTGGGCTGAGTTTTGATAATAGAAGGAATAGATGGCAGGAGAATAACCGTTAGCATAATAGGTAGTATTATACATCACATCAACGCCTAACTGGAGTTTTAATTTTCGTTTAAAAATATCAAAAATATAGAAAAGGTTCATTTTCCCAGATAAAAGGGGAACCTGAATGGTATCTGAAGAAGCATTTTGTAAAGTTAAATGGGTAGTGATTCCAAATCCTTTATATCTAAATGGTACATACAGATCAAGTTGTACCAATCTTGAAAATTGTGTCAATTGGATAGGAGTCATTTCGGGTCCAAAGAGCACGAGTTGATCTAAAAGGAAAATTTTGGCAGTAAACTTAAACTCTTTGAATTTTATATAAGCTCCTAAGATGGCAATATTTTGTTTTTTAAAAGTGGTATCCCATTGAAAGTGATTGGATTGAAAACGGGTATAGATATAATCAGGTGAAACCCGATAAAAGTCAGTCTGTAATCCAACTGTGAATTTTAATTGGGGAAATTTCCATTCTCCGGACAGATTTGCAATCGCATCATTATGGATATACCCTCCGAAAGAGTAAGAAAAATTACCATAAAGATCCACATTTTTGATCAATCTGATATTCCCTCTGACAAAAGGGGTAAATGAGTGAAAAGAGTAGTAAGTCCTACGATCTTCAAAATATTCATGCATGATACCTGTTGCCACTTTTATGAAATTATTGGCTGTACTGATAGGAGTAAAAGGAGTAAAATTGGACCATTGTATAGAATTAACAATCTTATAACAACTTAAAGTATCAAAAGTGGAATCGGATGCAAATGTGTAGATTTGAGACAAGGCATTGGTGTCCAGAAAATCAAAAAAACTAGATGTAATAGTCTGAAATTGTGCATTATGTGTTATAGTTCCTAAGTTTAATGTTTTAGTTTTAATGGTATAAAAATGTTGCCAATTCATATCTTGAGTTAAAACATGCATAACACCATTACTGGAATTAACTGGATAAGCTTCCGGATCTTGTATAGTGTCGAGTCTCCCTCCTGTATTGGCTAATCCATTATTCTCGTTATTAGCAGTTCTATTGATGATATAACTTGCTCTAAATCCATATTTTTTATTAGGTAACAAGTATTGAATCTGTGCATCCCCAACAATTCCCTGAGTTTCCTGATGTACATAATAACCAACATTGCTATTAGCCATTATATTTATAGATACAATTGCATTTTTTACATTTTGAGCAAAATTAACTTGCAAGGCATTTTCATCAGAAAACCCATAAAAATAGCCAATTTTTGTATAGGAGGTTTCTAATTTATAACTTAGCAAATCATCTTGTGTTTTAAACAATAATGGATAAGGATATCGGATATATTGAAATCCCATGGATCTTGAAAAATCAAAAATCATGGTTTGATGAGCCTGTCCAAAGATTCCCAGTGTTTGGTAAATATTTTCGGAATGAAGAGTCGGTGAATAATGGTTTACTTCAACCATTTGTGTATCAATCAATTCATACTGTAATGGATAGAAAAAATGTTGTTTAACCGGGGCTGTATAAACGGGAAGATATTCAGGAGATAAAGTTATGGTTGAATCCTTAAGTTGTTCATTTGAATCTGATTGTCCTTGTGTAGGTATAACAAACCAAACTAAAAGGATGAACAATAGATAAGAATTTAATTTACAAGACATTGAAATAAATTGTTTAGATTTCAAATTAATCTGCTAAATTACAACTTTTTTCAATTCTATATTTTAAAAAAATTGAATGGTTTTTCATATTTTTGCAAAAAATAATAGAATGTTTAAAATTTTAAATAAAAATATCATTTTTCAATGGTTTTTATTGGCTGTTGGGCTTTTGATTTTAGGATATCAAATCATCAATATTCAAATACCAAAAGAGCCGATAGGATTTCCCGTTTTTTTTAACTTTATTTATCAGATTGCCGAAAAATCAATAATTGCTTATAAAATAATTGTTTCTTTTATTATTTTATTAACCCTACTGTTTATTCAGATTTACTATTCTAACAATAAATTTTCTCAAAAACCATCGATTATTCCCTCAATTGTTTATGTTTCCGTATTGCTATTAACACGATCATTAACACCCGTCACTCCCATTTTATTTACCAATTTTTTTATCATATTAATATTGGTAATCAACGACTATTATTTCAGATTTAATTCAAAAAGTAATATTTTTTATTCCGGTATTCTGATTGGAATTGCGGTTCTGTTTGATCCATCTGCCATATTTTTAATTTTATTTTTAATCATTGCTATGATTATCAACACTGTAATTAATCCTAAAGATTTATATATTGCTTTAATGGGATTATTAACAGTTCTTATATTTATACTATCCTTTTTCTTTTTCTTTGATCAATTGGATATTTTATTTACTAATTTTAAACAAATTCAACTATTTTCCATTTTCAGACAACCAATCAAATTATCCATATTCCAATGGGTTTTTATCCCATTAAATATTTTCATTTTTCTATTTATTGTTTTTAGCATCAATAAATTTTATGATAACAAAGTGATTGTACTCAGAAAAAAAATCATCACATTTAATGCTTTGATTTTAATTTTATTTACTACATTTCTCATTTCAAACTGTACGATATTTCAATTTACCGGGTATTATTTTATCCCATTCGCAATAGTAATCAGTCTATTCTCTCAGTTAAAAAGCAAATTTTTTATCAACGAGATCATTGTTGCACTTTTCTTAGTAGGATTATGTCTTTAGCTTCTCATTTTTCAGAAAATCGTATTATTGAGTGTGGTTGTGATGAAGCCGGGAGAGGATGTTTAGCCGGCTCATTGTTTGCAGCTGCTGTAATTTTGCCTTATGATTATATCAATTCACAAATTAATGATTCTAAACAGCTTAGAGAAAAGACAAGAGAAAAATTAAGGGAGGAGATCATTAAAGATGCTATTGCTTATGCAGTTGTAGAAATCAGTGCAGAAACAATCGATTCCATTAATATTTTACAGGCTTCCATAAAAGGGATGAATGATGCTGTTTTACAATTGTCAAATAAACCGGAACTGCTCCTCATTGATGGAAACCGATTTCATACTCAGACCGGAATCCCTTTTCATTGTATCGTAAAAGGAGATGGAAAGTATGTATCGATTGCAGCTGCGTCAATATTAGCTAAAACTTTTAGGGATGACTATATGCGGAATTTGGATAAAGAATATCCTCAATACAATTGGAAATCAAATAAGGGGTATCCGACTGAAGAGCATCAAAATGCTATTTTTCAGCACGGCAGAACGATTCATCACCGAAAAAGTTTTCAGTTAAAAAGTCAATTGAAATTAATTTTTCCTTGATTTGTTCTTTTTAACAATCTCTTGATAGATCTCCTCTTCTGTTTTTCCTAAACCAAAGTTCAAGTACTCTTTTAAAGAAACAGATAAAGAATCATCCGGATATTTATGGATATAGTCTCTAAACTCAATTTCAGCACTTTTATAATCCTGAATTAAGTCATAAGTTGTACCTCTGAAATAGATACAAGCTTTAACGCCTTCATACTCAGGGTATATCTTTTGAATGTTGTTAAAAATCTCAATGGCTTCTTTCGCATATATTTTTCTATCCTCTTGTCTATCTGCAATATCTGCCATAATCTTCATAAAGCGACCTGCTTCCAATAAATATTTAGGAACAATAGGTTCTTCCGGATATTTCAATCCAAATATTTTGGCATGATCAACAAAATTGAGGAAAATATTGGTATCCACAACACCAATTTTACGGATGGAATCAACGGATAAATAGGATTGAATCAATTCCGATTGCATTTTACTTTTCTCTTCAATTGGATTAACATCCTTTGCTTTTTTGCATGAATTCAGTGAAATCAGTAAAATTAGAAAAACAAAAAATAGATTTTGCTTCATGAGCTTAAATTTTTGATTTATATCTGGGTTTTACTTTCCCGTTGGTAATATCGGTCAGTTTCTTTTTAAGAATCATTTTTTTGATAGTTGACACTTTATCAGTAAATAATTTACCATCGAGATGATCATATTCATGTTGGATCACTCGGGCATTTATTCCTGAAAAATATTCAGTATGTTTATCTCCTTTTTCATCTTGGAATGTGATTTTGATATTAGATTTGCGGATCACTTCTTCATGAATTTCAGGAACACTTAAACATCCTTCGGTAAAGGCAAACAATTCGCCGAATTCTTCTTCAATGGTAGGATTGATGAATACTTTTTTAAGGGGCACCAATTCAGGATATGACTCAACAAATGGGTGAGAATCCATTACAAAAAGTCTAATATTAAAACCAACTTGAGGAGCGGCTAAGCCAACACCTTCAGCTGCATACATAGTTTCAAACATGTCTTCGATTAAAACTTTCAGATTTGGATAATCCATTGGGATTTCATAAGATTTTCTTCTAAGTATAGGATTTCCTATTAAGTAAACAGGTAGCATAGTTTATTTTTTAGTTTTTAGGTACGTTTCTTTCTGCTTCAATTTCCAATTGTTGTAAATAAGATTGCAAGATAATGGTAGCACTAATCTTATCCACCAAACCTTTATCGGCTCTTTGTTTTTTACTTAAGCCCGCATCGATCATGGTTTGGAAGGCCATTTTGGAAGTAAAACGTTCGTCAAAGCGGTCAATTTTAAGATTGGGGAATGTTTTTTTCAATCTGTTAACGAATGGTTCAATAAATCTGGCAGAAGCAGAATCATTAAAATCCATGGTTTTAGGTTCCCCGACTACGATGATATCAACATTTTCTGAAGCGATGTAATGGGTAAGAAAATCAAAAGCTTTAGAAACATGAATTGTATCCAATCCATTGGCGCAAATTCTAAGTTCGTCAGTCACGGCGAACCCCACGCGTTTTTGTCCATAATCTATTGCCAATATTCTACCCAAGTTTACAATTTTGGATTGCAAAAGTACCCCTTTTTTAGATTAAATTTTATTAAAAAACCTTAAATAAGTATTTTTGATAAAAAAAAAGCCCCATAGAATCTAAGGATTTATTCTAAAATCATTTCAATCAACGGATTATACGATGAAGGAGTATGGACTACGGACAACGGACTGCGGACTACAGACTAATGAAAAATAGAGCAATCGAGTACAATTGCACATTGAGCACATCGAGCATTCCGAGCAATCGAGATTCCCCCGTCTCCAGTCACCTGTCCCTAGTCAAAAAAAAAGCTCCAAACGGAGCCTTTTTTTATTTTTTGATATAAAGAAATTATGCGTATAATTCTGTGAATAATTCGCGTAATTCTTTGCTTTCACGTAGTAATTCTAATGTGATTTCAGCATGATCTTTAGTGTATCCATTACCAACAATCATAGTAACATCACTTCCAACTCCTTCAGCTCCTAATGCTGCTTTTGTAAAACTGGTTGCCATAGAGAAGAAATATACCAAACCGTCATTTTTAGTACATAGAATACTGGTCATTTCAGTGTCAGGAACATTTACATTATTGATAGTTAAATCAGCCATTTGACCGTTAGTTAACTCTTCAATTTTGGTCATCATTGCAACTGGATCTTTTGCATTTCCAACAAATACATCATGACAGAATCCTAATTTTTCAAGTCTTTCTGCTGAATGTTTACTTCCACACATTCCTATCACTTTTCCCGTAACACCAACACGTTTTTTAGCTTCATAACAACATAACATACCTGATTTACCACCGGCACCGATAATCAAAACAGTTTGACCGGGTTTGCATAATTTGGCAGTTTGAGCAGGAGCACCAGCCACGTCAAGTGCTGACAATGCTAATGTTTCAGGCATATCAGTAGGTATTTTAGCATAAATACCACTTTCAAAAAGGATCGCTTTTCCATCAATATCAACTTGATCGATAGAGTCACGAATCGCTTTAATTTTATCAATTCTTAAAGGAGTCAAAGATAAAGATACTAATGTAGCAATTTTATCACCCTCTTTAAGATCAATTTTTCCTTTTAATGCATCTCCGATTTTTTCAACTGTTCCAAGTAACATTCCGCCTGATCCAGTTACAGGATTTCTATGTTTTCCTTGTTTAGCAACAATGCTTAACATGATCTCTTTTATTTTTTCATGATCGCCACCGGCTTGTTCTTTGATTTGAGTAAATGAAGCAGAGTCAACATTTAATGTTTGTACATCAATTAAGATCTCATTGTCATAGATCTCATCCATATTGTTGTCAATTTTATTAGCTGGTTGTGGTAATACTCCAACTGGCTCAATTACGCGGTGAGTTCCGTATTTGTTTCCTTTTTTTTGCATTTTTAATAAGAATTAAAATGTAAATAATTAATTTTTAATGTTTTATGTTTCTTTTTTGTCTTTTTTTATAGCGCGGCAAATATACATAAAAATAACCAAATTTCCAAAAAATGAAATCGATTATTTTAATCCACTACGTTTTAAAAGAGCATCTACCTGAGGTTCTCTACCACGGAAGTTGGTGTACATATCCATCGCTTTTAAACTTCCCCCTTTGGAAAGGATGTTTTCAACAAAGGAATCTGCAATTTTTTTATCATATACCCCATTTTCAGCAAAATAGGAGAATGCATCAGCATCTAATACTTCTGCCCATTTGTATCCATAATAACCTGCTGCATAACCACCAGCAAAAATATGACTGAATGCAGTACTAACACAGGTTCCGTCCACTCTTGGAAGAAGTTCGGTTTTTGCAACAGCTTCACGTTCCAATTCTGTTATTTGTGATAATCTTTCAGGAGTTAAAGTGTGCCACATCATATCCAGATATCCAAAAGTTAATTGTCTGCAGAAAGAGTACCCAGATAAATAATTGTCCATAGCTTTCAATTTTGAAATAGTTTCTTCAGGAATCAATTTTTTAGTTTTGTAATGGTACGCAAACAATTTTAAAAATTCTTGATTGGAAGCAAAATTTTCCATAATTTGAGAAGGTAATTCTACGAAATCTCTGGGAACACTTGTTCCGGAAATAGATTCATAAGTTACATTGGAAAGCAATCCATGCAACCCATGTCCAAATTCATGAAGGAAAGTGGTCACTTCATCATAAGTTAACAAAGAAGGATTTCCTGGAGTGGAAGGTGTAAAGTTCATCACTAATGAAACAAGAGGTCTGATGTTATTCCCTTTAGCATCAATCGATTGTTCTCTGAATGATGTCATCCAGGCACCTCCTCTTTTAGAAGCTCTTGGGTGAAAGTCTAAATATAATATTCCAATCAGATTTTTATTTCTGTAAACTTCATAAACGGTTACATCTTGATGATAAACTGCAATTTTTTTATTTTGTTTGTAAGTAATGCCATACAATTTGTTAGTCAATTTAAATACACCATCAATCACATTTTCCAGTTTGAAATAAGGTTTTACCATCTCATCAGAAATGTTAAACTTAAAGTTTTTGTATTTTTCTGAATAATAAGTGAAATCCCATCTTTCTAAAGCTCCTTTAAAACCAATGCTTTGTGCATATTTTGTAATTTCATCAATCTCCCCTTTTGCTGCTGTATAGGAAACTTTTAAAAGTTGATCCAACAGATTATATACATTTTTAGAATTTTCTGCCATTCGATCCTGAAGAACATATTCTGCATAATTTTCAAATCCCATAAGATGGGCCATTTTGAATCTTAAACTTACGATTTCAGCTATGATTCCATTGTTGTCAAACTCGCCTTCGAAGGCTCTGGAATTGTATATTTTGTAAAATTTTTCTCTCATTTTACGATCATCGGCATATTTCATAATAGCACCATAACTGGGAGCTGAAAGATCAAATAGATACCCCTCCTGTCCCTTTGCTTTTGCTTTTTCCTTAGCAATTTCCAACTCATTTTCAGGTAATCCTTTTAATTCTTCAATATTAGAAAAAACAATCTCAAAAGCATTAGTTGCTGATAACACATTTTCACTGAATTGTAAGGAAAGTTTGGAGAGTTGCATGGAGATGTTGTTATATACTTCCTGATCTTCCAAGGAAAGTTCAGCACCACTATTGATAAATGCTTTGTAAGTTTTCTCCAACAACATTTTATCTTCCGATTTTTCCAATTTTTCTTTTATTTTATAAACTTCCTTTACTCTATTGAAAAGAGCTTTGTCATGATAAATATCATTAGAGTGTTGGGTTAATAATGGGCTCACTTCCTGTGCAATTTTTTGAATTTCAGGTGAAGTGTTGGCCGATAACATATTAAAGAAAACATTAGAAATTCTATTTAACAATGCACCACTACGATCCATGGCTACAACAGTATTTTCAAATGTAGGAACAGATTTTTGATTGGCAATCATATAGATCTCCTTTTTAGCTTGCTTCAAAGCATATTCGAAAGCAGGCATATAGTGTTCCAATTTAATCAAGTCAAATGGTGGCGTTTGAAACGGAGTGTTCCATTCTGCTACTAAAGGATTGTTTTGAATATCTATAGAAACAGGATTATTTGTTTCAGGTTTTGTAGTATTTGGGTCTTTAGGTTTTTGTGCATTCGACAACATGACGGTCAGACTTAAAAGGGTGAATAAAAAAAGTTTTTTCATAATTTAAGGATTGGTTATTAATAAGCAAATAGCGTGAACCACAACTGCATCACCATTACCAACAGCATCTAATCCTTCATTGGTTTTGGCTTTTACAGAAACGGAATCGGGGGTAATTTTGAGAATCCGAGCCAGATTGTTGGCCATAGATTGTTTATAGGGGAAAAGTTTCGGTTTTTCTAAAATAATCGTGATGTCGATGTTATTGACGATAAATCCCTGATCTGAAATGAGAGTAACGACATGGTCAAGTAGTTCCTGACTATCTTTTTTAAAAAATTGAGGATCTGTATCAGGAAAAAGCGTGCCAATATCTCCTAATCCTGCTGCACCTAACAATGCATCGCATACAGCATGGATCACAACATCGCCGTCAGAATGAGCCACGCAACTTTTATCATAAGGAATGATAATACCACCTAATATAAATGGAAATTGGTTGATATCCTTATCAACCAATTTATGAGAATCGTAGCCTAACCCAACTTTCAGTTTCATGAAACTCTATTTTTTACCTTGTCTTTTTATATCTTTAGCATAAAACGATTCAAAATCAAATGATAAGGAGAATCTTAATGTATTGGCTAATGGATTTCTGTTTGTGAATGTAACCAAGTATGAAACATCAATAATAAAAACATTGTATTTCAAACCAACGCCCACTTCTCCAAATTTTCGATCTCCTTTATATTGGTTTTCAAAAAAGGTTCCTAATCTAATGGAGAAAAGATCATTATATATGTATTCTGTACCTACAGCAAATACAATTTCTCTCATCTCTTCATTAAAACCACCGGGTGAATCATAGAAAGATCTTAAAATACCTTGAAAAGTACTGATATCTTTTGGATTCATTCCATTACCATAATATACATAACTTCCATCCGGATTGGTAATGGGAGTTCCTAATTCATTGACCTTTTTCACAGGGTTGGTTGGTACTAAAAGTTTTCCCACTTCTCCTAAGAAACTCCATTTGTTGTATTTGTCAATATCCATAGTGTAGGAAAGACCAATTCTAAGATTGGTAGGAAGAAAATCTTTATTGATACTACCATCGGTATAGGAAATTTTGTTTCCTATATTGGAAAAACATAAACCTGCTCTAACAGTTTGATTTTCAAAACTTTGAGAATCAAAATCTTGTTCATAAAACATTCCTAAGTCAGCAGCGATAGCTGTTCCCGGTTTCATCTCAACACCGGTTACCACTACGTCAGATGCAAGATTGGAATATATAAATCGAGGAGTTAAAGACATAGAAAAATGATCAGAGAATTTTCTGGAATAGGAAGCATCGATAGCAAATTCGTGTGGTGTTCTTTCCGGTCCGATATTGTATCCAAAATAATCTGTAAATTGAATCGCACCTAATGAAAAATATCTTAATGAAAATGCAATGGCATCCATGTCAGTTAATTTTACAAATCCGCACACATAAGCTAAGTCAATATCATTCACCAACTCGGCTAACCAAGGGGTATAAGACATAGAGATCCCGAATTTACTTTTGCTAAACACGTATTTAGCGGCATTATAGTGTTGAGAATTGATATCTGCTGAAGAAGCAACACCAATATCTCCCATTCCTGCACCTCTTGAATCAGGTGAAATCATAAGAAATGGAACTGCTGTAGTCATGGCATTATAATAGGGAGCGGAAGGATTTTCAAAATCAAAAGAGTCCTGAGAATGAGCGAAAGTTATTGATAGTAAGATAATTAAAGTTAAAATTATGCTTTTGTTTGTCATATAGATATGTATTGCTGATAATAATTCAAAAGAAACGCAAAAATACTAATAATATTTTATAAGATTACAATTTTCTCAAATTTTTCTACGGTATCATGATTTGCATTTCGAACCATCAATTTATATATGTAAGTTCCTTTTGCCAATTTATCTCCAAAATCATCCAATCCATTCCAGTCGATACCCTCCGAACGGGTACCTGTTAAAAATTGTGTGGAGTGGATTGTTTTGACTAATTTCCCGGAAATGGTAAAGATTTGAACCATAATATCAAAAGTTTGACCGGGTTGATTGTGTTCAAAGAAAAATTGAGTATGGGTTGTAAATGGATTTGGATAATTGAGAACATGTTCAATTTCAAGATTTTCATCATTCATAACTGTAAATTCGATGGTAGATTCCGATACATTATTGGCAATATCCCAGGCTCTGATTTTTAAAGTATGGGTACCTGGAGCTATATCGGTCAAAGGATATCTAACAATTCCTGTGTTAAAACTATCTTTTTCTGCTTGATAAAAGTCGTTGAGGGTTACTTGAGAGTCAGAGTTATTGTCTAAAATCGCAATTAAATCGTGTCCAATTCCGTTTCCGGTAGTGTTAATACCATTATCATCTTTTAGTTTTACAATCAATTGAGGATCAGGATTGGTAATTCCTCCGTTGACAAATTTTTCATCATTTAAAAATATGTGAATTTCCGGACCTTTTTCATCAGTTATGGGATTTGAACTCACACCACCTATAATGAAATTTGAAGTGTATCCTTTGCCGTCCAAATTGGAAGATTTGAAATAGTAACTAATCTTCCCATTTCCATAAGCATAATTGATATCTTTAGGCACAATGAAAGAGAATTCAAAATAGCCGTTTGTTACAGAAGCATTTCCTTTAAAAATAATGTTCTTTTGTACATCAAATTCAAAGGGTCCATCTACACGATCAGGATCATTCATTAAGGTAGTGACTCTGACACTTTTATCATAAACAGAAGGAAAAATAGATCCATTGAATTGGTTCAACGTATTGCCATTCAAATCGGTAACATGCCCTTTAATCGTTACTTTTTCAAGTGCTCTGATGGTATCAGATTCCTGAAAAACAGAAATACCATTGATAGAATCTGTTACTACATTATAGAGAGGAAAACTTAATTTTAAAGAGGGATCCCCTATTACAACAAACATTTTTAAATTATCATTATTACCAGCTCTGTTTTTCCCCTCCTTATTCAAATTACCTATTGTGATAACGTTGTTATCTTCATCAATAAAAGGCACATTAAAAAGATGTTCACAAAAAGTATAATTGGGTCCTGCAAAAGCAACTCTTGAGGTGGTGAGCATAGCGGAAGCTCCCCCTTTGTCATTTATAAATATCAATTCTGAAGGAGAAATAGATTTTCTATCAATCCACCCAAAAGAGCAGGTAAAATTGAACATCCAGGGCTGATTGTATTTGTTGGTCCATTTGTTGATATCTGAAATTTCAAGATAACGTTCATGGCCCCATCCATTTGCACCACCATGACCAGCATACGCAAAAATCAATGAACCTTTTTGCATTCTGTTATTGATAGCTTTGTTCACTTCAGGATATCTTTGTCCTCCGGCATAAGAAACTTGTTCATAAGCATCACAATAGATTTTGTCAAAATTGAAATGGGGATATCTGGCCCCAACTTTGATAGCTCCTGCATTCACAGTCATCATGTGATAATTATCCTCTTCATCATCACCAACAAAAGTGATTACATTTTTCCAATCCCCAAAATTAGAAATAATGGTAGAATTATCGGAAACTAAACTTTGTCTGGCAGTATAATTGGCTGTTTTATCTACACAGATGGCTGCCTGATTTAATGTTGTTACCGGAAATCTACCGATCCCAATATCTATCAATCCAAAACCGGAATCCCCTTCATTATCATCCAATACCCCAAAATAATCGTCATTAGCTCTCAGATTGTTTTCACTGAAAGATTCTTGTAATTGGTAGTTTGGAACGTAAAGTTTTGTGCCTGTAACTCTCCCTCTATAATCATAAGAAGGTCTGCCAAAAAGCAATAAATATTGAGGAAATTCACCTTCAGTTTTTTTGTAAACAGCTCTCATATAATCTCTTATTGCTGTAGGATCTGCGGTTCCGGATGAAAATTCGTTATAAACCTGTTCAGGAGTAACCACAACAATAGACAATCCATCACTGTTGGATCTCAACTGGGCATGTCTTTTTGCTTCAGACAGAAAATCAGGATGTGTGATGATGATCATATCTACATCAGAGGTTCCAATAAGATTTTGATTGTTGATCTTTCCGATGGTTGAGATACTTAAAAAACTATTTCCATTAAATGCCTGAAAATACTTTAAAGTGTTGGTGGAAGATTTAAAAGTAAACACAGAATTTGTTAAGTTACCTAGTATTTGAACCGGTTCATAAGGGTTAGAGATATCCCAGATTTTTGTTGCACTATTGGCATTACTCATCTCAAAAAGTGCAATATTTCCTTCACCAACTGACTGGGGAGCACAAAATGGAAACTGATCTTTATAGAATTTTAGATAACATTCCAATTGTAGTTCAATATAATCCAGATAGGCAATTGAAGAAGATTGAGGCTTATTGTAGGTCATAGTAATATGTAAAGGAGCAGTAGGATTAGGAACTGAGTAATTTTTTACATTGAAAACACCAAAATTCCCTGACATTACAGCAGACAAGGTCATGTTTTGTAAAGTTGTATTGTTAACAACAATCGAAAATGAGGAACTTTGACTAATGGTTGTTCCTGCCACAAAAGTTAATTTTAAAGGTGTCCCTGTTGGTTCAGGTATGTTAAAGTTATACGACTTTGTATTTTCAATTTCAAATCCTTCATCAAACCATTGTCTTCCCGATTCAGCAAAATTATACTTGTCGTTTTCATAAAAATCGTAATGAGTATATGAATTAATGGATATGTTATCCACTAAACCAGAATTATCAATTTGAGTAATTCTCTTCTTTAAACCGATGGAGGGATCAAAAGTGATAAAATAATAGGTTTTATCAGCAAATACATTATAATCATGAATAAAAGTTTGTAATGAAGCATCAACTTTCCAGGAATGGATTCCTTTACCATAAAATAAAAAATAATCACCCGAATTAAAAACGCCATCACCTCCATCATGAATCCAGACGCTATTTTCAACCAAATCGGAAGGTCTGTCAATATTGTTCGGTTCAGGTAACATATTGCCCCCATTTCCGAAAAGGGATAAATGGGAAGAATTCATTGCAGATGAAGATATTCCCAAAGCAACAAGATTTTCGTAAGTAACTTTATAAATTCCGGAATTAACTATTCCAATTTTATACCAGTTTCCTGAAGATAAAACTGAGTTTGAAACTCCTTTGTATTTTTTGATAGGTGCAACACTACTTGGTGTAATCTCAATTTTAAATGAAGTTACTTTTTGTGCTTTATTCCCTGAGTATATAATAGGTATAAAATGAATTATTGCAAAATTCTGATTTTTTGAGGAAGCAGTACTGATTTGAACGGAAATATCATTTTTACGATATCCGGGTGGTATCAATGTGGCATCCTCGGCACTGAAAGGTTCAGTTATTAAATCTGTAATGACATACTGATATGCATTATAATTTGCCTGAACTAAAATTTTATCGACATAAACAGGTAAAGAAGGGAATTCATTTTCATAAAAAGCCTCTTTAAAATACAATAATTGTACCTCAGATCCATCTTCATTGATGTTAATTTGAGGATTTTCCCACTCAATGGTATAGGTTTTATTAATATTTTGTGCTTGATTATCAAATGACAAAAGCAAAAAACTAATAAAAAATAGTATCAGTACCCAAGATTTTTGTTTCATATTCCGTTATAATAATTGATATTCGTTTATGTTTTTGATAAATAACGATTAAAAAAGAAAAAAATTATAAGATTAATGATAAATATCCAACGAATATTAGAAAAAAATAATTACTTTTGCAACGCAAAAATCGAATTTTAATATGTCAAGACTATTTTGTGTTCTATTAACCACGGCATTATTACTTACCACAAGTTTGGTAAACGCACAAGATGCCCATTTTTCACAGTTCTATGCTAATCCGCTCTACTTGAATCCGGCTATGGCAGGGACAAATGTTTGTCCTAGAATAGCAACCAGTTTCAGAGATCAGTGGCCCAGCATGCCGAGTGAATTTGTAACTTATTCGGTAAGTTACGATCAACATTTTGATAAAATTAATGGGGGTATTGGTATTTTGTTGTATGGTGACCGTGAAGGTACTGGAACATTTAATACCTATAGTGCCAACTTTATGTATTCATTTAAGTTGAAAGTGACCAGAAAATTCAATATGAGATTTGCCCTCTCTGCCGGTTATTATCAAAGAACTTTGGACTGGAGTAAGCTTACCTTTGGAGATATGATTGATCCAAAATATGGGTTTGTTTATCAAACTGCTGAAGTTCCTCCCGGAGATTTAGTTAAAGCTCAGCTGGATATCTCTGCCGGGATGTTAGGCTATTTCAAAAATTTCTACTTTGGATTTGCCGCTCATCACCTCGTACCTATGTATGTTGGTTTTATTTCAGAAACATATAGACACCCCATTAAATATACAGCACACGTTGGAGGCTCTTTCGATATTTTTAGAAAAAGTAAAAAAGAATTGACATTCGGAGATGTTTCTATTAGCCCTAATTTTATCTACCAACAACAAATGACTTACCACTATTTTAACGAAGGTTTCTATTTGAACTTCTATCCGTTTACTGTAGGTCTATGGTATCGTCATAGTTTACAAGGTTCAGATGCTTTAATATTTACCAGTGGGTTACAACACGAACAATTCAGAATTGGATACTCTTATGATATTACGGTAAATGAACTTTCCGGAAGCTCAGGCGGTGCTCATGAAGTTACTTTCCAATTATTATTACCTTGTCCTGAAAAAGTAAAACATATTAAAGATTTGGAATGTCCACATTACTAGTCTTTATAATAAAAAATTAAAAAAATCGTTTATAAAATTATATTAAAATAGATTATGAATAAGATCACAAAGTATTTAGGTTTATCCATCTTTGCAGCTGTTCTTTTTGCTTCTTGCTCTAGTGAATCCAGTTCAACTACCGGTTGGGAATTTAATGATCCTGAAAATGGAGGATTTGAAGTTTTCCCTTTCACTGAACAAGAAACAGGCCCGGGCTTGGTTTTGATTGAAGGTGGTACTTTTCAAATGGGACTTGTAGAACAAGATGTAATGTATGATTGGAATAACGATCCTAGACGTGTTACCGTTTCCTCATTCTATATGGACGAATGCGAAATTAGCAATTTAAACTATTTAGAATATCTCAACTGGTTGGAAAGAGTTTTTGTTCCTGCTGACCTTAAAGTGGTTTATGACAATGCATTACCAGATGAAAATGTTTGGAGAAAAAAAATGGCTATGGAAGAAACTTATGTGGAGTATTATTTAAGATACCCTGCATTCCAAGAATATCCTGTGGTTGGTGTGAGCTGGTTACAAGCTGTTAATTATGCCGCATGGAGAACTGACCGTGTTAATGAAAGAATATTGGTGGATATGGGATTTGCTAATTATAATGTTGCTCCATCTCCAGAAGGTTATTTCAATACTGATGCATATTTAACTTACGGAGATAATGCTTATGAATCCAACTCTGACAGAAGATTACAATATATCACTTCAGGGGAATACAGAAATGTTAAAATGGAAGATGGTATTCTTTTACCTAAGTACAGACTCCCCACCGAAGCTGAATGGGAATATGCTGCTTATGGCTTAATTGGTAATACATACAACGAAAGAGTTCTTGAAAGAAGAATCTATCCTTGGAACGGCTCTTATGTTCGTACTGAAGAGAAAAAATATATGGGTGACAATGTTGCTAACCTTCGTAGAGGAAGAGGTGATTATATGGGTGTTGCCAGTCACTTAAATGATGCTGCTGAAAAAACTGCTCCTGTAAAATCTTTCTGGCCTAATGACTACGGTCTTTATAATATGGGTGGTAACGTTGCAGAATGGGTATTAGATGTATATCGTCCTAATACTGCATTAGATGCTGCTGACTTAAACCCATTCAGAGGTAACTATTATGAAACAAAGAAATTATTGGAAGATGGCACTGTTGAAGAGAGAGATAGTGTAGGCCGTGTACCTATGGTTCCTGTTTCTGATTTTAAAAATGATAGAAGAAGAAATTATAGAACTGCTGATAATAAAAATTTCTTAGATGGCGACTGGGCTTCCGTTCTTGAAAGTGACAGATGGATAGGTGGTGATTCTACTAAAGTGAGTACAGATTACATGTACAGAAAACGTAATGAAGATTATAAATATTCTTTAGTTGGAGATAATGCACGTGTTGTAAAAGGTGGTTCATGGAAAGACCTTCAATATTGGGCTGCTCCCGGACAAAGACGTTATCTTGATGAAGATGAAGCTACCGACTATATCGGATTCCGTTGTGCTATGGCACGATTAGGGCCTCCAACAAGCAACTAAAAAAATAAAAACGGCGAAAAGCCGTTTTTTTTTTAAGTAGAAAATGATTTTTAAAAAAACAGATTATGATAAGTGAAATTTATTCTCAATTTTTAAATTACCCTGTTATTTCAACAGATACTAGAAAAATTATTCCTGATTCAATCTTTTTCTGTTTAAAAGGGGAACAATTTGACGGTAATCTATTTGTAAATCAAGCTCTTGAATTAGGAGCAAAATTTGTAGTTACTGAAAATTCATCTTTTACAGATCATCCTCAATGCTTCGTTGTGAAAAATGTTTTGGAAACTCTTCAGATTTTAGCTACAAACCATCGTTTAGAATTGAAAATTCCGATTATTGGAATAACAGGCACAAATGGAAAAACAACTACAAAAGAATTGATTACTAAAGTATTATCTCAAAAATATAACGTTCAATCTACGGTAGGAAATCTGAATAATCATATTGGCGTACCATTAACTATTCTTTCAATAACCAAAGAACATCAAATTGCAGTTGTTGAAATGGGTGCCAATCATGTCAACGAGATTTCAGAATTGTGTACCATTGCTTATCCAACTCATGGTGTGGTTACCAATATCGGCAATGCTCATTTGGAAGGATTTAAATCTTATGAAAATATTGTAGAAACTAAAATGGGTCTCTATGATGCCGTTATCCATGATAATGGCGTTCTTTTTGTTAATGGGAAAGATCTACTATTAGTGAAAGAAGCAAAAACAAGAATCGAAACATCTTTTAAAAAAACGGGACATAATAATACCCAAATACAGTTTTATGGGGTTGATCAGGATCCTTTTATAAATGGTTCAGTTACCGCAATTGATCCCTATTTAACGATACAAATTTTTAATCAAAACATCAAAACTCAAATAACAGGAGCTTATAATCTGGATAACATCTTATGTGCTGCCTCTATTGGTCGTTTTTTCGGTGTTTCAGATACAGAAATTATGGATGCGATAAAATCTTATGCTCCCAATAATCAACGTTCACAAGTAAAAACAGTGGGAAACAACACGATCATTGCTGATTATTATAATGCAAATCCAACCAGCATGAAAGCGGCTATTGAAAACTTTATAATGATCACTTCTTCTGAAAAAGTAGCTATTTTGGGAGATATGTTTGAATTAGGTGATTTTTCTATGGATGAACATGAAAAAATGGTAAATCTGTGTAAAGAGTATCAAATTGAAACCTATTTTATTGGGAATCAATTCTATAGTTTTAAAAATGATCCAACTCATTTTTATGAATCAGTGGAACAATTTAAATCAGTATTTCAAACCTTCCAATGGAACCAAAAAACAATTCTTGTAAAAGGATCCAGAGGAGTTCATCTGGAAAAACTTTTTGAATAGAGAGCCTGTTTTTCTAAATTGATAATCATTTCTTTTCTTCTGCATACCATAAGATATGTCGCAGATTGGCTTCCCAAACAACCAGAATTACAATATCAGGTTTTTCGTTTTCAATAATAAACTCATTTCGTTTGTACTCCCAATTATCAAATATTTTAGTAGTTTCTCTGAACCTTTCTGAAATAAAAGGAAACAAGTAATTGGAAAAGGAATCCGAAATCATAAGTAATTTGGGAAGAGAAGAGCCTTTAATCCCTTTATGGAGTTCATAATCCTGACGATAAGGAAATCCCGGTGAAACAGGATACCCAATAGCTGGAAGATCTTCTGCTTGAAAACCTTTGTATGGATCATATTCGTAAATAGAATCAATATAACGTTCTGTTTGAGCTAACATTAAAGTTAAATTACCACTTAAATTTCCTATTCTTACAATCTCTTTAAAATCTGTAAATGGAATTTCTGATACTTGCGGAAAATCTTTGTGAATAGTTTTTAGAATACAATTGGTAGAAAACAATCCGGCTCTGTAATTCCAATGGTTGTCATTTTTGAAATACACATTTCCCCCATCTTTGGCATTCCATAATGTGGTATGTAAGTCAATAACATTTATGGTGCTGTTTTTTTGCAAATATTCATTTAACGTTTGAGCCCAAGTTTTTTTAGTTTTTCGAATAACAGATTCCGGAATATATTCAGGATAAATGGATGCTTTTATAGGCGCAATTACAAAATAAAATTGAATCCCTTTCTTTTGTAAATATTGTTGCCGATATTCCAGTTCTTTTTTAAATTTTTCAAGCTCTTCCGGTGTTAAAGGATGTGATCCGGTATAAGAATCATTTTCCTCACTCCCCATAAACAGCCAATCATATTTGCCGATAAAAACCTGATCCGGATGTGGCGATTTTTTAAAAATTCCCAAATGAAATTCATAATAATCTTTGATTAATCGTTGTCGAATCGTAAAATTGGAGCTATAATAGGGTTCAAAAAGTGCAGGAAAACTATCAAGATCATGTTCCATGATTTTAGGTTTGGGCAAAGGCGCTTTGTTTTCAGTATTTTTTGCATCCTGAATCAAATGAAAATATTGATTGATTATTGGAAATGATATCAGCACAAGAAAAACAAGTGTAATGGAAAAATATCTGAATTTTATCGGTCTCATTTTATTAAAATCTGTAGTAAATAAAAGGGTTGTAGGTGCCGGATATTAAATACATGGTTGATAAATACAAGATCAGGATATAAAAGATCACCGAAATGAAATGAAATCCGTAAGCAAAAGTATGTGCAGCCCATTTGGGGAAATTTATGATTTTTTTAAAAAATTGTGCGATAAATTGGTACACTCCAAAAGATCCCAAAACTGCAATACTAAAGGTTAAATAAAACTCAATATCCAGATAACTTCTGAAAATGATCATTTGTTCAGAGGTAGTTTTAAAATCGAAAAGCGCTTTCCAATAATCGAGAGCGTAACCTAAAGAATCTGCACGGAAAAGAACCCAGGCAAACATCACCACTAAAAGAGTATATAAATTGGCAAGAGGTTTCCACGTTTTATCCAAAATTTTTCCAAATCCCAATCTTTCAATCACCATAAAAAACCCATGAAATAAACCCCAAACTACAAACGACCAACTCGAGCCGTGCCAAAATCCTGTGAGAAAAAACACGATGAGTAAATTGATATAGGTTCTTGAAATAGTAATTTTATTGCCCCCAAGAGGGATATATACATAATCTCTAAAAAAGGAAGATAGTGAAATGTGCCATCTACGCCAAAATTCTTTTACAGACTTCGCTATATAAGGAAAATTAAAATTTTCCATAAATTCAAACCCAAACATGCGCCCTAATCCGATTGCCATATCGGAATAACCGGCAAAATCACAGTAGATTTGCAAAGAATAACATACGATTCCAAGCCAAGCCAGAGGAGCTCCTAAATCCATTGGATTAGTAGCAAAAATTTGATCTGCAATTTTGGCAAAGGTATTGGCAAGAAGCACTTTTTTACCTAATCCAATTAGAAATCTTTCAATCCCATAAGAGAATTTTTCAAGGGTATGTGTTCTTCCTCTTAATTGCTGATCCACATCACTATATCTAATAATTGGGCCGGCAATAAGTTGAGAAAACATAGTGATATAAAGGGATAAATCGAAAAAGTTTCTTTGAGCAACTGCCTTATTTCGGTATATATCGACTAAATAGGAAAGAGAATGAAAGGTATAAAAAGAGATACCAATTGGAAGAATAATGTTCGTTTGAGGTATGAGCGGAATATGGATCCAATCCAATAATTGATTCAAATTTTGTACCAGAAAATTGGTGTATTTGAATACTGCAAGTATGGCAATGTTGGTTGAAACTCCTAAGATAAGGGGAAGTTTTCCTTTATCAGAAGTTTTTTGTTTTTGAATCCATAATCCAAAAAAATAATTAAGAAGAATAGATCCCAAAAGGATAAAAGTAAAAGTAACGCCTCCCCAGGCAAAGAAAACCAAACTGGCAGCGAGAAGCCAGTAGTTTCTCAATTTGGGAATCATTAAATAGTATCCCAAAAGTGTTATCGGGAGAAATAAATACAAAAATAAAGGAGAACTAAATAGCATTAAATTGTTGTTTAGTATATGAGGTTAGAATTAAAAAATAAACAAAAATCTATTTTAATTTTTTTGTAATGGTTTCATCCAGTTTTCCTTTTGCTTTTAACTTGATATATTTCTCAATGTCACTATTTTTGTCCATATCATCTTTGTTCTTTTCGTAAAAATCGATCATTGCATTGATACCAATTAAACTACCTCTAAGGATATCTTTATGATTATCTTCTGAATCAAGAACATCTTTAGCCCAAGCAGCCATAAAGATGATCATAAGATTTCCATCTTTGCCAAATTTAACAACATCTGTATTCATTTCAATGGTGACAGTTTCTGTAACGGTAAGCCATTGCATAAAAAATGCACTAGCCAATTTTCTTTTTTTTACATCCTGATTTAAAGGAGTTTCTAACAACCAATTTACACATTTTTTAAAATCCTCCTTATACTGGGTACAATCCTCCTCTGTCTTAATTTTGTATTTTTTGGGTACTTGAAACTCCTCTTCCTGAGCAGAAATCCCTACAAAAAGGGAAATTAAAACGAAAAATGCAATAAATTTTTTCATAAAAAACTGTGATTAGATTTATAATATGTGTTTAAAATATTTTTGCAAAGTTATAAAAATATTTTAATAATAACTTTAAAAAAATTAAATAGTTATTCATAGATTTTTATATAAATAAATGGTTAGTTGAAAAAATTTTAGTATCTTTGCGCACCTCTAGAAAATACTTGATAATTATTTATATAACTTAAAATCAAAATTTTATGAAAAGAAACGTGATCATTATTGGAGCGGCAGGAAGAGATTTCCACAACTTCAATACGTATTTCAGACACAACGCTAATTATAACGTTGTTGCTTTTACAGCAGAACAAATCCCCGGTATTGACGGAAGACCTTATCCAAAAGAACTAGCTGGTGAAGATCTTTATCCAAGTGGTATTCCAATTTATAAAGAATCTGAACTTCCTGAATTAATCAAAAAATTCAATGTTGATGAGTGTGTTTTTGCATATAGTGACAAACCTTATGCTTATGTTATGGGTGTTAGTGCAATTGTGAATGCTGCCGGTGCAAATTTCACTTTAATGGGACCTAACGACACTATGATCAAATCTACTAAACCTGTTATCGCAGTTGGTGCAACTCGTACAGGTTGTGGTAAATCTCAAACTTCAAGAAGAATTATTGAGTATTTAGTAGGAATGGGACTTAAAGTGGTTGCTATCCGTCACCCAATGCCTTACGATCAAGATTTGAACAAACAAAAAGTTCAAAGATTTGCTACTGTTGAAGATCTTAAAAAACACAACTGTACAATCGAAGAAATGGAAGAGTATGAACCACACGTAGTTACAAAAAGAAATGTGATTTATGCAGGTGTTGATTATGAAGCTATCGTTCGTGCTGCTGAAAATGATCCTGATGGTTGTGACATTATCCTTTGGGATGGTGGAAATAATGACTTCTCTTTCTATACTCCAGACTTATATGTAGGTGTTGCTGACCCATTGCGTCCAGGTGCTGAAGTTAGCTACTATCCAGGTGAAGTAGTTGCCAGAATGGCTGACGTTATCGTTATTAATAAAATTGACTCAGCTTCTTTAGCTGATATCAATACAGTTAGAGCTAACCTTGCTAGAATTAATCCAAAAGCGATCATGATTGATGCTGCTTCTGTATTAACTGTTGACAAACCAGAACTAATCAAAGGAAAAAGAGTATTAGTTGTTGAAGATGGTCCAACTTTAACTCATGGTGAAATGAAAATCGGAGCAGGTACTGTTGCTGCTATGAAATATGGTGCTATTGAATTAATCGACCCAAGACCTTACACTGTTGGTTCATTAACAACCACTTTCGAACATTATCCAAACATTGGAACATTACTTCCAGCTATGGGATACGGTGATGCTCAAATGAAAGACTTAGAACAAACTATCGCTAACACTCCTTGTGATGCAGTAGTTATTGGTACTCCAATTGACCTTCCACGTTTCGTAAACATCAAACAACCAGTTGTTAAAATTGGATACGAACTTCAAGAAATTGGAACTCCAACTTTAGAAACTGTTCTTATAGATTTTGTTAAAAAACACAATCTTAAAAAATAAGTAGATTCTATAGATTTATGAATAAAAAAAGCATCCCAAAAGGGTGCTTTTTTTTTTGACGAAGGACAAAAGACGAATGAAAAATGAAAAAACCTTTCAACAGCGAAGTCTGTGGTCTGAATATTATTTTACTTCCATAACCGTAAAACTATAACATTTTTTGTATTTTTGCGTCTTTAATATAAAAAACAACATGATTGCACGTGAAAACTATTTAAATTTGCTCATTGACTTTAAAGACAAAGCGGTCATTAAAGTGATTACAGGAATCAGAAGATGTGGTAAATCTACACTGTTATTACAGTATATTGATTTTTTAAAAAAAATCGGAATTGATCAGAATGAAATCATTTATATCAACTTGGAATCATTTCAATATGATTCTATTAGAGAATATAGTAGTTTATACGAACTTATTTCCGAAAAAATATCAAAAAATAATCATTCCTATATTTTTATCGATGAAGTTCAAAATGTAGATCAATTTGAAAAAGCAGTGAATAGTTTATCCGTTGATTATAACGTAGATATTTATTTAACCGGATCAAATGCATATATGCTTTCGAGCGAAATATCCACATTGCTATCCGGTAGATATGTAGAAATTAACATGTTACCTTTATCTTTTAAAGAGTACGCTACACAGTAGCCTCAACAAGATCATGAAACATCTTTCAATAGATACATGAAGTATGGAGGTTTTCCATTTTTATCAAATGAAACGAATGAAAACATCATCATTAACTATTTGGATGGGATCTATAATACAGTCGTTTTAAAAGATGTTGTTAAAAGAAATAATGTCAATGATATCAACTTATTAGAGAATATATTGAAGATGGTATTGTCATCTGTAGGTAGTCTTATATCTCCACATTCTATTTCAAAAATGTTAAAAAATGAAGGAAAAAGAGTGACAAATGAAACTGTCGAAAAATATATAGATATGTTTTGTAATGCATTTATTTTAAACAAAGCTGTACGATTTGATATTAAAGGAAAAGCATATCTAAAAACATTAAACAAGTACTATGTGTCCGACTTAGGATTAAGGAATAATTTACTTGGGTACAGACAGATAGAAGTAACTCATGCGCTAGAAAATATCGTTTATTTTGAGCTATTACGAAGGGGGTATAAGGTTGATATTGGAAAGGTAAACCAAAATGAAATAGATTTTATAGCTCGTAAAAATGACAAATTGGAATACTATCAAGTATCCTACTCTGTTAATCAATCAAAAGAAACATTAGACAGGGAATTATACCCATTTCAACAAATCAATGATCATTATCAAAAATATTTAATCACCATGGATAAAGATTTTATAACTGATTTTAATGGGATCACCAAAATTAATGCCTTGGAATGGCTTTTGAATGGATAAGAGCATATTAGCATATTAGTACATTAGCATATTAGCACATTAATAAGGGCGTTCCGGCACCAGCCAACCCACAACCCAACCCTGCTGCCGTCGGGCTTTTCAGGGGTCCGCTTCGCTCCCGTACTTCGCTGCACTTCGCTTAAGATGGTTCATTCAGAATCGGATTAATCATCGCGGCGCTCGTTCCAGCTCGTACCGCTTCGCGCCCTTCCAATCCCTAACGCAATAAGTTATCATCTATCAGTTATCAGCTATCAGCTATCAGTTATCAGTTATCAGCTATCAGTTATCAGCTATCAGTTATCAGCTATCAGTTTTCTAACGGTCAACCATTTTTAGGCATTGACAGATCTTCAACTTTTAAACCTTTCAACAGCGAAGCGTTCAACCTTTAAACAGCGAAGTCTGTAGTCTTTTTCATGGCGTCGGCGCTTCGATACGAAACCTGATTTGTCTTAATTTTTAAGTTTTGTCAAAAATGCGGTTTCAACTCAGCGACCTTGGTTTGGTGATTTCATGGCGTCGGCGCTTCGATACGAAACCTGATTTGTCTTAATTTTTAAGTTTTGTCTAAAATGCGGTTTCTACTCAGCGACCTTAGAGTAGAGCATTTGTTGCACAAAGCTAAGGTCGTTGAGTAGAAGCGCCTTTACGATAGATGAATGAATCGAAGAAATAATTAGCTTCGTATCGAAACGCCGATGCCAACAAAAATGTATAGTTTTACAAATTTTCTACTATTTTGCGATTTGAATGTCTGTAGTCTGTGGTCCGTAGTCCGTAGTCTTTTTCAGCTCCGTAGGAGTGCGATCTTTGTAGCAGATGAATAGTGTGTGATGATTTAGAGGGGCGTAGCCCTGAGATCTTAAATGAAGAATGAATAATTAATAATGAATAATGAATAATGAATAATTTGGGGGAAAGTCTGCAGTCGGCGGACGGCAAACTAATGAATAGTGAATAATTAATAATGGAAAATGGACAAGAGACGAGGGACTGTAGACCGGACCAAAAACTGAAAACTAAAACCTAAAACCCAAAAACCTGTGGTTATGTTCGCGTGAGGACGGAGCCGGAAAGCGCGCAAAGTTGCAAAGCGATGGGATGTGGGAGTAAAAGAGCGAACTTGTGAGCTCCTTTTACGACCAGTCAGCCCACGCTTTGCAACTGCGTACTTGTAGGCGTAGGCCGACGGCGTGGGCGGGGTTGTGGGGAGGAAGCCGGAATGCCCTGAAAAAAAGACTACGGACTGCGGACAACAGACTACGGACGAATGAAAAATAAAAAATGAGCACATTGAGCAATCATTTAATCATTAACCGAATTATGTCCGTATATAGTTTGTAATCCATTACTTTTGAATCACAATTTTTTTTATTGTTTGATTATTTTGTTGATCTAAAAATATGAATGTATATATCCCATTTGAAAGATCATTTATTGGAATTTGGATACTATTGTTAAATGTATATTGACCAACGGCATTCCCAATAAAATCATATATAAAAAGTTTGATTTCAGAATTATTATTTTCAGAAGAGATGAAAATATGATCGGAAGCCGGGTTTGGGTATATGTTGAATTTTAATGTTTCAATATCATTAACAGACGTGCTATACTGAAGACATTGTAAATCTTCATGCAACATAAATACTTGATTATTATCTTTTTCAACACATAAAAGCAAAGGTAAATCTTTTTCCAAACCATGATAATCAAAATATCCATAAGGACCATAAGTTGGACCAATTCCTTCAATAAACCGAAGTGAAATATTATATTGAATTGGAGAATTGTAAAAATGACTTTGAGGTATATTGGGAAAGTAAATGACTTTTTTCCCATTGACAAATCGAACAGAGTCGACAACCACTTTCATCCCTCTTTCAAAATAATCATTCCAATACGATAATGAAATATCGTAAGCTGGGAAAAGTTGAAAAGTATCTCCTTCATTTAGAGACATATCACAAATTAAAACCTCATTATTAATTGATTCTATATATCTAAATAGTTTTCCTGTTGATGTGTCCTCTCTGAGAACAATTCCCTCATGTTCATTTGGATAAGGAAGCATTAGTGTATTTGCCTCATTAAATGCTACATAATATATTTTCCCATTAAAAGCTGTAGCAAATGATTTTATTATTCTATATTCAAATGTCCATATACAAGCACCCAAATTATTGGGAGAGTAATCTTTTGTTTTACAAGTTACAGTATGAGCAACACTGTATTTCGTTATATTTTCTGCAAAGTATGATGAATAGGGTTGGCAATTTGAAAGAAAATAAATCACAACTAATTGAAATGTTAATACTATTTTTCTCATTTTTAAATTTTAATTTTAAAGGTTATTAAACGTGAGTTACTTTACTTCAAATTTAGAATCAAAACATTTTTCATTTTATTCTATGTTGAACTTTTTGCAAACATACAATTTTTTTTTAAAGTACATCTATTAAAAACAAATATGATTTTTTGAGTAATTTTTTTTTAAATTTTATTTCATCTAAAAAAATAAGTTAAAACTGAAACTGAATCTTTAACCTGTAATTTCTGCCCGGCATCGGATAGTTTTTGATGATCTGGTATTGTGTGTTGGTGAAATTGTTGATATCCAGCTTGATCCCTATTTTTGGTTTGCTGTTTTCTTTGTTTTTGAATAGCGTGAACTCTTTTCCAATGCTGATCGTGTGATCTATGTAGCCTGAAATCCAGTTTTGTGGAATATTTTGTCCTAATACATACCGATACCCTGAAATGATGGCGCTGTAATGGATATCTACCCAGTTGGTGAATAACCCAAATCCTACAGATCCGGAATGAAGTGGCGTGTAAGGGAGCTGATTTTTATAGGTTTTGGATTCCGGATCGGTCATATCTATCGCTTTTTGAAAACTGTAAGATCCCATCCATGTGGTTTTTACCTTTTTACTCCATTTATAGTCCCCCTGTAAGGTAAAATCGATTCCGGATGCATACACTTTTCCATAGTTGATCATCGTCCAGATAAATAAATTTTTGGAAGGAATGGCAACAATTTTATCGTGAATGATGTTAAAATAGCCATCTAAAGTGGTTGAAATAGAGTATTTTTCATTTTTTTCCCTGTAAAAATGGGTTATTCCTATACTGTATTGATAGGTGTTCTCAGGTTTTAAATTCAAATTGCCCACTTCCCGGTAATATAAGTCATTAAAAGTGGGTAACCGAAATATGTTTTTGAAGAATGCCCGGATGTAAAACTCCTTTTTAGAGTAAGGTTTTAAAGAGATTCCTGCAGTTGGAGATAACTTATTGTTGTTGGGGGCTGCTTCTCCATATTTTGCCTGATTAAAAACAAGAGTATGTAATAAGTTAACATTGATTTTTAACCATTTATAACTCCATTCAGATGATAAAGCTGTCAAACAGGATATTCTGGAAGGGGCAATAAATTGGGGAGCATTTGAAAATAAATTGTTGTAAAACAAATCATTAGCTAATGAAATATGAATAAAATCTCCTTTGTAATGAAGAATATTGGAGATATACCATTCGTTCTGGGTGTAGCGGTTATCCATTTTTCCCTCTTCATTTAAATAGGATGGATCTAAGTACCGAATATACGATTGATTGAATTTCATCAAATTCAAATAGTCCCATTTTTTAGAAAATAGTTTGTAATATTTGGATTGGATAAATAGGTTATCATCCCACAACCTTTGATCTGATTCAATGTTGTAAAAAAGAGCTGCTCCAGGTAATCCGCGTTCAGAATGAAAATAGAAAAGATGAAGCCGAAAAATCTCTTTTTTGGTTTTATGACTGAACAAAATGGATCCTTCGGTTTGGAGTGATTTCAGATCTGAATTGGATCTAATTTCCTGTGAAGTACTGTCATTGGCTCCACCAAAAAACTGAGTAAACGGATAGTTCCCTTTGAATTGTGTGTAATGTCCTGCCACAGAAGTGATGCAATTCCAGTTTTTTAAAGTCGAAGTGAGTACACGGTTATTGATTTTTAAAGATCCATTTAAAAATCCGAATGAGCCTAAAGAGAATGTTCCTTTGAGATCTAACTTTCTATTATTCTGGAAGACAGGGTTTTCAGAAACAATATTTAAAACAGCTCCAAAAGCGTGTTCTCTGGCAGATGCCAACATGTTGCTGGTTGATCCGTTGGATAAAGAAACCGATTCTAAGTATTCCATAGCCATTTTCCCGATATCTATTTGTCCGGTCTGACTGTCTGTTAACGGAATTCCATTAAATAATACTCCTGTGTGTTGTGATCCTAACCCTCTAACAGACACTGTTTTCATTCCGCCAATGCCACCATAATCCTTGACAATGGTACCGGCAAAATGTTTGATGACATCGGAAAGTTGAAAAGTGGAGATCTGTTTCATTTCCTCTTTGCTCATTTTTTGAATCGGCTGTATGGCAAAAATTTGAGCAGGAATAGGCTCTGCTTCCACCACAAATTCGGTCATTTTCCCGGTTAAAAGGGTATCATTCTGAGCGTTGAGCCCAATGAATAAACAAAAAATTACCGGAAAGATAATCCATTTAAACATAGTGGATTATTTTTTAATCTTATCTAACCAATGAAAATTGTTAGGATTTTCATATTGATCCAGTTTTTGAAAAAGTTGCTCAACGGAGTCCGCCACAATCACTAATTTAAGATGAAAATCACGAAGAAAACCCTCATTTGCAAAATGATTGATGAGTGCAATCAGATGATCATAGTACCCAAAAACATTCAAAATAGCGATCGGTTTATGGTGTAGTCCTAACTGGGCATCCGTGAGCACTTCAAAAAATTCATCCATAGTTCCGTAAGAACCGGGAAGAATCACAAAAGCATCAGCGGATCGTTCCAAAAGTTGTTTTCTTTCACTCATGGTATCAACCATATAAAGCTCTTGAACGCTGTTATCTACAACAGTACCATCGGAAAAAAAACTGGGAGTTATCCCAATTATTCGACCTCCCTGATTTCTGCAAGCATGTGCTGCAGCTTTCATGAGTCCTAAAGCTGCGCCGCCGTAGTATAAGGAGAGTCCTTGAGCCGCACAGGACTGTCCAAAATCTTCAGCAATTTGAATATATTTGGGATCGTTACCTTCTGAAGATCCGCAAAAAAGAGCAATTGATTCCAATTTCATATCCAATGTAGTTTTGAGACCATCACCATGATCAGTGAGATTAAAATGTAGGTTAATATAATTACCGGAAAAGCACCCCATTGAAAAATGATCAATAGAAGGGCTGATAGTCCAATCAGGATATATCTAGGTAGATTTTCTTTAAATTTAAAATGTTTAAATTTTAATGAAAACATGGGCAAATTGGAGACTAAAAGTAAAGAGAAAACGATGGTAACACCGATGATAACCCAATAGTTGGCAAAAATTGGAATTTTTACAGCAGCATATTGGATAAACCCTAAAAATAGGGCATTTGCAGGTGTTGCTAACCCAATAAAATTTTCTGATTGTCTTTCATCATGATTGAATTTGGCTAAACGAACTGCTGATATAGCCGGTACAAGGAAAACGAGATATTTTAAATTCTCAATAATCGGAATTTGTAAGCCCGGAGCGAGATTATAAAAATTGATCTCCATCCATGTAAATAGGATCATTGCCGGTGCTACTCCAAAAGATACAACATCCGCGAGAGAGTCTAAGTCAACCCCAATTTTTGATTTTACATGCAATAATCGGGCACTCAATCCATCCCCAAAGTCAAAAATGGCAGCTAAAATGATGAGCAAAGCAGCGATATCAATGTGTCCTTTTAATGCTAAAACGATCGAAATACAGCCGGTTATCAAATTCGAACAGGTGATGATGTTGGGAATATGTTTTTTCATACTTTTTTTTTGCAAAATTACACTATTTTTTTGAAACCTTTACCCCTTACAAGAATCAAAAAAGCACTTCATACAGGTTTTTTTTGTATCTTTGCCGTTAATTTTGAAGAAATGTTATTAAATATAAAACATTTATTATTAGTATTTTGTATTTTAATCCTGACGGTATTTACTGCATATTCTCAGAAATTTACCATCTCCGGAACTATAAAAGATAATGATAATGGGGAAACTATTGTCGGTGCAGTTGTATTGGCTAAAGATACAACTACCAAGTCAATAATCCAGGGGAACTATACAAATTCTTCAGGATTTTACTCCATCTCTTTACCAAAAGGAGTGTATCTAATTAATGTTCAATATATAGGCTTTAAAAAATTTGAAAGAATACTAAAACTATCTAATAATCAAAATCTTAATATTGAATTAGAATCTGAAACTATCCAAGTTGATGAAGTGGAAGTGACAGGAAAGAAAATGGATCAAAATGTTTCTACCGTGCAGGTTGGGAAAATGGAGATGAAAATTGAAACCATCAAAGCTTTACCGGCATTAATGGGAGAAGTGGATATTTTGAAGTCGATTCAGTTACTGCCCGGTATTCAATCAGGGTCAGAAGGAAATTCAGGATTTTATGTCAGAGGTGGAAATGCAGACCAGAATCTGATCTTATTGGATGATGCTCCTATCTACAATGCGGGTCACTTGTTCGGATTTTTCTCCATTTTTAATGCAGATGCAGTTAAAAGTGTGGAGATCTTGAAATCCGGAATCCCGGCTAATTATGGAGGCAGACTCTCTTCCATTCTCGATGTGACTCAAAAAGAGGGAAATATGAAAAAGTATGAAGTGGATGGTGGCGTTGGACTCATTTTTTCCCGATTGACAGTGCAGGGACCTATCAAAAAAGACAAAGCCTCTTTTATCGTTTCCGGCAGAAGAACCTATATCGATTATCTGGTTCAACCATTTCTGAAAGATTCTTCACCTATGAAAGGAACCAAATTCTATTTCTACGATCTGAATGCCAAAGTGAATGTGATTTTAAATGATAAACACAGAATCTTTATTGGAGGCTATTTTGGGGATGATACTTATGGTTTTAAATCAAAAGACCAGGGGATGAGTGCTAACTTTTTATGGAGTAACAGCGCCCTTTCCGCCCGATGGACCTGGATTGTTACACCCAAAATGTTCTTACATACGACTGCCATCTATAGCAATTATGAGTTTGAAACCCTCATGCAACAAGATCAAACCAAGTTTTCTATCAATTCCGGCATTCGTGACTATACTTTAAAAACAGAGCTTTCGTATATTCCTAATCCTAAGCATGTTATTAAAGCAGGAGTACACTATATTTATCATAGTTTTTATCCTACAAAATTTGATTCTGATAATAATCAAAATGCGATTAAACTTCCCGATGCCCCTCCCTATTACGCCAATGACCTATCATTCTATGTTACTGATCAATACGATGTAACGAAATGGTTGTCCATCAATGCAGGTTTGCGTTTTACTATTTTTCAGCATATTGGTTCATTTACCCGATTTGTTCAGGATGAGGAAGGGTATATTATTGATTCTATTGTATATAAAAAAGGGGAAGTGATTAAGCAGTACAACTATCTGGAACCTCGCATCTCAACAAGAATAACATTAGATAAAAATACTTCTATAAAAGCTTCCTATACCATTAATTATCAGCCCCTTCATCAAATTTCTTTGGCATCCATTACTCTTCCTACCGATGTTTGGATTCCATCAACAGATATTATAAAACCGCAGCAAGGGCACCATTTTTCTTTGGGAATATTTAAAAATTTTAAAGATAATACCTATGAAACTTACATTGACGGGTATTATAAAATCATGAATAACCTTGCTGAATACAAGGACAATCTTGCTTTTGCATCTTTAATGGGTAATCAGGATCAAATGTACACTTTCGGTAGAGGCAGATCTTATGGAGTGGAGGTCTTTTTGAATAAAACGCAAGGGAAGTTCCATGGGTTTATTGGATATACCCTCTCATATACCCAACGACAATTTGATGATCTGAATAATGGCAACTGGTTTTATGCGAAATATGACCGCAGACACGATGTTTCTATCAATCTTAATTACGACATTTTACCCAAAATACTTACTGTTTCTGTGGTATGGATCTATGCATCCGGTAATACGATGACCATTCCTGTAGGATACTATTTCTATAATGGGCATCTGATGACTGAGTTCAGTGACAGAAATGCCTACAGAATGCCCGCTTACCACCGGTTAGATTTTTCGATTAACTGGCAGTTCTGGAAAAGAAAAAATTTCGAGTCAGGTATCAATTTCTCCATTTATAACGTTTACAACAGGAAAAACCCATTCTATATCTATTTCAGTACCAAAGAATATACCCCCTCTGAACTAACCACCAAAGCCTACAAAGTGAGTCTTTTCCCTATTATCCCTTCCATTACCTGGAATTTTAAAATTAAATAATGAAACAGTTAAAAAAATATTGGTTTTTTGCAATCGTACTTCTTTTTGTTTCTTGTGAAACAGAGATTGATGTTTCATTACCCGAATATAAAAGTGAATTGGTGGTAGAGGGGTGGATTGAACCCGGTGAAGCTCCTAAAGTGAGTCTTTATAAAAGTGTTCCTTATCTTTCAACAATCAATCTGACAACACTATATGAGGATGTCATTGTAAAAGATGCCATTGTTACAGTGATCTCAGGAGATGGCGAAACCGATACCCTACATTTGGTTCAAAGTGATGAAGCACCATTATATTGGTATTATACCTCTAATACGATGAAAGGGAAACTCAATACATCCTATACCTTAAAAATTAACTGGAATTCCAAAAAATACAGTGCCATCACAACCATAAAGGACACTATGACTATAGATTCACTATATTTGGACTATTTTCAGGGAATCCCAATCGATAGTATAAAAACTTTGAAGTTAAAATTTACAGATCCTGCAGGACAAAAGGATTATTACATGTTTAAGGTTAAAGTAGCCAATGCCAAATATGCAGACCGAGTGTGGCTCACCTCTTTTCCCATAGCTTTAGATGATGTAGCCTTTTCAGGAACTCCATACATTGCAGATGTGTTAAGATTTGGCACATCAGATTTTTATAAACCTACAAATTTATCACCGGATGAAGAGTTTGCTTATCAAAGACCTTTTTATCAACCGGGAGATACCATTTATATCAAAACTGCCAAAATTGACTACCCTTCCTTCCGGTTCCTATCCAGTGCCGGAACAACCATGTATTTTGGTGTGAACCCATTTACGAATCCTCCTCAGATATACTCCAATATCACCTCGGAAACAAACGATAAGTGTTTAGGAGCCTGGATGGGATTAGCCTCAACAACAAGACAAATAATATTTACTGATCAAAAGTAAAAAACCAAATTTAATAATTATGAACAAACTATTAACAGGAAAAACGGCAATGATTACAGGAGCCGGACGAGGAATCGGAAAACAGATCGCTTTAACTTTTGCACAACAAGGTGCAGATCTTATCGTTACAGATTTGAAAGAAACGGACAGTTCTATTGAATTGATGGAAGAGATTGAAAATCTTGGTGTTAAAGGATTATTTCTCGCTTATGATGTTTCCAAATTAGACCAAACTGAAGCAGCTATAAAACAAGCAATGGAAGCTTTTGGGAAAATTGATGTTTTGGTAAATAATGCCGGAATCACCAGAGATACTTTGTTATTGCGTATGACCGAAACTGATTGGGATATGGTTATGAATGTAAATGTAAAATCTATTTTTAACCACACTAAAGCGATTCAATCGATCATGTTGAAACAACGTTTCGGATCGATTATCAACATGGGATCAATCGTTGGAATTACTGGAAACGCAGGACAAATCAACTACTCCGCCTCTAAAGCTGCAATCATTGGATTAAGCAAATCGGTAGCCCGTGAATTGGGAAGCCGCAATATCAGATGCAATGTGATAGCTCCCGGTTTCATTGAAACTGAAATGACTCACGTACTTCCTCAGGAAGTGAAAGACGCTTACATGAAAACCATCTCTTTGAGAAGAACCGGAAAACCTACTGACATCGCTAATACTGCTGTTTTCTTAGCTTCTGATTTATCAGATTATATGACAGGACAAGTTTTAGTTTGTGACGGTGGTATGTAATAACAAACATATAAACAATGTGGTAAAAGTGTGTATAATATTGTTATACACACTTTTACCATTAATTTCTAACTCCCAGACAGAAAATAACAATCCGATACGTCTGGAGCTGGAATCAGATAAAGATTGGTACGATTACAGCTATCTGCCAATTGGTAAATATGGTATTCTTGTAATAACCCGTGAAAAACTGATCCATCAGGATACAGCATTGTGGAATTTTACCATTTATGACACCAATTTAATGAAAATCAAAAAATATGATGTTAAATTATTGAGTAATCTTTTATTAGCATCTACCCATTTTTCGGGGTCTGGTTTTTATCTCCTTTTTCAAACATCTACTTCAAGGAAAACAACCCCAAGATGGTTTCTGATTCAGGAAAATCTACAAATAAGCTCTCCTCAAAATCTTCCTTTCAATTCATTAGAGATCTTTCCGGAACTTAATTCTGTTCATCAGATGAGTGCTGTAGGTACACAATTGTTTCTTTTTAGTTCGGAAGAGGAACAAAATAGTATTTGCTTTTATGATGCCCGATCCAATACAATAACTCATAATGAATTGTTAGCCAATAGTTTTACGGAGTCATTTATTATTGACACTTCCTTACAGAAACTATTCATAACCATCAATAACTACAACAAACCGATCGAAAGATTAAATAAAGGGTTTTTGTTATTTGAATCTAATTTTTCAGGACAAAACGGAACTTTTACCCAATTTCCGGAGTACGATTCGTATCAGTTTAAATCTGCGAGAATTGCCAAAACGGACTCCGCTTCCTATTTAATCATAGGAAGTTACAATAATGAAACCGAAAAAAAACCCTCCAATTTACACTCCGGTGTTTACACATTAACTTACAAAAACGGGAAAATGGGGTATCCCAATTTTTTCAATTACACATCTTTAAAAACCAAAGACACTAAGGCTCAGATCAAAGCACAATCCAATGCACTCAATCTGAATCTTGTGATTGGAGATTTATACACCAACAATCAACAATTCGGTTTTGTGACGGAAGTGTATTATCCCGAATACTCCACGACCAACTATTATGCTCCCGGAAGTTACTATGTTTCAACGCCGGTCTCCACTTTTGATGGGTATCGGTTTTTAAATGCGTATATTACGACTTTTGATAAAGATGGTAATCTATTGTGGGACAACTACATGCCAATTAATGACATGTTAACCCAAACCCTCCAGGCCAAAGTAGGTTTGTATATGGATAATCAAAACAATGGGTATATTTATTATCCCAATAATAGTACTATAACATCCACGTTAGTAAATAATTACACGGTTATTGAGCCCATCATGACGGAAAAATTAGGTACAGCTCATGCCAAGGACAACATTGAAGCGAGTGGTCAGGTGAGGGTAGAGCGATGGTTTGGCAGTAATTTTCTGGTAACGGGGTATCAAGTGATTAAAAACCCACTTTACGGCAAAAACGGGAAGAGGAGTATATTCTTTATAAACAGGTTGCAGTACCGTTAAAGTGCCTAATATTCAGGAAATCAATACAATAAATCTTCACAATTTTTGTTTAGCCAAAAAGCTGAGTGTAAATGATTTTTTTGTATTTTTGCACCCTCAAAAAAGGCGGGGTAGCTCAGTTGGTTAGAGCGTCGGATTCATAACCCGGAGGTCACGAGTTCAACTCTCGTTCCCGCCACTACACTAAAGGACAGGTAATTATAAGATATTAAAAAGTGTGTCAGAATTCTGACACACTTTTTTTTTGAATTAATGGAACTGTCTAAAACTCCAAAAAATCAAGGTTTCAAAATAATCAATTCAGAAACAATATCTCAGCATGTTTTGAAGTTATGTAAATCAAGAAATGATGAAAATCCTTTAAATCAGTTTTTATGAAACATCTATTTTTTTATTCATTGCTTTTTTTTGTTTTAATGGGAATGCTCAAAATATAAACCTAATCTATTATTCCACAGGAGCCGGGAAAAATGTAACATTAGCCTATTCAAAAGAATGGAAAACGATGGAATTTGGGATTGGGCTCGGTTGTAATATTAATTCTATTAAACAACCGGATGACCAAAATAATATATTTTATAAAAGATTGTTTGCGACGGATATTGTTCACTTTCTTAACTTAAACTTGTTCTATAATCAATATGTTTTTAATAAATTTGATCAATTTAAACCTTACATATTCTACGACTTTCAGATGAAATACTCAACAACAAGAACAAGTATGTATATCATTGATAGGATAGATTCAACAATTATCAGTTCCGATCCTGCTGATCAATACCTTTATAGGAATTACATCGAATATTTTGGTCCCTTTCTTTGGATTGAAAATACATTAGGAATTGGGATGAAAATCATGATTAATGAACATTTTTTTATCACTCAGAAATTCGGTATTGGAGTTCATTTTATCATAGGTGATGAGCCAAAATTATTCAAACAAAACTTTGAGTGGGAATTTCATGATTTCTTTTCCTTTAGTATTGGGTACAAATTGTAATACAATTCATTTTTAATTTTTATTTTAATTTGCTTATTAACATATTATCACATTAGCTTATTATTCAGGGCATTCCGGCTCGCAGGCTCGCCGTCGGTCTCCGGCCTGTACTCCTCGTTTCACAGCCAAGTGGTGCATCGGCCGTGCAGGAGCTCCTCCGTCGCTCTGCCCGTCTCGTGCACCACTATGCTGTTCAACTTGCGGGGTACCTGGCCTCCGCCCTAATGCATTTCGGACAAGGGACAGGAGACGAGGGACTGCAGACTAATGACTGGAGACAAGGACTGGAGACGAGGGACTAAATCAGGTAAAATCAAATTTCTTTTGTAATTTTTAATCTCTCTCAAATTTAAACCATTATAAAATAATTACAAATGTTTTCCCCTAAAAAAGGGTTAAAGGGAAAGGAAGAAACAACGACCCATCGGCTAAAAGAGTATTTTAACACTTTTTTAACAAAAAAAGAAGCAAAGATGAATTAAATAAAATGCACTGGTTTTACCGGTGAAAAAAAATAAAACCTTAATGAATTATTTTGAATTCATTATAAAAAAAATCTTTTGTTGTGATTCTTCTGAAATGGTGACACCTTTATTTTCATATAACAATTTTGATATTTTGTCAATTTTATCATCAGAAAGTTTTTCATTCGAATCACAATTTTTGTTTTCAACTAAATTTGATTTTTTTTTCTTAAAAAAACAAAATACTTTGATATTCATAATTAATTTTTAGTTAAATTTAATGTCTTTTCCTCTGATTTCAGAAGCGATGGTTTCACAAATTATTGAAAATAATGCCGAATTTACTATAGATTTTAACAGCCCTTCAAAACCGAATTTTACTTCTAAACAAACACTATATTCAGGTTCATTTTTAATATTAGTCAAACAATATGTTACATATTCAGGATAAATTTTGGGCACTGTATTTTTTCCAGTACTGTAATGATATTCTTTGTTGATCGAATATAATAATGGAATCCCAATTTCTAAGGATTTTGAAATCATATTTACCTGGCTAAGTGGAATAGGTGAAGGAAATGTTTCTGTGCGTGTTGTTAATTTAGTAACCATTTCACCATTTTCATTTTTTCTCAAAGTAAAGCGGGCATTAGAGTTCCCAATAAAAGTATCGATAAAAGATTGTAATATACAATAAACATAAACAACAGAATCATCTTTTTTAATGTTGTATAATTGTCTTACAAATAGGCCTGCATCTTTATAATAGCTCCATAATGGAGAAGGCGTAGGCAAATCTTTAAAATTTTCAGAAATAGTTAATAATGCTTTACTTTTTTCTTTTTCAATTTCCTTAATAAAATTCTTATATCCATAAATTAAAAATCCCAGAAATGTTAAATTATGATTAGGATTTAAATTATTTAAGTGATGCAATAGCTTCGAATAAGTAGTCTTGTAAATGAAAAAAATTATAAAAATTGTAAAAACAATAAAAGACAAATAATATGAAATATAAAATTTATCGGATACTTTCAAACCGATGGTTTGTAAAATTAATGGCAAAGAACTAGTTGATAGATGAATTAAATAATTTAGAAACGACCTTTTAGCAACCCTAAAACTAAGTATATCAATAAACCCAATTATAGCAAATAAAATTCCTATAGATATTCCTATTATAAATTGCCCAGTATCAGACATACTCTCATTTTATTTTTTTGACATTTTTAATTCCACAACAACGTAAATACCTCTTTCCACTTCCACAGGAACATTTAGTATTAAAATGTACAATCGTATTAATTATTTTTGATTTCTTATTGTGTTTTTTCACAAAATCATAAGACTTAATAGATGGAATACGAAAAGTTAAAACTGTTTTACCATTATAATTTGAAATAATAAAATCACCTTTATTAATTACATTCATTCCTATTAATACATTTATGTTTTCATCTGAAAGTTTTGAACATTCAGTAATTCGAGTATATTGATAAATATTTTCATTATGTAAGGTTAATTTTACATTGTAAACATTAGCTCTAACAGATCCATTAGCTGTTACAGCAATGGTTTTGGATATTGGAGTTAATCCAATTGACTTGGCCAATTGTGAAGTAATTGCTGAATGGGAAGCCCCAGTATCCCATAATCCTTTTGTAGTAATAGACGTATTTGAATTTAAATTAGTAATTACAATGTCAGAAGTTATCTGCTGAGATAATCCGTTAAAAGGAATTGTTATGGAATGTATGTGAAACATTAAACAAAAATTGCAGACGTATGGAATATTTGAGTATAGCAATCAGAGGAATTCCCACAAAACTGTATTAGAAAATTTCCCATTCCAAAAGTTTTATTTCCGTAAGTAATAGCATCTTCAAAAGTGTCAGTAGAATATTTTACTTCACAATTCTGAATTACAATGTATTTATTTGGATATTTTTCAAATAAAACATCTTTGTTTTCAATAAAGTAATCAAATTCGTTGTCTAACATAACTTTCAAAATTAATCGGTTAATGTATATATATATGTTTAAAAATTTCATTCAAAAAACAACGCATATCGCGCTCCGCAAAAATACAAAAAATATTTAATAAAAATAATTTAAAATTAAAGTTATTAACACTATTATGTTAATAACATATAGATGATATAACATATTGAATATCATATTGATATACCTTTTTTTATTAACATATATCTTATTTAAAAGTTATTTATTCAATTTTTTTGATCACATTTTTTGAAGAAAAAAAGTACAAAAAGAGTACAAAAAGAATTTAAAATATAAGTATTACTGTATTCAAAGTGACTAAGTTATAAAAAAACTGTTTGAAACAGATTTTTTGCATTAGGGATGTGGAAGGCGACTATGTCGGTACGAAGTACGGGAGCGAAGCTCATCCAATAACAAGACAAAAGAAGTCGGTGTGAAATGGAGTATAGGGATTTTGAAATACAAAATAGAATTATTAATGGGAAATAAGAGGATTAATTAATATAAACACCATCTATGATAATTATCTTGGGGCCGGCTCAATTTTGGGTTTATCTGAAGAAACATCTTTTGTATTACCTTTAATGTTAACTTCATTAACTTCTACTTTTTTTGAAATGTCTTTTACAGTAGTGTCTTTTGTTTCAATAATTTCATTTAACTTTTTCATTTTTAGGTTGTTTTAAGGGTAAAACTTCAATTGAATAATTGATATTGTCTAAATCCAAGTAAACATGATCGCATTTATATTTGAGTACCCAATCTTTAGTTGTATAAACATCAACATTTTGTAAAACTAATTCTTTCTTTGAATGTGAATCAGACCAATGAGTCAAATGTCCATAATATGTTAATCCTACATTTTCATTTCTGACAACAATCCAAGTGGTTGAATCTTTACTAAGAAATTCTGACCATACATCATTAGTCCCAAATTGATTTGTTAACTTATATTTTTGAAACAATTTAAAAAATATTTTTTTAGAAGCAAAATAAACAAAGAAAAAACCAATTGGTATTGATACAATATATGAAATCAGTATTTCGTAATTATTAATTTTATTATTGTTATTAAATAAATAATCCCAGATTGAAAGATTTGTCTTAAAAATTATAGAATAATTTGGACTTAAAATACAATAAAAAAAATTATATAAAGAATAGCATATTTCCATTATCAAAAATGTAGCAAGACCATATAGACATGAATAAATAACAAATTCCCAATTTGTTATTTTATATCCATCTTTGATTTTCATTATTGTTAATGTAACTATAACACCTGGAATTAACAAAAAGAAAAAATGTCTAAAAATTTCTATTAATTGTTCCATATATTTCTTTTGTTTTTTTTGGACAGTTTTTTTTACTTTGCAAAAATAGAAATAAATTCAATAAAACAAAAAGAAATCTGCAATAAGCAGATTTTTTTTCTTTAGGGATGTCAATGGCGACCAGATCGGTACGAATAACGGGAGCGAAACGCACCCTGAAACAAGCCCGACTAAATCGGTGTGGATATGGATCAGGGAGGTTTCAAAATCCCCATTAGAGTCATCTCAAATAAATTAATCCAATATTTCACAATCTTCAGATAGTATATTTGTTTGTGAGTGCATGCAACCCATTATGACTCTTCCTTAGTTGCATGTAGAAACCCATGAGCGTGTGATAGAACTCCATAAGAGGTTAGTAGAAACCAGTCAACGGCATGCAGACATTCATGAGTGGCATGCAGAAACACATCAGCGGCATGCAGAAACCCATGAGCGGCTGGTAGAAACCCATAAGCGGCATGCAGAAACTCGTCAGCGGCTGGTAGAAACCCATTAGCGGCGTGCAGAAACGCATGAGCGGATGAAAGAAACCCAATATCAAGTGTCTTCTGTGATCGTTTAATGTCTATGGATTCAGATGATATATGTCTAATTTTGATCACTTTTTGAAGTAAAATAAATATCGTTTTCCTAAGTTTTAAAATCAATCAGAAATTGCTCTAACTTTAATGGAGTTTGGGAACTCGAGAGAAGAAAAATGAATTTATGTTTTTTTACGTTGAATCTTTTGTTCTTTCCTGTACTTTTTATTCAAAAAATGAATATTAACATTCAATGCCCAATAATTACCTGAAAGATTGTAATACCCATATACATCTGGATTTGTTATAAGGTTATAGAATCTGAAGCCCCCTGAATATGTGTTGTGAAAATTCATGGTTCTTGAAAGTTCAAACCCTAAAAGAATTTTATTTAGATCTAATGAGTAACTTATACTTGAGATGAGACTTCCGATAACAAAACAATCATTTGGAGATGAGACACTAATTCTTAAATTAGAACAATAACCAGTATCCATTGACATAACATTTGTTAAACCACCACCTGAAGGTACTAAAAGCATCATTTTCATTCCCATTTTAAAATCTATGTACAATTTTACTCCAATTTTAATTTTATATTTGACAGAAAATGGAATGGAAGGTGTTAACCATTCACATGTATTAAATTTAACTTCTTCATTTTGTTCCGGATAAAAATAATCTTCCTCTAAAAATTTGTATTTTATACTTAAAGATGCTTCGTTTACAAAAAGAAGTCCTGTTTCTATTGACCATTTTCCATAAATAGGTAAATTATAATGAAACCCAAAACAAAAACTTGGAATAGGTATAGAAGAAATTGGATAAGTTCCTTGTTCAAAATCAATTTGTGCTTTATCAAAGAGGACCCCTCCAAAAGTAAATCCAAAGTTGCTGTACTTTTTTAATTCGGAATATGCTACATTGGTTTGCCCCAATAAAGAAATGGGAATCAAAAAAAGTAAGATTAATGATTGTATCCATTTATTCATGAGCTAAAAAATTAATTTATCTGAGAGTGATATCGTTTATTTAACGGATTAGATTAAGATTTATTTTATACTTTCTAAAACAGAAACCCGTCAGCGGCTGGTAGAAACCGGTGAACGGCTGGTAGAAACCCAATAGCGGATGAAAGAAACCCATGAGTGGCACGTAGAAACCCAATCAAGAACCTACTGTGATTGTTACTTTAAAATTGTATTTATTTAATAATAAATATATTTTCAACTTTATAGTTGCTTTTCCAAGTAAATAATTGTATCTTTGCAGCATTAAAATTATAAATGAATGAGCTTAGAAGTAGATGTTACATCCTTTTTAAAAAACTTCAAAGAAAAAATGAAGATTTGGGATGTATTTCTTTTCATTTAGCCCAAAAAAATATGCAATATCCTTTAAAATAAACCAATATGAAAAGTCCAATAACCGGTAAAGAAATGAAACTGACCAAAGAACGTAGGTCAATGAATTTCAGAAAAGAAACATTTGAAATTGTTTTTCATTATTATTTATGCGAGGATAGTGGAGAGCAATTTACTACAACATCTATAGATGAAGTGAATATGAATCAGGTATTTAACCAATACCGTGATAAATTCAATATTCCATTTCCCGATGAAATAATAAGGATTAGAGAAAAATACAATTTATCTGCAGTCAAAATGTCCGACATTTTGGGATTTGGTATAAATAGTTATCGACAATATGAAGCCGGTGAAATGCCCAGTGTAGCCAATGCCAAAATAATTCAAATGATGGATGACCCAAAGTTTTTTATTAATATGGTGGAAATATGTGGAACATTGGATGAAAAAATGAAAGAAAAATTTATTCAAAAGGCTCAATTATTGTTATTAGATAAAAAACGAAATATTTTCGATTTGAATTTTAAAAAGTATTTAATGGGCAATCATTTAGCGGATATTTTTTCAGGATATAGGAATCCCAACTTTGAAAAATTTACTGAAATGGTAGTTTTCTTTTCAGAAAAAATGGAACCATTCAAAACAAAAATGAACAAGTTGCTATTTTATTCCGATTTTTTAATGTTCAAAAAAAGTTGTTTTTCCATTAGCGGAATGAGATATAAAGCTATTGATATGGGGCCTGTCCCAAACAATTTTCAAAGTATTTTTGAATATTTAACCAACATTAATGAAATAAATATTGCTACGACAGAATTTTCAAATGGCTATACAGGTGAAAAATTCACAGCAAGAGAAAACAGACATTTTAAAGCTGATTTATTCTCTGCTAATGAGCTAGAAACATTAGAAAGAGTCGCAAATGTATTCAAATCAACCAGCACTCATGATATCATTGAGTTAAGTCATTTAGAGGAGGCATGGAAGAAAAACGAAAAAGGGAAAAGCGAAATCAGTTATGAATATGCTTTTGAGTTAAATCAGATATAAAAATTAAATCAAAACAATCAATACTGAAGATATAATACCCAACCCGTTAGTATAATCTCATTTGTTATCCTTATGGCAGAATAACCCAAGTCCGCAGTCCGTAGTCCGCAGTCCGTTGTCTGTAGTCCGTAGTCTAATAATTACTCTTTATCGTGTCTGGATTGATCGTCATGATCCGCATCCCTTCGTAAGGATTTCTGGGGGTTTGCTTTTTGGGAATGGTGTCACGCTTGGGCGCTACTACCGGTTTTGTGGGTTCTGAAACCACTACCTGAGTGCTCTTTGGCTTTGTATTTTGAGGTTTTACTGCCGGTTTTTCAAGCTTAGGTTGAGGGATAATCGTGTCTATCTGTAAAGTGTCTGTCGGAATGATCGTTTCTTGTTTGGATTGGATCTGTTCGATTTGCTTAGGGGCTTTTGCAATTTTGCTTTTGTTGTAATTGTGAATTCCTAAATAGGTTCCACCACCAGTTAATCCTCCAATAATTACTACTGCAGAGATGATCTGTACAGCCGAAAATGCAGAGATCCCTGCACTTTTGGCAAACAAAATCCAAAAAAGAGGTTTGTATTTAAAAACCTTCTTTTCAGCTTTCTCTTTTATTAGTTCGTCAAATTGATCCATTCTATTTATTGGGGTTAATTTGTTGTAATATGAGCTGTTTTAGTTTTGTTCTGGCAAAATTCAAATGCCAGTGGGATGTACCTTCCTTCATTTGTAAAATTTCAGCAATTTCGGCATGGGAGTAGTCTTCAAAAACATATAAGTTAAAGACCGACCTACTCATAAAAGGGAGCTTTTGAATCAATAACATCAACTCATCACTGGAGATCTTACTGATGGCACTGTTTTCATCAAATTGAACCATTGCTCTACTTTCCACTGCATCGTATTCAATAGTATCAATGTTGCTTTTGTATTTTCTTTGAAAATCAAGTGCTGCATTGGCCATAACCCTTTTCATCCAAGCTTCGAAAGAACCTTCATTTTTGTATTTGTCGAGATTTGAAAATATTTTCAAAAACCCTTCATTGAGCATATCCTGAGCTTCCTCGTACGATGAGGCGTAGCGGTAACAAACATGAAACATTTTACTGTAAAAGGTTTTAAACAACTTATGCTGCGCTTCTCTCTTCTCAGAGATACAATCAGCAATCAATTGCGTGAAATCCTTTTCTTGTTTCAGTTTGGTTTCCATTAATATAAACGTAGTTTAGATCAAAAATCTTGGGTTTTATTTTGGACGTGCATCAGAAATTGGAATTTTCTCCCCATTTTTAAACGCAATGATAAAGGCATCCGGATACTGTTTCTTTACATTTTTCAAGATTGCTTGTGCTTCTTCCCATTTCGTAACATTCCCCGCCGTATATTTCCATAAGTTTTTTTCAAAGTATTTCTTGACATCCGGTATTCCTTTAAATTTGGAACTCACTATGCTGATATTCTCAGGACTAGCCATAAATTGAACCCTGAAATATACTATTTTGTCAATTTCAGAAGTGATTGGATCGATTATTTTGGGGAGTGTTGTGTCTTTTGGATTAATGAGAATCGTGTCTTTTTTTACCTCAACAACCGGCTTCGTAATTGGATTCTCTTTATTGGGTTGTTGAATGATATCTTTGATAACTAAAACAGAATCTTTTTTGTTGATTTCCGGTTTTTCATTTTTAGGTTTTTCCTGTTCTTTTTGTGGAATCTCAGGAACAGGCAAAAGCGGAAGATGTGTCCCTTCAACCTGATTTTTGTATTCAATAAAAGAATTATAAAGAGAAATGGCCATAATATCCTGAGTGCTCTCTTTGATGATAAACTCTTCCTCTTTCGGATGTGATAAAAAGCCCAATTCCACTAAAATACTAGGCATAGCAACTTTATACAAAACCCAGAATCCGGCTTGTTGTACACGGCGATCAGATAATCCAGTGTTTTTTAAGAGGTTATTTTGTACTTTGGAAGCAAAAATAGCAGAGTTCTTTAAATAAGCTGTGGAATAGAGCGAAAAAACAACACTCGCTTCGCTGGAGTTGGGATCGAACCCACCGTAGTTGTTTTTATAGTCTTTTTCATTCAAAATGTCAGCATTCTCTTTTTTAGCAATCGCAATACTGGCTGACGATTTTTCAAGACCCATTACAAAAGTTTCAATTCCGTGAGCTGTTTTACTTTCACTGGCATTGCAATGGATAGAGATGAACAGATCCGCTTTGTTTTCATTGGCAATAACCGCTCTTTTATAAACTTCAACAGTAGCATCCGTTTTGCGGGTATAAATCACTTTCACATCGGGACAATTTTTTTCAATTAATTTTCCAAATTTGAGGGCAACAGCTAACGTAACATCCTTTTCCTTAGACTTTTTACCTACACATCCAGGCATTGTACCACCATGACCGGCATCTATAACTATTTTGTTCACTTTGTCGGAAACTTGAGAAAAACCACTAAGGTTTAAAAAAGTGAGAAGTGTTAATACTAAAATCACATTTTTTCTGTTCATATCATGAAATTTTTGCGTATTTTTGAAGGTTTGTAAATACAAAAATATATATAAGTACTATAATAACGTCATACTTGAAAAGAAAATTATACCTATTTCAATGTTTATATCTTTGGAGGTTTATTATACTCTTTATTTTCAGTATTTTCGGATTGCAAGCAAGAGCGCAGAATGAAAATAATTCAATAATTCAACGACATACAGATTCTGTTTCACTTTCCGCAAAACCGGATACTGTTGCGGCTATTTTGCCCGATTCTCTTCCAAAAACTCCGAAAAGTCCCAAAAAAATATCAAAAGATGCACTCGAAAATAGCGTTTCTTATGAGTGTACTGACTCCATTTATTTTGATTTTAAAGACAAAACTGCGATTTTATTTCAGAATGCCAAAACCGGCTATGACGATATGAATCTCGAAGCAGATTATATTGAGATTAATTTTGGGAAAAACGAATTGTACGCATCCGGAATTGCTTCTGATAGCGGTCATGTTCACGGTACTCCTATTTTTACACAGGCGGAGTCCAAGTATAGAGCACAAGAGATTAAGTATAACTTTACCACCAAAAAAGGGAAGATTACCAAAGTGATCACATCTGAAGGGGAAGGGTATATTCATGGCAAATATGTTAAGAAAATTGACGATAAAACGTCATTTATTGCAAATGGACAATATACCACTTGTGATCTGGATTGTCCACACTACCAAATAAAATTCAATAAAGCAAAAGCGATCCAGAATGATAAAATTGTTACAGGAATTGCTTACCTTAGTTTTGGTGATATCCCCACTTTTTTAGCGATCCCTTTCGGTTATTTTCCGATGCAAAAAGGGAGAGCTTCCGGATTAGTGATGCCCACTTTCGGAATTTCAGGAACCCGAGGTTTTTACTTTGAAAATTTAGGTTATTACTTAGGAATCAGTGACAATTTTGACTTGACTCTTCTTGCTGATATTTATACTCGTGGTAGCTGGGCAATCAAAGGAAAATCCAATTATGTGTTTCGTTATAAATTCAGGGGTGATGCATTTATCAGTTTTGCTCAAACATTGGAAGGAGAAAGGGGAACCCCGCTTTTTAATCGGAAAAATGACTTTAAAGTGGAGTGGAATCACCAACAAGATCCTAAAATGAATCCCAATTTCACATTCTCTGCTCATATAAAGCTGATTAGTAATACGTATAATAAAAATACTTTGTCGAATGTGAACGATTATTTATCGAATCAATACAATTCAACAGTAAGTATTTCGACTAATATTAAAGGGTTTTTCTTCTTAGATGCCAGCGCTTCCTATTCTCAAAACACTCAAAATCTAAATGTGAATTTAGGATTACCTGATTTGAGTATGTCGATCAATCAGATCTATCCATTTAGAAAGATTAAAAGAGTGGGAACCCTTAAATGGTATGAGAATATTTCGGTTAAGTGGTCATCACAAATGGGAAATCATCTTTCTGGTGTAGATTCCTCGTTTTTTAAAGCTGAAACCTGGAATAATATGGAAACCGGAATCAAACATAACATTCCGATTCAGATTCCGATTAAAATTGGAAAATCAATCAACTGGAACACCTCTGTTAACATAACTGAAAAATGGTATTTACAATCTTTAACCAAAGAGTTTTCTACAGATACCAACGATACCTACATTTCACCCGTTATCACAAATGTATATCAGAAAGGTTTTTATGCACTCCACGATGTTTCAGCACAAACTTCTGTGAATACCAAAATATTTTTCACTTATGGATTTAAAAGAGGCTTTATTAAAGCGATTCGCCATGTTGTTACACCGGATGCCAGTTTTGTATATCGTCCCAATTTAAGTGGAAACACTTATGGAAGGTATTTCAATACCATCAAAGGGGTTTATGAAGAATATTCCTATTTCAGCAATGCGATGTACGGCAATGTTTCTTCTAATGATCAGGCGATTACAAGATTTTCTATCTCCAATAATATTGAGATGAAAGTACCTTCAAGAAGAGATACTATTACAGGAGTTAGAAAAATTGTGATTTTGGAAAATCTTACCATGTCAGGAGGATACGATTTTGCCGCAGATTCAATGGGCTGGAGTCCTGTTTCTATCTCTGGAAGGTCAAAATTTACCCAGTTTTTAGATATGACATTTAACTTTATGTTTGATCCATATATTGTTAATAATAAAGGTGTTAACATCAATCAAACTGAATGGGAAGTGAATAAAAAATTGTTTAGATTTAGTTCCTCTTCCTTTCAGTTGGGTGTAAATTGGCGGTTAGATAACGATTTCTTCAAAGGGATTAAGAAAGAGCAGACGGTTCCTACAACACAAACGACTCAATCCAGTTCGCTGTTTACAGAAAGTACGCTTGGAATTCCCAACACACGTCCCGATTTTTCAAATCCATGGAATGTAACATTGAACTATACCTTTAACTACAATGTTAACGAAAATTACAACTATTTTATGGTTGATACAGCGATTCATTACAATCAGTCGATCGTTCAAACATTGGGCATTGAAGGAGATTTCAATATCACCAAAAAATGGAAAGTTGGGTTCAAAACAGGATACGATTTTAAAGCCAAAGATTTTTCTTACACTTCATTTGACATTTACCGGGATCTCCATTGTTGGGAAATGTCATTTAAGTGGATTCCATTCGGGTACCGAAGAGGTTGGAGTTTCACTATCAATGTAAAAGCATCTGTACTCAAAGACTTAAAATTACCGCTTAAACAAGATTTTAGAGATAATATTTTCTAGGAAAACAGTGCATAAGGATGTCGATAGTCGATAGTCGATAGTGTTGCAAATAGGATATTTAGGTTTTGGGTTTTGGGTTTTAGTATCTTATTCTTGATATTCGTGTATATTTTGGCACAATATTTAAAAATCATGTTATTATGATTTGACTTACAACTCTTTATTTAAGTTATTAATAGAACACTGATGACACAGATTGAACTGATTTACACAGATTAATTTTGTTTAAGGTTTAAAGGTTTAATTGTATTTCAACAGCGAAGTGTTCAACATTGAAACTATATATAAATGCCACTAATTCACGAATTATAAATCGAATTATTATTCAAAATTAATTAGCTTATTTGCTTATTATCACATTAGCTTATTTCTAATCTGTGGCAATCTGTTATATCAGTGTCATCTGTGTGCTATTTTGGTTCTGGCTTGTCCAGGTTAGGTTTCAGAATAATGAATAATGAGCATATTGAGCATATTGAGCAATATCAAAATAACGTCGAACGTTAAACGTCGAACGTCGAACTTTGCATTAGGGCGTAGGCCAAATACCCCGCAAGCGAAAAAGATTAGCGGGAGTAAGCATACGAGCAACCCCATCTTGTAGATGAGAGATGATCATTTTATTTTTGCTTTTAAAAAAGCATGAATATTATATCAAAAGAGGCAGAGATGTCAAGTATGGTTGAGTTGTGGAAACAAGGTGAAAAGACCAAAAAGGATTTTGCGATGGAACATGGGATTAGTTACGATTCCTTTAGATATTGGACACATAAATTATGTCCGGAAGAATCAATAAGGAGAACAAGTTTTAAAGATCAAGATTTTTCATTTATTGAACTAACCCAAGAAAATTTTAAATCAGAGGGATCTAGAATACCTCAGATTGAGTTAACATTACCAAATGGGATACAACTTAAAATATATTAGACATGATAGGATTTAGTAGTACCATAAAATATTATTTATGTACCAAACCTGTCAATATTCATAATAGCTTTGATGGATTAGCAGGCATTGTGCGTGATTTTATGCAAAAAACTCCGACATCTGGTGCTGTTTTTGTCTTTTTGAATAGACAAAAAACACATATAAAAATGCTTTATTGGGATGGAGATGGGTTCGTAATTTATTACAAGCGATTAGAAAGAGGTCGATACAAAGCCCGCACTACTGATTGTGATGGTGGTTTAGAACTAAAAAGAGAAGATGTTTTAATGCTTTTAGAGGGACTTTCTATAGATACGTTTAAGAAAAGTAAGCGATATAAAATTGCATAAAAAAGTTCATTTTTCTTACATAAATGGTTGTTTTGTAACGATTTTTTTAGTATATTTGTTACATGAAACAAGCGCAAAATAACCTGTTTATTGAACAACAAAATGAGTTAAAAGAACTCAAAAAAGTGCTTGCGCAACAAGACCAACAGATTCAAAAGCAAGACCAACAGCTTTATAAGCTTGAATCATCAATCATTCAAAAAGAAGATGAAATAAGTCGTCTTAAGCATTTGGTAGAACAATTAAAACGGATGACTTTTGGACAAAAGAGTGAGCGTTTTGAAAATCCTGATCAACTGGAGTTGTTTCCTAAAGAGGTTCTTGATCAAAAAGAGAAGGAATTGATTGAAGAAGTTGAAGTGATCATCAAAAAACGTAAAAGTTATGATGGGAAACATCCCGGAAGACAAGAACTGCCAAAAGATCTACCTGTAGAAGAAGTTATTTTAGAACCTACAGAAGATGTTACAGGAATGGTTCGTATCAGGGAAGAGATTACAGAAGAGTTACATATTAAACCCGCTTATTTGTTTATTAGACGTATTATCAGACCTGTCTATATAACAAAACCTGATGAAAATAATAAGCAAAGACAAATTATAGCAGAATTATATCGTCCGATTCCCAAAATCATGGCTGGTTCAAGTTTATTGGCTTATTTGATTGTAAATAAATATGTTTTTCACATGCCTATTCACAGACAATTACAACAGTTGAAGTTGTTAGGGATTAACTTAAGTGCATCAACAGTTGAAAATTGGATTAGATTAACATCAGAACTTCTGGAAATACTTTATAAAGGTCATCGACAGAAAGTTCAACAATCCCAATATTTACAAATGGATGAATCACCGATCCAGGTTATGGATCGAGAAACGAAAGGGAAGACAAAAAAAGGATATATGTGGGTAAGTAATGCAGTTATGGAGTTATCTGTACTGTTTGAGTATGCCCCTTCAAGAAGTCACAGTTTGCCAAAACATTTTTTAGATCAATATCGTGGGATTTTACAAACAGATGGTTATGCAGCTTATGATGTGGCTATTCGTGAAAAGAAGATTTTACATATTGGATGTTGGGCACATGCTAGAAGATATTTTGAGAAAGCATTAAGTAATGATAAAACTCATGCTACTGTAGTAATGCTACTGATCCAAGAACTTTATAAAGTTGAACAAACATCAAAAGAATTAAACGAAAGTATCGAAAAGCGATATCAAAGAAGACTTACAGAATCTCTTCCTATATTAAATCAAATTGGAAAATATATTGCTGATCACAGAAAGAATGTGCTACCTTCCAGTCCAATTGGAAAAGCTTTCAACTACTGTGTTGAAAGATGGGATGCTTTGATGAATTATCTTCAAAATGGAATGATCGAAATAGATAATAACAGAGTAGAGAATGCTATTCGTCCTTTAGCATTGGGTCGTAAAAACTACCTATTTGCCGGAAATCATGAATTTGCTCAATTTACAGCCATATATTATAGCTTCTTTGCTACCTGTAAACTAAACGATATTAATCCCTATGATTGGTTCGCTTATGTGGTAGAAAATATAAATGAAACCAAAACAAGTCAATTAGAAAAACTTTTACCTCAAAATATTGACAAATCCTTACTTGTCGAGACTAAACTGTCTGATTGAAAATTAATCAACCTTCTCTAATTTACCTTAAAAAAACATATTCTTTGATATGGGGTTGCTCGTATGCTTACTAGCGGGACACCGGTCAGGTAGAGCGAACTTGTGAGCTCCTACCTGACGGATGACCCGCTTAGCTTTTGAGTGCGGAGTATGGGCCGGAGACCGACGGCAGCAGGGTTGGCCTGTGCGTCAGCCGATGCCGGAATGCCCAACTATTTCTTTTCCATTTCAGCCAAATATTTATAGAAATATGGAACAGTTTCAATCCCTTTGAATAGTTGTTCCAATGGGAAACATTCGTTAGGTGAGTGAATACCATCTTCTTCAATACCAAAACCTAAAAGGATAGATTTGATACCTAATATTTTCTCGAAATCGGAGATGATTGGAATAGAACCACCGCTTCTGGTTGGGATTGTTTTCTTTCCATCATAAGTAGCTGCGAATGCTTTTTCAGCTGCTCTGTAAGCGGGAAGATCGATTGGAGAAACATACGCATCACCACCATGGTGAGGTTTTACAGTAACAGTAACATAATCAGGAGCGATTGATTCAAAATGTTCTTTGAATAATTTCATGATTTTTTCAGGATTTTGATAAGGAACAATTCTCATCGAAACTTTAGCATTGGCCTCTGAAGGAAGAACGGTTTTGGTACCTTCTCCAATATAACCACCCCAGATACCACAAACATCAAATGTTGGTCTGATCCAGGTTCTTTCAACAGTTGAATATCCTTTTTCACCTTTCACTTCTTTAATACCAATCATATCTTTGAACTCTTGTTCATCATAAGGAGCTTCTGCCATAAGGGCTCTCTCTTCTGCAGATACTTCCAAAACATCGTCATAGAATCCGGGAACTGTGATTTTTCCGTCTTTGTCGATCATAGAAGATAACATATCACACAACACATTGATTGGGTTAGCCACAGCACCGCCAAAAACGCCTGAGTGTAAGTCACGACAAGGACCAACCACTTTTACTTCTAAGTAAGTTAAACCACGAAGACCCACATTAATAGAAGGAACACCAGCAGCTAACATACTGGTATCAGACACCAAGATTACATCTGCTTTTAATTTTTCAACATTTTGAGTACAGAAAGTAAATAAACTTTCGCTACCCACTTCTTCTTCTCCTTCAATCATAAACTTCACATTACAAGGAAGTTGATTTGTTTTAACCAAATATTCAAATGCTTTGGCATGGATAAAAGATTGTCCTTTATCGTCATCAGCACCACGGGCAAAAATTTTACCATCAATAATAGTGGGTTCAAAAGGAGGTGTATTCCAAAGGTCAAGTGGTTCAACGGGCATTACGTCATAGTGACCATAGATCAAAACGGTTGGAGCGTTAGGATCGATCATTTTTTCACCATAAACAACAGGAGAACCTTCAGTTTTGTGTACTTCCACTAGATCTGCGCCTGCTTCTTTAATTAATTCAGCCCAGCGATTAGCGCAACGAACCATATCCTCTTTATTTTCAGTTTTAGAGGAAATAGAAGGGATTCTGATCAATGAAAATAGTTCTTCTAGAAATCTTTCTTTGTTGTCTTCGATGTATTGTTTTAAATCATTCATATAATATTGTTTAAAAATTTTCCGGCGCAAAGATACTAAAAAAAGATCTTTTAAAAAAGCAAAAAAATGGATATTTTTAGGAAAAAAGTGGAGTAAAAAAAAGGGGAGAAATCCCCTTTTATATCCATGTATCAAATCGTTTACTTCCGTCCATTCCGATCACAATTTTGCGAATAGGGATGTTTCTTTGGGCTTTTTCTCTTGCCATTTCTGCAATTTTTCCTAATCCACCACAGCAAGGAACTTCCATAATCAAAAGGGTTAAGGTATTGATTTGAGCTTCGTCGATTAAAGTTACTATTTTGTCAATATATCTTTCTGTATTGGCATCCAATTTTGGGCAAGCAATCACCAACTTTTTACCTTTTAAATATTTAGAATGGAAATTACCGGCTGCAAAAGCGGTACAATCAGCTGCTAACAGAAGATCTGCTTCATAGAAAAAGGGTGCTGTAGGATTGGCTAAGTGAAGTTGGACAGGGAAATTGCCCAATTCGGAAGGAGCATCGGTAAGAGTAGCCTGATTTTCGGGTTTAGACTCTTTTTTTAATTCGCGGGCCATTGAGCCTGGGCAACCGCAAGCAAGAGGTTCCTCTTTCGCGCTTAACAGATCATGAGCGACCACTTTTGGATGGTGTTCTGTAGGTATTTGTGTTGGTTTTAGTTCTCCTTCAGGGGCATCTGTTAAAGTGAGGGCACCTGTTGGACATTCCCCGATACAAATTCCTAATCCGTCACAATAATCTTCACGCACTAATTTTGCTTTTCCGTTGATGATTTGTATTGCATTTTGATGACAACCACTTGCACATGAGCCACATCCTATACATTTTTCTTCGTCGATTCTGATAATTTGCCTTTTCATATTTTTTTGTTTTTTTTGTTCATTTTGATGATGCAAAGATCACGTCATTTTAGGTACTGAAATTGTAATGTTTATTACATTTGAAAAACCTGATAAGAGAGTGTAATTTCAATAACTGCCATTTTGTCACTATTATTTTAAGATAAATGCGCCATTTTGTCAGTATTGATAAATAAATAAAAATATTCTTTTTGCCTGTATTTCAATTATTTACAAAATATTTAAAAAGTAAAAAATTAAAAAGGCACATCATTTGCAAGTATTAGGCAGAACAAAAATTAAAAAAAATTAATAACTTAAAAAAAAGAACCATGACACTAGTAAAATTTAAAAATCCGGGAATGATGTTATTCGATCAAATGTTTGGAAACGATTATTATGGAGGATGCAAACCAGTGCAATACCCTGAATTTGCACATTCAGCAACCAATATTTCGGAAGATGCCGAGGGATATAAAATAAGTATGGCTGTTCCGGGCATTGAAAAAGATCAGATCAAGATTGATTTGGAAAAAAATGAACTCACCATCTCTTATGAGGGTACTTCTTCAGAAAGTGATGTAAAATACATTAGAAGGGAATTCAACAATCATTCATTTAGCAGAACTTTTTTAATTTCCGACAAAACAAACCCTGAAAAAACCAAAGCCCAATATGAAAATGGGATTCTTATTTTAACACTCCCGAAAAAGGAAGAAGTGAAGCCAAAACCTGCTATTCAGATCAATATTGAATAGTCAAAAAAAGGAAGTTTTTTCAAACTTCCTTTTTTTTTGTCATTTTTAACAAAATTATCGCAATATTTATTATATTTGCAGTGTTAAAAACAGTAGAAAAGCAATAGTTAAAAAAAGGAAAACTAAAACCTGTCAATTATGAAAAAGTACATTTTATTTTTAATTTTATGCTCCTGGTTCATTAGTTATGGACAAGTGAGGGTTGAGCAGGTATCTTTTAATAAATTAGTCGATGTTAAAGGAACTGACAACGTAATTGCTTTAGAAGTAAACACGAATAGTTTGGGGGACATAAACAGTATGAATATATTGTTTATCAACACTAAAACTATTGAAACAACAGATGCTAAAATTGCCAATGAGTATATCATTCAGGATTTTAAACAAGTAAAAATTGATGCATTAAACATCAATACGATCATTGTTGCAGTTCGGATGTTTGACATTGACAATAATGTAAGAATCAATTTAAAGGATCCGATCACTTTGGTTTCTGTTGGCACGGATGGTAAGTCCAAACATGTTATTACAGACACCACATTTAATGTTCGTGTTTGGGAGGTTAATGAGAAGAGTGGCACATTGGTGGTTGCGGGATACTATGACAATAACAGAAACGGCAGGTTTGACCCCTTGGAATTGAATGAAATTCAGATCTTTGATTTAATTACCTATAAACTTCTACACAAAGTAAAATAAATTATGTCTGGAGGAGGTGCAGGTAGTATTGCAGATATGATCTCTAGAATGAAAGAGATCCCAAATGCTAAGAAGCATATTAAAAAATATCGTGAATTTGCTAAAAGTTACAAACATAGTCAAAAGCAATTAGATCGGAAAGAGATCACCCATGAGGAGCTGGAACAAATAAGACTCGAATTAAAACCCTATATAACTCACCAAAGGAATACCATTATACTTTTTGCAGTTGTTTTTATTCCAATTGTGGGAATTCTGATTTGGGGGATCTTTAAATTATTGAGTATTAGTATTTAATAGATATGGAACATTCACCTTTAGAAATATTAGAAAAATGCCCTTTATTTATTGGACTTTCATTAGAACATATTTTAGAACTATTGAATGGACAGTTTAAAATTCTGGCCTATAAAAATGGAGATTTAGTGTTAGCTCAGGGAGAAGTTTTCAATCATGTGTACATCATTAAAAAAGGACGTGTATCTGCGGAGATGTTAGATGCCATGGGAAGAAACACCACTATTGAAGAGTTGGATCCTTCGCGTATTATTGCCCCTGCCTTTTTATTTGCCACCAAAAACAGAGTACCTGTTGATGTGATTGCCCGGATGGAAACACTCATTATCAGGATATCTAAGGAAAAACTGATGGAGATGATGCAAAAGGAGTTGATTATTCTACAAAATTATTTAAATATTGTAGCCAACAGAGCTTTTTTTCTTTCCGAAAGAATTCGGAGTTTCAGATTTGGAACCATTAAATCCAAATGGGCCAACTATTTATTGGAACAAGCGCAGATCAACAATGATACCATCTTTCAAATCCCTCATTCTCAGCAAGAATTAGCAGATTTGTTTGGAGTTACACGCCCCGCGGTTGGAAAAGCACTCTCCCAGTTAATTGAAATGGGAGTAGTTCAATCTGATCGGAAGTATTTTAGAATTATGAATATTCAATTGTTACAAAAGATCATCTCTGAGCAGTAGCACATTTTTTCCGGATCTGTTATAAATGGTAAAAAAAATGTAACTTTGCATTTCTAATATAATCATTCAATCATGGCCAGGATCACCGGAATTATCACCACACTTAACGAAGAGCAACACATTGCTGAAGCCATACAATCCTTATTTCAAATTTGTGATGAAATCATTGTTGTGGACTCCTATTCTACTGATCAAACTGTTTCCATTGCATCATCTTTAGGGGCCAAAACATACCTTCAAAGCTATTTAGGTGATGGGATTCAGAAAAATTTCGGGATTCAATTTGCTACCAATAGTTGGATTTTCAGTATGGATGCAGATGAACGGGTTTCAGATGAACTGGTTTCAATGATTCAAAATCTGAATTTAGATCAAACCCCTTACTTTGGGTTTGCTGTAAGACGCAGGAATTTAATTGGAAGCAGGTGGGTAAAAAGTTGTGGTTGGTATCCGGATCATTTGGTCCGTTTATTTCGCCATGATCAGATTCGATTCAGAGATGTGAAGCAACACGCCTCTGTTCCGGTTGACAATTCACAAAAATTAAAAGGGGATCTGATCCATTTTCGTTATAAAAACTTAGGAGAACTATTTGCTAAACCAGCGCGCAATTACAGCACCCGAGGTGCTAAAATTTTGTATCTGCAAGATAAAAAAGCAACAGGGTTCACTCCATTTGTGCATGGATTTAGTGCTTTTTTTGTGAATTACTTTTTTAAAGGAGCCATTTTAGAAGGGATTGATGGATTTACATTAGCGTTATCTATTGCAGTTAACAGCTATTTAAAATATGCCAAATTACTTGAATATCAAAGAGATCCAAAAGTACGGGATCAGGAAGATTTTAACAGTGTTTGGTAAAACCACACCAAAAAAAATAGAAATATGCAACCATTAGCAGAGATCTTAAGACCAAAAACGCTGGAGTCCTATATTGGACAAAAGCACCTCGTTGGGGAAGGTGAAGTGTTGAGGATAGCTGTAGAAAACAGACAGATTCATTCCATGATTTTATGGGGTCCTCCGGGAGTTGGAAAAACAACATTAGCACTCCTTATTTCTGAGTTGGTAGATGCAGAATGTTACATGCTGAGTGCCATCAGTTCCGGAGTTAAAGATATCCGTTCCGTTATTGATAAAGCGGAACAATCGGAAAAAGTATCCGTATTGTTTATTGACGAAATCCATCGATTCACCAAAGCACAGCAAGATTCTTTGTTAGGGGCTGTAGAACGTGGGGTTGTTACGCTTATTGGTGCGACAACCGAAAATCCATCCTTTGAAGTGATTGCACCCTTACTATCCAGATGTCAGGTTTATGTTTTGAACTCTTTGGATATAAGCGACTTGGAGCAAATCAAAAACACTTGTATTTCCTACCTTCAACAAGAGATGGGAATAACCATTGACGTGGTGGAGAGTGAAGCACTTTATCGGATTTCAGGTGGAGATGCGCGTAAGCTAATCAATGCCATTGAGTTAACAGTAAAATATATCAAACCGGAAAATGGAGTTTTGAGGATCACCAATGAGAATGTCACCAAATGTATTCAGAAAAACTTAGCCATTTATGACAAAGCGGGTGAAAATCATTACGACATCATTTCTGCTTTTATCAAATCGATAAGAGGATCTGACCCCAATGCAGCAGTTTACTGGATGGCGCGTATGATCAATGCAGGGGAAGATCCCCTTTTTATCGCCAGGAGAATGATTATTTTAGCTTCTGAAGATATTGGAAATGCAAATCCGAATGCTTTACTATTGGCCAATAGTTGTTTTCAGGCTGTCCATCAGATCGGAATGCCGGAAGGGCGCATCATTTTGTCCCAAACTGCCATCTACTTAGCCTCATCAGCAAAGAGCAACGCTTCTTATAGTGCTATTGATGAAGCGATTGAATGGGTTCATAAAACCGGAGACCTTCCTGTACCACTCCACATCAGGAATGCCCCTACCTCTTTGATGAAAGAGTTGAATTACGGCAAAGATTATCAGTATGCCCACTCTTTTGAGCACAATTTTGTGAATCAGGAGTTTCTTCCCGAATCGATCAGCGGCAAAAAATTCTACGAACCGCAAGATAATCCCCGAGAAAATGAGCTTAGAAAATATTTAAAAAATTGCTGGAAAGATAAATACAGATACCTCATTCTCTTTTTAATTGGCTTTTTCTTTCTCAAACCCGGAGATGCTCAGGATTTACACTATTCTCAGTACTATACGGCTCATTATCTTTTAAATCCTGCTATGACGGGCGTTTATGATGGCACATTCAGGGCTAATCTGAATCAAAAAACACAATGGTTGTCTGTCACCAAACCTTTCGTCTCTTTATCCGGAAGTATTGACGCCCCCATTTACAAAAACAACAAATTGAAGCATTTAGTGGGGCTTGGGTTAAACATCAACAGTGACGAAGCGGGAGATTCAGAGTTCAGATCCCTAGATATCAATTTAGCCGCATCATTTGTAAAAAGTATCGGGTATAAAAACAACCATAAAATCGGGTTTGGTGTCACCGGAGGCTATGTACAACGCTCTTTAAACTATGCGGCACTCCATTTTGATGAACAATTTCAATTTGGATTTTATGATCCCAATAATCCTATCACTGAGCTCTTCGGGGATTCCAAAATTAGTTATTTTGATATGGGATTAGGCGTTTTTTACAGTTATTCCCCTAAGAAAAACCAGATCTATTCCTTCGGATTCAGCGCATACCATTTGGGAAGACCCAATCAATCATACAGACAAGGAACTGTAGTGTTACCCATACGTTATACACCCTATTTTGGAGCCAGAATCCCACTGACAGGATTTCTAACATTAGCTCCCTCTGCATTTGCCTCTCTTCAAGGTAATTTCAGTGAATACACTATGGGAAGTAATGTAGAATACAGCATCAAGAAGAACTCATATACAACCTTAGTCACATTCGGAGCCGGTTTGTTTTACAGATGGAGTGATGCTTTGATTGTAAATGTGATCATGGACATTCAAAATTTGAGAATTGGCGCCAGTTACGATTTGAATCTCTCCACTTTCACCCCGGCTACAAGAGTCAGGGGTGGTTTTGAGATCTCGATACAATATTTATATAAGAAATCTTCTATTGGAAGAACCGGCAGAGAACCGTGTCCCTACGAAATCATGTAAGCTATTAAAATGAAGACATTTACACTGGTTTTTCTGCTCTCTTTTTTCTCTTTTTATCTTGCAGCACAAGATATTCCTAAGGATGTTGCTTTCCGACTCCAACAGATCCAATTTATCAAAAACAATCAACTACCGGTTAAAGTTGACCTATTACCTAGATATATCAACACTGACAATTCAGAATACAAAGGGGAATTAGCACCTGATTCGATTTTTTATTTTTCATCCTTAATTTCTTTAAGTGATGATGACAATGAAAATATCTTTGACGCTTACTGGATGGGCAAAATTTATTCATCCAATCTAACTATTAGCGGTTATTCAACGCCGGAGCCTTTGCCCAAAACAATCAATAGTAAAAAATACTACAATATTAATTTTAGTTTTAATAAAGCCCGGAATATCATTTTTTTTACCAGATGTTCCAAAACGGCATATCCCCATTTGATCTGTGATATATGGCAATCTGAACTTAAAAATGGGACATGGCAAAAAGCGGAAAAATTACCGGAACAAATCAATCAACCGTTTTGTAACAACACACAACCTCATCTGGTTGAAACGCCAAATTATTCTGTTTTATACTTTGTTTCAAACAGAACAGGAACTGAAGGTGGTTTAGATATCTGGTACTCTATATATAAAGATGGTATATTTGAATATCCTGTAAACCTGGGTTCCATTATTAATACTCAAGGAAATGAAGTGACCCCATTTTTTGATTCCAATGAGGGGATTCTCTATTTTAGTTCAGATGAACAGATTGGAATTGGAGGATATGATATATTTTATTCAAAAGGGGCACTCAGCGATTGGAGTGAACCCACCAATATTGGAGTTCCATTTAATTCGGAGTTTAACGATGTCTATTATACTTTAAATCTAAACCAAAAGAGTGGCTATTTCTCCTCCAACCGACCCAACAAAAAATACTCACACCGGGAGTGTTGCAATGATATATACTCATTTCAATGGAATTTCCCTAAAGATACAGTCAAACAAATAGTTACGATAGACACGATTACCAAGATTGATCAAATCAAAGCATTAATTCCTTTAACTTTATATTTTAACAACGACGAACCCGATCCAAAATCGGATGCTGTAACCACTAATACCAATTATAAACTGTCAATTTCCAACTACATTGCAGTCAAAGAAAAATTCAAACAAGAGTATGCCAGAGGATTAAATGCTGATGACCAACTCATTGCCAAACAAGCGATTGAAATATTTTTTAAAGATTCCGTTGAAAAAGGGTACTACCAATTATTAGATTTTTGTCAATTGATACACAGCCTTTTACAGGAAGGGAAAACAGTAATCATTACGGTACAAGGATATGCCAGTGCTTTACATAAATCGGATTACAATTTTAAATTATCTTCCCGAAGAATATCCAGTTTTGTCAATTTTCTAAAGGAATATAATGATGGTGAGCTCCTACCCTACCTCACCGGGGAAACCAAAAACAGATTACAAATCATAGAAGTTCCCTTAGGAAGTCAGGAAGCTGTTGCTAAAAATCTGAGTGCCAATATTCATGATCAGCGCAACTCAATTTATAGCATAGCTGCTTCCATAGAAAGAAGAATTCAAGTTGTTAACATTCAAATAGATTAAACCATAGTTATGAAGAAACTCCTATTCATTTTATTATTTTTTAATTTCATTACTCTTATTTCTGCACAGGATCTATTTTATAACATCAAATTATCCCATTATTTTGACAACAGAGAGTATGAAAACCCCTATTGTGATCCTCAAACGCTCTTTGGAATACGATTTTCTCCTGAGTTGGGGTGGAAAAAAACGGATCGGGAAGGGGCTACCCATTTCATCAAACTTGGGGTACACTATTTACAACCGTTGGGAGCTCCGATACAAATGGGACAGTGGGATCCGATCGTGTATTATCAGTATCAAAAAAATGGGTATAAACTACATTTTGGGATTATTCCCTATCATCAATTAATAGAGAAGTTGCCTTTATATGTGTTATCTGACTCGATTTCATACACATACCCGAATATCAATGGTGCGCTATTTCAATATAAGGGTGATCATGGTTTTTTTGAAGGGATTTTAGACTGGCGTGGTGCTATGAGTACCCAAACCAGAGAAGCATTCAGAGTGATTTTAAAAGGAAGATACTACATTCATCATTTCTCGATTGGAGGGATCACTTTTTTAAATCATTTATCCAACAAAGCACCAACAGAACCCAAAGAGGGAGTTTGTGACGACTATTTTGTATCTCCTGAAATTGGATTCCATCTAAGTAAAAATAAATTGTTAGACACAACGAGTATTAAAGTTGCCTATCTTTTTGCATCCACCCGTGAGCGGATCACCAATACCCAATATCAGGCATCCGGAATCGGCATTGATCTATTTCTCAAGTGGAGATACTTAGGATTTTACAACAGTTTTTATTTCGGAAAAAATTTATCCCCATTTTATGAAAAGTATGGAAGTACATTACATTTAGGAGATCCGTTTTACAGAGCTTCTCGGTACAATAAAACTTCCCTAATTTTATATATTGTCCAAAAAGAGTTTGTCACTTGTTCATTTTCCTGGAATTTTCATTTTTTAAAAGGGTATCCTGTTGGACATCAACAATTGTTACAAGTGCAAATCGACTTAGATCAGTTCACTTTTAAACACTAAAATTTACGATTATGACAGATGAAGCATTAATGCGGATCGCTTTTGAAGAAGCATTTCAAGGAATGAGAAACAATGAAGGGGGACCATTTGGAGCGGTTGTTGTTATTGATGGGCAAATTGTAGGACGAGGGCACAATAGAGTCACCTCCACCAATGACCCGACAGCACATGCAGAAGTTGTTGCCATTCGGGATGCGTGTAAGAAATTAGAACGGTTTCATTTACCGGAAGCGATCATATATGCCACTTCGGAACCTTGTCCGATGTGTTTATCCGCCATTTACTGGGCCAACATCAAAACGGTTTATTACTGCACCGACAAGCATCAGGTAGAAGAGATTGGGTTCAGTGACAAGTTTATCTATGATGAATTGGCCTTACCGCAGGAAAAAAGAAGCTTACATATAGATAGAATCAATCTAAAAGAAGGGAATGATCTATTTTTTGAATGGATGACCAAAGGGGATAAGAGGGAGTATTAGGAATGCTCAGAATGCTCGTTAGCTCAGAATGCTCGGAATGCTCGTTAGCTCGGAATGCTCGTTAGCTCAGAATGCTCGGAATGCTCGTTAGCTCAGAATGCTCGGAATGCTCGTTAGCTCAGAATGCTCAGAATGCTCGTTAGCTCGGAATGCTCGGAATGCTCGGAATGCTCGTTAGCTCAGAATGCTCAGAATGCTCGTGTGCTCAATGGATTTATGAGTTTTCTTTTGATTTTGAAATAATAATGGAAAGAATTCTTTGAATATGATTGAGGTGATCTAATATTTTATCATCTTTTGGTATAATTTTTCCTTCGAAAATTAATTTTAACCAAAATTCAGTTTCATTTGCTTCTTTAGTTGCAATTTTTAGTTTATGAATAAAATCAGCTTTACTTTCAGCATGTTGAGATTCATGAATATTGGCTCCGATTGAAGTTCCTGATTTTAATAATTGAAATGAGATCGGTTTCTTATTCAATGAATCTAAAACTGAAGTCAATTCAATAATCTTTAATGCAAATTGAAAACTTAATTCAACTATTTTTATTTCTTTTTTAGCCATGTGAGTTATTTTAGAATTGTAAGTATAATTTTTTTAATAACTTTCAACGACTAAGTGTATCATTTTATTGCCGTCACTTTTCATAATTTCAAAATAATCAAGAACACTAGCACACGAGCATTCGAGCACACGAGCATTCGAGCATTCGAGCATTCGAGCACATGTTTTTTTTAAATTTTTTTTTGGATTTTTTAAACTTTTTCTATATCTTTGCAGCGATAAAAAAAATTATTAACTTAAATGTTATCATTATGAAAAAATTATTTACACTTTTAATGGCAATTTGCTTTGTTGCAAGCGTTAGTGCGCAACAACAATTGCAAAAAACTGCACAAAACGTTCAGTCTTCAAACAACATTGAAAAAGCTGAATTTCCTCCAATGACAAAATCAAATGCTAGGATTATTTTAAAAGCAGGTGATATTTGGGGAGATGCAACTGGATATCAAATGTTATTAGATGTGACTCATGCTTTATTTGGCACTACAATTCCAACAACAGGACCATTAACAACAGGAGGTGATGTTGATGCCGCTATTTATGCACAATTTTCTCACAAAATCCCTGCAAATGCAGACGGTGCTTTAAACACAACTAATATAATTTTTAATGGACAAGGCTACGTTGATGTACCATCAGGACTTTATGATTATTGTATTACAAACCCATCTCCTGCTGATCCACCATATAACGTTATGTGGATTGCTGGAAGCCCATTAAGTAGAGGTGACGATTATAATTTTATATCTAATATGTTTTATACATTTGAAATTGTTAGAAACGGTAATAACGATTCAACTATTGTTAATTCATCAACAGTTTCTATTGAAGAAATTTCTGCTACTAATCTTTTAATCTACCCAAACCCTGCTAAAACTAATTTAAACATTACAGCTTTCTCTAACATTCAAAGTGTTGAAATTTACAACATTGTTGGACAATTAGTTACATCTGAAAACTTCAATGCTGAGTTAGTAAATGTAAACATCAATGACTTAAGCGACGGTTTATACATTGCTAAAGTTATCACAACTGATGGAACAATCACTAAAAAATTCAATGTAGCTCGCTAATTTTTAGATGCTATTTGAAATCTTATAAAAAAGGTTGCTCATAAGAGCAGCCTTTTTTTATTTATTGCTAAAAATCTTCGAAAAACTTCCAAAAATTGGAGCACCAAAAATATTACATTATCGAGAAATTGATTTGTGTTAAAGTTTGAATAAAATTCATCATACTAAATATCAATTTGCCTAATTCTTTCAGTAAAATAAAATATTGAACTCATCAATTCGTCGAATGTTATTTTTGATTTATCATAAATAAAACTTTCACATAATCTTTCATAATCATTTTTCCAATCATTATATAACTTTTCAGGAGGACATACTTGTATCGTGCTAGGATGGTGTAATTTATAATCAATTTCTGGGATATTGTTAAATTTTTGTCTGTGATTAATGATTGTTAAATACAAATTTGTGTTTTGTATTGCCAATTCTGCATATGGACTACATATCATTTTTTCTAAATCGTACAAATGTCTGGACATACGTTCTGTTCGTGGATTTATTTTTTGATATTCTTCATGTAAAAGGAATAATTTCTCTAAAAAAGTACGTTCCGGTAATACTGATTTAAACATACATATTAATTCTTCATCTAAGTCTGGAAAATGTGAATGTATAAGTGTAGTAATTTTTTGTTCCGAATAAGGTTCATCAAGAGACATAGCACTAAATTCAATTTTAACAACCGGCATAATATAATTAAGTAATGTCGGCAAAATACTCTTATATTTCACTTCAATAATTTCTATTATTGCGCTACTATTTTGCGTACCCAATTGAATTTCAAAATCATATACACCAAATGATAACAATATTTCATTTAATTCATTAATTAGCGAATCTTTGATATAATGAAATGCTTGACGTCGAATTTCTGATCTTTGTTGTTTTGTTTCATCAGGCAACCCGAAAAATGAACGACTTATTGACAAATCAATATCTTCACTAAAGCGATTAATTAACCCCCATGCTTTACTTAGCGATGTTCCACCTTTAAATTGCAAATAGGAAGCCCAAGAAGTTTTTGACAAAGCCATTAAAATGGCACTAACCCACCAGTCCTTTTCAACAGCATGTTCAACAATATTTCTTGCTACTGCTGTTTGTTGAAGAACTACCAGTTTTTCATCATTATTGAATTGAATCCAAATACTCATTTTGTTACCATTTTGATAATTGGTAATAACAATTCCTTAATCCATACAGGAGATAGGTATAAATCGTGCATCATTGTGTACTTTTCATCTGTATCATTTTTCAATATATAAGTAGTAATTTTTTCTTTAATTTCATTCGTAACATGATTTTCTCCTAATTCCTTTAATGCAATGATAATAAGAGGTAATAGTTTACCTTTATATTGAAAGTTTTTTTGAACAACATTTTTAAAGACAATATTTCTTTCTCCAACTTTAACTTTTCTCTTAGCCCCATTAGTTATATAAATAGCGTTCATTGGTACTTGTGTGGATAATCCTAAAATATTTAATGCAGTATCACCTGTTGGCATTATTTGAGCCTTATCTCTTTCGGCAATTTTATTCGCAATTTGGTCTAATGTTGGATACAAAATTCCAAATTGAGTCTCTTTTGGATTCATATAAATACCTGTCGCAACACGTATTATAGTACCTTCTTTTTGTAAACGTGACAATGTTCTTGTCACAAGATTATCATTGTTAACACATTCAAAGTCTTTAATAGTAAATAATTCTCCAACTTGGAATTTTTTAACAAGTTCTCTTATTTTGTGAGTAATTTTTTCATTCATTTTTTATTGATTTGTTTGTCTGAAATTTTCGGTAAATTTCGGACAAATATACACTTTTTTATAAAGTCAATTTACCTTTTAACAAAATTTAATTTTTAGATAGAATCTAAAATAAATATTGAATAAAATTGTCCCAAAAAGTAAAAACACTGTGAAACATTTTTTAACTTTGTGAAACTCTGTGTTAGTTATATTAAAAAGAAAAAATTTTTTTAAATAAATCTATCCTTTGATTTCAAAAAATAGTGTAAATTTGCATTGCAAAATAAATATTCCATTGCATGTAAAATTTCGTTATGCAAAAAACCATCAAAACAAAAAAAGGACTGGACATCAGGCTTATAGGAGAAGCTGCTCAACATGTTCAGGCTTATCAGACCACTCATTATGCCATCACTCCTGATAATTTTAAATGGCTTACACCTAAATTGTTAGTGCAAGAAAATGAACCTATTCTGGTAGGACAACCCCTTTTCTTCGCTAAAGAGAACAATCAAATCACCATCACTTCACCCGTTAGTGGAAAAATTACACAAATCATCAGAGGGGAAAAAAGGAAAATTGAACACATCACGATTGAATCGGATCAATTATTCCAAACTGTTGATACCACCGGAAAAATTTTAGAAGGAAATTCGGAAGAGATTGTTCAGACACTTCTTCATTTTGGACTCTGGCCAATGGTCAGACAACGTCCATTCGGAACCATTGCCCAACCGACTCAAAAACCAAAAGCTATTTTTGTAAGTTGTACCGATACTTCTCCTTTAGCTCCTGAGATCTCCTTTTTATTAGAAGGGAAAATGGATCAGTTTTTTAAAGGTTTGAAAACTATTGCAAAATTAACTGATGGATCCCTTTTCCTCACTGTGAAAATGGGAACACCTTTGTATCAGCAGTTTTTCAATGATCCGAGTGTTAGTAAGCAAATCTCTGAAATTCCAAATTGTAAATTGGTTCCATTTTCAGGACCACACCCTTCAGGAAATGTAGGTACACAAATCCATTTCTTAGCCCCGATTCAAAAAGGGGATATTGTTTGGACCATTGAACCTCAAAATGTAGCTACTATTGGAAATCTATTTCTTAATCAAAAATTGGATTTTTCCAAAAGAGTTGCGATTGCAGGGGGTGCATTGAAAAACACTTTTTATGTTGATGTTGTGAATGGTTCATCCATTTCAGAACTCATCAAAGATCAATTGGCACAAGATGAGGTTCGGGTTATCAGTGGCAATGTTTTAACAGGTATCACTATTGGAAAAGAGGGATTTATAGGGTTTTACGATCATCTAATCAGTGTTATTCCCGAAAGTGAAGAGCGGGAACTTTTTGGATGGATCATGCCTAATTTCAATAAGTTTAGTGTCTCCAGAACATTCTTTGCATATTTAATGCCCCACAAAAAATACAATATGGACACCCGTTTGTTCGGTGGGAAAAGGGCTCCAATGTTTTCCGATGTTTATAGCAAGGTTTTCCCAATGGATCTATTACCTGATCATTTGTTGAAAGCTTGTTATATCAAAGATATTGAAGCGATGGAAGCTCTAGGAATTTATGAAGTGGTTGAAGAGGACTTTGCCCTTTGTGAATTTGTTTGTCCATCCAAATCTGATTGCCAGCAAATTGTAAAAGATGCCCTTTTTGAATTGAATAAATAGCATTAAGAAATCATGAAAAAAATAGAAAAAATTTCAAAAAATATAGAAAAATGGTTCGAAAAAGGGAAACCGTTGCATCCATTATATCCATTATATGATGCATTAGACACTTTTTTGTTGACCCCTAAAACCAGAACAAAACTGGGTACTCATATTAAAGATTCTGCGGATATGAAGAGAACCATGTTTATGGTGATTATCGCTATGATCCCGGCAGTTCTTTTTGGAATGTGGAATGTAGGACATCAACATTTTTTATCTCAGGGGAGTGATTCCTCCATTTTACCGGAATTCTGGTTTGGCTTACTTAAAGTGTTGCCTATCATTATTGTAACTTACATTTCAGGGTTAACCGTTGAGATCATTTTTGCAAAAATCAGAAACCATGAAGTAGCAGAAGGATTTTTTGTAACCGGTTTATTAATTCCTATGGTTTTACCTCCTGAAACTCCCCTCTGGATTGTAGCTATTGCGACCGCATTTTCTGTATTGTTCAGTAAAGAAGTGTTTGGTGGTAATGGATTTAATTTTTTAAATCCTGCCTTAGTCGCCCGTGCATTTATTTTCTTTGCCTATCCAAAAGTGATCACAGGAGATTTGGTCTGGATTGCAGATAAAGCGGATGCTTATTCAGGAGCAACTCCATTAGCAAATTTCGCATCTGAAAATATGAGTGCCCTTCCTTCAACTTTAGATATGTTTATTGGAAATATGCCGGGGTCCATCGGAGAAACATCCAAAATTGCGATATTGTTAGGTGCCATTTTATTGATTTATACAGGCGTTGGCAGTTTACGAATCATGTTATCTGTCGTAGCCGGTGGATTAGGGATGGGTCTCATTTTCAATCTGATAGGCGGATCACCTTTAATGGATTTTCCTGCATGGCAACATCTTTTAATGGGTGGTTTTCTATTTGGAACTGTATTTATGGCAACAGATCCTGTAAGTGCAGCACATACCAGATCGGGTAAAATTATCTATGGCGTGTTTATCGGGATGATGGCCATGCTGATCCGGGTTGTAAACAAAGGGTATCCCGAAGGGATGATGTTAGCGATTCTTCTAGGAAATATCTTCGCTCCGCTGATCGACTACTGTGTGGTTCAGATCCATATCAGCAGACGGAAAAAAACAATTATCAAAATCAACAACGCACAAAATTGATTCTACCATGAAATTTTCAAATCGATATATATTTATTTTTATCACGATTATTGTAGTGATTTGTGCTGCAATACTCACATTTGCTTCGGTTGGATTACAACCTTTTCAAAAAGCAAACCGGGAACGTGAAAGGATGTCCCAAATATTACAGGCATCCGGTTATGTAAATTTGCCAGATGTTATCACTTTTTACAAACAAGTGGCATCTGACACCACTATTAAAGGGGAAAAAGAGGAACTTCCTTTGATTAAAGTGAAATCCAAAGACGGAAACATCAATTATGTCATTCCATTAAGAGGAAAAGGGCTTTGGGGACCAATCTGGGGCTTCATTGCTGTTAAATCTGACGGAAAAACAGTGAATGGTGCAGTATTTGATCATAAAAGTGAAACCCCGGGATTAGGTGCTGAAATCAATACTGTGCAATTTATGGCTCAATTTGAAGGAAAACTTCTATTTGATGAACAAGGAAATTTTTCATCTATAAAAGTGGTCAAAGGGGGTGTTGCAAATAGCAATATTGCGCCACCAAATGGTGTAGATGCCATTTCAGGTGGATCCATAACCAGCAAAGGATTGGAAAAAATGATAGAAGATTGCATTCTAAAATATGTTCCTTTTCTTAAAGAAATTCAAAATAAAACAACAACTAAATAACAGCATATTATGAGTCTCAAAAAATATTTAGGACCTTTAAATAAAGATAATCCTGTTTTAGTTCAGATTTTAGGTGTTTGTTCCTCATTAGCTGTAACGGCTCAGTTGAAACCCGCCTTTGTAATGGCCCTTTCTGTTACAATTGTAACAGCATTTTCCAATTTAATCATTTCACTTTTAAGAAATACAATTCCCCCCAGAATCAGAATTATTGTTCAGTTGGTCGTAATTGCCACATTGGTAATTCTGGTGGATCAGGTTTTACAAGCATTTTTCTATGATGTTAGTAAGATGTTATCTGTATTTGTAGGATTGATTATCACCAACTGTATTATTATGGGAAGAGTGGAAGCTTATGCCCTATCGAACCCTCCCATGCCCTCATTTTGGGATGGTATATTTAACGGTTTAGGGTACGGTTTGGTATTAGTAACATTAGGTACTGTAAGAGAGATTTTTGGATCCGGAACATTATGGAAAATGCAAATCATTCCACCATCATTTTACGAACACGGATACTTAAATAACGGTTTGATGGTTTTACCTCCTGCTGCATTGATTTTAGTAGGGGTGATGATTTGGGTGCAAAGGTCGAAGAGCTAAGGGCTTAGGGCGAAAGGCGAAAGGCTAAGGGCGAAGGAGAATGTTATATAAACTTGTAAAACTAAATAATACTAATATGGCTACAGTAAAACAATTCGAAGACCTAGATGTTTGGCAAAAATCTATATTTTTAGTTCAAGATATCTATTTACAATTTAAAGATTGTAAAGATTACGGATTTAAAGATCAAATTCAAAGAGCATCGGTTTCAATTCCCTCAAATATTGCAGAAGGCTTTGAAAGAAATTCAGATAAAGATGCAGCTAGATTTTTTTCTATCGCTAAAGGTTCTGCGGGAGAATTAAGGACTCAAATTTATCTTGCATCATTATTGAACTATATTGAACATGAAACAAAAATCGAATTTGTAGAAAGAGTTACTTTAATTTCTAAACAACTTTCGGGTTTAATAAAATATCGATTACAATAAATATTTGGGGACCTTTAGCCCTTTGCCCTTTACCTTGTACCTTCTTAGCATTAGGGCGTAGGCGAGAAAGCCCGCATACATTATTCCCATTTGCCTTTCGCCATGTGTAATTTTTTTTGTATTTTTGCATGTTAATAAAAATTAAAAAAATTAAATAAAAGCAAAAATGAGTGAAATAATTGGAATTTTTGGTCGTCAAATTTTGGATTCAAGAGGGAATCCAACGGTTGAAGTTGATGTTTACACCTCTGCAGGTGTTATGGGTCGTGCGGCTGTTCCATCGGGAGCATCTACAGGTATCCATGAAGCAGTTGAATTAAGAGATGGAGATAAATCACAATATTTAGGAAAAGGCGTTTTAAAAGCAGTACAGAATGTTAACAAAGTTTTAGCTGAAGAGTTAAAAGGGATGTTTGTTAACAATCAAAATGAGATTGATGCAAAAATGATTGAATTAGATGGCACACCTAATAAAGCAAATTTAGGTGCTAACGCCATTTTGGGTGTTTCTTTAGCAGTTGCCAAAGCTGCAGCACAAGAATCTAATCAGGAACTATACAGATATATTGGTGGTGTTAATGCAAATACGTTACCAATTCCAATGATGAATATCATTAATGGTGGGTCACATGCTGATAACTGTATTGATTTTCAAGAATTTATGATCATGCCTATTGGAGCAGAATCTTTTGCACACGCACTAAGAATGGGAGCAGAAACATTCCATAATCTTAAAGCTGTTTTAAAATCTAAAGGATATGCTACCAATGTTGGTGATGAGGGTGGTTTTGCACCAAACTTAAAATCTAATGAAGAGGGTATTGAAGTGATTTTACAAGCAATTGAAAAAGCTGGTTACAAACCGGGTATCGATATTTGTATTGCTTTAGATCCAGCTTCATCAGAATACTATCTTCCAGAAGAAAAAGTGTACCATTTACATAAATCAACCGGTGACAAGTTAACTCCTGCGCAAATGGTTGATTATTGGGCAAACTGGGTAAATAAATATCCTATTGTTTCTATCGAAGATGGTATGGCTGAAGATGATTGGGATGGTTGGAAATTGATCACTGATCAGCTTGGTTCTAAGATCCAATTAGTGGGAGATGATTTATTCGTTACCAATGTAGAACGTTTATCACAAGGAATTCAAACGGGTGTTGCCAATTCAATATTGATAAAAGTGAACCAAATTGGTTCTTTAACAGAAACCATCAATGCAGTGAATATGGCACATAAAAATGGATATACCGCTGTTATGTCACATAGATCTGGTGAAACTGAAGATACTACTATTGCTGATTTAGCTGTAGCTTTAAATACTGGTCAAATTAAAACCGGATCTGCAAGTAGAACTGACAGAATTGCGAAATACAATCAATTACTTAGAATTGAGGAGATGCTAGGTTCTTCAGCCTATTTCCCAGGAAAAAATTTCCCTTTCAGAAGATAATTGAAGTTTTTTGATCTTTAATATTTTAAAAAAGAGTTCTCAGGAACTCTTTTTTTTTGCCAAAAAAATCTGTAGTTCGGGAAAGATAACGTATATTTGCACCCTTAAATATAAAAATATGAAAAATATAAAATATACGTTTCTTTGTCTGGTTTTTTTACTCTTTTTAAATCACCAAAATGGGAAGGCACAAAATGCACCCGGTGGCAATGTTTCCAGTGCAAGTTCTTTTGTAACAGCACTTGGCGGTAATGCTTATTCATCTTATCAAGCCGGAGTTCAGATTATTCATGTTACAAAAGATATTAAAATAAATGCTCCCATCAACATTATTTATGGGATTTATAAATTGGTTCCTGCGGATTCTACTTGCATAATTGCTCCCGGTTCATCTATAAACCGTTTGTTTACAATTCAAACCGGCGCCAATTTAACTCTTCAGGGTTTAGAAGGTGAAACTCCAAACGATACCATCCAACTAATCTTTGAAGGTAAAGTAAACGATTCCGAAAATTGTATTCAAAATATTTTTCACAATTCGGGAACTTTAATCATTACTTCCAATGTCATAATTGAAAATCATGATGGAACACAAGCAGCTATTAATAACCAAGGAAATATTTTTATTTATGGTGGAACGATTCAGAACAATCAATCCTCCGGAAATGGGGGCGCTCTAATTTTAAATTCCGGGAATGCAACTATCGATAGTGCTCAATTCATTAATAATCTGGCTCTAAAAGGCAGTGCTATTTATCAAAACAGTTCCTCTTCCCTTTTATTAAAACAAACCAATCTCCATAATGGCACTATTTATATAGCCGAAAATGCCTCTATTTCCATTATTGATCAATTTCAAACCAATCAAATCATTACATTACAAAAAGATAATTTTTCAATATGTTCTCCCGTTATTTCCATTTTAACTCCTTTAGCTCCTTCTCAGGTTGAAGAAATTTATAATTCATTTCAATTGGAGCATCTTCCAGATCCATACATCTTTGAGATCGCCAATGATAGTGCATCTATTCTGATTAATGGAATTTGTGATACCCTATATTTCAGACATTGCCAACAATATTATATACCTTTCACTGACTCTACATACACCTCATCTACAGATTTTGTTCATCGAATTGAAACAAACCAAACCTGTGATAGTCTTGTTAAAATAATGATAGAAATTGAACCTTATATTGATACTTTTTCGTTAACATTATGTTCCTATAATTTCCCCTATTCTTTAGAAAATGGAACTATTAACAGTGCTGGAACATACACCTATCAATATCAGGCGTTGGATGGTTGTGACAGTACTCTCATTTATCAAATCACGATGATTCCAACAATCATTGATACACAATATGTGTCAGTTTGTAATCTTGATTTACCCTACATATTCAGAGATTCTGTTATAACCAATTCCGGAGAATATATTTTTGCATCTGCCTGTAATAGTTTTACTCATCTATTCTTTCAGGTGAATATTAGTTATAATGACACAATCCGGGCTTCAATATGTGAATCAGCATTACCTTATTTGTTTTCAAATGGTCAAAACTATACTGTTTCCGGTATCTATTCCAATACTTATCTAACTCAAAGTGGATGTGACAGTATTGTGACATTGGATTTAACCGTTTATCCCTATTTCGAAGCGGAGATTTCAGGAGACACTTTGATTTGTGATAATGAATCCACTACATTGACCGCTTCAGGAAGTACCCGATTTTTGTGGAGTACCGGAGCAACAACTGCTTCTATTGCTCCTCTCCAATCGGGGGTATATAGTGTTACTGTTTCTGATGAATTGGACTGCTATGTTTCGAACAAACAGGTTCAGTTAATCATTCAAAACACCCCACAATTAGTCATTTCAGGGAATGAACCATTTTGTCAATTTGATTCCATCACCCTTATTTGTACCGGTGCTGATCTTTATATCTGGAATGAGACTGACACTATTGATCAAAAAAATATTTTGAACGGGAATAGTTTGAATATTAAAGCTTTAAATAACAATGGTTGTTTTGTTTTAGACACTATTGAACCGCTCATGTATCCTGCTCCCATTTTAGAAATTACGGGGGATCAAGAGATTTGTGAAGGTGATTCCACGACACTTCAAGTACCTTCAGGGTATTCCTATATATGGTCTAATGGATTAACTGATACTACTATTGTAGTTAGTCCATTAACAACAACTACCTATTTTGTAACCATTACATCATCATTACAATGTAGTTATGTAGATAGCATCACTGTTTTTGTGCGACCCATTCCTGAAATTCAAATTTTGGGTGATACCATTCAATGTTATGGAAATTTGATTCAGTTGACAGCAACCGGAGGAGATCAATACTCCTGGAGTAATGGAATGGAAGGCGCATCTGTTGAATTGGATCAAACTGGAATAGTTTCAGTAACTGTTACAAATCAATTCAGTTGTTCAGCGATTAAAACGATTCAAGTTAGGATAGATACAGTTCCAACCTTAGAAATTTCGGGAAATAATGAAATTTGCATGGGGCAAAACGGAGCACTTACAGTACAATCTGATGCCCCATTTATATGGTCAACCAATGAAACTACGGAACATATTTTGGTTTCACCCAGTCAAAACACCATCTATTTTGTGACCGCTACAAACTCTTATGGGTGTCAAACTGTTGATAGTTTTGAAGTTATAGTTCATGAGTTACCTGCACCTCAAATTTCAGGGACTGATCAATTTTGCAGTAATACATATACGCAGTTAACAGCTACTGGAGGAGGAACCTATTTATGGAATAATGGGGAAACAGGCGGTTCATTAGTTACCAATATCGGAGGAACTTATACAGTAACTGTTACCAATCAATATGGTTGTAGTGCTTCGGCTTCCAAAACCATTTCATCTTTACAGGCACCTGATGTAACCATTACAGGGGATTCTGTAAAATGTGCAGGGCAATCCACCCAATTTAGTGCATCCGGAGCCAATACTTACCAATGGAGCAATGGGTCCACATCTCCACAAATCACTGCCGTTAATGCAGGCATTTACTCTGTAACGGGAACATCAGTTAATGGATGTAGTGCTACAAGATCTATAGAATTTATTCAATCAACACCCAATATTGTTATTAGTGGGGATACATCTATTTGTTTAGGTGAAACAACCATATTAACAGCATCCGGAGGTGGTACATACATATGGAGTGCAAATAACCAAACCTCTCCATCCATCTTTTTATCACCTGTTCAAACCTCCTTTTATTATGTTACAGTAACCAACTCATTAGGTTGTTCTGCAGTTAAACTGATTACTTTAATAGTTAATCCAATCCCAAATGTTTCCATTATGGGTGAAAACTCTATTTGTCAGGGTGATTTAACGACATTAACTGCAAATGGCGGGACCAATTACGCATGGTCAAACGGATCCAATACAGCCAGTATATACGTAAGTGCAGCAGGTTTTTACACAGTGACTGCAACATCAGCATTAGGATGTACCTCAACAGCAATCACATCAGTAAATGTAAAAACAAAACCAAATGTATCTATTTTAGGCGTACCTTCATTTTGTCAGGGTTCATCAACCACTTTAACGGCAACCGGTGGAAATAATTATGTTTGGAGTAATGGAACCAGTACACAAAATAACACAATCAATATTCCGGGGACCTATTCTGTCACGGTTACCAACTCTAATAATTGTACTGCAGTTGCATCCATTGTTGTTGTTATGAATGAAAAACCAACTGCATCTATATTAGGCAACCGGAATTTCTGTGCCAATAGTCAAACCTCATTAACGGCAATGGGGGGAACGAACTATTTATGGAATGATGGATCATCGAATCAAACGATAACTGCGACTACAGGTGGTACTTATACGGTCACAGTGACCAATCAAAATGGATGTACATCAAGTATTTCTGCTGTTACAACAGTTTATTCAGTACCAACACCAACGATATCGGGGAGTTCAGAATTTTGTCAGGGCTTAAGTGTCAATTTGATTGCATCGGGAGGGGTTTCCTATCTATGGAGTACCGGAGCTACTTCCACCTATATCAATGTCAATCAAACAGGCACCTATATAGTAACTGCAACTGATTCAAGGGGTTGTACCGCAGAAGCGACCAAAACTGTGATTGCACACCCATTACCGGTAATAACAATAACAGGCGATACAAATATTTGTACGGGCGGATCCAGTTTTCTGGTAGCCAATGCAAGTGGAGCCACATCCTTTGTGTGGAGTACTGCTCAAACAACACCATTTATTAATGTTTCGCCAAGTACAACAACCAACTATACCGTTATTGTAACCAACGTCAACGGATGTTCCAATTCTTCAACTTTAAAAGTTAATGTAAGACCCTACCCTACTCCTACTATTGTAGGTAATAACTCATTTTGCGATGGAGATACTTTACAGCTTACAGCTCAGGGTGGAGCAACCTATTTATGGAATAATTCTGCAACCAATTCATCCATAGATATTACCAATGCTGGAACTTATACTGTAACGGTTACTTCCCAATATGGTTGTAGTTCCACCATTTCAAAAACGGTAACAAAAAATAGTTTACCTATACCCGTAATTACCGGCAACGGTACAATCTGTGAAGGTCAAAACGGAACACTCACGGCATCAGGTGGCGTTTCCTATTCGTGGTCCAATAGTGTGTCAACAGCCATTATTCATCCTTCAACTGCCGGTACTTATACCGTAACAGTAACAGATGTTAATGGGTGTAATTCTTCTGTTTCAACCAATATTACTGTTAATACGCCTCCGATTGTTTCCATCGTTGGAGATACTACATTTTGTCAGGGTAACTCGATAATTCTCGCTGCTTCGGGTACTCCAAATGTTTCCTATATATGGAGTAATAGCAGTACGGGAACCTCGATCTCTGTCAATTCATCAGGTATTTATTCTGTAACGGCCACACATTTGAATGGTTGTACTGCTAATGCATCAAAATCGATAACCTCGTTATCATTACCTAATTCTCAAATTTCAGGGGTCTTAAATCCTTGTTTAGGAAAAGGCACAACATTAACCGCATCCGGAGGTGTTTCGTATGTTTGGTCCAATGGTTCTCAAAGCAACACCATCAATATCAGCCCAACTGTTTCAACTACCTATTTAGTTACAGTTACTAGTATTAACGGATGTACACATCAAACATCAGTAGTTGTAAATCCATTGCCAGTACCGGGAATTACCATCACCGGAGGGGAACCTATTTGTCAAGGTGAGATGGCCACCATAACAGCCAGTGGAGGAAGTTCCTATCAATGGTCAACCGGAATAAATAGTGCCACTATTAATGCCACAGTTACAGGAACATACACAGTTACTGTAACCAATTCAATGGGGTGTACAGCAACATCTTCTGTTCCTTTGTTGGTGAATCCAACTCCAACTTCTGAAATCACAGGCGTTTCATCCCTTTGTGAAGGAGCCTCAACAAATTTAGAAGCAACCGGTGGAATCTCCTATTTATGGAGTAATAATGCAACAACACCTATCATATCTATCAATCCAACCACTTCAACCTCTTATTCCTGTACAGTAACGAATAATTATGGATGTCATGTGGTTGTCAATAAACCTATTACAGTTGTTGCACTGCCAACTCCTCAACTTTTTGGTGGAACTCAGTTTTGCGAAGGAGGGTCCTTAACATTATCAGTTGCCGGTGGAGATAGTTATTTGTGGAATACCAATGAAACCGGAAACGAAAAAATTGTTTCCTCTCCGGGATTATATAGTGTTACAGTTACTTCAAATGGATGTTCTACTTCCACATATACTTATGTATCCACACTACCATTACCAACTCCAACCATTACAGAACCAGTTAGTATTTGTCAGGGTGTAATTACTTCACTCACTGCAGGTGGAGGAATCGATTACCATTGGAGTACAGGAGCAAATAATGTAACGATCAACACCGGATTGGGTGGAACCTATTTTGTAACTGTAACAAACAGTGATGGATGTACTGCAACAACTTCCACAACTGTAACTATACTAGATATTCCCAATATTCAAATCACGGGAGATACCACCATTTGTAATGGTCAATCAACACAATTGACGGCAACCGGCGGTGTTACTTATTTATGGAACACAACAGAATCAAATCCTGTACTTTCAGTCTCTCCTACAGTTAATTCCAATTATAGTGTTACTGTAACCAATTCTGCAGGTTGTACTGCTTCAAAAACTATTTTAGTTCAAGTATTTCCTGTTTATCAAGTGGATAAAGTAGCGCAGATTTGTCAAGGACAATCCTATAATGGACAAGGTTTCACGATTCCGGTTCAAAACACTGCAGGTGAATTTGAATTTTATAATAATTTTCAAACCACTCAGGGTTGTGACAGTATTATCAAATTAACTTTAACTGTAAATCCAAAACCGGTCATCTCTGAAGCTATTTCAGGACCATCAGTGATCAACACAACCGGAATGTACTCCTATATCATTTCTAATGTACAATATGCTGACTCTTATGAATGGTCTATAAATAATCCTACGTGGACCTTAAGCAATTCCACTTCCAATTCCGTTAATTTAACTGTAAACAATACCGGCAGTGGTATTTTAAGTGTTTATGGAGTGAATGAGTGTGGCGTTTCCAATCCGGGGACTTTGAATATTTTATCATCAGTAGCTGTTGATGAGTTTGATATATCAGATAAAATCACCATTTCGCCCAATCCAACTCCGGGAATTGTTGTCATTGAAAATAGCAGTGATATCTTATTAACTCATTATGAATTGTATGATTTAACAGGAAAAATGATTAAAACCGAAACCATTTCAAGCCCTAAATTTGAAATGGATATAAATAATTGTTCAAATGGGGTGTATATCATTAAACTTTTTGAAAAAAATCAATTCAGATATTCCGGTAAAGTTATAAAACAATAATGTTTATGAACAAAAAAAACGCTCTATTACTTCCGGTGTTATTTTTTTATTTGATTTTTGGAACTCTTTCTGCAAGTGCAATCAATAAAAATGGATATAAAATAAAAATTCAATTATTAGATTCGCAATCCAAAACTATTTATTTATATGGCTATTATGGTGGTGAATCGTATTTATTTGATAGTGCTTTTTCTGCTAAAGGGAAATTTGAATTTAAAAGTAAATCAACAAAAATTGAAAAAGGGATCTATTCTGTTCAAACATCTCCTGAACAAAAATTGTTTGATATCATGATTGATCAAACTACCCGGTTTTCGATTATTACGAATGAAAAAAAACCTTATGAGCAATATAAAATTGAAAAAAGTGATGAAAATGTATTGTTTTTTGAATATCAGAAAGCGATCATCAATCATTTGAATATCATTCCTTTTATTGAAACATCTCCCAATTCATTCTTGTCAAATTACGCTAAAGCTCTTCAAGAAGTTGATTTTCAGGATTTTTTAAAAAACATATCCAACGAAACTCCTAATGACTATTTCGGAATTGATCAATTGGAACAATTGGTGATGTTTCATTATTTTGATCCCATTAATTTTAAAGACAAAAGACTTTTAAGAACTCCTTTAAAAATTAACGTATCATATTATTTTAGTTCTTTATTTGAAACTTATATTGAAGATCGGAATACTTGCTTTATTTTATTAAATCATTTTTTAAAAGGAACAATTGACACAAATAATCGTCCAATAGATCTGGAAGTACAGTTTTATTATCTTAAAAAAATAATGCAAAATTACTTATATAACAAACCCGGGTTTGACACCCTATTTGTGTATCTTTATGATCATTATTATAAACCTGAAATGGATCAGTGGAATATTTTCAATGACTCAGATCAAAGGATTTATGAAAACATGCAAGCGAGAAAAAGGAGAACTTTTCCCGGACATTATGTCAAAACCATTGAAGCTTATGACATTCAAAAGAATAAAGTTAACATTGATTCAGTAAAAACCAAATATAAAATCCTTTGGTTATGGGATCCGGATTGTGATCATTGTGTGGAAGAAACACCTCATCTTTTTGAATTTTACAAACAAAATCATCTGCAATACAACTTTGAAGTGATTGCAATCTCGATCACTGAAGATTATGATCGTTGGAAAAGTTTTATAGAAGAGAATCAATTGTTTTGGATCAATTTAAGTTATGCTATGGGAGAACCCAATTACGATTTAATCGATTTTTTTGATTTAATGGTAACTCCGGGTATTTTTTTAATTGATGAAAACAATAAAATTATCGCAAGACAGTTTCCTATAAAAAATTTAAAATCCATTTTTGAACAAATTAATTAAAATATAACGAGTGATGAAAAAAAGTGCACTACTATTTATGATGTTATTGATGGGAATCTCCTCAGTACTTTATGCTCAAAAAATCAAAACCATCAATCCAAGAACCGGACATAAACTGGTTTTTAAAATTGAATATGCACAAGATAAAATTGTGTATTTAGCCATCCATTACAGGGAAAAACTTTTATTAAAGGATTCAGCCAGAAATGATGGAAGAGGTGCCTATATTTTCAGTGGAGATCAAAAATATGAAGAGGGTTTATACACTGTAGTTTCAGAAAATAAAAAACCTTATGTTAATTTCATTATTGACGGAGAACAACATTTTACTTATTTTATTGATACTATTGGAGATGTGAGAAATTTTAGAGTAGAAAATTCTCCACAAAATGCAGAAATGTTGAAATTTCAAAGAAGAACAGTAAAAGCACAAAAAGATGTAAAATTGTATCAGGAAAAACTGAAAGAATTTGAAAAAGGGAATAAAGACAGTTTAGAGTTTTATACCCAAAAGATGCAAGACGTTAATAAAGAGATGGAAGATTTTATTAAAAATATGATTACTGAAAATCCTACCTATTTATTTTCAAAATTACAAAAATCATATCAATTCATCAATGTTCCTGATCCTCCTGTATTACCTAATGGCGCTATAGATTCAACATTTCAGTCCATTTATTACAGAACCCATTATTGGGATAATTTTGATCTAACCGACAGAAGATTTTTATTTTTGCCATCGTTGGAACCCAAAATGAAAGATTATTTTACAAAAATTTTGTGGATGTATGAACCCGATACTATTAATAAATATGTTGACATGGTATTAGCTAAAACAGAACCGGATAGTATGATGTACATGTTTTTTGTAGAATGGTTATCTTATCAGTTTGAATCGAGTAAAATTATTGGACATGATGCCGTTTTTGTTCATATTGCTAAGGAAAACCAATTGAAAGGAAAGTGTAAATGGTTAAACGAAGATATGATTGGAAAATATGAAAGAAGGGTAAAAAGTTTAGAACCTCTTTTGATTGGCAAAAAAGCTGTAGAATTGATCATGCCAGATACTAACTTAACTACTGATTTTACACAATGGCACAGTTCTTATAATTTAAAAAAACCTTATGTAGTGATGTGGTTTTATGATCCAACTTGTCACACTTGTCAGGAGGAATCTGAAAAGATGAAGCATGTATATGACTCATTAGAAGTTATTGGAAAAAGAAATTTTGATGTATATGCTGTTGGAAGTGATACCGATTTGGAAAGATGGAAAAGATATGTGAGAGAGAAAAAATATCCTTGGGTAAATGTTGGAGGAAATACTGCTAATATTGATTATATTGAAACCTATAATATTATTGGAAATCCTACCATGTTTATTATTGACAACACTACAAAAGAGATTATTTTAAACAGACGTATTGAGATGGTAGGAATTCCTTCATTCTTAGATCAATACGAAAAAATCAAAGAAGCGAAAAGTAAATTACAACCTAAATAATATGATGAATTTTGTTGAAGAACTGAAATGGCGTGGCATGCTCCACGATGTAATGCCCGGAACTGAAGAACAATTGGCTAAAGAGATCACTGCTGCTTATGTTGGAATCGATCCAACAGCAGATTCCTTACATATTGGCCATTTGGTTAGTGTAATGATGTTATATCATTTTCAAAGATGTGGACATAAACCGATCGCTTTATTAGGAGGTGCTACCGGTATGATTGGGGATCCTTCCGGAAAATCACAGGAAAGAAATCTCTTAGATCTTGAAACTTTAAGACATAATCAACATTGTATCCAACAACAACTATCCAAATTTCTTAATTTTGAAGACCAAGCACCTAACAGCGCGTTATTGGTTAACAACTACGATTGGATGAATCAATTTTCGTTTTTAGATTTCATCAGAGATATTGGAAAACACATTACGGTAAACTATATGATGGCTAAGGATTCTGTAAAAAAGAGATTGTCCGGTGAAGGGGAAGGAATGTCATTTACAGAATTCACTTATCAATTAGTACAAGGATACGATTTTCTCTATTTGTATCAACACCATCATTGTAAATTGCAAATGGGGGGTTCCGATCAATGGGGGAATATTACCACCGGAACTGAATTGATTCGAAGAAAAGCAAGTGGTGAAGCGTTTGCATTAACTTGTCCGTTAATTACTAAAGCAGATGGTGGAAAGTTCGGAAAAACTGAAAAAGGGAACATCTGGTTAGATCCTGAAAAAACATCCCCTTACGCTTTTTACCAATTTTGGCTCAATTGTTCTGATGTTGATAGTAAGAAATATATTCGTATCTTTACCCTCTTAAATAAAGAGGAGATCGAAACATTGGAAAAAGAACACGATGAAGCACCTCACTTGAGGATATTACAAAAAGCTCTAGCTAAAGAATTGACCATTAGGGTACATTCTTTGGATGATTACAATCAAGCCTTGAACGCTTCTGAGATTCTTTTTGGCAAAGGCACTTCTGAGACTTTATCTTCATTGGATGAAGCCACTTTTTACTCTGTTTTTGAAGGAGTTCCTCAATTTGATGTTAAAAAAGATGACATCATGAGCCCAATCTCTATTGTAGATTTTTTAACGGACAAAGCAGCCGTATTTCCTTCAAAAGGGGAGATTCGTCGCACCTTAAAAGAGAATGCATTATCTATCAATAAAGAAAAAATTGACGAAAACTATCAGATTTCGACAACCTCTTTAATTAACAACAAATATATCTTGGTTCAAAAGGGCAAGAAAAACTATTTTATCATTAATATTAAATAATTGTATATGAGCTGGTTGGTCATTGTTTTTTTAATCGTATTAGGTATCTTTGCCTTAGTATTAGAACTTTTTGCATTACCCGGTGCAGTAGTAGGAATTGCAGGATCGATCTTTATCATTATTGGAATTGTGCTATCTTATGTAAAGTTTGGGCCTTTAGCAGGTAACCTTACATTGCTGGGAACTGTAGTGCTTATCGTTGTAGCTGTTGTTTTATTTTTACGATCCAAAACCTGGCGTAAAATGACATTAACTACTCAAATTGACAGTAAAGTAAATATTCAACCTGAGCATTTGCATGAAGGGATGGAGGGTGTAACCCTTTCCCGATTAGCTCCAAGTGGAAAAGCAATTTTTGGTGATGATGTTGTAGAAGTGTTTTCTACACTCGATTTTATTGATCCCAATCAACCGATCATTATTTATAAAATAGAAGGAAGTAAAATTATTGTTAAACTTAAATAAATTTTTTATGGATCCAATTTCAATTTTAATTGTTGTAGGAATTATTTTTCTACTTATTTTGTTCTTGTGGATTGTTCCCCTCGGACTATGGTTCAACGCATTATTAAATGGTGTTAGAATCTCGTTACTTCAGTTGATTTTAATGCGATGGAGAAAAGTTCCACCCAGCATTATTGTTAATTCATTAATTACTGCAACTAAGGCAGGTATTCCATTAAACAGAGACCAATTAGAAGCGCATTATCTTGCCGGTGGACGTGTAATTCCTGTTGTAAATGCTTTAATTTCTGCAGACAAAGCAAATATTCCCCTTGATTTCAAAGCTGCCACAGCGATTGACTTAGCAGGTAGAAATATTTTGGAAGCTATCCAAACATCTGTAATTCCAAAAGTTATTGACACTCCTCCTGTTTCAGCAGTTGCAAAGGATGGTATTCAATTAACAGCAAAAGCGCGTATTACAGTGAGAACCAACATCAAACAATTAGTGGGTGGTGCCGGTGAAGAAACTATCGTTGCCCGTGTTGGGGAAGGTATTGTATCTGCAATTGGTTCTGCCAATACTCATAAAGTAGTTCTAGAAAATCCTGATTCCATTTCAAAATTAGTACTTTCAAAAGGGCTAGACTCCGGAACTGCATTTGAGATTCTTTCTATCGATATCGCTGATGTTGACGTTGGTAAAAATATTGGAGCATTATTGCAAATGGACCAAGCCAATGCTGATAAAAACATTGCTCAGGCAAAAGCAGAAGAGAGAAGAGCAATGGCTGTAGCGACAGAACAAGAGATGAAAGCAAAAGCTCAGGAAGCTCGTGCAAAAGTAATTTTGGCTGAAGCTGAAGTACCATTAGCATTAGCTGAAGCATTTAGAAATGGGTCTTTTGGTGTTCTTGATTATTACAAATTAGAAAATATCAAAGCAGATACCCAAATGCGCGAGGCAATTGCAAAACCAAAATCAGGCAAATCAAATAATGACATATCTTAAACTAAAATAACCGATCAAAATGAAAAAAATTAATCTATTATTTTTCATTTTCTGCTTCCTCATTTCTCTAAACGCTCAAGATATTCAACTCCTCCCTCCAGATACAACCGGTGGGATGCCTTTGATGGAGGCACTTTCTAAAAGGGAAACCAATAGAAATTTTTCTCAAAAAGAGATATCAAACCAAAAGCTGTCCAATCTACTTTGGGCAGCTTTTGGCATAAATAGACCGAGTGGAAAAAGAACAGCCCCATCAGCCAGAAATGTTCAGGAGATTGATGTTTACGTTTTTATGAAAACAGGTACTTATTTGTACCTTCCAGCAGAAAATAAATTAAAACAAGTATATAATCAGGATATAAGAGAGCAACTTCCAAAACAGGAAGGATTCAAAGATACACCTTTATTGATTTTATTGGTTGCCAATTATGATAAGATGGATCGGTTTGATGATGCTGCTAAAGAGTTTTACGGAGCTATAGATGCGGGTTATATCAGTCAAAACATCTATCTGTTTTGCACTTCAGAAAATTTAACTACTTGTGCAATCGGGATGATCCAAAGAGATCAAATCAAAGAACTGCTTAAACTAAACGGAAAACCAATTATTGCACATTCAATTGGTGTCAAAGAGGATTAAAATTGAAAATTTTTGTTTATTTTTGCAGTCTAAACCAATTATAAATAATCAATATGGGAAGAGCTTTTGAATTTAGAAAAGAAAGAAAATTTAAACGCTGGGGAAACATGGCTAAAGTGTTTACCAGACTAGGAAGAGAAATTACAATGGCTGCTAAAGCAGGGGGTGCAGATCCTGCAACAAATTCTAAATTAAGACTTTTAATTCAGAATGCACGCTCTGAAAACATGCCAAAAGATAATGTTGAAAGAGCGATTAAACGCGCTTTTGAAAAAGATACTTCCGAATATAAAGAGGTGGTTTTTGAAGGATATGCACCTCATGGTATTGCTGTATTAATTGAAGCCGCAACGGATAATAATCAAAGATCTGTCGCCAATATCAGAAGTTATTTTAACAAATTCAACGGCTCACTCGGCACTCATGGAATGCTAGACTTTATTTTCGACAGAAAATGCCGCTTTACTATTGCTAAAAAAGAGGGCTTAGATCTGGAAGAGTTCGAATTTGAATTGATTGACTTTAATGTTGAAGAAGTTTTTGAAGAGGATGGTCAAATTCTAATTTATGCAGAATTTCAAAATTTTGGACCTATTCAAAAATTTTTGGAAGAAAATAATTACGAAATTATAGAGTTTAAGTTTGAAAGAATCCCTAATGATATTAAAGAGGTGACCGAGGAACAACGTGCTGAAATTGAAAAATTGTTAGAGAGAATCGAAGAGGATGATGATGTGACCCAAGTTTTTACTAATATGGCCTAATTATTAACCTTTAAATTGACAAACCATGTACTACTACAAATTTAGAGTTTACTACGATGCTGTCGAGGATTTTGTTAGAGATATTGAGATCCTATCTACAGACAATTTTGAATCTTTCCACAACATTCTCTTTCAAAGTATCGGGTTAAGCGGAAATGAACTCTCCTCATTTGCGATCTGTGATGCCAAATGGAATACAAAACAAGAGATCACTCTTGTTGATATGTGTGACGATCAGGAAACTGAAGTCCCTGAATATGATGATGTGGATGATCATGTTACCCAATCCAATATTCCAAAATTTGTGATGAAAGATGTTCTTTTAAAAGACTTTATGGCGGATCCGCATCAGCAAATCATCTATGAATATAACTTTCTGAATCCTCAGGTGTTTTATATTGAACTACTTAAAACACTTCCTGTTGATCCTTCTGTTACCTATCCCAGATGTACCAATAGTGTAAAAGAACTTCCTAAAGAAGCACAAGCACTCAATTTAAGTGACGAAGATTCAAATTTTGTTACCGAAGATTCTTATGATGAAGAGGACTTAGATGCTTTCAATGATGATTTTAATGATGATTTATCCGATTTTGAAGAATTTGATACTTCCAGAGAGTTCTAATAAACCGATTCTACTGGTTATTACAGGACCCACTGCCGTCGGAAAAACTGCTCTGACTGTTGATCTTGCAATCCAATTAAATACAAGCGTAATATCTGCCGATTCCAGACAATTTTATAAAGAGTTGAGAATCGGCACTGCTTTTCCTACGGAACAGGAATTAAAAGGAGTACCTCATCACTTTTTAGGACACCTTTCCATAAACGATTATTACAGTGTTTCAAAATTTGAACAAGATGTTCTAAACCTACTCCCTAGCCTTTTTCAACAAAATAATATCGTCATTTTAACCGGTGGCAGTGGCCTTTACATTGATGCTGTTTGCAAAGGGATTGATGATCTTCCGGATCCTGATCCCAAAATTCGGAATTATGTCATGGATCTATTTGATAAAGAAGGAATTGAAGGCCTTAGAAATCAAATTAAAAAGTTGGATCCCGAATTTTATGAACAGGCAGATATTGCCAATCATAAACGAATCATGCGGGCTCTCGAAGTTACCATTCAAATGGGGGAACCTTACTCCCGCTTTTTAACAAATTCCAGTAAATCCAGATCTTTTGAAATCGTGAAATATTGTTTGAACAGACCCAGAGAGATCCTTTTTGATCGAATCAACCAAAGAGTGGATCAAATGATGGAAAACGGTCTCCTTGATGAAGTAAAATCACTCATACCATTCAAAAATTATAATGCTTTAAATACAGTAGGTTATAAAGAACTTTTTGACTATTTAGACGGAAAACTTACTTATGAACAAGCGATAGAAGATATAAAAACGCACACCCGTCGCTACGCCAAAAGGCAACTCACCTGGTTCAAAAGAGATGGAGCTTATCAATACATAGATTTACAAGATTAATATGAACTGGTTATCAAGAACGGAACTTTTATTAGGAAAAGAAAATCTATTAAAATTACAATCCAAACATGTATTGGTGGTTGGATTAGGTGGTGTGGGTGCATACACTGCTGAACAACTTTGTCGTGCCGGAATTGGAGAGATGACCATAGTTGACGCAGATGAAGTGGATGAAACCAATATCAACAGACAATTAATAGCCTTAAATTCCACTAAAGGGCTTCCCAAATCAGAATTGGTGGCTCAAAGATTAAAAGATATCAATCCTGCTATTAAATTGCATGTGATTCAAGAGTTTATTAAAGATGAAAGAACTGATCAGATCCTCGATGCTGCGATTTATGATTATGTTTGTGATTGTATAGACTCCCTCTCCCCAAAAGTACTTTTAATCTTTCAAACTTTAGAGCGTCAATACCCATTGATCTCAGCTATGGGAGCAGGTGGAAAAATGGATCCTTCCTTGGTACAGGTTGTTGATATTAAGAAAACATACCAGTGTAAGCTTGCTTTTATTGTTCGTAAAAGATTACACCATTTAGGAATAAGAAGTGGCTTTAAAGCAGTTTTTTCTCCAGAATTAGTTCCGGAAAATGCCGTTGTAATCGACAGTAACCCTGCCATCAACAAACTTTCTGTTGTAGGAACCATCTCCTATATGCCGGCTATTTTCGGCTGTTTTATGGCATCAGAAGTGATCCGCGATTTAATCAAATAAATTTTTTATAAATGATTTTTGGAAACAAAAATTTTGTATCTTCGCTGTCTAAATTTTACTGCGATGAACTCAGAATATCTGCTCCATTACATTTGGAAACACTCCATTTTCAGCTCTTTCAATTTCAAAACCACTGACGGACAAGAGGTTTCAATCATTCAACCCGGCTTTGCACATCAAGATGCGGGCCCCGATTTCAAACAAGCTATTATTAAAATCAATCAGATTCTCTGGGCCGGAGACGTAGAGATTCACATCAAAACATCAGATTGGTACAAGCACAATCACCATAGGGATGAAAAATACAACAGTGTCATTTTACATGTCGTATATGATGATGATCTACCCAATGTAAAAGAAGCAACCGATAAATTTCCGGTTTTAGAATTGAAAAATTATATCTCCTCTGCTATACTGGAAAATTACGAAAAGATTCACCAATCCACTCATCCATTACCGTGTGCGCCCTATATCCAACAAAAGGAAGAAGAAAACAATAGCTATCTGAAATTGCAGTTTGCCGCACTTTATTCCAAAATGATAGCAGAAAGATTGGAATATAAACAATCTCAAATCAACAAGATTTATACCGAATGTGCCGGGGATTGGGATGAAACCATTTTCCGAATGTTAGCAATCAACTTTGGATTTCATACCAATCAGAGTGCTTTTGAGATGATGTCCAAAAGCTTACCTTATAAAGTACTGAGATCTCACTCTAACAATCATTTACAAGTGTATGCTTTACTATTTGGACAATCAGGAATGTTAGAGGAACAATTGGATGATCCCTATTTTGAGATGTTGCAAAATGAATACCAATATTTAAAGAAAAAATACAAGTTAACTCCAATCCATGTTAAAAACTGGAATCTGCTGAGAATGCGTCCTCAAAATTTCCCATGTATCAGGATTGCACAACTCTGTGAAATCGTTCACCATTATCCACAATTGTTCAGCAGGATCGAAAATCAAACAGAATTAGCTCAATTTGAACATATATTGATGACACAGCCCGATCCTTACTGGAGCACTCATTACCAATTTGGAAAACCCGCCAAAAAACATGGCACTTTAATTGGAAAACCCACTTTTGAGTTGCTCATGATCAATACCATCATCCCGGTATTATACACTTTTGGTATTTTTTCAGGACGTATCGAACTACAAGACAGAGCGATAGATTTGTATTCCACTTTAGAACCAGAAAACAACCACCTTATCACCCGATACAGAGAGTGTCGTTTTCCTGTTAAATCGGCTTTTGACACACAATCTATCATTCATGTTGCCAAAAACTACTGCAGTATCAAAAAGTGTCTGGATTGTCCATTAGGGCAGAAGATCATTTCCGGAGGATAGTGGGTTCGAATGCTCGAGTGCTCGGAATGCTCGTTTGCTCAGAATGCTCGTGTGCTCTTTGATTACTTTGCAATACACTCCATGCAGGTTTTGGCGAGTGTTGAACTGGAGTTTCCTGTAACAATAAATGCTCTGGATTCTTGAAAAATAGGGTTGTTCCAGATCGTTTCAATGGAATCCTGTTTTAAATTCCCGTATGCAATATGCTCCGGAAAATCATAACAGCAAGGTACAACAATCCCATTTTGATGAAAAGTGAAAGTGCTCCATAAATGTCTGCAATTTTCTCTTTTTGCTAAGGGAGATCCTTTGGAAAGTCTGAACTTTGGATCAGTTGCATCGTAAGTTATATCTTCTGTATATGCCGGTAATAGAATAAAATGATCTACTCCAATCTCTCTTGCTAACTGAGTTGCATTTTCAATTTCATGTTCATTGTGTTTAAACACCAGAAACTGCCACTCGATAAATGGAGTCTTGCTTTTTTGTTCTTTTTTTAATTGGACTAAAAGTTTCAGATTTTCAAGAATTTGATCATAATTTCCATGCACTCTGTATTTTTGATACGTTTCTGAGGAAGCGCCATCTAAGGAAATATAGAGTACATCCAATTTACTGTCAATCAATTTTTGACATATCTCCTTATTAAGGTGCATCCCATTGGTAGTCAACACAGTACATATTTTCTTTTGATGGGCGTATTGAATCATGTCAGATAAATGTGGATGAAGCAACGGTTCACCCCAACCATGAAAAGTGATCAAATAACTGTAAAGTGATAACTGATCGACCATTTTTTGATAAAATTCAAAATCCAAAAAACCTTTAAGTCGATATTCCCCTTTTCCGGTGGGACAAAACGGGCACTGTAACATGCAATGATTGGTGGGCTCAGAATTGATTAAGTACGGTTTTGATTCTAAAACAATTTTTTTTCTTTTTCTTTCATAAAAATTGAAAACCAAATTTCGAATTTTTAAAATACTATTGTATTGAGTAAAGGCAATCCAATGGGAGTATCTGATTTTGTTATAGAATAATCTTTTTAAAATAATAAGGAAAACCTGATTCAACATAATCCCTTATATTACTCAAAAAGTTGTTTCATCATCTCTTCAATTTTTCCGACAGGGCATAATTTAATCTTCATTTTTTTAGCATCGAGCCCTTTCATGTTATATTTAGAGAAAAAAATACGATTAAAACCTAATTTTTCTGCTTCGCTGATTCTTTGTTCAATTCTTGAAACTGGACGAACCTCACCACTTAGACCCATTTCACCTGCAAAACAGGTTTTAGAATCCACCGCAATATCCACCGCAGAAGAGAGAATGGATGCCATAATGGATAAATTGATGGCAGGATCTTCGATATGGAAACCTCCGGCCATATTCAAAAATACGTCTTTAGCTCCCAGTTTAAACCCACATCGTTTCTCTAAAACAGCCAAAAGCATATTCATTCGCCTTAAATCAAAACCCGTTGCAGATCTTTGGGGCGTTCCGTAAACGGCACTGCTCACCAAAGCCTGAGTTTCAATCATCATCGGTCGGTTCCCTTCCATAATCGCAGCGATTGTGTTTCCACTGAAATTTTCATCCCGGGATGCAATCAATATTTCAGAAGGATTGGTAATTTCTCTCAGTCCATTGGAATGCATCTCAAAGATTCCCAATTCTGAAGTGGATCCAAACCGGTTTTTTATACAACGAACAATCCGATATCCATAATGTTGATCACCTTCAAATTGCAAAACAGTATCTACAATATGTTCCAGGATTTTAGGACCGGCAATCGTTCCATCTTTTGTAATATGTCCAATTAAAAACACAGGAAATCCTCCGGTTTTGCATAAATGTTGAAATTCAGCGGCACACTCTTTGATTTGAGAGATAGATCCGGACGCTGAATCAATTAAAGAGCTTTGCATGGTTTGAATAGAATCCACAATAACCAGTTTGGGTTGCAACTGTTCAATATGTTTAAAAATCTCCTGAGTATTGGTTTCCGTAAGAATATAACACTCTTTATTGATAGAATTACAAATCCTTTCTGCTCTCATTTTGAGTTGAGAATCACTCTCTTCTCCGGAAATATAGAGTACCGGAAAATTTTGTAAAGAGAGAGCTGTTTGCAATAGTAACGTTGATTTACCGATTCCGGGTTCACCACCAAGTAAAATTAATGATCCAGGAACAATTCCACCACCCAAAACATGGTCAAATTCAGAGTAAGTGGTAGCTATTCTAGCCGTTTGTTCTAAAGAAATTTCATTGATTTTTTTGGGTATTGGTTTGTTGAACTGGGGTGTTGATTTTCCTTTTTGTTTCTCTTCCCTATGTACAACTTCCTCTTCATAACTATTCCAGGAACCGCATGCAGGGCACTTTCCTAGCCAGGTCGCTGATTGATTGCCACAATTTTTACAATAAAAGAAACTTGTTGATTTAGCCATATTTAGATCATTTGTTTAACGTTAGCAAAGATACAGCAATTTTTAAATTTTTATTTGTTTTTTATGTTGAAAAATCGTGTATTTTTGCGTAGAAATTTTATAATACTTATTATATGAAAAACGATTTAAAAATTGCAGTTATCGGTCTTGGATATGTTGGATTACCTTTAGCCAGACTTTTTTCAACTAAATATAAAACAGTCGGTTACGACCTGAATCAGGCAAGAGTTGATCTCTTAATGACAGGCCATGATGATACTTTGGAAGTGGAAGATCATTTGCTACAACAAGCCATCAAAGATGGTTTAATTTGCACTACAGATCTTAATTTAATCAAAGATTGTAATATATACGTGGTTGCTGTTCCAACTCCTGTTGATATTAATAACCGTCCTGATCTTTTACCTTTGATAAAATCGAGCACAACGGTTGCTAAAGTGATCTCTAAAGGAGATATTGTAATTTATGAATCAACTGTTTATCCCGGCGTTACGGAAGAGGAGTGTATTCCAATCATTGAAGAAGTTTCAGGATTAAAATTCAATATTGATTTTTATGCCGGTTATTCCCCTGAAAGAATCAACCCCGGTGATAAAGAACATACTGTTGAAAAAATTGTAAAAGTTACCTCCGGATCCACTCCTGAAGTGGCTGATATTGTAGATCATTTATACAATTCTGTATTGGTAAACGGAACTTTTAAAGCATCTTCCATCAAGGTGGCTGAAGCTTCAAAAATTATTGAAAACTCTCAAAGAGATGTGAATATCGCTTTTGTTAATGAATTGGCAAAAATATTCAATGCAATGGGAATTGATACCCACGAAGTGCTTCAAGCTGCAGGATCAAAATGGAATTTTATTAAAATGACTCCGGGCTTAGTTGGTGGTCACTGTATTAGTGTTGACCCTTACTATTTGATTCAAAAAGCTCAAGTGTATGGTGTGATGCCCAGAATCATGATCGAAGCTCGTAGATTAAATGATGCAATGGGTGATTATGTTGCCAATCAGGTGGTTAAACTTATGAATCTTAAAGGTGTGATGGTTAAAGATGCTAAAATTTTGATTTTAGGAATCACATTTAAAGAAAATTGTCCGGATATCAGAAATACTAAAATTGTTGATATTTTCGACTCTTTAACCGAATATACCGAAAATATTACCATTTTTGACCCTTACGCTGATATTCATGAAGTGGAAGAGGAGTATGGCTTACATGTAGAAAATGTTGATATCAACACGTATAAATCAAAATATGATGCAGTGATTTTAGCTGTTGCCCACAATGAATTTAAAACATTAGATTTACGTTCATTCTTAAAAGAGGATGGCGTTGTTTATGATGTAAAAGGGATAGCTGAAATGAATCAAATAGATGGAAGGTTATAATTATGAACATTCAATTTTTAGGCGCATCCGGTGGTGAAGTTACCGGTAGTAAATTTTTAATCACAACCCATAACAATATCAAAATCTTGATTGATTGTGGTATGTATCAGGGAAAAGGTCTCGAAACTGACGAAATGAACCGGGATCTGGGATTTACTCCTGCTGAGATTGATTATCTTATTCTTTCTCATGCTCACATTGATCACTCAGGATTGATTCCCTATATTTTTATAAATGGGTTTAAAGGTCAGGTATTTTGTACTCCTGCAACGCGTGATTTATGCAATATCATGCTCGCCGATTCCGGTAAAATTCAAGAAGCTGATACAAAACAGTTCAACAAGAAGAGATTAGCCAAAAAACTTCCTCCTGTTGAACCAATTTACACTATGAGAGATGCTATGGATAGCATCAATTTATTTGTTAGTGTCCCTTATAATATGCCTTTTAAAATCATTCCGGATTGTACTTTTGAATTTAAGGATACCGGACATATTTTGGGTGGTACTTCCATATTTTTTACCTTTAAAGAGGATGAAATGCTTAAAACATTACTTTACACTTCTGATGTGGGTCGTTACAATAAAAGGATTTTGAAAGATCCATGCAGTGATCTGCCTCAAGCGGAATATATCATTACCGAATCAACTTACGGGGATCGTTTACATGAAACCATTGATGAAGCAGAGCAAAAACTGATGATGATTGTAAAAGATGCCTGTGCAAAAAGAAAAGGGAAACTGATTATTCCATCCTTTGCCATTGGAAGAACTCAGGAAATCGTTTACGCACTTAACCGCCTTCATAATAACCACAATTTACCGGATATTGATATTTTTGTAGATAGTCCTTTAGCTGTTTCTGCTACAGAAATCTTTAAACATCATCCTGAATGTTTCAATGATGAAATGAAAGAATATATGGTTCAAGATCCTGATCCGTTTGGATTTGACAACCTCCACTATATCAGAACTATTGAAGATTCTAAACGGTTGAATAACATCAATCAGCCTTGTGTGATCATCTCTGCTTCAGGGATGATGGAAGCCGGACGTGTAAAACACCATCTGGCTAACAATATCAACAATCCAAAAACAACCATTTTGAGTGTTGGTTACTGCTCTCCACGTACTTTAGGTGCACGAATCATGAGAGGCGATCATGAAGTTTCCATTTTTGGTACTAAATATGCTGTAAAAGCCCAGTTGGAAAGGATCGACTCATTTTCAGGTCATGGTGATTATAAAGAGTTATTACACTATTTATCGGGACAAGATCCAAAACAAGTGAAACAAGTGTTTATTGTTCATGGTGAAGATGAATCGAGAGAAACTTTTGCTCAACATTTGAAAAATGCAGGCTTTAAGAAAACCCATATTCCGGTTTTAAAAGAATCTGTAAAATTATAAAATGGATAGTTTTGGGAAAATATATGTTCTGTCTGATTATGGGGGAACTCATGATCCCTTTATGGGTGGAACTATAACAGGTTGCCCTCCAAACATTCCGATCGATTTTTCTGAAATTCAAAAAGAGCTGGGGCTTCGGGCTCCATCAGATCACTTTACTTCAACCAAAAGAAAAGAACCGGATCAGGTGCAGTTTTTGAGTGGTTTTGAAAATGGGATCACCAATGGAGAGCCCATTCATTTTATCATTCCCAATACAGATGTTCAGCCCAATTCCGAAACTGCTACCATTTTAAAACCATCCCACGCTTCTTTTACGTATCAAAAAAAGTACGGCATTACTGATAATAGCGGTATAGGAAGAGCATCAGCCCGACAAACTGCTTGTCGTGTTGTGGGCGGAGCGATTGCCCGGCAAGTGTTAAAACAGTATCACATTGATATAAAAGCTACTATAGATTCCGAAACGGAAATAGCATTGCAAAAGATCCAGACGAATCCCGATTTCAATGATACTATCGGGGCTAAAGTGAATGGAGTAATTTCGAATCTTCCGGCCGGACTGGGAGAGCCGGTTTACGATAAATTCCACGCCAGATTAGCTTATGCTATGATCTCTATCAATGCAGCAAAAGGTTTTGAGATTGGAAACGGTTTTCAGTCAGCCCAAATGGTTGGTTCCGAGTTTAATGATATTCAGAATGAAGATTTCAGTTTTAACACCAATCACGATGGTGGAGTTCAGGCCGGAATTACGAATGGACAGGATGTTCTGTTTTCAGTGGCTTTTAAACCGATTCCTACCCTCAGAAAATCTCAGAAAAGTATCAATTTTGCAGGAGAAAGTGTAACATTTTCCGGAAATTCTCGAAATGATATTTGTGTTGTTCCTCGTGTTTTACCTGTAGTGGAAGCGATGGCAGCCATGGTAGTTCTTGACTTTATTCTTTTAGCAAATTTGGAAAATCATACATCATGAAAATTGCAACCCCATTTTGGCATTTAGCATCTTTAATCAAGGGAAAAATACTCATTTTTTTTCTTGCTTTATGTTTGCCTTTCTTTACTCTAACAGCTCAGGAAGAACCTGAAGAAGCAGACCCCTGCGTCCAAACTTTGGATAAAAAAGTGGAAAAGCAGATCAAAAAGGCTAAAGAACTGATGAAAGAGGGAAGAACTCAACGTCAGGGGTTAGAAATATACAGAGAGTTGACCGAAACTGATCCCACCATTTTGGAAGTAAACTACCATTATGCGATGTTTTTTTATTCCAATCTATATCAGGATAACTTTGATCGCCCTAAGGATTATAAAGATTTTACCGAAGCATCATCTGCCTTTAAACGGCTGTATGATGTTTGTCCATTTTATAAGCCAATGGCCAACTTATATGCGGCCAGAACTGCCTTTTTTTCCGGAAATTATGCAGATGCTATCCTTTTTGCGAAAGTGATTGTTGAGAATCCGGATCTTTTTAAAAATGAAGCCAATATTGAAGAAGCGGAATTTTTGTTAAAAAAATCTCAGTTTAATCAATTTATATTTGAACATGCCCGCCCTTTTGATCCGAAACCATTACCCGGAATTACTACCCAATATGATGAATATTTAGCCACAGTTTCTCCTGATGGGGAACAATTTTATTTCACACGTAGAGAACCGGTAACCCAAAAGTCGGCTGCTTTTTCATCTGGTGATAGTGATGAAAAAGAGTTTTTTTCTTATGCTAAAAGACAAAAAAGCGGCACTTTTTCGAGAGGGGAACCATTGCCCTGGCCTTTCAACGATTCAAAAGGGGAAGGGAGTCCTACCGTTAATTTAACCAATGATATTCTCATCTTTGCCCGTGTAATCGATGGTAAAATTGGGGAAAGTTACTACGCTAATTGGGATCTCTATATCTCCTATCTTAGAAATGGGGAATGGTCTGAACCGGCTAATCTTGGTCCCAATATAAATACCGATAACTATTGGGAATCACAACCTTCATTAAGTTCAGATGGAAACACACTCTATTTTTCCAGTGATCGGATTGGTGGATTTGGAGGATCAGATATCTGGTACTCCGAAAAAAATCAGGATGGCACCTGGACTAAAGCCAAAAATTTAGGTCCTATCATCAACTCTAAAGGAAATGAGCGCTCTCCATTTCTGCATTCAGATAGCAAAACACTCTATTTCTCATCTGATGGTAAAGCTTTGGCATTACAGGAAGATGGAACCTCAAAGGTGAGTGTTCAGGAACGAGGACTTCACTTGGGATTAGGCGGACAAGATATTTTCTACTCCAAGTTAAATGAAAAAGAGGATTGGTCTAAGCCTATTAACTTAGGATTTCCAATCAATACAGAAAATAATGAAGTGGATTTTTTTGTAAGTTTAGATGGGAAAACAGCCTATTTTTCATCCAATAATATAGAAGGTAAAGACTGGAACATCTATACATTTGAGCTATACGAAGATGCCAGACCCAAAAATGTAGTGCTCATTAAAGGGGAAGTGACTGTAGACAATGAAGATTTCTCTAATATCACCGTGGAGATCAGGGATACCAATTTAAAGGTGATTGCACAGACGCAGGTTAATGAGGAAACTAAACAGTATGCACTTATCACAGAAGTGGATCAGTACAATCCTGCACCCATCATTGTGAACATAAAAAAAGAGGGATTTGCTTACGATACCAGGTTGATATTACCTACACTCATCAAAGAGAATGTGGTACAAACCCAGGCTGAAGTAAAAAAAGTGGAGATGGGAAAAACTTTTGACTTACATGACATCAACTTCGCCACTAATTCGTATGAATTAACGGAAGAATCCAAAAAGTTGATTCAGTTATTCAAAGAATTTTTAATTGAAAATCCCAACATCAAAGTGGAACTTCAGGGGCACACTGACAACATAGGAAATGCCAAAGACAATCAGATCCTTTCAGAAAACAGAGCACGTGCAGTGTTTAACTACTTAGTGGAAAACGGTATAGATCCTATCCGATTGCGTTCTAAAGGATTTGGGGCTTCCAAACCCAGAGTATCCAATGAAACAGAAATCGGCCGTGCTAAAAACAGACGTACTGTATTTGTGATTTTAGAGATGTAATGCTCGAATGCTCAATGTGCTCGTGTGTTCAATATGCTCAATTATTTATTTTCAGCATCCTACACTTGTATGAACTCCCATTGGGTTCACTACTTCGCCATTTTTTGCAGGTTTTGAGAAATAAATGGTCGGACTGGACACATTGTAATGTCTTGATGTATTAATAATTAAATCTAAAAATCCATCACCATCTATATCTCCTGCAAAAATTAAAGTAATCATTTGGTCATCAAAATTGGGTTTAGCAACAAGAAGACTTTTATGTAGTTTACCTTTGATTGTCGCTGTTATATAAAGCTTATAATTCCAAACGTCAAACCATTCTGGTTCTGTTTGAACTTTCTTTTTTTCTCCTGTAGCAAAAAGGATATAGGTAATACCTAAATAATTAATGCGTAGGGTATCACCTGGAAAGATTTGTTTTTTAGATAAAGCTGCTTGTAAAACTTGATGTGGGTTCAAGAAATCAAGCGCTTCGATTAAAATGATAGCACGATCACGATTTATTGTACTCACATTCCATCCGGTTTTATCATTTTCATTTTCGTCAGCAATGGGATCATAAACTTTTATTGTTTTGATTCTGGTTTCAGCAAGGTAAAAACTTCTTTCACTTTGAAAAAGACCTACCCAGTTTTCCTTGTCTGCATTTTTCCATACTTCATCACTATGAAAAGTTCCGGTAGTCAGTATTTTGGTTTGTAAAGTACTATCTATAGGAAACAAAGTGTAGTTATTGAAAATGGTGTCGCAATTTTGAAAATCATTCTCTAATGTAGCATTTTCCAAAGATCCTTCCGTCAAAGTTTCGGGATTGGAATTGCTCTGTTTATAGTTTTTACATGCGACTAATCCTAAAAAAGCAAAGAATATTATTATGATGAAATATTTTTTTAATTTCATAAGATTACAGTTAACGGTTTAGTGTTTTAATTCAAATTTTTTTGGTTTTGAAGGATTGTGTCGTTTTGAAAAGTTTATATACAACATATTTTGATGATTTAACAATTAAAAAATATCACTGTCATAACTGATACTATCTAACATTTCAGAATAATAAATAACCTGTTTTTCCTTTGAAGATGGAATATTTGAATGCTGATTTCTAAAATTAAAACCGAAAAAAGTGCTAAGAAAAATTAGAATTATTGAAAAGAGCTTTATCATAATATTTTATCAATAATTGGGTTAAAAACAGGTTCTTTTTAAAATAATCTGCCGTTTATTTGGGTGTATAGGCATTGTTACGCAAATATAGATAAATATTTGAGTCATCCATTTTTTTACGTTTTCAATTCGTAAATTTTATACCAATAGAAAAACGCTTCAGGGTTGGACTTTTTTAGTTTGTTCATCTTGATATTGAGAGGTCCGTCAATTTGCCAATCTTTAATTTGAAGTGGATTTTCAAACTTAGCAATCGTTTTTGCATTGAGTTGTATTAAAATCGAAAGATATGCAGCCTTTGAAGCGTGGACAATTGCTTTTTCAATGTGATAACTTTCAGAAAAAATAAAACGGCTGATTCGCCCAATCCCTTTTTGCAATTCCAGAAAATCGCCTTTACCATGTGTTCCTCTAGTTACAATGCAAAGAGCTGTTTGGAAAATATCTTCCAATACATCGTTTGCATTTATTTCATCGGCATTACGATAATCAATTTCATTTTTTGCAAAACGATAAAACGTAGTTTTAATGATATCTAAATTAGATACCATATCAAATAAATTTCCTATATCGTAAAGTTGTTTAATAATTTCATACTCATACTATCGTCTTTTTTGAAATATGGAATTCCTGAGGTATTAGGAGCAAAAGCTGTTAGTTTATCACCCAAAATATCATCCAAACTTGGAACGATTACGTTCAATGGTTTGTCAATTATTGGAACAAAGTCAGATTGAATTGGTAATAAAATGTGTTTTTCATAATTATCTACTTCAAAAAGGATATCCAATAATACATATTCTTCTTCTTTATTGGTTTTAAACCATGGGTTATAGAAAAATTTGTAATGTTCTTTTTTTATTTTTGAAGTTGTGTTTCGGTGTTGTAACTCTTTTCTTAAAAATCCTTGTTCTTTTAATATTGTATCTAAAACATTTCCTAAATCTTTGATTTCATTCGGCAAAATAATATCAATATCTATTGAAAATCGTCTGGTTGAATTGAAATGCAACATTAAAGCGGTTCCTCCTTTGAAAATAAAGGGCAGTTTTAGTTTCACCAAACCCTCCAAAAGCAACAACGCACGGATAACTTTTTCAACAAGGATTTTATCCGCATTAAGGTGTTGTTTTGAAACTTGGCTAAGCCAATCGCTTGTTATTTCATTTAAGTCTATCATTCAATAAAACGGCAGCTACTTTTTATTGCTGCCATAAATTTGAAATTGTTTTTACAAATTGTATCAATTCTAATTTTTTTCTTCTCCTGTCTGCATAGCGCAGCATTTTGCTTTGATTAATAGTGTATTTTTCAAATGCTTCTTCAAAAATAGTCCGCTTTTCAGCACCTTGTTGTGCTGAAAAAATTACATCATCACAAAAAATATCCACCAATATTTTTTCTAAAGTGGCTGTTTCTATTTTTTTTATTTTTTGAGTTGGAGCTTCTGAAACAAGTGGTTTTATAACAACTACTTCTTTGTCGTTTACTATGTATTTTTGTAAAAGATCAATAGTTGGCTCAATAAAAACTGATTTTTTTATTTCTCTTAAAAAATAGAAAACGGAATTAGTAATTTCTTTATCTGTCTCTACTAATAAAAAAAACCTATTAGGTTGGTGTAGCATAAATTCGTTTAAAACAGAAGTGTTCCAAACACAAAATTTGGCATAAGGAAATTCTTTCTTTATCTTTTTGAATAAAGATTTTGTTAACGATGAAATTTCTGGTATATATTTTTTGCCTTTACCAAGTCTAAATTTTCCTCTACCAATGCGTTGCAAAACGCCCTCTTGAACCAAAGTGTATACACGCCAATTTATCGTTGTTGGTTTTATTTCTTTTTCAAATTGTTTGTAAAAATCAATAATATCCTTCGTTTCAAAAACTGCTTTGCTTTTGAAATGGTTTTTAATGTGGTCAGTATGTAGTTTGTCTGTTACGATGACTTTAAAAAATTTTTGCAAAGATATAAAAAAAACTATGAAACGGCAGCATTTAATAAAAAATGCCAAAATTTAGGAAATTAAGGTTTAACTGAAATTAAATTCTCATTTGTTAGTCAATAATTATACCTACCTTTATTTAATAATAATTATTTTAGAACAATTCCATTTTGAATGTCCTTGTTTAGACCTTACATAAATGTTGTCAAATATAATTTTATCACCTGTTTTCAATTTTAGAATTCTTGATTTCATATGCGTTGTTAATATTGATGATGTACTTGTTAAAAAACTGTTTTCTATGCTTGTTTTCATCCAAAAAGTTGTTATGTAAAAATTCTTGTTATTTGGGATTAATTTTCCACAAGTAATAATTTCAGATACAGACAAGGTGTCTCTAGTTTGATTACATAATCTTATAGTTAAGTCATTAGTAGATTTCTGTGTAATCAATGAAACAGTAAAAATAAACTAGAAAGAAGTAAGAACAATCCTGATTTGGTATTCCGAGCAAAGCTATTCCATTATATTTTGATGAAAATTTATTGATTTAATAGCGGAAATATCTTTCGTTATCTGGTCAAAATCATTCATTGTACAATTCTCAATTTTCATAATTGTTTTGTTTTGGGGTTGGTTATTGGTAGGTTAATGCTTAAAATACAATATTTGATTCTTATTCATATAAAGTGACAAAATCATTTGTATTGTTTCTGATATAATCAGTAATCTTTTTCATTAATTCCGGCATAATTTCTTTGATTTTTGTATCGAGCATAATTATCAAGTGGACAACTGATTCATTATCATATTCTTTATGACTATTTCTTTTATAATGAACCCTATAAAAACTTTCTAATTTCTCAACTACATCTACTAAATTGTTGTCGAAAATTTGTAATCTTTGCTTAAATTCTAACCATATATCTGTATCTAATAGCAAATAGTCTAATTCATTAAATAACTGAATTATTCCATTTTGAGAATGACCATATAATATCCAAAATAATAAAAGAGATTTCTGTCCGGAAGTCAATTCAGCATAAACTTGTGATTTTATATTTAAATTCTTGCCACGTATTTTCTGAATCGTTGGTTCAATACATATCCATCCAAGAGTCTTGTCATCCATGGAATCAAAATCCAATCGTTTCATTTCTATCTGAGTTTTGTTATTCATTGACGATATAATCAATTCATATATTCAAACAAAAATTCTATAACTTTAAAACTTTACCAATAACATATTTTCCATCATCTCCTTTGACTTTTAACAGATAAATTCCGGAAGGATATTCAGTCATATCTATATCAAATGAAGTGGAATATATATTTGTCTTCGAAGAAATAATTTTCCCTGTATAATCAAAGATTTCTAATGAATAGAGCATGGTGCCCTCTAATTCAATTTGGATTTTGTCGCTTGATGGATTTGGAAATATTTTCAGTCTTAAGTTCTCAGTCATATTTTCCTCTATCCCCCCAGATTGAACATTACATTGTCCAGAAAAGAGAGGATTAGAATGAGCATATACCTGAACAAAGTCCTTGTAAGAGCATAGCAATATAGTACCGGTTTCATAATCTAAAGATTGTTCATGTTGATATACAATACCCGCATTTGGTCCAATACCTTCAATAAAAGTTAAAACATAATCGGGTGATACAATCACTATACTATTTACCGTAAGATATAATACTTTATTTCCATCAATATATTTTATTGAATCAACAATTGAGATGGAATCACCTGGAAAAGGCGTATTATTAATTATAAAAGTGTCACCAACATTTAAACTTAAGTCCATAATTAAATATTCTTTATGATCAATAGATTTATCTAAATACCATACTCTGCCCGTAATGGTATCTTCTCTTATGTAACCATCAAGATCATGTGTGCTAAATGGGGAGCCTTTTACTGATTTATAATGATAACTATTTATAATTGTATCATTACAAACAACAAGTGAATCAGTGAATGTCCAGTCAGATGGGACAAAATATGCGACATTCCATGAAGTCTGAGCATGCCCAAATATTGATTTATATGATTGTCCGGAGGTTGTCCCAACAATTATTGTCAAGAAGAACAAAATGATGAATGATTTTTTCATGTTTCGGATTTTATTAAATGGTTGGTAACTCTTAAGTTCTTTTACTATTCTATTTTTATTACTAAAGTAGGTTTCCAAAATGGGGTGAATAACCGTGTTTTTTCGTTTGCAAATATAAAAAAAGGATTTGATTAAACAATACTTTTTAAATTTTTTTTCAACTAAATTTTAATGCAAATCGGGGGAAAGGACAGGGGGCAAGGGGAAAAGTCGGCGCTTCGATACGAAACCTATTTTGTCTTATTTTTCAGGTTTTGTCTAAAATGTGGTTTCTACTCAGCGACCTTGAACCTTCGTCCTTTTATGGATCACTAAGCTTCACTAAGTTTTCACAAAGTTAAAGAAGATGTTGTTTGTGAAACTTGTAATAACTTTGAGAAACTTGGAGTTCCTAAAAAGCCGCGGATGAGCGAATGTATGAAAAATGAACCAAAATGAGTGCATCTATCATCGCAATCCTTAGAAAATCAGCAAACACAAACGACAGTCACTCTTGTCTGATTTAGAACCGCTCTAGCCGATTTAGAACCGATCATGACTAATTTAAAGCCACTTTTGCCTGATTTAGAACCGATCATGCTCAATTTAGTGCCACTTTTGCCTGATTTAGAACCGATCATGCTCAATTTAGTGCCACTCTTGTCTGATTTAGAACCGATCATGCCTGATTTAGAACCACTCTTGCCTGATTTAGAACCGATCATGCCTGATTTAGAACCGCTCTAGCCGATTTAGAACCGATCATGACTAATTTAAAGCCACTTTTGCCTGATTTAGAACCGATCATGCCTGATTTAGAACCACTCTTGTCCGATTTAGAACCGATCATGCCAGATTTAGAACCGCTGATGGGTTTCTGACAACCGATCATGGGTTTCTGACACCCGCAGATGGGTTTTTAACATTTGATTTTTGTGATTGCTTATTTTTCGGAATTTATTAGTAAGGGGTCAGTTTTTTTGAGAGTGACTTTGAATATTATATTTTCAAAGTAAACATTTATTAAATGATTTTCATTTGAAATCACTTTGACTATTTGGTTATAGGATTGATAGGTTGGGATGTGTTGGTTTGTTCCATTTTTTTTAATGGAGAGAATGGATAGTTGATTTTTGGAGTTTTGCAAACCTGGTTTTTTTCTACTTCAAATAAACTAATTCTATCACTATCATCATTAAATTCATACATTTTTGTGTGATGAAATCTTCTGTTTGCATTGTCGGTAAAAATCTTTCTGCCCATGTCCGATGTATCTATTTCAATATTAATAGCCCTAATATCTAAATCAAAACATTCCTTGTATGATGTATGTCTTGGACTTGGGAAAATATCTTTAAATTTGATATTGTAATACGGTTCAAAATACTTTATTAATGCGGCTTCTGTAAAATTTATTCTCTGTCTCTCTTTTATCGCCAACCCATTATTATCCAAAAAGTGCTTTATTTTTTCTGTTTCAATATTTTTATCATTTTTTTTTACTTTAACCAAATCTTTTCCTTCAGAAAATAATATAGAATCTTGTGAAAATTGACACAACATAATCCATATATCAGATTCAGGATTATCAGTTAATGTTTGAGAATATATTTTTTGAACAGTCTCATGAGATGCAAGTCTGTCAAGTGCTGTTCGCTTTCCATTTTTACCATATGCTTGTCCAATATATAGAACTTCATAATCAAGTTCTTCAATATCAATATTGTCAATAACTAAATTGCTATCCAATAAAGTTGATGGTCTAGCAACCATAAGTGCTTTTTCTTGGTCTCGGAATGCTAAAATATTATACGGGTATTCGGTGTAATATTCAATCTTTGAATTTGCCTTTTTAAATTCACAGCCCAAATCAACCTCAATATATTTTTCCTTTGAATGAACAAGAAGCTTAAATGAAGCAATTTTATTAGAAATTTTAATCGTATCAGGGATAACACTAACTTTTGCTCTTCTCAGAACAAAATAGATATTACATGGATTATCCTCATTAAACAATTCCTGACTTTTAGAATAGTCTTCCAAATCTGAACCCAAAACGAATTGATATTGGTCTAGATACATTATTAAAAATGTTTCTACTCCAAAACGATAATTATTTTTTTCAAAAAGGTTTTTCATTTACTCGTTTTTTAATTGTGGATAATGGTAAGTATATGAAAAATAGGAAATTGTGTGCTTCAGACCTATCAAGCTGTTGCGATTTTGCAGCGGGCTATAACCGTTGAATTTACTACCACAGGCCTATTTAATATGTTCATTATAGGATATCTTTTTTTTAGATATGAATTGATGTATTTGTATTTTTATAAATTATGTTCTAAGTATTTATCAATATTATTTTCGGTGCTTAGAATATAATAATATAATTCTCTATAAATTATGGAATAATCTTCTTCGTAATCCTTTTTTAATGCTAAAAATTGCTTCTTTAATAACCGAATTCTTCAATTGTTTTATTTATTTCATATACAATATATTGATCATCTAATTGAAAGATATTTTTTGTTTGTTTTTTTGAAAAAAGCTCATCTAAAGAATTTCTTATATTATTATTTGATAAAGAAAATTCATTGAATAATTTTAAACTTTCACTAATGTGACTATCTAATTCATTTATATTAATATTAAGATATTTGAATACTAACACTAGCAATATATTAGGCGTTATTGGCTTTGAAATAAAATCAGATGCACCAACACTAAAAGCTTCTTCATATTCAAAACATGACGGGAAAGCAGATACTACAATAATTGGAGTATTGATATTTCTTTCTCTAAGCATTTTGATAAAATCATACCCTGAAATATATGGCATTAAGAGATCAGTAATAATCAAATCAAAAGCTTCTATATTGGCATTATTTAATGCTTCTTTCGGATTTTCATATATTATTAGATTAGCATATAACTTTAAAATTTGATAACAATTTCTGGATGTGTGATCATCCTCTATAATTAATATTGATTTAGTGAAGTTATTTTTCATAGTACAAATTAGCGAGTTTAATTTTTTTTTGATCTATTAAAATATTCTGAATTTCCGTTATATTATCTCTATATGTATTAAAAAGTTTAATTGTATTTGTGTCCAAATCTTTTATCGAATCCAAATCATACAATTTGTTTTTAATTGTATTTCCAAAAGATATAATTTTATTTTTAATATAATGTGAAATTTCTTTTTCACTATATTCCATATTAACAAAGGTAATCTCATATTTTTCAACAATACTGTCAATATTCATTATTACTTTTTTAATAGCCTGTTCTTTATCTTCTAATGCTCCTGTAGTTATGAAAAGTACTGTGTCCTTAAAAACCTGCAAAGCAATGATAATGCTTTCAATAGCCTCAATGTTTTTTTTTAAGTTTTCATTTCGTTTTGAAATGTTTGCTTGTTTTCGTGAAAACCGGTTATTCAATAGAATTGAAACAACACTCACTATAGAGACCACTATAGCTGTAAATGATGTTATTAATGCAATCTTAATCTCGTTACTCATCCTGAATATTTTTTATATGAATATTTTATTATTTAAATAAGTGAAAACTATATTTATTGCACTTTATATTTGTAAATATTAAGTGCGGTGGTTTTCTCAGCACTTTCTTATCAGCTTACAACAAACTTGTTAAAAAGTACAAAACTTGAATATACAATTTCGCCCGTCATAAGTTATTATGATTTTACAACATGTTTTATTTTTCTTTAGCCAATATTTTATCTATAAATTCTTTGTCTTTTTTAGTAAGTATGATCTCCTCCATTTTTAAATTTGGGTCAGGCATATACCAAACAAATTGACTAAAATATTTCTTTAAATCGGCATTATTAAAGTCATAGCCATATTGTGCGTAAATGGTATTTCTTAAAAGTCTAAGTTCTTCTTTTGTGTAATTTTCTTCCAAATCAAAATTACGAACAGTTATGATTTCTCCGTTTTGGATTTTTAAGTAGTCAGTTATTATATTTGTAAAAGAGTATTCATTAATGATTCCAAACTCAATATTTTTCATCGGTTGAAAATTGGAAACCTTTATTTGTAGTTGACCATTTAAAATCCTTATCATTCTACAGGAATCACCATCAATAAAACCGAATGTTTGATTTGTTACTTTACCTGATCCGATTATTGTCCAATCTGCATTTTTGCTAAAAATATCATTTACATAAAAATATTGATTTTGTCCCATATCAATAGTAACTGTCAAATCTTTAATTTTACCGCCTGCCCATTTAGAACCGGTAGTCAAGATGTAATTATAAAATCGGTCAAATGATACATTGTTACTTGATGGGAAGGTGTAACTGTGATTTATTTGATTTAATCCCGGTTTAAAAGTTATTTCAAAGAGATACACAAAAATTCCCGGATCAAATTGAGAAAAATGAAATTGTTTCGGGTCTTTTAGTTCACAATCTTCACAGTCCGTTGCTTTTAGTTTAAAAGGAACTATTTGTCCATCTTGAACTATTTTAAAATCATAAATTTGATTTAAATTACATACAGAGTCCGAAACATCACCACTTGCAGCAGGTGCTTGAAATCCAATCAGAAGTTTCCTTTCTCTATTTTCAGGATTATTAAATTCAAATTGAACATTCACGAAAGCCATTCCATCTCGAACGGTGAATGTTAGTATTTCCTTATCCAGTGAAATATATGTCTCTTGTGTTGGATAAAAAACTCCTCCACGAGTCAAATAAACTCCATCATTTCCATAAACCGGAAAAGTTAGAATCAAAATCAATAGAATAGATATAGTTGTTTTCATAATGTGGGGGATGGGTTTGCTACTTGCTGAAATGGGGAATTCAATAGCACTTCACTATCAACCAAGCAAAAATTTTGATAGAAGCAAAAATTTTGATTTAAACACTGAACCGCCACTTTTGGGTAGGTAATATTATATGCTGTACTTTTCATTTTTTCAAGCTACTTGGGAATTCTTCAGCAATAATCTCGTCAATTGTTTTCGGGGACACTTGTGAATTGAGTTTTTCAAGAATTGCTAAAGTTTCTCGATATTCCATAGCTTCTGGTAGTCTTGAAAATTCAGCTTCAATTCCAATTTCTTTTACTTTACTTTCTATTTCGTCAAGAGTTACATTGAAAAATTCCTTTCGATAATTCAACATATTAACTTTCTTGTTAGTAAATGCTTTGTGTAGCTCATTTTCTAGGGTAGGTGCTTCGTCTGAATATATCAAAGCGTGAATGTCAAATTGAAAAGGAACAGATGCATCACCTAATTCTTTAACCCTGTCGACTGGCTCTAATCGTCTTGTCATACCAATTTTGTAAACATTCTCGCCAAATGAACCAATGTTTGAAATTATATATACGTGTCCCCGCTTAGTTTGTTGAGCCATTGATAATGCTCTTTCTTTTTTCTCTTGTGTTTCTTTTAATTCTTGCTCTAATTTTTCAATTTGTGCTTGAAGTTTTTCGTGTTGTTCACCAGTAGAAGCTTCATATTCTTTTCTTGCTTGGTCTAATGCTTTTTGATAAGCTGCTTCTTCTTTTTCAGCTTCTTTTTGAGCTTGTTCAAACTCTCTCTTTGCTTTTTCTTCTTCTCTTAGTTCTTCTTGAATAGCTCGCATTTCTTCTTTTTCTTTTTGTCTTTTGGATTGGTATTCATATTCAAGAATAAGTTCTTTGCGCTTAAGGCCTAAATATTGACTATTCAAAGATACTTGAAAACCTTGTCCTAATTTGTTAATTGTATCAAACAATTTTTGCATTCGTTCTTTCATTTGATTGACGTTATTCCATTTAACTTTTGAAATCAAAACGTCACATTCACCATTAAAAGCCCTTAGCATAAGTTTTTTATAAACTTTTACAACTGTTCGTCCTTTTGATTCACTACCTTCAACAGTCCAGTTAGTATTACAAATTGCTGCAGTATCGGAAGAAATCATTTCCTTTTGAGTTTGGATAATTTTGTTTTGTTCTGTTCTATAATCGTCTGATTTTTCAAAGTCATAAACAGGCTCGTAAATACCAAATTCAATAAGGTCTAATTTTTTCTCAAAAACACTTACTTCTTTTCTTAGGTTTTTATAAGTTTCTAAAGCATTTTGATACTTTGAGTTTAATGTATTGAACTCTGTTTCAATATTTTTTATATTGTTATTTTTCGATTTAATTGTTTGTTCTATAACCTTTTTTTGACGTTCTGCTTCTGCTTCAATGTCCGAAATTGGTTTGTATCGCTCAAGTTGTGATTTGAGTTGTTTGATTTCTTCAAACTCTTTTTTCTTTAGAAAGTCAAATAGTCCCATTGTCTTATATTTTAATTGTTAATCGTTAGGTGTCGTTTTAGCTTAGCCTTTTTTGTTTGGCGGTATGAAATCGTTGGGGATTCCGGGTTACGTAACTATCTGCTGACACAAATACTGATTTGGGGCAAATACATTGCATAAACAATTAATCATCAACATTAATTACCACTTGTTAGTAGTTGTTATTCCTTTTCTTTATTGTCAATTTCTAAATTTTGTATGTTGTACTTTAACTCAAAAGTGTAAGGAATTTTTAAATTAATAGAGTCGTTTATTTTCATTTGGATTTCCTTATTGATTGGGTATGTGTCTTTGGCTTTATTTAGTTTAGAAAAGTAATTAACGAAAATTGTCATAATAAAAAAACAGACAAATAAAATAATACCATTTCTGATTAAGGTAAATGAAGCATATGCGTAATTTGATAATTGAATATTGATTAAATCGTTTTGTTGTTTACCTTTGATTAATTCTTTAAGAAAATCTGTATCTGCTTTTTTTGCAGTCAATTTGAAGTTGTCATCTGTTATTTCTATCACAGTTTGAATAATATGAAATTTTCTAATGTTTAATGTTTGTAATGCCCTTATTGTCCCTATAACAAAATATAAGATACTTAACCCCAAAATAATTAAAGCAATAGTTTGTAGAACATTTATTTCAAGACTTTTAAGATAAGTCAATGAAAAAGTAATTGCTGTAATTGATACGGTAATGATAAATAGAAGAGATTTTGCTTTGTCTTCAATTGTTTTTTTTCTGTCGTGTTGTTCCTTTATATCAACCTTAACTTGTTCAATGTAATCCTTTTCTTGACCTAATGTAATAGTAGTAACATCAACATCAAAGTTGAACTGTTTATCATAGTTTTTAGCAACAATCTTGTTTGCGTGAGTAGCATAAAATCCAGGGAAAATATGCTGTAATACGAAGTCTTTTATATTAGACATTTTCCAATGAGTTTACAATAAGTTTATCGAAATTATATCCTGTGTTTTTTTGTAGCCAAGACCATTCACCTGTTGGGTTTATCTCAATGAAATAGTAATCATTGTTATGAAATGCCAAATCAATAGCACCAAAATTCAAATTGAGTTTTTTTGTGTAGTTAATGCAAAAGGCTTGAACTTCCTTGGGTAACTCAATTATAGAATAGGTCAGTTCGTCTTTGTATCTTCTCCAATCGCCATTAATTTCTTTATCGCCTGAAATCTTTATTGCGACAAGGTCGTTTTCTACAACAGTAACTCTAATGTCAGTTTTAGGAACTAAACCTTGTTGTATAAAAAATGGAGAAGTGTATTTCACTTCATCCAATTCGTTCTTTTTGTATATTTCAGTATAAACAAAACCTTCGTTTTCTCCACTACTTACTATAGCCGTGTCTATTGATTTTAATGCTTGAAATTCAAAGTCGGAATTTAAAGTTACATTTGAAACTGTTGTCTTTGGTATTTTAATTCCTAATTTGTTTGCAATAAATAATTGGTATGGTTTTATCTCTGCTTTGTATATGTCTGTCGGATTATTTAACCATTTAACATTTTCAAATACGCATAAAGAACGTACGAAAGCAGCCCATTGAGTTCTAATTAACTGTTCTTCTTCCGATATCCCTTCTTGAAAAATGTCTCTTAAAAATGTTGGGGCACGGTAATAGATAGATTTAAGATGTTCAGTTGAAATTGTAAAAGAATAATTGTTATATGTTGCTTTTATTTCAGGTTTGATCGGGTCAAATTCAATTGTATAGTCTTTTAATTCATCACGATTAATTCTGATGAAGTCAATGCCTTGATAGGCTAATTCAACGGCAATAAAGTCCGTGGAAAAATCAAAACGATTTGATATTAGCAAAACTTTAGGAAATATCATTATTGTCCTTTTTGGTCTTCACCTGTTTCAACGTCTTCTTTTTTTGTTCCCAATGCTTTGAAGTCTTTTGCAAAAATCAGTAATGATTTATCAATGTCGTTGACCCAAGCACCAAGCAAACTGTCAAATGAAAAACCTTTTGGGGATTCAATTTCTTTTCTCTGTTTGTATTTCAGAGCTTTTTGTAATAAGATGTGTTTCATAATAATTCTTTATTATTGTCCTTTATTGTCTTCGCCGGTTTCAACGTCAAATTTCTTTGTTCCTTGAGCGTTGAAATCCTTTGCAAAAATCAATGGTAATTTACTAGAAATGTTAAACCATGCACCTAAAATAGAGTTGTATATATAGTCCTTTGGAGGATTTATGTCTTTTCGTTTTCTGTATTCAAATGCTCTGTTCAAAAGTATATGTTTCATTGTTTTAATAGTTTTGTTTTATAATAGTTTATAAGGGACGGAACTATATGCAATTGCCGACTGCGGGCGGTTTTCCTGTCGAGCCGCACCGCCGATGTTGTGGGCTACACAGCTTGTTGTCAGCACGAAAACGGCAATTGACATATATTTTTTGTTACCAACAGTTTTCATTTCATTTTATCTAATTGCCTTTTGTCAATTATTTCATCGTCAAGAGAATATAAAAAGTCGATTATGTTCTCTCTATTTATTTTGTCATTAAAAATCCAATTTTTAACTTTCTCAGAAAAGTCGTTTATATAATGAAATAATGCATTAAAACTTTCTCTGTCGTGTTGAGATTTTGGGCTTATCCACTGTCTTGATGTTTCGTCATATCCAACGTAAAAGCCAGACTCTTTAATCAAGTCAAAATAAGATTTACTATTCTTCTTAAGTTCTTTTTTCTCTTTACTAAGTGTCCAAATAATCAAAAGTGCAATTACTGCGATTGCGACCGCAAAAGAAGAATTAGAGTTTTTGTTGTCACTTAAAACCTCATCATTGTCCTTATATTTAGATTGTAGTGTTGCAAACAATGCAATTCCAGCATTTTGCTTTGTTTCATGGCTTATAAAATATTTCTCTAAGTTTTTTATTGGAATTAAATTATTTATCGATTTGAATTGAAGTATCACCGATTTGGATAATTCCTCAAGTGCTAATACACAAAGGGATGAAGCGGCTCCATAATTACCAATCTGAGCTGCTTTATCTGTGATTTTGATTAAATCCTCAAAATTCTCAAAAGCTAGTTTAGCTCCTTCTCTATATTCTGATTGCTTTAGTCTCGTAATTGGGGTCATTTTTAAATTGTTGGTAACTCATTTATTTGTTTAACTCAAATTCTCAATAAGTATACATATTCTTCCATTTTGGAAAGTATTGTGCACTTTTTGGAGATTTTTTTGTGTCTATTATTTTTATGAAGTCATTTTTTCTGTTATTCATATTATATTATTTATCTTCCTTCTTCTAACGGCTTCACCGTTGTTAGTAACAATTGGTGATACTAACGTAGGGGCATTGTATGTTCTTTTAGATTGTTGTTAGCCTGTGTTGTTGGGGTAGTTTTTGATCTCTTCGACGGTGCAAATATAAACATTTTTTTAATATGCAAAAAAAAAGACTACGGACTACAGACTACGGACCACAGACTTGCAAATCGCAATATATTAGCCAATTAGCAAAACTATTCACTCTTCACTATTCACTATTAACTACAAAACCGCAGGTTTTGTTCGCGTGAGGACGGAGACGGAAAGCGCGCAAAGTTGGAAAGCGATGGGATGCGGGAGTTAAAGAGCGACCTTGGGAGCTCCTTTAACGACCAGGCAGCCCACGCTTTGCAACTGCGTACTTGTAGGCGTAGGCCGACGGCGTGGGAGGGGTTGTGGAATGGGAAGCCGGCACGCCCTGAAAAACGGACTACGGACAACGGACAACAGACTACGGACAACAGACTACGGACAACGGACAACGGACAAACCTGATAGCTGAAACCTGATAGCTGATAGCTGATAGCTGATAGCTGAAACCTTATCGCGGTTATCCCTTATTCTACCCTCATTTTTACATGATTTTCTTTTCGAATTTGTGCCAGAGAAGGTAGATCCATAGTAACATGATTGTTGTTAATGGGATCAGTAAGAGATAGTTGTGGGTGATTGCAAGTTGGGCAAACCAGAAACTGGGTAAAAAGGAGGCAAGGTATTGTTCTTTCCCGTCAATGAAAAAGGGGACAAATAATCCGAGCATGATGACACTGGCGAACTTGTTCATGGCCATTCCTTCTACCTTATTGCGGGAAAAACTGATTACTAATAGTGATGGGATCAGTCCCATTAATCCACTGGAAATGGATAGACTGATGAGCATCGGGTTTGTTATGGTGGTTAAGGAGAAAATCAGTAAAACTACCATGGTGTAAAAGATGGCTATGATTGTGGGAATCCCTAAGCGTGACATGATATACCCGTTTCTTCCTAATGGGGTTACAGATAGATATTTGGCGGTGCTGTTGTCTAACTCACCCAAAATCACCATCGTCCCGGGAAAGGCAAACATCATAGGTGCCAATAATGCCAGCAACAGATCGAAAATCAAATAATAGGGAGTCAAAAGGGTGGCTTGATGAAGATAGTTGCATAATAGCTGTTCTAAAAACGGGATCAAAAACTTGAATACACTCCCGGCTAAAATGGGAACCAGCAAACATACCGTTAACATGGTGTCTTGCATGATTTCCTGTATGAAAGGCTTAAAGGCGATCAGGCTTTTTTTCATATCTTGCCCCCTTTCATTTCTGAAAATAACTGTGCTACTGCTTTTTGACAAAAATAGAAGGTCACGGATGCCCAAACAATCAAAGATAGCATGGAGAAAACCCAAAAGGAGGAATCTCCGCTGATCAATTTGACCGCTGCTACTCCGGGATTGAGAATCCACCAATCGGAATGGATGAGATCAAACAAGTATAGGATGGCGGGCACAAAAACCACGATCTCAACCGGAATGGTGGCAATGACGAATCGGTTTAATGTACCGGCTTTCGAAGCAAAATACAAACCTAAACAGGAAAACAGCGTGGATGCTAAGATGATTCCACAAAGAATCAACGGGAAGTTTTTGGCACCGGAGTATAAAAACAGAATAACCCCAACCACTACACCAAGTAAGACAAACGCAATGATTTTAGCTCCAATATATTCTCCGGTTTTCAGAGGTGAAACAGCTAATGAATGATGAATCCGCTGGCTTTTTTCGAGTAAAACGACAGCGCCCATAAAATACAATCCCATCGCTGCGGGATCCGTTAACACTAAGATGATCGTCGCGGTTTCTCTAATGGATGCAGGGAGAAGCATTAATAAAAAAAGGTAGATCAACGTAAAAATTACATAAAGCGAAACAATTCCCTGCTTCCATAAAAAGAAAAATTCCGCTTTGATCAAATGTAAAAACCTCATATCAATTGCCTTCCTGTTATTTCGATAAATATATCCCCCAATTTAGGTTCCGAAGAGTGAATGGTCAATAAACGGTTCTCTCGTATCAATGTTTGCAAAACCTCATCGGAAGCGGTGTTGTGTAACAGCGATTCTTTTGTTTTTTCAGTGCCATTTTCAGTGTAGGAGTAAGTAACTTTAACCGCACCTTTTTGCATAATTAGATTATGAGGAGAATCCATCGCTTTGATTTTACCATTCACAATAAAAGCCACCTGGTCACAAAGTTCAGAAGCATCCTCCATGTTGTGTGTGGTCAGAATGATGGTTGTTCCATTCTCTTTTTCCTTCAGGATCAAGTCTTTCATAACACGTGCATTGGTAGGATCCAATCCGCTGGTTGGTTCATCGAGAAATAAAATGGAAGGTTTATGCACCATACTTTTAATGAAATTGAGCCTGCTTTTCATCCCTTTGGAGTATTCAGACACTTTTTTGTCGGCATCCTGCAGCAGTTCAACAGACTTCAACAGGGTGTCAATATCGTTTTTAGCACCTGAATAAAGGGAAGCGAAAAAACGGAGATTCTCTCTTCCGGTCAGTTTCTCATAAAGACTGGGATACTCAAAGTCAACGCCAATGTGTTCGTAAAATTGATTGGTCCGGTGGCGAATTTCGATTCCATTCACCACGACACTGCCGGTATAATTGGGTAAAATGCCGATCAATATTTTTTGAATCGTACTTTTCCCGGCTCCTGAAGGTCCCAGAAATCCGAAGATTTCACCTTTTTGAACGGAGAAATTCACATCCTCAATAAAAGGGGCTTTGGTGTAACTAAATGCTAGATTCTGAATGTTTATCATAGTTTTTTGTAAAGTTTAATCTACTTTAAAATTTTTATAATGTTGATTCCAAAATTTTATGGCTTGTTCGTTTCCTTGTTCCATAGATTGTTTTATTAATAATTTTGATTTTGTCAAGTCTCTTTCTACAAGCTTTCCTTCAAAATAAATATATCCTAAGTTATATTGAGATATATTACATCCCTTTTGACTACCTTCTTCATAAATTTCAAGGGCTGTTTTTATATTTTTTTTAACCCCTAAACCATTTAAATAGCACCAAGCCAAAGAAGCATAAGCTTGAATTAATTCACCTTCTTTTGCACTTTTAAATAATTGGAAAGCTTTGTTGTAATTTTTTTCAACACCAATGCCATTATAATAATGAATGGCTAAATCATTTTGAGCCTCCGGATTACCTTTATCTGCTGATTTTTGTAACCATGAGACCGCTTTTTCCATATTTTTATCAACTAGAATTCCAAATTTATAAAATGAAGATAAATTAAACATTGCCTTTGAATCCCCTTTTTCTGCATTTAAACTATACATTTCAAAGGCTTTTCTAACATCTTGACTGGTTCCCCGACCTTTCAAATAACAAAAAGCTAACGCATTTTGAGCATCAATATAGCCTTTGTTTGCAGATTTCTGATACCATTCAACTGCTTTTACATAGTCGATAATGGTATCAATCCCATAATAAAAAATATCTCCAATTAAATTCTCGGCAACTGAATCCCCTTTGTTGGCTAAAACCTCAAGTTCTTTAATAGTCAATTTTTCATATTTATCATGTTTTACATTTTGTTGTACTGAGACTTTGGAATCGGTACTTTTGTTTTGGCTTTCACAAGAGAATATAATAACAGTGGATATTAAAAGAAGTGCTACTTTTTTAATCATTTTTTTTGTTTTTTAAAAATTTATCCCCAATTCTTTCGCGATGCTATTCTGTTTGAAAGGATTGATTTTTTGAATGATGCCGTTGTGTTCCAAAAAAGAACCGGTGTTTTTAAACCAAAAGGTTTTTCCTGCCTGAACACATTGTTCCCGAATATCTAAAACCCAATCGTAATTACAGACACGGGCTTCTCTTCCGGTTTCACCGCCTACGGTAACATGCTCAATTCCTTCAAGATAGGGAGAAAGATTCAGAGCTCCTAAAAGTGGAGCTGCAGCAATAAATCTCCGTTTAATGGGGTATGAGAGAAACAAAGGGAGACGATAATCCGCAGTTTCCTGATTTTCAACGGTGCATCCGATATTCACATTTTCGTAGCCATCGCCCCAATCGTCCGGAAGAGCAATAGGAAAGCGGTCAATACGCTTTGTTAAAATCAAAAAGTCAAGATCGGGCCGCTTTTTGATCATTTGCCAGGCTTCCATACGCCATTCATCAGCTTCGGCAATAAAATAATCGCTTGCGAAACAAGTGGCAACGATCTTTCCACTTTGAATTCTATCCGTACCTTTTTTCGTTTTTGCAATCGGTTTATCAAATTCATTCGTTTTTTCTACAATATTCTGACCGCACCGTTTTGAATATGGGCCATAGTAATAGCAGTAGGTGCAACCCTCGCTTATTTTGTAACATCCTGTCCAGGGATCCCAATTCATATTACCTTACCCCCATCTGCCACTTTAAATGAAGCATAAACACCATTTTCATCTCCCCACAGAGGTTCTAATCCTAATTGTTCGGAATAAAATTTAAAACATTTTTTGTAGTCTTTGACTAATAATCTAGCATTACTGAATTTCATATTTGTTTCATTTAAATTTATTACTATTGTAGATTTTTTTGATATTAATATGGAGTAGGTAAACTTAGTTTTAAAAAGTTGTTAAGGTGATATATTTTATTTCATTTTTTATTTAAGTTGTTTTCTGATTAATCTTTCTCTTGCCTCAATAAATGATTGATGTAACTTCTCTTCTAATATATTTTTAGATGGTAATTCTGTCCAGTATTCCGCAACCATAATTCCATCTTTATGTGGCTCTAGTAATTCAATCTGTTCTTTTCCTGCTGTTGCACAAAGGATTAACCCAATAGGATCTTCTTCTCCTTCTTGTTTTTCGTTTTTATCAAGCCATTTGAGATATAACTCTAATTGACTTTTGTATTTTGGTTTAAACTTATCAATTTTCAATTCAATAGCAACTAATCTTTTTAATTTCCTATGGAAAAATAATAAATCTAAGTTGTAATCATCTCCATCTATTATCATCCTTTTCTGCCTTTCAACAAATGTAAATCCATTTCCTAATTCAAGAATGAATAATTCTAATTCCTTTAATATGGCAGCTTCAAGATCGTTTTCAAGATAACCATCTTTAAGTTCCAGAAAATCAAGAATGTAAGGGTCTTTAAAAGTCCCTTTAGCTATATCGCTCTCATAAAGCTGGATATCAGCAGTTTCTGTCCTTTCAAAAGCTTTTTTACTAATTTGATTTCTCAATTCTCTAACTCCGATCAATTTCGTTGAAGCAAGATTCCCATAAAAATCTCTTTGTTCGTCAGAACTTAATGGTATAAGTACAAGGAAATGAGACCAAGATAAATGTCGTGACAGTGTAACGACATTTTCAAAATCATTATATATTTCTGCAAATTGGATCATTCTCCGAAGATTCTTTTCCTCATAATTTCGTCCAAATTTTGCGACCAATTCTCGTGACACAGTAACGACAATTTGTTTTCCATATTCTGCTCTTTTATGCTTCAAATTATGAGTTAATATTGTCTTACCAACATTCCAAAACAATATAGTTAACGAGCTATTTACATGTGAAACAACTTGTTTTTTAGTGTTTTCAATTAGACTGATTAGTGCAGTGATTAGATCTTTGTTCTCGGATGGTTCTATCATAGTTTATAATCCATTTTAAAAAACAAAAATACTTAAAAAAACATTGGAATATTCAATTCAATTTATTAATATGGCAACCATTTACACTAAGATTTGGTTGCTTTTGCATCAATTGGACAATTGAGAGTTTTTATATTTATTTTATTGTTGTTTACGGGGCGTAAGTACATTTAGTTTTAGGAGGTTGTTCGCTCTGATTGTGCCTCAGTTATTAAATCTTCGAGAATCTTTATGGAATCAATAATACACTTTTCACAAATGTTTTCAAATAGATTGTTCTCCTTGGCAAACTTCCGTCCCTCTAGCGTTTTTAAATCACAGTTTAAAAGTTTTTTGAACCACCAAACCCACACGATATGCTTTTTGCAACGCCGGGATCAAGATGTAAATCATCGGCATACGTTGTTAACACAGCTTGAGCACAGTTTAATCCGGAGTTAAATAAATCTAAGGCAATTTTTTCTTTCATTGTTATTTATTTAAAGTTATGTAATGAAGGGTTGAATTTATCTAATTTCAATAATTATTACTGAAGTATTTTTTCTGTCGTTTTCATCGTCATTGTCTGAAGAGCTGTATCAATTGTCGAATAATTGTCTCTAGCTTTTTTGTTTGTTATGGTAAGTTTTTCTTTATCTTATGAATAGTCTCCTTAAATAATTCAATAATTCTATGCATTTCGTCATATTTAAGTTCATTAATTACAATATTTAATTCGAGAATTGATTTTTGGTCATTTGACTCAAGTTTAAAATTAGCAACGTCATTATTTAGCAAGTATTCTTTTAAATCTTTAGTTAAAATAAGTTTAATAAAATCTTTGTTAATCCCTTTGATTAAGAATCTATTATCAAAAAGGCTATCCTCAATTTCAATTTCCTGGAGTCCAAAAAACTTCCTAATTGTATCAGTATAGTCTTCTGGATAGATCAGGAAATCTGCATTGCATTTTAATGGAAATGTATAACTTACTTTTAGAGGCTTAAATACAGTCGTCAGTAAAGTTATTTGTTCGTTTTCAAAAGGAATTCTTAAATCAAATTTCTTTAAAATTGGATCCGAAACTGAGTTAATTGTTTTATATGTCCCGCCATATTCCTTTGCAAGAAGTCCCCAATTTTGCTTTAGGATTTCCATTTCAGTCCATGTGTATTTATAACCTAGTTTCATTGATTATGTGATTGATTGTTGTTTTTAAGTTTATCTATGTGGTATAAACCCACTTATTATTGTATTAGTAGGATATAGTTATAATAAGTTGTATATTTCTCCAATATTGGATATGACTGATAATCCTTGTAATAAATAACCTTTCCATTAGAATCATAGTTTTCCTCATATATTAGGATCTGTTCTTCATCTATTATTTTATACGTTTTTCTTTTCATGTTACATTAAGCTTTTGTTCACTTTTTATCTTCATTATACCCAGAGGTTGCGAGTATGAACCGTTGGGCACATGTGGTTTTTATGTCAGTTTTAAATGTCTTTGTTTAAAAATAATTCCTCCAATTAAGAAATATAGCAACGTTAAAACAATAATTGAAATAATTTCGGGAATTATACTCGATACGTCCATGTTCAATATCAATGTTTTGTTTAATGCAGAAATGGCGTGTGTTGGAGTCATTAACCCTTGGATATTTATTGAATAACCTGCTATCGTAAACAAAGACTCACTTTTTAACGGGAATGCAGCACCAGTAAAAAACATAAATAAGAACATTGGGAAATTACCAACAACTAACACTTCGTTGGCTGTTTTGGTTATCGCTGCAATAATCAGACTAAATGCTATTATTGATAAACTGGTTAAACTGGCAATGATAATCATAATCATTAGTGAACCTTCATATTTAAACCCAAGCATTATTGCAGTAATTAAAGTCAACAAAACAGAAACAACCCCAACAAGTAGTTGAACAGTACTAATTCCTGTCAAAAACTGAAAAACATTCAACTTGGAAAGTTTCAACCGCATAATGGTTTTGTTTTCTACTTCTGACACAAATGCAATACTTGCGGTAAACATCAACATTATTAAAGATACTATTAGAATTCCAGGCACTATCATATCAAAACCGCTTGCTGTAGCCGAATAACCCAATGCTGTTTCTTTTAGATTGACTATTCTTTTATTATTTGTTGTATGCAAGGCATATTCATTTACAATTTCGTTTGCCCAAACTGCACTAATCAAATAATTTGTATTAGACAAGTCTCCAATAAATTCAACATTAACCAGAGAATTGGTATCAGCTAATTTTCGTTTTTGTAATGATTGAGAAAATGAAGTATCAATAATTATCAGGGCATCTGCTTTTTTATTTTTCAAACTCTCAATGCCCACTGTTTTATTTGTTACTTCATTTACTGAAAAAGGGAAAGAGACTGTATCTATTTTGAAGTTTTTAAAATATCCTATCAAATCATTACCATGATTTATCATTTGTTTGTTAACTAAAACTCCGTTATCCTTATTGGCAATCAAAACAGTATATTGAGGTTTTGATGTTTCCATTATCAGAAAATAAACGATAATAAAAAATGGTCCCATAGATAACGAAAGCAAAAGCACCCAATAGCTTCTGATTTGCTCTTTCAGACTTTTTAAAATTATACTAATTGTTTTCATTGTCTTAAATTTCTACCTGTTAAATGAATAAATACATCTTCTAGCGTATTTTCCCGAAGTTTTATTTCTGCGATTTTTAATTCGTTTATTTCAGCAATGTTTTTTATTTCAGGCAATTGTTCAATAATATTTGAATGCTTAATAAATATAGCATCAGCATTGATTTTAATGTCCATATTAAGCAACTTAATACTATCTGAAAATGACTTAATTGAATTTTCATTATTAGTTTCAATAACCAATTCAAGAATATCACCCTCACCCACAGTTCGTTTAAGATTAAGAGGGGTGTCTATCAATAGTAATTTCCCGTGGTCTATTATAGCAACTCTGTCAGATAACCTTTCGGCTTCATCCATGTTATGCGTTGTAAGTATTACGGTCTTTTGTTTGCTGGTAGTTTTTATAAAGTCACGAACTAATATTCTGCTTTGTGGGTCTAATCCAGCTTCGGGTTCATCTAAAATAAGAATTTCGGGGTCATGAATGAGTGCGAGGCAAATATTTAGTCTACGTTTCATACCTCCAGATAAATTACTTGCTCTTACATTAGTTTTATCAGTTAAACCTAAAAGATTAAGTAATTCAACAGCTCTTAATTTAATCGTTTTTGAGGGCAACCCATACATTTGTCCCATAAAGAGTAATTGTTCCAAACAAGTCAATTTTGGGTAAAAAATGTTTTCCTGTGGGCAATAACCAATCATCGATTTTTTGTCTTTACCATTACAATTGGTAAAAGTAATTTCTCCTTCTGAAATAGGTAATAGTCCACAAATCATAGAGATTGTTGTTGTTTTACCTGCTCCGTTTGGCCCCAAAAGTCCAAATATTTCATTACGGTTAATGTCGAAACTTATCCCATCAACGGCAGTAAATTCCCCATATCTTTTTTTAAGTCGTTCGATTTTAATCAATGTTTCCATTTGCACTTATATTGTTATGTGAATCGGTTTTCTTCCATTATACCCAGCGGTTGGCGCAAAAACTAGGTGGGCTTTCGCGCTTATTAGCCAGCGAGGGTTAGTATATTTTTTAATTTTGTTTGTGATATGGAGTATCTGCACATGCGGTTTAGCGTTTGTTAACATGCGTTTTATTTATCTTTGTTTTGCATTTTAGACAAAAATCTTTATGTACACATAACCCCGCACCACAATTCATTCCACATGGAGCAATAAGTTGTTGGATTTTAAGAGAAGTTGTCATATACCACTGTTTTGAAAATCGATCCGTTTTATAATCATTAATCAATTCACTAATTTATCTAATAAATTTTGCTCCAACAATGCCAATACCTGCACCAAGTATCAATGAAAAAACAATCATTGGAATTATTGCTTTTTTGTCTTTTTGATAAACTATGATCATTATCGGAATACCTGTCAATAAAGCAATGACAATACCTTTTATCCAAGAAGGAATTCCCCAGTCCACAAAAGGGATAATTAATCCAAGTGCAAAATAATGAACAAAGGCAGAGATATTTGCTGATTTTTCAAGTCTCATTATTATCATCGGAGTAATATCAATCAATCCTGCTACAAGTCCAATTATTATTGCTATTAAAAAATTATTCATATCATAATTTGTTTGGTTGATGTTCGGTTAAAATGCATATTAACTAATTTATAATCGTAACTCTTTCCCCTCTTTATTGCGGTTATCACATCTTTTTAGCAAGATAGTTGTATGTTTTGTATTGTATTTTGTGTTTTTTTAGATGAAGTTAGACTGTTTTGTTAGGATAGATTTTGATCTCTTTTAGGGTACAAATATACATTTTTTTTATTATGCCACGAATTCACGAATTATTTTTTTCGAATTTGTTTGAAATAGAACGCTGATTTGTAAGAATTCTTTTTGGTTCGCTAAGTTTCTCAAAGTTTTCACGAAGTAAAAGAAGTTTTTTGTTGAGTAACTTCTTTTAACTTTGAGTGACTTTGTGCTCTCAAAAAGCCTCGAATGAGCGAATGAATGAAAAATGAATAATGGTATAGGGTGTAAGGTGTTCTTTAGTCTGTAGTCCGTAGTCTGTAGTCTGTAGTCTTCCGTTCTTAGTCTCTCTTGTTCAGCGCCTTATGATACTTAGCGGCGTTTTTTAAATGCTCATTGTAGGTTTTGGCAAAGGAGTGGCGGCCGGAGAAGTCTTCCTTGGCACACATGTAAATATAGTCGTGCTGACGATAATTTAAAACAGAATCTATCGTTGAAGTGGCCGGAATACGGATCGGTCCCGGTGGCAATCCTGTGTAAAGATAGGTGTTGTAAGGAGATTCCGTCATCAAATGCTCTTCCGTTATCCTTTTGATCGTGAAATCTTGTAAGGCAAATTTTACAGTTGGATCAGCTTGTAACTTCATCCCTTTTTTTAAACGATTGATATACAACCCGGCAATCATCCCTTTTTCTAACTCTTTGAAGTTTTCCTCTTCCACAATAGATGCTAACGTGACCACCTCAGAGCGACTTAGTCGTATCATTTGCGCCTGCTGTTCCCTTTTCTCATTCCAGAATCGGTTGTATTGCTTGTACATGGCATTGAAAAACTGTACCGTATTGATGTCGTAATATAATTCGTAAGTATTGGGGATAAAAATGGATATCGCTGTTTCAGGAGTAAGCCCAAAAGTGCTCAGAAAGGTAGAGTTGTCTAATAATTTCTCCAGTTCGTTCCCCTCAAACAGAAACTTACCATCGAGCTTTTTAACCAGTTGCTCTTTGGTTCTGATGTTGTTGAAGGTGAATTTTACCGGAAAATGTTGCCCTCTTCGTAACTTTTTGATAATGGTAAAGTTATTGTCACTTTCCATAAAAGTGTATTTCCCTTTTTTGATATTTCCTTTGAAATCAAGGATTCGAGCGGCTATTTTAAAAGTGAAAAAACTTTTTACATGTCCGTTTTCCTGAATCTCCTGCATCACACTTTCATAAGAAGAATCTTCTGAAATGATCAGTTTCCTAAAGTTCTCTTCTCCATTTGGAATAAAAAAAAGGAGGATTAAGGCTATGATACCCAGAATAAAAAGCGCACCCAAACTTGTGCTGATCTTCTTCTTACTTAATTTCATCGTTTGGATTTATACATTGAAGTAGATACACATTTTTGAATCCTTCAATTGTCCGTAACCAATCTTTTTGTATTCCGATGATTTCAAATTCGGTAGTTTCAAAAAGGAGGAGACTCGCTTTATTGTCTTGTTGCACATTACAATAGATTTGATGGATCAATAATGTTTCAAAAACATATTTTTTAATCAATTCAATCGCTTCAGTGGCATACCCTTGTTTACGGAAATCCTGATGAATGAGAATTCCTAACCCAATACGTTGGTTAAAAGGATCATAATCAAAAAGATCCACAATACCAATGGTTGTATTGGGTTCTCCGGGGATTTCATTATTTAAATCAATCATCAGACGAATTTGGCGGGTTGTAAAAATATCGTCCGTAGCACAGTCCACAAACATCTGCAATGTGTATTCCGAGTAAGGTTTTAAAGTTTGGCTGATTCTCCAGATAGCTGGATCGTTTTCCCAAATATAGAGCAATTTAACATCATCTGGTTCGAGAGCTCTTAAACTAATATTTTCGCCTTGTATAAACATTTTTAATTGGATTTAAGGTATCTTTTAATAATTCTAAGATTATGGGTATATTTTTCTGTTTCTGTATTTAAAATTCCGGTTTGATTTAATAGATCAATTCTAACAAATCCGGATGCATGTAGTATTTTTCCTTTTCCGCAAACGATTCCTGTGTGCACAATTTTACCCTCTTCATTATCAAAGAAAGCCACATCACCCACTTCGGTTTGTTCAAAAAAGTCAACTGTTTCCCCCTGATGTACTTGTTGAGATGCATCTCTTTCCAAATCGATACCAATCGCTTTAAAAGCCAACTGTACTAACCCGCTGCAATCGATGCCCAAAGGTGTTCTTCCGCCCCATAGGTAAGGAGATCTTAAATAACCCGATGCAAATTTGAGCAGTTTTACCTGATCGAGTGACAACCCCCGGATGAGTTGCAACAGATTTTTCTTCCGGTAGCTCAATCATAAAAATGGCATTTCCAAGTATCAGCATTCCATCATTAGGGTATGGAAAATGAGAACCCATATAGATCGGAAAAGTAACGTTTGATTCAAATTCTCTGATGAACATCAAATAGTCTGTAACTAAAAAATGATCCGTTGACAAGTAGGATTCCACATCATCAGGATGTAAGGAATTGAACAATTGCTCATCGATCCATCCTTCATAAGCACAATCTAATGTTTTGATTTTAAGCCATTTTCCGTTCTCTTCAATCACTTGATAGGGATCACCGAAAATCACTTGAGAACACATTTCCGCTCTATGAGAAGGTTCAATTCTCATAGCAATTTGTGCTATATGTGCAATCCCAAACTTATCCATATTTTGAAAATGTTAGAAAGGAAGGTCGTCTTGTGAATCATCCACGAAAGTACCTTCAAACTCTTCAGGAAGTGGATTAGCAGCAGGAACGCTGTTTCCGGATTGAGGAGCTTGAGAAGGTGCAGCTGCAACTGGATCAATTTTCCATGCTTTCACATCGGTGTACCATTTGCCGTTAAATTCACGTGATTCCAAATTGAAAGTCATAATCACCTGATCCCCAATATTGAGAGCATTTAAGGCATCTGTTTTATCACCCCACAAATTGGCACATATTTTTTTTGGGTATGTTTCGATTGTTTCAATCACAAACTCTTGTTTTTGCCAGGATGTTCCCGTTTTACCAACACCCGATTGTAAAGGCAATTTTTGTATTAATTTTCCTGAAATCTCCATAATTATTTAACATTTAACATTTAACAAATCAATAAGTAATAAGTAATAAGTAATAAGTAATAAGTAATAAGTAATATCTAATAACTAAAACCTAATACCTAATACCTAATATCTATTTATTCTTCTTCCCAAACACCGACACTTGAATATATCTTCCTGGATTCTCTTTGATATCGATCAACAATTTATTCAGATTTTCGGTTGAATTAGCTAAGTTTTTATACAATTCCTGATCATTTACCAATTTACCAAGGTCACCTTCCCCTTTATTGATTTTTTCGATCACTTGTTGAAGTTCTGTGATGGTTTGATTTGCATTTAAGATCACCTGAGCCAAATCCTCTTTCGCGATATCGCTTGAGATTTTATCAAAATTATCAATAATGGCTTTTAATTTAGGAGCTTCCGTTTTTAAAGTTAAGGCAAATTCATCAAGATTGGTCACAATTTTGCCAAATTTGGATCTGTTTTGATTCAACAATAGATTTAATTCTGCTGTTGTGGATTCTAAGTTTGTGAAAATATTTTTCAATGATGACGGACCATCTTCTGAATGTAAAATATCTTTTAATTCTAAGGCAACAGTATCAATGGAAGACATGATAGAGCCCAACTGATCTTTAATTCCATCCAATCCATCAGTCACAGCAGGGATAAGGACAGCGGTCATATTATCTTCATCTTCAGCCATTTTAGTACTGGTTCCCAATCTTAGATTGATCACCAACCCACCTAAAATATCTTTAGCTCCTAATTCAAACCGGGAATCAGAAGGGATATCAATTTTTTCATAGATGATCAGTTTTGCTTTCACGCGAGCCGGAACCTCATCAGTTAATTCAATTTTTACCACTTTTCCGATTTTGAAACCGTTCACAAAAACACCAGTCCCTGTAGGTAATCCTTTGGCATTGTCAAAAATAGCATATAAGGTTTTATTGTAGCCAAAGACCTGATTGCCCATTAAAAAATTAGCTCCTATATAAAAAACTATCAGGGCTGATAATCCGAACAATCCCACTTTGATGGCTTTTCTGTTTCTTTTTTGGTCTATTGATCTGTTAGCGTTCTCTTTTTCTTCAGATTTCATATTTTTTCCATTAAATTTTAGCCTGCAAAAATACAAAATAATAAGCTAATAAGCGAATGTGATAATTAGCTAATTTTAATTTAAGTTTTGGTGTGATTTTTTGGTTTATTTTTGCATAGTTAAATTGAAACAGATATGGAAAATCATCACCATCCACATACGGACACTCATTCACATGAACACCATCATCATACTGATATACATGGGAAAAATCTATTTTGGGTTACTTTATTAAATATAGTGATAACAGTAACAGAGATTATTGGAGGATTGATCTCTGGAAGTCTTGCATTGTTATCGGATGCAATCCATAATTTAGGGGATACGCTGGCATTGATTTTTGCCTTTATTGCGAATAAAATGAGTCATAAAGAGGCGGATATGAAACGTACTTTTGGATATAAAAGGGTTGAGATTCTTACAGCTCTATTTAATGCACTCCTATTAATTGCCATCTGTTTATTTTTATTCAAAGAAGCTTACGTTCGATTTTTTAATCCTGAGCCCATCAAAGGATTATTGATGTTGATTGTGGCTATCATTGGATTGTTGGCAAACGGTTTTTCTGTATTGATTTTACAAAAAGATAAAGACAAAAACATCAACATACGGGCTGCCTATTTACATTTGTTGGGAGACACATTATCCTCAGTTGCTGTTATTATTGGCGGTTTAGCAATCTGGCTGTTTGATATTGTATGGATTGATCCGGTGATCACGATCATTGTTGGAGTGTACATCATTTATCATGCGTGGGAAATATTGAAACAATCCACTGCCATTTTGATGCAATCGGCGCCGTCTCACATTAATATTCAAGAGATTGTATCTGATATAGAAAAAATCAATGAAATTAAAGATATTCATCACATTCATCTATGGCAATTGAATGAGGAGCAACTCCATTTTGAGGCGCATATCAATGTACATGACAATATTGATATGTTAAAAGTGATGGAATTGAAAAAGGAGATTGAAGAAATCCTAGAAAGCAAAGGGATAGAACATACCACTTTACAAATGGGGTATCAGTGTTGTGAGGGGAAAGAGCACATTATTGAACAATAATCTTTTCTTTAAATGAATCCTCGCCATTTTCAATCAAAAGAAAATAGATCCCTTTTGGATATGTAGAAACATCTATTTTAAAAATGGATTGAGAGATATTACTTTCAAGTAACAATTTTCCACTCATATCAAACAATCGATAACGAAAAGTTTGAAAATTATCTTTGTTAATATTTATTGTTACAAAGTCACTTGAAGGTTTAGGAAATAGACTAATTGAATGAGATTCTTGTGAGAATTCATCAACATCAACATTTCCAATATTACAATTGAATGCTGAAGTTGCAACTAAAGTATTATTTCCAAGTTGTCCAATATAATTAGCTCCGGTTGCACAAAGGCTATTTAAAGAAGATCTGATTCCAATAGAATGGTTTCCAAGTAATGTTCCACTATATGCATATCCTTTAGCTCCCGAAATATAGACCCAATCAGTTTGATCACCAATCTGAACAGGTGAACTTTGCGATGTTGATATCGGAATTCCTAATTGACCTATTCCGTTATAACCCCATCCAAAAAGTGCATTATTTTCATTAATCGCAAATCCATATCCTGAACCTGCAACGATGGTGATCCAATTATTATTCGTACCTATTTGAGTTGGACTATTTTGTTGAATTGTATTACCAAGGCCTAGTTGTCCATTACCATTAAATCCCCAACTCCAGATAGTTCCGTCTTCTTTTCTTGCTAAAGAAAATTGAAAACCAGCGGAAACTTCAACCCACTTTGAACTAGAATCAATAAGAATTGGAATTAAACTATTCTCAGTATTACCTGTTCCTAGTTGTCCAGATCCATTGAATCCAAAAGCCCATAACGTACTATCTGATCGAATGGCTAATGTATGATACCCTCCACACGATACTTGAATATAGGTGTGATTGGTATCAACGGGATCTGGGACATTAGTAGATGTTGCTTCTCCTGTTCCACATTGACCAAGTTCATTATAACCCCAACTCCACATTTTTCCTTCCTGTGTAAGCGCTATTGTATGAACTAATCCACAAGATACTGATCTCCAAATTTGATTTGATAATATTTTAACAGGTTCATTTCTTTGAATTAAATCATTCAAACCTAACTGTCCATTACCATTTAAGCCCCAACTCCAAATACTACCGTCATTTTTAATAGCAACAACATGGAAAGATCCAGCATCAAAACTTACCCAATCTGACTGATCTCCAATTTGAATTGGATGATTTTGATTGGTAGTGTTCCCAATTCCTAATTGTCCATTCAAATTACTGCCCCATGACCATAAGGTTCCATCCGATTTTAAAGCCAAACTAAATTCAGTACCGGTTCCACATTTTACCCAATCATTTTGAGCAAATGAAAAACCTAAAAAAGAAAAGCAAAAGAATAAGATTGAAATTTTTTTCATACGTTTTGATTAAATTTATTTACACTATGACCACTTTCATTGAACTATTCTATCATTTCAATGAGGGCTCAAAAATAGAAAAAAAATTTTTATAAAGCAAATTTTTATTTTGAACCCCACTTTTTCCATCGGCAAACATTTCTGAAACCGGTATAATTGTTTCTTGAATTACAGAAAATGGTGTCTTTTTCCATGATCGATTGATAGGAATCCTTCCAACTCCCACCGGCGATAAAATAAGGTTCATCTAGCCATTCGGAAACATTCCCTTTGATATTGTAAATTAAGGGTCTACAGCATTGTAAATTCCAACTATAAAGCATTGGAACATAAAAAGTATCATTATGACAAGGATTTACGTCACACCAGATATGAGGATGAATCAATTGAAAATCGGAATACGATTTTACATCAAAAAATCTATAATTTTTTTGATATAATGAATCGGAAAATTGCAAAATAACTGTTCGTTCTTCGAATGTGGGTAGTGAATAACATGGATAATAGTCTAATTTTTCACCGATTACCAAAGAATCTAGTTTTCCTTCATAATATCGTTCAATGGTGAAACAATTCTCAGGTGTCTGATTGGGGTTATATTTCAGTTTGCCCAATTCTATTAACAGATGTTCGAAAACTCTGTCTGATCTCCATTTGGAATATTGTTGTGCTTGCTCTTGCGATATTCCAATTATGGGTGAATTTCTATAGAGAGGATATTTCCAAAATTCAGGAAAAAAATTGATGTAACACGGACCAAAATCGTTATAATTAAACGAAATTGGAAAACATCGTTTATACACCGGAGCATCTCCACCATATACATCTCCAATCCAATTCATGTATTCTATCCAATTTATATTTGAAATTTCATTTAAATCACAAAAAAGGGTATCATTAACTGGAATAGTACCTGGTAATGAATATGTTTGGGTGTAATTATCCACTTTTACCGGATGAAATAATGAACATGCAGCACAAAATATAATCAAAAAAAAGAATACCGTTTTTTTCATATTAATATTCTTAGATTGACTCCACTTCAATTCCATTGTTCTGAGCATACTCTATGATCCCCTCTTTGATCTCCTGTAGCAATTGATACTCAAATCCGGTTAAATACATTTTTACTATTTGATTGTCTTTTAATATAAAATCATGAAATTTAGTTTGAAATACAATTTTTTGAATCTGATCAGCTTTTAATACAATCTCCTGGTCAAAATTGGAGGTTTTGAATTTAATCTCATCTTCATCGAATTGGAGATAGGTCTTTTTACCAAAGAGTTCAGTTATATTTTTACCATACCCCATCAAAATATAGATCGTTCCCTGAGCTAAAAAAAGAAACATAAAAATCCACTGAATAGAGCCAATTGAACCCTGTTTAATCTGTGAATAAATGGGTAAACCAATGGCAAGCAAAAGGGCAAAAAACCCTAAATAGATCCTCATTTTGGATTTCTTCATAACCGGTTGTAAAGAGATACTTTTTTTCATTTTACTATTTTTTAAATTGTTATAAGAATAATTAAACTAATTAAATGAACTAATGAGCACATCGAGCATACGAGCATTCGAGCATACGAGCATTCGAGCATTCGAGCACATTGAGCATTCGAATCACAGTCCTTTCAGGATCATCTCCCCTGCCCCAATTCTATACCCTTCCGATTTAGAGGTCAGCTCACCTTTCTCATTGATGATCAATAATAACGGATACTCCTCTTTAAACTCTAATTGGGTGTCTTTTAATAGTTTTTTCAGAAATGCAGATTGCTCATCTACAATAATTTGAGATTGTTTAGGTAATCCCCATTTTTCAAATTGGAAATTTCCGGTATTTTTGGAAGATGGAATCACAAATAAAATGGCACCACCCCAACTTTCAAACTCTTTTTTGAGGGATGCCATATCTTTAAAAAGGTGTCTGGTGGGCTCTCTTGTGGGATCAATAAAACATAACACCATCTTTTTCGCACCCATTACAGATTCCATGTTTTTACCCTGGAGTGTTCCAAAAAGAGGTTGCTTTAAATCGATCGTTCCAAAAATCTGATCTCTTGGAACTAAATCTCTGATTACAATACTTTTAGTTACTGTTTTTCCTGCTTCAACAGTAAAAAACTCCAATCTGGATAGCACTACACCATCCGAGTAACGATTGCCTGTTGACAACATATAATAACCGGGATCTAACTCGATTGTAGCTGGAAAATCTGCCATTCTGGAATCGTTTTCATAATCAAAAGTAACAAACTCTCCATTTTCAAATTTGGCAATCGTAAAATGGATCCAATAGGTTAATTTTAATGATTTTTGACTTTCTGAAGGTTTGTAATTCAGGATAAGCTTCCCTTTTTCTGTTGACACCGGTTTTGTAGTGGATTCAAACTGAACATCTTTCCATATTCCGTTTTCATAAACATACAATTTTTCAGTGGCCAAATCCATATAAGCAGGAATATTCATCGAACGACAAACAGCAACAAAGAAAATATCTCTCGACTGTGGATCAGCGACTCTCAATTCAAACACTCCTCTTGGAGAGATGGGACATTTGTAATAATTATCCGTTTTATTCACAACAATATTTTGTTTAATCCAATTCATCACAGCATCAACATGGGTTTGTTTGCCTAAAATTTTCTCCATTTCTGTTTTCAAAAATGGTCGCCAGGGTCTTATCAGTTCATTAGCAATTCGGGCAGGCATAATTCCCCGAAAATAGGGATCCTGATCAATCGGGAGCAATTCAACTGTTTTAATATTCCCTGCAAAGGATATATAATGGGTAACATGTGCTTCCAAAATATCAGCGGGTGTATCTCTCAAATCTTTATCAGAAAGAGATTCTAAAAACTCATTTAAAAACAAATAATCCTCTTTTTTAGCATGATTATTTAAGAACTTGATGATTTCTGCATAGTTTCCTTCACTCCTTCTAATGGCTTTAATGATTTGTTCTGTTGTTAAGTTTTCGTTGACAACTGATCTCGCTTCATCTTCAGTCATAAATGTAGCCACATAACTGTTTCTGATCGAGTCTTCATAATGCAACCTTTGTGCATGTTTATCCTTAATCGACTGTGGAATATCTTTGACCACTTTTTTCTCTATCGGTGGGAAAATATCTAAAGTTTCAGAATAAGATTCACCCTCTTTTCTAGTCAGGATCAGAGTGATCTCATTTTGTTCTCTAACATCTATTTTTTGATAATTGTATTTTCCATCTTTCGTAGCCCATATCAAAAGATCTCCCAATCCGGTAGTAATTTGAGCTTCTCCCTGAGCATTACTATTTTGAGAAGCGATCGGATAATATTCAGCATAATTGTAAAGTCTGAAAGTTACAACAGCATCCTGTACCGGTTTTTTATTTTCATCTAAAACATGAATTTTTATTTTTTTTGTTTCAGTATAATGGTTCAACATATTTGAGATTGTGTATAGAGGTGTTTCCAGATTTTTCTCATCCGGAAGGTTATTTTTTCCAAACACATTGGTATGTACCATCATTGTTCGAGTGGCTGGAGTAGAAAACCATCCCATATTTAATTCAGGATCAGGCTCACAAGCGCCTAAGTAGTACCATTTTCCGTCGATCCACACTTCAACCCAGGCATGATTATCATCAGAATGTGCCCATCTCGGTGTATAGCATTGACGGGCAGGAATTCCAACGGCTCTTAAAGCTGTTACGGTAAAGGTGGATTGTTCTCCGCATCTGCCTAGGGCAGTTCTCACAGTTGCCAAAGGTGCAGATGTTCTGCCATCAGCGCCTCTGTAAGTTACTTTTTCATGACACCAATGGTTCACTTCTAAAGCAGCATCATACATGGATAAATTTTTAACCCGATCTTTTAATTCATGATAAAAAACCATTCTTGCGGTATCTAAATTCTCGTTATTGACTCTGTAAACCAATACAAAATGTCTGAAAATATCTTCCGGAATTGTTTTCCCCCATGGCATCTCCTCTTTTGCTTTGAATGCATACTGCACCTGTTTTAAAAAGAAATTTCCGTCATAATCAGCTAAATCGCTCAAGGGCATATATGCATATAAAAATTGTAATGCTTCTTTTTCTTTAATGTTTATTTTTTGGTCAAACACTGAAAAAAGTTGGGTTGTTCTTCCCTTAGCTAACTCTTTCCGGGCTGAAAAATCTTTCTCTACTTGCTGTCTGTAAGTAGTATCAGAAATAAAATGATCTGATTTACAGGAGATAAACATTGTCAAAAGAGAAATAATCCAAATTAAGGAGATCAGTTTTTTCATAGAATATTTTTTATCATTATTAATTATTCATTATTCATTATTAATTATTCATTATTGTTAAGTGGTAAACTTCATTCATATAATCGGGATGATAGGAACGTTTTGCTTTACGCAATCCTTCAACACCGCCATCTTCTGCCCGGTTGATATATAGGTATCCCTGCGCAATCTCCTGAGCAAAGAGTTTATTAATCATTGTGTATGCTCCTCTCACATTTCGGTCCGCTTTTTCAAAGAGCACCAGCCAGGTATCATCATTAAGCAATGCTCCAATCGAAAAAGCAACGATCTCTTGATTCACTTTTAATAAAACTCCCGATAAATTCAGATCAGAATAGTAAAGAAAAGCCTCTTGCAAAGCTTCATTTTCCATATTCAGTCTGGAAGTCGCCTGAATATGTTTTTCAGTATCCCAATTCGAACTAAAATATTGAAGGTCAGAAATATGATCCTTGGTAATTTTTTCAAAACTCCAGGAATAATTTTTGATAAAATAATTAAAATGGTTTCTTTTGGGTTTTAAATTGTGTCCCTTTAATGAAGCCAATTCTTCTGTAAGATATATGTATTCAAACTCCTCTTCAGAAGGATAAAATATAAAGGAGTATCCTTTTGTTTTTAACAATTCAGCCCATTCCAGCAGTCGTTCTCCGTTGATGGCACAAAACTGAAAAAAACGAAGTTTATGATAATTTGAAAAAGCATAATTTTTAATCTCATCAAAAACTTCAAAATAATCTCCATCTCCAACAGGAAACAAAAAATAATCTTTATTTTGAATTTGAATTTTGGAAATGATAAAATTTTTATACACGGCATATTGGAAACCAATCACATTTCGATACAAAAACTGAACGACGAAACTATAGTTTAACAGATTACAATTCAGAGAGTTGAGTTTATCACCAAGTATATTTTGATCTTCAAGTGTAACAGATTTAAAACTGAGCATACCTACTAAATTGTAAAAAGAAAAATGCGGTACAAAAGTATGAAAAAAACGCCTCTATTTTTTTTAATATAACATCATTCCGATTCAAAAATTCACGTATTTTTGCATCTTCTAAAAAATTGAGGTTTTAAGTTATATTTTATTAATAACCAAACAATTAACCAAAAAAATGAAAAACTATTTTAAATTAATCATGATGGGTTCTATTATTTTATTTGCATCATGTAAGGAAACCAAACAAGTGACCGTAAAAGAATTGACTTCAGGTGTATCTAAAGCCAATATGGATACTACGGCTAATCCTGCCAACGATTTTTATCGTTATGCTACCGGTGGATGGATGGATAAACATCCATTGACTGCTGAGTATTCCCGATTTGGCACTTTTGATCAATTAGCGGAAAACAACAAAATCCAATTAAAAAGTTTAATTACCGATATTGCAAAAGGGAAACACCAACAAGGAAGTATTAAACAAAAAATCGGAGATTTGTATAACATGGGGATGGACACTGTAATGATTGAAAAACAGGGTAATGCTCCTATTCAACCTGAGTTAAACAAAATTGCGCAATTGAAAAATATCAAAGATCTTCCATTTATTTTAGGCGAAATGCATCTATCCGGTAATTCTCCATTTTTTGGAATTTTTGGAGAAGCTGACCCTAAAAACAGTACGATGAATATTGCCTGGATATGGCAAACCGGTTTAGGGATTGGAGACAGAGACTACTATTTAGAAAAAGGAATGCAAGATATCAGAAATGAATATATTACATTATTAACCACTATGTTTAAAATTTCAGGATATTCTAAGATTGTTGGTATGGAAGGAAAAGAGGAACAATTAGCTAAAGATGTTTTAAAATTGGAAACAGAAATGGCCAAAGTTTTCGCACCTAAAGAACTATTGAGAGATCCAAATGCAACTTACAATATGAAAACTATTGAAGAGTTTCAAAAGATATTTCCTAACTTCGATGTAAAAGCATACTTAAATACGATTAAACTTGGAACTTTAACATCTGTTAATGTGGGTCAGGTAGATTATATCAAAGGATTAAATAAAATTTTAGGTAAAACCGATATTAAAACGATTCAAGCCTATTTGGCTTGGAATGTAATCAATAGTGCTGCACCTTATTTAAGTAGTGATTTTGTAAAAGCTGATTTCCATTTTTATAATAAAATTTTATCCGGAAAAGAAGCGGATAAACCAAGATGGAAAAAAGTGATTGAAACTGTTGATGGTTCATTAGGGGAAGCAGTTGGACAAATGTATGTTGAAAAACATTTTCCTGCTGAAGCAAAAGTTAGAATGGAAAAATTAGTTGCCAATTTGAAAGTAGCTATGGAGCTCCGTTTTAAAGAACTAACCTGGATGTCTGATTCAACAAAAACAAAAGCTATCGATAAACTACATGCTATCGTTGTAAAAGTGGGATATCCTGATAAATGGAGAGATTATTCTGCATTAGAGATTAAAAATGACAGTTATTATGCCAATATTTTAAGATCCAGAATATTTGAAAACAACTATCAATGGAACAAAATCGGAAAACCTGTAGATCCAACATTATGGGGTATGACACCACAAACTGTGAATGCATACTACAATCCAACTACCAACGAGATTTGTTTCCCAGCAGGTATTTTACAACCTCCATTTTTTGATATGAATGCTGATGATGCCGTTAATTATGGGGCAATTGGTGTTGTTATCGGACATGAAATGACTCATGGTTTTGATGATGCCGGAAGATATTATGATAAATCTGGTAATTTAACAGACTGGTGGAGTGAAGAGGACAGCAAAAACTTTGCAGAGCGTTCTAAAATATTAGTTGATTTTTACAATAACATTACTGTTCTTCCAAATGTTCAAGCCAACGGAGTTTTTACTTTAGGTGAAAATATTGCCGATAATGGTGGTTTGAACATCTCTTATGTAGCTTTACAAAAAGCGATTCAAGATTCAACCGTTCAAGGAACAATGGATGGATTTACTCCAGAACAAAGATTTTTCATTGCCTATGCCATGGTTTGGGGTGGAAATATTCGTGAAGCTGAAATGTTACGTCGTACCAAAGAGGATCCACACTCATTGGGTAAATGGAGAGTTAATGGAGCACTTCCTCATATCACTCCATTTATTGAAGCGTTTAAGGTAAAAGAGGGTGACGCTATGTGGCTGACTCCTGAAAAAAGAGCACAAATCTGGTAAATCTAAATTTAAAACAAATATCATCGTTTACAAATTAAAAAGAGAAACTTTTTATGAAGAAATTAGCAATGGTTGCCTTTGGCGGAAATGCGTTATTGAGAAGTAATCAAAAAGGCACATATCAGGAACAGTTGGATAATGTAATGGAAACTTGCAAGTCCCTGAACAAATTGTATGAACAGGATTACGATTTAGTAATTGGTCATGGTAACGGACCACAAGTTGGAAATGTAATGCTTCAACATGATGCAGGATTAAAAACTTATGGAATCGAAGCGATGCCTATGGATGTTTGTGTTGCTGAAACACAAGGATCTATTGGTTATATGATTGAATTAGCCTTCAGAAACATCTTTTTTAAAGGTGGAATTCGCAAACACGTGATTACATTAGTTACACAAGTAGTTGTAGATGAAAATGATCCTGCATTTCAAAAACCAACCAAACCTGTTGGACCCTATTATACAAAAGAACAAGCTGATCATTTTGCAGCTGAAACCGGGGCTAAATTTGCCGAAGATCCCAAAGGTAATGGTTGGAGAAAAATCGTTGCTTCCCCAAAACCACTTCATATAAGTAATATTGATGTAGTTCAACGATTAGCTACTTCCGGATATGTTGTAATCACATGTGGTGGTGGCGGTATTCCTGTGGTTCGTAATCAACATGGTGGTAAAGGTATGGAAGCTGTCATTGATAAAGATTTGGCTTCTGCTCTTGCTGCTGTTGAAATGAAAGCAGATGAGTTCTACATCCTCACTGATGTTCCTAAAGTTTATATCAACTTTAGAAAAGAGAATGAACAAGCTCTCGACGTGATCACAGTTAACGATGCTAAAAAATATCTTGAAGAGGGACATTTTACAGAAGGTTCTATGGCTCCTAAAGTTCGCGCAGCGCTCTATTTCGTTGAAAATGGCGGGAAAGAGTGTATTATAACTGAAGCCGGACAATTAGGAAATCCAACTTGTGGAACCAGAATTGTAAGAAATCCACAAATCTAAAAAAAATACCTGTTTTATACAGGAATCTTCTTAAAAAAAACAGATTATTGCATATTTTTTACAATAATCTGTTTTTTTTCTAACATTTTTGGTCAAAAATAAGACGTTTTTTTTTAAAATATCATTTTTTTCTTAAAAATTGATAAATATTTGGTTATTTTCAAAATTCGTTATAATTTTGATGTCGAATAAAAAAGTTATACTCATTGAGGTACAATAAAGTGCCAATATGGCAACCCTCATGCAGAGAAATAAAAAAAATATTTCAATTATTTTCCAAATTATTTCTTTTTTCCCATTAAAATCGATTTTTGGTCACCAAAATCTGTTAAAAATTGACGCTGAAGTAGTGTTCAAAAATGCGTGATTTTTAACTTTAAATGCAAATTCTTAACATTTTTGACATAAAATCATGCGCTCGTTCAGAATTTTGGACTAAAATGTTAAAATTTACCCCTTTTTTTGACTTTAAAAAAAATTAGATATAATTTTGAATCCTCATAAAAAAAATTGACTACAATTTTGTCCCGCATGTATGTTGTAGCCACTAAGAATCACAGAGAGACCTATTTCATTAGTGGCTACAATTGCATGTATTCTCTCTCAAAAATAAAATTCCTAAAATAGCAGCTTTAAACTTTTATTTATTTTTGCATTCCAATAATAAAATTAAAATTATGAAAAAAATTCTTGTTACTATTATTTTATCCATTTTCTCACTTAGCATCTTTGCACAATGGGGTTCAATCACTATTTCATCTCAAAACTTTAATGAAAGATTTTGGGTATTTATTGATGATGTATTACAAAATCAATATTCTGTTAATTCCATTAGAGTTCAAGGAATGACTATCCAACAACAATATCGGGTAAGAATAGAGATGGATAACTTTAATCAAAACATTTTAGGTCAAAATGTTTCTGTTAATCCACAACCTCGTTTCAATAATTTTGAAATTCAATTCAGAAATGGAACCTATTTATTTAAATCATCTAATATGAATAGTACCCCTATGTTAACTATGAATGTCATATTTCCCAATTATAGTTACTATAACGATTACTATTCCTATTTAAATCCGGGTTTTGGAAACTATGGTAATTATTGGGGTAATAGTGGGAAAAAATATAATTATATTTCTATTCCTTCTGATTGTCATCCAAATAATGGAAATAATTATCCGGGTGGCAATAATTACGGTAACCAAGGGAACAATGGAAATTACGGAAATCAAGGAAATAACGGTAATTACGGCAACCAGGGGAACAATGGGAATAACGGGAACAATGGAAACCATGGAAATAACGGACATCAAGGAAACAACGGCAATAATGGGAATAATGGGTATCAAGGGAACAACAACAACCCTTGTATGTCAAACAATGAGTTTAATACGGTTTTAAATTCTATTAGAAGCGATAATTTTGAATCAGGCAAGTTGACCAAAGCCAAACAAATTGTATCCCGCAATAGAATGTGTACTGCTCAAATTATTCAAATTGTCAGATTATTCTCATTTGAAAGCAATAAATTGGAATTTGCCAAATATGCATATCCGTTTTGTAACGACAAAAACAACTATTACCAAGTAACTGATGCTTTCTCATTCCAATCTTCCAAAGACGAATTATTGAAATTTATAAATTAATCAGGATCTCCTCATTCGATGAGGATCCGAAGAATCCCACGACTGGAACAATAACTGGTCGTGGATGGTTCTGATTAAAAAAACAAAAACATCCAGATTATTATCAGCAAACCACTTAATCGCTTGATCCTCTTTGCGACAAGCAGCCGCAAAGATGGACATCAAGTGAAAATTATATTTTTCTAACCATTCAATAGCATTTGCTTCACCATCAATGGCATTGCTTAAAATGGCAAATTCAGGATATCCGTTTTTTAACAACCAATCCAAAGCCTCCGTATTAGAATGAACTGCTGCAGAGAATGCCGATAACTCAGGAAATCCATTATGCAATAGAAAGTCAGAGAATTTCTTATTCCCCTTTAAACTTTCATTTAAGGCTAATAAAACCTTTACTTCGTAATCAGATAGACAAGCCATATTAACTCTTCAATCCAACAGTTTTGTTGAATATTAACTTTTGATTATGAGAATCTTTATCCAAACAAAAATATCCGGTTCTTTCAAACTGGTAATATGGGTGTTTATTTTCCAAAGACATATTTTCTTCAACAAACCCATCAATGACCACCAAAGAATTCGGATTGATATAATCTAAAAAGGTTTTACCCTCTTCTGTATTATCAGGTTCAGGAACGGTAAACAATTTATCGAATAATCTCACTTCAGCTTTTTGAGCATGATCAACAGACAACCAGTGGATTGTTGCTTTTACCTTTCGGTTACTTTGTTCCATCCCACTTTTGGTCTCCGGATCATAAGTTGCATGGATTTCCAGAATATTCCCTTCGTTATCTTTAATAATATGGGTGCATTTGATGATATAAGCGTATTTTAAGCGCACTTCACCCCCTATGGTTAATCTGTAGAACTTTTTATCTGCATCCTCTTTAAAATCGGCTCTTTCGATCCATAATTCTTTTGAAAAATGTACTTGTCGTGTTCCACCTTCAGGATCTTCAGGATTATTCACTGCATTCATCATTTCCACCTGACCATCAGGATAATTATCAATGATCAACTTCACGGGATCTAAAACAGCCATTCTGCGTTGGGCTACTTTATTCAAATGTTCTCTGGCACAAAATTCCAAAAGATTCACATCAATAATATTTTCTCTTTTTGCCACACCTACTGTTTCAGCAAAATTGCGAATCGATTCAGGAGAGTACCCTCTTCTTCTTAGCCCTGAAATAGTGGGCATTCTGGGATCATCCCAACCCATCACATATTTTTCCTGTACCAATAACATCAATTTACGTTTGCTCATGATGGTATAGTTCAAGTTTAATCTTGCAAATTCAATTTGTTGAGGATGGTGAATTTTTAATGTATCACAAAACCAATCATATAAAGGGCGGTGCACTTCAAACTCTAAAGTACAGATAGAGTGGGTAATCCCTTCTATCGAGTCACTTTGTCCATGAGCGTAGTCGTACATAGGATAAATACACCATTTATTTCCGGTTCTGTGGTGTTCCGCATGAAGGATTCTGTACAAAATGGGATCTCTCATGTGCATATTGGGAGATGCCATATCCACTTTAGCGCGAAGAACTTTAGATCCTTCGGCAAATTCACCCGTTCTCATTCTACGGAAAATGTCGAGATTTTCTTCCACAGTTCTATTTCTATATGGACTTTCAGTGCCCGGTTTAGTTGGCACTCCTCTACCTAAACTGATCTCTTCCTGAGTTGAATCATCCACATAAGCCAAATTATTTTGAATTAACCATTCAGCCCATAGATACAATTGATCGAAATAATCGGAAGCGTAATATTCGGCAGCCCACTGGAAACCTAACCATTGAATATCCTCTTTGATAGAGTCAACATATTCAACATCCTCTTTTGTTGGATTGGTATCATCCAAACGAAGATTGCACTGGCCATTATATTTCTGAGCTAATCCAAAATTCAAACAGATAGATTTAGCATGTCCAATGTGCAGGTAACCATTAGGTTCCGGAGGAAAACGGGTATGTACTTTGGTTCCATTTTTACCGTTTTTCAAATCCTCTTCGATAATTTCTTCAATAAAATTCATAGTTTTAGCTTTAATAAAAAACAAGCTACAAAAATACGAAATAATCTAACAGGTTCCAAGTTACAGGTAACAAATTATTTTGAATTTTGAAATAACATTAGAAATATCAAATATCCATTAAAATATGAGAGTTTATAAATTTGAAAATTAATTTTTATTCTTTTGTTTAAGAGAATTAATAGATGAAATCAACATTTTAATAATTTCATAAATTGATAAAAAATAAACATTGAATTTTTCAGTATTTAAATATCCAGTTTTATTAAGGATTATTAACCAATATCTAGTTTCATTGGCTTCTTTTAAGGCAACAGATTGCTTATGGATAAAGTCTGCGTTACTTTCAGCAAATTCACCTTCAGAAAGCATTGCACCAATGGAAGTCCCTGATCTCAATAATTGTTTAGTTAAAATAAATTCTTTCTGATTTTGTTGAATATCTTTTACTAAGTTTACTATTTGAATAGCAAAAGCTATACTTTTTTCTTGCATAATAGTAGTTTTCATAAGTTTGAATTTAGTATATGTAGAATAATAATTTCAATCGCAAATATAAAAAAAAATTCTTTTGTTACCTGTTCCCACTATATTTTTACCTGTTACCTGTTACCTGTTACCTCAAAATTTTTACCTGTTACTTGAAACCTGTTAACTCTAAATTTTTACCTGTTACCTGACACCTGTTACCTCTAAATTTTTACCTGTTACCTGTTACCTGTTCACTCTATATTTTTACCTGTTACCTTATACCTGTTCCCTCTAAATTTTTACCTGTTACCTGATACCTGTTACCTGTTAAATAATTTAGTATTTTTGCGGAAAATTCAACAACTATGAAAGGTATTGTTTTAGCCGGGGGATCCGGAACCCGTTTACATCCTATTACGTTAGCCATGAGCAAACAACTGATGCCCATTTATGATAAACCGATGATTTACTACCCAATTTCTACGTTGATGCAAGCCGGCATTAATGAGATTTTGATTATATCAACACCTCATGATTTGCCCCATTTTGAAAGATTATTAGGCGATGGATCCAGATTGGGATGCCGTTTTGAATATGTTGTTCAACATGTTCCGAACGGATTAGCACAAGCTTTTGTTCTTGGTGCTGATTTTATTGGAAACGATAAAGCATCTTTGATTTTGGGAGATAATATTTTCTATGGTGCTGATTTTGAAGAGAATCTGATGAATAACAACAATCCGGATGGCGGCATTGTTTTTGCCTATCATGTTTCAGATCCTGAGAGATACGGTGTTGTTGAATTTGACAAAGAGATGAACGCTGTTTCGATAGAGGAGAAACCATTACAACCTAAGTCCAACTATGCGGTTCCCGGTTTATATTTTTATGATAATTCAGTTGTGGATGTTGCCCGAAATATTCAACCCAGCAAACGTGGGGAATATGAGATCACGGATGTAAATAGGTATTATCTGGATAATAAAAAACTAAAAGTGTCCAAAATGGCTCGTGGAACGGCATGGCTTGACACCGGAACATTCAAATCATTAATTGATGCCACTCAGTTTGTTCAGGTGATTGAAGACCGTCAGGGACAAAAAATTGGTTGTATTGAGGAAGTGGCCTTTAAAAGAGGATTCATCAATGCATCGCAACTGGAAGAGATTGCGCAACCTTTGTTAAAAAGCGGATATGGACAATATCTGATCAATCTTTTAAAATAAAAAAAAGCCGGTTACAAACCGGCTTTTTTATTTATTTGGCATTGAAAATCTTTTCTAATGCTTGCTCTAGAGCTGCACCTCTAAGATTAAGTGCAATAATTTTTCCATCTTTATCTACTAGAACAGTTGCAGGAATACTTCTTACTCCATAGATACGAGCGCCTTCCGAATTCCAGTATAGTAAATCACTTACGTGGTTAGGCCAAATCAATCCATCTGTTTTAATGGCGTTCTCCCAGGAAGCTTTATCTTTATCTAATGAAACACTATAAATTTCAAATCCTTTATCATGGTATTTGTTATACATTGCCACCACATTTGGGTTTTCCATTCTACATGGGCGACACCAGGAAGCCCAAAAATCGATCAAAACCACTTTCCCTTTTAGATCAGATAATTTCATAATTTTACCTTGAGGGTTTTGGAATGCTAACTCAGGAGCTTTTTGTCCGATGGTTGGCACTGAAGGGGCTGCTTGTTGAGCAAAAGTGAAGCTAAAGAATGCACTTAACAAAGTTACTAAAACAATTTTTTTCATACGTTTTTATTAATTTTTTTATTTTTAAAAAAGTTTATTCAACAATTTATATGATTATTCCAAATTTGAACGCAAAAATACACTATTTCTTATTACAAAAAGTGATCTAAATAGAGGTATTGATTTTTTCAATATCTCAACATATTATACTTATTTTGATATCCTTTTTATTTCATAAAATACAATTAATCAGAAGTTAACTAAAAAACCAAAGAATTTTTGTACCTTTGCACTTCGATAAATATACCTTCAAACAGAATATCTATTGTATTGAATTTGTATCACTTAACATTAAAAAAAATAATTATGGCATTCAATTTAAGAAACAGAAATTTCCTAAAATTGTTGGATTTTACTCCAGCGGAGATCAAGTATTTATTAAAACTATCAGCTGATTTAAAAGCTGCTAAATATGCAGGTACTGAACAACCTACATTAACAGGTAAGAACATTGTACTTCTTTTCGAAAAAGATTCAACCCGTACCCGTTGTGCATTTGAAGTAGCTGCCTTAGATCAAGGTGCGCATGTAACTTATTTAGGACCTGCAGGTTCTCAAATGGGTAAAAAAGAATCTATGAAAGATACAGCCCGCGTTTTGGGTAGAATGTATGATGGTATTGAGTATCGTGGCTATGCTCAGGAGATCGTGGAAACTTTAGGTGCTTATGCCGGTGTTCCTGTATGGAATGGATTAACCACTGAGTTTCACCCAACTCAAATTTTAGCTGACTTCCTTACCATGATGGAACACAGTGACAAACCATTACACCAAGTTTCTTATGCTTATTTAGGAGATGCAAAAAACAATATGGGAAACAGTTTAATGGTTGGTGCAGCCAAAATGGGAATGGATTTCCGTGCTGTAGCTCCAAAACAATGCTGGCCGGAAGAAGCATTAGTAGCAAAATGTAGAGAGATCGCAAAAGAAACCGGTGCAACTATCACTTTGACTGAAAGTGTTGCAGAAGGTGTTAAGGGTGTTGATTTCTTATACACAGATGTTTGGGTATCTATGGGAGAACCAGCTGCTGTTTGGGAAGAAAGAATTAAATTATTAACTCCTTACCAAATCAACATGAATGTTGTGAAAGCAACACAAAATCCAAATGTTAAATTTATGCATTGTTTACCTGCGTTCCACAACTTAGAAACAGAAGTGGGTCGTGATATTCATGCTAAATTTGGATTAGAAGCTATGGAAGTTACAGAAGATGTATTCGAATCACCAATGTCAATCGTTTTTGACGAAGCAGAAAACCGTTTACACACGATCAAAGCGGTGATGGTAGCAACTTTAGGGCGATAGGCGAAGGGCTAAAGACGAAGGGCTAAGGGCTAAAGGCTAATAGCTAAAGGCTAATTGGGGCAGAATTCAGAAATGGATTTTGCCCCTTTTTTTATATTTTCGGAGCACAAAGTCACTCTAAGTTAAAAAAAGGTAACTCAAAGTATTGTATTATAATTTATTAACATTGTGATACATTGAGAAAACTTCTTTTTACATTGTGAACCAAAATAAATCTTGCCTATTTGACACACAGCACACCAAAAAAAGAGAAAACTTCAAAATTTTGATTTTTTAACCCATTCTTTGATCTATTTTAACTAAAAAATCAAATAAATTTTTGATTTGTTTTTAATTCAAATTAAAAACAAAATTAAAAATCTCGACATTTTTGACATAAAATCATGCGCTCGTTTGGAAAAATTGGGTAAAATGTTAAAAATTTAGCTATTTTTCAAATTAAATCACTATTGTCCGATAAAAATTAAAAATATTATATTTTGGACTGTATAGTGTTGAATATCAATATGAATAATTTCTAATTTTATCAAAATTGAAAAGTAAGCCCCCCTAGAAGAGGGTCAAATCTACTAAATTTTGTTCTTGTTTTTGCCAATCTTTTTCAGGATTTTCAAGAAATTTATTCAAATGTATATAATTAAAGAGATGAATTCGACAAAAACTAACTAGATTTGAAAATGCCCAAGGTCGTTTGAGCTGTTTTTGAATGACTGTAAATAATAAATTAACAATTAATGCACAGTATATCTGTATTTTGATTGCATTTTCATTGTCTCCAAGAAAATATTTTAAAGGAAAGTTTTGTTTTAACTGTTTGAATAACAATTCTATTTCCCAACGAAGTTTGTAAATAGCTGCTACTAAATCTGGTCTCATTTCATAAAGATTGGTCAGAAATTCAAATTCTCTTTTCAATTTTCGATCATAAAATCTCACTTTTCTTAATTTTACTTTTTGAACATTTTTATTTTCATCTTTAAAACTAACCTCAATAATTGTATCTTCTAGTACTCCACTATGAATGCAATCTTCTATTAATAATTCTTCTGTAACTGAATAAACCGCATTGTCTTTAATCCTGGTCACAAAACCTACATTATTGTCACTAAATAATTTAAATGCTTGATAATCATTATATCCTTTATCAAAAACATAAATTGTATTTGGATCTAGCTTTAATTTTGATAGTAAAAAATGATCATGTCTTGCAGATTCCGTAAACCAAACCATTTTAGGAACCAGTTCATCAACATTGATAATGGTATGCATTTTGATTCCACCTTTTCTTTTACCATTTATCGGATTCCTTCCAACGCACTTTAAAATATCTTGAAAAAGACTAATTGTTGTACTATCAAAAATTTCAACTTGTCTTTTAATTACATCCTTAATTCGGCTGTCCGAGATCAAATGACCATATTTTTTTAACAAATCATTATAAATTCCGGCAAAAAAATCAGAGGATCTGCGTTTATTTGCATCTGAAAGTGTGCTTTTATACGGAATATTAAGCAATTGAAAATGTTTTGTTTTTCCCGACAGCCCTAACATTGCTCCGGAAACTTCCCTGAGTGAGCTACACTTGGCAAATACACAAAAGAGCATGCTAATTAAGTGATCCTTAGCCATAAAGCGTTTTGTATAATGGTTTGCTTTATGCTTTTGGGCGTTTTTGAAGATAATATTGTTGTCAATATAAGAAATCAGCTGTCCGAAAACAGACTGACCAAAAAAATTCGTATTTTTGCTCATTGTAGGTTTATATTTTGGTAGATACAAAACTACAAAAAAGAGTAATGGGGGTGGATTGAAAAATTACCCCCTTACTTTATAACTTTTTTATCGGACAATAGTGAAATTAAATATTTGTTTTCTTATTTTTACCGTTCAAAAAACATTTTCAATAATGAACATTATGTTAGAAAAAATTTAAAAAACCAAATGTTATGAAAGAGAAATTAAAGTTTAGAATTCTATTCTGTATGTTAAGCCTAACTTCATTAACATTCACAAGTTGTGTTAAACAAAACGATTGTGATTGTGGTTTAACTGGACAATTTATCTATTTGGATGAGCCCTATATTACAGATTCTTCATTTTACATAAAAGATAAAAAAATAAAGGCTCATTTAATTTCAGATAGTAATAAAATTTTTCATATTTATGGAACTATTCCAACAAAATTTGAAATATCTGATACTTCATTAGTTAATATTTGTTTACAAACCCCTTATTCCGGAAGAACACTTGATTTAAGAAAAGATGTTTATTATATTAATTGTATAGAAAAGAAAAATTGATATGAAAAAAAAATTTTTTACTTTGTTTTTTGGATTAATCATTTTATTGATATTTATTAATGTTAATTCCCAAAATAACACACGTTTCTATTATATAAAAGGTAAACCCCAATACTTTGAAGATGATTCAAATTCTGTTAGTATTATTGTTAATAATATGAATAGATACACCGAAATTGTTGAAATTTTAGATACGATATTTCAGAATCCAAAAGATAATATTTTTTCAGATAATGAAGATGATATAATAATTGTTAATAGTGAAACATTATCACAAATGAATTTTGATTCAATTATTTCAAAAATTAGTATATTTCAAAATGATATTTCTTGGATTTCATTTTCTAAAAAAATGAATAATAATCAAATTTGGTTCAGAAATGAAATATATGTTAGACTTAAAGATTCAATATATTATGAATCATATTTAGTTCCAAAACTACAAAATTTTCAAAACTATATTGCATCTTATGAATACAATAACATTTATAAGATTGTTTTTAAATATGAAAATGACATGATAAATGCTGCAAACGAAATTTTTGATACTTCTAAAGTTTTTTATTCTGAACCCGATATTTATTCAGAAGCATCAACTTTAGATTTTAATAATGAGTATTTCAATTTACAATGGGGATTAGAAAATAATGGACAAAATGGAGGAACAATTGGAGTGGATATAAAATCGGTGAAAGCTTGGGCTTTTTTATCTGATTACCTTAATGATATTGAATCTGATGTTATTGTTGGTGTTGTAGATGATGGAGTTGAACAGCATGAAGAATTTTATAATTCATCTGGAATATCAAATTTATTAGATGGATACACTTGTGATCTTTTTGGAATAGGCACTGGTAGACCTTTAGAAAATCATAAGCATGGTCAATGTTGTGCAGGAATTATTTCTTCGGAAATTAATAATATTGGAATTGTTGGAATTGCACCAAATGTAAAAATTTTTCCTATTAGAATATTTAAAAGAGCAGAAAACAAGGTTTTTAGCCATAGAAAAATTGCAAAAAGTATTGAAATTGCTTCCGAAGATAATAATGTATCTATCTTCAATATGAGTTTCCAACTTTATGAAGAATCTGGCATCTTAAATGATGCAATCGAAACTGCATATAATGAAGGTAGAAATGGAAAAGGATGTATTTTTATAGGTGGGTCAGGAAATGATGGTGGAAATATTGCATATCCAGCATCTCATAATTGTGTTATTGCAGTAGGTGCAATTGATAAATGTGGAATTCGTTCTGGTTCTGAAATAATGATATCTGAAGCTCAACCTTGTGATCCATGGAGTGGACATAAAGCAAGTGCATACGGTGAAGAACTATCTATAGTTGCTCCAGGTACAAATATTCCAACAATTGATAGAATGGGTCTATTAGGTTATAATGAGACCAATTATGATACAACTTTTTCAGGAACATCTGCTGGGCTCCTCATGTTTCTTCAGTTGTTGCTCTAATGTTAACTATTAATCCAGATTTGACCAACATTCAAATAAAAAATATAATTGAGAAAACCTCACAAAAAATTAATAACTATACATTTAATATACTTAAAGAGAACGGTTATTGGAATAATTATGTTGGATATGGATTAATAAATTCACTTAGATGCGTAGGTGAAGCAATTTATGGAGGAGCAAATCAATTAAAAGGTGAAAATGAATTAAATCCATGTGAGATATCCACTTTTATTTGTGATATTTATAGAACTGATTTATTTGAATTTCAATGGTCTTCAAGTGGAAATATCGTATTTACTCAAATAGATAATAATGTAATTAAAGTTATGCCAATCGAATCTGGTAATGGATTTATCAATGTTACTGTATTATATCAAGGGGAATTAATTTATTATTATCAAAAAAACTTTACAATAACAGGTAATGTTTATGCAAATGTAGGAGTGACTCCTAACTCACAATTAAATATTAATAATGATCAAACTTGGTATTATTCAAATAGATTGTTACCATCTATATTAAAAATACATACCAATGCTACATTAACAATAAAAGGATCAATTTTTTGTACAGAAAATGCTAAAATTATTGTTGAACCGGGTGGAAAACTAATTATTGATGGTGGAACAATAAAAAATTATTGTTCTACTAAACCATGGCAAGGTATTGAAGTAAAGGGCAATAGTTTATTTTCACAAAACGCAACAAATCAAGGAATTGTCATATTAAATGGAGCTGTAATTGAAAATGCAGTTTGTGGAATAAAAGTAGGCGATCAATCTGATCTATCAAAAAATGGGGGTATTGTGTATGCTACAAATACTACTTTTAAAAACTGTAAGAATGCAGTATTGTTCGCCCCTTATAAAAACATGAACAATAATGTTGAGTTTGCAAATCGATCTAAATTCACTGAATGTAATTTTTTGGTTAACAACGATTTCTATACTTCAGGAATGTTTTTTGATTCACATGCTAAATTATTGGGTGTTAATGGAATCTCTTTTACAGGTTGTAGTTTTATTAATACTCAAACGAATCTAAATCCATCAGTAAGAAGATATGCCTCTTCAGGAATATCTGCGATAAATTCCGGTTTTTCGGTTCAACCAAAATGTTTTTCAAATGTTGCATCAGGTGAAGTATGTGCCATTCCTTACGTTGATGTACCTTCCGTTTTTTCAGGATTGGATTATGGAATTGTTATTCAAGATGCAGGAACAATGAATCAAGTTAAAATTAGTTCTACCCAATTCAGTAATAATTATTTTGGAGTTTATGTTTCCGGTTTAGATAATGTAAAGTTACTAAATAATGATTTTACCGTTGGCAAAAGTAGTCCCAATTTTATTTCTAATCCTTGTGGTGTTTACTTTAAAAATGCTTCTAATTTTAGAATTGAAGAAAATAGATTTTCAAAATATTCTAACTTTCAAGGTTTACCATTTGGCTTACAGATTAAATCTAGTGGAATAGACAATAATGTTGTGTATAAAAACCAGTTTTTTGATTTAGAAATTGCTCAAAATTTTGTAGGAGCTAATTATTGGAGGCCTCTTCCACATGAGGGATTAAAGTCTTTATGTAATGAACATGAAAGTATAAATAAATATGATATCTATGTAACGAAAGACCCTAATTCGAGAGTAAATGGGATTAATATGTACCAAAATATGACTTATAATTTGAATGGAATAGATCAAACAGTAGCAGCAGGAAATAAGTTTACCCCTGATCAAACTGTAGATTTACAATATAATAACGATGCTAATTTTTTATTTTACTATTACAACCAGAATAATCCAATTGAAATTCTAACTGATTATAGTACGACAACTATTCACCCTGATATAGCACCAGAAAATCCATGCTTTTCAAAATTATTTGGATTTTATCCATCAACCATTAATGCACAATTATCAAATATAACTTATAATTATGGCAATCTGAAATACAACTACAACCAATTAATTGATGCAGGAAATACTCATGATTTAATTGATTTAATTCAAGGAGAATGGTCTGAAGATGTTTGGGAATTGAGAACAGAATTACTAGGACAGTCACCCTATTTATCTCAAGAAGCTCTCTATTCTGTTGCATTGAAAAATCTTTTACCTCCTGCATTATTTTTGGAGATTTGTCTTGCTAATCCAGATGCTACAAAAAGCGAAGAGTTTCTTGAAAAATTGAGAACAGTAATTCCAAATCCTCTTCCAGAGTATATGATCAATTTGATTAGAGCCAGTTGGAATCAGAAAACATTAAGAACCGAATTGGAAGAAGAACTCTCTGCTTTTAAAACGTATAGAGATGAATATCAGAACTATAAAACTGAAATTTTATTCTCCGATACCATTTACAACTATACTGATATCATTAATCACTTGGGAAGTAGAGGCTCTTATAGTGATTACTTCTCTTTGGCAGAAATTGCTCTTAGTCAGGATAATTATGAACAAGCAAATCTTTACTTAGATATTTTTGAAAATAATAATGGAAAACTCTCTGAAGAGGAAGCTGCTGAAATTGCTAGTTTTAGAGATTATATTAGTATCAGAGAAACCATTTTTTTAGATAGTACCAATATTTATAATTTAGACAGTGTTCAAATTGCTGCTTTAGAAATTTATGCATCTTCAAACAACTACAGAGGTGCTATTTTAGCCAGAAATATTTTGTGCTTCTTATACCATATTTGCATTGATGATGTTCCTGCTCCACCTAAAATGTTAAGAGTTGGGTCAACATCAAATTCCGGCAAAAATGATACTCCTTACATTGCATCTGTGAAAGTGTTGCCAAACCCTGCTAACACTTATGTATCATTTATTTGGGATATGAAATCATATAATCAACCAGCCATCTTATACATTTATGACCAAACTGGCAAAACTGTCATGACCAAAGAGATAGAAAATCCTCAAGGTCAATGGATTTGGGACTTGAAAAATACACCAAGTGGAGTATATGTTTACACATTAAAATCTGATCAGTTGATCCTCTTCTCCGGAAAAGTGATTGTGAATAAATAGGGCGAAAGGCTAAAGGCTAAAGGCTAAAGGCTAATTGGGGCAGAGTTCAGAGATGGATTTTGCCCCTTTTATTATATTTTCGGAGCACAAAGTCACTCTAAGTTAAAAAAAGGTAACTCAAAGTATTGTATTATAATTTATTAACATTGTGATACATTGAGAAAACTTCTTTTTACATTGTGAACCAAAATAAATCTTGCCTATTTGACACACCAGTACACCAAAAAATGAGAAAACTTCAAAATTTTGGTTTTTAAACCCATTTTTTGTTCTATTTTAACTAAAAAATCATATAAATTTTTGATGTGTTTTTAATTAAAATTTTAAAATAAATTAAAAAAACTCAACATTTTTGAGATAAAATCATGCGCTCGTTTGGAAAAAGGGGGGGGAATGTTAAAAATTACATTTTTATTTCATTTATATTTAATTTATTATTATTATTGTATCTTACAAGTTTAAAAATTAATATTTTAAAAAAAAGTTTTTGGTATGGTAAATTTTAATAATATGAAAATGATACAAAAAACCATTTTTTTGGGAATTGTTTTTACAATGAGCTTATTCTCATTGTATTCACAAAACCCTGCTATTGAATGGCAAAAGTGTTTTGGTGGAAGTTTTGCTGATTATGGTCTAAACATCCTTCTAACTTCAGGCAATGGTTATATTATAGCTGGAGAAACCCAATCTATTGATTATGATGCCATTGGTAATCACACCACTTCTGAAGGAGAAAGTGATGCATTTGTTGTTAAACTTTCGGCTAATTATTCAACTGAATGGATAAAATGTTATGGTGGTAGTAATAGTGATAATATAAATTCTGTACTTGAAATATCAAATCAATGTTTCCTTTTATCAGGTACAACTGGTTCAAACGATGGTGATGTGACTAATAATCATGGAGGAACTGATGGATGGATTGTCAAATCAGATAGTTCCGGAGAAATAATTTGGCAGAAATGTTATGGTGGAACCGGTTCATCAGATGTTATTTTCAAAACGATTCAAATAAATGATGGAAGTTTTATATGTGCCGGATATAGTAATTCAAATGATGGAGACGTAATGAATCCGGAAATGGAGATCAAAGGTTGGATTTTTAAAATTGATAGTTTAGGAATTATAGAATGGAGTAGATGTTATGGAGATACAATAAAGAGCAAATTTTATGATATTATACCAACTAATGATGGAGGATATTTTATCACAGGCAAAAAATATTTAAATGGATTTAATGTTGCTAATATATGGCTTTTGAAAATTAGCGAAGTTGGAAATATTGAATGGGAGATTGATTATGGGTGTTATTATGAAGAAATCTATAGTATTAAACAACTTTCAGATGGAAGTTACATTGGTGTTGGGCAAACTTATGATACTCTATCTCATTTATATATCGGATTAATTTTAAATATTTCAGAATCAGGAGTGATAGAATGGACTCTTCATGGTACTAATTATAACGGCAAGTATACTTCTGTTGAAGTTATTTCTGATTCTAGTTTTATGGTTGGTGGTTATGGTGAAAATAATGCGAATAATTCTGCAGATTTTTTACTACTAAAAATGTCAAATTCAGGTAATATTATTTGGGAACAATATTATGGTGGAATACACAGGGAAGAACTATATTCCTTTAAACAAACAATTGATCAAGGATATATATTAACGGGTATAACATCATCAGAGTGGACTGGATATCATGGAGATTATGATGTATGGATTGTAAAACTTTCACCTGAAACCGGTATTTCAGACAATAATCAAATCTTAAATTTTCAAATTTATCCGAGTCCAACCCAAGATATTTTAACAGTTAAAGTTGACCCTGCTTTAATAAATCAACCCTATCAAATATTTTCAATTACTGGTCAGTTAGTTTTATCAGGAATATTAACTTATGAAACATCCCAAATTAATTTGAATTCAATCTTAGAAGGAATCTATCTTTTACAAGTTGGAACTCAAACCAAAAAGTTTGTTAAAATACATTAGTTATTAATTTAAACGGAGGAAAAATGAAACACATTTTATTTATTCTATTAGTAATAATTAGTTTATCTGCTATAGGACAAACTAAGTTTTTGTACAATTCAGTTGATAAATATGACTTTTATCAACCAATTGACACTATACTCTATTTTGAATTTAAAGATACTTGTCAATTAAGTGAAATTGGTGTTTTTTTAGATTCTTTATCTAATAATGACTTCAATGTTGATACTATGTGTGGTAATTTGTACAGAGTTCGTTATAATAAGAATCAAAAAAACGACATTTTAAATCTTTTTCAAACCAAAAATTGTTTCAATTTTTTACGAACGGATTTATTGATAAAGATTCCATGATTGTCTGGCCTTCCAATTCATTACTTATTAAGGTCAAAATGAATGAAAATATTGATTCAATATTTTCAAATCTTAATAACAATTTTGCAGTTTTAAGAGTAGATACTTTGTTTTCACTTTTTTTTATTATAAAAATTGAAAATCCGGGAGATATATTTTCAATTTCTAATCAATTATTTGAAACCGGAAAATATGATTTTGTAAGACCCTCTTTGTACTTTATTACACAATTTTGTGGATATGAAGATAATGATTTTTATCCACAACAGTATTATTTAAAGGAATATACAGATTCATTGAAAGGAATAGATGCGGTAAATGCTTGGGAAATATCCACGGGTAATCCCAATATAAGAATAGCAGTTTTAGATAATGGTGTTGATAGATTACATCCTGATTTAAATGAAAATGTTATATATGGTGGGGTTGATGCTACAACCACAAATTCATCTATTATAGGTTCACAAGGAGGACATTATTCATCCGATTAACATGGAACTTTGGTTACAGGAGTGATTGTAGCCGAAAATAATAATGAAGGTATTATTGGCGTTGCTCATACTTCTAAAGTTTTTCCTATAAGAATGGCTAGATCTGCTAAGTCTACTTTGGGACCAATAAATCCAAATAATATTCAAGATAATATTGATGTTTGGATTTCAAATGAAGGGTGGATTATTCGTGCATTAAAAGCAGCTTATGACTCTAATTGTGTAATTGTTAATGGATCTTTTGTCTCAATTCAATCTCAAGCATTTGATTCTGTTTTGAGTATATTAGCAACATACGGAAGGGGAGGAAAAGGTATTCCACTAGTTTTTGCAGCAGGAAATCGTGCTACTGGGTGCATTGGTTGTGAAGAATCTAATACTGACGAATTTTGGGGACATCATGTGAGATTTCCAGCATTAAGTTCATATACTATTGGAGTAGGGGGTGCAACCTCATATGGCCCATTGGAAAATACATTTAATCATGGTAAAGGTTTAGATTTAATAGCTCCTGGAATAGGTATTAAAACAACGTTTCCACCAAGTGCAAATAGTGGCGTTTATTACGGTAAAACTTCAGGAACATCTTTCTCATCTCCATTAGTTGCAGGAACGATTGCTTTAATGTTGAGTATCAAATCTGAACTTACATATTCCCAAATTAAAGAAATTCTCTTTAGTTCGTTAATTATTCCTTTAAATGATATTTATTACACAAATGCAGCTACAGGTACTTATTTAGATACAATCCCAATAAATACTACTATTCCAAATTACCCTTATGGTGACTGGAATATTTGTTATGGTTATGGCTTTTTAAATACCCATGCAGCTGTAGTAAATACGGTTTTTTATGGTGAATCAGTAGATGGGAATAATACTATTAACCTATGTGATGAAGCTATTTATACCTTATCAGAATTTGATTTACCTGAATGGGTAGATGAAGTTTATTGGTCTGTAAGTGATAATCTTACAATTATTGAGGAGATTTCACCGCTTTCAATCAGAGTTAAAGCAATTGGAGCAGGAAATGGTACAGTGACATATAATATTGTTCATAATAATTATACAAAAAAAATCAACAAAGTAGTTGTTATAACATCAATAGATAATATATCGTATAATTCACAGGAATTTGAAGGTGTTCAAAGTATTAATACAAATTCGATTATTTCAGGTGTAAATATAGTTAAACCAAACTGCATATTAACAATATCATCACAAATACAATGTACCCCTAATGCCTCCTTTATTATAAATCCGGGTGGAAAATTAATTATTAATAATGGGTCCTTGACTAACTATTGTGAAGATTTCCCTTGGCAAGGGATTGTAATTGAAGGAGATCCAAATAGCTCTCAAGTTGGGTTTAACCCAAACCAAGGTATCTTAACAATGAATAATAGCAGTATTTCAAATGCCGTTTGTGGAATTAAAGTTGGTGATTTTGGTCGAAATCCTTTGTCCGGAGGAATTGTAACCCTATCCAATTCATCATTTACTAATAATAAGATATCCTTATATTTAGCACCGTATAAGAATATTTTCAATAATGGCATTTTAAAGAATAGATCATCAATTACTAATTGTAATTTTAATTCAAATAATGATTTTTTTATAGAGCAAAGTTATTTTTTTACACATGTCTATTTGAATGGAGTTAATGGTGTATCATTCAATGGCTGTACTTTTAATTCTTCATTGTCTTTATCACAAAATATTCCTTTCTTTATTTCCTATCCCAATACTGGTATAAGATCTTTTAATTCAGGGTTCAAAGTAGGGCCAAATTGCAATTCTTCATTATATTTGGGTGAAATTTGTCCTGATGAAGATATTTTATCTAATTCCATTTTTACAGGGTTGGATTATGGAATTGTAGCTAGTAGTGGAGGTGATTATAATCTAATTGAAATTAATTCAACTCAATTTAGTAATAATGATTATGGTATTTTCATATCAGGAGTAAATAATCCTAAAATATTAAAAAATATTTTTAGTATCGGTAAAGATAGTAATAACATAACTAGCAGACCTACCGGTTTATATTTAAAAAACTCAACTGGTTTTAGAATAGAAGAAAACGTATTTAATGATAATTCTCTCTGTAGTTTAGAAAAAATAGGGTTAACAATAAAGAATAATAAAGAGGATAACAATATCGTTTATAAAAACAAATTTAATCACTTAACAATTGGTCAACAATTTTTAGGACATAACTATAAAAATTTGTCTGCCAATGATGAATCTGAGGGTTTGGTTAGTGTTTGTAATGAAAATGAATTGAATCAATTATCAGATATTCGGATTGAATCAATAGAATCAGAAAAATATGCGGGTATAAATCCTTTTCAATCTTATCTGATAAAAATCGATAATGAGTATGTAAAAAGTGGGGCTAATAACTTATTCACAGATCCTGAGGATATTGTATTACAATATAGTAACGAAGGAATTTTTATCAATTATTATTACAATAATTATGAACCATTATTTGAACCAACTGAATACTATGCCATACAACCTATAGAAGCATTATATGAAAATTCTTGTCCTTCAAAAATTTCAGGGTTATATCCAGCTATCATTAATTCAGAATTATCTGATATCTCATTGAGTTATGGAAATTTAAAATACAACTACAACCAACTTATTGATGCCGGTAATACTCATGCTTTAATTGATTTAATTCAAGGTGAATGGTCAGATGATGTCTGGGAATTAAGAACAGAACTTTTGAGTAAATCTCCTTATTTATCTCAAGAAGCTCTCTATTCTGTTGCATTGAAAAATCTTTTACCTCCTGCATTATTTTTGGAGATTTGTCTTGCTAATCCAGATGCTACAAAAAGCGAAGAGTTTCTTGAAAAATTGAGAACAGTAATTCCAAATCCTCTTCCAGAGTATATGATCAATTTGATTAGAGCCAGTTGGAATCAGAAAACATTAAGAACCGAATTGGAAGAAGAACTCTCTGCTTTTAAAACGTATAGAGATGAATATCAGAACTATAAAACTGAAATTTTATTCTCCGATACCATTTACAACTATACTGATATCATTAATCACTTGGGAAGTAGAGGCTCTTATGGTGATTACTTCTCTTTGGCAGAAATTGCTCTTAGTCAGGATAATTTTGAACAAGCTAATCTTTACTTAGATATTCTTGAATACAATACAGAAAAACTTAGTAGTGAAGAAGTTGCTGAAATTTCAAGTTTTAGGGAATATATTTTATTTCGTGAATCAATCTTATTAGATAGTACGACTATTTACAATTTGGATAGTACTCAAATAGCTGCATTAGAAATTTATGCATCTTCCAATAACTACAGAGGTGCCATTTTAGCCAGAAATATTTTGTGCTTCTTATACCATATTTGCATTGATGATGTTCCTGCTCCACCAAAAATGTTAAGAGTTGGGTCAACTTCAAATGCCGGCAAAAACACTACTCCTTACATTGCATCTGTGAAAGTGTTGCCAAATCCTGCTAACACTTATGTATCATTTATTTGGGATATGAAATCATATAATCAACCAGCCATTTTATACATTTATGACCAAACCGGCAAAACTGTAATAACCAAAGAGATAGAAAATCCTCAAGGTCAATGGATTTGGGACTTGAAAAATACACCAACTGGAGTATATGTTTACACATTAAAATCTGATCAGTTGATCCTCTTCTCCGGAAAAGTGATTGTAAATAAATAGGGCGAAAGGCTAAAGGCTAAAGAGGATGTGTAAATATAAAATTGCAAACTAATATTTTTTTGCAGTTTGATTTTTAAACCTAATCAGAGAACTCCATATTTTCTATTGTGGTTTTTTATGGTGGATCTCAATGCTGGATTTAGTTTAAAAAGTAAAAAATTGGGGTTTTTAGGCCCAATTTATTAACTTTTGCATTAATTTTTCAAAAGGTTCAATGTTTATTAGTCGCTTAAAGTTATAAGCGGTCGAGATCAAGTCTATTTCGATCTGTACTTTTTCCTTTCCTCTTAGTTTTAATGGTATTTGTCCAAGCCAATTTTTAATTGTTCCATGATGGTGTTCAACAATTGTCTTTCGCTTTTTGATAAGATCTTTATTATCTTTTGATTCTAAAAATGCTTTGTAATTAGTAATAAATTGATCATCAATTCTTTTTGATATTATTCTCCCAATTTTTGATTTTGTACATTTAGATTTTTTACTACACCCTTCGCATTCTTTACCTTGATATTTTTTATAAGCTTTACCTTTATACTTAATATAATTACGTATCTTCTTTAGTTTCTTCCCCTCTGAACAATAAAAACAATCTTCTTCTTCGTTATAATTAAAAGTAATCCCCTCTTTTTTCTTGAGTTTCTTCTGATTGCCATATTCTTGAATAGGAACAACAACATTCATTTTTTGATTTTCAATTAATTCTTTTAATTGATCTTCATTGCCGTAACCGGTATCTGCTATAAGAGTTTCAGGAGTTAACCCAACTTGTTCTTTTACTGCATTTACATTATCCTCTAAACAATCAATATCGTTTTGCTTATCGGTTACATCCATTTGAACAATCATATGATGTTCGGCATCTACGGTGGATTGAACATTATATCCTGGCATGAAGCCAGATTTGTCTTTCATCGTTTTAGCTTCCGGATCAGAAGGGTAAATCGATTCAAGATCTCTTGTTTCTAGTTCATTTTTGATTCTTTCTAATCTAGCAACTTCTTTTTCTAATGCTACAATTTTCTTTAATAATGAATCATCCACTTGACTCTTTTCCGACAAGTTCGCAATATCCTCTTCCAACTGTTCTATAATATCATTATTCTCAATTTGTTCTAAATATTTAGTCAACTCACTTTCACAGTAGATGAGTTTATTGTTGATTTTTTCTAAAGATAATGAATTTCTACTTGTATTAGCTTTAAGTTTTGTTCCATCTGTTGCCATTAGCTTTCCAGAAATATATTTCTCTTTAGTTAAAAACTTGCGAAAAGCTATGGTAAAAGTTCTTATAGAATCAGAATTATCTTTTATAAAATCAGAAATGGTTTTATGATCTGGTTTTAAACCTTCTAACAAAAACATAACTTCAATATTTCTGTGTGTTTCTACTTCTAGATCTCTACTTGATGAAATTTTATTAATAAACCCATAAATATATAGTTTTACTAGCACTTCAAATGGATAGGCAGACCTTCCAACACGCTTTTTACCCTTACTAAACTCAATTTCTGAGTTATTTGATACCATTTTATCAACAAAAACATCCAATATTCGTATATAATGATCCGATGGTATGGAATCATTAAGACTAATTGGCATTATTATTTGGTCTCTATTTTGTCCTTTTATATAGCTCATATACTTGATAATCAGGATGTAAAGATACAAAAAATATCGATACACTCGGCAGTTTTGAGCACTTTTTTATCAGAAAAATTGGTTAGTTTTTACACAGCCTCTAAAGGCTAAAGGCTAAAGGCTAATTGGGGCAGAGTTCAGAGATGGATTTTGTCCCTTTTATTATATTTTCGGAGCACAAAGTCACTCTAAGTTAAAAAAAGGTAACTCAAAGTATTGTATTATAATTTATTAACATTGTGATACATTGAGAAAACTTCTTTTTACATTGTGAACCAAAATAAATCTTGCCTATTTGACACACCAGTACACCAAAAAATGAGAAAACTTCAAAATTTTGGTTTTTAAACCCATTTTTTGTTCTATTTTAACTAAAAAATCATATAAATTTTTGATGTGTTTTTAATTAAAATTTTAAAATAAATTAAAAAAACTCAACATTTTTGAGATAAAATCATGCGCTCGTTTGGAAAAAGTGTTGAAAATGTTAATTTTTGCTAAATTATGAGATTTATCAAATTTTTTTTGTATTATTGATGTGTGAAAACATAAATACATTTTCATTAAATAGCAAGTTATTTTATAAAATTTTAATTTAAAATTGAATAACAGGGATTTTAACCCCAAAAAATAATTTAAAAAAATAAAAGAATGAATAGAATATTAATATTATTAGCATTTATGTTTGCTTCATTAACTTTATTGAGCCAAAGTTATGAACCATTTTTTTCTGATACAAATCAATTTAATATTGTACATCATATAACATGTAAAAATAATTTAGTTAACAATGCATTTGCTCCTTGTGTTGTTACTAATGAATATTTTTTACTTCAATCAAATCAACTCTCATACAATGGTAATACTTATTTCGTACCTCAAGTTTTGAATGGAGAATTATTTACACCGGGAAATTTAAATTCAGAAGGGTTATTAATTAGAGAAGATACAACATTAGGCAGAATTTATCGCTATTTCCCTTCCATTAACAATGAATTAATAATTTGCGATATGTCGCTTAATAAAGGAGATACATTTCAATTGTATTCTTTTATTAACGAAACTTCTTATTCAGAAAATTATTATGCTGAAGAAGGTATTAAACTTGTTGTAGATACAGTTACATATATAAATGGCAAAAAAGTTATTCATTTTCCGAACATTTCTTCAAGTTCATTTTTCAATGGTTCTTTTTGGACTTATGGTATTACCATTAAGTTTATAGAAGGAATTGGTCCAACTTACGGGCCGTTTGGATTCATTAATGTTATCGGATTTGAAAATAGACTTCCATTATTGTTATGTAAAAAAACTAATGATCAATTAACATATATGCAACATAGTGATTTAACATGTAATCAAAATAGTGTCAATATAGAAGAAGTTGAACTTCCTCAAATTTCAATTTTCCCCAATCCTACAAGCAATTTTATTCATATAAATTTGAATTCAAATAAAGGTGAATTTTTATTAAATATATATAATATTTATGGCTCTATTGTACATTCCGAAAACGTATCTGAAAATACAATTATTGACGTAAAAGATTTACCATCAGGAATTTATTTATTGAATTTTAAATCAAATCAATTCTTACAGTTTTCAAAAAAAATTATAATTTGTAAGTAAATATTAATTTAACATCACCTTTGTATGATTAAAATGTTTTTTTCATTAGCGTTTTTTTTCATTTTTCTTAACATATTTTCTCAAACTATCGAGGTGCCATTTTAGCAAGAAATATTTTGTGCTTCTTATACCATATTTGTATTGATGATGTTCCTGCTCCTCCAAAAATGTTACTGATTGGGACAACATCAAATTCCGGCAAAAATGCTACTCCTTACATTGCATCTGTGAAAGTGTTGCCAAACCCAGCGAATACTTATGTTTCCTTTATTGGGGATTTGAAATCATATAATCAATCAGCCATTTTATACATTTATGACCAAACTGGCAAAACTGTCATGACCAAAGAGATAGAAAATCCTCAAGGTCAATGGATTTGGGACTTGAAAAATACACCAAGTGGAGTATATGTTTACTCATTAAAATCTGATCAGTTGATCCTCTTCTCCGGAAAAGTGATTGTAAATAAATAGGGCGAAGGGCGAAGGGCGAAGGGCGAAAGAATTAGCAAATTCGTTAATTAGCAAATTAGCAAATAAAAATAGAGCACATTGAACACATGAACACATGAGCAAATTAGCTTATTTGCTTATTATCTCATTAGCTCATTATTTCGTATCTTTGTGACCTGTATCATTAAATCTGTTTGCCATGAAAACAATTGTACAAATAGGCATACTATTGATTGGATTCTCCTTTCAATTAAATGCACAGGTTCCCCAAATTAAATGGTGGTATGATGTAAACGATGCTTCTTTCGGTCAATCCGCTGCGGGAGATATTGATGGGGATGGATTTCTGGAAGTTGTTTTTGGATGTTATAGAAACGATAGTACTGTTTATGCGCTGAATGCCAATAACGGCAGCCTCCTTTGGAAGTATAATACCCATTCTTCTTTTGGAGAGGGTTGTAACGATGTTGCTCCTATTATTTTTAATATTGATGATGATCCTACTTTAGAAGTTATTGTTCCCAGCTCCTGTAATCCCAAAACATTTTGTTTTAATGGTCCCTCAGGTACCATCAAATGGGAATGTAATACCAGAGGCAGTGATTCTCCACCCGTAATTGCAGACCTGGATCAGGATGGAATACTCGAAATTGTACATGGAGAATTTGGGGGTTATGTGAAGTGTATCAATGCATTAAACGGTATTGAAAAATGGGAACTCCCTGTGGATCTGAATTCATGGATTCAAACAGCTCCCACAGTAGTAGATTTAGATCAGAATGGGGTGCTAGATTTTGTGGTTGGAACCTGGAATTTTGATGGATATGATAGTGTGTATGCTTTTAGGGGAGATAACCAATCACGTTTGTGGGCATATCCCATTCATGATTATATATATCATGGAACAGCAGTAGCTGATCTTGACATGGATCAGAAACCGGAACTGGTAATTGGATCTTACAATGATTCACTCTATTGTATAAATGGTGAAAACGGAACAACAAACTGGACCTATAAAGCAAATGGTGGCTATATCGGATCTCCGGCAACGATTGCAGATATAGATGCTGATGGGATTTGTGAGGTTGTTTTTGTGAGTGGTTATAAGGTATATGCCCTTTCCAATACCGGAACCCTTAAATGGCAATATACAATTCCTAATTATGAACAATCATTTAGAGGAGTGGCCATTGCAGACATTAATGACGACAATTTTTCTGATATCATCTTTGGGACAACAGGAGGTAAAGTGATCACTTTAAATGGGAATAATGGCTCATTAATCTGGACAATAGATCTTGCAGCTCATATTGGAACTTCAAATTTTGAATTTGACCATGCTCCTCTTGTCGCTGATTTTGATCAGGATGACACTTTAGACATTTTTATAGTGGGTGGGCATGCCGAATACCCTGATTTTCAAAATGATTATGGTCGGGCTTACATGATTTCAGCCGGAAAAGGGAAGGGTCCAGACTGGTTAATGTTTCAAAATAATCGGTTTAGAAATTCATCCTTATGTCCCTTTAACACCAATACGATTCAGGAATCATCTGAAAATCTAAACTTTTCTGTCTTTCCAAATCCCACTTCCGGTTTTGTAACGGTGACCGTTCCAAACGAAGATCATTTTCAAATTGAAATAGTGAATACTATGGGACAAGTTCTGTATCAAAACATTGGAAATAGTACCATGAATATTGAGATCTCATTTTTGAAGCATGGACTCTATTTTATTCGGATCCAAACCGAAACACAAAAATATGGTATTAAAAAATTGATCATTCAATAAATTTATAGTTTCACTATTTTTTTAATGAATCGCTCGCTTTTAGAGATATTGATCTCCAAAAAATAGATTCCATTGGGCAAACGTGAAATATCTAAAGAAGAATGATTGGCATTTATCTCAAAACTTTGAATATGTGTACCGCAAACAGTGTAGATATCAATAGTATAATTTTCAGATATTGAAGTATTTAAATGGATAATACCTTCAGTTGGATTTGGATAACAATTGATATCTGAATTGTTATTCTGATAAATCCCAACATGATCAAAAAGGGCCTCGCAATCCTCACCTACTACATTGTACAATGGGAACGATTGATCTTCAAAGCACCTGAATTGAGACATTGCAAATTCGACTTCATACGGGAGGGAATCACATTGATATTCTGATGGAAAAAGAGTTTGCAAATCGTCTATTCCGGTACTGATACATCCTATTCTTTCTACATATTTCCCTTTTAAACCAACAAAAGAGTTTGGTGTTGGTTTTAGATTTATATATCGATATGAAGTTCCATTTATCAGTATCGTTCCGGTTTCAGTAACTTCAACACTTGAGGTATCTTTACAATAACCAAATTCGTTGGTTGTTGAAACAATCCATGAATCACCAACTGATGCCCCAAAATTATACAAAACAAAAAACTGATTATCCCTATAATAAAAAACTGTATCTCCGGAGACATACGTAAAATTGGTCTCACATTTTGTTTCACCCCAATAATGAAGAATCCCATTTATGTCAAAATAAAAATCCATAGAAGATTTTGTAATCTTTTGGCACAGTTGATTCAGAATTAGAGTATCTTTTTCGTACATATACTTAATGTACCCTCCGGTTGATAGATTGGAATAATCATAATGCCATACGGCACTGGAATCAATCCATACCTGAGCGTTGGAATAAAAACCAAAAACAATAAGACTAAAAAGGATTATACATTTTCTCATATTGATTGCTTTAAAATAATGTGCAAATATATAAATAATTAGCCAATTAGCAAATGTTTATATGTTCATGATTTTTATGTAAAAGATAGTGGTATTGGAATTTCAAGAGATCGTATCGAAGCCATATTTAAACGATTTATTCAAGCTGATATTTCCGATTCCAAGGCAAAGCAGGGAGCCGGATTAAGGTTGTCAATTACGAAAGCTTATGTAGAGTTGTTAGGTGAAACCGCTAAGGACTAATGACGAAAGGTGAAGGGCGAAAGTCTGCAGTCGGCGGTCTATTGAAGTTGAAAAGAGTTATTCAAAAAAAAATCCCTGAAACTTTCGTAACAGGGATTTTTGAGTATAGATGGAGTGATTAATTATCCATTAAAAACCTTATCAAGGGTAATACCGCGAACTTGAGCTACTGAATAAGCATCTCTAAGTTGAGCAAGAGCATGAACGGTAGCTTTAACCACTGAGTGAGGGTTAGAGGAACCTTTAGATTTTGCTAACACGTTGTGGATACCAACAGTTTCAAGAACGGCACGCATTGCACCGCCGGCGATAATACCGGTACCGGGAGCAGCTGGTTTCATAAATACTAATGAACCACTGTATCTACCTTCTTGAGCGTGAGGAATTGTTCCTTTAAGGATTGAAACGCGGATTAAGTTTTTCTTAGCATCATCGATACCTTTAGCGATTGCTGAAGAAACCTCTTTTGCTTTTCCCAAACCGAAACCAACGATTCCGTTTTCATTACCAACGACAACGATAGCTGAAAAGCTGAAAGTACGTCCCCCTTTGGTAACTTTAGTAACTCTATTTACTGCAACTAATCTATCTTTTAGTTCGATATCTGTTGCTTTGATTCTTTTTAAATTTTTGTTTGACATAGACGCTCCTTATTAGAAAATTAAACCACCTTCTCTAGCAGCATCTGCTAAAGATTTCACTCTACCATGATATAAATAACCGTTACGGTCGAAAACAACCTGAGTTACACCTGCTTCGATTGCTTTTTGGGCAAGCAGTTTTCCAACTAAAGCTGATTTTTCAATTTTAGTAACTTTTTGGTCATTAATTTCTGCGATTCTGGATGAAGCGGAAACTACAGTTATACCGGCAGCATCATCAATAATTTGAGCATAGATATCGCGATTACTTCTGTAAACCGACAATCTTGGACGTTCTGGAGATCCGTGAACATGTTTACGGACTCTCATTTTAATCCTACTTCTTCTAAATTCTTTCTTATTATAAGCCATTTCCTTAAATTTACAATGTTATTTTTCTGCTGATTTACCGGCTTTCTTTCTAACGATTTCTCCAACGAATCGAATACCTTTTCCTTTATAAGGTTCTGGTTTTCTATAAGATCTGATCTTATTAGCGATTTGTCCAATTAATTGTTTATCGATACCTTTTAAAATGATGAGTGGGTTTTTCCCTTTTTCAGTGATAGTTTCCACAGTAACTTCTGGACAAAGTTCAAAAAGGATACTGTGAGAATAACCAAGGGCAAGTTCCAATTGGTTACCTGGTTTAGCCTCAGCTTTATAACCAACACCAACAACTTCTTGTCTGATTTCGAAACCTTCGGTAACACCTTTGATCATATTGGCTAATAAAGCTCTATATAATCCGTGCATTGCTTTATGGCGTTTTTGTTCAGTTGGTCTGATAAGGGTAAGGTGACCATCTTCCATAGTGTAGGTAATATCTCCATCAACATATTGAGTAAGTTGACCTTTAGGACCTTTAACGGTCACGATATTACTTTTTTCATCTCTTGTAATCTCTACCCCAGCAGGGATTGTGATTGGTAATTTTCCTATTCTTGACATAACTCTTTCCTCCTATTAACTGATGAAACAAATAACTTCGCCACCCACATTTTGTTGTCTTGCTTCTTTATCGGTCATCATACCATGAGAGGTAGAAACGATAGCAATACCAAGTCCATTAAGTACGGAAGGCATATTTTCAACACCCACATATTTACGTAGACCGGGTTTACTAACGCGTTTAAGTACGTTGATAGCCGATTGTTTGGTCACTGGGTGATATTTAAGAGCTATTTTAATGATTCCGGGGTTAGTATCATCGATAAATTTATAATTTAGGATATACCCTTTGTCGAATAAAATTTTTGTAATCTCTTTTTTTGTTTTAGAGGTAGGGATCTCTACTATTTTGTGATTTGCCGCAATTGCGTTGCGCATACGGGTCAAATAATCTGAAATTGGATCTGTATTCATAACTTCTTCTCTTACTTTTTTAATGTTACCAACTTGCTTTTTTAACTCCGGGGATTAAACCAGCCAAGGCCATTTCTCTGAAGTTGATACGAGAGATACCGAATTGACGGATATAACCTTTAGGACGACCTGTTAGCATACAACGGTTGTGCATTCTAATAGGGTTTGAATTGGGTGGCAATTTTTGCATAGCAATAATCGCAGCTTGTTTAGCTTCATAATCATCACTACTGATGATTTTCTTCAACTCAGCACGTTTAGCGGCATATTTTGCAGCCATTTTTGCTCTTTTAATTTCTCTTGCTTTTAACGATTCTTTTGCCATGTTTTATTTTTGATTTTTAAATGGTAATCCAAATTGTTTTAATAATGCCAAACACTCTTTATCATTTTGTGCAGTGGTAACGAAAGTGATATCCATACCATTGATTTTTGCTACTTTATCAAGGTCGATTTCTGGGAAGATAATTTGTTCCGGAACACCCAAAGTGTAATTACCTCTACCATCGAATCCTTTATCGCTGATTCCTTTGAAATCGCGGATACGAGGAATAGAAACAGAAACTAAACGATCTAAGAATTCATACATTTTATCACCTCTTAGAGTAACGCGAACTCCGATAGGCATACCGCGTCTCAATTTGAAGTTAGAAATATCTTTTTTAGATTTGGTTGGAACAGCTTTTTGACCTGTAATAAGGGTCATTTCCTGAATACCAACATCCACTAATTTTTTATCAGCGATACCAAATTTTCCGAGTCCTTGGTTCAAACAAATTTTTGTAATTTTAGGTACTCTCATCACTGATTTGAAGCCAAACTGTTCTTTTAGAGCAGGGATAACCTCATTATCGTATTTTTCTTTATATCTTGGCACGTACATTACTTAATCTCCTCTCCTGATTTTTTTGAATATCTAACTAATTTACCTTTTTCGCCGATTCTTCTACCAATTTTAGTAGCTTTACCTTTACTATCAATAACCATAAGGTTAGAGATATGGATAGAACCCTCTTTTTTAACGATTCCACCATTTGGGGTCTTGGCATTAGCTTTGGTATGTTTAGATACCAAATTTACTCCTTCTACTAAGGCTCTGTACTTGTCAACGATAACCTCCAGGACCTTTCCTTGTTGTCCTTTAGCATCGCCGGCTATAACTTTAACTGTGTCGCCTTTTTTAATGTGAATTTTCATTTGCTTTGTTTTTAAAATTTATCAATTGGTCTTTGTCAATTGTTCCTTATTATAATACTTCGGGTGCTAATGAAACAATTTTCATATATTGTTTCTCACGTAATTCACGTGCAACAGGTCCGAAGATACGGGTTCCGCGCATCTCTTCATTCGCATTAAGAAGAACTACTGCGTTATCATCAAATTTGATGTAAGAGCCATCATTACGACGTACATGTTTTTTAGTACGAACAACTACGGCTTTTGAAACTGTACCTTTTTTTACGTTTCCGGATGGGATTGCACTTTTAATAGTAACAATCACTTTATCACCAATGCCGGCATAGCGTTTTTTTGTTCCGCCAAGTACACGGATCACTAGGACTTCTTTAGCGCCACTGTTATCAGCAACGGCTAATCTTGATTCTTGTTGTACCATAATTATTTCGCTCTTTCAATGATTTCTACTAATCTCCAGCACTTATTTTTGCTTAAAGGTCTGGTTTCCATTACTTTTACTTTGTCACCCATGTTGCATGAATTTTGTTCATCATGAGCCATTAATTTGGTTGTTCTTTTTAAGAATTTACCATACTTAGGGTGTTTTAGTTTACGTTCTACGCTAACAACGATAGATTTTTCCATCTTGTTGCTGGTAACAAGACCCTCTCTTACTTTTCTTTTTTTTCTAGCTTCTTCCATAATATCTAATGTTATGCGTTAATTTCACGTTTACGTAATTCTGTAAGCATTCTGGCTATTGTTCTTCTTTGTTCGGTAATCTTATTAGGATTTTCGATGGGGGAGATTGAATGATTCAACACTAATTTTACAAGGTGTTGTCTTTCTTCCACTAGTCTTTCTTTTAATTCAGCAGTAGAAAATTCTGCTACGACTTGCTGTTTCATCTTTCTATTAAATTTCTTCTGAATAATCTCTTCTAACTATAAATTTGGTTTGAACAGGAAGTTTTTGAGCTCCTAAACGTAAAGCTTCTTTAGCTACTTCGTAAGGAACGCCTTCTGCTTCGAATAATATTCTGCCCGGACTTACTCTGGCTACAAAATATTCTGGGGAACCTTTACCTTTACCCATACGAACTTCGGCTGGTTTTTTGGTAACTGGTTTATCTGGGAATATACGGATCCATAGTTGTCCTTCACGTTTCATATAACGTGTAATAGCCTGACGAGCAGCTTCTATTTGACGACCTGTAATCCAATGTTCTTCAAGGGTCTTTATTGCGAAAGAACCGAAAGAGATCTCAGCGCCACGTTTGGTGATCGCTTTCATCCTACCCTTTTGGGGTCTTCTGTATTTGGTCTTTTTAGGTTGTAACATTGTTATCTATTTTTGACAATTATTAATTCTTGTTATTATTTCTTCTTCCACCATTACCACGTTGAGTTCTTTTTGGTTGACCACCTTTTTGTTCTTTAGCTTCGGGTACAATGTTAAAAAGGTCTCTTTTACCATAAACTAAACCTTTACAGATCCATACTTTAAGACCGATACGGCCATAAGTTGTATGTGCTTCTGCTGTAGCATAGTCGATATCAGCTCTAAGGGTATGAAGTGGAGTTCTTCCTTCTTTGAAATGCTCGCTTCTTGCCATTTCAGCACCACTTAAACGACCGGACACAGAGATTTTAATCCCTTCTGCATTCGAACGCATTGTAGCTGCGATAGCAGTTTTAACCGCTTTTCTGTAAGAAACTCTACCTTCAATTTGTTTCGCAACATTTTGAGCAACAAGAACAGCTTCTAAATCAGGACGTTTCACTTCTGAAATGTTGATTTGGATATCCTTGTTTGTAATTTTCTTTAATTCTTCTTTTAGTTTGTCAACTTCTGCACCACCTTTTCCGATGATTAAACCCGGACGAGCAGTGTTAATGGTAACTGTTACTAACTTTAGTGTTCTTTCAATGTAAATTTTTGCTATTCCGGCTTTGAACAATCTCGCGTTCAAATAGCGTCTAATTTTGTCGTCTTCGACTAACTTACTGGCGAATTTTCTGCCGCCATACCAATTAGAATCCCATCCTCTGATAATTCCTAATCTTAAACCTACCGGATTTACTTTTTGACCCATAAATGATTTTTTTATTCGTTACTGTTATTTAATTTATCATCTATAATGATGGTAACGTGATTTGAACGTTTTCTAACTCTGTTAGCTCTCCCTTGTGGAGCTGTTCTGATTCTCTTTAACATACGTCCACTATCAACTACGATAGATTTAACATATAATTGAGCATCTTCCAAACGTTGACCTTCATTTTTAACTTGCCAGTTTGCTATTGCTGATTTTAAAAGTTTCAATAACTTCTCAGCTGATTCTTTTTGGCTAAATTTAAGAACGTTCATTGCATAGTCAACATTTTTACCTCTAATTACGTCTGCCATGATTCTGGTTTTTCTTGGAGAGGTAGGATTGTCAACTAAACGTGCCATATAAACACTTTTTTTTGCTTCTTTACGCGCTTCTGCCGCTAATCTTTTTCTTGCACCCATTGTATTTTAGTTTAATTTTGCCAATAAAATAATTGATTGACAGAGGTTTAACCATTTTTTTTGTCTAAAACACTCCTTTTCAATCAAATTGGCGGCAAAAATAGAGATTTTTTTAATACAAAAATCACTTTTCCCAATTTTTTTTTAAAAAAAAGTGATTTTGTTGATTTTCTTGCAGATAACATCACTTTAATGTATGTTTATCAACATGCAATTGTTAACCTTTTTCAGGTGAAAACTTGAATTTTGGAAAAAAAATAAACTCTTTCTGTATTTTAGAATGGAGATATAGTAATCCCAATACTCATGGGAGCAATTTGTGGCCCTTTTCCATCCACAAAAAGCTTGGTTAACTGATAACTATAAAATAGATCTAACCCTTTCCATCCGATTCTTGCATAAAAATCAAAGTGGTAATTAATTTTATTGAAGATTTGATAATTCGTAAAGTTGACATTTTGGTTTCTTCCTGTCAAATCTTGTCCGTCATATCTTTGACTCAAGTTCAATATGTACCCTAATCTTGCTCCTACAGACACTTTAAAGCCACTGGAGTGACGATATCTAAATTCTAATGGCAAATACAAGCTAACCATATTAAGTCTGCACGTGTTGATAGAATCAGTGTAAGTGATAATTTTATAAACAGTATTACCGGTATGTGAATCGTATCCTAAAATTGCATCAGAATTTTGGGTATGATACATCACTCCACCTCCTATACCAAAAGAGAATGGACTTTTAGGTCCTCTTTTAACATCCCATAAAATGGAAGTGTTAATTCCGGGATTAAATTTCATGGAACTTACATTGGATGGCATTCCTAACCAGAAACTTTGATATACATCAATCAACAATCTATCTCTAAAAACCTCCACTGATTTGCTTTTGTTTTTAGGATCTTTATCTTTGTTTTCATAATTGTTTTTATCTAAAACATTTTGAGCCACAACAAGTTGCCCTAACCCTAAAAGAATAATTGTGATGATAAGTCCTGTTTTTTTCATTGAATATATTTTGAATTGCAAAGATACAATTTTAATTAATAAAGTTAAATAAGGTGATTTTTTTTTAATTAATGTCTAAACCACTTAAAATTATTTCCTATAAACGCCCATATCTTCAATATATTGTTTTACTTTTTCGGGCAATAAGTATTGAACTTTTCTTCTGTTTTTAATGGCTTCTCTTATTTGAGTTGCAGAGATTTCCATCATGGGTGCACTAATATATTTTACATGTGGATGATTTTTGAGATTACCACCCTGACTACCCGGTCTTGGATAAACCAAAATTTCAAAATGTTCTAAAATATACTCGTAATTGCGCCATTTATTGAGATTCTGAAGGTTATCCTCCCCCATTAAAATCACAAATTGAATATCCGGATACAATTCTGTTAATTTAGCTAAAGTAACAGCAGTATAAGAGGGAAAAGGGAGTTTGAATTCGATATCGCACGCTTTAAATCTTGGATCATCTTCAATGGCTATTTGAGTCATAAAATAGCGTTGTGCACTATTTAATAACGTTTCTTTTTTCTTTAGTGGATTGGAAGGAGAAATGACAAACCATAAATCATCCACATCGCTATTTTCAACCACATATTCTGCAATGATCAAATGACCAATATGAATAGGATTAAAAGATCCGAAATAGAGAGCTGTTTTTTTCATCAGGAGATAAAATTCTTAATAATTAGAAGGGCTTCCTCTTTTGCTTCATCAATATTATCGTTGATAATGGTGATATCAAACTGATCTTCAAAAGTAAGTTCATATTCGGATTTCCCGATACGGGTATTTAATGTTTCCTCTGATTCAGTATTTCTTATTTTAAGTCTTTCCTTAAGGACCTCAATAGAAGGTGGTTTAATAAAAATGGCTAAAGCTTGAACTCCGTAGTTTTTTTTAATATTTAGAGCCCCTTTAACATCAATATCAAAAAGTATATTTTTCCCGAGAGCTAACTCTCTATCCACTTCAGATTTTAGAGTTCCGTAGAAATTACCTGAATACACTTCTTCCCATTCGAGAAAACAATTTTCAGTAATTTTTTGTTTAAAATCTTCCGGAGTTAGAAAAAAATAATCTTTTCCACTTATTTCATTTTCACGTTTTGGTCTGGTAGTAGCTGAGATAGAGAAACAAACATTCAAATTTTGTTCCAATAAGTATTTTACTATAGTAGTTTTGCCTGAACCTGAAGGTGCCGCAAAAATGATCAATTTACCTGTCATACTTTTAATATTTTTGCAAAAATAAAGAATTTTTCTGTTTTGTTAAAAAGCAAGAAATCCTATTCCAATTCTTGTTCCAAAAATGTAGGTTCCAAAGATTCTATTTTCCGCATAATCAATGGGAGTGTTCAATTTTTTCTGAATTGATAAAAAATCTTCGTCAAGTCCTAAATTAATCCAGGATGTTGTTCCTCCAAAACTTACACCCCAAGTAAGCCTTATTCTATTGTAAACCAGAAAATTGTATCCAAATTCAATCTGTAATGCATAATTTGCACCTTTTCCTGTACCAATAATGTTAGATTCATATTGAAAATGTATCCGGCTCAGAGAGGTCATAAAATAGGCACCATAAGGTGCATGATACTGATTATTTGAGAAATAAGCTTTATAAAACAATCCATACCCATTTACATCCATAGGTGTATTAACAACAGAATGGTTAAAGATGAATGTGGAAGGGATAAACATAAGTGGGGCATAACTATAAAAAACGCCTACACTATTTTTATTATTGAGAATGAATTCTACACTTGGTGACAACCTGTAATTAAAATTAAGATATCCATGATACCCTTCTCTATCAGGAAATTTATAGGAGGGAGAAAAAGTAGCATCCAGATTCACTAAAAACCTTTTCCCAAGATGTCCGACATTTTGAGCATTCATACATTGAACCCCTAAAATAAAAAAGAAGATAAGTGTTGTTATTTTTTTCATATTATTCCTCCTTTTTAATGTTCATGATTTTTGAATAAATATAATTATGAATAAATGGAGTGGTGTTTAGTCCAAATAAATTTTGTTTATAACAATTAGAATAAGCTGTGTTAATGTTCACTATTTCAATTTCAACAGCCGCATATTTTTTGGGGATACAGGCATAGAAAAGGGTAAAAGGGATCATAACAGGCAAAACTGGAGATAAGATACCAATAGCAATTTTGCTATAATCAGGAAAAGGGGGTGAGGTAACGGCATCAACAAAAGCAAAATAAGAAGTCCCGGTCAATTGCTTTATCGATTCCATTTTGGTATTATGATACAACTGCATTCCACTTTGATTCGCATTTTTCAGGTCAAAATAGAGTAACTTTAAGTCACAAAACTGATTATATAATTCGGTTGATGATGCAATATTCTCATTGTAATAAAAGAGTTCAACAGTTGTATTGGGAATTTTGATTTTGGAAATCAAATTATAAATCGATTCTGGTTTATTTTTATAGGTGTAATTGGATTTGATAACATAATGATTGGGTGCAAATACAACGATTTTTGAGCAATTTTGAAAGTTCTCCATTTTCTTTTGCTCAACAGAAATATCTGAATTTATAATGATTTCCTTACGTTGTTTTTCTACCCATTGAATGAATATAGAATCTTTTCTCAAATCTTGAAAGATATTATTGATCAATTGATCCTTATTTAAGCTGTCTTTTGAATTTGAAGATTCTTGATTAATCCCTTTTCTTCCATTAATTTTTACTTTATTTTCAGGTATAATTTTAAGCTTCATATCATTTATTTTTTTAAATATATGAGATGCTATATCATTAAAATAGTGTTCATTAGGAAATTTTTGAGCATTTAACCAGGAGTATCTTAAAACAAGAAGTGCTAACTCATCTTTATTTATTTTTTTAAAAAAGAAGTTTGATTGTTGAATTTGACCTTCTGAAACTTTATAATCATCAAGAACTGATTCAAGATCTCCATTTTCTTTATGAGCAAATAGTCCATAAAGTGAAGCAACTATAGCTCTGTTTAAGAATTGATTCTGAGGATCCTCTTTTAATAAAAGATATGTATTATAGAATCCATCTCCATATTCATGAAAAGTAAGAAATGTTTGAATACACTCAAAACGAGCCTGAGTGCGAATTTTCAAAAATAACTCTTGGGGTTGAAGGAATAGTTGCCCCTCATTTGAATTAACTTTGTTGGCTAAACCTTGAATAATTAAACGCCTTTTCAAAACATTAGGGTGAGTACTTAAAGTATCAATGTTATCTTCTCTACTCCTTATTGGGGTTAGATTAACTATTGAATAGTCATCTGGAAATTGATAGAATTCAGTTTCTAAGAAAGATTTATTAAAGGGGACCTCATCAAAAGGGAGAAAAGAGTATTGTAAAAGATCAAAAACACCATCCAGTGCTGCTATACTATACCCACTTTCCTTATAAAACTTTTCAAATCCAACCCGATCTGCTTCAAATTCATGTTCTCTTGATCTAAAATGATGTGACATAAAAGACTCAATTCCTGAATTTTTGCTAATCTCTGTATTTTTATCTTTCTTTTTTGATTTTCCGGTCTTTTCTTTCTCAATATGTTTATTCACAATATGCACGATCTCATGTGCTAAAATAAATGCGAGTTCACTCTCATTTTGAACCTGCGCCAGCAATCCTAAATTTACAAGAATAATATGATCTTCAAAAGCCATTGCATTTACTACTGCAGACTTAAAAATATAAACTCTAATCTCCTTTCTCACTTCAGGATATTTTTTTAAGAGTTGGTCGATTATTTTATCTAAGTAGTGATTCAAATCTGTACCATATAGGATAAGGCCACTTTTAAAAAGTTCAGATAATGCAGATTTATTAAATTTCGAATTCGTTTGGTACTTCAAAAAATCATTAGGAATTGGACCTTCAGACTTCAAAGGTGTAAATTGGGATCTATTCTCTTGTGAATATCCCATTGTAATAAATATCAAAAATAATAATATTAAGTAATGTTTTTTCATCTTTCAGTATGGTTTAATATTTATATTTGACATCAATTTGTGGTTCAAATAGTTCGTCTCCTTGTTGATTATTGTAAACAAGAAATGCAAAATCATTAAATCTAAGCAGATAATAATCTCCATTAACAAGAACACCGAAACAAAAATTGGCATTTGAACCTTCCCAATAGTTAATTATAATTGTAGGTAAACTTGAGACCCCAATTCCATTATCTATTCTTTGAATTAGTTCACTTCTTAAAGTAATTTTATCATATTCATTAAAAGGAAACAAGACCACTTTCGTAGCATATTTATTCAAATAAGTTAAATTACTATCTATTTGATTATCTTTCATAACAATACCAAAATTTAATAAAAACTCATTGGTGTCAATATATTGTTCATAATAATCTGATGCTTTATTTTGTTCAAGCTCTTCAAGAGAGTCATCTTTTTGGCATCCTGTGAATGAAAACAACAAACAAAAAAGAAGTGAAACAATAAACGATTCTAAAATTTTTGATTTAAAATATTCTTTTTGTAATTCCTTTAATTTCATATAATTAAATTAAATTAAAAATTAATTCTGTGTTAAACAGTGTTAAAAAAATTGAAGTCACAAAGATAAAAAAAATATGAATCAATTTCATTTTTTTACACTATGAAACTTTGTGTTCCTAAAAAAGCCGCGAATGCGCTCATAATTGGCGAAGGGCGAAAGGTTAAAAAAAACTAAAACCTAAAACCTTACAACTAATAGCTTTTTACAAGTTCTTCAAAATAAAATCAGTCAATTTGGTATACAAATGCAACCTGGTATTGCCCCCCATGATGAAGTGGTTTTTGTTAGGATAGAAAAATTGTTCATACTGAAATCCCGCTTCGTTGAGGGCCATCACCAACTCCATCGAATTTTGGAAATGGACATTGTCATCGGCAGTGCCATGCACTAATAAGTATTTTCCGGAGGCTTTGTCTGCAAAGAAAATGGGTGAATTGTCATCATAACCGGATGGATTTTGAGCAGGTGTGGTCAAAAAGCGTTCAGTGTAAATATTGTCGTAATAGCGCCAGTTGGTCACAGGGGCTACGGCCATAACAGTTTTGAAGATCCCCTCCCCTTTCATCATCGACAAAGTTGAAAGATATCCTCCGAAGCTCCAGCCCCAGATTCCTATTCTTTGAGAATCTACGTAAGGTAATGTTTGCAAATATTTAGCAGTATTAATCTGATCTTCAGATTCCATTTTGCCCATATTGCGATACACTTGTTTTTTGAAATCTGCACCACGGGCAGCAGTTCCTCTTCCATCCACACAAACCACGATATACCCTTTTTGAGTTAACATCTGATACCAAAGATCATCATTCATTCGGCGCATGCCGTTCATCACCTCTTGAGAACCGGGACCGCCGTAGCAATAGATCAAAACAGGATGTTTTTCATTAGTATTAAAATTGGCCGGTTTGAGCATCCAACCATATAAAGTTACATTGTCTTTGGTGACGAAGCTGATCATCTCTTTTTTGGAGAAATTGTACTCCACCATTTTCTTTTTAAGGTTGGCATTATCAGCTAAAATGCGCAATTGTTTCCCTTTTTTGTCATAAATGGCGTGAACCGGTGGGGTGTTCATGTCGGAGGTTGACAATTTATAATAAGATCCGGAAGTGCTGAATTCCGCAGTTGACCAGCCATTACCTGATGATAAAAGTTGTTTTTTCTTGCCATCAAAACTAATCACATAAAGGTCACGGTTATAGATTCCGGATTCATTAGATAAGTAATAGATTTTTTGATCTTTCTGATCGATATAAACGATCGAAGCCACTTCCCAGTTTCCGGTAGTAAGTTGTGTGGTTTTGTAGTTATAATCGGAGAAATAGATGTGTCTGTACCCATCTTTTTCTGAAGTAAACAAGAATCTTTTTTGATCTTTCAGGAATAAAATCTCTTCTGGAAGATCAATCCAAACCGGTAATTTCTCTACATAGATGATTTTTTTATCTGTTTTAGGAAGATCCATCGCAAAAAACTCCATCCGTGTTTGATCGCGGTTCAGTTTTACCACAACCAATTGATTAGGAATTGCACTCCACATCATACGGGGATAGTAACAATCCTCAATGGTATCGAAGCCCAAATCGTACGATTTTTGAGTATTAATGTCGTAGTAGAAAAGTTGGATTTTGGAATTAGCTTCTCCGGGTTTTGGGTATTTGTATTTGTATTGTTCAGGATACAATTCCCCCCAAAGTGTCATTGAGAACTCCTTCACTTGAGATTCATCAAAACGATGGTATCCAATTTTGGTTCCATCGGGTGACCAGACAAAAGCTTGAGAAAGTTCAAGTTCTTCTTCGTAAACCCAATCCGCCATCCCATTGATGATGTTATTTTGTTTGCCATCGGTTGTGATTTGTGTTTCTAAACCGTTTTGTAAATCAGTGATAAAAAGATTATTATCTCTCACAAAAGCCACTTTATCTCCTTGAGGAGAGAAAGTAGCAAAAGATTGTTTCCCTTTGTTGGTATCTGCCACTAAAATCAAGATATCTTTCGCAATATCATACACATAGAAAAATGCTTTAGAACTTCTTCGATAGATCATCTCTTGTTGGGAAGCGAGCATGATTTTCTGTTCTTTCTCATCGAAATAATACTCATCGATATCTCTGATTGATAGTTTACCTTTAGACAATTCAGTCAAACGGGTACTTTTCATCAAAGTGGTCACCAATTCACCGGTTGAGAACTGATGTTTATCTATACCGGAGCGTGAGATCATGGTATAACAATCGGAGGCAGGCATCGATTGAAAACCGGGCACATAATCGGGTCTGAAAGTGCCGTTTTTCCAGATATCTTCGAGTGTAATCTGTTTATTTTGAGCAAAGGTGAACAAAACGGAGATACTCATAACCAATAACAAAGCGAGTTTTTTCATAAATTTGAATTTTGGGATGCAAAAATACGAAAATTAGGCGAACGGCTAAAGGCGAAGGGCGAAAGGAAATTAGCAAATTTCAATTGGGGTTTTGGGTTTTGGGTTTTGGGTTTTAGCTATCAGCTTTCAGTTATCAGTTTTCAGCTTTCAGTTTTCATTAATTAGTCTTTTGTCCAAGAAAAAAACACAGTGGAACACAATGAAAAACGATGTTCCACAGTGTTTTAAATTCTAAAATTTTGACCAATCAACACTGTGAAACATGGTGCATTCACTGTGAAACACTTTGATCATTTCTAAAAAAATTCGTACATTCGTGTCTATTTAATTCATTAAAATCTGTTTTAATCTGTGTTGCAAAGCATCTGTGTCATCTGTGTTCCATTATGACTAAGGGCGAAGGGCTAAAAAAAGCTGAAACCTGATAACTGAAACCTAATAACCAAAACCCAAGACCCAAAACCCAAGACCCAACAACCAAGACCCAAAACCCTATACCCAATAACTTTTTAACAAATAATAACGAAAGGGGCTCGAAAAAAAATCGTACTTTTGCCGCACAATTTAGAAACCAATATAATATTAAATAACAAGCAATTATGAAAAAATTTGATCCTTCAAATGCGATTCAAGATTTGAGACAATTCGGTGAACATGGTGGTGTTAACCCTTCTGTAACCGATTCAGCTACTTTCACTTTCATGGAAGCTCATACCATGACCGACACTTTCCACGGGGAAACTGAAGGTTGTTTCTTATATTCCAGACACTGGAATCCAAGTAACAAATATTTGGCTGATGCTTTAGCTGCTATGGAAAACACTGAATCTGCTTGGGTAACCGGCTCCGGAATGGGGGCTATCACTAGTGCCATCCTTCAAATCTGTAGTGCAGGTGATCATATCGTTGCCAGTATGACAACCTATGGTGGTACATTCGCATTCATGAAAAACTATCTTCCAAAATTTAAAATCGAAACCACTTTCGTAAATATGAATGATTTGGATGCAGTTAAAAAAGCGATCCGCCCTAATACAAAAATGTTATATACTGAAACCATGAGCAACCCTTTGCTTCGTATTTCAGATCTTCCAAGCCTTTCAACAATAGCTCATGCCAACAACGCAAAATTAGTAGTTGATAATACTTTTACTCCACTTATTGTTACTCCAGCCAATCATGGTGTGGATGTTGTAGTTTACAGTATGACCAAATTCATCAACGGTAAAAATGACTGTGTTGCCGGTGCTATTTGTTCAACTCATGAATTTATTAATAGCTTAATTGATGTTAATAATGGAACTGCCATGTTATTAGGACCTGTTTTGGATCCAAAATTGTCGTCTGCTATTCTTAAAAACTTACATACACTTCATATCCGTATGATGCAACATGGTAAAAATGCGATGTATTTAGCTGAAAGATTTAAAGAGATCGGTTTAAAATTCAACTATCCCGGTATGCCGGAACATCCAGACCATGAACTATTAAAAACTTTAATGAATAAAGATTACGGTTTTGGTGGTATGATCGCTATCGACCTAGGCACTGAAAAACGCTCATTCGAAGTGATGGAAAAAATGCAAAATGCTGACATCGGATATCTTGCAGTAAGTTTAGGATATTTCAAAACTTTATTCAGCAACTCCGGAAAATCAACCTCATCAGAGATCCCAGAAGATGTACAAAAAGAGATGGGCATGTCAGAAGGTTTGATCCGCTTCTCTGTAGGCTTGGATATGCATATTGAAAGAACATTCGATAAAATTGTGGAATGCTTGAAATAATTAGCAAATTAGCCAATTTGTAAATTAGCAAATTAACAAATTGTCCATTATATTATGCTTAAAATTAATAAAAAAGTTGGGGGAAACTCCAACTTTTTTTATTTCCATCTTTCTAAAAAGGGAATGATCGATTCTGCTTTTAGTCTGGCTTCTTGTTCTGTAAGTCCCATCATGGCTAATCCAATTTGAACATTTTTATTGATTTTTTCTTCTAAAGTGATTCCTTCATCCGTAAAATGTCCTTTTTCATAACAAAAACTGCAAAACTCTTTACTTTTAGTATGATTTGCATTGGAACCACCCCCTTTAGGATCTTTAAAAAGGGGAATCCCACAACTTTGACAAATTTCAGGATTGTCTTTTCCTTGCATTAGATAGGATAGCTCTTTGCAGGTCATGGTAGGATTAAACTCCACAATATCGTAGGATGCCAATTGATTTTGAAAGAATGGATCCATCATTAAAATCCGATCCAATTGTTGCCGTTCCTTTACGGTAGCTATAATAACACCACCGGTTCTGGGCACTTGTCTTCCGGAGATAATAAAATATCCCATTCGGTATTGTTCAATCAGAAATTGAGTGTGTTTTTCAAGATGTTGGTCAATAATCTCAGAAGAAACCAGGTAATGTAAAGAAACAATAAACATAGAAAAAGTTTTTAAAATAGAAGCGCAAAAATAAAAAACTTTTTTATTTCTTCAACAACTCTTTATAAACTTTATTAAATTTGTCCAGTTTAGGTTTTACAACAAACTGACAATAGGGTTCTTGTTTGTTCAATTCATAATATTCCTGATGGTAGTTTTCTGCACTAAAAAAATTGGTAAATGGCGTAACTTCCGTCACGATTGGATCCGGAAAAACCTTTTGTGCATTTAAAGTGGCAATGATATGTTCAGACAATTCTTTTTGTTGATCATTTTGATAAAAGATGCCGGATCGATATTGAGTTCCTACATCTCCGCCTTGTCGGTTTAATGTAGTGGGGTCATGAATCGTAAAAAAGATCTCCAGAATTTTTTCTACTGAAATTTTTTCAGGATTAAAAGTAATTTGTACTGCTTCGGCGTGACCGGTATTACCGGTACAAACCTCACGGTAGGTTGGGTTTTTCAAATGGCCGCCTGTATAACCTGAAACAGCAGAAACGACACCCTCCAATTGATCAAAAGCAGCCTCTACGCACCAGAAGCATCCGGCAGCAAGGGTTATAGTATCTAAAGTCTGTTCCGGTTCAAATGCTAGAGATTCAGAATTGACACAGTATCTTTGACCTGTTTCGGTAGGGCCATCGTCAAAAATATGGCCAAGATGTCCGCCACAATTGGCACAAGTGATCTCCACTCTTCTCATGCCGTGGGAATAATCGGGAGTTTGTTTTATTTTACCCCCTTCGATCTCTTGGTCAAAACTAGGCCAGCCGCATTCAGATTCAAATTTCATATCATGGGTAAACAATTCGGCTCCACAAGCGGCACATTTATAGATTCCCTTTTCATTATGCATATAATATTTGCCCGAAAAGGGACTTTCGGTTCCTTTTTCACGAAGTATATGGTATTGTTCTTCTGTTAACCGTTCTTTCCATTCTTTTTCAGTCAGATTTTTCATATTGTTGCTATTATTTTTGTTATCATTTTGGTTTTCATTTTGCGCATTTCCGCAGCTATTGAAAAGAAAAATGAGAAGCAAAACGTTGATTTGTACTATTTTTTTCATGCTCAAATTCAGTTTTCAAAAATAACGCTTTTATTTGAAAATATTTTATTGATTCTTTCAATATGAAGGTTTGATAGACTCAATTTAAAAAAATAATCTCATGAATATTCTTTAAGTATTAGAATAAATAAAATCAAGATTAGATGAAATCAAAACTTTTTTTAATAACAGACTACAAAAATTAGAGACAAAGATTAAAAAAAAATTTTGTAAATCTTATTACAAATGAATATAAAGTACTAATCTTTAATACATCTAACTGATGCTCCTGAATCAAAGGATAAATTTGAAATTCCAACTGTAGATACATTATAATAGATTTGAAAGATCTCCGAATTCGTTGTAGATGCATTTACTTTTGATGATGTCCAAAAATAAGCACCATTATTTACATTTGAATTGGTTGAACCACTTGTATATCCTCCAGGTAAAGCAGAAAAACCTGATGAATTTTTCTTTTTTAGTACTTCATAATTATTAGGGGCACCATACGGATAATAATATTGCCATAAACCACCATAATAGTAATTAGTATAGGATGAAATCATAGCATTCATTATATAAGTTGAATAGGTGGAATTATTACTGTAATTATTTGTTATTAAATATTGAAGAAGTGAATCATATTCAGCACTACTAGGCAAATGCCAACCTTCTGGACAAATTCCCTGAATCATTGTAGGAATTAATAATGAATCATACGCTCCATTTGTTGCTGCTTGCCAATTGTATAATGTTCCATATCTATTATAATTTACGCTATTTTTTGCTTCAGTAACAAGATTCCCTGTATATCCATAAACATAATAATGGGGTAATGTGGGTGAATAAATGGTAGTAGGTGAAATCTGAGGTAAATATCTCAAATTCGTTCTCATCCAACACTGATTGCCTATTTGTACTGTCTCATAAACATTACTATCTCTTTGATCTATAAAACTTTCTAAATTTAGACAAGGTGGATTTATTGAGGTTGAAAATGAAATATATGCACTATAATATACTTTTGTTGAATCGCTAGCAAATGCTCTAATTCTATAAAATGTATTAGGTGATAAATTATTTATTTGTATAGCAATTGTATCACTATTACCATAAATTGTATTCCAAATATTACTATCATGTTTTTGATATTGCACCCCTCTGGTAAATATAGGTATTGATCCTATAGTTACAATTAATTTTGGCATAGCATAAGATGAACTGATATTATCAATGGAAATGTTAGAAAATGAAGGGGCTTGTGGAGCAGTTCTTATACTTTCCGTTGATGACCAAATGGTATCATTATAAAAAATATAATAGCCTTTAACACTATAAAGTGCATTTGGTATTAATCCTCCAATTGTCACACCAGTATATGAAGAATTAATTCCTCTCCAATTTAAACTATCAACATGTTTATATAAAATATATTTGAACCCAATAGGTTGAGAACCAATATCATTTATAAAATTGAATTTAAGTTGAGTGGGTTGCACGTTGCTAATTTCAAGTTCAAATCCTGCAGGGAGGTACTGAATACATCTGATATAGTTTGCATCATTGGATTGAGATTCTTCTTTTTTTAATGAATCAGAATTATATTGAATACTCATGGAATAATAATACAGAATATACGGATTGTAATCGATTACCCAAAATTTAGCAATTGAATCAATCCCTCTAGAAATCCCATTTGATATATAACCTCCCGGCAAATACGAGAGTTGTGATTTATTTCTGTAGTTTGGAAAATCGTTATTTCCTGGTGTCCCAATATTTGAAGAATTAGACCAATATCCCCCACTTGAAGTTGATTCTGATCCGGCTAATGATTTTGCAATTCGGTTATTAAAAGTTGAAGAATCAAAATTATATCCATTTTGAATGAGATAATTTTTTAAAGTATCCCAATCTGAAAGGATTGGCACATACCAACCAGCGGGGCAAATTTTATTTCCTGAAATATTTTTATTATATAAAACTCCATATTTATTATAATTGGATGTAAGTTTAGCAATTGATACAATGGTATCATTATATCCGTATACGTAAAACAGAGAATCATAATTTGAAGTAGATGTGGTGGCATGAACCCGAGGAAGATATCTCAAGTTTTCTTTTAGCCAACATTGATTTCCAATTTTAATAGTGGAATATATGTTACTATCTCTTGCATCAATAATTGTAGGAAGATTTGGACAATGAGACAAGCCATGTGTGTATGTTCTTACTGTGTAACTATATATTGAATCGGTTGCAGTTATAGCAAATGTTTTGTATTCGTATACAGTTGAGCTATCTAAGTTAGACAAGGTATATGATATTGTATCCCCCAAAATTTGCACGTTATTCCATACGGTTCCATTGACTGGTTTCCATAAAAATCCTTGGCTTAGGACAGGATCAATTCCTTTTATAAAATATCCGTTAATAGTTATTGAAGAATTGGTTATACCATTAGCAACCATAATTTTAGGTATAGGTTTCCCATGCTTAACACATCTTACAGATGCTGCTTGATTAGTACTAAATAATCTATTGTATGATAAAACCCATCCTAAATTGAAGTTGATATCAACTATATAATAAGCAGTATTATAATATTTGGTACTTGTCCAATAAAATGCGCCCTGACCAATCCCTAAATAATTCATATCTGAGATACAGCCGCCAGGAATTACAGATAATCCTGATAAATTTCTTTTATACGAAAAATCATCATTCCCAGGTGATCCTTCTACTGATGAGTATTCCCATAATCCTCCATTATTTTGGATCTCTGAAGAGATCATTGATTTTGCAATATTCTCACCAGACAAGTTTGGAATTTGATATCTTCCGTCAGAATTAAGATATGTTAGTAATACTTTCCATTCTTCGGCAGAAGGAAGAAACCACCCATCTGGACACACCCCTTGAAGTAAACTTGGAGTTAAGCTCCAACCATAACCTCCGTTAGTAGCCGCATTATAATTGTATAAAGTTCCATAAGTTTTATAATTGCTCGTATTTTTTGCAGCTGTAAGATTTGTTCCATTATATCCATATACAAAATAGTATGGGATATAGTTGGAATATAATGTTGATGGAACTACTGACGGGATATATCTCAAATTTTCTCTAAACCAACAAGTACCATTAATAAAAACTGTTTCATAAAAATTGCTATCTCTTAAATCCAATATTGTTTCATATCCTGGACAAGGTGCATTTAAAGATGTAACAAATTTCAGCTTTGAACTATAAATTGTGTCATTTAGTGAAATGATCCCATTTTCAATTTCATAATAACCCCCTGATATTAATGAGTATATTGTATCTATATATGATAAAGCTGAATAAGAAAAGATATTCCAGATAACACTATCAACATGCTTATATCTGTAAAATTGAGAAGATATGGGTAATGTTCCTGTTAAATTATCAAATTGTAACATGGCACGATTATGATAAGATTTTATTAGTTTAGGTTCCTTTGGCGAAGGATATAAGTGAAGTGTTGTAAATTGTACCGTATCACTTGTATTCAAACCTGAAACATCTAAACAAAAACTAACAACTTGGTAGCTAGTATTTGGAGAAAGGTTATTTAATAGTGTATCAAAACTCATTGCATTGGTAGCCTTCATACTCCATTGATTTTCATTTATTTTCTTATAGTAAATACCTCTACTAATAACAGAATCGTATCCTGGATTAACAGTTGCAAAAATCCTTGCACTATTTGAAGTAATTTGAGTAATGGAATCAATCATTAATTTTAATTCATTTCTTATACATCTGATAGATAATCCATAACTATCATTCAAAGACATGTTACTGATATTTGTATTGGCACTAATATAAAAATATCTTTTGGACTGATTGGAAGTCCATTGAGTGCAAGACCAAAAATAAGCGGCATTTCCAATATCGAAAAAATTACTATTCATTTTTATCCCTGCAGGTAGAGCTGTAAAATGGCTACTATTATTCCCATTTCCATTGTTATTCCATAAATAGGTGCTTTTCATGTTTGACCCTGCTATAGAAGCTCCCCCGACGTTAAAGATAAGATGATTAAATTCACTTTCGCTAGGAAGATGCCACCCTATTGGACAAACTCCTTTTACTCCACTTGGAATACCGTTAGAACTTAATTCACCATTCATTATTGCAATACGATTATACAGAACCCCATAAGTTATATATTCATTAGTTAACTTGGCAGCCTGAACATTTGTACCGATATAGTTATAAACATAATATTTTGGAATAGTAGTTGAGTAGGTTTGGTCAGAAACAGAAGGCAAATATCTTAAGTTTTCTTTTAACCAACATTGATCAACTATCCATACGGTTTTATAGACTGAACTATCTCTGGAATCGGTAATAGTCGGCATACCCGGACAAACGGGATAATTATAAGTAGTAAATGATAAAGTATCTCCAAAAATTGTATCATTAATGGTTATTGCATAAGCATAATAATGGTATGTAGTTGAAGAATCTAAATTAGACAAAGTGTGTGAGAACTTATCATCTTGAATCACGATTTGATTGTAATTGTTTGATGTTGATTCTTTCCAAAAAAATCCTTTTTCCATCACAGATACTGCTCCAATATGTAATGTTGCATTAAGTTTTGCGATATAACTAGATAGAAAAGAAACACTATCAGTTTGAACAAGAACTGGCAATGCAATACAGCGGACTGATAGTCCATAATACTTATTAACAAACTCACTATTAAATCCATTAAAGTTAAATTGAAGAGACCTTGAATTTTCAATAGTTGAAATTGAACCTGAATTACTCCAAAAGCTCCCCTCTTTATAAATATTATTAAAACCGTAATTTGTCATAAACCCTCCGGGAAGGATCGATAAGCCTGAAAGATTTCTCATCCATTCATAATCAACATTTCCTGGAGCGCCAATTACTGACGAGTTATACCATAATCCACTAATAGATTGAGAAAATGAACCTGATAATGCTTTGGCAATTTTATTCCCATTTAATGACGAATCATAATTGTAATTATGAGATAATAAATAATTTTGCAATGTGTCCCAATCGTCATTTGATGGAAGTTTCCAACCTTTGGGACATGCTGAATTGGCAGATTTTAAATTATACAAAACCCCAAATTTTGAATAATTGGGATTCTCGATTGCTCCGATAACAGAATCTCCATTATAATCATAAACATAATATCTTTCCTCAGAAATTGAAATTAAATTGGAGGGAAATACTTGGGGTAAATATCTTAAATTTTCTCTTAACCAGCACTGATTTCCAATTTTTACCGTTTTATATGTGTTTTGATCTCTTAAATCGAAAACCATGGGAACACCATTACAAAATTTTATTAAAGGAAAATATAGTGTTGGATTATATAAAAACGAAATACTATCTATTTCAGATAAAAGATATTTGATCATCACTAAATTATTATTCCAGATCAACATTGAGTCTGTAGAATTAGACCCTTCATTTTGAAAGGTAATACTATCAATTTCTGTTATTGGATAAAAATCAATGGATTCATGGAGATGAATAAAAACGGTATCTTCCTGATTCTGTGCATATAAATCATGCATAAAAAGAGAAAAAAACAAACAAATAATCCATTTAATAGCAGATGGGTTTGAAATTGAAAAATAATTGTTCATTTATGTATGTGTTTTTTTATTGTAATAAGTAAAAATAACAGACCCCATTTGGATCTTCTTATTTTTTACAAAAATATTATTTTTTCTTTAAGTAATCTCACTTTATTAAAAAAACCTTATTTTTGCGCGTTAATTAATTATGGAGAATCTTTTAAAATCCAATTTATGAAATTTTCAAATAAATCCTTACTCTTTTGGTTATGCTTAGTTTTAACTAGTTCTAATCCAATTTTTGCACAATTATCATCATTACCTGGTATAGATACACTTTTTGTACCGCAAGGTATCTCCTCCTTTACCACATGCAATGCCAAAATTTATGATATTGGTGGACCCACATCAGGTTATCCTTCAGGGACAAATAGTATTGTAACTATATACCCTTCGGACACATGTGCATTATTACAAATTTCAGGAAGTTCCTATCTTAATTACAATGATAAGCTTATCTTTTATGACGGTGTTGGTATAGAAGGCACTGTATTAGGGACATTTTCCGGATGGTATGGCAATATAGTTCTGTTTAGATCAAATTCAGGTCCAGTTACAATAAAACACCAAGGTAATTCAGGAAATTCAAATAGTTCAAGTGGTTTTAATTTAACAGTAACATGTGTTTCAGGTTGTAGAGCACCTAAAATTGTATCATATCTAGCTGAAGAGGATGCAATACATTTAAACTGGAGCAATTGTGCCTCAAATATAGTTGACCTGGAATACAAATCTGTGACAGAATCTACATGGAATTCAATATCAAATATTTCAGACAGTAACATTACTCTTAGCAATCTTATGTATCTAACAAAATATGAAATTAGAATAAGAACCAATTGTAATAATGTCTATTCGGGGTGGAATAGATTCTATGTTTCAACATTATGTCCTTTTGCAGTAAATCTTCCATTTTACGAAGATTTTTCTGATTCAATAACATGTTTTACATTTTCCGATTCTAATAGAATGTATTTTGCTGTTAATAATTACAATAATGAAGCACCCTATATAGCAAATCCCACCCAAAACCTTGTTTTAAAATACAATGGAGCTAACTATGGAACAAATAGTTCAGGATATGTAATAACTCCTCGAATTAATAATTTAGAAACTGGAGATCAAATTAGGTATTTGTATTATCGCTCTACAGCAAATAATCAACCGGGACATATTCAAATTTACTGTAATAGTACTCCTAGTCTAACAGGAGCTGTTTTGATTCAACAAATTCCATTAAATTCAAACAGTGTTCCTGTAGTTTCTGGTTCTAAGTTTTTTGAATATAGTGCAGTTGTCCCGGCTGATACTTTTTTATATGTAATATTTAAAACAGTATCTTTAATGTCAGAAACACATTTGATTGACAAAATATCAATAGTGAAAGGTTCAATCACATGTCCTTCCCCCACTTCTCTGATAATTTCAAATATAAATTCGAATTCACTAACTTTAAGTTGGTTGGAAACGGGAACAGCGACTGATTGGGAAATTGAATATGCTCCTTTTGGATCTTTACCTGGAAATGAAACAATATTGAGTAACATTACAAGCAATCCATTCCAAATCACTGGTTTACCTTTTGGTCAAATATTAGGTTTTAGAGTCCGATCCCTTCAATCTGGAGATACCAGTGCATGGTCTTCTCAAAAAATTTGTGCGCCAGGCTGGGTTTTTACTCAATCAGGGACTCAAACGATTACGTCTTGTCAGTTAAGATATTTTGATAATGGTGGACCTTATGCAAATCACACAATAAGTGGAACTTTAATAGTCTATCCTTCTTCTCCAAACAGTAAAATTGCATTGACTGGTTCTTATACTATTGGATTTTTATCATCAGTAGAAATTTATAGTGGGACTTCTGCTACTGGAGTAAATCTATTTCCAACCCTTAGCTCAACTAATCCAATTATGTCACATTTTGGACCCATAACCATTATTTTTAATCAAGCGAATATAAGTTCAACAAGCGCTGGGTATGATATATCTATTACTTGTATTGATTCTTCCTGTTGGGCTCCCTTATCATTAAATGCTACTAATATCTTACATAATGAAGCTACAATATCTTGGATCCATTATATAACCAATAAACCTGTTCAGATTGCTTATAAATTGATTTCTGATTCTACTTGGTCTTATGCATATCAAGATACAACATTATCACTCGTTTTAACAGGATTATTGCCGAATAGTAATTATCAATATAAAATCAGATCCATTTGTGCACCTGGTGATACTTCAAACTATACTGGAATACAATATTTTAGTACTGAATGTATATCAGTAACCTCTTTTTTTGAGGATTTTGATTCCACTCCTGTTAGCTCATTACCGACCTGTTGGGGGAATTATAAAAATAATACTTTATCACAAGTGATCGATACAAATAGTTATACTACTTCTCATTGCTTGAATATGAACTCGAATAGCAATTATGGAATTATTTTACCAAAAATTTCTAATCTTGGAAATGGAACAAATCAATTAAGGATTAAAATGAGACCCAATTCTAACTTTTTCCATGTTCAAGTTTTAAATATTGGGTATATTATTAAAATTAATAATGTTGATACTTTTATAAGTATTCAAAATATCCCGTTAAGATCAAATAACTTTTACAATTATTATTTCATCCCTCCAACTGGATTAAATGCCAATTATCTTGCATTTAAAGGAGGTGGTATTTCAAACCAAAGCATCTATATCGATGAGATTGCATGGGAACCTATACCCGATTGTACTTCTCCAATCTCTTTAGTTTCTGATTTTCATACAGATCATTCTTGTGATTTAAAATGGGATTCTTACAATAATTCTAATCCCTTATCATGGGAAGTACAATATGGTCCCTCAGGATTTATTCCCGGAAATGGAATCAGCCAATTTATTCAAACTGATTCAATTACTTTAAACGGATTATCTTCTGCAACAGAGTATGATTTTTATGTTAGAGCATTTTGTTCGGCATCAGACACAAGTGTCTGGTCAAATAAATTAAGTTTTAAAACATTTTGTTCTTATTCTGAACTTCCTGTTGAGGAAAATTTCGAATATAATTTTGAAAATTCATCTTGTTGGACAAGTACGTACAATAATTTTGATGGTAATACTGGTTTTACTGTTGTATCTAGTGGAACTTACCCTACTTGCACCCCTCAAAGTGGAAGTAAAATGTTACAATTTAATAGTTATAATATAACAACCGGGGGATACGCAGTTTTATTTTCACCTTTAATTGAATGTAATGGTTCTCAAATTCTGATCTCATTTTATCAATACAAGGATAACGGATTTACAGCTACACAGTACGTTGGAGAAGGTCTTGCCATTTTCTCTAATTCTATCCCATCATTAAATGGTGCTGATTCTATTGGTTTTGTTCCCAGACAAAATAGTGTTAATAATTGGTATTTAAACGAATTTTATATCCCTGAAGGGATTATTGGACCTCGATGTTTTATTTTTAAAGCCATTTCAAAATATGGAAATAATATTTTTGTAGATAATATTAAAATTAAATATTTATGTTCTTCCCCTTCTAATGTTTCCGTTTCTAATATCTTATATACTGAAGCAGATGTAACATGGCAAGCTGATGCAACAAACAATTCATTTATTTTAGATTATAAAAAATTTACTGAGAACAATTGGACATCAATTGTTAATCTTATTGGAAATAATTATCATTTATCTAATTTAGATCAGAATGAAACTTATCAGGTAAGAATCAGAGCTCTATGTGATACATCAGGAATGAGTGGAAATAGTCCAGTCATTTCATTTACAACGCTTCAGGATTGCTCACCACCTTCAAATATTCAAATTATTGATTCAAATTTATTGGATACCACTGCAACTTTAACCTGGACACATGCTTTTAATTCTAATTACTATGAAATAAGTTATAAGTCAATAAATGATACTGAATGGATTATTGATACTACTTCTGAAAATTTTTATGTAATATATGATTTAATACCAAACCATTCATATCAAGTAAGAGTTAGAACAATTTGTTCAGTTGAAACAAGCGTTTTGTCTTCTAATTTATATTTTTTAACAAAATGCAAAAAACCGACTGATTTGAATGTATTAAACAGTTCAATTACGTCAAATTCGGCTCAAGTATTTTGGAATAATCCAGAAAATATATCCCAGTGGAATCTATTATACAAAAAAAATACAGACACAACCTGGATAAACATTACAGTAACTGACACTTTTTATACTATTACTAATTTAATTCCTAATTCCATATACTTAGCTAAAATACAATCAACCTGTGGTGATAACGAAAGTCCTTTTTCTGAATCTATTCAATTTTCAACTTTAGTTTCAGGCATTACAGAAAATCATGTTCCTGATTTTATCACTATTGTACCGAATCCAACATATAATTTCATTGAAATAAAACTAAATAATGATATTTATATTATTGAAAGTATTGAAATTGTTAATTCATTGGGAGATATTTTATACAAGTACAATAATCCTCCTCAATCATTAATTGTTAATTTGTCTGAATTTGCGAGTGGCATATATTTTGTTAAACTTAACACAAATTTTGGATCTTTCGGCAAGAAAATTATAAAATTGTAATCAATACTTTTTGAATTTCTAATTCTCTAATTTAAAAATTGATACTATTTTAAAACTCAAAAACAATTGGTTAAACTAATTGGCAGATTTCAAATAACCTATAGTATTTATCGAATAGCCAATGGTGTCGACGCTTCGTATCGAAACGCTGACGCCATGAAACAAAAATGCATTAGGGCGGAGGCCAGATACCCCGCAAGTTGAACAGCTTAGTGGTGCACGTGACGTGCAGAGCGACGAAGGAGCTCCTGCACGGCCGATGCACCACTTGGCTGTGAAACGAGGAGTATGGGCCGGAGACCGACCCTTTGGCAAGCGACGCGACTCGTTTTCGATTAGTTATGAATCTGGTTGAGCGCAGCCAAAGGGGAATGCCCTGATTAATTTGCTAATAAGCTAATGTGATAATAAGCTAATTTAGAAATGTGATAATAAGCTAATAAGCTAATGTGATAATAAGCTAATAAGCTAATGTGATAATAAGCTAATTTGGAATTGTGATAATGTGCTAATGGAATTATCAAAGTTTTAGTTATTGGATTACAACAACTTTCTGAGTATAACTTCTTACATTATTACCGGTAATGGCTTCGATTTTGAAAAAATAGAGTCCATTGGAAAGATGATCCAAGGAAAAGGTTTCCTGAGATGTTCCGGCTTCCTGTGATTGATTTTGAAGCACTGAGATCAAGTTTCCCTTGAAATCATATAAAGAAATGATCATTTGAGCATTTGTGGAAAGCGCATACTCTAAACAGACATCTTGATGCGTTGGATTTGGATATAGATTCGTTACTTTAAGATTCAGAGTAAGTGCATTATTGTAATTTTGAATACCTACTATTGTTCCCCCACCGTTAGAGGTAAAGGCTACTGTGCCTCCATTACCAACAATTAATACTTTATTGTCAACAGGGATGATCCGATTTAAATTTTGAACGGTAGGAAATGATTGTGTTCCCCATGTGAGACCCCCATCAAGCGTTTTTTTAACAGTTCCGGCCTGTCCGATTTTATATCCTATTAATTCTGTTTCAAAATAAAGATCTGTAAAATAATCGCCAAAAACATTTTCAGCTGCTAATACACTTGTCCATGTGTTTCCACCATCCGTTGTTTTGATAATTCCCCCGGAAGAGTTCAACATAAATCCGATATTTTCATTCACAAAATGGATAGCAACCAATAGAAGTTCCGTATTGCTGGTCACATCTGTCCAGGTTGTCCCTGCATCAGTTGTTTTAATAATTCTACCTGCTTCACCAACTGCGAACCAAACTTGATCTGTTTTACAGTAAACATCTCTCAAATCTGCTAATGTAGTGGAGTTACAAATAGTCCAGGTTGCTCCACCATTGGTTGTTTTTACTACTTCGCCCCATTCACCTACCGCAACTCCCACATTTTCGTTCACAAAATCAACGCCATAGAGCCATCTTATGGTATTGGACGCTTGAGTTTCCCATAGCAGTCCTCCATTGACAGTTTTATAAATAACTCCTTGCATTCCAACAGCATAACCGGTGGAATTATTCAGAAAATCAAGATCTAAAGCATACATCGAACCTATTTCCCTACTAACCCATGTATTTCCTGTATCTGAAGATTCAAGTATTTTACCTGCTGATGTTGATGATGATGCAACTGCAAACAATTTTCCGGGTGAGGGAGAACAGGCCGCGTAAATATGAAACAATGGGCCAATTTGTAAATTTTGCCATGCAATATAATTTTCGGTTTTCAACATGGCACCATTCTGACCTACCGCAATGGTTTTGCTTGCTGTAGAGGATATCCCTGCTAAAAATGGAAGATCAGGGGTTCCTCCCTGAACACTCCAATTTGCCCCATTATCTGAAGAATATAGTTTAACTCCATTTTCGCCAATGGCAGTTAGCCCTCCGGATGGATTTACATCGATCCCATATAAGGTTTTACTTGAATTGGGAGACACAGTTTGCCAGGATGAACCACCATCTGTTGTTTTACGGATTATTCCTGATTCTCCAACAACGTAACCAGTAGTCTCGGAAACAAAAACCAAATCAAAAATATAGCCATTATAACCGGATGTTAATTCTGTCCAATTTGCTCCTGCATCAGTGGTTTTAAAAATGGTGCCTGCTCTTCCAACAGTATAACCAACAGTTGCGGAAGGAAAATAAACTGCATTCAAATTTTGATCTGTCATGGTAGAGGTCCAATTTGTTCCACCATCTGTTGTTTTAAGTATAACTCACCCATAAAGATAATGTTCATCAGAACCAACAATGATTGCACTTTGAGCATTTATGATAGATACCCCACTAAATGAAAAGTCTGCATCCTGTTGACTCAGTGTCCAATTTAATCCACCATCTGTAGTTTTTAAAATAACGCCATTTTCACCTACAGCTAATCCCGTAGTTTCATTTAAAAAGTCCACATCATATAAATTTCCATTGTCTGTAATTTGAATATTTTGGTAACAATTGGACCAGTTTGTTCCACCATTTACCGTTTTAAAAATGGAAAATCCATATCCCACTGCGTAGCCTGTTTGATCATTCACCATACAAATATTCTGCAGATTGAGATTTGTCGGTGAAGGATTGGTCATTAACCATTGTGAAAACACACTCAAACTAAAAGCACAGAATAGCGCAATAAATACAATTTTTTTCATGGTAATAAGAATTAAAGATATAAAATATAGATTAACTACTTTATCAATAGAACTGATTTCTGTATTCTCACATTATATTCATTAAAAACTATAAAATAGACACCTGATCCAAAATCTGATAAATCAACTTTAGTTAAACCGGTAAGATTGATGGATTGTTTAGGGTAAACCAATTTACCCTCTTCATTAAACACTTCGAAGGTTAGTCCACTAAAATTCAAATTTTTTACCTCAATATTGAAGATTCCATTTGTAGGATTGGGAAAACACTTGATACTCGAATTTAAATCAATATTATGAATACCTTGATATGTGCTAATCATAATTGAATCCGTCTTTACACATTGATTTGAATCGACAACTGATACATGAATCATTCCAAAATGCAAATTTATTGCTGTGTATGTATTTTGAGATAAGGAATCATTCCAAAATATGGAATAAGGTTCAACACCTCCAATTATAGTTATTGTAGCTGTTCCTTCTCCTTCTGTTGTTATAATATTATCCGGGGTTGACGATAAATTTGTTATTATATCGGTTGGTTGATGAACAGTATCAACAAGTTCTGTTTGGCAGCCATTCGAATTTGTCACAGTTAAAGAATATACTCCAGCAGATAAATTCCAAATTGAATCGTTGGTTTCACCTGTACTCCATAAATAATTAAAAGGTTGTTCTCCCTCAATTTTATAAGTAATCATTGAGCCATTATTCATTCCAAAACAGGTCACATTAGTTACATACGAATCAAAAATGATGGTATCTTTTGCAATATAAATAGTATCAGTCATGATACAATTCACTGAATCAATTAATGAATAATAATAATATCCTGTATCTAATCCAACAATTGAATTGACTGTATCTCCGGTGTTCCATAAAAAAGAAAATGGAGGCACCCCATAAATTGGAGTAACTGTAATGGATCCATCTGATAAATTTGAACAACTGACTTTTGATGAAATATGTGTTGCGAAAAGTGGTGTTTGATCTAATACCATTGAATCAATTGCAACACAACCTCTACTATCAGTAACTGTAACAAAATAAGTATTTATTGGTAATGAATATATTGCGGTATCGGTGGAACCTGTACTCCATAAATAATTGTAAGGGCTCACTCCATTGATATGATTGATTTGAATAGAGCCATTACTAATATTTCCACAAGAAACTTGAGTTATAACTGGGTCCAATTTATACCATAAACAAGAATAACAGTCCTGAGATATTTCAATTATTTTATTTGTTGTACCTATAAAAACTTCTTGATACCCATCATTATTATGATCAATAAAAACCAGACTTTTATATTTTCCGGCGGTTGCATCATATCTTTGTGTAGATTGTACTTTGGTCAGATCACTAAAATAAACAGTTCCATTAGAAGTAAAAACATATTCAAATATTGAATCTCCATTTAAATCAATTACTTTAATTCTATCAATTGGACTATTAATGGCATCAAATGATTGAATAACATTAAGAGTAGCTCCATCAATGATTTTAATATACCCTGTATATGTTCCTGCAACAATTTCATCTTTTCCATCATTATTTAAATCAATGATATCCAATGAAGTATAATTATTGGGTACACTTTGCATCTGTTGGTGAGTAATGGCATCAAATGTATATAAATATCCTCTAATAACCACGATTTCTTTGGCTGTATCGTTATCAACGTTTCCATAATAAGTATGTGTTCCATTGTATCCTGCCAAATTACTAGAGTTCCATTCAATACTAAAATTAAGTGGATTAATCACATAGACCTGATTTTGAGTACCTGTAAGGATTTCATCTTGGCCATCTTGATCAATATCAACAATAGCTGAAGATACAAAAACATTCAAATCTTCAGTAAAAAATTCATGTGAACTTTCAATGTTTTTTGTAATTCCATTAATTATCCATATTTTCCCGTCGTATGTATCTCCTGCAGCTACAATAATTTCTTTAACATTATCATTATCAATATCTTTTACATGTAAACCAAATATTCCAGTCCAAATATTATTCATAAAAGTATCATTACATCGCCATTCTATTTGGTGTGTATTGTAATTAAAAACCGTAATAACGCCACTATTTCCTTCACCACTTTCACATGAAACTGCAACAATTTCATCCTCTCCATCATTGTCAACATCAACAATTTCAACACCATAAAATGGGCCATCATCAGCAAAACTTGTCCACTCAATCGCATGAGTATTAAAATCGGCAACATAAAAGTGATCTGCGGCTGTTGATTCCCAATTTGCCCCCCATAAGACTTCTAAAGCACCATCATTATTTACATCTGCAATTTTAACATCAGTAATACCATGACCGGGGTTTGGAATTTCCCACATTATAGTATTAGTGACTGCATTTAAACAATTAATATCACCAAATTGAGCATCTCCATAAATAATTTCATCAATATTATCATTATTTATATCTTGAAGTAAGAGTGTATGAAGCTGAGAATTGGCATTATGAGTATATTTTAATAATTGTGTATTTGCATCATAAACGTATATATAATCCCATTCGGTTGCTAGAATAATTTCATCCATATTATCATTATCAATATCTGATAGTTCCATTAAAATATTCATATATAACACAAGATTATTATTACATACCCATGAAACAGTATCCATAATTCCATTATATTTGATTACTTTTCCATTAGATGTAACTAACTCTAATAAACTATCTGAATCTACATTACCCACTCTGAAATCAAAGCATCCGTATGGAAGTTGGTTTTCTAAATTTAACGTTGTTATGTTATAAATAAAAATATTAGAATTCGTGCTTACAGCTATTTCATTATTACCATCATTATCTGCATCACATAATTGAATATCGTTAATTGCTACATTATTTGGAATAGTAATCTGATTAACAATATTTTTTGAAATAGCATCATAAATATGAATAACTCCATTGTTGAATCCAACTAATATTTCATAGATACCATCAGAATTATAGTCTTTTACTATTATTCTTCGAATATTACTATTATAACTCTCGCTTACCCATATCTGCTCATATTGTTGTGAAATAGAATTATATTTTAAAATGTACCAAAAGCCCCAATATAAAGTATTATTTCCTGCAGGGTGAGCACTGCAAATAATTTCTAATATTCCATCATTATCTATATCAACTGTATTTAATGAACGTCTTCCGATAGATTGTCCCATTACTGAATACTGCCACAAGGGTTGACATGAATGATTTCCAGTAAATGGTAATGTGTCCACAGCACTATATAAGATAGAATTGTTTTGATCTACATTTACAATTGATGCTTGTGAATTTTGATCCCATTGCGCGTATTCAAATTTATTACCATTTTCATCCAATATAATTCTACCCAATTTGTCATATTGGACTTTCTTTCGAATTGTATCAATAGTTAAATCTTGGGCATAATTCAAACTCAAGATACATAATAAAATGAATGTTAATGCTTTTCTTTTCATATTTCTCAAATTTTATAGATTAAATATAGCGTCTCAAATCTCCTTGAAATCTCATCTAGAAATCGGTTGCAAAGATAATAAAAAAACGATAAAAATACAAAAAAACAATGGTTATTGAAAAAAAAGGGTTTGCTTCCAGATCAATACTCAATTAAGGGTTCAGATTGTAAATCAAAAAAAAATAACATACAATTTTTTTCTGAATTGGATGTTATAACTAATGAAATTTCAATAAAAATGAAAATAAAACATATTATCGGGCTGTTGTTTTCTTCTTTTCTTTTACTTTCTCTAAATTCTGATTCATTCCTGGAACAACAAAAAAAAATTGTTAAAGTAAAAACTGCCATAGTTAATAAACAAGCAATTATTGATAAAAAATTAGCTGAGAAAGGGTTGAAGAATTCCAATTTTGAATTGGTATTGATTGCTTATAAAGCAGAAAAAGAACTTCAGTTGTACGTTAAAAAGAAGGAAGACAAGACCTATCAGCTTTTAGAAACGTATGCAATTTGTCGTCTTTCAGGTGTTCTGGGTCCCAAACGGAAAGAGGGTGATTTACAGGTACCTGAAGGATTTTACCATATCAACATGTTTAATCCATACAGCACTTATCATCTTTCACTGGGTATTAATTATCCAAATGGATCAGATAAAATTAAGAGTGATCAGAAACATCCTGGAGGAAGCATCTTTATTCATGGAGAATGTGTTACCATCGGTTGTTTACCCATGACCAATGATAAAATTGAGGAGATCTATGTGTATGCTGTATTTGCTAAAAACAATGGACAGAATAAAATTCCTGTGTACATTTTTCCTTTTAAAATGGAAGAATCTACTTTTGCTAATTATAAAAAAACATTTTCACAAAATACCGAAATAATTTCTTTTTGGGAACAATTAAAAACAGGGTATTGCCAATTTCAAAAAAATAAAAAAGTGATTTCCTATCAAGTGGACTCCAAAGGGAACTACCTTTTTAATGAATAATGAATAATGAATAATGAATAATGAATAGTGAATAGTGAATAGTGAATAATAAAAAGTTTAAACAGTTAAACAGCGAAGCGTTAAACCTTTAAACAGCGAAGCGTTAAACCCTTAAACCTTTAAACCCTTAAACCTTTAAACCTAAATATCATATTTTCAACACTATTGACTATCGACAATCGACTATTGACATTCATTCTGTTTCATCGGTGTCATCTGTGTTCTATTGGGACAAAGGACAAAAATTAATCGATCACAATTTTTTTCTGAATTGGATGTTATTAATTATAAACCTTTTTATAATGAAAAAACAAACATATTTGGTTGCGCTAATTTTATTGGTATTGGGTTTTGGATGTGGTCATACCTCAAAGTATGAAACTGAAAAAACTTCTTCTACTGGTCCTGTAGAAAAAAATAAAAAAGTGGAATATAATGTGGATACGACATTCAAAACGATCCATATTTTTGTTGCGCTGTGTGATAATAAGTTTCAAGGGATTGTTCCGGTTCCGGAGAAAATTGGGAATGGGCAAAATCCAAACGCTAATTTATACTGGGGATGTGGTTATGGAATCCGAACCTATTTCAAAAAAAGCAGTGAATGGAAGTGGTTGAAAACATATAAATTAGATTCGATCCGATTAGAACGGATTGTTTTTCAGCATGTTTCTCAAAAATATTATCTAGTTGCAGATGCTTATGATGGTGAATTTATAAAAAATTGTACCTTAGATTTTCTTAACAGCAGTTCGGGCAACTTAAAAGACACCATACATATTGACAATAAAGTGATTGGAATCGCCGGGTTTTCATCATTAATTGCCTATATTGGGCATGATGGACTGATGGATTTTGAAATCTCTGAAAAATTTTCCAATGCTGACGGCAAAACCAGGGATTTAATCATTTTAGCCTGTTACAGCAAGCATTATTTCTCACCTCATCTTAAAAACAATAATGTAAATCCATTAATCTGGACAACAGGGCTGATGTGTCCTGAAGCTTACACCATTCACGATGCATTGACAGGCTATGTGAAAGGTGAAACAGTTCCACAAATAAGACAACGTGCTGCAGCTGCTTATTCAAAATACTTACATTGCACTGAAAAAGCTGCCCGAAATCTGTTGGTTACGGGATGGGAATAGAGGACTACGGACTGCAGACGAATGAATAATGAATAATGAATAGTGAATAGTAAATAATGAATAGTGAATAGTGAATAGTGAATAGTGAATAGTGAATAATAAAAAGTTTAAACACTTAAACAGCGAAGCGTTAAACCTTTAAACAGCGAAGCGTTAAACCCTTAAACCTTTAAACCCTTAAACCCTTAAACCTAAATATCATATTTTCAACACTATTGACTATCGACAATCGACTATTGACATTCTATCTGCGTCATCTGTGTGCTATTAAGGTCAAATTAAAATTTATACCCTAGTTTTATACAAAATAGTAAATTGGGTTTTATAAAGTTACCCTCTTTTAACACGTACGCATATAAAGAACTGTAAGCTTTATCATTTGGATTCAGTCTTCCAGTATGTTCCACATGATAGTAGGCAATTCCCAAACCTGCGGAAGCTTCAGTTAAAAAATGTTTTCCTAAAAGCAATTGAATTCCAAATTTGGGAGCAATCCTGAATCTGTTTTTTACTTCTGAAAAAAAATCATCATAAGCGACTCCCCACTGATTTACAAACATATTATTGACAATCCCATTATTCCTTAAATACTGAAGTTCCCCTCCCAGAAAAAATCTAGATACGAGATATTTACCCCTTTCTTTGAACATTTTTTTCATTTCTACTTGAAATAAATATCCGGAATAGGAGAAATTTTTACCATTCGGTAACCATGAACCACCATAAAGAAGTACTAACATACTGTTTTTTAACAGTAACCCTCCTTCCACTTGTAAAATGAGATCTTCAGTCAAATCTCGTTGATAACCTATTTGTATAGAAGGATTTAACACATTAAAACAAGATACCGGATTAATTGTGATGGCGTTTTTCAAACGATTTGTGGATTCATCATTCTGCCCCATCAAAGAAATCGCTAAGAAAAGCAAAAAGGAACTTAGGATAATTTTTTTCATTTGTCTGATTTTAGAGTGACAAAAATACAAAAAAAACGTTAATGTGCTAATGTGCTGATATAACAGGTCATTTTAAAAATGGAATCTTTTCAAACCTTTTAACAAAACTGAGTTGAATCTCTCCTGAACTGAGTGCCATTTTAAAATTTGGAGAATAATAAGTATAGATCAAATTGTTCCCATAATGGATATAACAACTCCATCGTTTGCCATTATAACCGATGCTAAACCGAGGAATGGCTGTAGGATAAATCATGAACTGCTTGGTTGATGTAATAATACCTCCATTGCAACCCACTGAAAGAGCTAGAGAACAGGTAACTTTACTTGACAACACCCATGTATAGGCATATCCAACGGAGGTTCCCAATTGAATATTGATTAACTTATTTTGGGTAGTATCCATAAAAAAATTATTCATTTCTGATTGAATCTGACTATAATAAATCCCTCCTCCTAGTAACAAACTCCCTGCCGATCTCTTTTGAATTCCTCGTTGACTAAATGCCGCATGGTATGAAAACTTAGAAGATGAGTTTCCCCTTTTTGGTCATTAGATAAGAAACCTAATCCATAACTAAAGCTGAATCCCATTTTTTTAAAATTAACACCTAATCCCAAGGAGATCGGTCTATTAGGATCAAAAGTGATCTCATTATTATTGTTTTCGTATAATAAAGAGACAAATTTATTGGAAATAGAAATCTTTAACGTTAACGGATCTTTATATTTATTAAAAAAGGTGGTATCCTCTTGACCAAATAAATTGCTAGCAAAAATACCGGTAAACATAAAAATGAATACAAAATATTTGACAGTAAAATCAATCCGTTTGATCATCTATATTAAAAAATTCATTTCTTCTTACAAAAATCGGTGGCAAAGGTAATAAAAAAACGGAAGCGATGTGAACTCCGGAACAAGCCCTACAGTAGCAAAGCAGAATCTTGCGATGGATAGTGCGGGAATGGCTAAATTGGAATGGATAATTATGGTATATTTGCATAATAATTATTGAACACATTCGGACATAGTTTTGATGAAAGCTATATAAAAATATTGAAACATAAACTATTACAATCTCCCACTTTTAAAAAACAATGACAAATTGAACAAAAAGAAAACATTTTCAGCTAACTTGTTTGATCGTTGGAAAAAACTTGGACCAGGTCTTGTAACAGGAGCCAGTGACGATGACCCATCCGGCATTGCTACCTACTCTCAAGCAGGAGCTGCCTTTGGTCTTGCAACATTGTGGACTGCAATTGTAGCATTTCCTTTGATGGCTTCTATCCAGCAAATGTGTGCAAGAATTGGATTAGTTACATCACAAGGATTAACAGGAATTATAAAGAAACATTATCCAAAGCCCATTTTATATTTGATGTTGTTATTTAGTTTTCCTGCTATTATACTGAATATTGGTGCTAACATTGCAGGAATGGGTGCTGTGGGCAATATGCTCATTCCCTCGATTAACGCAAATATTTTTAGCATATTTTTCACGGTTCTCCTTTTAGGATTAATCATTTATTTGCCTTATAAAAAAATTGCCTCCATTTTAAAATATTTGTGTATTGTTATTATGGTGTATTTTATTGTTCCGTTTCTTTATAAACAAGATTTTGGAGAAATTCTAAAAGCAACTTTTATTCCAACTATAAAGTTTGATAAGAATTTTATCGCCATAATAGTTGGCATACTTGGTACAACCATCTCCCCATATCTTTTCTTTTGGCAAGCATCGGTAGAAGTTGAAGAAATGAAAGGCAATAAGAAACATTTATTTGTAAACAAAAAAATAATCCATGAGATGAACCAGGATGTAGATTTTGGGATGATCGTTTCAGGTTTGGTAATGTATTTTATTATTCTTACAACCGGGACTGTTTTGTTTAATGGGGGTATTCGACAAATTGATACTGTTGAACAGGCTGCCATGGCACTAAAACCTTTAGCTGGAAATTTTGCTTATCTTCTTTTTGCTATTGGTGTAATTGGCACTGGACTTATTGCAATTCCTGTATTAAGTGGTTCTATTTCGTACATCATTACCGAAACTTTTGGCTGGAAGCAAGGACTTGACAAAAAATTTCATAAAGCAAAAGCTTTTTATATCATTATTGCCATTTCATTAATCCTTGGTTTATGTTTAAATTATGTTGGCATTACACCCATTCAATCCTTAATTTACACAGCGATTCTATATGGGTTAACCGCTCCAGTCCTGATTGCTATTATCCTTCATATATCCAACAACAAAAAAATCATGGGTGATAAAGTGAATGGAATTGTGGCCAATATTTTTGGATTTACTGCATTGATAATAATGTCCGTTGCGGCTGTGGCTTTGATTTTTATGCAATTTGCCAACAAGTAACACAATAGCACTGTGAGACATTGTATAACAGCGTGAAACACTGTGTAAGTATAATTTGCTATTTTTATTTGTATCCTTTGTGATTTTTTCCTGCGTTTATCAGCGTGATCTGCGGGAGATTGTTTCTTGTTTTAGCCCGCAGATTTCGCAGATTTAATAGTTAACCACAGATTATCCTAAAAACTTTATTACAAAATAGAAATAGAAAAAATAATACTATTTTTTAAAAAAATTAAAACTTAATCAGTGTAAATCTGTTAGATCAGTGTCATCTGTGTGCCATTTTGGCTATCAGCTCATTGCGTTAGGGCGGAGGCGAGAAAGCCCGCAAAGGAGGAAGCCGATGTGATGCAGGGAGTAAAAGAGCGAACTTGTGAGCTCCTTTTACGACCATGCAGTCACACGGATTACGACTGCGGACTTGAAGCCGGAGACCGACGGCGGTGCGTCGGGTTTTGGGAGGATGATCGCCGGAACGCCCAGAAAATAGATTAAATCGTCTTGGGAACTTGCTTGAAATGTTTATATAATTCAAACCAAATAATACTAGACACACCCGCCATTACACAAATGAGTGTTTCTATGATGCCGATTTTTTCAAATTGAAAAAGGTTTATCAAAAACGGAATGTTGAGAATCATGATTAGAAATATAACAGCTCCACCAACAATCCATTTTACTGTTTTGTTGCGGGTTGCAAGAATTCTAAAAATATTTGATGTCCAGGACCGGTTTGATAGAATTGCTGCAATATTTGACACTATTAGAGTCACAAAAGTCAATGTACGTAAAGCTTTCTCGGAATATCCCAATTTTTGACCGATAAAGAATACAAGTAAACACACCACTAATATTCCAACCCCTTGGCAACAACTTAACACAATTTTTTTGGCACCAAAAAAGGGTTCATTCATTTTTTTAGGTGGACGTGACATGATATTCAACTCCTCTTTTTCGGCTTCAAAAATTATAGAACAAGCAGGATCAATAATTAATTCAAGAAAAACAATATGTATTGGCCATAGTATTAACGGCATGTTCGAAAAGAAAACTGGAATTAAAGATAGTCCTGCAATGGGAACATGTATGGCGAAAATATATCCCAGGGCTTTTTGAAGATTATCGAAAATTCTACGGCCCATCTTGACAGCACCCACAATTGAAGCAAAATTATCATCCATCAGCACTAATGAAGAGGCTTCTCTTGCCACATCAGTTCCTTTGGCTCCCATCGCTATTCCAATGTTTGCGGCTTTTAGGGCTGGAGCATCATTGACGCCATCTCCTGTCATAGCCACTATTTCATTGTTTTTCTGAAGGGCATTAACAATTTTCAACTTTTGTTCCGGGATCACACGTGCAAAAACATTTACATCCTTTATTTTCTTGGCAAGTTCCTCCTCACTCATTTCCAACAATTCATTACCAGATATACAAAATTCGGGGTTTTTAAGTCCAATCACTTTGGCAATACTCATGGCGGTAACAGGATAATCTCCTGTAATCATGATCACCCTGATTCCTGCTTTGTGGCATTCTTCAACCGCTTCGGAAATGTTGTCTCTGATGGGGTCTGACAAGCCAATTAATCCTACAAATTCAAAGCTAAAATCGTGTTGTGATTCTGGTAATTGGTCCGTTTTAATGGTAGCTTTAGTCACACCCAAAACTCTTAACCCTGTGGCAGCCATTTCGGTAACAGCTTTCTCATATTTTATTTTTGTTTCTTTATCTAGATGACAGAGGTCAAATATTGCTTCCGGAGCACCTTTTGCTGCAATTATTTTGCCTTTTGTCCCGGTACTGTTAAAAACCCTCGACATCGCCATCATCTCCTTTGACAAAGGGTACTCTTTTTCCATCACCCAATTGGAATGAAGATGTTCGGAATTTTGAAAATAATTTTCTCCAACATGGATAATCGCTTTTTCCATAGGATCGAAAGGATTCACTTGGCTCGATAAAATTCCAAACTCAATGATTTCATGAAATAATTCTGGAAAATCTTTATTATCAATAACATTACAAAATTCAATACCATTATATAATTGGGAAACTGTCATTTTGTTTTGGGTCAGGGTTCCTGTTTTATCTGTACATAATACGGTTGCCGACCCAAGTGTTTCAATAGCCGCCGGTTTACGGGTTAACACATTTTTTTTGGACATCCTCCAAGCTCCAAGAGCAAGAAATATGGTAAGAACTACTGGAAACTCTTCAGGAAGCATCGCCATTGCCAATGTGATCCCTGCTAAAAAGCCATTCAGCAAATCACCTCTGGTTAAGGAATATACAACAACAACGATTAAACAAAGTAAAATCCCAATAATGGCCAACCGTTTTACCAGAAGACCCATCTCCTTTTTTAATTTTGTGGGTTCCTTTATTACCGATTCTAAAGCCTTTCCAATTTTCCCAATTTCAGTATTCATACCGGTGGCCACAATTTTCACAACGCCATTACCTTGAACTATCAAAGAACCTGAATAAACGAAAGGAATATCATCGCCACCTGGACTTGTATTCAAATCTCCTTCTTTACCCTCTCTCTTTACAACAGGAACAGATTCGCCTGTAAGTAAAGATTCATCAGCCATAAGGTTAATGCACGACATCACGAGAGCATCCGCAGGAACTCTATCTCCCTCTTGCAATACAACAATATCATCAGTTACAACTTCTCTACCTGGAATTCTTGTTTCAATGCCATCTCTAATAACTAATGCTCTGGGACTTGCAAGATCTTTCAAGGCATCCAGCGCTTTTTCAGTTTTTTTCTCTTGATAGAATTCTATGCCCATTAATACAAATACAAATCCCAAAAGCATGAGTCCCTCTTGAAGATCTCCCAGAATCAGATAGAGTGTACCACATGCCACCAAGAGAAGGAACATGGGTTCTTTAACAACCCCAAACATAATATTCCAGATCCCTTTGGGCTTAGAAGAAAGAAGTTCATTAAAACCCTCTTTTTCAAGTTTTTGTTTAGCTTGCTCTTCCGTTATGCCAACATATTTTTCTGATTGAATAACATTTTCCATTGAAATTAATTGAAAGGTTGTATTTTTAAAATCTGTATTTTTTTTGGCAAATATAGTCAAAAAAATCAGTCTTTTGTGCACCTGTTTTTCAAAGGAAAAAGTTAAACAAAAAACCCATCTTTTACTATACTTTAAGAATTTTAAGGGCATTCCGGCACCACCCACCCACAATTCCACCCTGCTGCCGTCGGGCTTGTTCCGGGGTCCGCTTCGCTCCCGTGCTTCACTGCACTTCGCTTAAGAAAATTCATTCACTTTCATCACATTCATCGCGGCGCTCGTTCATGTTCGCACCGCTTCGCGCCCTCCACATCCCTAATGCGAACAAAACCTTCGGTTTTGTATAGGGTTTAAAGATAATTCAACTTTTAAACCATTAAACCTTTAAACCCTTAAACCTAAATATCATATTTTCAACTCCATTGACTATCGACATTCATTCTGTTTCATCGGTGTCATCAGTGTTCTATTGGGACGAAGGAATAATGAAGTGATGTGTTCATTTTTTGTACTCTGAATTTAAATTAAAACTTTTTTAGAAGGTTTATCAACAATTTTTTCAATGCGTTTTAATTTTTTTTGATCTAAAGTTTCTATTTTATTATTCTTAATAATGTATCTGACTTTGATTTTTCTTTTAAACGGATACCATATAAATCCACCTTTTCTGAATTTAGTTTCACTAACATAACAACCTCTTTCTATATAATAATAACAGGTCATAATATAGGAATTTGAATCACTCATTTTTTCTAAGCTCCAGGAATAAACATTGTATGATATAATGTTACTATTTTTAGAGGTACGAATTAACTTATGATAATTAAAATATTCAAATACTCTAATTTTATCTAATGAATCAAGAGGTGTAAGTTGATTAAAATAAACTACATCAATACTATAGTGATCATAATCTCCATGATGAATAGAAAAATAAAAAAATTCTCTATATTTTCTAAATTCTTTGTAATAATAATCCCATTCCATGTTCCCCAGATTAAAAATCTCTTTTTTAATGATTTGACTTGTCGAATCAAGTTCAAAAAACCAATACTTTGGACTGAATCTATCTAAGTATTTTGGCAAACAGACCAAATAATGATTACAAGAATCGATTTTAAAATATTTTCCAATAGTATCCTGCGGATTTATTTCTTTCCACTCACCATACCCAGTTGATTTTGTAATTAATTTGTTTCTAAGCAAAAATGGGAACCCAACTTCTTTTGTAATATAGCCCATTTCTCCATTTAAAATTAATTTATTATTGATGGTGTCGAATTGAACTTCTTGCGCTATAATGGGTCGATTAAGAGTAAAAAGGAAAAAAATTGTTATGAAGAGTAAAAAAGATTTAATTCTCATAGTAAGATCATTAATTACATAACAGAATTCATGTTTAAACTTTTAATTCAGTTTTATTTGAGATCTTAAAGAATCTTTTAATTCTGATTTAAAAATTTCTCTTCCGAAAGAAGGATCTGAAATTTTCATCTCTCTAAAATTTGTTTCATCATTATTTGAAAATGTCAAATCATGATCACTATCTATTGTGGTTTTAATTAAAATAGTATTGGTTTCTGAATAATAGGTATAATCAGAAAACTGTTCATTATCAGGAGTTATTTGTTTAAATTTTTTTCCATACAAATCTGATACAAAAAGCATTACCGGATCTTTTGAGTTATAAATGGAATCTTTATTAAAATCATTTTTAACCACTCGAAAGAAAATTAATGGATTTTTATACTCTTTATGCACTGAAAATGATAAAATATGAATTGTTTCGTTTATAAGGGAATACGTTTTGCCCGTTTTAAGATCATAAAAAAGTATATTTCTGATATCATTTTTATCTTCATATAAATTAATAAACTCTTTTTTGGAATACCTATCATAAGATATGGCACAAGCATTTGCATTTACAAAACATACAATTGTTTTTGTAGTTCTATTTGGTTCATATACTTCAGGAATATAGGTTGTTCCTACAGGAAAAATCAATAAATTGCTGACTCCATAATCAAAAGGATCTCCGATAATTAATGCATCACTTTTAACCAATGGAACTTCTTGAATACTAATTTCTTTTTTACATGAAGTGACTGTAATCAATAAAATTGACAAGCATAAAATCCAATTTATTTTCATATCTCAAAAATTTTAATTATTTGGCAAAAATAAAAAAAAATGTGCTAATTATCAATGAATAGTGAATAGTGAATAGTGAATAACTAATAGTAAATAGTTTTTTTAGGAATAAAGTAAAAAGTAAGAAGTAAGAAGTAAGAAGTAAGAAGTAAATATTGGTAAACTGATAACTGAAACCTGAAACCCAAAAACCAAAACCCAAAACCTAAAACCTAAAACCTAATCAACATTTGCTAATTTACGAATTTGCTAATTTGCTAATTCCCTAGTCCTCTCGTACAATCTTCGCCCCCAGCCCATTGAGTCGGGCAACGATGTTTTGGTAGCCTCTATCGATTTGTTCTACATTCTGGATTACACTAGTTCCGTGGGCCGACATTGCCGCAATTAAAAGTGCTACACCCGCGCGGATGTCGGGAGAAGCCATTTTGGTGGCTCTAAGCTTATGTTTATGATTCAATCCAATCACAGTTGCCCTGTGCGGATCACATAAAATGATTTGTGCTCCCATACTTTGGAGACTATCTACAAAAAATAACCGACTCTCAAACATCTTCTGATGGATCAATACACTTCCATCCCCTTGAATGGCAGTTACCAGTGCAATACTGATTAAGTCGGGGGTAAAACCGGGCCATGGTGCATCACTGATGGTCAAGATGGAACCATCCATTTGGCGATCAATTTTGTAGGTATGTTGTTGAGGGACAAAAATATCATCTCCTCTTTGTTCAATCTGGATTCCTAATTTAGAAAAGGTATAAGGAATAATCCCTAAGTGTTCGCAGGCACAGTTTTTTATAGTGATCGAAGAGCGGTTGATCGCTGCCATCCCTATAAAACTTCCAATCTCAATCATATCAGGAAGGATGGTATGTTCACAGCCATTTAATGCTTCAACTCCTTGAATAGTAAGAAGATTAGAACCTATCCCTTCAATTTTCGCCCCCATTGCATTCAACATTTTGCAAAGTTGAAGCAAGTAAGGCTCGCAGGCTGCATTAAAAATGGTCGTTTTTCCTTTCGCCAAAACAGCAGCCATCACAATGTTGGCTGTTCCGGTAACGGAAGCTTCATTCAGCAACATATAAGTTCCAACTAATGGATCAGCAGTAAGTTGGTAAATGGTATCGGAATAATCGGAAAGTTTCGCTCCTAAGTTAAAAAACCCTTCAAAATGGGTAGTTAATGGTCTTCTTCCAATTTTATCACCACCAGGAGTAGAGGCATAAGCAACCCCAAAACGTCCCAATAATGGTCCAATAATCATAATAGAGGCTCTGATTGACCCTGAAAGTTTCATGAACTCCTGAGTTTTTAGGAAATCTAGGTTGATCTCTTTGGCATGAAACCGATAAGTTCCCGGTTCAGGCTGTGAAATATCTACACCAATTGCCGAAAGTATCTCCATAAGTCGAAGAACATCAAGGATCTGTGGAACATTATGTATAACAACAGGCTGATCGGTTAACAAAGTAGCACAAACAACCTGAAGAGCTTCATTTTTAGCACCTTGAGGAGTGATCTCTCCGGAAAGTGAATGGCCCCCCTGAATAATAAAATTTCCCATATTTTTTTGTTTTATTCTTGAGGAATCACAATTGGAAATTTGGTAGCAAACTCCATCCGATAAGGATCCCCGATAATATGTTTCAAGAAATCGTTATATTGGTCTGTAAAAGTAAATTCATTAGTATTGTAATAGAGTTCAGGAAGTGGAAAGTTTCCGATATTTCCCATTTCAATTGCATCAGTATGGAACTCTTCGAGTTCGTTATAAGAAACAATATCTCTCATTACGGGCATTTTACCGTAATCTTCTCTAAGCAATAGATCTACCACTTTATCGGCTAAAGTTGAAGTGAGGCGACGGTCAAAATCATTGCATTTACCCGCTCTAGGCAAATACCCGGAAATTTGTCCTCTTGCTTCAACACCCATCTTTTTGTGAATTTCAGAAGCAATAACGCCACTAATCCCTCCAAAACGAGGATGTCCGTATTCATCTATCTCTGAGCTGGCATACACCATATCCAACATTTGTTTTTCCTCGTTCCACCATCTAACACCTTCAGAAACTGCAATTATCATACTTTTAGTTGGGGAAGTCATATATTTCTCTTTCACAAATTCAAAAAAGAAATCTTTCCGTTCTTTGGTCATCTCCACTTCAGGAATCAAAGATATTTGAGCTCCACCAAAAGAAGCAGTACCTGTTAACCAACCGGCATCGCGACCCATCACTTCCAACACCATGATTCTTTGATGTGATTCATTGGTTGTGTGTAGTTTGGCCGTCATTTTTTTTATTTGCATAGCTCCTGATGCAAATCCGGGACATAAAACGGTTTCAAAATCTTGTCCGTTATAATGATGCATCGTTCTTGTACGCAAGTCATTATCTATGGTTTTTGGAAACCCAATAACCGGAATTCCATAAGTTTCGTACATTCTTTTAGCTGCTCCGTTGGTATCATCACCACCGATAGACACCAAAACATCAATTTTGTATCGTTCAATATTTCGAATAATTTGCTGAGAGCGATCTTCAGGATTCTTTTTGCTAGGAAATGGATTAGTGCGACTGGACAACAATCCTGTTCCACCATATATTCCATTGTATGGAATATTGGTCAACTCAACTACGTCACCCTCCCCTAACAACCCTTTCCAACCTCTTAAAATACCATACACTTTAAATCCAAGCATGGATGCTCTGTTTCTAACAGCTTCAATACTTGAGTTAATAGCGGGTGTATCTCCACCACCGGATAAAATGGCCAATGTTTTACCTGCGAAGATCTTTTCAGTTTTCATTTGATTCTTAGTTTTATAAAGTTAACAATTCTATTATTGGTCTAAAGTTCCAAAAACGATATACAGTTTACCTGTTGTTTCTCCTCTGTGAGAAATAAGAGTACGAATTAAAGCTTCCTCTTTTTTCATCTCATTCAGAATACTATTGGTCATTTTTTGAGCAGCAAAGTTTGTATAATCGATGCTCACTACTTGTCCTGTGATTTGATAATAGGCATTGATTACATTATTCCAGGCTTCAGTTGCGCCTTGTGCTGACATGTTTGCAGTCATCAATGCCACTGATTGCGATAATAAACTATTGTATTTTTGTAAAATAAAAAAGTTAGTCACGGCATTAGAATCCCCTTCTAAAATTCTGTTTGGATCGTCAAATGACATAGTTTCTAAAACGTCAGTAAAATAACTGGTTAATTCTGAACCACAATAGGATGCTGCTAAATTGGTTTTTTGAATAAGAGAATCAATAAGATCCCCTTGTCCATGAGCAATTAATGTATCCATAATTCCATTTGCAGAAGTCGGAAGTCCAATCCTATAGGCTTGATCGGAATAGTTATAAAATCCAAACTCATCTGAATTGGGAACACACAAATGAGTGATCGCTGTATCAGAACTTAATTCCAAACATTGTCTAAAGGCTCTGTTCAATTCACTGTCAGTAAAATAGTAAGTTGAATATTGATTTGTGTCATCGGTACAAGCTGTAAAAATGACTGCAATTACAGCAATTACAATTAATTTGATTTTTTTCATTGATTTTTAAATTTTATCACGCAAAGATACTTATTTTTGTCGAATGATTTTGGAACAACTTAAATTTATTGAATCTATTCATTCTACGAATGTTACACTCATGGAAGAGCGCTCTATCTATTTGGAGCATTGGGATAAAAGATTCGATTTTTATGGAATTTATACCGATGAACAAACTCAGGGCAAGGGTTTGGGCTCGAATAAATGGGTTAGTCATAAAGGTCAAAACATTTTAATCAGTTTCATCTTCCAACCACCCATAACGATTCAAAATCAATTTTATTTTAATCAATTTTTTGCTATTTCTATTTTGACTTTTTTATCCCGATATGTTGACCATCTTTCGATCAAATGGCCCAATGATATTTATGTCGGAAATAAAAAAATTGCCGGAATCCTGATAGAACACTCCATTCAGGGATCTAATCTACAATCTACTATTGCCGGAGTCGGGATCAATATTAATCAAATTCAATTTGTTTCTACTCTTCCCAATCCAACCTCTTTAGCTCAAATAACAGGGGGAAAATTTAACATCAACAGCTTGATTTCAGAACTAGTAAGAGTTTTAGAAGATCAATATAACCTCATCAAGACAAGTAATTTTGAAATATTGGAACAACTTTATTTCTCCCATCTGTATCAATTTCAAAAATGGGCACAATATCGGATTAAAGATCAGTTTATAAACGGTAAAATTATAGGGTTATCATCTTTTGGACAATTACAGATTGAAAGCGAATCCGGAGTAATACATACTTGCAACTATAAAGAAGTGCAGTTTTTAATTCCAACTGAATAACCATGAAAGAACAAGTAAGAGCCATTTTGAAACAATACTGGGGATTCGATCAGTTCAGACCGTTACAGGAGGATATTGTATTGTCGGTAATGGAAGGGAAAGACACATTGGCATTGCTTCCTACAGGTGGTGGAAAATCGATCTGTTTTCAGGTTCCGGGAATGGCCAAAGATGGCATCTGTATTGTGATCTCTCCTCTGATAGCACTTATGAAAGATCAGGTGGAAAACCTTAAAAAAAGAGGCATAAAAGCAGCTGCCATTTATTCAGGACTATCAAGTCGGGAGATAGAATCGATCCTCAGTAATTGTGCTTTCAGTGATACTATTAAATTTTTATATGTTTCTCCGGAAAGATTAAAAACGGAACTGTTCGTCAACTATTTGAAAAGGATGCATGTGTCGATGTTTGCCATTGATGAAGCGCATTGCATTTCTCAATGGGGATACGATTTCCGACCACCCTATTTGCAGATTGCGGAGATCCGGAATCACTTTCCGGATGTTCCAATTTTAGCGCTAACAGCCACTGCAACGCCCGAAGTGGTTCAGGATATTCAGGATAAACTCGCATTTTCCCAAAAAAATGTGTTTCAGAAAAGTTTTAAACGAGATAACCTTACTTACATGGTTGTCAAAGAACAAAACAAAATGGGAAGAATGATCCGTGTGATCAACCATTATCCGGGAACAGGTATCGTTTATGTCCGAAACCGTAGAAAAACGAAAGAGATTGCAGAATATATCAAAGCGCACGGGATTTCGGCCGATTTTTATAATGCAGGATTAACCGGTGAACTCAGAGATTCCAAACAAAACGATTGGATGAGTGGCAAAACGCGGGTGATTGTCTCCACCAATGCTTTTGGAATGGGAATCGACAAACCAGATGTAAGGTGGGTGATTCACATGGATATTCCGGATACATTAGAAGCCTATTTTCAGGAAGCGGGACGGGGTGGCCGCGATTTACTCCCATCTACTGCTGTAATGCTCTATGATGACGGTGATATCAAAGAGCTCAAAGAGGGCTTTGAACGCAGCTTTCCCCCCATTGAATTTATTAAAACAGCCTATCGGGAACTTTGCAATCACTTTCAGATTGCCATGGGCGACGGAGAAAACAAAACTTTTCCGTTTCATTTAGATTCCATCTCTAAAAAACTAAAAGTGAAACCTCTGGAGTTGTACAGTGCCATCACTTTTTTAGAAAAGATGGGGATCTTGATGCTCAATGAAGAGGGTAAGAAAAGTTCTGTTGTTACTATGAATATGCAAAGTAAAGAACTGGATCATTTTTACAAAACACATCCCAATCTGGAGGAACCTATTAAGTTACTTTTAAGATCTTATGGAGGGATTTTCACCAATTATATCAAAATTTATGAAGAGGATTTAGCCAAAAGGTCTGAGACAGATGTCAGTACCATCATGATACAACTTAGGGAACTCTCAGCAAAAGGGGTTTTGGTTTATATTCCCAGAACCAAAACACCACAAATCAGCTTTTTAGTCAATCGGGTTGAAGAATCTTACCTATATTTTAGTGATGCTATATATAAAACGCGCAAAGATGTGGCTAAAAAGCGATTAGATGCAGTATTGCGTTTTGTAGAATCAACAGATCAATGTCGCTCCCAGCTTTTATTAGCCTATTTTGGTGAAAAAAAGAGCACTCCCTGTGGAACGTGTGATGTTTGTTTAAAGTGGCATAATGAGCAGCTCCGAAAAAAAGAACATGAAGCTATTGTAGAGGCAATCCGAAAACAGAAAGGAAGCACCAACAAGGCAATTATTGATGAAGTCTCTAAACATTTCCCCGAAAATAAAGTGATTGAGGTATTGAGGGAGATGATTGACTTGGGGTTTTAGGTTTTGGGTTTTGGGTTTTGGGTTTTGGGTATTGGGTTTTGGGTTTTGGGTTTCAGTTTATAAAATAAAAAAATTTATCACAGAGTTTTTAAGAGTTATAATGAGTTCCACTGAGTTTAAATTTTTTAAAATTCAGACTGAATTAACACCAATCAACACTGTGATACTATTAGGACTAGAGACAAAAGACGAAGGACAAAAGACGAAGGACAAAAGAAGAAGGAGTAAAATTCTTCATTTGCTAATTTGTCAAAGTGGAATCTGGCAGCTTCACACTTTGGGCATGTCCCTTTGCATTCTCCTTCAAAACCACATTCAGATGTTGCATAATCGATCCCATTTTGAGTGGCTATTTGAGATCTAATCTCTTTTAAAAGTTCACATTGTGCTTTTCCCTGATACATGGGCAATTTTTTAACGAGTCAAAAATATAAAATTTTTTAATATAAAACGAATTTTTAGCTTCAAAATTATGGCAATTTAAAACTCCGTTCAATGTTGATGATTTGATTTGAATAATTTCAATTTCATTTTTATTTTATTTAGAATATAAACACTGAGTTCCACAAAGTAAAAATGTGTTTCACAGTGTTTTTAAAATTTACACTAATCAACACTGTGAAACATCGTATAATACCGTGAAACATTGTGATACTAATATGTAGAATGAATAATGAATAATGAAAAAACTGATAACTGATAGCTGATAGCTGATAGCTAATTCTTTTATTCTATTTTTGCAAAATATTCAAAAATAACGATCCAATGAAAATTATCGCCATTAATGGAAGCCCCAGAAAAAACTGGAATACTCATTTACTCTTACAGAAATGCTTAGAAGGAGCAAAAGAGAATGGAGCAGAAATTGAACTAATTAATCTTTACGACATCAATTTCAAAGGGTGTACCAGTTGCTTTGCATGTAAATTAAAAGGGAGTATTCTTCAAAAATGTGCGATGAAAGACGAATTGGAATCCATTTTACAAAAAATAGTGGAGTGTGATGCACTCATTTTAGGATCACCAATCTACTTTACAACCGTTTCCGGTGAAATGAAATCATTCATGGAACGTTTATTTTTCCCTTACACTTCTTATGAAGGAAAGCCTTCCAATTTCGGAAAAAAAATAAATACAGCTTTCATTTATACCATGAATGTTCCCGCAGCAGCATTACCTCTTGTGGGTTATAAAAGATTATTCAACTACAATCAAAAAATCATGAAACGGGTTTTCGGCAATTGTAAAACTTTGATTTCCACAGCTACTTACCAGTTTGATGATTATAACAAATATGCCATGACCTACTTCGACGGTCAGAAAAGACTCAAACGAAGAGAAACCGTATTTGTGGAAGATTGTCAAAAAGCTTTTGAGTTAGGAAAAAGAATGAGCTAACAAGGCTAAGGGCAAAGGGCGAAGGGCTAATGTGCAAATTAAATGAATAATGAATGAATAATGAAAAAACTGATAGCTGATAACTGAAAGCTAATAACTGATTTGCTAATTTGCTAATTATTCCTTACTTTTGCAGTCTCAATCTATTCTCTCTAATGTACTTCAAACACCCTGACTTTGCCCCCTTTATTGAGGCGGTGGAGCAAAAAAATAAGATCACCCTTTCCGGACTGCAAGGATCCTCTCAGGCGCTCCTCGCAGCGTACTCCTTTTTGCGTCTCGGAAATAAACACCTCTTTATTCTTCCCGACAAAGAACAAGCTGCTTTTTTCTATCACGACCTGGAAATTTTGCTGCAAGATACTGATAACGAGCTATCTCAAAAAACAGTTCACTTCTTACCGGCTACCTTTGCACGGCTCTTTGATTGGAATGAAACCGATGTGACCAACCTTAAACTTCGTACTGAAATCATCGATAAACTGCTCACCTCATCACAATCTCTGATCATGGTCACCTACCCCGATGCGATTGCTGAAAAAATGGTGTCACCGGGTTATTTGATGGAAAACCGTTTTGAAGTGAAACGGGGTGAGATCGTTCCAACTGACATTTTCTTGGAATATCTGTACAGTTTTGAGTATAAACCGGAGGATTTTGTATTTGAACCGGGTCAGTTTGCATGGCGGGGCGGGATTTTTGATATTTTCTCCTATTCCGAAGAGTTTCCTTTCCGTATAGAATTTGAAGGGGATACCATCCAATCGATCCGTGTTTTTGATCCCAATACGCAACTCTCTATCCGGGAAGTGGATCAGATTCATATCATGCCTGCGATCACTTCCAAGATGAATAAAGAAGAAAAAGTATCCTTTTTTGAGTTTTTATCTAAAGAAACGTTGGTTTGGGTTAATGATCTCTCCACAATCCATTCCTATATCGATTTTAAAATCCGTAAACTCACTGAACAAGTATATACCGAAGAACAAATTGCGGAACATTTCATCAATGGGTCAACTCTTTTGCGTCATTTAATTGATTATCAAACATTAGAATATGGTTCTCATGCCATTGAGACCACCTGTCAATTCGATTTTGAAATTAAACCGCAACACCATTTCAACAAAAATTTTGAATATCTGTTGGATGAATGGGTCGAAAATCTGGAACATGGTTACGAAACGGTATTTCTTTCTGAAAATCCAAACCAACATGAACGGATTAAGTCGATTATGATCGATTTATTGGAAAACTATAATAAAACACATAACACCAACTATCAGGCGGATCAGCTCTTTACTTCTGAAATCCAGACTTTACATGAAGGTTTCAGAGATGAAAAAGGAAAATTATGTGTGTATTCGGATCACCAGTTTTTTGAAAAATACCACCGTTTTGTAGTCCGTGACCGCTATAAAAAGAGTGAAACTTTCTCACTTAAAGAGTTGTATGACTTACAACAAGGCGATTTTGTAGTGCATGTGGATCATGGAATCGGGATTTACGAAGGATTGGCGAAGATGGAGATCAACGGGAAATTGCAGGAGGTGATCCGTTTGACTTACAAAGACGGGGATTCTCTCTATATCAGCATCCATGGACTACATAAACTGACCAAGTACACAGGAAAAGATGGGGCACCTCCAACGCTACATCGCTTAGGATCAGGAGCTTGGGAGCGTACTAAAGAGAAAACCAAACGTCGTGTTAAAGAATTGGTTATAGATTTGGTAAAGCTTTATGCCGAACGAAAAACGAAACCGGGCTTTGCTTATTCTCCCGATTCCTACTTACAAAATGAACTGGAAGCAACCTTTATGTATGAGGATACACCCGACCAATTAAAAACAACCAACGATGTAAAAGCCGACATGGAGAGCGATCGACCTATGGACCGGTTAGTGTGTGGTGACGTTGGTTTTGGAAAAACTGAAATTGCTATTCGGGCTGCATTTAAAGCGGTATGTGATAGTAAACAGGTCGCCATTTTAGCTCCTACCACAGTGCTCACTTTCCAACATTTCAACACTTTTAAGGAAAGAATGAATGGACTTCCCTGTAATGTGGATTATATCAACCGTTTTAAAACGAGCAAAGAGGTTAAGGATACATTAGAAAAACTCAAAAACGGGCGAATCGACATCTTAATCGGAACGCATCGTTTATTGAGTAAAGACGTAGAATTTAAAGATTTAGGATTGCTGATTATTGATGAGGAACAAAAATTTGGTGTTGCTGCTAAAGAGAAGATTAGGGAGATGAAAACTTCCATTGATACCATGACCATGTCAGCAACCCCAATACCTAGAACATTGCAGTTTTCTTTGATGGGTGTCCGCGATATTTCAGTCATCAACACTCCCCCACCCAACCGACACCCTATTCAAACCGAAATACATAATTTCAACCATGAGTTGATTAAAGATGCCGTTTCTTTTGAGATGTCCCGAGGGGGACAGGTTTTCTTTGTCAATAATAAAATTCAAAATATTTTTGAAGTATCTGCATTGATCAAAGAGTTGGTTCCCGATGCTAAAGTTGCGGTTGGACATGGACAAATGGATGGGGAAGCACTCGAAAAAGTGATGCTCGACTTTATAAATGGTCGTTACGATGTTTTAGTAGCGACAACTATTATTGAATCAGGTTTGGATATCACTAATGCCAACACCATGATTATCAATGATGCTCAAAATTTTGCGCTCAATGTGTTGCATCAATTGAGAGGACGTGTGGGTAGAAATAACAAACAAGCATTCTGCTATCTGATGGTTCCCTCTAAGGAGATCCTGACAGATATTGCAAAAAAACGGCTCAAAGCAATTGAAGATTTCTCCGATATCGGAAGTGGCTTTCAGATTGCCATGCGTGACTTAGACATCAGAGGCGCCGGTGATATTTTGGGTGCTGAACAAAGTGGCTTTATCAGTGAAATGGGTTTTGAGATGTACCAAAAGATCATCAATGAAGCGATGATTGAGATCAAAGACAGTGGAATGGGAATTCAGATGGCGGATAACGAAGACCTCATCAAACGGGAATGTTTGATCGAAACTGACTTAGGCCTTCAACTTCCTGCCGATTACGTAAGTAGTGTCAGCGAACGGATGAGTTTGTATAAAGAATTGGATTCTATCAAATCGGATACCGAACTGGATCAATTCAGATCCAAATTATTAGATATTTTCGGTCCATTACCTGCCGAAACTGAAGATCTATTGCAGATTGTTCCACTTAGAAGGTTAGCCCTTGAAAACCACTTTGACCGGGTTACTTTAAAGAAAAAACAATTTACCGGCTATTTCACAGGAAATATGGATGCTCCATTCTTCCAATCTGAAAAATTCTCTAAAATACTGGCTTTCATGCAAAAGCATCATCCTCAGGTAGAAATGAAAATGGTGAATAGCAAACCTCAACTCACGATTAAAAACATCAACAATATCAAGTCAGCGATTGGGTGGATGATGAAAATGGATTCAGAATAAATGAGATCATTTCATTCTTAAAAGTATTCTAATCGTTACAAATTGGGAAATAGGGTAAATATTTGGCATAAATCTCCCTTACAATCTTTACAGGATCCCCTTGTGGTGTATTTAAAAATTCCAGATTCTGATTCGTCCAGGCCCACTCAAAAGAGGCCATTTCACGATCACTTTGAATCATATCGAGAGGCATCTTTTCTTTCAGATTTTTATTCAAAGTTTTAAAAAACAGTTCCCATCGTACTTTATAATAGGAGGAAACTAATCCGGATAGATCACGACTGGCATAATCAATAATTTCATTTCCTTCATTGCCCCAAGTGGTGATTAAAACACGAGCATTTTTTTCATAATATGCTTTAGTATTAGGGTCATCACCAAATTGACGAGCATCAGACAACCATTTCCCTAATAAAAACTCAGGTTGTGTAGCTAATAATCGGTCTAAATCAGTAAGAATATTGAGAAAAAGGTTGATTTGTTTGTTCATCTCAACACTATCTTGATCCAGATAGGCTTGATTGATCTTCTTTCTCAAAGGAATAATCATATTATCCAGAATTTGTTTGGAAACGATAACCAAATCTTTCTGATACCATTGATTTTTCATAGTTTCATCTGAAACTGAAAGCATTAATCCTAAAATATCTGTCAACTCTTGATAATCGTATTTATTGGGTCTTTGATAACCTCTAACACCTGTTAAAAAGGGACGAGCCTGTACTAAACTGCCGGTAGCAATTCCGGAAACCTGGTCATTAAACACCAGATTAATGAGCTCTGAATAAGCTTGTTCTGCAATCTTATCCACTTTGTTATTAGTTCTACTTCTTACAAATTTGGGAATCCATTGATCCAAATTCTGATTACCGGAATCCCAGGCATATTCAAATAGCCAGTCAAACATAAACTGATTTACCCCAAACCCTTCTAAAGTGGAACCGATCCCCCACATTTTACCGCAAGTAGAATCTTTTTCAGCTTTTGGAAGACGAACTGCGACCTCTTTAATCGGTGCAGCCATTTCGGTATTCCCTCCGAAGTTTCCCAAATAGCACCACACATAAGGAGCTCCATACCAAGCTTTTGTTGTTTTCCAAACCTCCTCTTTCTCAGCAAAATAATCGAGAATAATCATTTTGTTTTCCGGTACAGCATGTATCATCGCTTCCAATCGTTTTGGTTCCTCTTTCCATAATTTCATATAGTAAAAAGTCCAGCCCATTTGAACCCAAACAGCTTCAGAATCTACACTTTGCATCCCATCATAGATCGTTTTTGAAACATGCCCTAAGTAAGAAGGAGTTATTTCTGGAGGATCCATTTCATTAAATGGATCCGCGCCATAAAAATGATCCGTTCCAAACATCTGTGTTTGAATCGTTAAAAATCGTTGTTGAATTTTTAGGAAAAGGGTGTCCGTCGGATCCAAAAAATAGGCATTATACTCATCTCCTGTACCATAAGAACCCATGTTAGTTATTTTGGAGTTTGGATATTGATCTTTGATAGCTTTAGGAACGTGCCCTGCAAATGCCGGTAAAACCGGAGTCATACCAAATGAGCGCTCTCGTTGCAAAATCTGTTTTTGCAAATTCTTCTGATGTGTTATATATTCCATTGGCAATGGCCCTAAAAAACCATCCAGATTTCCCATTCTATGCCAGGGAAGATGAGCCGGACCAGTAAAGTATGCTCTAATCTCATTTTCAGATAATCCGAATTCTTTCCACACCTCTAACCAAACAGCTTCCTGTCCGGTAATAGCAAGCGGCATGTTGATCCCGTTTAATGCCATCCAATCGATAAACCTTTCCCAATCTGCCCATTGCCACCACAACATTGTGTATCCAAAAGTACAATAATTCAGGAAAAACCGTTTCTCAAACCGACACTCTTGAGCCACTTTTCTCGGTATCATAGGTAAAACTTCCGGAACTATAACAGCGTTATCTTTATACCATGATACCCGAACCCCGCAATAATTGTTCAAATAATAGCCCAATCCTTTGGTAATGGATAAGTTATTGGTTCCTGAAATAACAATTTTCCCTTTTTTTGATTCAATTTCAAAAATCTCTTTTCCTTCTGAATTAGGGACAATTTGAAGTTTAAATTGTGCTGCTTTTCCGGGTAGTACCCGCTCAATTAATTGATAAACCGGTTCTGTAGTTTGCCCATAACTGAGATTGGCAAACATCAAAAGAGAAATGGTAAAGAACAAAAAACTGGAAAAATGCTTCATGATGGTAATGTTTTTAATTGGAGTTTAATTAATTTTTGTTAACCTTTTACTTTTATTCTATAAGATATGATTTGATATTATACCTTAACATTTCAAACAAAATATTGGTGTTAGTTATGTAATTAAGACCTAGAAAAATCTAATAACGGATTAATATTTCCATTATCAGCTTGTTGAACAGCTTTAATGTATTTTTCTCTTGTATTTCCTAGTTTATTTAAGTCACCTGACCCCCATGTAAATATTGCCTTTTTAAATAGTTGATTTACAATAATATCTGCCATTAATCTAGAATGTCTTCCATTCCCATTTGGGAAACAATGAATCTGAACTAACCGATGTTTAAATCTAATTGCAAATTCTTCATCTCGATATGTATTATTTTTTAACCAATATATACTATCATCCAATAAATTTTTCAATGAAACCCCTATTTCGAATTTATCAACACCGATATTTTTGTTCGTTTTCCTAAAAGATCCTGCCCATTCCCACACTTCATTAAACATCCTTCTATGAAGTTCTTTAATAAAACTTTCTGATAGTATCGTTTCAGAAGAAAAAGACTTACTTAATATCCATTCTATTGCTTTTTCAATATTAAACTGTTCAAATTCATTTAGTTCAGCTCTACTGGTTATCGAATCAATTAAAAGCCCTGCTTTTTCATCTTCATCAATTGGCGTTTGCCCATCTATGTACTCAATAATTAATCCCATAAATAATTTGGTAGTTTGATTTTGAGTTCTTCAGTTTTGTTTTTTATTGCGTTTTCAATACGTTCTTTAGAATTCTCTTGGTCTTCAAGCATCATAGATTGTGATGTTTGCATAACAATTTGATTAGCAACTTCATTTGCTCTTTTTTCAATCATCTTTTCAAGACTTTGTTCTTTCGGAATAAATCCATATACTAATTTCAAATCTAATGCTTGTCCGACTTCTCTAAGTCTATTTATCGTTATAGTTCCATTTTCTTCTCGTTCCTCAATTTCTTTTACACTCTGTAATGTAATATTTAAACGTTTTGCTAATTGTTTTAAAGACATTTTTAATGAAACTCTAATGGTATGAACCCAGCCTTTTTTTGGAACAAAGACTGAATCAAGAGCTTTATAAGGTAATATTTTCCGATCAGTTTGTTCAATTATTAATTTTTGTTTTGATATGTCCATTTTTAATATTTTAAGGTTATACCCTGAATTATTTATATTATTTTTAAGGTTATACCCTGAATTATTTATATTTTTTTTAAGGTTATACCCTGATTTCTTAACTTATTTATCTGTTTTTTAAATATTTAATAAATTAAAAAATCATTTTGCAAATATAAAAATAAATCTTATAGTAAAATACACGATTTCAAAAAAATATGTTTAATAATTTTAAAAAAAATGATCTCAAATTAATTCAAATTTTAGTTGTATATTGCAACTGTTTTAAAATACAACTATAAAAAATGAATACTATTGATATTGAATATGTTAAGCAATTTAGAGAACTCTTGAGACGCTTCGAAAGAGAGCTTTTTATGCAAAAAAATGATTGTTGTTGCAATGAAATAACCCTTGCTCAATGCCATACCCTCCTTGAAATCGATGCAAAAGAGAAAGAATCACTCACCGAATTATCCAAAACATTAGGTCTTGACAAAAGTACGGTTTGTCGTACTGTGGATGGATTGGTGAATATTGGACTTTTAGATCGTTCTATTCCCACTGAAAACAGAAGGATGTCAACTATTCAACTTACAGAATCGGGAAAAACAGTTTGCAATGCTATCAATCTGGAGAATGACCAATATTTTGGGGAACTATTAAAAATACTTTCTGATTCTGAACAGATCCATTTTGTTACTATTTTGGATAAAGTAGTACTTCGAATGAAGGAGTTAAGAACAAAGGAAGAAAAATCTTGTTGTCAATAGATCATGATGAAAAGAACGACACCATCCTATTTAAACTTAAAAGAACTGGTCATTTTGGCGTTACCTGTCATTGCAACCTCTTTTCTTTCGATTGCATATAACATCATCAATGTAATTTTTGTCGGAAAACTAGGCAGTGATGCCGTTGCTGCTGTTGGATCAGCAGGATTTTTCATGCATTTAAGCTGGGGCGTTTCAACCCTGTTTACAGTTGGAGTCGGCATAAAAGTATCTCATGCACTGGGTGATAACAATTCACAATTATCAAAAAGTTATGTTCGTAGTGGTATTTTGGCTATCATCATCATGTCACTTGTTTATTATGCTTTTTTGGCACTTTTTAGGAATAGTTTAATCGGTATTGTAGGTATTAATAATGCCATTATTGAAAAGGAAGCATCAAAATATTTGCTATTGATCGGATTAAGTATCCCATTTACCTTCCAAAATCTATTTTTTACAAGTGCTTTAATTGGATATGGTGATACTAAAACTCCATTTCGAGTTAATGCCATTGCTTTTGCTTTGAACATGATTTTGGATCCAATACTCATTTTTGGTGCAGGTTGGGGCATTTATGGTACCGCAGTTGGAACTTTTATTGCTCAAGGTGTGGCAACCGTTTTGTTTTATATAAAAATAAATAAAGTGGAAGCATTACAGCCCGTTGGAGTTCCCTTTCAAAAACAGTTCCTAAAACAAATCATGTCACTTGGAATTAGTCCCACTATACAAAGAATATCTTTTACCTTGATTGCCATTGGGATGGCTCGTATCATCAGCCAATGGGGCGCCTCTGCCATTGCTGTTCAAAAAGTGGGTATCCAGATAGAGGCGATCACATTTATGACTGCCGGAGGGTTTATGACAGCCCTCGCCTCACTATCCGGAAAAGCTTATGGAGCTAAAAATTATGACGCCCAGTGGCAAGTCTTTAAATCGGGAATAGTTCTTGCATTTATGATTGGAATCCTCACCTCATCTATCCTGATTCTTTTTCCGGAATCTTTGTTCTCGCTGTTTCTACATGAAAAAGAGAGTATAGAAATGGGTCGCGATTACCTCATCATCTTGGGATATTCTCAACTATTTATGTGTCTGGAACTGATGGCTACCGGTGCTTTTTTTGGATGGGGGCGCACCAATATTCCTGCTATTACAGGTATTTCTCTTACTCTCATGAGAATTCCAATGGCATTACTATTTATACATTTTTGGAGTAATTCCCTATCTTCTGTCTGGTGGAGCATCAGCATAAGCAGTATGGCTAAAGGCTCCATCTTGGTGTTTTTGTTTATCATCATGTTTAAATCTTTTAAAAAAGTTAATCCCATTTCAATATGAAAAAAGTTTGTTGTTCTCCTTGCACTTTGGTACACGAAAAAAACCAAACCCCAACCGGTGAACCTTCCCCAATTAAGGATCTTTTTAATACTGCATCAACTCAACTAAAAGGGAATATATGGCTGGATGGTTTGTTTGGAATTGAAAAAGAAAATATTCGCATTGATCCTGAAGGTACACTTTCTCAAAAACCTCATCCTGAAGTTTTTGGAAATAAATTGAAACATCCTTATATCACAACTGACTTTTCTGAAAGTCAGATCGAAATGAGAACACCCCCATTAACTGACATCAAAAAAACAGTCGGATTTTTGGAAACAATACATGATATCGTTAGCCTGGAAATAGAGAATGAATATCTTTGGCCTCAAAGCATCCCTCCGGTTTTACCGGATGACGCCAAGATTCCTATCGCTAAGTATGATGATGAGGGTATCGAGGCCCAACAATATCGGGAATTTTTAGCTCAGAAATATGGACCAAAAAATCAAATGTTATCCGGAATCCATTTTAATTTCTCATTTGCTGAAAAATTGTTGGAATCACTTTATAGTCTAAGTAATTCTAATATCTCCTTTAAAGATTTTAAAGATGAAGCCTACTTAAAAGTTACGCGGCAAATGTTACGATTGAGATGGATGTACGTGTTACTTTTCGGAAATAGTCCCGTCGTTGACTCCTCTTTTGAATTGAAATGTAAACACAATCCCAATAGAATTAATAAGAATGTGATTGGTCTTTCCATTAGAAACAGTTGCTACGGATATCACAATTTGGGTGTTATTTATCCCGATTATAGCTCCGTTCAAAACTTAAAACTCAGTGTGGATAAGTTGATTATAGATGGCGTATTAAATTCACCAAAAGAATTGTATGCTCAGGTTAGACCAAAATTCACTCATGAATCTAACCATATCTCTTATTTAGAATTCAGATTTATTGATATCGATCCTTTAACTAAAGCGGGCATCACGGAAGATGCTTTATATTTTTTACATGCATTGGCATTATACGGACTTTTATCTGAAGAGCCTGATTCTTTTGATGCAAAATCTCAGGAAATTGCCAATAATTATTTAGGGTATGTTGCCCTTAACGGATTACAGCTGAATCCTTATGTTGATGAACCTTCCGGAAAAGTGATTGATGTTTGGCAAGAAATGAAAAATCATCTTCAAGCAATATCTGACATGTTTACAAAATACTCCATCGATAATCAGGCGTATGTACAAGCTCTTGATTATGTAAGAACATTGGCAGACAACCCCGATTCACGTAGTGTTTATGGTGTATTGGACGGAATTTTAAAAAAGGGTTATATCCCATTTCACTTAGATCTGGCACATCAATTTTTAAAAGAAAGTCAAGAAAAAAACTACCATTTTATAGGATTGGAAGATATGGAATTATCAACCCAGCTCCTGCTGAGAGAAGCTGTAAAAAGAGGTGTTGCATTTGAAATCCTGGATCAAAAAGAGAATTTTGTCCGTTTGAATCAAAATGGGAATCAGCAATATGTTAAACAAGCCACCAAAACCTCTTTGGATCAATATTCTAGTATCCTTACGATGGAGAATAAGCTGATTACCAAAAAAATATTGGATGAGGCCGGACTAAAAACGCCAAAAGGCTTGGAATACTCAAATGATGAAACGGCTAAATCTGATTTTCAATTTTTCAGGAATAAACCGATTGTCATCAAACCCAATCAAACCAATTTTGGAATCGGAATCACCATCATCAAAAACAATTCTGATCGTTCTGTTTATGAAAGAGCCATCGATATGGCTTTTGAGAACGACTCAACTATACTCATTGAGGAGTTTATTGAAGGGAAAGAATTTCGGTTTTTTGTTTTAAATCAGGAAGTTGTCGGAATTTTACACCGTGTTCCAGCTAATGTTACCGGAGATGGAACCTCATCTATTCGGGAATTAGTTGATGTAAAAAATCAAGATCCTCTTAGAGGAAAAGGATATCGAACTCCATTGGAGAAAATTCAGTTAGGGGAATCAGAATCCATCTTTTTAAAAGCACAACAAAAAGATTTCGATTATATTCCAAAATTGAATGAAACTGTTTTTTTAAGAGAAAACTCGAATATCAGCACCGGTGGTGATAGCATCGATTACACCGATGATATCCCGGATTCATATAAACAAAAAGCTATTCAGGCCGCTAACGCATTACAGGTAAAAATTACAGGATTGGATATGATGATCAAAGATATTACGGCACAGCCCACTCCTGACAATTATGCCATCATTGAACTCAATTTCAACCCTGCCATTCACATCCACTGCCACCCATACAAAGGCAAAAATCGAAAAATCTACGAAAAACTCCTCACCGCTCTAGGATATTAGTATTTTTTTCTTACTCTTAGTGAGTTTTTTTTGCACATTAGTGGCATATTTCTTTTAATTACAGATTTTTTTGGGAACACAGTGTACCCCATTGTTATAATGTGTTCCACAGTGTTTTATTAAAAAAATAGGACATATTCACACTGTGATACATCGTTAAACACTGTGATACATTGTGTAACAAGCTTTTCAATTTATATGAGATAATAGTATAATGTTCTAATTTGGTATTAGATTTTGGTTGTTGTAATATTTTTCTTTCGCCCTTTGCCTTTAGCCTTGCACCTTTCGCCTTTTTTTGTATCTTTGTCACTTGATTTTAAAAAATCTTGTCCAATGGGAAAAAACAACTATCATCGTAGCAAACCGGTTCAACAACAGGCACCCCAAAAAAAACCACAAACAATTGCCAATGAACCTGTTATAAGCAAAAGATTTTTAATTTTAGGTAGCCTACTTTTTCTTTTAGCTTTCCTACTCTACTCCAATACATTCAAACATGATTGGGTTTTGGATGACTTTGGTGTTTTTAAAGATAATTTTTTTGTTACAAAAGGGGCTGAAGGTTATACTGATATTCTTACTCACTCCTATCGTCACGGTTCCGGAAACTTTACTGATGACCTGTACAGACCCGTTTCTCAACTTATGTTTGCCACAGAATGGGAATTATCTCCCAATAATCCCGGTTTATCCCATGTTATCAATGTTTTATTTTATGCATTTAATGCAATACTTCTCTTTTTTGTGCTTCGAAAACTATTCAACAAAAGCAGTATCTGGATCCCATTCGTAATCTCACTCCTCTATGTTGTACATCCAATCCATACGGAAGTGGTGGCTAATATCAAAAGTAGAGATGAAATCGTTTCTTTCTTTTTTACTTTACTGACTCTATTGACTTTAATAAAGTCCGTGGAAGTTCAAACTTTTGGGTACAAGATACTGATGTGGATAATGTCATTTGTACTATTTACATTAGGGATGTTTACTAAAGAGAGTGGCGTAACTATGCTGGCTGCAATCCCATTGATCTATTACTTCTTTACTTCAGCAAAATGGAAAGATTATGCCGGAACGATTGCCGTGTTAGGATTAGGTATCGGAATCTATTTTTTGACAAAAAATGCAATTTTAGCGAATGGCTTACACAAAGGTACATTCACTGTTTCGATTGTTGACAACTACTTTTATGATGCTGATTTATTAACCGGATCGGCAACTGCCATTATGTTACTAGGAAAATACCTTCTATTGCTCGTTTTTCCTCATCCTTTGGCTTGTGATTACTCTTATAGTCAACTCCCTTTAGTTACTTTCGGTAACATTTGGGCCATTTTATCATTACTATTTTACATCGGCATAACCATTTACGCAATTCTTAACATCAGGAAGAGATCACCCATAGCTTTTGGAATACTCTTTTTTATCATTACCATGAGTATCACCAGCAATCTATTGGTGCGTTTTGGGTCCTCATTTGGGGAAAGATTCCTTTTTGTCCCCTCATTAGGTTTTTGCATTGCTATCGTGTTTGCTTTTCTCAAATTATTCAAATGGGACTCTTCCAATCCTCAAAACTGGAACAATAATCAAAAATATGGAACGATAACCCTCGTAGCTATTATTGTATTGTTCTTCTCCATCAAAACATACAGCCGTGCTGCTGAATGGAAAGATCAGTTGACCCTCTTCTCCAAAGATGCTCAAACTTGTCCTAATAGTGCCCACATGAAGTTATATCATGCTTTAGCATTACGGGATCAGGCTAAAAAGTACGATGATAACAATAAAGTGGTGACTGACCCCATTAAATTCCAAAAAAATAACGACCTTTATATCCAGGGAAACAGAAAAGCTATTGAAGAACTAAAAAAAGCTGTACGTATCTATCCCGAATATGCAATGGCTTATGAACAATTGGGGTTACTCCACGATCGTACCGGTAAAAAACTGAACGATCAGGCTTTGATCGATTCTGCTGAAAATTACTATATTTTGAGTTTAAAATATGTACCTACTACAGCTTCCGTAAATAGCAATCTGGCCAAAATCTATTTCGAAAGAAAAGATTACCTTAAAGCAAAAACCTATTATCTAAAATCAATCAAATACGATCCTCTTTTCGCGGATGGGTATTTCAATTTGGGTAGTAATTACGGAATGTTGGGTCAGTTGGATTCCAGCCTATATTATTTCAAAAAATGTACAGAGCTTGATCCTAAAAGAGCTGCTGCATACTATTATATGGGCCTCACTTATGCGAATATGATGAAAATTGATTCTGCCTTGCTGTTGTATGAAAAAGCGATCGAAATAGATCCAAACGATATTGTGGTCTATCTTCTTAAAGCAGAACTTTTGAAAAATCAAAGAAGATTTTCTGAAGCTATTGCCATTTTAGATAGAGCAGTAACCATTAACTCCTTTAATCCTGATCTTTACATTTTAAAAGGTCAGATTTATGTGTTAACTAACGAAAATAGTAAAGCTCATGATGAGTTTTCAAAAGCAATACAGATCAACCCAAAACTGGAATTGCCTTATAAAGAACAATATAACTTATTTCAAAAGGAGAATCAACCCGATTCCATGAAAAAGTATATTCAATTATTCAATAGTTCCAGATGATGACGGCTCGAAAACCCTCCTACCTGTTTTCGTTTCTTACCATCGCGCTTTTAGTAGCATTAATCGCTGTTAACAGCCTGGTCGTAGGTGTTGATGTAGCTTCCGGAAGTAATAACGTGATCATCTTAATGGCTGCAGCTATTGTGATCGGTTTTGGTATTTTCAGATATAAAGTCTCCTGGCAAAAAATTGAAAAAGGGATCATACACCAGGTTTCTGAAGTGGTGACTTCTTTGGTGATCCTTTTACTCATTGGTGGAATCTCCGGAACCTGGATGATCAGCGGCATTGTTCCGATGATGACCTACTACGGTGTAAAACTGATTAATCCGCATTTTCTGTTGCTTTCCTGCACCATCACCTGTTCTATTGTTTCTTTGATTACCGGCAGTTCCTGGACCACCGTTGCTACCATTGGTTTGGCATTCATTGGGATTGGTCGCTCTTTTGGGATTCATGAAGGTTGGGTGGCAGGGGCAATCATCTCCGGAGCCTATTTTGGCGACAAGATCTCTCCCCTCTCAGATACCACAAACTTAGCCGCCATCATTGCCGGCTCAGACTTGATGACTCATGTGAAGTATATGATCTACACTACTGTCCCCTCATTAACGATCACTTGTATTGTTTATGTTATTGCCAATCTGAATTTTATTGAAATCGGTACCATAGATATGTCGGCAACTTTAAATGCTATTGAGTCCACTTTCAACATAACACCCTGGTTATTGATTGTGCCGGCTATCACGGTTACTTTAATCTTTTTCAAAGTTCCAACGATTATTTTATTGTTCATTATCATGATGTTAGGCGCTGTTGCTGCCGTAATTTTTCAACCCGAAGTGTGTATGCATATTACAGGTGCAACTGCTATGGACTGGAAATCAGTGTATAGTTCTGTCGTTCAATCTATATCGGGAACCATCCAGGTGCCCTGTGATAATCCCACTTTTGCAAACTTCTTCATTTCCAGAGGGATGCAAGGGATGCTACCCACGGTTATGCTGATCATCTGTGCTCTTGTTTTTGGAGGAACCATTTCAACGATCGGTGTTTTAGATAAACTTAGTCAAGGAATTCAGAAAATGTGCAAAGGGTTGACTGGAACGATCATTGGATTAGCCATTAACGGTTGGTTAATGAATGCTGTACTTTTTGATCAGTACTTAGCGATCATCCTCAACACCAAAATTTTTAAGAAAAACTTTGAAAAATTACGTCTCAAACCGGAAGTATTAAGTCGAAGTGTGGAAGATGCCACTACGGTAACATCCGTTTTGATCCCCTGGAACACTTGTGGATTAACACAATCCGCCGTATTAGGGGTTTCTACCATGGCTTATTTCCCTTTTGCCGTATTTTGCTGGATCTCCCCCATCACCACGGTTGTAATGGTTTCCCTAAAGATCAAATTGCGACAGGATCCACCGGAAGAAATCGTTCAATCCCAACCCAATCCATAAAAACTTTTTACTTCTTACATCTAACCTATTACTTCTTACTTCTTACTTCTTACTTTTTACTTTTTACTTTTTACTTTTTTTTACTTAAAAACTATTCACTATTAGTTATTCACTATGTAGGGCATTCCGGCACCATCCACCCCACTACACCACCCTGCTGCCGTCGGGCTTGTTCCGGGGTCCGCTTCGCTCCCGTACTTCGCTGCACTTCACTTAAGCAAACCTATTTTACGTATCAAATGTGTATCGGCGTTCGTTCCAGCTCGTACCGCTTCGCGCCCTCCACATCCCTAATGCGCACAAAACCTGCGGTTTTGTTTCGGATTGGAGACAAGTGACTGGAGACAGGAGCATTTGAGTGAACGATTTAAGAATATTTACTAAAAATTATTTTCAAATTAGGTCATCATATTCTTTGATTATTAAAATATTTTTTTAAATTTGCAAAATATAAAATACTTCTTAAAATAGTAAAAAAGTGTACAATAGATCCAATTACTAATGAGTTGATTCACTTTAAAAAGAGGGATACATATAAACGTATAGATGAATAACACTTGTCAGTTAAAAAAATAAACATGAAAAAGAGCCCGGTTTTACTTTTGTTAATAGTAATGATTAACTTTTCTTTTGCCCAAAAGATTGAATACAAAATTTATCCGGTGGATGAAACTAAAAATGATACAACTATATCCCAATTCGTAATACTATTAAAAGAAGTGATCTTAGCAAAAGACACATTCAGACTATACCAAATGCTTGATAAAAATATCGTATCCAACTTTGGTGGTGGTATTTACGGGAAACAAGGTTTTATTGAAACCTGGCATCTTGAAAACCCAGAAAGCTCCCTCTTATGGGAAACCATGAAACGAATCATTGAAATGGGAGGCGTTGCAGATAAAAGAGGGGCTCTTGGAACGACAGTTGATCGTATGATTTTTCAGTTTCCTTATGCCAATGCGAATAAACTATTTGAGCCCTTGCAACAAAAAAATCCGAAATACGATTTTGATCCCTATTCTACTATAATTTGTGTAAAGGACAATATTCCAATATATAAAAATCCAAATATTAAATCAGCAATTGTGGGTCATTTAAGCTATGACGTTCTGACCATGGACTATGAAAAAACGAATAAGCAGAAATTAATTAGATCAACCAAAAGCTGGAAATGGATTTATATTACCACTATTGATCAATCAATTTCCGGATGGGTGTTAAATAATGATGATATCTATTTCCTGGGAGGTCTTAGACTAATTATTGAAAAGGTTAATAATGAATATAAAATCACCGGTTTCTTTCCTTTTGATTAGGGATTGGTAGTCTGTAGTCCGTATCTGGGAAACCTCCAGCGGAGCGTTATATTGGTAACTACAAAAAATACGACTGCATTATAATTAAGATTGAGAATAAATGTTAAATATTTTCTAAACTATTGAATATTAAAATCCTTTTTTTATATTTGCAAACAATAATATGAGTATAATAGAATAGATTAAATTGACTTTTTTGTAAGCATTATTAATACAAACATATTAACTCTAAAAACTACCCTATGAAAGATGATATAATTATTTATCAAGCTGACGAAACAACTAAACGACTTGAAAGCTGAATTGAAGAACAAATTACTATACAAACTAAAACAAAAAACCCGGCTTCATCACCAGCAAAAAAACTGGGAGAGGAATCACCGGGACTACACTGCAAAGATATATAAAAATATGGAAAACAATGACATCATAGAAAAAATAATTTCTTCTGAACGGCTTAACCCTTATTTAAAATTTCATAATAACGACATTGATAAGGCAATTCAGCACTATAAAAGCAATATTCTTATCTCTGAAGCATTTTATCCTTTGTTGTCCATTCTTGAAATTGGTTTAAGAAATTCAATGGATTATCAACTGACTTTATTTTTTAATGACAAAAACTGGTTTGAAAATAAAAAATTTATTATGATTGCGAATCGATTTCAAATGGATAAAATCTCAGATGCCAAGACAAATATTTTGTCAGATAAAAAAGATATTACTTCTGGAAGAATTATTGCAGAACTATCATTTGGATTTTGGACTTCATTATTTGATTCAAAATTTGAAATGAATTTATGGAAAACACTTCGACTTGCATTTCCAAATTGCCCTAAAAAAATTAGGAAACGAAAAACTATGAGTTCCAAATTCAATTCAGTTAGAAAATTGAGAAATCGAATTTTTCATCATGAAGCAATAACTTGGAACCTTGAAGCAATAAAAGATTATAAAAATGAAATTTTAGAATCTTTGAATTGGTTAAATAAGGACTTAATAAATTGGATTGAAAACCTTAATCATGTAGAAAAAATTATTGAAGAAAACGAACAAAATATAATATAACGTGATTTAACAACAGTCCATAACTTAAGGAATTGACACTTTTCGCTCCAGCGGAGCGTTATATTTGTAGAAAACAACCTCCGACCAAGCTATCCCGCTCCAGAGGAGTGTTATATTGGTAGCAAACGAATAATTCCCGACCAAACGCTCTCGCTCCAGCGGAGCGTTATATTTGTAGAAAACAACCTCCGACCAAGCTATCCCGCTCCAGAGGAGCGTTTATTGGTAACAATCGAATAATTCCCAACCAATCTTCCCCGCTCCAGCGGAGCGTTATATTTGTAGAAAACAACCTCCGACCAAGCTATCCCGCTCCAGCGGAGCGTTATATTGGTAACAAACGAATAATTCCCGCCCAATCGCTCTCGCTCCAGAGGAGCGTTATATTTGTAGAAAACAACCTCCGACCAAGCTATCCCGCTCCAGAGGAGCGTTATATTGGTAGCAAACGAATAATTCCCGACCAAACGCTCTCGCTCCAGCGGAGCGTTATATTTGTAGAAAACAACCTCCGACCAAGCTATCCCGCTCCAGCGGAGCGTTATATTTGTTTTTACAAAAATTCTGACTACATCAATAATGTAGATTAAGAATAAATTAAAAAATTTTATTTTAAAACTATTGAATATTAAAATCCTTTTTTTATATTTGCACACTAAATAAAATGAACCTTCTAAACTTTAAAAAGTCCAAATCTACTAAATAGATAAAGCTTAAAGGGGCAAAGGGGGATACATATAAAGGAATTAACAGCAATTGTAAATGAATAAATTAGTAACCTTTCTTATTGCGATACTTTATAGCTCTTTGCTATTTGGACAATCATTAAAAGTAGATACCGCTTTTACTGCTGACTACCTGGTCGACAAAATATTAGTTGGTAACGGTATTCGGGTAGGTAATGTGAAAATAACAGGGTTAAAAAATAGTATTTGCTATTTTTCGATGGACACAAATGTAATTGGAATGAAAAGCGGGATTTTGCTTTCAACCGGCAACGTGTTTAGTATTCCTGGAGAAAATTCTTCACCCGGAACCAGTGGTAAAGCATGGGACTTCACCAAAAATAAGAGATATAAAAGCGACAAAGATTTAAATAGACTTTGCAAAGGAAGAACGTATGATCAAATAATTTTAGAATTTGACTTTGTCCCCTTTAATAATAAAATAACTTTCAAATACTCATTCGCTTCTGAAGAATACCCTGAATATGTTGGATCACAATTCAACGATGTTTTTGCTTTCATCATTACAGGTGGTGGATTGAAAAAAAGTAACCTGGCTGTTATTCCGGGCACCAAGGAACCAATTGCAATAAATAACATTAATCATAAAAAACATCAAGACCTATATATTAACAACGACTGTTTTTTTAACTATGGTGTTTTCAAAAGCAGCCCTAATACTCCCAAAGTTTCAATATTCAAACGAATCTGGAATAAAATATTTAATAAAAAAAATGAAGCAAAAGGGTTTTATATCATAGCAGCAGAAAAAAAGAAACTGGATCAGATTATAGTTTCAAATTTTGAATTTGATGGATTTACCAGAGTTCTCACTGCTACTTGTATTTTAGAACCCTGGAAATTATACCATCTTAAAATCGCGATTGGGGATGTTGGCGATGCCATTTTTGATAGTGGCGTGTTTTTGGAAGAATCCTCTTTTATAAGCATAAAAGACACTACCGTTCCAAATTTTAAAGATTATCCTAATCTCTTCAACGAAATGGATTGGGACTCTATTTTTGGAGTCAAAAAAACACCTGCTGAAACCATAACATTGATAGAAGAACAGTTTGAAATAACAAATATTAATTTTGATTTTGACAAGTATGAAATACCCGATTCCAGTAAAGTAAAACTCGATCTTCTCGCGATATACTTAAATAAACATAAAAATTTTAAACTTTCTATAATGGGGTTTACAGACAATAAGGGGTCAAAGAAATATAATCTCCAACTTTCTGAGAATAGAGCATTAGCGGTAATGTACTATTTAACCACAAAAGGCGTAGATAGAACAAGACTTTATTATGTCGGTAATAGTTATGACAATCCAATAGCAGACAACTCACAAGAACAAGGAAGAGCACTAAATCGACGGGTAGAATTAACCATAGTAGATGACTAAAGTATGAGACTTAACAATTAATCGCCTTCCAAAACACTCGCACCAACCCTTCTCTGTAAGAGTGTTATATTGGTAACCAAACAACTCTGTTCGACGTTCGATGTTCGAGGAGCGTTCTTTTGGGATCCAACGATAACACGACTAACCTTCCCCGCTCCAGCGGAGCGTTATATTGGTAGCAAACGAATAATTCCCGACCAAACGCTCTCGCTCCAGCGGAGCGTTATATTTGTAGAAAACAACCTCCGACCAAGCTATCCCGCTCCAGAGGAGCGTTATATTTGTAGCAAACGAATAATTCCCGACCAAACGCTCTCGCTCCAGCGGAGCGTTATATTTGTAGAAAACAACCTCCGACCAAGCTATCCCGCTCCAGAGGAGCGTTATATTGGTAGCAAACGAATAATTCCCGCCCAATCTACCCCGCTCCAGCGGAGCGTTATATTTGTTTGAAAAAAAATTCCTACTATATCAAGAATAAAGATTAACAATAAATTAAAATCTTTTTATAAAACTATTGAATATTAAAATCCTTTTTTTATATTTGCATACTAAATAAAATGAACCTCCTAAACTTTAAAAATTAAATAATACTTCCAAAAACTAAAGAATAAATACACCTTTGAAAGAAAAGAGATAAATAGATAAACAAGTTAAGCATATTATTATGAAGAACGTATTCACAATCATATTAATTTTAACAACAAGCATTGCTTTTGGACAACGAAGTAATACCATTTTCAATACAGGTACCAATGAGTTGCAAAAGTTTTCTAGACAAGATTTCATTGAAAAAAAACTAACAAAAGTTTCAGCGTATTCATTTACCATTAATAGAAAAGGAAAAGTGAAAAAAGACAGTTTACTTCTTTATAGTCAGCAATTTGATCTTACCCAAAATAAACTTTTTGGGGTAAATTGTAATGACGTTTATCAATCTAGCGGACCTTCATTTTTAACTTGGTATGAATTTGAAATATACTACAACGATTACGGACAAATAATTAAAGAAATTAGTAAGCCAAAGAAAATTGATATGCAAGTTAAGAATGGCTCAACAGATTTCTTTATTATAACTGACGAAACCGACTACGAATATGATACAATGCAAAGGGAAGTCAAAAGAACTTACAAGCAAATGATTTATTTTTACTCAATTTCAAAATACAACAATGATACATTTCATTTAAATACTATTGATAGACCAGAAATTGATGAATACACATATAATTCGGACAACAAAAAAATAAAATGGTTTCATAAAGTTGACAGTACAAAATATTTTAGTACTGAAAATTACATCCCTGGGAAAGCATCAAATAATGTTATCTGTTCAAATTGTCAATCTCGGTATTTAAATGTTGAGTGGAAATATAATACTGACAAAAAATTGGTGGAATGGATTTCTTATACAAGGGAAAACTTAGTACATACTAAGCGAAACTACTTTTATGATGACCAACAACGACTTATTAAACAAATTGATTCAACTGGTTGGTATATAATTACTATTCAACCTTATTTGGAATCAACGACAACGTTTCAATATTCAGACACAGGAAGAATTGTTACAAAAATAGACAACACAAATGAAAAGTTTGGAAGCTCAACTACAAAAATCGTTTCATATTTTGATACTTCTGATAAACTCATAAAAGAATGTTTATATTCTGACACTTCAGCTATTTGTACTCAATACATTTATGTTTACGAAAAAAATAAAATAACTAAAGAAAAAATTATTTTTAACAATGGAACAATTATTTTAACCGAGTTTTATTACAACGACTCAGGTTTTTTAAGAGAAGAAAGGACTCTAAGAAATGGCAATTTGACGACACTAATACGATACTATTATGAATAGAAATTCTGAACTTAACACTGGTTTTACGTCAGGCGAGGTGACGTGCAAACTCGGAGCTTTGTGTTTCTATTTAAGCGTAGTGCTGGTTGACAGTTTTGTGCTCACAAACCAGCTCAAACGAAAAGCACGAAATCATAACCAGAATATATTTTAAATATTAACTATTTGAAATGAACAAATTATTAACAACATTATCTTTATTACTGTTTTCACTGACTTCATTCAGTCAAACTACCTGGAACAGCATTCGTGATATCCCTAGAAAGTGGATTATGGTTGAGCGTGATAGTATTGGTTACTTAGTATATGATCCTTGTAATGGAGGAACACCAATGATTTCTATTGATAGCGGATATGTGAGTATTTATTGGAGACTAGACGCTCCCAGAAAATTAGTTATCAATAAATTTATCAAATTAACAGGGAAACAATTGTTTTTTATAGATGCAGCTGATGAATTTGGAAACATGGTGCTTACCGCAATAATGAAAGATGATAAACAAAACCTCGTTCTCTGGACTTTCGATGACGTTAAATGGGTTATGACTCCATTTGAAAATAAAAAGTCTTTTAGATACGTTGACAATCCGTGCCCAAATGAAATGAAACCGGAAAAACAATTCTTACCGGTTGAATATTAAGGGAATATTATACATAAAAACTAAATTGTAAGTTAAGATTAACCATAAAGTACTTGTAAAACACTAAGAGTAACCTGAGATTAACCATTAAGCAGTTACAAAACATGAAGAGGAAGCTGAGATCAACCAAAAAGGAGTAGTAAAACACCATCAGGGACGTGAGATTGACCCTGAAGGAGTGGTAAAACACCATCAGGGACGTGAGATTGACCACAAAGGAGTCGTAAAACAGAATCAGGGACGTGAGATTGATCATAAAGGAGTATCAATTTTAAACAAACAGGAATAATATGAAAAATTTGAGTTTTTTAACAGAGGCAGAACTGCTCGAAACATTCAGAGTCTCACTCGAAAATGTGCGAAACCAATCCGAAATTGCTGCTATTATGGCGGAGTTCGGGTATCCTTCCGAGATCATTACTGAAGGAGAATCATTATTCAATAATGCAAGAAAAGCTTATGACCATAATAAACAGGAAGGAGACGAAACATCAAAATCATATCTGGATTTTATGGAATCGAAACAAGTACTTGCTAAAAAATATAGCATAGATAGAAAGATTGCCAAAGTGGTGTTCCGAAATGATCCTGTTATCAGAATGCAATTAGCTTTATCCGGTGAAATTCCGGCCGCTTACTTGAATTGGTTGGAAGTTGTAAGGAAATTGTATCAGGAACTTGCTCAAAACCCTGATCTACAAGCAAAAGTGACTCCCTTAAAAATCTCTAAAGAGAAAATTGTAGAAGCTTTAAACTTAATAACCCTTTTGGAATCATCACGATCAGAATATATCAAAGAGCTCGGTGAATCGCAACAATCAAAAGTCCAAAAAGATCATGCATTCGCTCAACTCGAATCCTGGATGCGGGAGTTCTACGCAGTAACCAAAATCGCCCTCGAAGATAACGAAGGATTGTTAAAAGCAATCAGGAACTAATGGGGCGAAGGGAAAGTAAGAAGTAAAAAGTAAGAGGTAAAAAGTAAAAGGTAAAAAGTAAGAGGTAAAAGTAAGAAGTAAAAAGTAAGAAGTAAAAGGTAAAAAGTAAAAGGTAAAAAGTAAAAAGTAAAAAGTAAAAAGTAAGAAGTAAAAAGTAAGAGGTAAAAAGTAAGAGGTAAAAAGTAAAAGGTAACAAATAATAACTGAAAACTAATAACTAATAACTAAAACCTAATAACTAATAACTAAAACCTAATATCCCGTTAAATGTTAAATAACCCCTAGCTTTTCTTCTCCCACTCCGCTCCTTCTTTGGTGTCTTTTACTACAATTCCGGCATCAGTGAGTTTATTGCGGATCATATCGGCAACGGCCCAGTTTTTATTGGTTTTGGCATCCTGACGAATCTCTAAAATCAAATCCATTAACTTATCTGTAACATCTTCACCTTGAGTAGCTGCTGTTTCGGGAACCATTCCTAAAATGTCATAATAGAATAACCTAAAGTTTTCTTTTAATAAAGCAATATCAGCTTCAGTTAATTGTAAATGGCCATCTTTAACCGAGTTTATGATCCTGGAAGCATCAAACAACTCCGCAATCAATTTGGGAGTGTTCAAATCATCATTCATGGCATCATAACATCTCTTAACCCATTCTGAAATATTTTCTGATGATTGATTGGATCCGGTAAGTTTCTCAATGAGTTTGTCAGCTGCGTTTAATTTCAACATCCCCTTTTCAGCAGCAATCAATGCTTCATTAGAAAAATCTAACGTTCCTCTATAATGAGCCTGCATGATGAAAAACCGGATATTCATGGCATTGTATGGGCGTTCCAACATCTTATGATCACCGTTGAAAAACTGATTCAAGTTGATGAAATTACCTAAAGATTTTCCCATCTTTTGTCCGTTTATCGTGATCATATTGTTGTGCATCCAATACTTAACAGATTCTTTGCCATTGGCAACAGTACTCTGACACACTTCCGATTCATGATGAGGAAAAATCAAGTCCATTCCACCTCCATGAATATCAAAATGTTCCCCTAAATATTTGGTACTCATAGCTGTACACTCAATATGCCATCCCGGAAAACCAATACTCCATGGCGAATTCCATCTCATGATATGTTCCGGTGACGCTTTTTTCCATAATGCAAAATCAGCGGCATTTCTTTTCTCATCCTGACCATCTAATTCCCTGGTATTGGAGATCATATCTTCTAAAACTCTTCCGGATAACTTTCCATATCCAAACTCTTTATCAAATTTAGGAACATCAAAGTAAACAGATCCATTAGAAATGTAAGCAAACCCTTTATCTACTATTTGCTGAACCATCTCTATTTGTTCAATGATATGACCTGAAGCTCTCGGTTCAATAGAGGGACGAAGTACATTCAGTTTATCCATCGCTTTGTGATAGCTGTCAATATAGAACTGAGCCACTTCCATAGGTTCTAACTGGTCTAATCTTGCTTTTTTGGCAATTTTATCTTCCCCTTCATCGGCATCGTTTTCAAGATGACCAACATCGGTAATATTCCGAACGTATCTAACTTTATACCCAATATGTTTTAAATATCTGAAAACCAAATCAAAGGTTATAGCTGGTCTGGCATGTCCCAAATGGGGTTCTCCGTAAACGGTAGGACCACAAACATACAAACCGGCATGTTCAGGAATTAATGAAATAAACTTTTCTTTTGTTTTACTTAATGTATTGTAAATGTAGAGCTCTTGAGTGATCATTATTCTGGTTTGTTAAATAGAGATTCAATAATCTCTTTGTTTTTATTCATAATATAGTTTCTTCTTAATTTTAAGGTGGGCGTAAGTTCCCCAGTATCGACACTCCATGGGTATCCGATTAATTTAAATCTTTTTACTTTTTCAGTTTCTCCAAAAAATTTATTGCAGTTGTCCACCACTCTTTTAAATTTTTTCAAAACTTCCGGATGATTGATCATCTCTTCATTGGTAGTGTACGTGATCCCTTTGTAGTTGCACCAGGATCTTAAGTCATTAAATTCCGGTACAATCAAGGCTGCTGCATAAGGTTGGTTTTCACCAACCACCATAATAGCATCAATAATGGATTGTTCTGCAAATTTGTTTTCAATAATAGTGGGTACCACATATTTACCGAATGCGGTTTTAAACATCTCTTTCTTTCTACCGGTAATTCTTAATTGTCCTTCAGGTTCAATCTGTCCAATATCTCCGGTATGAAACCATCCCTCTTCATCAATAACTTCTGCAGTTAATTCCGGTGCATTATAATATCCTTGCATGACACAATGACCTCGAGTTAATATTTCCCCATCTTCGGCAATTTTCATTTCGATTCCGGGAATAACAGGACCTACTGTTCCTATTTTAATCCCATCTTTAAAAAAATTACTAACAGCAATAACAGGTGATGTTTCTGTTAATCCGTACCCTTCGAGTACCGGAACATTCATCGCCCAGAAAATTTTACTGATTCTGGGTTGAATGGCAGCACCACCAGATACAACTACACTAAAATTGCCACCTAAGGCATCTTTCCACTTGTTTAAGACCAGTTTGCGTGCTATCTTGAGTTTCTTATTATACCACCATGTCGTGCCCTCTAATTCAAATTCCTGAGCCACCCTGTTGGCCCAAAAGAATATTTTTTTCTTAAATCCTTTTTGTTTATAACCTACAGCAATTATTTTATCATAAAATTTTTCCAATAATCTGGGTACAGATGTAAATATATCCGGTTTGATCTCTTTGAGATTATCGGCAATACTTGCCATACTTTCTGCATAATAGATCGAAATTCCGGTATAGTGCCAGGTATAGATCATCATTCTTTCATAAACGTGACAAAGGGGCAAATAACTCAAGCATCGACTGTTGGGTTTAACAGGAATAATAGGGGTTACTGCTTTAACATTATTTAAAATATTAGCATGTGATAACATGACACCTTTAGGATTTCCTGTTGTTCCAGATGTATAAATCAAGGTAACAATATCATCTGGAGTTATGCTGTCTTTTATATCATTTAAATACTGAGGACTTGGATTGGCCATCCCTAATTCAATCACTTCATTTAAGTGTTTATACCCTCTCAAATTCCTAAATGTATAAACATTATCTTTTAGATTTGGAATATTGGATATAATGTTTTCAATTTTACGAAGCAACTCCCAACCGGAAACAAAAACCATTTTAACTTCAGCATGATTTAAAATATATTCATAATCTGACTCACTAATGGTAGGATAAATGGAAACATGAATAGCACCTAATTGATGTAAGGCCATATCCAGAAAATTCCATTCCGGTCTATTATTACTAATCGAAGCAATCCGATCCCCTTTTTTAACGCCTAGTTGCATTAACCCGTAAGAAATATAATTTACCTTATCAATGTATTGTTTGATGCTATAGGTTACCCAGACACCATTTTCTTTTGCTGCTAATGCATCATCTTTGGGAAAATAAGTGGCATAGTGAGGCAATAAATCAAAAAGTCGAGTTACTTCCATAATATTAAATTTGAATGCAAATATACAAAGAAAATCTTTATTTATAAAATGTTTAATATAAAATCAAAAAAAAGGCCCTGAGTAAACAGGACCTTTTCAGTATTTTAAAAAACCAAATTATTTTTTGATGATTCTGAAAATAGCAGCTCTGTGCTCTTCTCTTCTTGAATCAGGAATATTAATTTTGTTTTGAGGATCAGAATAAGTATAAGAAGCTATAGAGATTTGATCAGGAGAAACTCCTTGATTGATGAACATTTGTCTTATAGCGATAGCTCTTCTTTGAGCTAAGTCTCTATTGTGTTCTTCACTTCCTAAGTCACAAGTATAACCTTCTACAACTAGTCCTAAAGATTTATCTTTTTTAAGAATTTCAACAGTTTTTCTGATATTGTCATTATTATCAGTAATCTTAGGAATATCTTTATCTAAATCAAATAAGATTTTAGTGTTTGATAAAGCTTCAGCTAAATCAAGAATGTTTTGTTTAGTTTCTTTGTCTTCTTCTTCTACATTTGTAGGAGTAACAGGAACGATATAAACATACTCAGTAGTTTTAACGATGATTGGATCATTTGATTTTTTCATCATTTCATTCATAAAGCGTCTTTTAAGATCATTCATGTATTCTGCATCTTTACCATAACCTTTGCAAGTTTTGAATTTGAATCCGGCTTTAACACCAATTTGGAAAAGATTCCATTTGGATGACATTTGATCTTCCTCTTTTAAATTTTCATTTAATTTAGAGATAATATTAGAATTCATAAAACCATTAATGGTTGGGGTTACTGAAGTTTGAGTAAGATAATCAGTAGTTTCTTTAGGAAGAATATTAAGGAAACCATAAGAACAATAAACACCTAAATAAAGGTCTGTTCTTCTTGATAATCCGATAATTCCACCAAAATCAGCTTGAATATCTATAGATGGTCTTAGTTTAGTCAATGAAGATTTTGCAGTTAATGCAGTTTGTCCAAAATGAGGAGTCAACTCAGAACCATAATAAACATTGATTTCATCTTCATACCCTGTAGTGGTTAAAGTACCGGCTTCTGCAGAGAAACCTGTTCTTGCTTTGATTGGAAAATAACCTTTAACACCTAAACCTGCATAAATACCGTTTCTTTTGTTTCCGAATCTGTATTCATATTGTGCAGTTAATGGAACTTCGATAGCCCAGATTGATTGTTTTTCTTGTAAATCAGAACCTTTGAAGTACATAGTATAAGTTCTTCCGGGATCATTTGCATTGTATCCTGGTTGTAAAACTTCAGTTTGTCCGTTAAAATCCAATATTGCTTTTGCTGCAATATGTTGAATTCCAACTCCAAGTCCAATTCCCCAATGTTCATTGAAGAAGTAAGAATAACCAACTTCAGCTAAAGCACCAAGAGAGTATTTTTGATCCATTGTAGGTACTCTGTTATAAATGTTATTGGTGAAACCACCTCCAACATTAAACCATACTCTATGAGGACAAAAGGCTAACTCTTCCTTTTTAGTAGTTGTGTCGGTTGCAACAGCAGGCTCAGTTACCTCTTGAGCAAACGAGAGGAACATTGTAAAAAGAAGACTGATTAATAATAGTTGCTTTTTCATAATTATATATTTTTTATTATCTTAATTACTTGGTTAATTATTACAGTGAGTGGTGATGAACACCACTCACCTGTATTAAATTTATTTTACAATTACGAATTTAACAGTCTTAATTTCATTAGTACCTGTAGTAATACGTCCGAAGTAAACTCCCGGTACTGTAAATCCATCAATTCTTGTGATAATATCATTTACTTCAACTTGTTTGATGAATGCACCTTTTGCATCGTAAATATCTAAGATAGCACCATCTAGTTGTTCGCTTGATAATTTAACCTCAATTGTAATAGACTCTTGAGTTCTAGCTGGAACAGGATATACTTTCATTAGATTTTCTGATACGAAGAACATATCACAAGTTTTGAATGTTACTAATCCATTAGTAGTTTCAGCTACTAACATCACAGCGTATTCTCCATTCAAGCCACCAACTTCTTGATAGTATTGGTTAGTAGCACCTGGAATCACAACACCATTCTTATACCATTGGAAGGATACAAAGTTGTAACCACCATTAGTTAAAGGATTGTTGTTAACTACAACTACATCATCCCAACGTTGTTGAACTAAAGCATCAGTTCCACCAAAGTTGTATTGACCTGCTAATACTCTTACAGTTGCTGGATAATCACATCCGTCAATAGTAATAATCACTTGATAGTCACCAGGAGCACCAGGAACGCTGAACTCAATATAAGTTCTTGCACCTTCTGTAATTATAGCAGATTGAGTGTTCATGTCTGGTAAGTTTGGATTAGCAAAAGTGATATAAGCTGTTGGAGTCATACCTGGAGCTACAGAATAGATATTAACATCGATTTGAACTTTTGGTAATGTTTCACCGGTTTCACCGCAAACTTCAGCTAATAGATCCAAAATTGCAATATGAGATACAACAACTGAAACAGGAGCTGGATACTCAACAGCAGTACAATTTGCATCTTCTAAATTAGTGATAGAATAAGAAGCAGTAGATGTTGGATTCAAATAGATGTAGAATGTATTCAATGAAGTAGAGAAGTTTTGAGTATAACCATTGCTACCATTTAATGTGAATGTAAATGGAGCAGTACCTGTTAATTGTACAGTTAATGTAGCGAATGAATTTGGATCATTTCCACAAACAATGCTACCATTACCACCTACAAATGTTGCAGTTGGACGTTCGTTTACAACAACTGGAGTAACTGGGTTAACAAGGATGTTACATCCGTCACCTAACTGACCACTATATACTGGTTGGTAGAAATAGTTACCTGTTCCTGCTGGAGTGTCAAAAGAGTTGCCACCAATTCCACCAAGTACTGGTTGTGCGTTTCCGCCTTCAGCCCATACTGTCCATTGAATTGTACCACTTGTATTTTGTGAACCATCTAATACACCGCCTTGAACACCAGCACTTAATTGTACTGTTTCACCTTCACAAATAACTGGATACATTACTGAAATGTTAGTCCATGTTGGATCAGCTACTACGTGATAAGTAATTGTATTAGAATTTACTGGAGTACAAGCATATCCACTTGGAGTTACAATTGCATAGTAATTATATGTACCTACATTATTTAATGTTTGGTTATAAGGATTAGTTGTTATTCCAGTATTTGTATTGTTAGAGAACCAAGTGTATGTCATAGTACCTTGAACTGGAGTAGCATTAGTTACATTTGCATTTAAGTTTACTTCACCACCTGAACAGATATCTAATAGACCTAATCCAGCAGGATTGATAGTTACAACTGGTTGAGGAGCTACATTAACTGTAATTTCATTAGACCAGTTAGAAGCACAACCTAAATTGTCACTTTGAGTTATTCTTAATGCATAAGTATATGTACCTGCAGTTGCTAAGTTTTTGCTGAAAGTATTTCCAATCACATTGTCAACTTGTACACCATTTTCTCTCCATTGATAAGTATAATCACCTGAAGCAACTAATGTTGATAAGTTAATGTTTTGAACACCAAGGTTAATAGTACCACCTGTACACATTGCTGTTACATTTGAACTAATAGTTACCATTGGATCAGCTACAACAGTTACTGCTTTAGAAGCAGTTGCTGTACATGCTGCGTTAGAGTAGTTAGGAGTAACTAATACTGATACGTTTGTTGTACCGGTTGGTAAGTTATTTCTAATAATATAAGATGTGTTATTACCTTGTACCACTCCGTTAACTGTCCATTGATAGTTATAAGAACCAACAGGAGTTACATTTGCTGTAAATGTTACACTTCCACCAACACAAACTGCATCATGATCAACAGTGATTGTAGCTTGTGGTTGTGGGTAAATATTGATTGTATGAGTTGCAGAGATTGCATTACAATTATAGTTTGCACTCATAACAGATACAGTAAATACATAAGGAGAAGCAACATCGTTAGCAACTAATGTTGTTGGTAATTGGAATACATTGGTAGTTGTTTGGAATGTACCTGTATTTGTTCCTTGTTGGTAAGTCCAAGTGTAAACATAAGCTTCACCTGAAACACCACCGGTAACATTTGCAATTAATGTTAATACACCACCTTCACAAACTGTGTTTGCACCAGTAATTGTTACATTTGGTTCTGGAACAACATTAGCTTGAACTGTTCCTGAAGTTGCTGAACATCCTGATACAAAACTTGAAATTTGTACATAATATTCATAACTGTCACCTAACAATAATGGAGATGTAGTGTAAGTAGCATTGATTGCTCCGTTGATTGCTGTTGGAATTCCATTAGCAACTTTGAACCATTGGTAAGTATAAGTATCATTTGCAACACCACCTGTGATAGCAGAAACTAATGTAACTGTTCCACCAGGACATGTATTGGTATTACCTGTGATAGCAACTACTGGAGAAGCTACTACAATATTTTGAGCATTGAAGTTTGTAGTTGCATTACATCCTACACCTGTCATAGTTACATTAACAGTATAGTCAGCAGTTTGATTGCTATATAATGCAGTTGTCATAATAGAAGCATTGGTTGCACCAGTTAATAAGATTCCGTTTTTGTACCATTGATACATTACTTGTCCTAAACCACCTTGTACATTTGCTACTAACATGGTTTGACCACCTTCACAAACTTGAGTACTATAACCTGAACCGATTGCAATTGCAACAGTTGGATCAGCTACAGTTTCGAAATTGTAATAGTATGCTGTTGTTGCACATCCATAAGGAGAAGTTACAACAACCCAGTAAGTTTCTAATTGAGGAGTAGTTCCGATAACATCTAATGTAACTTGTGTTCCTATTGATGTTGATGGAGATGTTGTGCTGTACCAATTAAATGTGTAAGCACCAATTCCATTAATGTTTTCAACACCACCTTCAACATTTGCAGTTAAAGTAGCAGTACCACCAACACATACTGAAGGATTGTTGATTGTTACATTTACAACTGGATCAGCAACAACTGTGATTGCTTGAGGAGCAGAAGTAACATTACATCCAATGTATTGAGATATTAATACAGTGTATTGATATGCTGTTTGTCTTGCTTGTGCATCTGTAACTGTATAAGTTTGAGAAGTTGCACCTGGAATCAAAACGTTATCAACAAACCATTGATATTGAGTATTTGTTGTTGTAGGATTAACATTAGCAGATAATATAGTGTTTCCACCTTCACAAATTGTTGTATTTCCTGTAACCATTATTTGAACAGTAGCTAAAGGATATACAGTTACTGAAACTGGTTGAGAAATAATAGATTGACAACCTGAAGCAGTTTGAGTAATTTGTACTGTATAATTATAGATAGTAATATCATCACCAATTACAAGTGGAGATTCAGTAAATGAACTTCCTGTAATATTTGGAATAATAACACCATTTCTAAACCATGTAAATAGCTCTCCACCTTGGATACCACCTTCAATAGTAGCATTTAATGTAACTTGACCACCTTCACAAACTTGAGCTAGACTGATGGTTACATTAGAGATAACTGGATCTGGAACAACTGTTACAGTGAATGAACCTGTTGCAGTACATTCAGATGTAGTTTGTACAATTGTTACAGCATAAATTGAAGTTGAATCTGGATCTACAGTAATTTGGTTTGTAGTTGCTCCTGGGATAACAGTGCCATTTTCTGTCCATGCGAATACTAAATTAGGTACATTGTAATCACCTAAGTTAGCAGTAAGTGTAGTTGTTCCACCTGCACAAATTGTAGCTTCAGTAGCTGTAACTTGAACTGTTGGGTTAGCATTTACATATACATTGTAAGGAGCACTTTCAACTTGACAACCATATTGATTTGTCACAAGAACTGTGAAAATATATGGATTATCAGATGAAGGACGAGAGATGTTTAATTCAGGAGTAGTTATTCCAAGTGATTGGTTAAATAATCTCCATTCATAAGTCATTCCGGTATTGTTGTTAACATCATTTAAGTTAGCCATTAACTGAATGTTATTAGTTACACAAATGATTGGATCACCTGAAATGGTTACGGATGGGTTTGGATTAACAGTTACTTGAACTGCTACCTCATTATTAAGAACTGATTGACAAGCTGAAGCAGTTTGAGCAACAGTTACATTGTAAGTATAAATAGTTACGTTACCATCTACAGTTACTGGAGATTCAGTGATAGAAGCAGTGTTAGCACCTGGGATGATCACACCATTTCTGTACCATGTATAAACTTCACCACCGGCAACACCACCTTGGATAGCTGCTGTTAATGTAACTTGACCACCTTCACAAACAGTACTGTTTGGTGTAATTGTGATTCCGGTTACAACTGGAAGTGGGTTAGCTGTAATTGTAATTTGATCCGTTGCAGTACAACCTGAGTTGGTTTGTGTTACTAATACTCCATACTGAGTTGTTGCATTTACAACAGATGAGTAATTTTGTAATGTAGCACCTGGGATATTATTGATAATGGTGTCAATAACAGTGATGAACTCAGTTGCAGAAACTTGAACTTGATTTTCTTGAGTTGTTACTGTGAACCATTGGTAAGTAATATCTTCAGTATTATAGTTATTCAAATTAGCTGTCATGGTTACTTGACCACCAACACATACGGTTTCTTCAGTAGCTGTAACATTTACAACTGGATTTTCATGAACTGTAACTAAGAATGGTTGGCTTAATGTTGTACAACCGTTTTCACGTGTTACACGAACTGTAAATACGTAAGCTTGATCATTTGGATACCAGTATTCAGTATAATATTGACTGTTAGCAGGGATACCATTAACCATGTTGTCTCTTTCTTGGCCATGTTCAAACCATGTGTAAGTTAAATTGCCAACATTATCAGATATATGATCAACAAATGCCATTAATACTACTGATTCATTTTCACAGATGTGATTGTCACCAGAAATAGCAACAACTGGGTTACCATAAACGGTTACAGTTGGAGCAGTAGCAATAGTTGATTGGCAACCACTAGCTGAAGAAGTTACATAAGCAGTGTATGTATAAACAGTAAGATCTTCGTCAACTGCAATTGGAGATTCAGTAAATGAAGCACCTGTTACACCTTCGATTAAGATTCCGTTTCTAAACCAAGTATAAACTGGAGTTCCAATGATACCGGTTGCAGTTGCAGTAACTGTAACTTGACCACCTTCACAGATATATGGTTCAGAAATTGTAATTCCTGTTACTTGAGGATCAGCAGATACAATAACTGTAGTATTAGCAGTACCTGTACAACCTGAGGTTATTTGAGTTACTACGATTTGGTAGTTATGTTCACCAATACCGTTGATTAATGTTGTATAAGTTAAATTAGTAGCACCAGGTATTATTTCACCATTGTGATACCATTGATAAGTTAACATTCCTGCATTCCAATCAACTAATGTTGCTGTTAATGTAACTTCACCACCAACGCAAATTGCGTTTTCAGTTGCCATAACATTTACAATTGGAGAAGCATTAACAGTTACACTGAATGGTTGACTCATAGTTAAACAACCTGTAGCTCCTGATACTTGAACAGTATAAATGTAAGGAGTTGTACTTGCTGATTGAGTAGTAGTTAATGTTGCAGATGTAGCATATTCAATTGGTTGATTATTTAAGAACCATTGATATTGTAAGCCTGTTGTTGGAAGAGCATTAGCATGTAATACTATGTTGCCTTGACCTTCACAAACGATAGGTTCGCCAGCAATAACTACAGTTGGATTTGGAGTTACAGTTACCAACTGAGCAGAAGCAACAGTTGATTGACATCCACCTACGTTTGTTGTTACAAATGCAGTGTATTGATATGTTGTAACGTCGTTACCATTTGCAAATAATGTTTGAGTAAAGGATGTACCAGTAATTCCTTCTAATAAAATACCATTTCTAAACCAAGTATAAGTTGGAGTTCCGGTAATGTTTGCAGGAGTAGCTGTAACAGTAACTTCACCACCATCACAAATTGCTGTAGCATTTACTGCAATGTTTGTAATTTGTGGATCTGGAACAACAGTAATTACTTGACTAACTATATCATTACATCCGGAATGTCTTTGAATTACTCTGAAATAATAAGTTCCTGAAGTTGATAAAGCTGGAGTTGTATAAGCTAAGTCTGTAGCACCTGGGATAACATTAGCTACACTAGTACCATTCAAATACCATTGGAAAATATAATCATCTTCATTATAGTCATTCAAATGACCTTGTAATGTTACACTTCCGCCAGTACATACTGTAGATTCGTTAACTGTTATATTTGCAACAGGAGTAGGATGAACGAAGATTTCAAATGGTTCACTGAATGTAGAACATCCATTACCATTGATGATTTCAACCATATACTCAACTGTTTGATAACTTAAACCTAAGTTTTCAGTATAGTATAATCCAAAGTTAGGATTGTTTTGATAAACACCATTTTTATACCATTTGAAGATAGTTGTGTTATCAGGATTACTGATACCATTTATATAAGCAGATAAGTATAAGTTTGGTTGTCCATTTGTTGATTGACAAATATGATGTAATCCGTTAATAATAACGATTGGGTTACGAATAACAGTTACTGTATTAGAGAATGCGATTGGAGATACACAGTTTGAAGATTCAGAAGAAACTACAACAGCATAAGTATAATGAGTGGTATCACCATCAATTGCATGCAATGATTCTCTGAACCAAGGACCAGTTAATTCTTCAATTAAGAAGCCATTTCTGTACCATGTATAGGTTGCATTAGAATCAATATAATTATTTGTACCGTTAAATAAGTAAGCTGTAACTTCAACTTCGCCACCTTCACAGATATTTGATCCACCAACATTGTTAGAAGCAATAACTGCGCCAACAACAGGAGTATTGATCAAATGAATTTCAACTGATTCAGTAGTTGCTGTACATCCGCTTGCACTTACTACAGCATAATAGGTAGCAGTTTCAGTAATTGTTGCAACGTAAGATAACTCATGAGCACCATAAATTTCTTGTCCGTTTTTGTACCATGTTACAAAGATGTTTTCTAAGTAAGCATTTCCAAGAACAGCAGTTAAGGTAACTTCACCGTTCAAACAAGCAACTGTATCAGATGCTAAGATATCAATATGTGGATTTTCACCAACTGCAACATAGAATGGTTCGCTTTCTCTTACACAACCAATTGTTCCATTTGTATATTCAGTATTAATTACAACAGTGTACATGTAAGTATTACCAAATTGGAATGGTTCAGTAGTTGTTAATGTTTGAGCAGTTGCTCCAGAGATATTTTCATTGAATCTTCTCCATTGATAAGTTACCAATGTTCCTGGAATTGTATCATTAACATTAGCAATCAAAGTAAATGTAGAATCATTACATACTAATGGATTTCCTTCAATTACAACAGTTGGATTTCCGTAAACAGTCACTTGTTGTTGAGCTGTTACGATATTAGACATACAACCTGAAACAGGAGATGCAACAGATACAGAATAGGTATAAACAGTTACATTGTTATCGATAGCTTCTGGAGATTCAGTAAATGAAGCACCTTGAACACCAGCAATAACAGCACCATTTTTGTACCATGTATAAACTGCACCGTCAATCATTTCAGGATTTGTAGTAGCTGAAACTACAATTTGTCCACCTTCACATAATGTTGGGTTTTCAATTGTAATTGTAGCAATTGTTGGATCTGCATTAACAGTAATGGTAATACTGTTTTCACCAACACATCCTGAAGTAGTTTGTGTTACAACAACTCTATAGGTAGTAGTAATTGCTGGATTAACAGTTAATGTAGCTTGAGTTGCTCCAATAATTGGCTCAGTTCCGATATACCATTGATAAGTTAAGTTTGTACTATTGTTGTCAGCAAGAACAGCAGTTAAATGAGCAGTTCCACCTACACAAATTGTAGTTATGTCAGCAGAAACAGCTACAACTGGATTTGCATTTACTAATACATTAAATTCTTCGCTAATAGCTGTACAACCTAATGAATTGTAAACAATTACCTGATAATTGTATGCATAGTCTCTTGCAGGTCTGGTTAATGTTAAAACAGCACCTGTTCCAACTGGCATGTTATCTTCAAACCAAGTGTATTGTAAACCAGGAATTGAAGATTGTAAGTTTGCAGTTAAAACAATATTGTTTTGAGTTGCACATACAACTGGATCACCTGAGATAGTTACTGTTGGATTTGGATAAACTGTGATTGCAACTGCAACAGCTGGATTCAAAATAGATTGACATGCAGCAGCATTTTGAGTTACAACAACATTGTATGTATAAACAGTGTTATCATTATCAATAGCCAATAAAGTTTCAGTTATGCTTTGAGTATTTGCATTTGGTAAAATGAACCCATTTCTAAACCATGTATAAACTTCACCACCGGTAACACCACCAGAAATATTGGCAGTTAATGTTACTTGGCCACCACTACATACTGAAGTTTCAGGAGTAACAGTAATAGAAGTTATAGTTGGAATTGCATGTGTAATGATTGTGAATCTGTCATAATCAGTACATAAAGAATGGGTTTGTTGAGCTCTTACAACATAAGTAGTAGTATCATTTACGTCAGTAGTAAATAATTGTTGAGTTGCACCTGGAATTAGAGCTAAAACGGTATCAGTTACCATATAGAACTCAGTTGCAGATGTATAGAATGGATATTGTACATAAGTTTCAGTATACCATTGGTATGTAATGAAATCTGTAGTATAGTTATCAAGATTTGCAGTTAATGTAACCTGACCACCTTCACAAATATTTTCTTCAGTAGAAGTGATATTAACAATAGGAGCAGTATGAACATAAACTAAGAATGGTTCGCTCATTGTTGTACAACCGTTTTCACGAGTTACTCTAACTGTAAATACGTAAGGTTCGTATCTTGGAGCGAAGAAATCTACTAAGAATTGACTAGCTGGATTACTAATTCCATAAGCATTGTTATCTAATTGTTGACCTGATTCAAACCAAGTATAAGTTAATGTTCCAACTAAATCAGAAACATGATCAACAAATGCTGTTAAGAATACAGAATCACCTTCACAAATGTTAGCGTCACCGGCAATTGCTACTACTGGATTACCATAAACGGTAAGAACTGGAGCATTTACTTCAAGTGATTGACATCCTGAAACATTTGTTGTAACGATAGCGCTATAAGTATATAATGTAACATCAGCATCAATAGCATCTGGAGATTCAGTAAATGAAGGACCATTAATACCGTCCAATAAGATACCGTTTCTATACCATGTGAAATATGGAGTTCCAGTTAAGCTTTCAGTTGAAGCTATAACGGTAACTTGACCACCTTCGCAAATGTAATTTTCACTAATTGTGATACCTGTAATAACTGGATCTGTATTTACATTAATTGTAATTTGACCGGTAGCCACACAAGCAGAAGTTGTTTGTGTTACAACAACTCTATAAGTAGTTGTTCCATCAGGGATAATAGTTAATGTTGGTTCAGATGCACCTTCGATAGGTTGAGATCCGATATACCATTGGTAGATTAAATTAGGTGAATTGTAATCAGCTAAATTTGTAGTTAAAGTAACTTCACCACCTGTACAGATTGTTGTTTCAGTACTTGTTACTTCAACAACTGGTGCTGGATTAACATATACATTAAATGGAGCACTTTCTCTTTGACAACCATTAGAATTAGTTGTTAAAACAGTGAAAGTATATGGATTATCAGTATCTGGATAAACTTGAGTAAATGATGGGTTTGTTGCACCGGCAATATCAGCATTGAATAATCTCCATTGATATGTTAAAGCAGGATTCAAATATTCATCATTTACATGAGCAACTAAACTAATTGCAGATTGATCACAAATAATTGGGTCACCTTCAATTTGAACAGAAGGATTAGGATGAACAAGAACAGATGTAGATGCTGCGTTAACAGAAGCACAACCGCTTGCTGTTTGAGCTACTTCAACTCTATAAATAATATTGGTAATGTTTTGATCAACAGTTACTGGGTAATCAACTAATACAGCTGATACTGCACCTGGAATAATCACATTGTTTTTGTACCATGTATATACTTCACCACCAGCAACACCTGGATATGTTCCAGAAATTGTAGATGTTAATATTACTTCACCACCTTCACAAATTGTATCTTGAGAAATGGTAACTGCAATAACTGGATCAGCATTTACAGTGATTAAAATATCATCTTGATCAACACAACCTGAAGTTGTTTGAGTTACTCTTACTCTATAAGTCGTAGTTACATTAGGAATAATAGTTAATGTAGATTCTGTTGCACCATAAACTGGTGTTTCAGTTGAACCATCAACAGTATACCATCTGTAGATAAGATCTGGAGCGTTATAATCAACTAAGTTTGCAGTCATGGTAATTGGACCACCTACACAAACTGTAGTTTCATTGCTTGTTAATTCAACTACTGGAGGAGTGTTTACCAATACTTCAAATGGAACACTTGTGGTAACACAACCTAAAGGATTAGAAACAACAACTGTAAAGATATAAGGATTATCAGATGCTAAATAAGTACCTGTATAATTAATATCTGTTGCACTTGGAAGATTTGTATTAAACAATCTCCATTGAATTCCTAAGTTAGAAGTTGCATATTCATCATTAATATTAGCATGTAATGCAATATTATTGGTTCCTGTACAAACGATTGGATCACTTGAGATAACTACGGTTGGATTTGGATGAACATATACAGAATCTTTTGCAATTACAACTGATGCACAACCTGCAGCAGTTTGAGCTACTTCAACTCTATAAATATATTTTGTAATGTCATTATCTACAGTTACAGGGTAATCAACTAATACAGCTGATACTGCTCCTGGAATAATCACATCATTTTTGTACCATGTATAAACTTCACCACCGGTAACTCCACCACTTGTGATAGTTGAAGTAAGGATAACTTCACCACCTTGACAAATAACAGGTTCAGAAATAGCAACTGCAATAACTGGATCTGCATTTACAGTGATTGTGATATCTCCTGTTGCAAGACAAGCTGAAGTTGTTTGGAAAACTTTTATTCTATAGGTAGTAGTAACGTTTGGAATAATAGTTAAAGTTGGTTCTGAAGCACCTACAATTGCAGTTTCTGTTGAACCATTTACTGTGTACCATTGGTAAGTTAAGCTTGGTGAATTGTAATCAGCTAAATTAGTAGTCATAGTAACTTCTCCACCAACACATACTAATGTTTCAGTGCTTGTTACTTGAACTACTGGAGCTGTATTTACATATACATAGAAAGGAGCACTTTCTCTTTGACATCCATTGGTATTTGTCACAAGTACTGTGAAAATATAAGGATTGTTGGTGTCAGCATAAAGTTGAGTATAAGTTGGATTGGTTGCACCAACGATGTCAGCATTGAATAATCTCCATTGATAACTTAATGCAGGATTATTATATTCATCATTTACATTAGAAACTAAACTGATAGGAGTTTGATCACAAATGATTGGATCACCTTCAATTTGAACTGATGGATTTGGATGAACAAGAACAGAGGTTGTTGCAGTATTAACTGAAGCACAACCGCTTGCTGTTTGAGCTACTTCAACTCTATAAATAATATTGGTAATGTTTTGATCAACAGTTACAGGATAATCAACTAATACAGCAGATACTGCACCTGGAATGATCACATCATTTTTGTACCATGTATAAACTTCGCCACCAGGAACGCCAGGAGATGTTCCTGAAATTGTAGAAGTAACGATTACTTCGCCACCTTCACAAATTGTATCTTGAGATATAGCAACTGCGATAACTGGATCAGCATTTACAGTAATTAAAATATCATCAAAATCTGTACATGCAGAAGTTGTTTGAGTTACTCTAACTCTATAAGTAGTTGTTACGTTAGGAATAATAGTTAATGTAGATTCTGTTGCACCATAGATTGGAGTTTCAGTTGAACCATTAACAGTATACCATCTGTAGATAAGGTCAGGGGCATTGTAATCAACTAAGTTTGCAGTCATGGTAATTGGACCACCAACACAAACTGTAGTTTCATTGCTTGTTAACTCAACTACTGGAGGTACGTTAACCAATACTTCGAAAGGAGCACTTGTAGTAACACAACCAAGTGGATTAGAAACAACAACTGTAAAGATATATGGATTGTCAGTACCAGGATATGTTCCGGTATAATCAACACCTGTTGCTAAATTGATATCACTGTTGAATAATCTCCATTGAATTGATAAAGCAGAGGTTGGGTATTCATCATTAATATTAGCATGTAGTGCAATATTATCAGTTCCTACACAAACGATTGGGTCACCTGAAATAACAACAGTTGGATTTGGATGAACATATACAGAATCTTTTGCAATTACAACTGATGCACAACCTGCAGCAGTTTGAGCTACTTCAACTCTATAAATATATTTTGTAATGTCATTATCTACAGTTACAGGGTAATCAACTAATACAGCTGATACTGCTCCTGGAATAATCACATCATTTTTGTACCATGTATAAACTTCACCACCGGTAACTCCACCACTTGTGATAGTTGAAGTAAGGATAACTTCACCACCTTGACAAATAACAGGTTCAGAAATAGCAACTGCAATAACTGGATCTGCATTTACAGTGATTGTGATATCTCCTGTTGCAAGACAAGCTGAAGTTGTTTGGTAAACTTTTACTCTATAAGTAGTTGTTACGTTTGGTATAATTGTTAAGGTTGGTTCTGAAGCTCCGAATACTGGAGTTTCAACAGCACCTGAAACTGTATACCATTGGTAAGTTAAGCTTGGTGAATTGTAATCAGCTAAATTTGTAGTCATTGTAACTTCACCACCAACACATACTAATGTTTCAGTACTTGTTACTTGAACTACTGGAGCTGTATTTACATATACATAGAAAGGAGCACTTTCTTTTTGACATCCATTAGTATTTGTCACAAGAACTGTGAAAATATAAGGATTGTTTGTATCAGCATAAAGTTGAGAATAGGTTGGATTAGTTGCACCAACGATGTCAGCATTGAATAATCTCCATTGATAACTTAATGCAGGATTATTATATTCATCATTCACATTAGAAACTAAACTGATAGGAGTTTGATCACAAATGATTGGGTCTCCTTCAATTTGAACGGAAGGATTTGGATGAACAAGAACAGAAGTTGTTGCAGTGTTAACAGAAGCACAACCGCTTGCTGTTTGAGCTACTTCAACTCTATAAATAATATTGGTAATGTTTTGATCAACAGTTACTGGGTAATCAACTAAAACAGCTGATACTGCACCTGGAATAATCACATCATTTTTGTACCATGTATAAACTTCGCCACCAGGAATACCAGGGGTTGTTCCAGAAATTGTTGAAGTTACGATTACTTCGCCACCTTCACAAATTGTATCTTGAGAAATTGCAACTGAAATAACTGGGTCAGCAACTACAGAAATTGTAATAGCTTCAGCAGCTTCGCAACGAACTCTTTGAGTATTTGGAGCATGTACAGCATAATTATCAACTAATAACCAGTAAGTATATGTACCTGCTGTAGTTGGAACAGTATGATAAGTAGGAAGTGTTGCACCATTAATTGCATTTACAGTTGTAGTATCAGAATTATACCATTGATAAGTATATTCTTCAGATACTGCATAATTGGTTAAATTAACTGATAAATTAATATCTCCACCAACGCAAATTGGGTTTTCTTGAGCAAGAATTTGAATTACAGGACGTGGGTGAACCATTACATCAACAACATTACTATACATATTACATCCGTTAGGAGATGTATATCTTAGTTGATATTGGTAAGGATAATTACGTGTTGGTTTTTGTACATTAAATGTAGATAATGCACCTGATTGTTGTAAACCATCTTCATACCATGTAAATGTACCAGGAATAGCACCTGATTGACCATTTACTCTAGCAATAACTTCAATGTTTGTTGAACTTGTTGGTACATTTTCGCAAACATTAGGATTAGAAACAATCTCTACGATTGGATTTCTTACTACCATTACTGTTGTTTCAGCTGTATTTACAGATGCACAACCGCTTGCAGTTTGAGTTACTTCAACTTTATAGGTATAGAAAGTAGTATCTAAGTCAACAGTTGCAGGATAATCGATAAGTGTATCTAATGTAGCACCTGGGATTACAACACCGTTTTTATACCATGTATATACTTCACCACCTGTTACTCCACCAGTTGTTCCGGCAATCAATAAAACTTGACCACCATCACAAATTGGAGTAGTTGGAGCATTAATAGAAATAATTGGATCTGCATTAACAACGATTGTTTTGTATTCTGCTGCTTCGCAACGTACTCTTTGAGTACCTGGCGCCTGAACAGCATAATTATCAACAATTACCCAGTAATTATAAGTACCGGCAACTGTTGGTACAGTTGAATATGTGGTTAGGTTTGCACCTGGAATTGCATTTACTGCTGTAGTATCAGCTAAATACCATTGGTATGTGTATTCTTCAGATACTGCATAATTAGTTACGTTAACATTTAAGTTAATTTCACCACCTACACAAATTGGAGTTTCTTGCGCAAGAACTTCAATTACAGGACGTGGGTGAACCATTACATCAACTACATTACTATACATATTACATCCGTTAGGAGATGTATATCTTAATTGATATTGGTAAGGATAGTTACGTGTTGGTTTTTGAACGTTGAATGTAGATAGTGCTCCTGAAATTTGTAAGCCATCTTCATACCATGTAAATGTACCAGGTATAGCACCTGATTGACCATTTACTCTAGCAACTACTTCAATGTTAGTTGCACTGGTTGGTACATTAGCACATACATTAGGATTAGAAACAATCTCTACGATTGGATTTCTTACTACCATTACTGTTGTTTCAGCTGTATTTACAGATGCACAACCGCTTGCAGTTTGAGTTACTTCTACTTTATAGGTATAGAAAGTAGTATCTAAGTCGACAGTTGCAGGATAATCGATAAGTGTATCTAATGTAGCACCTGGGATTACAACATCGTTTTTGTACCATGTATAAACTTCACCACCTGTTACTCCACCTGTTGTTCCAGCAATCAATAAAACTTGACCACCATCACAAATTGGTGTAGTTGGAGCATTAATAGAAACTATTGGATCTGCATTAACAACGATTGTTTTATATTCTGCTGCTTCGCAACGTACTCTTTGTGTACCTGGTGCCTGAACAGCATAATTATCAACAATTATCCAGTAGTTATATGAACCGGCAACTGTTGGAACAGTTGAATAGGTAGTTAAGTTTGCACCCGGAATTGCATTTACTGCAGTTGTATCAGCTAAATACCATTGGTATGTGTATTCTTCAGATACTGCATAATTAGTTACGTTAACATTTAAGCTAATTTCTCCACCAACACAGATTGGAGTTTCTTGAGCAAGAACTTCAATTACAGGACGTGGGTGAACCATAACATCAACTACATTACTATATACGATACATCCGAATGGAGAAGAGTATCTTAATTGATATTGGTAAGGATAATTACGTGTTGCTTTTTGAACATTGAATGTAGATAATGCTCCAGAAACTTGAATACCATCTTCATACCATGTAAAGGTACCAGGAATAACTCCTGATTGACCATTTATACGAGCAGTTACTTCAATATTTGTTGCACTTGTAGGAACACTTGCACAAACATTAGGATTGGTAACGATTTCAACAATTGGATTTCTTTTTACTAATAATGTAATTGTATCTGATGTAAGACATCCTTCAGAAGAAGTAACAAATACGATATAAGTATAATATGTAGAATCTTGATCTACTGATAATGGAGATTCAGTTAAAGTAGCTAAAGTAGCACCAGGAATTAAAACACCATTTCTGAACCAAGTATATGCTGGTTGAGTTGCGGCAGTTGTTGTTACTAATGTAAATTGACCACCGTCACAAATAGTATTATCAGGAATAACAACAGATGTTGCAACAGTAACAGCTGAAGGAGTTACCACAACAACTTGAAGTTGATTTGAAACAGCTGTACAAGAAGGTACATTATTTGAAATGATTGTTAACTGATATGTAGCAGTAGCAGTTGCTGGTATAATTAATTCATAAGTACTTGCAATAATTGTTGCATCATTAACAATTCTCCATTGATAAGTTACATCTTGAGAATATGGAGCTAAAGGTGTAATTCTGATTTCTCCACCTAAGCAAACTGAAGTTGCTTCAGCTTGAATTTCGATTTCAGGATTATCGTTAATAATTACTGGATAATCAGCAGATACAGAAAGACATGATCCATTTGCAGCAGGAGCAATAACTTCTAATCTGTAAATATAAGGAAGATCTCTTGCTGGAACATCAGTGTCAGTTAGATTGTCAGTAGAAGCAATAGCTACATTATCTCTATACCATTGGTAAGTACTACCACCTAAATCTCCATTTGAAGTTAAAGTAACAGTAGCTGGATCTGTACAGAAAATAGGAGTACCGGAAATGGTAACCACTTCTGGAGCGTGAACAATAATAGTTTCATCAGCTGACATTGCAGATAAGCAATTTTCACCAACAACTCTAACATTTACGTTATAAGTATAAGTTCCTTCATCTGGAAGAATTTCAGTTAAAATATTTGTATTTACTCCGGTTAATTCAACACCGTTTCTATACCAGGTATAAACACCACCAGTAACAGCAGTGGCTGTTAATTCCACTTCACCACCTAAACAAATATTTGTTATTGATGGTGTAATTGTTGGAGCAACAGGAGGATTTTGAACGTTAATCGCTAAAGCATTTGAATTAGCAATACATGTAGGTACTGAAGTTGAAGTAATTCTTAAAGAAATACTGTGTGAACCATCAGTACTATATGATGTATTATATATATAAGATGTAGCACCAGGAATTAATGTTACTCCGTCATACCATTGATAAGTATAATCAGTAGAGTAAGGCATTGTTGGAGTGAAAGTGATTTCACCGTTTTCACAAGGTGCATTATCACTTACTGTGATTTGAATAGCTGGAGTTTCATCTACGATTATAGAATATTCAGCATAAGATACACAACCTGATAAAGGATCTGTAGCTTGAATGGAATATACATAAGGATAATCTCTATCAGTTAAAGTAGGAGATAGTGTATTGGTTGTACCGGTTGAAGTTGGTGCAGCACCATCAAGGCTCCATAAAAATGAAGAACCGGTAAGAGCTCCGATAACAGTTAATGTTGGTGTAGCAGAAGACCCACAATACATTGGGGTTCCTGTTACAGAAATATCAACAGGAGTGGAAACGATAACAGCTTGAATACCTGAATTTGATGATACACAACCCGATCCAGGAACTCTAATATTTACAGTATAAAAATATAAACCTGAAGTTGGATTATTTTCAAATAATGTACTTGATGTAGCTCCGGGAATAATCACCCCATTTTTATACCAAGTATAAACTCCACTAGCTCCTGGAATGGTATATAATTCAGTTTGAACACCAATACAAATTGTTGGATCGGGCGAAAATATTGTAGGTGTGGTAGGAACTGCAGAAGTAACTACAGTTAAAATATTTGAAGTTGCAGTACAAGTTGGGTTAGAAGTAGAAGTAACGGTTAAAGTTACAGTACTTGTTGCGGCACTTGTAAATGTAGTATTATATATATAGGTAGTTTGAGTTGGTGTACCATCTACTCTCCATTGATAGTTATAGTCAGTTGAATAACCCATAGCTGGAGTAAAGGTAACAGCACCGTCAACACAAGGAGCTAAATCAGAAGCAGAAATTTGAACTGATGGGATTTGATTAACCAACACTTCGAATTGAGCAGTTGAAGTACATCCTGATGGGGCAGTAGCAATCACTCTATAAACATAAGGATACTCTCTTGCATTAATGGTACCGGTTGCATAAGTTGCGGTTCCTGCTGAGAAAGCACTTCCATCAACACTCCATTGGAAAGTACTGTTTAGAGAATATCCAATAGCAGTTAAGTTTTGTGAAGCAGAAGCAGCGCAAAACATTGGAGTTCCTGAAATGTTTATAGTTGCAGGAGTGCTAACTGTTACTGATACATCAGCAGATGTTGCAGATGTACAACCTGAAGCAGGAGTAGTAACATATACATTATAAATATAGGTACCTGCATTTGGTAATGTTTCAACGATTGAATTAGTAGTTGCACCTGCGATTACTGATCCGTTTCTCATCCATGTAAAAGTTCCATTTGCAACAGTAGCTGTTGAAAGGGTAACTTGACCACCCAAACAAACAGTATCTGTAGAAACGGTGATGGAAGGAGTTAAAGGATCAGCAGCTGTTACAATCGATAAAACATTTGATGTAGCAGAACAAGTTGGATTTGAAGTGGAGGTAACCACCAAGTCAATAAGTCTTGTTGCAGCTGAAGCAAATGAAGTATTCAAATTATATGTTGTAGCAGCGTTTGAGCCATCCACTCTCCATTGGTATGTATAATCTGTTGAATAACCCATTAATGGGGTAACCACTACATTACCACCAACGCAAGAGGTCATATTTTCAGATGAAATTTGAACAGATGGAGTTTGGTTAACAACTACAGGATATTCCACATAAGATATACAACCACCGTTTGCTGCAGGAGCAGTAATACGTAACTTGTATATATATGGGTATTCTCTTGCAGTAACACCCAATTGGGTGATATCATCAGTTGTAACACCTGTTGAAACATTATCACGATACCATAAGTATGAGCTTCCCCCAATTGAACCTGTTGAACTTAAAGTCACAGTTGTTGAAGAAGCACAATACATTGGTGTTCCGGTAATGATAACATCCGCAGGAGCATGAACATAAATTACTGTTGGAGTTGAAACTGCAGTTTGGCAACCATTAGTATAAATAGCTTTAACCGCATAGGAGTAATCTCCGGCAGGAAGATCTGTTTCTGTTATTGTATATAAATTTTGACCGGGAATTTCCACTCCATTTCTATACCAGATATATGAAGCAGCCAAACTAGAAGTTGATAATGTATATTGAGAACCTTCACAATAATCGTCAACAGTAGAAGTAACAGTTAAAGTAGCTGGACTAAAAACAGTAACATCAAATGAGTCGATAGGAGTATTACAAGCAGCCTGAGCATATTCAGCAGTAACATAGAATCTACCACTTCCCAAAATACTTATATTGTTTGTTGAAGTATATACGATTTGGTTTCCTGTACCATAAATATCACCGACCCATCTGAAACGGGTTGGAGTTAATCCACCTGGATTTTGAGCATCAGCAGTAACGGTAACAGAACTACCGCTACAACGTTCCCAAGTATCATTTACAACAATTAAACCATCAGGAATATTAGTTATGTGATGTTCAGGAGAAAATTTCGGAGTACATCCATCATAAGAAAGTCTAACAGTAACAATAGAGTTTTGAGGAGAAGCAGGAACAGTGTAAGTGTAGTTTTGAGTAGATACAGTGGAAACACCATTAAGATACCAAAGTAAAGAGTATCCTGCAGGGATATCGCCAACCTGAGCTTGCAGTGTTATATTTTCACCAACACATCCACTTGTAGGACCTGCAATAGTTATACTGGGTTCATCCAGTATATAAACAGTAACATTGTTAGACAAATGGGTATGAACACCTGCGCTGTCATGAGTAATGCTGCACTGAACTACATAAGTTCCGGCTGGCCTTCCATTAACGAGGAATGGAAAATTTGTTTGTCCAGTAGTAGGAGCTAATGAAGCTTCTTGAACTCCGTTTACATACCACACATGATTTGTTGCAGTTGGTACACCCGCTGCATCAATGGAAGTAAACGTTATTGGACTTGAAGATGTTGAGCCAGACCAAGCACAAACATATTGGGTTGTAGCTGGAGTAATGGATAACGTTGAAATGTGATCCATTGCTTCAATACCATCAATGTTGAGCTTTTCAGCGTACGAATGGCTGTTGCTAAGAAGTAGGAACGCCATCAAGAAAAAAATCATAAATTTTTTCATTGTAGTGGATTTAATTGATATTATTTTTTGTTGTATTAATTTTCGTAGTAATTTTCATGTCTAAGTAATTGACATACATGCGTAAATACGCATGTTTCATTTTTTTGTTACAATCATAAGTGTTAAAGTTGATTTTCATTCAAAAAACTATATTCAGACTTGCAAAAATACGAAAAAAGAAAAACAAATCACAATTTTTTTGAATTTTTTTTAAATATTATTATCAACAATTACAACCGTCTGATAATCTGTTAAATAACAACATCTTAGAAATTTAAACATATCATATATTAACAGATTTGGGGTTTAAAATTGGTATTAGGAGGAAAAAAAAGTACGAATTTTTAAAGAAAAGGAATTTTTTAGGTTAAAAAAAAGAATAGTTACATAAATGAATTGATTATCTAGGAGAAACTAGAAAATTGCAGATTATCATTGTGAATAAGGAAGATTGAAATACAATGATCGAATTATATTGCTCAATTTTACAAATTATAAATCATTTCTTTTTACAATTTTTTTACTTATTTTTTTCTTATTTTTAACCTCTATTACACATTTTTTATTATATAAAATGGTTTTTAATTAAGTATTTTAAAATTAAAAATTGGTATATTGATAAATTAGAATAGAAGTGATTTCAAAAAAAAAAGGAATTGTGGGAAGACTTCAAGCTGCGGACTACGGACTGCGGACTACAGACTGCGGACTACGGACTACGGACTGCAGACTGCGGACTGCGGACTGCGGACTACGGACTACGGACTACGGACTACGGACTGCGGACTGCGGACTACGGACTGCGGACTACGGACTACGGACTGCGGACTACGGACTACGGACTGCAGACTACAGACTACGGACTACAGACTACAGACTGCGGACTACAGACTACGGACTGCGGACTACAGACTGCGGACTACGGACTGCAGACTACAGACTACAGACTACAGACTACAGACTACGGACTACGGACTGCGGACTGCAGACTGCGGACTACGGACTACGGACTACGGACTACGGACTACAGACAACAGACTACGGACTACGGACTACGGACTGCGGACTGCGGACTACGGACTACGGACTACGGACTGCGGACTGCGGACTGCGGACTACAGACTACGGACTACGGACAACAGACTACGGACTACGGTCTACGGACTGGAAACAGTATAAAATAGACTCTGTTTTCTTTGTGTAAATATCTCAGTGGTCTTTGGGTGGAAAACTTAGTGGTCTTTGTGGTTGAAAACTTAGTGGTCTTTGTGGTGGAATAACTCTGTTTCCTTTGTGGTGGAAAACTTAGTGGTCTTTGTGGTGGAATAACTCTGTTTCCTTTGTGGTGGAAAACTTAGTGGTCTTTGTGGTGGAAAACTCAGGGGTCTTTGTGGTGGAAAACTTAGTGGTCTTTGTGGTGGAAAACTCAGGGGTTAAATACAAAAAAAAAGCCTCATCTTAAAGATGAGGCTTTATGGTATTGGGCGACGACCTACTCTCCCACCAAATTGGCAGTACCATCGGCGCGGTTGGGCTTAACTTCTCTGTTCGGAATGGGAAGAGGTGTACCCCAACGCTATAATCACCGCAATCTCGTTTCGGAGTGTTTCATCCGATATAAGATTTGACAATGATGGAAGAAATAAGCCTCTTGAGTATTACGCGCAAGTATCGGGTAATTAGTATTGCTCGGCTTTGTCATTACTGACTTTACACCTGCAACCTATCAACGTCATCGTCTATAACGACCCTTAAATGAAGCCTCATCTTGAGGTGAGTTTCGTACTTAGATGCTTTCAGCACTTATCTCATCCGAACTTAGCTACCCTGCGATGCGGCTGGCGCCACAACAGGTACACCAGAGGTTCGTCCAACTCGGTCCTCTCGTACTAGAGTCAGGTCCTCTCAAGCTTCTACGCCCACAACAGATAGGGACCGAACTGTCTCGCGACGTTCTGAACCCAGCTCGCGTGCCACTTTAATCGGCGAACAGCCGAACCCTTGGGACCTTCTCCCAGCCCCGGGATGTGACGAGCCGACATCGAGGTGCCAAACCACTCCGTCGATATGAGCTCTTGGGAGTGATCAGCCTGTTATCCCCGGAGTACCTTTTATCCTTTGAGCGATGGCCCTTCCATACGGAACCACCGGATCACTATATCCTAGTTTCCTACCTGATCGACTTGTTTGTCTCACAGTCAAGCACCCTTCTGCTATTGCACTCAACGCACGGTTACCAAGCGTGCTGAGGGTACCTTTGAAAGCCTCCGTTACTCTTTTGGAGGCGACCACCCCAGTCAAACTACCCACCAAACATGGTCCTCGCATTGCGAGTTAGATTTCAAATAGATAAAGGGTGGTATTTCAAGGTTGGCTCCACAAATACTAGCGTACCTGCTTCGCAGCCTCCCACCTATCCTACACATCATATATCCAAAATCAATGTTAAGCTGTAGTGAAGGTTCACGGGGTCTTTCCGTCCCGTTGCGGGTAAACGGCATCTTCACCGTTACTACAATTTCACCGAGCTCATGGCTGAGACAGTGCCCAGATCGTTACACCATTCGTGCAGGTCGGAACTTACCCGACAAGGAATTTCGCTACCTTAGGACCGTTATAGTTACGGCCGCCGTTTACTGGGGCTTCAATTCAATGCTTCTCTTGCGATGACATCTCCTCTTAACCTTCCAGCACCGGGCAGGTGTCAGGCCTTATACTTCATATTACTATTTTGCAAAGCCATGTGTTTTTGTTAAACAGTCGCCTGGGCCGACTCTCTGCGCCCTCTCGCGAGGGGTCCTTTCTCCCGAAGTTACAGGACAATTTTGCCTAGTTCCTTAGCCATGAATCACTCGAGCACCTTAGAATTCTCTTCTCGACTACCTGTGTCGGTTTACGGTACGGGTAAATATACAATATGCTTAGCGCTTTTTCTTGGCAGCCTGATTACAGCAACTATCCAATCACCCGAAGGCTCTCGGTACTTTCAGGTTCGACATGTTCTACGGATTTGCCTATAAAACATATATCTACACCCTTAAACGTACTATTCCGTCAGTACGCGTGCTTGTCACTTCTGCGTCCACACTTCGCTCATATATTTAGTGCTGGAATATTAACCAGCTATCCATCGGTATCTCCCATTATACAGGATAAACCTTAGGCCCCGACTAACCCCGATCTGATTAACATTGACCGGGAATCCTTAGTCTTTCGGTGTGCAGGTTTCTCACCTGCATTATCGTTACTTATGCCTACATTTGCTCTTCCAAACGCTCCAGCTCGCCTTACGGCTCACCTTCTTTGCTGTTTGCAATGCTCTCCTACCAATATTTCTATTCCACAGTTTCGGTAATATGTTTGATGCCCGATTATTATCCACGCCACGTCACTCGACTAGTGAGCTGTTACGCACTCTTTAAATGAATGGCTGCTTCCAAGCCAACATCCTAGCTGTCTATGCAACATGACATCGTTTGATCAACTTAACATATATTTGGGGACCTTAACTGATGGTCTGGGTTATTCCCCTCTCGGCCACGGACCTTAGCACCCATGGCCTCACTCCCGTTCATTAATATTATAGCATTCAGAGTTTGTCAGGATTTGGTAGGTGGTGAAACCCCCGCATCCAATCAGTAGCTTTACCTCTATAATACCTAAACGAGGCTGCCCCTAAAGGCATTTCGGAGAGTACGAGCTATCTCTCAGTTTGATTAGCCTTTCACCCCTACACACAACTCATCCAAAAACTTTTCAACGTTTACTAGTTCGGTCCTCCATAACGGTTTAGCGTTACTTCAACCTGGTCATGTGTAGATCACTAAGTTTCGCGTCTACTTAATCTAACTTAACGCCCTATTCAGACTCGCTTTCGCTTCGATTCCTTGCCTTAAGCAATTAATCTCGCTAAATTCAGTAACTCGTAGGCTCATTATGCAAAAGGCACGCCGTCACCCCTTACAGGGCTCCGACCGCTTGTAAGCGTACAGTTTCAGGTTCTATTTCACTCTTCTATTCGAAGTACTTTTCACCTTTCCTTCACAGTACTTGTTCGCTATCGGTCTCTCAGTAGTATTTAGCCTTAGCGGATGGTGCCGCCAGATTCAGACAGGATTTCGCCGGTCCCGCCCTACTCAGGATACCACTACCATTTATTTATTTACCTGTACGGGACTTTCACCCTCTGCGGCCACTCTTCCCAAAGTGTTCCAGTTCCTAAATTTCATAGATATCGTGGTCCTACAACCCCAAAAATGCCGTAACATCTTTGGTTTAGGCTCTTTCCCGTTCGCTCGCCACTACTTGGGAAATCATTTGTTATTTTCTCTTCCTCCGGGTACTTAGATGTTTCAGTTCCCCGGGTTTGCCCCCTTTTAGGGTAACCTGTATTCCTACAGGCTGGGTTGCCCCATTCGGATATCTCCGGATCAATGGTTATTTGCACCTCCCCGAAGCTTTTCGCAGCTTATCACGTCCTTCTTCGCCTCTGAGAGCCAAGGCATCCCCTGTACGCTCTTAGTAACTTACTCGTATTGTTTATACTCGTTATTTCTTTTTGATTCTTCCTTAATCTCTTAAGTTTTAATCTCGATTATTTAAGCTTATTTCTTCCAATTGTTGTCAAAGAACGTTGCACAGTTTTTCGTGTGCGATGTATATTGATAATGTTTAACGATTATCAATATAATATAAAGAGGAATGATGATGAGTAGCAAATGCCTTTCAGTTTGAGACGTACAAGATTTGATAAAGTCGCTCCAGAAAGGAGGTATTCCAGCCACACCTTCCGGTACGGCTACCTTGTTACGACTTAGCCCCAGTTACCGGTTTTACCCTAGGCCGCTCCTTACGGGCACGGACTTTAGGTACCACAGGCTTCCATGGCTTGACGGGCGGTGTGTACAAGGCCCGGGAACGTATTCACCGCGCCATGGCTGATGCGCGATTACTAGCGAATCCAACTTCATAGAGTCGAGTTACAGACTCCAATCCGAACTGAGATATGCTTTGAGGATTAGCTCCCTGTCGCCAGGTGGCTGCCCTCTGTACATACCATTGTAGCACGTGTGTAGCCCCGGACATAAGGGCCGTGCTGATTTGACGTCATCCCCACCTTCCTCTCTACTTGCGTAGGCAGTTCACTCAGAGTCCCCACCATTACGTGCTGGCAACTAAGTGTAAGGGTTGCGCTCGTTGCAGGACTTAACCTAACACCTCACGGCACGAGCTGACGACAACCATGCAGCACCTCGCAAGACGCCCGAAGGCTATATAATCTCTTATATATTCGTCTTACGTTCAAGCCCGGGTAAGGTTCCTCGCGTATCATCGAATTAAACCACATGCTCCTCCGCTTGTGCGGGCCCCCGTCAATTCCTTTGAGTTTCAACCTTGCGATCGTACTCCCCAGGTGGATTACTTATCGCTTTCGCTTAGCCACTGAGCATCACTGCCCAACAACGAGTAATCATCGTTTACAGCGTGGACTACCAGGGTATCTAATCCTGTTTGATCCCCACGCTTTCGTGCATGAGCGTCAGTAATAATTTCGTGACCTGTCTTCACGATTGGCGTTCTGTGACATATCTAAGCATTTCACCGCTACACATCACATTCCAGTCACGTCAATTATACTCTAGTCCAACAGTATCAAAGGCACGATTCCAGTTAAGCTGAAATTTTTCACCCCTGACTTATTGATCCGCCTGCGCACCCTTTAAACCCAATAAATCCGGATAACGCTTGGATCCTCCGTATTACCGCGGCTGCTGGCACGGAGTTAGCCGATCCTTATTCATCATATACTTGCAGGGAGGTACACGTACCTCCGTTTACTCTATAATAAAAGAAGTTTAAAACCCATAGGGCTGTATTCCTTCACGCGGCATGGCTGGGTCAGAATTGCTTCCATTGCCCAATATTCCCTACTGCTGCCTCCCGTAGGAGTCTGGACCGTGTCTCAGTTCCAGTGTGGGGGGATATCCTCTCAGAACCCCTAATCATCGTCGCCTTGGTGAGCCGTTACCTCGCCAACTAGCTAATGATACGCATGCCCATCCATAATCAATGAATCTTTAAATATAAAAAGATGCCCTTTCATATTCACATGAAATATTAGCGTTAATTTCTCAACGTTATGTTCCAATTATGGGTAGGTTGCATACGCGTTACGCACCCGTGCGCCACTCGTCAGCTACTATTGCTAGTACTGTTACCGTTCGACTTGCATGTATTAAGCCTGCCGCCAGCGTTCATCCTGAGCCAGGATCAAACTCTCCATTCTATTTAATGTTGTTTGAACTTTCGTTCTTTAGTCTGTCCCGACTTTATCGCTTGCGTCCTCAAAAAAATCTTCGAGTCATTTGCTACATCATTCCATTCTTTCAAAGAACTTCCCGCTTTCCCTTCTTCACTGATTCTCTCTCAAACGGGCTGCAAAAATACACCCTTTTATAATACGCTCGGTTAACTTATTCTCCTTTTTTTTACTTTTTCTTTCTTCTTCCTGATTATCAATAAGAAAAAATTATTTTTTCTTTTTAATTCTTTTAAAATTATGTTTGATTTCTATTCAATTCTGGTATTTTTGAGCCCAATCTGGGGTAAATTAGAGAGGTTTTTATTCAAATATTGCAATTCTTTCCGCAAACTTTACATTTCATTAAAGTAAAATAAATGAAAAAGTATTAGTTTTTGCATACTAAATTTGCATTTTTTTATCTAAAAATTAGAAAACATCTCTTTCATTACCCCATTTTCTTTTACAGTTTTCCATTCTCCAGTCCTTTTGACTTGAAATTTTCACTTTTACAATCCCTTTTTAATGTGTTTTCAAACTCTTCTGGATCCATAATTTAAAATCTATCTGTCCAATCGGGTAAATGGATTATATTATTTAGATTTCTAATCTGAATTTATGAGATTCTTTTCTTTTCATTGTTAAAAATAAGTGTTTAGAAAAATTAATAAATTGACTATAATAATGTATATATAATATATTAAACGAAAAATGAAAAATAATAAATGAAAAATAATAAATGAAAAATGAGTCCATGAACACATGAGCACATTGAGCATTCGAGCATTCAGGTAAGAGCTGGATGTCGATCCCGAGTGAAGCGAGGGGAAACGCCCAAACAAAAAAAAAGGTCATCGTAATGATGACCTTTCGTGTTCAAGCTGGGATTCGAACCCAGGACCCCATCCTTAAAAGGGATGTGCTCTACCTGCTGAGCTACTTAAACATCCTTCGTTCTTGGGACTGCAAAAATACTATAAATTTATTTACTCTCAGTAGAAAAGCATAAATTTTAATAAAAAAATATACAATTTATTGTTTTTCTGATACTTAAAAAATATTTTATAAAAAAAATGATTTTTTATTGTTTAATTCAAAAAAAACGTATATTTGATCTTTATATTTTGAATATGAATTATTTACAATATGAATTTTTTAATCAATCTGAGAAACAAAAAAACAATGAAAAATGAATAAAATACTCCAAAAAATGTATTATTTCGGAATTTAAATCAAAAAATGTACAAATCAATTAAAATTTTTAACTCTATGCAAAGATTAGTTTTACTTCCAAAAACTGACACAATCACGATTTGTTTACCTCCTGAATGGGTTGGTCGTCCCATTATTTGTTTACTGAAAGCAACAGATACCGTCATTTATGGTGAGGAGATTCAGGAAAATGCGATTAACTACACTGTTAAACATATAACAGGGCGGAAACGAAAAATCAGAAGAGATCAATATAGAAAGAGAAAGGAGGAGAATGGCTCCTCCAAATACTAGTGTAACTTCGTACCGATCAGATGCATGAACTCTTGTCGGGTGTTATAATTTTTCAAAAAAGCACCGGTAAACTCAGAAGTTGTTGTTACTGAATTTTGTTTTTGAATTCCTCTCATGGACATGCACAAGTGTTGTGCTTCAATTACTACGGCTACTCCAATGGGGTCTAGTACTTCCTGTATACAATCTTTGATTTGGGCAGTCAATCGTTCCTGGAGTTGCAATCTTCTTGAAAAAGCATCAACTACACGTGGAATCTTACTTAATCCACAAATTTTACCATTTGGAATATAGCCAACATGTGCTTTCCCGAAAAATGGGAGCAGATGGTGTTCACATAAAGAATATAATTCAATATCCTTTACAATAACGATTTGTTTAGAAGTTTCAGTAAACAAGGCACTTCTTAGAATTTCAGCAGGATCTAAACCATATCCGTGGGTTAGGAATTGAAATGCTTTTGCAGCTCTCAGGGGTGTTTTCAATAAACCTTCCCGGTTAGGGTCCTCTTTCGCTACTTTAATCATATTCAAATAGCTCTCTGAAAGTAAATTAATACTCTCTTTATTATATATGTCACGGCGTTCGTAGCCTTCTTCGATATCTTCTAACATAACTTTATAAATAAGGGTTTGTTTCTTTTTCAATTTTTATGGTTGTTGTATCCGCATGACCGGGAATAACAATGGTTTGATCGGGGAGGGTTAACAATTTTGTACGAATATTGTCGATTAGCATTTGATAGTTACCTGTAGGTAGATCTGATCTTCCAATGCCTCCTTCAAATAAAACATCCCCTACAATAACAAACTGATTGTGCTGGTCATAAAAACAGATGCTTCCATCTGCATGTCCAAACGCTTCCAAGACTTTCCATGATTGGTTTCCAAATGTAAGGATGTCATTCTCAGACAGGAATTGATCCGGTTTTGGAAATTCAGTTTGTTTAAATCCAAATGAGGCACCATAAGCTGTAGATTGTTCATATATTGCAGCTCCCATTTTGTGAGCTGCCAGCGGTGCATCCGGAAACATTTTCTTGCAAAATGCATTTCCCAGAACATGATCAATATGAGGGTGTGTATTTAAAATATAGGTTACTTTGAGGTTTTCTTTTTGAATAAACTCCAGAAGTTGTTGGTCTTCATTCGGGTTACTGTTTCCCGGATCCACAATCACGGCTTGTAACGTTTGATCAAAAACAACCATCGTATTCACTTGAATAAAATTAAAGTGGAAAGTTTTGATCGTTACATCATTCATATTCTGTTTCATTTTAGCGATAATATCTTTGAGATTAATTTTCTTTTTCATCTAAGAATACGATTCCTATTTACTTTTGGTTGGTTCTAACTTATACAAGACTTTAACCACTTTATTGTTTTTGTATTGCTCCTGAGATAACAGTTTCCCTTTTTCGTTCCATCTTGACCAAACACCGGTTTTCATATTGTTGCGAAACTCGCCTTCAGCTGCTTTTTTGCCATTAGGATGATACTCTACAAAAAAACCTTCGGGTCTGTCCTTTGAATACTCCTGAGTTCGTAACAAGCTATTTCTTTTATCATAGTAAGACCATTTCCCCTCTTTTTTCCCATCCACATAAGGTCCTTTATTCAAATATTTTCCATTTTGAGCAAAGTCGATCCAGTCACCCACTTGAACATCTTTATTATAGGTTCCTTTGGTTTTTGGTTTTCCATTTTCCCAATACGTTTTGTGAGATCCGTTTTTTTTACCTTCTTTATATTGAATTTCATACTTTGTAATTCCGGTAGTGTAATATCCGATCCAGTTACCGGTCATCAAGCCCTCTTTAAACGAACCTTTATCCATCACTTTTCCGGTTTGATACCATTGGATCCAATCTCCACACTCTTTATCTGCACAGAAGGAGCCTTTTCTTTGGAGTTCACCTGTTTCAAACCAGGCAAGCCACTCCCCTTCTCTTTTTCCATTCACAAATTTTCCTTGTTTCCACTTCTTGCTATTTTCGTAATAGTAGATCCATTCACCATCTTGAAGGCCATTTATAAAATTTCCGGTACTTCCCAAAACATTACCGGGATGATAAAACTTCCAAATACCATTTTGAAGATCGTCCACAGAATTTCCTTCCATATCAAGGTCTCCGTTTTCCTTCCACCAATAAGCGTATCCGTTTAATTTTCCGTTTTTATAATCCCCTTCAAACTTTTTTTGACCATTATCGTAATTTTCGATCACATGGCCATCCATTTCATCATTCAGATAGGTTGCTTTTTTTTGTAGTTTTCCATTTTGATGATAGAAAGTCCATTCTCCGGTTTTTTTTCTATCTTTCATTTCTCCGATTGATTCTTGTTGACCGTTAGGATACCAGCTTTTAAAATAACCGTTATCCGCGTAATAATCCTGCACTAATTGTCCGCCATCATTCCAGGTTTTCCAGAGGCCCACTTTATCGCCATTCAAATATGACCCTTTTGTCCAAACTAATCCATTAGTGTGATAAAAAAGCCATTCCCCATGTTCTTTGCCGTTTATTTTTACGCCAATGGAAAGCAATCTGTTTCCGCTATAGAATGTTTTAACAGTATCCTGAGCTGGGAGTTGCCAAACCAGGAGGGTAATTAAGAAGAAAAAAAGTATTCTTTTCATATATATAAATTTAGAATTGCAAAAATACGAAATAATGTGGAAATAAGGCGAAGGGCAAAAGGCGAAAGGCTAAAGGTTTTTAGTTTTTGGGTTTTAGTTATCAGGTTTTTTATTTTTTATTTTTAATTTTTTATTTTTAATTTTTAATTTTTTATTTTTCATTTTTCATTTTTCACTATTCATTATTCATTATTATTTATTCACTATTATTTATTCACTCTTTTGGGCATTCCGGCCTTATGCAATAAAAAAAATTCGTTTTTTTTAAATATATTTTCAACACAAAGTTCGCAAAGTCTTTTACACAAAGTTTACAAAGATTTGAAATGGCAAAAGCTATCATTCAACTTTTAACCTATTTTTGACATAAGTGTTGCGAGTAATTGTGTATAAATGATTTTTAATTAGGTAAATTACAGTTTTCAAATGTACCAAATTCATCAATGTAATCAGACAATTCATATCTTTGTGATCTCTGTGAATTTTCTTTATGTTCTCAGTGGTTAAAAAAAATCTTTAAAACCGTTTGCGGTTTTGAATGCTTGAGGACGGAGCCCAGATAAATAATAAGCTAATATGATAATAAGATAATAAGCAAATTAGTAAATTAGCAAATTTTAAATGGGTTTTGGGTTTCAGTTTTTAGGTTTCACTATTGCATTCGTGGGTTTTGGAACTCAAGGTTATAAAAAGTTTCTCAAAAAAACATCTTTGACTTTGTGAAAAGTTATCGAAACTTAGTGAACCAAAATAAATTATATTTTACAGATGAAAATATGAGATATTTTATATAAGTTTGCGGCTTCAAAAAAACATTTATAAAAAATCTTTAAATATCTAAATATGAGTATTTTATCAAATAGAATAATTACAATGGCTGAATCGGAAACGTTGGCTATGACGCGTATTGCCCGGGAATTGAAAGAGCAAGGGATTGATGTGATCAGTTTAAGTATAGGGGAACCTGACTTTAATACACCTGATGAGATCAAAGCGTTTGGGAAAGCAGCTATTGATGAAAATTGGTCTCATTATTCACCTGTACCCGGCTATCCTGAACTTAGAAAAGCCATTTGTCATAAATTTAAAAGAGATAACGGATTAGATTATACTCCTGAACAAATTGTGGTATCAACCGGTGCAAAACAATCTATTTATCAAGTGGTTATGTCATTGGTTAACCCCGGTGATGAAGTGATTATCCCTACTCCTTATTGGGTTTCCTACAAAGAGATCGTGAAATTAGCTGAAGGAAATATCATTTACATTCCCACTAAATTAGAGAACGATTTTAAAGTTACTGCTGCTCAGCTGGAAGAGAAAATTACCGATAAAACCAAACTGATCATGTTTAGTAGTCCTTCAAACCCTACAGGAATGCTCTATTCTAAAGAGGAATTAAGAAGTATTGCTGATTTATTGGTTAAATACCCTCATGTTCATGTGATGGCAGATGAGATTTATGAACATATCAATTTCATGGGAAAACATGAAAGTTTGGCTCAATTTAGTGAGATTAAAGATCAGGTGATCACCGTCAATGGAGTCGCAAAAGGATTTGCTATGACCGGATGGAGAATTGGATTTATCGGAGCATCGAAAGAGATTGCCAATGCTTGTCAAAAGCTACAGGGACAAATCACTTCCGGAACCAACTCTATAGCACAAAGAGCAACTATTAAAGCGATGGAATCCTCTGAACAACTGAATCAGGACATTGAAAACATGAGAATTACATTCAAAAAAAGGAGAGATCTTGTTTATAAACTATTGCTAGAGATTCCGGGATTTGAAACTCGTTTACCACATGGTGCCTTCTATTTTTTCCCTGTTGTAACCTCCTTATTTGGAAAACATGCACCTGCTGATTCATTATTTGCCAAAACATACAACAAAACAATCATTGAAGATTCAACCGATCTAAGTATGTATTTCCTTTACGATACCAATGTAGCGGTTGTTCAAGGAGTTGCATTTGGTGATGATCAATGTATCCGTTTATCTTATGCAGCAAATGAAACTATTTTAACTGAAGCATGCAGAAGATTAAAAGAGGGTGTTGAAAAATTAAAATAATGGAAACTAAAATTGCGATTATCACCGGTGCGAATGGTGGAATGGGACGCGTAATTACCGAAGAGATAGCCAGAAATGGCTATGAAGTGGTAATGGCTTGTCGCGATTTGCAAAAGTCGGAACCTGTTTGCCGGGAGATTATTCAAAAAACCGGTGCGAAAATCGTACTATTACCCTTAGATTTAAGTTCATTAGATTCAGTAAATCAATTCATTACTGAAATTAAATACCGATACAAAGCGATCCATTTATTGATACACAATGCCGGTATAATGGCCAAAAGAGGAATCAATACTTCCTGTTCAATGGAACAAACTTTTATGGTTAACTATTTATCTCCCTATATTTTAACGAGATCATTAGTCCCATTGATGCCCATTGGGAGTCGAATTGTAAATGTGTGCTCTTTAATGTACAAATATGGTACTATAACACCTTTCCTTTTTGAACCGATAAATCCCCGAAAATATAGTCGTTTTAAAAGTTACTCCAACTCTAAGTTAGCACTTTTGCTTATGGGTCTAGATTTATCTGATACCTATTTAAAGAAAGGGATAACGATCAACAGTTGTGAACCCGGAATTGTAAACACCCCCATTCTGAATATGGGGAACAGGTTTGTCGATTTTTTAGCACAACTGTTTTTTAAACCTTTTGTACGCACACCGGAAAAGGGGGCTTCCACCATCATTTATTTAGCATTAGATGAAGAACTTACCAATAAGTCTGGTGGTTTTTATTCCAACAAAAAAGAGGTTTTGTTAAAAAAACAATATTGTAAAGATCAGGATCGCTTAATGTTAAGAACATTAACGGAACAGTTCTTAGAATCACAAAAGATAGAGCTATGAAAATTCCACGATATTTAAAAAAGGGGGACACCATTGGGATAGCAGCTCCGGCGCGAAAAATTTCGTTACAGGAGATTCAAGCCACCATTTCGCTTTTTGAGAAATCGGGATATCGTGTGATCTTTGAGGATGCTCTATATGCTGAGGAAAACCAATTTGCAGGTGGAAATCAGGTTAGGCAGGAGTGTTTTCAGCATCTTTTAGACCATCAAGAGGTGGCTGCCATATTATGTGCCAGAGGAGGTTATGGATCAGCACGAATCATTGATCAACTCGATTTCAGTTTATTTTGTAAAGACCCGAAATGGATTTGCGGGTATAGTGATATTACTGTTTTTCATAGTCATATTCATCAAAATTTCGGAATAGCAACATTACACTCCAAAATGCCGATCAACATTGGGAATGACCATCTCGGAAGCGAGTCGGTGCAACAAATCATCGGTTTTTTAGAAGGGGAAGTGATGAGTTATCAGATTGATCCACACACTTTGAATAGAACCGGAGAAGCTGAAGGTGTGTTGATTGGTGGCAACTTATCGATTCTGTACTCTTTGAATGGAACCTCATCGGATATAGACACAACAGATAAAATTCTATTCATTGAAGATCTGGATGAATATTTATACCATATTGACCGGATGATCTTAAATTTAAAAAGATCGGGAAAATTGACTCATCTAAAAGGGTTGATTGTAGGGGGAATGAGTGAAATGCGCGACAATACCATTCCTTATGGGATTGATGCAGAGCAGATCATTCGAAACCATTGTGAGGCGTACGATTTTCCCATCTGTTTTGGATTTCCGGCAGGGCATATTTCAGACAACAGACCTTTAAAGCTGGGTGTTCCGGTTCAATTACAAGTATCAGATGAAGGCAGTATTCTTATCGAAAAAAACATTATATAATACTTTATTCCAAGAATTTAAGTGATCCATGAAAAAGTTTTTTTGTAAATTTTTATTAAAATTATTCAGATATAAACTAGATTTCACACATGTGCCACCTGAAGCGCACAAATCCATATTGGTATTTGCCCCGCACACCAGTTGGCGAGATTTTGTTATCGGGAAATTAGCAGTAACCGCTTTAGGCTTTGAAACCCATGTACTCATCAAAAGAGCTGCTTTTGTATTTCCATTAGGGAATATTTTACGTTATTTTGGCGGGATTCCTGTAGATCGGGGAAATTTTAGTCGTTTTACCACACAAGTAGCCGAAGTGATCAAAGAGAGAGATAAAATGGGGCTGATCATTTGTCCTGAAGGAACCAGATCATTGGTTCAAAAATGGAAACGTGGGTTCTATGTAATGGCTGAAAAGGCAGATGTGCCCATTATATTGGGATATCTGGATTACAATACCCGAAAATGTGGTTTAGGTCCGGTTTTTTATCCAACCGGCGACTATGAACAGGATGTATTGGAAATTCAAAAATTCTATTATGGAATGAGAGGAAGAAGAAAAGGGCTATTTCATTTAGAAAATGAGAAAAACGAGCACCCCTTTTTTCACTCCAGATAGTTTTTTACTGTTCGATAGTAAAATTGATAAAATCTACCAAAGGTTTAACATTACCCATCCCCTCTTGCACTTTTTGTAAAAATGGATCTGTAACAGCATCCTCCATTTTGAAAATATGGGAAGCAAAATAGTGTTTATTTTTCAGTAAATCGATATATTCAAAATCGGCAGGGAACCCAACAGGATTCTTTTTCAATTTTTCGATAGGATCAATTCCTGAATAGAATTTTTTAAATTTCTTTTCATTCAAAATGGCATTAAAGTCATCGATTTGGTAATAGATCTCTTTGCGAAGAGTTTTAAGATATTCAGGTTGTGGCATATAGATTCCGCCACCGAAAAAAGATTCATTAGGATCCAAGTGGAAGTAGTAACCGGCTAATAAGGAGTTTCTTCCGCCGTTTTTTGCCATATAGACTCCAAAATGGGTTTTATAGGGATCTTTATTTTTAGAAAAGCGCACATCGCGATAGATCCTATACAAGCATTGTTTTATTTCAATATTAACCAGAGCGGGATCTACAGATTGCATGAATGCGAGCAAGTCTGTAGCAAAAGCTTCAAAATTTTTCTTTGCTTTTTCGTAACGGGGTTTATTCTCATTAAACCACTCACGGTTATTATTTTCAGAGAGATCTCTAAGGAAATCAAGGGTATATTGTTCAATTTTTTGCATGGTTGAAAATATTTGTTTATCGAGTACAAAAGTATGAAAAAAAGGCGAAGGGCGAAGGGCGAAGGGCTAAAGGCAAAAGGAACACTGTGATCCAAATTGGAATTCAATTTCGTCATAAAATGGCCTAATTCGCATAATTTTTGTCTAAATTGTTAATAACCAGGTAAATATTCTTAATTTTTGTTAAAAATATAGGGGGGGGTATTTATATTGATTTTTTTTTTATATTTGTCACATTATTTCAAGAAAAAATACAGAAAGAAAATTTAAAATAGAAAAAATGATTCAAATTTTAGGAAAAACCAATTTAAGCAACTAAGCCTCTATCAGAAGTGCAGTCCGATGATAGAAGGCCATTAAAAAGGTGCACCGCAGGGAATGGTATTTGCCCTTGAAAAACAATTAACCAAACCCTGCTTCCAGCACCTAGGACATTGCGACTTTGTGATTATGATCACTTATTTTTGAATCACAAAGATACTCATTTTATCTTCAATTTCAGTTCTTGATTTGTAAAATGCAAATTTTCTTGTATAAAGAAAAATAAATAACTTAAAATTAATACAATATGAAACACAATATATTTTTCAAAAACATTTATTCAATAATTTGGATACTTTTACCGTTTATTTTTACAACATTAATACTCGTTTCTTGTCAGGATGAAACTGAAAATTCAGTAAGTAATATTAATCACAAAACCATGTTTCAAGGATATGAAGACGACCAGATTGAAGATGAATTGATTACTTTCTTAGACAATCTGGAAACAATTAGAAACAATCCTACCGATCCTATAGTAGATGACGTAATGGGATTAGAACCTATTTTGTGGTATATGGAAGCGTGTGCGAATTACAAATATGGGGCATCTGTTCAACCGGAGTTGGTTACGGTTGATACTAGTTATGTAAATTTACCAGTTACGGATTTGAAAAGCAAACTCGGTGATGTTCAGGTTAGTTTTGATGCTTTAGTTGATTCTATTGCAGCATATTTTTATGAACTCAAAGAAGAAGAAAAGTATTTTTTGATGACCAATATTTCTGTTGCATCTCAAACTTCCCAAAACATCACTATACAAGTAATATCCTATTTTACCTTAAATGGGATTATTCCAAATGTCAACGATTATGATTGGTATTGGGGACTAGGTCATGGCCAATGTGGTACAAATGAAGGTTCCCCATTGGATGCAGCTGATATTATAATGAGAGGGGCTAATTCAAGCATTTATATTCCAGCTCCTGAATTTTACTACACAGATTCTCAAAATGGATTTATTGGGCATACCTATGATGAAGTAAATTCACAAAATGAACATCTCGGTTTTTATGCTTCAACAAGCAATATGTATCCTGGCCCTTGTATTTCTGAGAGTGAAATTACAACTTTTACTGAAAATTTTATAGAAATAGGGAGTTTAAATCAAATATCTAGTAAAGAAATAGTTCATTATTTTTTGATGGAATCATTCTCAGTACCTGAATTTGGCCCTTATGCGTTATTTCATTATGGATACGTAACATACGGTATAAGACACTATCGAACATCGGCTTCAAATGAATTACCTAATAATCCAAATAACATATAAGAATATGAATAAAAAGAATTTTCTCCTTTTTTGTTTGTTGTTATTACTCATTTTAATATCAAAATCTCAAATCCAAATTTCTAATTTTAATATCAATTACACTAGTGTTTATACTAATAGTCTTGAAGATAATGAAGGAAATTATTTAGTATCTGGCATAACTAACCCTTATGGAATCTCTGATATTGGGTATTTGATGAAAATTTCTTCTTCAGGTATAATATTAAATGAATTACTATTTCAATATGGGGGAGGAAATTCTTTTTTAACTAAAATGATTCATTATAACACAAATATTATAGTTATAGGAAAAGTTTATAATGAATTTGGTGATAATTTGTTTTTCTTGAAACTTGATTCAAATTTACAAATTAATGAGTGTAAATTTATTCCTTTTCAAAATAATAGACATATTAACTACTTTAACTTATTGGTAGATTCAGATAGTTCAATCATTATATCAGGAAGTTCATACGCTGTATCAGGTAATTCGTACATACAACCTTTTCTTTACCAGATTAACGGAAATGGAGATTCAATAAAAACCAAATATTTTAATAATTCTAACATTCAAGTTATTTATCAACTTCACGAATCTCCTTATTCTTCAAAGTATTTTGCTTTTATGGATGGATATAGAGTTGGCTATGAAATTAGTGGAATTCTCCATTTAGACAAAAATTTTGACACTATTGAATATCATTGTCTTTCATCAGAATATAATTACATCTTCTCATCTGTTAGTCTTTATGATTCATTATTTCTTGTTACAAACCTTGATTTAACTTCAACTCAGTATTTAAAAATTTGCTTAATAAATGAGAATGGAATTATTAAAAATTATTTTGAATTCTCAAAATCTACATCTACAAATGAATATCCTGCTTATTCTCCGGGAATAAGTCAGAGAGATGGTAGCATTTATATTGGAGCGACTAGTGGTTTTGATTTTTCAAATCCAAACTATAGTACCAATGATTCATGGTTTCATCTTATTAAAATGGATGAAAATATGAACGTAATTTGGGAGAAATGGTATGGGGGTGATGCTTACTTCTTCCTTAGAAGCGTCACTGCCACATCAGATGGCGGTTGTTTAATGGTTGGAACTAAATTTCCGCATGGTATTGGAAATCAATTTCTTCAAGGACATTATATCAAAGTGGATGCGAATGGAGATGTGCAATGGACACAGGATATTGAGATACCTGAGTTGTCTTACAAAGTGTATCCCAACCCTACCCAATCGGTTTTCAATATCGAGAATAGTGAATTGAACATTCAATCTGTTGAACTTTATGATATATCCGGGAGATATCTAAAATCTATTGAGGACTGTTTTAACAGCACTATTTCTATCGATTTATCACCCTTTACCAACGGAATCTATTTTGCTAAAATCAAATCATCCAAAGGGGTAAGAACTGAGAAAGTGGTGAAAAATTAGCTGTGGGGTTTTGGGTTTTAGGTTTTGGGTTTTTAAAAGAAATAAACACAGACTCACAGCGTGTAAAAAAGAGTTTCACAGTGTATATTTTAAAAAATTCAGACTGAAACAACACTGTGATACATCGTTTAACATTGTGAAACACTGTGATCCAAATTGGAATTCAATTTCGTCATAAAATGGCCTAATTCGTATAATTTTAATCTAAATTGTTAATAACCAGGTAAATATTCTTAATTTTTGTTAAAAATACAAAAAGGGGGGGGGTATATCGATAATTTTTTTATATTTGTCACATTATTTCAAGAACAAATCAGAAAGAAAATTTAAAATAGAAAAAATGATTCAAATTTTAGGAAAAACCAATTTAAGCAACTAAGCCTCTATCAGACGTGCAGTCCGATGATAGAAGGCCATTAAAAAAGGTGCACCGCAGGGAATGGTATTTGCCCTTGAAAAACAATTAACCAAACCCTGCTACCAGCACCTAGTACATTGCGACTTTGTGATTATGATCGCTTATTTTTGAATCACAAAGATACTCATTTTACCTGCAATTTCAGTTCTTGATTTGCAAAATGCAAATTTTCTTATACAAAGAATATTGAAACACTAAATATCAATACGTTATGAAATATAAAATTAATGCAATAATAATAATTTTGGGTTTATTTTTCTTCAACTCCTGTAATGATGATCAAATAATTTCAGAACCCGACAAAATGGAAGTTGATAATGGCCTCAAATCATTTGATAGTTATGATGAGTTATTTGATGAACTCGAAACCGTTAATAATATGACCATTGAAGAACTTGTAGATTATGAAGATGCTCAAGACTTTAATTCATTTGGAAAAATTTCAGATCAACTTTATTTTGATTTCTTGGAAGATTCAACAGCATCATTTGATGATGTACAAGATTTTATTAAACTTCATCCAAAATATGTTGAATTGGTTATTGAAAGTGATACTTCGTTTGTTCCAACGTATGAAACAAGTTTGAGATATATTATGAATGATGATAGAATGTTTAAAGTTCAAGACACTTTATTTAAGGTATTTAAAACAGGTATCGTTTCTACTCTATATGCAAACTATGATGATCTTTATCACTTAGAAGATAAAGATTTGGGTGATTTAGATACTACTATTTTTTCATATATACCAAACTATTCGGCGAAACTCTCTAACCCAGAAATTAGAGCAGCCATTGTAAATAATGAACGAATTGATTTTAATTTAAGTTATATTGTATTCAGTAGATTAATTAATTCAAATAATCAAAAAGTTGAGACTTTTCTAGTAGTGACTCAAGTTAGACCCAAACATAAATTTTCTATTTACTGGCATTGGGCAAAAAGGACAATTTCAACAAATTTTTCTATTACATTTTCTTACAATGGTATCAATAATATTACTTATACGAATCAACAAAATGGGACTTCAGCTACTTTTAAAAAACATATTCAATTTGATGCTGGATTACAAGTAGTTTCATCATTTTGGAATACTTCCATTACATCTCTAACAGGAAATGTTAGCCAACCGAATGTAACATTATATTTTTAATTATATGAAAAAGCACATCCTTCTAATTCTAATATCATTTGTTTTTTTAATTACTTTGAATGGACAATCAATGAGGTCTAATTCGTACTTAATAAAACTAAGTATTAGTAGATTCAAAGATTTTTATTTTGATTTTCCATACTTTGATTTTGACAATGAACCAAATGTAGTACGTAAATATGAATTAAATGTCAATTTGCATTTTAGCATTAGACCTACATTAATTTCAGAATTTGGAATTAATGGTGGATTCGTAAAATATGCTGCATTAAATCCAATTACCGGACCAGTTGTGTTTTATGATTATTTTTATGCTCCAATTGTTGGTTTTAATTACAATATGCATATTTTACCATTTTTAAATATCCCTTCAAAAAAAATTGATCTCTATTTAACATCAAATTACGGATTTGCATATCTATCAAAAATTGGAGAACAAAATTTGTGGGAAGTTTTAATGTTTGAAAATGAAAACGAAAGTAAAATCAGACATTTTTATGGATTAGGATTAGGAGGAAGTGTTCTTTTATTCAATTCTTTTGGCATCTTTATAGAAACATTATTTGGAAATTATTCATTAAGATCCGAATTGGTTTCTTCATACTCCAACACTAAAATTGGAATTCAGTATTCTTGGTAAAAAAATAAATTGCAATTATGAAATCAAATTTTTCAATTCTATTCGTTTTAATCATTCTATTCCAACATGCTTATTGTCAGGAAACTGAAAAACGTGCTATAGTAAACTTTAAGATTGGTATCTCTATGAATCGTGTTTTTGAAGTGGGTGATGAATTTGCCCTTTTTACTAATGAACATTATACAAATGGTGTTTGTACAAAAGAAAAATACACCTTAAAGCCCAATTTAAGAATGGATGTTAACTTTTACATTACAAAATGGCTTGAGTTGGGGATTTACGGTGGGTATTTTGAATATAACGCCTATAATATTACATTTCAAGATTCGTTACCCATTATTAACTACATCAAAACTTATGCCCCAACTTTTGGGATCAATTGTAATTTTCATATCTTAAAATTATTGAATTACTCCAAACTAAAAAATTTGGATATTTATTACATTTTCAAATATGGAGGTGCAATTTTACCAAGATGGGGTGGTGATTATGAATACCCCATTCCAAACTTTTGGGCTGATCCCATATTCTCAAAATACCGTTCCTCTTACTGTTTTGGATTGGGTGGAGGATATACATTTTGGAAAAAACTAGGTATCTATTCGGAATTAACATTTGGAAAACACAGTTATTTTCCTGATATAGATTTGAAATCACATATCTCATTCCGGGCAGGAGTATTTTTATCAATTTAAAACAAAATATTGGAAGTCAGGAGATTTAGTTCGAATGCTCGTGCTCATTCTTCATTTTTCATGTTTTGTGTTTCATATTTTATGTTTTTTAAAAGAAATAAACACAGAGTCACAGCGTGTTAAAAAGTGTTCCACAGTGTTTTAATTCTAAAAATTCAGGTTGAAACAACACTGTGATACATCGTTTAACATTGTGTAACACTGTGATCATTTCTAAAAAATTTTTTGTATTTTTGGACAAAATTTATTAAGATGAAAAAAGAGATCATTTTTGCCATTGTTTTAGTGTTAGCAGTGGTTGCAGTTGGATGTAAAACGCAACAGATAAGTGTTAAAAATGACCCTAAAGGGGATCATTTTTGTGTTAAAAAGGGAGACAAATTTGAAATTCATTTTGTTGCAAACGCCTCAACAGGTAGAGCATGGCAATATATCAACAAAAATGAAATAACTATAGTTGATTCTGTTTCACAACGTGTAGTAAATAATGCACCGGAAGGGATGGTTGGAAAATCCGTGGATCTGTATCTAACTTTTGAAGCCAAAAAAGAAGGATGTGACACGCTCATTTTTAAAAACTCCAGAGTTTTTGATCCCAATGATGAAGGGGTTGTGATCACTAAAATTGTTCATGTGCGGTAAATGAAAACAGCCCATTTACATATCGCTATTCCTGCTATTGATGAACTGAATTACTTGCCCAATACTTTAAAAGATATTGCTAAACAGCAATTTATTGGATCGTTTACTGTTTATATCTGTGTTAATCAACCGGATGAATGGTGGGATGATCCTGAAAAAGTGGAGGTTTGTCACCAAAATCAACAGCTTATAGAATACCTGAAACAGTATGATGAATACCCAATCACCATTCTGGATTATTCATCCAAAGGGAAAGGGTGGCAAGGGAAAAAACATGGTGTAGGTTGGGCGCGTAAAGCATTGTTCGATCATATTCTGCAGATCGCTGATACAAATGATGTTATCGTTAGTCTGGATGCTGACACTCATATTCCGGAACTCTATTTTAATGCTCTTTACGAACGATATTCTAAAACCACTGTTTCCGTCATTTCAAATCCCTATTTTCATCTTTTGACTGAAGATGATCGGGCGAACAGAGCTATTTTGCGTTATGAATTGTACATGCGTAATTATGCGATCAACATGTTTATGATCCAATCTCCGTACAATTTTACAGCCATTGGGTCTGCAATATCCATAAGAGTAAGCGCTTTACGAAAAATTGGGGGAATAACTCCCATGAAAAGTGGGGAGGACTTTTATCTGCTTCAAAAACTGCGTAAAATGGGTCCTGTCTCTAATCAAAATGAGATGATTGTGTATCCTGCTGCACGTTTTTCCTCAAGAGTTTATTTTGGTACCGGACCAGCCATGATCAAAGGAGATCAAGGCGATTGGAACAGTTATCCGATATACCATCATACCCTTTTTGAAGAGATTGGCCACTGTTATGCTCAAATTGAAACATTATATCATTCTGATATTTCGAGTCCATTTATAGATTTTCTAAAAGAGCAATATCAAGAGACAGATCTTTGGGGTCCACTTCGAAAAAACAGTAAAACATTGGGTCAATTTACAAAAGCGTTTCATGAAAAGGCGGATGGATTAAGGATTTTGCAGTACTTAAAAGCTACAAATCAACTCCTTAAGTATGATGATCTGATATCCTTAAAAGAGAATTTCTTTCATTTTTTCCAGGAAGAGGTTCCTCCATTTTTAAGTAATGAAAACTCTTTTGATGCAATTACCACCATAGATTTGGATCGATTAAGGGTTAAAATGTTTGAAAAGGAGAGCAATTTTCGATTTTCTGAAAATAATTGATATTTAATTCAAAAAAATAGTATTTTTGCAAAAGAAAAAATTTTAGAATTATGAAAAAGATATTATCCATTATTTGTGTTTTATTTTTCTTTGCAGCTGTTCAGGCACAAACTCCAACAACTGTAAACAATTCAGATCAACAAATATACAAAGAAGTTGAAGTTTTGGCAACCTATCCCGGTGGCTTAGCTGAAATGCACAAATTTTTCGGTACCAAAGCAACCATTGGAAAATTTGGTGAGCCCGGCACTGAAGTCCACTTCAAAATTGAATTTATTGTAGAAAAAGATGGTTCAATCACCGACATCAAATTGGTTGATGATGGATCAGAGGTATCAAAAGAGCTTTATGATGAGTACGTTAAGGTGATCAAAGAGATGCCAAAATGGGAAGCTGCAAAAATCGGAGGAACTATTGTTCGCAGTTTATATACACTTCCTATTAACATTAAATTTCAAGAAGAATTAAAGATTAAAAAACAGAAGTAGGGATTCCGATTGCTCTCACTTTTTGAGCAATTAATTCCATCTCCTCAACTGAGATTTTGTTCAGATTTTGAGCAGGTGTTTCCCGATCTAAAGAGTATAACATCACCATTTTGGGTTGTAATAATTGAACCGCATCTAGCCATTTGGAGAGATGTGGTTCTTTGCTGTTATCAAATGGCACGCCTCCTAAATCACCGGAAAAGAACAGCGTTTGCAATATAAAATTCCCTTTAAACAATTTCAACCACTCTATAATTTGATCAACAGAACAGTTTTGTAAAGGATTATTGATGATCTGATACATCTCTTCTGTAGCTGCATCCAGTTTAAGAATGGGATTCTCAATTTTTGAAAGTGCTTCCCTCACATCATCCCGATACAATTGGGTAGAATTGGACAGGCAGGTGATGATTGCATTTGGATAATATTTTGCTCTCAGCAATAATAAATGGTCAATAATCTCTAAGAACTGAGGATGCATCGTCGGTTCACCATTTCCCGAAAAAGTGATACTATCAATTGGTATCTGATCCGATTTACATTGGATCAGTTTGGATTCAATAGCCTCATTCACTTCCTGCAATGAATACAACTGACTCGTATCCATATTGGATTCTAAAGTCCAGCCACATTCGCAATAGATGCAATCGAATGAACATATTTTTTTAACAACGGGAAGAAGATTGATCCCGAGGGAGCTGCCAAGTCTCCGACTTTTAATTGGCCCGAAAGCGATTGATTCCCAAAGCATAATGTGAAGTAAAAAGTAATAAGTAAAAAGTAATAGGTTGAAGGTTGAAAAGTTGAAAGGTTGAAGAGTGAAGGGTGAAAAAGTTGTTGTTGGTTTTTGTCTGTAGTCCGTAGTCTGTAGTCCGCTTACCATCGCCCGTCGAAGGTGGTCCAGATGAGATCGCCGGTTTCCCAGGCTTTTGATACGGCGCGATTGCCGCAATCGTTGCTATATCTGGTTAACCATTGGATTGCCTCCTCCTTTTTCCCCTCTTTAAGGAGTTGGAGTGCTTGATCCTCGATCGATTTTTGGTTATTTAAAAACTCGGTTTCCATTGGGATCCACGCTTGATCAATGATCGGTTTCATATCGCCCCAACGTTGTGAAGTGATGGTTCCAAGGCGATTAAACGCCCACCAGGCTGCTTTGTTGCTAAATCCTGTAATGCGACCATCCGTTTTGTAGGTTTCCGGAAGATCTGTGACAGAAGCATAAAATGGTACATAAATAGAGGAAGCTACATTATCTAGGGCAAACCAACAAACTGGTCCCACCTCATCGGGAAGAAATGAGCGAGATTGAAGAATCGTTCCATACACTGTAAAGTGCACTGCTATAGCGCGTTCTCCTCTCCAATGCCAACCACCGTTTATTTTATGCAGTTTCAGTTCATCCGTTTTCATAAATGGATTTGCAAGTGGAGAAATTACAGTTTTACCATCTTTATCAGATACGGTTAGGGTTTTTCTCATGTCATATTCTGTTCCTTCGTAGTAATCTTTAAAGATTGACATTAACTTTTGAGTGGTCACAAGAGTATCCGGTTTTACAGAAAAGGGGTAATTTTCGGAGTTTGGATCTAATTTAAGGGAAGGAGCTACCAGATCAAAAACTCTCCATTCACGGCGGCGACATGCGAGCATGGTTCTGCTTTCAGGTGCATATACATAAGCAAAACTGAATGTTCCTTTTGATTTATTCCACCAGCCGTTCTCTTCAGCAACTGTAAAAATATTATCTGAAGCCATAAAGAAATCTTTATTTTTAAGATCAATTTCTCTGATCGTTGAGGCATTTGCATTGACGGCTACATGTTCATCAGGCACTCTTTGAGCTACCCAAACGGCACCCATTTTTCCTTTTCCGGGGCCTACAATTTCGAGATGCCAAACTTCATTTTTATCTGCAATAGTTAAAGCTTCTCCACCATCGATCCATCCATATTTTTTGAGTAATTCACCAGCAACTTTAATCGCTTCACGGGCAGAAGAGCTCCGCTCCAGCATTAGTTGGCACAAACGTTGGCAATCGATCATACCGGAATCAGATTGCAATTCCGGACGGGGAGAAAAAGTGGATTCTCCGATCGCTACCTGTTTTTCATTCATACAGGGATATGCAGTACTAAAATACTTGAAGGTATGAGAAACTTGTGGAATCGATCCCAATTCAATATTTTCATAATGTGACATTTTTCCGTACACCTCCTTAGCGCTTTGTCTTTTGTACATTTTTACAACAGCTCCGGCAGGATGATCCATAGCAGGAATTACTAGAATATTCGTTCTGGTTCTATGGCTGTCATCGGTATGGGATGTATAAACGGAGCCATCAACTGAGGCCTTGGAACCAACCGTAATACTCGTACATTCCAGGTTTCCGGTCTCCTGATCCGTATTCTCAACCTGAGCCAAAAGGGGAGTTAAAAAGCCAAATCCCAGTACAAAAAGGGTAGTAAAAAGTTTTTTCATCGTATTTAAAATTTTGGCAAAAGTAATAAAAAAGAGGCAATAGAGGGCAGATTTTAAAATGGGGAGCGTGAGGACGGCGCCGGAAAGCCCGAAAAAGCCTAAGCTGATGTGATGCAGGGAGTTAAAGAGCGAGCTTGTGAGCTCCTTTAACGACCATGCAGTCACACAGTTTAGGCTTGCGGACTTGCAGGCAGAGGCCGACGGCATGGCGTGGGGTTGTGGGTCGAGATGCCGGCACGCCCAAAAAATAATCTGTAATATTTCAAAAAAATTAATACTAACTACATAAAATCGAATTAGAAATTAGAAACGTATGCGATATTTCAAAAAATGGTGTACATTTGCGCTTTTGTTTCTTTAATGATTAAAACAACCAACAACAAAAACTAAAATATTATGAATCAAATGAATGGACTTAATGGTCCAAAACGGGAATCAGGAAGTAGAAAATTTTGGAGAATTGTATTTGGATCCATGGTTGGATTCATTTTATCTTCCATCGTTTTATCCATATTATCGATGATCTTCTTTTTCGGGATTATTGCAAGTATTTCAAGCAATCCGGTACCGACGGTATCTGAAAATTCAATATTAAAACTCTCTTTCTCAACCCCAATTGAAGAGAGAGGTGAAGATAACCCATTTGAAAACACCGCATTTGAGGGGATTTCCTCTTCTCCTGTTGGCCTTGATGATATTATCAAAAGTATCAATCATGCTGCAACTGATCCCAAAATTAAAGGGATTAGTCTTGAATTATCAAATGTAACTGCAGGTTTAGCTACTTTACAAGAGATCTATGTAGCATTGGAAAAATTCAAAACAACCGGTAAGTTTATTTACGCTTATGGGGATTATTATTCTCAAAAAGGGTATTATATTTCTACAGTTGCCGATAAAATATTTTTGAATAAAATGGGAGCTGTTAATTTCAAAGGGATTGCCTTTAAGACCATGTTTTTCAAAGGTTTATTAGATAAACTAGAAATTGATGTTCAAGTGGTTAGACATGGAGATTTTAAGAGTGCCGTTGAACCATTTGTTTTAGACAAAATGAGTGATGCAAATCGGGAACAAATGAGTGTTTTGGCTACAGATATCTGGGATGTTATGTTAGCCCAAATATCCAAAAGCAGAAAAATTGGTATTGATTCTTTGAATATTATTGCCAATAATCTATTATCTGTAAATGCCGAAACCACACTACAACTTAAAATGGTGGATCAAATAGGATATTATTCCACTTATGAAAATGGATTGAGAAGTTTATTAAATCTTAGTACCGATAAAAAAATCAATTATGTTTCTGTAAACGATTACAGAAAAGGGATAACTCAGATTTCAAAGGAAAACAATATCGCCATCGTTTATGCGGTTGGAGATATTGTGGATGGAGAAGGAGATGAAACAACTATTGGATCCGTTACATTCTGCAAAGAACTTAGAAAAGCTTACACTGATGCTAAAGTGAAAGCGATTGTGATCAGAGTAAATTCACCCGGTGGAAGTGCTTTGGCTTCTGAAGCAATTTGGAATGAGATTGAATTAGCGAAAAAAGCAGGTAAAATTGTTGTAACATCCATGGGAGATTACGCTGCATCAGGAGGTTATTATATCTCTTGTAATTCTGATGCCATTGTTGCTCAACCCACCACATTAACAGGATCAATTGGCGTATTTGGCTTGATACCAAGTGCTCAAAAAATGTTAAAAAACAAATTAGGAATCACATTTGATGTAGTTCAAACCAATGCCCATTCCGATTATGATACCGGACGATTAATGGATGAGTTTGAATTATCAAAACTAAAATTCACTGTGGAAGAGATTTACTCCGTATTCCTTCAAAGAGTTGCCATTGGCAGAGGTCTTACTACTGAAGCTGTTGATAAAATCGGACAAGGTAGAGTGTGGTCCGGTAGCAGAGCTGTTGAATTAGGATTGGTTGATAAACTTGGTGATTTGAATGTTGCCATAGCCACTGCAGCCGAATTAGCTAAATTAACTGATTATGGTATTGTGATTTATCCTGCCCAAGTGAATTGGTTAGAAAAGATTTTCAATACAAAAAGTAACTCTAAAATGGAGATGGCCCTTCAAGAAAGATTTGGAGAATTTTACTTTGCATTTGATGGAATCAGAAGCGTTATGGACAGCAAAGGTGTTCAAGCCAGACTTCCGATGACCATTGACGTTTATTAGTCATGTTAGACAGTGCTTTTTATATATATTTATGGGTGATGACGGGAATAGCCGTCATCACTTTTATTACTTTATACTTTGTAGAAGCGGGTTATGGGATGTTAATCTCTAAAAAATGGGGAAAAACGATCAGCAATAAATGGGCCTGGTTTTTTATGGAATTTACCATATTTATCCTCATGTGTGTGATGTGGTTAACCTCAGAACACAGATGGGATATTGTACCCATGGTTTTTTTGTTAATTTTTCAAATTCACTATATCCAAAGAGCATTGATTTACCCATTTTTAATCAAAGGAAAGAGTAAAATGCCGATTGGAATTATGTTTATGGGGGTATCTTTCAATATTTTAAATGCCTGGATGCAGGGATACTGGATTTTTAATATTGCATACAACCCTGAATATCCGGCGCTTTTTGTAAGGCATGGAACTGACTGGTTCCGATCTGCTCCATTTATTATTGGTGCCTGTTTATTTGTAATTGGATTTATCATAAACTTACAATCTGACTTCATTATCAGACATCTGAGGAAAGATCCAACTGACACAAAACACTATTTCCCAAAAGGAGGATTATTCAGATATGTCACCAGTGCCAATTATTTGGGAGAGTTACTGGAATGGTTAGGTTTTGCGATATTAACATGGTCAGTATCCGGATTGGTGTTTTTTATCTGGACATTTGCCAATTTAGTACCCAGAGCGAACTCCATATACAAAAAATATAAAGAACAATTTCCTGAAGAATTCCAAGGGAAAAAGATAAAAAGGGTGATTCCTTTTGTGTATTAGAAGGCTAAGGGCTAAGGGCTAAGGGCTAAGGGTGAAGGGCTAAGGGCTAATGGTGAAGGGCGAAAGATTCCGTGTTTTATTGTCTTCACAATTTTAAATAGAAAAAACAACTCTAAATCCGGTATGAGTTGATCCTTGACCAGGACTAATTGCAAATCGTTTAGAACTTCTGCATGAGCTGGCTCCATATGTCCAACTTCCTCCTCTTTCAGTTTTATATTGTCCTGTTAATGCTCCACTTGGGTTGTTTTGAGGAGATGTTGGATAATAATCAAACCAATCGTTACACAATTCCCAAACATTTCCATGCATATCATATAATCCATAACCATTTGGAGGATAAGAACCTACCTGTTGTGGAGATGTTGGATAGTTTGGATTAGTATTTATACAATTGGTAAAAGGAATAACCCAATTATAATTTGCTTTAGTATAGTCCAAACAATCACCTGTATTAAACATAGTTGTAGTTCCTGCTCGGCAAGCATACTCCCATTCAGCTTCAGTAGGTAAACGACCACCAGCATAAGTGCAAAACTCAACTGCACCGTACCATGAAATACTAGTAATAGGATAATTTTCGTACCCGGTAGGAGATTGCCATTGTCCATTTGCATAAATTAAAGACCAATCTTCATTTGTATAATTGAAAAAAATTAATGGAAATGTGGGATATGCTCCACCGGAATAAATTCCATTTGCTGGAATGTCTTTAACATTTAAAAATTCAGCAAATTGTTGATTAGTTATCTCATACTTGGTCATCATAAATGAAGAAAGTGTAACTTGAAATGGATGTTCATAACTACTGTAATATTGATTATCAATTGGAGTCCCCATCATAAAACTCCCTTCCGGAATACTTGCCAATTCCAAACTTAATGGATTATAAACTGGTTTACAAAATACAATACTATCAATATCTGTAATATTATATTTTGCAAAAACAGTACCTGATTTCATAAAATAAATTGTGTCATTCTGAGCATGACCTATAATTAATAAAAATAATTGTGAAAAAATAACAATAATTAGTCTATTCATTTTCTATGGTTTATAATTTAATTAATTTTATTAACTTATTGTAATTTAAAAAAATTGAATATAAATTGGAATACTATTCTTGTTGTAATCAAATTATTCAATCTGCGAAAATAAAGTAAAATAATTTGATTTTGCATAAAAAAATAAACCTATTTTATTAAAAATAAAAAAAAGTATAACTCATTTTAACATTAATTTTTATTAAAAAAAGTTGTATATTTGTCGGTTAAATTGAATTTAAACAAATTGTGTCAAAAAAAATATTTTTATGAAAAAAATTGTACTTTTTTTAGCTTTATTAATCTCTGTTTTTATTGCAAAAGCAGATGAAGGGATGTGGTTACTTTTGTTATTACACAAAAACATAGACCAAATGCAAGCCATGGGGCTTAAATTATCTTATGAGGATATTTATAATGTTAACCACAGCAGTATTAAAGATGGTGTGGTTATCTTTGGAAGAGGATGTACCGGCGAGATCATCTCAAAAGACGGTTTATTATTAACCAATCACCACTGTGGATATGGAAATATTCAAGCTTTATCATCCGAAGAGAACAACATTTTAAGAAACGGTTTCTGGGCGAAATCACGCAAAGATGAGCTCCCCTGCGAAGGACTAACCGTTAAGTTTTTCATCCGAATGGAAGATGTTAGTGAGTATGTTTTAGAGGGATTGACAAACTCTATGAAAGAATCAGATCGCAATGATTCTATCGATAAAAGATCCAAACAATTGATTTCCGATAATTCTGAAAAAGGAAAATACGAGATTCGTATTGCCAACATGTTCAATGGAAATGCCTACTACATGTTTGTATATCAAGAATTTAAAGATGTGAGATTGGTAGGCACTCCTCCTAATGATCTAGGAAAATTTGGTGGAGATACTGATAACTGGGTATGGCCAAGACATACAGCAGACTTCTCTATGTTTCGCGTATATACGGATAAAAATGGAAATCCTGCCTCCTATTCTCCTGACAATATTCCATTGAGTCCCAAATTCTTTTTCCCGATCTCTTTAAATGGTGTTCAGGAAAAAGATTACGCAATGATCATGGGATATCCCGGAAGAACAGACAGATACTCCAGTTCTTTCAGTGTTAAAATGACCACTGAAGAATCTAATCCTGTAATTATCAAAGCCAGAGGTAAAAAATTGGATATCATCAATGCGTATCGACAAGCCAATACCAAAATAGATATTCAATACGCTGCCAAAGCTGCTTCCATTTCAAATTATTGGAAATATAGCATTGGACAAAATGAACAAATCATTAACAATCACGTCATTGAAAAAAAGGTGGCCATTGAAAACAGATTCAAAGAATGGGTTAAAGCCAACAACAAAGGAGCAGAATATGGTACTGTTATTGATGATTTAAGTAAGATCTACACAGAACTTACCAAATATGAAAAAATGAAAGTGGTTTATAGAGAAGCTATTTTTTCAGGAAGTGAGTTGTTCATGATGTGGAGGTACTGCAGCGCTCTTTATCCTGTTTTGAAAGATAAAAACATAGATAAAACAAGCAAGGAATACAAAAGATTTGAATCTATTCTAGGCATGATGCCCGGTGAAATAAACGATTTTTTCAAAGATTTTAATGTAGAAGTGGACAAAAAAGTTGCTGCTGCTCTATTTGAATATTACTATAATGAAACAACTCCGGAACAAAGACCTGAGTTTTTCAACAAAGCAGTTTCTAAATACAAAATGAATTTCACTAAAATGGTCGAAGATCTATACAAAAAATCTATTTTGGATGATCAGGATGCTCTTTTGGAATTTGTAAAAAACCCAACATTGAAAGCTTTGGAAAAAGATATGATTTTCCAATGGTTTGATCAACTTTACGATTTTTATATTGCAAAAATTGAACCATCTAACGCACAAAATGTGGCTTTAGTAAAAGCAAATCGAATTTTTATGAAAGGGATGATGGAGATGCAACCTGACAAAAACTTCTACCCTAATGCGAACAGTATGATCCGTTTAACTTATGGTAAAGTGGGAGGTTATGAGATGAAAGATGCCATGACAGCTCGTTATTATACAACTTTAGACGGTGTGATTGCAAAACATAGACCCGGTTCCTGGGAGTTTAATGTTCCACAAAAAATGATTGATCTATATAATGCCAAAGATTTTGGTCCTTATGCAGACTTATCAGGTCAAATAAGAACCTGTTTCCTTACCAACAATGATATTACGGGTGGAAACTCCGGAAGTCCTGTAATTAATGGAAAAGGGCAATTGATTGGCTGTGCATTTGATGGCAACTGGGAAGCCATGAGTGGTGATATCTTTTTTGAAACACAATTACAAAGAACTATTGTAGTTGATATCCGCTATGTTTTGTTTATCATTGATAAATTTGGTGGAGCCAAACATCTGGTTGATGAGATGACCATCATTAAAGACTAATTTATGATTCCGTTGGATCAGTTCATTTTAAAATATTTTGATCAGATGGTGGCGATTCGCCGCCATCTTCATCAAAATCCCGAATTATCAGGGGAAGAGATCCAAACAGCTCAGTATATTTGCTCTATTTTAGATCAGATTGGAATCCCATACACCTCTCACATAGCAGGACAAGGAATAGTAGCCACTATCAAAGGTGATTTGAACAGTAATACTTGTATTGCTCTTAGAGCGGATATGGATGCATTACCGGTAAAAGAACTGAATGATGTTTCCTATTGTTCCCAAAACGATGGAGTGATGCACGCTTGTGGCCACGATTTTCATACCGCATCGCTTTTAGGCGCTCTTATGGTTCTTCAGGAACACAAATCTCAGTTTGGAGGAACTATCAAAGCGATTTTCCAACCATCAGAAGAGCGATACGAAGGGGGTGCACGGTTTATGATTGAGGAAGGAGTTTTAGAAAACCCGAAAGTTGACTATATATTCGGACTTCATGGAGACACCGGTTTTGGTCCCGAAAAAGTGGGATTCAAAGCCGGAAAATATATGGCTTCCACTGATGAGATTCATTTCACCATAGTTGGGAAAGGGGGACATGCAGCTTTATTGAATGAGGTGATCAATCCCATTCCGATTGCGGCCCGACTTTTGATCCAGTGGGAAGAGGAGATTTCACAAATCAAACCATCAGACACTCCCTATGTTTTAAATTTTGGTCGTTTCATAGGCGACGGAGCCAATAATGTGATTCCGGAATCAGTCTCATTATCAGGAACTTTAAGGGTTTTTGACGAAGAAAAAAGAGCTCAGATTTTAGCAAAAGTGGAAGAGATTGCCTTCAAAGTATGTCAGCAATACGGAGCAACCTGCATTCCTGACATCCGCCATGGTTATCCGATGGTGGTAAATGATCCGCAAGTAACCCAAAAAACGATACAAATAGCCCAACAGGTTTTGGGAGAGGAGCATGTACTCTCCTTAGATTTAAGAACCACTGCTGAAGATTTCAGTTATTTTTTACAAAAGGTTCCGGGGGTATTTTTCCGGGTTGGGGTTTCCAATCCTGAAAAAGGGATTCACTATCCGCTTCATTCTGCCCGGTTTGACATTGATGAACGAGCTTTACTCACCGCATCGAAAATGTGGGTAGCGATTGTTTTTGATTTTTTAAAATAATATTTTTTTTATTTGGGCATTCCGGCTTTCCCGGCCCACGAGCCAGCGCACGCCGTCGGGCTTGTTCCGGGGTCCGCTTCGCTCCCGTGCTTCACCGCACTTCGCTTAAGAGAATCCACTCCATAAAAGCACAATCATCGCGGCGCTCGTTCCGGTTCGCACCGCTTCGCGCCCTCCACATCCCTAATGCGAATCAGGCTCAAGGCGAAGGGCGAATGGCCAAAGGGTTTATAGTAGTCAGTTCTCAGCTTTCAGTTATTAAATCATAAAAAACAAGAAAGTTTTAACAGAGTTAAATTGAATAATTTTGCTTAAATGAATTCTTATATGTGAAAAAATATTTTTAAAATTATTCCCTATATAAGGAATGTTTTAAATCATTCCCTATTTAAGGAATATTTTAATTTATTCCCATTTTAAGGAATATTATTATTTATTCCCTTTTTAAAGAATATTTCTTTATATTTGCACTTTCTTAATTTAAAAAGGAGAATATGGTAGCTATCATTACAGGAGATATTATCGCATCAAGGAAACTGGTCAATCAAGAAAAATGGTTGACCCCATTAAAAAACCTTTTGGGAAAATGGGGTGAAAGCCCTAAAGATTGGAAATTGGATCGAGGTGATTCTTTTCAAATAGAAATTCCAAACATTGAGGAAGTTCTTAAAAAAGCTTTTGAAATAAAATCCCTAATTAAAAAAGTGGATCCGATTGACGAACATAAAAAAAATAGTACTATAGATGTTCGTCTGGCTATTGGAATAGGTGATAAAACATATATAGGAGAAAATATCTCAGAAAGTAATGGGACTGCATTTATAAATTCCGGAGAAAAGTTTGATCTATTAAAAAAAGAGAATGTAACAATTGGTGTCAAGACGCCATGGCAAGACTTTGATGAAGAAATCAATCTATATTTAAAATTAGTCGGAACTTTTATGGATAAATGGACAGTATCATCGGCAGAGTTAATCCAAATCGTGTTGAAAAATCCAAATATAAATCAGGAAGAAATTGGTAGAATATTGGGCATCCAGCAAAGTGGTGTGAGTCGTAGATGGAATAGGGCGAATGTAAATGAAATATTAGAAGTTGAAAGAATGTTTCGTAAAAAAATTAATAAGTATCAAAAATGATCATACTCATCAAACTTATTATCGCACATTTTATAGGTGATTTTCTTCTTCAGCCCAAATCTTGGGTAGTCGAAAAAGAGAAACGAAAAGCGAGGTATTTTAAATTATATCTTCATTTTCTCATTCATGGAATATTAGTATTTGTTCTATTATGGAATTTTAATATTTGGCTTTTAGCTTTATTATTAATGGTTTCACATGGCATTATTGATGTTATAAAATTATATTTTCAAAAAGAAAGTCATAAGTTCCAACTGTTTATAATAGATCAAGTTTTACATATTTTAAGTATCATTGTATTGTGGCTAATATTTTTCAAACAAGAATTGGATTTCTCAATATGGTGTGAAAATGGTGATATTTGGATTTATATTCTTTCCATACTTTTCTTAACCAATGTGACCGGAATAATTATGAGAGAATTTATGTCCAAATGGTCAAAAACATTAAAAGACAAACATGAAGAATCGTTAAACAATGCAGGGAAATATATAGGTTTCCTGGAACGATTACTTGTTTTCGTTTTTGTTGTAACAGCTAATTGGGAAGGTATTGGTTTTTTATTAGCGGCCAAGTCTGTATTCCGTTTTGGAGACTTAAAAGAATCAAAAGACAGAAAACTAACAGAGTACATTTTGATTGGGACATTATTAAGTTTTGGAATAGCAATAGCAACGGGAATGTTGGTGCTTAAATTAATTGAAAATTGATTTGTTATCTTTGCTTTATAAGGTTTTTTATTTGTGATAAATTTTCCCATTTCCCTACGTTAGGTCTGAGGCCAAGTACCCCGCAAGTTGAGCTGCTTAGGGGATGAACAAATAGTGAATAACTAATAGTGAATAGTTAATAGTATTGTGCTATTTATTAATAAAAAATGAAAAATGAGCATTCGAGCACATTGAGCATTCGAGATCCTCCCGTCTCTCTTCTCCAGGAACCTGTCCCTTGTCTCTAGTCCGCATTAGGTCGGAGGGCAAGTACCCCAGGAACGCCCCTATTAATGTGCCAAATAATAATAAAGAAAAATTAATTACGAATTATGGCTTTATTCCTTTTCTGAATAGATCTCCTCCATCATCATCTGTTTGAGGACTGAAGGGGAAATATTGCGGCGCAATTCTCCATTTTTACACCAGGAGATGTGTCCGGTTTGTTCGGAAACAATAATGGAAATGGCATCAGTTAAAGTGGTTGCACCAATGGCTGAACGATGTCTTAATCCCAAATCAGAAGAGATAGACTCATCTTTTGAAACCGGGAGAATACATCTGGCTGCGGCAATTCTATGATCAATAATAATAACAGCTCCATCATGAAGCGGTGCATTTTTATAGAACAGATTTTCTAATAACTCTTGAGAAACTTTGGCATCTATAGCCTGACCCGTTGCTAAAAAGTCGTCCAATGGCGTGCTGCGTGCAAATACCATTAAAGCACCGGTTCTGGTGGAAGCCATTCTTTCACATGCCCTTGTAATCGCTTCAATATCAATTGCATAATCAGCTGAATTGGATTTTCCGCGGATATACAATCTTGCCCATTTCAACACTTCGGTATTTCCAATATAAAGCAAGAATTTTCTCAATTCCGGCTGGAATACTACAATCAGCAAAATCACACCCACACTTACAAATTGGCCTAAGATTTCAGATAACATGTTCAACTGAAATAAAGAAACCCCTTTCCAGATCACAAAAAGGATCATCAAGCCAAAGAAAATCCGGACAGCAGCTGTTCCTTTTAACCATTTATAAAACTGGTAAAGGATAAGAGCTACCAATAAAATATCGACTAAGTCAGTGATTTTAAATTGGACAAAACTTAAAATATTAAGGAGGAAACTCATATACCGTTGCGATTACATTTTTGCAAAAGTACAAAAAAAAGGTGAACTATTGTTTTCTTGCTTCAATAAAACAGTGACGACAAAGGGGTGTATAAGTATCTGTTTCACCGAGCAGAACTTGTTTATCATTAGCTACTAAGCGGTGGGAATATTGAGCTAAATCGCCACATTGGGTGCATATTGCATGTACTTTTGTTACATATTCAGCAATCGCCATCAGTCCGGGCATTGGACCGAATGGATTTCCGAGATAATCCATATCCAAACCGGCAACAATAACACGGATCCCTTTACTGGCAAGCTGATTACAGACATCAATAATTCCCTGATCGAAAAATTGAACCTCATCAATACCAACCACTTCCACATTTTCAATGTTTACATACAACAAAATTTCTGCAGAATTATTGACCGGAGTAGCCGTCATAGCGGAATGATCATGGGAGACCATCTCCTCTTCAGAGTAACGGGTGTCCATGGCGGGTTTAAAAAGCTCAATGGTTTGATTGGCAAAACGTGCCCGTTTGATCCGACGGAGCAATTCTTCCGTTTTTCCGGAAAACATGGAACCACAAACTACTTCGATCCACCCTTTGTTTTTAATTCTGTTTGCTTTATTTTCTAAAAACATTTTTTTTAAATTGAAATCGTTTTTTTTAGTATTTTTGACAAATCATTTCGAAAAACAAAATTACGAGTTTTTTTACAACTTATGTGGTTATTGTTCCCAAAAAATGATAAAAATTGTTCAAACCAAACCAAAACTTTTTAAAATATGGAAAAACCCACAGGATTAATCGCTAAGGTGATTGACACACTACAGTTAGTCAACGAAGTTCCGGGCCCCTATTCTTTAATTGAAAAAGATATTATTCTTCAACACATCAGAGCAGCTTATTTGCTGTTGCTGAATTGTCCTGCAGTCGAAGAAGTTGACAGAGAGCAACTTTCTATTCCTGAAATGACAACTCCAGCGGCTTCCAACACCCATGACGAATCGTATCTGCAACAGATTAATGAGCTCAATGAGTTAATTAACCAGCTCAAAATGGAACAAAGTGACTCCATTCAACTATTTGACACATTAAAAAAGGAAGTTGAACAGGAAAAACTTAAAAGTTCAAACGCTGATCTGCAAAATGGGGAACTCAATAAAACGATTCATGCTCAAAAACAGGAAATAGAGCGCATTTTATCGGAATTAGATCAAAAAAATCAAATAGCTGAAAAATTAAAAACAGACTATGAATCTACCATAACTGAGCAACAAAACACCATTGAACACCTTAAAAAAGAATTAGAGATGGTGTTATTAAGGGAAGATGAGCTGGAAGAGGAAGTTTCCATTCCTGAAGAGCCGGTATTTCATGTTGAGAACAGAAATGACACACCCATTATCACTCCCAATGTGGAACCTATTGTGATATTTGAAGAACCTGAAATTCCGGAACCTGAAATTCAAAAGCCATTAGAATTAATATCTGAACCTGAAAAAATGGTGGAGAAAAGTGTGGAAGCAGTTGATGATATTTTAGAATTTGCTCACTCTTCTGTTATCAGACAAGAGATTCCCGTTACGCCACAACCTCAGCAACCACTATTATTTGTAGAGGAAAATGCACCTGCAAAGATAGAAAAGAAATCATTAAACGAGTTATTAACTGAGAAAAAAGAGGATAATTCAATAGGCTCTAAATTTCAACAAGCTAAGATTGTAGATTTGACAAAAGCGATCTCCATAAATGACAAGTTTTTATTTATCAGAGAATTATTCAAAAGCAAAGGGGAAGAGTTCAGTACATCACTACACCGATTAAATAATTGTCCAAACATTGAAGAAGCATTTAATGTGATGGAGGAGCTTAAAAATTATTATTTCTGGGACACCACCTCATCTGCGTATTTAGCTTTATGTGATTTAGTTAGAAGAAAATTTTTATAAATATAAATTCCAAAAAACAATGAAAAAAATATCGTTAATCGCGCTACTCATAGGATTGGCTATTCTCTTGTCCACTTCTTTATTTGGGCAGGAATCAACTGAAGGGTATGTATTTACAACTCAAAAATCGATACAATCTACACCTGTTAAAAATCAAAATCGTTCAGGAACCTGCTGGAGTTTTTCCGGAGTTGGTTTTTTAGAATGTGAATTGATCCGTATGAACAAAGGGGAGTATGATCTTTCCGAAATGTGGATTGTAAATCGTGCTTACTTAGATAAAGCAGACAAGTATGTCAGAATGCATGGCAACTACAATTTTGGTGGTGGCGGTGCCTTTTTTGATGTTTTTAATATGATCAATAAATATGGCATTGTTCCGGAAAATGTATATCCCGGAATCGAATACGGTGAAGAGGGACATGTTCATGGTGAACTTGATGCCTTATTAAAAGCGTATGTAGATGTTGTGATTGAGAATCCGAATAAAAAGATATCCCCTATATGGAAGAAAGGATATGAAGGAGTTGTCAATGCTTATTTAGGCGATACTCCAGCTAATTTTGTTTATAATGGAGTAACTTATACTCCTGAAACTTTTGCGCAAAGTTTAGGATTTAATATGGATGATTACATCAGTATTACTTCATTCACTCATCATCCGTTTTACACCAAATTTGCTATAGAGATTCCTGACAACTGGGCTATGGAAGAATCCTACAATTTACCTTTGGATGAAATGATGATTGTGATGAACAATGCCATCGAAAACGGATACAGTATTGCCTGGGGAGCAGATGTAAGTCATAAAGGATTCAATTGGAAAAAAGGGGTTGCCATTATCCCTGAAAAAGATTTTACAAGCACATCCGGATCAGATAAAGACAAATGGGAAAAACTATCTCAAAATGAGAAAGAAAAAGAGCTTTACAGTTTTGACAAACCCGGCAAAGAACAAGTGATCACTCAGGAAACCAGACAAAAAGGATTTGATGATTACTCCACAACTGATGATCATGGTATGGTGATTACCGGAATTGCTACAGACCAAAACGGAAACAAATATTTTATGGTAAAAAATTCATGGGGTGTAGATGCCAGAAATCCTTACAATGGTTATTTTTATGCCTCTTACCCATTTATTCAAATGCAAACCATCAATATTATTGTTCATAGAGATGCCATTCCAAAAGATATCAAGAAAAAACTAAACCTTAAATAAGAAAACTACTTCGATGAAAGAAAAATTATTAGACAGATTTTCTCAATATATTGGATTTGCGACCACTTCTGATCCTGAGTCAACTACCTATCCATCTACACCAAATCAATTGGTATTTGGCGATTATTTAGTTGAGGAGCTCAAAAAAATCGGGATGTTAGAAGTTGAAAAAGATCAATATGGATATGTCACTGCTATGATTCCTTCTAATAGTGATGAAAAATTACCCACTATAGGATTCATTGCCCATTTTGATACGGCACCTGATATGCCCGGAATCGATAAACCCAGAGTAATCGAAAATTATAACGGAAAAGATATTCTATTAGATGCAGAAACCAATACCGTTTTAGCTGTTTCAGATTTTCCTGAGTTGACTGATTATGTAGGACAAACTATTCTGACTACAGATGGGAAAACCTTATTGGGAGCAGATGACAAAGCTGGAATTGCTGAGATTATAACTGCAGTTGAGTATTTAATCCAACATCCTGAGATCAAACATGGGGTGGTAAAAGTTGCATTTACACCCGATGAAGAGATTGGAAAAGGGGTGATCCATTTTGACGTTGCCAAATTTGGTTGTGATTTTGGATACACTATGGATGGTGGAGCGATTGGAGAATTAGAATTTGAAAATTTCAATGCAGCTGGAGCTGTAGTGAAGTTTCAGGGTAGGAATGTACATCCAGGTTATGCCAAGAATAAAATGGTCAATGCTCAGTTATTGGCTATGGAGTTTAACAGTTTATTGCCGGAATTTCAAAAGCCACAATATACAGATGGATATGAAGGGTTCTTTTTGTTGATTAAAATGGATGGAACAGTTGAAAATGCATCTTTACAGTTCATCATCAGAGATCACAATAAGGGAATATTTGAATCTAAAAAACAAATGATGTTTGATATCGTTGATTTCATGAATAAAAAGTACGATGGGGATCGGGTAAGTATTGAAATTAAAGATCAATATGCCAACATGAGAGAGATGGTTGAACCCGTTTATCATATTGTGGAAAGAGCTGAAAAAGCGATGATTGAAGCAGGAGTTATTCCATTAATTAAACCGATTAGAGGTGGTACAGACGGTGCTAATTTATCATTTAAAGGACTTCCCTGTCCCAATATTTTTGCCGGTGGACACAACTTTCACGGAAAATATGAATTTGTTCCATTAGAATCGATGGTAAAAGCGGTTGAAGTGATTCTGAATATTGTTAAAGGATAAAACAAAAATTCAATAAAAAAAGGCAGGTTTAAAAACCTGCCTTTTTTTATTTTAAACAAATCGATCACCAAAGTCGATTTTTACATCGGTAACATACTGTTTTATTTGTTGTTCCTCCTCTTTTTTACAGATCAGTAAAACCTCATCTGTATCAACAATAATGTAGTCTTCCAATCCCTGAATCACAGCGACCTTGTTATTAGGCATGTTGATTACACAATTGGAGGTACTATACATTTTGACTTTATTTCCAACGACTGCGTTCTTATTTTGGTCCTTATTTCTTATTTCATAAAGGGCACCCCAGGTTCCAAGGTCAGACCAACCAAATTCTGCAGCATAAACATGCACATTTTGTGCTTTTTCCATGATTCCATAATCCACGGAAATATTTTTACAAATTTGGTAAATTCTGTTAATAAAATCTTTTTCACCGGAAGTATTGTACAACCCTTCCCCTTTTTTAAATAGTTCGTCCACTTCGGGTAAATATTGTTCAAAAGCGGTTTGAATAGTTTTGGCTGACCATAAAAAAATACCGGCATTCCAAAGAAAATCTCCACTTTCAATAAATTGTTGAGCAAATTCGAGGGAAGGTTTTTCAGTAAAAGTTTTTACGGCATATATAGCATTATTATTTTTACAAACAATATCTTCATTAAATTGGATATAACCGTACCCTGTATTAGGGAATGAGGGGTGAATACCAATCGTGAGTAACCAATCATTTTCAGATACAATCTCCAACCCTTTAGTTATCACATCATTAAAAACATCCTCCTTTAAAATGATGTGATCAGAAGGAGCTACCATTACAACTGCGTTAGGATTACGGCTTTTAATTTTGTAATTGGCATAAGCAATACAAGGGGCTGTATTTCTACGTGCTGGTTCCAAAACTATTTGATCATCACTAATTTCGGGTAACTGAGCTTTTACTAAATCAAAATATTGTACATTAGTTACAATATAAATATTTTCTGAAGGGCAAATTTTGCTACATCTGTTAAATGTTTTTTGTATCAGGGTTTGTCCATCACCAAGAATATCAATAAATTGTTTAGGGGTTTCGGTTTTACTCATAGGCCAAAAGCGTACACCAATTCCACCAGCCATAATTACACAATAATTGTTTTTGTTCATGATATTGAGTTTATGTTATTAAAAGTTTTTATCAAACGGGTTTAAAATAGAAATATTATAAAATTAATTGTTGTTTAGTTTAATGAAAATAAAAAGTAAAGTTGTAAAAGCCCACAATGATGAACCTCCATAACTTATAAACGGCAGAGGAATTCCAATAATAGGTAAAAGTCCCATAGTCATACCAATATTAATTGCAAAATGGACAAATATGATACCTGCAACACCATAGCCATAACATCTCACAAAATGATTTCGATTTTTTTCTGCTAACATTATAACTCTGATTATCATTGCAATAAACAGCATTATAACTACAACACTTCCCACAAAGCCCCACTCTTCGCCAATTCCACAAAAGATGAAATCGGTACTTTGCTCAGGCACATAGTTTAATTTGGTTTGGGTGCCATTCAGATACCCTTTTCCCCAAAATCCGCCGGATCCGATGGCAATTTTAGATTGGTTAGCGTTAAAATCAGCTCCCAATGGATCCTCCACTTTACCAATCAATGTATCAATTCTAATTCTTTGGTGATCTTGTAAAATATATTGATAAGCTAAGTTTACTCCAAAAACAAACACCATAAAAACAATATATAAAATGGTATTTCTAATCATTTTTTTTCTATCTTTTCTTTGCAGGAACCAAAATATCAGATACGTTGTTGTTAGAGCAGCAACGGTATAAATTTCATTAAAAAACAAGGTAAATAATGACACAAAAAAAGCGATGGCACCTAATAAGAGGATCCAACCGGTCAAACCTTCTCTATAAAAAAGAATGATAAAAGAGAAAAACACTAAGGCAGAACCTGTATCTTTCTGTAACATTACGATAATTATGGGAACAAAAATAAACAAAGAAGCATTCAACCACATATATTTCTTTTCAGAAGTAGTTTTACCTTCATTAAAGAATTTTGCCAGTGCCAAAGCAGTTGAAAATTTAGCAAATTCTGTAGGTTGAATACTAAAACTCCCCAGTTTGATCCAGGCATGAGCCCCATTGATATTTGTACCTATAAAGAGTACTAAAATCATCAAAAGCAGCGTAAAGTAATAAATATACATGGCATAATGTATATACAATCTGGAATCTATCATTAAAATTACGAAAGCAATAATGATTGAGGTTCCAATAAAAAGGAGTTGTTTGGTATAAACATTATCGAATGAGAAGAATGAAACTGCTTGAATATGGTTATTGGCAGAGGAGTAGATGGTTAACCATCCTATGATCACTAGCAAAAGGTAATAAATTACCAATTGAAAGTCAACCCCTTTTGAACTTCTGCTTCGATTTTCAATAAACATAGTTACATATTAATTATTCGTTCTTCCAAATCTTTTCTTTTAACCTCTCTTTTGAGATAAAATTCAGTAATCAAGCTGGCAATAGGAGCAGCAACTGTGGCTCCAAACCCTGCATTTTCGACCAATACAAAAACCACAATTTTTGGATTTTCTTTTGGAGCGATACATACAAAAACGGAGTGATCCTTTCCATGTGGATTTTGAGCAGTCCCGGTTTTTCCTAGTACATTTATACCTTCAATTTTAGCTGATCTTGCAGTTCCTGCTAAAACAGCCATCTCCATTCCTTGCATTATGGTTTCAAAATGTCTGGGCTCAATATTTACATATATTCTGTCGGAGAATCTGGTATTGGGTGTATTTTTAGTTCCAATAGCCTTGACAACATGAGGTTTATAATAGAACCCTTTATTTGCAATGATGGCCATAAAATTAGCCATTTGCATAGGTGTTGTACCTGCTTCTCCCTGACCAATTCCCATAGAAACAACAGTATTTCCGTTCCAGGATCTGTGGTATTTTTTATCAAAATACTGAACACTGGGAATAATTCCTTTCAATTCATAAGGTAGATCTGATTGAAATTTAACTCCAAATCCCATTGAATTAATATAATCCTTCCAGGCTTGATAAGCAGCTTGAATATTTGGATATTTGGATCTATTGGATAAAATATTATAATAGGATTTACAGAAAAATGTATTACAGGAGTGTTGTACAGCCCCAATAACATTAACAGATCCTGAATGGTGACAGGCAACGGTATGGGATCCCATTTTATAACCGCCGGGACAAAAATAGACAGTACTAGGGGTAAGAATTCCTTCTTGTAAAGCAATAAGTCCGTTTGCTAATTTGAAAGTAGAACCGGGTGGGTACATGGCCATGAGTGCCCTATTAAAGAGTGGGTATCTGATGGTATCTTGTGACAATTGAAAATAGTTTTTTGATCTCACATTTCCTACGAGCAAGTTCGGATCATAAGAAGGATAGGAAACAATACATAAGATTTCACCGGTTGAAGGTTCAATAGCTACGATACTTCCCCTTTTATTTTGCATTAACTTTTCTCCATATTCCTGAAGAGACAAGTCTAAAGTTGACCATATAGAGGTTCCTTGAACAGGTTTAACATCATCTTCACCATCTTTATAACTTCCCCGTTCTCTGTTATGTACATCTACTAATACAATTCTTCTCCCTTTAGTTCCTTTTAGTTCATTTTCATAAGCTTTTTCAATACCACTAAAACCAATATAATCACCCATTTGATAATAAGGATCTTTTTCAATCATAAGTGCATCCACTTCTCCAACATAGCCTAAAATATGAGCTGCAATTGGATGTGGATAGTGTCTCAAGGTTCTGTTTTGAACAAAGAATCCGGGAAAACGGTGTAGTTTCTCTTGCAAATAGCCATAATCTTCTTTCGACATTTGTTGAGCAATCAAGGAGGGGATCATTCTGGACCATTTGATTGCTTTATCTATTCTCTTTAATAGTTCCTCTTTAGAGATCTCCAATAATTTACACAACTCAAGGGTATCAAAAGCACGAAGTTCATTAGGTACAACCATTAAATCGTAGGCTGCATCATTATAGACCATCAACGAATCGTTTCGATCATAAATTAACCCTCTGGCGGGGTGTTCCGTAATTTGACGTAGTGCATTTTTATCAGCGGATCTTCTATAAGAGGGATCTAAAACTTGAAGTTGAAATAACCTAACGATATATATCAACAGAACCAAAACAATGATTCCCATGATGATATACATCCGTTTCTGAAATTGTTGGCTCATTTGATTCTTTGGGCAAGTTGTTGTGCATAATCGATCAAAACTGTTTTCATTTCTTTGGAAACTGAAAGATTTTCAACATTATTTAGTGCTTGATTCACATAATAATGAATTTTGTTTTCAGTTTCGGTTTTAATGTTTAATTGATCAAAAATGGATTTGACTGAAATAAATTTTTCATCAAAATGAATAGTTTCAGAAGAAAACCACTTTTCCAACTCTGCTTTTTGAGCATCATTTGCTTTTTCAAGAGCTAAAAGGTAAAGGAATGTTTTTTTATTAGATTTTATATCACCCCCAATTTGTTTACCAAATGTCTCGGCATCTGAATAAACATCAAAAAGATCATCTTGAAGTTGAAAAGCAAGACCAACATGAATCCCAAAATTATAGATCTCATTTTGATTATTTTCAGACGTTTCGGATAAAATGGCACCCACTTTCAAACATCCTGCAAGCATAACGGCTGTTTTGAGTCTAATCATTTCAATGTATTGGTCTATTGAAACTTGATCCATGGTTTCAAAATCAAGGTCATATTGTTGTCCTTCACAAATTTCTAAAGATGTTTGAGCAAAAAGAGACGCCATTTTTAAAATAAGATCAGAAGCAACAGGTGTAAGTAAAATCTGTTGCAAAGCCATAGTTGCCAATGCGTCACCGGATAAAATTGCAATATTGTTATTCCATTTTTTGTAAACGGTTTCTTTTCCCCTTCTCAATGGAGCTAAATCCATAATATCATCATGAATTAACGTAAAATTATGGAGCATTTCAAAAGAGGCAGCCGGATAAATGGCTTTTTCAATATCTCCTCCAAAAATTTGTGTTGAAATTTCCACCAATTTTGGACGAACTCTTTTGCCACCTTGTTGAAGAATGTAGCCTATTGGCTGGTACAAATTTATAGGATTTTTATCGTCAGTTAATGAACTAAAATATTTTTCTAAGTTTTTCATTGATATAATATAGGTTTGCAAAGATACAAAAATTAATAATAAGTAATCTCATTTTGATTTATAGATGGATACTTAAAACTGCTTTTTTGTTATTTATAAAAAACCATTTGAGTTGAATTGAACATTAAATATGATAAAAATTATATAAACGACTTTTTTTTTTGCTTTAATTAAAAAATATGTTATATCTTTGTAACCTTTATATTATTTTAGGGTTAGTATCCTATTTTATTATATATCAATTTTTTATAAAAAATAGTTAACTTTTTATTCATCATTTATGGCTTCAAACAAATTTCTAAAACTTACATTATTTCTAACCCTAATTGTATTCGTTTTTTCTTGCAACAAAGAGAAACAAAGGCCAGACCCACAAGAAATTTTCAATGAAAAAACTCCAGGCAGAAAAGTGATGCAATCTTATCAAAATAACAACCCACAATTGGTTTATTTTTATGAAGTTGATAAAGATAAAAATGTAACTACCAACAAAATTGGGGAAATGTTATACAGGGACGACAAATCTGTATATATGGGAGGAGGAATAAAAAATAATAAAAAAGATGGCGTTTGGAAAGCTTTTTATCCGGATGGTAAAGTTCAAACGGATGCATTTTTTATTGATGGAAAAGAGGATGGTGAATACACTGTTTATTATAATAATGGTACTATTCGTTACACCGGTTCTTATAAAAATGGTATTTGTGAAGGTACTTGGAAATTTTATACAAAAGGGGGAACCCTTCATAAATCACTTGAAGCAAAAGGTGATAACTTAGTTTGTGGATCTTGTCCAAGATGTATTCAAATTGCAAAAACAAAAAAATAACATAAACACCTAATATTATGGAAATCCCATTCGCAGAATCATGGAAAATCAAGATGGTTGAACCCATCAAAAAAACAACACGTGCTGAAAGAGAATTGTATCTTAAAGAAGCACATAATAATGTATTTCAACTGAGAGCAGAGCACGTTTACATTGATCTATTAACAGATTCAGGAACAGGAGCTATGAGTGACCGTCAATGGTCAGCTATGATGCTGGGTGATGAAAGTTATGCCGGTGCAACCTCTTTTTACAAAATGAAAGAGATGATCAATAAAATTACAGGATTTGAATATATGATACCCACACATCAAGGAAGAGCTGCAGAAAATGTACTATTCTCTTGTCTCATCAGAGAAGGTGACTTCGTTCCGGGTAATTCACATTTTGATACAACAAAGGGACACATTGAGTCCAGAAAAGCATTTGCGGTAGATTGTACAATTGATGAAGCACAAAACACCCAATTGGAGATTCCATTTAAAGGAAATGTTGATTGTAAAAAACTAGAGAAATTCTTAGCTGAAAAATTCGAAAGAGTTCCATTTATCATTATTACAATCACCAATAATACAGCAGGTGGACAACCGGTTTCCATGAAGAATTTACGTGATGTAAAAGCCATTGCTAAAAAATATCACATTCCTGTACTTTTTGATTCTGCTCGTTTTGCTGAAAACGCTTATTTTATTAAAACAAGAGAAGAGGGATATCAAGATAAAACAATTAAAGAAATTTGTAAAGAGATGTTTACTTATGCTGATGGGATGACCATGAGTGCCAAAAAAGATGCCCAGGTAAATATGGGTGGATTCATTGCCACTAATATCAATGATTGGTACGAAGCAGCAAAAGTCAAAACAATCATTTATGAAGGATATATCACTTATGGTGGATTGAATGGTCGTGACATGAATGCCATTGCTGTAGGATTGGATGAAAATACAGAATTTGAAAACTTACAAACTCGTATCAAACAAATAGAATATCTTGCAACAAAATTAGATGAATATGGCATTCCATACCAAAGACCTTTCGGTGGGCATGCTATTTTTGTTGATGCTGGAAAAGTGTTGACCAAAGTCCCAAAAGAAGAGTTTCCAGCCCAGACTTTAACAGTTGAATTATATTTAGAAGCCGGAATTCGTGGTTGTGAGATTGGTTATATTTTGGCTGACAGAGATCCTGTTACTCGTGAGAACCGTTTTGGTGGATTGGATTTACTTCGATTAGCTATCCCAAGAAGAACTTATACAAATAACCACATGGATGTTGTTGCTGCAGCTTTGAAAAATGTGTATGATCGTAGAGATACTATTTCAAGAGGGATGAAAATTGTTTGGGAAGCTCCTATCATGAGACATTTCACTGTAAAATTGGAACGTTTATAATATAGACTTCCTTTATTTACTGCTAACAATAACTCTATATGAAAAATCTGGATACAATACTCGAATCACTGAATGAACCTCAAAAACAAGCAGTATCTCATATTGAGGGACCATTGATGGTTATTGCAGGTGCCGGTTCCGGTAAAACACGCGTTTTGACATACCGAATTGCATTTATGCTTGCAAAAGGAATCAATCCCTATCAAATTTTAGCACTCACTTTTACCAATAAAGCTGCTGCAGAGATGCGGGAACGTATTTTTAATCTGGTTGGAGAAGCCTCAGCTAAAGCAGTAATGATGGGGACTTTTCACTCTGTTTTTTATAAAATTTTAAGAGTTGAAGGTGAAAAATTAGGATATTCCAGAAATTTAACTGTTTATGATACAGATGATTCCAAAAATTTAATTAAAAGTATCATCAAAGAGATGAATCTTGACCCCAAAGTGTATGCTGCCGGGTATGTTTTAAACCGAATTTCAGGAGCAAAATCTAATCTTTTATCTCATTTTGATTATATCAAAAATCCTGAAATTTTTGCTGCTGATAACGAAGCAGGAAAGCCCTTAATTGGTGAAATTTTTTCTAGATATAATGAGCGATTGAGAAAATCTGATGCAATGGATTTTGATGATTTGCTTTATTATATGAATGTACTGCTAAGGGATTTTCCAGAAATGCTTCATAAATATCAAAATCGTTATCAGTATATTTTGGTAGATGAGTATCAGGATACCAATTTTGCACAGTACTTGATTATTAAGAAATTATCATCATCCCATCACAATATTTGTATTGTAGGAGATGATGCGCAAAGTATCTACTCCTTTCGTGGTGCCAATATTCAAAATATTCTCAATTTTAAAAGAGACTACCCTGAAGCGATTACTATTAAACTGGAACAAAACTACAGATCTACCCAAAATATTGTCAATGCAGCTAATGCCGTTATAAAATGCAATAAAGATCAACTATTTAAAGAGGTTTGGACTGATAATGAAGAGGGTAATAAAATCAATATTTTCCAGACAAACAGTGATTCTGAAGAGGCTCAGTTGATAGCGAATACCATTTTTGAGTATAAACAAAACTTTCATGTCAATAACTCTCAATTTGCTATTTTGTACAGAACCAATGCCCAATCGCGTGCTTTGGAAGAGTCGTTGATTAAAAGGAATATACCTTATAAAATTTATGGAGGCTTATCTTTTTATAAAAGAAAAGAGATCAAAGATGTAGTTGCTTATTTTCGAATTACAATCAACCACTTTGATGAAGAGTCTTTAAGACGTGTAATCAATTATCCTCAAAGAGGAATTGGTCAGACAACTATGGAAAAAGTGATTGTTTGTGCCAACCAACATCAGGTTAGAATTTGGAATGTGATTGAAAATCCATCCAAATATGGATTGGATGTGAACAATCCTACTAAAGAAAGATTGATGGAGTTTGTTACCAAAATTAAAAGTTTTTCTGCATTATTAACTACGACAGATGCTTATGAATTGGGAAAACATATTGTAGTAAGTGTTGGTATATTAAAAGAACTAAGTGAAGATAAATCTGATTTAGATAGAAAACAAAATGTGGAAGAACTTTTAGATTCTATCAAAGAGTTTACCGAAAAAGAACCGGAATCATCATTTAATGAATCTACCGGTGAAATTATTGATGAATATTTTCCTTCTTTGGATCGTTTTTTGGAAAGTGTTGTGCTTTTGACCGATGAAGAGGAGAAAGAGGAAGCAATTCAGGATCGGGTGAAATTGATGACCATCCACTCTGCTAAAGGATTAGAGTTTGAATATGTGTTTTTGACAGGATTGGAAGAGAATCTGTTTCCATCTTCAATGTCTTTAGGTTCCAGAGCAGAACTGGAGGAGGAAAGAAGGTTGTTTTATGTGGCAATAACCAGAGCTAAAAGATCTCTTACCATAACTCATTCATTAACCCGTTACCGTTTCGGATCTTTACAATTTTGCGAAAAAAGCAGATTTTTGAATGAAATCCCTGTTAAATATTTAAACTATACAGAAAAAGCTTCTATGGGAAAAGGGATCTTTTCTTCCCACTCCTCCCCTTCAATGTTTGGAGATAAATCTTTTTCAGAAGTTACAAGAATAAGAAAAAAAGAGAACGCACAAATTGCGACGGAACGTAAAATGGAAGTGATCGGAAAAGAAGCTACCATTGATCAAATTGTTCCTTCGTTGGTTGTTTTTCATGATAAGTTTGGATTTGGAGAAGTGAAACAAATTGATGGAAAAGGAGTTGAAACAAAAGCAATCGTTCAATTTGAAACCGTTGGAACCAAAACATTGTTATTAAAATTTGCCAAATTGATCATACCCGATAAAAAATGATATTCAGAACTGAACATCCTATTCCCCAATTTCCATTTCATATCGGTTATGAAGATACCTTGTTTTTTGTAGGCTCCTGTTTTTCTGATCATATCGGAGCTTTTTTCTCCAAAAATAGATTTCAAACCCTTGCCAATCCATTCGGAACTCTTTTTAATCCTAAGTCCATTAGTGATAATCTAAATCGTGTTTTAGACTTACAAAACATCTCTGAAAAATATATTTATTTATTTAATGATCAATATATTAGCTTTTCACATCAAGGAAAAATTTCAGCTCCAGATAAACAGGAATTAAAAGATAAAATTGCCTTTATTGATCAAAATTCCTTCAATCATTTAAAAAAAAGCACCTACTTATTCATCACTCTGGGAACCTCCTATTGTTATCGTTTTTTGGAAAACAATATGATTGTAGCGAACTGTCATAAAATTCCAAATCATCAGTTTGAAAAGTTGAGATTATCGGTCGATGAGATTGTTGATGATTATAAAATACTGATTGATAAGATTAAAAAAATAAATCCATCAATCAAAATCATATTTACGGTTAGTCCTGTTCGCCATTTAAGTGATGGTTTTCATGAAAATCAAGTAAGTAAGTCTATTTTACATATAGCTATAGATCAATTGGTTAACGATTCTACTGTTTTTTATTTCCCTGCTTATGAAATTTTTATGGATGATTTAAGAGATTATCGGTTTTATGGATCAGATTTATGTCATCCCGGAGAATATGGACTTCAATATATGGAAGAGATGATTAGAAAAACGTTTTTTAATCCTGAAACGGAATTAAAGTTCAAACAAATAGAGAAAGAGATTAAAAGTGTGGGTCATATTCCTATAAATAAAAGACCATGAGTTACTTACTTATTTTTTTACAGGTACTATTTTTAGGAACACATCAACCCAAACCCGCTGTTCAAAAATCGATTGAAAAGACGAGTATTTATGAAATCAACGCTATTTTTAAGGAAGCCAATCAACAATTCAAATTAGTACAAGTAAACGATGAACTTTCCAAAATTGCAAAAGTGATTAATGGAAGCATCCTATTTTCTTCTGATGATTCCATCATGTATCAATACACAGGAGGTTATAAATCATTAAAAGCTAAAAAAGTTCTCGCCAATAAAATTACTGAAACAACTCTCTTTGATTTAGCGTCAGTTTCCAAACAATTCACGGCTGCAGCAATCTTAAAATTAGTAGAGCACGACTCCCTCTCTTTAGAGGATTATTTGATTGATTATTTTCCTGATTTACCATACAATACCGTTAAAATCAAACATTTACTGACACACACATCCGGGCTGCCGGAATATTTAGATTTCGAACAATTTTTCAGAACGGACACTATCTTTACTAATCAGATGTTGATTCAATATCTAACATGTGATATCCCAATCATGACAGCCACCCCCGGAGTTGAGTTTAAATATACGAATACTAATTATGCTTTATTAGCATCCATTATTGAACAGATTACCGGTCAAATTTTCGCTGATTATGTGAGGGCCAATCTTTTAATTCCTGCAGGAATGACCCATACATTTTTTTATACAGAGCTGAAAAATGGGAATCAAGTTGACATTTGCAAAGGTCATCTCATTGATGGAGAAGAGGTTCCCGATAATATTCTCAATAGTGTATTAGGGGACAAATCGATGTATTCAACTGCGGAAGATCTCTACAATTGGTATCAAGCATATTATATTGACTATAAAATTATTTCAAAAAGGTTTGTTCATCAAGCGATATCACCTCATAATCAGATCAATGGATTTATTCCTTCTGAACCTTACGGGTATGGATTACGAATTGAAGTAAATGAAATAACCGGAAATTTAGTGTATCATGGAGGTTTATGGAGAGGTTTTCATCACGTGATGACCTACAGACCCAAAGATAGATTGTTTTTACTCTTTCTAAGTAATTATAGAAACAGATCACATAATGGAAAGACCAAAATAATTTTACAAATTATGGATGGAGCTTAAGGTTTTTGAATTGGATTAGGAACTAACGGTTGTTTCATTCTCATGATTTCATCATCTTTTTCAATTTCCAACTCTTTGAATATGATTGCTTTTGGGAGAATAAAACTCACCGGAATACCGGATAAAGCAGATTCATTATAACCATACATTCTATTTTTCTTTCCTCTAAACATTCGATTAAATGGAACCAATTCTTTTGTGACAGCTTCCACATGTTTAAAGGATTTCATTTTCAAAACACTCATTTTGGTTGTTCTTACCAATTGTTCAGTTCCATCTTTTACATTAACTCTGTAAACAATTATTGGTTTCACAAACCCATTAGATCCAAAATAGTCGCTAACACCAGGTAGATTTACTGTACGATTCGGTAACTTTACAACAATATAAGCATATTCATAATCCTCCTCTTTTGCAAGTTCTATCAATCTTTTTTTCATTTTTTGATAGGAAAGGACAAATTTACTATCTTTCTCAAAGGTCATCATCAAAATTCCTGGAGCCAAATCTGATGCTATTTTATTACTGGAAAATCCGAATCTTTCATGTCCATTAGAACTTTCAGAAGAAAATGTTGGGATTCTGTTTGATAAAACACTTTTGAGTACTCCATTTTCGATGATTTTTAAATTATTATCCGGATTGACACCATCTGCATCCAATGTAAAATGGCCGATAAGAGATACATTATTGTAAGATTTTAAGTAATCTGCCGTCATGATATTCAAATTTCTTGAGATCACTTTTTTATTGATCAACCGTTCCGATTTATTCTCTTTAGGCACATATTCTGACATCCACTGAGACAATTCGCTTGTACTGCTAATATATTTTCTACCGGCTAAAATTCCGTTATTATCTTCAATAAAAGCATTTGAAAAAACTTCAGCAACGGCATCATCCATAAACATAACGGGTCCACTATATGCTTCAGAGATTACAGGAGCCGTTCTTAGTTGTTCTAGGCGATCTGCCATTGTTTTTACTTGTTGAGCGAGTACATTCAATAATGGGATCTCATTTTGAGATGCGTAATATAAATCTATATAATCGGTTAACATCTCCCCATCTTCCGCTCTTGTTTGTGCAAAAACACGAATCGTGATCAAATGGTAAGGTTGTTTAAACTTCATTTGTTCAGAACTGATATAATAAATGGAAGCGTCAATAGCATTGATTCGGACTCCGGAATTGGTGAAATTAGGATAGTTTTCAAAGATTTTTGATAACTGTAACCCTAAGTCTTCTAATAGTGATTTGGAAACCGATTCACTTTCATCCTGAAGGTAATTGGTTTTCACATCTACCGGATAATAATCGGGTAGCGTTAACAATTCAGGAGGTAATATCTGTTGGGCCATGGAAACCGTTTTGGTTTCAATTATTTCAGCAGCTGATTTATATTTAGAATCTGAAGCGATCCAAAAACTATTTCTAATATTGGTATAATCCAATTCCTGAGCAAGTGGGAAATCAGACTGACTGGAATACAATGAATTTTCATCAAAAAAATTAAGATTATTAAACTTATTTGATCCAACTAAAACAGTCGTATTATGAGAATTTATTACTTTTTCATTAGAATAGATAATTCCACCCAAATAACAATTGATCGCAACAAATTTGGCATCGGCAACCGTATAACTATAAAAATGGGGTGATTTTAGTCCGGAGATAAACAGATTTTGTCTATTTCTCAACAGTTCATCTTCCATCGCTTTAAAAATAAGTTCTTGTTTATTTTCAATGGGTTGAACTTCAGAAGTTCGTGGTAAAACAGTAGGTTTTTCCTGAGATTTATTTTGTTTTTGTAATTCAATTCTTTTTACAAAAACAGCGGGAGAGCAACATCCTGCAGGAATTCCACCCGATTCTGCACCACAAGTACCGGCAAAATTACCCGCAGATGTTCCAATAGCACCAATTTGACTAAACATAGCCAATGGGGTTCCAATTAAATCAACACCTCTAACCAGTTCATCAGGACGACCATCCACATAAATCCGATACACTTCAATGGGTGTAACGTTGAATGAATTGGGCATATATCTTCCGGTTGTAGTAAAACCACCGGTCACTTTTTTGAAAAAGTATCCATACTCTTTCCCTTGATTTTTAGCTTCCTGAATCAACATGTTTTTCAATTCAACATCGGTATAGGGGTGTTTCGTTTCAACAATGAGATTGGATTGTCGTGATACAGGTTGAAATCCGGACTGAGCCCTTGCATGTCCGTTAGAATATTCAAAACCTTCAATTGGAGTTCTGGTCATTAAAAAGTTTTTCAAAACTCCATTATCTACCACAACTACTTTTGATCCTCTTATTCCCTCATCATCAAACACATAGCTTCCATTTAGCGGTATTGTATTATAATATTTTATCGTTGGATCAAATGTGATGGTTATATCAGGATTTAAAACGATCTCACCCACTTTCTTTTTAAAGGTTTGACCATCATTTTCGCTTTTTAATCTGGCACCTTCCACTCTATGCCCAAAAATTTCATGAAAAAATACTCCTGCGGCATCATTTGATAAGATAGCCGGACCTGAATAGGTATCCACAATAGGAGCTGTTCTTAATCTCTCTAATAAATCTTTTAATTTATCAACTTCTGATAATACGATTTCATCATTAGGTAATTCATCCGGATAGAACGCAAACCAGGATTTATAAATGGGGATCTCCATCCCATCATCTGCTTTTCCCTCTAGAGAAACAAATAAGTGAGTATAGGTATTATTTTGAGCAATCGCAACTCCTTCACTACTTACAAACATTTTTCTAATCACAGAAAATCGAATAGAAGCTCGTCCTTGTAAAATGTTATGATAAGGTAGAAAAGATGTTGTGTATCTGTTTAATTTTATTTTCCACAAATCTGTATCAAACTGAGTATTGGTTAAAGCAGGTTCATAATAACTTTCCAATTGACTATCAGAATAATCAGCAGATTTATCATCTAATTCAGTTGTAACTGCAGCATTTGCTTTTACTTGTTCATACTTCAATAAAGCAGCTCTATATACTTTTTCTGTTTCTCTCCATAAAGTTTGTTTCATTCCTATATAATTATTGTCAATTGGTATTGTAATATCGTCATCATAAACAAAGTAAGAGAATGACTGATTTCGCATTTCCCGATAATTATCCATAGATTTATTTCCAATTCTTACCTGAATCGTAATAACTCGATTTTTTTCTGAAACTGTTGAAGAGATAGATCCCAAATTTGATGTTACATTTTGAAAAATTTGGTCTTCTAATCGGTAACTGAGAAGATAAACAGGCGGATCCTGTGTTTTTAAAACAGCATAATTCCTATTACACTCTTCTATTAAAGTTTGTAATAACTGATCCTCCTTAGCATTGGTTTGCGCATTAGAAGAAAAACTAAAAATTAGAACAAAAATGCCTAATAAAGCGATTAATTTTACGGATACATTTCTCATAACTATTGTGTTTAGATTTATTTAACGAGAATTTTCACTAAAAATTGCATTAATAAATTAACATTTAACAATTTATCACTATTCACTGTCAATGCCTGAAATAGGTTGACCACTTTTAAATAACAAATTAAATAAAAAAGTGAACCTATGAAAGAAATTAGTTTAACATTAGAAGAAAGAAAAAGAAGACACTTTAGTGAAAGCTTCAAGAGAAAAAAAGTCCAAGAGATTGAATCTGGACAAACAAAAATTGCCGACCTTTGCAGACAATATGATACCGTGAGAGGTACAATTTATCAATGGTTAAATAAATATGGCAATATGAAAACAAAAAAAGAAAGATTAGTTATTGAAACTGAGAGTGATACTAAACAAATAATGGCTTTAAAAAAAGAGAATGCACATCTCAAAATGATTATTGGAGAAAAGCAAATTCTTCTAGAATTTAAAGACAAAATGATTGAAATCGCAGAGGATCATTATGGTGTTGATATAAAAAAAAAGTTCGAAACGACACCTTCCGACATTATCAAGAACATCAAGATGAATACCATCACTCACTAAATGCACTTTATAAAGCTATGAATATCAGCAAACAAGCAGTATATAAAATCCTTCAAAGAGACAATAAAAAAAAGGACATTCTTCATTTAGTGAAGGAAATTGTTTTCGAAGTCAGGATGGATCATCCCACTATGGGTGTAAGGGATATTTATTATAAAAAGCGACCTTGTTATGTTGGGAGAGATCAATTTGAAGAATTGTGTAAGCTTGCAGGATTAATGATAAAGAGGAAAAAGAGATTTATTCATACTACAGATAGTAGTGGAGTAATCCGTTTTGATAATTTAATTAAAAACTTAGAGATAACCAGGATTAATCAAGTTTGGCAATCAGACACCACATATTACAAAATTAATGGTCATTTTTACTATATTACCTTTATAATTGATGCTTACTCAAGAGTTATTGTAGGATATTCTGTATCAAAGCGTTTAACGACAGAGCAGACAGTAATTGCATCATTAAATAGCGCATTAAGGTTCCGTAAAGGGGAAGATCTAAACGGCTTAATTTTTCATTCAGATGGCGGTAGACAATATGGTGCAAAAGAGTTTTTAGATGTGACTGAAGATTTTCTCCATAGTATGTGTGTTGCCCCCTGGGAGAATGGTAAAGCAGAGAGAATTAATGGAGTGATTAAAAACAACTATTTAAGCTACAGAACGATTACTAATTACGAGACATTAGTGAAAGAAGTTGACCGATCAGTGTACCTTTATAACTACGAAAAGCCTCATTGTAAGCTACAAAGAAAGTCACCAATTTCATTCGAAAAAAGTATATATTTGCAAAACCAAAATCCCGAAGAAAAAAAATCTTCAAAAATTTTGGAACCCAGCTCTGAGCTTGGTCTTGGGCTAGCCCAAGACCAAGCTCAGAGCTCCCCCAACAAGGACAAGTCAACCAATGATAATATGCCAAAAACAAGTAAACAAACGGTCAACCAAATTTAGGCATTGACACACTATTCACTATTCACTATTCACTATTCACTATTCACTATTCATTATTCATTATTCACTATTCACTATTATCTCTAAAAAATCAAGCCCTGCACTAAAGTACAGGGCTATTGATTTAGAGCTATTCATTTGGGTATTAAAATTTCGAATTAAACTAATTCATGGATCACCAATCCTGAGCGTAATTTAGGTTCGAACCAGGTTGTTTTTGGAGGCATGATATTTCCAGTATCAGCGATATCGATCAATTGTTTCATTGAAACGGGAAATAAAGCAAAAGCAACTTTCATTTCACCATTATCAACTCTACGTTTCAATTCACCTAACCCACGGATACCACCTACGAAATCAATTCTTTTATCGGTTCTTAGGTCTTTAATGCCTAAAATTTTATCCAAAACAAGATTGGATAAGATAGTTACATCAAGTACCCCAATTGGATCGGTATCATTAAAGGTACCTGTTTTTGCGGTCAATTTATACCAATTTCCATCGATATACATACTAAATTCATGTAATTGAGCAGGAGTATAAATAGCTGCTCCCATATTTTCAACAACAAAAGTTTCCTCTAACAGTGCTATTAACTCCTCTTTAGTATGGCCGTTTAAATCTTTAATTACACGGTTATAATCAATAATTTTCAATTGATTATCAGGGAAAATAACAGACATAAAATAGTTATACTCCTCTTTACCATTATGATCAGGGTTAATATTTCTTTTTTCGCTTCCCACTAAAGCAGCGGCTGCAGTTCTATGGTGACCATCTGCGACATATAAGTATGGGATCTCAGTTCTAAAGATTTCAACAATTAGTTCATTCACAGCAGGATCGTTAATGACCCAAAATGTGTGACCGAAACCTTCATCTGCGATAAAGTCGTATTCAGGTTCCTGATTTTTAATTATTTGATTAACGATAGCATCAATTTTTGGATTTGCAGGATAGGAGAAGAAAACCGGTTCCACGTTTGCGTTAGTGATTCGAACGTGAATCATTCTATCTTCCTCTTTATCTTTTCTGGTTAACTCATGTTTTTTGATGTTATTGTTCAAATAATCATCAATATGAGTACAGGCTACTATACCGTATTGTGTTCTTCCATCCATAGTTTGAGCATAGATATAGAATTTTTCATCTTGATCTTGCACTAACCATTGGTTATTTTTAAATAAGTTAAAATTTTCAACCACTTTGTCATACACTTCTTGTGAATGTTCATCAATTCCTGTTGGAAGATCAATTTCCGCTTTGGTAACTCTCAAAAGAGAATAGGGATTACCGGCTGCTTCGATACGAGCTTCTGCTGAGTTTAAAACATCATAAGGTCTGGATGCCAATTGCTTAACGATCTCTTTAGGAGGTCTTAAGCCTTTAAAAGGTTTTACTATTGCCATAATTATAAAGTATTAATAATATTAGTAGAATTATAAAGTGCAAAAATAGTGATTTTTTACAAAATAAAAAGAGTGTAGTCCACCATTGAACCACACTCTTCATTATAATTAAGAATAATTATGAATTACAACATTTCACTTAACCCATCCATATCATCATCTTCACGCGAAGCTGAAACAGTTCTTTGCAAAGATGCCACTAGAGAACCAATCATTTTGGTTAATTCCATCAATTGATTTCTAGAATAATCTTTTTGATTATCTTCCATTGAATGAAGGCGAGATGCGATTTCGGTATAAACAACACACTCTCTAACAGAACTTTTCGCCATTTTCAGATAATACACAAATTGCGCTTTGTTTCTGGCAGATCCCTCCGCAAGATGAAGTGCAATATTTTGGGCGGATTTTAGAAATGGATCACCTAGATTGAGTTGTTGATTGGTAGGGAATTGATTTACAACGGCATGAAGCCAATTGATGTAATCAAGTGCTTTTGCGTAGATACGTAAATCTTCAAATCTGAAGAAGCTTACTGAGTTTTCTTGTTCGTTCATATTCAAATGGGTTTGGTTAGAAAATTTTGTCAAAAATAATCATTTTTTCTTAATCTGCAAAAAAAAATGAATTTTTTTTAGAAATATTGCTTTTATTAGGTTTTTCTAAGGGGAAAAAGCACATATTAGTGTAAAATAATAAACATTTCATGCATTATTTATTTATTGTTTTTCTTTCAAAAGGTTCATTTTTAGAATTTTATTTTAAAAAAATGACTGTTTTAAAAAAATGAATACAATACTATAACTTTTTGTATTTTTGCAGATTAAAACAAAAAATGAGATGATGAAGTTATCCGGTGATTCTAAAAAAATTCAAAATAGTGCTGACAAAGTGTTTCAACTCGTATCAAATTGTTCCAATTTCGGAAAATATTTACCTCCTGATGTTACAGGTTTTGAAGCTACAGAGACTTATTGTTCATTTAACATGAACAATGTGGCTACTTTTCGTATCGAAATTACTGAAAAAACAACACCCACATTTGTCCATTTTGATGCCAAAAATGACAAAAAAATTCCAATTAGTCTTGAAATTCATATTACACCTGAAGAAACCGGATGTGAATTAATAATGGAACTTCAGGCTGAAATCCCATTTTTCTTACAAGGGATGATCAAAACTCCTTTACAAAAATTTATAGATATTTTAAGTGATCGAATCCAGGCGGAAGCTGAAAAATTATAACCATGGAATACCAAATCAGAACTGAAAATTTAGTTAAAAAGTATAAATCAAGAACGGTTGTTAATGAAGCCTCTTTTGATGTAAAACAAGGTGAAATTGTAGGACTTCTTGGTCCAAATGGAGCAGGTAAAACAACTTCCTTTTATATGATTGTAGGTTTGATTCGGCCATTTTCCGGTAGAATCTATCTTAATGAAATGGATATCACAGAGTTACCTATGTATAAAAGAGCAAAATTGGGTATTGCTTATTTACCTCAGGAAGCATCAGTCTTTAGACAACTTTCTGTTGAAGATAATATCAGAGCAATACTTGAATTTACTGAAATGACCGGAATTCAACAAAAAGATAGATTGGAAGAGTTAATTACTGAATTCCGATTGGAAAAAGTACGGAAAAACTTAGGAAACAATTTGTCCGGAGGAGAAAGAAGACGAACAGAGATCGCTCGATGTTTAGCTTCAAATCCCAAATTTATACTTCTAGATGAACCATTTGCCGGTGTGGATCCTATTGCTGTTGAGGATATTCAACATATTGTGGCTAAACTAAAAGAAAAAAATATTGGAATTTTGATCACTGACCATAATGTACATGAAACCTTATCCATTACAGACCGCTCCTATCTCCTCTTTGAAGGGAAAGTGATCAAAGCCGGTTCTGCTGAAGAATTAGCTTCAGATGAATACGTTAAAAAAGTGTATTTGGGCCAAAATTTTGAATTAAGAAGATAATCTACTTTTTCTTTCCCGAATAACTCAATAAGGCTGCACTATTGATGATAACAGACATCACAAGCAGTGTTATCAATGGTTTCATTACATCCATTAAAACGGCGCCTTTCATCACAATTAATTTAATAATTTCCATAAAGAACGACATAGGATTGGCATAATTGATATATTTCGCCCATTGAGGCATCCCTTCGGTTGGGGTAAACAATCCACTCATCAATACAAAAACTACAAAAAGAAAAAATACGATAAACATCGCCTGAAGTTGGTTTCGAGAAACCAATGAAATGAAGAATCCCAGTCCCAACATGACTAAAAGGTAAACTGACGTACAGAGTAAAAGTGCGCCAATACTACCCTGAACAGAGATTCCAAAGATAAATTTCATCAGAAAAAGTCCAATGATAAACTCAACCATTCCCAAAATCCAAAATGGGATCATTTTACCTAATAAAAAATGCCATTTTTTGATCGGAGAAACATTCATTTGCTCAATAGTACCTATCTCTTTCTCCCTGACAATATTTAAAGCTGTAACATAAGCCCCTATCAAAGTTACCAGAATGACTAATATTCCGGGAACAATCAGATTTTTATAGTTTAACTGTTCATTATACCAATACACTTTTGAGATCGAAACAGTTGCAGGTTGAGCGGATTGATTTGCCAATCCTTCTTTCTTTTCACTAAAAAATTGGGAGATTACATTTTTAATATATCCGGAACCAATTCCTGCTTTGACGCTATTAATTGCATTTGCTGTAATAGCCAATTGAGGCGATAATCCATTCATCAGATCTTTTTCAAAATGGCTGGGAAACTCAATTATAAAATCAACTTTATCCTCCATCATCAACTCTTCCCCTTTGTTTCGGGATTCAATAAAACCATAATTGATAAAATAGGGAGAATAGGTGAATTTTTCAACCATTTGATGGGTTAATGAAGAATGATCCTGATCAATAAATCCAATTTTTACCACTTTAATCTCATAATCAGCTGTAAATGGGAAAATTACAAATTGAACTAACGGAGCGACAATTAAAATAGACATCAACAGTTTATTTCTATAAACTTGCAAAAACTCCTTTTTTATCAACATCAAAATCACTCTCATTGTTTTCTTCTTTTATCAATTTGAGACATACTAAACCGTAAAAGAACTACGGACATACCAGCTAATATCAGAATATAATGCCATATATCGGCGATTCCGGCCCCTTTAATCATCACATCTTTAATAGCCAGAATAAACCATTTAGCCGGGAAAATATCTGCCAGGATCTGAAAAATTAACGGCATATTATCCAGCGGAAATAAAAACCCTGATAGCAAAACGGTTGGTAAAAATAAACCCATCATGGTAATCATCATGGCATCCAATTGAGTATTGGAGATGGAGGAAACGAGTAAACCGAAAGAAGCTGCTGTAAACATAAAAATAACACATAACAACAACAATAGCAATATATTACCTTCAATCGGCATTTTAAAAACCCATACACTGATTGCTAAAATCATGATGGTACTCAATAATGAAAGCCCCATATAAGGGATCACTTTCCCCACCACAATATAGATTTTCTTAACCGGTGTAATCAACATCATCCTCATGGTATTGGTTTCAGTTTCCCTGGCCAATGTGATGGACGACATCAAAGCCGTGATAATGATCATAATCAGAGTGATAATCCCGGGAACAAACATATAAACACTGTTCAATTCCGGATTGTATAACATTTGAATAGATACTTCTATGGGATTCTTTGAATAATGACCGGATTCATTCACACGCTCTTCAAAATGGCTCACCACAGATTCAATATAATTATTCAGAACAGAAGCAACATTGATATCTGAAATATCGTTAATTACCTGTATTTGAGACTGTTTATCCGATAATAACTGAGAGCCAAAGTGAGCAGGAATAATAATGCCAGCTTTTATTTGTTTCTCTTTAAAATCATGATTGATCTCATTCGGATTTTGAGGAAAATGGACAATTTTAAAATATCCCGAAGCTCTGAAAGCATCAATTAAAGCTTTAGATTGTGCGTCATTTGCTAAATCACATACAGAGATTTTAGCATTTCGAATTTCGGTACTTATGGTAAACCCGAAAAGAAGTATCAAAACTAAAGGCATTGCCAATACCAAAAAGAGGGACACTTTATCCCGATAAATATGAATCAGTTCTTTTTGTAAAATGGCAATTAATTCCTTCATTTTTTATCTTTTAACAAACTTCACAAAAAGGTCATCAATAGTATCAACACCCATTTGTTGTTTTAATTCCGTAGGAGTTCCCAATAATTGAACAGCACCTTCAGCCATAATGGATATCCGTTCACAATAGGATGCTTCATCCATATAATGTGTCGTTACAAAAATTGTAATTCCCTGACCTGCTGCTTTGTATATCAAACTCCAAAATTCTCTTCTTACAATGGGGTCAACACCGCTGGTTGGTTCATCCAAAAAAACAATTTGAGGATGATGTAACATGGCCGTTGCAAATGCAAGTCTTTGTTTCCATCCCAGAGGGATCTCATTCACTAGCAAATCTTTAATTTCCACCATTTTAAGTTCGGACAATTGCTCCTCAATTCTATCGTTTAATGTACGTCTTGGAATGTTATAGATCACTCCGAATAGTTTCATATTTTCAATGATCGTCAGGTCATCATACAATGAGAACCGTTGACTCATATAACCGATTTGCTGTTTAATCAGTTTAGATTCAGAATTGAGGTCGAACCCTGCAATTTTTGCTTTTCCGGATGTGGGCAACAGAAGCCCGCACATCATTTTCATAGCCGTAGTTTTCCCGGCACCATTGGCTCCCAAAAAACCAAAAATCTCCCCTTTCTTCACCTGAAAAGTGATGTTATTCACTGCTGTAAAGTGACCAAACTTTTTAGTAAGATTTTCAACTTCAATACTATACATTTCGATCCTCTTTAATAATTTGAATAAAACAATCCTCTAACAAAGGTGAAATGTTTTTCATTTTTTCAAAAACAATTTCGTGTTGTTCGAGGAATTGCAAAAATGCCTGTTTAGTACGTTTTGTATCATGATAAAACGAAATATGAAAATACTCTCCATAAGGATAATAGGAACATTTTTCTTGAAATAAGGGCATAATTTCCAATAATTTAAATAGTTGCGATGTTTTGATCGCATAAAGATCCCCTTTATAATTTTTAATAATAGATTCCGGAGTATCCACAGTAATAAAACGACCATCCTGCATTAATGCAATACGATCACAACGTCCCACCTCATCCATATAGGGAGTAGAAACGATAACCGTAACCTGATATTCTCTGATTTTATCGAGAAGATCCCAAAACTCTTTACGGGATACAGGATCAACTCCGGTAGTGGGTTCATCAAGCAACAATATTTTGGGCCTGTGAATTAAAGCACAACATAAAGCTAATTTTTGTTTCATCCCACCCGACAATTTACCCGCTTCTCTATTTTTAAAGGGGGATATTTGTCTCCAGATCGGCATAATCATAGGTAAATTCTCCTTAATTCCACTTCCGTACATGGTTGCAAAAAAAGTAAGATTTTCCTGAACCGTTAAATCGGGATATAGTGAAAAGGTTCCCGGTAAATAGCCAATCTCTTTTCTGATTTGTTTGTATTGTTTTAAAATATCCTGATCTAATATTGTAATAGTTCCGGATGTGGGAAGCGTCAGCGTTGCTAAAATATTAAACAGCGTAGATTTTCCTGCACCATCAGGGCCAATAATACCAAAAATCTCCCCTTTCTGCACCTCAAAATGGAGGTCAGACAAAGCGGTTAGCTTTTTAAACTTTTTGGTAAGGTTTTCAACCCGAATTATAGACATAAACTTATTTAAAAATTACATCACCCGGCATTCCGATTTTAGCTGAGCCATCATTTTGAAACACCACTTTAACTGCATACACTAAATTTACCCGTTCCTTTTTAGTTTGAATCATTTTGGGGGTAAATTCGGCTTTTGAAGAGATCCAACCTACTTTTCCTACCCTATTTTTGGTTTCCCCATCCTTTCCATCGATGTGGATCTCTGCATTTTGCCCTAATTTTATTTGAGACAACTGATCTTCCGTAATATAAACTCTTATATACATTTTGGAAAGATCTGCCCATTTATACAAAGGTTTGCCCTGGTAAGCCAATTCAAAAGGTTCAATATATTTTTTAGTCAAAGTCCCGGTGAATGGGGCTTTCAGAAAACAACTTTGTAATGATTTTTCAATTTGAAGTTTCTGATAGCGAAGTGATTCCAGTTCATTTTTGATTTTTTCATTTCCTCCGGGAATCCCTTTCACTTTATCCGAAACAGATTTCATACTGGCTTCCAATTGCATTTTTTGTAAAAAAAGCTGCATGGTATCGATACATCCCAGAAGCTCCCCTTTTTGATATATTTTGCCCTCTTCCGCATCAAAAAACAGTAAAGTTCCATTATTTTCTGAAGAAACCGTAATTTCAGTAGCTTCAAAAACGCCATAAGCATCTGCATTTCCATTTTTATTTTGGCATGAAATAAATACAAAAGCAGGTAATAGCAAAATAATCAAATAGTTATAATTAACTTTTTTCATTTTCTTTTCCATTTAAAGATTCCTTAATTGATTCACAAAAATAATAAAAAAATCATCTCTTTGATGATTCTTTTACTAATTGTCCACATGCAGCAGCAATATCTTGTCCTCTGCTTTGGCGTAAGTTAACGATCAGATTTCTTGATTCGAGATGTTGAATAAAAGCTTTTGTATTTTCAATGGAAGATTTCCGATATTTAGAATCTGTCGCGTTGTATTGGATCAGATTGATTTTTACCGGAAATGGTTTGCAAAATCTACATAAATTTTCCGCATCTTCCAAAGAATCATTTACATGATCAATAAGCACATACTCAATAGTAATCCGTTGATCTGTTTTTTCAACATAATATTTTAGGGCAGACTGAAGTTCGGATAATGGATTAGACAAATTAGTCGGGATCAGTTGATTTCGTTTTTGATCATGGGCAACGTGAACCGAGATGGCCAGATTCGCTTTAAACTGATCATCCGCTAATTTGCGAATACCTTTCACCAATCCAACAGTTGATAGCGTAATTCTAGTCGGCGAAATTCCATTTCCCTGAGGAGATGTCAATATTTGGATCGCCTTCGTTACCTGATCATAATTGAGCAATGGTTCCCCCATTCCCATAAAAACGAAGTTCGTAATATGGTTCCCATAAGCTTCAATGGATCTTTGATTCATCAAGGCAAATTGATCAATAATTTCCCAAAAATGGAGATTTCTTGTAAATCCCATAGTTCCGGTTGCACAAAAATCACATTTTAACGGACATCCCACCTGGGAAGAAATGCAGGCTGTTACTCTTTTTCCGGATGGAATTAAAACACCTTCTATCAATTTACCATCAAACAATCTGAAGACTAATTTGATAGTTCCATCCTGACTCGTCGCTTCCTGATCAATTTTTGAAGTGTTAAAAGTAAAATGCGTTTTCAATTGTTCCATTAACTGTTTTGAAATATTGATCATCTCTTCGAAAGAGTATACATTTTTTTTCCAGAGCCATTCATGGATCTGTTTGGCACGAAAAGGTTTTTCGTTTACAGAGAGGAGAAATTGTTTCATCTCTTCCTCTGAGCAGTTTCGGATATCCGGTTTTTGCATCATTTTTGAAAGTATACTTTAAACAATTCAGAATGCTCCTCTAAAACCCTAAATTGGTGTTTTATTTTTGAAACTTTATCTATCATGAAAATGAAAAAAATTTTCGTTTTTAAAAGGTTTATATAAACTTTAATTTTTTAATTTGGCTGAACAATCCTTTTTAAAAAAAGTTGTTAAACCGCAATTATAATGTGCAAAGATATAAAATAAATGCCAAAAAGTTGGCTCTTTCTCATGATTAAAAAACGGTAAAATAGTTAAATATTTAGTATGGTTTCTTTTTATTAAAAAATCTTGAATTTCTCAATTCTTTTTTGTACCTTTGCAACGTTTTATAGAAAAAACAAAACATATATAACACTTTAAATATTAAAAAGTTATGTCAGATAAAAAATTTTTAACATGCGACGGTAACTACGCAGCAGCTCATGTAGCTTATATGTTTAGTGAAGTTGCAGCAATTTATCCTATCACTCCATCTTCAACTATGGCGGAGTATGTTGACGAATGGTCAGCTTTTGGTAGAAAAAACATTTTTGGAGAAACAGTTAAAGTTGTAGAGATGCAATCTGAAGCAGGTGCAGCAGGTGCTGTACATGGTTCTCTTCAAGCTGGTGCTTTAACCACCACTTATACCGCTTCACAAGGATTACTTTTGATGATCCCAAATATGTATAAAATTGCCGGTGAATTATTGCCAGGCGTTTTCCATGTTTCTGCTCGTTCTTTGGCAGCTCAGGCTTTATCAATCTTCGGTGACCACTCTGACGTTATGAGTACACGTCAAACCGGTTTTGCTATGTTGGCAACAAGTTCAGTTCAAGAAATTATGGATCTTGCTCCTGTAGCTCATCTTGCAGCTATCAAATCAAGAGTTCCTTTCCTTCATTTCTTCGACGGTTTCAGAACTTCTCACGAAATTCAAAAAGTGGAAGCTGCTGACATGGAAAAAATTAAAGGTTTACTTGATTATGAAGCACTTCAAAAATTTAGAGACAATGCTTTGAATCCTGAAAATTCAGTGACTCGCGGTACTGCTCAAAATCCTGACATCTACTTCCAAACCAGAGAACTTCAAAACAAATATTATGATGTTCTTCCTGAAGTTGTAGCTGATTATATGAAACAAATAAGCGAGTTGACAGGTCGTCACTATGCTCCTTTTACCTACTACGGTGCAGCGGATGCAACAGATGTTGTGATCGCAATGGGTTCTATCACTGAAGTGGTAAGAACTGTTGTTGAAAAATTAAACAATGAAGGTAAAAAAGTGGGTGTAATCACTGTTCACCTTTATCGTCCATTCTCCGTGAAATATATGATGGCTGTTCTTCCAAAAACAACCAAAAAAATCTGTGTTCTTGACAGAACTAAAGAACCTGGTGCAAACGGAGATCCATTGTACTTAGATGTTGTTGAAGCATTCTATGCTGCAACTGAAAAACCTATGATCATTGGCGGTCGCTACGGTTTATCTTCAAAAGATACTACTCCTGCTCATATCCTTTCTGTTTTCAACAATTTAGCTGATGCTAATCCTAAAAACCAATTCACTGTTGGTATCGTTGATGACGTTACTTTCAAATCTTTACCTATCCTTCCTGCTATCAACGTTCTTCCAAAAGGAACTTTCGAAGCTAAATTCTATGGATTAGGTGCTGATGGTACTGTTGGTGCTAACAAAAACTCAATCAAAATCATTGGTGACAACACCGATAAATATAGTCAAGCTTATTTCGCTTATGACAGTAAGAAATCAGGTGGTTTTACCTGTTCACACTTACGTTTCGGTAATCAACCTATCTTAGCTCCTTACTTAGTGGGTACTCCTGACTTCGTTGCTGTTCACGTTCCATCTTATTTGGAAAAATATGACTGCTTAAGAGGATTAAAAGATGGAGGTACTTTCCTTTACAACTCAATCTGGAATGCAGAAGAAACCAAAAACCGTTTACCTGACAACGTAAAACAACATTTAGCTGCTCACAACATCAGCATGTATATCATCAATGCCACTGAAGTAGCTGAAAAGATCGGATTAGGTAACAGAACCAATACCATTCTTCAATCTGCATTCTTCAAAATCTCTGAAGTTATTCCTTACGAATTAGCGGTTAAAGAGATGAAGAAAGCGATCATGAAATCTTACGGACGTAAAGGAGATGATATCGTTAACATGAACTATGCTGCTGTTGATGCAGGTGGTGATGTTACTAAAGTTGAAATCCCTGCAGAATGGGCAAAAATCGAAGTAAAACCGGTTGTTGACACTCGTAATATTCCTGATTTCATCAAAAACGTGGTTGAACCAATGAACGCACAAAAAGGGGATGATCTTCCTGTTAGTGCATTCTTAGGTTACGAAGATGGTACTTTCCCAGCAGGTACAACTGCTTACGAAAAAAGAGGTATCGCTGTTCACGTTCCAACCTGGTTATCAGAAAACTGTATCCAATGTAACCAATGTTCATTCGTTTGTCCTCACGCTGCTATCCGTCCTTACGTTTTAACAGATGAAGAATTAGCTAATGTTCCTGAAGGAACCAATACCCTTAATGCTCAAGGTAAAGAGTTTGCCGGTATGCATTTCCGTATCCAGGTATCTGTATTAGATTGTACCGGTTGCGGTAACTGTGCAGATGTTTGTCCTTCTAAAACAAAAGCTTTAGAGATGAGACCTTTGGAAACTCAGTTGGAAGAACAAAAACGTTTCGATTATTTAGAAGCAAAAGTTACTTACAAAGACCAATTGGTAAACAAAGCACAAAGTGTTAAAAACAGTCAGTTTGCTCAACCATTATTCGAGTTCTCAGGAGCTTGTGCAGGTTGTGGTGAAACTCCATATATCAAAACGATCACTCAATTATTCGGAGAACAAATGTTGGTAGCTAATGCAACCGGATGTTCTTCAATCTATGGTGGTTCTGCTCCTGCAACTCCATACACCAGAAGCAACAGATCTAACCAAGGACCAGCATGGGGTAACTCATTATTTGAAGACAATGCTGAATTCGGATTAGGTATGGCTATTGCTACCAACCAACTTCGTGACAGAATCGAAAGAATCATGAAAGAAGCTATCGAAGGTTGCAATTGTTGCACTCCAGAGCTAAAAGCATTATTCGGAGAGTGGATTGCTAACAAAAACAGCACTTTAGAAACTCAACGAATTGCAAAAACATTAGTTCCAATGATCGAAGCTTGCGACTGCAGCTATTGTAAAGATTTAGTAGGATTAAAACAATACATCGTTAAAAAATCACAATGGATCTTTGGTGGTGACGGTTGGGCTTATGACATCGGTTTCGGTGGATTAGATCACGTATTAGCATCAGGCGAAGATGTAAACGTTTTGGTATTAGACACTGAAGTTTACTCTAACACTGGTGGACAATCATCCAAATCAACTCCAGCAGGTGCCGTAGCTAAATTTGCTACTTCCGGTAAGAAAATCCGTAAGAAAGATTTAGGTATGATTGCAGCAAGTTACGGATATGTTTACGTAGCACAAGTAGCGATTGGTGCCAATCAAAACCAATGGTTTAAAGCATTAAAAGAAGCGGAAGCTTTCAATGGTCCATCCATTATTATTGCTTATTCACCATGTATCAACCACGGTTTAAGATCAGGTATGGGCAAAACACAACACGAGCAAAAAGTGGCTGTTGATTGCGGATACTGGCATCTTTGGAGATACAATCCAACCTTAGAAGAAAACGGAGAAAATCCATTCGTATTAGACAGTAAAGAACCCGATTGGACTAAATTCCAGGATTTCTTAAAATCTGAAGTACGTTATTCTTCCTTAATAGGAACCTTCCCTGAAGAAGCAACCGAGCTTTTCAAAGCAACTGAAGAAAACGCAAAATGGCGTTACAATCAATATGTGAAGAAAGCACAAAAATAACAACGAAAGGGACTGGCAACAGTCCCTTTTTTATTTATACTTTTTACTTTAAAAAAATTAGCCTTTCACCTTTAGCCATTAGCCCAATTAGCTTATTAGCTTATTAATCTGGGCATTCCGGCTTTCCCAACCCATCAGCCAACCCACGCCGTCGGGCTTGTTCCGGGGTCCGCTTCGCTCCCGTGCTTCACCGCACTTCGCTTAAGAAAATCCACACCATAAAAGCACAATCATCGCGGCGCTCGTTCCTGTTCGCACCGCTTCGCGCCCTCCACATCCCTAATGCGCAAAACCGCAAGCGGTTTTTTGGGTTTTGGGTATTGGGTATTAGTTCTTTAGTCCTTCGTCTTTTGTCCTTCGTCTTTTATAAAAGTGCTATTTTGGTTCTGACTTGTCCAGATTGGAAATCACTCTTCTGCGGAAATCAGCGTAATCAGCGGGAGAATGTTTTGGAACTCAAAGTTACACAGTGTTAAAAGATGTTTCACAGTGTTTTAGTGGCATAAGTAGTAGGGCACACATCGAGCATTCCGAGCACATGAGCATTCAGAACTTTTGTTTTTATTTACAAAAATAATTTGGAATTAGAGGTGAAATTATAGTTATAAAAGTTTTATATATATCAAAAAATCATCCATTTCTGGATGCTCTTTTTAATTAGTTTAGTAAATAATTAGGTTTATTTTAGGTCAGAATTCAATAATCTTATGTGGTTTGATGTTGCAAAGATAATAAAATGAGAGAAATGGGGGTATGATTTGATTTTTTTATTGAATTAAAAAAGGAAACCCATTATTTTATCATTCAAAGGTATTTTTTATTTCTTAAGTATAGAATTTACATCTATATGAATATTACCAATAAAAAATTCTTTTAAGAAAGGAATCATATCCTCCCTAACGAGATAAGAATCAAAATCAGACATAATGATAAACCCATCTTTAGGAGTAAAAAAATGATCTCCATAATCAATTAAAAAACAATTTTCATCAAAAGGTTTGTAAGTTACATGATATAAAGGACTACCATTACACAAATATTCAGTCTTTTCAAATTTTAAACCAATATTTGAATTAAATACATCATAAATATATTCATTAGGTTTTTGAGCATTAAATAAAAGAATCCAAACGGAATCCTTCATAATATACCATTCTTCATTTTCATTTTTCATAAAAAATTTTTCGGTATTAAAAATACAGGAATCTTTAAAAATATTAGGAGTCATATATTCTTTACACAAACATCGATTAAAAATAGTGTCATTAATATTGAGATTTAAAACAAAATTATGGCAATCTTTCCTTTGTCCCAAAACAATTAGTGTATAAAATAACATTATAATAACAAATGCAAGTTTTTTCATATTTTTAATTTTCTTCAATAGTTTCACAAATTGATCGACAATCTCGATGCCAAAAATAATATTCTAATTCATAAGTCGAATCTTTAGCTTGAGCTCTATCAGTTATATATTGTATAAATTCAGGAGAATTTTCGCAACCACTCCATGAGATAATCTCTAATTGATCTCGGGAATAGCCTTTATTAAAAGTTTCATTATATTCAATTAAGCCAGCTAATACTGTTTCATGATCGAATCCAGAATGATCTTGATTATCTGCTTGTCCTGTTAGTTTATTATTTACATGAATTAATTCATGTAAAATTGTTTTAACTTGTCCTATTTCTGATTGTCTTCTATTCTTGTTTAAAGAAATATACAAATCCCATTTAGTTTTATTGGCATTAGAACATTCTTTTGTTTGGCCGTATGAAGATTCATTATCGGTAGGATCAAAATCAAAGAAAACATTATTATTTTCATTATTACATCCAGAAGTTAGAGATAAATAAATTGAATTATATTGTAACCCGGAATATGCAAATCCACAATTTGATAAAAAATCTGAAGTAGGAACAATCTTCCTCCCATCCGGATCCACTAAAATCACCGGATTATTTGCGCAATAGTTATACGGTGACATGCTGGGGTACTTATCACTCATCGGGTCAACAGAGAGCCAAATACTCAAACCGCTGTCGTAGTAGCGAGCTCCAAAGTACCCGTACCCGGTTTCGGCATCTTTCTCTTTACCGGAGAAGGTGTATGGGGCAGACCAGGAAGAGTTGCGTTGGTCAACCCAGTCTTCACCGAATGGCAAATAGTGGAGGTGTTGGATGGCGTTACCGCTTCCATATAATCTTGGATTATCCATATAAGAAAAATTCATCCAATTTCCGTTTATGTTCATTAGAGTATTTCAATGTCGATTTACATGCGACAAATATACAATTTTTTTAATAAATGTGGTGTTTTATTTTACCTCCAAGGACACGAAGAAAATATATCACAGAGGGCAATATAAAATTTCTCAGCGGCCTCTGCGATAAAAATGTTGCAAATTTGATCATTGAACCACCCTGCCTTCGGCACGGGAATGCGTTCATTATCTTATTTTTGTTGTATTTAAAAAAGGGAACCATGATATTATTTTAATCCTTTAAATTCAACAAGTGTATGTAAGTTCATATATTGTAAACAAAAACTACAAACAAGATAATTTTTGATAATATAATCACTAGAAAACGAATAAAATATGGCGTTGGAAAAATCTTCATTAAACACAGCTTTTAAAGTAAGATTATATATTTTCCCAACTTCTAATACTGGATTTTTTTCAGTAGTATAGTTAAAAAGAATCAGATAGTAATATTTATTATCAGAATACTCTTTTTCTAATGTGATGATATAAGAATTAAATTTTATGAATTTTGTATGTAAAGCTTTGTAATTATAAGGGTGTTCGACTATTTCAATTACTTTAAAATTTGAATTTAATGTATCATAGTTTATCGTATCTAAATCTATAGATTTATAAATTTCAAAATCTCTAAGCGCATAATATCTCTTTTTTGAATCCCTTTTTCTTGACTCTTTTAAAAAATAATAATTATCCTTGTAAATAACATGATAGGATGAATCTGAAGAAAACAAAGTGTCACTTTCAATAATTTTAATTTCATAATTATATTGTGCAAAAGCAAATATGTTAAAAAAAGAAAAGCTTAAAAAAAATATTAGTTTAAATTTTACCATAATGTATAATGTCTCCCTTAGTTTGGATAGTTTTTTCTTTGTTATTATTTTCATTTATCAACTTAAACGCAGAATTCAGCCTTTCAGTTGAAAACAGTGATTTTGTTTTTTAGTGCTCAAATATACAACTTTTTTAATAAATATGGTGTTTTATTTTAACACCATGGACACCAAGTAAAATATCACAGAGGGCACCATGAAAAAACCTCCGCGGTTCCTGCGGACTCAGCGATAAAAATGTTGCAAATTTGATCATTGAACCACCCCGCCTTCGGCACCCCTCCAAAGGATGGGAATGAGCATCTATCTTATTATTAAGTAAATAAGAAAAATTAAATGAGGGTGTATTCAAAAAACGCTCCGCTGGAGCGGGATCGTTTGGTCGGTTTATTCATTTGGCTACCAATATAACGCTCCGATATAGAAGACTACAGACAACGGACTACGGACCACAGACGAATGAATAATGAATAATGAAAAATCAATAATGAAAAATGAAATATGAAAAATGAAATATGAAAAATTTTGTACAATTTCAAACTAACCTCGTCGAACGTTTAACGTCGAACGTCGAACTTTTCCAGTCTCCTGTCATCAGTCTCTAGTCCAATTTACATTCGCCTTTGGGCGTCCCGTGATCTCCAAACACACAACCCTACCCTCATACCGATTTTAAAAAAAATGATATGTCAAAACCTTTTCCTATATTTGCAGTTGAAAGACAACAGAATTCATAAGTATTCAAAAAATAAACTGATCTAAAATTCGAATAACGAATGAGAGTTTCAAACAAAACGCAAAAAAAATTATTTTGCATTGTCTATAAATATTTTTTAATAATGGAATAAATAAAGAAAAATATGAAAACTGTTAAATACCAACTGGGACATCCTTTAAGCGAATTCAAACAATTGTCAGCTTATTTGGGAGGCGAAATTAAACAAAATAAATGGTGTTATGATAACGATCTTGTAAAAGGTTATATGGAGTTTTATGAACTAGCAGATGGATTGTTTCTGTATGTTTATGAGACTCATGCGCAGCAAAAAATTAAAGTGACTCGGTTGCCCAATAAGGATGAAACCTATTTTATTATAAATCTTGATATTTCCGGAATTGACATTTCTGTTCATTCTGGAATTCCAATCAATATATATGGTTCAGCTGTTTTTGATGGTATCTTTCTAGCATCATCCCATATTAAAGCCTCGTTTATCTGGCCAGTTACAAAACAAATAGGTGCTAAAATTGTGATCCATAAGAATTGGATTGAGCAACATTTTGATATCAGCAATGATAATGAAAGAACGTTAATTAAATATTTGTTGGAACAAAATAATCCTGTTTACCTTTTTGAATATATGGACTCAAAATCGTTAAGTGTTATTAAGGATATTTTTCATGCTAAGTCAAACTCAGGTTTTCTATCAATAAAATTACTTTATTGCACCCTACAGTTGGTTGAAAATTTTTTTTCAAGGATTGCTAACAGGGAGCAAAGTTCCTATCAAAAGTTTCATTACTCAGATCTTGATAGAATATTTAATGCACAACAGACAATGATTCTCGATTTTTCAATGCCATGTCCTTCAATTGAAGAACTTGCAAAAATTGCAAATATGAGTGAAAGTAAATTTCAGAAACTTTTCAAGCAAGTATTTGGGCAGTCGGTATATCAGAATTTTCAAACTTCAAGGATGAGGCAGGCCCTTCATTTACTGGAAACCGGTAAAATGACTATATCCGAAGTATCAATGAAAGTGGGATACATACATGCAGGCAAGTTTTCAGAAGCTTTTCATAAGCAGTTTGGATTTCTGCCCCATGAATCCAAAAAACATCTATCTACAAAGATTAATTTGTAAAAAAGAATTATTAATCTTTGCATTAAAAAAATTTAAGAGCGGTAATTTACTGTTTTGGAGCATTGTAGTGTTTATTAATGATATACATTTGCAATGTTTAAGTAACAACTATGTATTTCAATTCTTTACGAACAAATCAAAGTTAATTTATGAATTAAAAAAATTGAAGTTTAGTTGTTATTTGGATGAATCTTTCTGCAAATCCACAAATAACATAAACCCATAAATTTAAAAAAAATGAAAAACAAATTAATAATCCTAATTGTATTAGTTTTTACTACTTTTTCAACAAATGCTCAATCTAAATATGTATTACTTGAAGAATTAACAGGATCCTGGTGCCAATATTGTCCAAGAGGTACATACTATATAGATTCTTTAACAAAGGTCTATCCAAATTTTATTGGAGTTGCCATTCATACGAATGATGAGATGGAAAATAATATTTATTCAACTGCCAGTGGCCTTACATCGGCTCCATCAGCATTAATAAACCGTGGTGGGTCTGCGGAACCAACGAATAGTTGGTTTTCTGCTGTTGCATCAGCATTTAACACGACTCCCTCTGCAGATATAGATGTTTTTACCAATTTTGATTATAGTACTCGTTTATTAACAGTAAGAGTTAAAGCATCATTCACTACTGCTGTAAGTGGTAATTATAGATTAGGTGCCATTATTACTGAAGATGGTATTACAGGGCCTTCCCCTCAATATAATCAAAGCAACGTGTACAGTGGAGGAGGAAGTGGAACTTTAGGAGGGTTTGAAATTTTACCAAATTCAATACCAGCATCAATGATAGCCTACAACCATGTAGGGAGAGCATTGCTTGGTGGTTATAATGGTCAGACTGGAAGTATTCCTTCATCAATGGTATCTGGAGATACTGCTAGTTTTATTTTCACATATACCATTCCAATAACATGGAATGAAGAGTATATAAGAGTTATTGGATTATTAATCAAACCTGATAATAGTATTGATAATGCTGGAAAAAGTCCCTATTTAGATGGAAATAGCAATGCAAAACCTTTGTTTATATCTCACCCAATAACTATTGCAAATGTAGGTTCTACATATATCTTTGATGCGTACACAACCGACCCGAATGATGAAAATCTTACCATAACAGCATTAAACTTACCTTCATGGATCTCCATCTCTCCACAATCGAGATTAGGTATGATTCATACAAAAATAACTCTTACTGGGACTCCCACAAGTACAGGAAACTTCCCTGTTGAAATAATGGTAAGTGATGGTACACGTTCTGATACCTTAAGTTATACAATAACCGTAAATTCTGGCTTTACTGGTAGTTGGATGTTAGAAGGAACTCAAGGATTTGCAAATATTGATAATAATATGGGAATTGTTGCTGATATGAATGGAGTACTTTATGCTTTTATAGGATATAATGATGTTTGTGATGTTTATTGTAAAACTGTTAATGGCAGTTGGGTAAATTATGGTAATCTTAATGGAACAGGGTCGGTAGGACATATTTGTATCGGATCAGATGGTGTAACTCCTTATGTTGCTTATTCAAGTACACCCAGTGAAGTTTTTGTAAAAAAATATACTTCTGGCGCATGGACGCAAATAGGTAATTTCCCATCCAATGGGATTGTTCAATTTGGGTTTGATTTAGATGCTAATGACCATCCATATATAGCTTGTCAAGATGTTAATGATGGTTCTAAAGGAAGCTGTTATACTTATAATGGTACAACTTGGGTAAAACTTGGCAATACTACTTTTTCGGGTAATAGTGTGGCTGTTTGGAATGATTTGGTGGTAAATAAAACAAATGGACATGTAAATGTTTTATGGAATAATTATTCAAATGGAAGAGTTCCCACTGTTAGTTCATGGGATGGAACATCCTGGTCAATTTTGGGTGGATCAAGTGTTTCAAGTACTCAGGTAAATTACTATCAAAATATTGTCATTAATAAAAATACACAACAATTATATGTTTCTCTTGCTCGAGAAACAGGAACAAGTGTCTTTTTAGATGCTTATGAGTATAATGGAACAACATGGGAAAGTATTGGTGCAAATATTGCAAACGGTGAAGTAGATGAAGTTAAAATGACAATAAATGATGCTGGTGCCTTATTCGTAACTTTTGTTGACTTTAATCATACAAGTTCTGTTTCTGCAATGAGTTATTTAAATGGGAATTGGAATTATATTGGACCTATCGGTTTTTCGAATGCTTTAAGTAGTAATTGTGCAATTACCTCTTATCAAAACATGCCTTACGTGATGTATAAGGATGGTGCGGCCGCAAATAAATCTACAGTGAGATACTATAACTATCCAGTAAGTGTTGATGAATTAATAAATATTACAAATACTTTTAGTATTTATCCAAATCCTGCTAAAGAAACAATTACAATAGATTGTTCTGATATTCCTAATGATGAAACTAAAATAAATATCTACAATATTTTTGGTTCATTAATTAAATCAGACATTCTTAAACAAAATCAACAAAACATTAATATTAGTGAATTAAGCAACGGGTTCTATTTGGTTTCAATTAAAACAACAAAATGGACGCAAAATCAAAAACTTATCATTCAAAAATAAATGGGTTCATCCTAAAAAAATGATTATATCTATTGCAATTTGTCTTATGCTTATTCTATTCACTTTTTAATGTTTCTCTCAAAACCGATTGTGAATTCTATGTTTGGATATCACCATTTATTAAAACAGCAAAAACACACGATTATTTTAATGTTTTATTGTTATCATTTCCGGAAATAAAAATTATTTACTTTAATGAAAAAAGAGATCAGGCTATTATCTATTTTTATATTTCTTATGCAATGGGAGAAACAATCTATGAAAAAGTAAATAATAAATGGAATTTTAAAAGTTCAAAAATTATAAATGTTTATTGATTATTTACTTTTTCAACAATTGATCAATCAACTCTGCTCCTTTGGCTGAGGCTCCGCTGTTTCCTAATTTATCCCGTAAAGCAGCATACCCACTTTTCATTTTTTGGATGTTTTCCTGATCTTTTAAAATCAAATCGAGCTCTTTGCAGACCCTTTTGGTGTTCATATCACTCTGGATCAACTCACTTACTATCGGTTCATCCATAATCAGATTGACTAGAGAGATATATTTCAGATCTTTTCCCACTACCATTTTAGCAATTCGGTAAGATAATCCGCTTGTTTTGTAACAAACAACCTGAGGAGTGTCTATTAAAGCGGTTTCCAATGTTGCGGTTCCGGAGGTTACTAATGCAGCTGTTGCATGATGTAACAATGGATAAGTATTCCCTTCTATCAATGTTATCTGTCTATTTTTTAGCAATTTATGATACAACTCTTCCGGTTGCCATTTCACTTTAGAGATCACAAACTGATAGTCAGGATACAAATCAATCACTTTTAACATTTCGGGCAATATCCTCACCAATTCTTGTTTTCTGCTTCCAGGTAAAATGGCAATTATGGGACGATCATCCAAAGAATGTTGTTTTCTGAAGTCTTCAATCGTTCCATACCCCTCTTTCTGATCCTGAATCACATCCAACAAAGGATGGCCAATATAGGCAACTTCATACCCATATTTTGCATAAAACTCAGTTTCAAAAGGGAGTATCGATAAAAGTAAATTGACATCTCTTTTGATTTTAAAAACTCTGTTTTTTTTCCATGCCCACACCGAAGGGGACACATAATGCACCACTTTAAACCCATTTTCACGGGCAAATTGGGCAATTTTCATATTGAATCCGGGATAATCGATCAAAATCACCACATCCGGTTCATATAATAACAGATCGATTTTACAAACAGAAATATTTTTTAAAATCGTTTTTAAATGGATAGCCACTTCCCAAAACCCCATGAATGCCAACTCTTTGTAGTGTTTGATCAGAGTTCCACCCTGAGCTTCCATCAAATCTCCTCCCCAAATTAAAAAATCAGCTTCCGGATCATTTTTTTTGATCTCTTTCATCAAATAGGATCCTAATAGGTCACCGGAGGCTTCACCGGCAATGATATAATATTTCATAGTAATGTTAATTCTCTAGTGAACTAATAATTTTAAGGTCATCCCCTTTGTTTTTTCTGTTATGTTGCGCTAACGAGATGCTTACATTCAGATCAAATCCAATCAACACCACTACGCAACTCCAGTTGATCCAGATTAAGATCAGTAAAATAGCCCCAATAGAACCATAAACGGCATTATAGGATGAAAAATTGGCAAAATAGTAGTTGATCCCTTTTAATAAAATAACCAACATGATGGAGGAAAATGTAGAACCGGCAGAAAAAAATTTAAAATACTCTTTTTTATAAGGGGCAAAATAGAATAAGGCTGAAAGTAAAAGATACATCAAAGAGAATAGAGAACCCCATTTAAATATGGATATTGAGGTGGTATAAAAGGTAGCTGAAGCCCCAAAATGTTTTGTTAAATTGCTAATCAACAAAGAAGCACCAATCAATATGGCAGATGAGGCAATGATGATAATTAAAAATACAATCACCATAATAAAACTGATCGGCAATTGTTTCAGAAAAGATCTTTGTTCTACATGAAAATAGCTGATATTTAATGTTGTTACTATTGAATTGATACTTAAAAAAGAGAGATAAATGCCCAATCCTATTGATACATAAAGAATCGCACTATTTTGTTGTAAAATGAGGGAATTGACAATTTCCGAAATGGTGGGCCACAGATAGGGTGGAATCATAGATTGCAACATATCCAGCATGGTGGCATGAAAGGAGCCTCCTAAAAATGAAATAGTTGCAACTAATGCCATCAACATAGGTATTGCCGTAGCAAAAATATAGTAAGTCATGGCCGCAGCCCTTTGAAATAAAATCCCTTTAAACAAAGATTCCAGAAAAAACTTCATTACATCCCAAAAAGGTACATTTTGGAAACCGGGAACCACCAGTTTTTTTAAAAAAGAGGTTGTTTTGTGAATCATCGGTGTTCGCATAAAACGGATGATTTTTCTCCTGGTTTTAAATGAATAAAAAGGGGTATTGGTCATTATTTGACAAATTTAAGACTCAAATCTAAACTTTTGATATGGTGTGTTAAAGCACCAATTGAGATGAAATCTACGCCTGATTCAGCATATCCTCTGATATTTTCTAATGTGATTCCACCGGATGCTTCCGTTTCAAACTTACCGTCGATGAGTATCAAGGCTTCTTTAATTTTTTCAGGAGAAAAGTTATCTAACATGATTCTATCCACACCACCATGAGTTATCACCCTTTTCACCTCATCGAGATTGCGTGTTTCAATCTCAATTTTAAGATCTAATCCATTATTTTTTAAATATTGGCTTGTTGTATCGATTGCTTTTTCAATTCCACCCGCAAAATCAATATGATTATCTTTTAACATGATCATATCATAGAGACCAAATCGGTGGTTTTCTGATCCACCAAGATGGACAGCATATTTTTCAAACATTCTTAATCCGGGGGTAGTTTTTCGGGTATCTAATATTTTTGTTTTAGTTCCGGCAACGGCATCTGCATATTTTTTAGAGCAGGTAGCAATTCCACTCATTCTTTGCATAAAATTGAGTAAGCTTCTTTCAGCTGTCAGCATACTTTGGGCAGGGCCTTCCAGTTCAAAAACAATGTCACCCACTTTTATGGAATCCCCATCTTTCATCCATTGCGTCATTTTTATGGCTGGATTCACTTGACGAATCACCTCTTTAGCCACTTCAACTCCTGCCAGAATTCCATCCTCTTTCACCAATAATTTCATTTTCCCCATGATGGAAGAATCAATACAGGCTAAGGAAGAGTGATCTCCTGATCCTACATCCTCTAGTAAAGTTTGTTTTACAATCTCTTCAATGCTCATTTTGCTTTATCTATTATAATTTCGGGTGTTGACACAACATTACTATGATGTAAGGCTCTGTCCACAATATAAAATTCAAATTTAACGGTATCGTAAACGGAGACAATATTGTTGATAAAAATTTCCACAGACACAGTTCCATCAATAGATTCCGGTGTATTATTGCTCAATCTGGGTATCCTGGCATTCTGTTCTGCCGGTAAATCAATTTTAACAAACTCCCCATTTTGTTTTTCATAATAATCAATAAAAAAATTATAATGATAAATGGAAGTAGTATCAAAAGGGGGTCTTAAATCTTCTGAAGTATTGTTCAGTCCAATATCGCCATCGCCATCTTCAAAATAAAAGGTGAGGGAAGCTTTGTTATCAAAACCCATTTCATTGGGTATTTTGTCAAGACTTAAAAACACAATTTTTGGGATAATCGGATATTTATCCTCTGGTTCACAACAAGTAAACAAAAAACCGAGAAACAGGAAAAACAGCATCTTTTTCATAAGCAAACTCTTTTTACATACACTTTTGAGTAATGATAATGGTATCTAATGCTTCTTTAACGTCATGAACCCTTAAAATATGCGCATGATTTTGAATGGCGATGGTATTAAGTGCAATTGTTCCGGCTAATGCCTGTTCAGGAATTGAATCCAAACTTTTATATATCATTGATTTTCTTGAGATTCCAACTAGCAAAGGCAAATCAAGTTCCTGAAAAATAGATAAATTTTTCAGGATATAAAAATTTTGATCTATCGATTTTCCAAATCCAAAGCCGGGATCCAACACGATATCATTGGCTCCTAATTGTTTCAATTGTTCCACATTATTTCCAAAAAAAGTGAGCATATCGGGGATTAGTTCATCGTTGGTCAACTCTTTTCCTCTTGAATTATGCGTTAAGCAATACGGAACTCTATTTTGAGCCACAATTTTAAACATTTTTTCATCTTCTCCACCGGAAACATCATTGATCATCGCTGCCCCTTCTCCAATCGCCATTTCAGCTACATTAGAACGAAAAGTATCGATGGAAACCTTGGCATGAGGAATATATTTCAAAATCAGATTCAGATACTTTTTGATTCTCATATATTCTGTCCCGGCATCAATGGGATGTGATCCCGGACGAGTAGAGACTGCTCCCAAATCGATCAAAACACCACCTTGAGTCAATATTTCGGTAGCTCTGAGAATCACATCAGCATCCTCTTTAAATCGACTTCCCGGATAAAAAGAATCATCAGTACAATTCAAAACACCCATTACGATGGGTGTTTTGAGTGACTGTAATTCTCCTTTTAAATTTAGAAACATACGATTAGTGACTTTTTTCTTGAGGTGCTTGAATTTTTGTACCACAATCTTTTACGATCATACGATACCAATAATCAGGATATTTAGGTTGTTCAGGGAATACCGCCTGAGGTTTTCTCTCTCCATTGGTTTTAAATTTCCCGTTTTCCTCTTTTTTAACGTTTCCGTCGTTATATTTTACCAACAAATATTCAAATAGTTTATTCCAGTCAGCAATCACTTGTTCAGTTTTGTGGTTGGAATAATCGTTAATTTGATTAATAGCTGCAACGGTATCTTTTTGGTACAAAGCAACCCACTCTTTCTCTTTTTGAGCGATCTCATTGATAGCACCAATTTCCCAATAATCTTGTTTTTCATTGATATGTTTAATCATGTAGTTGTAGCGGGAGTATGCAAAATTGCTTACTTTAGAGAAAGTCCAGAAAGCAGAAGTTGCAGAATATTCAACCATAGAACCGTTTCCTTCTCTGAAAGCTAAGGGAACAGAAGTGATCCCAACAAACATCGGAACGTAGCAGGTGCTGGCGGCATCATCCACACTAAACCAATAGATTCCACCAATTTTATCTGGTAACCAACTACGGCATTGTGCTACAAATGAGAAGCCGGTTTGTTGAGTGGCTGTGGCTCTTTCATGAACATAATTTTGACCATCAACACTCCATGTCATCGGTCTCCATCTGTAAGGGCAAGCAAATGGACCTGCACCCAAATCCTGAGTCATATCCATGGAAGTTCCTTCATAATGATCGCGCATATACAACATCATATCTCTAACCCCGATTTTTTGAACCGGTTTGATCCATAATGGCATTCTTTCTTTACTTTTCAAATCTTCGCCACGGGCATATTTTTCATAAGGAGCCATCAATTTGGTATCACAATGGTTAAAGAACGCCCAAACACGAGCTTCACAACCGCGTGCGCCACCAAAATCAAGTGGAGCATAAATTCCTGCAAAATCAAATTCAGCATCAGGAGCAGTTGCAGGGTATAAACCGGCAATTCTAGCAAATGAGATCACATCGTGAGCATATACGGTTTCCACTTCAGGATTGAAAATTTTGTTCAATTCTCTATTGGTGATAGAAGTTTTACCGTTAGATAATGGGAAAGTCATGATTCTGGCATGGTTAGCGTGACCTGAAACATATCCATCAGGAATACGACGAGCAACCCAAACAGCACCTTTTGTCCAGCCTTTTAAAGTTTTTCCTTTAGCATCTTTTAGTTCTTTTCCTTTACTAATCAATTCAAAAATCCAGGCTTCATTAGGGTCAACGATAGAGAAAGACTCACCACTGCTGGCGTATCCGTAAGCATCCATCAATTCGCTCAATATTTTGATCGCTTCTCTGGCATTTCTGGCTCTTTGCAATGTAATATAAATTAAGGAACCATAATCCATGATTCCGTTAGGATCTCCTAATTGATCCAATCCGCCGTAGGTAGTTTCACCGATAGCCACTTGATGTTCATTCATGTTGCCAACCACCTGGAAAGTGTGAGGTGCTTGAGGTATTTGACCTAAAAACTTACCAGTATCCCATTCGACTACATCCATAACTGTTCCGGCAGGATAATCACGTGCAGGCCAATAGTATAATTCACCGTAAAGTGTGTGTGAATCAGCAGAATAAGTTAAAAAAGTGGAGCCATCTTTACTGGCACCTTTTGTTACAATAAAGTTAGTACATGCCGAAAGCTGAGCTCCAAAGGTCGTCAGCACTGCCAGCATAACTGTTAAAAACATTTTTTTCATATTACAAATTTTAAGTTTCAATAATTTAACTTGCAAATTTACTATAATTTTTTGAAATGTATATTTTGAAATTGAAGAAAGAGAACAGATAAAATATGTTTTATAAAATCAATAAATTGAATCTATTAATCCAGAATATAATAAATATACCAGCTGATTATATCTAAATCAAAAAATAAAAGAATAAAAATTAGAATATTGATACTTAAATAAATGTAAAATAGTATTTTAAATTTTCTTGTTTCCCGAAAAAAGTAGCGGATCAATATAAAAATAGGAGTTAGAATGAGAAAAAATAAAACGGAAATGATATATGTAAAAAAAATGATTATCCCAGCAGAATAAGGAAAAATAGGCAAGCCATTTTCTGAATTTGATATAAATTCGGATGTATAGTCTTGGGATGGTGGGACGTCACCAAATGTTAAGTAAACACTTAGATATGAGATTACAGTAATAAGTATAAAAACAATACAAATGAAAATTGATAATAAAAAAAAGATTTGTTGTGATGTGTTAAAAATCCGGAATATTTTAAATTTATTGATTTTCATATTTTTATATTTTGAATGTCTAAAAAACGAAATCTTTTATCTTTTTATTTCATTTGTTTTTATATTGAATTTTTATTATTTTTTAACATTTTTTATCAAATCAAAACTATACTTTTGCATTTGTATGTAATCGTTTACTTATTTATTCTATATTATTGTTTTTCAATTTATTAAATGACTATTATTAAAAAGAAAATGGGAAGACCTCCCATAAAACCGGGTGAGCAAAGCACCAAAGAAAAAATTTTTAAAATTGCAATTGATCTATTCTCTGAAAAAGGGTTTCAAGGAACTTCAATACGGGATATTGGACGTGGACTTGTAATTAGTGAAGGTGCTGTTTATCGGCATTATCAAAGTAAAGAAGAAATTTTAAATGAGATTTTTAAGTATGCAGAAAACCTCATCTTTTCACCATTACCTATTGAGAAAACCATTGATTCTCTATATCAAATCTCCATTTTCCGAGGCTTGCTAGAACCCTTGCCTGAAATCATCATATCAGAACCCTATATGATAAAAATTATGAGGATTATGTTTCATGAAATGAACAGAAATGAACAGATTGGAGATTTGTACATCAAACAATATAATGAGATCGGTTTTCAAATGATCTTTTCATTATTTGAAAAATGTCAAATGAATGGAACCTTAAAAAACACTGATTTAAAGGCATTAACCCTCCTATTTAATAGTTTCAGATTTTCTTGGGCATATAATACTTTTATTGTAAAGCAAAATTCATTTTCAGATCTTTCCCATATAAAATCTGAACTTGATATGATGATCCGATTTTTTGAAACCCAATTTTGGAATCCCATAGAATCATGATACAGAGTAAACTTTTTGAAACTATTCATACCGTTCCGGTTGAAGATTGGAATCTATTTGTTGATACCCAAAGTGTCAGTCTGGAAATTGCTCATTTAAAAAGTGTTGAATTATCCGGGATCAATCATTTAAAACCTTATTATTTTATTGCTTATCAGGATGAAACACCCATAGGAATTGCTTATGGAATGATATTAGATGTTGATTTTGCTAAGTTGTCCAATAGTTATCCTCCAGAAATTCTGGAGACCATTCGGTTTTGGAAAAATGATTTTATGAAGCTCAAAATATTGGAGATGGGACACATTGCCTCTTTGGGCTGTACTATTCAATTTAACAAGGATTATAGTTTAGATTTTCTGGAACTTCTCAACCTCGAAATTGAAAAAATTGCAGTGAAAGAAAAGATCGATGTTTCACTCATTCGTGATATCTCAAAAGAGCAAATAACCTATTTTCAAACACTAAAAAAATGGGGCTTTTGTTGTTCTTTAGGTTATCCGATTGCGCGAATGGAAATGAAAGGGAATCATATTAATGAATATTTTGAAGCATTAAAATCAAAAAAAAGAAATCAACTTTTACATAGAAGATCAAAACTTCAGAAACCTGAAATTTCTGTCGAAATCATTGAAGATTATGGAATTTATGCTGATCGGTTAACGGAATTGTGGACACAGGTTGCCCAAAACAATAACGGATATGAACATGAACGGTTGACTCCCTCTTTTTTCATCAAAATGTCTGAAGAATTAAAAGGCAGATCCCATGTAGTGGCTATAAAAAGACAGGAAGAGATCATCGCTTTTGGGTTGAATCTGATTGGTGATACGGAATATTTTGGAATGGCTGAAGGATTGGACTATCACTATAGAGATCAATATGATTTGTATTTTAATAATATTTTCAGTTCTTTTGAAGTGGCCTGTTCTCTAAGAAAAAAGATCTTTAATATGGGAATCACTACTTATGATTTTAAATGTTCCATCGGATGTGAGTTAGAACCAACATTCTATATGATTAAGTCGTTTCAAAATGATAGATTTAGTGCCGTATATGCTGATTATATTTGTAATAGCATTCAACAACCGGATAACTTTCACCGGGCATTTAAAAATGTTATAAATCCAAATAGAAAACAACTTAAAACATATAAAACGATCATTCAGGATCATCAGGAAGGGGATATTTTTGATCGGCACCATAAGTATATTCGGGTTGACAAAGCGAGGGCAGCAGGATTATATCAATTATGTCCCCCATTTGAAAGTGCTCAAACGCCGATTGTTCAATCAAACGGAAAACCGGTTATTATGTTGGGAGCAAATGCATATTTGGGATTATCTGTTCATCCCGAAGTGTGTAAAGCAGCTATACAAGCAATTGAAAAATATGGAACCGGATGCTCAGGATCTCCCCTATTAAACGGAACATTGGATATTCATGTAGAATTAACTGAGAAAATGGCTACTTATGTAGGTAAAGAGAGTGCCCTATTGTTTTCTACCGGTTATCAGACAAATGTAGGAACTCTCTCCGCTTTAACTAATCGCAACGATGTTGTGATCATGGATGAACGCAATCATGCCAGTTTGATAGATGGCGCACTATTATCCAGATCGCAATTAGTAAGATACCGACACAATTGTTTAGATTCTCTGGAACAATTACTCCTCAAATATTCCGGTAAACAAATTTTAGTGGTCACGGATACCTTGTTTAGCATGGAAGGAACCATCATTAATTTACCCGGAATGATTGCATTAAAAAAGAAATTTGGCTTTAGATTGATGTTGGATGAATCACATGCATTGGGCGTTTTTGGTGAATCAGGACAAGGTATCGCTTCCTTTTATCATTTGTCTGATGAAGTTGATATCATCATGGGGACATTTAGCAAAGCTTTTGCTTCAGTAGGTGGTTTTATTGCCGGTGATGCAAAAATTATTGATACCCTTCGCCACACTTCAAGAGGACACGTATTTTCTGCCAGTTTACCACCTTCTTCTGTTGCAGCCGTTTTAGCCGCATTAAAAGTGAGTTGCGAGGAACCGGAAAGAAGAGTTAAATTACTAGAAAATGCAGCTTATCTGGCAGAAGGTTTAAATAAACTTGGCTTTGAAATTTATTTTCAGGGTGGTCCGATTATTGCTTTGTATTGTAGAAATGAACATTTGACAGTTGCAGCGTATCAATTTCTTTTTGATCATGGTGTTTTTGTTAATGCCGTAACAAGTCCTGCGGTTCCTAAAAATCATGAATTACTAAGAATCAGTCTTATGGCAACGCATACGAAAGAGATGCTTGATCAAGCACTCCAGATATTTGAAACATTAAAAACTCCCAATTGGCCCAAAAAATCAATTATTTTATGATCACAGAAAACCATTATCAACAATTGTTAGAAGCTGCCTCTTTAGCTCCATCCGCAGATAATATGCAACCTTGGGCATTTCAAAAAAGGGGAGATGAAATTGATCTGTTTTATGTAAAAGAAAGGTCATTACCCACTGACACCCTTGATATGTTCGGATTGATCAGCTTAGGTGCAGCCATGCAAAACATGATCATTACAGCCGAAAATATGGGTTTTTCCTGTCAATTAAGGTATTTAGAACATTCATCCTTTGATCAACCTGTTGCTACTTTAAGTTTTACTAATGCTCATCATAAAAACAAATTAGCAGATTGGATCACTTTAAGATCAACGAATCGCGCTCCTTACAGTACCTCAAAAAAAATGAGTCAGACCCAACTCTATTTACTCCAAAAATCGACTGAATCATTTTCCATTTCCTGTCAGTATCTTTTTGACAAACAACAATTTAAAGATATTGCAGCTTTAGATGCGCAATCTTCCTATATCAGACTCGAATATCAACCATTTCATGATGAGTTATTTGATATTTTACGATTTTCAAAAAAAGACAATGAAAAATATCGGTATGGGCTCACATTTGAGAGTCTGGAAGTGCCTTCATTTGCTGTATTTTTTGCCAAATTTTTAAGGTATAATCGTTTTAACGATTTAGTAAGTAAACTTGGTTTTGGCAAGTTAGTAGCATACTCGCTATCCAGAAAATTGCAAAAATCGAGTTGTTTAACGCTCATTTCGGTATTGGAAAGAGATTCTAAATCATATATAGAAGCCGGAAGAGGAATAGAACAACTTTGGTTAACCTGCACCAAAATGGGGTTAGCCGTTCAACCTTATGGCGTTTTACCTCAATATTTAACCAAATTGGATATTGATCCTCCATTTTTTACTGAAAAGTACAAAAAGAGATTACTCAAACATAAAGAAACATTTGATACCCTTTTTGAAGATAAAGCATCCAATTATCCGGCTTTACTATTAAGAATTGGGTATACAGACCAAGTTTCAAAAAGAAGTTCTATCAGAATTTCAAAAAAAGAGATGATTATGAACTAAAAATAAAACACCACTATTTTGCGTTATTATTATGAAAAAACAAACACATTATGAAACTTAAATGGCAGTTTTTAGTTTCTCTCATTATTATTTACATTTCGGGGTATTCACAAACCGGATAAAAATATTGATCATCGTCGTGTCCCCAATTTGATGACTTTTTTTAAACGACATGGGACTGTAAAGATTATCACAACGAATGGGACAGATTACTTGCCCGGCGATATTGTATGCTGGAATTTAGGAACAAGTACAACCCACATAGGAATTGTTTCAAATGTTAAATCAAACACAGGTAACTACCTCATAATACATAACATAGGATTTGGACAGGTTTTAGAAGATTGTCTGTTTGATTTCAAGATTATAGGGCATTACCGGTATGAAAAGTAATAGTTTCAAATAGGATTCTAACTAATTTTGTATTCTTAACTTTTTCAACTTTTTAACTTATTTCTTTTTATTTTACCGCAAAGGACTCAAAGAATATTTAATCACAGAGCTCTCCAAGAAAACCCTCTGCGATCTCTGCGGTCTCAGCGAGAATAAAAAGATGCCACGCCTACGGAGCAATTTTAAGACTGCGAACTGCAGACTATAATGAATAATGAATAATGAATAATTGAGCACATGAGCACATTGAGCACATTGAGCTAACGAGCATTCCGAGCATTTTGTCTCTTTTTTACAATTTTACAACGAATACCGCCCCTATTTTTGCAACTGAATTATTAAAAAAGTTACAATTATGGAAAAAGAGTATCTGAAGAATCAAGCTAAACAACATGTGAACTACCTTTGTAATGTAGTTCAAGAGCGTCGTGTTGGTGGTGAAGGAAACCGTAAAGCAACCACCTATTTTAAACATGTTGTGGAACAACAAGGTTGGCAAGTGGAGGAAACCGTAAAGCAACCACCTATTTTAAACATGTTGTGGAACAACAAGGTTGGCAAGTGGAGGAAACTGAACTGGAAGTGACTGATTGGCAAACAAATGGAGCTCAGTTGATTTGTGATCTTCAATCTTTTGACGTGGAATCTTCTCCCTACTCTCTTGGATGCGTTGTTGAAGGGGAACTTATTGCCATTAACACTTTAGAAGAGCTGAAGGAGAGATCAATCGATGGGAAAATTGTTTTACTTTATGGCGAAATTGCAACTGAACAAATCAGTCCCAAGAATTTTGTGTTTTATAATCCGGAACACCATCAGGAGTTGGTTGCTACTTTAGAAAAAGGGAATCCTCTGGCTTTAATTTGTGCTACAGAACGTAATAGTGCCGTAGCAGGGGGTGTTTACCCTTTTCCCCTTTTTGAAGATGGCGATTTTGATATCCCTTCCGTGTTTATGAAAGATGTTGAAGGGGAAAAATTACGCTCTTGTGATGGTAAAAATGTATCATTGATCTCTAAAGCGCATCGTATTCCATCAAAAGCATACAATATTATAGCTCGAAAAGGGAATATAAATGCCCCAAAAATTGTGATTTCTGCTCATATCGATGCCAAAATCGGAACTCCCGGTGCCATTGATAATGCTACAGGGGTGAGTGTTTTGTTATTACTCTCCGAATCGTTAAAGGACTATTCTGGAAAATACCTCCTCGAACTGGTTGCCTTTAACGGGGAAGATTACTACAGCGTTCCTGGACAAATGAAATACATTGAACAACATCAAGGAAACTTTGAAAACATTTTGCTTAATATCAATATTGATGGTGCCGGTTACAAAACTGGAATCTCTGCCTTCTCCCCTTTTGACCTTCCGGAACATTTACAAACTGTTTTTGATGAGGTCATTCAACAACATGATCACATTGAAGAGGGAGCACCATGGGTGCAAGGGGATCATTCCATATTTGTGCAATTTGGCCGCCCTGCCATTGCAGTAACTTCCTCCTGGTTTATTGCAAACATGGAGTGTCAGGATATCACACATACCAAGAAAGATCATCCGGAAATTGTGAACTATGAAAGACTACAGGAGATTGCAACAGTTATTGAATGTTTAATTTTTAAGATTTAATTTTTTCTTTTCTAAATAAAATAGAACACAGATTTAACAGATTATTAATGATTTACACAAATGATCTGTTTTTTCGATTATTTGTAAATATTTTTCTTCTTATTTCAGGCTTTTTCCCGAAATTTAAAAGCAACCCAATTTCAAGATTTGTTGATTTTAAATAATTAATCAATTGATTTTCATGTTGTTCAGAAATTGAATCTGCCGTTTTTAACTCAATAATAACTTTTTCATTTACAATAATATCTGCAAAATAATCACCAACAATTTGATTGTTATACCAAACTTGAATTGGTTTTTGTCTTTCAACATTTAACCCTTTGTTTTGAAGCTCAATACATAATGCTTTTTCGTATACTTTTTCCAAAAATCCATAACCTAACGTATTATAGACATTGTAAAAACATTTTATAATTAAAAATGTGATGGGATTTAATCTATTTTGTTCTTCCATTTTTGAGTTGATTTAGTGAATTTAGTTTATTCATAACGCTGACCATTTTAAAAAATTATTTTTTAAAAAATTATTTATATTCTTATTTGAAAATAATTTGTGAAAATCTTTTGGATCTGTGTCATCAGTGTTCTATTAAAAATAAATTTTTTACACTTTAAAATTTTATCCTTATTTTTGCACTTCAAACCAAACCAAAAAAAATTATGAAAAAATTTTTCGTTTTACTGATTATGGCGTTAACGTTCGCTTCTTGTGTGGAAGTGGATCCAAATGAAGATCCTACTGGAACAATCACTATAGATTTCTATGAAGGCCAATTTCTTTATTTCAATTCCCTTTATGAATATGATCCTTATGTTGATCACGTTCATTACATGCTTGTTGATGGCCCAAATTTTTTAACTTATGGTATGGATATAGTTAATGTGGGACCAAAAACATTACGTCAGGTAAACTCACTTCCTACTTACGGCTGGTCAACAGTACTTCCAATTATGCCCGGTAACAGTTACATATTAAGAGATTGGAACTCTGATGGTGTTTATATCAGAATGTACGTTGTGAATGTAATTGAAAATCCTGATAATCCGGGTGAAATAATTGGTGCAACCATTAAATATCAGGCTCCAATTAATTTATAATCCTTTTTTCTTTTTTAACTTTTTTAATGCTCAAAAAACTATGGTAAGAGTTCGTTTTGCTCCTAGTCCTACTGGTCCACTTCATATTGGTGGTGTCAGAACCTGTTTATACAACTACCTTTTTGCTAAAAAACTGGGTGGCAAATTATTACTACGTATCGAAGATACAGATCAAACCCGCTTTGTTCCCGGTGCTGAAGAGTATATCGTTGAATCGTTTCAGTGGTTAGGGATCACTTTTGATGAAGGAGTTCATGTGGGTGGACCTTTTGCTCCTTACAAACAGTCGGAGCGGATGTCTATGTACAAAGAATATGCCGACTATCTGATAGAAAACGGATGGGCATACTATGCTTTTGATACTCCTGAAGAACTCGAAATTAAAAGAAAAGAAGCAGAAAGTGAAAAAAGCACTTTCCAATACGATCTTAACACACGAAACAGCTTATGCAACTCTTTGACATTGACCGCTGAAGAGGTTCAGGAGCGTTTAAAAGGACATTTTGTTGTTCGTTTTAAATATCCTGAAAATATGGAGATCACCGTTCATGATCTTATTCGTGGAGAAGTGAAAATCAGTTCCCATTTGCTGGATGACAAAGTACTGTTCAAATCAGATGGACTGCCAACTTACCATTTAGCTAATGTTGTGGACGATCATACCATGGAGATTACGCATGTCATCAGAGGAGAAGAGTGGCTCCCATCAGCACCTCTTCATGTGATGCTGTATAAAGCTTTTGGATGGGAAGCACCTCAATTTGCACATCTTCCTCTATTACTCAAACCGGATGGAAACGGTAAATTGAGTAAACGGGACGGCGATCGACTAGGGTTTCCTGTTTTTCCTTTACAATGGAGTGATCCAAAATCCGGTGAAATCTCATCAGGATACCGAGAAAGTGGCTATCTACCTGAAGCAGTGCTCAATATGTTAGCGTTATTAGGATGGAATCCCGGAAACGATCAGGAGATGATGACCATGGATGAGTTAGTGGAACTATTTTCTTTGGAAAAAGTAAGCAAATCCGGTGCTAAATTTGATTTGGACAAAGCTCGTTGGTTTAATCACCAGTATTTACAATTGAAATCTAATTCGGAATTAGCAGCATCATTTAATAAACAACTGATCGACAAAGGGATCAATGTTTCAATGGATCAAGTAGAAAGAGTAGTTGGTTTAGTGAAAGAAAGAGTCCATTTTATTCAGGATTTCTGGAGTCAGAGTAGTTTTTTGTTCCAGCAACCTGATTCTTATAATCCTGATGTGATCAAAAAGCGTTGGAAAGAGGACACTCCTCATCATTTGAATACTATTTCCGGGATTCTTACCCATTCTCAACCTTTTGATAAAACAAAAGCTCATGATGATGTAATGGCTTATATACAAGATAATCAAATCAATATGGGTCAGATTATGAATTGTTTAAGACTATCACTTGTGGGAGATTCAAAAGGACCCGATCTTTTTGAGATTATTGACTTTTTAGGAATCGAAGAGGTTGGTAAAAGAATAGTAAAAGCGATTCAGGAGATTGCTTAACTTTTTAATTTTTAGGTAAATATTCTACTTTATCTTTGATAATAAATCCGCCGGGAAACTGTGCTTCGATGATTGACTTCAAGTGGTATGCCTCCAGTTTAGTGCGAAAATCACCTACTCTTAAGCGGAAACTAGGTTCAAAATAGGTCACGTAAGCTGGTACTCCCGGAAATGCAGTCATAAAATCTGTTTGCATCTTTTCAACGATCGCTTTAGAATTATTTCCGGACATTGCGATGAGTTGTATCCGATATCCTTCCACTTTTTTCACTTTTAACCACGCTTCACTATGTTTTGCTTCCACTTGATCCACCCCAACTTCCATATCATAATGAACATTCTCTTGGGCACTTACGATTCCAAAAAAGGTGAAAAAGAGCAAAATTAACAAAAAATTTTTCATGTACTTTATTTTTTGCAAAAATAGGGTTTTTTTTAATATCCCATTTTTTTATTTGATAATTTTTTGTACCTTTGCAACCTTAATAAAAATAAAATGGGATTCTTTTCTTTATTCACGAAAGAGATTGCAATTGACTTAGGGACAGCCAATACTGTAATTTTACATAATGACAAGGTAGTGGTTGATGAACCCTCTATTATCGCACTTGAACGAAGTACAAAACGTGTGATGGCAGTAGGCAAAAAGGCATTATTAATGCATGGCAGAACTCACGAAAATATTCAAACCATAAGACCATTAAAAGATGGTGTTATTGCTGATTTTCATTCAACTGAGTTGATGTTACGAGAGTTTATCAAAATGACAGGAACAAAGGGTTTATTATTTCCTCCTGCTCTAAAAATGGTGATCTGTATCCCTTCCGGCATTACAGAAGTGGAAGAGAGAGCTGTACGTGACACTGCTGAACAATCAGGGGCTAAAGAGGTTAGAATGATCCATGAACCAATGGCTGCAGCTATCGGAATCGGTATTGATGTTTTAGATGCGAATGGCAATATGATTATTGACATTGGCGGTGGAACCAGTGAGATTGCAGTTATTGCTTTGGGCGGTATCGTTACTCAGAAATCTGTAAAAACAGCAGGTGATGAATTTAATGATGACATTATCGAATACATGAGAAAAAAACACAATATCTCAATCAGCGAATCTATGGCTGAAGATATTAAAATAAATGTTGGCGCAGCTATTGAAGATCTTGAAAATCCACCAGAAGATTATGAAGCTTTTGGTAGAGACTTACTTCAGGGGATTCCTATCTCTGTTAAAGTGAATTACAGAGAGATCGCATTGGCATTAAACAGCTCTATCACTAAAATTGAAGCAGCAGTTATTAATGCACTAGAAGCTACGCCACCTGCTCTTTCTGCCGATATTTATAAAACCGGGATCTATCTTGCCGGTGGTGGCTCTCTTCTTCGTGGGTTAGATAAACGTCTTCAAAAGAAAACCAAACTTAAAGTTCATGTTGCAGATGATCCTTTGAGATCTGTTGCTCGAGGTACTAGCATCGCTTTGAAGAATTTTGATAAATTCCCATTCTTGATTAAATAGTTTTTAATGAAGAAACTCCATATTGAAACTTATGGCTGTCAGATGAATCTCGCTGATAGTGAGGTTGTCGCATCTATCTTGGCGGATTTGTACGAAATTACTGATCAACAAAAAGAAGCTGACCTCATCTTAATCAATACTTGTTCCGTTCGTGATAATGCTGAACAAAGAATTAGAAAAAGATTGCGGGAATTAGGCTCCTTAAAAAAGAAAAATAACAAAATTTTAATCGGACTTCTCGGTTGTATGGCTGAAAGAATCAAAGAGCAACTCCTCACCGAAGAGAAGGCACTTGATTTTATTGCAGGTCCGGATGCTTACAGAACGCTTCCCAAACTTATTGAAGAAGCCTCCAGAGGGGAACTCTCCTTTAATGTGATCCTTTCAGAAGAGGAAACCTATGATAACATTGCACCCATCAGATATGACGGAAATGGGATCTCTGCCTATATTCCTATCATGAGAGGATGTAATAATTTCTGTACCTATTGTATCGTCCCTTACACCCGAGGTCGTGAAAGAAGCCGGGATCCAAAAACCATACTTGAAGAAGCTACTCATCTTTTTGAAAATGGTTATCGGGAAGTGACCCTTTTGGGTCAAAATGTAAACTCTTATCTTTGGAAAGAGGAATCAGATCGTTTAGACTTTGCAGGGTTGATGGAAAAAGTAGCCCAAATTTCTCCTTTTTTGAGAGTTCGTTTTGCAACTTCACACCCTAAAGATATTTCAGATACCCTGATCCAAACCATCGCTAAATATCCCAATATCTGCAAGTATATTCACCTTCCTGTTCAATCCGGGAGTAGTGCTGTTCTGAAAAAAATGAACCGGGTTTATAACCGGGAATACTATTTGGAACGGATCAATATGATTAAAAAATGGATTCCGGAAATTGCCCTGTCAACCGATATATTATCTGGTTTTTGTGGGGAAACCGATCAGGATCATCAGGATACACTCTCTATCATGAGAGAAGTGGAATACTCTTCCGCTTTTATGTTTCGTTACTCCGTTAGAAATGGAACCAAAGCAGCTGAAAATCTGATAGATGACGTTCCAGATGAGGTAAAAGCAAAAAGATTAGAAGAGATCATTGCCCTCCAACAACAACTCTCCCTTGAAAATAATCAAAAAGATATCCATAAAGTTTTTGAAGTTTTGGTAGAAGGCGTTTCCAAACGTTCCGATAAAAAGATGTTTGGCAGAACCAGTCAGAACAAAGTGTGTGTATTCCCCCGCCAAGAGGCAAAAGTTGGAGATTATGTGCATGTTAAAGTAGTGAGTTGTACAGCAGGAACTTTAATAACAGAATTAGTTGATCCATGTTAATCTATGTTTCACAAATAACCCCTAGAATTCGTTATACATTCGAAATCATTCTGAATGGGTTGTTGGGAACTGCTTATGAACTTACAGATAATTATTTCTTTTTCGATTCCTTTCCAGGTCCCAAAATAGGATACTCCACTAATCCTTTAGAAAATCCAACCCATTTATGGATTGAAGCTGCTCCTCTACTTTTTGAAGGTAATATTTATAATCAAACGATTACACCTACTTCATGGAATGAATATACCTTATTCTTTCCAACTTACCGGGGACTTTTTACTATCGATCCATTGGCTGTTTCTTTCTTTCTGACTTCCAGATATGAAGAGTATTACGACACCTTTGAAAAAGATCATCATCATCGTTTTCAAGCAAAAAATAGTGTTTCTTATCAATTAGGATTTCATCGGAAACCGATGGTCAATATTTTAGCTTTGGCGATTGCTGAAAAAATTCAGGAAAAGTTTCCCGAGTTTAGCTATCAAAAACCTGTATTTCAAAAATTGACAACCTATGATGTTGACATTGCCTATCAATATCGCGGAAAAGGATTGTTCAGATTGTTTGGTTCTCTGGCTAAGTCGTTGCTGAAATTTGATTTTTTTACCTTTCAAAAAGTTTTAAAAGGAGCATTTCATTTTGCTCATGAAGATAGTTTCGATCGTTTTGATTTGCATAAAAAACTTTCTATTGATGAGCAAATCAGACCAATCCATTTCATTTTAACCGCTCCTTTTTCAAAATTTGACAAAAATATTGATCCTCATCATCCTGAGTTTCAAAAAATGATTCATTATCTGAAATCATTCTCTGATATAGGAATCCATCCATCCTACCACTCCTCGGAAAATGAGTCGCTTATTTTAAAAGAGATCGCTCTTTTAGGATCAAAAGCAGGTTTTACTATTACCAAATCCCGGCAACATTTTTTAAAATTCAGATTTCCTGATACATTTGAAGCATTAATTGAAGCTGGAATTCAAGAAGATTATTCCATGGGGTGGCACGATGAAGCCGGTTTTAGAAACTCTGTTACCATTCCTGTCCCTTTTTTTAACCTGAAAACCAACCTACAATCCGATTTGCTTTTATATCCGCTAACCGTAATGGATGGCGCTTTATATCATCTTTATGATTCTATCGATATATGCTTGAATACCATGTTTTTACTACAACAAGAAGTGGAAAAATACGGAGGTATTTTTGTCGTTTTGTATCATAATAATTCTAAAAAACATCTTTTTTAAAATTATCCGTTATTTTCACTTTTATTTTTTGTACTTTTGCAGCCGCTAAATAATTAATTAGAAATCGGAATGTAGAAATTAGTTTTTCTTCCAAAAAGGAAAGGAGGTTATCATGGTTGACACCATCAATATCGGCAAGCTTAAATGGCACCATATTACAAATCCCACCATAGAGGATTTGGATTTTTTAAGAGATAACTTCAGGTTCCACCCTTTGGATATCGAGGACTGTTCAAGTTTTGTTCAGCGTCCCAAGATTGACATTTACGATGACTATTTTTTCCTGGTACTCCACTTCCCTATCATTGACAAAAGAACCAGTTTGGTTAAAACTGAAGAAACCAAAATATTTTGGGGTCAGGATTTTTTAATCACCGTTGGGAATTCCCATTATGTTGTTCAGGACCTGTTTAGTCTTACTAAAATCGCCCCTGAAGAGATCCAGGAAGATGAGATTGGCGGCACCAGTGATGCGCTTCTTTACAAAGTTCTTTATCGCATGATGAAAGAAACATTCTTGTTGGTGGAAAGATTGGGGTCAGAATTGGATATTATCAGTCGCGATTTGTTTGAGTCAAAATCAGAAAAGATTATTGAAAAAATATCCCGATACAGAAAAAATATGATTCAGTTGAACACCATGTTTAAACCTCAACTCCGCTTATTCCACAAGTTTGAATCGGGAGAAGTGAAAGGGTTTGCGGACGATATGGAAGAGTACTGGGGTAATATTTTGGACTTCTACCAAAAGATGTTTGACATGATTGATGACTACGGCGAATTGGTTGCCGGGTTATCGAATACTTTTGATTCTTTAATGGCGAACAGAACCAATGAGATCATGAGAATACTTACTATTATATCAACAATTGTTCTCCCACTTACCTTTTTCACCGGACTATTCGGAATGAATGTTAACCTACCATTTCAATCCAATCCTTATGCTTTTTGGATGATTATTGGCTTGTGTGTTTTAACCAGTCTTTTAATGCTCATTTTCTTCAATAAAAAACGATGGATGTAACTAGTAAACACTTCAAAAAATATACCATTAAGTTATACATTTTAGAGTTAGAACCTGAAAATTACCACATTTTTGCCCGTGGTAAGTGGAAAGGATATCCGGTAAATATTATCATTGACACGGGTGCTTCTCATACTTGTTTTGATATTGATTTTTTTAAATCTATTGATCCTGAAGCTTTTACTACAGCCAATACCGGAACTAATGTGGGTATAGGTACGGCTGAATTTGATACGAGCATTGCGTTAATGCAAGATTTTAAAATCGGACGATTTAATATCCATGATTTTCAAACTGTTTTACTCAGCTTAAAACATATCAATCAAGCTTACATTATGGCCGATGTTCCTGTCATTCAATGTATTTTGGGAAGTGATTTCTTTGTTGCCTATAATGCCATTATTGATTTTTCTGAACAAAAATTAACCCTTTATTCATGATCATATTAGGGATAGATCCGGGAACTGTAATTATGGGGTTTTCCATTATTTCTGTGGAAAACAATAAGGTAACCCTATTGGAAATGAATGTGGAAAAAATGGCCAAACTACCCGATCAGAATGCCAAATTAAAACGGATATTTGAGTGTACAATGGAGATTATTGATCAGTACAATCCTGATATTTTAGCCATTGAAGCTCCTTTTTTTGGGAAAAACCCACAGTCCATGTTGAAATTAGGAAGAGCACAAGGGGTTGTTATTGCGGCTTCATTATCACGAAATCTGGAAGTTTTTGAATATTCTCCCAGAAAAATTAAACAATCAATCACAGGAAAAGGAGCTGCCTCTAAAGAACAAGTAGCAGCTATGCTCAAAAATATGGGCATTTATACCGAAGATTCCAAATATTTTGATGCTACCGATGCTTTGGCAGTCGCTGTTTGTCATCAATTACAAAATAAAATTTCAATTCCAGGGAAAAAATATACCGGCTGGGAGAGTTTCATAACCGAAAATTCAAACCGAGTGAAATAGGAATATAATTTGTTTTACACAGTTAAAAAGGGGACTCACCCATTTCCAATCATTTTTCTATAATTTTTTTTTCAATTTTGTACAATTATAAACATATAAATTATTGTACTATGAAAAAATTGATCTTTATTATTTTTATTATTGGACTTTTGGGAATTATTAAGGCTCAAAACATGTCCCCTTCAGAACCCCATACAATTGAAGTTACAGGAAGTGCTGAAATGAATATTGATCCGGATGAAATTAAATTAGTAATTGAAATAAGCGAATATTGGAAAGAGGAATTTATTTCACCTAATAATCCAAGAAGGTTTAAAACGAAAATTCCAATTCAAAATATTGAAAAGGATCTATATGTAAAATTAAATCAGTTTGGTATTAAAAATGAACAAATTTTAGTTAAAAACATTGGAAATTATTGGAGAAATCTCGGCCAGGAATTCTTAATTACAAAAGAATATGAAATTTCTATTTTCGATTTTTCAATTTTAGATTCATTAATTGGACTACTTGACAAAAAAGGAATTCAAAGTTTAAGAATGGCTGAACTAAAAAATAAAAATATAACTGATTTGAGAAAACAAGTAAAAGTTAACGCACTTAAAGCTGCTAAAGATAAAGCAGATTATCTTTTACAAAGTGTAGGAAAAACATGTGGTGATTTCATAACAATTATTGAAATTGAAGATGCACAATACTCTGATATTTCATATTCCAATACTAAATCATTAAGTAATTATTATTTGGATGAAAGTACCAATATTCAGCCTCAAAATTATAAAAAAATTTATTTACGATACAGAATGAAAGTAATATTTGAAATTAATTAAGGGTTCGCTCTAAATAACTCTGCGTTTTTTTGTTAAAAAAAATAATTTATTATGATATGTAATAATTTATTATTTTTGTTCCAATAAAAAAACCATTAATTCCCCAAAATTATGAAACCAATCCTACTTAAATTTCTGTCTTTTATGCTTTTGGGAATCTTATTCACCCAATGTGATGAAGACCCTCAAAGTAAAATTACCGGCAAAGTGATTGATCAATCACAGTGTAAAAACTTTCTAGCCGGAAACAATGAAAAGTTTACTGTTTCCGACACCTTTTCTTCTGTCGAGTACAACTATATTCTATCACTGCATAGGCTAACAATAAATCATATCAACGCAGCATTTAATTGTTGTCCGGATGAAATCTATTGTCAAATTGAAATAGTTGGAGATACCATTCACATTTATGAACTGGAAGAAACTTCAGCCTGCGATTGTAACTGTTTGTATGATATTACAGAACAACTCAATAATGTTCTTCCGGGTACTTACACGATCCAGTACCACGAACCATATATTGGCAATCAACCTGCTTTGATATTTCAATTACAACTGAGTGAAGATTGTAGCGGTATCTTTAGTGTTCCCAGAACCAGCTATCCCTGGGGAATACTGTAGTCGTTAATTGTTGTTTTTCCATTGATTTCATCAATAACTGATATACAAAATTTGATTTGTATTGAATTGATTTCTAATATATCTTTGCGTCAAAATTATTTTAAAAATTTTAAAAATTAAAAATTAAAAAGATGAAAAAATTAACGTTAAGTTTTTTAAGTATACTAGCTGTTTCAATGTTTATGATATTATTAATGGGAAACAGTATTGCCCAAAATGAGTCTTCTAAATTTCAATATCGTGCTGTAGCAGAAGTGGGCTTTGTATCAGTACTCTCTCATAAAATTCAATTGGGAAATAATGGAAACTATTTTGATTATGTGAAGGAGGGTGGACAAGATGTATTATCTGGATGCCAGCTGGCGTTTTGGTGCTGAAGTGAATCCATTTACCAATATGTTTTTAAATTTTAGATACTTAGGTGGTGGGGCTACAGGCACAGGTGATCCTGACTTCCCGGGTGATGGATACGTGAAAAACTGGTTGCATTTCTTTAATGTTTCTGCAGGATTTGTTCTAAAACTTTAAAATATTAAAATGAAAGAGATTATTCTCATTACGGGTGGTTCGGGCTTAATTGCAACAAATCTTGCAAAAATTTTAACTCCGAACCACTCGGTTCGTTTTTTAACACGTCAAATAAAAAACGAAAACGATTTTGAATGGGATCCCTCCCAATATTATATTGATCCTGCTGCTTTGATCGGTGTAGATCATATTGTACATTTGGCAGGTGCAAACATTTCCGGACAACGATGGACAAAAACGTATAAAAATGAGATCATAAATAGTCGCAAAGAGAGTGCAGAACTTATTTTGAACACACTTCAAAAAAACAAAATCAGAATAAAAAGTTTCATATCTGCTTCTGCTATTGGGTATTACGATCCATACAACCGATATGTTGTGAATACAGAAGAGGCTACAAAAGGATCAGGATTTTTGTCTGATGTCGTAGATCAATGGGAAAAAAGCGCAGATCAATTTTTAAGTTCCAATATTGCAGACAGAGTGGTAAAGATCAGAACAGGTGTGGTTTTGGATTCACAAAAAGGAGCCCTACCCAAAATGGTGCTTCCCGTTCAATTTTTTGTGGGTGCACCCTTAGGTGATGGAAAACAGTATATGCCCTGGATTCATATTCAGGATATTTGTAATCTATATAAATATGTTATTGAAAATCCCCATTTGGAGGGTGTTTTTAATGGTGTAGCTCCTCAACATTGCACTAATAAAGAGATCACTAAAGAGATTGGAAGGGTACTAAGAAAACCAATATTAATACCTAACATTCCCAAGATTTTTCTACAAATTCTTTTTGGAAAAGCATCCTCTATGCTAATAGAAGGATCGAAAGTTTCTTCTGAAAAAATTCAAAAAGAGGGATTGATGTTTCAATTTAGAAACATACATGAAGCATTAAAAAATCTACTTTCTTAAGAACAATCAAGAGATTTGATATTAATAGGCTCTGGCAAACAACACTCTTTGAGTGGATGGTTTGCCGGTAAGAATACATTTTCCTTCTTCCAAAGGATTATTTAAAGGGATACATCTAATCGTAGCTTTGGTTTTTTCTTTGATAGTATCTTCCGTTTCTGAAGTACCATCCCAATGAGCAGCAACAAATCCACCTTGATCCAGAAGTTGAGTAAACTGTTCCCATGTATCTGCTTTTCGAGTGGTTTCCTCTCTAAATTTTAATGCTTTATTATAAATATTATTTTGAATATCCTCTAATAATTGTTCAATATACTGATCTAAATTCTCAAATGTGATGGTTTGTTTTTCCAATGTATCACGACGGGCAATCTCAACTTGATTATTTTCAAGATCACGAGGACCAACAGCAATGCGAATAGGCACCCCTTTCATTTCGTATTCATTAAACTTCCAACCGGAACGACGAGAATCATCATCATCCAATTTGACAGTAATATTTTTAGCTTTTAACGCTTTAATTACCGGTTCCATTTTCGCTTTGATGGCATTCAGTTGTTCTACCTCTTTATATATAGGTACAATTACAACTTGAAGAGGAGCTAACATAGGAGGAAGAACGAGGCCATTATCATCTGAATGGCTCATAATAAGAGCACCAATTAATCGGGTAGAAACTCCCCAGGATGTAGCCCAAACATATTCTAATTTATTTTCTTTACTTAAGAATTTAACATCAAAAGCTTTTGCAAAATTTTGACCCAAAAAGTGTGATGTTCCTGCCTGTAGCGCTTTTCCGTCCTGCATCATAGCCTCAATACAATAGGTATCCAAAGCTCCGGCAAATCTTTCATTAGGAGATTTTACCCCTTTGATAACAGGAACCGCCATGTGTTTTTCGGCAAACTCAGCGTAAACATTCAACATTTGTTCTGTTTCTGCAATTGCTTCCTCTTTTGTTGCATGAGCAGTATGCCCCTCTTGCCATAAAAACTCCGCTGTTCTTAAAAACAAACGTGTTCTCATTTCCCAGCGAACCACATTAGCCCATTGATTGCATAAAATCGGAAGATCCCGATAAGACTGAATCCAATTTCTATAAGTATCCCAGATAATGGTTTCTGAAGTAGGGCGAACTATTAATTCCTCTTCTAATTTGGCATCAGGATCAACCATGACACCCCCATTTGGATCATTTTTTAAACGATAATGCGTAACTACCGCGCACTCTTTGGCAAACCCTTCCACATGGTTAGCTTCGCGACAAAAGAAAGATTTTGGAATAAAAAGTGGAAAATAGGCATTCACATGTCCGGTTTCTTTAAACATTTTATCCAATGCATCTCTCATTTTTTCCCAAATCGCATAACCGTACGGTTTAATCACCATACATCCTCTAACAGCTGAATTTTCAGCAAGTTCTGCATGTTTCACAATATCAATATACCATTGTGAATAGTCTTTTTCTCTTGGAGTAATACTTTTTGCCATCTCTTCTCGTTACTTTTAAACTTAATGAATTTTTGGTAGTCTAAATTTTGTGCAAAGATACGAAAAAGCAACCAATGTAATAATAAAAGGAGGCAAAATTATGAAAAAGAGACTATTAATAACCGGCATCATCCTAACGTTAATTGCCAGTTCATGTACCGTTGAAAACGTAGTTTATTATGACGATGCATATACCCCATCATCAGACAAACAATATCAACGTCCTGTAACCCCACCATCTGATAACTATTCAGATAATAATCAAAATCAGGGTTACGACCAAAATTATTCCCAAAACCAAGGGTACGATCAAAACCAAGGCAATAACCAAAACCAAAGTTATGATCAAAATCAAGGGTATGATCAAAATTATTCTGATAATAATTACGATCAAAATAATAGTAATTATGACAATAATACCTATTATGATGACAACAATTACTCAGGTGATGATAATTATTACTATTCTGATTATGAAAATTATGATAATTATGATTATTATTACACTTCCAGAATTCGAAGATTTCATAGCTCTTATAATACCGGTTGGGGCTATTATGATCCTTACTTTACTAATATGTATTACTATGATTACTATCCTGCAACCTGGGGTACCAGTATCTATTTAGGATATAGTTGGTGGTGGCCAACCTATTACTACAGACCTTATTACTATAACTATGGGTACTATAATTATGGATTCTGTTACGGTTGGGGTAATGATCCTTATTGGTATGGTGGTCATGGATATCATCACGGATATTGGAATGGATATAATGATGGTTACTGGGATGGATATTACGATGGAAATCATGCAGGATATTACCACAATACTTATGATAATAACTCAAGCTATTACTACGGACATAGAAATAATGTTGGCCCATCCAGCGGAAATGGCGGAAGAAGACCCGGTCCTGGTGAAAATAATGATGGAAACAAAACAGCTTCTGTTTCCCGGTCAGTTACTCCAACTTCATTTAATCAAAACTACGCTTCTATCATCAAGGAAGTAGAAAGTCGTCCATCTCCAGGTACTGCATCAGTTGATTCCAGACAAAGTACTAATAATAGACCTTTGAATCAAAACAACCAAAATACTGATAGCAGACAAAACTACAACAACCAAAACAGACCTCAAAACAACCAAAATACTGATAGCAGACAAAACTACAACAACCAAAACAGACCTCAAAACAACCAAAATACTGATAGCAAACAAAACTACAACAACCAAAACAGACCTCAAAACAACCAAAATACTGATAGCAGACAAAACTACAACAACCAAAACAGACCTCAAAACAACCAAAATACTGATAGCAGACAAAACTACAACAACCAAAACAGACCTCAAAACAACCAAAATACTGATAGCAGACAAAACTACAACAACCAAAACAGACCTCAAAACAACCAAAATACTGATAGCAGACAAAACTATAATCAACAGTACAGACCTCAAAACAATAATTCTCAAAACAATAGGAATAATTCAAATCCTCAAAACAACCAAAATAACCAAAATAACCAAAGGAACTATAATAACAATAGCCGAAATAATAATTCCCAAAACAACGACTATAATTACAACAGGAACAACCAAAACAGTCAAGGTTCCGGTACCTACAACAATACCAATCGTGGAAACAACAACAGTCAGGGTTCAGGAAGTAATTACAACAATAACAATAGAAACAGCTCAGGAAGTTCTTCATCATCAGGATCAAACAGAAGCTATACACCTAGTAAACCATCATCATCAGGATCTAGTGGCGGTTCATACAACAGAGGTGGATCTTCATCAGGTTCAAGTAGTGGAAGTAGCAGCAGATCATCCGGTTCTTCAGGTTCTTCATCAGGAAGCAAAGGTGGATCAAGCTCTTCCGGACATAGAAAATAATTTAAAGTTGAATTATAAAAAATAAATAATATGAAACTTAAAAACATCTTACTTATATCACTTCTACTAGGTTTTGGAAGTATATTAACTGCTCAAAATGAGATGGATGCGCTTCGCTTTTCAAAAACGGAATGGAATGGAACCGCTCGTTTTCTTGGTGCAGGTGGTGCATTTGGCGCTGTTGGTGCTGAATTTTCCGCTCTAAGTACCAATCCTGCATCTATTGCTCTTTTCAAAAAAACTGAAATTTCCTTTACTCCTCTTTATCTTGATATTCATCATGTTAACTCAACTTATAATGATGAACTGACCCCAACAACTTCTGTTTCATCAACCATATCAAATTTAGGAATCGTTTTTGCCTGGTCAGGTGCCGATAATAGCAAATGGAAAAAAGGACAATTTGGATTTGGATTCAACCAAATTATGAATTTTAACAATAAATTTGCTATTGAAGGGAGAAGTAATGGAAGTACAATGGGATCCGCTTTTGCTACTTACGCCAATGGTACTTTATATGAAAATCTTGAAAGAGAAGGTGATTTCGCATATCAATCTTACATCATCGATCCCCTTAACAATACAGCAAATAATACTCAATATATTCCAGCTTATCTTGGAAAAGACCTTAAACAAACCAGTTCCGTGATCACTTCCGGTAGAATTAATGAAATGACATTCTCTTTTGGAGGAAATTACGATGATCAATTATATATTGGGGCTACTCTTGGTGTTCCATTTATTTCTTATACTGAAAAAAGAAGTTATGAAGAAGTGGATGACAATAATGTTGTGGATCACTTTAACTCATTTACTATTAACGATAATTTGAGGGTGAACTCCTCCGGTGTTAATTTAAAGCTAGGAATTTTATATCAACCTGTTTCTTTTTTGAGATTTGGAGCTGCAATTCATACTCCAACTTTTTACAGCAATGTTCATGATGTTTTAGAACGTGAAATGGTATCATTCGGAGATACAACTTATGTTTCAAATTACACCAACGAGTATAATTATCAGCTGATTACTCCTTTGAAATTAATGGGAAATGTTGCTTTCTTAATTTCAAAAAGAGGTTTTGTTAGTATTGATTATGAATATACAGATTACTCTAAATCAGAATTAGGCAGTTATGATAATAATACTTATCTTTTTAAAGATGAAAATAAAGCGATCCGTGACACCTATAGACCTACACATAGCATAAGATTGGGTGCAGAAACTTATATAACTAAAAACATTCTGTATCGTTGTGGTTTTGCATATACCAGTTCTCCATATCAAAATGAGATAAACGACGGGGCTCTCTACACTTACTCTGTAGGATTAGGATACAGAACCAATTCCTTTTTTGTTGATTTTGCTTATGTTTACAAAATATCTCATCAAAAATACTGGTTTTATGATCCTTCTATGGTTAACCCGGTACATCAAAACTTTGAATCTAATTGTATAGTGGGTACATTTGGCTTTAAGTTATAACAATATATTTATCCTTCTTTCTGAATCAAAAAGTTCGCGTATATTTGCAGCGAACTTTTTTATATTTAAAATATGCTACTAAAGAACAATAAAAAGATCGCAATAGTATTTAAAGATCAGGAATATAGTTATTCTCAACTTTTACAATACACCATTGCTTATGAAAAATATTTTGAACAAAAAAGTCAAAATATTAACAAAATATTGATTTTTGCTGACAATACACCTGATTATTTTTTCGCTGTATATGGCACATTAAGAACGCAAGGGACAGTGGTTCCTGTTGATTACAGTTCAACTATCAAAGAGTTATCTTTTATAATTGCGGATTGTAAACCGGAAATCATCTATACTACATTAGCTAAAAAGGAGATGATTCAGGATGCTGTTTCTTCTATTTCTGATTACAATTGTGTAATCTGCACTACAGAAGATGTTGATATTATGGGCGTTGAAAAATATGAACCAACTCCTATTCCAATGGGTGAAGATGATCATACATTATGCATCATCTATACTTCGGGAACTACCGGAAGTCCTAAAGGGGTTATGTTGACCTATAAAAACATCTATTTTAATCTTATTGCAGTTTGTGAACATGTTCCCATTTTTAAAAGGGATACCAGCGTGATGGTTTTATTGCCATTACACCACAGTTTTCCGTTTGTAGGTACGATGCTTGCTCCAATGTTTGTGGGTTCATCTGTTTTTATTGCAGAAGGATTAACAGCAGACTCTATCATAAAAACATTAAACCGTGGTAAAATCGGATTAATTATTGGAGTTCCTAAATTATATGACACCTTAGCAAAAGGGATCATGGTTAAAGTAAACTCTTCTCCTGTTGGTAGATTGATGTATAAAATGGCAAAAGCTATTGATAGTAAACCGTTTTCAAGAAAAATTTTCAAAGCTGTACATCAAAAATTTGGAGGACATCTTGAACATTTGGTTTGCGGAGGTGCTGCATTATCTGAAGAAACAGGTACAATTTTCAGAACGTTGGGATTTTCTGTCTTAACCGGATATGGAATGACAGAATGTGCTCCTATGATCAGTTTTACAAGACCCGGAAAAGATAGAATTGGTTATTCAGGCGATTTACTTCCCGGTTTGGAAATTCAGTTCGGCGAAAATGGCGAGATTCGTGTCAAAGGAAACAATGTAATGAAAGGGTACTACAATAGGCCCGAAGAAACCGATGCCATTTTAAAAAATGGATGGCTTGAAACCGGAGATATTGGAATTATCGACAAAAATGGGCTCAAAATTACAGGTAGAATCAAAGAAATTATTGTCACTTCCAATGGGAAAAATATCAATCCTGTTGAATTAGAATTTGAAATCTTAGAGAAGTCCAAAGTGATGAAAGAGATGGCTGTTTTCTTGGAAAATGACCTTCTCCAAGCCTTAGTTGTTCCTGATATGGATGTGGTAAGACTCAACACCGGTTCCTCTGCCAATGAGATGATCAAAACCGAGATTGAAGAGTACAACAAAAATGCAATGACCTATAAAAGAATTAAAAAATTCCATATCGCATCTGATGAGTTGCCAAGAACCAGATTAGGAAAAATTCAACGACACTTATTAAAACCTTTAATCACTGTAGAAGAAAAGGTTCAAAAAGAAGTACAAAAAGAAAATCAAAGCCCTGCATATATTGCTTTAAAACAATTCGTTGAAAATGAAACCGGCAGAAAAGCAACCGGAGATTCCCATTTTGAGATCGATTTAGCAATGGATTCGTTAACCCGGGTAGCACTGATCGCTTATATTGAAACAGCTTTTGAAATTCATCTTCAAGAAAACGAATTGGATAACTATCAGTCTTTGAATAAATTAACTGCATATATCGAGCAAAATTCAAGTGTCGTTAAAGATACTGAAATCTCCTGGAAAGAGATTTTGCAACACAAACTCGAAGATTTAAAATTACCAAAATCAGGGTTTGTTCATTGGGTTTTGGACCTTTTTATCAAAATATCGTTCCATATTTATTACAGATATTATACCAAAGGAAAAATCAATCTACCTGATGGACCTTGTATCATTATTGGAAATCACAGAAGTGGATTTGATGGTGTTTTTATTACCTCCAAATTAAAATGGAAAATCAATACTAAAACATTCTTCTTTGCTAAAGAAAAACATTTTAATTTCAAACTAGGCCGATTTATTGCTAATAGAAGCAACATTATTTTAATGAATGTCAATACCAACATTCGTGAATCTTTACAACAGATGTCAGAAGTGCTTAAACAAGGAAATAATGTGGTTATTTTCCCTGAAGGAACCAGAGCTAAAGACAAAAAACTCAAACATTTCAGAGATTCCTTTGCTATTTTAAGTACTGAATTAAATATTCCTGTTGTTCCTGTTATTATTAAAGGTTCTGAAAAAGCTACTTTTAGAAGCATCAGAATGCCTAGATTTTTATCAAAAATAGAAATAAAATTCCTTCCAGCTGTATATCCTGAGCAAGGGGAATCTATCAGAGAATTCAGATCAAGAATTGAAAATATTTATATTAAAGAATTATCATAAAAAGTAAATACTATGAACGAAATGGACTACAACACAACAAACGAACCAATCGAAACAGAAAAAATGGAAACTGTTGAATTAAAAGAAGAAAGCACAAATTTTCCTGATAAAGAACCCAATAAAAAGAAAAAAAATTGGTTTCAAATTGGATTTTATGCCATCATAACCATTGCCGTAATTGTATTGTATATTTTACATTTTTTAACGCCAAAACCGGAAGTTTTTGTTCCAAAAGTATTTGATGGAAAACCGGGATCAGGTGAGATCGTTTTTATAAATTTGGATACCATCAATGAAAATTATAAACTAGTTGATCTATTGAAAAAAGAAATTGATGCCGAAACGAAGAGACAAGAACTCATTTTCCAAAACAAAGAGCAGGCTTTTAAACAAAAATATGCACAATTTGAAGAAAATTATGCAAAAGGCGTTTTAACTAAAATTCAAATTGAAAATGCTCAAAATTTATTACAACAAGAATATGCTCAACTAGAAGCAGAGAAAGAAAATGTGTTTAATAATCTTCAAAACAAACAAGCTAATGCGCTATTACAATTGTACGATTCTCTTCAGGTTGTAGTAAAAAGAATTAACATTCAAAGAAATGCTTCTTTTGTTTTAACCTATCAATCCAATAGTCCATTTCTTATTCATGCTGATCCTTCCAAAGAGATAACCAATCAGGTTTTATTCGAATTAAACCGCTCTATTAAAGATAAGAATTAATAATCAACTTATTAATTGATTTTTTTCTAACCAAAGAGCTCAAACATAAGAAAATTATTGTTATTTTTGCCGCTCGAAAAATTAAAATACAATTTAATATGACAAACAAAGAAAAAATAGGTGCCAAAAAGGAAAGTGCAACACCCGCAAAAGAAAATTTTATTGCTAAAACCATTGCGTTTTTTAATAAATACAACAAAATAGTTTATGGTGTTGTGATCGGTATTTTGATTATTGTTATTGCCCTAATCGCATTTAACCGGCTTTATTTAATTCCCCAAACTGAAAAAGCATCTATGCTAATTTTGAAACCAATAGATAAATTATTAATGGGTGACTCAGTTTCTATTCAACTTGCATTAGAAGGTGATGATGAAATGGACGGATTTCTTGCCATTGCAAAATCATATAGTTTGACAAAAACAGCTAACACAGCTAACTATTACGCCGGATTATGCTATTTAAAATTAAACCAACCTGATGAAGCTCTCGTTTATTTGAAAAAATATAAACATAAAGAAGATGCGCTTTGGTATGCATGTCAAGCTGTAATAGGTGATATTTATGATGATATGGGTGATACAAAAAAAGCTATCTCTTATTATGAGAAATCAATAGATGGTAATGATGATCCTTATTTCACACCTGCCAATCAGTTCAAATTAGCTCAAATGTACGAAAGAGAAGAACAATGGCAAAAAGCTTTGGATATCTACACTCAAATTGAAAAAGATTTTTATGATCAATATCAAAATATGGGTTTAGCTAGATTTGCTGATAGAGTTGCTGCAAAACTAGGCAAATAATGAAAAAAACAAATCTTTCTGAACACTCCGGAACTTTTCCAAAAGCCGGGAAGTATAAAGTTGGAATTGTTATAAGTGAATGGAATCCAACTGTTACGGATGCATTGAAGGAGGGAGCACTTTCTACTCTATTAGGATATGGTGTTTTAGAACAAAATATTGCAGTGCATTCAGTACCCGGAAGTTTTGAATTACCCCTTGGGTCAGCTATGCTATTTGATGCTGATGAGGATCTGGATGGTGTAATCTGTTTAGGTTGTGTTATTCAAGGGGAAACCAGACATTTTGAGTTTATTTCACAAGCTGTTGCAACAGGTGCGATGAAAGTTGGGTTAGACTACGGTTCTCCAGTTATATTTGGAGTATTAACCTGTGATACATTAGAACAAGCTTTAGATCGTTCCGGTGGGAAACATGGGAATAAAGGAGTAGAAGCAGCTTATACTGTTTTAAAAATGATTGAGCTTCAACGAAAGTTAAAATAATGAATATCGTTTTCTTGGGGACACCTGAATTTGCTGTGGCAACTTTAGATGTTCTGTACCATTCCAAACACTCAGTTAAGGCCGTTGTAACGGCTCCTGATAAACCGGCGGGAAGAGGACTGAAATTACAATATTCTGAAGTAAAACAGTACGCTTTAGATCATCATATTCCGATTTTACAACCTGCAAAGCTTAAAGATCCCGATTTCTTAGATCAATTAAAGCAAATAGAAGCTGATCTCTTTATTGTAGTTGCTTTTAGGATGCTCCCTGAAGAGGTTTTTGCGATGCCTCCTCTTGGAACTTTTAATATCCATGCATCTTTACTCCCTCAATATCGGGGTGCTGCTCCCATCCATTGGGCTGTGATCAATGGAGAAACCAAAACCGGAGTAACCTCATTTTTCCTCAATCATGAAATTGATAAAGGAGATATCATTGATTGTAAAGAATTGCTTATTTCTGAAACTGATGATACAGGGATTATCTACGATAAATTAATGAAATTAGGTGCTCAGTTAGCTTTGGAAACTGTTGATGCCATTGAAAACAAACAATTGAGAACTCAAATTCCAATCCCCACTTGATAATTCCAAATTAAAAATTGCCCCCAAACTAAATAAAGAGAATACCCAAATCAACTGGAATTTACCGGCTCAAACTGTTTTTAATTTTATCAGAGGGCTCTCTCCATACCCCGGAGCTTATACTCATATTCAAACTATTTCCGGCGAAATTGTAGTTTTAAAATGTTTTAAAACAGTGATATTAAAACAAAAAAGTGACTATGAACCGGGTACAATTTTGACAGATCATAAAACTTTTCTTTCCATTTGTTGCTCTGATTATCAAATTTCTCTACTAGAATTGCAACTTCAGGGCAAAAGTAAAATGCAAATTACCCCTTTTTTAACAGGATTCAGAAACGCCAACTACACTTTAAAATTGTTTTAGTGTATTTTTTTGCCATTTTATAGGTTTTTTATTAACAATTAAACTGTTTATCAACATTTCCGTTTTTTTGAGATATTTCATTAAATATTTTTTAAATTTGCAGTCGTTGAAATTATTTTATTAACCATTAAATCTAATCAAATGAACAAAGCAGAATTAATTAGTTCAATAGCTGAAAAAGCTGGATTTACTAAAGTTCAAGCTAAGATAGCTTTAGATGCATTTGTATGCGCTACAACTGAAGCTTTAACAAAAGGAGAAAAAGTTTCTTTAGTTGGTTTTGGAACATTTGCAGTTGTTAAACGTGCTGCAAGAAAAGGACGCAATCCTCAAACTAAAAAAGAGATGGACATTCCTGCTAAAAATGTTATCAAATTCAAACCAGGCACTGAACTAACCGGTACAATCTAATTTATACCCGGATTAAAGAAATAAAAAAAGCCCTGTCAGGGCTTTTTTTATGAATTTTAGATTATGAAAATAGACAATAAAGAAACCAGACGTAAAGTATCGGAATATTTAACTACATTCCTTACTGATGAAAGAAATCAAAGGATGATAGAAGTGTTGAATAACAGAACCAGGTATTTAACCGTAGTGATTGAAGATCTGTTTCAAGCTCAAAACATTAGTGCCGTTATGCGTACTTGTGAATGTTTAGGGTTACAAGATATTCATGTCATTGAAGGGGAAAACGATTTTTTTATCCACACTGCTATTTCAATGGGATCCGATAAATGGATTGACAAACACTTTTATCCTGCATCAGACCATAATATTGAGGACTGCATTTTGGGACTTAAAGAGAAAGGTTACCGTGTTGCTGCTACATTGCCAGGAGATGATAGCTGTTTTATGGAAGATTTTCCGATAGATAAGCCGATCGCATTATTATTTGGAACAGAATTAAAAGGATTATCTGAAGAGGCTATTCAACTGGCTGATTGTTCCGTTAAAATTCCTATGTATGGGTTCACAACAAGCTTCAATATCTCCAATTCTGTTGCTATTATGACCAATTTTTTGATTGAAAAATTGCGAAAATCAGATCTAAACTGGAAATTATCTGAAGAAGAAAAAGAAAATTTATATCTTGAATGGCTACAAAAATCAATAAAAATGCCTGAATTAGTCATTTCTAAATTTTTATCTGAAAATAATTTGGAAATATAAAAAAAAGTTGTATCTTTGCAGCCCTAAAAAATTAGAAAAAATAATAACATTATACGGCAATGAAAAGAACTTATCAACCTTCGAACAGAAGACGTAAAAACAAACACGGATTTAGAGAAAGAATGGCTACTGCTAATGGACGTAGAGTTTTAGCTGCTAGAAGAGCAAAAGGTAGAACAAAATTATCAGTTTCTGACGAAGGGTTCGGCAAAAAGTAATATTCTTTGTTTTTTACGATAAAAAAATAAGAGGGGAATCATCTCCTCTTTTTTTGTTATTTTTTTTCAATTATTTTTTATTTTGACCCCAAAAATTTCATAAAAAATACTATTTTTGCGGCTCGTAAAAATTTGAATAATATAATATAAAAAATATAAAATGACAAATCAAATTAAAGGGAAAATATCTCAAATTATTGGGGCCGTTGTCGATGTTCAATTTGACGAAGGACTCACACTCCCAAACATTTATGATGCTTTAGAAATCGTTAAAGAAAATGGTGATTGTATTGTCCTTGAATGCGAACAAGCAATTGGTGAAAATACCATGCGCTGTATTGCTATGGATTCTACTGACGGTTTAAAGAGAGGAATGGATGTAATTTCTACAGGTCGTATGATTTCAATGCCTGCGGGGAATATCAACGGAAGACTTTTAAACGTAATTGGTGAAGCTATTGATGGTATCGGAAAAATCGAAACTAAAAATCGTAAAGATATCCATAGAGATCCACCTGCTTTTGAAACACTATCAACCTCGCAAGAGGTTTTGTTTACCGGTATTAAAGTTATTGACTTGATTGAGCCTTATGCTAAAGGGGGTAAAATTGGTTTGTTTGGTGGTGCCGGCGTTGGTAAAACGGTGTTAATCATGGAGATGATCAACAATATTGCAAAAAAATACTCAGGGATGTCCGTTTTTGCCGGTGTTGGTGAGCGTACACGTGAAGGGAATGATTTGCTTAGAGAAATGCTAGAATCCGGTGTAATCCAATATGGTGAAGAGTTTATGGAAAGTATGGAAAAAGGGGGATGGGATTTATCAAAAGTTGATCAGACTAAATTAGCGAACTCTCAATGTACTATGGTTTTTGGGCAGATGAATGAACCTCCCGGAGCTCGTGCACGTGTTGCCCTTTCCGGTCTTACCGTTGCAGAATACTACCGTGATGGGGATGAAGAATCGGGTGGCCGCGATATTCTTTTCTTCGTTGATAATATTTTCCGTTTCACACAAGCAGGCTCTGAAGTTTCAGCTCTACTTGGCCGTATGCCTTCTGCTGTAGGATACCAACCTACTCTTGCCACTGAAATGGGTGTACTTCAAGAAAGAATCACATCTACTAAAAGAGGATCTATCACTTCAGTACAAGCGATTTATGTACCTGCAGATGACTTAACTGACCCTGCTCCTGCTACAACGTTCTCTCACTTGGACGCCACTACTGTATTAAGCAGAAAAATTTCTGAATTAGGGATCTATCCGGCTGTTGACCCATTGGATTCCACTTCCAGAATTTTAAGTCCTGATATCGTAGGTGAATTACACTACAATACAGCACAACGCGTAAAAGAAACACTTCAAAGATACAAAGAACTTCAGGATATTATTGCTATTTTGGGGATGGAAGAACTTTCTGAAGAGGATAGAAAAGTGGTACACCGCGCCCGCCGTGTTCAACGTTTCCTTTCTCAGCCATTCCACGTGGCAGAACAATTTACCGGTATTAAAGGGGTATTTGTACCTATTGAAGAAACCATTAAAGGATTTAATATGATTTTGGATGGTGAATTGGATTATCTTCCTGAAAATGCATTTAACCTTGTTGGTTCTATTGAAGAAGCTATTGAAAAAGGTGAAAAAGAACTTAACGCAACTAAATAATTACTATGATACTCGAAATTCTTACTCCTGACAAAGAGATCTATCTTGGCGAAGCTTCTGCTATCCTATTCCCCGGTTTGGATGGCTTATTTGCAGTTTTAGATAGACATGCTCCAATGATTGCCGGCTTGAAAAAAGGAAAAATCAAAGCCGAAACTCCTTCCGGAATTCAATTTTTTGAAATCAATGGTGGCGTTGTGGAAGTTAAATTTAATAAAGTTTTGGTATTAGCCGAGTAATTTGTTCATTGAAAACTCATTACACAATACCAATCTTTATTCCTGAATCAGCTTGTCCATTTCGCTGCACTTACTGTAATCAGTATAATATTACCCAAAAAGCCACCTCTCCTTCTCCGGATGAGGTGGTTTCTATTATTCGGCAATACCTTTCTACCATTCCCAAAAACAATCCGGAATTAGAAATAAAAGTGGCCTTTTTTGGAGGAAGTTTCACCGGTTTGCCCATTTCAGAACAACAACGTTACTTAGAAACAGTTGCCCCTTTTATAAAATCGGGTCAGATCAACTTTATTCAATTATCAACTCGTCCCGATTATATCAATCAGGGAATTTTAGATATGTTGAAGCAACATCATGTGAAATGGATTGAATTGGGAGCTCAAAGTTTAGATCCGGACGTGCTCTCATTAACTAAAAGGGGACACACTGTGGAAGATGTAGAGAAAAGTGCACAGCTCATCCTTCAAAATGGTTTTGAATTAGGATTACAAATGATGGTGGGACTTCCCGGTGATACTCCTGAAAAATCGTATGAAACAGCCCAAAAAATCATCGGTTTAAAAGCACAATATACCAGAATTTATCCAACTCTGGTGATTAAAAATACCGATTTGGAAACAGCCTATTTAAAAGGGTTGTACACTCCATTAACTTTAGAGCAAGCTGTAAAATGGGTTGCCCCTTTAATACCTCTTTTTGAAGAAAATCAGGTTCAAATTTTAAGGATTGGTCTACACCCTTCTGAGGGATTCATCACCCGGGAAACATTAATAGCCGGCCCATTTCATGTATCATTTAAAGAGTTGGTCATTACTGAACTATGGAGAGAAAAGTTGATCCATCTGGCACAAAACAACCATTCAGACACTTTTATTGTAGAAGTTCCTAAAGCAGAAATAAACTATGCCATTGGGTATCACTCCAGCAATAAAATTTTAATGGAACAACGTTTTCGAAAAGTAATTTTTAAACAATTAGCAAATTAACAATTAGCTTATTAACAAATTAGCTTATTATCTTCTATTCTTTCACCAATTTACTAAAGTAAGTTTGATTTCCACATTTAAACTTAATAATATACATGCCTGTATAATAATGATGCGTTTTGATTTTAGCTTGTTTGTTAATTACTCCATGATCAATCACTTGTCCTAAAATATTAATAATTTCAAAAGAAACCGTTTCATTTGTATTTGAAACCTCCAGAATGATCTCTTCATTAAATGGATTTGGATAAGCATTAAATAAAATCTCTGAAATAGAAGCATCATTTACTGAAACTCCGGATAACAAAATTTCATCATTAAACGCCTCACTACACAAATTATAATTGTCAAATACTCTTAAAGTAACAGTATAGGGTCCTACTCCGGAATAGTAATGGATTGGGTTTAATTCTGAAGATGTAGAACCATCTCCAAAATTCCATTGTAGATTTTCAATATTCTCCAAAATATGTCCATTGTCAGTATTATTCAACAAAGTAGAATTATTTGTAAATTGAACCTTATATAAGTCACCCTCCACTTGTTGTTGCCAGTTAAAATCAGGAGTTATTGAGTAATAATTGACTATTTTAGCAAAGCGGATTGTATCTTCATAATCCGAAATAATGTCACATCTGAATAGGGTGTCACTTGTGTTTCTTGGCATTGTAATCACGCTTAGGCTATCATAAGTTGGAATATAAACATTATTCACATACCATTTATAATTTTTAAAACCTACTGGAGCCTGAATTGAAGTACTATCCGGTGAGCATGATTGAACATTCAAATTCCCATTTACACCGAATCCGGTATAATAACCGTAAGTATAATGTGCTTGATATAAACATTCAGAAACAATAATCCTTAATTTTACTGTCTGACCAATAAAGGAACGAAGATCAAAAACCAATTGTTTCCAATCTGACCACATTTTTGGGGGAAAAGTCTGATTTGAAGGACAATGATAGATTAAATACTGAGCTTGACAGCAGGGATGTAACACGGGATCAAATGTAGTTTGAGGAATTATATAGAATGTGCTGTTATAGTAATTCCCTGATACATAATTACCATTTGTATCGGTAACTTCCACTCTAAAAAATCCAATTTCTGATTTATTATGATGTTGAGCTTCTTCAGAGAGATATGCAATCCACAAAAATAATAGATTTTGTTCCTCTGTTGGAGTAAAATAGTATGTAGAGGCTGCGCTAGCAAATGGGTATGAGCCCGCCACTTCATCTCCTAGTTTCATCACTCTTAGTTGACCATAATTTAAAGAATCCCAGAAGGGAATATCAGGTATGGTTATTAAAGATTGCCCTGAAATTGAATCAGCACATGATAGTGAATCATAAGCAGTTGTTGTAATTACTACATGTGAGTTCCCTGAATTTCCCGCTTGGTGTCCTGCTAAAGTAAGTGGATTACAATTTGTAATTGATCGTTGTAATCCCGAAGTGCCATAAGACAGTTGACAATAACCGTTTTGGGTATTCAAATCACTCACTGTTGCCGGAACAAGAACAGGGATTCCGGTTGCCGGTACAATTCCGGAAGGCACTTGAGCATTTACATAAAGAGTAGAAACAATTATAGCTACTACACATAATAGTTTAAAAAAGATACTGTTTTTCATAATTTTTGATTTATATTTTTTCTCAATTAATGCAACAAAAATAGAACAATTTTTACAAATCTCCAAATTAATATGATCAAATTATGACCAATGTACAAATTTTAAACCTTTTAGCTCATTAGCTAAATATCTCCTCAATCTCTTCCTTATATTTTTTTGAAATGTAATTTCTTTTTAATTTAAGGGTAGCGGATAGTTCCCCGGTATTTGGAGACCATTGATCTGCAACCAATTTGAATTTAATAATCTTTTCAAATTCCGAAACGGTTTTATTCAATCGTTGAATTTCTGTTCTGTATAAATCATTTACTTCTTTTAACTTTAAAACATTGGCTTCATTGTCAACGGGAATGTTGTTATTTTTAATCCAATCCATCAGGTTAGAAAAATTGGGAGAAATGACAGCCCCGGCATATTTTTTATGTTCTCCGACAACCATCAGATTTTCAATAAAAATGGAATTTTTATATTTGATTTCAACTACTTGAGGAGCAACATATTTACCATTTGACAATTTAAAAATCTCTTTTTTCCGATCGGTAACCATTAAAAATTTCCCATCAACCAAATGACCAATATCACCGGTTTTAAACCAACCATCATCCGTGAAAACCTGTTTGGCTAATTCCTCGTTTTTATAATAGCCCATCATCACATTATGCCCCTTACACAAGATCTCTCCATCTTTAGCAATACGAAGCTCCACTCCATCGATAACGCATCCCACAGAGCCTAATTTTAAGTCTGGAGGCGTTCTTCTGTTGATAGTGATGATTGGAGATGTTTCGGTCAAGCCATACATATTTAAAATTTTGATACCGGCAGCCCAAAAGATCCGTTCAATATGAGCCGGCAGAGATGCTCCACCACAACCCACAGAATCAGCTAAGCCACCAATAGCAGCTCTCCATTTGGAAAAAATCAGTTTATCAGCTAATTTTAATTTTTGTTTATACCACCAGCTGCTTTCTGAGTCAATTTTATATTTCAATCCCAGATCTACAGCCCAAAAGAACAATTTTTTCTTGATCCCTGTCAGCTTTTTCCCATTACTGATGATGGTGTCGTATATTTTTTCGAGAATTCGGGGGACTGCATCAAAACCATGCGGTTTGATCTCTTTCATATCAGCAGCAATAGTTCCCATGTTTTCAGCATAGTAAATGGAAGTACCGGAAAATTGAGTTTGGTAATTTCCCAATCTACCTCCTACGTGGCATAGTGGAAGAATACTCAAATATCTCTGATCTGCAGTTAATTGGAACACTTTCGCTGCAGCTAAAAAATTTTTAACCAAATTCTCATGAGATAACATTACGCCTTTAGGTGTTCCGGTTGTGCCGGACGTATAAATCAGGGACACACAATCTTTTGGAGTAATCGTTTGTTTGATCTCATTCACTTTATCGATCCACTTTGATTTATGATCAATTCCGAGCTGTACAATCATTTTCCATTGGGTTGCTCCGGGAATCTCATCAAAAGTGAATACTTTTTCAATTTTTGGAAGTTGTTGAAATACGGATTCCAATTTTTTATACAAAATCCGATCAGAAATGATTAACATTCTGGCATCGCAATGATTAATAACTTCTGTATATTCCTGGAGATTTAAAGAAGTATAAAGAGGTACATGCACGATTCCGATCATTGACATTCCCATATCAATAAAATTCCATTCCGGACGATTATGAGAGATGGTTGCAATTTTGTCCCCTTTTTGAAAACCCAGTTCCAACAAACCACATGCAAAATGGTAAGCATAGTCAATATAATCGTTTGTGGAATAGGTTATCCATTTTTTATTTTCCTTAACACCAAAGGCATCCACTTTCTGAAAGTTGGCCTTGTAACGATCCAAAAGATCAAAAGTTCTGAGAATTTCCATGCAGCAAATATAATAAATCATTTTTACATGTTCAAATTTTTTATTCTCACTATTTCATTGTTTTTCGGTACTTTTACCTTTTAAAACCATAAGCTAAAACTATTTCACAAACTATTGTTAACAAGAAAGATAAGTGATGAGAAGAAAAATTAAAAACGTTTTTGCTGTTACTAATTACCATTGTATAGCTTGTTCTCCCCATAATCCGATTGGATTAAATTTAACATTTTTTGAAGAAGATAACCAAATTACTGCAGATTGGGTTCCTCAAACTCAGTTTGAAGGGTATCCAGGAATTGTTCATGGAGGGATTCAGGCGTTGCTTTTAGACGAAATTTCTGCATGGACGATTTACATAAAAGCTAAAACGGCCGGAGTAACATCCCGATTGTCCGTTAAATATAAAAAAGAGGTGGTTAATCCTCAGTCAAAAATTACAGTAAAAGGGGAATTAATTGAAATAAAAAGAAATTTAGGTTTTGTAAAAGCTGAATTATTCAATGAAAAAGGGGAACTTTGTGCTGAATCTGAATCCACCTTTTTCCTTTTTCCATTAGAAAAAGCGATCGATACAGGGGTATATCCCAAAGATTACAATCAATTTTTTGAAGATTAATATCCTGTATTTCAATACTTTTTATATTATTTTGAATTTTTTAACTTTTAAGAGCCTAAAGTTTCAGTAACTTTGCCAGATGATTTTTAACGATACCTATTTTATGAAAATGGCTTTTAGGGAAGCTGAAATTGCCTTGGAAAAGGGTGAGATTCCTGTGGGAGCAGTTATCGTTTTGAATAATATGGTGATTGGTCGGGGACATAACTTAACCCAAACCTTACAGGATGTTACAGCTCATGCAGAGATGCAGGCGATCACGGCAGCTACCAATCATATAGGAGCAAAGTATTTGAATGACTGCACTTTATATGTCTCCCTTGAGCCATGTGTAATGTGTGCAGGTGCTATTGCTTGGGCTCAACTTGGAAAACTGGTATATGGGGCATCTGATCCCAAAAAAGGTTTTTCGATCATCAAACACAACATTCTTCATCCAAAAACGTTAGTAACAGGTGGAATTATGGAAGAGGAATGTAGTCAAATTTTAATTGAATTTTTTAACACAAAAAGAAAATAATGTATGGCACTTATTAAATCTATTTCAGGAATTAGAGGCACAATTGGGGGAAGCATTGGTACGAATCTAACTCCTATTGATATAGTAAAATTTACTTCTGCATTTGTAACCGTAATCAAGAAGAGCAATCCCAATCCACTTACCTTTATTGTAGGTCGTGATGCACGTGTTTCCGGAGAGATGGTTAATCAGTTGGTGTGTGCCACTTTACAAAGTATGGGAGTAAATGTGATCGATCTGGGATTGTCTACAACTCCTACCGTAGAAATGGCTGTGATTCAACAAAAAGCTGATGGTGGCGTTATTCTTACAGCAAGTCACAACCCCATGGAGTGGAATGCATTAAAGTTATTAAATGAAAAAGGGGAATTTATTTCTGCTGCGGAAGGAAAAGAGTTGCTACAAATAGCAGAAAGTGAAAACTTTACATATAATTCTATCAGGGAATTAGGGTCCTATACTGCATATAATAAAGCGATTGATGATCATATTGATGCGATATTAAAACTTGATTTAGTAGATCCAAAAACGATAAAAGCGGCTCATTTTTCAGTTATTTTGGATGCTGTTCACTCCACAGGAGGAATTGCTATCCCCAGATTGCTGGAAAAATTAGGCGTAAAAGATGTTACTGTTTTATACGGTGAGCCTACCGGAATTTTTCCACATAATCCGGAACCACTCCCTGAACATTTAACAGAAATTTCTGAAGTGATAAAAAAAGGGGATTATCATATTGGATTAGTGGTTGACCCTGATGTTGATCGTTTGGCTTTCATTATGGAAAATGGGGATATGTTTGGTGAAGAATATACATTAGTTGCCATTTCAGATTATATATTGCAAAACACAAAAGGAAATACCGTTTCTAACTTATCTTCATCCAGAGCATTACGTGATATTTCAGAAAAATATGGAGTAACATACACTGCTGCAGCAGTGGGTGAAGTGAATGTTGTGGAGATGATGAAACAAACCAACGCCATTATTGGCGGTGAAGGAAATGGTGGAATCATTTATCCTGAGTTGCATTATGGTCGTGATGCCTTGGTTGGTATTGCTTTATTTTTGACCTACATGGCTAAATCAAAACGCTCTTGTTCCGAAATCAGAAGTAGTTATCCTGAATATTATATTTCTAAGAATAAAATTGAATTGAGTCCTGAAATGGATATTCCATCTATTTTGAAAGGGATTGCCGATCAATACAGTCAGCATCAGGTTAACAATATTGATGGCATTAAGATTGATTTTCCGGACAATTGGGTCCATTTACGTGCTTCTAATACTGAGCCTATTATAAGAATTTATGCTGAGGCATATACTATGGGTGTTGCTGATAATCTGGCCAAAAAAATCATGGGAGATATTTCAGAATTGGTGAAAACTAAGGAGTAAACTTAATAAAGTTTAAGTCCATTATTTTTAAGTACCTTTGCCATTCATTTGAAACAGATTGTTATGTCTCAATTCTTTAAGAAACCGAATCCCTATAACGAAGATTTACGTCAAAATGTGAAATTGGTTTTCTTTATTGGTTTGGGTGTTTTAGGATTTTTAGCTTTATTTCAACCCATCAATTTAGTTCCATTTACGAGACAGGAAGTGTTATATTTTGTTGGAGGCACTTCAGTTACCACTTTTTTGGTACTTGTTTTCAACATTATCATTTTGCCCAGTCTGTTTCCAAAACTTTTTTTTCATAAAAATAAAAGTTTTGTAAGAGACCTATTTTGGAATATTTGGATTTTGGTTTCTCTTTCTTTTGCGAATCTTTTTCTTTACTTTAAAATATTTGATGTCAACTCTTTGACTTATGAGGTGATCACTCAAATTAGTTTATTAGGGCTAATTCCTTTAACTGTTTTGGTAATTACCAACCATTTTAGATCATTAAGAGCTCAATTGAGGCAAGAAAAGGCGATCAATGCACAATTAAAAGAAAAGAAAGAAAATCAAATTACCTTTGTCCATTTTGAGTCTGAATACAAAAATGATAATTTGATCATCAATCCCGAAACCCTATTTTTAATCAAGTCTGCCGATAATTATATTGAAGTATTTTATGAATCTGAGGGGGAAGTGAAAAACAAAATGATCAGATCCTCATTAGTGAAAGCTGAATCTATCCTGAGTGATTATAAATACATCATCAGAACACAAAGGTCGTATATTGTCAATATGAATCAGATTAAAGAGATTCAGAATATTCCGGACGGATATAAATTGCTCTTTCAGAAGTCAGATCTGGTTGCTTATGTATCCCAAAAATACATGACTGAATTTAAAAAGATGATCTAAATATTCCTTTTCAACCCCTGATTTCGCCACTTTCACCCCTAAAAGCGGAAAATACCCCTATTTTTTTCAGTTTATCCCGTTGTTAACCCCGAACCATTGATTCGATTTAGTTTTGCACATCAAAAAATTAAAACAACATGATGAATCAACTAAACATTGACGGATTAATTGCAAAACTTCCCATAGTACAGGGAGGTATGGGTATTGGAGTATCACTTTCAGGACTTGCTTCAGCAGTAGCGAATCAAGGGGGTATTGGGGTTATTTCAGCAGTGGCCATAGGGATGACAGATCCAGACTATAAAAATAACTTAAGAGAATCCAATCTGATTGCATTAAGAAGAGAGATTCAACGCGCCAAATCGATGACAAACGGGATTATTGGTGTCAATATTATGATGGCTGTTTCTGATTTTGATCAATTGTTAACAGTGTCATTGGAAGAGCAGATTGACATTGTATTTGTAGGAGCCGGATTGCCTATTGGTTCAATATTTGAGCAATTTAAAGACACCAAAACAAAGTTTGCACCCATTGTATCCTCAGCACGGGCTGCCAAATTGATTTTTCAACATTGGTCTGATAAAATGGGTAGAATTCCGGATGCCTTGGTTATTGAAGGACCACTAGCCGGAGGTCATTTAGGGTATGCCAAAAATGATGTAGTTCATCCTGCAAACAACTTACAAACACTGACTCAAATCATTAATGAAACATTACCTGTTATTCATGAATTTGAAATTCAATACAACAGGGAGATCCCCATTATAGCCGGAGGTGGAGTTTATAGTGGTGGAGATATTTTTGATATTCTTAAAACAGGTGCCAAAGGAGTTCAGATGGGCTCCAGATTTATCACTACTAATGAGTGTGATGTTTCTATCGCATTCAAAAATGAATTTATCAACAGTGATGAAAATAGCATCACAATTATTGATAGTCCTGTCGGGTTACCGGGGCGTGTAATCAGCAATGATTTTGTAAAAGAGATCCAGGCGGGCAATCAGAAACCCATCAAATGTGGATGGAAATGTCTCAAAAAATGTGACTATAAAAATGTACAGTTTTGTGTTGCGGAAGCATTATTTAATGCAGCCAAAGGGGATTTTACGAAAGGATTTGCATTTTCCGGTATTAACGGATTCAAAGCTACGGAGATCATTTCGGTAAAAGAAACAATGGAGCAAATTCGACAGGAGTTCGAAACGTTCGACGTTGAAGACGTTAAACGTTGAACGTTTAACTATTCAAAATATCAAACTTGGAATTTTGGCTTTTGAACTCAGGTACAATCGATTTCATCTCTTTTACGATTTCGAACTGATCACTATCTTTAAGGGATATTAAGTGATTAATTTGTTGATTTACGTCTGTATAGGTATATCTTCTAACATCGGCAATCATAATTTTTTCATGATCGGTTTGTTTGGTACTCTCCTGATTGGCTAAAAGTTCCTCGTATAGTTTTTCCCCTTGACGTAATCCTGAAAATTCTATTGTGATATCTTTTCCTAATGTTAATCCGGATAATTTGACCATTTTAACAGCTAAATCGTAAATTTTAACAGATTCTCCCATGTCGAAGATGAAAATCTCTCCTCCTTTACCCATGGCACCGGCAGTGATAACCAACTGACAAGCTTCTGAGATAGTCATGAAATACCGGGTAATATCGGGATGGGTAACTGTAATGGGCCCTCCGTTTTCAATTTGTTCGCGGAATACCGGAATTACTGAGCCATTAGAACCCAATACATTTCCAAAGCGGGTAGTGATGAATTTTGTGGTATCTTGTTCAAAATTTAGTGATTGAACATAAATTTCGGCAATTCTTTTTGAGGCACCCATGACACTGGTAGGATTAACCGCTTTATCTGTCGAAACCATTACAAACTTTTTAGTACCATATTTAACAGCTAAATCGGCTAAATTTTTGGTTCCTTCCACATTTACTTTGATTGAAGAATTCACATTTTCCTCCATTAACGGAACATGTTTATAGGCAGCAGCATGATAGATAACATCTGGCTTGTGTATCATCATAATCTCGTTCATCCGCACTTTGTCGGTAATGTCAACCAAAAGGATATCAATTTGTCTCATTTGACGACGAGCCATACATTGATTGGTTAAAAAGAATGAAGGAGTTTCAGCATTATCAATGAGAATTAATTTTCCGTAATCAAATTCCATAATTTGACGTACAATTTCGCTACCGATAGAGCCGGCAGCACCGGTAATCATAATAGTTTTAGCAATCAAATCTTTACTAACTAATGTTTTATCTAAATTGATGGGTTCCCTTTCTAAGAGTTCTTCGATTTTGATCTTTCTAATCTGTTTAAAGCTCAATTCTCCGTTGATCCATTTCATCACGGGAGGCACCACCAAAACTTTCACATTATTTTGCAAAGCTATTTCAGTGATCTCATTTTTTTTAGGAGCCGGAAGGTTTTGAATGGAGATAATTAAAAAGGAGATATTGTATTTAGCAATATATTCTGAAAGCTGAGAATAGGGTCTCACCTTCAAGCTTTCCAGAGTCATTCCAATTTTATTAGGATCTTCATCAAAAAAAGAGAGCACATTATATTTGCTGATTTGATCTCTGTCAAAAACTCTTTTAGTTAAAATACCGCTCTCTCCTGCACCAAAAATCACAATATTCTTTTTAAATTTGGATGGATTAATGGTTTCTAAATAATAGGTTTTAAACTGAATTCTATAAAAAATAAGTAAAACAAGAGTTATGGTTAATTCCATGAAAATCACGGACATCGGAACAAAATGTTTCAGATGTAAAATTTTATTTACAAAAATATTGGATCCATAAAGAATCAGTGTAGCAACTATACAGGCGAATATGATATTCAACAGATTTTTGGAATTGGTATATCTGACCACCATTTTTTGAGTACCAAACATGATGAAAACCAGCGTTCTGATCACCAAAATGTAGAGATAGGAGTTATAAATTTCGTGAACTGTCAAGTGAGGTAAATTTGCCCCGAAGGTTGTACGAATAATGATAGCCAGCGTAACTGCTAAAACGACACAACATAAGTCGAATAAGATTATAACCCAGGAGGGTAGTATGGTCATTTTTTGAACAAATTGCTTAATCATATTAGTCTCTTATATAAATTCTTTGAACTCTTTTAGAAATAGCTGTTAATAATTCATAAGGTGATTTTTGGATTGATTCAGAGATGATATTCAAATTATTCTGGTCATTATAAACGATCACCTCATCCTCTTCGTGAACATCAAAACCGGTAACGTCAATCATGGTCATATCCATACAAATTTTCCCAACAACAGGGCATTTTTTACCATTCACAATCATAAATCCTTTCCCATTGCTCAGTTCTTTAGGATAACCATCAGCATATCCAATGGGAACAATCGCAATGTTCATCTCATTTTGAGCTACAAAAGTACGATTATATCCGATGGTATCATCTTTTTTAACATTTTTTATTTGTGTTATGATACTTTTAAGGGTAATTGTATTTTGCAGTTTAGGTTGATCCTCTTTTACAGCAGTGTAACCATACAGGCCTAATCCGAGTCGGACACAATCAAAATGGAACGGTTTAAAACGGGAGATCGCTGCTGAATTGGCGATATGTCTCATAAAATTATACCCCAATTCTTTTTCAATAATATTGCAGGTATTTTGAAATATTGTTGCCTGTTGAATAGTGAAAAGATCTTCATTTGGATCTTCGGAAGCAGCAAAATGGGAAAACACTGAAGCTACAATTATTTGAGGATTTTGTTTAAGCAGATTCGTTAATTCCAGAATTGAATCAGGATCAAATCCTAAACGGTGCATTCCAGTATCAATTTTGATATGAATAGGATAGTTTTGTTTTTCAGGGAACAGTTGTAATGTTTCTGCTAACTTATTCAGATAATGAAAATTAAAAATTTCGGGTTCCAGTTGATATTGAATCATGGTAGAAAAACCGGCTGCTTCAGCACCCAAAACAACGATGGGCGTGTTGATTTTTCTTTTTCGCAATGCAACTCCTTCATCTACATAAGCAACTGCCAGATAATCAATATTATGATAGCGAAGCTCGTTGATCAATTCAGAATCACCCAAGCCATAAGATAATGCTTTTACCATGGCCATCAATTTGGTTTTTGGGTCCAAAAGGCTTCTGTAATAGTTCAGGTTATGGGTTATTGCACCTAAATCCACTTGAAGCACTGTCTGATGACTTTTCAACTGAATAGATCGAACAATCTTTTCAAATTGAAATTTGCGTGCACCTTTCACCAAAACAGCCTCAAAATTGATATTTAGATCTGTTATATGTTGTAAAAGTTGATCTGTAGTCTGGAACACCATTTTTTTAGGAACATCAAAAAAGGAATTTCTCTTACACATCTCCTCTCCTACTAGAATTAACTTTTTGATATGATGTTCTTTTATCAAATGAGCTATATGCAAATAATCATCATCAGAGAGGTTCACCTGATCAAAATCTGAAAGGATCAATGTTTTCTTTTCAAATTGAGATTGTGTTCCCAAAAAATCGAGAGCAATTTTTAATGAGTTGATATCCAGACTGTAGGTATCATTAATAACAATTGATCTATTCACTGCCTCTTTTATTTCCATTCTCATGCTTAAGTGAGTAAGAGAGGTCAATTTACCGTTTATTTCAGGAATTGTGTAGTTAAAATGAAGTAAAGTAGCAGTGATATGGCAACAATTTTCAACAGATGCATCATCAGTAAAAGGGATCTCGATAGGTTCCTCAAAATTGAAGAAATGGATCTTGGTTTTGGATCTTTGTTTATCAACTTGTTCTATTTGATAATGTGCATCAGGATGAAATCCCCAGGAAAGTTTTTGAATTTTGTGGTATTGTTGTTCTTGAAGAACATAATGAATCATTGTATGATCAGCACAATAGACTAAAAACTTAGTATGCGCAAATAGTTTTAATTTTTCATTCAATTTTTCGTGCATACCTGAAAAATGGGCAGCATGAGCATCTCCAATATTGCATAAAATTCCGATTCCGGGTTGGATAATGGGTTCCAGTTTCTCCATTTCGCCCATTTGAGAGATTCCCGCTTCAAAGATTCCGATGGTATCTTTGGAAGTCATTTGCCATACCGACAAAGGAACGCCCATTTGGGAATTAAAGCTATTAGGATTTTTAACAATTGTAAAATCGTCGGCTAATACTTGAGCTAACCACTCTTTAACGGTTGTTTTTCCGTTACTACCGGTGATTCCTATAACGGGATACGAGAAGTTTTTTCTATGTTGGATAGCTAATTGCTGAAGTGCCAAAATGGGATCAGAAACCCTGTAAAAGTTAGCATTCCATTTAGAAAAATTTTTTATTGGTTCTGAAATCACAAAATTGAGAACTCCTTTTTGATAGAGTTCTTCAATATATTTATGGCCATCATCATTAGATGTTTTAATGGCAAAAAAGATCGATTGATTAGGGGTGATCACTTTTCTGCTATCAAAAACCAAATCTTTAATTTCATTGAATCCGGTGATCAATGAATAATCTATTGTTTGAATAGTTGTTACGATTTCGGTTGGTGATAACACAGAAAAAGCATTTAAAACTTATAGTTTTTCATTATAAAAAGCCCTGTTATTCAGGATATCAATAGCAAGAAAAATAGCACTGCGCATTGATTGAGCGGAAGCAATATTTTTTCCTGCCAAGTGGTATGCTGTTCCATGGGCTGGTGAAGTTCTGACAATCGGTAATCCGGCTGTATAATTTACACCATCTTCCATAGCCAGCAATTTAAATGGAATCATACCTTGATCATGATACATGGCTAAAATGGCATCAAATTGCATATATTGTCCGGAAGCAAAAAAGCCATCGGAAGCAAAAGGACCAAAAGCGTTTATTTTTTTATTAAATGCATCAGCAATTGCCGGTTTAATAATTTCGTTTTCTTCAGTTCCAATCAAACCGGAATCTCCTGCATGAGGATTTAAGGAAAGAACCGCAATTTTGGGGTTGGTACAAGCAAAATCTTTAATTAAAGCATCATGTAATACCTGAATTTTTTCAAATACCAAATTTTCAGACAATACACTGGGAAGATCCTGAACAGCCACATGATTGGTAACAAATCCGATTTTAAGTCTATCAGAGACCATCATCATCATGGTTCTCTGAGATTTGAATGTATGAGAAAAGTATTCTGTATGACCATTAAAATTAAAAGATTCAGATTGAATATTATATTTATTAATGGGAGCGGTAACTACAGCATCAATAAGGTTTTTCTTCAAATCTTCACAAACAGCTTCAATAGAGAGTTCTGCCATTTTTCCTGCGACAGTTGTTGACTCACCCACTTCAATTTTAATTTCGTTTTCATTAAGATTGATTAAATTGGGTTTTTTAACTGACAGATTATGAACATCTTTCACAAATTGGAAAGAGAACTCATTCAAATTCAACATTTTTCTATAAAATGATGCCACTTTTGACAAGCCATAAACAACAGGAGTACAAAGCTCCATAATTTTATTGTCAGACAGAGCTTTCATGATCACTTCATACGAAATACCATTTATATCACCTTGAGTAATACCTATTTTATAAGGATTTTCCATTTTTCAATATTTTTTTATAGAGTCACTTTAACTTCATATTCTTCAAAACCTTCAATAATATCACGAACTTTGATATCATTAAAGTTTTCAATATTCAAACCACAATCCTGGCCCACCACAACTTCTTTAACATCATCTTTAAAACGGCGTAAAGAGCCTAATTTTCCGGTATAAATTACGATACCGTCACGGATTAGGCGCACATTGGTATTTCTTTGCAGTTTCCCATCAAGGACGATACATCCTGCGATATTACCGAGTTTAGTGATTTTGAAAACTTCTCTTACTTCAAGATTACAAAGTATTTTCTCTCTCACTTCAGGCGTATGCATACCGGCGATTGCGTCTTTAATTTCATTGATAGCGGTATAGATAATAGAGTAGGTTCTGATATCAATTTGTTCTTGTTCAGCCAATTTGCGTGAACTATGTGAAGGTCTAACCTGGAATGCAACAATAATCGCATTTGAAGCGGAAGCTAACAATACGTCACTTTCAGTTACCTGACCTACAGATTTGTGAATAACATTCACCTGAACCTGATTGGTGGATAATTTCAACAAAGAATCAGACAATGCTTCTACAGAGCCGTCCACATCCCCTTTCACGATGATATTCAATTCTTTGAAATCACCGATAGCGATTCTTCTACCGATCTCATCCAATGTGATATGTTTTTGAGTACGAAGTCCCATTTCTCTAGCTAATTGTGTTCTTTTTGTTGCTGCCACTCTAGCTTCATGGTCATTAGAACAAACTCTCAAAATATCTCCGGCCTGAGGAGCACCATTAAGGCCTAAAAGGAGGACAGGAGTAGCTGGTCCGGCATTTTTCATCGGTTGATTTCTTTCATTATAAAGGGCTTTTACTTTACCAAAGAAGTTTCCAGCCAAAACAGGATCACCCAATTTAACAGATCCATTTTGCACCAATACTTTTGCTACGTAGCCTTTTCCTTTATCCAAAGAGGATTCCAGAACGGTACCGATACCATTTTTATTTGGATTTGCTTTTAGATCGAGTAATTCTGCTTCTAGTAATACTTTTTCCAGTAATACTGCGACATTTGTTCCCAATTTAGCGTTGATCTCCTGGCATTGGTATTGACCGCCCCAGTCTTCAACAAGAATATTCATATTGGCCAATGCTTCTCTGATTTTTTCAGGAGCGGCATTTGCTTTATCAATTTTGGTGATAGCAAACACCATAGGAACACCTGCAGCCTGAGCATGGTTAATAGCTTCAACGGTTTGAGGCATGATCGAGTCATCTGCAGCGATCACGATGATAACCAAGTCTGTAACTTTTGCACCACGGGCACGCATAGCGGTAAAAGCTTCGTGACCGGGAGTATCCAAGAATGTGATTTTTTTACCATCTGATGATTGAACAAGGTAAGCACCGATATGTTGGGTAATTCCACCTGCTTCACCGGCAATTACATTTGTTTTTCTGATGTAGTCCAATAAAGAAGTTTTACCATGGTCAACGTGACCCATAACGGTAATGATAGGATGTCTTGGTTCCAAATCTTCCTCTTTATCTTTATCATGTAAACTCAATTCCTCTTCTACGTCAGCGCGAACAAATTCCACTTCATAGCCAAACTCATCTGTTAACAAGGAGATGGTTTCAGCATCGAGACGTTGGTTAATAGAAACAAAAAGTCCAACACTCATACAAGTTGAGATGATATCTGTAACTTGAACATTCATCAAAGTAGCCAATTCATTAGCTGTAATGAATTCGGTAATTTTGAGTATTTTGGATTCTTGTTGTTCCATCAACTCATGTTCCTTCATTTCAGTAATATTGTGTTGTCTTTTTTCTCTTTTTCTCTTAGAGTTTTTAGATTTACCGAGTGGTTCAAGGCGTTGCATTGTTTCTCTGATTTGGCGTTGAATATCCTCTTCAGTGATTTCTACTTTTTGAACCGGTGCCGGTTTATTGTTATTATTATTATTTTGTTGATTAGCAGTTTGTTTAATTCTGGTTCTTTTCCTTTTTTTCTTATTCGGGTCAGAACTATTTTGAGGAGCAGCTCCTTTTGGTTGTTGATTATTGGTATTTGCTGCCTGAGGTTGATTGTTGTTTTGTTTATTATTGTTCTGATTTTGATCTTTTTTATTAGAATCTCTAGATCTAACAGTTGGAAGTTCTATTTTCCCTTTAATAACGGGAGCTTGAAGTTTCTCATATTTGGTTGCGATAAAATTAATATCTTGATCAACAGGTTTAACTACATCAGGTTGAGCAGGGGTTTCCACAGCTGGGGTATCCAAAACAGGAGGTTTTACAACATGGGTTTCAGCAACAGGGGTTTCAGCAACAGGGGTTTCAACAACTGGAATTGGTTCCGGTTTTTCGTTTTTTACTTCTGTATTTGGATCTTCGTGTTGTTTCTTTTTGGAAGGTTTATCAAAAATAGAAAGATCCATTTTGCCTGAAATTTTTAAATTTTCACCGATTTTAGTAACTACGGTTTCAATATGTTCCGGTTCTTTTGAAACAACAGGTTCAACATTAACAACTATAGGTTCTTTTTCTTCAGGTTCAGGAATTACTATTTCTTCCACTTGTATTTCAACTACCGGAGGAATCTCTATAACAGGTTCTTCAACGATCACTTTTTCAGGTTCAACTATTGGTTCCTCTTTAGGGAGTTCAACAACAACAACAACAGGTTCTTCCTGTTCAACAGGTTCTATCACTTTTTCTTCAACAACCTCAACTTGTTTTATAGTTTTTTTACTATTCTGATCCAGATCCATTTTTCCTAATACTTTAGGTTTCTGAAATTCGGTTTTAAATTCCTCAGGAACAGGGATAGGTTGTTTTTGAGTTTCAACGGGTGTAATTGGATCTTTTTCAATTTCCTGTTTTGGATGAATAGAGTCCACCTGATCATGTTTAACTTTATTGTATGATCCAATTTCGATTTTCTTAGATTCCTCTTTCACCAATCTGTCACCATTAAATTCCTTAATGAGAATATCGTACATCTCAGGAGTAAGTTTCATATTTGGATTTACATCAATGATTTCAAAGTTTTTTTTCTTTAACAATGATACGATCGTATTAATTCCAACATTGAACTCACTGGCGGCTTTTCCCAATCGTGGTAATTTGTTTTCTGTTGACATATTTAATAATTTGTTTGCAATTAATAATTTGGGTAGTATGATGAGTAAAATGAGTTTCAGGGGTTGGAATTTAGTCCACTTCCAATTCCTTTTTAACTGAGGCGATCATATCATCTACTGTTTCCTCTTCTAGGTCAGTACGATGGATCAATTCTTCACGGCTTAGATTTAGGATACTTTTAGCGGTATCGCAGCCGATGCTTTTAAATGCATCGATCACCCATTGGTCAAATTCATCTGAGAATTCGTTCAAATCAACATCTTCCTCTTCAATAACATCATCTCTAAACACGTCGATTTCATAGCCTGAAAGTTTGCTGGCCAATTTAATATTGTACCCACCTTTACCGATTGCTAATGAAACTTGATCCGGTTTCATGTAAACATTTGCTGTTTTACTTTCGTTATCGATTTCAATAGAAGTGATTTTAGCAGGATTTAGTGCTCTGGCGATCAACAGGCTGATATTTGAAGTATAGTTTATTACGTCAATATTTTCGTTTCTAAGTTCGCGAACGATGCTATGGATTCTGCTTCCTTTCATACCAACACAAGCACCAACAGGGTCAATTCTATCATCATAAGATTCTACTAAAACTTTAGCTCTTTCACCGGGAGAACGAACCACATTCTTAATGGTGATAAGCCCATCAAACACTTCAGGGATCTCATTTTCCATTAATCTTTCCAAGAAGGTAGGAACTGTTCTGGAGATAATAATAACCGGGGTTGAACCTTTGATATTAACGCTGGAAACTACCGCCATAAGGGTATCCCCTTTTTTGTATTTATCTGCAGGGATCTGTTCAGATTTAGGTAAAACCAATTCAACGCCATCTTCGTCAAGAACGAGGATCTCTTTTCTCCAAACCTGGCTTACTTCACCGGACACTAACTCACCTATACGGTGTTCATATTTCTTATATATATTATCTTTTTCATATTCCATCACTTTTGTGATCAAATTTTGACGAAGGGCTAAGATTTCTCTTCTGGCGAAATCATTCATACGAATTGTTTCGTAGCAATCTTCTCCCTCTTCAAGGTCTGCTTCAATTTTAACAGCATCTTTCAATTCAATTTGAGTGAATTCATTTTCCATTTCTCCATCAGCAACTACTTCACGAATTCTTTGGATAAGCCAGTCACCGTTATCTACATTAACAACAACACTAAACACCGCTTCGGTTCCAAATTTTTTACCTAATGCGGCATGCATTACATCTTCCAGGATTTTCATCATGGATTCTCTGTCAATACTTTTAAGTTCTTTAAATTCTTGAAAGGTCATCAATAGATTCAAACGACTTTCGGAATCTTTGTCCAATACATTGCTCTTGCTTGATTTCTCTTTTTTCATTTTTGTTGATATTATTAATGATATTATTTTTTCAAAACTATAACAAAAAGTGGGGTCAAGACCCCACTTCACTACCTTTAAAAAAAACTCCCACCTTTAGAGTGAGAGAAGTTTTCTGTTGACCAACCAGGATTCGAACCTAGACAGACAGTACCAAAAACTGTAGTGCTACCGTTACACCATTGGTCATTGTCTCAATTTGAGGATGCAAAAATACAACTTTTTCTATTATCTTCGGACAAAATTTTATTTTTTTGCATTTTTTTTGGTTCTTCTTGTTTTTCAATAAGATGCATCCTATTAATTAAAGAATTGTTTCACTTTATTAAAAAAATTCTTCTCATTTTTAGTGGGTTTTGGCTGAAAATTTTCAGATTGTTCCATTTTCTCAATCATATTCTTCTCCTCTTTCGTCAAACTTTTTGGAGTCCAGACATTAATATTGACGATAAGATCCCCTTTTCTACTACTATGGAGTTCCGGTAATCCTTTATTTTGGAGTCTAAGGATTTGTCCACCTTGTGTTCCGGGAGCAATTTTAACTCTGGCGTGTCCGTCTAAAGTGGGAATATCAACACTTCCACCCAAAGCAGCCTGAGGGAACGAGATAAAAAAGTTCAGATACAAATTATTTCCATCTCTTTCAAATATTTCGTGTTCAACCTCTTCGATGACAACGATCAGATCGCCGTTAACGCCACCTCTTGGTGCGGCATTTCCTTTTTCGCGCATTGATAGTTGCATTCCATCTTCAACGCCTGCAGGAATATTGATGGTAACGATCTCTTCCCCTTTAACGATTCCGTTTCCGTTACAGGAAGGGCAAGGGTTTTTGATGATGGTTCCTTCTCCGTTACAGGAATCGCAAACAACGGCTTGTTGAATGATTCCGAACATACTTCTTTGTTGGTGCATCACCTGACCGCGACCGTTACATTTGGGACAAGTATGGAGATCAGATTTATTTTTAGTACCCTGTCCGTTGCAATCGGGGCAGGCAATCATTTTTTTGATTTTTAATTTTTTCTCAGTTTGTCTTGCTATCTCGTCTAAGGTAAGTTTAACAGTAACTCTAAGATTGGAGCCTTTTCTAACTCTTTGTCTTTGAGAAGAGCCACTGGATCCAAAGCCGTTAAAACCTCCGAAGCCACCACCAAAAAGGTCACCAAAACGTTCAAAAATGGAGTTAAGGTCAAAATCTGCTGAGTAACCGCCACCGCCGCCCATATTGCCGCTCATGCCGGCATGGCCGAACTGATCATAGCGACTTTTTTTATCGGGAGTACTTAAAACATCATAAGCTTCAGCTGCTTCTTTAAATTTTTCTTCTGCTTCATGATTTCCCGGATTTCTATCGGGGTGAAACTCCATTGCTTTTTTTCGGTAAGCTTTTTTAATCTCTTCTGCAGAAGCATTTTTACTAACCCCCAGAACTTCGTAATAATCTCTCTTCATTTTTTTATGATTAGCTGAACGGATGTTCAGAATTAGAAACTTTATTAATTAGCCACAATCACTTTCGAAAAGCGGATCACTTTCTCTTTCATTTTGTATCCTTTTTCGGTCACATCCATCACTTTTCCTTTCATTTCTTCACTTGGAGCAGGGAAATGGGTGATTGCTTCGTGAAAATCGGTATTAAAAACTTCTCCCATTGATTGGATCTCTTCCACTTCAAAGCGATTTAAAATGGATTTGAATTTATTATAAATGATCTCAAAACCATCTTTAAGGGCATTCACATCTTCTACCGATTGATTGTATTGAATAGCGCGTTCAAAATCATCCACAATAGGTAATAGAGCCACAATCACTTTTTCTGATGCGGTACCGATCAGATCAATTTTTTCTTTATTGGTTCTTTTTTTGTAGTTATCAAACTCAGAAAACAATCTCAAAAATTTATCATTCAATTCTTGTTTCTCTTTTTCCAGTTTTTCAACTTGTTCTTTCAGTTTATCCTCTTTAGAAGGTTTTTTACCAAAAAAAGACTTATTCCCTTTTTTTTCATTTTCAACAGGTTCTTCTGTAGGTATTTGTTCAACAGTTTCAGCTTGGTTATTGGCATCTTCCATACTGTTTTGCATTTCCTCCTGAGGGGTTTTAAGTTCTTCTCCCTCTAAATTTTCCTTGTTTACTTCCATAATATAAATTATACTTAATTAATGAATCACTTTTCTGACATCACACTGCAAATAGTGTGCCATAGGGTTTTTCTGTCAATTTGTCACGGAATAATAAAAAAAGGCGGCCATAAAAAGGCCGCCTTCATCAGCAGAGATTATTTTTCAAAAATAATCTTATTTTTTTCTTTGTCCACTCTATATTTACCCCATTGGGTAGTGATATATTGATCACCGATCACGAAAGGAGTAGGAAGACCTTTTTTAACGACCACTTTAACGTTTTCTTCATAATCGTCACCTACGCGGATATCTTTAAGAAAGAAAACAGAATTTTCGATAATAGAACCATCTTCTTGTTTGATTGCTCGATCTCTTAATTCGAAGTCACCAACGGTAATAATCATCTCTTTCAAGTATCTGGTAGCTTCAGTATAGTTCATATAGATTACATCCGAATTTTCACCGATTGAGAATTGAGCGGTTTGGTTATTTGCGTAGCAAGCGCCTTTAACAAGAGAACCTTCAATAGTAACCGGAAGTGATTTTCCTTCGACAATAGCAATAGTGATTGTTTTAGGAGCACCTATAGAATCGTTTTTAGGAACATAATTACTATGCAATACTGTAAATTCTGAACGACGGTTCAATTGATGAGCAGCTTCCTGAGCAGTTCCTTTCGGAAGAGAGCTGATAAATTCTTCAGTTAGCACTGTTCCTTTAGGGAAGAAATAGGTTTTTCCTTCAAATAGATAAGTAAAGTCTTTATCAAATTTACGTGGGCTTTTTTCACCATAACCCATAGGAATTATACGATCTGCAGGGATCCCTTTTTCATTCACTAGGAAGTTCATACAAGATTGTGCACGATCTTGGGATAATTTTAGGTTTTTAATATCAGTATCTCTTGCATCTGTATGGGAACGTAATTCAATCACAATAGTAGGATTTTTGATCATGGTATTATAAAGATCCATAAGAGAATCCTTGTATTGTGGTTTAAGGAATGATTCCGCTAAATCATAAAAAATTTCAGGAAGTGGAATAGGATCTTTTGGTATTGGAGCAATTCTGAAATCTTGTTTTAGGTCCGTATTTTCAGATAGGCCAATGGTAGTTTGGATTGCTTTATTATTATCGTTATCCCAGTACCCTTTTTTAGTCACGTGCATGGTATAGGTAGTATTGGCTAAGATTTTAGATTTATCGAAGAAATAGTACCCTTTGATATCGGTTGTAGTTTTGTAGGAAGTTCCGTCGGAGCCAACGATTTCAACGGTAACGCCATCCAAATACTGGAGGGTTGCTTCATCGCGGATATAACCGGCAAGTGTATAAACGATAGGTCTAAGAAGGAAGTAGTAAATATCATCGCCACCTTTAGAGCCATCTCTGTTGGAAGAGAAGAAACCTTTAGCGAGGTATGGAACTTTAGATTTTGGGTCTAACACTTCCTGATCATCGAAAATCATACCGATTTCGTCGTAGCAGGAGTTGATAGGTACGCCCATATTTTCAGGTTTAGACCATTCGTTATTTCTATAAGTAGAAACAAAAATATCGAGACCACCCAAACCGGCATGACCATCGGAGGAGAAGTAGAGTGCTGAGTCACCTCTAAGAGCGGGGAACACTTCTTGTCCTTCGGTATTCACTTGATCGCCAAGATTAACAATGGTATTAAATTTTCCTGTTTTTTTGGTACGGGTAGCTTTATAGATATCATAACCTCCTTTACCGCCGGGTTTATTGGAGGAAAAGTAGAGTGTTAATTCATCCATTGAGATAAAAGGGTGTACGTAGTTAAAGGAATCAGGGCCAAGTTCCAACATTTCTGCGACAGCAAAACCGTTTCCTTTTTTGGCTGCGGTGTAGATGTTGCAATATTTCACTTGTTTTTTGTCATGAGGACAACGGGTAAAATAGACTTGAGAACCTTTTCGGTTAGCTGTTAATTCACCTTCACTAACGGGAGAGTTAACGGCTTCATCTTCATCAATTGGTTTTGTAGGAGTCCATTCTGCTGGAGGCCATTCCGTGTTTTTACTTTTAGGTTTTTCAACGAAGTAGATATCGGAGAAGTCGCCACCGGTCCATTCATCACCACCATCACCTTTAGAGCCTTCGCGGTTAGAGGTAAATGTTAGCATGGTTGATTTTTCTGGATTTCCCCAACGTGGAGCCCAGTCATCTTGTTTTGAATTTAGTTTTTTCAGATTTTCAACTTCGTAGCGTGTTGGATTTTCGTTCCAATATTTTGCTTTTTGAGAGCCTTCTATTCTCACGATGATTCTAGGATCATCGGGGACTCTTTTTTTGTAGGCTTCATAATATTTCAGAGCCAGATCATATTTTCCTTGCAGTTGGTATATACTTCCGAGTTGGAAGAAAAGCATGGGATTATCTTTTTGATAATTTTTCTTTTCGAGGCGGAGGTAAGTTTGTTCAGCTTTTTTCAAATTGCCCATAATTCTGTAGCATTCAGCAATTTGATAAGTAACTCTTCTCACTTCTACGGGGTTTTTAGAAATTTTTCGCATCCCTTTTTGGTAATTATCCAAAGCATTTTGAAATCTACAATTTTGGAAATCGTTATCCCCATCCCTAATTGGAGTTTGAGCCTGAATGAAAGAGATATTCAGAATGATGCTGAATATTAGTGTAAAAAACAACCTATATTTATTCATAAATGATTATATTTATCTACATAGAAAATGCAAGGTGCAAATATACATTTTTTTTTTCTAATTGCGTATTTTTTGGATCTTTTTTTGCAGGAAGTTAAAAAATAATTATTTTGGGGAACTATTTGATATTGGAATGCGTTAGGACGGAGCCGGAAAGCCCGTAAAGTGGGCGTATTAGCAGTGCATGGAGCTGCAAAGCGAGCCTGTGAGCTTTGGCAGCGACAATGCACTGTTTATACGGCCACTGCGTACTTGCAGGCGTAGGCCGACCCCGAGTGAAGCGAGGGGGAACGCCCAAATAATAAAAAAAGGGAACTAAATAGTCCCCTTTTTAAAAATATACTTTAAAAGCAGTATTATTTCAACAATTCTACTTTTGGTTTTTTAACGGTTTTTTTTCTGTTTAGTAAATCAAACAATAGAGGAGAAGAGATGAAAATACCTGAATAAGTTCCAAGGATGATACCGGTTGTCATTGCGAAAATGAAACCACGAATCACTTCACCGCCAAAGAAGAAGATTGCAAACAATACCACTAAGGTTGTACCTGTAGTGTTGATAGTACGACCTAAAGTTTGATTAACAGAACTATTAATATTAACAGCTAAGTCACGTTTTGGGTATAGCGCCAAATTTTCACGAACACGGTCATAGATAATTACAACGTTGTTGATAGAGTATCCGATAACGGTTAGGATCGCCGCAATGAACGATTGATCCACTTCCATGGAGAAAGGCATCACTTTGTATAACAGCGAGAATAAACCAATGGTAAGCATGGTATCGTGTGCCAATGCAATAACACCACCTAAACCGAACTGCCAGTTTTTGAATCGGATTGCGATATAGATAAAAATCAAAACTAAAGAAACTAACACAGCCCAAACAGCAGACATTAACAACTCTTTAGCTACATTTGGTTTCACAACTGATAAACTTTGGATACCGCGCGGATCATTTTGTTCAGAAAAATCGTTATACGTGATATCTGTTTTAACGTAGAATGGTTTTAATGAATTATACAATTTTTCAGTAATTTCTCTATCCACTTTAGGATCGTTTTGTTCGATTTTGTAGTTGGTAGTGATTCTGATTTGGTTGTCGCTACCAAAAGTTTTCACTTCAGGGTTCCCACCAAACTCATTGATAATGGCAGCACGAACTTCGTTTGTTTTCACATTTTGGTCAAAACGTACTACATAGTTTCTACCACCGGTAAACTCGATACTGGGTTGTAATTTTAAGGTAAAGAATGAGATTAAAACAACAATTGAAAGGGCAATTGATATAGGATAGAAAATTTTACGTTTTTTGATAAAATCAAAGTTTGATTTTGAGAAAGCATTTAAGGTATATTTATTTCCAAATTTAAAATCAGCATTTTTAGCAATTCCTCTTTCAAATATCAATCTTGAGATAAAGATAGCAGTAAACAATGAGGAAAGGATACCGATAATTAATGTGGTAGCAAAACCTTGGATTGGACCTGAACCGAAAACGTAAAGTACGATACCGGTGATTAATGTAGTAACCTGACCGTCGATGATCGCGGAATACGCATTTTTAAATCCTTCATCTACAGAGAGGCGTAATCCTTTACCGGCGCGGATCTCTTCACGAATACGCTCGAAAATGATAACGTTCGCATCCACTGCCATCCCTAAGGTAAGCACGATACCGGCGATACCGGGAAGTGTTAAAACAGCGCCCAGAGAAGCAAGTACACCCATAATAAAGAATACGTTGGTCATCAATGCGATATCAGCTACCCAGCCAGCTCTTCCGTAGTACAAGAACATATACAGAAGAACTAAAATGAAAGCTAACAGGAATGACAATAAACCGGCGTTAATAGATTCTTTCCCTAATGTTGGTCCCACTACTTCGGATTGAACGATATTCACGCGAGCTTCCAAGTTACCGGAATTTAAAACTGTTGCTAAGTCTTTTGCTTCTTCAATAGAGAAGTTACCGGAGATTTCAGAGTTTCCACCGGCGATCTCATTTTTAACGGTAGGATAAGAATAGATAAAGTTATCCAACACAATTGCGATGAACGTTAATTTATTTTTGTTATCGGCTGCAGCTTTTGTAATTTTTCTCCATTCTTCAGTTGCAGCAGATTCCATAGACATGGTAACAACGGTTTGGTTGTTTTGGTTTACGTCCTGACGAGCATTACGAACCACTCTGGCACCACCGATTGTTTCGGAACTCAATTTTGGTCCAAATCTGTCGTTGTTCTTTTTAAGAGGGATTAGAGGGTAGGTATTGTTGAAATTGGGTTCTGGTTTTCCCCACATGAACACCAAACTTCTGTCACCCATTAATCTGATAATAGAAGGAAGTAATCTATCGATCTCTTTCATTTGAGATTCTTTGAAATAAGCTATAGGGGCACCTTCTTGCGGGCTATTGATCACTTTAAAAGCTTTAGATAGGATTGTTCCCACCGTATTTGCTGCAGTAACAGGAGTTGCAAGAGCAGTAGAATCTTTAACTGTAGTTGAATCTGTAGCTGTTGAATCTATTTGATTTTCATAAGTTTTTTTAACTTTTAATTCTTGAGCCAACTGATTATCAGCAGTTAAGAATCTTTGTTGAACAGATCTACCACCTACGATATCGTTATACACTTCCCAGAACTCTAATTTTGCTGTACTTTTTAAAAGTTCGGTTACACGTTCGGGTTCTTTGATCCCTGGAAGTTCAACTAAGATACGGCTTCCTTGAAGACGTTGGATGTTAGGTTGAGCTACTCCAAAACGGTCAATACGAGTTCTTAAAATACGGAAAGTTCTGTCGATAATCTCATCCGTTTCTTTTCTTAAAAGAGTGATGATCTCATTATCTGACATTGATTTATTGGCACTTAATCTTTCACCAAAATAGGTTCTAAGTAATGCATTTTGCATATTCATTACCTTTTTTTGATTGTTGAATGCATCAACGAAAAGGTCAACAAAATCTGCTCCAGTTTTGGTGTAAACTTCATTTGCACTATTGAACGATTTGATGAAAAGAGAGTCTTCTGTATTATCAGCCAAACTTTTAAGTACATCAGGATAAGAGATCTCTAAAGTGACGTTCATCCCCCCTTTTAAGTCCAGACCTAGATTTAACTCTTTGTACTTTGTTTGTTTGTAAGTATTTCCTAAAAATACTTTTTCTTCTTTTTTCTCAGCAAGATATTGAGTCTCTCTTGCACTGATTACAGAATCCCTTAAATGTTGCTCTAACATTTTGTCCCCATTTGCTTGTTTGATAACCTCTTCTATAACAGTAGGGTCATTAGCAAAATTGCGGGCATCTTTACCAATTTTCCATGTTACGAAAGAAAATGATAGGCAATACAAGCAGGTAAGTGCAATCAGGATTGAAAAAAATAAAAATAAACCTTTGTTGCGCATTTTTTAATTATTTGATTATTAATGAATTAGATTATTTACATTCAATATTTTTTTAGCCTGCAAATATACATTTTATTTTTAATAATCAACATGTTGATTGATAATTTTTTTAGAAAGTGTAGAGTTGCAGAAAACAGCCGGTTTTGGATCTTATTTATGATCTTTATTTTGGACATCGATTTCACCGATCACAAAAGTATCATTTTTGTTATTCAAGCGGAGGATCAAACGTTGGTGGGTTTGTTGTTTGGTACCGTAATCGAGGAACACATCAGCATAGACAGAAACGGGCATAAGTTGTGATTGTGATTGTGAGCCAAAGTAGTGAGCTTTAATAACATAGTACCCATCCTGTGTTTTTTTCATCATATATTGTTCCGGCCCAAAACCACGGGTAAAATCTCTACTTATTTTTCCTCCATTTGGTGTCAAAGGATAGTTATACATGCATGTTTTTCCATTTGGTTCAGTTACATGAAGATCCATATCAGAATTATCGGTATCCCAGGAGATCACCACTCTGATTCCAACAGGAAATTCAGCTCTGAGTCTGGGATTTAAATCTTTAGAATTGATTTTATTTCCATAAAGATTGAGCAGATTATTGAATTCGGTAAATACAATAGGTTTTATTTCATCATCCTGAGTCCATGTTTTGGTTAAAATGTAGAGGAACATATCGTACGCATTTTGGTACTCTTCGTTATTCTGGTAGGCTAATGCCAGATCTCTGTAGGATTGGGGGAACTCTTCGCGTAACTCGGTGATGTAGGTAAAAGCATCCACAGCTTTTTTGTATGCTTTATATTCTGTCAGTTTTTTACCGTAGATTTGAACGATTTGGGATTCTTCGTTGGTAATTTCGAGAATATTAGACAAAATGATGATGGCTGTATCGATCATCCCGGTTTGATAAAAGTGGTCTGCGATATCCACAAAATAGGAAGGGGCATTGAGGAAGCTATCCCTTTGTTGGAGGTAGATTTCGTAACGGTTTTGGTTTGAAGATGCGTTTTCAAACACTTTGAGATAGTTTTCGTCGGGATTATATTTTTTGAGGGAGATTTTATGGGTTGAAGGGAGATTCTGATTAGAAGATTGATTTGTATTATTTTGAATAGAATCATTCTGATCAGATATCACTATTCCATTTCTATACCAGGTATAGGTGGGTGATTCTTCGTTACTGTCTTCAATAACTTCTATGGGAGTATAATCCGATACTTCTGCATCCTCATTAAATTCAACTGAAAAATCCATCTGGGATTCCACTACAACATCATTATTTACAACTTCTATAACTTGATTTCTTATAGCGACACCAGCAGCACCATTTGCAGGACTTCTAATAGGAGCATTTCCACGCACCTCAACTTCTTGTAAATCATTTCCACAATCCAGTTCAAAATCTACTGTAACCTGTTCTGTTGAATCAATTCTGACATTTGTAATTGTAGTTTTACCAGGACAGTTTGCATTTCCACCTCCAACTACGTTATATGTGCCCGGAGAGACAGCGAAAAATTTATAACTGCCATCTTCATCAGTTATACCTAAATCGACAATCCTATTTGAATTCAAATTAAACAATGTAACTTGTTGATATTGATGAGGGTCTCCTTCTGGGTTAATAATTGTTCCTTGAATTATTCCACTTGCATTTCTCAAAGTGTCTGGAATAAAAGATCTATTGACTGGTATATTATTAATAGTATCAGACGGAATGTATGATTGTTTTTTAGCAAGAGGTTTTACTTCAGGGAAATCTTTGTTCCACCAGATTATAAGCGGTTGATAATAGGAGTAATAATTTTGTTCGATAATCTCATCCGGTGATAGTACTTTCACCTCTACCTGAGGTTGTTTTCCTATCATTCTTAAATACTGATCATACTCCGCTTTCATCTCTTGTGGAGGTTCGATGTTATATCTCAGATAATCTGAAACGGTTTCGAGGACAATTAAGGAGGTGTAAGGGGTTACAATACCATATTTTTTGGCCAAAAACTGCACTCTGTTTTTATTTTTGGGCATATTGGTCATGAGTTCCTCTATTTTATTCTGAGCCCAAAATCTGGAGATCAGTGTGGAGATCCCCTCCCCTTTTTGGGAAAGATCCTGATTGCTGGTATAGTTGATATTTAAAGTGATCGGTTCTCCTCTGTTAAAATAAAGTTTTAAAACACCGGAGTTGCCGATCATTTTACCACAAACAGTGATTTGATCCTGTATTTTGGTATTAATCCCCGGAAAAACTTCGGAAAAACTTCCTGACACCACTTCAATATTTGTAATTTTAAGGTCAAAAACGGATAATTTATTGATCGCATCTTCAATCGATATTTTATTGATATTGATGATGTTATTATGAGATAGAATTTTTAATCCTTCATAATTATTGCTCATTCCTGCAACAATCGCAAAAGTGTGTTGGTTGTTCAACTCCTTCATTTGGATATGGCCTAAACCATTCATACCATCACTAAAAAGGAGTACACAATGATCGGGATTTAGTTTTTGAGTATTGAGTATCGACAAATCGGAAGTTCCATCATAAACAAAACCTTGAACTGTTTTTTGAATCGATTCGAAATCAGCAGCAGAAAATGTGTATTTTTTCAGAATCCGATCCGAGAATGTAATCAGAGTTATCGGTAATTGGTTATTTTTGGCTATAAAAGATTGAATAAAAGAGAGTTCTTTGGCGTGATTTCGTTTTAATCCGGATAGGGAAAGATCCCATAGAATCGTTAATCCTGAAAATTTGGATTCAGAAACAATGTCTGTTTTCCCAAATTCAGGAGTTGGAATGGTTTGTGTAAAGAAGAGATCATTCCCATTTTTTTCAAAAAATGGTTTATTTTCGAGGGTTTTATTGGGAATTGAAAATTGAATAGGCTCTTTTAAGATAAAATTTTCTCTGGTTACATTGAATCGGTAAATATTATCTATTTGTTGGAATTCAATATTTCCAAAACCACTTGGATTGATTTGAGGTTTATCATTCTGAAACACCTCCAGATTTAGTGAGAACTTGCTCAACATCTGATCTCCAGAGAATGGCAAAGTGTAATTAAATTGAGCATGGTTTGCGACCAGTTGTTGCTGAGTAGTGATGATTACCCGTTTTAGTCCGTTTGCCGGAATTGGGTAAAGTCTTGTTCTATAATTGTTTCCCTGGGTTTTTTCAACAATCCCTGGATCCACTCTACGATTCACGACCTCTTCATACACCTGGCGAGCTTCCGCTTTTTCCACAACGACTCCTTTTCGCATGGCTCCATTGACCTCCAACTGGTAGCCGATCACGTTTTCCCCTTCCTGAAGAGGGAGGTTGAGCTGTCCTTCCAGAATTCTGTTTTCAGCATTTTTGAAAGTCATGTCATAAGTAGTTACAGCAAAGTTTCCCACCACGGAAACCTTGATACTCAGCTGATCCAATGTAACGGAAATGGATTGGCCTGTTTTAATAGTTGGGAAAACTGAATTTGGATTTGATTGTGCCAAAAGGGAAAATTGTCCCATTGTAAAAATGCTAATAAAAAGCAAGAAAAACGCTATTTTTTTCATAAAAAAGGGGATTAACAATTTATTTTTCAGGTTCAGGGTCAATTTCCACAATACCAATTTCATAAGTATCATTTTTTTGTTTTAATTTTAATGACACTCTTTTATGGGTTTGTGCGGGTGTTCCATAATCGGTATAAATGTCTGCATAAACGATAACGGGTAATAATTGTGCCTGAGAAGTGGTGCTATAATATTGTGCAAATATTTGATAAATTCCATCCACATTATTTTTAATTACATACTCTTCCGGTCCAAAACCCTGAGTAAAGTCGTAGCTCAACTTTCCTCCCAATTTAGTAAATCTGTGAGAATAAAAACATTTGGCTCCATCAGGTTCCACAACATGGAGATCAATATCGCAATTATCTGTATTCCAGGTTAAAACCACTCTCAGTTTCATAGGCATTGGGGCATACAATTGCGGATCGAAATCGTGTAAAATGATTTGATCTTTATGATTCGCGATCAATTCATTGAATTCAGAATACACAATCATTTTAATATTATCAAAACGGTTCCAAGGCTTTGACAAAATGGAAAGCATCACATTGTATGCTTCCTGATAATCACCGGCTAATTCACAAGCGAGCGCATAATCTCTGAACGATTGAGGAAACTCTTCTCTTAATTCCGTAATAAATTTGAAAGCAGGAACAGCATCTTTGTATTGAGCATATTCAATTAATTTATTGCCATACTCTTGAATAATCTGATCATTTTGATTAGAGATTTCGACAACATTGGAAAGGATCATTTTTGCGGTATCAGGCATTCCGTTTTTAAAGAACAGATCGGCCACTTCCACAAAGAAAGAAGGGGTTTGGCTATACTCATTTCGGATCGATAAATAGTGATTATAAAATTCGGTTTTAACAACTCCTGAGAATGATTGCAAATAGTTGCTATTGCTATTGTATTGATTTAGAATCACTTCATTTTTGGGCTTTTGTGGAATAGTCTGACTATTTGCATTTATATTTATCACAGGGGCATGGTCATACTCAACATTATTTTCGGAAAAAGAAATAGTTGTACCTACACCTGAACTTGGAGAATTCATAACTCTATTATCATTTGATACAGCTCTATCAATAGATCGACCAACAGATTTTTTCAATGGCATTGCTGAAAGTTGCACACCATCAACAACTGTAGTTTGTCCATCACTACGATTGCCTCTGACATTGGAATTCCCTTGTGCATCAATTGCTAAACCTTCCGCAACAGGGAACGAATTATTGGCAACTCCATTTTGTGTCAATTGTTTATTTTGGAATGCAATATCTAACGGATTGTTTTTATTTTCTTCTACAAAAACAAAATTATTCACTTGATTAAACATACAGGTATCACATGTTAGTGAAATGGAATAAAGATCCGAGAAAAGTGATGCAAAGGAGTATTTCCCATCTATGCCTGTCATTTGGGACTGAATCACCTGAGACCCATAGATTAGATTCACCTGTATGCCGCTAACTGGTTTTTTTGTGCTAAAATCGTAAATAACACCTGAAATTGAACCCAATTTTTGTGGATTATTGTGGCTGAAGATGGAGTCAACGACGATTGGATCTTTAACATAAACTTTCGTTTCTGTTTGTTTTCTATATAGGGATTGCAGGTTTAAGATAGCAGGGTCATACCAATTGATAATAGAATTATAATACGTTAAGAAGTTGTTATTGATAACCATTTTGGGAGATTGTTCGATTTCGGTTTGATTATTGGTATTCCATCTATTTTTCCCATAAGCAGCCACATATTTATTATACTCTGCCTGTAATTCTTCAGGTGGATCCACATTATAACGGATATAATCGGCCATACTTTCCAAAACCAAAAGGGAGGTATAATTGGTTACAATTCCATATTTTCTAGCAAAATATTTAATTTTGTTTTTATTTTTAGATTCGTTTTCCAACAATTGATCAATTTTGTTTTGAGCCCAATAGCGGGAGATTATGGTCGCAATTTCTGTTTTTTGTAGTCCCACATCCAATAAAGTATCATAAACCAGGGTTATCGTTTTTGTGTATAAAAAGGAGTCATCATAACCGTAGGAAAGTTGAATATTGCCCGAAATCTGATCCCATTTACCACAAACAACAATCTCATTTTGAATGATATCCCCTTCATGAATTGTTAGATCCGTTAAAGCCCCCATTGTTTCCAATTTTAAAATTTTAAGTGGACGTTTATGAATCTCTTCAATAATTTTGAGAGGATTCATTTGTGATAAGAAATAAGGATTCCAATGGGTAATTTTTTTCAAAAGATCGGAATTATTTTTCACTGAAGAGACAATACTATAGCTGGTTCCCAAATGAATATTTTGGCCTATATTTTCTCCAAGGGAGCTCAAACCATCTGAAAAAATGAAAGTTAACGATTTCATTGAGATGTTTAATGATTGCAATAGGTTGATCTGGGTTGATCCATCATAAATAAACTGATTTAGTGCTTGAAAAATGGCGGAAGTATCATTTGAGTTAAAGTGAAGAGAAGGAAATATTTTGTAGCTGAACGGGATAATAGTAACCGGTTTTTGTGGGTAAGCATTGAGCAACTCATTCACCAGTAGCATCTCTTTTTGGATATCTCTTTTCAACCCTGAAAATGACACATCCCATAAAAGATAAATGGTATCGGGAGAAAATATTTTTTGTTCTGCAACCATTGAAGAATCGATGGTTGTTTTATAGAAGAAAAATTGTTCATTTTTACCTTTTTCAAAGATTTGCACATTTTGATCAGGTTGGGAAGGGATAGAAAGTTGAATTGGGATATCTAAAAGTTGATTTTCTGAAGCTATTTTGATATAATAACCTTTATCTTTTGGTTTAAACAGGGAAGAAAATGAAAAACTTTTTTTAATCACCGGTTCGGTATTCAAATTCATGATTTCAATTTCCAGGCTAAAATCAGGAATTTTAATATTGGATTGAAATGGGAAATTATAGATTAGATCTCCATTATCTTTAAATAGATTTTGTTGTGTTGAAATAATAATTTTTTTTGTTCCGTTGGCAGGTATGGGATATAGGCGGGTTCTGTAGGTATTTCCTTCAATTTTCTCAATATAGCCGGGATCCACTTTTCTATTCACGACTTCTTCAAAAATTTGTCTGGCATCCTCTTTTTCCACCACCACTCCTTTTCTCATTTTTCCATTCACTTCCAATTGGTATCCAACCACATTTTCTCCCACTGCCATTGGCAACTCTAACTGACCCTCCAGTACTCTGTTTTCTGAATTTTTAAAGCTCATTTCATACGTAGTTACAGCAAAATTGCCCACAATAGCGACTGAAACATGAAATTGATTTAGTGTAACTGCCTTTTTCTCAGACGTTTTAACAGTTGGAAGTTCTATGGTATTTTGACAAAAAAGGGTACTGGATTGCACCAAAAAGAGAAGGATTAACCCTAGGTAATAAATGGATTTTGATTTCATATTATTTCTATTTAAAGTTTACAACAAGGATTTGCAAATTTATAAAAAAAACAATACCAATGTAAAAAAATATTTCCGGTAGAATTTTGCTAATGTGCTAATGGGATAATTGAAATAGTTATTGGGTTTTGGGTTTTGGGTTTTGGGTTTTGGGTTTTGGGTGTTGGGTGTTGGGTGTTGGGTTTTGGGTGTTGGGTTTTGGGTTTTGGGTTTTAAAAATAAAAAAATATCACAGAGTTTTTAAAGTTGAAAGGTTGAAACGCTTCGCTGTTTAAAGGTTGAAGGTTGAAACGCTTCGCTGTTTAAAAGTTGAAAGTTGAACGCTTCGCTGTTGAAAGTTGAACGCTTCGCTGTTGAAAGTTGAAAGGTTGAAAGTTGAAAGTTGAACGCTTCGCTGTTGAAAGTTGAAAGGTTGAAAGTTGAAAGGCTGAAACGCTTCGCTGTTGAAAGTTGAACGCTTCGCTGTTTAAAAGTTGAAAGGTTGAAACGCTTCGCTGTTGAAAAGTTGAAAGGTTAAAATTGTATTAACCCTTTAAACCTTAAACCTTAAACCTTTAAACCAAAATGATCAGCGTAATTTGTCCCGCAGATAGGGCAGATTTACGCAGAGGGGTTGGGGGTTCTTACAAAGTGGGGCATTTGGGATGGAATGATTAAACTCAGTTCCACTAATCCTGCGAACTCCCCATTTTCAAACCAGGGCATTTGATAGATCAACTTTTTGATTCCATTTTTCTCGATGGTATAGGCATTGGTGTTATGGTTCTGCATCATGGCCAGAATAACCTTTTGGGCATGTTCCGGATGACAATCCAATAGATTCGCCCCGATCAATTCTTCCCCATCTTTAAGGAAAGTAGCCCGCGATTTATCATTCATATCGAGAATTTTTCCCTCCTTATCACAAATAGTAATAGCGATGGGACACTCTTTTGACCAATTTTCCATTAGATCTGTGTTTTTTCGTGTTTATACTTAAAGAAAATAGCAAACAATATGGCCACTACCATCGAATAAGCTGCAAAAACCATCCAGATCCCAGACCAGTCTTTTACAAGCACCTCAACGCCGTTAATCGCTTGTTTTGTTTCGAACCATTTTGCAATTACAAAACCTGCAATTATATTACCTGAAACTGCACCGACACCATTGGTCATAAGCATAAATACACCCTGAGCAGAAGACTGGATTTTAGAATCAGTATTTTGTTCTACAAACAAAGCACCCGAGATATTAAAGAAATCAAATGCCAGACCATAAATAATACATGAACTAATAATGAACATAAAACCAAGACCTGAATTACCGGCAAGTCCGAACAAAGCGAAACGAAGCACCCAGGCCACCATACTTATTAGCATTACGTTTTTTATACCAAAACGCTTCATGAAAAACGGAATGGCTAGAATAAACAATGTTTCGGAAATTTGCGAAACCGACAAAATAATGGTAGAAAAATTATTGATAAGTTCACCAATAGGAAACACAGTGGCATCCTGTAAAAAACTATCGCCATAAGCGTTTGTAAGCTGCAATGAACCACCTAACAACAAACTAAACAGGAAGAAAAGAAACATTTTCTTTTGTTTAAAAAGAACAAATGCTTCGAGTCCGAGTTTCTGAACAAGTGTTTGTTTTTGATTTGTTTTCTGTACTTCATTTTTTACAGCTGGCAAAAAGAAAAACGAGAAAAGTGATAATACCATTGCCATTACAGCTGAGATAATAAACGATACTTTAATACTTTGTCCTAATCCCCAGTCCTTAGTAAAGATATTTGTTACCCACATGGCCACAATAAAACCTATAGTTCCCCATACACGAATTGGTGGAAAATATGTAGTCGGATCTTTTCCTTCGTTCTTTAATATGGAAAAACCAATTGAGTTATTAAGTCCAATGGTAGGCATATAAAAAGACATTGCGACAAAAAGTACCCAGAAAAATGTTATTGGCGAATCGATAAAAGGTAATATACACATAGTAGCAGCAAACAACATTTGCAAAATAGCATACATATAATTCGCTTTCCATTTATCAGCCAGAATACCAAAAAGAGTAGGCATAATAAGTGATGCAAATCCCATAGTGGAGAAAACCAGTCCAAATTGAGCTCCGTTCCATTGTTTTTCCACAAATCCGTAATGACCCAAAGTCATCATCCACGCTCCCCAAACAAAAAATTGGAGAAAATTCATGATGATTAATCTTGTCTTGATGTTCATATTGATCAATTTTTGTGTTAATATGTGTTTATTTTACTCTAAAATCAAAAAGTTTTTGATCTTCAATATATCCTTGTAAACGGTCGTTGATGGCAACCGGGCCGACCCCTACCGGAGTCCCTGTAAAAATAATATCCCCAATTTTTAACGTGACAAATTGGGAAATATAGGCAATGATCTCATCGATATCAAAAATCATATCGTTGCTATTTCCTTGCTGCACAATGCGGTCATTGAGTTGTAAATGAAAGTTTAGATTTTTTAAATCCGGAAAACGATCTTTAGGCAAAAACTCCCCAATTATGGCTGAACCATCAAAACTTTTGGTGATTTCCCAAGGCAATCCTTCACTCCTCACTTTTTTTTGTAAATCCCTTGCCGTAAAATCGATACCCAGTCCCACCTCATCATAGTATGTATGGGCAAATTTTTTCTGTATCGACTTTCCCAATTTATTAATGCGAACTAAAAGTTCCACTTCATAATGAATCTCATTAGAAAAATCGGGAATAAAGAAGGGTCTATTCTTTACAATCATAGCTGTTTCGGGTTTCATAAAGAAAACCGGAACATCTGGAGTTTGGGCTTTAAGTTCTTGAATATGAGAGTGGTAGTTTAAGCCGATACAGATAATCTTCATACCAATGAGTCAATATTTATAAACCAATTCCAACAATCAACTCAACGCCTTGGGTAATGGCACTCTCTTTAAATCCATTTACGGAATTAAAGCTATCTAATCGGAAGTAATTGGTGAATGTAAAAACATAGTTAGCATAAGCATAAGCTCTTAAATTTGATTTGATTCTGTATTCGTATCCAATACCTGCATACAAAGATTCCTTGAACATAGCGCTATACACATTATCTTTTCGGGTAGTCGTTACAGAGTATTGATCTGAAGACAACGTATTGATTTTAAAGCTATCATAGGTTTTTCCGGAAATAAGGAAAGAGTGGTACAATCCTAAGTTTAGGCCAACAACACTTTTTCCGAAAGTGTTCGTTTTCAATTTTATACCTGTTGGAATGGTTAGATAAAAGGCAGAATAATTTCTGGTGGTGATTACAGTATCCACATAATTTTGGAATGGATATTGTTCTGGAAAAGTTAGCAGTGTATTATCAAATTTCATGTGAACACCGGTAGAAAAATAGTAATTTTCTTCATCAGTCAGGTTGATATCAACAGGAATACCCACTCTAGCGCCTAAAGATGGAGAAACCAATTCATAATTGACGGTTGAAGGTTGAACCCAGTCTAATGTAGGTCCTGCGAAAACTGAAACCAGTACTTTGTAAGGTTTTGCAGGTGGAACGTAATTGTTTTGTGCGAAAGAGCACCCGATTACGATCAATAATGTGGCAACAAGAACACTTTTTTTCATGGTTGTAAAATTTGGTTTCTAAAATAGGGTTAAATGATCTGGATATTTCAATTTACCAAGATGGACATAAGCTGCTTCCGTGACTTCTCTTCCACGGGGAGTTCTCATCAGATATCCTTCCTGAATCAGGAATGGTTCATACACCTCTTCAATGGTGCCGGCATCTTCTCCCACGGCAGTAGCAATGGTCGTTAAACCAACAGGACCTCCTTTAAATTTTTCGATGATGGTTAATAAAATTTTATTATCCATTTCATCGAGGCCATGTTGATCCACATTTAAGGCTGCCAAAGCTATTTGTGTAATCTCATACGTGATTGTTCCATCCCCTTTAATTTGGGCAAAATCTCTCACTCTGCGAAGTAACAGGTTTGCAATACGGGGTGTACCGCGACTACGACGTGCAATCTCGAAAGCAGCATCTTCATTAATCTCAATCTTTAAGATTCCGGCTGCTCTTTTGATAATTTTGGCTAAAGTTTGTGCATCATAATATTGTAATCTCAAATTGATTCCGAAACGCGATCTCAATGGAGCGGTCAATAATCCTGAACGTGTTGTTGCTCCTACCAAAGTAAAAGGATTGAGGGATATTTGAACACTTCTTGCATTAGGGCCTGAATCGATCATAATGTCGATCTTGTAATCCTCCATAGCAGAATACAAATACTCTTCTACAACGGGAGACAACCGATGGATCTCATCAATAAACAGCACATCATTGGCCTCTAAGTTAGTCAATAAACCCGCTAATTCGCCTGGTTTATCGATAACAGGGCCTGAAGTAACTTTCAAGTTAACGCCCATCTCATTGGCAATAATGTGAGATAAGGTAGTTTTTCCTAGTCCGGGAGGGCCATGCAACAAAACATGGTCTAATGCTTCTCCTCTTCCTCTGGCAGCCTGAACAAAAATCACAATATTTTCGATCACTTTTTCCTGCCCGAAGAAATCTGCAAAATCTGAAGGTCTAATCGCTTTTTCAAACTCTTTATCAGCAGCTGAAAGCCTGGTGGAAGAAGGATCTACGTTATTATTCCGCATCGTTAATTATTTGATTTTATCCAATTTATTCAACTCGATAATGGCTGGTTCAAAGTTCGGATCTATCTGTTTGCAATACAAAAAATCCTGACGGGCATTGGCATACTCTTTTTTTAATTTAAAAGCTATACCTCTGTTACAAATAGCATTTACAAAGGTAGAATCAATATCAATTGCTTTTGTGAAATAGGCAATTGCATCATCGTATTTGTCAAAATAAACCAGATTGATATACCCAATATTGTTATAAGCGTGAATATTTAGGGGATCAATGGTAAGCAACGTATTGTATTGTTGAATGGCTGCATCCAGTTCCTCCATATCCTGATAAAATTTAGCCAGGTTATAATTGATCTCTTTATCTTTTGGGTCGATTTGAAGGGCATTTTGATAGTATTGGGCAGCCAGAGGGTTTTTTCGTTGTTGGTAAAAATAGCCCAGTTCAAGATACGCTTTTTTCTCTTTAGGATTTTGGTCAATTACCAACTGTAGCATTCTCAACATTCCGATTGTATCATTAGACTCTTTAAGTAAGAAAGCCCGGATTAGGTGAGCAGTAGGATTAAAACTTTTCAACTTCAGAGCTTCATCCAAAGTAGCATTACACTCCGTACTCATTCCCAAATGGAAGTAAAGTTCTGCTAATTTCAAACGAGCATCATTATTTTGAGGATCGATCTGAATCGCTTTTTGGAGGGTTTCCTCTGCCAAGTCAGTTTCTCTTTTTGCAAAGTAAAAATCAGACAATAAAATTTGGAATTTAGCATTTTTAGGATCCAGTTTAACTGTAGTGGTTGCATCTTCAAATCCTTTATCCATAAAGCCGTTTTGGTAATAATATTGTGCTCTTTTGTAGAATAATTCTCCATTTTTTGGATCTTTATCAATTTGCAGACAAAGTTCCGCCAACGGTTTAGGTAAATCTTTATATTTATCTTTATTATCTTTACATGAGAGCACAATCAGACTTAATGCAAAAGACAGGATTAAAATCTTTCTAAATTTCATTCGGTTATAATTTGAATCATTAATAGTGGTTCTATAGTAAACGTATTTGTTTTACTAAAGAGCTTCGTACAATTTTTTTTCTAATTCTTCGAGTAGTTCTGGATTATCTTGAAGTACCATCTTAACGGCATCTCTACCCTGACCTAATTTACTATCTGAGTATGAGAACCAGGATCCGGCTTTTTTGATGATCCCTTTTTCAACACCTAAATCAATAATTTCACCTGTTTTAGAGATTCCTTCTCCAAAGATAATATCAAATTCAGCGAAACGGAAAGGAGGTGCTACTTTATTTTTCACGACTTTTACTTTCACTCTGTTTCCGGATGCCACATCTCCGTCTTTTAATTGAGATGTTCTGCGGATATCTAACCTAACAGAAGCGTAAAATTTCAGTGCATTTCCACCGGTAGTAGTTTCAGGATTTCCGAACATCACCCCGATTTTATCTCTCAATTGGTTAATAAAAATACAGCAACATCCTGTTTTGCTTATTGTTGCGGTTAATTTTCTTAAAGCTTGGGACATCAGACGAGCTTGAAGACCCATTTTGGAATCTCCCATATCGCCATCAATTTCACTTTTAGGAGTAAGGGCAGCAACGGAGTCGATTACAATAATGTCAATGGCACCGGAGCGGATTAGATTATCGGTAATCTCCAGAGCTTGTTCCCCGTTATCGGGTTGAGAAACTAAAAGTTCCCCAATATTAACGCCCAATTTTTCAGCATAGAAGCGGTCAAAGGCGTGTTCTGCATCAATAAAGGCAGCGATTCCCCCTTTTTTTTGAGCTTCAGCGATAGCATGGATTGCTAAGGTTGTTTTTCCTGAAGATTCAGGCCCAAAGATTTCAATCACTCTTCCTTTAGGTAATCCTCCAACGCCTAAGGCTGAGTTCAGTCCGATAGAGCCGGTGGAGATCACTTCAATATTATCGATAGGTTTTTCACCTAATTTCATTACAGCACCTTTGCCGTAAGTTTTTTCGAGTTTTTCCAAAGTTAAATTGAGTACTTTGAGTTTTTCGGCATTCATTTTGTCGTTTTCCATAATTCGATTTTTAAGTTAAACTTCTGCAAAAATACAAATTATTTGTTTATTATATTTACAATAAAAATCTTTTTACAAATCAAATTTCATTTTAAAAATTGGTTTTGGGTTTTGGATTTTGGGTTTTTATTTTTAGTATCTTGTATATGATATACGTTTATTTAATGTTTTATTTTTTTTCATAATAATTTGCGAAATAGCGGGATTTATTTCTTGAATTTCAGTCTTTTTGGAACACGGAGTACCACAATGTTATAAAATGTTCCACAGTGTTTTATAATTCAAAATTAGGACACATTAACACTGTGATACATCGTTTAACATTGTGTAACACTGTGATAATAAAGACAAATTAACATTAATGTTTAAATTTGAATGCTTCGCTGTTTAAAAGGCGAAGGGGAAATGGCTAAAGTGAAAAGAAACCATTTATCAGCTATTAGGTATAAGGTTTTGGGTCTAAGGCATTAGTTTTCAGTTATGTATTTTTCATTATTCATTAAGAAACAAGCTTTTCTTTTTACACATATAAAAATTTTCCTGAATACTTATCTCATTCAAAAAAAGATGTATATTTGCGCATAAAAATGAATTAAAATCTAAATTTAAAACAGCTGAACACAACTCATAAGAAGAAAGATAACTCACTACACAATCAAGATATTCAAAAGCAATATAAGAAAACATTAAATTGCTTAACATCCATATAAAAAAGGCCGGGGTTAGTAAAAAGATACTGTTACTGACAACGGCGAAGCCGTAGAAAAAAGGGAGGGAAGAGTTGAGGATATAAACATGTTATGCAATTAATTATAGAGAGACACTGTGAATGAGAAAATTCTTGAAAATATTAACTGGATTAATTATTATTTCTTGTATATGATTTGACAACAATTAAGCCTGATACGATATTGAATGAAAGAATAATAATAAAAAACTAATGTATAACAAACACTCAAACTATGTTTTCCTTCCCCACCTTACCAACTAAAAATAAAAAACTGTAAATTATGAATTACCCAATTTAAAAAGTAAATACAATGAAAAAACTCTTATTTATAATCATTAGCTTTCAATTTATTATTGGAGGATTATGTGCTCAAAATGTAACTCCAATAAAATTTTATACTGTGGCAAAAAATTTTCATGAAGGTTTGGCAGCGGTGAGTCTGAATGGAAAGTGGGGTTGTGTTGATCTGTCAGGGAAGGAAGTTATTCCTCTGAAATATGACAATATAGACGACTTTCATGAAGGATTAGCACTAGTAAAATTGAATGAAAAATGGGGCTATATTGATAAATTAGGAAAGGAAGTTATTCCTCTGAAATATGACAAGATAGACGACTTTCATGAGGGTTTAGCACTAGTAAAATTGAATGAAAAATGGGGCTATATTGATAAAACAGGAAAGGAAATAACTCCATTGAAATACGATGATGCATACGCGTTCAATGAAGGGTTAGCAAAAGTTCGCATAAAAAATGGTAATGATTTTTATTTATGTGGCTTCATAGACAAAACCGGAAAAGAAGTAATTCCTCTGAAATATGATGCTGTAGATAATTTTTCAGAAGGATTGGCGGCTGTAAGAGTAGATTGGAAATGGGGCTATATTAATAAAATTGGGAAAATAGTAATACTTCCGAAATATAGCAAATGTCAGGTTTTTTCCGAAGGGTTGGCTGTTGTTGAACTGAATGGTAAATATGGCATTATCGCGAAAACAGGGAAGGAAATAACTCTTATGAAATATAACTATGTCAATAAATTTACCGAAGGGATGGCTGCAGTAAATATTGGAGGAACTTATGAATATAGTTATAATGAAGTGAAAGGTGGCAAATGGGGTTTTATTAACAAAGCAGGAAAAGAAGTTACTGCTGTGAATTATGACAAAATAGAAAATTTCTCCGATGGATTGGCTGCAGTTAAATTAAATAGCAAATATGGCTATATTGATATAACAGGAAAAGAAGTTATTCCTCTAATATATGATGGTGTTTATAATTTTTCTCAAGGATTGGCAGTGATTTATTTGAACGAAAAAATGGGGTGTATTGATAAAACCGGAAAGGTAGTTATTCCTCTGAAATATGATAGAATAGAAAATATTCTCGAAGGAATTGCTCAAGTTAGAATGAATAGAAAATATGGCTATGTTGATTTAACCGGGAAGGAAATTACTCCTTTTAAATATGAATTTATTAGCCATTTTCATGAAGGATTAGCTGCAGTTAAATTGAATGACAAATGGGGGTTTATAGATAATAACGGCAAGGAACTTATTCCTGTGATATATGATGGAGTAGGTGATTTCTGTGAAGGATGGGCTATAGTTAGTTCGTTTGGGAAAAAAGAGTTTATTAACAAAAACGGGAAAAAAATGGAATTTAGGTCGTCGAACGAAACGTATACTTCTATCAATAGTTTTTCAGAAGGATTGGCTGCGGTCAATATAGGGAAAGGAATATTTGAAGGAGGTAAATATGGCTATATCGATAAAACCAAGAAAGAAGTAATAATCTTTATTTATGACTATGCCGGTAATTTTTCCAATGGTTTAGCTTATGTTAAATTGAATGGTAAATATGGTTTTATTGATAAAACGGGAAAGTTAGTTATTCCTCTATTGTATGATGAAGTTAGTAATTTTTTCGAGGGATTGTGTATAGTTAAATTAAATGGGAAGAATTTAATAATTGATAAAACTGGAAAAGAGATTGTTACATTGAACTCATATTTTTCAATAGGTAAATTTTCGGAAGGGGTGGCTATTGTTGAATTGAATAGGAAATGTGGCTTTATTGATAAAACCGGAAAGGAAGTTATACAGCTTAAATATGATTATATTGGTGTTTTTTCTGAAGGAATGGCTGTTGTTGCGTTGGATCAGAAATATGGCTTTATTGATAAAAACGGGAATGAAGTCATTCCCCTGATTTATGATAATACCGATAAATTTTCAGAAGGATTAGCTCCTGTGAGATTGAATGGAAAAACTTGTTATATTAATAAAGCAGGAAAGGAAATTATTCCTCAAAATTATTATTATTATAGTAATGAATTTTCAGAAGGACTTGCCTTAGTTGGTTTACATTTCGACGAAATATGTATTATTGATACAACAGGAAAAGAAATTGCTAAACTAAAATATACTGGCGCCAAAATATTTTCCGAAGGATTGGCTGTAGTTGAATTAAATGGTAAATATGGATTTATCGATAAAACCGGAAAAGAAGTAATTCCATTAATTTATGATTTTGCCGGAAATTTTTCAGAAGGATTTGCTATAGTAAAATTGAAAGATAAATGGTTCTTTATTGATAAAAACGGAAAAAGCATATAAGTCACTTTTGCTAACAAACGCTCAAACTAACCTCCCCTTCACCACGTAAACAACAAAAAAATATAAAACATAACCTAACACTCACCGACTAATGAAGCAAACGTCCACATAGTATTAGCGCCAACAGTTTGTATTAATGCCTAAAAATTTTGAAATAAATGAAAGAGACAGATCAAATAACTATTCCATTGAGTAAACGTAAGATTATACTTTTGATGATTGGTTCATTAATATTTGTGATATTAGGAACTTTGTTCATTTTATATCCTGAGAGATTTCTGACTTTATTTTTTCGAAATGAAGAAATAATAAGAATTATTGGATTTGCTGGTATTCTTTTTTTTGGTTTTTGTTCCATTTTTTTTGTAATAAAACTCTTTGATAATAAACCGGGATTGATTATAAATAAAAATGGAATTATTGATAACACTTCGGGTATTGCATCTGGACTGATTGAATGGCATGACATTCAAGATATAAAAATACTTGAAATTGTTCGTCAGAAAATCATTTTGATTATAGTTGCAAATCCTGATGATTATATTGCGCGACAAAAAAGCGCATTTAAAAGAAAAATTATGAAACTAAATTATGATCATTACGAGACTCCAATTCAAATTATTACAAATGGTTTAAAATGTAGTCATACTGAATTATTCGAAATGATAAATTCCGGTTTCAAAAAGTATAAGGAATAACATTATAAGAGAAGTTTAAAAAGAAATATCAATAGCAATAAAAACGCTTAGTCTATCAGATAACGAAATTAAAAAATTAACTGATGAAAACGATAAAAAGATTTATTATGAGTTACTTGAATTTTTTGTGAACTATGAAGAAAACGACATTCAAAATATCAAAAATGGACTGCCCATCCGAAGAACAAATGATACGGATGAAACTTGCCGACTTGTCTAATATCAACTCGATGGATTTTGACATTTCCAAAAGACAATTAACTGTCTTTCATACTGATAATTATGAAGGAATATTTCAGCGACTTGACAGTTTAAAATTTGACACCTCAGTTATTGAGAGCGTATCGATAGACCATAATTCAACAAAAACTGACAATACAGCCCTAGAAAGAAAATTACTTTGGCAAGTTTTAGTGATCAACTTTTTCTTTTTTGCACTTGAATTTACAACAGGTTTCATTTCAAATTCAATGGGACTTGTTGCCGATAGTTTAGATATGCTTGCCGACAGCATTGTTTACGGCCTTGCACTTTTTGCAGTTGGTGGAACAATAACTAGAAAGAAAAATATTGCAAAATCGGCAGGGTACTTTCAATTAATACTTGCATTATTCGGTTTTATAGAAGTAATCAGACGATTTGTTGGACTTGAACCTGTTCCGGCTTTTCATACAATGATTATAATTTCAATTCTTGCTCTAATTGGCAATGGACTTTGTTTGTATTTACTGCAAAAAAGTAAAAGTAAGGAAGCACACATGCAGGCAAGTATGATTTTCACATCTATTGACGTCATTGTAAATATTGGAGTAATTGTAGCCGGTGGACTGGTTTACTTAACAAATTCAAAATATCCTGACCTCATCATTGGAACCATTGTTTTTTTCATTGTAGGTAAGGGTGCATTTAAAATTTTAAAACTTTCAAAATGATGGGCAACAGAAACATCATTACTTAATACAAGAACCTTTAACAACAATTGATAATGAATATGAAGAAATCTACATTAATATTATTTTTATTCTTACATTTCGGATTCGCTTTTGCACAAAATTTATCACCATTAGAATTAGTTGAAAAAGTCTTAACAGACAAAAAATTTGTGAAAAATAAAACAAATTATGCAAGTGGCGAATTTCTTGACTATAACAATGCAAAACCAACAGTAAAAGAATTTAACAAAAATACAAGTAAGAAATATTTGCTTTTATCTCAAACTGATTCCGTAGCAGTTGTGAACGTAACCATTACAAACGAATCCAACAACGGATTTGATTGCTATTATTTTCTTGAAAAAAATGAAAGCTGGAAAATTACAGCATTCAGAGCACTTGCACAAACTAATATTATTTTTATGGCTTTAAAAGAATTGGAAAATATTTCAGAAAACGAAGTTGATAGTTTCATCATAAAAAGTGAAATTTATAAATCAAAAGAGGATCTATTTTTGCAAAAAGAAAATATGATATTAACAATAGCATTAGATGACACAATTGTTCGTTTTTTCAAATCTCATGAAAAAGAATATAATGATTTGTTAAATGAAATATTAACAGATTCAACCATAAATTTTGACAATAGTAGATTCTATACATTAACAGACTATCAAATAAATACATATAAAAAATTACTATTTAGTTCCATTTCTATGAGTTCCTTCTGCGAGAACGGAATAGCATTTTCAATTGGAGGCATATTGGATAATACTGTTGGTTACTTATACATACCGGAAGGAGAAAAAGTCCCCATCATGAATCCTGACAGTTTAATTATGTTAAGGAAAATATCAGATCATTGGTATATTTATAAAACAACATAATACCGAAATGAGAGTACAAATTTTAAGTGATTTACATAATGAATTTGGTGTATTTGAATATAATTTTTCAAATATTGATCTATTAATACTTGCCGGTGATATTGATCTTGGGTTAAAAGGTTTTGAGTGGATTTCAGAAAAAGTAAAAAATATTCCGGTATTATATGTTTTAGGAAATCATGAGTAAGGTCCATTGATACTCATGTTATGCATTATGAATCATTAGAATGGTTAAGAAAAAGTCTATTAAATAGCACTAAAGAAAAAAACTTTGTTATAACTCATCATGCCCCAAGTATTCAGTCAATAGCAAAAAAATATAAAGAAGACATTTTATCTGCAGCATTTGCTTCAAACCTTGATGAATTTATTATTGAAACTAAACCTGACTTTTGGATTCATGGACATGTACATGAACCTTATGATTATTATATTGGGAAAACAAGAATCATTTGTAATCCAAAAGGATATCCGGATGAACCTTATAATAATTACAAATCAAAATTTGTAATTGAAATTTGAGAAAAAATTGTAAATTTGATCTCCCAAAAAATTATTCGTTTTTCACATAAGGGAGGTAGAACCTCTGTCACTTAGTTGAAAAGAAATAATATTAACAAACTAAAAACCTGTCCTTACTAAGGGGGACATTATGAAAAATGAAAAAAATTCTTGCTATATTGACAATTTTTCTACTGATAAGTAACATTTTACTTGCCCAAGACAAGGATTCGTTGATTAATGAAATCCGAATTCATTTTAATCAGATAAAAAAAGACATAAATTCTTATGATACAACAATGATTCAGATTTGGGACGAATCGACTGAAAGTGGACAAATAACTGCATATTACGACAATTTAGATTTGAAACTAATTGAAGTTGTTTTTTTATATGAGATAGGAAAACATAAAATTGAATACTACTTCAATGACGGGAAATTAATATTCGCATTTGACCAAGATTTTGAATACAACAGACCTATTTATTGGAACTAATTCAATTGTAGGTCAGGGCCTAATTGCTCATTGCTACAAAATAAAGGATAAATTAAAAAAATAAATAAGCACATAGGGGTAACACGCGAACCCAAAACATAGCATTCATTAAAAAAAAGAGACAATGAAAACAAAAGTAATTATGACTATTTTGCTGAGTTTAAGTTTTGCTTTTACTAACGCGCAGAATGAAAAGGAAAAAAGAGATGAGTTTACTTTGAAACTACCTGTTGACGGAGAACAATACTACGAGCAGAAAGTTGACAGCTCACTTTATTTTATAAAAGAAAAAGTTCTTCAAATTTATCCCGGTGAAAAACTATTTATTGAAGTTGAAATAACCAAAAAGGAAATAACTTCAATGAAGGTTGTAAAAGAAAATCTAAATCCCGAAAAGACCATTGTAATTGAATTCACGCAGACAGTCAAAGACAGAAAAAGTGAAATGATGATGCTTGAAATTGTAAACCCGTTTAAAAAGGATTTAGAGTATAAAGCAATGATGTTTATTGTCGGACACGACAAATGGATAAGTACAAGTGTTCTTCCCGTAAAAGCAAAATTGACTGGTTATGAAACTTGGCCAGATGTTATCATAACTCTTGTGTTGACTGAATGGAAATTAAAATAACGAAATGCCCTGAAATGCCCGCCAGCTTTTAGCCTCGGGCGTTATGGCAAATATTGTTAAAATGATAAGAACTAAAGAAAAATACTGGATATTTGGACTTTTATTTATGTTATTTCTTTCCTGTAACTTTAACCGTAATAAGAAAGAAAATGATATTCCTGATAATTCCAAAATAGTTAATGACTGTACTCAGGTTAAAGAAAATGTGAGTAAGGATGTTTTAGATCAATTCAGAATCGAAAACTTGAAAGAATATGGAAAATCAATAAATTCATATTTTCAGACATTTGGTAGAGGAAAAAAAGTTTATGAATTTAAATATAAAATTGATACTGTTTTTAATGAAAATTACATTTGTTATGATTATAAAATAGGAATTCCTTTTAGTATTTATGTTTTTAAAACGAAAGAAGAAGCAACTGATTTTTTTAATAAATTAATGACTATTGAGTTAGTAAGTGATTTTGGATTGAACAAAAGACCTAATCATATTCTGGTTGATTCAAATAAAGTATTTTGGTTGAAAATGGAGCATACTTATGGCCATCGAATAAATGATATTAAAGATATTTTTCGGAAAGCATTTGATTTTTATCCAACCAGTAGTAATTTAGATTCAATTTCTGGATTCAATTATTGTCGAATGATTAACATTAAAGATACAACATTGAATGAAATGTTTGGAGAATGGTATGCAAATAGTTTTATTGAAATGGACACATTTGAATATTTTAAAAATTCAAGTTATAATGGTGTAATAAAACCCAACATAGATACATTGAAACTTAAAATTACAAGTAAATCAATAACTATAAACAATGATGAATACTTTTATAATATTTTTGGGGCATTAGAATTTCCAAATGCGAAATACTATTGGGAGTACAGATTTATTTCCACTATGTTTGATAATCAATTTGATCAATTAACACCTGAATTTAATAAAAAATTGGAACAACTAATGAAGTATAGTAAAGGAATAAAGGACTACGACATAAGTGTAACAAAAAACAACGTCAGGTTTGCCTATTTTACGATTGCCAAAACAAATAATAAAGAAATATTTGTGACTTTAGATAATCGTTTTTATATTTTAAAGAAAAGATTGTAAAATGAAAACTTCACTAAAAACCACTAATACTAACTGCCTCCCCCACTAAGACAAAAAAAATAAATGAACACTCGCCGACCAATTGATGCGAAAGCCCACCTAGTTTTAGCAACATAGCTTAATAAAAATCAGAAAAAAAGAGTACACTTGACTTTGACGTATATTTTTTGTATTTTTGTACGTTCAAATTGATTTTCTATGGATACAAAATTGACTTTACGATTAAACAAAAAAATTATTGAGATGGCAAAGGATTATGCTCATGCTCACAATATTAGTCTTTCAAAATTGATTGAAGCTTATCTTGAATCTATTACCAAAAAGAGCGATATAGAAACAGAAATATCACCACTTGTTGAAAGTCTTAGCGGAATTTTAAAACTTGATGAATCCATTGATTTTCAAAAAGAGTATACTAACTACTTGACTGAAAAATATAAATGAAAAAGCTACTCATTGATACAAACATCATTATCGATCTTCTTGCTAAAAGAGAACCATTCTATAATGAAGCAGCACAATTGTTCACTCTTGCAGATAAAAATATAATACAACTTAGTGTTTCTTCATTGACTTTTGCAAATACTAATTACATTCTATTGCAATCAAAAAAGCCGGATGAAGCAAAATTAATTCTACGTAAGCTAAAATTGATCGTCCAAATATTAAGTCTGGATGAAAAAGTTGTAGGATTATCGCTTAACGATAATGACTTTAAAGATTTTGAAGAAGCTATACAATACTTTTCTGCAATTGAAAATGAAGTGGATATTATAATAACCAGAAATTTAAAAGATTTTCAGAAGGCAAAGTTACCAGTAATGACAGCTGCTCAATTTCTGAAGACAATAAAATAACTGCATGTAAACAACCTCTAACACTACCATTCCCTACTATATTTTGATAAAAAATTAATAAAAATACCTATGCAAAAAAAAGCTTTAGTAGTAATTGACATTCAAAATGACATTACTAAAAATTATAAAGAAATCATCGACAATGTTAATCGGTCAATCGATTGGGCAGTTGAAAAAGAGATTCATGTCGTTTATATCAGACATTATAACTTATCTGATGGCACACGGACTTTCAAACCGAATACTCGTGGATCTGAATTGGTGTCAGATATGAAATTGGTTTCCGGAAACATTTTTGAAAAATCAAAAGGCAACGCTTTGACCAGTGAAGCTTTTGCTGATTTTATCAAGAAAAATGAAATTAATGAATTTTATATTACCGGAGCTGACGCGATAGCATGTGTAAAATCTACCGTTTTTAATATGTGTAAGGAAAAATATAAAGTTACCGTCTTATCAGATTGTATCACAAGTTATGATAAAAGAAAAATTGACGAAATGCTTCATTATTACGAAAAAAATGGAAGTACTTTAATAAACCTGAATGACTTATTGCAATCTCAATAAACAAGTAGCTTATTAGAAACGAATATACTACTGAGTATGATGAAAAAATAATAATTTTTTTACTAAAGTTAAATGATTAAAAAAAGAAGTTTAATTGCTTTTATTGGATTCATTACAATTCATGTCATTTCATATTTTGCTGTACTACCAATAGCTCAAAAATTAGCTAATCAGCATAATTACAAAATTGAATTTGTATTAGTATATGTGGGTTTGATTATTATATTACCTTTTATTTTTTATAGACTTTACAAAAAGTACCCCGATAAAATATTTCTAATATTGATATTTGCAATTATGTTATCATTGATTATATGGTGTATAAAACTCCTATTACTTGAGTGCGTGATATGTTCAATGGCAGGTTAAAAATGAAGGTTCAAAGATTTTATAGACTTTTAGAAGATATTAGGATTTCTGATAAGAACCTATTTATTTAAACATATTATCTAAAAAGTTTAAACTAGGACTTACATCAAAATAGATCCCTTTGATATTGTCTTTATTTTTAGCAACTTCCATATAATCACAGGTTCCAACTAAACTTTGTCCTTTTACTTTATACCCTAATATATTCAATAGAACATATTCATGACTCACCAGAATCACATAATAGGGATTTTTTTCACTCTCACCGGTACCGGAACTAAATATTGCATCCATAACGATTTTAAATTTCACCATTGTTTGATCCACTTTGGAAAAATTTTGGAGAAAATCATGGCAATACAAAACATAATTTAAAGTGTTGAGATCAAACGGATTATTTTTTAAAACAGAATCACCAAAAACAAGGATCTGTTCATAGTCTGAAATATCGAGTTCCTCTTTTTTTAATATAACTCTGATGCTATCTGAATAATCTGAATCCCCATAAGGTGAGTAGGTGTCCTGATAAATATAACCATAATATAAACATCTTTTTTGTTCCAAAGTCATCGTTGTATCACAAGCTATAAAACGTTCCATTAGAGTAGGATAATAAAATTCACTCCCTTCCTTAGCGATTTTTTTCTCTATTTTTTTATAATTAGGTTTTTCAACCTTCGTTTTTTGTGCATATCCGGCAATAAGGGAAAAGCAAAAGAATAACAAAACAAATTTCAAATTTCTCATAGCAGGTTTTTTTTATAATTAACGGTGCAAATATAATTAAAAAAGGACTACAGACCACGGACTACGGACAACAGACTAAAATTTATTAGCTTAATAGCACATTAGCACATTATAAAATGAATCGCGGCGCTCGTTTCAGCTCGCACCGCTTCGCGCCCTCCAAATCCCTAACGCGAACAAAACCTACGGTTTTGTAGTGAATAGTTAATAGTGAATAATGAATAGTTGTGCTAAATGGCTTACTATCTGCGAATTGCATGGGAAGAAAAAAATTCGTGAATTCGTGGCTTTATAAGAAAAATATTTACATTTGCGCTTATAAAAAATAGCACCTTTGCATTAAAAAAAACAAAAAGTTAACCTGCTAAATTTCAGATAAAAGTAGTAAAAAAATAAAAATAATCGTTATGAAAAAAATTGAAACTCTTTTTTTGTTTGTAGTGACTGCAATAATAATTAGTAGTTGTAGCAACAATCCAAGTATGAACCAAATTAAAAAACAAGATCAAAAAGAAGATAAGGAATTAACAAAAAAATTATCTACTATTACAGTACCTGCTGAGTTTTTGGGAAACGAAAAAGATAGTTTGTATTTGAAAACTGGTTGGTACAAGGTTTCAGATGATAAAACAAATGGAATTCCAAAAGAAATACTGATAAATGGACAAATACAAACCATATACATTGATACATTCCCTCAATTATCAGTAAAAGATATTGAAGTTTTCTATTTGGTAAACGATCCAAGAGTTGTTTCCAGAGTAAACATAATAATGTACTTTAATGAGACAGGAACAGAAAAATGGTCTGTCTTAACTGAAAAATCGATTCATAAACAATTAGCCTTTGTAATTAATAATGTTGTTGTATCGAATCCAATGGTTCATAGTCAAATCACACAAGGAGTTGCTTTGTTTGATGGGAATGATTATACACCTGAAGAGATGTATGCGATCAAAAGAGTTCTTGAAAGCCAAAAAAATAAAATTACAGTAAAAGAAATTGAATAACCCACCTCCTCACTTCTAACTTCTTACTTCTTACTTCTCACTTCTAACTTTTTACTTCTTACTTCTTACTTTTCACTTCTTACTTCTTACTTCTTACTTCTCACTTCTAACTTTTTACTTCTTACTTCTTACTTCTTACTTCTTACTTCTTACTTCTTACTTTTCACTTCTTACTTCTTACTTCTTACTTCTTACTTCTTACTTCTCACTTCTCACTTTTTACTTCTTACTTCTTACTTTTTACTTTTTACTTCTTACTTTTCACTTCTTACTTCTTACTTTTCACTTCTTACTTCCCTTTCATTTGCTAATTTGCTAATTCCCCTTAGCCCTTAGCCCTTCGCCCATTTAATCACACTTCTTTCATCGACAGACTGATCCTTTTTCTGGCCATATCGATATCAGTGACTTTTACGAGTACTTTTTGGCCTAATTTAACGACATCATTAGGATTGCTTACATATTTGTTCGCTAACTGGCTCACATGAATCAAACCGTCCTGATGCACTCCAATGTCTACAAAACAGCCAAAATTGGTAATATTGGTAATGATTCCGGGAACCACCATTCCAATAATCAAATCGTTGATCGAATTGATATTTTTATCAAAAGAAAATGCTTCAAACTGCTCCCGGGGATCCCTTCCCGGTTTGGCCAACTCCTGCATGATATCCTTTAGAGTTGGAATCCCCACTTTATCGGTAACAAACTCCTGAATTTTGATCTCTTTTCTTAATAATTCATTGGAAATCAATTGTTTTACATCAGTATGCAGTTTTTTACCCATTGCTAAAACAATATGATACGATTCGGGGTGAACAGCACTGTAATCGAGTGGATTCTGAGCTCCGTGTATTCTTAAAAACCCTGCTGCCTGTTCATACGCTTTATCTCCAAAACGGGGCACTTTTTTCAGGGCATCTCTGGATGTAAAAGGACCGTTTTGATTGCGATATTCGACTATATTTTTAGCTAAAGAGGGTCCAACACCGGAAACATAAGAGAGTAACTCCTTACTGGCAGTGTTCACTTCAACACCAACGGAATTCACACAGCTCTCCACCACTTCCTGTAAATTTTTCTGTAGCCAGGTTTGGTTAACATCGTGTTGATATTGTCCCACTCCAATAGATTTGGGATCAATTTTTACCAATTCTGCGAGTGGGTCCATCAACCTGCGACCAATGGAAATCGAACCTCTGACTGTTAAATCTAAATCGGGAAACTCATCTCTTGCAATTTCAGAAGCGGAATAGATAGAAGCCCCGCTTTCATTCACCATCACAATAGACACTGGATGTGGAAATGGAATTTTTTGCACAAACGCTTCCGTTTCTCTGCCTGCAGTACCGTTTCCAATGGCAATCGCTTCCACTTTGTACTCTTTGACTAACCATAGAAGGGTATCAGAACTGGTTTTATACTCCTGTTGTGGTGGGTTAGGATAGATGGTGCCGTGATGCAATAATTTACCCTGTTTATCTAAAACAACCACTTTACATCCGGTTCTAAATCCGGGATCAAGCGCTAAGGTGGTTTTTTGACCCAAAGGTGCACTCATCAACAATTGGCGAAGATTGGTGCCAAATACAGCGATCGCTTCCTTGTCGGCTTTCTCTTTGTAGTATTTGCGCATCTCTGTTTCCATCTGAGGTTGTAGCAATCTTTTATAAGAATCTTCCGTGGCTGTCAATACGTGTGGTGTAGATGAATTATTAGCTTTTACGGTAAATCGTTGCATGGTTTTTACTGCAATCTCTTCGTCTGGTTTAATTGATATCCTAAGAAATCCTTCCTCTTCGCCTCTAAGCATCGCTAACACTCTATGAGATGGAGCTTTCCAAAGGGGTTCCTGACTTTTAAAATAGATCTCAAACTTGGATCCTTCCTCCTCTTTATCTTTTATAACCTTTGAGTAAATAACCGATTCTTTAATAAACATATTTCTGATCCGATCTCTGATTTTGAGATCTTCAGAGATCCATTCTGCCATAATATCGCGTGCGCCTTGCAAAGCTTCTTCGATGGTGGTAACCCCTTTTTCCTTATCTATATACGTTTTTGCAATGGCAGTAAGATCCACTTTACTCTGATCGTAAATGATCACCGCTAAAGGTTCCAGACCTTTATCAATAGCAATAGTAGCTTTTGTTTTCCGTTTAGGACGATAAGGTAAATACACATCTTCCAGTTCAGTCAAAGAGTTGATACTGTTGATTTGAGTAAGCAGTTTGGGGGTCATTTTCCCCTGTTCTGTAATAGAATCTATGATAACCGCTCTTCTTTTATCGAGTTCGACCCATTTTTCGTTTAAGTCACGAATTTGGGTAACGATCACCTCATCGAGGCTTCCGGTCATCTCTTTCCGATATCTGGAAATGAAGGGGATGGTAGCTCCCGTACTCAATAGTTCTAATGTATTTTTAATCTGATTTTCAGCAATTCCCAACTCTCTGGAAATCAATGCAGCATAGTTTTTGATGGTCATAGTGACGAAATTAAAATGAACTCCTTATTCCAACATCATTTTGGCTTTATAAAGAGCATCAATGAAAAAGTCTATCTCTTCTTTGGTGTTATACAAGGCAAAAGAGGCTCTGATAGTTCCGGGTATTTGAAATTTATGCATGATAGGTTGTGCACAATGGTGTCCGGTACGAACGGCAATTCCCATCTGATCTAATAGAAACCCAACATCATAAGGGTGTAATGTTCCCAAATTGAATGAGATTACCGCTACTTTTTGGGGTGAAACTCCATAAAATTGAATTCCGGGGATCTTTTCCAATTTTTGCATTGCATAATGTAAAAGCTGGTGTTCATATTCCGCAATATTTTCAATACCAATACTTTGTATATACTCAATTGCTTTTTGAAGTCCAATGACATCTCCAACACTGGGAGTTCCGGCTTCAAACTTGAATGGAAGTTCGTTATAGGTGGTTTTTTCAAAAGTTACCTGACTGATCATCTCTCCTCCTCCTTGATATGGAGGCATTTTATTTAACCATTCCTCTTTGCCATACATGATTCCAATTCCCATTGGAGCGTACATTTTATGACCGGAAAAACAATAAAAATCACAATCTAAAGCTTGTACATCCACTTTTTCATGAGAAACAGCCTGTGCACCATCAATCATCACCGGTATCCCTTTGGAATGTGCTTTATCAATGATCAATTTTATAGGATTAATGGTTCCTAACACATTGGAAATATGGGTAATGGCTACTATTTTGGTTTTAGATGTGATCAATTGATCAAGTAATTCGACTTGTAATACACCATTTTCATCAAATGGGATCACCTTCAACTTTGCCCCTTTTTGTTCACAAATCATTTGCCAGGGAACAATATTCGCATGATGCTCCATCTCTGAAATCAACACCTCATCTCCTTGATTTAAAAATTCACGGCCAAAAGAGGAGGCAATCAAATTGATCGATTCGGTTGTTCCTCTAGTGAAAATAACCTCATGAGTATGTTTGGCATTGATGTATTGTTGTACCGATCTTCTCGCTGCTTCAAATTGTTCAGTGGCAATCTGGCTTAATGAATGGACCCCTCTGTGAATATTGCTGTTGATCGTTTCATAGTAGTGTGTAATGGCATCAATAACAACTTGTGGTTTTTGAGTTGTTGCCCCATTATCAAAGTAAATCAATGGTTTATTGTTTACTTTCTGGTTTAAAATTTTAAAATCTGATCTATTGTTCATCATTTGTTGGATCTGTATGAGGTTCTTCATTGAAATTCCAACTCATTTTCTTATAGTAAATACCGTATAAAATAATGAACGCTGCAGTAATGATAAAGGAAAAAATATCAGGGATAACATGATCAAAAATAAAATAGGAAGGTAAAAATAAAAGGATCGATTGAACTACTGCATAAATATGAAATCCTAATTTTTTCATAAAAAGCATCATCACTGCTCCAAAAATGGATCCTAAAAATAATAAAACAATAATCCAATATTTCCATGAAGCAACCACTGTCATTCTACTGATCATTTCCTGAGCCTGTTCCATTTGAAATGGCATTTGCATAGATGCCATGGCATCACCCATTAAAGCCCAGGCAGTATAAGAAAGTATATTGATACCGGATCCTATAAATGTAAGAATACAAAGTACAGTAAGCAAAACAGGTCTTCTTTTTTTAGGTTCAAAAGGATTATTTACATCGTAATAATTGTCATTATAATTTTCCATAATTTGTTTTTTTTGCAAAAATAATAAATGTGATTGAATAGTTAGTCTTGATTTAAAGAAAGACGTAACATTTTTTGGGTATTTGGGGTCACTTTGTACCGATTATCGGTTCGAAATCCGATGATCCATAAAATGTTTTGAGGATTATTGGCTTCACACAAAATGTGAACTTGTTGTTTTTGATTCAGGTTTAGTTTTAGATCAATAAAATAATCACTTAGTTTCTTTTTTCCCTTCATTCCATAAGGTTGAAAGCTGTCTCCCTCTTCCCAGGTTCTGATCATCAGAGGAAATGTGATGAGATTCCAATCAAAATATGCCACATTGGGATTTGATATAAACGCGGTTGTTAAGTGATAATCGTCTAAATGAGGAATTATTTTATAATCATAAAATTCTGTAATAGAATTAATTATATTTTTGTTAATCCCTTTATTGGTATCCAAAGGATAAATAAAAAGTTCAGATCTATCTTTAATCAACTTATAATTCTCAGAAAAAAACTGTTTGCCACTTTCTCCATGGAGTTGATTATAAATTGATTCAACGGTTGAATAGTTAAACTGAAAATCAGATAATGTTTCAAATAGAATGATTTCTGCATTTTGAAATGCTAATAATTGATTGATATTCAATTTAAAGCCATTTTCATAAGGAATTAACAATTTCTTCTTTATTTCTTCTATTTGAGTTTTATAAAAATCGAATTGTTTATTAAACAGTTGAATATTTCTACTCACTGTATGCACCACATTGGGATTAATCTGTTCTAAAACAGGAATCACATGATGTCTGATTTTATTCCTTTGGTATTGATCCGAATGGTTAGATAAATCAACTCTAAATGGGATTTTGTTTTCTTCAGCATATTGTTTTATTGCATCCGATGAGAATTGCAAAAGGGGTCGAATAAAAGGGGGATTCTGTTCCGGAATTCCGTTTAATCCTTTGTACCCTGTTCCCCTTACCAAATTCAAAATAATGGTCTCCAGATTATCGTTGGCATGATGTGCGGTACAAATATAGTCATAGTTAGGAGCTAACTCTCTGAACCATTCGTATCTGAGATCTCTGGCAACCATTTCGATAGAAGCGCCTGAATTTTGTTGAATAGAAATGGTGTCAAACTCTTTGACCAAAACATTAGGAGTTCGGAATTCTTTTATTTCGATACTTTTAAGAAGTTTCTGCTGAACAAAATCCATATCAAGATTGGAATCCTCCCCTCTCAGATGGAAATTGCAATGTGCCAAATCAAAGTGAAGTTTATGGATATAAAAAAGTTGTGTCATTACGCTCGAATCAACACCTCCGCTCACTGCCAGCAGAAACTTAGCCGTTGTTGGGTCGGGAACTATCGATTGTAACTGTTTATAAAACAACTCTTTCATTTAAAAATCTAGCTATTCATTAATTTTTCAATCTCTTCCACTTCAACGGGCATATCGGCCAATAAATTAATAGGATTCTCAGCTACAACCACATCTGTTTCAATTCTCACTCCAATCCCCTCTTCAGCGATATAGATTCCGGGCTCGCAACTAAGAACATTGCCAGGTTGGAAAGTCCAGTCCCGTTGTCCCACATCGTGCACATCAAGTCCCATAAAATGGCTGGTATTGTGCATAAAATATTTTTTAAACAAAGGAGATGCCGGATTTTGATTTTTCAAGTCTTCTGCAGTATAGAGACCCAATTTGATAAGCTCCTCATCCATTCTTTTAAAAACGTAATCATTGATTTTGTGGATGGTCATCCCCGGTTTAAAGAGGGGAATTGTTTCTTTAAAGATGGAGAGAACAGCATTATACACCTCTTTCTGACGTGGGGAAAACTTCCCGTTTACCGGAATAGTTCTGGTTGCATCACCCGCATAATTAGCATACTCTGCACCAAAATCCATTAAAAGCAGATCGCCATCCTGCATCACTTTATCATTTTTGATATAGTGTAAAATGCAGGTATCAGAACCGGCGGCAATGATTGGAGCAAAAGAGTGACCGGTTGCGCCACTTTTAGTCATCTCATAGATCAGTTCCGCTTCAATTTCATATTCAAATTTCCCTGATTTTACAGCTTTTAAAGCTCTTTGAAAAGCTTTATTTGTAATATCACATGCTTTTTTTATTGCATTGAACTCTTCCGATTGTTTCACTGCTCTTTGAGGATATAAGATGGGTGCAACTCTACGATAATCGTGTAAAGGGTATTCCCGTTTCAACTTCTCTGCAAAACGGATCTCCTGAGTAGGGTGAACCACTTTCATCCTTGGATTTTCAGGTAAATGCAAATAGATGATTTGGGAATTTACCATGATATCTTGTAAAATAGATTCCAGTTGTTCCGAAAACAGGACGGTTTTAATCCCTGAAATATCAGTTGCCTGTTGTTTGGATAGTCTATGACCATACCAAATAACCATTTCAGGTGATGGGTTTTTTATAAAGAGGATCTCGCGATAATCGGGATTAGGATGCCATGGAGCTAAAATCAGAAATGTTTCCTCCTGATCAATTCCGGTTAAATATAATAATTCTGAATTTTGACGAAAAGGGAAAGTGGTATCTCCTGATCTTGGGTATTCATCATGAGAAGTCAGGATTAAAACCCCATTCATCTCCATCTCAGATACAAAAGATTCTCGGTTACGAATGTAAAAACTGTTTTGTAAAGGTTGATATTTCATAAGTAATAATTTGGAAATGCAAATATACGATTTTGAATAAGATTATTTTGGATTTTACTATATGATTTATTTTTTTAAATTTGCAGCTTCATTCATATAAATTTTCAAAATGAGTCCAAATCAAAAAAATATTACCCCATTTTACCATTTTTTTGTACAATATGGATTTGATTATACTTTAGAAGAGATTGCTGAAAAGGTTGGGGTTACTAAAAAAACGATCCATAATCGTTATGTTTCCAGACAAAACCTGGAGAATGAAGTGCTTAAATACTATCAGGAACTTTTTATTAACCGATTTCAGAATAAAATTGAGTTTTCCAATCATAGTATAGAGTCCCTATTATTGCTCATTTTTGACTTAGAAACCAGTATAATTCAGGAGTTTCCTCTTTTTTATAAAACAAATGGAATCCACAATCATTTTTCTTTTTTTGAAACCCACTTTTTAATTCCCATAGTGATTCAAATTATTCTAAAAGGGCAGCAGTCTGGTGATCTATATGGCGATATTGATCCCAAAAAGTATGCTCATCTTTTTATATACCATATATTTACTGTATATTTACAAGATGCAGTTTTTGAAATTAATGGGTTGCTTATGGACACTGAAAAAGAAAAAAAGAGCATTATAAATCGAACTATTCAAACAGAATTCATTGAATTTATTATGATGTCTATGATGACCGAACAAGGGAAACAAAAGTTGAAACAAGTAGATTTGAATTTACTTTTTATGGTTTCCTGACCGTACATCTCTCTTGAAATCAAAAAAATTGGTGTATTTTTGCACCCTTATTAAAATATATACCAATGAAGAAAAACAGAATCTATTTGATCATTGCCGGCGTGTTGGTAATTGCCTCTATATTAGTTGTTTTACAAAAAAATAATCTATTTTCATCCGAAGATGAACTGGGTCCAATTGCAGCAGAATTTAGTATCAAAGATACCAATAATGTGATCAAAATTTTTATGGCTGATCAAAGGGGAAATAAAGTTTTATTAAACAGAACTGAAAAAGGTTGGGTTGTTGATGATACAATCCCTGCTTTGAAAGCTAATGTTGATAACTTGTTATCTACTATACTCAACTTAACAGTAAGACAAACTGTTCCCAAAACAGCTCAGCCTACCATTAATAAAATGATTGGTACAGAAGCTATTAAAGTGGAAGTGTATCAAATGGCACCCAAATTTACCATTTTTGGAATCTCATTTTTCGTAAAAGAAAGATTGACTAAAACCTATTACATGGGAGAAGCAACGATGGATAATATGGGCAATTATGCACTTTTAGAAGGGATGGATGAACCTTATGTTGTTAGTATTCCGGGCTTTAGAGGTTTTGTTACACCATTATTTTCCCCCATTGCTGAGAATTGGTACAGTCATACCCTTTTTCAAACCAAATTAACTCGTATTAAATCCGTTCAATTTATTGATTTGATAAATCCTCAAGAGTCTTTTACCATTCAAAAAGAGGGCACTCGATTCTTTTCACTTTATAATAATCAAAATCAAAAAATCAACGATTATGATACTACTAAAGTGATTGATATGCTTTCCGAATTTAGAGAAAGAAACTATTTAGCCATTTCAAAAGCATTAACATCAGCTGAAAAAGATTCCGTTTATAAAAATGAATTGTTTAAAATCATCATTTTAACGGATGAAGATGGTGTAAAATCGGAATTGCGTTTTTATCACATCAAACAATTAGTACAAGAGATGAAGGATGATGTGAATATTGGAGATCCATTATGGGTTGCCAGTAAAGATAATTGTTATGGAATTTTTAATGAAAATTATTCAAAGTTATACAAACTTCAAATTTTTTACTTTGATAGACAACTTCAACCGCTCTCCTATTTTATCAAAAAGTAAATGAGTAAAATACCTGATACTGTATGGATGGAGCGTGCCTTACAGTTGGCTGCTTCAGGGATAGGAACTGTACAACCCAATCCTATGGTTGGTGCGGTTATTGTTTACAATGAAACTATTATTGGGGAAGGCTGGCATAGAAAGTATGGGGAACCTCATGCAGAAGTAAATGCCATTATGAGTGTAAAAGATCACTCTTTGCTTACCAAATCAACGATGTATGTTACTTTAGAACCTTGTTCCCATTATGGAAAAACACCTCCCTGTTCAGAATTAATTTGCAAACACGGCATTCCAAAAGTGGTGATTTGTAACAAAGATCCAAACGAAAAGGTAAATGGAAAAGGGATCGAATATTTACAAAAAAATGGAGTTGAGGTTATTACCGGAGTTTTAGCAGATAAAGGGGTACAATTAAATAAACGGTTTTTCACTTATCACCTTTTAAAAAGACCTTATATCATTCTTAAATGGGCGCAAACTGCCAATGGTTATATGGATATTATTCGGGATAAAAGTCCTGAATTTTATTGGATTACCAACCCTGAATTGAAGGTTTTATCTCATAAACTTCGCGATGAAGAACAAGCCATTTTAGTAGGAATGAATACCCTAATCAATGATCATCCTCAATTAACCAACCGACTTTTTGGAACCAATCAACCCTTCCGCTTTGTTACCAGTAGAGATGTTTTGGCTACTAAACCTGCCCCATTTACTATTATTCCGGATGATTTGAATTCATTGTTAAAATCATTGTATGATAGAAAAATAGAATCTGTCATTATTGAAGGTGGAAAAACAACATTATTAAAATTTATAGAATCGGGTATTTGGGATGAAGCATTGGTTTTCCAAGGTGATCAGGAGTGGGCTGAAGGATTAAAAGCGCCATTAATTAAAAACTATTTTGAATATACTGAAAAAAAGATTCGGAATAATAAAATTCAGATCTATAAAAACACACCGTTTTTAACTTCATTTTTGGATCATTTAAGTTAATATTCATGTTTGATGATACGTATAAAACAATAGCTGAAGTTTCAGAAGGGATCTACAGAGAGAAAGGGAGTAAATTCATTGCCATTGCTATTCCTGTTGAAAGTGAGTTGGAGATCAAAAATAAAATAAGTGAAATTAAAAAACAATATTTTGATGCACGGCACCATTGTTATGCTTACATTTTAGGCTATAATAAAGAAGCGTATCGAATCAATGATGATGGGGAACCATCCGGAACAGCCGGAAAACCGATTCATGGACAACTATTGTCAAAAGATCTCACCAATATTTTGGTTGTCGTTGTACGCTATTTTGGGGGTGTGAAATTGGGTGTTTCGGGATTGATAACAGCTTACAAGGAAGCAACAAAATCAGCTTTAGAAAGTGCCAGTATTGTAGAAAAAACTGTGAATGAAACTTATATAGTTTATGTGAACTATGAATATTTGAATAAAGTAATGCAACTTTTAAAATCAGATTTTATTCAAATCAAAAATCAAAATTATGAAGATCAGTACATGATTGAATATTCCATTAGATTGAGGGAAGCAGACAGAATCAATCATGAATTGCGAAAGATTGAAACAGTTAATGTGGAGCACAAAAAAAATCCTTAAGAAAACTTAAGGATTTTTTTTATAGATTAACTACCTAATTTCATTATTCTTTTTGATAGAAATACAATTTAAAGAAGATTCCTGTATCAAAAGAAACCCAAACGGTTTCAATATCACTTACACTGAATTTTTTATCAAAACACATCACTTGATCATGGCTATCACCTGAATAGATAGTATAATTACATAATGTAGAACCTTCAGTTGCTGTAGTTGTATAACTATAAAATATTGTGGATTTGTCTTTTAATAAAATATAAATTTTATAATTTTTCCATTCATAGTCTTTTTTAGAGTTATTTAATATTCTTAAAGTAACTTTTGACACTTCAGCAGACTCATTCCATTGATAAGTTTTGGGATAAAACCCTAAAGTAAGATCTATCGTTTTACTTTCATTGGAGATATTTTCAATATAAACTGGGTCGTCAGCTGTCATTTGAGCATTAGCAAATTGCAGTGAAAATCCTGAGATGATAAGGATTAATAAAACATACCATTTTTTCATAATTTTATTTTTTTAAGGTTAATACTTTTTTCCGCTGAAATTTAGAAAATATAAATTACATTGCAAAAAATTTAATTATTTTTTAATATCTCATAATCAATAAGTTAAAAAGTAAATGATAAATTCAATTCATCCAATGAACAAAAAAAAGAATTTTTTTACACTATTTTTACAAAATGGATATCATTTCCACCTTACAAAAGCTTCAATAGCTTCATATTCTGCCATACCTACTAAATTGTATAAGGCAGCGGTAGTTCTGTTTCGATCTTCAGATCTTTGCCAAAATTCGCGTTGATCAACACCGGGGAAAAGTGCTTTATCTTTTTGCGATTGATGTTTAAAAATAGCTTTTCTTTTCAGCATCAGTTCATCGGGACTAATCGGAACAGCCATATCAATATCGCCCATATCCCATTCTTGCCATGCTCCACGATACAACCAGATTCTACACTCTTTCATCCACTCTTCATTTTTCAAAATTTCAACTGCTTTAAAAATCGCATCGAGGCAAACCCTATGGGTTCCATGAGGATCTGAAAGGTCTCCTGCTGCATAGATTTGATGTGGTTGTACTTGTCTAAGTAAGTCAACAATCAATTGAATATCGATATCTGAAAGTTTATTTTTGACAATTTTTCCGGTATCATAGAAAGGCATCTCCAAAAAATGCACATTTTGATCTGGAATATTGATAAAGCGACAAGCTGCTTTTGCTTCCCCTTTGCGGATCATAGATTTTATTTCCTGAACGACAAGAGAATCCACATCTCCGGGTTTTTTAGATTGAATAGCGTGTTGCGTTTCTTTGTAAAGTCGTGTAGAAGCTTCCCCTTCCACGTCAAATTTTTCATCAAACTCCGTAACAAAGTCCATATATCTAAATACATCATCATCATGAACAGCAATGGAACCGGTTGTTTGATATGCTACAGAAACATCGTGACCCTGAACCACTAAGCGTGCTAAAGTGCCCCCCATTGAGATCACATCATCATCAGGATGGGGACTAAAAACAAGCACTCTTTTAGGAAATGGCAAAGCTCTTTCAGGACGAGAACTATCTTCTGCATTAGGTTTACCTCCCGGCCATCCGGTTAATGTTCTTTGTAAATCGTTAAATACTTCAATATTTATTCTGTTTGATGGACCTTTTTCAGCAATCAGATCTCCCATTCCGTGAGATCCATAATCCCGGTCCGTCAATTTTAAAATCGGTTTTTGAACTTTTTGACAAAGCCAAACAACTGCTCTTCTCAATAATTTAGGATCATTCCAATCACAAATATCAGTTAGCCAAGGTGTTTTCACTTTTGTTAGTTCAGAAGAAGACGTTTTATCGAGAATAAAAAGCGCATTATTGTGTTTTTGGAGAAAAGATGCAGGTACATCTGAAGTGACTGTTCCTTCAATTGCTTTTTGTATAATTCCGGCTTTTCCCTCACCTAATGCCATCAAAATCACTCTTTTAGCTTTTAATATCGTTGAAATTCCCATCGTAATTGCCCGGGTTGGAACAAACTCTTCCCCGTAAAAATCGGAAGCTGCATCAGCTATAGTAACATAATCAAGAGAAATTAATCTAGTTGGAGAATTGATTTCTGAACCGGGTTCATTAAAACCAATGTGTCCGGTTCTTCCTATTCCTAAAATCTGAATATCTAATCCACCGGCATTTTCGATCTCCAAATCATAATTGGAACAATAATCTGTTATTTGATCTCTGGAAATAGTGCCATCAGGAATATGTATATTTTCAGGTTTTATATCAATATGATCAAAAAGATGCGCATGCATAAATAACACATAACTTTGTAAAGCGGATGGTGCCATTGGATAATACTCATCCAGATTGAAAGTGATCACATTTTCAAAACTTAATTCCTCCTCTTTATGCATTCTTACTAATTCAGCATAAACACTAATAGGAGTGGAACCGGTTGCTAAACCTAAAACAGCCATCTGCCCTAACTCCTTTTTAACTTTTATTAACGAGGCAATCTCTTCGGCTACAGCTTTGGAAACTTCTTTGTAATCTGAAAAAATTTTAACAGGAATTTTTTCGTAGGATGATTTGTTTTTGTCAGGGGCTATACATTTATGATTATCAAGCCCTTTGATTTTACTTTTGGTATATATTGCATTCATATTAGAATTATTTTAGTTCCATTTTTATGAATGCAAAAATATAACAAATTTTTGGATTTGTTAACATTTATTAAGAAATTAATTTTTTCTTAACAAAAAAGTTTTAAAATTTTCTGAGCTTCTTTTTATCGACACCCGGATCTAGGATTACCTCAGCTGGTGGAGTGAGTAACAACTCAGGATTATTGATGTATCTGGCAAATTCTCTCATGGATTTGGCATAATAATACCCATCACAAACTCTCTCATCTAAAGTAAACTTAAGTCCGATGATTCTATCTTTCTGCATTTTCTCATTTTCATCCATAGATAACTCAAACTCTTTTTTACCAATAGCTAAGAAAATGGAGGTAGTACCAAATTCGTACAAGTGATGATATACAGGAGGAATTCCTATGGTTCCAACGTGTGTTATAAATGCACTGCTATGAAATGGGCTTGCTTTTAATAACGCTCCAGGTAGTAATCCAACTTTGTCAAGCTGGTAAAAAAGCCAGATTAACATTCTTAATACAAAATCGGGCAAAAGGGAGATGATTTTTGCCAATTTATCGGTATGGTTATTCTCATTATCCACTTTATTTTCCTGTATCAATTTATCCATAGTTTGAGAAACTTCAAACAAAGTATCAGTTGGTTCAAACTCAGCAATAAAAATTCCTTCTTTCCCTTCATCTGTAAGAGCTTGTTTAAAAACTAATGCAATCTTTATCGAATCTCTAGCATAAATCTTATTCCATACAACAAACCTGTTGAGCATGGGCCTTTGTGAAAATACTCTTACCATGGTAGCTGCAACGACATGAAGAGCACTCAGATTGGGTAGTTTATCTTTATGCTTTCTGATGAACTCATCTATTTTATCGATATTAACGGTTTGTTCATATAAATTCTGAGAATCTAATCTGGTCCTCATAAAAAATGGACTTAATCTCATCATCGCATCGATTTTGGTGATTTTCCAACCATCAGATCTATCAAATAATCCCTTTTTAAAATATTTTTTCATAACTACAATTAAAGTGCAAAGATAATAAAAAAGATTAAGAAATGTTAATTTGTTGGAATATTGTATGTTAAAAGTCAAATATTTGCTTGAGAATTATAAAAATGAGATCAAAATTTATAATTAAGAAAAAAGTATCTAATTAATAAATAAGGTTTTGCATTAATTTTAGAAAAAAATGAAAAGTTTAGACATTTTTATGATAAGTAAAACGTTAAAACTTTGATTATTCGGTAATTTTAATTAATTTTGCAACTAAGAATTAACCCAAACAATACCATATCTGTGAAAATAAATTATCTTGACTTTTATTATCATGTTTCTTCAGAGATTTCCAGAGTAGTTACTCAAAAGTACAGCACCTCATTTTATTGGGCTTCCCAATTTTTTGATCAGGAAACAAAACAGGCCATTTTCAATATTTATGGTTTTGTAAGGTTTGCAGATGAAATAGTGGACAGCTTTCACGATTTTAACAAAGAAGCATTATTAGATGATTTCATTAAAGAATACAGAACATGTAAGCAATCACATATTAGTTTAAACCCAATCATATATTCTTTTGTAAGTACCTGTCAAAAATATCAAATTGATGATTCTTTAGTGGATCCTTTTTTAGATAGTATGCGTTTTGATTTGACCAAAAAAGAGTATAGTACTGATGAAGAGATCAATTTATACATTTATGGATCTGCAGAAGTGATTGGATTGATGTGTTTGAAGGTTTTTTGTAAAGGAGAATACAATGAGTATGAAAGATTAAAACCACAAGCATTAAAATTGGGAGCTGCTTTTCAAAAGGTGAATTTTTTAAGAGATCTGAAAAATGATGTTCTGGAATTGAAAAGGTTTTATTTTCCTGTATTAATCACTGACGGTTTTAATGAAAAAACAAAAAAAATAATTATAGAGGATATTGAACAAGATTTTAGAAATGCAAATCTGGGGATTAAGCAATTACCAAAAGGGTCCAAATTAGCTGTTTCTATTGCTTTTCAATATTATCATGAATTATTGAAAAAAATTAAATCTGTTAAAGCAGAAGAAATTTTAGAAAAAAGAGTTCGTGTTCCCAACTATAAAAAAATATTTTTAATTTTTAAAGCGTTTTTATTGAACATCTTCACCTAATGATTTAATTGTTAAACCATGTTGAACAAATATCCAAAAACTACTTCCCTTATTTTTCTTCTTTCAATCATATACGCTTTAGGTGGTATTGGATTTTTATTCCCATTACTTCGTCCCGTTTTAATCCAGTTCACCCCATTTATTTTACTTCTTACATTCATAATTGTTTTAACATTTCATCAAAAATGGGAGAAAAAACATATTTTTATTTTAATTTTATCATACTTAATATGTTTATTGGTTGAGATGATCGGAGTGAATACAGGTAAAATTTTTGGATCATATCAATATGGAAACGGATTAGGTGTGAAAATTTGGGGAACCCCACTTATCATAGGAATCAACTGGGTGATGCTTGCCTATTGTTCCACTACGGTTGCTCAAAGATGGTTTAAACAACCCTTGATTCAAATTTTGAGTTCCTCAATGTTCTTGCTGGGATACGATCTAATTATGGAAACTGTTGCTCCCACAATGGATATGTGGCAATTTCAGGATTTTCAAATTCCTATTCAAAATTATGTGGTTTGGTTTTTATTGGCATTGGTCATTAATAGTTTTATGACTCTATTCAAAGTGATTGGGAATTATAAAATCTCTAAGGCTATTCTAATTATTCAGATTCTCTTTTTTGGAATCATTTCACTCTTTATAAACTTTATCTTATGATAAAAGCAAAACATCAATTTTTTCTTTATCATTTTTTCCGGCTTTATGGGTTGTGGATGATTAAAAAACATTTTAAAAAAGTTACTTTAATTGGCCAATTTACAGATCATGGGAAGCCCATTTTAATCATTTCCAATCATATCAGCTGGTGGGATGGTTTTTGGGTGGTTTATTTCAGACAAAAGGTTGTAAAAAGAAAATTCCATTTTATGATGCTGGAAGAACAACTTCGAAAAAATATTTTTTTGAAATACGCCGGAGGATACTCTATTCAAAAAAAGAACAGAACCATTATTGAAACCATCCATTACACCCAGGATCTTCTGCAAAATCCGGAAAATATGGTGCTCCTTTTTCCACAAGGGAAAATTGAATCTCAACACCATCATGAAATCAAATTTGAAAAAGGTATTTTTAAAATTTTAGAAAAAAAACCGGATATCCAAATTGTTTTGATGGCTCATTTTGTAGATTATTTTTCAAATATCAAACCTACCCTTTCCATCTATTTTGAAGAACTTACTGAAGCCAATCTATCTCACGAAAATTTAGAGGAAAAATACAACCAGTTTTATAATCAGGTATTAACTCATCAAATCCATAAACCGGAATGATCTCCATACTAATCTATATCATTTTAGGTTTTTCGATGATTCAATGGATCGTTGTTCTAATAAATCTGCTATTTAAAGTTCGTTTACCCAAGTTTAAATCTGTAGAATTTCCTTTAATTTCAGTATTGATCCCTGCTAGAAATGAACAACATAACATTGGGAATATTTTACAAGACCTTATTAATCAAGACTATCAAAATATTGAAATCATTGTTTGTAATGATCATTCTGAAGATGATACAAAAAAAGTGATTGAGTCGTTCATTCATAGGGATTCCAGAATTCAAGTTTTTGATTCACAACCTTTACCTGAAGGATGGTTGGGGAAAAACTGGGCGTGCCACCAATTGTCCCAAAAAGCAATAGGAACCTATCTCCTTTTTGTGGATTCAGATGTGCGTATGAACAATGATTTATTGAGCACCACATTACAATATCATAAAAATCAAAAAGTGGGACTGCTTTCCATTTTTCCAACTCAAAAAATGGATTCTCTGGGAGAATATCTGACTGTTCCACTGATGCACTATATTTTACTTACCTTACTTCCACTCATTTTAGTAAGAAAATCTCGTTATAGTTCTTTATCTGCTGCCAATGGACAATTTATGTTTTTTAATGCGGCACAATACAAACAAATCGGTCCCCATTTTTTGGTTCGGAATAATAAGGTGGAGGATATTTTAATTGCCGGAATATTCAAAAAAAATCATATTCCTGTTGCTTGTATAACAGGCATAGAAGCGATCAGATGTAGGATGTATCACAATTTGAATGAGGGGATTCAAGGATTTAGTAAGAATATGGTTACTTTTTTTGGCAACTCCTATATTTTAGCTTTATTATTCTGGGGTCTTACCACATTGTCTTTGATTTTTATGCCATTTACAGCAACGCTCTACCAAAATATTTTATTTTTCTTACTATATTTTTCCACAAAAATTATGGTATCTATTGTCGCTAAACAAAATATTTTTAAAAATATCATATTATCAATACCTCAACATGTGATCATGTTGATCATCATGATTCAATCATTTATTTATTCGAAAAACAGAAAACAAATATGGAAAGGAAGATCTATATCTTAATCTTAATAACTTTTTTGAGTTTGTTAACACAGGCTCAAACTACAAACAAACAAAAAATATATAATACCTATCTGAAAGGGGATATGGTTACCTGGAAACATACCGTTGATACCATGTTAAAAGTTAAAGTGCAAAGTGACGATTATAAATTTGAATTATTAAATTATTTGTATGGATATATTGGCTGGTGTTTAGGAAATGAAAAAAAGCCGGAAGCCAGAATATATTTGGATAAAGCTGAATTGATCATTACAGATCTGGAAAAAAGAAAAATAAATTTATCTATGGTAAATGCTTATCAGAGTGCATTTAATGGGTATAATATTGCTTTAGATTTATATAAAATGATATTTTTTGGCAAAAGAAGTATCAAACATGCAGAAACAGCCCTTAAATTAAATGCAAACAATTATTTTGCCCATTTACAAGTTGGAAATATTGACTTTTACAAGCCTGCTACTTTTGGAGGTGATAAGTATAAAGCAATAAACAACTATGGAAAAGCGCAAAAATTAATTGAAAATCAATATTTTAAAACAAAAGACGATTGGAATTATTTAAGTATTTTAGTTTCTATTGCTCGAGCTTATACAGAGTTAGGGAAATATCAGGAAGCCAAAAAATATTATGAATCTATTCTAAAAATTGAGCCAAACTTTGATTGGGTCAAAAATAAATTATTACCTGAACTTAACAAGAAAATAAAAAATGGAAAATAGATCAATTATCATCATCGGTGCCGGAATTGGAGGACTTGCTACAGCACTTCGATTAGCCAAAAAAGGGTATAAAGTTACCATCCTTGAAAAAAATGAACAATTGGGAGGCCGGCTCAACCAATTGAAAACAGATGGTTTTACTTTTGATGTTGGCCCCAGCTTCTTTAGTATGTCTTATGAATTTAAAGAGTTTGCAAAAGAGTGTGAAATTGAACTCCCTTTTGAATTTGTTGAATTGGATGTACTTTATACGGTTCATTTCAGAGGTTCCAATAAAAAATATTATCTGTACAAGGATCTCGATAAATTAGCAGAACAATTTACCGATATTGAACCCGATTTTAAAGAAAAATTTTTAAAATATATTCAGAACTGTAAAAAAACGTATGATGACACAGCCAATATTGTGATCAAACAAAATTTTGATTCTTTAATGGACTATGGGTTGACCCTTCTCAAGGTGAATCCATATCATCTGCCCAAATTGTGGAGAAATTTCTGGGATCAGGTGGTTCAATATTTTGATTCCAAAGATGCAAGACAAATTGTATCTCTTGTTTCATTTTTCTTAGGCAGAACACCATTTGACACCCCTGCTATTTATACCCTATTATCGCATATTGAGTTTCAACATGATGGATATTACAATGTAAAAGGGGGAATGTATAAAATTATTGAAGGGATCGTATCTGAATTAGAAAAAGAACAGGTAACGATTCATCGTAATGTTGAAGTGATCAATTATGAACATTATGGGGGGAAAATATCCGCTTTTATTGATCAAACCGGTAAACGTTGGGAAGCTGACGGCTATGTGGTGAATGCTGATGCTGCACTTTTCAGAAGTACCGTTTTAAAAGATCCCAAGTACTCTCTTGCAAAACTCGCCAAGAAAGAGTGGACAATGGGCTTTTTAACTTTTTATTTGGGAATAAAAGGAAAATTGGATCATGTTGATCATCATAATTATTTTTTAGGAAACAATTATGAAGATTATGCCCATTCTGTTCTTCAGGATCCGGGAGTAGTAGAAAAACCATACTATTATGTGAATGTACTTTCTAAACACAATAGTGAATGTGCACCTGAAGGGTGTGAAAGTCTATTTTTTGTTTGTCCAGTTCCCAATTTAAAATTCAAAAGTGACTGGAGTGATAAAGAGCAGATTGTTCAAAGTATCATTGATGATTTTTCAGAAAGAATTGGAACTAATATTAATGAAATGATTATCAGTAAAACAATCTATACACCAGTTGAATGGGAAAAGATGTTTTATTTACATTATGGGAGTGGATTAGGTTTATCGCACCATGTGATGCAAATTGGAGGATTAAGACCACCCAATTATGACAGAAACTATAAAAATTTATTCTATGTTGGAGCTTCCACTGTTCCGGGAGCAGGTATTCCCATGTCAATTATTGGATCAAAGTTAGCTCTTGAGAGAGTTGAAAAAATGAAATAGAATTTAAAAATGGTTCACTTCAGTGATCCATTTATACACTTTATCGTTTTTTCGTACCGTTTCTGACACCGGAATGGAACACAGACCCCCTTTTTCTGCCGTTTGAACAGATTTTAGATCTACTCTGATCTCTGACAAGGTATCTTCATAAACACCTGTTGTCGGGCCTATAATCAATATTTCATCAGATACATGCAGTTGATTGGTTTCAATGAGAATCTCTACCACATTTAATTTTGAAAAATAGTTAGTTACTTTTCCCACATATTGTTTCACTCTTGTAGCTTGCGATCCGTATCGTTCAGTCCATTCGCCCATTTTTCTGCCTAAATAGTATCCATCCCAAAAATCACGATTATAAACACTCCTGAGTTGTTTTGTCCATTTTTCGATTTTTTCTTTTGTATAAGTTTGTTGTTCAATCGCTTGCAATGCGTCTTGATAACATTGAGTTACTTTTTTAACATATTCTGGAGATCTGCCTCTACCTTCAATTTTTAAAACAGACACACCTGCATAAATCATTTTATCCAGGAAAGAGATGGTACAGAGATCTTTAGGAGACATGATATATTGATTTTCAATGTTAAGTTCAATCTCTTGATCGATATCCTGCACTTTATACCCTCTTCTACAGGGTTGGAGGCAAGCACCACGATTTGCAGAATAATTAAAGTTATCCAGACTCAGATAACATTTTCCGGAAACGGCCATACACAATGCTCCATGAATAAACATCTCAATGGCAACTAAATTTCCGGAAGGTCCACAAATATGATCCTCTTTGATTTTTTTAGTTATTTCAGCAACCTGTTCTAATTTGGTTTCTCTTGCGAGAACCATCACATCAGCATAGCGGGAAAAAAACCTTACTGCTTCTATATTGGTAATATTGCATTGTGTAGAAATATGGATCTCTAATCCTATTTTTTGAGCATATTCTAAAACTGCAAAATCTGATCCAATGATAGCTGAAACACCGCACACTTTAGCATAATCCAGCAACTCTGTTACCTCAGCAATTTCATCATTATAAACTACAGTATTAACAGTCAGATAAGACTTTACCTTATAATTGCGACAAATTTCAGTTATTTTTGCTAAATCATCATGGTTAAAATTAACCGATGATCTGGATCTCATATTTAATTTTCCTATTCCAAAATATACGGAACCGGCTCCGGCTTGTATAGCAGCATGCAGTGCTTCATACGAGCCTACCGGAGACATAATCTCTATCATTTTCCCATTAATCTCTACCATAATTTTTTTTAAATAGCTGAATCATACTATCCACATCAAAACCTAAATCGTGATATAAACTGGCGATATCACCATGTTCAACAAAATGATCAGGAATAGATAAATGATTTAATTGTACAGGAATATTTTTTTCTGTTATATATTCAGAAACAGCTGAGTACAAACCTCCTTTTTCTGTTCCATCTTCAATTGTCAATAAATGGGTATGAGTTTTTGAAACCAAATCTATCATTTCTGTATCCAAAGGTTTTAAAAACCTCATATTGATTAATGAAGGGTTTATTCCTTCCATTTTTAACTTTTCAATAGCTTGTTGCGCATGAATAGTAAGGGGTCCAATAGCAAGAACAGCCAGAGTGTTTCCTTTTTCAATCCATTCTGCTTTACCAACTTCCAGTTTTTGCATGGGTTTGATCCAGTCAATTACGGAACCTGCACCTCTTGGAAATCTGATCACAAATGGATTTTTTCTATCTTGATAAGCAGTAAACATTAAATTTCGCAATTCAATTTCATCTTTAGGGGATGAGATGATCAAATTTGGGATCGCTCTCAAAAAAGCTAAATCGAAAGCTCCATGATGAGTTGGACCATCTTCTCCCACAACTCCTGCTCTATCTATGCATAGAATAACCGGAATTTTTTGAAGTGCAACATCATGAATGATTTGGTCATACCCTCTTTGCAAAAAGGAAGAATAGATATTACAAAATGGAATTAACCCATTTAAAGCCATACCCGCAGAAAAAGTGACGGCATGTTGTTCGGCAATCCCCACATCAAAAACTCTTTCAGGATAAACTTTCTTCATTATTGTAAAAGAACTACCTGTTACCATGGCCGGTGTAACACCAACAACTTTTTCATCCTGATTAGCCAATTCCAATAAAGTTGTTCCAAAAACATCCTGAAATTTGGGTGGAGTTCCGGTTTTAGAAACTTCAATAATTTCACCGGTTTCCGGATCAAAAAATCCGGGAGCATGATATTTAACCTTATCTTTCTCAGCATTTAACAGTCCTTTGCCTTTAATGGTGATCACATGGAACAATTTTGGACCATTAATATTTTTCAGTTTTGTTAATATTTGAACTAACATTTGAACATCGTGACCATCAGCGGGACCAAAGTAATTAAATCCTAAATGATGAAAAAGATTGCTGTCTTTAACAATATTCCCTTTAACCAATCTTGCAACACCTCCGATCATTCTGGTAATCAGATTCGGACGATATTTTTTCATGGTTAAAATTTGCCATAATTTTTTCTTAAATTTGATGTAGTATTCTGAAGTAGTGATTTCAAGCAAATATTTGCTGATAGCTCCTGTGCTTTCATCAATGGCTATATGGTTATCATTGAGAATCACCAACATATTTTCTTCTGTATCTCCTGCATGATTTAATGCTTCAAATGCCATACCACCCCCAATTGCGCCATCTCCGATAACGGCAATATGATCTCTTTTTATTCCATTCAGACGATCTGCAACACTCATTCCCAATAAAGCAGAAATAGAAACCGAAGTGTGTCCGGCCCCGAAAGAATCGTATTCACTTTCCGACATTTTTGGGAAACCACTGATCCCTTTATATTTTCTGTTGGTACAAAACTGTTCTTTTCTTCCGGTAATGATCTTATGAGCATACGCTTGATGTCCTACATCCCATACAAGTAAATCGTTGGGAGTATCAAATACATAATGGATTGCAACAGTTAATTCAACAGTTCCCAAGCTAGCTCCAAGATGTCCGGGATTAATGGCAGTTTGTTCAATGATAAAATCTCTTAATTCAGAACACAATTGCGGTAAATCGGCAGGATCGAGTTTTCTGATGTCTGATGGATAATTAATTTGACTTAATAGACTCATTTGATTTTGTTTTTTCATGGATTAACGAGTTAAAGAACGATATTATTTTATCCGTAATTGAGTTATTGTGATGTTGAATTGTAACATAATTTCTAGCATTTTCTCCAATTATTTTACAAATTTCAGGTGTTTTGATACAATTTGAAATTTTTTCAACCATCTCTTCAATAGAGTCGGCAATAAATATATTTTTCCCATCAGTAACATCTATACCCTCTGCACCAACGGGAGTTGTAATAATTGTTTTTCCTAATGCCATCGCTTCAATGATTTTGATCCGAACTCCGCTACCGGAATGTAATGGAACAATCATAATATCATGAGCTAAAATAAACTTTTTAGCATCCGGTACTTCACCTGCAATAGTGAAATTTTTAGATTTGAATTTTGTAAATGATTCAGGAATATTTCTACCCGCGATAACAAAATGAATATGGGGGTGTTTTTCAATTACTATTGGCCACACTTCATTTAAGAACCATTCAATACCTTCAATATTGGGGAGCCAATCCATACTGCCAATATGAAATAGTTTGGGCTCCTGGGTTGGAATATAATCTTCATTGACCATATACTCATCCATGTTGATCCCAAATGGAATAGTGATCCCTGTTGTTTGGGGAATAATTTGATGAAAATAGGAATAATCTACATCACTAATGGTTGAAAATGCATCAACTTTTGAAATTTGAGACAATTCAAATTTTTTTAATGAACTGGACAAACTCTTTAGAACTATTTTTTTGATTACACTTTTCTCATTTTGGACCAATCGTTCCCATATTTTGTGTTCTATATTATGTAACCTCAAAACCACTTTTGCTTTTGAATAGTTTTTTATGGTTTGAATATAGGGAGCCATGTAAATCGTTTCCAATTGAATGATATCAAATTGTTCCCTTTTTAAAATATCGATCAGTTTTTGATGAAAGTTTTTAGAATCAAATCTCCGAACATTATAAGAATAATTAAAAATAAGCGATTTTAACAGAGCAGGCCATTTGACTTTTGTATCTACAAATACCGATTCAAACTGAGTGAATTGTGAAAATTTTACATATTCATCATTTTTAATAATCGGATGTTTTGGGGTATGAATAGCTAAAACCTTGACTTCATGATTTTGATGAATCAATCCCCATGTAATGTTATTCATGGCAATACAACCGCCATCCAATTGAGGAAAAGGTGGTTTAGGACAAAGTTGTAGTATTTTCATGCTTTTTTTTCAAATTTAGAAATTTTATATTTTTAAACCTGGAAAACCATTTTAAATTTTCATCAATGGAGAAAACTGCAGAATCGATGGTTGCTTTATAGGATAAAAATGCACATATCGGTATTAATACTGCTGTAGAGAACCACATTCCCATTGGAACAGGGATAAGATCCCCTTTGGCCACTTTTTCTCCAATTATAGATATTATGAAATAGAAAATGAAGAATAAAACAGTCACAACCAGTGGAATCGCAATACCACCTTTTCTGATGATGGAACCTAAAGGTGCTCCAATAAAGAAAAAGAGTAAACAAGCAACAGCTAAAGTAAATTTTCTATGCACTTCTATTTGGAAAGACCATAAATTATAATTTTTCCATTGAACATCATCATAAGCATATTTTACAGCATTTATAAATCCTCCAGCCCCCATTTGAGCAAAATTGATCACTTCCTTTTTCTTTTCATTGGAAAGACTATCAAAACAATAAGTTGTTTGTAATTTTGGATTTGCTTCAAAAGTGGAATCTAAATTGACAATATTGTTGTAAAAATACAGATTTGAAAAAAAGTTATTGGAAGGAGCTTCCTGCATCAAAAAAATCTGTTTTTTAAGTGTATCGATTTTAATTTGAAGTTCAGAGATTGGTAATGATTGATTATTGGATTGATAAAAACTTTGATCTGTTTTTTGAAATTGAAAGGACGAAATATCAAATCTCTTGTATTGTTTTTTAAAACCTGCTCTAACTAAAGGATATTTTGAGCGAACAGATCCTGAATTGGTACTATTTCTACTTTCATCCCAAAAAAAACCGTCGTATAGGGTAAACAACATATATTTTTTATCATCCGTCATTCTCATTTCTCCTTTTTTGGCAAAAGTAACTGTTGTATTTCCTTGCCCTTTGGAATGATCATAAATCAAAACATCTTCAATAGATGCATTATCTCTCCCTTTTTTACCGATTCTGATAACATAATTATCCAAACCATCATAAAAAACACCTTCTTCTATGGATAAAGCGGGTTTTGTATCTCTTATATCCAAAAGGAGCGTTTTACTTTTTAAAAATGCTTTGGGACTGATGTTATTAGCAAACCAAAAGGTGAAAATACCAATAATCACAGACATAATTAAAAGGGGAATAAAAAGTCTACTAATTGGAATTCCTGCAGATTTTATAGCAACAATCTCATATCGCTCACCTAAGTTTCCAAAAGTCATCAAAGATGATAAAAGTATTGCTAATGGAGCAGCAGTTGCCACAAAAGTTGCAGATGCGTAAAAAAGCAATTCCAGAATAATAGATATCTCGAGGCCTTTACCTACTAAATCATCCACATATTTCCATAAATATTGCATCAATAATATAAATAAAGCAAAAAAAAACGTAAGGACAAATGGTCCAATAAACGTTTTAATGATATATTTATAAATAATTTTCACAATACAAAATTTTAGAAATCACCGATGGTTATTGGTAACTGAGCCAATGCTGTTTTTGCTTGTTCATCATTAGGTGGAGTGCCATGCCATTTATGTGTTCCCATCATAAAATCAACACCCATCCCCATTTCTGTAGTAAATAAAATGACAACAGGTTTATGATTTCCTAATTTTGATTTGGCTATATCAAAAGTATCAATAATTGTGTTCATTTGATTACCATTAGCTGTCAGCACTTCCCAACCAAAAGCTTGAAACTTAGCAGGTAAATCACCTAAAGAACAAACGGCATCGGTTGGACCATCGATTTGTTTTTTATTATAATCAACAATCGCAATTAAATTATCTACTTTATGAGAAGCTGCAAACATTATTGCTTCCCAGTTTTGGCCCTCTTGAAGTTCCCCATCTCCTGTTAATACATAAACAGTGTTTAGATCCTGGTTTGACTTTTTAGCTAATGCGGCTCCTATGGCAACTGATAAACCTTGACCTAACGAACCGGAAGCAACTTTAATGCCGGGCAAGTGGTGTGCAGGAGTAGGATGTCCTTGTAAACGAGAACCTAATTTTCTGAATGTGGAAAGTTCCTCAATGGGGAAATAGCCACGTCTCGATAAAACACTGTAAAAAACAGGTGAAATATGTCCATTTGAAAGAAAAAACATATCTTCGTTACTTGTCTTTTCCATTTGAAGTTCCGGGTTCAAATTCATCACTTCAAAATAAAGAGCTGTAAGAATATCCGCGCAACCTAATGAACCACCCGGATGTCCGGATTTAGCATTATGTACCATTCTAATGATATCTCTTCTTACCTGTGCAGCAATATTTTGCAATTGTTCAATTGTATTTTTCACGACTTTATTATAAATTTTCGGTTTCGTTTTGATATTTAATTAAGAAATAAACCCCTAATAAAGATAATAATTCTAATTGTGGGTAGTGATATGCTTCTTTTGAAATCTCCACTTCCCCTTTCATTGTACCTGAAATGATAGGTTTTATGGTGATTAATATTTGATTTTTTTCATTTAACCAACACCATTGATTCTTCCATACATTATTAATTTTGAAGTGAAAAGTTGCTCCTTCTAAATGAATAGTGGATTCACCTCTTAAATTCAAATAACATTTAGCTTCATTTTGTTCATATTTTCCTTTCCTAAGAGTAATATAGGGATTAAAAAAACCTGATCTTTTAACAGAATAAACTCCTTTAGAAGTTACTAATTCAGATAAAGTTTCTTTATCATCTATTTCCATCATAGAACCAAAACACTCATTTTGATGAACTAATTGATAGAATTTTTTAGAAAAATCTGGTTTATCTATTTCCAGTTTTTTGATTTGATGTTCTATTATTGTTTTCATAATCAAATTATTATACAGAAAATGAAGCTGTTATTTTTTCAGCTAAACTGATCATTTCTTGTTTAGATACTTGTACTCTTTCCTTTTTAAAATCTAAATCACTAACATTAGATATGGGAACTAAATGAATATGAGTATGAGGAACTTCTAAACCTATTACAGCAATTCCAATGCGTTTACACGGAACATTTTTTTCAATAGCCACTGCCACTTTTTTGGCAAATATCATTAATTCAGCTATTTGATTATCATTCAAATCAAATATGTAATCATTCTGAAGCTTAGGAACAACTAAAGTATGTCCAAAAGCTATAGGAGAAATATCAAGAAATGCAAAAAATTGATCATTTTCTGCAACTTTGTAACTAGGTATTTCACCTTTGATAATTTTTGTAAATATTGTATCCATAATATTATCTTGTTACTGATAAAATTTCAAACTCCATAACACCGGCTGGAGCCTGAACAGAAACTATTTCCCCTGTTTTTTTTCCTAACAACCCTTTTGCAATAGGTGAAGTGACAGACACTTTTCCCTCTTTCAAATTAGATTCAGATTCCGGAACTAAAGTATAGGTCATTTCCATATTGTTTTTTAAATTTTTAATTTTAACAATAGAATACAACAACACTTTTGAGATGTCGATTTTTGACTCATCCAAAATTCTTGCGTTTGCTATCAAGTGTTTTAACTTAGAAATTTTTAGTTCTAATAACCCTTGTGCTTCTTTAGCAGCATCATATTCGGCATTTTCAGACAAGTCTCCTTTATCTCTTGCTTCTGCAATGGCAGCAGATATTTTTGGTCTTTGAATAGTTTCTAACTCAATTAACTCTTTTTTAAGAGCTTCTAAACTTTCTGTTGAATAATAAATAATTTGATTCATAAGAAGTAAATAGTGTTGGTTTATAAAGAAATTAAAGAGGCTTAAAAAAAGCCTCCTTAATTAAATTGATATGAAAAGAGTACTTATATTACAAACTTAACTTAAGTCCAATATAATGATTACCTTTCCAACGATTTGTAAATCTATATCCATAATCTATATACAAAATAGATGCATCTGCTTTTTTACTGAAAGGGATTCCAAAAGTAACACCTGCAGAAGGACCTGAATAGAATGTTGTGCTGGTTGCAAGATCAAACTGACCGCTTTCATAAGAGTAACCTGCTCTAACCATAAAGAACTCTTTAAAACCATACTCAACACCTAATGCAAAAATATCATTTGAATAAGCATTGGCAATAAATGATCCTGCTAAAGTGATTCTATGGATAGCATCAACGCGGGTTAAACCTTCGTCTAATTTTTTTTCAGGAGTCATTTTAGATAGTCTTTCATTGGTTTCAGGATCAAAGATCAAGAAATCATAAGCAGCACCTAAAACAAGGCATGCTGGAAGAACGGCTTCTGCTGATCTGGTTTCTAATGTTAATTCAACATCTGAGTTAACAGGATTAGCTCTAAGGGCAATACCGTCACCTGAATAACTGGTTGGCATACCTAAATTTTTAAGAGTTACTCCAATTTTAAAGTTTTCATAAGGACCAGTAACATACTGAACACCTGCATCAATAGCCACACCGGTTGATACCAAGTCAGAGATTGATTCATTAACGACTTTGATACCAATACCCCCTTTAATGTATTGATTGAAAGAGTAAGCATAATGTAATCCGATATAATTCAATTTTGGAGAGAAAATTGCTGATGTACCATCAGGTTGATCTACTGTAGTTACAGGTATATCTCCAAAACCCATATTAAAAACAGAAATACCGAGAGTACCTAGGCTCTTTGTTGTTTTTTTATCTTTATCAACAAATTTTAATGCTTGAATTATACCAAATGCATTAATGGAAATTCCAGCACCTGAACCGGATAAATATTGAGTTCTGGTAATTGCTACTTCTGTTTTGTTCATAAAAGCAATACCTGCAACATTTGAAAATATGGACTCTAATCCTCTGACTTCAGCTACACTTGCTCCACCCCAACCATTGGTTCTTGCCCAAGGGTCGATAAGTAAATGTTGAGCACCAGCTTGACCAGAGCGGTCTTTATTTCCGGCAAACGTTGTAAAGCTTGCCGAAAATAAACCAATAAGTGTACAAATGATTATTGTTTTTGTTATATTCTTCATAATTTTTCAATTTTTTTTGTTACTCATTTGTTGATTAGAATGCATTTAAGTCTGTTGGTCTCATTGCACAGAAGAATTTCAATGTTCTTTCACCAATATTTGGTGCACTCACATGAATAATATACACACCACCTGCAATTGGAATATTAGCATTATTCTTTAAATCCCAAGTTACAAAGGTTGATTCAGCATCTCCTTTAGAAATTTTCTTTACTAATGTTCCACTAACGGTGAATATTGAGATTTCACACTTTTCAGGGAGATTGATAATTTTAACATTGTTTTCCAATGCAGATAGTTCATAAGCATTATATCCGTAATATGGATTTGGAACAATATTGATTTTATCCAAAATAGATTGGTGAACTGCCACTTCTTTAGTTGTTGGAGCTACGTCTTTAGTTGAGAATTTGTACATTGGAAATCCTTTGTTAGGAAGGGCATCAGCTGTAGTTTGATCTTTAATCCATTTAGAATTAAATCTCCAATAAGGTCTTGTAACACGAATCTTAACTTTTGCTTCATTTGATAACCAATTGTTTTCTTGGTAAGGAGTTGGCATTGGTATACTTGTCCACATTACGTTATTAAACAATTGCATTTTCAACTGACGTCTTAGTTTTTGATTATTATCTTCCACAGTATTGCTATGAGTGATAGCAGTAACTTTTTGGAATTTTGCATTAACCCATCTACATTCGTCATAAGCTCCACAATCGTAAAAAGCATTATAATTACCTTGTGCATCTTGGAAATAACCACCATGAGTATTACCATTACTATTTATGGTATTATCATCATCATTCCAGTTACGATATTTTTGGGATCTAAAAATTGTTGAAGCAGTATTACCTGAACTATTTAAAACATACACAAAATGTTTTCCTCCCCAAACGATTTTTGCATCGAATTGAGGATTTCCAGTTGCATCAAATATTTCTCTGTAAGCATTATAAGTAGCTTCATTAATCTCTGTACTATCAGGTGTAACTGCCCATGTTTTGCCAGGATTAAACAACATATCACGACCTTTATATTCTTCTGGTAAAGAGGAATCTTCACTGAACATAACATTTAAACGTTCACCGGTTTCAACGTTGATTGCATAACCTGGGAACCAACCCATACCGGTAGTTGAAATAAGATCACCTTCAGCAGCATTATAACCTGAATCACCTGCTTTACGACCATTTTTATCTACAGATGGAGATTTTCTTGGTTCTTGTTTTAATGCACCACCTACAGTAGCATTTTTATCTTCGCCGGCTTCTAATACAATACAACGAGTCCATTTAGTTTTATCTGGTGTTAACACAACATCCACAGAATATAAGTTAGTCATAGTATAGTTGTAACCTGGATGTCCTGTAGTAATATTCCAGTTATGGAACACAAAATAGGAAGGAACAGGTTCATTATTTGGATCAAGATCTGGATTAACATATTTGGCTTGAGGTCCTCCATTATAAGGTGAAGATAACATGTACGGAGCCCATGTTCCATTGTTCACTTTTTCAAACTGTCCAAGTGGATCTTTCCAAATTCTTGTTTTTCTTCCATCAGCATCAAGATCTCTTGGTACATGCATATCTTCTTGTCTCCATTTGAAATATTCATCTTCTGCTCCATCTTGAGCTGAATCTTCTGTCCAAGGACCAATTGCTTGCACACCGCTTCTAATCCAGTTTGAAGGGAATGAACCTTCAGAATCTTGAACTCCCCATAACCAAGGTTTGGTAGGATCTTTATATTCAATTGTTGAACCAATAAAGTCAACTTGACCATAGAAATACATATTTCTATAGTTTAATGCAGTATCTGCAATCAACCAATCTAATACTTCAGTTTGATGAATTTGGAAATAATTATTTTTAAGATTTACCGCCAAACCAAGAGGTAAGAAAAGTTGTTCGTTAGTAACACTAATTGACTTTTGAGATGGAATAGACCGCATAGCTGTACCATCTATGTTAACATAACCTAGATTAATAATTTGTTCATCGGTTACATTATCTGCAAATTCTAAAACCCACCCTGTTGTATCCGTTACATCAATAGCAGTATCAGAAGGATCCACAAATTTGATAACATAATCAAGAGGTTGTACTTTTAGAGGATCAATAACCGTGATTGTAAGTGGACCAGCGTCATTCTTATACGTAATATCACTTACTGTCCATGTATTATTGTCTCCACCACTCATAATTTTATTGATTGTTTCATCTGTTAAATCAACAAAATTGCCACCGTTTCCTTGACCTTGAATTCTGGTAATCTGAGGAGTAGAACCGTAAGAGGAGTTCAAAACAGTACCTTCTGAATGAGAAGTTGATGGATGAGGAATCGCTGCAACAGGTTTAATAGATTTACCACCTGCAGCTTTTCTACCTGCTAAATAAACTGTTTTTTGTCCGTATAATCCACCTGTAATATCTGGATTAATGGAGAATGGAGCATATTCATTGTATGCATAAGCAATCACTAAGAAGTAATAGGTTTTATAATTAACTAATGTTTTTGACCCGGTTGCAAATGCATCTTGATTTACTTTAAGAGTATGGAAAATACCACTATTAGCACCATTTACTTTTTCAACAGGTACTGATGTGCCAAGTGCATCATTGTATTCCCAATTGACTAATTGTCCTACTGATGTTCCATTTTGTTTAAAATTTTCTACATCACATTGTGCAATTAATCTGGATTTATCTGTATTATAAATTTCGGATACACTAACATCATTATTCTTTAACTGGAATATTTGATATCCTTCAAATCTATATTTATTATCAGCTACTGTTTCGGTTCCAAATATTTTATCTGGAATTTGTGCATCAACTTCTTCATATTGTTCTAAATAGTTATTACTTAATGGATCATCATTAGTAACATAAAGAATTAATTCTTGATCTAATTCTCTTACTGCAACATCTGGAGCATCTGGGCCATCAAGTACTTTAAAACAATTTTCAAATAGGGCTTGACATTTATCATCAGCAACTTTTAGCAATTCTACAGAAGCCCAAGCACCGCCTTGAGAAGCTCTGGCCCATGGAATACCAACAGTGATATAGTTAACAGCACCGGCTTTCAAAGTGAAAGGACCAGCAGATTGCATAAAACGACGGTCTTTAGCAGGATTACCTTCTAATTCTTCTGTCCATAATTTACCATAATTTGGATCAACACCTTTAGTACCCCAATTACATGGGTCTGTATCACCAGGAAACATAAAATCACATTCTGCTCCACCTGTTTGATGAGCATCTTGACCATATTGCATTGTGGTTCCATCTTTCCATATCCCTTGCAATAAATTGTAATATTCAAAAGCAACTGAAGGGTCACCTCTAGGAGAGTCGTCATTGTTATGATATACAAAACGTCTCATACCAAAACGTTCATTATCTACAATACCATCACCAAAATTTACACCATTAATAGCAAACTGGTCACTTTCAAAACCTGTAATTTCAGCACTGTTTACAAATTGTTGACAGTATCCTGTAGTTGAAATAGAATCTTTGAAGAAATGAGGGTTATCTCTATCATCAGGATCGATATAAGGACCTTGGAAAAAGTCAACACCTACAGCAGGTGGTTGAGCACCATAGTGTTGAATTTGACCTGAACCATCAACTTCATTTCCATTATAACAATATCCAAGACCTCTTAATACATCACAACCTACAAAATCATCTTCAGCATAACCTAAATCAGGGTCAACCCATTGAGAGAAGAAAGTATTGGTTAATGAATAAGTAGAACGGTTGATAATCTCATAAGAGTAGAATGTCATATTGTTTAATTCATCATTGGTAGCAAAAGCAAATGCTTGTCCACGAATTTCCAAACCGATTGGGTCACCTTGTGATTCAGAGTGAGGACCCCCTTTATCGTTAAAAATCCAAAATAAAGTTTCATCACCTTTTAAAACATGGTCAGAATAAATCATTTTATTATCATAACCATAATTTTGTTGAATCCAGGTTCTTTCAGGAGTCCAAGGTAATAGATCCTGAGCTGCAAGAGCAATATTATCAGGAGTCCATGGACAAAGATCATTATTTAAATCATAATAAGGATAATCACCTGCATTATAATCATAAACACCATCTTCGTTCACATCTTTAAATGGAGCTAAGTATAGAGACTGACCGGGTTCACCATGAGCCGGCCATTGAGTAATACTTGAAGGAGGATTATAAGTTGGATCGTTTGTTGCATGAGCAGCGATATGTGCTTCCACTTCAGCACGTGTAATTTTAAAATGTTTATCGTACTTACTACATGTTTGTTGATTTACAGAAGCACCCTCAACTGTAAGAGGACCTGTCCAATAATCATCACCTCTTTGTCTGAAAGTAACAGCAGCTAATCTCAACTGTTGACTAACGTCGCGACCACCAATCCAAAGAGCAGCGGCAAACATGGAAGTTTTGCCTGATCCTCTAGGAACCTCATATTGAGCAATCTCTTTAAACCACATGGTACCATTTGTTTCAACATAAGCTCTTACATTGTTAATGGTAAGTTGATTGGAGTTTGTTGCAGGCAAACAAGTGGCAGATTCCTTTTGCACAGGAGCCTGAATTGTACCCACATATTTTTTTGCAAAAAGTGAGGGGGACACAATAATTACCAGAAGTGTAATTAAAACTAAAATTTTGTTTTTATTATTCATAACCTTTTATATTTTTCTTTGTAATTAATGTTATTAAAAGCCAAACAATACTCCAAGACTAACTGTCGTTGGTGAACTATAATTATAAGGATTACGCATTGCCATATTGTAATAGTTAACAAAAGAAGGAACGTAAATTTGACTATTAATTAATTGTTGGAATTGTTCTGATGCTAATACACCGTCATCTTCAGGATTACCTGTATAAGTATAAACACTAACTACATTTTTGAAGTTAAAAATGTTGGCAATATCTAAATAAACAGATAAGTTTCCTGGTTTTGTAGGTTTATTATTTTCATCTTTTTTACCAAATTTAAAATCGAACCCTTTGTCAATTCTAACATCACATTGGAAAATCCATGGTCTGTTTGATCCATTAATAGAACCTGATAATTGAGATTTACCACCTAATCCAAAATTAGAGAAAGGGGTATTAGATCTACTATATGGCATACCGGAAGCAGCAGAAAAGAAAATAGATGCGCTAGTATTTTGTAACCAATATACTTTTTTACTTGTTTTGCCATCTTTAGATTTTTTTTCAATTGCTGGTCCATCATTTGGTCCGAAACTATAATTGATAGTTGCTGTCATTCTGTGTCTTTGGTCAAAACTTAAATTGGTTAACGTTCTTAAGTTAGGTTGACCGGAAGCAATAATTGCTAAGTTAGATCCTGCAGAAGAACCTGTACCTTTTGCAAATTGAAGAGTGTAATTAGCTCTGAAAGATAAATTTTTGGTTCCTACTAAATTGTACCCAAGTGTAAAACCTTGAACTGTTCCAAAGTCAATATTATCAAAAGAATAATAAGTGCTAGGATATGCTCCGGTGAAACGATAAGATTGAATTTGGTCACGTTTTTCGGAATAATATGCTGATAAGCTAATCCCGGCTGTTTGACTTAATCTTTGTTGGAAACCAATTTCATAATCGATACTTCTTTGAGGTTTAAGATTTGGATTATTTACAGAGTTATTGGCATTTGAACCAAATTTTTCAATAAATAAATAACTTACAGGATTTAATTGTAAATTAGTCGGTCTATAAGAAATTACATTATAATTGGCATAGAATAGTGATTGTTCACCAACTGGAAATGAGAAAGACAAACGAGGCATTACAGACCATTGAGGAATATAATCTTCAAAAGCTTTTCCACTTACTTTAGAGATTGCGGTTTCATCAAGAGCTTCGATAAGAGCAGGTCCACCTGTTGCACCAAGTAATGTAGTTGGGTCAGTAACTTGTTGTCCATTAGCATCATACCAATCTCTTCCGTCACGATATCCAATGATTGATTGTGTATTTCCATCAGGTGTTTTACCTTTTTCATTAATATACACTACCCAATTATCTTCAGCATTACTAATAAATCTTTCTTCTGTAAATCCAAATTCACCGGATTTTAAAGAACCTACTGTGTGAGCTTCTCTAAATAAGAATGGATCTTTTAATACTTGTTGGTTGGCATCAAAACGGTCAACACGAATACCAGCACTTACTACTAAATTTTTAATAGAAAGTTTATCTTGGATATAAAATGCTAAATAGATAGGTTCATAAGCTCCAATTGAATAGTTGAACACTTTATTACCATTAGCGTCCATCTCTCCATCAAAGAAGTCTGTGATACTAGTTTTTTTAGTTGTACGATTTGTACCTGTATAATCGTAACCATAATATCCTACCATTGGTCCACTGAGACCAATTAACAATTCGTCAGCAGAAAACATTCCAATTTCGAACAAACTTGGATCGTAACTATCGATATCCAACCAATCGTCACCATTAGGATCAAGACCCAATTTAATACGTAGATTTCTGTCGAATGAGGATTGGTCAGACAAATTTACTAATTGATTGTATTCAATTGTATCATTAGCATCCACATTAACATAATCGTATCCGGGAGTATATGGATTTTCAAGATCTAACTGACTGATATGGAAATTTTGTTTTTGTCTCATCATTGTCCATAAACTATATGGAGCAACACTCCATGATCTATATGTAAGTTTTTCGACTTCGAAACCTAATTTCACATCATGGTCATTTAAGTTGATTGAAATATTTGCTTTTGCAGAAAGCACGGCACTACGTGATTTTCCATAACCAGTAGAAACAGAACCGGGCATGGGATATAAACCATATACAGCACTTGGACCATCCCCATTTCTTAAAGCTCCAAAAGTTGAATAAAGAGTGAGGTTATAAGGTATAGTAAATCCGTAATAATCATTAAAGAATTCAGGACTATAACGATCTACAAAATTTTGGGTATAGATAGCCAAATCGGGATTAGATGAAGTAGAACCATCAAAAGTAACAATAGAATCATATACTGTTTTTAGAACCATCATATCTCTATATCTGATAGAATCAATTATGATGTCTTCTCTATTATATACTTTAGCTCGTTTGGTAGTAAATTTACCAATATGTCCATATTTGAAATAGTTGTCTTTAAATCGAGAATCTTCAGAAACATAATCAGATATGGAGTAGCTCACATTAACATCATACATAATGTTTTTAAGGACTTCATTCGGATTATTTTTATCTGGTGCTTTTACTCTATGTGTTAAACGACCATAAATTCTTAATGTTGAACCATGTTCAACTCCATTATTTGCATTATTGAAAACAGAGTTATAAAGTCCCCAATCCTTACCAAAGCTATATTGATAAGTACCCCCAACAGTAAGTTTCATTGTATTTTTTGGGATTCCGTTTTCAAATTTGCCACCACCACCAACAACATCAACTTTTCCGGTAAATGTGAATCCGTAAGATTCAGCATTTTGTCTCACTCTTTGTCTGTAAAATGATTCAGATGTCAAATATTCTCCGTTAGAATAGTTTGCTCCTAATTGTAAATCATCATAACGTAAAGGGTTTGTTTTAAGTGTTGCGATAGCTTCATCTGTAGCTCTCCAAGTGCCATCTTTGGCTGGAGATCCATCCTGATTATAATATGCTTCTCCACTTAGTAAAAATCCGGCTTTTGAAGGATAGGTTGGTTTTTCTCCTTTGATTAACGGACCACTAAATGCAATAGCTGCGAGAAAGTTATTGTATCCGTCTACTGATCCTCTAACTTCTGAGTTAAATGTATAAACACTAGGTGCACCTTTAGTGTTAATTACTCTAAAACTAGTACCGTCCCCAAACTCTGCTGGGATAGCTCCAGTTAAAAGTTCGATACTTTCAATAGAGTTAAAGTTTACATTCCCGTTACGAACAACAACACCATCAATGATAGTTTTCTGACCATCTGCACGATTCCCTCTAACATTAGAATTACCAGCAGCATCCATAGATGTACCTTCAGCTCCACTTAAAGCATTGTTAATATTTCTACCAACTGTTTTTTTAAGTTGATCACCTGATACTGACATGCCGATAGCAGAAGTAGGGTCTTTAATAGGAGAAGATGCTTTTACATCAATTATGCCTAACTGATTTGAACAATCTAATTCAATATCAGCCAACATAACTGTTGCACTTCCATTATTGGAAATCCCTTTTAGCCCAGCTTTTCCGCTACAGTTTGCAGAATTCCCAGCAATAACTTCAAAAGTACCAGCAGAAACTCCAAAAAACTGAAATTCTCCTTTATCATCAGTTATCATTAAACCAACAACGTCAGTACCTTTATACAGCATAACTTGCTGGTACTGTTGTGGTTCACCACTAGGAGTAACAATTGTACCTTTAATGATACCGGTCTGACCAAACAAACAGTTGGCGGCAAAAATCATTACACTAAGTGTAAAAAGTAATTTTTTAATCATAGCCTTTATTTTATATTAAACATTATTTTTTCATTAGATATTTTGGGCGGTAAATTTATAAAAAATATAAATACCATTTATATATATATCATCAAAAACTAAAAAAAAATTGATATTCAATTAATTATACCTTCTTTTCAGTATTTCTGAATATAAAAAACCTTTCCTGATTTCATCCTGTTCTATTGATATATCAATTTTGTTTTCATCTTCATTATCAATTACTTGCACTTCTTTTTTTCCTATTTTTTGCTTTTCAAAACTGTTTTTTGGGGATTGTGTAAAACCGGTCTCCAAAGAGGCTGTTTCCAAAGATTCCGCAGAAAATTTCTTATTTTTCAGCAATTGGTATTCATCATACTGTTCATAAGTTTCATATTCACTATTGATTGGAGAAGCCTTTTTGGAATATTGATCACTTGTCTGCTCTTTATACTCTTCAGAAGGGGAATATGGGGTACTTGGGGATCCTTCTTCTGCCTTATTTTTTGCTTTTCGGATAAATTTAAACAGATAGAAAGCAATCACCAGTAAGATGATAATTATTTGTTTGGGTTCCATGGTCAACTATTTAATTTATTTTTAAGGTCAGTTAATTTCATTTCTGTCCAAATTTGTTCTATTACTTTCTTAGTAAATCGCGGAAAATCTGATTTTTTCATCCAATCGTAATAGGCAGGTTCTTTTGTAAAAATCTCTTTAACACTCTTCCCTTTGTATTTTCCAAAATTAAAAATTTCAATATCATTTTCATCAAAAACAATGTGTCCTGCAAAATCAACATTTCTATTATCGGAGGTAAAATAGCTTAACATTTTCACATCATTAGAGATGGCAACAGAGGATCCATTTTTTTTATCCTGATACATTTGGCCTTCATAAAGATCGAGCTGCCCTTTTAGTACATTATAGGTCGCTTTAGTATCTGCTTCAGCCTGATGAGCATTCTCTAATTCAGCATTACAATAAAATTTATAAGCTGCACTTAATGTTCTGGGTTCCATTTTATGAAATATATTTTGGACATCAATAAATTTCACTCCTATGAGATCAAAATTTATATTCACTCTTAAAAATTCTTCCATTAAAAGGGGGAGATCAAATTTATTGGAATTGTAGCCGGCAATATCGCAATTTTGCATAAAAAGAGCTATTTCTGTGCCAATTTGTGCAAAATTGGGCTCATTTATGACATCTTCGTTCGAAATTCCATGAATGGCATAAGCTTCATCTGAGATTTTAACGTCAGGTTTTACACGATATGTTTTGGACATTTCTGTCTGATCAGGAAACACTTTCAACAAAGATATTTCAACGATTTGGTCTTTGCTAATATTCAGGCCTGTTGTTTCCAGATCAAAGAAAACCAATGGTCTTTCCAGTTTTAAGTTCATTTTTGTTTTTATTGTTTGATAAATTTCAACGTTTTTAAAGTTGTTTGAGAATCGGATACGCTAATAATATATATACCTTTATTTATATTAAGTAAAGAAAAATTTGTTATTTCATTCTGAATCATTTGTTGATCAATTACTTTGCCAAAGATATCATAAATTTTGACAGATAATTCATGGTATTGATTAAAATTAACAATTTTTAAATTTAATTGGTCATTGACAGGGTTTGGATAGATATTTATGATTGGTGACAATGATTCCGAAACATTTTGAGGTTCCATATAAGCTCCTACATAAGGTCTAATCATAGGAGAACCTTTGACAATAGGTTGTTCCCAGGTTGTTGCTGTTTTATAGAAGAAATAGTTTCTGGCATCTGTATTTTGATCATACCCTAAATTGATTTGGGTATTGTGATTTTGATAAAATCCAACAAAGAAAGTTCCCGAAACCGGAACAGGTTGATCTAAGTAGTACGTTGCAAAATTCAGATAATCTTCAGAAAAGAGAGGAGTTTGAGCATCCATTTGATACAGAAGTGTTCCGGGTTGATTATTCGCACCTTGCGCCCAAACCATAATAGTAAATGGAACCACATTTACATCGTTTAATGTTTGATTAAACCACATTTTTATGGCTCTTAGTGTATCGGGATGTTGTAAAGTAAATTTAATAGCCAGATAGTTTTGTGGATTTATATTAAGAGAATAAATAGAGTACCCTGCCTCAGCTGTTCCATCATCGTAGGCAAAATAATTTTTAAAAGTCTGATCATATCTGATGGTGTCATTGGCAGCAAGATGATCACCAAAAGCTCCATCTAACTTATGGATATGAGTAATGGTAAAAACAGCACTATCCTGCCCATCTTGAGTTATTGTAAATTCCACATTTGGGTTAGCGTGATAAGCGTAATCCTGAAATCCACTATTGTAGTAAGGTTCAATATTCTCGTTATTACAAGTGTAGGTATAAACCGGAATAATTCCATTTTTTGTTACATAATAATTATAACTCGCATTTCTAATAATATCAGAAAGATTAGCCATTTTATTCACAAATTTTGCTTTCAACATGGAAGATGAATAGTGGCTCCAGGGAACTGCCTGGTAAGGTTGAATACAAGATGTCGTTGGGGATACGAAAGTTAAATCATTGGGATAAATATCGCCAATTGTCCTATTGATATCCAATCGGAAATAATCCAAATGCCATTGATCTACATTGCTTTCCCATCCGGAAACCCCATTATCCTCTAAACTTGCAATATTTCTAAAACGAAACTGAAAACTATCTGTAAGAAAATAGGTTTCAATAATGGGAATCATCACTTGTTTAAAATAAGTTAACCGATTAGGATCATCCAGAATCCATTCATCTAAGCTTACACCATTAGTTGACCACACATTGATCCAATTGGTTTGTCCATTTAAAGTATATCCAAAATCGAGAAAAAGTCGGTCTTGAGCTTCCGGTTTATTTCCAATTCTTTCCCATTGAACAAAAGGATAGGTTGGAGAACCGCCTCCCGGTTGGTAATAAAAAGAGAAATAGATAGAATCAGCAACTGAAATGGGTCTGTTTGATGTAAAAACAGAATCCAATCTGATATATTGTGAGGTTAATGTATCAGCATTAAAACCGGAGGCATTGGCATGTTCGTATATAGCCCCATTTTCATCAATAGCATCTAAAGTAACAACTCCAATAGAAGGAGGATTAATGGCGAAAGTGTTATTTACAAATCCCTGTCTATCTAAGAAAATGTTTTGATCAGGATAGCCAATATAGTTTGAAAAATCTATAATTATTGGAATTTTTAATGGTTCAGAAGTATTTTTATGTTGTATCTGTTTCCATTTCAATGCTTGATTTGCAATTATAGGATTAGAAGATAAGCCGGTAATAATTTCCTGAGCATTAAGGGAGGATAAAACAGTAATAAACAGCAGGTTCAAAAAAAACAATTTCTTAAATAACATATTTAAAAATTAGGGATTAACAATTTCAGTAATAGTAGAATCTGTAGGAAGTCCTTCAATATCTTTTCCAACCACCAATGTAATAATTTCGCCCATATTGATGTCGGTTCCTGATTTAATGGGACGACCTCTGTATAATTGTTCCAGTACCGCATTTTCATAAGGACTGGGTTTATAAATAACGCTTCCTAAGATCAATCCTTTAGCTTTAAGCATAATTTCTGCCTGGCGTAGAGAAACATCTTGGAGATGGGGCATTTTAACAATGGGTGGTTGATCTGATGCAACGGTAACGTAAACTTTTCTTCCCTTTTTAACCTTCTCTTTTGGATTTGGATTTTGTTTTAAAACCATACCCGGTTTACTTTTTTTATCAAAAACTGATTCAGAAACGACCACGATAAAGTCTGCAGAAAGACTATCAGTCACTAAGTTTTTCGAATCTTTTCCAATAAAATCGGGCATTTCCACTTCATTCCCATGACGGGTATATAAATTGAGTAAGATGAGAGCCACAATGATCAAAGCCAATGTGATTCCAATCGACAATGCCAAATGAAATCCCAGTCTATTGGGTTGCATAAATTCTTTGAATCTCTTCATAATGATTCATTCATAAATGAATAACTGATATTCCGTTTTATTATTATATAATACGGCAAAAATAAGGAAAAAAAAGTATCTATTGATTAATTGGAATAAATAATTAATCAGATGATTCGGGAACGATTATAATCCAAAGATGGTTTTAATTTGATCTACATAATCCAATTTTTCCCATCCAAAAAATGTAACTTTTTTGAAAGTTTTTTCTTTCCCATTTACATTTTTTGTAAAGGTATTGGCATCTTTATAGAAAACTTCCACTTCAGCTTCATAAACATCTCTTCCGAAATGACCATAAGAAGCAGTAGCCTGGAATATAGGATTTTTAAGTTGGAATCTATTGATGATTGCATAAGGTCTCATGTCAAAAATCTGATTAATTTTTTCAGCAATCTCACCATCAGACATAGCAACTTTTGCACTATTGTAGGTATTTACATAAAGTCCCACAGGTTTTGCAACACCAATAGCGTAAGCTACCTGAACAAGAACTTCATCACAAAGTCCAGAAGCTACCATATTTTTAGCGATATGACGAGCAGCATAAGCAGCTGATCTATCGACTTTTGAAGGATCTTTTCCGGAGAAAGCACCACCACCGTGAGCACCTCTGCCACCGTAAGTATCAACAATAATTTTTCTTCCTGTAAGTCCGGTATCACCGTGAGGTCCGCCAATCACAAATTTTCCGGTTGGGTTTACATGAAGGGTATAATCATCTTTAAATAATACTTTTACATTATCTGGGCACAAAGCTTTAACTCTGGGAATAAGAATATTTTGAACATCTTTTTTAATAGTGTCCAACATTCTTTGATCATCACTGTCAAAATCATCGTGTTGTGTGGAGATCACAATAGCATCGATTCTTTCAGGTTTGCCATTATTATCATATTGTAAGGTAACCTGAGATTTTGCATCCGGTCTAAGGTAAGTCATTACTTTACCCTCATTGCGGATATCGGCTAATTCCTGAAGGAAAATGTGTGCTAGTTCAGAAGTAATCGGCATATAACTATCCATTTCACGGCAAGCGTATCCAAACATCATCCCTTGATCTCCGGCACCTTGTTCTTCTTCTATTCCCCTTTCAACTCCCTGATTGATGTCAGAAGATTGACTATGAATAGTGGAAAGAACACCACAAGATTTAGCATCAAACTGATATTCACTTTTATTATAGCCTATTTTATGGATCACTCTTCTTGCGATATCGTCAACAGCAACATAACCATCTGTTTTAACTTCACCGGCACAAACAACAAGTCCGGTTGTAACTAATGTTTCACAAGCCACTTTTGAATTGGGATCTTGTGCTAAAAATGCATCAAGTAATGCATCTGAAATTTGATCACTCACTTTATCTGGATGACCTTCTGAAACTGATTCTGATGTAAATAAATAACTCATAACATTAAAAGTTTTAATAGTTAACAAAAATTCGTAACGAAAAAGTGGGAAAATCATGATTTAGCATTTTTTTCAGTGGTTGCAAGCGTTACAAATCTTTCCACATTTTTCGTGGCGCAAAATTACAAAAAAAATGGAAACAAAAAGAAAAAAATTTAATAGGGTGTATTGATAGAATCTATCAATATCTGGGATGATACATAGCCATAGTGCTTCTAATATATTCTTTATCCAAATGCGTATATATTTCTGTTGTTGTGATACTTTCATGACCTAACATCTCCTGAACAGCTCTTAAATCTGCGCCTCCTTCAATTAAGTGAGTTGCAAAAGAGTGTCTAAGGGTATGAGGACTAATATTTTTATGAATTCCGGCTACATCTGCCAAGTTTTTGATCAAAATAAAAATCATCTCTCTTGTTAATTTCGCATTTCTTCTATTTAAAAACAAGATATCTTCCATCCCTTTTTTAGGTTTTTGTTGCGCTCTTTTTCCTTCAACATATTGAATGATGGCATTTTGTGCAGTTTCTCCAATGGGAACTAACCGTTCTTTATCCCCTTTTCCTATCACTCTAATAAAATTTTCCTTAAAAAAAAGTTGCGACAATTTTAAATCAACAGTTTCTGAAACCCGAAGTCCACAACCGTACATCACTTCAATAATTGCTTTATTTCTATGTCCTTCCGGAGATGAAAGGTCAATTGCATTAATCAAAGCTTCCACTTCAGGAATAGATAAAAATTCCGGAAGTTTTCTGCCAATCTTCGGTGATTCCAAAAGTTGTGTAGGATCTTCAGAAATTATTTTATGAATCCAAAGAAATTTATAAAATGCTTTCATGGAAGAGATTACCCTGGCTTGTGTACGCGCCTGAATTCCGGATTTATATAAAAATTCAAGATACTGCTGAATTCCGGGAAGTGTCATTCCAATCACCAGATTATCTATGGTTTGAACGTCGAAATTTGGATCATTAATTTTCGGATTCAGAAAGAAATACCACTTTTTCAAATCAGAAATATAAGCCTCTACTGTTTTTGGGGATAGGTTTTTCTCAAGTCTAATATATTGATGAAATTGATGTAACAAACTCATGGATAATTTTTTTACAAAAGTAAGGAAATAGATCGTTAGCTCAGAATGCTCGTTAGCTCAGAATGCTCAATGTGCTCAGAATGCTCGTTAGCTCAGAATGCTCAATGTGCTCATTCCCATTTGCCTTTAGCCCTTCGCCTTTAGCCCTTATAATTTGCTAATTTTCAAATTTGCTCATTTTTTTTAGTGTTTATATGAACAATTTTATTATTTTTGCATGTTATAACTTTTGAAAATTATTGTTTCATTTATAAATCGTATCGTACAATGGCAAAACTTATTGAACAAGAAGAGGTTGGTGGAGTTAACATCATTGCTTCAGGAACCACATTAACCGGTGATCTTATAACAACCGGTGATTGTAGAATTGATGGAACTGTTAAAGGGAATATTTCTTCTAATGCAAAAATTATTATTGGTAAAAATGGTTCTTTAGAAGGGGAAGTTAGGTGTAAATCAATTGATATTGAAGGTTTTGTAAAAGCAAACGTCAATGCTACTGATCTGATTTCATTAAAATCTACAGCCAATTTAAACGGGAATATTCATGTAGGAAAAATTTCTATTGAACCGGGCGCCAATTTTATTGGAAATTGTTCCATGCAAAATACCCAAACTGAAATCGTTTAATTGATTCATGAAATCTGACAAAAAACCCCTGTTATCAGGGTATGGTCACTATTCTGGTGTAGCCTTTCAAATGGGTTTGATCATATTTGGAGGTACGTATGGAGGGATTAAGTTAGATGAACGTATAAAAACTGCTCCTCTTTTTACCATTGTTGGATCCTTAGGGGGAATTACATTAGCCATTTACATCGTTATCAAAGATTTTATCATTAAAAAAAAATAGACCATGGCCACCATTCCAATGTCAAAATATGCCTTTAGACAAATCATCTTTTCAGTAATTATTGCAGCTTTAAGTGTTCTTTTTCAAATATTTGTACCTCAGTATGCCTCAACTGCATTACCATTTATTGTCCTTTTCTTTTTTACTTTGTCTATGTTTACGATGTATATTTTACTAAGACCTGTGAAAAGTAATGACAATAAGAAAATGATATCGAGATACTTATTATCAAGAATTATCAAATTTTCTTCCTGTATTTTATTTGTAATTATTTATATTTTGATTAACAAAAGCGATAGTATCAAATTTGGCGTAGCATTTCTAATCATCTATTTTACTTATGCCATTTTTGAAGTTTTTGTTTTGAAAAAAGAACTTAAAATTAAGAACTAATTATCATTATTAGTTACAATTGTCACTGTACCATGCATGGCAATTTTCTTAGAACCATTTAAAGTCTGAATCAAAATTTCACAAGAGTAGTAATAAGTTCCATCAGACACGGGTTGTTCAGATAAATAATCTTTTCCATCCCAGTTAATATCGGGATTGTTTGTATGAAACACTTTTCTGCCCCAGCGATTATACACAAATAAATCAATAGAATCAACATTTGCGTAAGGGAAAGGGATCCAAAAATCATTGATACCATCTTTGTTTGGGGTAAAAATGTTAGGAAGCGTATAGGTCATACAATCTTCAACATCAAAACATACTTCGGGAATTTTTTCTGTAATATTTCCTACAGAATCGATCAATGCCAATGTGTAACATCCGGTTATATGGGGTCTGTCGTCCAATATTTTTTCACATACATTTAGAAAACAAGGATCATCATAACCCATAACAGAATCAAGTAAATAGAACTCAGATTGATAATTGGGGCGATAATAGATGTAATATTTAAAAACATCAAAGTAGGCTGTATCATTGTCAAAAGTCCAGGATATGAGCACTTTATCACAATCGGTAGTGATGGTGATATCCGGTAATTGAGGCGGAACATTATCAATGGGTTCCTCACATTTGATTTGAGATCGGTTGAATAACGGGAAAATGGAATCGGGCGCAAAATAACCCCCAATCGATTTGATGTAGTAGCAATATTCTACTCCATTTTGGAGGCCATAATCGGTGTAGGAAAGTTCATTGGTAATCCCAATTGAGTCAAACTGATCTGTTTGTGGATTCAATCTGTAAATGTTGAATGCCCTGTTTCTCCATGGCACTGTAGGATTCCATGATAAAACGATGGCATTATCGGTAGGTGTTGATTTTAAGAACACGGAAGAAGCCTGATCAGAAGTTTCCACCATAAATGGTCCAAAATCACCCTCTCCCCAAAACTCAACTTTATAAAAATAGGTTACACTATCAGTATTTAGATTTTCATCTAAAAATTGATAATTTTGATCAAAGTTTATTGTTGTTAACTCTTCAAAGTTAGAATTTACAGAAGATGCCCGGTAAATTTTAAAAAAGTAAGGTTCTTCAACCAATGTTGTATCTATTTCCGGTGGTGCTAACCAGGCAACATTGATTTTTCCAAACGATCGATCTGTTGAATCCACATCCACTTGTGTGATGAGTGGAGCATCATTCATAATATAAGCACAAACCTCATCAGATACATAACTTTCAGCTCCATCAGGGAAATAGGCAACAATTCTATAACAGTACCAGTTACCGTGATAGATGGGAATTAGCGTTCCATCGTCGGTAAATGTTGTATCATGAACAGAAAAAGTGGTTCCTAACAATTGATATCCTGCATACCCCGGCAACCCTGTTTCACAAATTTCAGGATCAAACGGATAAGAATCGGTTCTTTTATAAATTTTGTATCCGGATGCGTTATTGCAAATCTCTTTATCCCAGGTTATTTTAATGGTATTACCTGATGGAATTGCTATTGGATTTTCAGGTTTTGGAGCAACAACGGTAATATAAATGGTTTTAAACGACACCAGATTAATAACCGGACCATTATCTTCAGCTTTTAAATGAGCCACATATTTTCCTTTCTTAACATGAGAACATTCCGTATTCCAAACAAATGAAGATGTAATGGGAGGAGGTCCGGATGCACTTTGTAAAAATGCAGGAGAGTTGGAAAGTAAAAATGGTTCTCCAGTAGCGGTTAAGGTAACTTCACTAGAGTTTGGATCTGTTACCATCACATCAAAATTTAAAACTTCACCGGCTGTTACACAGGTATCTGTTAAAGTATGAATTTCCGGTGGTTGATTATTACACGCAGCAATGGAAACCTGCATATCTCTGACCATCGTGCCAATTAAGACACGATTTCTATATTCATTGATCTGAATAGCAATATTATACTCTCCGACTAAAACAGGAGAATCCCAGGTTAATTCACCGGTATATGGATCAATAGCAAAGGTGTTTGATGTTGCCGGAAAAGTGTAGCCGGGAATATTTTCCCCATTATACCCTTTACAGTTAATAATTTTAAAGGATAAACTATCTCCGTCAATATCATAAGCTCCAGGATTGTGATAAAAAGGAACATTTACACAACCATTATCAATGGGTGGATTCAAAAGAACCGGAGAGCTATTGGTGCCAATAAACGGATTAATAATCACCGTATTATCAATAAAAAATGGAATATTAACCGAATTTGGGATATTCACAATACCGGCATTTCTGTTTGGATCTTCAAAAGTGATATGATATGTCCCCATTGAGGAAAAGGAATGATTTGAAATATAGGTATTTTTGCTAATATTATCTCCTAAATCCGTTTTGCTGTTTCTGTTAATGATTGTACTGGTTCCATCTCCCCAAAAAACCTCAATTTGTGGCCTGTCAGCGGGACTTGGTGTGTATGTATAAGTGATAATGGTGAACTGATAAGTTAATCCATTCAGATAACGATACGTGATTTCACCGGCTCTGTTATGAGTAGCAAAAAGGGTAATGGAGCTGAAAACCAGAAAAAACAGTAGCAGTTTGAATTTCATGTAGTATCTTTTTAAAATAAAGATAACGCAAAAATATAAAAAAAATTGGTGTACTTTTGCACCTCGAAATAAATAATAAAAACACAACATATTATGAACATTATAGAACAAATTAAAGAGAATGCCAAAAAGGCAAACAAAACTATTGTTCTTCCTGAAGGCGAGGAAGAGAGAACCTTAAAAGCTGCTGATATTGTACTTAAAGAAGGGTATGCCAATATTGTATTGTTAGGTAACACTGCTCAAATTGAAAAACAAGCATCTGAATGGGGCTTACAACATATTTCGAAAGCCAGAATCATCGATCCGATTGCCAATCCACAAAAGGAGATGTATGCTCAAATGTTGTGTGAGATCAGAAAAAGTAAAGGAATGCAAATGGAAGAAGCACTCCGTTTAGTGGAGGATCCATTGTATTTGGCTACATTACTTATCAAAAACAAAGAAGTGGATGGTGAAGTAGCGGGTGCTAAAAATGCAACCGGAGACGTATTACGTCCAGCTTTTCAAATTGTTAAAACATTACCCGGTGTAACTGTTGTTTCCGGTGCATTCATCATGGTTTTCAAAGATAAAAAATGGGGTGATGATGGCATTATGGTATTTGCTGATTGTGCTGCAACACCCAATCCAAATGAAAGAGAATTGGCTGAAATCGCTGTAGTTTCTGCCAGAACAGCCCAATCAATTGCAAAATTAGATCCAAGAGTGGCTATGTTGAGTTTTTCAACCAAAGGTTCAGCAAAACATGAAATGGTGGACAAAGTGGTAAATGCAACCCGCATTGCAAAAGAGATGGCTCCAGATTTAAAAATTGATGGTGAATTACAAGCAGATGCAGCGATTGTTCCAAGTGTTGGCGCTTCAAAAGCTCCGGGCAGTGAGATCGCAGGCAGAGCTAATGTTTTGGTTTTTCCAACATTAGAAGTTGGAAATATTGCTTATAAATTGGTTCAACGTATCGCTGAAGCAGAAGCCGTTGGTCCCATTATGCAAGGGATGGCTGCTCCTATCAATGACCTTTCACGAGGATGTTCAGTTGATGATATCGTAAGTCTGGTTGCAATAACTGCTTGTCAGGCAACCGTTTAATATTAAAATATTAGATTTTTACAACTCCGTTTTCCGTGAGTTGATATTGCTCGCCACTCTCTTTACAGGTGGCGAGTTTTTTTTCGTTAAAATTTAATTGATGACCAAACTCACTCACCCAGCCTGTTTGTTTCGTGGGATTTCCAACCATAAGAGCGTAATCCGGAACATCTTTGGTAACGACACTTCCTGCGCCAATAAAGGCAAATCTTCCTATAGTATGGCCACAAACAATGGTAGCATTAGCTCCAATAGTGGCTCCTTTTTTCACAAGCGTCTTTTCATATTGATCTTTACGAACAACAGCGCTTCTTGGATGTGAAACATTTGTAAAAACCATAGATGGACCTAAAAAAACATCATCTTCACATATCACGCCGGAGTAAATCGAAACATTATTCTGGATTTTTACATTATTTCCTAAAACTACAGATGGCGCAATCATTACATTTTGCCCTAAATTACAGTTTTCTCCAATAACAGCATGAGACATAATATGACAGAAGTGCCAGATTTTAGTACCCTTACCGATTTGACATCCTTCATCGATGTAAGAAGATTCGTGAACAAAGTAATCCATAATCCAAGAAATTATTAGTTAACGCAAAAATAGTAAAAAAAGTGGGTATATATTAATTCATTTTTTAAATTAGATGGAATGTCATTTTTTTCAGAATCTACAATTAACTCCATAATGCCAATTATACGTACTATAGTATTTGTTATGAGAATAGCCATATTCAATAAAAAGACCTACTTTTTTGAACAAGTATAATGAAAAACCGATCTTTGCACTTAAGTCAATAAAATGATTGTTTTTTGTAAAAACATTTTGATAGCTAGTTTTTAAATCTGATACCAAACCAAAATTTCCTACGATATATAAATCGAACCGGGGAATATTCGATTTAAAAAAAAGGGGTACTAAAAATATTTTTGAAGATAATCCATATTGCCAACAGTTTTTTGAACCATAAAACAATGAATTAAATGTGTTTATTTGACTTGAATCAACATAAATTTGCTCACTAATTTCTTCCTTATACCTTCCGATTCTTCCGTATCCACCAATGCTAAGAAATTCTAGAATTTTATAATTGTATTGAATATTAAAAATTTGCATATCACTTTTAAACTGTATATATTTAAAATTTTCTTTAGTTTGCATATAGTTAAAATCAAACATTGAATACGAAACATCAATTATATGATTAAACTTCAAGGAATCTCTTGAATACAATGAAACAAATGAAAAAATAAACATTGAAATGATAAAAATTTTAATTTTCATAGTACAACCATTTCTTAAATTTACTTTCACTGAATTTTTTGAATTGAATTTTAGGTTTATTAGTTTGATCGAAAAAAACTTTATATGAGAATGAAGGAATTATCGGGAAATAGCAAATTTGATATAGATAGAGTGGTATAATTGAATTATCAAATGTGTTATGGTAAATTTCCGAAGTTGGGTTGTTGTTATAGTAATAATAGTAAGGATTTTTACGATTATAAACGTTGTAAATACTAAAACTCCATATCGATTTTCTATTATTTTTATTGTAATAAGTATAATTCAAAGATATATCCAATCTATGATAATTTTTTAATCTCTCACTATTTTTTTCACCATATATCAAAGTTTGAATAAATCCATCTTCAGTGAGTGAAATTTGTTTCCCTATAACCGGGGTATAAGGCAATCCTGTTTGAAAAGTCCAATAAAGATTCACTTGAATTTTGCTTGAAATTTGGTAAAATAAGGTTATTGAAAAATCATGAGGTCTATCAAAATCAAAAACATATTCTTTCCCATTATTTATATGTTCGTATTGTCTTGTAGTTTTGGAATAGGTATAAGAAATTGTAGTTTGAAGTTTTTTAAATTTTAATTTTGTAAAAACTTCCAGACCAATTGATTTCCCAATTCCATTTTTTTCAATTTTTGACAACCAATAATCATCCCCTTTTATAATGGAATAACCTTCTTTATAAGAACAAAGGTTTTGCATATCTTTGTAATAAATAAGAATACTTGATTGTTGACGATTATTAAAAAAAACGCCTTCCCATCCCATAGAGTAATGATTTGCAGATGAAGGTATAAAAAAATCATTTGCAGGAAACCAAATTTCGTTTTGTATGATACTAGCTCCTGATAACAATAAGTGATTATTTTGTGTAGTTTTAGAATAAGCAATAAAAAAAGTATGATTTTTTGATAGATTTAATTTGATATTTGCTCTTGGTTCTAATGAAAAGTCAAAATATTTTTCATTTATAAAAGAAATAAATCTTGCCCCTATATTAAGTATGAGAAATTTTTTGATTTTTAATTCATTATTCAAGAATATTACATTTTCACTGATAAAGTCGATTTGTTTTTGGGATTTATTATTATTCAATTCCTCATATATTGGTAAATATGTTTTCAAATAAGATTCCAATCCAAGATGCAGGTTCCAAAAACCGGTTGCGTCATATTTTATATGAACTCTTGAGGAAAAGTCATCTACTGATGATAAGAATTTCATTTTATAATCAACTTTGTCAGAATCTTGACGTATGCTATAGTAAACATCATCTTTTGCTCTATATCTGGTATAAGAGGCTCCTAAAATGAAAAATATTTTTGGACTTACTATTGACTTCCATTGGACAGAAGAAAGCACATTCCCCCATATATGGGCACTGTTATGATTAATTATATCATCATTGTATCCATCATTTTTTTTTCTGAAGTTTAAATAATCATCTCCATAATATAAATTATAGCTTATAACATTTTTATCATTTGGTTTCCATGTGTATTTCCCATTAATATCATGAAACCCATATAACATATAGACATTATTGCCTTCTGTAGAAGTTGCTAAAAGTAATAATGGTTCAATCAATGTTTTCCTGGCAGTAATAATGAAACTTGATTTATATTTACTGATTGGACCTTCAATAGCGAATGATAAATCTGTTAACCCGATTGAATAATTACCTTTCAATTCTTTATTATTTCCCTCTTTTTGAGTAATATCTATAAAAGAAGAAATTTTACCTCCAAATTTTGCTGGGAAATCTCCTTTAAAAACATCAATACTATTGATAATATCTGGATTAAAAACAGAAAAAAACCCTGCTAAGTGATTAACATATAAGACGGGAACATTGTCAAATAAATACATATTTTGCCCGGGATCTCCTCCTCTTATCAACAAGGTGCTACTTCCCTCTTTAGGACCACTAATTCCGGGTAAAGTTTGTAATGCACGTCCAATATCCACTTTTCCCCCCAATGAAGGAAGATTTTCAATTTCATTAATCATTAACGTACTTATATTTGCTTGGTTAATGGGCTTTGCAGTAATTTCAAATTCATTTAATTTTTGATTCTGTTCCAGATAAATTGAAAATTGATTTTTGGAATTTGGTAAGATTATAGTATCAATTGTATTGTATCCCAAATATGAAAATTTTAATGTACATGGTATATGTACAACTAAACTAAAATAACCATTATTGTCAGTATAAGTTCCCAATTTATTGATACTATCTATTATAGTTGCACCGATTAAGACTTCGCCTGATTTAATATCTTTAACAAAACCATTAATTTGTTTACTATTTTGTGAAAATGTATAACACAATGAAAATATAAAAATGAAAACAAAGAGTGTGTTTTTCATATTAATTCAAATTAAGGAATTATTGTATCTGAAAGATAATAGGAATAACCTGCAAAAATTCCATAAGTCCCTTGAATATTTGAATAAATATTTGAAAAAGTAGGAATATTATCAAAATCAGGATAAATTCCTTGTTGATAGATATATATACTCTTTAAATATTGATAATAATGATAGCTTATTGATCTTAATTCAACCTGAATTGGTTTAAAAATGGGTTGATAATTTGAGAATGAAGTAGCCGTATAATTTATTGTCATTTCATAACTATTTCCATCAAAATTTTCATTACTAAAAACTAAAATGGGTAATCCTTCACTAATTAAAACAGGATCTGTAAATTGGGCTAAGTTGACGTAACTATATCCCTCTTCATTTACTTCTTTAACTATTAGTTGATAATATTTTCTTTCATTTCCTTGATTTTCAATATTAACAGTTACCGAAGAGTATAATTCTCCTTCATCAGTTATTCCGGCTATTTTGACATGTTTTATATTTGTAATATTCTGTTTTTGGGGTAAAAAATCAGAACAATAATAGGTTCCCTGATTGGGAACTGTAACTTCACAAGAATATTTATGATTTTCTTCTAATAAATCATTGGATAAATAACAACCATCACCTACATAAATAAGGTTTTCCACAAATTGATCATCTTTATACATCTTGATGGAGGCATTTTCAATATTTTGAAAAATAGTATCATTCATTTTTGCTGTAAATGAAACATGCAAAATCATTTCTTGTTGCGAAGTGAAAATTGAATTAACAACAACCTTTTGAATATCAGGGAATTGATCCTGAACCAAGTCTCTACAAGAAATTAAAGTTAAAATTATTCCAAGATAAATAAAAACGCTGGAGCCGATTTTAAAATATTTCATTATATTTTTATAGTATTTCTAATTAAAAGATTTTAATTTGTATTAATAACTTTGTAATTGATAAAAAAATAAGAAAAAAAGTAATTATAATTTTACTTTTTTTATTTTGCAAATATATTTAATTTTTTATATTAAATATCATTATACCACAATTTATAATCATTTTTTTAATTACTTTTGAAAAACAATTTTTAAATTGCCAATACGCTAAATATCAATATTTTATGGAAAACAAAATTATAATTCCGGTTTGGACTGATACCGTTCGGTTAGTAAAAGGTGAAGATTTGAATCACCATGGAACTCTATTTGCAGGGAGGACTGCAGAGTGGTTTGTGGAGTCAGGTTTTGTTTCAGCTGCAGCTATCATCAATCCTAAACATGTAGTGTGTTTAAAAATTCATGGGATGTATTTCACAAAACCAGTAGGCCCCGGTCAAATATTAAAATTCTCATCAAAAATTGTATTTGCGGGTAAAAGTAGTTTAGTCGCTTATATTCAAGTAACAACAGGACATGATCAGGAATCTTTTGTAAATGGGTTTATCACCTTTATTCATGTTGATGAAACAACCAATGCAACACCTCATGGTATTGTTGTAGAACCACAAACAGAAGAAGAGAAAGCTTTATATAATCAAGCTAGAGAATTGAGAAAAAGCTAAGAGTTCATATTAAATGAACTCTATTTTTTCATCAAAATATAGCTAAAGTAAACATACTCCTGGTTTTTAATTTTTCTATAGGTTTCTGAACCTATGGCACCTGAAAAATTCAAAGCAACTTTATGTAAGAAGAATGGCGTTAATTTCTTAACCAAATCTCTTCTTCTTTGATCATCTTGGTTTAATGCTTCCACCACTTGATTGTTGATGTTTTTTTCCTGAATGATCTCCATACCGCATTGGCTCAATTCTTGTTTAAACTTTTCGATTTCATAATCAAATCGAAAATCTGTGTACAAAAAATGTCCATTGGGTCTTAAAATTCTGTGAACTTCACTTAAAAATGCTTTATTATCAGGATATCTGTGAGATGATTCCACATTGATAACAACATCTACTGATTCATTTTCCAAGTTTAATTTTTGAGCATCTCCTTGTAGAAAAGTAAGATTTGGAAGTTGGTGATGACTTTTTGAAAATTCAACAGCTTTCATTTCAAGGTCTATCCCAAGTGCTGATTTTGGTTTAAAAGTTTCAGTTAAGTAAGATATTCCACCCCCTCTACCTGATCCAATTTCAACAATATCTTTTTGTTCAAGAGAAACATGTTTAGTAAAATGATGATAAAGTTGGATAGAATAGCGGTTAGATTCATGTTGTTGATCTAAATGAACATGTTCGTCAGGTTCGTGGTATCCATAATTCATTAATTGGATTTCCGCTTTTTTGTCCACCAGGCTTACATACCAGTACCACCATCTGAACATCATTTCTTTCAGGTAAGATTTCATAAAAATATTGAGTTAGTTAATAAATGTTGCATTTATAAGCCATAAACGATATCTCTCACTTTTTGAGCCCATGAATAATGATTATGGGAATTATCAAATGTTTGATACGAAATGGGGTTGCCTATTTTTACATGGATTGTTTTGCCTCGTTTTTTAAACATTTCACGAGTTAATAAACTTAATTCCAGATTAAGTTTAATACCGAATATCTTTCTAATTACAAAAATGGTATAAAATAGGATTGAATTTCTTCCATAAAAATGGAAAGGAATAATATCTCTCTGGCATGAAACTGCTTTACCTATAAAGCTTTTTTGCCAGGGAGCATCTTGAATTTTCCAATGATATAATCTGGATACTTCCCCTGCCGGAAAATGGGTCATAGGAGTATCAGATTCATAAATTTTTTGAAGAGCTAAAATATATTCTCTTGAGGTTCTGTCATATACATTTACAGATGCAATCAAAGGTTTCAATTGTGGAATAAAAGTAAACGCATCATTGCCAATCGCTTTTAATGTTCCATATTTTTTACAAATTGTATGGGTTAATATTAACCCATCAATCACTCCAAAGGGGTGGTTAGCAACAAAAAAGCATTTACCATTCTCCGGCAAATGCTCTAAACCTTCTATTTCAATCTTTATTTGGAACTCTTCAATAACTTTTTCCAGGAAAGTAACTTCTGATGTTTCTGAATACTTATTCATTATTCTATTCATTTCATCCTCTTTCACAAACCATGAAATAAGACGAAACATAAATTTGGGCAGCTTTTTTAAAAACATAGAATCGCTCTCCAAAATTTTGCTTTCGATATCCAAATACTTCACTTTGATTTCATTAGCTGACATAGTTCTGATTTTTTTGAATCATGGATTTAAAGTTTACGATTTTCAAAAGGTACTCCACAAAAATACGAAAAAAAGTGAAATAATGACAATCCCTCATGTAAATTAGTAAATTTGTAAATTAGCAAATGTTATTTATTGTTACCTATTACTTGTTACCTATCAGGTTTCAGGTTTCAATTATCAGGTTTCAGTTTTTACTTTTTACTTCTTACTTTTTACTTCTTACTTTTTACTTCTTACTTTTTACTTTTTACTTCTTACTTCTTACCTATTACTTGTTAAATTATTTTGTATCGTTTTTTTCAATCTGATCTATTTATATTTTCTTTTGATTCATTCCAAAAAACTAATGTATATTTGCAGTTATAAATATTAATACAATAAAATATAACATAATATGTTAAAAATCAATAATTTACACGTTTCTATTAAGGGCAAGGAGATATTAAAAGGGGTTAACTTAGAAGTTAAAAAAGGGGAAGTTCATGCTATAATGGGTCCGAATGGAACCGGGAAAAGTACTTTAGCCTCCGTTATTGCCGGAAAAGATGTTTTTGATGTTACTGAAGGAACTATCATTTATAAAGATAAAAACTTATTAGAATTGCCTATTGAGGATAGAGCCAGAGAAGGGATTTTTATTGGATTTCAATATCCTGTTGAGATTCCCGGAGTTAGTATCAACAATTTCATGAGAACTGCTTTGAATGAGATTCGTGAATATAAAGGGTTACAGCCCTTATCCGGTGCTCAGTTTTTGAAATTGATGGAAGAGAAGAAAAAGGTGGTTGAACTCACTTCCAAATTAAGTGATCGCTCTGTTAATGAGGGTTTTTCCGGTGGTGAAAAAAAGAGAAACGAGATTTTTCAAATGGCTGTTTTAGAACCTGAACTTGCGATTTTAGATGAAACAGATTCCGGTTTGGATATTGACGCGCTTCGTATCGTTGCTAATGGGGTAAATCAATTGAAAAATAGCGAAAATGCGACTGTTGTGATCACTCACTATCAAAGACTTTTAGATTATATTGTTCCCGATGTTGTTCATATTCTTTTTGATGGAAAAATTGTTAAATCTGGACCAAAAGAGTTGGCCATTGAGTTGGAAGAAAAAGGGTACGATTGGATTAAAAACGATTATGAACAAGGTAAACTGATCTAAACCATGAGTGATTTAAAACACCATTTTCTCCATCAATATCAAGAGATAAGTAAAGGATTGAAGGAGCCTGACATGATTCAACAAATCAGAAAAAGAGGGATTGAATTATTTGATATTCAAGGTTTTCCAAATCATAAAAATGAAAAATGGAGACATAAAGCTATCGATACTCTTTTAGAGACTCATTCTGAAAACTTTTTTGAAATTCAAAAGCAACCTGATCCATTTCGTCCAGTAAATGAATATTTTACTTGTGATATCAAAGATATTGGAACTTCCATGTATACCTTTTTGAATGGTTGGTATGCTCATAACAATCAACCTCTAGAGATTCATGAAAATGGAGTGGTTATTGGAAGTATTTTAGCTGCTTTTGAAAAGTACCCGGAATTGATCCAATCCTATTTTGCACAAATGGATCCGGAAAAACTGGATGGAATGATTTCATTAAATCAAGCCCTTTTTACAGATGGTATATTTGTGTATATTCCTGACAATGTTGTTGTTGAACAACCCATTCAGATTGTATCTGTTATAGATTCGTTCAATAAAATAATGGTTCAACATCGTCATTTAGTGATTGTTGGCAAAAACAGTTCCTTCTCATTGGTACATTGCGATGACTCGATTCATGAAGAAAACAGTTTTATCAACAATATTCTGGAAGTGGACATTGCTGAAAATGGACAGTTGCATTATTACAAAATGGAAAATAAAGATAAACAGAATCTTTTGGTGAACCATACCTTTGTAAATCAAAAAAGGGATTCTCGTTTTGTTTCCAATATTATCACATTTAATAGTGGCTATGTGCGGAATGGAATTCAAGTGAACCTAAATGAGCCGGGTGCAGATGCAAAATTATACGGTTTATATTTAGTAGATCGGAAGCAATATGTTGACAATCAGGTAACTGTTTTACATAATGCTCCGGATTGTACCAGCAATCAGGTGTATAAAGGGATTGCAGATGATGAGGCAGGAGCTAACTTTAACGGGCATATAGTTGTTCAGAAAGATGCACAACGTACGGTAGCCTATCAGGTGAATCGCAATATTGCGTTGACTGATGATGCCAAAATCACTACACGACCTTTTTTGGAGATCTATGCAGATGACGTAAAATGTAGCCACGGAGCCACCGTTGGACAATTAGATGAGAATGCCATGTTTTACATTCGTTCCAGAGGAATTTGTCCCAGAAATGCCCGTATGTTGCTGATGTATGCTTTTGCAAATGAAGTGGCTAATTTTGTAGAAATTGATAAACTTCGTGAAAGATTGAATGATATGATCAAACGTCGCCTAAAAGGTGAATTATCCATCTGTGATCAATGTATGTTACACTGTTCTGATGAGAAGAATTTTACCTTTGATTTAGATACTACGAAGTTAAAAAAATAAATCCCACATAAATTAAGGTTAATGATTATTAAAGAAATTGCAAAAAAACTTTGTTATTATTTAAAAATTGATATAACGAAAAATCAAAAATATGATCGATTAACCAATAAGATCATTGAAAAGTTTGTCAAACCAAATCACAATTGTATTGATATTGGTTGTCATAAAGGAGAAATTCTTCAATCTTTATTAAGAAAAGCTCCAAATGGACACCATCTTGGATTTGAACCTATCCCTTATTTATTTACTGAATTAGAACAAAAATTTAAAGAGGTTGCTACCATTTATCCTTATGCATTATCTGATCATTCCGGTAAAACTGAATTTCATCTGGTGAAAAAAAATCCGGCATACAGTGGGATTAAAGAGCGGATTTATGACTTCAAAAATCCTCAAATTGAGATAATTGATGTTAAATTAGCTACTTTAGATTCACTAATTGCTTCCGATTTTCAGGTAGATTTTATTAAAATTGATGTTGAAGGTGGTGAATTTGATGTACTAAAAGGTGCTGTAGATACCCTAAAAAGATCAAATCCAATCATTTTATTTGAGTATGGAAAAGGATCAGCTTTTTACTATGGAACACAACCTGAAGAACTATTTGATTTTTTTGAAAACACTTTAGGATATCACCTTTACACGTTAAAATCATTTTACGAAAACGGTACTTCTATACCTAAAAACAGATTTGAACAACTCTTTACTGATTGCATTGAATACTATTTTGTAGCGTCAAAATCTTAGTTCAGAATGCTCATGTGCTCAATGTGCTCAGAATGCTCAATGTGCTCCATTTTGATTATTCATTATTCATTATTCATTATTCATTATTATTTATTGATTATTCATTTTTTTTTTGTAATTTTGCACCCCTTAAAAAAAATTATTCATTTAACAAAAGAAAGAGGTATTTTTTATGATCGTTGTTTCCGTAAAAGAGGGTGAAACTATTGACAGAGCCCTTAAAAAATTAAAAAGAAAATTTGAAAAAACTGGTGTAGTTAGAGAATTACGCGCAAGACAAAAATTCACTAAACCCAGTATTATCAAAAGGGAACAAAAATTGAAAGCGATTTACGTTCAACAACTTGTTTCAAAAGAAGCTGAAATGTAATCGAAAGATCAAAAAAAAAGAGAACGGACAAGTAATTGCCCGTTTTTTTTTATCTTTGCAGTATCTTTTTTTATTTCATGGAATCATTGTCAACTTTCTTAAACTACCTTAAATACGAAAAAAGAGTATCTGATCATACCATAAAAGCTTATCAGACAGATCTTTTTCAGTTTTTTGAATTTATTGGTGAGGGTTCAGAAAGTCAACCTATTGATTTTGTTTCTAACAAAATTGAGACACAACAGATCCGAAACTGGATTTTTAGTCTGGTAGAAAAGGACCATAATAGTTCAAAAAGTATCAACAGAAAGTTAAGTTCGCTCAAAGCCTATTTTAAATATTTGAGAAAAATAGGTTTGATTCATGAGGATCCAACAATCGCCATTTCGTCTCAGAAAGTACCAAAAAGAGTACCTCAGTACATCGAAATGAGTGATATGGATAAATTATTCACCCTTGACCTCTTTGAAGATCATTTCGAAGGGTGGAGAGATAGAACCATTTTGGAACTGTTTTATGCTACAGGAATGCGATTATCAGAATTAATTAATTTGACTTATGGAGATATCGATCTTTATAATCAAACGGTAAAAGTTTTGGGAAAAAGAAATAAGGAGCGACTGATACCCTTTGGAAATCAGGCAAAAACAACTTTAGAAAAATATTTTTCACATTTTGAGCAAAAATTTGGAAATTTATTCCAAAATAGTTGTATATTTGTTACATCGAAAAACAATAAATTAAATCCGAAAACAGTTTATAAAATTGTAAGGAGGTATCTCGATATGATTACTACAATTGACCAAAGAAGTCCGCACGTTATTCGCCACACTTTTGCCACCCACCTTCTAAATAATGGGGCAGATATCAATGCAATCAAAGAGATTTTAGGTCATTCCGGTTTAGCAGCTACCCAAATTTATACTCATAATTCAATAGAAAAACTTAAATCAATTTATCAACAAGCTCATCCACGAGCGTAACAAGGAGGTTTTTATGAACATTAAAATCACAGCTTTGCATTTTAAAGCAGATCAAAAACTGGAAAGCTTTATTGCAGAAAAGATTGAAAAACTTACTAAAATCCATGACGGGATTATTGGTACTGAAGTAACTCTCAAACTCGAAAACACAGAAAAGCCTGAAAACAAAACGGTTGAAATCAGAGCCAAGATCAAAGGAAATGATGCCATTGCCGGTAAAACAGCTAAAACTTTTGAAGAAGCTGCGGACGAAGTGGCAGAAGCATTAAGAAAACAATTATTAAAAATTAAAGAAAAAGATCGCGGTTTATAATCATGCCAGCAATATTAAAAAAACAATTAAACGGTTCCGTTTCCATTTGCCTCTGGCAAATTCAAGAAACGGAACCGTTTTTTTTACAAAATTACGTTATTGATCAACAAGACATTAACGAGATTCAAAACCTAAAATTAGAATCCCGAAGATTGGAAAAATGGGCTTGCAGAGCCGCATTGGCTGAATTAACTGGCAACAATAATATCTCCATATCCTATTCTTCAAACGGACAACCTATCTACCCTAAAGGGTTTATTTCATTTTCCCATTCTAAAGATTTGGTTCTGGTGGCTTTAAGTGATATACCAGTAGGAATTGATGTTGAGCTTTGTGCTTCCAGAATATTGAAGTTAAAACATAAGTTCATGAACGAACAAGAGATGCTTCATTTTGATCCAGAAAATCCAAAAGATGTAACGCTGATCTGGTGCGCCAAAGAGGCGATCTTTAAATGGTATGCCAAGGGGGAAGTTGATTTTTCAAACGATATTCTCATTACCAGTAATCCTTTACAAGCACTTCTTAAAAATGAAAAAGAGATACCCCTTTTTCAAATGGAGTATCTCGATTTTATGATAGTAATAGCTTCTAAATCTTAGAAAATATATCCTATTCTAAAATTTACTCCCCTTATTTTCGACATATCGTTTCCAACGGGATTGACCATGAAGTTATTCAATGCAAATTTCCATTGTAAACCGAACAAAAGAGCAGCAATTCTCATCTCCATTTCTACCTGACAACCATATTCATGATGATTATATTTTGCAAAATCAAGAGAATTGGAATTTAATTTTCCGGCAAAATAGTAGGTGTAATATCCTCCAAAACCTAAGTCAAATTCCACGACATTTTGCACAGTTGCTTTAGTAAATAATGTGATTGGAGCACTCACTGCATGAGTATAGAGTTCTCCTTCACTTCTGAATCCTTTTTTAAATTCATAATCTATCTCTCCTTTCAATGCTAAATACTTAGCTACTGATACCTTTCCATAGATACCCGCATTTAAAGCAATCCCTTTTTTACCGGTCATTGGGCCATTGGTATAAAAATGTTCATTATTGCCTATTCCTGCCACGATTGCAAAATAGTTCTTTTTTTCTGCAAATGCAGATTTACCAAACTCTCCACTGCTCTCCAACTGTTCAGAAACAGCAAATACATAATTCAGCTGAGCAAAATAATCTACAATTGTAGACAATCCATTATAGTCAATCAAATCAGCATCATCCTCCGGTTTATGGTAGGGAGATTTAAGCCCGGTTGTCGTATGAAAAGCAGGAATTTTTCTTTCAATAAAAGGGCCATGATCAGAACCGGTAAAAATCGAATTATCAAAATCATTTAATACCAGATTATATTCTGAATCAAATGGAACCTGATCAAACAATGATTTATAGTTTTTGACCGTTTTAACTCCACTGATTTTAAGTTTTCCGGATTGTTTCAAGTAGCCCACCATGTCAATACTGGTCATTAAAACAACTTTATCGGTCTGATTATGAAGCAGAAAATCTTTGATATAAAAAGTTGAACCTATTAATCCTGATTCTTCGGCATCAAATGCAATAAAAATGATGGTTCTTTTCAACTGATCTTTTTTAAGAAACATTTGGCGTGCAATTTCAATAATGGCAGCTGTACCTGAGGCATTATCATCAGCTCCATTATAGATTTGGGTTACATTTTCCACCATTTTTACACCCAAATGATCATAATGGGCACCAATAACAATAATTTCATGTTTTAGAATAGGATCATTTCCTTCTAAGACACCAATCACATTTTGTTGAGTACGATCAGAATCAATAAATTGATAATTGGTAATTAAACCGATCTCCTCGAATTGTTTTTTAATGTAAGCAGCTGCTTTTTTATTATCCAAACTGCCTTCTTTTCTACCATTTAAGGAGTCCGCAGCAAAAAAATACACATGTTTTTCAAGTCTTTTAATTTGTGCAGGATTGTCTGTAGCATTAACAGAATTTACAACAAAGGCTAATAGTAAGCCTAAAAAAATCACTTTTTTCATCTCTGTATTATTGGTTTATAAAAATCCTAGTTCTAGTTTTGCAGCTTCACTCATTCTACTCATATCCCAAGGGGGATCAAATGTAATCGTAACGGTAACGTTTTGAACACCCGTAATCCTTTGGACTTCTGTTTTCACTTCATAAGGTAAACTCTCCGCCTCGGGACAGTTAGGAGCGGTGAGCGTCATGATGATTTCAACTTCATTTTCCGATTTGATGATAATATCATAAATTAATCCCAATTCCCAAACATTAACAGGAATTTCAGGATCATAAACGAATGAGAGGGCTTTGATAATTTGTTCTTTCATTAGTGTAAAGCTTTTTCTCTCAAAGAATTAAATCCTTCTCCATAAACATCAGTAGCATCCAGAACCGAAACAAATGCTTTAGGATCCTTTTCGTGAATATGGTGTAGAAGGGAGGGTAACTCTTTAGAGCTGATGGTTGTATAAATAATTTTCTTTTCTGCTAAATTGTACATTCCTTCACCATGTAAAAAGGTGCCACCACGATCGAGATCTTTAATAATAAAAGATTTAATCTCATCATAAGAATCTGAAATGATAATAATCGCTTTTCTTCTAGCAAAACCTGAAATCACTTTATCGATGGTAAACCCGCAAACATAGATAACAAACCAGGAGTAAAGCGGGATTGTCCAATCTTTAAATACAGCTAATGCAGCCAGAACGATGATGGAATCAACGATCATAATCATGGTTCCAAGAGGGATATGTTTAAAATATTTTTTAAGAACCATGGCCACAATATCAGTTCCACCTGAAGTTGCTCTGGATTTGAAGACTAAACCTAATCCCAAGCCTACTGCTACAGCCCCAAACAAGGCAATAATCAAATTAGCTGCAGGATCTGGAATCACTTTTCCATCCGAAATGATGGTAATAAGAGGTTCATATCCGTACAAATGCTCTAAAAGGGTGATAAATCCGGATAATGAAACGATGCCAATCACTGTTTTAAATCCAAACTTAGGACCTAAAATGAGAGTTCCAATAATCAAAAGAGGAATATCAAGAGCAATCCCACTGATCCCAATTGGAAATTTGAATAAGTGGTGTAAAATAATGGCTATCCCATAAACACCTCCGGGTGCAAGTTTTAAAGGAGCAATAAACACCACAAAACCTACTGCCATAATAAAAGTACCCACAAGAATTAAAGAATACTCTTTCATTAACTCTTTGGGATTTACTTTTTTAGGGATCGACTTGATAAATTTCATAATGTACTATTTAGAATGCAAAGATATATAAAAAAGTCATTTTATCTTATTTTATCAGTTAGTTTCCACTAAATCAAAAATGTAACATTATCGAAATAAGATTTTTATTACTTTTGCAGAAATTAATTTATTGGATCATCATAATCCGAAAAACAACGTTTAAACACAAAAATGGGCACTTTATTATTTTATTTATTTCTGGCACTAACCATCTCTTTTATTTGTTCTTTATTTGAATCTGTGTTGCTTTCTACTCCATTATCTTTTATTAATATGAAAGAAACAGATGGAGATAAAAGAGCAACTAAGTTTAAATCATATAAAGAAAAAATTGATAAACCTTTAGCCGCCATATTATCATTAAATACTGTAGCACATACTATTGGGGCAGCTGGTGTAGGAGCACAGGCCGTAAAAATTTGGGGAGCACCTTCTTTTGGTATTGTTTCTGCAGTGTTAACTCTTTTAATTTTAATTTTTACTGAAATTTATCCCAAAATAATTGGGGCTACTTATTGGAGAAAAATGGCACTTCCCATTACTCCATATCTAAATGGCTTAATCATAATTGCTTATCCTTTTGTAAAACTGTCTGATTTACTATCTAAGGTGATTAATAAAAATAAAGTTGAAACGACTGTTAGTCGTGAAGAAGTATTTGCTATGGCAGATATTGCTACAGAAGAGGGAGAATTTGAAGTTTCAGAAAATATCATCATCCAAAATTTACAAAAATTGGAATCTGTAAAAGTGGAGGATGTGATGACTCCTCAAATTGTTTGTTCTGTTGCACCGGAAGAGATGACCGTTTCTGAATTTTATAAAAACAAAGATTATCTTCATTATGCCAGAATCCCTGTTTATGCAGACAGAGATGAAGACCACATCACCGGATATGTTTTACGTCAGAATGTATTGGAACAAGTTGCCAGTGACCATTTTGATACCAAATTAAAAGATATTAAAAGAAATATCATTGCCACAGATGAAGGGGAATCTATTATGGTTTTATGGGAAAAACTGCTTCAGGAAAGGGAGCATATTGCCATTGTAACAGACGAATACGGCAGTTTCAACGGCGTTGTAACTCTGGAAGATATTATTGAATCGATTTTAGGACTTGAAATTGTGGATGAAACAGATCAATTTGCTGATATGCAACAGTATGCCCGTCAGAAATGGAATGAAAGACGTGAAAAATACAAACATATTATCACTTCTGACCGGAACGATACACCAGCATAACACACTCTTTACAATCAAATTGTAATTCAAATCTGATTTTTTGATGTTCTAAAATTAATGGCTCCTTAAATGGAACTGTACTTTTTTGTTCTTTTGGACAAAATCCCAATGAATATTTGATACAATGTTTGCACTGCATCAGCAGATTATCACCATCATGATTCCCTTTTTCAAATGCATCATCTACAGAAACCGCCCCTAAATCGAAATAGATTTTTTGAGCTGCTCCGTTCATCACATTAGCGAAATAGTCCACATGTGATTGAATTTGAATAGTTCTTGCCTGATAGGAAACCTTTTCTTTGGGTCTTTGTTGGTATTGCATTGCCCACTCCTGATCCAATTTTTCTAAAGAAGTCCTTCTTAATGCGGTGATTTGTGAGGCAGGAATAAAATAGTTTTGATCAATTTGGATCTCCATTTTTCTAACTTGATAAATTGTATTTCCGGTTTTGGATAAAATGGTTCGAATCTGTTCCGTTGTATTGTTTTCCTGCCTTGAAACCTCTTTGGAACACCCCAAAAATGAGGAAACGGAGCACCCTCTTTCATCTACAATTTGTAGAGAAAAACCATTCTCTTTCTCTTGCCAGAGCATATCAATATCTATTTTCCGTTCAGCACTCTTTTTTTCAAGTATTTTCTCAAAGGTGTAATTCAGATTTCTATATAGTACAGTAAGTGAATCAATATCTGGCATTGTAGCCGGAAATATTTGATTATCAATAACTTTATTCACTCTAAACCCTTCCACTACCCTATTATTATTTTCAAAAATTAGACCATCTCCATTTTGAAGAGGAATCCCATCATAAATCAGAGAATCCTTTTTCACATGTTTTACAATCCCCACTTTCTCACCAATCGATTTTGGGGTGTTTATTTCAGTTAAAACCGTTCCTCTTTGATGTAAAAAATAATCTGTTTTGTCCCTATGAAAACATTTTTCAGGTTGAGGTTCAAAATAATGGATTGTTTTACCCCAGGAAGAAGCACCAAAATCGGTTCTTTTTTCAAACAGCAGATCTAGTTTTTTTCGGTAGAAAGCCGTTACATTTTTAACATAAGAAAGGTCTTTTAGTCTTCCTTCAATTTTTAGGGACGTGATTCCTGCATCGATTAACTCTTCTAAGGAATCAGAACGATCCATATCTTTTAAAGAGAGTAAAAAGCGATCTTCTGCCATTATTTTTCCTTGTTGATCTTTGAGTGTATAGGGAAGGCGGCACAACTGAGCGCAGGCCCCCTTATTGGCACTTCGGCCTGTAAATGCCTTACTGGCATAACATTGACCACTATAACTCACACACAGAGCTCCATGAACAAACGCTTCCAGTTGAATCTCGCTTTTTGATTTTATATTTCTAATCTCCTCCAGTGAAAGTTCACGGGCTAAAATAGCTCTTGAAAACCCCAGATGTTCCAGAAAATAAATTTTTTCTAAGTTCCTTATATCCATTTGTGTACTGGCATGAAGTTCTAATGGAGGTAAATCTAAGGAAAGAATCCCTAAATCCTGAATGATCAGTGCATCAATTCCGGATTGATACAGCTGATGAATCATTTTTTCTGCATTTTTCAAATCCTGATCATTCAGAATAGTATTTAAGGCAACATGTACTTTTGCATTGTATTGATGCGCATATTTGACAAGTAATTCAATATCCTCCAGACTATTAGAAGCTGCTACTCTGGCTCCAAACTGAGGTGCTCCGATATAGACAGCATCAGCCCCATGATTGATCGCCTCGATGCCAAAATCTTTATTTTTGGCCGGAGCTAATAGTTCAATTTTTTGTTGGTCGCCCGTTTTCTTCATATATGCAAAAATAGGAAACATTTTCGAATTGGAATTGAAAAAACGGTAACGTGAATCCTAAAAATTTGACTTTTTGAAAAAAAATTTGTATATTTGCAACATTCTCAAAATCAAAAATATGCATATTCCTGCGATCTTTTCCGACTTAGCATTGATTTTAGTTGTAGCAAGTGTAACCACATTATTATTCAAGTGGTTAAAACAACCCGTTGTTTTAGGATATATCATTGCAGGGATCATCACAGGACCACATACCCACTTCTTTGTTACGGTTCAAAATATTTCAAATATTGAAGTCTGGGGACAAATTGGAGTTGCCTTTTTACTTTTTGAATTAGGGTTAGAGTTCAGCTTCAAGAAAATGAGAAAAGTGGGCAAGACTGGTGGAATTACCGCGATTACAGAGTTAATTGTCATGTTTTCAGCCGGTTTTGTTGCCGGGTACTTTATGGGATGGAGTACCATGAATAGTATTTTTCTAGGGGGAATGTTAACGATCTCATCAACCAGTATTATCATTAAAGCATTTGATGATTTGGGTGTCAGGAAACAGAAATTTACGAATGTGGTTTTTGGCGTTTTGATTGTAGAAGATCTCATTGCTGTATTGCAGTTGGTTTTGCTTTCCACTATTGCTGTTTCAAGAAGTTTTGATGGGTTACAACTGGGATTAAGTATCTCAAAAATGGTGATTTTTATAGTATTCTGGTTTGTTGTTGGAATCTATTTAATACCCTCTTTTTTCAGAATAGCAAAAAAAATGTTAGGAGAGGAAACCTTACTGATTATTGCAATCGGACTCTGTTTTGGAATGATATTTTTAGCTGATAAAATGGGGCTTTCAGCTGCTTTAGGCGCCTTTTTGATGGGTTCCATATTAGCAGAAACGATTGAATCTGATAAAATTTTGAAACTCATAAATCCATTAAAATATCTTTTCGGTGCTGTATTTTTCGTTTCTGTTGGGATGTTGGTCGACTTTAATGTAGTAATAACGAACTTTATTCCAATCATTTTAATCACTTTACTCATTTTATTTGTAAAAACAACCAGTGCCGGATTTGGAGTTTTAATATCAGGACAACCCTTAAAAATAGCAGTCCAAAGCGGGATGACCCTCTCTCAAATTGGTGAATTTTCATTTATCATTGCATCTTTGGGGCTTTCGCTGAAAGTGATTGATCCTATCATATATCCTATCATTGTGGCCGTTTCTGTTATCACAACATTCACGACACCCTATTTTATAAGATTTTCTGAACCTGTTTATGAATTTCTGAATCATAAATTACCACCTCATTGGAAAAGAGCTATTGAACAAATTGCAGTCAATTCAAACCAGACAATAGATCAGAATATCAAAAGAAAGTATATCAAACGTTACTTATCCAGAACCTTCATATACGTCATTCTTATAACGGCTATTCAATTAATCTCATTTTTACTGATAGAACCTTTATTAAAAAAATATATTCCTCATTTAGCTGTCCAAATCCTTGGATTTTCCATTACATTTATTGCCATGGCTCCCATTTTAGGGGCTTTGATCATGAATAAAATGGCTTCTAAGATGGATTTTAACAGAATTTGGAGAAAAAATAAAATCAAAAGACATGTACTGGTAATTTTAATTCTGGTCCGGATTTTGATCATCATTTTCTCATTAATTATTCTTATCACTCACTATTTTAATTTCACTTTAGCGATAACATTAGCTGTTTTGATTGGACTTATTCTATTTTATGTAGCTTCTCAAAAAAACATGAAAAACTTCATCAAAATGGAAGAACGTTTTTTACATAATTTGAATGGCAGGACTTCCATTCCTGATTTAAAAATTCCGGATGAATTAACCAATGATATTCATATTGAGCTGTTTGAGATCTCCAATTTTTCAGAATGCATCGGAAAATCATTGATTGAATTAAACCTGAGACATCTTTACGGAATTAATATAATCAGCATTTTAAGGGGAAATTGCCGCATTGATTTGCCTAATAGAGATGAGGTTTTATATCCTCATGATCATATTTTGGTGGTAGGAAATGACCGGCAGATGCAAAAAGTAAAAAAAATATTTGAAAAAGATGATACCGAGATGGAAGTTTGTCCAATCCGGGAATCTATGGATATTTATCAGATCTCTTTACATCCTGAATCTCCATTTGTTCAAAAGGCGTTAACAGATTGCAAGTTTACAGAAAAGTATCATTGTATGGTGATTGGCTACAAAAGGATGGATCAATTTGTTGAAAATCCCCCTTCTCAAACGATCTTTCATGCCGGTGATATTTTATGGGTTGTTGGCGAAAAAGCCTCCGTTGATGAATTGGAACAATTAAGATGTGAAATGAAAGTTTAATTTTCTATAATTTTGTTTTTCTAATAAAAACGATACAACTATGAAAAAATTTGCAGTAATCCTTAGTGGATGTGGTTCTTTAGATGGATCTGAAATTCACGAATCAGTGATGACTTTACTAGCCATTGATAAATCGGGTTCCTCCTATACCGTTTTTGCTCCCGATGATAACCAGTGCCAGGTCGTAAATCATATCACGAAACAACCCTTGCAGGAAACTAGAAACATGATGGTGGAGGCTTCCCGGATATCCAGAGGTGAGATTTACCCCATTTCGGAATATGATCCTCAAAATTTTGATGCTTTAATTTTTCCCGGAGGAAATGGTGCAGCCAAAAACCTTTTTACTTATGGACTTGATGGGGTTCAAATGAAGGTAAGAGCTGATGTGGAGAAAATAATTTTAGAAACTTTTCATGCTAAAAAACCGATCGGAGCATTATGTATTGCCCCTGTTTTAATCGCTAAAGTGCTCCCCGGAGTGTTGCTTACTGTAGGTAAAATTCCGAGTGTCATTGAAGATGTGAAAGCAATGGGGGCTCAGCACCAAATCACAAACCAGACAGAAGTAACTGTTAATTCAGAAAATCTGATATTCAGTTCACCTTGTTACATGTTACAGGCATCCATTAAAGAGATCGCTGAAAGCGCCGATAACCTGATTCAAGAGATTTTAAAACATATTTAAGTGTATTCCAGAATAGTTCTTGTAGGATTTCCCGGTTCGGGTAAAACAACCATTGCTAAAAAATTAGCATCCAGACTCCACTATGATTTTGTGGATTCAGATTCATTTTTTGAATCTAAATACCATATTTCCATTCCTGATTTTTTTAAAAAATTTGGGGAAGAGATCTTTAGAAAAACAGAACATCTCATTTTAGAGGAACTTTTACTTCTGAATAATGTGGTGATTTCAACAGGGGGTGGAACACCCTGCTTTTTAGACAATATGACATTAATTAAAGATAATAGTTTTTCCATTTATATTAAAATGAGTCCCTTATCTTTAACTGATAGACTGCTTAACTCTAAAAAAAACAGACCCCTAATCCAAAATAAAACTCCTGAAGAGTTAGAACTATTTGTAAATGAAACACTTGTCAAAAGGGAACTCTTTTATAATCAAGCAGATAGAGAAATCAAAGGAGAAAGTATTGATCTCGATCAATTGGTTTCCTTGGTAAGATCGGAATAGTACTTGAATTTTTTGTATCTTTGACACTCAAAAGTTGTAACAATGGAAGAAAATTATCATGTAGAAGTCTCTAGTTATCAAACATTTCACGATGGGGAAAGGATTTGTGGAGATGTATTTATCTCTAAAAGAATTCCTGAAGAGAACAGAGTATTAGCAGTTTTATCTGATGGAATGGGTTCCGGGGTGAAAGCTAATGTATTAGCTACGCTTACAGCTACCATAGCTTTGAATTTATCTCAGGAGCACAAAAAAGCAAAAACAATTGCTGAAATCATCATGAAAGCACTTCCGATTTGTAGTGAACGGAATATCAGTTATGCGACCTATACAATCGTTGATATTTCGATTGATACCAATGAAGTGAGCATATTGGAATACGATAATCCTCAAACCATTATCATGAGAGGAAATCGGGTTTTTGAGCCCAACTGGGATCAAATTGATGTGGATGCAGGGACAGATAAACGGTTACTTGACTTAAAGGTGGCATCATTTGAACCTCAATTAGAGGATAGAATCATTTTCTGTTCAGATGGAATTACCCAATCCGGATTAGGAACCGGTTTAATTGCAGGATGGGGAAGAAATAACCTGAGAGAGGAAGTGAAACAATTGATTACCAATAATCGAACAATATCTGCGACAGAATTAGCTGAAAAGATTGTTAAAAAAGCAGCAGCCAATGATTTACATATTCCAAAAGATGATTTAACATGCGCTGTTGCCTATTTTAGAGAACCCAGAAGAACAATGATCTGTACCGGACCACCTTTGCAACCCGAAAAAGATCCTCATTTTGCTGAGAAATTAAGAAGTTTTGCCGGCAAAAAAATTGTAAGTGGTGCTACTACTACCGAAATTATCTCCCGTGAATTGCGGAGAACAGTTATAGATGAGCCTATTGTGGATCATACCTTGCCACCCACTTCAAAAATGGAAGGGATCGATTTGATTACAGAAGGTGTTTTGACGCTCAGTAAAGTGGTGTATCAATTAACAAATGTGATCAATTCCGGTTATCAGTTTGGTCGCGGACCGGCTGATCGTTTATGCGAATTATTACTTGAAAGTGATGAAATTCACATTCTTGTTGGAACCAAAATTAATGAATATAACATTGATTTAACACAACCTGTTGAATTTGAAATCAGAAAAAATCTTATTCAAAGATTAGCTAAAGTTTTGGTTGATAAATATATGAAAGTTGTTTATATGGAATTCATGTAGTTAAATCTTTCCTACAATATATTCTATTTCAGCAATAGTTTTTGGGATTGGAATACCTAAAACGCGATGACCTGTTTCAGTTATTAAAACATCATCTTCTATACGGATTCCTCCGAAAGTTCTGTATTCTTGCACTTTATCATAATTGATAAACTCAGAAAATTTATTTTCATTTTTCCAAATATCTATTAAATGAGGGATAAAATAGATTCCGGGTTCAACAGTCATCACGTGACCGGGTTGCAATGTTTTGGCCATTCTAAGGTAAGCCCATCCAAAAATGGAACTTCTTTCAAAAGCATCACCATATCCGACATAGTTTTCACCTAAATCTTCCATATCATGAACATCTAACCCCATTTGGTGACCCAATCCGTGTGGCATAAACAAAGCATGAGCTCCCAATTCAACGGATTTTTCAATATCTCCTTTCATTAATCCCAATTTTTGTAATCCCTGAGTGATCACCGTAACGGCTAATTTATGGATCTCTCTATAAGGAATACCCGGTTTACATGCATTAATTCCGGCCATATTGGCATCTAAAACAATTTGATAAATCTCAGCTTGTTTTGATGAAAATTTGCATGAAACAGGAACTGCTCTGGTATTATCTGAACAATAATTCATTTTATTTTCAGCACCCATATCAATCAGTAATAATTTACCCTCTTCCAAAGTCAAATGATGATTGTGGTTGTGAAGGGTTTCGCCATGTTGGGATAAAATTACAGGGAAAGAAACCCCATTTCCTTTGGATAATGCGATTCCTTCCACAAGACCGGCAAGATCTGACTCAATAATTCCGGGTTTACACATTCGCATGGCGGTTGTAAACATATTATATCCAATAGCACACGCTTTTTCAATTTCAGCGATCTCCTCTTCCGATTTGATCTCCCTAAGGGCTATAATGGCTTGAATGAGCTCAACAGAGGCACTTGCTTTTTGTTGATGGATCGGAATTCCTGTTAAATCAGCCAAAGTGATTTTTTTCTCACCTCTGTAAGCTGGTGTATAATGCAATTTACGCTCTTTATTTTGTTGAATAAAGTCAGGTAAAGCAGATAGTGATAAAACTTCTTTAATGCCAACCTGAGAAGCTAATTCGGAAACTTTGGGCTGATCACCCATCCAAATAATATCATCAATTTCAAAATCATCCCCAAAAAGGATCGTTTTTTGATGATCAAAATCGATAATCGCAGCAAGATTGGGAATCGATAACCCGAAAAAGTACAAAAAGGTACTATCTTGTCTGTAATTATAGGTATTGGAAGGATAATTCATGGATGCATCATCATTGGCAAGAAATAAAGCAAAACCGGAAGATACACTATTCATTAACTTGTCTCTTCTGGTTTGATATATAGATTTGTGAAACAAAGGATTCATAATTATTGTTTTTTAATATATTTTAAATCAAAGAAAGGTTTATACAAACCCCGTTTATCAACTTTATTATAGTAAGTTGTATAATTTGTAGCAGACATTGCATACACCTGTACAGCATCACCTCCAATTTGAGTTCGATAAATTTCAGAAGTGATTAAAGTATTATAATACTCCATTGCCGTTTCCATATTTTTGAATCTTGAAATAGTGATCAATTGATCTTCCTGATTGATATAGAAACTATTAATATTAAATTTAGAAAGGGCAAAGAAATCGCGGTTAAAATTGGAAATTCCATTTTTAATATCGGTAATAGAAACATTGGTTGCTTTAGCAATAAGAACTACATAATGCTGTTCATTAGGGAGAAATGTAAATGGAGATTCATTTAATGCATTTTGTTCCTGTATTTGTCTCATCTTTGTAGAATCACCGGCATTTGCCATAATTTCATTGGCATTGGCAAATGTTGAAAGATAAAACTGTGCTAATTCAGCCACTTTTGTATTGGGATATTTGATAATTATTTTGGCAAAAGCTCTCTTTAAAGAATCTTCTCCTTGTACCTGACCAACAGACATCGCCCTGATATATTCAAATTTTGATTGTAATATTTTGTTATTATCACAATTTGGAATCGATTCATCCGCTAACTGAATGGTTCTTTGCCACAATTTTTTAGTATAGGCATCATACGCTGAAGTGTACTTGCGTTCCAATTCATTCACTTTGTCAGCAATTTTCTTATAATAATCGGGATCCTGAATCAATTTTGCATAATCGGAGTCAGGAAAACGAGTTAGAATGATATTTTTATACTCATCCCCTTTAGGATTGTTCGTTTTCTTAAAATTAACATAAACGAGATAACATGCAGGGGCTATTAACTCACTATTTGGAAATCTTTTAATAAGCTGATCAAACATCTCAACTGATCTTGCTTCATCTTTGAGAAGATCATAATAGATCAATGCTGCATTGTACATCGCATTTTGGATTTTCAAATTGGAAGTATCAACGGCTCCGGTAGTCATGGGAAGATCCTGGGTGTAAAATGCAGGTTTTTTAGGATCTTCTTCCCTTTTAACGATCAGATTCCCCTCTTCATCATATTCAGGTACTGTATCGTTTTCTGCAGAAGTACCATTCATTTCGTCAAACGAGATTTGTTGTTTATTACTTACAATCCAGTTGTCCTCTAACTTTCGGTTTCCAAATCTTCTATAAAACTCTGTTGAACCCTGTGTTACCAAATTTGGATTATAAAAATACCATTTATTATTGCCACCAACATTAACATTTGTATTGGCAAAATTTTGAGTACTTTGCAAAAGCATCATTCTTTCAGCTTCTTCTCTCTCAATTCGTCGCTCCTCTTCGGTATATTTATCGATCATTCTTTTTACCCAGGAGTTCCGTTCCCCTTCAGACATTTTTGCGATTCGTTGTAAACTATCCTGAAGTGCGATCTCATTAAGATTATCTACTAAATCCCTCAAAAAAGAAGCTTTTTTAATAATCGCATCTTTATTGGGATAGTTTCCCGGTAATGAAACGAGCGCTGTATCATAATAAGCTTGTGCTTTAATGTATTCGCTATCCTGAAAATAAAGATCAGCTAAAGTAAGAGAAGAAAATGTTCTTTGGAAATTGTTGTCCACAAATGCAGAAACTGATTTTCCTAAGTATTCCATCCGTTCCTTTTTCTCTTCGTCAATACGAGCTATTTCAGAAAAAGCAAAATAGATCTGATCTTTAAACTCATCATTTTTGCTTTCATTTAACATTTTGTTAAGCTCCTTAATGATCACTTGTTTAGATGCCGGTGTACCATCATAATTGGATGCTAATTTCATACGGGCACTGAACTCCATATCGTAGGTGGGCGTGCTTTTGATCACTTTAAGAAAATAGTATTGAGCTTCCTTATTGTTGTTCTCTAATTCGTACAATTGTCCTAAAATATAGTTGATACGGATCGTCATCTCCTTATTGGGATGCAATTTTTGAAGTTCAATCAAGGAACTGATTGCCACTTCAATTTCACCTGCCGGATTGGTCATATTCAATTCCGCCAAAGCCGCATAATACATATAATTTAACTTCTTTTTATTTTGAGGATAAATAATTTGGTACGCTTCCTCTAAAAGTTGTTGCGCTCTTGTGAACTGATTTTGTCTGATCGCAGTGCGGGCATTTAGAATGATCGCTTCTTCAGCTAATCCCCAAGTAGGATACTGTTTGGCAATATAAGTAAAGATTCTGGATGCATTTATAAAATCCTGTTTATGAAAATAGGCTTTCCCCATCATCATATATGCATCATCCATTGTTTTAACGTACTCTTTACCTCTGATTAACATGGAGTGTTTGTAAATAGACTTTGATGCTTTTTCAATAACTCTGTCCATTTTTGCATTAATGGAGCCTAAATCCTCTTTTGCAGGATAATAATACAATGGTAATAAAGTAGTATAATTGTCTTTTCTTTTCTTGGCAATCTCAATTTCTCCCTCTTTCAGGGCTTCTTTCCCATTAAAATTTACGTTATAGGTAGATGTGACCGTATGATAGGCTCTGTTTTCAAAACTATTCTTATTGGTAGCACAAGAAATGAACACCAATAGTGCAGCAAAGATCCAGATGACAGGTATATAGGATGTTATTTGTTTTTTCAAGCTTTCTAAAATATTTTTATATTGTAATAGGGAAATAACGAATAAAAATCTGTTTTATTTTTTTTGACTTTCAAAATATTGTTCCATTAACTTTTGAACATATTTTCCGAGTACATCAAATTCGATATTAATGATGGAATCGGGAACAATATTGTGAAAATTGGTCATCTGATAGGTATATGGGATGATAGCAACTGAGAATCTCCCTTTTTCAGAATCCACAACAGTTAAACTTACTCCATTTACAGTGATCGATCCTTTAGGAACAGTAAAATTATTGAGTTCAGCATCGTAGGTAAAGTAGTATCTCCAGCTTCCATTGTCATCAATAACTTCTTGACATATTGCTGTTTGATCAACATGTCCTTGAACAATATGTCCATCAAAACGTCCATCAAATCTCATGCTTCTTTCCAGATTCACTTCATAACCGATACACCAAGCTTTTAGATTTGTTTTTAGCATGGTTTCATCCATTGCTGTCACCACATATTGGTTTTTGGGAATATCAATCTTGACAATGGTTAAACAACAACCATCATGAGCCATACTTTGATCTATTTTGAGTTCATCAGCAAAATCCACTTCAATAGTAAAATGGTAGTTGCTGTTTTCTTTTTCGATATGAACAATTTTTCCTGTTTTTTCGACAATTCCGGTAAACATAATGTTATAATTTTTTTAATTTTTAAAATGCAAATATATTATTTTCAGATGATTTTTATCATTTTTTAAATACTTTTTCAATTTCAGGAACAAACTGATCGATATTACCTGCTCCGATTGTCAATAAAAGTTCCGGTTTATGTTGGATCAAATAGGGGATTAAATCCTCTTTTTGTAAAACTTTTTTATTTTCAACAGGGATCAGATCCAAAAGATAGGAAGATGTAATCCCTTCAATAGGCAATTCTCGGGCAGGATAGATTTCCAAGAGGATCACCTCATCCAAAACAGCTAAAGATTCAGCAAATTCATGAACAAAATCTCTGGTTCTGGAGAAAAGGTGAGGTTGAAAAATTCCGGTACTTTTTTTTGTAGGATAAATAGATTTAACAGCTGATAAAAAAGCTTTGATCTCTTCAGGATGGTGTGCATAATCATCAATATAAATCAAATCATCCTGTACAATTCTGAAATCAAATCTTCTGGCAACCCCTTTCCAGCTCGAAAAAGCGTCAAAAATCATATTGCATGTTGCTACATTTTCAGGACTGATGGTTAACTTCATCAACTCTTTAACAGCCAGAAAAGCAGCCATACTATTCAAAATATTATGTTTTCCGGGAGCTTCAATTTGAAGATTATGAAAGCAAACGGCATCTTGTGACCCACTTTTTTTGCAAATGGAAAACGTCGTTTGGTGTGGTTTCATCTCATTCAAAGTAAAGAAGAAATCAGCATCCCGCTCCTCTCCATAAGTAATTTTGTGAGGATGTTCAATTAAGTGTGCAATTTTATGCGCAATCACTAACGTTCCGTTTCGATCAATTTGATTGGCAAAATCCTGAAATGATTGCACAAGTTGCTCTTTTTCCCCATAAATATCCAAATGATCCGCATCTACTGAAGTAATGATTCCAATTTTTGGGAAAAGGGTTAAAAAAGAACGATCAAATTCATCCGCTTCAACGACAACTGTTTTAAATGCTTCCGTAAACAGAAAATTACTGTTCAAATTTTTAGATATGCCTCCAATAAAAGCTAAAACAGGATGATGTGCAGACTGTAAAAAATGGGTAACCATCGAAGTAGTGGTTGTTTTTCCATGTGTCCCGGCAACAGCAATAGTATTATAATCCTGACAAATCAATCCGAGAACTTCAGATCTTTTCATAATAGGAATCTGTTGTTTTTGAAACCAAATCAGCTCTTGATGAGTTTTGGGAATAGCGGGAGTTACAATAACCAAATCGATATAATCGGGAATCAGATGATCTTGTTCAGTGAAATGGATTACAGCTCCCATTTGAATTAAGGAATCTGTTATAGGAGAAGGGGTTAGATCATAACCAAACACCTTTTTTCCAAAATGGAGAAAGAACTGAGCCAGTGCACTCATTCCTATTCCTCCAATTCCCAAAAAATAAACCCGTTGTATATTATCCAGTTTTAACATGAAAATAGGTGTTAAAATTTTTCTGGGATAATCACATTCACATTTTGTAAAAATTCTTGAGATTTATGCATCAATTTATACATTAAAACATCATTTTCTACAAAAGGCACATATTGTCTGTAACTTGCCATAAACTCTTCAATAAAATCTGATGACTTTAATGGTCTTCTGAATTCCAAAGCTTGTGCTCCGTTAAATAATTCAATAGCAAGCACTTTTTCAGTATTGTTAATCACGATATATGCTTTAGTAGCAGCATTCGCTCCCATACTTACATGATCCTCCTGTCCTTGTGAAGATTCAATGGAATCAGAAGATGATGGCATGCAAAGTGTTTTACTTTGACTTACAATCGATGCAGCTGTATATTGTGGAATCATAAATCCAGAATTTAATCCCGGATTTTTTACTAAAAATGAAGGAAGATCTCTTTTACCTGCAATCAATTGATACACTCTTCTTTCTGAAATATTGGCCAATTCAGACATGGCTAAAGTTAAATAATCGAGCACTAAAGCGATGGGTTGACCATGAAAGTTTCCAGCTGAGATAATTAAATCTTCATCCGGGAAAATGGTTGGATTGTCAGTAACAGAATTGATCTCCGTTTCGATCACATTCATAACATGATTCACTGCATCTTTTGTGGCACCGTGAACCTGAGGAATACATCTGAAAGAGTAAGGATCCTGAACGTGTTTTTTCTCTCTATTAATAATTTCTGATCCCTCAAGGAGATAGTTGATGTGTGTTGAAGTTAAAATTTGACCAATATGAGGTCTTACCAGATGAACTGAGATATGGAAAGGTTCAATTCTTCCATCATAAGCATCCAATGAGAGAGCGGCAATCATATCAGCTAACCAGGATAATTTTTTTGCTTTTAAAACCAACCAGGAACCATAAGCACTCATAAACTGAGTACCATTTAATAGAGCCAATCCCTCTTTAGATTGAAGAACGATAGGTTCCCAGCCAAATTTCGCATTGATCACTTCAGCAGGATATTTCTTCCCTTTATAATACACTTCTCCAAGATTTAAAAGTGGTAAAGACAAATGAGCCAATGGCGCTAAATCTCCTGATGCACCTAACGAACCTTGTTGATAAACCACAGGATATATTCCATTATTAAAAAAGTCAATTAATCTTTGTATAGTTTCAACCTGAACGCCTGAATTGCCATAAGATAGAGATTGAATTTTTAAAAGAAGCATAATTTTTACGATCTCTTGAGGCACCTCATCACCAAAACCACAAGAATGGGATATCACTAAATTTCTTTGTAATGTGGAAAGATCTTCAAATGAGATAGTTGTATTGCACAATGAACCAAATCCTGTAGTAATTCCATAAACAGGAACTTTACTGTTTTTCATTTTTTCATCTAAGTATGTTCTACACTTTTGAACGGCCTCTTTTGATTCTTCAGAAAGGAGTAACTTGGTTTTCGATTTGATAATCTTTTCAACTTTTTCTAAACTTAGAAATTCGGTAGAAATAATATGTTGTTTCATTATTAGGAATGATTTATGGTTATTAATTCAGAATTTAAAAAACTAATTTACTAATATTTAAATATATATATTAGCTAATATAATAATGCAAACATACTGAAAATTTTTGAAATGATCAGAGCTAGGACAGAAAACAAAAAAGGTGATTTATCGATTAATTGGTAATAAATTGAAAGATATCATTCTCATAAAAGGAGAGTGGATCTAACTGAACACTAATCGCATTATCTTCGCTGGCACTAAATTCATTCATTTTAAAATATCTCCAGATTGTGTTTGTTTTGGAACCATTGGGGCCGGTATAACTTGAAATGGAAATTAAACATTCCGGTTCCTCAAATAAATCATTAAAGCTTTCCGTGTATGTGATATAAAATGACTCTGAAGAACTCATTGGGGGAATTGAAATTTCAGGACCTGAAATTGATCCTCCAAATTCCAGTTTATCGATTGTATAGGGTGTATTATTGTTAATATGAACTTTAAATTCAATGGGTTTAGAACAGGAAACGAATCCAAAAGTGATGGTTGTAGCTATTAATAACAACAGTATAAATCTTTTCATAAAGCTTATTCAATCAATAGGCGAATATACTTAATTTTTTTCAATTTTGAGAGTTTAAATTCAAAATTATTTTTAGTACTCATGATCTACGAGTTAAAATTTATTTTGTTACATCTTTTGTTTCACTAAAGATTAGAAATAAAAATTTATTACTTTTGCAAAAAAAAATCAGAAAAATATGACTCATTTTATTAAATTTCAACTTTTTATTTGGCTCACGATTTTGGGAACTTCCTGTTCATTGATCGGTATCAATCTGACATACAAAACACCAAAAAATCCGGGAAAATATCCTGAATTTAAGGAGGAAGATTATCTATTGGGTACCAATTCTGAATTGAGACAAATTTTTGATGTTACTTATTATGATATCAATCTTGATCTGAATATTCCTAAAAAACAAATCCAAGGGTATGTCGATATTTATTTTAAAATGAATAAAACCAGTGATGATCAGGCTGAATCAGGTAATCTTACAATAAGAGGAGACCATGTTGTTTCTGATACATTACAGCTTGATTTAAGTCAAAATATGAAAATTGATGCCATTGTTTTCCAAAATGACACGCTCCAGTTTGTGAGAAAATATAGTACTGTATATGTTTTATTTCAAAAAATAATTCCAAAAAATAAAGATTATAAAATCAGAATCTATTACTCTGGTAGTCCTTTAAAAGCAAAACGTCCCCCTTGGGAAGGAGGATTTGTATGGAAAAAGGATGAAAATAACAATCCATGGGTTTCCGTCGCATGTCAGGGAATGGGAGCTCATATCTGGTTTCCTGTAAAAGATCACCTTTCTGATGAACCTGATTCAGTTCGTTTTTCTATGACTGTTCCTAAAGGTTTATTTTGTGTGAGCAATGGAAGATTAGTGGAACAAACAAAAATGGAAGAGAAAGAAAAATTCGTTTGGAAAACAAGTTATCCCATAAATACTTACAATATAAGCTTTTATGTTGGTGATTATGTAAGATTTACCATTCCTTACTCTAATAAAGGAATAAAACGTGACCTGGAGTTTTATGCCCTCACTTATGATATGGATATCGCCAGAAGTCAGTTTAAACAAGCGGTTGAAGTGGTTGAGTTCTACGAAAACACAATAGCTCCATTTCCTTGGTGGAATGATGGATATAAAATGGTGGAGAGCCCATTTATGGGAATGGAACACCAGACTGCAATTGCGTATGGAAATAAATTTCAGAATACTTATGGTCCAGTTGATTATATCATTTTACATGAAACCGGGCACGAATGGTGGGGCAACAGTTTATCTGCCGGTGATAATGCCGAAATGTGGTTACATGAAGGATTTACAACTTTTATGGATGCGTATTTTATGGAACAAAAAATGGGTTACGACTTTTATTTGACCATGATGAAATATCAGTACGGTATTGTTGTCCAAAATAAAAGACCATTAGTGGGTCCGCGTGATGTAAATTATTCCAATTATAAAGATTCTGATCCCTATATGAAAGGTGCTTTGATGTTACATACTCTAAGAAATATATTGAATGATGACCAATTATTCAACAATATCCTTAGAACCTATTACAACAGACATAAATACAGTATTGTAACCACAACAGATTTTATCAAAGTGGTTAATGAGTTAACCGGAAAGGATTACCAATGGTTTTTTGATCAATATGTTTATAGTAGAGTATGCCCTCAATTAGAGTGGAATCTCACCTATGATACACCTAAAAATGAGTATATTTTAACCTATCGGTGGAAAAATGTGGGAAATCAGTTTAAATTACCGATTGTTGTGGAAACTGACTACGGAAATATCACAATCAATCCTACTGTTGATGTTCAACAAAAAGCATTAAAAGGGTATGGAAATATCAAGATTAATCCCAACTTTTCATACATTTCATTGAAAAAAAATGAAAAACTTTAGAACATGAAAATAATATCCTATCTTAAACAGTTTATCCATTATTTTAATTTGAATCACGAATTAGAAAAACAGGAGACGATCCATAATGAGATCCAAAAAGGGGTGATTTTTAAAGGTCCCAATCTTTGGATTTTAGTTTTTGCCATCTTAGTTGCTTCGATTGGATTGAATATGAATTCAACAGCTGTGATTATAGGTGCTATGTTGATTTCCCCATTAATGGGTCCCATTACCGGAATGGGCTATAGTATTGCCATTTATGATGGCACACTATTTTCAAAATCTCTGAAAAATTTCTCTTTTGCAGTAATCACGAGTTTAATTACTTCCACTCTGTATTTTTCTCTATCTCCCATTGCAACAGCACATTCAGAATTGCTGGCAAGAACAAGTCCTACTATTTACGATGTACTGATAGCACTTTTTGGAGGTGGTGCAGGAATTATTACATTAAGCAGTAAACAAAAAGGGAATGTATTACCCGGTGTTGCTATTGCAACTGCCTTAATGCCTCCATTATGCACAGCTGGGTACGGTTTGGCAACAGCACAATTTCACTTTTTCTTCGGTGCTTTTTACCTGTTTTTGATCAATACCATTTTTATTGCTCTTGCTGCTACTTGGGTCTCAAAACTATTTAAATTTCCTATCAGCAATATAGTAGATGCAAAGAAAAAAACAAAAATTAACAGATTATTAACATTCATCATTTCATTGATATTAATTCCAAGTATTTACTTTGGTTATCAATTGGTTAAAGAGGAAAGATTCAAACAAAATGCAGAAAAATTTATTGATAATGTAAGCTTTTATGAAGGTAGTTTTTTGCTAAAAAATGAAATTAAAGCAGATCAAAAACGGATCAAATTGGTATATGCCGGAAATGAACTTTCGGATAAACAAAAACAAGAAATAACTCAAAAATTAAACGATTTTGATTTAAAAGGGGATCTGATTATTGAACAAGGTTTCTCATTAAATGCTGATGATTCCCAAAATAAAGAGATCTTCAGATTGAAAGAACAACTTAATAATATGAATGTTCTGCTCCGACAAAAACAGCAACAACTCGATTCTTTGCAACAAAATGTTATAATTGGACAATCATTAGTAAATGAAATTTCCGTTTTTTTTCCGGATGTTAAAAGTTGTATCGTTGCTCAATCTAAAAGATTCAAACCTAATTCCACAGAATCAGTGCCGCAAACGATAATTGTTCTCGAACTTAAAAGTGAGATTTCCGCTTCTGATAAAGAAAAAATCAAAAAATGGTTACTGGAAAGAATGAAAACGGATCAAATTGAATTAATTTTCAAATAATCATTCGTTTAACATTTTAAAAACTTCACTTCGGATCAGATTTTTATAAACATCCGGATGCTCTAATGCATTCTCAAAAGCTTTATCGGATAAATCGGTTACATTCCCTTTTTGATCAATAAACAAAAGTGTGGAAAACATAATTTTGTACTGAGTTACCAATGCTTTGTTTTGCTCTTCATCAATATTGATGGCTTTGTAAAAAATTGTTCCTTTCTCGATTTCGCTTTTAAACTCTTGCTCCAGGATTTCAAAACAAACATGCTCACAAGCCAGACAAGTTTCACAACGATTGGTAGCATGGAAATAATAAACCCTGATCTTGGGTATTGAATCACTACTTGATGTTTGTGCCAATAGAGAAAATTGAGAGAATAATAACCCAATAAAGAGAATATTACATACTATTTTTGTTTTCATAAGTTTTATTGTAAGATGATTTTTTGAGATTTTTTATTTCCATTGATTTGATATTGAATAACATAAATTCCTTGATATTCTGTTTTGAATTCAATTGAATTATTTAAATTATTAAAAAAGTAATCGGAAGAAGTCAACTCTTGTCCCAAAAGATTAAAAATCTTAACCCCATCAATCATCTGATCTGTATCCAATTTAAAAAATCCATGAGAGGGATTAGGGAAAATGGTTATCTCTTGATTTTGTGTAAATTGATCTATGGAACTATTGCCATTTCCACTAATTGCTACGTTGTCGATGTTTACTGACAACCATTTTGAACTACAATCTGTATTTCGATATCTGATGGCAATGTACTGACTTTGAGCAGATCCGGTTAACGGAATGGTATCCAGTTTGTGAAAAGTATAATCGTTTTGATAATCATTTCCTCTAAATTCAAACAACAAAGTGATCATCGAAGCTAAAGATGGATTTTGAGATCCCGTTAGTAAATAAATCGCAATGGTATCGGTATTGTCCGGAACTGAATAACCATTAAACATATACCGAATGGAATCCAAAGTTCCTCCGTTTGGAATCACAAAACCAGGTGAAACATACCAGTTATCTGTAATGGTTATTCCGGTTGATGGGGAATAATCATGACTGATACATGTAGGTGCAGAAAAAGCACTAAAACTGTTATAACCCCAATGACTGTATTGAGTTGAACCTTTTTTGAACTCTACCCAACCCGATTGTTGTGCTGAATTGTCAAAACCGGAATAATAGGGTAATGAAACCTGTGCCTTTAGAAAAAAAGAAATAAAAAATAATCCCAAAAAAAATAACTTTGTTTTCATATTTGTCAATTTTTAAAAAAAATAATGGCAAATTTACAACTTTTTTATGGACAGAAAAATGTGTTATACAAAAGGTTAAAAATCAAAACAAAAGGTATTATATTAGGATGAGTGATAAACCTTAAAATTTTTTATATTTGCCAATTCAAAATTAGTATAAATAAAATGGAACAAATTGCTATTCGCACCAACCAACTTACTAAACAATTTGGGGATAGAATTGCCGTTAATTCGCTCAATCTGGAGATCCGAAAAGGAGAGATTTTCTCTCTTTTAGGAACCAATGGAGCAGGTAAATCTACCACCATAAAAATGTTATGTTGTCTTTTTCCTCCAACATCCGGAGAAGCTTATTTGAATGGATATCCATTATCCTCCAATCCACAAGATATTAAAAAAATTATTGGGGTTTCCCCTCAGGAATCAGCTATTGCAGAACACTTAACTTCAAAGGAAAATTTACTTTTGATGGGTGGCGTTTTCGGATTAAGTTCAGCGGAAAACAAAAAAAGAGCCCTCAATCTCATGGATCTTTTAGAGATAGAAGATCGTAAAGATCAGGCTAAAAAATTATCCGGAGGATTGCAAAGAAGACTTAGTATTGCCATGGCTTTAATGTCAGATCCAGAGATTCTTTTCTTAGATGAACCCACATTAGGACTCGATCCTCACTCCAGAAAATCGGTCTGGAACTACATTGAAAAACTAAAACGTCACAAAACCATTTTACTTACCACCCATTATCTTGAAGAAGCAGATTCCTTAGCAGATCATATCGCTATTATGGAAAGTGGAGTGATCATTGCAAATGGGACATCCTCAGAATTGAAAGAATTATGCGATAAAGAACGGATTTTAACAATAAAAGGAAGTGGTTTTAACTCTGACTTGGTTGACTATTGCACGAATCATTTTGGCGTGACATCTTTAAATCAAAATGAATTAACCATTAAAGCAACTCAATTTGATCTATATGGAATCACCGAATATTTGAAAAACAACCAAATTCACTTGAAACATATCAGTATGACAGAGCCCACTTTAGATGATGTCTTTTTACAACTGACCGGAAAGGAGCGTTTATCATGAAATTCTATCAATTAGCTCTTCGTAATTTAAAAGAGGTGTACCGTGATAAAGTGACCATGCTCCTTGGAATCGTTATGCCTGTAGGCTTTCTTATCCTTTTTTCCTCGATCCAAAAAGGTGTTCAGTTAGATATTTTTAAACCTGCATCGTTAGCTCCCGGCATTATCGTTTTCTGTTTTGCATTTCTAACCATGTTCTGTTCTATTTTGATTGCCAAAGACCGACAAAATGCATTTTTGATAAGACTATACACAACTCCTTTAAAACCAAAAGATTATATTTTATCTTACACGTTACCCTTTATCCCACTAGCCATTTTACAAACCATCATTTGTTTTGTTATAGCTATATTTTTAGGAGCTGAATTTACCAACATCATTGTAGCATCATTGATTTTAATGATCACTGCATTTATATTCATTTTCTTAGGTGTGATTTTTGGGTCTCTTTTTACTTTGAATCAAGTATCTGCTGTCGGTTCCATTTTCATCACTATTGCATCCCTTTTTAGTGGTGCCTGGATGGATTTAAAGATGATCGGTGGCGTATTTGATACTTTTGGATATGCATTACCATTTGCACATTCTGTAGATATTAGTCGTGCTTTACTCTTAGGAAAAGGGATGAGCGGATTATATGGAAGTTTGTGGATTCTGATCGGATATTTATTATTCTTATCAGTACTCTCCTATTTTGCTTTCAAAAAAGCGATGAAAAAAATTTAACATTATATAACATCAATATATGAAATTATTAAAATTAGTTACCTTATCTTTTCTTGTTTTCATTTCGTTTTCTCTTTTTGCACAAGAAAATCAGTCATCCATAAACAGAGATTGGGATAATTCCACATTTACCTATAATCAGGAGATCAAATGTTATCCTTTTGTGTATCAGAATGGTCCGAAATCCAACCTCACAGGAGAAGATTTGGGAATTTCTGAATTAACAACTCACTATTCTGCCACGTTTGCCTATCTGAATGTTCCCATCGCTTTTTATGTTAAAGTAAACAATTACGGATCAACTGCTGCATCCAATTTTACCCTTACAATTACAGACAACAGTGCTTATAATCAGAATATTACAATCACTACTCCACTTAATGCCGGAGAATACACCTACTTTGAATTACCTTGCTGGACTCCTACTGCAACGGGAAATAAAACGATAACAGCTACTGTAGCCAATATTGGAGATGTTGTAACTTCCAATAACAGTAAAAATACCACTATCACAGTGGCTCAGTTTACTGCTACTGCTCCACCGACAACAACTGTAAGATCGATTGCAGAATTTGAACCCCAAAGGGGCGCTTTGATCAGAGCATCAGTCTCCGGAAGTAGTGTTACTTTTGGAGTTCCAATCCAGTTAATCCAGGAAATTGCGGAAGATGACACCCTATATATTGTGTGCAGCAATCAGACTGCGGCTAATACAATCCAGAATTATCTAACCAATAACTCCATTAATGGTTCCCATATCAAGTATGTTTTTAATGCGACAAACTCCCATTGGACCAGAGATTACGGTCCCTGGTTTGTTGAAAATGAAATCCATCAATTAGAAGTGATCGATTTTCCCTACAACAGAAATCGTCCTAATGACTCGCAAGTACCACGTGCCTTTGCCGTTTCAACCGGTGTACCGGTTTATGGAATGCCCTTGTTGCATACCGGTGGTAATTTCATGACTGATGGAATGGGTGTCGCTGCATCCTGTGACTTGGTGACATACGAAAACAGTTGTTACGATCAAACTGAATTAGATAGTATTTACCTTCATTATCTGGGAATAGAGACTTATCATCAAATTCCGGATCCACTCAATTCGTATATTCAGCACATTGACTGCTGGGGAAAATTCTTAGCCCCTGATAAGATCATGATTTTACAAGTTCCCAATACCAATGCCAACTACACTGATCTAGAAAATGCGGCTCAATATTTTGCCAATCAAACCTCCTCTTATGGAAATAAATACAAAGTGTATCGGGTTTATACTCCTAATAATCAGCCTTATACTAACTCGTTGATTCTAAACAACAAAGTATTAGTTCCCATGAATCCCACTTATGGAAGCAGTTGTTATCAAGCAGCATTAGCATCATATCAGGAAGCAATGCCGGGATATGAAATTATAGGTGTTTCCTACAACGACTGGTATGACACCGATGCGTTGCATTGCAGAGCGATTCAATTACCTGAAAGTGATATGTTACGTATTGTGCATCAACCCATTATGGACTCCATACCTTATCAAACTAATGTAACGATAGCTGCGACTGTATATTCATTGGGCAATAACTCCGGAATCACACACACGGTTTCCTTACACTACAAAGTAAATCAAAACGATTATCAAACGATTCCCATGACGTTACAATCTTCTCAATATGAAGCGGTTATCAGCAATTTGAATCCAAACGACACTGTTCAATATTATATTGAGGCAACCAATTCCAACAACAAACTGGAGTTTCATCCTTATATGGGTGTTATTGAGCCACACCTTTTCTATCTAAAAAGCGTATCTTCAATCAATCAGTGGAATCAAAACCTGTCATTTACCATTTATCCCAATCCCACCCATCAAAACATCTATTTAGAGATTGCCGATGAACCATTTAAGGTGGAGATTTTTACTTTATTAGGACAATTAATCTTATCGGATCACAACAACAAAACCATCAATTTAGAAACACTTCCTTCTGGCACCTATTTTTTGAAAGTTACCGCCCAAAACAAGATGGGAGTAAAGAAGGTGATTGTTTATTAATAAGCTAATATGGTAATAAGCTAATAAGCTAATTTGTTGATGTGAGTTGGTAGAGGTAAGACTTTAAACGTTCGACGTTCGAAAAGGTCGATGGTCAATAGTCGATGGTCAATGGTCGATGGTCAATAGTCGATGGTCAATGGTCGATGGTCAATGGTCGATGGTCAATGGTCGATAGTCAATGGCTGCGAGAATGGGGGAAAAGGTTCTCTGCGAACTCAGCGGTCTCAGCGAGATTTCTAATAGTGTCTTGTATTTGGAGAACTGATTTTTGCTATGCTAATAAAAGGTTGGTGGCGATTATTGTATATTTTAATGAATTTCAATTATAAAAACAAAGAAAAACAAAAATAACATTAAAATACTAATAAAGAATAAAATCAAATACTTTATTTTTTTTGTACGTTTAAATATAATAATTAGCTTAAACAAATTGGTAACTGAATAGAATTTTTTTTTATCCTCTTTATCTAAAACAAATGCATAAAGACATAAAAAATATACTGAAACAATTACAAATGTTATAAAGAATAATGGTGAAATAAGAAAAATATCGTTTTTCATAGTAACAAATTTCAACCTATTATTTAAATTCTACTGGCAAAATAAACCAATAAGAATCAGTTTTGGGATCACAATATTCATCATTTATCTTATAATTAGGCACAAATTTCCATTTTTGTACAATTTTTAATAAATATGCTTGATTTTTTTTAATTCTTTTTTCAATTTTTCTTTGAAGATTCTCATTAGAGAGTGATAAAATATTATTCTTTGAATAAATAATAGTATAATTATTTGACTCATAAGAATATATTGATTCAATTGAAATAGAAACCGGAATATATACTTTATTTTTTATCAAATTAGTATCAAATTGAATAATTGCAATTATACTACCCGTTTTGTTTATTATTTCATCAGTTGCGTCAATAATTGGTGTTGAATTTTCTTCTTTTATTATACCTAAATGACACTCAGGGGGATCAGACATTATTTCTGGTTTATCCAATTCTTCTAATTGTCGTTCAAAAGAAAAATCTACATTTATGTTATTAGTATTAGAATCAATTTCAATTTGAGCAAATGTATTCAATCCCCAAAAAAGAGAAATATATATTAAAACGATATACCTTATTTTGTTTTTCATACTGAACTATTCTGCTTTTGTTCTTGTCATCTCTTCATGTAAGAAAAAATCCATCCCATTTCCGTTTAAATTCATCAAACTATTTCAACGTTGTTTTATATGAGACAAATATATAACTTTTTTATTATTTATTTTTTTTTGATCATTATTTTTTTACCTCAAAGAACTCTAAGAAAAATATCACAGAGGTCACAAGAAAAAGACATCAGACCGCAGACTTTTTACTTCTTACTTCTTACTTTTTACTTTTTACTTCTTACTTTTTACTTCTTACTTCTTACTTTTTACTTCTTACTTCTTACTTTTTACTTTATTTGAAACAATTTGGCACCTACTTCATTGTACGTTTTTACTCCAAAAGTGATCGGTTTTGAAGATGATTTTGCGGGTGTAAATACCACTTTTCGGGTTTCTCCGGGCAATAGATCAAAGTAATTATCTGAATATTTGCCTTTTATATTGGGAGTCGTAGAGATCATGATCCCTTTCATGTAGTAATCTGTGGTGAATGTGATCTCATATTTGGCACCTTTTTTGGCCACTTCATAATGGAAGTTTTTGGCTTCATTGGGAATAAAGGTCATATCATAAAGCTCCACTTTTTGTGCTATAGTTTTTCCTTTTTGGTCTTTAAAGGTTACTTTTAGATATTTTGATTCTGCTGCTTCAGGATTGGAATGGTAGGTAAAAACAAATGTAGATGTATTGGGCTTTACTTGAATGGAATGGGTTTCCTGATGCAAAATCTGTCCGGTATAGGTGCACTCTTCTATGATTAATTGTCCCTCCATTTTTTTCAATAAGTCCGTAACGATATAGATATCATACGTTTGCAAATCTTTTTTATCCGTTGCAATGATCGTTGGGGCAAATTTTTCTCTCACTTTGTAGTGCAAGGCTTTCCAATTGCCATAGTAATCGATGCTACTCCATGATGCTACCGGCCAGCAATCGTTGAGCTGCCAATACAAAGTGCCCATACAATGAGGCCTTTTCATGCGGTGTTTTTCAATAGCTTCTCCGATTCCGTAAGCTTGCACCAATTGACTTACATATACAAAATCGTGTAATGAGTCGGGAATGAAAGCGTATTGTTGCATCGCTTTTTTGATGATCTGCACTCCTCTTGGATGTTTTTGATGATTTCTCATCACAATAGAGTTGAGATTCCGATCAGAAGGAAGGGTGAATTTCTCAATAGTAGAGATTTCAGGATAAGCCTGAAAACCATATTCGGACATAAAACGACCGGTTTTAGAGCCCCACACTTCGAAAGGTTCCTCCCCCCACCAAACACCCCAATAGTGAGAATCTCCTGATGTTAAACATTCCGGATGTCCCCATCCCCATTCCGGTGAGGAAGGATGATAAGGTCTGTTGTCATGTTGCGCAACCAATCGAGGGAGTAGGCGATTGAAAAGATTCTTAAGATTATTGCCGATCTCTTGTTGCACTTCTTTGGAATAGGCATCTTTCCATCCCCAGTCATCCCAACCGTTTTTAACTTCATTGTTACCGCACCACAAAGCTAATGAAGGATGGTTTCGTAATCTTTGTATCTGATACTCTGCTTCTTTGGTTACATTATGGATGAATGCCTGATCTCCGGGATAAAGAGCACAAGCAAAAATAAAATCCTGCCATACCAGTAACCCTAATTCATCACAAAGCTCATAAAAACGATCATTCTCATAGATTCCGCCACCCCAGACTCTAATCATATTCATATTGGCCTCTTTTGCGGATAATAAGAGATCTTTATATCTTTGATTATTCTCTTTTTCTGTTGGAAAACTATGAACCGGAATCCAATTTGCCCCTTTCATAAATACCGGAATCCCATTTATAATAAACTCAAACGATTCTCCAATGTTATCTTTCTCTTTTTTTAAAGCGATGGTTCTGAATCCCCACTTGTCCTCTTTTGAAGTATAATATCGATCATTTTCAACTTCTACTTTTACGGTATAGAGCTTATGGCTCCCCATTCCGGCAGGCCACCAATACTCAGGATTTCTCACTTTAACAGGTTCTTTAATCACATTTTTTCCTGCTTTCAGAGAAACACTTTTTGAACCTATTTTACTTCCATCCACATAAAAATTCAAATCAACTTTTTCACTTTTAGAGGCATAAATTGTGGAAGCCACTTCTACAACCCCTTTTCTTTTGGATAATTCGGTTTGTTTTAACTGAATGTTATCTATGGTGAAACCGTTCCATAGATCGAAATACACCTTTTTCCAGATTCCGCAGGTGATCAATTTTGGACCCCAATCCCAACCTGTTTGATAAGGTGCTTTTCTGGAAAAGACTCTGTTATCGGGAAGTTTATAGGGAATTTTTTGTGCAGCAGCAACCTCTTTTGGAACGGATGGGGAAAACTTAACTGTCAGAATATTGTCCGTTTCTTTCAGATTTTTAGGAAGGATAAAGCGCCACTGTCTAAACATGTTATTTGTTTGTTTCGTTCCATCTTCAGCTTTGAGTTGTTCTCCGTTTAAAAAAACTTCTGCGTAGGTGTCTAATCCATCAAAAACAAAAGCTCCATTTTCATATAAACCTATGCTTCCTTTATCAAAAATAGCGGTATAAATCCATACTTTATTAGAAACCCATTGGACACTGTTTTCATTGTTTCTGTAAAATGGATCTTCAATAATACCATTGTCTTTCAAATCGTTATGGATTGTTCCCGGAACTGTTGCAGGATAATTTTTTCCTTTATAGGTAACAACCCATTTCAAACTATCTGATGTGAGTAACCTCTTACTTCATGCGAAGGAACAGATGTTTTTTTACAGGATGTAAAAATGAATAAAGATAGGAAAAGAATCCCGAATAAACTGATTTTGTTTTCATATTTATTAATCATTAAATCTTTGAATTATCGACCCATAGAGTAGAAATTTTGCAAATTTCTTTTTTTTCTTGATTATATATAGTAGCATTAAAAGCAAGCGAATCGGTTTGCTCCGTAGCAAAAGTATATTGTTCTTCTGCCTTTAACTGATAGGAATAGTTCACAACAATCTCTTTTAATGTATGTTTTTTATAGAAAGTATAGTCAAACTGGTCTATCATCCATTTCGCATAATTAACATTGTTAACGTGATCATTCATATCGAGTTCCGAAATCAGAACTTGATGAAATGCGGGATGTTCAGGAAAATCAACTCTTTTTAACTTGGGAACTCTGTTTTGTAAAGCATGTTTTTGTTCCGGAAAGTCGATATGTATACTCATTTGATCCATCCGCATGATTCGGTTAACCCGAAAATCAACAATCATCCATTCAGAGGAAGCAGAAACCAAAAGATCCCCTTTTTCACTAAAAACTTCATAATCTCTGAGAAAAACGAGTGTTTCATGAGCTTTTGGCCAGGTTTGAATGGTTATTTTATCATTCCATTTCGGATACTGATGCACGACAACGTGTACTTTTGATAATGCCCAGAAAAGTCCATCCTGATGCAAATCGTCCCAACCTCTATTCAACACTTTGGCATGTTGTCCGGCGGCTTCATGAATAAGATGTAAAAGTCTGTATATGTGAATATTGTGTCTGAAATCGATATCGAAACCATTCACTTCGGCTTCAGTTTGATAGATGATGCTCATTTCTATTTTTTGTTTGCAAAGATACAAAAAAGGCGAATGGCGAAGGGCAAAAGGTAAAAGGGAAGTAAAAAGTAAGAAGTAAAAAGTAAGAAGTAAAAAGTAAGAAGTAAGAAGTAAGAAAGTAAGAAGTAAAAAGTAAGAAGTAAAAAGTAAGAAAGAAGTAAAAAGTAAGAAGTAAAAAGTAAAAAGTAAAAAGTAAAAAGTAAGAAGTAAAAAGTAAGAAGTAAGTATAATCTTTGTTGTATGATTTTTATGTTTTGACATTGGACTTTGGACGTTTGACTTTAGACATTTTTTAGTTCTTTTAAAATATAAAAAAAATATTTCATTTGTATTAAAAAAAATTGTATTTTTGCACCTCGAAAAAAATTAAGGAAAATATTAAAAAAGAGACAATTATTATGTATTTAACACCAGAAGTTAGACAAGAGATCTTTAAAGAATATGGCAAATCTGCAGTTGATACCGGTTCACCAGAAAGCCAAGTGGCACTTTTTACAGTAAGAATCAAACATCTTACTGAACATTTAAAACAAAACAAAAAAGATTTATCAACTAAGAGATCTTTGATTGCTCTAGTAGGTAAAAGAAAAAAATTATTGGAATATTTGAAACAACAAGATATCGAACGTTACAGAGAGCTTATCAAAAAGTTAGGCTTAAGAAAATAACAGCTTTACAGCAGTCTCTAAGAAAGGCAATTCGTTCGTAATTGCCTTTTTTTTCATTATAAAGGGGGTATCCCTTTCAGATGTACGCAAAACAAAAGAAAACAAATTTTAAAATTAAGAAAATGATCGGAATTACACATACTTTCACTCTTGGAGACGGTCGCGAAATTTCCATTGAAACCGGAAAATTAGCCAAACAAGCAGATGGTTCAGTTGTTGTTAAAATGGGTGACACCATGATTTTGGCATCCGTTTGTGCCAAAAAAGATGCTGTAGAAAATACAGATTTTATGCCACTTCAAGTGGAGTATCAAGAAAAATATGCCGCAGTGGGTAGATTCCCAGGCGGATTCTTTAAAAGAGAAGCGCGCCCTTCTGAATATGAAATTCTCATTTCACGTTTGGTTGACCGTGCTTTAAGACCTTTATTCCCCAGCAACTTCCACGCTGAAACTCAAGTATTGCTTTATTTGATTTCAGGTGATAAAAATAACCTTCCTGATGCATTGGCTTGCTTAGCAGCATCTTCTGCTCTCGCTGTTTCTAACATTCCATTCGAAGGACCTGTTTCTGAAGCAAGAGTTGGTAGAGTTAACGGTGCGTTTATTATCAACCCAACTGTTGAAGATTTAGAAAACTCAGATATCGACATGATCGTTGCCGCTACAATGGACAACATTATGATGGTAGAAGGTGAAATGAAAGAGATCTCTGAAGCTGACATGGTTGATGCTTTGGTTTTTGCTCACGAAGCGATCAAAGTTCAATGTCAAGCTCAAATCGATTTGGCTGCAAAAGTGGAAAAAGCAAATCCAAAAAGAGAATATAATCATGAAAATAACGACGATGAACTTCGTCAGATGGTTTATGATGCTACTTATGATAAAGTTTATGCAATTGCTAAAGCTCAAACTGCTAAACATGAACGTTTAGATGCATTTGATGCCATTCTTGCTGAATTTATAGCAACTGTTCCTGAAGAGGAATTGGATGCTAAAAAAGCAATGATCAGCAGATATTATCATGATGTTCAATACGATGCGATGCGCGCCATGATCTTAAACGAAAGAATTCGTTTGGACGGTAGAGCAACAAACCAAATTCGTCCAATCTGGATCGAAACCGGTTATTTGCCTTCAGTTCATGGTTCTGCAATCTTTACCCGTGGTGAAACACAATCGTTAACCAGCGTTACTTTAGGAACTAAATTAGATGAACAAAATATTGATGGTGCAATCATCGATGGTACCAGCCGTTTTATGTTACATTATAACTTTCCTCCTTTCTCAGTGGGTGAAGTAAAAAGAGTAGGAAGTGCAGGAAGACGCGAAATTGGCCACGGAAATTTGGCTCACCGCGCTCTTAAACCTGTTATTCCATTTGATGGCACCGATTTTCCTTACACCGTTCGTATCGTTTCCGATATTTTAGAATCTAACGGAAGTTCTTCTATGGCTACAGTTTGTGCCGGTACGTTAGCTTTAATGGATTGTGGTGTAAAAATCAAAAAACCGGTTTCAGGTATTGCGATGGGTTTGATTACTGATGAAAAAACAGGAAACTACGCTATTCTTTCCGATATTTTAGGTGATGAAGACCACTTAGGTGATATGGACTTCAAAGTTTGTGGAACCAGAGATGGTATCACTGCTTGTCAAATGGATATCAAAGTGAACGGTTTGTCCTCTCAAATCATGTCTGAAGCATTAGAACAAGCTAAAGCGGGTCGTTTACATATCTTAGGCATTATGGAAGAAGCGATCTCTGAACCTAGAGAAGACTACAAACCATTCGTTCCACGTATTGTAAAACTTATTATTCCAAAAGAATTTATTGGTGCTGTAATTGGACCTGGTGGAAAAATTATTCAAGAAATGCAACGTGAAACCAATACCGTTATCAACATTGAAGAAAAAGACGGTATGGGTATTATTGATATCGCTTCTGCAAACCTTGACAATGTTCAAGCAGCTGTTAAGAGAATCAAAGCGATCACTACCGTTCCTGAAGTAGGAGAAATCTATGAAGGAAAAGTAAAAAGTATCACTTCATTTGGTGCATTTATTGAAATTCTTCCTAATGTTGATGCTTTATTGCATGTTTCTGAAATCGCTTACAAACGCGTTGAAAATGTAGAAGATGTATTAAAAGTGGGTGATGAAATCAGAGTTAAATTGATTGCTGTAGATGAAAAAACCGGAAAATACAAACTTTCTCATAGAATCTTATTAGACAAACCTGAAGGTTGGGTAGATGCACCACCACGTGCTCCACGTCCTGAAGGTGATCGTCCACGTAGAGATGGTGGCAGAGACAGCAGAGATGGCGGTAGAGACAGAAGAGACGGCGGTCGTGATAGTAGGGACAGAAGAGACGGTGACAGAGGCGACAGAAGAAATTCCAGATACTAATTCGTCAACCCTATATAAATTCCCAAAACACCTTCGAAGCAATTCGGAGGTGTTTTTTTATGCATTATTACACAGTGTATCATAGTGTTATAAAATGTTTCACATTGTTTCTTTTTTGAATTAAAGATGAATGAAAAAGAAAAAATGTATTTGAGCAATAGCTGTTTATTCTTTATTTCCGGATATGCAATCGAATAACAAGCGAAGACTGATATCTTTCATTACAGATACTCCAATCTTTAGCCCAATCCCCAAATACAAAATTTTGATATTTTTCTACATCTTTTTTAGCAATAGTAGCTGTGATCATTGGAGCGTGAAAAGTAGCTCCTTCTCCATTTTCATTATTTGTTGAATACGTTAAATTATCAATTGATAGATAGCCATGAGCAATATACCACTCTGTAGAAAATGCTTCGAACCCTACGTAAATGCCATCAGGAGGTAAAGAAATATTGTATTTGGAAAGATCAACTACCATCTTTTTCTGTTTTTTGGGTTGGACGATTACTATCGTATCTTTAACAAGCAGCCTTAAGGGAATATTATTGATAGTATCTTTCTCGTAAATTTTTAGCATTATCGGCATTTTGCAACCCACTGTATCTCCTTCATATTTTTTAGATCTTTTAGTAAAAGAAAACTCAACCTTTTCGAGAAACCCTGAGCCATACATTTCACTAGGGAAATATACAACATGTATTTTGTTAATTGATACACCACTTTTAATAAGTGGAAATTTCGGACCAATAACATCATTTTTATCTCTATTATTTTGGGAATAGAGTGAACCAGATAAAATGCAAAGTAGAATTATTAGTGTTGAAATTTTTTTAATAAACATAATGTAATTGTTGTTAAAAAATCTATATCATTTCTTAATTTTTATTCCTTTATAAACTTCATCGGATATTTATTTTCCTTAGAAATTACCTGAAGAAAATAGATCCCGGATGGTAAAGAGGAAACATCAACCTGATTCGTTTCGTTTTCAAAATAAAAATTTAAAACTAGTTGTCCTAAACTATTATAAATATTATATTGTGACGGCTCATTAATGGAACTTTTAATACTTAAAATTCCATTTGTAGGATTTGGAGAAATTGATACATTTTCAAAATCTTGATTTTTTACTTCTAAATCAATATCACACATACAAAATGAACAATCATTTGGATCATAAACTGGGATATCGTCATAGCAGTAATATTCAAATCTATATTGAAATCCATTTGAAACATAATCCGCAACTAATGGATTAAAGAGCCCTATTCCTGTAATAGAACCAATCCCCTCGACCCATATATCATCTTGAACCCAATCGGATTTTAGTGTCCATGTTCTTCGTATTTCGCCATTATCAAGCATGATCGTTCCTGTATCTGTAACTACTTTATAATGATTTTGCGGATGCAAAGTATTGTTTACCATAGCATAATCGTAAAACATAGTGTCTCCAACATGCAATGTAAAATCATATAATAAGAAAGGATTATGGTATAGAGAATATATAAATCTAACAAAAATGGATTGATTATCATTTTCTACACTTATCAAACATGCAAAATCATGATTATTATCTTTATTTGTTTTTATAGTTCCCCAAAAATAGGTTGGGTCTTCAGGAAAAGAATAACCTCCATCCCCAACTTCATAAATGTAATCTAAAGTCCAATCGGTGTTATTAGGATTAATGTATGTGGTCATAAAACTAATCCACGTAGAAGGATATGGCGCAAATGGAGCTAATTGATTTTGGCTTTTTGAAAGAAAAAAAATCAAAATAAAAACGGGAATTAGTAAGAATTTTTTCATATCATTGTTTTTTTTATATGAATTTTAGAATGTGAATTTTTCTCTGAAAAATTTAAAAAATTATTTTTTTGATGGTGCAAATATATTAAAAAAAATTAAAAATATACTTTTCATTCTAAAAAATCGTTCATACATTTTAAAAAATAATAAGAATATGGAAACCACCAAAAGAAAATTCACCCAATCATTAACGTTCAAAGGAATAACCATTGGAATTTTAATTCTTTTATTACTGATTCCCGGTGCTATGATTCAGGAATTAATCAGAGAACGACAAGAAAGGAGTCAGGAAACCATTCAAAAAATAAGTGACAAATGGAGTTTGTCTCAAACACTATGTGCACCTATCCTTATTGTTCCTTATACCACAACAAAATTTGATCAGGATCAAAAAGCGGTTCAAGAGGAACATATATTGTATATCACTCCTAAAAATCTGAAAATTAACACTTCTCTAACTCCTGAAGAGCGTCATTATGGCATTTATAAAGCGATTCTTTATAAAAGTGACATTCACTTTGAGGGTTCTTTTGATGAGATTTCCAAATTAAAAATTGAAAATAGTGTTCTTCATTATGACAAAGCACAAATGGTGATTGGAATTACAGACTTAAGAGGGGTTGTGGAAAATCCGGAAATCATGATTCGAAATAAAAAGCTGGAAACCACAATTGGGGTTGTTCCATTTTTTACAGTTACTGAAAATGTAGTGGTGGGAGGTGCGTCTAAATATGGATCAAGAGAAGATTATGTAAATAGCAACTCCGTTTCAGGAAAAACATTGGTGGTAAACTTAAATGATCTCAATTTAGCCGATAGTTTAACTGATAATCTTGATTTTAGCTGTCAAATGAAACTCAACGGAAGTAGTTCCATCAATTTTATTCCCATTGGACAAAACACCCATGTAACCCTTTCCGGAGACTGGAATTCCCCCTCTTTTATAGGTTCTTTTTCTCCTGAATCCACTATTGAAAATAAAAAATTCAGTGCCGACTGGAACATATTAAGTTTCAATCGTGAGATTCCGGAATATTGGTCTGATAGCAACGTTTCAGATATTGGAGCCACTTCATTTGGGGTTGATCTTATTGAACCTGTAGATCATTACCAACAAAACATGCGTTCTGCAAAATATGCCTTGATGTTCATTGCATTGACTTTCATCGTATTTTTCTTTGTAGAGATATTCACCAAAAAACCGATTCAGTTTTTCCAATACGTATTAGTAGGAGTTGCTTTAATCCTGTTTTACAGTCTTTTACTATCCCTTTCTGAACAGATTGGATTTGGTTGGGCATATTTTACAGCCAGTTTATCTACTATCCTGATGATAGCCATCTATTTCTATTCGCTCATCAAACAAAAGTTAGCCACCACTATCATGGGCGGCATCATGGTAATCCTATACGCATTCTTGTATGTCATTTTACAAGTTGAAGACTACGCCCTCCTATTTGGCAGCATCTTCCTATTTGTAATTTTGGGTGTAATCATGTTTGTATCGAACAGGATAAATTTCAGGAAACAAGAAGAATAAAGTGCTGATGTGCCAATGTGCTGATGTGCTTATTAGCTCATTATCATTGGGTTTTCACTTAAGAATTGATCCGGTGGAAAAGCTCCATATCCTACAATAAAAGCAGATTGAGGGTTGAACTTTTCACGAAAGTGTGTTAGTCCTTTACTTGTTGAATCGTAGTTGCTTTTCACTTCAATGGCTGTAATTTTACTCCCAGATTTGATGATATAATCTACTTCCTGATTATTTTCGCGCCAGTAATAGGCTTGATAACCACTTGTAAATGTATTACATGCAATATGAGCTCCTACAGCAGATTCAAAAATTCTTCCCCAAACCTTTGGATTCCGAACAGCATCATCAAACTTAAGATCTACATATACCGTTTTTAAAGCATTATTATAGACTTGAAATTTTGGAATACTGGCTCTCATTCGCGATTGATCACCACAAAACTTAGGTAACCCACATAGTAAACCACTTTCAGATAATAAATTGAGATACCCTGATAAAGTTGTTGTATTACCCGCATCCTGAAGAGATCCAATTAATTTAGTTAAAGAGACAATTTCACTTGAGTAAGAAGAAGCAAGTTCAAAAGTTTGCCTAAGCAATGCCGGTTTATTGATAACACTATTCATCAATATATCTTTGTTAATAGTCGCATCAATTATGGAGCTCAGAATATATTCTTTCCATCGTAATTCATTATGAATCAGATCTGCTGCTCCAGGATATCCTCCAAAAAATATATATTGATCTAAAGATAAACCAAAAGCTTCCTGCATTTCTGAAAAATTCCAATGGGTCATTTTAATCGCTTCAAATCTTCCGGCTAAACTTTCTGATAATCCTTTTTCAAGCATCACTCTGGATGATCCTAAAAGGACAACTTTGATATTAACATCATGAAAACTATCGAAGTCCCACTCTTTTTTTACAGCTTCACTCCAATTATTAATTTTTTGGATTTCATCAATAACTAAAATGATTTCATCTATTTGATTAAATTTCAGTTGAGCACGTGCATTATCCCAACAATCTGAAATCCAAGTATTTTGCGAGGTAGGGATCAAATCGGCAGAAAAAAACAAAAAAGGTTTTGAAGTCTCTTCTAAAACTTGTTTAACCGTTGTTGTTTTTCCCACTTGACGAGGTCCCATGATCACTTGAATGAATCTTCTTTTTTCGGTCAAACGATCTGTAATAGTCTGAAAATAAGCTCTTTTAAACATAATACAATTTTTTACTCAGTGCATTGAGTAAAATTACTCAATGCACTGCGCAAATATACAAAAATATTTGATTACAATTCAATTATTGACAAATTTTCCAAATAGTTATTAGGTTTCAGCTATCAGGTTTTGGGTTTTAGTTTTTTAAATAAAAAATCATTAACCTAAATATTTTATTTAAATACTATAGCCCTTTAACTATTGACATTCAATCTGTTTAATCAGTGTCATCTGCGTTCCATTAAGTGAAAGTTCAAAGAAATATTCACAATAGCACATTAGCTCATTAGCTTATTAGCTTATTATTTCGTATATTTGTGACTTCATTTTTCAAAACTTAACAAGATGAATAGCAACGAAATACGTAAATCTTTTCTGGAGTTTTTCAGATCTAAAGAACACGAAATAGTACCCTCTGCCCCTATGGTGATCAAAAACGATCCTACCCTGATGTTTACAAATGCAGGGATGAACCAGTTTAAGGATATCTTTTTGGGTAATCAACCTGTTAAATTCCCCAGAATTGCCGATACCCAAAAATGTTTGAGAGTGTCCGGGAAACACAATGATTTAGAGGAAGTTGGAAAAGACACCTATCATCATACCATGTTTGAAATGTTGGGAAACTGGTCTTTTGGAAACTACTTTAAAGAGGATGCGATCAACTGGGCGTGGGAGTTCCTTACTGAAAAAATGAAATTAGACCCTAATCGTTTGTATGCTACCGTTTTTGAAGGAGATCTAAAAGATGGTACCGAAGAGGATGGGGAAGCTCGTAACTTTTGGAAAAATCACCTTCCTGATGATAGAATCCTCTACGGAAACAAGAAAGATAACTTCTGGGAAATGGGTGACAGCGGTCCTTGTGGCCCTTGTTCCGAAATCCATGTCGATTTGAGAGAAGATGCTGAGAGAAAAGCTGTTGATGGCGCTACTCTAGTGAATAAAGATAACCCATTAGTCGTGGAGATCTGGAACTTAGTGTTTATACAATATAACCGCATAGCATCCGGTGAGTTGCAAAAGTTAGCTGCCAGTCACGTGGATACCGGAATGGGTTTTGAACGTCTTTGCATGGCCGTACAAGGCAAAAAATCTAACTACGACACTGATGTTTTCCAACCTTTGATCCAGAAAATTGCTCAAATCTCCAAGAAACAATACGGTGTTGAAGAGCCTGTTAATATCGCGATGCGGGTTATTGCTGACCATTTAAGAGCGGTTAGTTTCGCTATCGCTGATGGACAACTGCCATCCAATACTGGAGCCGGCTACGTGATTCGCAGAATCTTAAGACGTGCCATCCGTTACGGATACACTTTCCTTGGCTTTAATGAACCTTTTATTTGCAGTTTAGTGGCTGACCTTGTTGCCCAAATGGGGGAACAATTCACCGAATTGAAAGCACAACAAATATTGATTGAACGGGTGATCCGCGAAGAGGAGAACTCTTTCTTGAAAACGTTGGCAAACGGAATCCAAAAATTTGAGAACTACTGTCAAAAATTGACCGGTAATCAAATTGAAGGTCCATTTGCTTTTGAACTATTTGATACTTACGGTTTTCCAATAGATTTAACCCAGCTTTTAGCTTCAGAAAAGAACCTCATCGTCGATATGACTGGGTTTCAAAAAGGACTTGAGGAACAAAAAACACGTTCCAGAGCTGCTGCAACCATTGAAACTGAAGATTGGATTGAGCTGATTTCTGATACAAATCCTACTCAATTTGTTGGCTATCATGCTCTTGAAGCTGAATCAAAAATAATAAAATACCGTTTGGTGAAATCTAAAGGGAAACAATTCTATCAATTGGTTTTAGATAAAACTCCATTTTATGCTGAATCAGGTGGACAAGTGGGCGATACCGGTATTTTGATGAGCATCAATGAGAAAATTGAGATCACTAATACCATTAAAGAAAACAATCTCATCGTTCATATTGCGCCAACACTTCCGGATAATATTTCTACAACCTTTACTGCTGTAGTAAACAAAGAGAATCGGATTGCCACTCAGAATAACCACTCGGCTACCCACTTGCTTCATTATGCATTAAGAAAAGTGGTAGGTAAACATGTGGAACAAAAAGGTTCTTATGTTTCTCATGAACGTTTCCGTTTTGACTTTTCTCACTTCTCAAAAGTAACAGATGAGCAATTGGCAGAAGTGGAAATGATTGTCAATCAATTGGTTCGTGACAACACTCCTGTCTCTATATTTGAGAATCTTCCGATTGAGGAAGCTAAAGGGATGGGTGCGATGGCTCTATTCGGAGAAAAATATGGAGATCATGTGAGAGTGATCCGTTTTGGAGAATCTATTGAACTCTGTGGTGGAACTCATACTTCTTCAACAGGGAACATCGGATATATCAAAATTGTATCTGAAAGTGCTATTGCTGCGGGGATCAGACGTATTGAAGCGATCTCCGGAAAACAAGCAGAATCTTTTATCAATGAAAATATCCATTTGGTAAACGAACTGAAAGGATTTTTTGCTTCGCCTAATATCATGGGTGCGATCCAAAAAATGAACGAAGAAACAGATCGTTTGAAAAAAGAGGTGGAAGAGTATCAACAAGAAAAGATACAACAGTTTGCTAAAGAGATGGTTAATGCCATTCAAAACGTTAACGGAGTCAATATAATTCGTCACCAAAGTGATCTTTTACCTGAGATCATGAAACAAGCAGCTTATAAAATTAAAAATCATTCTGAAAATCTGTTGGTTGTTTTTGGATCCACTCATGGTGAAAAACCCAATCTGATTGTGGCTTTATCGGATGATTTAGTAGCCAAAGGGATGAACGCCTCTCAACTGGTACGTGAAGCTGCTGCTTTGATCCAGGGTGGTGGTGGTGGACAACCAAACTTAGCCACTGCCGGAGGTAAAAATATAAATGGAATGGCAGCTGCTATTCAAAAAGTGATCGAAAAAGGTTGCTCTGTTTCATAATACACTAAAAATGAACGAATTTATTGAAGATAAGCTGATTATCACAGGAGCTAGAGAGAACAATCTTCAGAATGTTTCTTTGGAGATTCCGCACCAAAAACTGGTTGTTATAACCGGCTTAAGTGGGAGTGGAAAATCTTCATTGGCTTTTGATACTATTTACGCAGAAGGACAAAGGAGATATATGGAAACTTTCTCCTCTTATGCGCGTCAGTTTATTGGCAACTTAGAACATCCGGATGTAGATAAAATTTCAGGTTTAAATCCTGTAATTTCAATAGAACAAAAAACAGTTAATAAAAATCCTCGTTCTACAGTGGGAACCATCACTGAAGTGTATGACTTTCTTCGTTTATTATACGCAAGGGCTGCAACTGCTTACTCATATATAACCGGTGAAAAGATGATCAGTTATCATGAAAAGGAACTGATAGGGATCATTACAGAACAGTACGACAATAGGAATATATTAATTTTGGCTCCATTGATAAAAGGGAGAAAAGGGCATTACAAAGAGTTATTTGAAAATATCCGCAAACAGGGATATACCAAAGTAAGAGTAGATGGGGAGGTGGTGCAGTTATCCTTGAATTTGCAGTTAGATCGGTACAAAGTTCATGATATTGAAGTGATTATAGACAATATTTTAATTCGGGAACAAACAAAAGTTCGTCTGGCTAATTCTGTAAGATTAGCACTTAAACAAGGAAAAGGAACTTTGGCCGTTTTGGATGTTGATGCCAATCAGATTAAAAACTTCAGTAAAGAGCTGATGTGTCCTACAACCGGGATCTCCTATCCGGAACCTGAGCCCAATACTTTTTCATTCAATTCTCCTTATGGTGCTTGTCCGAAATGTAATGGATTAGGGTACATTTTAGAGATGGATTTAGATAAAATCATTCCTGATAAAAAGAGATCAATTAACGGAGGAGGCATAGAAGTGGTTGGAAATTCTAAACATAGTCAGATTTTCAAACAATTAGAAGCTTTAGCCAATAAATACGATTTTTCACTGAATGAACCGATTGAAAATATTAGTGAACAAAATCTCAACTACATTTTGTATGGTAGTCCCGATCCGATCTACATTCCTTCCGTAATCAGTGGGTTATCTCCTACAAAAACCTACTTCGAAGGTGTGGTTACCTTTATGAATAACATTGATATTGACAGTGTTCCTGCATCTATCAAGAAATGGGTTAACCAATTTATCAATGAATTGCAGTGTCCTGAATGTCATGGTGCTAGACTAAAAAAAGAATCATTATCCTTTAGAATCGGCGATAAAAATATTGCCCAACTCTCCTTGATGGATATTTCAGATTTGAGTGAATGGATCAAAGGGTGCGATCAATATCTTTCGGAACAGCAAAAGCTAATCGCTTATGAAATAATTCGTGAGATCTCTTCCCGTTTAGATTTTCTTACAGATGTAGGTATTCAGTATCTTTCTTTACACAGACCTTCCAAATCCCTTTCAGGAGGGGAAGCACAACGGATTAGACTGGCGACTCAGATCAGTTCTCAGTTAGTCAATGTTTTATACATTTTAGATGAACCCAGTATCGGGCTTCATCAAAGAGATAATCACAAACTAATCAAATCATTACAAAACCTCAGAGACAACGAGAATTCTGTCATTGTCGTTGAGCACGATGCTGATATGATGAAAGCCGCGGATTACATTGTGGATATTGGTCCTTTTGCAGGTGAACATGGTGGAAAAATTGTGTTTGCCGGCACTTATGAGGAAATGATGCAGGCTCATACACTAACTGCTGATTATCTTTCCGGAAGATTAAAAATTGAGGTTCCTAAAAAAAGAAGAAAAGGAAATGGAAAGACTTTAACTCTTAAAGGGGCTACGGGTAACAATTTGAAAAATGTATCTATTGATTTCCCATTAGGTAAAATGATCTGTGTGACAGGTGTTTCCGGTAGTGGAAAGTCAACATTGATCAATGAAACATTATATCCTATTCTCAATAAATATTATTTCAGAGCAGAAAAAACCCCATTACCATATAAAGAGATCATTGGATTAGATCATATTGATAAAGTGATTGAGATTGACCAGCATCCTATTGGGAAAACGCCCAGATCAAATCCTGCTACTTATGTAGGCGTTTTCGATGAGATCAGAAAATTGTTTGCGGCACTTCCGGAAGCAAAAATCAGAGGATACAAACCGGGCAGATTCTCCTTCAATGTACCAGGAGGACGTTGTGAAGAGTGCAAAGGAGGTGGCGTTAAAACCATAGAAATGAACTTCTTACCGGATGTTTATGTGACCTGTGAAAAATGTAATGGCAAGAGATACAACGATGAAACCTTAGAGATTCGCTATAAAGGAAAATCTATATACGATGTGTTGGAGATGGACATTGAAACTGCTTTAGATTTCTTTGAAAACATCCCTTATATTTATCAGAAATTAAAAACATTAGTTGATGTTGGTTTAGGATACATCCGATTGGGACAATCCTCCACAACATTATCGGGTGGTGAAGCACAAAGGGTTAAGTTAGCTGAAGAGTTATCCAAAAGAGATACCGGAAACACCTTTTATATCCTGGATGAACCTACAACAGGGCTCCATTTTCAGGATATAGCCATTTTGATGAATGTCTTAAACATCTTGGTAGAAAGGGGCAATACAGTTCTCATTATTGAACACAACATGGATGTGATCAAGTTAGCAGATTACGTCATTGACTTAGGTCCTGAAGGGGGCAGAAACGGCGGGATGATCCTGGCAAAAGGAACACCGGAAGAGATTGTAAAACAACAGATTGGGTTTACTTGGGAGTATTTAATGGAGGTTTTATAGGGATTACGTCGATAGTCGATAGTCAATAGTCGATAGTCGATAGTCAATAGTCGATAGTCGATAGTCGATAGTCAATAGTCGATAGTCGATAGTCGATAGTCAATAGTCGATAGTCGATAGTAAATAGTTAAGATTAATTTTTTATTTTAAAATAAATTTGTTGTTTTCAATTTTATTAATTATTTTTGTAAAAAATTCTAAATAATCTACTAAAAAACTACCACGATGAGAAACTTTGAAAATCTAAGAATCTGGCAAGATTCACAACTAATTTGCCGCGAAATCTATCTTTTATTTGTAAACTCTAAAGATTTTGGGTTAAAAGATCAAATTCAAAGAGCTTCAGTATCAATAAGTAACAATATTGCTGAAGGTTGTGAATCTGGAAGTGATAAATTATTTGCTCGATATCTTCAAATTGCAAAAGGAAGCTGCGCTGAAGTAAAAAGCATGCTCTATTTGTCTGAAGATTTAGGTTATTGCAATAAACTTCAAGCAGATGAATTAAGAAATAAGCTTAATCAAATCATTTATGGAATTCAAAAAATGTTATCTTATCTGAATGGTCAATAGTCGATGGTCGATGGTCAATGGTCGATGGTCGATGGTCAATGGTCGATGGTCGATGGTCAATGGTCAATGGTCGATGGTCGATGGTCGATGGTCGATGGTCGATAGTCGATGGTCAATAGTCGATGGTCAATAGTCGATGGTCAATGGTCGATGGTCAATAGTCGATGGTCGATGGTCAATGGTCGATGGTCAATGGTCGATGGTCAATAGTCGATGGTCAATGGTCGATGGTCAATGGTCGATGGTCAATAGTCGATGGTCGATAGTCGATGGTCGATGGTCGATGGTCGATGATCCAAAACTATAGACTAAATGCTATAGAGCGTGTGCAAAAATAAAAATTCGGCCTCTGAGAATTGAATATTTGAAATCAAGCTCCAATAGGGGGTCGTAGAATTTAAAGAAAAAGCGGAATTTTTTGGAGTTTTTACACAGCCTCTATAGACTATAGACTATAGACTATGGACTAATCTACCCGTTCATCGTTACTAAAAACTCTTCATTTGATTTGGTCCGGTTCATTCTATCTTTGATGAACTCCATCGCTTCGATTGTGGTCATGTCGGCAAGGTGATTTCTTAAAATCCAAACTCTTTGTAATGTTTCAGGACTTTGTAACAAGTCATCACGACGGGTACTTGAGGAAACGATATCCACAGCAGGATAGATTCTTTTATTAGATAATCTTCTATCCAATTGTAATTCCATATTACCGGTACCTTTAAACTCTTCGAAGATCACCTCATCCATTCTGGAACCGGTATCAGTCAAAGCAGTGGAGATAATAGTAAGCGATCCTCCATTTTCAATATTTCTGGCAGCACCGAAGAATCGTTTTGGTTTTTGAAGCGCATTGGCTTCTACCCCACCGGATAATACTTTTCCGGATGCAGGTTGAACGGTATTGAAAGCACGTGCTAAACGGGTGATAGAATCTAACAAAATACATACATCATGTCCACATTCCACCATTCTTTTTGCCTTTTCCAAAATAATATTGGCGATTTTTACGTGACGTTCTGCAGGTTCATCAAAAGTGGAGGAAACCACTTCTGCTTTAACGCTTCTTTGCATATCAGTAACCTCTTCAGGACGTTCATCAATCAATAAAATAATCAAATAGATTTCAGGATGATTGGCAGCGATAGCGTTGGCTATCTCTTTCAATAATACTGTTTTACCGGTTTTTGGTTGCGCTACGATTAATCCTCTTTGTCCTTTTCCGATAGGGGCAAAAAGATCTATCACTCTGGTACAAAGATTGGATCCTGAATGAGCTGTTAGATTGATTTTTTCATCAGGAAACATAGGAGTAAGATAATCAAATGGTATTCTATCTCTGATCTCCTCAGGTGATTTACCATTGATTAGGTCGATATGTGTAAGCGGAAAATATTTTTCACCATTTCTAGGAGGTCTGATGGTTCCCAAAATTGTATCCCCATTTTTCAATCCAAATAGTTTGATTTGAGCACTGGATACATAAACATCATCAGGTGAAGGAAGATAGTTATAATCTGAAGAGCGTAAGAATCCACAGTTATCATTGGTGATTTCAAGAACACCTTCTCCACTGATGGCTCCGTTAAACTCAGAATTCATGATCAGATCCCAATATTCATCTTTAGGTTCCGGACGTTCATAACTTGGGGTCGATTTTGCGACATCCAATTCTGTTTTTTCTACTGTTTCCTCATCATCATTATCTGATTCAATTTCAGCTTCAACAATTTGATTAGCTGCAGCAATCTCTTCTTCCGTTAACTCAACTTCAATAATTTCATGAACTAAAGTATCATCATCCAAAAACAATTCATCAGAAATTTCTTTAGGTATATTTGGTTTTGGATGTTGTTTTCTTGGAGTTCTTTCAGCATTGGCGTCAAACTTTTTAGTTCTTTCCTGTGCCACTTTATCTCTATAGGAATATTCCTTTTTCTTTTCCTCTTTCTCTTCTTCTTCTTCTGCTAAAGATGCTAAACTTTGAGCTCTGGCTTTACGTTCCATTTGTTCAAGTTCATCAATAGAAAGAAGTTGAGATTTTGGGATTGTTTCAGATATCTTTCGTCTTCCTCTTGTTTTCGGTTCCGATTTTGTGTCTTCACTTTGAAAATGTTGAACATTCTCTTCAATCGGAACAAACATTTCTTGTGTTTCTTCAATCATTGGATTTGCTTCTTCAGAAACAGATTTTGTTGATTGACGAGAGGTTAATGAACTCTCTTTTATTTTGTTTGTATCTGATGTTGCAATTGGAGAAGAGATTCTCTTTCTCTTGCGCCCATTTTCTTGAGGATTGGTCATAAATTTATTTAAAATAAAATGTTGAGTGTAAAAGGTACTTATAAAGAACTATAAATTGTAAATCAGGAAAGGAATAAAAAATTACGCTGCAAAAATATAAAAAAAAATGATACTACGATTAAGTTTTTTGTTTTTCTTTTTTGGCAGCCGGAAATAGTACATTATTTAGTATCAGCCGGTAGCCGGGAGAATTTGGAAAAAGACCTAAATCTGTAGGTGGATCATAGATAAGATGTTGATAATCATCCGGATCATGTCCACTGTAAAAAGTAAAAGTTCCCTTTCCATATTCGCAATGAATGTATCTCACTTCATCAAATTGTTTAGAATCTCCTAAAATAGTAACGTTTGGTTTCAGTTTTGATCTTCTAAATGCAGTAGTTTGTCCCATAAAACCGGAAATCACATTTTGATGATTTTGACATAACATGGTAGGAACCGGATCCCATTTGGCTGAAAACTCAAATAGTGTAAAATAGTCATTCTTTTTATTGTTTAAATGAATACTTGGGTCTACATCAATATCTGAAATTTCATAAGTATAGGGATTGGTTACAATTTTAAAATCAGTAAAAGCAATACAGTTTTCGTAGTTTAATTTACTTTGAGCATTTGGATCCATTGGATCACCATCAAAAGGAGTATCACAAATATCAACTCCATCGGCAGCTAATGCAATATCAAAACTATCCGGTCCTGAACACATCGCAAACAGATATCCCCCACCAGCAACAAAATCTCTGATTTTTTTAGCAACTGCTAATTTCATTAAGGATACTTTTTCAAAACCCATCTTTTGTGCCATAGCATTATTGGAGTTTACATCGTCAACATACCAGGAGGCATTCCGATAACTCGCCCAGAACTTTCCAAATTGTCCGGTAAAATCTTCATGATGTAAATGGAGCCAGTCATATTTGGGTAATTCTCCGTTTAACACTTCCTCATCATAAATTACATCATAAGGAATCTCAGCATACGTAAGTGCTAATGTTACTGCATCATCCCAAGGTAATTTGTTTTTTGGAGAATATACGGCAATTTTGGGCACTTTAGTAAGTCTGATCTCATCCATATTGTTGTCATTGGATCCAATTTCAGAAAGTATTGTACTGGCTTGTAAATCTGCAATCACTTCATAAGTAATCCCTCTGATCACACACTCTTTTTCAATGGCAGCATTATAGTACAACATAAAACTACCCCCTTTATAGTTAAGCAACCAACTTACATCTATCCCTTTTGAAATTGAAAAAAAGGCAATCCCATAAGCTTTCAAATGGTTTTTTTGAGCTAAATCCATTGGGATAAAAATGTAACCGGCAAATGTAGTTAAATTTAGAAAAAAAAGAAAAATAAATAGAAAGGTTTTCTTGTTCATAGTTTTAAAATGGCTGACTTGTTGAAATCATTAAAAAGTAGCGGCAATTGCAATAGAATATAACTTAGTTAAAGCAGTATCGCCTCTGGAAGAAAGAACACAAGGAACTTTAGCACCGGCTAAAAAGGCACCACATTCTGCTTTATTGAATTTTGTAGAACATTTATAAAATACATTTCCACTTTCAATGTTTGGAAATAGCAAAGCGTCTGCATCTCCACATACACCACCTGACATTTTTTTAATAGCTGCAGCTTCTTCATCTGTTGCAACATCCAATGAAAGGGGACCCTCTACTAAAGCACCGGTGATTTGACCTCTTTCAGCCATTTTTGATAATATGGCAGCATCTACACAGGCTTGCATGCCGGCAGACATTTGTTCTGTAGCTGCAATAATGGCAACTTTTGGTTTCTCAATCCCAATAGCATGAGCCGTATTGATAAGTGAATTAAGAATAAATTGTTTTTGTTTTAAATCAGGATTTAAAATAATCGCACAATCACTGGCTATCAATAATTTATGATATGCAGGATTTTCAAAAACAGCAATATGGGTAATGATCGCATTGGGTGGGCACAATCCTCTCTCCTTGTTTAAGATAGCTCTCATGTATTTGTCGGTTGTTAATGATCCTTTCATTAAAATATCCCCTTCACCGCCATTAATCAAATCACAACATTTTGTGACAGCTTTAGTATCAACCGGTTCGTGAATAATGACAAATTTTGAACTATCAATCTTTAGATTTTTACAAATAGTTTTGATAATCTCCTCATCTCCAACTAATGTGGCATCAACAATTCCCATATCAACGGCATGATTAACTGCTTCAATAGTATGATCATCATTTGCATAAGCAGCAACAAGTCTTTTTTTAGGCTTTGATTTTACAAGCTCTACAACGTGGTCTAATTTCGTAATATTCATAGTTGTTAATTTATTTTGAATAATATTGTATCGTTTCTAGTATTGTTTTTGTACAAACCGGACAAAAATTGTTATACAATTTCTCTTTCATAGTACAATTTTGCCAGGGTCTGTATACTCCTTCAGCTACATAACCGCCCCCTTGATAAACGCCTAAAACCTTATTATATTGTTTGGTATCAAGTGTTGGTATGGGTGTCTCAGGATCCATTTGTTGTTTCCATTTTTTTTCAAATGCGACTAATGTTGTCAAATTGGGTTCAACTGGTTCAATCCCTTCAGGATAATAATCCCGGACAGAAACATCTGAAGTGTAGTATTCATCACCTAATCCTGCAAGTAAATGACCCAATTCATGAACAATCACATAATCACTGTATTCCCCTTTGTTATTTACTGTACAATAAAAATTATAGATCCCTCCACCACCATATTTGGGTGAGTTACATATAACTATAATGATATCATAAGGAGCATCTTCTGCAATGTTGTGCATTTTAAAAACATTAAGACACATCAAGTATCGATCTAAATCAAGGGAATTATAGCTGCAATTTAACACAGTATTCCTATATACGTCAGCATTTGGATCTGTAATTCCCGATTCATAAGAATAGGCCTCAATTCCATTGATATTGATCTGATCTAAATACTCGGAAAAAGGGGAACACTCTATGATATAGGAAGAAAATTTCTTCATGTCGTAAGCTAATTGTTGTTTGTCATTTTCAGAATAACCATCCGGAATGAACAAAATATCCAAACATTTTTTTGGATCACCCCCTTTGTGAAGTTTCTTCACTTTATACTCTTTGGTATAGGATAATGTTTTGGTTTCTTTAGGATTAAAAGATCCTGAATAAATAATTGTAGGTACTTGTTTTCTGTTAAAACTTGTAAATTTATATAAAATTGTATTTTTGGGATAAGGGATCAAAACTACCTCTTCAAATTTTCCTTCCATTGTATCCGCCTTTTCAGTAGCCACATACTCCCCAAATAAACAGGAATAACTTCTGGAATAGATGAGTGTATTGGAAATTGAATCAAAAACTTCAATCAGCATATCCCCATATCTTGCGGGCTCAAGGAGTTGATTTCTGGTTCCATTCCAATCTCCCCCTTTGTAAAAAGTGTTGATTTCAATCTTTTCTTCCCCTTTTTTACCAATATGATAATATTCCAGTTTTAATGTTTGATCCATAAAATAGGAATCAAAATGTTGTGCTTTAATGGGAAGTATAAGTATTCCCATTGATATTAACAATATCAATTTTTTCATTTTTTATAATTATTTAGTTGATACAGAATTCCTTGATCTTTATAATAAACATCATTACAGTATTGAACAGAATCTTTTTCGTTTAAAAAGCAAGTATAATATTCAATGTACAAAGGTATAGATTTTTTTAAATTGTAACGCGTTGGTCTTAATGGTCGATACCATTTTTTTTCAATTTCAGAAAGCTTTTCAAAAAACAACTCCTCTTTAAGCTTTAAAGTATCAGCATAAAGTGTTCCCATTTCGGTAACAGGAGAAACCCCTATCATAATCATCAGTTTTTCAATCTCTTCTTCCGTTAACTCATTGTATTGCAATAATATTTGGGCTAATTGAAGCGGATTTTCCACTCTGCAACATCCATGACTTATGGCCCTGTTTTTTCTGTTAAAAGCTCCTTTATTAGGAGTATCATGAACATAAACAGATTCCGGATTTGGAAAATCAAATTTGATTACACCTAACGCATTATGTTTTCCCGATGATTGAACCAAAACGAATGGAATGTTTTTGGGAGTGTATTGGTTCCAATCAATTGATCCGGGTTCAACACGCTCTCTTCGGGAATTATAAACCATTAATTTCTCTTTGGTTATGATGGCAAGTTTATCCTTTTTTAATTTTGGTAAATACTCCTCTTTTAAAATACTATAAGGAATATTCCATTCCGGATTTAATACTAGGTTATAAATCCTGCTCTTCAACAATGGGGTTTCCCATTTCCCTGAGGGGCAAACACCATTGATTAAAGTCAATTTTTCTCTTTGAGTTTTGGTGTGCGTTTGTCCACAACATATTTTTAAAACCACCGAACAAGTATCACTTATAAATGTACGTAGCGAAAAATCAGGAATATTGATTGTAATATAATCTGTTGTAGGTTTATCGGTTTTCCATCTTAACCGTTCCAGATTTGCAATAATCTTATCGGTAAAATAAGTTTTGGTATGTTTAAATGTATCTAAAACTGTTGTATCAGAAATGTTTGCATATTTTTCAAGTTCTTTTTGCAATCGTATATAACTATTGGTTTTGGGAGTAAGAGAGTCGATTATAATTTCAAAGCGATCCATATTGTTCAAAACTTGCTTATAAAAATCGATAGAAGCAACAACAGGAGGATACAACCATTTCCCGGGATGAATTTCTGCAGGATTGAGTGCACCGAAATGGATCGATTGAACATAATGAATATATTGTCGTGTTAAAATCCATTCAACATGAGATAACACATCATAAAGTGTTTGTTGATCTTTTATTTTAAATTGAGCTACAGAGTCTATGGCATTTTTCAAAAAGGGATACTCAAACATTTCATTAGGTAAGCCATGTAAATTTGAATTTTTAATGATCGAAAGCAAATGAGCAATTCTTTCTGCCTGAAATCCTTCATTAGACCAAAACGGATCGTGACTCGAATAAAATTCGATCATTAATAGATCAATAGAATCGGGTTCCGGAGTAGTTTTGATATGAGTTTTAAAAAAATTATAATAAGAATCATTGGTATAAAAATGGTATACCTCTTTCCAATCCCCATTATTTTCAGACAATCCTGAATATTTTGGAGATTGCTTACAGGAAAGCAAAAGGAAAATCCCCAATAAAAAAATGCTATTAAAACGTAAAAAAGAATCTATGAATAGATTTTTGGGGAGGTTTGATGACATTAAAAGGTTGATTAATGATTTTCGCGGAAAATAGAAAGCCTTTCCTCTAAAACAGGGATTTGCTCAAAAGGAATTAAGGAAACACATGCTCTTAATCCTTCCGTTCTTTCACTGCCGGTGATGGTTAATGTAATGGCGCTTATTCCATAATATAGAAACTCTTTAAGTAACTGTTCTCCAGTAAGATTCGGATAAGCAATCGTAAAATAGAAACCATCTGCTAAAGGTTTATCTTCATCTTTATCATACACAATGGTAAACCCATTATCGATAAAAATTTTCTTCATTTTTTTTGCTTTTTCACCATACACTTTTACATCATCCAGAAAATTGTATTTTCCTTCGTTACACGCTTTTAATATGGCTGCTAAGGCGTATTGAGCAGAATGGGAAGTTCCGGAACTGATCGCATATACGGTACCGTAAATGATTGCTCTTCCAAATATTGGAGTGCCAAAAAAGGGAATTAAATCGGGAAACTCCTGATTAAAAAGGTGATCCGACAACACGAGCATCCCAATTCTTTCTCCCGCATAACTAAATGCTTTGGAACTGGAAATCAATAACGCATAATTATTAGTATATTTACCTACCGTTGGTTGGTAAGGGGGTTGACCAGGTTTAGAGATATCGTTTCTAAAATCCATTCCGAAATAAGCCAGGTCTTCAAAAACACAAACTTCATATTTATTAGCTAATTCTCCAATGATTTGCAACTCTTTTTCAGTAAAACAGATCCAGGATGGATTATTAGGGTTTGAATAAATGATGGAATGAACATTTCCTTTCATTAAAAAAGATTCCACTTTATCTTTCAATAGATCACCTCTAAAGTCATAAACATCAAATGATTCATATTTTAGTCCTAAAACCCGATGTTGTTGTTTTTGAACAGGAAACCCGGGATCTATAAATAATGTAGTATCTCTGCCTTTTCTTGCTCTGGAGAATGTCATAAATCCTGCCATTCCTCCCATCATGGATCCGACTGTTGGGATACAACCAGATGGGGATATATCGAGATCCAGATAATTTTTGATAAAGCGTGACATCTCATTCTTCAATTCGGGTGTTCCGTCAATATCCGGATAGATGGCAGCGCATCCATTTTTAAGTGCTTCAATTTGAGCATTAACTCCAATTTGTGAAGCAGGAATTCCGGGAATTCCCATTTCCATACGTATAAAATTGGTATTACTTTTCTCTTCAATCTGATTAATCAATTTTTTAATCTCTCTAATAGAAGCAGTTCCTAAGTTATTAATGCCGCTGTTCGCAACAATATAATCTACTAATTCCTTACTAATTGGGGTATTTTTCACGAAGTTATACGATTTTACAAAGTTAATAATAATAAGGTGCAAAAATAAAAAAATAATTTGGTAAAAAAAATTCAAGTATTGACCAAAAGCTCGTAAATTTTTTATAATTTTACACGCTCAAAAAATTTGTGAGGAGAGATGGCCGAGTGGTCGAAGGCGCACGCCTGGAAAGTGTGTAAACGCCGAAAGCGTTTCAAGGGTTCGAATCCCTTTCTCTCCGCAACTAATAATTTGAATAATAATAGTTTATAATAAAAAAAGAAATTAACAAAAAACATTAAATCATTAAATCCGTAAAGTAATTATGAAAAAATTAATCGCTTTATTTACCGTAATCGGTTTATTAACCTTCGGTATTTCAAACATGGCTTTTGCACAAAACAAAGAAAAAACTGCTGAACCCAAAAAAGAAACTACTACAAAGGTAGTTAAAGATGAGAAAAAAGCTGATACGAAAGAGGTAGCTCCTGAAACTGCTGCTGCTCCTGCTGATAAAGCTACTTTATCAAGTGACAACGACAATGTTGTTGAAGAAAGTTTACACTATGTGTTGAAAAATAAATTTATTGAGGGTGGTGCTGTTTGGATGGCTCCAATCTTATTATGTTTAGTTTTAGGTTTGGCTTTAGTTATTGAAAGAATTTTCTATCTAAACTTAGCTACAGTTAATTCTGCTAAATTATTACAAAAAATTGAAGACGCTATCAAAACCGGTGGTATAACTAAAGCAAAAGAACTTTGCCGCGATACTAAAGGACCTTTGGCTGGTGTTTTTTATCAAGGATTGGATCGTTACGATGAAGGTATGGAATCTGTTGAAAAAGCAGTTGTATCTTACGGTAGCGTTCAAATGAGCAAATTAGAAGTAAACTTAAGCTGGATCGCATTAGCATTGGCTTTAGGACCCATGTTGGGATTCTTAGGTACTGTTGTAGGTATGGTTTTCGCATTTGACGATATCGAAAGAGCTGGTGATATCTCTCCAACCGTTGTTGCTGCCGGTATGAAAGTGGCTCTTTTAACAACTGTATTCGGTTTGATCACTGCGATTATTTTACAAGTATTCTACAACTATATTTTATCAAAAATTGACGCAATCGTTAGCGATATGGAAGACGCTACTATCTCTTTCATGGATATTTTAATCAAAAATAAATAATTTTTGAAAACGTTTTAACCTTAACGAACCATAGAAAGTTATGAGAAAAATTGTTAATATAATTGTCTTTACTATTGCAGGTATTGCTTGCATCTTGGGGCTGGTCTTTTCTGTCAGTTTTGATGATGCATCAAAAGTTACCTACTTTGCTGCAAATAAAGTAAAAGAATCAAATCCTGAAATGATTAAAGATGTTAAATCTTTAAAAGTTGAAACACTCCCTGATTTTGTGAAAAAATATGAAGCTCAAATAAACGAATCTAATGCTGAACTTAAAAAAGAATCGTTACAAAGAGACATTTTTTACACTTATATCACATCTCTAAAAGAAGTTGAGGATAATCAAGAGGAATTTGATGCTTATGTAGCTGCTTTCCCTGAATATTCTGCAAAACTTTTTAAAGAAGCAAAAAATAGTGCTTACTATACAGATGGTTTTACGAAAATTAAAACTATTCAGGATCTTCCTATTTATATTAAAACATTGGAAAGTGATTATACCATTGTAAAACAAGACTATCTTTTACAAAATGAAAATATTAAAGCTGCTACCAGTGTTTTAAATAAAATTCAAGAAATCAACTCGTTTAATTCAAAAAATAAAAAAGAATTAGATTTAAAATCTTATATTGTATCAGTTTCAGATTATACAACTCAAAGCTTTTATATCGATTATTCTATCTATTTCTCCTATATAGTATTTTTCTTGACATTAGGTCTTCTTGTTGTTTTCTTCATTTACCAAATGGTAAAAAACTTCAAATCAAATATTGGTGGAATCTTTGGATTATTAGCAATTGTTATTGTTGCTGTTATAGGATATTTCGTTTCTTCAGGAGAATTAACTGATAAAGCAATCGAACTTCAGGTTAGCAGTTCTCTTATGAAATGGGTAGGCTCTGGCTTGATCGTATTCTATGTGATACTCTTTGGAACACTTTTGATGATTGTTGGATCAATGATAATGAATACCATTAAAAAATATAGATAAAATGGCTAGAAAAACACCCGGAATCAATACTGGTTCTATGGCAGATATCTCTTTTCTATTGTTAACATTCTTCTTGTTGACTTCCTCTATCAATACTGAACAAGGTATTCCTAGAAAACTTCCACCCCCAGCAATTGTTACTGAAGAGGCAAAAGTTAATAAAAGAAACGTTTTGGAAGTAGTTGTTAACTTTAAAAATGAGATTAGTGCTAATGGTTCCATCATTACAGTTTCCGAATTAAAAGATAAAGCTAAAGAGTTTTTTGAAAATGCCAATAACTCTGAAGATCTTCCTGTAAAAGAAAGAAAATCAATCAACTTCATTGGCGATTTCATGGTTTCTCAAGGAGTTGTTTCTTTGAAAAATGACCAAAGTACCTCTTATGATATCTATGTTCAAGTTCAAAATGAATTGGAAAAAGCTGTAAATGAATTACGTGATAAAGTAGCCAATCAGTATTTTGGAAAAAAATATAGTACACTGGATACTGCTATTCAAAATGCCATAAAAATTGCTGTTCCTATGCAAATTTCTGAGGCAAAACCTAACGATTTGAATAACCAAGCTCAATAAAAACGGAAGATTATGGCAAGATTTAGAAAAGACGAAAAAAAGGAAGTTCCTGAAATTAACACAGGTTCGATGTCGGACATTATTTTCATGTTCTTATTCTTCTTCATGGTTATTACCAATATGCGTGAAACCAATATTAAGGTTCTTTTAAAAGTTCCAACTGCAACCGAAATCCAAAAATTGGAAAAAAAATCTTTAGTTGCTACTATTTATATTGGTACTCCTATTAGTAATAAAGAAAATACATTACCTCCCGGAAAGATCTCTGTTCAACTCGACGATCAAACTATTAAACCTGAAGACTTGGAAAAAAGTGTAAAAGAGTTTATTATTGCTCGAAAAGCTCCTTTAGATGAAAGTGATAAAAATAAATTAACATTTTCCTTAAAGGTGGACAAGGATGTTCAAATGAGATATGTAAATATCATTAAACAGGAACTTCGTGCCAATAGCGCATTGAAAATCAATTACGCTACCGGTAAGAAGGCTACTCAAGAAAATCAATAAACTATCTGTTGATTTTTACATAAAAAATACTTTAGGGTGGCGTAAGCTACCCTTTTTATTAAAAAAACAAGATATGATTCAATCAATGACCGGATTCGGTAAATCAAATGTCACTTTAGATCATAAAAGTGTCATTATCGAAATGAGATCCCTTAATAGTAAACAATTGGATTTGAATACCCGTATCTCCTCTTTGTTTAGAGATAAAGAAAACGAGATTAGAGGAATCATATCCCAACAACTGGAAAGAGGGAAAATTGATGTAGCCATTTATATTGACAAAGCTTCTTCACTTACTACATCGATCGATTTCGAGTTGGCTAAACTCTATTTTGAACAGCTCCATAAACTTTCTGATTTTGTTGGAAATCAAAATAATTCAGATCTTTTTTTACAAACCTTAAAGATGCCGGATGTGATCTCATCTCCCAAAGAAGAGTTACCTGAATCTGTATGGGAACAATTGAAAGTTGCTATTGTGGATACTTGTAAAATGGTTACAGAATTCCGGTCTTCAGAAGGTAAAGTTTTGGAAGATGACACTGTGTTGAGAGTGAATACCATTCAACAACTTTTACAAGAGATTACCCCGTTTGAAGAAGAACGGATAGGAACGATCAGAAAAAGGATGGAAGATGCATTAGAAAAAGCTCAATTGACCGGAAAATATGATCCAAATCGCTTTGAGCAGGAACTTATTTTCTATATTGAAAAATTAGATATTACGGAAGAAAAAGTTAGATTAAAAAAACATTGTGATTATTTTTTAGAAACAATTCATGAAAATTCCTCTCCGGGAAAAAAACTGGGATTTATTGCTCAGGAAATGGGAAGAGAGATCAACACGATTGGATCTAAATGCAATCACTTTAATATTCAACAAATTGTTGTTGCTATGAAGGATGAAGCTGAAAAGCTGAAAGAACAATTAGCAAATATTTTATAAGTAAAAAAAATTATTATGGGAAACATTGTTTCATTAGTTGGCACTCCAAATGTTGGAAAATCAACACTTTTTAATAGATTAACACAATCAAAAGAGGCGATTGTAGATTCAATAGCCGGTGTTACACGAGACCGAAACTATGGCAGAGCTGATTGGAATGGATTTGAGTTTTCCGTTATTGATACCGGTGGTTATGTTGTAGGATCAGATGACATTTTTGAACTCGAAATCAGAAAACAGGTTAATTTTGCTATTGAAGAATCGGATGTGATCCTTTTTATGGTTGATGGAAGAGAAGGGGTGTCACCTTTAGATCAAGATGTAGCTAATATTTTACGTAAATGTAAAAAACCGTTCTATTTGGTAGTCAATAAAATTGATTCACCAAGCAATTTCTACGATTATGCCGAGTTTTATTCTTTAGGATTTGAAATGATATTCCCTATTTCCGCAGCGTCAGGGAGTGGAACAGGTGAACTTTTGGATCAGGTGGTTACCCATTTTTCCCTTGAAAACACAGATTCTGAAATTGAAGATCTTCCTAAAATCACAATTGTTGGAAAGCCAAATGTAGGAAAATCTTCCATCGTGAACACATTTCTAGGAAAAGATCAACATATCGTAACACCTTTGGCTGGAACCACCCGGGATTCAATTTACACTAGATATAATAGCTTTGGCTTTGATTTTTATTTGGTTGATACTGCAGGATTGCGTAAAAAAGGGAAAGTGGAAGAGAATCTGGAATTTTATTCTGTAATGAGAGCCGTTCGCGCCATCGAAAACAGTGATGTGTGTGTCTTAATGTGTGATTCTTCACAAGGTTTTGATGCTCAAGATGTCAATATCTTTAGTTTAGCTGCCAGAAACCGTAAAGGGGTCGTTATCGTGATGAATAAATGGGATCTTGTTGAAAAGGATCATAAAACAGTGAAAGAATTTGAAGATAAAATTCGGGAAAAAATTGCACCATTCAAAAATGTCCCCATCATTTTTACTTCAGTAATCAATAAACAAAGAATTTTTAAAGTTTTAGAAACAGCTGTTGAAGTAAACAATAATAGAAATCGTAAAGTTTCAACTTCTGAATTAAACGAAAAACTCCTTGATTTAATAAAACAATTTCCACCTCCTGTTGTAAAAGATAAAGTGGTAAGAATTAAATATGTAACTCAGTTACCAACTCCATTTCCCGCTTTTGCCTTCTTCTGTAATCTTCCTCAATATGTCAGAGAAAATTACAGTAGATTTTTGGAAAATAAGATTCGTGAAATGTGGAATTTTTCAGGTGTTCCAATAGAAATCTATTTCAGAAAAAAGTAGTTCGTAGGCTATTTTGACCTTTTAACATTTTTTTACTACTTTTTGTAGCATTTATTATTTTATTTATATATCTTTGTGGTCAGTATTCAATTATTAACCAAATTATATTATTATGAGAAAAATTTTATCATTTTTAGTTGTAATGTTGGCTTTTATAGTTTTAGTTCAAGCACAAACTAAAATTACTAGACCAAACCAACATGTAAATGTGCCCGTTAAACAAGCTACTATTAACGGTAATGAAAATACCCCTGTAAACGAAGTACCATCCTTAATGAGAAATGGAACAACGACTCAAATTGGAACTACTTATTACGAAGCTGTAACCAACGGTTTATCACGCAATATGATTGCAAACTGGGAAGATGGTACTGTTGCTGCAACATGGATCATGGCTCAAGTATCTGCTCAAAGAGGTACCGGTTACAATTATTTTAATGGAACAAGCTGGAGCCCTGCTCCTGATCCATCTACAGGTAGAATTGAATCTGTTCGCACAGGTTGGGGTTGTATTGCTCCTCTTAACCAAGGTGAAATCGTTGTTGCTCATAACGGAGTTGACGGTTTAACCATCAATAAAAGAGCTACAAAAGGAACCGGTGCATGGACTCAAACAACATTAGTTGGACCAGGACATGATGGTGAAGCAAGCAACACCGTTTTATTATGGCCTTCGATTGCTACACAAGGAGACACTGTTCATATTTTTGCTTGTACAGATAATGTAGAAGGAACCCTTTACCAAGGAATTCAAACTCCCGTAGTGTATATTAGATCTAATGATGGTGGTAACACCTGGTCAGCTCCAGTATTGATTCCTGCAATGGCTAACGAAAATAAAGAGATGGCTGATAACTATTCATTAGTTGCTAAAAATGGCAAATTAGTTTGTCTTATTTCAGAAAAATTCGGTGAAACTTTCTATTTGGAATCCAATGACCGTGGTGATACCTGGACTAAACATTCCGTTTATCCTTTCGCAGGTGGTCCAAATTTTGACTTCACAACCGGAACTTTCCCAATGACTGCATTAAATGACTACACTGCATCTATCGCAATTGGTGATGATGGTACTGTACATATTGCTTTTGGTACTTTAATGGGTGCCAGAACTGAAGAAAATGCTGTTGATGAATACTCTGTATGGTGGGCTTATGACAATATTATTTATTGGAACTCAACTATGCCCGCATTTACAGCTGCTTTTGATACTAATACAGTTGAAGCTTATGCCGGAAGAATCGGTCGCCCTAACTTAGATGGAGATGATACAATCTGGTTTATGGATGGTTATACTCAAGCAGAATACAGAAGTAATGGCCCAATCACATTCCCTCAAATTGTAGCTGAAGGTGGCAAAGTTTACATGGTTTATTCAGCTCTTTTGGAAGCTCCCTATTTATGTGCTGCAACCAGTGAATATTATACAGGAGTATTTGCTACTGTTTCTAATGACAACGGAACAACCTGGGATGACTTGAATAACGTTTCCTGGTTATCTTACCACCCTGAAATGTATTTTGTAGATTGGGAACAAACTGAATTATTCGGTGAATTAATGACCTATTCAGAAGCTGAAAGTAGCTATCCTGTTATGGCTCACAATTCTTCAAATAATAACTTAAATATGACATGGTATGTAGATTATTTACCTGGTTCTTCAGGTACTTTCAATACTGCTGCTTCTTATATTTATGGTTTTAATATTCCTAAAACAGATGTTGGTGTTTTCAAAAACACAACTGAAATCTATCAAGGTTTGTGGAATGCTGAAGGTATTAAAGATAACACTTTATCAGACCTTAAATTATTCCCAAATCCTGCTACTAACGAAATTACAATCAATGTAATGTCTAAAGAAAATGCTAACGGAACATTAACTGTTACCAATATTATGGGACAAGTGATCTATTCCGAAAATATTGCGATTGAAAATGGCAATAATCAATATCAAGTAAGTGTTTCTGACTTTGGTGCCGGTTTCTATATGGCAACTATTCGTACTCAAGCTGGTTCAACAACTCAAAAATTTATCGTTCGCTAATTTTTTTGAAACTTATCTATAAAAAAGGGCAGTTCACACTGCCCTTTTTTTATTTTCTATTAATGATAAAAATAAATTATACCAATTAAAAAAAATTGTTATATTTGCACCCAATTTTATCGTATTAATTTAAACAGAGTATTATGAAAAAATGGTTATCAATTAATGTTTTGATGCTATCAGTTGTTGTATTATTTGCACAAGCACCTGTAAAAGTATCAAAAAATGTTACAACTCCCCAACAAGTGAAATATTCACATGCTACAGGGTTTGAGGTTTCTGACGATATCGTTACACCTCAAATGATTAGAAATGGTAGTGGAAATCTGATTGGAAATACACACTATAATGTGATTTCTAACGGTACATCCAGAAATACTATTACCTCATTTCCTGATGGTACAGCTGCTGCTGTTTGGACAACTTCTACAACAGAAAGCACAACCCGAGGAACCGGGTACAATTATTTTAATGGAACATCATGGGGTGAAATGCCTTCTTCAGATGCCAGAATTGAGTCTGTTCGTACCGGATTTGGTATTATTGCTCCTCTGGGAACAGGTGAATTCGTTGTTTCTCATTCAGGAAGTGGGTTAGTCTTTAATAAAAGAACAACTAAAGGAACAGGTGCATGGACACAAACTACTTTAACAGGACCTGTTTCTTCAAATGGTACTGAAACAAGTACTTCTTTACTATGGCCTACAATGGTTGTTCAAGGAGATACTATTCATATAGCAGCTCAAACTGAAAGTACTGCCGGTTATCTATTCCAAGGATATAATTGTGTGACCGTTTATATTAGATCTACAGATGGCGGTGCAACCTGGTCAACCCCTATTTTAATGCCTGGTATGTTACATAAAGATAGAGTAAACGTTACTGCAGATAAAATCAAATTTGTTGAAAAAAATGGTGTTCTTATTTTAGTTTGTGGAGGTTTAGCTTCTGATGTTTTCTATCTACAATCTAATGACAGAGGAGATTCCTGGACTCGTCATTTGGTTTTTGACTTTCCAGGAGCAGATGATTTTAGTTCCGATTCTACATTGTTACCTCAATGTTATGTAAACGATGAAACTTTTAGTGCGGCTATTGATGATAATGGTATGGTACATGTTGCTTTTGGAACCCGTTTAGTGCAAAGAGATGAAGAGAGTGAACCCGGATACTGGTCCTATTGGCATGGAACAGGTGATATATTATACTGGAATGAAAATCTTCCTGCTTACACCACTATTATGGATACATTAAATGAAGTTGAAAATCAGCCATACAGTATTGGTCGTCCTAACCTGGATGGTGATGATACAATCTGGTATGCCAATGGATATACCTGGATTGGATATAGATTTACCGGTGCTACTTCATTCCCGAATTTAGTGGCAGAAGGTGGAAAAGTGTATCTTCTTTATACTTCCACTTTAGAATACCCTTATTTATTTGTTGCTAATACCAATTATTACAGAGGTGTTTTTGCAACAGTTTCTAATGATAACGGTACTACATGGGATGATCAGGCTAACGTAAGTTGGTTGTCTTACCACCGTGATCTCTATTACGTGGATTGGATCAATACTGAACTAATGGAAGAATTAATCACCGAAAATGAATCTGAAAGTATGTGGCCTGTAATGGCTCCAAAATCAGGGGAAGGAAAACTTTTTATGATGTGGTATAAAAAAGATGTTCCCGGTTTAACTGATAATGTTTACTACGAAACATCTCCAATTGCTGTATTTGGTTATTCTATCCCAAAAGCTGATATCGGTGTATTTAACAATTGTCAGGAAGTGTATCAAAATCTATGGAATATTGGCGATGGAATTAAGGAAAACAGCTTGTCAGAAATGAGACTTGCCCCAAATCCTGCTACTGAACAAATATTTGTTTCTTTGCTTTCCAAAGAAAACGGTAACGGAATTTTAACCGTTTCCAATATGATGGGACAACAAGTGTATTCTGAAAATGTAACTCTTGAAAATGGTAATAACCAATATCAAATCAATGTTTCTTCATTGAGTTCCGGTTTTTATATGGTAAATATTAAAACTGCTGCTGGTTCATCCACTCAAAAAGTGATCATTCGATAGAAATATTTTAAAAAATAAAAAAGCGGTCAAAAAGGACCGCTTTTTTTTTCATAAAAAATGAATTGAAATTTAATTTTTTTTTATATATCTTTGCGACCTGTATAAAAAAGAAATTTAAAAACAAAAAAATTCACGTAATTAATTAATAACCAATTCAAAAAAATTCAAAAAATGAAAAAATTTTACACAACTTTAATGTTGGTTTTGATTGCAAGTGTAAGCTTCGCTCAAATATCAACACAAACTGTTAAGGAAGGTAAAAACCAATTTCCTATTCAAAAAAGAACATTAAACAATGCTGCTAAAGCAGGTGCTGGTGCATGGTGGTTCTCTTATTGTGATGATTTAGGTATCTATTTAGGAGAAGAATTAACGTATGGCGGATCTTCATTCCTTCAAGATTCTGTTGCTACTGTAAACTATAATGATGGGTCAAACGGTCGTCCACAATTCTATAGTTTTGCTCAAGTATTTGATTTTACTGAACCCATTTGGTATGAAATGTATGATGGTTTAGCTGATGACGAAGGTAACCCAATTCATGTACCTCATATTGGTGGAACTGCTACTTATACCATTGACTCAATTGGATGTATGTATGTATATGAAAGGGGAACTAATGTTCCTGTTAGTGTAGTTGATACTTTAGTTATGACCATTGTTGCAAATCCTTCTTTCTCTTATATCGGAGTTACTTATGACGGTACAACTACTGCTTTTAAACAAGCTGACATTGCTTATAACAAAATAGACGCAACTATTGCTCCATCTACTTATGCAAAGTTTTATCAAGTAAAATTTCCTTTAACCATTGACGATACAACAGGAAATATTTTCACATATAAACTTTTACCAGTTACAGGTTTTCAAAATATTACACAAAAAAGTGTAGCAGTTGCTTTTTCTTACAAATCTGGTACACCTAATAGAACTTTAGCAAGTATTTATGGAACAGACATCAACAGATTTTTCGCATACTATAATGAAGATCCACGTTCTGAATATAACACTAATGGTTCATCTGCTTTAGTGAATGAAAAAAGCACCTCTTTAAACGGAATGGAATATAGTGTAGCTAGTCCTTCTTTCTTCCTATTTGGTAAATATATCCACAACAAAATATGGAATGGAAATTACAGACGTCCAGGTATTGTAGTATATGCAACTTGTGATGATTGTGCATGGGTTGGTGTAAACGAAGCTGATCAAAAAAACATCACTGTTCGTCCAAACCCAACAACTGATAACTTTACAGTAACTTTAGCTGAAAACACTCCTGCTAATGTTCAATTATTCAACATCGTTGGTCAAATGGTTTATAACCAAAAAACTACTGAAGAAACATTAACTGTTAATGTAAACAATTTAACATCAGGTATCTATATGTTAAAAGTTACTCAAAACGGTAAAACTTATACTTCTAAAGTTGTAGTGAAATAATTAACTACGATTTTAATATTTAGAAAAAGGCCTCTGAAACAGAGGTCTTTTTTTATTATTAAAATTTTGAATGAAAAAATGATATCTTCGCACAAAAAAAACTGAAATTAGCTCATTAAATTTTTATTATGAAAAAATCTGTTTTATATATATTAATCATTTGTTTTTGGATGCCCTACTTAATTAGTGCACAAGTAAATACAAAGATGATTGAAACTTTAAACATTGACAAAGATATTGTAACTTTAGAAATAAGAATTACAGAATTGATCAAAAAAAATCCAAAAATTGGTCATATTCAAGGATTAAAACAGTTTCATGTTTTTTGTTTGACATTTGCTGATCTTTCAAAAATAGATACAACTAAAGAAGTGTATTTAAATCAAACTTTTCTATCTCAACTTATTCCAACTTTTTATAAAATAGAATCAACATCGTTTTATTCTGAAGAAAGTAAATATCTGGAGACATATACACTAATAACTGATTCTATTGGTAAACTAGTTGCTATTACTGATGCGAGAGCAATCTATGTTTTCAATTTTTCCCAAGGTAGTATCGAATTGGCTAAGAAGTTTTTTGACAAAGAATATGATTTTATTTTTAACTTACAAACACCTTTTGCCGGTTTTTATAAGATTGGTATAAAAGGGAATGATCTAATTGCTCTCGAATCAACTTTTGAAGGTTTAATACAACATTCTTGGGAAGAATTTATTACACATTACTTTGATAAATGGCTCTTTTTTTAATTTACTTATGAATAATGGATTGTTTAATTCAAATAAAAAAAAGGATCTCAATGAGATCCTTTTTTTATGTGATGTTGCATAAGTGAATTACTCAGCAGCTTCCACTTCAGGAGTTTCAGTAGCTTCAGAAACAACCTCTTCAGTTACTTCTTCTTCAGCAGCAGCTTCAGCTTGCACTTCAGCCTGGTACTTAGCAGCTACTTTTTGAGCAATCACTTCACGTAATTTAGTTTCAGCTTCCATACGTTTTTTTGATTCTGTACGATCTTTGTCGGCTAATTCACGTTTCATGTTATTCACTTTTGATTCTCTTTCTTGTTTCCAAGCTTCGAATTTGTGGTTTGCATCAACTTCAGTAATTGCTCCTTTAGCGATACCACCTTTTAAGTGTTTCATTAACAAAACACCTTCACGTTTTAGAATCGAACGGGTTGTATCTGATGGAGAAGCACCAACTTCTACCCAATACAACGCTCTTTCGAAATCTAAGTTAATAGTTGCAGGATGGGTTAAGGGGTTGTAGGTACCGATCTTCTCGATAAAACGTCCGTTTCGTGGTGCACGACCATCTGCAATTACAATGTGATAAAAAGGTTGATTCTTTTTACCATGTCTTTGTAATCTGATTCTTGTTGCCATAAATTTAAATATTATTTATTATAATGTTTTAAGGGGTGCAAAAATAAAGAAAAAATCAATAGGTTTATATTTTTGGAAAAAATTTTCTATTTATACTTTTAGTATCGTAATTTTATGTATTTTTGCATCCATAATCAAAGTTGGTTCCGTAGCTCAACTGAATAGAGTATCTGACTACGGATCAGAAGGTTACAGGTTTGAATCCTGTCGGAATCACTACAACAAAAAAAGGACTTTTATCTAAAAGTCCTTTTTGTTTTTAATCGTTTTCCACCTTTTAACTCCCAAATAGGATCACATTTCACTCCTTTTCTTGACGTTTTGATTAATTACCATGTCAAAACCCGCAGTTTTTTGCATCCATTCTCGCGTTTGATGCAACACTTTCTGAGTTGCTTCCACTTCTGACAAACTTTGATCCGGGAAAATGGGCTCCCCAAGTGTAATTGAAAGTAACGGTTTTTTTCGGTAAATCAATTTAAAAATTTTCCTCGGATCTCGATAAGTGATCACTAAAGGTAAAATCGGTTTGTTGTGTTTTACCGCATAAGAAAAAACACCCTTCTTAAATGGTCTGATCGCATCAAAATAGAACCAGGCTGATGTTTCCGGATAAAAATGGAGCCACTTCCCTTGAAGAAGCACATCGTTTAACGTATTGTTAAATTGAACAATACCCGATTTTTTATTGGGAATAGGAACGCCTCCTACCAAACGGATCAGGTGTCGGTTTGGCCCGGTTAAGTTTTTAGGCCATGCAGGAAAAAACAATGATTTATTCCGAATCGCAAACATGACACATAGAAAATCCCACATGTGAACGTGATTGCAAATGGTTATTGCTCCGTTCTTTAGCTCTTTTTTATACTTTTTTAGAATCTCTCTATTGTTGCATTTTAAACCAATAATCAATTTTATAAGTAAAAATCCTACCGTTTTAGATGCAGCTAATATGCTTATCCTGGCCAGTCTGAAATAGAACTTTTTGTTGATATAGGGATATTTTTCATCCAATACAGGTGGATCTGCTTTTGGAGGAACATACAACATGTGTTCTTCAAAAAGATCAGGGTATTCGTAGGGTAGTCCAAATTTGTTTTTATAATCCATGGGTCAAATATTCTGAAACATTTTTTTGAATTCTGTCCAACAAATGGGAAGTATCAGATTTCACAAAAGTTTCACCGGTTATTTTTTCGTACAACTCAATATATCTGTCAGAAATAGATTGTACCACTTCAGTTGTCATTTCAGGCACTTGCTGTCCCTCTTTTCCTTGAAAACCATTCTCCATCAACCATTCTCTAACAAACTCCTTAGAAAGCTGTTTTTGTTGTTCTCCGTTAGCAAATCTTTCTTCATATTCAGCTGCATAGAAATAGCGGGACGAGTCAGGCGTATGAATCTCATCAATGAGATAAATTTTGTCTTTTTTCTTGCCAAATTCATATTTGGTATCCACTAAAATCAAACCTCTTTCAGCGGCAATCTGAGTACCTCTTTCAAAAAGTCCCATGGTGTATTTTTCAACCAATTCATAATCTTCTACACTTACCAGACCTTGTTTTAAGATCTCCTCTTTAGAAATATCTTCATCATGCATTCCTTGTTCCGCTTTAGTGGTTGGCGTAATGATCGGTTTTTTAAATTTTTGATTCTCTTTCATTCCATCAGGGATGGGCACTCCACAAATAGATCTGGCTCCATTTTTGTATGCTCTCCATGAACTTCCGCAAAGATAACCTCTGACAATCATTTCAACTGGTAAAGCATCACAAGCTACACCGGCAGTAACCATTGGATCGGGTGTTGCCATTTTCCAATTGGGACAAATATCTGCTGTTGCATCTAAAAATTTACCGGCAATTTTATTGAGAATCTCACCTTTATAAGGGATTCCTTCAGGTAGGATTACATCAAATGCAGAGATCCGATCACTGACAATCATAATTAACTGTTCATCATTGATGTTATATACATCCCGAACTTTACCGTGATATACACTTTTTTGATTTGGAAAATTAAAATCTGTTTTTGTTAAAGCTGCCATTTTTTTTATATTTATGGTACAAAGATAAATAAATTATTCCTATTTTTGCAAAAACTATAAGAATTTGCAAGAATCGTCAGATCATTTGTTTAGACAGTTTGCCAATACACTGTTATCCCGGGGCTAAAACAAACTCAGGAAAGATTTGCTATTTTACGAGCCATAATACAACTCAATGCCCCATTTCAAGTAGATTTTTTGAGAAATCATCTCAATGCCCAAAAATATTATGTTAGTAGAGCAACCCTTTACAATACTGTAAAATTGATGGAAGAGATTGGTGTTTTAGATAAAATCATCATGGATGGCAAACTATTTTTTGATTTGAATATCACTGATAAAAATACCTATTTTATTGTCAATGAATCAGAAAGAAAAATGATCAATCTGGAAAAAGAACTGGAAAATTTTATAATTTCTCATGTTGAGAAAAAATTTGACACCAATATTAAGGGAATGAAAATTCTATTTTTTGAAGAATAATTTCTTTTTACTTATTCCAAAATTTTTCTTATTTTTGAAGTTTGAATAAAAAAAACATGTAATATGAAAAAAAGTGTTCGTTTTGGTACTCTTATATTGAGTATTTCATTGCTTTTAATCACCTCATCTGAGTTATTCGGACAAAAAATAAAACCGGATAATGTTCCTGATGAAGTGAAACAAACATTACTGGATCAGCAAGGGGAAGTGAAAGTCTCACAATGGGTTTTGGATGGTGATGTTTATGTAGCCAATTTTAAAGTAGATGGCTCTGCTGCTGTGATTTATATCCAAAGTGATGGAGCTTTTATAAAATCCACAACTTTGATTCCCAAATCAACCTTACCTACTGCCATAATTGGGTATGTTGATAAAAATTATCCGGAATTTAATATCGCAGTTTCAGAGATTAGAGAAGAACTAAATGTTAAATTGTACTATTATATTGAGGTTAAACCTGAAGTTGTTGGAGCGCAAGCTTCCGTTTTAACTTTTGATTATGCTGGTAAACTTTTAACCAGAACTGACCCTGAAGGATTTGAAACTCCTGAACTTACTCCAAAACAGAAAGTGCAACAAAAAGCAGATCAAGAAATTGCTGAAGAAAACGCTCCTAAAGGTAAAAATAATCAAAAACCAAAACAAGAAACAAAACCTGCTCAACAACCCAAACAACAGCCTAAGCAACAACCAAAAGAGGAAAATGCTGATTCTGATGAAACAACTCAACCAAAAGAGAATAAACCTGCTACACAACCTAAAACTAATACACAACCCAAAACACAACCTAAAACTACCAAAGAGGATCCTTATGCCAATGGTGATGCACCGGCTCCTGTTTTAAAAGCGTTCGCTAAAAAAGTGTTGCAACCTGAAAATGTGGAATGGAATACCATTGATCCATTTTATGTGGCTACCTGTACAGTTAAGGAACAAAAAAACGAACTCTATTTTACAAAAGAGGGTGTTTGGGAAAAAACGTACACATTTTTGCCTGAAGAAGCGATCACAGGTGTCATGCTTAAACATTTGGAATCTACCTACAGAGGGTATGAATTTGTAACAGCAGTAAAAGAAACCAGAGCGGACAAACAAGATAAAATATTGGTTGAATTTTATGAGAAAAATAACCAAAAAGCTATGGTTTCAACCAGTGTAGTTTTTGATAAATTAGGTAGAATATTAAAAACATATAAAGCTGAAGAGGAACAACCATCAGATGTTTATGCCAAATTATCTGTAGAATCTATCAATGAAAAACCAAATGAAATTCCAGAATTAGCAGTTGCTGCTTTTAAACAAAAATATCCCAAAATCACCGGTGTAGAATGGTCTGAAGATGATGAAGGTTATTTCTTAGCCAGCTATTTCGGAGTGAGAGGTAAAGAGATTGTTGTTATGGAAGGAAATGGTTCTATTCTTGAAATTAGAACTACCGCAAATATCGATAACATCAGCTCCAGTATTGAAGGATATATCAAAAAGAACCATAAAGGAAGCCAAATCTATGAATATTACTCAGTTAGAGGATTAATTGAAAAGAAAAATTACTATCTGGTTATTATTAAAGATAAAAAGACTAACATGTTAACCCCGCTGAAATTTACTCTTGCGGGTCAAATCATGTAATAAAAAAAGTATAAAGATGAATTATTTTGAACTTAAAATCGTGTTCAGTGAACCTGAACCTTGGAAAGAAGTGTTTATAGCTCTGCTTGGAGAAGTGGGTTTTGAAAGTTTTTCAGATGGTGAATCTGAAGATACCCTTTTAGCTTATATTCAAAAAGATCAGTATAATCAGGAAGAGATTGAGACTATATTAACACAACACGAATATCCGGTTCAATTGCAATATCAGTTCTCTGATGTGAAGATGGAAAACTGGAATGCACTTTGGGAATCCAATTATGAACCGGTTTTAATTGCTGATCAATGTTATATTCGGGCTCCATTTCATCCCCAAATGGAACAAGTGGAATACGAAATTGTTATTGAACCCAAAATGTCGTTCGGTACCGCACACCATGAAACGACATCGTTGATGATTCAATATATTCTGGAAGAACCTTTTGAAAACAGATCTGTATTAGATATGGGAGCTGGAACAGGTATTTTAGCAATACTAGCTTACAAAAAGGGAGCTTTTCCGGTGACTGCGATTGATAACGATGAATGGGCCTACTTGAATAATGTTGAAAATAATTCAAGAAATAATGCTGAAGATATTGTAGTAAAATTAGGAGATGCTACTACTATCAAAGGTGACTCGTATCAGATGATTATCGCCAATATCAATAGAAACATCTTATTACGTGATATGGATGCTTATATTGAAACTTTACTTCCAAATGGGGTGCTGTTTTTAAGTGGCTTTTATGTTGATGAAGATTTGCCTAAAATAAAAGAAAAATGTGAAACATTAGGTCTTCAATATGTCTCTCACAAAGAGAAAAACAGATGGTGTGCCGCCAAATTTATAAAATTATAAAACAATAAAAAATGAAAAAAATATTAGGAATTGGGAATGCCCTTGTGGATGTATTACTAGAAGTGTCTGATGATCAACAAATTGAAAAATTTGGCTTGGTAAAAGGAGGAATGGAAATGATTGATGCTGATAAGAAAAGAGTGATCCATAGTGAAATAGCACATTTGAATCAAATAATTGCATCCGGTGGATCAACTTCCAATACAATTTATGGTTTAGCTAAATTAGGAGCTCACACTGGTTACATCGGAAAAATTTCTAAAGATCAGGCAGGAGATTTCTTTAAAAATGATATGGTAAACGCCAAAATAAATACTCATTTTTTGTATTCTGATATTGACACCGGAATTGCTACTACCTTTATCTCTCCGAACGGGGAGCGCACATTTGCTACCTATCTTGGGGCTGCCGCTACGATGACCCCTTCAGAAATCGATATTGATGTTTTCAAACAATATGATATCGTTCATGTTGAAGGATATTTGATTTTTAATAAAGATCTTGTATTGGATATTTGCAAAAAAGCCAAACAATGTGGATTAAAAATATCTATGGATATGGCCAGCTACAATTTAGTGGAATCTATGCGTGATTTGGTTGAGCAATTGCTGATTGATTATGTGGATATTATTTTTGCCAACGAAGAGGAAGCCAAAGCTTTTACGGGAAAAGAAGAGTTAGAAGCTCTTGAAGAACTGTCCAAGTATTGCTCTGTTTCCGTAGTTAAGTTGGGAGCAAAAGGATCCATCGCAAAAGTGGATGGTAAAGTTACCGTTATTCCACCTGCTCCTGGTGAACGAATAGATACAACAGGTGCAGGAGATATTTATGCTTCCGGTTTCCTTTACGGATTGATCAATAATTATTCTGTAGATCAATGCGGTGAATTAGCTTCCCGTTTAGGTGCAGCTTGTATCCAAACGATTGGAGCAAGATTATCTGATGAGCATTTTAACTAAGCCTGCAATAACTTATAGAACATATAAAGTGCGGCTCGAGCGGCTCGTTGAATAATCACTTCTCTGCCACCCTCAGTTCCAAAATTAAACTTTTCGGCTACTACTTTTGTGGGATTTGCAACAGCAATCCAAACGGTTCCAACCGGTTTCTCAGGAGTTCCACCTTCTGGTCCTGCTATACCTGAAATGGCGATTGTATAATCTACATCAAAAAGTCCCATCGTATTGATAGCCATATCATTAACTACATACTCACTGACTGCGCCATGTTTTTTCAGGTTTAACTCCCGAACATTTAAAATGGAGTGTTTCACCTCATTAGAATAAGAAACGACGCCTCCTTCAAAATATTGAGAAGAACCCGGCACTGATGTGATTAAATGGGCAAGATATCCACCCGTACAACTTTCAGCAACAGCCAGTTTCCCCTTTTTTCTAAGGAGTATTTTTCCGATTACCTCCTCCAGATTTTCACTTTGATCAGAAATGATATATTTTCCGGCTACTTTTTTAAGTTGTTTTATGTGTTCTTTTAATTCTGAATTTAATTGATTTTCAGTACCTTTATCCGATCTTCCGGTTAATCGCAACATCAATTTTCCCGGAGCCGGTAAATACGCCAATGTAATATGTTTTGGTAGAGCTAATTCCCAGGATTCTATCAATTCCGAAAGGGCGCTTTCTCCAATACCGGCAGTGATTAACTCTTTATGCAAAATAACGTTTTGAAATGGATAGCGCTCTTTCAATAACGGAATCATCTCATCCGTAACAATCGGTTTCATCTCAAAAGGAACGCCGGGCATGGCCACAAAAAACTTCTGATCTTTTTCTATCCAAATACCGGGAGCAGTTCCATTTTTATTGGTTAATGGGATCGAACCAACCGGCATAGATGCTTGTAATCTATTGATCTCATTCAATTTAAATCCTCTTCTTTCAAACATTTTTTGGATATCTGAAACCACCTTTTCATTGATCACCTGATCCACTTTAAAAAAATCACAGATAACCTGCTTGGTAATATCATCTTTTGTAGGGCCTAAACCACCTGTCATCACTACAAAATCGGTTTCTTGAAATGCGGACGTTAAGGTTTCAAAAATCTGATCCTGATGATCCCCTATGGTAATCACTTTTTGTACTTCAATCCCTAAACCATACAATTGATCTGCAATAAATGAGGCATTGGTATTGATCGTTTTTCCGTATAGAATCTCATTTCCAATAGAAATTATAATCATTTTAAAAAATTTAACATTGTTAATTACAAATTAATGACTGTGATACCCGCACCTCCCAGTTCAAGCATTTCATCTCCATAACTATGGACATCTTTTCTTTTTGATAAATATTGTCGGATCACTTTTCGCAAAATCCCATCCCCTTTTCCATGCAATATTTTAATATGATGAATGCTTAGAAGGATCGCTTCATCCACAAAAGATTCAAGGAGTTGTATGGACTCATCCGCTCTTTTCCCTCTAATATCCAATACCGCATTGAATTTGGCCACTTTTTCATTCATCACTTCGCCTAATCGGGTACCATCCAATTTTGAGAAACCCCCTCTTTGAACAGTTCTTGCATCCTTTTTCGATATTTTGACCACTTTTTTTAGATTGGTTTTCAATGAAACAGAATTAAAAGAGATGGTTATTTCATTCCCATTTAATTGTGTTACCTCTCCAATTGTTTGAATATCAGTTATTAAAACAGAATCACCTACTTTGATAGGAGTTTCATCAACTTTTTCAATTTTCACTTTTGGAGTAAGCTTTTTAATTGGAACTAATGGTTTCATCACCTCATCCTGTTCAATGGAGGAGATCTCTTTTTCGAGATCTTTCTTCAAATATTGAACATTATTGCGAATCTCTTTGGTTTTAGATGATTCTGCTTTCACCTCTTTGATCTCCCTGATTGTATTTTCAATCACTTTATTCGCCCCATCAATGATCAAAATAGCCTGATTTTTTGCTTTTTGCAAAATCTCTTTTCTTTGTTTATCAAACTCTTTAAATTTCTCATTATAGGAATCAATCAATTCTGCTAATTTATCATCGGTTTGTGTAACCATTTTGAGTTTTTTTTCCAATTCCATTTTCTCGAGTTCCACTTCCTCCAAAACTCTTTCATAGTCGATTTGTGTCGTTCCCGATTTTGATATGGCACTTGAAATTATCGATTCAGGTAGTCCGATTTGTCTAGCTATTTCATAAGTAAACGAGCTTCCCGGTTTTCCTTGTTTTAAAATAAATAAGGGTTTTAGCGCATTGGTATCAAACAACATGGCACCATTGGCTGCTTCCGGATGGGTTTCTGAGAAAACTTTAAGATTTCCGTAGTGTGTTGTAATGATCCCAAAACAACCTGTTTCATATATATGTTCCAAAATCGCTTCAGCCATAGCCCCACCTAAGGTCGGTTCTGTTCCGGATCCAAATTCATCTATCAAAAATAAGGAAGAGGAATCCAGATGTTCAATCATGGTTTTGATGTTTCTTAAATGAGAACTATAGGTACTTAAATCATTATCAATGGATTGCTCATCCCCCATATTGATAAAAAAGGAATCAAATAGTCCCATTTCTGAAAACTCCTGCATCGGAACCAACAGCCCTGACTGCATCATATACTGCAACAATCCTACCGTTTTAAGACAAACGGATTTTCCTCCGGCATTTGGTCCTGAAATGATTAAAATACGGGAATCTTTATGTAACTGAATATTCAATGGTTCCACTTTTTTGTGTGTATTTTGAAAATTCAGATACAGTATGGGATGAACCGCCTGATTCCATTCAATCATTTGTTCATTGTGAATATGGGGCAGCACCCCTTTAATTCGAATAGCAAATTTGGCTTTCGCCCTAATAAAATCAAAAGTTCCTAGAAAACTTATTGTTTGATGAATATTGGGTAATGAAACCCTGATTTGATTAGAAATTTCAGTTAAAATTCTTATTATTTCCCTTCTTTCTGCATTTAAAAGATCCTTTAATTCGTTATTAGAATCAAAAACATCAGCAGGTTCTATGAAAACTGTCTGACCAGTAGCAGACTCATCATGAATAAATCCATGTAATTTTCTTTTAAACTGTGCAGGAACCGGAATACAAAGACGGCCATTTCTGATAGTCATTTCTGCATCCTCTTTTACAACACCCTCTTTTTTAGCAAATTGTAATATTTTTTTAATCTTACGGTCTGCCTCTCCTGATATTTTTATGATCTCTCTTCTTATTCTTCGTAATTCTTCAGATGCATTATCTTTCAATTGACCTTTGGGATCAATGATCCTATTGATCGATTCCAACAAATCTTTTTCCAAATACAGATCCTTACATAAATGCCAAATTCGAGGATACTTATCCTCTTCATTTTTAACTCTAAAATATACAAAAATTTGAATTACAGTACTTAAAACGGCTCTTATTTCTGCCAATTCGTCTATTTCAACAAATGTACCATCTAATCGTATTCTTGATAGGACTGGTCTGATATCATAAAAATCGTGAGCAGGAACAGGATCGTCAAACTGAATTGCTGTTTGCATTTGATGCACTTGTTCAAGAGTTAACATAACTTGATCAAAATCAGTAGTATATTGCATCAAATCCACATGTTCAATTCCCATTATACTGATGCAATGCTCCTTCAATAAAGAACGTATAGAGTCAAATCCGATTTTTTGTTCAAAGTTTGTTGGGTATATCATAGTCACTTACTCTATTATTCATTTTGATGCAAAAGTACGAAATAGTTTCAGAATTAAACTGTTATGATATGCTTTTTAAACATATAAACAAACCCAAAAATGTTAAAAAAGTTAAAAACAAGTAAATTTAAGACTATATATATGATTGATTATAAGGTTTTTAACTAATTATTATTAAAAAAATAAAAAAATATTGAAAAACACATATTTATTAATAAAAAGTTGTTACCTTTGCCAACAGTTCAAACCTTTAAAATGGTACCATTTTAAAGTAATCAATTAATCAATAAAACAATAGTATGGAAACTGGTAAAGTAAAATTTTACAAACAAACTTCAAAATTCGGATTTATTACTCCTGATAACGGTGGTAAAGATGTATTTTTTCATGAATCAAACATCTCCGGAAGAACACCAAACGAAGGTGATCAAGTAGAGTTTGAACTTGGTCAAGGAAAAAAAGGCGTTGAAGCAAGAAATGTTCGTAAAATGGACTAAGAAAATATAAGTTTTTTAGTTTAGACAAAAAAAGGCTCTTATCAAGAGCCTTTTTTTATTGTATATTATTCAATTTCTATATTCCAATCTCTTCCCAACCATGAGAAGTCAAATAAACAATTTTTGAAATTCCAAATTGTTTTAGTTTAGCAATCGCTTCATTATAATACAGATCTAGTTCTTCTGACTTATGCGCATCACTGCTGATCACCATTGGAATCCCTTTTTTTGCAACCCTTTGAATGATGAAATCGGAAGGATAAAAATGATCACATCTCTTTTTATAAAGTCCTCTGGAGTTAATTTCAACAATTCTATTTTTATTGTATAGAAGATCAATTGCTTTTTGAACTAAATCTTTATACCAACTCTCCTCTTCACTAAAAAATCGACCTTGATTGTGCATTTTAATTTTATCTAAATGTGCGATAATATCAAAATGTTGTGTTTCAATCATTTCAAAAGTTTGTTCCCAAAAACAGGTAACTGCTTTTCTAATATTATTATGAAACAATTGTGCTAATCCATCATCATAAATCTGTTGTTTGGATCCATCAATGAACCAAAGTTGGTTATCAATGCCACTATGAACCAGATGAATACCTCCTATTATAAAGTCCAGTTTATAGGTTTCTTTAAAATAGGTGAATGGTTTGGTTAAGGTGGGGATAAAATCACATTCCAATCCTTTATATAATTGAATATTTTGATTTTGTTCCTGATGAAATTCTATCTCTTTTATATAATCAGGAATTTTCTCCTCTTTGATGGAAAAATTATTATCCTTTTCTATAGGTGCATGAGATGAAAAGCCCAAGTGATTAAAGCCAAGATGAATAGCCTGTTCCACCATTTGACTCATCTCCTCTTTTCCATCGCAGTAAGTAGTATGTGTATGATAATTATTTTTCATGTTTTTTTACTATACTTTGTAATTTTCCATTCCATAACTGAGTTGTAATCTCCCCATTTTCCGGAATTTCGGTATTGTTTTTAATTGCTTTTCCATTATAGAAAGTGATACTGTATCCTCTTTTGAGTACATTTTCAGGATGAAGTAATTTCACCTTTGTATCTGCCTGGATTATATTATTTTTTGCTCTTTCTAGCATTTTAGATGCTTCCATTTTGATTTTTTGTGAAAGCAGATCCACGTCCTTCATTTTTTTATTGCCCCATCTCTCAGAAGAGTATTTTAACAATTGACCTATTTGAGTAAAAAAGATCTCCTGATCTGTTAAAATCTCCTCTGTTTTTTTTAGAAGCTGATTTTTAAGTTCATCAATTTGGATTGAAAAATTATGAAATTGCTGAATTAAAAAATAGGCTACTTCAGTAGGAGTAATTTTATTTTCATAAGCCACCATATCCGTTACGGTTTCGTTGGTAGAGTGACCAATTCCGGAGATCACCGGTATAGGGCATGTCGCCACTTTTGAAGCCAGCTGATAATCGTCATAACAACTCATTCCTACATCTCCGCCACCTCCCCGAACAATCACAACACAATCGAATTGTTCTTTTCTTTTGGCAATCATATCCAATTGATAAGAAATGGAAATGACAGCCTTATCCCCTTGTAAAATAGAAGGAAATAGCTCACATTCAAAACGATAATTCCAGTTATTTTGAGATAAGGTAACCATAAAATCACTAAAACCTTTACTGGTTTCAACAGAGATAACGGCCACTCTTTTGGGGACTAAAGGGAGTTTTTTTAGTTTATTAGCATTGAAAATTTGTTCCTTTTTCAATTTCTGGATCACTTCCATCCTATTTTTTACTAATTCTCCTAAAGTAAAAGTGGGTTCAATATCCTGAATATGCAAACTAAGACCATGTTGAGGGCTAAACTCAATAGTTGCCAAACATAAAATTCCTATATCCTCTTTTAAAGGTTCTCCGGTAATTTTAATAAATCGTTCGTTAATATCACGAAATTGAGTAGCCCAGATGACGGCCCTTAACTGAGTTTTGATTTTTCCATTCTCCTTTTCAACCAACTCCGGGTAACAATGTCCGGAGTGAGGATAATAGTTTAATTTCAGAATTTCAGCCTTTATATAGTAGGGTTTTATGTACGTTTTGGCAATAATATTTTCAATACTCTTAGAAATCTCAGAGAGGGAATATACAGGCCTTTCATTAAAAGTATCTCTTTGCTTTACCATTGTTCATTTATTTCCATTGAAATACAATCCCTTTTCTTATAGTCTGAATGATTTTTCCAAACACTTTTTTACCAATAAATGGAGAGTTAACCGATTTTGATTCAAACAGTTCTTCAGAAATGGTAAACTCATTTTCAATATCAAAAATGGCAAAATCGGCATCCGTTCCCACCTGAAGTTTACCTTTATTCAGTTTCATGAGCTGAGAGGGTTGTGTTGCCATTTTATCAACTATCTGATTTAAAGACAGATCACAATTCCTAACTAATTTTGTATAACAGAGTGGAAAAGCTAATTCAAGGCCAATCATTCCGGGAGCGCCTGCTTCTTTTTCCTCCTGAGTATGAGGAGCATGATCGGTTGCAATAGCACAGGCAACTCCATCTTTTAACGCAAGTATCAATGATTCAATATCTTCTTGTTCTCTGAATGGAGGATTAACCCGATAATGGTTCACTTCTGATCCGGTAGCATAAAGATGGTGAGGTGTAACTTCACAAGTCACATGGTGTCCCTCTTTTTGAGCTTCTCGTATTGCATCTATCGCTTCTTTTGTACTCACATGACAAAAATGAAGGTGCCCACCAATCTCTTTAAAAAGATTGATATCGCGAAAAGTCATGTTATTTTCAGCCACTCTCATATCAGTTTTGCTATATTTTGGATCTTCGGCATGACACATAATAGCTGCCTCTTTCTCTTTACAAATGGTAAAGATTTCACGCATCACCTCATCGTCACTAACTCCCCGACCATCATCAGTAACGAATAGAATTTCTCCTTTTTTCAAATTTTTAAGATGTTCAAAATCTTGTCCTTGCAAATTTTTAGTCATGCTAAGGGTTTGTTTCACTGTAATTAAACCGATCTCATTTGCTCTATTTTCAATATCGTGCACGATCTCAATAGAGCTACAAACTGGTTTTGTATTGGGCATCAGATTGACCGCAGTATAACCACCTTTAAGCGCAGCGCGGGAACCAGAATGCAGATCCTCTTTGTAAGTAAAGCCGGGATCTCTGAAGTGTGCGTGTAAATCAGTAAAAGCAGGAAGCAAAACATAATGTGGAAATCTCTCAAAATCAACAGCTTCAGGATCGTTGCAAATATTTTCACCAACAGCAATTATGGTTCCGTTTTCAAAGCATATATCACCGATAAAGTCTTGATTATCATCAACTAATCTAATATTTTTATACCACATATATTTCAATTTATATAACATGCAAAGATACGAAATAATGTGCTAATTAGGCTAAGGGCAAAAGGTGAAAGGTGAAGGGTGAAAGGCAAAGGGTGAAAAGTAAAGAGCTAATTATTGACTATCGACTATTGACTATCGACTTTTTTTAGAATCAAATAAAGAGTAAATTTTACAGTAAGATTTAAAAAAAAATTTGGATGATTTTTGAATTGATTTTTTTTGTATTTTTGCGCCCCAAAACATTTTAAATAAAGTTATTAGAAATTAAAAGAAAGGAGAATCGGTATCGCAACGCAATTCAATCGTCCGGTAATACGTCGAGGAGCTCCACAAAAGAAAGAAGCTCTTCATAAAATCAATGAATTTATCACGTCACCAACCCTTCGGGTTGTGGGTGATAACCTTGAACCTCAAATCATCACTTTGCGTGATGCTCTAGCACTTGCTGAAAAATTAGGTCTTGACCTGGTTGAGATTTCACCGCAAGCTAGTCCTCCCGTATGTAAAGTGATGGATTACCAAAAATTCCTTTACGAACAAAAGAAAAAAGCAAAAGAGATTAAAGCAAAATCTGCTAAAATCATCATCAAAGAGATAAGATTGGGACCTCATACGGATGAGCACGATTTTGAATTTAAGGTAAATCATGCCCAAAAATTCCTGAAAGAGGGTTGTAAAGTAAAGGTGGATGTATTCTTCAAAGGGAGAATGATTGTATATAAAGATCAGGGAGAGTTGATCTTATTAAAATTTGCAACCGCTTTGGAAGACTTCGGCAAAGTTGAAAGTATGCCGAAACTGGAAGGAAAAAGAATGATCATGATTCTTGTTCCTAAAAAATAGAAATTTGCATTAAACATTATCATATTAACATTTTAAAACATTTCGAAATGCCAAAAATGAAAACCAAATCCGCTGCTAAAAAGAGATTTACTCTTACAGGTACCGGTAAAGTAAAAAGACACCATGCTTATCATAGCCACATCTTAACTAAAAAATCTACTAAAAGAAAACGTAATTTGGCTTACAGCGCTATCGCAGATAAGACTATGGAAAGAACCATCAAAAACATGTTGGGTCTTTGTTAAAATAATTATTAACTTTATGATCAGCACATTAAGAGTTTACCTATTGTAAACCGCTGACTTAAAAAGAAAGGAGAATTTATGCCAAGATCAGTTAATCACGTTGCTTCAAGAGCAAGAAGAAAAAAGATTTTGAATCGTACCAAAGGGTACTTCGGTAAACGTAAAAACGTTTGGACCGTTGCCAAGAATACTTGGGAAAAAGGACAACAATACGCATACCGCGATCGCAAAGCGAAAAAAAGAGCATTTAGAAGTTTGTGGATCACCCGTATTAATGCGGGCGTTCGCGAATATGGCATCTCTTACTCAGTATTTATGGGTAACTTAGCAAAGAAGGGTATCGAATTAAATCGCAAAACCCTCGCCGACCTCGCTATGAACAATCCGGCAGCTTTCAAAGCTATCGTTGATTTAGTAAAATAGTCTTTTATTTAATCAATACAAACTCAAATTTAAAGTTTAATGCAAAATAAAAAGAAGGGAGTAAAATCCCTTTCTTTTTTTATTATAATAATATCTATATATTGTCGTTAATTTATATCTTTGCAGCTTAAAGTTATTAAGGATGAAAAAAGTATTCATAGTATTCGCATTTGTTTGTTTTGGATTGATTTCCAATGCTCAAAGATCCGAAATTGGTGGTATGGTTGGAACCTCTTTCTATATGGGAGATCTCAATCCAAGGACACTTTTTCCCAATTTTCAAACCTGTGGCGGTATTATTTATCGCTATAACTTTAATCCCAGATGGGCTCTTAAGTCAAATATTTTATTTGCACAAGTGGAAGCAAGTGATAAACTCACTAATAATAACTACTCCAGAAACCTTAGTTTCAGATCTCCCATTACAGAAATATCTGCTCAAGTAGAACTCAATTTCCTTGAACTTTATAATATCCCTGCCAGAAACCACTTTACTCCTTACATTTACACAGGAATTACCGTTTTCTCCTTTAATCCTCAAGCTGAATATAACGGAATTTATTACGATTTGCAAAGTTTAGGAACTGAGGGACAAGGATTAATTGAAGATTTTGATCCTTATAGCTTAGTTAGTGTTGCAATACCTTTTGGAATTGGGATAAAATTAAATGCCGGAAAATATGTTTCTCTTGGCCTTGAATGGGGTATGAGATACACTTTCACCGATTACTTAGATGATGTAAGTAGCGTTTATTACGATAATGAGTTTTTGAAATTTCAAAAAGGAAATGTGGTAGCTCAATTAGCGGATCGCTCTATAGTTAAAAATGAAGCTGGTACTCAAAGGGGAAATTCTCATACTTTAGACTGGTACTCATTTGCAGTTTTTACAGCTACATTTAAAATTGGAAATGAGGACACTTCCTGCCGAATCAGATACAATCTAAAACCAAAAATGAACAATAGTGGCTACAAATATTGATCTTTCTAAAATTCCTGCACATATAGCCATCATTATGGATGGAAATGGCCGATGGGCTGTCGAAAAAGGACAGGATAGAGTCTATGGTCACCAAAACGCTATAGAGGCTGTCCGTAGCGTGATTGAAGGTGCCGGTGAAGTGGGTGTCAAATATCTGACTTTATACACGTTCTCCACTGAAAATTGGAATAGACCTATTGAAGAAGTAAATGCCTTAATGTCACTTTTTGTAAAATGTATCCGTGCCGAATTGGATAACCTTATGACAAATAAAGTGAGAATGATGGCGATTGGTGATATTGAAACACTTCCCGAAGATTGCCGGGAAGAACTCAACGAAGCTCTTGAATTTACCAAAGATAATACAGGACTCACCTTAGTTCTTGCATTAAGCTATAGCTCTCGTAAAGAGATTTTGGAAGCGGTGAAAAAAATTGCTTCTGAAGTGGAAAATGGAACCCTAAAAGCAAATCAGATAACTGAACAAACTATTCAAAATAAATTATATACCGCTCAAATTCCCGATCCTGATATTCTGATTAGAACAGGTAAAGAGGAGCGTATTAGTAACTTCTTACTCTGGCAAATCTCTTACACTGAACTGTTCTTTTCTCCTATTCTTTGGCCCGACTTTAGAAAAGAGGATCTTTGGAATATCATCTCTGATTTTCAAAATAGAGAAAGACGATTTGGAAAAACATCTGAACAACTTATTAATCAATGATTTTTTACTATTTTTGCAGTTAATATCAAAAATAAATGACGAAACACCTATTTAAAGCACTTTTTTTAATATCGCTCTTTTGCCTTCCTACTTTTGTTAGTTTAGGTCAAACCGATCCCCCATCAGATAATCAAAAGCCTATTATCGATCTATCTGTTACCAAAAGATATGAAGTAGGGGGCATCACTTCTACCGGATCTACTTCTTTTGATAATCGTTTATTGCTTTTTGGTGTGGGTGATCTTATAGAAGTTCCGGGTGATTTGATCTCAAAATCAGTGAAAAGAATATGGAGTACCGGTCTTTATGAAGATGTGGATATCTCTGTGACTAATGTTGTTAATGATCTTATCTTTTTTAATGTTCATGTTGTTGAAAGATCCCGTTTGGTCTCTTTCGGCTTCCGCGGAACCAGACAATCAGAAGATACCGATTTGCGCGATTTAATCAAAATTGCACAAGGTAATATCGTAAACGAAAATATGAAAAGAACTTGCGTTAATATTATCACAAAGTATTATGTGGATAAAGGGTATTACAACTGTTCTGTTAATGTTGAAGAACTTAAGGATGAAAAAATTAGCCGTGGTGTTAATCTTCTTTTTGATATTAATAAAGATAAAAAAGTTAAAATTGATAAAATTCATCTTATCGGTAACTCCGGTGAAGTTTCACCCGGTAAGTTGAAAAAAGCTATGGAAGAAACCAAAGAGATGACTAAAATCATGCCTTTCTTTCGAGCAGATACAGTTATCGCTTATTTTATCAAACATCCTGACTATTATAAATCAAAAGATTTATTAGAACATTTAGAAGACTATTTCGCTGATCGCGTCAATATCAGACTTTCCAAATCTTCTAAATTTATCAAAGAGAGTTACGAACAGGATAAAATCAATTTAATCAATAAATATAATGATTTCGGTTATAGAGATGCTTTTATTGAAAGAGATTCCGTTGTTTTTACAAAAGGGAAAGTAAATATTTACCTTTTTGTGAATGAAGGTTCAAAATACCATTTTAGAAATATCACTTTTGCAGGGAATACCAAATACAAATCTGATCTTTTATTCCAACTTTTAAATATTTCTAAAGGTGATATTTACAATCAATCTTTATTGATGAAGAATCTAACCGCTAATGAAGGTGGTAACGATATCAGCTCTTTGTACATGAATGATGGATATCTGTTTTTTAATGCTATGCCGGTTGAAGTTTTAATTGAAAATGACTCTATTGATATTGAGATCAGAATCAGAGAAGGGAGACAAGCCGTTTATAACAAAATATCCATTTCAGGAAATACTAAAACCAGTGATAATGTAATCTTAAGAGAAGTAACAACACTTCCCGGACAACTATTCAACAGAGCAGATTTAATCAGAACTCAACAAGTGCTCCTTTCTTTAGGGTATTTTAATCAAGAAACCATGAATGTGATTCCTAAACCAAATGAAGCTGATGGAACTGTTGATTTAACGTATCAAGTGGAGGAAGCTTCTTCTGACCAATTGGAATTATCATTAGGGTATAGCGGTCAATCTATAGGTCTTATCCTTAGTGCAGGAGTTACTTTTAACAATTTTTCATTTAAGAAAATGTTTAAGAAAGAAGCCTGGACTCCTGTTCCCGGTGGTGATGGTCAAAGATTAGCTTTAAAAGCATCTATTACACAAAAATATTACCAATACTATGTTTTTTCATTCACTGAACCTTGGGTGGGTGGTAAAAAACCAAATTCTTTAACTACTTCGTTTACTTATCAGGTACAAGCCAATGGGTTGTTAAGTTCTGATGCCAGTTACAGAGGCCTTAAAGTTTTAGGGATCTCATCTTCTTATTCTAAAAAGCTTAAATGGCCGGATGATTATTTCCATATTTCTCATACCCTTCAGTTTCAACGATTTGATGTTCAAAATTATGGCTCTTACTTCGTATTCTCTGATGGTTATGCCAATAATTTAAGTTATACTTTAAGTATTGGAAGAAGTTCTGTTAACGCCCCCATTTATCCACGTGAAGGTTCTGATATGTTGTTTTCTTTCCAGATTACTCCTCCTTACTCCCTTTTTTACCAATAAAGATTACACTAATTTAACTGATCAGGAAAAATACAAATGGTTAGAGTTGTATAAATTCAAATTCAATTTGATTTGGTACACCAAAATTGTGGAGAACTTAGTGTTAAATATCCGTTTTAAAACCGGATTTATGGGACATTACAACAATGGGATCGGACCTGCTCCATTTGATCGTTTCTATTTAGGTGGTGATGGATTATCAACATGGGCATTAGATGGTAGAGAGATCATCGGAATGCGCGGTTATGAAAATGAAAATGCTTTGACTCCTCAAGTGAACGGCTCTACTGTTGGTGGTACCATTTTCAATAAATTTACCGCAGAAATCAGATATCCGATAACTCTTAATCCAAGTGCTACTATCTATTTATTAGCATTTGCCGAAGCAGGAAAAGCATGGTTAGACCCAAGACAATATTCTCCTTTTAACTTATACAAATCTGCTGGTGTTGGTGTCAGAATATTCTTACCCATGTTTGGATTACTTGGTTTTGACTGGGGATACGGTTTTGATCCAATTCAAGGACAACCAACCGCAAACAAAGGTCACTTCCATATCTCGATCAACCAATCCATTGATTAACATTTAACAAATCGAGGTTTTTATTGTCTAATAAAGAAAATTAAAACATAAACGCTATGAAAAGAAACATTTTAATTACATTGGTGATGATCTTAATCTCATTACCCGCTTTTTCTCAAAAGTATGCTTATATTGATTCTGAGTATATTTTAGGCAATGTACCTGAGTATAAAGAAGCAAAAGCTGAATTGGACAGAATTGCTGCTGTATGGCAAAAAGAGATAGAAGTCAAATTTAAAAGTATTGATTCCCTATACAAAAGCTTCCAGGTTGAAGCTATCACATTACCTGAAAACCTAAAGAAAAATAGAGAAGATATGATCATTGCAGCTGAACAAGATGCAAAAAATCTACAAAAAAAACGTTTTGGCAAAGATGGTGACCTATTCAAAAAAAGGGAAGAATTAGTAAAACCTATTCAAGACAAAGTTTTTTCTGCTATCGAAGAGTATGCTAAAGAAAAAGGGTATGCTTTCGTGTTTGATGTTTCCGGTTCCATGACCATTGTTTACGCTGATAACAAATTTGATATCAACGATGCCATTTTGGAAAAATTAGGAATTACCCCGACTAAATAATTATTAATAAATAAAAAAACAATTTTTAGAAATTTATGAAAAAGACTTTTTTAATGGTTTTGGTGCTGATTTTTGTTGGAACCATTACTGCAAATGCACAAGGAAAATATGGACATATCAATTCACAAGAGGTGATGAAAATGATGCCAGGGATTGATTCTCTTAGAATTAAAATGGAAAATTATCAAATGCAAATGCAAGAGATGTATCAATCCATGATGGATGAGTATCAAACAAAAATGGATTATATAAATCAAAATGCAGGAATTTTATCAACTGCTGTTAGAAAAGTAAAAGAGGATGAGATTTTAGCATTAAAAAACAGAATTGTTACCTTTCAAACTGATGTTCAAACTGATATTGAAGAACAACAAGTAAAACTTTTAAAACCTTATCAAGATGCTCTACAAAAAGCAATTGATGATGTTTGTAAAGAAAAAGGATTTACTTATATTTTCGATACTCAAATTTTATTATATTCAGGTGGAGAAGATATTACCCCTTATGTTAAAGCAAAATTAGGAATTAAATAATAGCTAAAAATTGAGATTAATGAAAAAAATAACCATCGTTTTAGCACTTATTTTAACTGTTTGCTCCGGATCTACATTTGCACAAGGTAAAGCAAAATTCGGACACATTGATTATGCTGCTATTATTCGTTTGATTCCCGGCGTTGACACAGCTCAAAAAGTTTTGGAATTATACCAAAAAGACCTTCAAGAGGAAGGAAAACAAATGTATGCTGAATTTGAAAAAAATAATGCAGAATATGAAGCTTTAAAAGCTAATCCAAAAATCTCTCCGGCTTTATTAAAAATCAGAGAAGAAGAACTGTCTAAACAATATCAAAAAATTGAAGCTTTTTCAGAAGAAATGAAGGAAAAACTTCAAGTAAAACAGTTGGAATTATTGAAACCTTTTCAGGATAAATTGACCAAAGCTATTGAAAAAGTAGCAAAAGAGGGTAACTATATGTATATTTTTGATACTTCTACTCTTTTAAATTTCGAAAGAGGTGAAGATATTGCATCAAAAGTAAAATTGGAATTGGGAATTAAAGAATAGTTATCTTTTAATGATCACTTTTCCCATCATTTTTTCCTCTATTTGGTTCACTTTATAAACAAAATAGTAAATATATACGCCATCAGGGCAATTCTCGGCATTCCAGTCATTTTGATAATCAGATGACTGGAATACTAGTTTTCCGGAACTACTTTTTATAATCAGTTTATTGTCATTACAATTTTCAATCCCGTCAATAACAAAGAGATCATTGAACCCATCACCATTTGGAGTAAAGACATTTGGAATGGTGACTTTTACCGGAGTATAATTCTCAAACTCCTGATTTTGAAGCACAGGATCTGACATGTTTGTAACATTGGAAATAACCGGTTTTGGGGTGGGTTCCGGTTTTGGTGTATTGGTATTTGATGGTTGATTTGTAATTACCGGACTAATTGGAGTAACTGGAAGTATCGGAGCAGAATTTATTGGGTTTTGAGAAACCGGTTCATTTACAGTTTGTGGACTTTGAATGATCCCTTTGGAAACATATTCCAGAACAGGAGTGTTATTTTCACTCAATAATGGATCTGTTTGTAGAGCTACTGTATCTGAAACAATAGCCAATTCTGTATTTTGAGTATTTGGTCTTTGACTATTTTGTTGTGCTGGTTTATGATTGAGAACCTGAATCGTGATAATAGCTGCTGTTGATATAATAACTACTGATCCGGTGATTGCAGCCGCTTTTAGAGGTGCTGCCGCTATTTTAGAGAAAATAGAACTCCCTTTACCGGAAGTAGCCGTTTGTGTCAGAGATTGACCTGTATGAGGTAATACAACATTTAATTGAGATTCAATAGAGTTCCAAACACCATTTGATGGTTGCTCTGTTAAATTTTCCAATAAATGTTCTAAATTTGTTTGTTCCATTTGTTTCAACATATTTGCCCCCCTTCTAAGATAATTTTTGCATTTTGTCGATTCGCTCTTGTAACCATGTTTTTCCTTTTGACATTCTGGACCTTGCCGTTCCAATATTGATTCCCAGTTCAGTGGAGATCTTTTCGTAATCATAACCATCAAATGCGACTAAATTAAACACGCATTTGAGGTGATCCGGCATCGTTTGGAGTAATTGCATCAAATCTTTTCCGGTTAGATGCGCTAACCCATCCAAATCTGAATTGTTCGGAATCTCATACAACTCATCTTCAATTGAACCTACCTGATAATGTTTATTATTTTTACGGAAGTAGGAGATCGAAGCATTGACCATGATAGAGTGAATCCAGGTATCCAAAGAACTTTCTTGTTTAAATTTTTCTAATCCTGCGAATACTTTAACGAATCCTTCAATTAAAATATCCTCAGCATCCTCTTTTGTTTTTGCATATCGCATACAGATAACCAACATCTTAGGAGCAAACTTTTCATATAGCTTCCTTTGACTAACTCTGTCGTTTTTCAGACAGCCTTCCACCAATTCTTTATCAATTTTAGATATGCTCACGTTACTTTTGGACGAAAAAAAAGGGGAAATGTTCCCCATTTTATTTTAATATTATAGATTCTTATCTTATTGTTTTAATAATGGCTTCCACTTCACGGATATAATCCCGTTTGTTTTCATGAGGAGCATGAACAAACCCATCCACTACAATACAATTTTTACCGGTAGGTTCATTAAAAACATACGTACAAAATGGGCCACCCATGATATCATTTTCAGAGATCCACAATCCCCTTAATTCTGCTCCTGTTTTGGAACCAATGTTTAACTCTTTGAATTTGAGATATTTTGGATTTTGATCTATGATAGGATACGCTCCTGTAACAGCACCCGGAATATATTTTTTGGTAATCTCATTTCTTAATTGTATAAGATTGGGTTGAGATAATTGTGTTGGGGTTGTCTTATAAATCATGATACATCTGTCATTTTTAGTCGTTCTGAAAAGCAACCAGATAAAATCCGTCTCTTCTCTGGCTATTGAATAATTTTTTGGAACTGAGATTGTGTAACCAAACTTCTCTTTAATTTTCTTCTCAATAGCAGCATTATGATCTTTTAGATAAAATGATTGTAATCGGGCCAAATCATTGTCATACAATACATCAATAATCTCATTTTGATGTTGGAAAAACAACTGAATACAGGAATCAACACTGTTGCATTTAAAGTGTACATAAACTTGTGGTGATGACCAAACATTTCTTTCAATTTCCATTTTATTCACACCATAACTGGAATTGATGTCAAAATGAACGATGTTTCTATGTTTTTGAAAATAGGAATTAAAATCTGCATTTTTTAGTTTTAACAAATCAAACATTGGTTCAGTTTGATTAATGGAAGGTTGGGGTTGTATAAAAGTATTGTTTATTTGTGATACCATTGTGTCACCAAACAACTCTTTATCCATCACAATTAATAGTTCACCGGCTTTTCCTGTTGAAAAATTTTCGGTTTTAATTCCGGAAGTGGATCCTCTTTTGCATCCTGTTTGTGCAAAAAGGATCACTATGATGGTAATAAGTAAGGATGTTTTTTTCATATAATAAAATTTATTAATAGTAACGCAAAAATATCAAAAATTATTTCAAATTCATAATGTAATATTGATGCATAAAGTTTCAACAATTTGTGATTCTAAACTCCACTATTCTTTGAATCAAATCATAAGGAATTGGTTGATTCAATGGGAACTGCACTGATCCTTTCCCTTGTTTGTATGCAGACAGTTCTTTTTTGAACTGCTCATGTCCGGTAGGTGTGGCATAAAAGCCGATATGATTTTTAAAGGCTGCGAAGTAAACCAATGGTTTTTTATTCAATTTATAAGAGGGCATTTGATAATTAAATCCTTCTACAGCATCCGGAGCAACTGAAATAATAATGGCTCTGATTTTATTTAAAATAATCTGAATTTCCTCCGGAAAAGTTGCAATATAAAAATCCACTTCATTCATATTTTTCATTTTAAATATTGAAAGCAAAGATAACTACAATATTGCTAATGAACCTCAACTTTAAAAATTTTCAATTATATTTGTGCTTCTTGTCACAAAAACGTTTTTTAATCGTTTTATAGTGGATTTCAAATATAAAAAACAGTATGGTTTTTGAAGAAATATATAAAAAGTACTATCTGGAATTGAAAAGGTTTTCTATTCAATTAAACTCAGATTCTCAGGAGATTGATGACTTCATTCAAGATGTTTTTTATAGTTTATACAAGGTAACTTCTGATTGTTCTGAAATTGAAAATCCAAGAGCCTGGTTATATAAAGCAATGTTAAATAAAATAAGATCAAACTATAAAACTAATCAAAATCATCAACAGAAAGAACAAGAGATTATCTATAAATCTGAAAGCAGTTTTGATTTGAATGAATGTTTAGAACAAAAAGAGAAAAAAAGGATCGTTTTTGAAATTATTGAAGCATTAGATAAAAGAGATAAAGAGTTGATAATCCTTTATTATGATGGTTTTTCATACTCTGAAATTGCAGAAATAATTGGAATTAAAACAACTTCAGTGGGTACAACTTTATTAAGAGTTATTGAAAAAATAAAAAATAATTTAAAAAATCAATATCATGAAATGTTTGAATAAATTAGAAATGCAATTATTTATCGATGATGCAATGTCTGAGGAAAAGAAAAAAAATATATCCAATCATTTGGAGCATTGTCAGCAATGCTTAGATTTATATCAAAAAACTTTACAAGATAAAAATTTAATATTTAAGGCATTATCATATTTAGATTCTGATTATACAGAACAAGAGATTCCTGAATTCAAAAAAATTAGTGTTCAAAAAAAATCAAATAGATTTCAAATAATTAAAATTGCTGCTTCAATAATCATATTATTCGGAATAGGTTTAATATGGCAAATAAATCAAAATAGACAAATGAAAAAAAATGAGAGACTCCAGGCACAATATGATTTGTTAGAGCAAGAGGATCAAAATAAAATGTGGCATAAAAAACAGATTGATGTTGTCATTACTGATGCAGATGGGAATTTTGAAGGAGCATTTACTATAGAAAATTAAAAATTTAAAAACATATTTATCATGAAAAACAGGTTTATTGTAATGGTGATTTTAGTTCTCATTACTATACAATTGAATGGTCAAAATTTAATTTCTCTCTATAAAAATGGAAATGTAAAATTGGTTGAAGACACTAACTTTGGAACAAAGAATGATTGGAATACGCTTTTATCTGATTATAATTTGGAACAATACGGAAAAGAGACCGGTAAAATTAAAAGAATCGTTGTTGCCCAGGATGGTTCAATCTTTATGAGTCATAAATCAAAATACGAAATTTGGAAATTTGATAAAAATGGAAATTTCGTTTTAAAATTTGGAAAAAAGGGATCCGGAAAAGATCAGTTTCCATTTCTTCCAACCGTTGAAGGAATATTAGATGGCAAATATGTTTTCACATCTGATTGCCAGGGAAGACTAAAATTTTTTGATTTAAACGGCAAATTTATTAAAATGATTCAACTCAAATACATGCCTTTGGAAATAGTCTCTTTATCCAATTCAAAACTGGGCATTCTTGGTTATACTAATGGAAAATCAATAGTAGTTATTAAAGATTTTAATACAGAAACTGAAAAAAGGATCCTTACTGAAAATTCCAGTACAACAGAAGGAAGCATGAGTATTGAACTTCCCGGAGGAGATAAAATGTATTTTCAACCGCCTTATTCTCAGTCAAGTTCTGAAAAAATCTGTATTGCAACAGCTAAAAATGGAAACTTATTGGTTGCATTTACTTCAACAGGTGTTGTAACTGAATATTCAAAAGAGGGTAAAGTAATTCAAGTGTTCAATTTAAATATTCCCCCATTAAAAATTACAGAAGAAGATATTAATAAATTATATCAAACTGTAACTAATGGAACCTCACAATTTGAAGAACAGTTAATTAAAATGAAAAAATACTCAAAAGAGGAAATTGAGAATATCATTAAACAATACGAAAAGATTCAAAAAAGTTTTAAAGAAAAGAAAAATTATCCTGATCATCTGCCCTATTTTACATCATTTATGGTTGACTCAGAAGGAAATTTGATCGTTTTTGAATACACAAAAACTGATCAGAGCAATAAATTCAGAGCATATACATTTGATCCTAAAGGAAAATTTGTTTGCACATCAAGTTTTCAATCTGATACGTACGAAATAAACTTTGACCCCAATTCAATGGCATTTCACCAGGGTTTTGTTTATGGCGTAGTTTTCAAAAAACAATGTAAAGATAAATGTTTGCGATTAATGAAATTTAAAATGACCAATTGCCAATAAAAAAGCACCATTTTTTGTACAATTTAATATATTATTTTTCTACACACATAGAATAAATTTGGAATAAGACGATTGTATATACGAGAAAACACGTATATCTCTCGTCTTTTATCATGTTATCCCATTAGCTTATTAACTCTTTAGCTTATTAGCTCATTATTTCGTACTTTTGTTTTTTTAAAATTCAATACGATATGAAAAAGTTATTTCTAATTACATTGTTGGTTTTGTCCACAAGTGCAGTTTTTTGTCAATTTATGGGAAACAGCAATTATCTGGCTCCTGTTTATTTTTCTGAAAATAATATTGATGTTCAAACCCCGGCGAATGGGGATGTTGTAATCACTGTTAAAGGGATGGCGAATGTAAAAGCGGATGCTTATGTGGCCATTTTCAGTGTCACGCAACAAGCAGAAACCGCTGAAGAGGTGAATAGGCTGATGGATGAAAGAATCAATCAATCTTTACAACTGATCCAATTAAAACCCAATGTGGAAACCTTCATTGATATGATCACTTTTGTTCCTGTTTTTGAATTTGAAGTTACCAAAAAGAAATTTAGTAGAAAAACATACAATGAGATCCCCATTGGTTTTGAACTCAAGAAAAATATTCATATTAAATTTACGAATCCGAATCAACTCAATGAGTTTATTCAGATATTATCCACCGTGGAGATCTATGATTTGGTAAGAGTTGATTATTTTGCTGCACAAATGGATTCGATCAAAAAGGAGCTTTCTGAACAAGCTCAAGTGATTTTAAAAGAGAAACTTAAAGATAGAGAAGCCCTTTTGCAAATGAAATTTGATACGCTTTCCAAAAGAATCCATGATGGGTATCGCATTTTTTATCCTGTTGAAATGTATAAATCTTATCAAGCCTATAACAATTCATCTCTTAATCTCACTAATCGGGCCAATGTAACACAAATAACCAAATCAACCACTAATTATTATCAGCCTATCCTCAATAAAGAATTTGATTTTATGATCAACCCTGTCATTTTAGAACCGGTAATTCAGGTACTATATGAAATACAGATGAGTATTAAATTTGATCCTATAACTAAACAAGTGATCTCTAAAGAATATTTCATCATCACCCCAACCGGGGATGTGAAGAAGGTGGAGTTGAAATAGACGAAGGACGAAGGACGAAGGACAAAGGACGAAAGACTAAGGGCGAAAGGCGAAGGGCGAATGGTTGAGCCAGTTGTGCTGAAGTTAGAAGTATGCTTTACCTCTCTGAAGATTTTAATATTATCGATACAGATGAAGCAGCTCTTCTGAGAACAAATACTATTACAATTAGTTCAAGAATATTCCAGTTTATACAATATTAAAAAACATCTTAAAAAACGAAGTTTTTTCGCGTGAGGGATGCGGAAGGCGCCGTAGGCGGTGCGAAATGGAGCGTCAGCGGAATGAAGCACGGGAGCGAAGCGGACCCTGTAGCAAGCCCGACGGCGTGGGATGGTTTGTGGGTAAGGAAAGCCGGCACGCCCTGATTAATAAGCTAATGTGCTAATAAGCTAATATGATGTCAATTAGAAAACTAAAAACTAAAACCCAAAACCTAATACCCAAAACCTAATACCTTCGTCCTTCGTCCTTTGTCCTTTGTCCCAAAAAAAAGCTCTGATAAAATCAGAGCTTTTTTTAAGGTTGAGGTCTCTTCCAAACCTCAATTTGACTTTTATTGACTGCATTTGACTTATAAAAAAGTTGCTATAAAGTATTTACATTTTATTCATTCATTATTATAAATCAAATAACTTCTTGGAAAGTCATTTTTCCCGCCCCCTTTACCGCCCCTTATTAGAAAAATTATTATTTTTGTGCTTAAAAAGGTAAAACTATGAGTGATATTGAAGCTGGATCAGTAAGTTTTTTAATAGAAACACTTTCAAAATCTGATATAATTGATGCAAAATATTTAAAAATGGGAGATAGAGAGCCCATTTGGGACGGAAGTATATGGTTATATAATAATCATGAAAGAAGTTTAAATAATATTAAAGGTAGAATTTTTGTACAAATAAAAGGAAAAGAAATTAATGGAATCTCAGATTTTAATAAAAAGTATTCTTTAACTCTATGCGAATTAGAAAATTATTGTAAAGCTGGAGGGACTATATTTTTTTTGGTAACTATAGATAAGAATTCTAAAAAAAAGAAAATTTATTATTCGAGTTTTTTGCCGTACGATTTAAATATATTAATAAAAAATAATTTAAAAAGTAATAAAACAATTACTTTCGATTTAAAAGTATTTCCTGATAAAGTAGAGGAATTTGATTGCTTAATTCTAAATTTTTTTGAAAATACTGAAAGACAAAAAAACGCAAATGTAAACTTTAATATTAAAAATTTTGCAAACTTTAATATTAAAAATTTTTTGGTTGATTATCATTCCCCAAAAACTTCTAAAATGAAACATAATCCTAATGATTATATTAAGAAAAACGATTTATATATTTATTATGAAGATAATAATATCATTTATACTGTCGGGAAAATAAAAAAATTTATTTTTAATAAAAATCAAGTTATAAATCAAAAAGTTCTAGTAAATGATATTTTATATTTCTCTAATTATAGAATTTTAAATAAGAAAAAGAAAAGTAAAATTTTTTTGGGAAATAGTATTAGTATAGAATTAGTTGAAAAAGGAGGAGAAAAACCTAAAATAGAATTTACATATAAAGGTTCTTTAAATGAACGAATTCAGGACACCACCTTTTTCATAGAATTGTTAAAATTTCAAATAATTGATTTTGTAGAGTTTAAATTCCCAATCAAAGTTGAAGGAGATTGGATTGAAGAAAAATTAAAGGAATTAAGTATTCTTTTAGAGAAGTACCTTGAAATTAAATTTTTTCTAAATAGTAATAATGTTTTTAAAGATTTATATTTAGATAAATTATCGGATTATGATATTAATTATATTTTTAATTTTGTAGAAAAATATAAAAAGAATGAAATTCAATTCGTTGATAATGAATTTGATCTTCAGTTTTTTACACCTAAATTTGGAAATATAAGAATACTTTTTATGTGTTTGAAAAATGGAAAAGGCTCATTCGAGATTAAAAACTTTTTCAAGAATGATTTTCATTTATATGCTGATGTTGATGACGTATTTATTGAATACAGCCATTTACTTTTGTTAAAAAAGAATGATATTCTATCTTACGATAATATTGATTACAATTTCATTTTTGAAAACATAATCTCTAAAGGAAAAAACGAAAAATATTTTGAAGTAGTTAATCTATTTATTCTTGAACTTTTATTAGCTTATGATGAGAATAAGGGAATTGACAAAGAACTTTTAAAATTAAGTAAAAAATTAATTCAATGGTTAATAGATAATAATGAATGGAGTAATTTTAACATTTTGTTTGAAATAAATTTAATGCAAATTTTTAAAAGGGAAAACTCGTTAGATGATGAAAAAAGGTTTAAACTAAGTCAAATAATTATTAACAATCCGAAAAATTACTCTATATTAACGGCTTGTAATATTCTTTTAGAAGAAACATATTTTGCGAAGGAGCATTTCAAAAAATTATCTAAAGAAGATCAAGAAAAATTTAGATCATACCCAATTTATAATCTTTTTAAGTTCTAATTCGCTATTTAATTATTGTTTAAAAAAGATCAAATAATCTTTTAGCTATATAAAAAAATAATCCAATTCTTTATTACTAAAAAAGAATGTGTCATTTTACATTTCAATTTTGTTTTTAAAGAAAATTTTATGGCTTAATATTTAATAAAGATTCGTTAAAATTTCTCATTTTTGATATTTTTAAGATAAAATATGCTGAAAATCATTGAGATTTGAAAAAAAGCACTATTTTTGGAAATTATTTCATTGAGTTAAAATTTAAAGTAGATGCCATGAAAAAATTAAAATTCTTATTATTAGTATTTTTGATTGTTTGTTCGTTTGTCTTAAATGCACAAAGTAAAACTGTAAATGTAAAAACGGTTAATGTTAGGGCTGAACCTAATACTTCTAGTGAAATTGTTTTAAAACTAAACTATGGTGATGAAGTAGTAGTTATCAGCTCAAGTAATGGATGGGATTATGTTAAGATTAATAATTCTAACGGATATATTTTCAATAAATATTTAAATGATAAAAAGACTTCTTCCTCTTCTAATAAATCAACTTCCACTACTAAATCCAAAAAAGTAGAATCTTATGTTCTAATCTGTAATAGCTCTAGTGCTTATGCATATCATTCTTACTATTGTAGGGGATTAAATAGATGTAAATCAGGAACTAGTAAAGTTTCTGTATCAGAAGCCCAAAATATGGGATATAGACCATGTAAAATATGTTATTAGGATATTCTAAAAAAAATATTTTTTTATTATAAAATCTTTAATATTGAATAATTAAAAAAAAATTATGTATTTATATATACTAGGAAAACATTCTAATGATATCGGTGATCAATTAGAACAACTTACAAGTTCGATCTTGCGTAAATTAGATTATTCGAATATTGTTAGAAATGAAATTGGAATTGGAGGGCATGAAATTGATGTTAGAGCTGTTTATAAGATACCAACCCCTAAAGGCGTTATTTTAAAAAAAATAATTTGTGAATGTAAAGCCCATCAAAAGCCCTCAAATATGAATGATTGGTTAAAGTTTCTAGGTAAAATATATATAGAAGGAAAAGAAACCGAAATAATTGGTTGTTTTATTGCATTATCTGGTGTAAATGGCAATGTTTCTGGTAGTTACGAAGAACTTTGTAAAACTAAAGATAATATTATCTTAATATCTGGGGAAACTCTAATTGAAAATTTGTCAAAAATTTTTGAATTGGAAAGCATTAAAAATATACAAGAGAAAATCTTACATTCAACCTCTCGAAAACCTATTGAAATTAGTCTATCATATTATAATAAAAATCTTTACTACTTAATCGGATTCACTGAAAATTGTTTTAGTTTATTAAATGAAAAAGGTGAATTTTTAAGTGAAAAAAAGAATCAAATATTGATAGAAATGATAATAAAAAATACTAGCTATAAAACAAATATTGACATAGAAGCTGAAGAGAAAGCTTTAGAAAGGCAAGTGTCTTTAAATAAAATAATTATTTCTAAATTATTAATTGATAAAAAACCATATAACGTTGCATTTTTATATAAATTTCTTCAAGAATATCCCACAATATTCCCTAATATTAATGATACTGAAATTGAAAATGCACTTAAGCAATTGTATGAAAAAGAATTATTAGATACTGATATAAAGGGGGGGTATTTTCTAAAAAACGATAATTTTGATGTTTTATATATTATTAATCTTTTAAGATATCTTTTAGCCGGATTTATTCCTTTATTTGTTCTAAATAGTGACGAATATGATAAATTAATTGAAGACAATTTATTTGAAGCAATAAAAAATATTCAAGCCCAAGTTATTGTTCCTTTAGATAAAAAAGAAGTTTGCTTAAAAATATTAAAATTATCTCCTACGGCTCTCCTTTGGGCATTAACTCCAAACAATTTTTTCTCTGATAAAAGTTTAGTGGGTAGAAAACTAAATAACGAGATTGAAAAGCAATACACTACAGTTTTTATACACAAATTATATAACTTTTTATATGATGATTTAAATTCTGAAGAACTTCGAGAATACTTTTATAAAAATCGTAATATTGTTGAATTTGAAACTAAAACAAATTATCAATTGAAAAGTTTACAAAAAATAGAACTATCTATGGATTATAATGAAAGAGTTAGATTTGCAAAACTTGAAAATTATGATAATATTGTTCCAATTTTATTACCCCAAGAACAACCAGAACCATGGGAATTAATTAATCCCAAATAACGATGAATAAAAAACCTTGTATAGGTTAAATTTTTTATAGTTGCATTATACTCTTGTTTACTTTTACTAAAAAAAATGTAATTAATCAATAAGTTAATAAAATATTTTATTAACTTTATTGAGTTTAAAACCATTTTAATTGTAATAAGATGGATTATGATAAAAAAGTAATTTATTCTACCATAATCCATTACCATTTTACATTACCTAATTACTTTTATAATTTTATGTTTGATTATTTCGGCTATAAAATATTTATCCCCAATATCAAAAAACTTATGAATATAGGCTTCAATATCTTCTATTTCTGAATTAATTTTTAAATACCAACAAGATTCTAGAAATCTAATTGCTCCAATTTTCATTAAAGCCTCATCTAAATCTTTATAATCATCACTACTACCGTTTTTTAAATCATATGTAATTGTAAATTCTTTTTTAAACATTTTAAAAAATTTAATAATTAATTTGCCTTTTTTCTTTATAATTTGGTAGGCATTCAATAACCAAATCAATAAGCTTAAAATTTTTAAAAAAAGGGCTGCCGCTTATTTCTAACAGCCCTTTAATTTTTTTTAAATTTGTAAAAATATTATCATACTATTCTTTTTCGTTAATACAGGAAAACACTTACCTAGTTTTCTTTAGGAATCATTTTTTCTAGGATGATTTAACCTGATTGGGGAAAATTAATCTTCCCCCTTGCTTGTATTAGGGGTTGAACGATAATGCCGTTTTACTTTAGTCCCATCTTGTTTTGTATGGGGTTGAACATACACTTTCTTTTTTCCACCGCTGGTTTTAGCCATTTGAATATACCTCCTTTTGACTTTTTGAAAAATTAAAAAATATTTTATAAAAATTTATTTTGAAGTAAGTGTTTGACTTTTTGTCATTTGTCTTACTTGAAAAAGCATTAATTATTACTTAGAAAAATTGAAGTTTTGATATGAAATAATTTATAAAAACTCCACATTTTTGTGGCTTTTTCATTTGTTTTGATAATCTTACTAAGTTCATTAATTTGTTCATTTCTAGTGTTTTTTAATATTGTTATTAAATCACAAAAACCATGCCATAATATTAATTTTAAAAAAAATAGTTTTGTATTGGAAAAAATACTAATTTAGCCCATGAAAACTGTTTAAAACATTAGAGCATGGCTGATTATTCGATTATTAAATCAATTAGGACTGATAAACCTAAAAAAAAGAATGGTAAATATCCCATTTATTTGAGAATACGGGTTAAAGGAGAAGAAACGAAAGTTCCCACTGGAATTGATGTTTTTCATGAACGTTGGGATAATAAAAAGAGAGAGCCAAAAGATAAAGCATTGCTAATCCAGTTAAATAAAAAAGTAGAGGAATTGGACTTGCATATTAATAGAGCATTGGCGGATGGGCAAATTTTGACCATGGAAATGGTTAAAAGCTTTTATAAAGGGAAAAAGAAAATCCGACCCGAGTCTCAGTCCTTTTATGATTATTATTTGGATTTTGTCGACAAAAAGAGAAATGAAGGTATAAATCCAGAAACGATAAGAGTTTATATGACAACTTATCGAGTTTTAAAAGAGTTTAAAGAAGATTTTCTGATAAGTGATATAAATCTTTCCTTGATTGAAGATTTTGATGAACACATGAAGTTAGTTAATGGTAATGCTCCTGGAGGAAGACACCCCAAACACAAAAATATTAAAACTGTTATTCTAGATATGAAAAGTCACGATATTCCAGTAAAAGACCCATATCAAAGAGGTCTTTTTAAAATGCCCCAATCTAAAGCTAAAGATGTTTATTTAGATCTAACTGAATTAAAATTATTAAGAGATTTAAGAAGTAAATTGCCTCATAATTCTACGGATTATAAAGTACTTCAGATGTATTTATTCTCTTGTTACTGTGGCTTAAGATTTTCTGATGTTATAGAATTAGAATGGGTTCATTTAAATTTTGAAAAAAAACTGATAGAAAAAATTATGAAAAAAACTAAAAATAAAGTTATTGCTCCATTTTTTAGAAAAGCAAGGGTAATCGCTTTAGAATTATCTGAAAATAAAACTTTAATAGGCACTAATAAAAGAGTATTTTATGGTTATGCTGAACCTACTGTCAATAGAACACTTAAGAAACTGAGTAAATTAGCTGGAATAGATAAAAATATTTCTTACCATTCATCTAGACATACTTTTGCGACAATTCTTGTTCAGAAAAAAGTAGATATTTTTTCAATTTCTCAATTTCTAGGTCATAAAAGTATTGAAATGACAATGAGATATTTAAAATATGATCTATCTATTGCTATGAATACGATTAATGAAATTAAAGTCTTTGACTAAAAAATTAATTTTATGGAAAATCAAAAATAATAAAATTAAATTATTATTTTTGCTACGTTCTTTGAAAAAGAATATTTTATTAAAATAAGAAGTGCCTTACTCGTTAAAATCGCCAATTTTTAAAATACATACGAGGCATCTCACTCACCTAAGGTGGGTTGTTTGTCTGCGTATGTATAGGTGTTTGGCGATACCTTACGGGTTGCGGGCTGCAATCCACTTCTTTAATTTATTAATACTTCCCTGATTGTAGAAGTGAAAAATTAAAGTTATGTTAGATTTTTTGGATTCTTTAAGTCAATCTCAAATGATTTTGTTATTTGTTATTATTTTTATTTTTTTTATTTTGTTACCATTAGCTTTGTTATCCATCTTTCCAGCTAACATGGCTATAAAACGAGGTCGTTCATATTTGGGATGGTTTTTGTTTTCTATGTTTACTAATCCTTTAATAGCCATGATATTCCTATATCTTATTGGGGATACTGAGGAAATAAGATTATCAAAAATTAAAGAAAAAGCTGAAATTTTTAAACAAGTTTTTAATTTTGATATTAAAAAGCCTGATCCTGAAGAAAAAAAAATTGAGGATTTAAGTAAATATAAAGGAAAATCTATTCATGAAATGTATAGAGATATAAAAAAATAAAATAGGGCTGATTATTCAGCCTTTTTTTTTATTTTTGAAAATTGATTTTAAAAAATTCTAATGAAAGAAAATAAAGATTTAAAGAAACTTCTCAGGAGAAAAAAAGCCTTTGTAAAAGGTATAAATGTAATGTATAACAAACTTTATGAAATCGATTTTGAAATTGCTACCTTATTGGATAAAAAAATTGAAGCTATCTCAGAAAATGAGGGAAAAACTTCTAATCTAATGACACAAAAAGAAGTATGCAAACGACTGGAAATATCTCCATCTACTTTATACCGTATGAGAACTCAAAATGATTTTCCTTATGTAAAAATTGATGGACGAAAAAATATTATGTTTAATAAAAAGGATGTTGATGAATATCATATTAAAAATAAAAAACAATGATTGATAATATAAAAATAATAATTTCAAACTTTTCTGGATCTTTTGAAAATTGCCTGCATTTACCTTTAAAAAGTAATACCAAATATCAGAAATTCAACCTATTTAATGAAAAATTAGATAATCCATACTTGTTATTAGACTATAATACTACTTCTAACAGCCTAGTAATTACTAATAGTTTAAGAAAATGGTATTTGGGTGAACATTCTTTAATAGATTTGACTCAAGAAACATTTTTTAAAGCATTACAATTATTGGCTAAATTGCTTAAAATTAATATAGAAACATTGTTAAAGAGTTCGTTTACTAATTCTGAGATTGGTTTAAATTTAAGAATTGATTTTCCAATTTCATTTATTACTAATAAAATAGCGAAATACTCTACATTTAGGAGGGATACTTATGGAATGACTACAGTTAATTTTATTGGACAAGATAGAAAAATTAAAATATATGATAAACTTAACGAATTGGAAGATACAGGTAAGATTTCTCAAAATCTCAAATTAGCCTTAGAAGATAAAAATTACTTTTTTATAAGAATAGAGGTTGTAATGAAAGATAAACAATCTTTCAAAAATTTAAAATTATATGATTTTGAAAATCTTGGAGAGTTGTATTTGAATTATAATCAATTGTACATCTTTTGGGCTAAAGAAGTGAGTAAAATTATCATTTTTAACAAGATTATATATAATTCTTCTATGAGTTTTGAAGAATATTTAATTTCTGTAACTTTAAATAATGTAGGATACTTTGATGTAATTAATCAATGTAAATTGAAGATTAAGGATCCCCTTAAAAGAAGCAGGCAAATAGAAAAAATACTTAATGTAATTGAAAAATATCCTGATAAAAGTACTTTTAATACTGCATATTTTAGAAAAAGTGTATTATCTAATCTCAAGAGAATAAACAAGAAAAACTTAAATATGGATATTCAAGAAATTGAAAATATTTTAATTCCAGTTGTTAACTATAATAAGAAGTAATTATATCTAAAATAGTAATAAATATGTAATAGAAATAGTAAAGAAGTATATGCAATTGGATTAAATATAACTCCTACATACTATGGTGTTCTATTATATATTGGTTTAATTTAGTGATAAATGTAAATATACCGTAATTAGAATAAAGAATATGTAATTATTAATAATTTGAAAATGCAATTTGATAAACCAGTAATTTATTGATACTATTAAAAAACGAAATATAGTAAATGGATATAAATATGACTATTATAATCTATTGTTTGGAATTTAAAAAATAATAATTTGATATGGGATTTGCTAAGGAACAATGGCTAGAAGAAAAAAATAGGGGTTATAGTACCCCTAAAGATAATTATGTGTGTTCATGTCATTTTGAAGATGTATTTTTAAAACAATTTATTGATGAAAATTCAAAAAAGGGAATGTGTTATTATTGTTCTAAAAATGAAGATGTAATTTTATTACCAACTTTGATTGAATTCATTTATGAAAAAATTACACAATACTATGGAGATATTGAAGATCAAGGATTACCAAGTGCAAAATCATGGATTGATAAAGATGACGATGAGAATTTTCCATATTATGATTCTAGTGGATTAGTAGTCCCAAATAATAGAAAAGTATATGATATAGAAGAATTATTATTTGAAGTTGGTTTATATATTAAAGATTCAAATTTATATAAGGATATATTAGATTGTTTTGATGATACAAAGCAGTATTGTTTAATTGAGGCTCTTTATGATACTAAAGAAGAAGAATTATCGTATAAATGGGAACAATTTTGTAGTATAGTTAAAACGTCAAGAAGATATACTTTTCTCACAATGCCGGAATTTTCAATAAATGAACATTCAAATAATAGGTTAAATAATATTTTATCTGAACTTGGAAATGCAGTTAATAATGCAAATTTAATTTCGATATTAGATCCCACAAAATGTTCGATATTTAGATGTCGCAAACATAACAATGAAGAAATTGTAAATTCTTTCACTAATTTAGCCTCTCCACCAAGTAAGAATGCTTCTAGAAATCGGATGAGTCCAGCTGGAATTTCTATGTTTTACGGAGCCTTTTCCCCAAAAACAGCTTTTTTAGAAATATCTTATGTAAATAATCCAGAAGAAAACGTTAGTATTGGCTTATTTACTTTACAAAAACCTATTAAAGTGATTGATTTATCAGGACTTTTTCATTTAAGTATTTTTGGTAATTCTGATTTTAATGTTATGAGTTTTTTGAAATCATTTGTATTAGAAATTTCAAAACCTTTTATAGAAAATGAAAAAAATATTGAATATGTTCCGACTCAAATTATTACAGAATATTTTAGATATATATTTAAAACAAAAGAGGATGAAAATATAAATGGTTTAATATATCAAAGTGCTTCAAATAAAGGTGATCTCTGTTGTGTTTTGTTTTTTGATAATGAAGTTTGTTCAGAATATTTATCGCTTTCGAAATATGTTACTTTAAAATATGAAGATATTTTAATAGATAGGATTTCTGATATTGATTGGAATAATTCATAAAATATTTAAAAATAAATCATTTAGTTTATAAATATACAATATGGGTAAAAATGCATTTTTTGAAAAGTTATAGTATTCATTAGTTTTAAGTAGTTTAGATTAGTAAAGAAACTGTATTTATATTAGTTCATTTCAAGATTATTATCCCCTAAAAGAAAAATAAGAATACCCTTGGAGATTTTTCGATTTTTTGCCTTTTAACGTCAATTTTCACCTCGATGATAAAAAGGTGTTCAAATAAGATAAAAGCCTTGTAGAATGATTAAAAACATGCTTAATTAGACAAATATGAAAGCTTATAAATATCGTGTAGGAATTGGAGTTAAAAATGATAAAAATGAATCTTTATTTGAAAGAGATTTAGAAACTCTATCTAAAAATCTTTTGTATGCCCCTACAATAAACGAATTAAACGATCCAACTGAAGGTATAATTTCTGATGATAATTTATTAAAATTCATAAATTTTGTCAATTCTAGAAGTTCAATGAATATTTTAGATCAATATAAATTACTCCTTGATAAATTTAAAGACATGGGTGTCTATTCTATGAGTAAAAATATTAAAAACGAACTTTTATGGGCTTATTATGCCTCAGGTCATACGGGATATGCTATAGAATATGAAATTGATATAATTAAGGACGGATATAATTATACAAAAGGAAAAGAGTTAGTGGATGATTTTGATGTTTTATATAATGATAAAATTCCGACTATAGATATTGAATTTATGTTCGATAATGATATGATATTTTATTATGAAAAATTTATTGGTAGTAAGTCTACCTCTTGGGCTAAAGAAGAAGAAAAAAGATTAGTGTTTAATTCTAAGGGATTTAATGAATTCGATTACCGAGCTGTAACAGGTATTTATTTTGGTTTAAGAATGGAAATTTCTGAAATGCATTTAATAATGAATTTATTAAAGGGAAGAGGAATTAAATATTATAAAATGGATCTTAAGGAAAATTCCTACAATTTTTATCCCAAACCCGTTGATGATAAGTATAAAAATGCTCCTAAATATAAAGGTGAAGTTATTAAAGATGTTGATCCATTTTACTTAACTAAAGATTACTTATTGGAAAATTATAAATTTTTGGATAAAATAAAAAAAAATATTAATCTAGTTAAAACTAAACCATTAATTTCTGAAATTTTTCAATTGATAGTAGTATTAGAAAAATCTAATACCATTTTAAAAGTTCATTGTTATACCAAAAATCATATTTTTCCTATAAGGGAGTTCCAATTTATTTTGAACTAATTTTTTACTAATTTAATTATTTCCGCCCCTATTTCCGCCCCTCCATGTAATAAAAAACCCTAAAACGATTGATTTCCAACTGTTTTAGGGTTTGGGTTGAGGTCTCTTCCAGATTCGAACTGGAGTAGACGGTTTTGCAGACCGGTGCCTAGCCGCTCGGCCAAGAGACCATTCAAGAGTGCAAAAATACAAAAAAATTACGAATTATCAGTGATAGCTGCAAATTTTCTTCATTTTTACACGCTTGAACTTCCCATCTTTAGTATCTGTAATGATCAGGTTTGTATGGTCCTTCAACAGGAACTCCAATATAATCAGCTTGTTCCTTTGTTAAAGTGGTTAGTTTTACACCAATTTTAGCTAAGTGTAAACGAGCAACTTCTTCGTCTAAAATTTTAGGCAAATTGTAAACTCCAACATGGTATTCCTTCTTCCAAAGGTCTAATTGTGCCATGGTTTGGTTGGTAAATGAGTTACTCATCACAAATGATGGGTGACCAGTTGCACAACCTAAGTTCACCAAACGTCCTTCAGCTAAGATGAAGATAGAGTGTCCGTCAGGGAAAATATACTCATCCACCTGAGGTTTGATGGTTCTTTTCACAATGTTTGGAACCGCTTCGAATTGTGCCATCTGGATCTCATTATCAAAGTGTCCGATGTTACAAACGATCGATTGATCTTTCATTTTTAACAAATGATCAACTGTGATCACATCTTTGTTCCCGGTTGTAGTCACATATAAATTACCTTCATTTAATGCTTCTTCGATTGGTTTCACTTCAAAACCTTCCATTGCAGCCTGAAGGGCACAGATTGGGTCAATTTCAGTAACGATAACACGTGCTCCATAAGATTGCATTGATTGCGCACAACCTTTACCTACATCACCATAACCACAAACAACAACCACTTTTCCGGCGATCATTACGTCAGTGGCACGTTTGATACCATCTGCCAATGATTCACGACAGCCATATTTGTTGTCAAATTTAGATTTGGTAACAGAGTCGTTTACATTGATAGCAGGGATCAATAATTCCCCTTTTTCCATCATTTGGTATAGACGGTGAACTCCGGTAGTTGTTTCTTCTGAAACTCCTTTAAGTTCAGCAATAGTGTTATGCCAACGGGTTGGATTTTCAGCTAATAATTTCTTTAAAGTGTCTAAAATAATCTCCTCTTCTAAAGATTCAGCTTTTTTGTTTAAAACTGTAGCATCGTTTTCAGCTTTGTATCCTAAATGGATCAAAAGGGTAGCATCACCACCATCATCAACGATCAAGTTTGGACCTTTTCCACCAGGGAATGCCAATGCCTGATTGGTGCACCACCAATACTCTTCCAAAGATTCACCTTTCCATGCAAAAACAGGAATACCTACAGCAGCGATAGCGGCAGCAGCCTGATCCTGAGTGGAGAAAATGTTACAACTGCACCATCTTACTTCAGCACCTAAATGAGCTAAAGTTTCAATCAAAACAGCAGTTTGAATAGTCATGTGTAAAGAACCTGTAATTCTGGCTCCTTTAAGGGGTTGCGTATTGCCGTATTTTTGACGGATGGCCATTAAACCGGGCATCTCTTTTTCAGCAATTTCGATCTCTTTGCGTCCCCATTCTGCAAGTGACATGTCAGCCACTTTGTACCTTAATTCGTAATCAGTCATAATTGTTTCTGTTTAAAATTCATAAATAAATACGGGTGCAAAGATACGATTTTTTCATGGTTTATGTTTGATACACCATTTTTCAGTATTTTTGCAGATCAATTCTATAAAGATGTCAATAGTAGTAAATAACGTTTCTAAACTTTACGGCGAACAACATGCGCTGGATAAAGTTAGTTTTGAAGTCAAAAAAGGGGAAGTTGTTGGTTTTTTAGGTCCTAACGGTGCCGGAAAATCCACCATGATGAAAATTATAACCTGTTATATTCCTCCTACGGAAGGTGATGTTTCGGTTTGTGGATTGGATATCTGGAATGACTCATTAGAACTACGTAAAAAAGTGGGGTATCTCTCAGAAGCAAACCCGTTATACTATGATATGTATGTTCGTGAATTTTTAGAATTTATTGCAGGAATTCACAAAATAAAAGACAAAAAGAAGCGGATTGATGAAGTGATTGCTATGACCCATTTGGAGTTGGAGCAGCACAAAAAAATTGCAGCTTTATCCAGAGGATACAAACAGAGAGTAGGACTTGCCCAAGCTTTGATTCACGATCCTGAAGTATTAATTCTCGATGAGCCCACAACAGGATTGGATCCCAATCAGTTAGTGGAGATTCGCGAGCTGATTAAAAAATGCGGAAAAACGAAAACTGTACTCCTTTCAACCCATGTTATGCAAGAGGTGGAAGCTATGTGTGACCGAGTGATCATTATCAATAAAGGGATTATTGTTGCTGATGCTAAAATCCATGAGTTACAGGACGCTGTTACCTCCTTAAAGAAAAAGAAAGACTCAAAAGAACTCTCCATCGAAGAGATTTTCCATATCCTAACCAAATAGAAAAACTATGAAAAATCTAAGTATGATTGCTGCAGTAGGAAAAAACTTAGAGTTGGGATATCAAAACCAACTTTTATGTCATTTACCGGCAGATCTGAAGTACTTTAAAGAGAAAACCTCCGGATCACCTGTGATAATGGGAGACAGAACCTGGGAATCACTTCCTAAAAAGCCGCTTCCCAACAGAAGAAATATTGTGATTACCCTTGATAAAACGGCTCAGTTTTCCGATTGCGAAGTGGTTCATTCTGTTGAAGAGGCAATGCAATTGGTAGAGTGTGAAAAAGAATCGTTTATCATTGGAGGTGCTACTATCTATTCCTTGTTTATCAATCGTATTGGAAAATTGTACTTAACCCGTATTGATTCTGAGTTCACTGCAGATGTTTATTTTCCGGCTATAAAACCTGATGATTGGGCATTAGTAGAAGAAAGTTATTTAGAAAAAGATGACAAAAACCCCTATAATCTGACATTTCAGATATTTGAAAGAAAATAATTAATTTCCGAAATTGACTATGAAAAAACACCTTTTTATTATATTCATAATGGGATCAATGATCTCCCTTTTTGCACAAAAACAAACTGAATATATTGTTCCGGACCTTCCTGTAGATGAAGACACCAAATTGATTACCTTTAAAGAAGTAGTAAATGAAAAGGGAACTCCACAGGAGCTTTATGATAGGGCAATGATTTGGGTTAAAGCTTTCTATAAAAACACCGCTGAAGTGATCAAAAGTTCAGACAGAGATAAAGGGATTATTGAACTTAGATCCAGTGTAAAAATTTACAATGTTACCAAAGAGGGAACAAAAATATTGAAAAACATTGTGTATTATAATTTTAAAATTGAATGTCGACCAGACAGATACCGATATACCATCACCAATTTCAATGAAAAAGCGGAAGCAGCATCCCCTATTGAATTTTGGTTAGATCAAAAACATAACAGATGGCAACCATCCTGTTTTGATTATTTGAATCAGATTAAAGAGCAGATCCAGACACTCATCATCTCTTTAGAAGAGGGAATGGCGCCGAAAGTGGAAATAAAGGACGAGTGGTAGAGGTCTATTTTCTTAGAATAGTCCTCACCATTTAATATAAAAAGGCTCTGTATAGGCTTTATATTCTGCACTATATTCCTGATTTGATTCCCGAATACACAGATTTTGAATTTCAAAAGATGCCGGTTTATTCTTGCAATATCCTTTAATCACTCTATGAATGGGCTTTCCCTGAATGGGATATATATTCATCTGATAACAAAGGAAAAAGCGTTTCTCTAAAATGATTTTATCAAATTCAACCATCTCCTGAGGGGGTAAGATCAGGTAAAAAACACCATTTTCAGATAGAAGTGTGTCAACACTAGTAGCTAAATCTTCAAAACTAAGATGATCATCCCGATGTTTACTGAGTTGTTTTTTTTCGAAAGGGGAAGCTAAACCATTTCCAAAAAACGGGGGATTGGAAACGATAAGATCATACTCCATATTTTCAACCGAAAATTCTTGTATAGAAGAATGAAGAAATCTGAAATACTGATTTTTAGGAACCGGAAAATACTTTTTATTTTCAATTGCCTCTAAGATTGAAGAAGCGTCAATATCAATACCGGTATAAAACTGAAGATAACCATTTTCCTGAAAATATCGGGATGCAATACAATACAAAATAACACCGCATCCAGTACCAATATCTAAAATAAAATCCGATTTATGTAGGGGAATGACAGAGGCTAAAAGCACACTGTCGGTGCCAATTTTCAATGCACTTCTGTGATGATAAAGTGAAAACTGTTTGAACTGAAAAGGGGCAATTTTACTCATCTAAATACACATCAATCAATCCATCAGGAGCTTTGATGTGAATCTCCTTTTGGGCACGATCTAAAGAAACAAAAAAATGATCAACTGCAGGGATTAGAATCTCTTTCCCATTACAATCAATCTGCATAATAGGTTGTTGAATAACATCAATAAAATCAACAATTTTTCCAATATTACCTTTATTTTCATCTATGACAGAAAAACCGATCACTTCATGAAAATAAAATTTATTTCCGGTTAAAGGGGGAAGAAAACTGGTGGGTAGATAGAGTTCCACTTTCATTAAGTTTTTGATCTCATCTCCATCCACATCTTCAAATTTCACAACTGCCTGATTAGTGCCTCTCAATTGAATCTCTTCAATCATATAAGGAACCATTTCATCATCAAGGTAAAGAAAAACGGAAGTTAACTCTGCATATTTTTGAGGTTCATCAGTATCCAAATAAATGAAAGCCTGCCCTTTATATCCAAAAGGTTTGGTGATTAGTCCTAAATAAAAAAAATCTTTCATAGTTTTTGCATTAATACTGCATCTGAAAACGTTTTAAAACATCATCAGATTGACCTTTAGAGAGCATTCTAAGGGATGATTCAGGAACATTCATACAGTCCAATAAAATAAACACATCCAACGCATCATTAAAATCGTGATCCACGTTGAAGGAGAGAACTTTACCATTTAACTGAAGGTACTTTTTAATGAGTACAGGGATCGTTCTTTTTCCACCTTCAATATCAAGAATTATTTTATCGAGCATATCCACAGAATGGATCTCTTTCACATATTTTTTAGTTTTTGACAAATTAAATTTAGGAAGTGGATTTAAAGGTTTAATCCATTTTGACACTCTTTTATCGAAGTGATTTCTTCTTAAATAATTTTCAATCAGTTTAATAGATGTTCTGGAGTACTCACTTGAGATGGAGGCTGGACCTAACATATAGCGATAAGAGGTACAGGTTACAAAAATTTGTAAAATCCCTTTCCAAAGTAATAAAAGGCTGGTTGTTCCTTTTTGAAAATCTTTCACAATAAAAGATCTTCCCAATTCTAAGGTTTCTGTTAAAATGGGATCCATTTTATCTGACATTTTGAAAAGAGTATAGGTGTAAAACCCTTTTTTACCCATTGTTTTCATAATATCAGCACCCATACCGACTCTATATCCTCCCACTATGCGTTGAGATTCGTCATCCCAAACAAACAGTTGACGATAATACTGATCATATTTATCGGTATCGATCTCCAAATTAGTACCTTCTCCCACTTCTCTAAAAGTGATTTCACGAAGTCTACCAATTTCAAGAATAATGTTGCTAATATCTTGAGGTTCAGCAAAAAAGACGCACATTGAACCTTGTTGAAACAACATGCTTTTATTTTTAAGGATTTTAATTTCCTCTAAAATTGCTTTTTGATTTGAAGATTCCGGAATGGATTTAACTTCAGGAACAGGCAAATTTTTGGGGCAATCATTTTCCCAACTTTTAGCTTTCAGTAAATATAAATTTGTTCGGATATAGTTTGTAAAATCTTGATCAGAAAGTGCTTTTAATTTAATAGGATAAATGGGAGCCCCGACTGAAATATGAACATTGGTATGATCTTTTTTCAGGAACTCTTTTAACAACATCGCTGTTCGCAGGAAAGGGTGAATGATTCCTAAAAAATGAAACAGGAATGAGTTTTTCCCACTTTGATGGAGAGGAATAACAGGAACATCAGCTTTTCTAATGAATTTCATTATAGAGGGAACCCACTCATGGTCTGTAATTCTAAAATTTTTCTGAATTGTAGCCACCGATCCTGCAGGATAAATAACTAAAGCACCTCCATTTTTAACATGATTAAGAGCTGCTTTTATCCCTGAAATATTTTGGTTGCTTTTTGAATTGAATGGATTTACATCAATTAAGAAAGGTTTAATTGGTGTCATTCTACTCAATAAAAAATTGCCTAAATACTTGACATCCGGTCTGATTCGAGTAATTAGATCTATCAAAATAACCCCATCTAAAATTCCGGTTGGGTGATTAGAAACGATTATTAACCCTCCGGTTTTTGGAATATTTTCCAATTGAGAATAATCGGTAGTAATTTGAATATCATGAAACTCCAAATATTTTTTGGTCATCTCATTTCCTTCAAATGTTTCTACTTCTGAATAAATTTGATTCATTTTATCAAAGCAAAACATTTTAGAAACCCATCTCAAGAGTATTTTTAATACCTTGTTATTGGTTTTAACAAAATCACTAATATCGACAAGTTTTTGTTTTGTCATACTTCTTTATTGGGGTTCAACTCTTTTCCAAAATCTATTAAGCAAAATTAAGTAAAAAATCTTAAACAATGTTAAAATATTTTCATATTTATGAAAAAAAATTTATTGTATTTTTGCATTCATTAGAAAACAATCGTTTTTAGATTTATCAAAACCATTATTAAAAATGAAAAAGACACAACATTTAAGCACATTAATCTTATTAACTATTTTAATATCTGCATGTTCTGTTAGTGAAAAAAACCAACAGACTGGCAAAAATGAAACAAAACCTGTTCAACAAGAAAAACCAAAAGAGATGACAAAAGTAAAATTTGAAGTATCAATCAATGATAAAATTGATACCTTTGTAGTGGAATTATATAATGAAACACCTTTACACCGTGATAATTTCATCAAATTAGTAAATGAAAAATACTATGAGGGTGTATTATTTCATAGAGTTATTAAAAATTTCATGATTCAGGGAGGTGATCCTGATTCTAAAAATGCTAAACCTAATCAACAGTTAGGAGAAGGTGGTCCAAATTACACCATTCCTGCTGAATTTAATCCTGCACTATTTCACAAAAAAGGTGCTTTAGCAGCAGCCAGAACCGGTGATAATATTAATCCTCAAAAAGCATCATCAGGTAGTCAATTTTACATTGTTCATGGTAAAACATTTACGGCTCAGGATTTAATGGCGTTTTCACAAAGAACCGGTCACTACTGGACTCCTGAACAAGTTAGTGCTTACGAAACAATAGGAGGAGCGCCCCATTTAGATGGAAATTATACTGTTTTTGGAGAAGTGATTTCAGGATTAGAAATTGTTGATCTTATTGCTAATCAAGCTACTAATCCAGGTGACAGACCCAAAAAAGATATCAAAATCATCTCTGCAACCATCATGAAATAATACCCTTTATTGAATGTCAAAAATTGAAAATATAAAATTAAAACTCGATCAGTTTGTTATTGATAATAATGAACATCTTGAAAATTTCAGACTACAATTCCTCAGTAAAAAAGCTGAATTACAGGAATTGTTAGGCGAAATTAAAAACGTAGCACCTGAATTGCGCAAAGATTTCGGGCAACAAGTGAATCAATTAAAGCAGTATGCACAACAACTATTTGATGAATCTAAAACAAAATTGGAATCTCAGATTTCCTACAATCAATCCGAAGTAGATGTTTTTCGTCCTGCTACCGGAATACCTGTTGGTTCCATGCATCCGGTCACCATTGTGATGAATAAAGTGTGTGATATTTTTGAAAAAGTAGGGTTTGAGCCTGTTTCCGGTCCGGATATTGAAGATGATTGGCATGTTTTTTCTGCATTAAATTTTGCCCCTGAGCATCCTGCCAGAGATATGCAGGACACCTTTTTTGTTGAAGTGAATCCTGAAATGTTGCTTCGAACTCACACCTCATCGATTCAAGTAAGAACCATGGAGCAAAATCAACCCCCAATACGGGTAATTTGTCCGGGGCGTGTATTCCGAAATGAGACCATCACTGCCCGTTCTCACTGTATTTTTCACCAGGTAGAAGGTTTATATATTGCTGAAAATGTAACTTTTGCAGATTTAAAACAGGTACTTCTCTATTTTGCCAAAGAGATGTTTGGAGAAGAAACCAAAATCAGACTAAGACCCTCCTATTTCCCATTTACAGAACCCTCCGCTGAGATGGATATAGAATGTAAAATCTGTGGTGGTGCCGGTTGTAATGTTTGCAAACATTCCGGTTGGTTAGAGATCATGGGTTGTGGAATGGTAGATCCCAATGTTCTTGATAATTGTGGCATTGACAGTAAAAAATATTCTGGGTACGCTTTTGGTATCGGTATTGAACGGATGACCATGTTGAAATATAAAACGAACGATATCAGACTCTATTTTGAAAATGATATTCGTTTTATACAGCAATTTACGGCTGCATCAAAATAAAAAAGATTTATTCCATTTTTTTAATACTAAAGACAAATTCCTTTTCGAATTTGTCTTTTAATTTTGTAATGATCACATAGTAAATGGCTATTGAACCAAAGCAAACACCAATACTTAACAATTCATTTTTGGTGATGCCATAAGTAACAAATAAGCCTAAAATTAATACTATAAAAGGAAGAAGATAAGCAATAACAACAGCTTTAAGGCCTAAAGATTGTTTCATTTCAACACTTACAATTTCTCCTATCTTAAAATTTTCAGGATTTTCAACCGGAACTTTGATTTTTTCCTGTTTTCTATCAGAAACACCGCAGGCTGATTTAGCATGGCAAGCGGCGCAGGCCGATTCAATTACGATTTCTGCTACCACATAAGAATCCCCTACTTCTTTGATAACAGCTTGACTACAAACTTGATTACTATCTTGTGACATGATTACTGTATTTTTTGCAAAGGTACAAAAAGTAACCATTGAAAATATTTATAAACGGATCATTTTTATGGGAATGGTATCGTTTTTTTGCAATAATATTTTTATTTCATCAAATCTGGGAGCTCTGAGCAGAGGGGAAAAGTTTTTAGAAAATCCAAACCACTCTTTCGGGATTCCTAAAATATTTTTATTACAAATATGATCTCCGTTTTCATCATGATACAATGCAACGGCATAGTATCCATTAGGTAAATCGACAAAAGTTATAGTAATAGTATGTTCTTTAACAGGAATAGTCTTTTTAAAAAACTCCTCTCCTTCCTTCAAAAAACTTTTCACATTATTAAAAACGCTAATCACGATGTTCCCTTTTTTCTCTTTTACATTAGAGATCTGAACGGTTAGTGAATGGTTTTGAGCAAAAACAAAACCGCCGGAAAGAAGGATCAAAATAAACAGCAATCCATTTTTATAATATTTCAACAAGCTCATCATTACTGTTTTAAAATAAAACGGCAAAAAGGGGAATATAGTATAAAGGTATCAGGTATCAGGTTTCAGGTATTAGGTATTAGGTATTAGGTATTAGGTAAAAGGTAACAGGTATAAGGTAACAGGTTTCAGGTATCAGGTATCAGGTTTCAGTTTTTTCATTTTTCATTCTTCATTGAGCATCACGAGCATTCTGAGCAATCGAGCATTCTGAACAATCGAGCATCACGAGCATTCTGAGCAATCGAGCATTCTGAGCAATCGAGCATTCTGAGCACTCGAGCATTCTGAACTTTTGTTTTTATTTACAAAAATAATTTGGAATCTAAGGTAAAAATGTGGAATTTGAAGTTTAATATATATCAAAAAAGAGCATCCAAAAATGGATGCTCTTTATATTAAACAGTGTTATAAGATCGAGAAAGTACACAACGTTGAAAAAAACATTTCTTAAAGTTGTTACCGCCTATATCCGAAATTTTAAAGCTAAACAGAATTATGCGTTGTAAACTTTGCCGTTTCATCTTATCGACGCTTTTATTACACAAAAAATGATACATAAAAAGAGAGCTCCTGTAGCTCTCTTTGGGTGTTAAATAAATTTTTATCTTTAATCCACTCTAAATTTTAATGGGGCTAAAACAATTAAATAATTTTATTTTTTTCTTTTGTTGTTTTTCCCATTAATGTAAAATAGACCTTCTAAATCTGAAGTTGTGACAAGGTCTCCTGTATCTAAATTACCTTTAAATCTTATATTTACACCTTCAATTAAAAAATCATAATCATATATACCTCCAATTCTATAATTTCCATATGCATCCTTTGGAGGGTTTTTTAATCTATTCAATTGAAAATTAAATATTTTATTAATTTCAATTTTTATACCATTTTCATTATTTGAAAATAAGGAAATAATTGTGTAAAAATTATTGGCACTATCTTTAACTGTTATCAAATAACAATTATCAATTGTATCTATTTTCAATATTAGATAATCCTGTTTTAGTGATTTATTCACAATAGATTTACTCTCTTGAGAATAAATTGGGTTCAATAAAACTAATTGTACAAATAATATTATTAGAATTTTCATAATTTAATTGTTTAATATGGATCGGGAATTAATCTTGGATCTTTACTTTTAGGCTGAGGAGTTGCTAAATTATGTGCTGCATTAAAGATAGTTTTATCAGAATATTCCCCAGCTTTTGGAGCTATTTGATTTTTATCAATCGAAATAAGTCCACCCATATAAGCTTCTGTAATTTCATGCATAATCAATTTGCCAACATTTTCTTGTGGAAAACATTGTTGCGTTCTAGTCATACTAATAAACTGGGTTGCTTCAACTGTTTTGATTTTGCCATTTTCTGTAGTGAGTTCCTTATTTCCAACAAAACATCCACCGAATTCGGTCGCATAAGTAGATCCTTCAATATTAAATCTATTCTCCCCCTCCACATATACATTTGCTTTAACTTCAGGATTTAAAATAGAAACAAACAATTTACTTTCATCCTCTGTCATTTCACCACATATTTCATTAACAAGTAGTTTCCCGTCTTTATCCATTGATAATGACATATTTGGACAGGCATCTTGTAATTTTAAAAACGCCTCATTAGCTAAAGAGCCAAGAAGCCACACCTCCTCCCCATCCGGATCCACCAAAATCACCGGATTATTCGCACAATAGTTATAAGGCGACATACTGGGGTACTTATCACTCATCGGATCAACAGAGAGCCAAATACTCAAACCACTGTCGTAGTAGCGAGCGCCGAAGTATCCATAGTCAGTCTCAGCATCTTTCTCTTTACCTGAGAAAGTGTATGGGGCGTTCCAGGAGGAGTTGCGTTGGTCAACCCAATCTTCGCCAAATGGTAAGTAGTGGAGGTGTTGGATCGCATTGCCGCTTCCATATAACGTTGGATTATAAATATATGCGAAATTAATCCAGTTTCCGTTTATGTTCATTAGAGTATTTCAATATTGATTTACATGCGCAAATATACAACTTTTCTAATTTAATTTTACCACAAAGAGCACCCAGAAAAATATCACAAAGATCCCAATGAAAAACCCTCAGCGTTCCCTGCGTCCTCTGCGAGATTTTTGCTAATCTAATAAAAGGTTGGTGGAGATTTTTACAAATTATTCAATATTAGTATAATCTATTGAAATGCTGATTCTGCTAAGATCCTGTACCAATCTTTTATTGGAATAGGGGTTGACAATTAAAGAAATACCATATTTGTAAGCTACCAATATAACGCTCCGATATAGAAGACTACAGACAACGGACTGCGGACTACAGACGAATGAATAATGAATAATTAATAATGAATAATGAATAATGAATAATGAAAAATTTTGTGCAATTTCAAACTAACCTCGTCGAACGTTTATCGTCGAACGTTTAACGTCGAACTTCGAACTTCACCAGTCTCCCGTCTCCAGTCTCCAGTCTCCAGTCCGCGTTAGGGCGTAGGCCAGGTACCCCGCAAGTTGAGCTGCATAGGGGATAAAAAATAGTGAATAACTAATAGTGAATAGTGAATAGTATTGTGCTAATTATAAATGAAAATTGAAAAGAGCTATCGAGCATTCGAGCATTCGAGCACATTGAGCATTCTGAAAACAGGCCGGAGCCCGACGGCAGCAGGGTTGGAATGTGGGTTGGCTGGTTCCGGAACGCCCAAATAGAAATAATGATCCTTACTTTCAAAATAAAATCATATTTTTGCAGAAAAATATTCCTGTATGAAAAAATTCTTTTTCTTTTTTGCACTTTTAGCTTTTATTTTTATGTCTTGTGATCAAAAACAAACTGTTGAAAAGGAAACTTCCGTTATAACCAGAGAGAGTCGTAAAATTCCTGATTTCTCTAAGGGAATAATGAATGAAGAGATCCTTTGGTATTTGGGTAGAATTACTGATCCAAAATTATCTCCGGACGGAAAAACACTTCTTTTTGGAATTAAATATTTTGATTATACTCAAAATAAAGGGAATATGGATCTTTACACCATGCCCGTTGCCGGTGGAGAACCTAAACAAATTACCAAAACTGCTGATAATGAATCTGATGCGATCTGGACTCCCGATGGAAAAAAAATCGCTTTTTTAGCTCCTCAAGAGGGGATCATGCAAATCTGGGAAATGGATCCGGATGGATCTAACAGAAAGGTGGTTTCCAAAGCTGCTCAGGATATCAATGCATTTTCATATTCACCTGATATGAAACATGTTGTTTATGCTATGAGAATACAATTAGACCCAACCATTACAGATAGATATCCCGATCTACCTTTAGCTAATGCCAAAATTTATGATGATCTGATGTTTCGTCACTGGAATGACTGGAGCGATGGGAAATATTCTCATTTATTTATTGCCCCTTATCCCGCTATGGATCAACCTGTTGAATTACTAAAAGGTGAAAAATTCAGCTCTCCTGTGCCTTCAAATGGTGGTGTAGAACAAATCAATTGGAGTCCTGATGGTAAAAAATTGGCATATTGCTCTAAAAAATTAAGTGGAAAACAATTTGCAGTAAGCACTAATACAGATATTTACATTTATGATTTAGATTCCAAAACAACCCTTAATCTGACAGAAGGAAATAAAGGATACGATATGGATCCTGTTTTCTCTCCTGATGGAACCAAATTGGTATGGTGGAGTATGAAAACGGATGGTTTTGAATCAGAAAAACACCGTTTGTTTGTTCATGATTTTACTACAAAAACAACCAAAGATTATAGTGAGAAATTTGATCAGGATGCCCAAAATTTTTCATGGGATAAAAATAGTACACAATTGTATTTTATCAGTTGTAAAGAAGCAACCCATCAAATTTACACTTTGGATCTTCCAACCGGAAATATTACACAGATAACTCAAGGTGATCATGATTACCTGTCTGTAATAAAAGCCGGCAATCAATTGATTGGAACCAAAACAACCCATGCTCTTCCTTCTGAAATCTTCACGGTTGATTTGAATACCAAAACTGAAAAACAAATTTCTTTTGTCAATAAAGATGTTTTATCTAAGATTACATTGAGTAAAACCGAAAAAAGATGGGTAAAAACTACCGACGGAAAGCAGATGTTGGTTTGGGTTGTTTTGCCTCCCAATTTTGATCCATCTAAAAAATATCCAACCATTTTATATTGTCAGGGAGGTCCACAATCTTCAGTTAGTCAATTCTTTTCTTACAGATGGAATTTCCAGATGATGGCATCGAGAGGTTATATCGTGGTAGCTCCCAACAGAAGAGGATTGCCTGGTTTTGGCAGTGAGTGGAATGATCAGATCAGCAAAGATTATGGTGGACAAAATATGAAAGATTATTTATCTGCCATTGATGATGTGTGTAAAGAATCATACGTAGATAAAGATCGTTTGGGTGCGGTAGGTGCCAGTTATGGTGCTTTTTCTGTTTATTGGTTGGCAGGACATCACAACAAACGGTTTAAAACCTTTATCGCTCATTGCGGTATGTTTAACTTAGAAAGCTGGTATGGCACTACTGAAGAGCTATTCTTTGCCAATCATGACATTGAAGGGCCTTATTGGGGACATTATAAAAGTTATGCCAATTCTCCTCATAAATTTGTGAAAAACTGGGACACTCCTATATTGGTAATTCACGGTGGAAACGATTTCAGAATTCCATATACTGAAGGGATGCAAGCCTTTAATGCGGCTCAAATTCAAGGGATTCCAAGTAGATTTTTATTCTTCCCTGAAGAGGATCATTTTGTTACCAAACCACAAAATGCGATGTTGTGGCAACGTGAATTTTTAGGCTGGTTAGATCAATGGCTTAAAAATAGAGATTGAGATGATGTCATTTTTAAAAAAAATACCAAATATTAGACAAAAAGTAGGGTGGAAAATAATTGATACTTATATTCTTAAGAAGTTTTTAAGTTCTTTTGTTTTTGCCATCACGTTGCTGATGACGATCATTGTGGTATTTGATTTTTCTGAAAATGTGCACCGTTTTTTGGATAATAATATTTCGATGTATGATATATTTACGAAATATTATCTCAACTTTATCCCCTATTTTATCAATCTTTTCATTCCACTTTTCACCTTTATAAGTGTGATCTGGTTCACTTCCAGAATGTCCAATCAAAATGAGATCATCGCCATTTTGAGTGGAGGAATTAACTACTATCGCTTTCTGGTTCCATTTTTAGTAGGAGCTATAATCATCTCCTCTTCTGCGGTTTTAATGTCCAATGAATTGGTTCCCAAAACAACTGAAAAGATGAATCAGTTCAAGGAGAATATGATGAAAAGGAGAAGTTTTCCCAAATCAAGTATTCATGTCAGAAACTCGGAAAGTAGTTATATTTATGTAGAAAGATGGGATAAATCGAAAAACATCGGATACCATTTTACTTATGAGGTGATGGGAAATCAACTCATTAAGAATAAAATTTCAGCCAAAACCATCACCTATAATCCTGAGTCAAAGAGATGGACATTAAAACATTATTCCAGAAGAACCATTCATGCGGGGGTTGAAAAAGTGACAACTGGCGAAGTTATGGACACTGTTTTTAACATTGTACCTAACGATCTGGCTCAAGACATAAAAGTGAGCGAAACGATGTCTTACTTTGAATTAAATAGATACATAAAAGCAGAAGAGATCAAAGGTACCGGAATGGCCAAGTATTATATTATTGAAAAACATACCCGATTAGCCAATTCCTTAGGTACATTTATCATGACCATTTTAGGTTTTTGTGTAGCATCTCAGAAAACAAGACGTGGGGTTGGTGTTCACCTCTTTTTTGGGATTGGATTAGCCTTTACATTTGTGTTTTTTCAACAAATATCTAACGTATTCTCTATGTCCGGTTCCATACCCCCGGGAATGGGTCCCTGGATTCCCAACTTCATCTTTTTAATCATTTGTGGCATATTTCTAAAATATTCAACCAAATAGCTTATGACAAACATCACTATATTGAGCGATTGGAAACTTCGTGATCCTTATGTGTCTCTGTTTAAAGGAGATATTATCCAACAAGTTCCGGATTGTCAAATATTTGATATAACTCATGCCATAGATTTACACAAAATTGAACAGGGTGCTTTCATCTCAAAAACATCTTATTCTCATTTCCCTAAGGGCACAATTCATCTTTTGATGGTGGGAAACAGTTTTTCTCAAAAAGTAAAACCTATCGTAATGAAGTATCATGATCATTGGTTCATCGGTGAGGATACGGGTATTTTTCAGTTGATTTTAGGGGAAGAATACTATTCTGAATTGTATCAATATCCGGATCAGAATAGTACTAATCCATTACAAAAGTTGATAGAATTGATTCAATGGATCCAATCAGAAACGATTCAAACAAATGCCATTGAAATTCTCAATTTGAAACCGGCAAGAATGAATCAACTGTTTGTTAATCAAACAGAAAATTCGATCAGAGGAGAAGTTATCTATATTGATTCTCAATGCAATGCTGTAACGAATATTCCGAATGAAACATTCAATCAGATGTATAAAGGGAGTTTTGTGGCAACACTTTCTTCCTCAAAGCATTTAAAAATAACCAAAAAACACGATTTTTACAATGTTTCCGAACCGGAAGTGTACCTTTTTCCAAACCGCTTAGGATTTATAGAAATCACCTTCTTCCCGGGTAAAATTGCGATTTTAGGTGATATAAAAACAAAAGATATTATTGAAATTAAATTTACATAAAACAATGAATTTAAATACATTAACTGCAATATCCCCCATTGATGGCAGATATTTCAAACAAGTAGAATCTTTAACTGACTATTTTTCAGAATTTGCACTTATAAAAGCAAGAGTTTTAGTAGAAGTGGAATATTTTATTGCTCTATGTGAAATACCACTTCCTCAATTGAAAAACTGCACTTCTGACCATTTTCAAGGATTAAGAAATATCTATCTTCAATTCACTGAAAACGATGCACTTCAGATTAAAAAGATTGAGAAAACCACCAATCATGATGTCAAAGCAGTTGAATATTTTTTAAAAGGACACTTTGATACTTTGCAATTATCTGAATATAAAGAGTTTATTCATTTTGGATTAACTTCTCAAGATATCAACAATACAGCAATCCCCTATTTAAACAAAACTTTTCATCAGGATATTTTAATGTCCCGATTGGTAGAACTTCAAACTCTTTGGTTAGAAAAATCAAAAGAGTGGATGGGTGTTTCGCTTTTAGCTCATACACATGGCCAACCCGCAACTCCTACAACGATGGGCAAAGAGTGGTTTGTATTTTATGAAAGAATCCAAAATCAGATCAACCTTCTTTCACAAGTCCCATTTTGTGGTAAATTTGGAGGCGCTACAGGTAATTTCAATGCCCATTATGTGGCTTATCCTGCTATTGATTGGGTTTCTTTTGGAAATCGTTTTTTAAATGAAAAATTAGGTATTGCAAGATTGCAAACCACTACTCAAATTGAACATTATGACAGCATGGCTGCTTATTTTGACGCGCTCAAAAGGATCAATAACATTTTGTTGGATTTTGACCGGGATATGTGGACCTATATCTCCATGGAATATTTCAAACAAAGGGTGAAAGAGAATGAAGTGGGCTCCTCTGCGATGCCGCATAAGGTGAATCCTATTGATTTTGAAAACTCTGAAGGAAACATCTGTATTGCCAATGCATTATTTGAAGGATTATCTGCGAAATTGCCCGTTTCCAGGCTTCAAAGAGACTTAACTGATAGTACGGTTACTAGAAATATTGGAGTGCCTATGGCGCACACCATCATCGCTTTGAACTCTACTATTAAAGGGATCCATAAACTTCTTCTCAATGAATCTGCTATTGATGCGGATTTAGAGAAAAATTGGGCTGTAGTGGCGGAAGCGATTCAAACCATTTTGAGAAGGGAACAATACCCACAACCTTATGAAGCATTAAAAGCTTTAACCAGAGGGAAAGGAGCGATGACAAAAGAGATTATTCATGAATTTATTGATTCATTGGCCATTTCAGATACAGTAAAGGTTGAATTGAAAAAGATCACTCCTCAGAATTATATTGGATTGACTCCAAAAATATCTTAAAGAAAATCCGGTTTTTTATTGCATTATATTATTTGTCACTTTTCTTTTGGCCAAGGATAAAAACACGCCCATAAAAGAGAGGATGGTAAATATGATAAATACAATTTTAGTACTGCTTATAAAATCCGGTATATTGGATGCATTAATCTTTTGATTTCCTAAGAATAGATGCATGGATAAAGATGCAATGGCCATACTAAACATCATTCCGGTTGATCTCATGGTTGCTAAAGTAGCAGACGCTGATCCATAATTTTTTTTATCAACAGAACTCATGACAACATTGGTGTTAGGGGAAGAAAATAATCCAAATCCAAACCCTAAAATGGTTAATCCAATAACAATAAAAGTGAGTGATGTGCCTTGATGAATAAAAGTGAGAATAAAAAGTCCAATCATACTGATAGCCATACCTGCAGCTGCTAAAAATCGGGGATTTTTCTTATCCGAAAGCCTTCCGGAAAAGGAAGCAACCAATGCCATCATAACCGGCTGTGCAATCAGAATCATTCCTGCTTTATGAGCATTCAATCCCAACACAAACTGAAGATAAAGACTCAACATGAATGTTAACGCAAAAGTGGATGAATAGTTGATCAATGCGGAAATATTTGAAAGAGCAAACACTCTGTTTTGTGAAAAAATGCGAACATCCAGCACCGGATGGGTAACTTTTAGTTCAATCCACACAAACAAAATCAACCCGACAATTCCTAATGCTGTTAAAATGATAGCTGATGGAATGGGTAGTTTAGAAAAACCGTACATCAACATCGAGATGGCCACCATAAAGACCATTGATCCAAGATAATCAAATTTTTCTTCCACTTTAGAGATTTGTTCTTTTGGAATTTTAGTGATGATCAAAATGGAGATTAATAAACTAAGAAAACTGATGATATAAAAAATACTGCGCCATCCTAAGGAATCTGTAAGGAATCCGCCAATGATCGGAGCTAATGATGAACCAACATAAACGGCAGAAACATTCAATCCAATCACTTTTCCTCTTTGTTCCGGTGGGTAGGTTGAGATGATCAAAGCCATATTATTGCTTACCATCATAGCTGAAAAGATTCCTTGTAAAAGACGGAAGCTAATCAGTGAAATGGGATCAAAAGAGAGGCTACACATCAGGGTTGTAATGGCAAAGCCAATGATCCCGATCAATAACATTTTTCTACGACCATAAAGATCTCCCAGTTTACCAAATGGAACCAGTAAAATGGCAGAAGAGAGCAGATAACTCATAGTAACCCAACTCAATCCAACTGCAGACATGGAAAAATCTATCCCTATTTGTTTCAAAGCCAAATTGATAGAAGATCCCATAAACGGATTCAGAAAATGGGAGCTCATCGTAACAATGAGTAAAAAGTTAAGACTTTTTTTAGGGGTTATATCTTGTTGTTTTGAAATCATTATAATTGTGAATTAGACTATGGGAAAAAAGCTTGACAATCCTATGATTATCAAGCTTTTCCATTTTGTACCACGGGCCGGGATCGAACCGGCACGAGTGTTATCTCACCGGTTTTTGAGACCGGCGCGTCTACCAATTCCGCCACCATGGCATTGAATTGGCAAAAGTACTATTTTTTTTTGAATTACGTGACTTTAGCTTAATTTTTTCTTATAATCATCATAATCACCGGGTTCAGATAACAATAAGAAAGAACCATCCCCTTTTACAACTCCAATTCCTGGATGTTTGACACCGTTAAAATAGGTAGTTTTTACCATGGTATAGTGAATCATATCATCAAAAACGATCAAATCGCCTGGTTCTAAGGGTTCTTTAAAGGCAAAATCACCCATACCGATATAATCTCCGGCTAAACAGGATGATCCACCCATACGATACACATTTTTACTTTCAGAATTGGGTTCATAAGCTCCTAAAATACTGGGTTTATATGGCATTTCGAGACAATCAGGAAGGTGACAGGAGAAAGAGATATTCAACATCGCAATCTGAGTACCTCTGTTGTCGAGAACATCTTCTACGGTTGAAACTAAAACGCCTGTTTGCCAGCCTACTGCTTCACCCGGTTCCAGAATAACATCTTTAATATTGGGATATCTGGATTTAAAGTCTTGTAATATTTGTATCAAATGGGGAACGTCATAATCGGCTCTGGTAATATGGTGTCCTCCCCCAAAGTTCACCCATTTACACTCTTTGATTAAATGTCCAAACTTTGATTCAAAGGCTTTTAAACTATTTTCTAAGGCATAACTATCATTTTCACATAGAACATGAAAATGGAGTCCCTCAATATGTTCCGGTAAATGTTCCGGCATATTTTCGTGTAAAATACCCAATCTTGAACCCGGAAGAGCAGGATTGTAAAGGTCGGTTTCAATTTCAGAATACTCGGGATTCACGCGGAGTCCAAAACTGATTTTTTTGGGACAAGCTATCGCTTTTTCTTTGTATTTATACCATTGATTCAAGGAATTGAAAGTTAAATGGGAACTATAATACAACAATGATTCAAACTCATCTTCCAAATAGACAGGAGCGTAAGTATGTGCTTCGGTTTGCATCTCTTCTACTATCAAGCGTGCTTCGTTCAATGAACTTGCAGTTGCACCGGCTAAATAATTTCTAATTAGAGGAAAAGAGTGCCAAAATGCAAATCCTTTCAAGGCACAGATGATAGATACACCTGCTTCCTCCTGCACCAAATTTAATAATTGTAAATTGGCTTCCAGTGCATCTTCAAACATCACATAACAGGGAGATGGAAATGCTTCATATTTTGATAAATCTGCCATAAACAGGTATTTTATAAGATAACATGATTGGTAATCAATTCAAATTGTGCCACATCTAATTGTTCAGGTCTAAGATTAAAAATGGTATTTTCCATAAAATCTGAATCAAAACGGTATGTTTTAAGTGAATTTCTAAGTGTTTTTCTTCTTTGATTGAATGCTGTCTTGATCACTTGTTTGAATAGTTGCGGATCACAAGAAAGTTTTTTATCCGGGTTTAAAGTGACTCGAATCACTGCTGATTTAACCTGAGGTGGAGGAGTAAAGAGGTGTTCATCAACGGTAAACAGATATTCAATATCAAAAAAAGCTTGTAGTAGGACACTTAAAATTCCATACTGTTTTTTACCCGGTTTTGAGGCCACTCTTTCAGCCACTTCTTTTTGAAACATTCCGACCATTTCTGTACACAACTCTTTATGTTCAAGTATTTTAAACAAAATTTGGGAAGAAATATTATAGGGGAAGTTGCCAATAATGGTAAATGGCTCTGTATAAATCTGATCTAAAGGAAGTTGCAAAAAATCACCTGAAATGATGGTGAGTTCAGGATACTTTTTTTTAAGGTATTCAACAGACTCTCTGTCAATTTCAACCACTGAAAAATGGATCTCTTTTTTTTGCAATAAATATTTAGTAAGAACACCCATTCCGGGGCCAATCTCCAATACATTTTTATTGGTACTTTTTATGGCATCAACAATCTGATAAGCAATGTTTTCATCATTTAAGAAATGTTGACCTAACTGTTTTTTGGGTTTTACGTTCATTTTTTTCAGAGTTTAGTTCAACACATCACCTCTAAGATATCTAAACCGTTTTCTGGCATCAACAACATAAAGGCTTCCCGTATGCTCTTTCAATAATTTTTCATAATAGGTCATAGCTTCCGGAGTATTTTTGAGATAAAATTCGTATAATTCTGCTAATTTATACAGTGCATCATCACCTAAAATATCAGTAGAATAGGTAGTTATAATCTCTTTATAATATTTTTCTGCACTAAAATAATCTTTTTGGCGTGTTGCAATCTGGGCTCTTTGGTACAAAACGTCATCTGCCAGTTTAGACAAAGGTGAAAAATAGTAGATAGAATCCAGATATTTAAGGGCATCATTATCATTATTTTGGAAAATCATAAAATCAGCTTTAGCAAAATAGCGAAGTGCTAAATTATGGGTTTGGTTATCAGAAAACAAAAGCGCAGTAGTATCCTCTTCATCTGTTTCCTCTTCATCCTCTTCATTATCAGAAATAATAAAAGATAAGTACATGGCATCATTAGAGATCAGTTTAGAAGTGGCAGCTCTTAGAACATCGAGTTGACTTTTAGACCAGGAAAACTCTCCAATATAAAATGACAATTTCGCATTTTTAAACTTGGCTAATTGGCCAATTGAATCGTTGGGGAAATCTTTATCTACTTGAGAATAAAGGAGTGTTGCATCCCATATCTGATTGGTATGCAGTAAGATATCGGCAAGATCTACTTTGTAAATAGCTTTCTCTTTGTTATCTTTAACAGCGTTAGTGATTGCTTTATTCAGAAGAGCAATTGCTTCATCACTTTTTTGAGTATAAAAAGCCAATAAATGAGCATATTGTCTGGTCCACTCCATGGTTCCGGAATGGATTCCGAACTCATCAATAATCTTTTTATAATCCCTTTCCAAGGCAAGAGCATCATCCATTTTAACGGGAGAAGTGGAGGTTAAAAGTAGGTATTTTACATTGAGTAATTCAAACTGGGCAGTTGTATAAATGGGTGAATTAGGATATTTTTTTAAAATTTCCTGTAATGCTTCAATTGCATAATCATAAGCCCGGTTTGCTTTAGCAATGAGAGAAAAATCGAATAATACTTCACCGAGATTTTTACTTCTTCTATCCACCGAACGGGCGATATTCAAAGCGTCAAAAAAATCTTTATTTAACAGAGAAATCCAGTAATATAATTTCAAATAGCAGAAGTTATCCGGTTTGGTTTGAACAGCTTTTTTGAGAGCATTTTTAACGGTAATATGATTTTGATTATCTGCATCATCCATTAACAAGTTTTGGATGATCTCCTGAGCAGTTGGAAGGTATTTTTCATCATTATCCTGAATCAGGTTTAATGCTTCTTCAATAATTTTATCAGTAAGATTTAATTGCTGATAAAGAGTTGTTAACTCTCTCGAAAACAATTTATTATCATTCAATTGTCTTCTTCCTTTCATCAGAACGAGTTCTGCATAATCTCTTTTAGCGAAAGATAGAAAAACGTTGTAGAGTTCCCGATATCCGTTTTCATTATTAGGAACATTTTTTACAGTTTCATCATAGATTTCTATAGCATCCTTCATATTCCCGGAAAGTTCATACACATAACCGAGATCGATGGCATATCTCTGAAGGGTTGGAAACGCTTTTTGTTGTTTTTTAACCACTTTCTCCAACGCTTTATAATCCTTGAGTTCTAAAAGGGTTCTATAGTAATAAAAATAGATATAGGAGTCTTGTTTTTTATCATAAATTTTCTCAAAAAGTTCTTTTGCTTTTTCATATTCTTTGTCCTGAAAATATTGGATAGCCAATTTTTCATCGGGATTATTCTGAGCAACAACACGATTTACGCCCATGTTAAGAGCCATAAATAATCCAAATACAAATATTGTTTTGATTAGAAAAGAATGGTAAAAAGCAACTTTTTCTGACATGATGATTGGTTAATCAATGATATCAAAACCGGTATATTTTCTTAACACTTCAGGAATCACGATCCCTTTATCTGTTTGATTATTTTCGATAAGAGCAGCCATAATTCTCGGTAAAGCGAGAGCACTACCGTTAAGGGTATGGGCTAATCTTGTTTTACCGGTTTCTTCATCCTTGTATCTTAATTTCATTCTATTCGCCTGAAATGCCTCAAAATTGGATACAGAGCTTACCTCCAGCCATTTTTGTTGTGCTTTAGAGTAAACCTCCATATCATACGTTAAGGCCGATGTAAAGCTCATATCGCCTCCACACAAGCGAAGAACGCGGAAAGGTAATTCCAGCTTTCTGAGAAGTCCCATAACATAGTTTCTCATATCTTCCAAGGTTTGATAAGAGCGGTCAGGGTGTTGAATTTGAACGATCTCCACTTTATCGAATTGGTGTAATCTGTTTAATCCTCTAACATCTTTACCGTAAGAACCTGCTTCACGGCGGAAACAAGCAGAATAGGCACAATTTTTAATAGGGAAATCAGACTCTTTAAGAATAACATCTCTATACATGTTAGTAACAGGAACTTCAGCAGTAGGGATTAAGTAAAAATCATCCACTGTTGCGTGATACATTTGGCCGTCTTTATCAGGGAGTTGACCGGTTGCGTAGGCAGAATCTTTATTCACCATATATGGGGGTTGCACTTCCAAATAGTTTTCGGCAGAAGCAGAGTCGAGGAAGAAGTTGATCAAAGCACGTTGTAATTTAGCACCTTTTCCTTTATAAACAGGGAAACCGGCTCCTGTGATTTTGGTTCCTAATTCAAAATCAATAATATCAAATTTTTTAACCAAATCCCAATGAGGAACGGCTGTTTCATCCATATTTGAATCATCTCCTTCTTTGTGAATGATCTCATTATCATTAGCTCCGTAGCCAACAGGAACAGAATCATGAGGAAGATTAGGTAAAAGAACTAAAATATCAATAATCTCTTGTTCTTTTTGATCTAATGCTATCTGATCCTCTTTTTCCGATATTTTGAGTTCAGCAATTTTATCTTTTAAAGAAGCTGCATCAGCAGCTTTTCCTGTTTTAAAGAGGATGCCAATCTCTTTCGAGAATCTGTTTTGTTCCATTAAATTGTTATCAAGGCTGGTTTTAAGAGCTCTGATTTCAGTGTCTAAAACCAAGATTTTGGAGATGTTTTCCGTAGCATCAACATTTTTCACTTTCAATTTGTCGATCACAAATTGTGCATTTTCACGGATAGTTTGTATCTGTAACATTGTTAAAAGAATTAGAGGACAAAAATACTAAAAAAAAGCGATAGAATATTAGAAACCTACATTTGTAGTTAACATTTCTCCTCGTGGATTTTTAATAGCGTAGCGTGTAAATTTCTCATCTGCTTCAAATCCGTCACCGCGGTTTATTGTTCCATCGGCTTTAATTTGGATCACTTCCACTTCTGAATAGATTCTCTTATTTAGTTTATCCCAAATGATTTGTTCGGATTTGATAGATTCGTGTTTGACAAGGTCCGTAATTACAACATTTTTAGAAGCTTCCATTCGTTGAGTCCAGTCCTCGCTAATAGCATATTCGGCAGTAAGTACAGATTGTTTTTCTCCGTTGCTGTAGGATGTTATTTTGATACCTTTTGGAAAATCCATGTAAGGATTCTCTCCACTATATTTATTCAGAACCGGAGCAAAAAGAGTAAAACTGATTTTACCTGAGTCACTTAAGGTAATTTCTATATTTGAGGCAGATTCATCCGGAAATTTACCATCAAATTCGAGGGGTGCATTTTTTTTATACTGATCATTGGAACAAGAAATGGCAAATGCCATTCCGCAAACGAACAGAATGGCACTTATTAATCTCTTATAATTTACTATAGAATTCAAATGTAACAAATAGATTATCTAACAGTTGTTGATTCATTGATCCAACATCCTACTCTATAAGAATCTCCATTATTTAAACCTCTGATAAACTTATCATTTTGAGATGGAAATCTTAATCCGCTTTTTTTCTCTGCAACAATTTTATCTAAAGATGCATCAACTGAGACAGCTTTGTTATATTTATCAACAGCAGCCCAGCTTGTTGCATTAGGTAATGCATCACCACCTGAACATCTGGATGCTGAACCTGCGTATAAATCTCCAATCAAAATATAAACTTGACCATAATCAGGTTTTAATTTAAGGGCTTCATAACAAGCATTTCTGGCTTCCGGAAAATTATTCATTATATAATAAATATTTGCAATGGAGAAATAAGCACTTGCTTTTTCTTCATCTTTTTTGTAAAGAGAGATTGCTTCTGTGAAATATTGAATAGCAAGTTGATAATCTTCATTTGTCACACCTTCCTTTTGGATCACACTTCTTCCCATCAAATAAGCTGTGAATGCACTTGGTTCAGCTTTGTGAACAATCTCTAAACCTTCATTGAAAACAGGGTTTCTTTGACAATCAGATGCTTTTTGGAATAAAAGAAGCATCTTTTTCAAAGCAACTAAATCGGTTCTAATGGTTGGCATTTTTTTTGTATAAACCATGATCAAAACATCACATGGAGCATAAGGAGCAAAACCTATCTCAATATTATTCAATGTTTTTTTGTAGGTATTGATGAACAAATTGGATCTTGCAGTATCTTTTGATAAAGATTCCATAATTTTATTATACTCTTCTTCTGTAATTTGATTGGCTTCTTTTCTTTGTTGAAGGTTTTCAAATTTAGGCAATTGTTGATCTATTTTTTTATTATACTCTTCAATTCCTAAACTAATATAAGTGGTTGCTCTTTCATAAGCATCAATAAGTAAGATCGTATCTTTCTCACTTTTATATAATTTGAGAGCTACCTGGAAATAAACATCCCAAATAGTAGGTTGTGTTTTCTCTTTTTCAAGTTCAATAGATTGTGTCATTAAACTGTATGCTTTCTTATATTGTTCTCTATTATTGGTTACCAAATAGGAAGCAGGTCTATGTCTAACCATATTAAAACCTTGAAATCCCATACCATTCCCTTCAGTAAATTTTTCAGGAAAATAGAGGTGTCTTACCTGATATGTCCAGATAAGAGAATCCACTAAAAGTTGCTTTCTGGTAGAATCTTGTTCATCTTTAATGAGGGTTTCAAACATATTTTGTGCATAAGTATATAACCCTTCCCAGCAACAAGGGGCATGTTGTACTAAATATTGCCAGTTTTCATACGCATCTTTATAGTTTTTTGATTGATAAAAGGTTCTAAAATAAGATGTTTTGTTTAATGTTTCAACTGAGTCTTCTGGTGTAGCGCCATATTTATAAGGACAATTTGAATTTTGAGCATTCAATCCAAACGCAAAAACAGTTAGTGAAAAAAGAACAAATAATTTTTTCATTTTTAAATTCATTTTATAATTATTGATTTATATTAACAACGTATTTTTTCAAAATAAAGTATTTATTAATCTAATTTAACTCTTTGATACCATTTTTCCTGCAAAATGAAATTCAAAGATAAGCGGATAAAATTTTCATTTATCAAACCATTAGAGATCGTTCCCATATTTCCATATTCCAGGAGCAAATTTAAAGAAGATTTTGTATTGAAGGTTTTAAGAGGAAAACCTGCGCCAATAGAAAAAACAAAATCTGAAATAGGAGAACCTTTCACCAACATATAACCAGTTGAATATCTAACACCTGCTCTATAGCTTACTTTTTGTAAAAATCTAGATGATTTTGAATCCGGTGTATATTGAAATCCAAAAGATGAAATAAAATTATCTTGTAAAGAATCTTTAATTCCTGTACCGGAAAATTTACTCCAATTTTGCCATGTAAAATCAGTAGATATCACGTATTTATCCCTTTGGTTAAAAGTTAAACCTGCGCCAACAAATTGAGGTATTTTTAAAGTTCCCTTAACTGCATCATCCCCTGTTTTTATTAATACTGTGTCAAAAGCAGTTGTGTTTTCATAAGCTCCTGAATAATTGGTAATCAATATTTGATCTCTGGTACCAATATAAGCAGAGTTTTCATAAACAAGCCCAAATGTTAGCTGATTATCATTTTTAAAGTTTAAGGTGTATTGAAGTCCTAAGGAGTATCTAAGTCCATCAATATTTTTAATTTCAGCAATTTTAGAATTATGAATAGTGGTGTTATCAAACTCCATAAACCTTAATGTGTTAAAATTACCCCAAAGATAGCTCAAATTGAGTCCAAGAGAAAAATTATCCCTAATTTTAAAACCATTACCCCAATATGCTTGCATTAAACCACCTTCACCGGCATATCTGTATTGAGCAGTACCCACATTGGAAACTAATGCACTGTCTGCAATATTGTAGCCCAAATCACTGAATGGAATAATCCCTAAACTGGTTCCCCAATATTTGGTGACCGGAATAGCAATGGCTAAATAATCAAATCTGGCTCTGGAATTTTTTTGAATGATATCTGTTGTTTGTTGTGTATAGTTGTATAATCCTAATGATGCATCTGCAATAAAGGACAAAGAATCGTATTGGGAATACGATGCGGGATTTTTAAAGTTGATCTGATATGGATTTCGAAATGCATATCCTGAACCGCCCATACTACTCATGATAGCATTAGTTCTATGGTTCAATATTCCAACACCAAAAGAGGAATAAGGGGAACTAATCTCATTTTGAGAATATCCTGTAAGAGAAAGCAATGATATTATTATCAATGCGAAAAATGAAATTAAAATTCGTTTATACATTCAAATTCAAAATTTTATTAAGGCCAAACATGACTAAATTAGGGGTTGCAAATATCTGATTTTTTATTGACTTTTGCAAGTAGCCCATATCACCGCCGGTTAAAAGAACTGAAACATCTTTAAATTCAGCTTTGTATGCATTAATTTGTCCTTCAATTTCAAATACTACCCCGTTTATAACGCCGCTTTTTATAGATTGTTGTGTATCTTTTCCTAAAAAATAATCAATAGAAGATTTTTCGAGAAGTGGCAATCTTGCTGTTTGATCATAAAGTGCATTAAACCTCATCTGAATACCCGGAGAAATAGCTCCTCCTAAAAAAGCACCAAATTGATCAATAAAATCATAAACAATACAACTACCTGCCTGAATTGATAAACAATTTTGATTGGGAAAAAGATGATGGGCTGCTACACTATTTGCGATCCTATCCTTACCCAAACTATCCGGTGTTAAATAGGATAGTTGAATGGGCAGTTTTAAATCTTTTGTAAAGGGGATAAGATTTGTTTTTTTCTGAAGGATTTGCGTAATATTTGGATCCATAAGTCCCACTTCAGATATTATCGCATGGCAAATATGGTTATTTTGGATCAATGCTGAGATATATTCACAATCAAGCTTTGGAAAAGAATCCACAAGCACAAGTTCCCCATTCGGATGAAATAATCCGATTTTTTGAAAACTGTTTCCAATGTCAATCACTAAATTCATATCTTTAATCTTCAGAATCTTCAGCAATAAAATCTTTATATACGGTTAGTAAATGCGTTTTGGATAAAAATCCAATATAATTTTGATCTTGATCAATTACAGGTAGGTTATAATGGCCAGATTCTTTAAATTTTTTAATAATTGTTTCACTGGAATCAGTAAATAAAGCAATAGTATCGGGGTAAAACATCAGTTCCTGGACAGAAACAGAATCGTAGAGTTCTTGTTTGAAAATAGTTTCCCGATGATCATCCATACATAACATTCCCACAAAATGGTTTTTTTCATCAGTTACTACGAATAAATTTCTGGAAGAACGCGCTATCAGTTGGGTATATTCTCTCAGAGAACTCTCTTTTGTAATGGTAAGGATGTTATGTTCAATTAACTTATGCCAATCCAATTTATGCATGGCAAATTTGTCTTTATTATGAGTTTTCAGTTCCCCTTTTTCAGCTAATTTTTTACTATAAATGGAGTGTTTTTCTATTGGTTTAACTAATAGATAGGACACTGAAGATGTTATCATTAAGGGGATTAACAATCCATAACCGGAAGACAACTCAGCAATAAGGAAAATGGACGTTACCGGTGAATGCATGATACCAGTCATCACACCGGCCATTCCTGCTAAAACAAAATTTGCAGCAGGCAAAGAGGTTCCCAGATAGGTATTTGATAAAGAGGCAATAAAAAATCCTGAAAAAGCGCCTACAAATAATGACGGAGCAAAAACACCACCAATACCACCCGAACTAAGGGTAAATGAGGATGCAAAACCTTTGAATAGAATAATAATACCAATATAAAAGATGAATAAAAACTCTGTTTTATAGTTCACAAAATAGTGAAATATGGGTGAATTTTTAAAAAGGAGTGTAGTCTGACCTTCCACTAAAAGCTTGATACTTTCATATCCTTCTCCATATAATACGGGAAATAAAAAAATCAGAACTCCTAATAGAACACTTCCAATAATTCCTTTTAAATAGGGGTGTTTAATCTTTCCGAAAAGCTTATCAATACCCCGGGAAATCCTTAGAAAATAGATAGAAACAGCCGCAGTAAATACTCCTAAAACAATATAAAGAGGTACATTTGATATGGTAAATGGAACGATTGATTTTATATCTAACATCACCCCTTTTCCAAGAAATAGCATAGAGAGAACTGTTCCTGTTGCTGCTGAAACCAAAAGTGGAAGAATTGAAGCTGCAGTAAAATCGATCATTAATACTTCAATGGCAAAAACAATGGAAGCAACAGGTGCTTTAAACACAGCGGCAATAGCAGCTGTAGATCCACATGCCAGAAGTAGGGTTGTGTTTTTGGCATTCAGGTTAAACAATCTGGCTAAATTGGAGCCAATTGCAGAACCGGTAAGCACCATGGGGGCTTCCAGTCCGACGGAGCCACCAAAACCAACAGTAATTGAACTGGCAACAATAGAAGAATACATATTGTGAGATCGAAGCTTTCCGTTACTTTTAGAAATAGCTTTCAGAACAATACTAACCCCATGACTAATGTGATCTTTTACAAATCTGGAAACAAAAAAAATGGTCAATAAGATCCCCATTAAGGGAAAAGCAAGATAGAAATAGTTTTGTTGAGCATCAGGAAATGCATTATGAAGCACAGAAACGGTAAAATGGAGTAAGTTTTTTACTACAATGGCAGCTGTTGCACCAAAAATACCTGTGAAAAAACTAAGTAAAAGCAATGTATTGGGTAACCCCAGGCGTTCTTTGGAATTATGCCCGAATTTGATAAAGGGTTCTTTAATATTGCTTAAGTTCATAATTATATTATAATCACATAATAAGCGGCAAAAATAATAAAAAGAAATGGTTTGAACTGAAAATAATGTATTTTTGTACTTTCATATCGTAATACTTCTAAATATGACAAACAACATTATTATCTGGGACAGAAATAAATGTAAAACTTGTTACTCTTGTATCAGAGCATGTCCTGTAAAAGCTATACATGTAAAACAAAATACTGTTTTTCCCCATTTTGAGGATGACAGGTGTATTCATTGCGGACACTGTATTGCTGCTTGTGCTTATGGTGCTATAAAATACTACGATTCGAAGAAAGATGTGAAAGAGATGCTCAATTCCGGTGTAAAAGTAGCAGCGATCTGTGCTCCATCTATTGCAGGAGAATTTGTGGATATTGCTGATTATCGCAAATTTGTGAAAATGATCAGATATCTAGGTTTTTACTTCGTAAATGAGATGTCTTTTGGTGTTGATATTATTGCTGCCAAATTTAGAGAAATTACGGCTCAGAATTTTAATGGCAAGTACTTTCTAACTTCACATTGTCCTGCAGCAGTAGAACTAGTGGAAAAAATTTATCCTGATTTACTTCCCAATTTAGTACCCAATGTTTCCCCAGCCGCTGCAACTGCAATTGTTATTAGAAAAATACATGGTAAAAATATTAAAGTGGTTCATATTACACCTTGTATAGCTGCAAAAAATGCCCTGAACAGATATAAGGGAAATGCAAAAATCGATGCCGTTCTTACTTTTAAGGAATTAAGACAACTGTTTGAAGAATTTAATATCAAAGAAGCATACACACAAATTTCAGATTTTGATATGCCTTTTGGATACAAAGGGGGCCTTTATGCTATTGCTCAAGGATTTGTGGAAGCGACCGGATTAGATACCAGTTTGTTAAATGGGAACACAACAACTGTTGAAGGTAGCGCCAATACTATTCAAGCTGTTCAACAATTTAAAGAGTTTACAGAAAATATCAAATGTAATTTTAGTCTCTTTTTCTGTGAAGGATGTATTACAGGACCCGGAATGTCAAAATGTGATAATAAATTTTTAAAACAAACATTTACCAAAGATTATATTAAAAAGAGACTAGCTAATTTCGAAATTGACCGGTGGTTTAGTGATGTAATGACCCATTCCCGATATAAAGATCTTGATTGTCAGTATAATAACGCTGAGTATGCCTTAGTAAAACCTGACGAATATAATGTGATTGTGGCTTTGAAAAAAATTACTGTACCTAAAAATGGAATTGAACTGAACTGTGGTGCTTGTGGCTACCAAACTTGTTATGGTTTAGCTTACGCTGTAGCACAAGGGATCGCTATTCCTGAAATGTGTGTTCCAAATTCACAATTTGGTTCAAGAGAGGCTGTTATCAACATGCGTAGGAATTCTGAAGAGTTAGAAAAAGCAGAAACCAGACTCAAAGAACTGGAGATTTTATATAATGAAGCAGAGATTGAAAACAGATCCAATAAATCAGCTTTATCCATTTTAATTAGAAGTTTAAGAACCGGTCTTGTACTCACTGATCCAAATTTTAAAGTAGTGGATTCCAATATTGGATTTGTTGAAATATTAGGCGAAGATGCTGCTGACATTCATGATGTAATCCCATTCCTTGTAGGGGCAAATCTGAAATCTTTATTACCGGCAACTCTGATATCTCAACTCACTTATCTTCTTCAACATGACGATGATAAACTGCAAAGAGATGTAGAAATACAAGGGAAGTTAATTAATGCTACTATGTTCACACTTATTCCTAATCAGTTGATCTGTATTATTTTGAGAAATCTTCACTCCAAAGAGGAGCGTCCGGAAGAGATTATTGAAAGAATTACGGAAGTTATTGAAGAGAACCTCAGACAAGTGCAACAAATTGGTTTTATCCTTGGAGAAGGAGCTGCAAAAACTGAAAAGATGATGAATACTATTATTGAAACTTATAAATCTTAGTATTTTGAAGCCGATTCAAATGGTTGACCTCAAAGGTCAATATGAAAAAATTAAAGCTGAAATTGATCAGGCGATCCAAAAAGTACTGGATCATTCACAGTTTATTAACGGTCCTGAAGTTGCTGATTTCTGTAAGAATCTCGAAGAGTCTCTGAAAGTAAAATATGTGATTCCTTGTGGAAATGGAACGGATGCTTTACAGATAGCTTTAATGGCTCTTTCATTAAATCCGGGTGATGAAATTATTACAACTCCATTTACATTTATAGCTACTGCCGAAGTTATTGAACTTTTGAATCTTAAACCTGTTTTTGTAGATATTGATCCTGATACATTTAATATAGATGTCTCCAAAATTGAACAAGCGATTACCTCCAAAACAAAAGTGATATTACCTGTTCATCTTTTTGGACAATCTTCCGATATGGAGACGATCATGAGCATAGCCAAACGATACCAACTTTATGTGATTGAAGATGCATGTCAATCAATGGGTACAGAATATTTGTTTTCTGATGGAAAAAAAGAAAAGTCGGGGACAATTGGGAATATGGGTTGCACATCCTTCTTCCCTTCCAAAAATCTGGGATGTTTTGGAGATGGAGGAGCTATCATTACTCAAAATCCGGAATTAGCTGCAACCTGTAAAATGATAACCAATCATGGCTCTACTCAAAAATATTACCATGAAAGAGTTGGCGTTAATTCCCGTTTAGATACTATTCAGGCAGCTATTTTAGATGTTAAATTAAAGTATTTAAATCATTATATTTCTGAAAGACAAATAGTTGCAGAATATTATTCTCAGCATTTACAGTTCCTCAATGAGATACAGACGCCTCAAATCAGCACTTATACAACGCACACTTTTCATCAATACACTTTAAAAACAAATCCTTTGAAAAGGGATCAAATTGTAAGAGATTTAAAAGCAAATGGGATTCCATGCATGATCTATTATCCTGTTCCATTGCATTTACAGGAAGCATTCAGGCATTGGGGATATTCAGAAGGTGATTTTCCTATTTGTGAAGAGGTTGCAAAATCAGTATTTTCATTGCCTATTCACACTGAACTAACGGAAGAGCAGTTGGAATATATTGTTAAGAAAGTTAGAAATTAACAGGTAAAAGGTAATAGGTAAAAGGTAATAGGTAATAGGTAATAGGTAATAGGTAAAAGGTAATAAAAGGTAAAAGGTAAAAGGTAAAAGGTAAAAGGTAAAAGGAAAAGGTAATAGGTAATAGGTAATAGGTAAAAGGTAAAAGGTAAAAGGTTACAGGTAACAGTTTTTAGGTTTCAGTTTTCAGTTTTTAGGTTTCAGGTTTCAGTTATAAGACCTTATTTTTCGTTTTTCATTTTTCATTATTCGTCCTTCGTCTTTTGTCCTTCGTCTTTATGTGTTCCCTTATTTTTTGTCTTGTAATGCGAACACTTTTTGGAGTAATGAGGATGTCCGGGCATTGATGTTTGTTCTGATATTTTTTTCTTCAACAGCAATCATTTTATACACACCGTCTAAAGCTTTATTGGTCACATAATCGTTAAGATCCGGATTTAATTTTGTAACTAATGGAATACTGTTATATTTGGTGATGATCTCTTTCCATACGGCATCAGCTCCCACTTTAGAGAATGAGTTTTTGACAACAGGGAAAAATTTGGCATACAAACTACTTGTTGTGGTTCTTTTTAAATACTGTGTAGCTGCATCCTGAGAGCCCATTAAAATCGTTTTAGCATCTGAAAAAGAGATATTCGTAACGGCATCAACAAAAATGGGGGTTGCTTCTTTGACAGCATCGGAAGCTGCCGTATTGAGCATTTTAATCCCTTTATCTGCTAAAGTTCCTAACCCAACGTTTCTTAATGCTTGTTCCACTACTTTTAATTCTTCCGGTAATTGAATTTTTACCATAGAATTATTAAAAAACCCATCAGTTGCTGTTAATTTGGAAACCTGTAAAGAGATCCCTTTTTTAAGAGCTTCTTTGAGACCTCCGCCGATATCAATAGAAGAGGATGTACTTGTAATTGGTAAATTGCTTGCTATTTTGATAAAATCTGCACAGCCTGATAATAGTAACACTAAAAGTATAAAAATTGCTTTTTTCATAATTGTTTATTTTAGAGTACAAAATTATATATTTTTTTCATTAAAAACTTGATAAAAATGATCCTATTTTCTAAGTTCCTGAAAGTCAGATTTTTTTTGTATCTTTGCCGGCTTATTTCGAGCACATCTATTTTTTCTTAAAAAAGAACTTTTTAGATTTATTTTATTAATTCCAATACATTATGACATTTCAAGAGATCCACTTAAATACAACTCTTTTACAAGCAGTTGAAGAACTTGGTTTTGTAAATCCTACACCTGTTCAAGAAGCAGTTATTCCAATTCTTATAGAAAAAAAATGCGATTTAGTTGCTTTAGCGCAAACCGGAACCGGAAAAACTGCGGCTTATGGACTTCCCATTATTCAAAACATTGATCCTAAAGCCAAACACGTAGAGGCATTGATATTGTCTCCTACCCGCGAATTGTGTTTACAAATAGCAAAAGATTGTACCCAATTTGCCAAATTTATTCCCAACCTTAATGTGGTATCCATTTATGGAGGAGCGAGTATAGATCGTCAAAGACAGGAGTTACAAAAAGGGGCAAAAATTATCTGTGCAACACCCGGAAGAATGTTGGATATGATTAAAAGAAAATATATTGATATTTCTCAGGTAAGATATGTGGTTTTGGATGAAGCTGATGAGATGTTAAATATGGGTTTTAAAGAGGACTTAGACTCCATTTTACAACACACTCCCGCTACAAAAAATACGCTTCTTTTTTCTGCAACAATGCCAAAAGATGTCGAGTTTATAGCAGCAAGTTATATGAATAATCCTGAAAGGATCACTATTGGTGAGCGCAATTCTGCAGCTGAAAATGTGAAACATTACTTCTATACTGTTCATGCAAAAGACAGATATTCTGCACTCAAAAGGATTGCTGATTACTATCCTGATATTTATGCCATCGTTTTTTGCAGAACCAGAATTGAAACGCAAGATGTTGCTGATATGTTGATCAAAGATGGGTATAATGCAGATTCACTTCATGGTGATTTATCTCAGGCACAAAGAGACCATGTAATGTCCCGTTTTAGAAATAGAAATCTTCAAATATTAGTTGCAACTGATGTTGCAGCCAGAGGATTAGATGTGACAAATTTGACACATGTTATCAATTATAATCTTCCGGACGATTATGAGATATACACACATAGAAGTGGCAGAACAGGAAGAGCTGACAAAACAGGGATCTCAATTGCCATTGTTAATTTGAAAGAAAAAGGGAAACTCAAACAAATCGAAAGATCAATGGGAAAACAGTTTACTCCGGTACCTGTCCCTACAGGTGAGATGGTTTGTAGAAAACAGTTATTCCACTTTATGGATCATTTGGAAAACACAGTTGTAAACTTGGATGAGATTGATGATTATGTAAAATTAATTTCTAAAAAATTCTCTTACATTGAAAAAGATGATCTGATTGCTCGATTAGTTACCCTCGAATTAAGCAGATTATTAATTTATTATAAAAATGTACCTGATTTGAATATTCCGGAGGAATCTGAAAGAGGTTCAAGAGGTAAAAAAGAGGGTGGAAAATTTAATGATAATGACAATCGATTTACCACTCTTCAAATTAATATTGGAAAAAGAGATAATGTTGGAGTTGATAAATTGTTAAGAATGATCAATGAAAAAACCAATAACCGGGATATTAAAGTTGGGAAAATAGATATTTACGATTCTTGTTCCAAATTTGATGTAGATCCTAAATTTGTGAATGAAGTGATGACTAAATTCCAAGGTTTTGTTTTCCAGAATAGAGATATTGGAGTCATTGAAAGTACTTCTAAACCTAAACGGAACAATGATAATCATGATGATTGGAGAGACAGAAAAAGAAACGATAGAAGAAAAAGTCAGGACAATGGATATGATCGGAAAAGAACCGATTCCAGAAGAAGAGATGACACCAGTTTTGGTGATAAAAAAAGAAAATTTAGAAGATAATTTATAACATTTTAAGATTAAGAGCGTTGAAATACTATATTGAATTATGAAAAAAACGATCTTATTTTTTGGACTTTTCTTACTACTTACAGGATGTAATGATTACACCCATCCTACGATCCCGACCAGGGATGTTGACTTTTATATTTTCCTGGATGACTCGAGATACCAGAATTTATTAAATTATGGTGGATACGTATATTTAACGGGTGGTGTAAACGGACTGATCGTATATCGGTTAAATCAAGAAACTTTTATGTGTTACGACAGAGCCTGTCCTTACGATTGGCAAGAGGCAGATGCATGGATTTGGATCAATGACGATGGATTAACGCTTAAATGTACCAAATGTGGCTCATTATTCAATATATTGGATGGAACTGTTGTTACAGGACCAGCTGAATATCCTTTGAAGTATTACAGAACTGCCTTTGATGGGTTCAGACTCAGAATTTATAACTGAGGCAACATTTCATAAACCAATCGAACCATTTTAGGACCCGCTTCATTGGCGGCTTTTAAAACTTCTTCATGGGACACTTTTTCAACCACACCAACTACACCTAAGTCAGTTATTACCGATAAAGCAAAAACTTCCATTCCACGATATCTGGCAACAATAGTTTCAGGAACAGTTGACATTCCAACGGCATCACCACCTAAAATATGAAAAGCTTTATATTCAGCAGGTGTCTCAAAACAAGGACCGGAAACACCCACATAAACACCTTCTTGTAAATGAATGTTAAGCTTATGTGCCGTTTGATGTGCTAATTTGATCCATTTTTTAGAATAAGCTTCACTCATTTCCTGAAAACGGGCACCTAAACGATCATCATTAGGCCCTAACAACGGATTGTTTCCCATCATATTGATATGATCTTTGATCACCATGATATCTCCTACTTTAAAAGTGGGATTCATTCCACCTGCAGCATTTGAAAGAATCAATTTTTCAATACCAATCTCTTTCAGAACATGAAAAGGAAAAGTAACTTCTTTCATGTTATATCCTTCATAATAATGGAATCTTCCGGACATAACCACTACATCGGTTTTGTTCATTTTACCGAAAACCAAACTTCCTCTATGCCCTTTTACAGTAGATACAGGAAAATTTGGAATTTCTGAATATGGAATCTCTTTAATTACTTCTAAGTGATCCACTAAACCCCCTAGTCCTGAACCTAAAACAATACCTATTTTTGGGAATATATGTAATTGATTTATTAAAAATTGCGCACTTTCTTTAATCTTTTCTAACATAGTCTTTTATAATTTTTATAAATGAATCTTCCTTTTCAACAAATCCGATCTCAATTGGGATTGAAAAAACGGGTTGCAAAAGTAAACAATTTTCTTTAATCTCTTTAAGTCTCATCCAATCCTTTTCAGTTGTGATAATAATTTTATTCCCATTTTTACCATCCTTAAACCTTTTTTCTATCATTTCAAGATCAGATAAAGTGAAATTATGGTGATCCGGAAAAGAAATATTTGTTATGATGGAGTACTTTTTTTCAAGATGTTGATATAACGGTTTTGGATTCGCAATTCCTGTGATCAGTAAGACTTCTGATGCTTCAATCGGATCAATAAGTTGAGCAGTAGGTGTAAGTGGTTCCATCTTTTTATAGTGTATGGAAGTAAAAAACAGTTCCGCTTTTTTATATTTTGAAAGTTGTTTTTTAATTTTCTCAAACTCATTAATTTTATAATCAGAAGGGGTTTTTGTCACGATAATTAGATCAGCTAAACGGGCATTGTTTCTATTTTCCCTCAAGTTTCCGGCAGGAAATGGAAAATCTTTGGTAAACAATTTATGATATTCTGTTAGTAAAATTCTTAAACCATAATCAATATGAAGATGTTGGAAAGCATCATCAAACAATATCAAATCTAAATCAGGATATTTATGTATTAAATACTCAACACCAATAGTTCTTTTCTCAGAAACCACTACCATAACCTGTTGAAATTTAATAAAATATTGAAGAGGTTCATCTCCAATAAGATCGGCAGTTACCTTCTCGAGAGGAAGTTCATTGGCAACAATCAATCCTGTTGATTTTCTGGCATATCCACGACTTAAAATGGCAATTTTATACTCTTGTGATAATTGTGAAACCAAATACTCTACGAATGGTGTTTTGCCGGTTCCTCCAACCCTTAAATTTCCAATACAAATAGTTGGAATATCATATTTATGGGCTTTGAAAATTCCGACTTGAAACATCCATCGTCTTAGTCCGGCAATCGATCCATACACCCAGCTAAAAGGCAATAAAAACCACCTTAAATTCATGATTGAATAGGTTTTATACGATCACTTTCCCATTTATCGTAAGAACTAATAATTTTTGTAACTAATGGATGACGAACTACATCAATATTAGTCATAAAAATAAAATCGATTCCTTTAATATCTTTCAGAATACGACTAGCCTGTATGAGACCGGAATGTTGATTTTTAGGAAGATCCACTTGGGTTAAATCTCCGGTAATAAAAAACTTTGCATTTTTACCCATTCTGGTGAGGAACATTTTAATTTGCCCTTCTGTTGCATTTTGAGCTTCATCTAATATAACATAGGCATTATCCAGCGTTCGTCCTCTCATAAAAGCCAAAGGGGCAATTTCAATGGTTTTATCTTCCATATAACTTAGAAGTTTCGGCATGGGCATCATATCCCAAAGTGCATCATAAAGAGGTTGAAGATAGGGATCCAATTTATCTCGAAGATCTCCGGGTAAAAAACCTAAGTTTTCACCTGCTTCCACAGCAGGACGGGTTAAAATAATCCTTTTAATTTGTTTGTTTTTTAAAGCTCTAACCGCTAAAGCTACCGCAGTGTATGTTTTTCCGGTTCCGGCAGGACCAATGGCAAAAACCATGTCATTGTGGGCAACACTCTCAACTAGTTTTTTTTGATTCGGTGTGATCGCTTTAATAATTTTTCCATCTCTGCCATGTAAAATGATATCATCTTCAAGCCCGTTTTTATCCATCCGATAGAAGCTATCATCTTCAGAAGCTGTGATGTTTAAAATGTCATTTTCGTTCACCTTGCCAAACCTTTCAAAGTGAATAACGATCAATTGTAATCGGTTCTCAAACTGATTTATCTCGTAATCTTCTCCATGCAGTTTAATTTCATTTCCTCTGGCTGTAATTTTTATTTTGGGAAATATATGGCGTAATAGATCTATATTACTATTATTTTTACCATAAACCCCAACAGCGTTGGTTTGATCTAATGTAATAATTTTTTCCATGAATAAAATTAATTAATTGACATATATTCAATTGGATTTACAGGAACTCCATTATACCACAATTCAAAATGCAGGTGATAGGTTTTACTTTCCAATCCACTATTTCCCATTGTAGCAATTGGATCTCCGGCATTCACTTTGTCACCCGTTTTTTTCAAAATGGTTTCTACCGATTTGTAGATGGAGATCACATCACCGGAGTGTTGAACCATAATTATATTACCATCTTTTGGTGTATAACCTGAATAAAGGATAACTCCTTTAGAAACAGAAGTAATAATCGTTCCTTTCTCATTTTTAATATCAATTCCATAGTGTTTTTCATTCATTGAAAACAATCGGTAAATTACACCAATAGCAGGAGGTGATAGGGTTAATGTTTTTGCTGAAGCTCTTTGGGGAAGTGGCATAGTAGATTTGGCGTCTTTATCCACAATATTAAACAAAATTTGATTTGCTTTATTATCAATTTCAGTCAAAGCATCTTTAACAATGCTTTCATCTTCTGTTTGATTTAAAGGTGCTTTTTCAGAAATCTCTTCTGTTTCTTCCACTTTAATGATCCCATTCAATACATTATAAAAATTATCTAAATATTGTTGATTCTGTTGAAGAGCATTTTCTAATGAATCTACCCTAACAGCCATTTTTTTATATTTTCTATACTCATCGGGATTGGTATAACCGGGAACATATAATCGAAGGGGAGTAAATGCGATCAACATGGTAGTTAAGAAAATGAGTATAAAAGCAGAAGTTGTAATAACAACAAAAAGTCTCCTTGGAGTTAATAACAATTCAAATATGTGAGCATGTGTGGACTCATCAGTGATCACTAATCTATGATTAACACGCCAGTTTCTTCTAATGGCACTCCAAATTTTCTTTATTTTTTTTAATTTGATTTTCATGATACCATTTTTATGAAAGTGATTGATTCATTTTCTTAGAGGATTCTAAAATTGCATCATATTCTTGTGGGGTAATATCGCTAAAGAAATAGTGAACAGGATTGACCGGATTTCCACCTTTCAGAATCTCATAATGTAAGTGTGCTCCCATAGAAAGACCTGTATTTCCAACATATCCAATTAATTGACCTCTTTTGATTCTTTGGCCGGTTTTTACAATTCTTTTAGAAAGGTGGGCATACAAAGTCTGGTAGGAAAATCCATGATTTAAAACAATAGTGATTCCATAGCCTGATCCTCCTTGATCTGCTGAAACGATACCATCAGCTGTAGCATAAACTGGTGTTCCTTTAGGAGCAGTAATATCGATTCCTGTATGCATTCTGATGGTTTTGAGAATCGGGTGATAGCGTCTTCCGAAACCTGATGTAACCTGATACATGTTTTTAATGGGTCTGATAGCCGGTATAGAATTTAACATTTCACTCTTTCTGTTCACTAAAGAAGCTACTGTATCTAGGGATTTTCTTTCAAGTGACAACTGAACAATCATGTTGTTAGTTTTATCTGAAATGATCTTAAGTAATTGATCTGTTTCGTGTTCTGCAATATGATCATATTTGGTATCTTTATTAAAAAAAGGATTTCTCTTTTCAATAGGAATGGGTTCAACTTCAAAAATGGAACGATAAATATTATCATCACGATCCTGTAGATCATTTAAAACAATTTGCATTACATCCAATTGTTGGTTTACCTGTTTTAATTTTTGTTTGAGCTCATTGTTCTCTTTTTGTAGTCTTTTCTCTTTGGGTGAATCAATCACATAAAAAGAGATCCAAACGAAGATCAAAGCAAATGATAGTGCAGTAGCAACCAACCATAAAATCCTTTTAGCCATATCTTTAAAGGTAAATTCAGCCTTTTCAAAAGATAATGTAGTAGGATTAAAATAGTAAAAAGATTTTGACATACTCTATTTTTTACAAGAAATGCACAATATATAGCCTATTCCTAAATTGGCATCTTCATTTTTTTCAATTATTTTTTCCAGACAAATACCATAAATTTGGGAAATATAACGAAGAGATTCACCCATTTCAATGGTATGATACTCTACTTTAGTTTTATTTTTTTTCTTTTGAATATAAACAACTTCTCCTTCTACAGGTTCATATTTATATTCGTACAAATCGTTATATAAGCGCAAATGTGTTTCAGGTAACTGAACTGATTTAGAAATTTTTTCAAAAGTATCATTTTTGGCTGCAATGATAAACTTTAATCCGTCTTTTATATAAACAGGTCTGTCAGAATAGGGATAATACACTGTTTTTAAACCGGTAGTGTCTAAAATAGTATAAACCTTTGAAATGATCGGTTTTGTTTCAGGAACAACCGAAACTGGTTCATTTTGATTATTTTCAATGGATACAACTTGAATCTGTTCAGATATATTATTACTATCAGAAAGTGTAACCTGAAAAATTGCTTCTTGAGGAATATTTACTATAGAATCTGGTTTTGCAGGTTCATTTTTCTTATTAACAGACTCTAATAAAGCAGGATCAATTTCAACAACAATCGGCATTTCCACAATAACGGGTTCTTTGGGTTCCACTTTGGTTTCAATAATCGGTTGTAGATCGTATTGCGTTAATTGATAGGTTTCAATTAAATTGATAAGAATGGTTCCATAATTGGGATTCGTTGAATGACCAATTTTTTGCAGACCCATAGCCCACCCTTTATAATCAGTTTCCTGTAGTTTGAACAAAGGAGCATAGATGGCATTATCCTTAATCCGATTCAAATAATCTTTATAAGAATCTTCTACTGTTGTATATTTTCTGAAACACAAATTATTAGGATTATTATCTTGTTGGTAACGATTATCCACATCCGTTTTCAAACAGGTAACAGCCATGTGGTTGTTGGGGAATTTTGCCAGATGGTTCGTTCCTGCTTTAGTATAAACCAACGCCTGAGCTATCAGGATACTGGCTGGAATATGGTATTCGGTTCCACAAGATTGTGCGATCGAATGATAAGTAGCAACATATTGTTTTACTGCCGCTTCGTTTAGATTTTGAGCCCCCCCGGAATAGAGAAGTCCAAAAAATAAACTAAAGAATATCAAGCGTTTATACATTATTTATAATTTTAAATTAATTGAACCATTTTGACAAAAAACATTTATTTTCCTTTTTAAGTTTAATAATACTTCCAGGTTTGATGACTGATTTTTCACTCAATTGATTTGCTTCCATAATAACAGCGATTCTAATTCCGTATTTTTGAGCAATAAAATGTAAACTTTCCTCTTTTTCAATTTTATGCGTTAACGTCGAACAAGATTTTGCTTTCTTTTCAATATAAACAATTTCTCCAGGGATAGGTTCTTTTTTGGGAGGTATATCGTTATAGTATCGGAGTGATTTTTCATCAGACTGAACATCTGTAGCAATTTTTGAGTATGTATCCCCATTTTCAGCCACTACAAATAGTATTTTGTTATTCTCATAAGTGGGACGATTAGAAAAGGGATAAGAAACCTGTGTATATTTGGCAATATTCGGAATAAAAACAGGATTTAAATCATTTGCAAAAATATTTTGATCAGGTTCAGATTCATTTATGACAACCTGATTAGGTTGTGCCATTTCAAACCACCCTTTTCCCAATCTTTCCAGATAAATGGTGTCTAATTGTGCTAATTTGAATTTCTCAATCAGATTAATGATCCGTTCTGCATATTTGGGATTTGTAGCATAACCGGCCTCTTTTAACCCTTTTGCCCAAGCAGTATAATCCATAATTTCCAGTTGAAACAAGGGCGCATATCGGGGACGGGAAGTTAAAAATTGGGAATGATCATTATACGATTCTTCCACTTTTTCATACTTTCTAAAACACTCTTGATCTGCATCATCATCTACTAAAATGGTATCTCCTGTCCATTCTTTATGACATTTTATTCCAAAATGGTTATTCCCTTCTTTGGCAAGTCTGCTCGTTCCACATCCACTTTCAAAAATACCTTGAGCTATAGTTATACTGGCAGGAATTTTATATTCATACATTTTTCGGATAGCCAATTCTTTATATTGATCCACATATTTTACGATATCACTATCTGAATATTGTGCATAACTATTTATAAAAGTGATACTTAAAAGTAAAAAGAGTAATCGTTTCATCATATTGTAAAATTAGGATTGTAAAGCTTGTAAGACTAAATCACCGTAAAACTCCTGCAAGTCAATGTGGTTATATTTAACTTGACGAGGAATTAAACTAACTGCAGTTTGACCTGGTATCGTATTGATTTCCAAAAATATAGGATTATTTTCAGGAGTCACAATATAATCAATTCTAACTACACCTTTACATCCGAAGCGTTTGAATATGATTTCAGAATAGTTTTTAATTTTGTTTTCCAAATCTAAAGATATTTCAGCAGGTGTAACCACTTCCAGGAAGCCGGGTGTATATTTGGCTTCAAAATCATAAAATTCTTTTTTACTAAAGATTTCAGAGACACCTAAAGCTTTAATTTCACCCTTGAATTGGGCAACACCACAAGTAAGTTCTCTTCCGGGGATAAATTTTTCAATCATGATTTGTTGATCCACTTTAAAAGCCTCTTCTATAGCAAGTTCCAACTCTTCCATATTGTGTGCTTTATTCACACCTACACTGGAACCAGAATTACAAGGTTTTACAAAACAGGGTAATCCAATAGTTTCCAAGATTGAATTGAATCCAATGGCTTCATTTTTAAAAAAATGGAGAGAGGGTGAGATGGGTACACCAAATTGAGAAACAGCAATATTACAAAAATATTTATTAAAAGTTAAAGCCGAACAAAAACTATCACATCCTGTATATTTGATGTTCATCATTTCAAAATAGGATTGTAATTTTCCGTTTTCTCCCGGATCTCCATGTAAAGCATTAAAAACAACATCAAACTCAATTTTTTGCTGATCTATTGTCAAAGAAAAATCCTCTTTATTGATGTTGAATGGCAAACCATTATCGTCAGTATAAGTCCAATTAACACCAAGAACAACAATAAAATAAGTTTCAAATTGGGATTTATCCAACATGTCCTGGATATTTCTTCCCGTCTTCAGCGAGATTTGATGTTCTCCTGAATTACCACCTGCAAATAGAGCAACTTTGATCATAATAAATAGATTAAACGTGCAAAGTTACTATATTAGTATATTAAAGAAGGGAAATTTATATTCTAGTTGTGAACAGAAAAATGTTAATTAGGGTTTCAGTTATCAGTTTTCAGCTTTCAGTTATCAGGTTTCAGTTATCAGGTTTCAGTTATCAGTTATCAGGTTTCAGTTATCAGGTTTCAGTTATCAGTTATCAGGTTTCAGTTATCAGTTATCAGGTTTCAGTTATCAGGTTATAAATTAAAAAAATTAATCACAGAGTTTTTATGAGTTAGAATGAGTTCCATTGAGTTAAAATTTAAAAAATTCAGGCTGAATTAACACTGTGATACATCGTTTAACATTGTGAAACACTGTGATTCCCAGACATTTTTTAAAATTCCCAGAAAAGATGCCACAAATTCACGAATTAAAATCGAATTATTTATCAAATATCAATTTGCTTATTATCACATTAGTTTATTTCTAATCTATTTTATCTGTGTCATCAGTGTTCTATTAAGGCAAAGGGCAAAAGGCGAAGGGCGAAAGGCTAATATCCAAAACCCAATACCCAAAAACAAAAAACAAAAAAAGGCCGGATTGCTCCGACCTTTTTGAATAAAATTAAGTGTTGTTAAAAAGACTATTTCTTAACAAACTTTTTAGTGATTGTTCCCATGTCACTGTCAAGACGAATCATATAAACGCCTGCAGCAAAATCAGATACATCAATTCTTGTATGATCGTTAGATACAGGAACTACTTTTAATAGTTTTCCGTAAATATCGAATACTTTACACTCTTTCACTTGTAGTTGAGCTTCATTAATACTCAATTCAACATAAGAGCTGGTTGGATTAGGATACAATGTTACCAATTTAGCTAAATCGTTTTCATCAATTCCTACACCTGAGAAACGAACATGAATAGTATGGTTAGCAACAACAGATGTGAAAGTGTATGAATTGGCAATGGTAACAGGAAGATTATCAACAAGTATTTCAGCAATTGCAGTTTCTGCATCTGGTGTAAATGTAAACTCTTGGTTTGCCATAGCATTTACAACTACTGCTCCAGATGGAGTAATAGTTCCAGCGCCTGCAACTGTTGTTGTAATAGTGTAAACTACTGCACCACTTGTTGTAAATTGAATAGGTGTTGTAAAAGCACTTTCGTGAGTTCCACAAATGGCTTTAACACGTACATCATAAATTGAATTACTTTGTAAATTAACAATTGCATAAGTAGTTGTTGTTAATACATTCGATGTTGTCCAGTTGGCTGAAGAAGCTAATTTATACTCAACAATCCATTGGGTTTCAGTTCCACCGGCTGTCCATGTAACAGTTCCACCTTGATCTGTAATAGAAGCAGGTAAAACTTGTACGTTAGTTGGAGCAGGAGTTGGAGTAGTAAAGTTAACAACTGCAGTATAATCACTAAATACACCGGCAGCACACATAGCACGAACTCTTACATCATAATCTGAACAAGTAGTTAATCCTGTAAGAGCATAAGGATGTGATGATACAGGAACTGTAGTCCAAGTAGAAGCTGCAGTTAATTTATAATCAACTTCCCAGGCAATTTCAGTTCCACCATTAACCCAGTTTACAGATGCACCGGTATTGGTAATTCCGGATACTGCTAAACCTGTTGGAGCATTACATAGTGTAGCTAAAGTGGTAAAGTTAACCACTGCAGTATAAGCACTGGAATCGCCGGCACCGCAAATAGCTCTTACTTTAACATCATAAGGAGTATTAGCTGTTAATGAAGGAAGAACATAAGAAGGTGTTGGGGTTACCATTGCAGTGATCCATGTAGATGCAGCAGTTGGTTTATAAGCAATTTCCCATTGGGTTTCTGTTCCACCTGCTGTCCATGTAGCAGTAGCTGTAGAAGAAGTGATACCTGAAACAGCTAAGTTAGTAGGAATATTACAAACTGGTGTTCCAACAGTTAAGGAAAGATCATCAAAGGTTAAGTACCAAGGTACACCGTTTGCTTGACAATAAATTCCAAAAAAGTACACACCTGAAGTGGTTGGTGTAAATGATGCATTTACTTGAACATAAGTGCCATTATTTGGAGAAGTTACGGTATTAATTGCTTGAACTAAAGTAGCAGCAGTTTGACCGGAGTAAGCTCCAAGTTCGAGGGTGTTCCAACCGGAATATCCGTCTGTAACATACCAATAACTGAATTGGTAATTAACACCGGCTGTTAATTGGAATCCTGGTGTAAAGAATCTATCATCACATCCATATCTATAATAGGCTGCTTTTGTTCCGGTGTGTGCATTTCTGTTATAAGTACCATAGTCAGAAGTTTGAGTAAAAGTATAAGTACCTAAATTGGTAGAAGTCCAACATGCTGGAAGTTGGTTTGCTGTAGTAATAGATTCAAATCCTTCATTCCAAGGTAAAGTGGTAATTGGCAAACAGGTTGTAGTTGCTGAAATTTTACTTGACCAGTTACTGAAATTACCTGATCCACAATCAGATTGAACATAGAAATCATACATTGTTGCATCGGTTAAACCAGGAACAGTAAATGGATGACTGGTAACAGGAACTACAGTACCGGTTCCTTGAGTAAATCCGGCAGGACCATATTCAATATTCCATGATGTAGAAGTACTAGGTTCTGTCCAATCTAATGTTACAGTACTAGCAGTGATATTAGATACATTCAATAGCGTAGGAGTCATACATGCATTAAATGGCACAACTTTGAAATTGTCAATATGTAGATCATTGTCATAATTATATGAAGCATCATTTTCATAAGCAAAGAAAGCAAATTTAACAATACCTGAATAAGGAGCCATTGCGACTGAGTCATATAAAGGAATAGTTTGATTTTGAAGGGTATTATTAAGTGTACTAAATGGTATTCCTGTTGAATTATTCCAATCTTTTAAGATTCCGGTGGAGTTCCAAGTGTTTCCATTATCAGTAGAAATTAATACAACAAAACGAGCATTAGGAGAAAGATCCATATTACTTACACCACTGTTATAATAATCAGTTATGGCCAAATCGAATTCTAATTGATATTGAGTTGATCCGGTTCCTAAATCAATTGACGGTGTGATCATCCAATATTGGCAAGAAGTGGAATACACATTAACAGCAGCTGTACTTTGTCCAAGAGATGTTCTTGTAGTCCAACCATAAGTTATATTAGACAATGTAGCATTTCCAGTAGCTGGTAAAATACCAGATTTCATAGTCCAACAAACAGAAGGCAACACAGAAGCAAAAGGTTCAGCAACTGTTGGAGGTACTAAAGCAACACAAGCAGTGGTGAAAGTTACCATATTTGAAGCAAAAGAGGTGTCACCAGGAGTACAAACCGCTTTGATGCGAGCATTATAAGTGGTAGATGGTGTTAATAATGGCAATTGATAAGTAGTATCAAGCGTTGAAATTTGATCCCAAACTGAAGCAGATGTAGCTTTATATTCAATAATAAATTCAGCACCCACTGGGAAATTATTCCAGGTAAGATCAGCTGTATAAGCTGTTACATTTGAATAAACCAATCCATTAGGTGATGCACAAGTTAAAGGTTGAATAGACACATTGTCTACTAAACCTGGAGGAATTGAACCTAATGATGGATCATTATGCCACAAGAACACAAGTTTTTTAACAGTATTAGTATATTGTCCGCCTAAAACAACGTTATGGGTTTGCCAAGCAGATGAGCTGTTTAAATTTGGAGTGATCTTATACATTTCAGGAATCATTGTTCCAGGTGTAATATTATAAGAAAGTGGCACTAAATATGCAATTACATAATCACAACAACTTTCACCTAATGTTGCCCAATCAAATGACAAAGCAAATTCTCCGGCATTATTAAATTGAATATAAGTTGAAGCCATTACCGTAGATTGAAGACCATTATTATATGAAGCAGTTGCACCATTATCATTTGAAATGTAAAGACCGTTTCCGGTTCCACCATTGGCACCAGGTGCCCCAATAAACCAAATATTTGGTTGTGTGCCATTGCTTAAAGTCCATGTAGCATTTTGAGTTGTATCTTCAAAATTACAAGTGTAAGGAACAGGTGAAATTTGAGTTGGTAGAATAACACTTTGAACAGTTGTCCATGGGCTACCACAAGCGGCTTTAATAGCAGTATAAACAGTATCACCAGGATTCAAAGAACCTACGGTATAAGGTAATGGTGTTCCGGTAGGAATGTTTACTTGAGTTCCGGTTTCAGGATCAAAAGGTAATGTTGTTGGGTTAACAACATAAGAAAGTACATATCCTGTTCCATCATCTGTTGAGTTATCAAAGTTAACAGAGAAAGAGGTTGTTGAGGATACTTCTGTATTAAAACTATACACGTTAGGACATGGAGGTAATACATCCACTACAACATTATCAAGATACATGTAATTGGTATTACCAACTACATCTTCAACTAGGAATGTAATATATCTACCGGTTCCTGCATAAGAAGATAAAATAACCTCTTTATCTTCCCAAACTCCGGTACCGGTTAATGTTTGAGTGGCACCAACCTGAACAAAAGTGTTTCTGTCGGCAGGATTAGTCATAATACCCACTTTAATATTGTAAGAGGTACTCCAACCCATCATTTTAAAATTCACTTTAAGTGAGTTCATTGGAATGGTTGCATCAAAATCATTAATGGAAGCTAATGTATAAGTGTTATTATAACAGTATAGATATAATGATCCCGGTGAACTAAAATAGTCATAATTATAAATATATGGATAACTACCATAGTTAGACAATCTGGTCCAGCAAGAAGGATAATTGGTATATGCACCCGCTCCATAAGCATCAAAACTTTCAGTGTATGGAAGAACAGTATTTACATCACAAGCAGAACGGAAGTTGAATTCAGTAAAATTTGAATAAGTAGCATCATTACAATCTGCAGCAATTTTTACATTATAGAGGGTGTTTGGAGTAAGTAGGGTTAATGCATAAGTTGTATCTCCCATGATATCGTCTTGTAACCATGTAGAAGATGCAGCAGGTTTCCAGAAAATTTGATAATTGATAGTATTTGGATCTCCGGGAGAAAATACTACATCAGCAGTAGTTGGCATAATATTGGTAGCTAAAGCATTAACAGGACCTAAACAAGAAGGAGATAGATTAACAGAAAAATCATCTATTGTTAAATACATTGGCGAATACGTAGATTGACAATAAACTCCAAAATAGTAAATTCCATCAACAGTTGGAGTAAATGCTCCCAATAGTTTTTGATAAGAGGTATTCGTTAAGCTTGTTACTGTTGCAATGGCTTGAATTAAACTGTCAGTAGTTTGAGCTGAGTAAACACCTGCTTGTAAAGTGTTCCAACCACCGTAACCATCAGTGATATACCAGAAAGAAAAATCATAACTTACACCTGCAGTTAATTGGATTCCAACAGTGTAAAACCGGTCATTACATCCATATCTGAAAAAAGCTGATTTGGTTCCTGAACGGGCAAATCTATTATAATAGGAATAATCTGCAATTTGAGTATAGGTGTAGTTGCCTAAATTGGTTGATAACCAACAAGGAGGTAACTCATTATTGGTAGTAATGGCTTCAAAACCTTCATTCCAGGGAAGAGTAGTAACTGCAGCACAAGCTGTAGCTTTGTTTACAGGATTTGAAAACATACTTTGTTCTGTTCCGCAATCTGATTGTACTCTAAAATTGTAAACAGAAGATGGATCAAGGTTTGGAACGGTAAATGGATTTGTTGGAGCTGCAACAGTTTGCCATGTGGTTTCTGTTGATTTTTTATAATTAACAATCCAAGATGTAGCTGTACCGTTTTCAGTCCAAGCTAAATCAACAGAGTTAACCGTTGGGTTAGATGCCACTAATTGGGTTGGAGTTGCACATGTTACAATTTGTAATAAAATATTATCCACTGTTGCGGGTGGTTGAGCTACACCACTAGTGTTTTCATTTCTCCAATGGATCAATAATCTCCAGGTATTACCTGATAGATTAGGGAATTGAACCGTATTAATAACAAATTCATTTTGTTGCCAGGTAGTAGCTAAATTTAACTGAATATTATTATTTGTATTGTTATAAAATGTACCTAATGCGTTTGAAATATCTAATGCTCCTGGAGGAATTGAACCAGCAGTTATAACAGCGTCAGTTGGTACCCAATATACTCTTAATAGGTCACCATATCCATAACCATTTGCGATCCAGTCGATAGTCAATTTTAATTCATTAACACCAACAGGAACTTCAATATCTCTATAAGCATAAACTCTAGAAGCTGAAGCACCGGAAGCACCGGAGTAAGCCCAGGTTGTACCGGCATCATTGGTGACAAATAAAGCATTATATCCACCTATTGTATTATTAATATCGGGATTTAATGAAGCATCGCCAATAAACCATTGATTAGTTTGAGTTCCGTTAATAAATGTCCATTGACCATTTTCAGTTGGGTTTTCAAAATCACAGGTATAAGGAAGTGTAGCGGAAATTGCTAAGGTTGTAAAAGTCATTTCATCGCCATATACATTGGAAGTTCCATCATTTGCATAAGCTCTGAATTTGTAAGTTGTAGTTGGTAATAAAGATGGCACTATTTCAGCCATAGGATTTGTCGTTGCAGTCACGTTGGTAGCAGTTGACCAATCAGTTGAAGAAGCTAACATATATTGAAAACCGTAGGTAGTAGTAGTCATATTGTAATAACTACCATTTAAAGTTGCAGAAGTTGCATTAATAGAAGAAGCTGCTGATGTAAATACAGCAGGTGTTCCACCTGTGTATGCAAAAGTTGTTTTGGGTACAAAATCTTTTAAAGTAGGACTATTTGTTCCATATTGTGAAATTCCGCCACCAGTTGATACTACACCATCTAAAAATACATGGTTATAAAATCCAGAACCGGCAGTTGTAGTCACAACATCAAATAAAAGATTTCCACCTGAATACACAAAAGGTGTAGTTAAAGTGATTTCCAAAATATTATTGACAACTGTTAAAGTGCCTGTAAAAACAGTAGTTACAGGATCTGTACAGTACGTTGCTGAAGAATAATTTGTTTGTGTTGTGGTTGCAAGCCCAATAACAGCAGTATTAGTTCCCCAGTTACTAGTTGGATAAGTTGAGCTAGCATGAAAAGTAATTTTGGAGATTGTGGAGTTCACTAATGGTGCTAAAAATGAAGCAGGATAAATAATTTGGTTGTGTTGGTTGGCATCCATCCAATAACCATAAACTGGTAAAAACTCATCAGAGGATGTACCATTTGCAGCAGTAAAATTAGACTGTGCCCATGTTTGCATTGCAAAAATCATTGCAAGCAAAAGAAATAGAAATTTTTTCATAAGTTAGAAATTTGGTTAATAATTATTGTGTTTTATTTGTGTTTTTCAAGCTTGCGAAGTTATTGATTAAAGTAATATTTAATCTGTGTTTTCATCAAAATATGACGAAAATATGATGAGTGTCTCACGACAGTCAAAATGAGCGACAAATATATAACTTTTTTTTTACTCTTTACCATTTTTTTTAAAAAAAAGTAAAATAATCAAAAAAAAAAATGAGGCGCAAAGAATTATATCATTACGCCCCATTTATTAATTTTAATTTTGTCTATTTTTCAACACTTAATGGTTGGTTGATCTCCTCATTCCAGGGGAGACCATATTTGCCAATTTCTGCCATAAATGGATCCGGATCAAACTCTTCCACGTTAAATACACCTGTCCCTTTCCATTTTTCGGTAAGTATCATCTTAGCACCTAACATAGCCGGAACACCTGTTGTGTATGAAACAGCCTGAGCTCCAATCTCTCTGTTTACTTCTGCATGGTCACAATTATTCCATACAAAGTAGGTTTTCTCTTGTCCATCTTTGATCCCTTTAATCTGACAACCAATAGAAGTTTGTCCTGTATATCCTTCTGCTAATGAAGCTGGCTCAGGTAAAACTGCTTTTAAGAACTGTAATGGGACAATCTCTTTCCCTTCAAAATTGATCGGTTTAATACTGGTTAACCCCACTTCCTGAAGAACATTCAAAACGTTGATGTATTTTGGGCCAAATGTCATCCAAAAACGGGCTCTTTTTAGTGTTGGATAATTTTTAGTAAGAGATTCTAATTCTTCATGATAAAGAAGATATGATTCTTTTTCGCCCACATTTGGATAATGTATCGGTTTATGGATAGACATAGGATCAATTTCAATCCATTGACCATTTTCCCAATATTTACCTTTTTGGGTAATCTCTCTGATATTGATCTCAGGATTAAAGTTGGTAGCAAATGCTTTTCCATGATCACCTGCGTTACAATCAACGATATCGAGATAGTGGATCTCATCAAAATGGTGTTTTGCAGCATAAGCGGTGTAAATACTGGTTACTCCCGGATCAAATCCGCAACCTAACAACGCCATAATACCTGCTTCTTTGAATTTATCCTGATAAGCCCATTGCCATTTATATTCAAATTTTGCTTCATCTTTTGGTTCGTAGTTGGCCGTGTCCATATAATTGGTTTTAGTTGCCAGACAGGCGTCCATAATTGGTAAATCCTGATAAGGAAGGGCCACATTGATCACAAGATCCGGTTTATATTGCTGGATCAACTGAATTGTTTCCTGAACATTATCAGCATCTACTTGTGCTGTTTGAATTCTATTTCCACCTACTGCAGCAGCAATTTTATCACATTTTGATTTTGTTCTGCTGGCTAACATGATTTCGGAGAATACTTCCGGAACGGATGCACATTTATGAGCTACTACCGCTCCAACTCCTCCTGCGCCAATAATTAATACTTTTGCCATTATATCCTTTTTTTATTTATAATTATTTTTGTTAATATGCTGAATCAATGTTTGATATTCAATCTGCAAAAATAAGATTTTTTTTGTATGTTTGCGATACGAATTTTATATACAATTGACTCTATGATAAATTCTTTTTTAGCATTTGTAAATTGGACTGTTAAACCTGTCATGTTTTCGATAGGATCACTCCAAATTAGATGGTATGGTGTACTATTAGCCACAGGCTTCTTTTTAGCCTATTTAACCCTTCAGAAAATTTTTAAAAAGGAAAATCTAAGCCAACAATTACTTGATAAGCTTTCACTCTGGACTATAATCTGGACTTTAATCGGTTTAAGATTGGGTCATTTTTTGTTTTACCAACCCGAAGATATTATCAACAATCCATTGATGGTTTTGCTTCCATTTGATGCAAACTGGCATTTTATTGGATATCAGGGATTAGCAAGTCACGGAGCTGTAATCTCTTTACTATTGTTTCTTTCCTATTTTGCATGGAAACACAAAATGAATGCATTCTGGCTGTTAGATCGCTTGAGTATAGTAGTTCCTATCGCTGCCGCTTTTGTGAGAATTGGCAATTTAATGAATCATGAAATTGTGGGTAGTATCACTACTGTTCCTTGGGGATTCAACTTTACATACGGTGGACTTGGTGTTATGAACACGATAAGGCATCCTTCTCAGATTTATGAAGCAACCGTTTATTTTCTTCTTTTTTGTTTTATGTTATGGTACTATTTCAAAATAGCAAAAGGGAAAATTCCTGCTGCCAGAACCACCGGGATTTTACTTTTTGTAATTTTTACAGCCCGTTTCATTATTGAATATTTTAAAGAAGTACAAGTTGACAAGGAAAGAACCATGTCATTATTGATAGGTCAATGGTTAAGTATTCCATTTATCCTTATCGGTTTAGGGTTGTTGATTTATTCATTTGTTAAAAGAGATCAGATTCCTCAATACATTGAACCTGTTGAAAAAGAAAAAGAATCAAATCCATAATTGTTATGTCAACTTATATTGAGCTGGAAATTGTTGATGTTCAGAACTCCCAAACTCCAAATGATGCGTATGTGCTCATTTTAAAGGAGAAAATGGGAGAAAGGGTGATTCCGATCATCATTGGATTAAGTGAAGCAAAAACTATTGTACTTGTTCTCAATAAAATTAGTTCCAGAAGACCCACTACGCATGAATTGTTCAAGAATTTAGTTGATGCATTAGATTATAAAGTATCCAAAGTGCAGATTGAAAAATTTGAAGAAGGAATTTATTATTCTAATGTTTTCTTAACGAATGGAACTGAAACAAAAAATTTAGATGCTCGAACTTCAGATGCTGTTGCCATTGCATTGCTTTCACAAGCTTCCCTTTTTATTGAAATTTCTGTTTTAGAAGAGGTTTCGATCATTCCATCCCAGATTACATCGAACGAATCCACGGATGATGATGATGAATTGATGGAAAATGAAGAGTATGATCTTTTTATAGATCATAAAATTAAGGAGATGACGGATGAAGAGTTAGAAACTTTACTTCAGGGGGCAATTGAGAGTGAGGATTTTGAGCTGGCATCCAAAATTCACGATGAAATGGAAAGAAGAAAATAAAAAAAACGCTCACTGATGGTGAGCGTTTTTATTTTGTAAGAGTTTAAAAAACTGATTAAGCTTGTTCTTCTGTTTTAACAACAGAAACAAAAGACTTACCGTTAGCTTTTTTCTTGAATTGTACTGTTCCGTTAACTAAAGAGAATAAAGTATGATCTTTTCCCATTCCTACATTAACGCCTGGATTATGAACAGTTCCTCTTTGACGAACTATAATATTACCGGCAATAGCATTTTGACCACCGTATATTTTTACGCCTAAACGTTTGCTTTCGGATTCACGACCGTTTTGTGAACTACCGACACCTTTTTTATGTGCCATACGTATTTGTTTTTATTCGTTAATACTCCGTTAATTAAATGTTGATATCATCAATCTTAATGGACGTCAAATATTGACGGTGTCCATTCATTTTTTGATATCCTTTTCTTCTTTTCTTTTTGAAGATCAGAACTTTTTCTCCTTTTAGATGTTGTAAAACGGTAGCGGAAACACTTGCACCTGTTACGGTTGGAGCGCCCACTTTGATAGAACCGTCATTATCCACAAGCATCACATGGTCCAAATTAATTTGGGAGCCCTCTTCAGCTTTTAGGCGATGAACAAAGATTTTTTGATCTTTTTCAATCTTAAATTGTTGCCCTGCTATCTCTACAATTGCGTACATGTTAATAATTGATTTAGTTGATACTATATTTTTTGGGTCGGCAAAAGTATATAAAATAATTTATTGTTCGGAAAAAAAATAAAAAAAATATAATTTTTTGTTAACTTTTTCGTTATAATTTCGTCATATATATACTAACATTACATCAAAGAAGTGTTAATGATGATTAATAACCTAATAATTAACTAATTATAAGAATTTGTAAAATTTCTATTTTTTATGAGACAACTAGTAATTTCCAAATCAATCACCAACAGAGATGGTGCATCTCTGGATAGATATCTGGCAGATATCGGAAAAGAGGGGCTAATTTCTGCAGAACAAGAGGTTGAATTGGCTAGAAAAATTAAAATGGGTGACCTCGAAGCTCTTGAAAAGTTGACCAAAACCAACTTAAGATTTGTAGTTTCTGTCGCAAAACAATACCAAAACCAAGGTATCGGCCTTCAGGATTTAATAAATGAAGGAAATTTAGGGTTGATGAAAGCCGCTACCCGATTTGATGAAACAAGAGGATTCAAATTTATCTCTTTTGCCGTTTGGTGGATTCGCCAGGCTATTCATCAGGCTATTGCCGATCAGGCTCGTATTGTTCGTTTACCTCAAAATCAAGTGGGTAGTATCAATAAGTTGAAAAAAGAGATCGCTAAACTGGAACAAACGTTGCAAAGACAACCTACAGTTGAAGAGATTTCTCAGTTTGTTGATCTTCCTGAGTATAAAGTTGCGGAACTCATGAAAATGAATTCCCATACTCAATCTATGGATGCCGCTATTTCTCCTGAAGAGGATACTGCATTTATTGATACTTTTGTCCCTGATACTGACGAAAGAACAGATAGTAATCTTATGCAGGAATCATTGAATAAAGAAGTAGAGCAAGTACTCTCTATCCTTCCTGAAAATGAAAGAGCTGTATTGAAACTATACTACGGAATCAACACAACCCATGAGTATACTCTTGATGAAATAGGGGATCGTCTCGATTTAAGCCGTGAACGCGTTCGCCAAATTAAAGAGAGAGCCCTTAAAACTTTACGCCAAAAAGCAAGAAATAACCATTTCTCCTTATAATGGTTCGCAAAGTTCTTATTGTAGATAAAGCAGATCCTGTCCTTACCGAATTACTCGAAGGGACAGGATTTTCTTGTGAAACAAAATTGAATATTTCAGCACAACAATTTATTGAACTACCAGATGAATATGAAGGTTTAGTTATTCGAAGTAAATTTAGTGTTGCTCAAAATGTGATCTCTTCTAAGCCCGGTTTAAAATTTATTGCCCGTTTAGGCGCAGGAATGGAGCATATTGATACATCGTTTGCATCTCAATCTGGAATTATATGTATCAGTACTCCCGAAGGAAATGCACCTGCAGTTGCTCAACATGCATTGGCGCTTCTTTTAAATCATTTAAGACACCTTACTGAAGCAAACCATGAAGTAAGAGAAGGCTTATGGCTAAGAGAAAAAAATAAAGGCAGAGAGATTGGATCGCTAACCATAGGAATTATCGGTTTTGGAAATACCGGAAAAGCTTTTATTGATATTCTAAGTCCGTTTCATCCTACTATTTTGGTATATGATAAATATAAAGATGGTATAATATATAATAATGTAAAGGAAGTTTCTCTTGAATATCTTCTTGCTTATTGTGATGTAATCTCTATACATATTAATTATATTCCTGAAAACCATCATTTCTTCAATCATTCACTTTTTCAAAAAATGAGAAAAGGTACCCTTTTAATAAATACTTCAAGGGGTTCTGTTTTAAATACTTATGATTTATTGGAGGCGATTAATGAAGGGATTATTGCTCACGCTTGTTTGGATGTTTTAGAGTATGAAAATGTAAATTTACAAATTCCACTTCAAGAGGAATGGGATTCAACCATGATTCAATTAACTGAAAATGTTAATGTTACATTAACCCCTCATATTGCAGGGCAAACTCCGGAGTCAGAAAAAAGACACGCAAATATTGCCTTTCAAAAAATTATAAAATCGTTAAACGTTCGACGTTAAATGTTCGACGTTCGATGTTAAATGTTAAATGTTAATTGTTAATTGTAAAATGATAAATTATTTAAGAAGTATTGCTGAAAATTATTATCAACAGACTTGTTCTGAAGTTGAGAAAATTCCACAATCGGGTTCAGCGAGAGCATATCATCGTTTTTATTTTGATGGTAAACTATCCTTAATTGGGGTAATCAATGCTGATATTAAGGAGAATGAAGCATTTTTTAGTTTCACAGACACTTTTTTAAAACAAGGGATTCAGGTACCAGAAATAGTATGGATTGATCCATCCCGAAAATACTATTTGCTTCAAGATTTAGGAAATGAAACCCTCTTTTCCCTAATGAATCAGAATCGAAAAGGGAATTTAATAGGGGAAGAAACATTGAATTATTATAAAAAAGTGTTGCAACAATTGCCTCTCATTCAGCTTGCCGGCCAAAAAGGGATCGATTTTTCAGTTTGTTATCCCAGAGACGCTTTTGATCAGCAATCGATGTTATGGGATTTGAATTACTTTAAGTACTATTTTTTAAAATTAGCTCATATTCCATTTGATGAACAACTTCTGGAAAATGACTTTCAAACCTTTATTCATTTTTTGTCACAGGCTGATTCTCAGTATTTTATGTTTCGTGATTTTCAATCCAGAAATATCATGATTTATAATAATAACCCTTATTTCATTGATTATCAAGGTGGTCGAAAAGGGGCTTTGCAATATGATCTGGCATCTTTACTCTATGATGGAAAAGCCAATCTACCACAAGAGATTAGAGATCAATTATATGAATACTATTTAGATCAGATGAGTGAGAGGATTGATCTGGATCGGGAACAATTTGCACAATATTATCAGGGATTTGTGTTGATTCGGATTATGCAGGCGATGGGTGCTTATGGATATCGGGGGTATTACGAAAAGAAAACCCTATTTTTACAAAGTATCCCTTATGCAGTAAAAAATATTGAACAATTATTGCAAAATCTTAATCTTCCCATTGAAATTCCTACGCTACTTGCTGTTTTGGAAAGGATTACACAAACCAATTTTGATATCATTGCCCCATTTCCGGATGATCAATTAACGATTTCTATTAGAAGTTTTTCATATAAAAAAGGGATTCCGGAAGATCCAAGCGGAAATGGAGGTGGTTTTGTTTTCGATTGCAGAGCACTTCCCAATCCGGGACGTTATTCAGAATATAAAGCACAAACCGGCAGAGATTTGGAAGTTCAATCCTATCTAGAAAAATATGAAGAAGTAGCTCAATTTAAACATCATATTTTTCAAATTGTTCAATTATCCATTGAAAATTATTTAGCAAGAAAATTTAACCATTTAATGGTCAACTTCGGATGTACCGGTGGACAACACAGGTCAATCTATTTTGCTGATTCCTTAGCTAAAAAAATAAAGGAGGTTTATCCACAAATAAATATCATCGTAAACCATACTCAATTTCCTGAATTATGACCTCAATCCAAAATACCAAAAAAGAGAAAAGATATCAGAGAATTTTAGAACAATTAGAAACTCTGTTAACTAAAACGGATCAACCTATTCCCCGGATGGCCACAATAGCTGCATTATTGCATCATAAAATGGATCACTTTTTCTGGACCGGCTTTTATTTGTTAGTGGATGGTGAGTTGATGGTTGGGCCCTATCAAGGTGCAGTAGCTTGTCAAATCCTTAAAAAAAACATTGGTGTTTGTTGGAGTGCAATCCTTAAAAAAGACCCCGAAATTGTTCCGGATGTCCATCAATTTCCGGGTCATATTGCTTGTGATTCCCGTTCAAACTCTGAAATTGTAATTCCCCTTTATGATCAAGAAAGCACTATAGTTGGTTGTTTAGATATTGATAGTCAAAGATTTGATAATTTTGACACTATAGATGCTGTCTATTTATCAAAAATTGCTAATTTAGTTTATCAATACCGTTTAAAAGAGTAAAACAGTTATTTTTAATCCCTTTTTTGAGTAGTTAAAAAGAGATACAAAACACAAATCTTTTTTGTATCTTTGCTTCGTTGAGTTAAAAACTTAATTTATTACTAAACAACTATTTATGAAAAAGCAGCTTATTATTAACACTTTTAAATTATCGCTGTTTTTATTTGTTTTGATCACTATTAATTCTTGTAAATCTAAAAAAGACCCAGAACCATCATCAAACAGTGAAACGGTAGAGTATCCGGTATCTTTAATTCCATCATTAATTGAAACAAATCTGACGGATAATGTCACATTGTATCCTGTTTCAGATGATTTTATTCGTGATTTTTTGAATATTGCCAATCAGTATCAAGGACAAAAAGTACAGATTAAGAATACATTACCGAGAGAATGGGGTGTTTTAATGATAGAACGGTTACCGGAAGGAAGAGAGATTTATATGTTACAATCCAAAAGCAGGGAGTGGATCTATTTAGTGATCACATCCGGTTATGGGACTCAAAGAATTTTAGATATTTTACCAGTAGCTGTAAATTTAGCATTTCAAAATCAAGATATTTTAGAAACTGAAGTATGGAAAACTACGCGCAAGGAAGATGGTTCTTATGCCATAGAGAAAACATATAATTGGGTTCGTTCCGTTGCAACAGCAACCAAACAGGATGTGGAAACTAATCCGGATGCTTATACCAAATCCAATGTGGTTAATGAAATGTACACTATCAACAATATGAGTCGTTTTGAATTTGTACAAAGCGATAATATTCCGGATTATAATGCTGTTATTTTTTACTATTTACCGGGGCGCAAGCCATTAGCCTGGGATGAGACTATTCCCATTCTTCAAAGTTTTTGTGAAGACAATGAGATCATCTTTGATGAACTATATGAAAACTTAGACCGGGTAGTAATCAGAGATTATAAACTCAATGATCTTACTGAAGTAAATTTAATTCCTGCGATTGGGAACTCCACTTCCGGAATGGTATTATTAAAGAAAGATTTAGAACCTAAAAATGTTAGTTTTGCCAGTTTAGATCGCATGAGAATTGAGATCAAAAGGTATTTTAAAATAATTTCACAATAAATACGTTATATCAACCCAAAAATTAAACATGATACAATGAAAGATACTATTGCAATGAACTTAAATCCATTGGTCCAGTACCTAAAGAAGAGTCCAAAAGATTTCACAAAATCTGATATTTTAAAATTTATCGAAGAGAAAGAGATCAAAATGGTCAACTTCAGATATGTTGCCGGAGATGGCAGAATGAAAACGCTAAATTTTGTAGTGACTCATAAAAGTTATATAGAACAGGTTTTATCTGCCGGTGAAAGAGTAGATGGATCCAATATTTTCCCTGCTTTTATGCATGCAGGATCGAGTGATTTATATGTTGTTCCCCGTTTCAGTACAGCATTTATGGATCCTTTCTGTGAAATACCAACCCTTTGTTTCTTATGTTCCTATTTTAACAAAGATGGTAAACCCATGGAAAACTCACCTGAATTTATCCTTAGAAAAGCATTAAAATCTTTCCATCATGCTACAGGGATGGATTTTTGTGCCATGGGAGAATTAGAATTTTATGTAATTGGTGATAATGATAATTGTTTTCCAACCCCAGATCAAAAAGGGTATCACGAATCGATGCCATTTACCAAATTTGAACATTTCAGAACAGAATGTATGTTATTGATTGCCAAATGTGGTGGACAAATTAAATATGGGCACTCTGAAGTGGGTAATTTTACTTTAGGAGATAAGATCTATGAACAAAATGAAATAGAGTTCCTCGTAACGGATGCCATGGATGCTGCTGATCAATTGGTTATAGCAAAATGGATCATCAGAAATGTGGCCTATCAATATGGTTTTGATGTAACATTTGCTCCTAAAATTACAGAAGGAAAAGCAGGCAGTGGTTTGCATATTCATACACAAATTGTGAAAGATGGTGTAAATCAAATGGTTGACAAAGGGAAATTGAACTCAATTGCTAAAACTGCTATTGCCGGTTATATGACTTGTGCTTCGTCTCTAACAGCTTTTGGAAATACCAATCCAACCTCCTATTTTAGATTGGTACCTCATCAGGAAGCACCAACTTCGATTTGTTGGGGAGACAGAAACCGTTCAGTTTTAGTAAGAGTTCCATTGGGATGGACTCATAAAAACGATATGATTGCGGAAATCAATCCTAATGAGAAACCTGTAAATGAGGATCTTTCTCAAAAACAAACCGTAGAATTCAGATGTCCTGATGGATCAGCAGACATCTATTTGTTGATTGCAGGGTTAACTGTTGCAGCAAGACATGGATTTGAGATGGAAGATGCTTTAAAATTTGCTACAAAGACATACGTGGATGTCAACATTCACAAATCTGAAAACAAAGAAAAATTGGATACATTGGCACAACTTCCTGCTTCTTGCTGGGAATCAGCAGATGAATTATCAAAACACCGTACCATTTTTGAAAAACATGGGGTTTTCCCATCTGAGATGATTGATGATGTTATTAAAGAGTTAAAATCTTTTAACGATTTAAAAATTAGAGATGAGATCAAAGCGAATCCTTCAAAAATGATGGAGTTGGTAAATCAATATTTCCATTGCGGATAAGCTGTTAAAAGGCTCTGTAGTTCAATGGATAGAACGAAAGTTTCCTAAACTTTAAATTCGGGTTCGATTCCCGGCGGAGCTACATTTTTAACACTAAATTAAGGAAAATACTCAATTTTCATAAAAAATGTTAATTGAGTATTTTTATTTTTATATTTACATATATTTGCATTCATAAAGAGTGACTAAATTCTTGAGTAAAATCAAGTAAAAAGATAGAGCAAAATAAAACAATTCAAAAACTTATCATTATGAGAAATTTAACTTTTATTTTTTTAATGTTGATGGCAGCAATTACTGTAAATGCACAAACAGTTAATACTGTTACCTTATTATCTGAAAATTTTGATGGCCCCACTCATCAGATGACAACCTCAAATAACCACTCTTTAACCGGAGACTGGTTTACGATTGACACACTTTTTGTTTCATCCAACAAATGTATCCATTCACCTATTTATCCATTGACAGGAGTTGGTTTTTACCTTACTACACCTATGTTGCCATTTTTGAATGGTGCCACTAATTACTATTTAACTTTTAAAAATATTGCAAAATTATCAAACATTGATTATGCAACTGTTGAGTATAGATATAGTATTGGAGGAACTGCTCCTGATTTAATATGGTCTACTTATTCCACAATTATTTTTTCTAATGATTCCGCTTCTTATACCGGTAATAGTTTAAATATCTCCAATGGAAGGTTTAATCATAATTGTTATCCTAACTGGCTTCCTAATGATAATAGTGCTTTACCAACCAACAATTGGTGGCAAACTGAAACCTTGGATATCACCTCTTTTGTTGTAAATCAAGCCAGTAATGGTGGTTATTTTCAACTTCGATTTAAAACGATGAGCGTTCTATATAATTCAATTTCTACTGGTTGGTTTATTGATGATGTAGAAGTTTATGCTACAGGAAATGGTCTGGGAATTGATCAAACAGCTGAAACAACCCATTCTGTTTATCCAAATCCTGTTGAAAACCAGTTTGTAATAGAAAACGGTGAGCATATTACTCAAATTGAGCTATTCCAAATGGACGGAAAACAGATTAAATCTATTATCAATAACGGTAATACAATTGATATCAGTGATTTAAGTTCAGGAATTTATATACTAAAATTGATTGATAAAAACAATCATTCAACCATTAAGAAAATTGTAAAGCTATAAATATCTGTTTGTAATAAAGATTACTTTCTTAAACCTAAAAAAGTTGTACTTTTGTGGCTGTAAAATGATAAAATTATAGTCATGAAAAGTAAACACGATATAAATCATACCTTCGATATTGATCGCGAGAAATTGTACGCATTAGTAGAAGGTACTGAACCTACACAACAAGAATTAGAGACTATTTTAACCAAAGCAAGAGAGTTAAAAGGTCTTAACTTAGAGGAAGTTGCGGCTTTGTTAAGAGTGAAAAACCATGATGAAATCTACAAAATCATGGATGTTGCCAAGTATGTTAAAGAGGAGATCTATGGCAAAAGACTGGTAATTTTTGCTCCACTTTACACAGGGAATGTTTGTGTAAATAATTGTACCTATTGTGCATTTAGAAGAGCCAATAAAAACTTAACCCGCAAAATTTTAAATTTAGATGAAATTGAGGCTGAAACTAAAATTTTACTAAAAGATGGACATAAAAGATTATTACTAATCTGTGGAGAATCACCCCGCAATAATGTGGATTATGTAGTAGAGGCGATTAGAAAAGTGTATTCTGTTCAGTTAGGAAAAGATAACATCCGAAGGGTTAATGTTGAGTTAGCTCCCATGTCTGTTGAAGACTTTCAAAAACTACATGAAGAAAAAATCGGTACTTATGTTTGTTTTCAAGAGACTTATGATTCTGAACTTTATAAAGAGTACCATCCAGAAGATACTCCCAAAAGTGACTATTTATACCGCTTAAACGTAATGCATCGTGCCATGGAAGGTGGCGTTGTTGATGTTGGATTGGGTGTTTTGTTTGGCTTGGCAGATTATAGATTTGAGATTTTAGCCTTGATGGAACATGCCAACGATTTGGAGAAAAAGTTTAATTGTGGACCACATACTATCAGTTTTCCTCGCATTGAACCAGCTGAAGGAGCTCCTCTTCCTGAAAACATTCCTCACAAAGTAAGTGATGACGATTTTAAAAAGATTATTGCCATTATTCGGATAGCCTTACCTTACACCGGTATCATTTTAAGTACTCGTGAAAGTGATGATTTAAGAACAGAATTGTTTAATTATGGAATCAGTCAGATCTCTGCCGGCTCCAGAACCAATCCTGGGGCATACAGTCATGTAGCAGATAAATCAGGTAGTCAATTTGCTTTGGGCGATCATCGCTCATTAGAAGAGGTTATTTCCGGAATGATTGATAGTGGTTATGTTCCCTCATTTTGTACCGGATGTTACCGTCATGGGCGTGTTGGTGCCGATTTTATGGATTTAGCGAAACCTGGATTAATCAAACAATACTGTTTACCTAATGCATTGTTCTCATTTAAAGAGTATTTGTATGACTTTGGCAGTCCTGAAACCCGCGAAAAAGGATTGGCACTTATTAAAAGAATGGTAGAAGAGATCCCTTCTTCAAAAAGAAAAGATACAGTTGTAGATGAGTTAGAAAACATTGAAAGCGGAAAACGGGATTGTTATTTCTAATACAAATCTTCGTAATCCATTTTTGATTTTTCCGGAACTCTAAAAGTGTATTGTTTTCCTTTGATAAGTATGGTTTTACTTCTTAACCAAGGGTTTAACTCTTTGAGCTCCCGATATAAAATATTGTTTACTTTTGCAAAATCAGCTAAACTGTTAATTGTTGTCTCAATTGTAATTTCTTTAAAAGGTATAGGTTTGTAGTAATCGGATGCTTTAAAATTTACCCCGTATTTTGCAGGGTTTTCGAACATTAACTTGTAAGAGATAATTCTGTTTACATATCTGGATGTTTCAGAATTCAAATAGAGATCCCAATAGTTTTGAACTGATTGATCATTGATAGCCCTTTGTAGTCCGTTTTCACCCATATTATAAGCTGCTGCTGCTAAAGACCATGATCCGAATTTCTCTTTTAAACTTTTTAAATAGGTGCATGCTGCTCTTGTTGATTTTTCAATGTGATATCTTTCATCCACCTGATCAGTAATCTCTAAGCCATAAATCTTTCCGGTAGCAGCCATAAATTGCCAAAATCCTTCTGCCTGAGAAGGTGATACAACATTTTCCAATCCACTTTCTGCTACACATAAATATTTTAAGTCTTCCGGAACCCCTTCTTCTTGTAATATTTTTTCAATTTCAGGGAAAAAACGGGTAGATCTCTTAAACGCCTGAACTGTTCTGGAGTGCTGATAACAATGAATGATAAGTTCTTTTTCTAATCCCTCCCTAACATAATACAAATTGATTGGAACCTGTTCCCCACAAAAAGTTACCATTTTAGGAATAGGTGGTGAAGCCAATACATTTTTATAGAAATCAACATCTTCCGTTGTAGTTTCCGGTTTATCAGTTTTATCAGTTTTACTTATTCCATAATAAGCTAAACCTGAAACAACAATAGCAATAAACATAAATATTCCGATCCAATATTTTTTCATAGCACGACTATTTTAAATTTTTAATATGATAGTGCTCTATCATTTTCCATAAATGAACGCGATCTTTGCTCCTAACATTGTGTTCATGGTTAGGATAAACAAAATAATCCATCACAATACCATCTTTTATTGCTTGATTGATCAATTTAAGCGAATGTTGCCATAGAACAGTATTGTCTTGTGCTCCGTGAAATACCAACAGATTTGATTTAATATTTTTGACTTTTGGAAGAATCTCTGCTGCTGTATAACCATCAGGATTTTCTACAGGTGTATCCATATAACGCTCTCCATACATAATTTCATACCATCTCCAGTCAATAACGGGACCTCCACAAGTAGCAGTGTTAAATTGGTCAGGATAATTAGTTATCAAAGACATAATCATAAAACCGCCATAACTCCAGCCGTCCAGACTTATATTTTTTGAATCAACAAAAGGTAAAGATTTAAGATATTCAACTCCTTTCATTTGATCTTCCATTTCCAGTTTACCAAGTTGACGATGGATACATTTTTCAAATTCTGCTCCCCTTTTTTCAGTACCTCTATTATCCAGTGAAAAAACGATAAATCCCTTCTGAGCCATATACTGAAGAAACACACCGCCTGAAAGAAATGTATTGGTAACCATTTGAGAGTGAGGCCCTCCGTATACATACATAAAAACGGGATACTTTTTCTTTGGATCAAATTGGGGTGGATATGTGATTCTACAATAAAGATCATCTCCATTATTATTTTTTATTGTAAAAATCTTTGATTCACCCAGATTACAAGATTTGTAAGGATTTTCTGCTGTCAACAACGTTTTTGTTTTCCCATCTTTAAGATTGATTAAGGAAATCTTTCTAGGAGTTTCCAAATTGGAAAAATAATCAATACAAAAAGACTTATCATCCGAAAAAATGGGATTATGAGTACCTTCATTTATAGCAATCGGTTTAATTTTTTTACTTTTTAAACTAATTGAATAAATATAATTACCTATAGGTGAAGGATTTGTAGAGGAAAAGTATAGATTTTCTTCTTTAGAATCCATCCCGTACAATTGTGTTACTTGCCAGGATCCCTTAGTTAACTGAGTGATCAATTTTCCTTCATAGGTATAAAGATAAAGATGATTATAACCATCCCGATCACTTTGCCAAACAAAAAATGGAAACTGGGTCAAGAAATAGGGTCTTGTTTTAGGTTCAACATATCGATTATCTTTTTCTTCAATTAGAATTTTTTCTTTTTGACCAGTTTTCACATTATATCGAATTAATAAAGCACAATTTTGAGTACGATTCAGATGTGTAATGAAAAGATGTTTTTCGTCCGGTGAAAAAGTAATATTGGTCAAAAATTCACCATCAGCAAGATCAGTTTGAATATAGTGATATACGGTTTTACCTGAAGAAATAGAAGCTTGCACATCAAAGATCCCCACTTTAACCTGGTGACTTTTTTTTCCAGCCATAGGATATTTGATAGTTTTTTCAATAGCTAAAGAACCGGTAACATCCACTAAAGGATAATCATCTACCATACTTTCATCCATCCGATAAAAGGCAATATAGTTTCCTTTTGGAGAGAAATATTGACCTTCATCAATACCCCATTCACTGCGATGAACTGTTTTGCCAAACACAATATTTTGTCCGGTATCTGGACATAACAACATACTAACATATTGATTTTTATCACTTTTCACAAAAACATAACCTTCTTCTTCAACCACAAAAAGTTTGTCTTTCAAAGATTGATCGATCACATTTTCAGGGATTGGATTTCCGTTAAGAACCCCGGCAAAAGAAAGGGAAATAATTTCATTTGTGTATGGGAGATACAAAAGATCTTTATTTATCCAAGAAAAGTAAGGAATTTTCTTAAGGGGTTTGCCACTAATTTTATTATTTATTTGATGCAATGAGATTCTTTCTTTAATTTTAGTGGAAGGAGCATCAATACAAAATATTGTATCATTTTTTATATAAGAATATTGATTTGTTTCGGGTCTCCAAGAGAGATTTTGAAGATCATCCATACGATATTTTCCATTAAAAACACCTTCTAAATCAATATTTTGAGCATTTATATTACCAAAAAGAAGCTCGAGGGTAATCGTTAATAAACAGATCCAATTTTTCATAAATTTAAAATATAGTGCGAAAATAGTGAAAAAAAGTGAATAGAAGAAATCGGAATTAAAATTGTATGGATGGGGAATTTACATTTGTTAGAAAAGTTATAAATTATTGTAGATATTTGGCCTTAGCCCTAATGCGTGGGAAAGGTGGGGCTCATTGACCTGCGGAGCACTAATTGGGTATTCTAATAAATGATTGGTGAAAATATTTGTAAATTGTTCATTAATTGCAATATATAAAATTTAGTGATTTTGCATCCGATTAGTAACAACCTTTTAATAGATTAGCCAATTGAAAACCAAAATTTAGAATCTGTCACCCATTTGGCAACTCCAAAATCACCCCCAATATTAAATACAATCCACTGAAATTTACTCAAAACCCGTTTCTGATCAAATAAATTACAAGAACATTCACACCAATTTCACCATTTTTTTATAAAATGGAGAAATCATTTATAATAAAGTTGTTTTTGGGTTAGACAAACATTTTGCAATGTTTGTAGTTTTCTTTCCCATTGTTGATTGAGATCGATTTTTCAATCATAGCAGATGAGGGATCTAATCTGAATTTGATCTGTTCCATGATCATATACCAATACAGATAGTTTTGCAGATAACTGGAGGATACTCCATGAAACCGATCCATAAAAGCAAATAATTTTAGGTATCTGCTTTCAATCGTTTTTGTATCATAATATTGGTTACATCCTTTCACTTTCTGATCCTTTTTTCTAATAAAGTAGCTGATCTTTCTCTTTCCTGCAAATTGTTTAAGAATCGGATGATCACTCAAACATAGTTTTTTTACTTTGTTTAGTTTTTTACCAATATGATTCTTTAATTCTTCTTCTTGTAATACACCTTGTTGAATAATTGTGATTTCAAAATGGGATATTCTGTCACCAATGGCCACTAATGAAAGAGGTTTGTATTCCCCATTTCGGATACTTTCTGCTTTCCTATTGCTGGCAGGATTCGTTATCTTTCCTTTTTGTCCTATTTGTTTAGCTTTGGCTCCTTGACCCTTTCGGGAGAAGGGTTCTGAAATATCAATCATTTCCGTTATTCCTAGATATTTATCCGGGACATATTCACCCAGAGAGGAGATAATTTTATGTCTCCAATCAAATGAAGTTTGGTTAGAAATATTCAGTGCATCAGAACAATCTTTGATTCCTGTTCCTGATAACATCAACAAGAAGTAGGATTGTAGTTTTTCCTTCTTTTTGATATAAGAGATCGTTGTCCCAGAGAACTCATTAAAGCTTCTTCCACAACTCTTACAAAGGAAATATTGAACTCCTTTTTTCTTACCGTTTAGAATAAAATGTGATTTTCCACATTTAGGACACACTCGGACTTGCTTCTCACTGATATATTTACAGATAGAAGCTAAAGGATTAACAGAACTCTTTTTTTTGGAATTTTCTTCAGCGGATGGTGATGGTTGTACTGAAGTAGTTTTATTGGTTTGCTTAGAGGATTGGGGTAGTTCATTCATAGTTTTTTGAGTTTAGTGAGTCATTGATATTGATGCAAATATAAACAAAAAAATGAACGAATTGCAAAACTTTTGAAAAAAAATCTGCTAATCTAATAAAAGATTGGTACTATTTTGATGCAAAATCAGTAGATTTTAAAAAGTGTTTAAAATCAAAAATTTAGCAAAAAACTTACCCAGCATTTATTAGATTAGGATAGTAGAGCTCCGTCGGGAAATATATCCCTCAAAAGTAAATACAAATTTCGTCCACCTTTTTTCAATTATAAATAATAAATCCCCCTTCCCCTCCGTTCTCCTTTTAACATTTAAAAATTCAGAGTATATGAAACTACATCACTTCATCTTCGTTTTCATTTTTTTTGCATTGTCTTCCTGTCATAGTAACAAAAATAAAATTGTTATTAATGGAACAATTATCGGTGAAATCCCAAAAACAATTAGCTTTACCGCTCCCATTAATGGTTCTTTTAGTTGGAATTTTAGAGATTCTGTTAAACCCGATTCCTTAGGTAATTTTCAAATTATTGTTGATTCTGAAGATCCACTATTTATAGGTTTAGCCGTTCCTGATCAAGTGAGCGGACTTTTAGTTATTGAACCCGGTGAAACTTATTCTGTGACTTTTGATTTATCTAAAGAAGAAAAAAAATTCCTGGTGAACGATAAAAGTAAGGAACTCCAAACATTATGTCAAAAATTTCCTGAAGTATATACCATTGATGATTACGCACTAGTATATGTGGATGATACTACTGCTCTTGAAATTAAAACCAAATTGGATAAGAAAAAAGAGGAAGCTCTTTTAGATTTTAAAAAATTGTATCAAGAAAGAAAAATTTCGGAAAAAGTATTCAACTTTATTACCTTAGACAGACAAGCCTTTTATGATGCAATCCTCGGAAAAGTAATTTGGATAAAGGGTATTAGATCTATCCAATTTCATAAAAATTTATTTACTCCTGATATAGCTGACCTTTGGAAAGAATTATACAAAAATCCCCTTTTTAATAACCCTGATTTTAAAAGAACAATCTCTTGTTGCTCTTATGCAGAAAATTTTATCTATTTTAAAGAATATCTGAATGGCGTTTTTAGTCAGGAACAATGGAATAAGATTAATAATTCTAATCCTATTACATACTATCAAAATAAAGCAAAACAGTACTTACCGTCCGATTTGCATGAACTTTTTCTGGCTAATAATTTGTTTGAAAAATCATTTCAAAAAGAATATGAAGCAGAATTGATCACTCTTTTTAATCAATTTATGGTAGCTTTTCCTGATAGCAAGTTCTTGCCTTTTATTGAACCTTATATTACTGAAATTATAAAATTTAATAACAATGTTCAAAAAAACAACAATGTTAAATTTGTCGAACAATATCAATCTATAAACTCGCTATCAGAAGTAGCAAAACAATTAGATAAACCTATCATTTTTGTGGATGTTTGGGCAACCTGGTGCGGCCCTTGTAAAGAGGAATTTGATTATAAATCTGATCTTAATAAAGTACTCCAAAAATACGATATTCCAATAGTGTATATCTCAATGGATCGGGATAGTGATTCAATAAAATGGAAAAAAATGGTTTATTATTATGATTTGGAAGGTTTTCATGTAAAAGTAAATCCTGAACTATTTAAAGAACTGGTTAAGAAATTTGATGCAAACGGAACCTATGCTATTCCCTGGTATTTTTTTATGGATAAAAATGGTAAATTTTTAATTAAAAATGCCAAAAGACCATCTGAGTTTGATCAACTTGAACAGGAAATTATAGAATTAAAAAAGAAATAAGTTATTTCATGGGTTAATAAATTCCTGAATAAAATTTGCGATCACAATGGGAAATCCTAAAGTAGATAATTGCTCTTTAGATACCCAAATCTGATGCGATTGAATCATCGGTTTAATCGCATCTATAGTATAAAAACGAATATCCAACTGTTGGTGGGTTAACTTATGCTTGTACCTCTTCAATTCTTCTATCTGATCTTTGCTGTTAATGTTATATAAAGCTAAATCTGTTGCCGTTAAATCCTGATTTTGTTCACTTGTTTCAATCAATGGAAACTGATACAAATTTTGCCATATATCCTGTTGTGTCCGTTGTTCTACTAATAACTGATCGTTTTGTGCAAAAATTAGAAAATGAAAATATCTGTTTTTTACTTTCACTTTATTCACTTTAACAGGCAATAAATCTACCAAATTGCGATTTAGGGCATAACAGTTTTTCTCAAAAGGACATTCTGAACATAACGGCGACTTAGGAGTACAATGTATCGCACCAAATTCCATCAAAGCTTGTGTAAATTCGGAAGGATTTACTTGATGAATCATTTGATTTCCAATCTCTTGTATTTGATTTTTTGTTTTGGGAAGATTGATGTCTTCTAAAACACCAAACAAACGACTAATCACTCGGTACACATTTCCATCTGCGGCAAAGTGAGGCTTTTCAAAAGCTATTGATGCAATAGCTGCTGCGGTATAAGGTCCAACCCCTTTTAATGTAATGATTTCCTCATAGGTTTCAGGAAACTTTCCATTATATTGATTAACTATTTGTTGAGCTGCTGTTTGCAAATTTCGGGCACGGGAATAGTACCCTAAGCCTTGCCAAACTCGCATCACGTCCTGATTAGGAGCATTTGCTAATGAGGAAACATTTGGAAATTCAGTCGTAAATCTGATATAATAATTCCACCCTTGTTGTACACGGGTTTGTTGCAAAATTACTTCAGAAATCCATATTTTGTATGGATCTGTTTCCCCTCGCCATGGTAAAGCTCTTTTGTGTTCTGAGTACCAGGTAAGGAGTTGTTCAGGAAACAGTAAAATGGTATTCAACTAGTTGCTTTCAATAATTTTCAACAATTCATCCAATTTTGGTGTAAGGATGATTTCAGTTCTTCTATTTTTAGCACGTGCTTCAGGTGTGTCAGCCGGATCAATTGGGAAAAACTCTCCCCTACCTGCTGCAGAAATTCTTTTGGAATCAATAGTTGAATCTTTAAGAATCACTTTTACTACTGCAGTAGCACGCATTACACTCAAATCCCAGTTATCTTTTACTTGCGCATTTCCTTTATAGGGAACATTATCTGTATGTCCTTCTATCAATACATTGATATCCACTTCTGTTTCCAAGACTTTCATCAATTCTTGCAATGCTTTTATGCCTTCAGGACCAACAACCCAGCTTCCAGATGCAAATAGCAGTTTTTCATCCATGGAAACGTAAACTTTTCCATTCTTTTCATACACCTTTAATCCTTTATCCATATAACCCTTTAGAGCATTGATCACTTTCTCTTTTAATAGGCGCACTTCGTCATCCTTTTGTTTTAGAATTTCTTGTAAATCAGCTAATTTAGCTTCTTTTTCCCGAAGCTCTCCCTCTCTTTGCTCTAATTGAACCCTGATACTGTCTATTCCTAACATTAATTTTTTAACCTCTTCATTATTAGACACATTCAAATCTGTAAAACTTCTAAGTAGATCATCATAATCTCTTTTCAACTTCGCTAAGTTTTTTTCTGATTGATTTAGTTTTCTGGTTAAAGTCATAGTATCCGTTCTGAGTAATTCAACAGATGTTTTCAATTGAGTAACCTCTTTTTCTAATTCTCTGCTTTTATTATCAAAATCAATTTTTTCAGATGTTACATTTTCCAAATCTTTAGAACAGGTTTTGTAACGGTTTTCCAATTCTACATACTTAGATTTTGTAACACAGCCTGAAAAAAGGAGGATTGAAACCCCAATAATCGAGAGAATTTTCAAATTTTTCATACAGTTTTTGTTTTATTATTGGTTTATATTTTCAAGTTATAAGTTGTAATGAACGTAAGTTTTAATCAAAAATTTTTTCCACAAATAAATAATTTTCCGGTATCGTCAATTCCGATAAAATGGTTTTTTGTTTTTATCATTTTTTGAACATTCATGGTTTTGGGGATCAATTCTTGAATAGAAAGTTTGTTTTGATTCAACATTTTCATGTTATATTCTATCCAATTCCCATTCTCAAAGTAATCCACCTCATCACCCAAAATCTGAACATTTGATGTTGTAATGATGGATAGTTGTTTTTCAAAAGATCCAAAAGAATTAAAAAAAAATAATCCATTAATGGAATCCTGAAAAACAAACCCTTTGCTGAAATTGGAAATCAATGAGAAAGGAGAAAACTGATCAAAAGAAAGTTGATTTTTTGAGACTTCATTAAAATTGAAATCTAACATAACTAATTTATTTTCAAATGGATCATAAAGAACTATTTGATTAGAACCTGTAAACACGGCATAGGTAATATTCTGATAATTTTTATCCAATAATTCAAAAGGTTTGGTTATAGGTACCAGATCGTCATTTAAAAAAAGGATAATACCGGATTCTTTATAGAACAACATGATTTTCATGGGATTTAAAACCGAAATGGAAGTTAGTGTGCCATATAAAGCAAAATTAAAACTACCTTTCTGATCCCCTTGAATATCCATTTTAGTTAATGTTGAACTTTGATCAACGATATAAATATTTTCTGACTGATCTACCTCAAAAAAAGAGATAGAATTATTAAATTCCGGAAACATACAAACCAATTGGATTGTATCCTGAGCATGCAAATAACTTGATGCCCAAACTAAAATAGTAAACAGTATAGTTTTCAGCAGTTTAAAAATCATCATAATCCATTAATATGCAAAAATAAAAATAAAATATTTGCGTTAGGGTATGATTATAATAATAACATTCAACATCATTATGTTAATAAGTTATATATAATAAGGTGCCAAAAATTGCAGAAGTTTCTGTACTTTTGTAGGTTAGGAAATTCTAAAAAAAAATTGTTCAAAGACAAAATGAAGAGATGGTTTATTTTATTGGCATTAAGCATTATAACAATTGTTTGTGTTGTCTTTGCGCAAAATTCCAGTGAAAAATTAAAGAATAATAAGCGGGTCATTGAAAATGAAATTGAAAATACCCAAAAATTATTGGATCAAATTCGTAAAAATCAAAAAACTTCACTTCAAGAAATTCAGTTGCTTCGTCAACAAATCAATAACAGAGAGGTGTTGATTACGGAATTAAATAATGAGCTGTATCAATACGAAATGGAGTTGGAACTCAACATTAAACTTTCCCGAGACTTAGATAAAAAGTTGGAATATATGAAAACCGACTACGAAAGGGTGGTCTATTTAGCATATAAAAACAGAAAATTAGTGGATCGTTTGACATTTTTGCTATCCGCTGATGATTTTTCCCAAATGTTTAGAAGAGCCAGATATTATGCCATTTTTGCTGAAAATGTGAAGTATCAAGTTGCTTTAATCAAAAAAACAAAAGAAGAAATTGAAATTAAAAATGCTGAAATCATCATACTAAAAGAGCAAAAACAAGCTGTTTTAGATGGTAAAGAATTAGAAATTAAAAATTTAGAACAAGATAGAAAAACTAAAACTAAAAATGCAGAGCAATTAAAGAAAAAAGAGAAAGCTTTAGCATCTGAGTTAAAAGAGAAACAGAAAAAAAGGAGAGAATTGGATGCTGCTATTAAAAAAGCAATCGAAAATGAGATCAAAGCAGCCAATGCCAAAAAGAATACTAAAAAAACAGCTACTAAAACAACTGATAATAAAACGAACAAAACTGTTGAAAATCCCAAACAAACCTCATCAACGGTTATTGAATTGACTCCGGATGAAAAAATTGTCAGTGATTCTTTCATTAGCAATAAAGGAAAACTTCCCTGGCCTGTTGCTAAAGGAACTAAAATTTCAGATTTTGGTACAGCTCCTCATCCCGATGTTCCTTCAGTTATGATTGAAAACAGAGGAATAGATATCCTGGTTGAACCCGGTACACATGTGCGATCAGTCTTTAATGGTGTTGTTACCGGCGTTTTAGATATGATGGGCAGCAAGGTCGTGATGGTGAGACATGGCGAGTATCTATCCGTTTATCAAAATTTAGCAACTGTTAATGTAAAAAAAGGGGATCAGGTGACAACCAAACAAGTGTTGGGAACTGTCGCCAAAACAAATGGATCCGATATTTACGAATTACATTTCGAAGTGTGGAAAAACACCACATTTCTGAACCCAAATAGTTGGTTATCTTCTAGCAAATAGTACAAATGAGAATTGACATTAAAACAGCTATTGCATCTAAAAATGCCAAACTGGCTAAATTATTACCCCGATTTGTAATCAGAGCTCTCGAAAAAATTGTGAGTCAGGATGAAATGAATCAATTTTTAGAAAAACATGATCAGGATCCCGCTTTAGAGTTCGCTCAAAACTCCGTTGAAGTTGCAGCTCAGGTTTCCTACCATATCGTAAATGAAGAAAATGTACCCAAAACAGGTAGATATATCATTACCTGCAATCACCCTCTAGGTGGAATTGATGGTGTTGCTATGCTTGCTGTTATGAGCAAATATAGATCTGATATTAAAATTCCGGCTAACGATATCATCATGCAAGTGAAACCCTTACATGACGTATTGATTCCCATTAATAAACATGGAACAAATAACCGTGATGTTTCCAATTATATTAACGAAGTTTTTGCTTCAGATGATCTAATCATCTATTTCCCTGCTGGATTATGCTCCAGAGAAAATAATGGGGTTCTGATGGATCCGGAATGGAAAAAAACAGTGGTTAAAAAATCAAAAGAGTTTCAAAGAGATATTATTCCCGTCTTTATTGATGGAAGAAATTCCGATCGTTTTTACAGAATAGCCCGCTGGAGACGAAGACTAGGTATCAAAATAAATATTGAAATGTTATTTCTCCCTTCTGAAGTTTTTAGACACAAAGGGGAAACTTTTAATATCATTTTCGGAAAACCAATTCCTTACCAAACATTTAACAAAACCAAAACAGATTACGAATGGACCGCCTGGCTTAAAGAACAGGTTTACGCATTAAAAAAATAATTCAATGGAAGAGATTATTAACCCCATAGACAAAGAGCTATTAAAAACAGAACTTACAGAAGAAAAATTTCTCCGCACTACTAATGTTGGAGGTAACTTAATTTACTCCATTACAGCTCATGACTCCCCGAATATCATGTTGGAAATTGGAAGATTAAGAGAAGTTACTTTTCGGGCTGCCGGTGGTGGAACTGGCGAAAAAGTGGATATCGATGAATACGATACAGCAGAAGTGCCTTTTAAACAATTGATTGTATGGAATGAAGAAGCAGAAGAGATCGTAAGCTCCTATCGCTATCTTTTATGTAAAGATGTACCATTAGATGAAAACGGATATCCTCATACGCCAACTTCAAAACTTTTTGAATTTTCCCCTAAGTTTATTGAAAATGAATGGCAAGATTGTATCGAATTAGGAAGAAGTTTTGTCCAACCTAAATATCAGGGAACAACCAATCCCCGTTTAGGTTTGTTTTCTTTAGATAATTTATGGGACGGACTCGGCGCTATTGCTGTTGATTACCCTGAAGCTAAATATTTTTTCGGAAAAATGACTATGTACGATAGCTACAACCGTTTAGCAAGAAACTGGATTTTGGCTTTCCTTAACAAATATTTTAAAGGAGATGAATCTTTAGTAAAACCTTTCCATCCTGTAAAATCAGATAAAGGGATGCAAGTAGTAAAATCTTTCTTCTCCCATGAAACCTATAAAGCAGATTTTCGTAATTTGAATGAAAATATCAGAAATTTAAAAGAGAGTATTCCTCCTTTAATCAAATCTTATATCTCCTTATCTTCAACTATGCAATGTTTTGGTGCTTCTGCAAACCCTGAATTCGGCCCTGTGGAAGAGATTGCCATTATGATCACAATTGCTGATATTTATGAAGAAAAGAAAAAAAGACATATCCTTTCTTACAATAGAAAAAATAAAGAAGAGTAATCCCTGACCCAGTCAATATGCAAATAAAAACAATCAGTTATTTACAAAGTGTAGTAGATTGGAATAAATGTCCAACCGGAAAACTCCCTGAATACGCATTCATTGGGAGATCAAATGTGGGCAAATCATCACTAATCAACATGATTGCCAATAATAATAAACTGGCTAAAACATCAGGAACCCCGGGAAAAACACAGACTATAAACCATTTTATTGTGAATAATCAATGGTACTTGGTGGATCTCCCCGGCTACGGTTATGCTAAAATTTCCAAAACCATGAGGGAAATGTGGGCCACTATGATCTGGAACTATGTTAGCAATCGTGAGAATCTACAACTCTTGTTCGTTTTGGTTGATTCCAGACTTGAACCTCAAAAAAATGATCTGGAATTTATCGATCAGTTGGGAGAAAATGGGATCCCTTTTGGTCTCATTTTTACAAAATCAGATAAACTTACAAATGCTCATTGTGACAGAAACATGGAAGCTTTTAAAAAGTGCATGCTCGAATCCTGGGATGAACTCCCTCCCATGTTTAAATCATCTGCTGTATCTACAGTTGGTAAAGATGATATATTAAATTTTATTGATGAGATCAATCAACAATATTTTTCAAATCGTTCGTTATAATAAAACTTAGAACTATAAACTATGAAAAAACAAATTTTAAAATACTCTTTAGTCCTCATTATAGGTATCAGTTTTGTGGGTTGTTCAGTCTTGAAAAACAATAAAAAAATTGAAAATAAACCTCTAATCGGTACCGTTTGGAATGTCGTTAAAATCAACAAAACTGAAATTCCTGCAATTGGAAATACTCCCTATATCCTGTTTTCTGAAACCGGAAACTACAACGGGTCAACCGGTTGTAATAAGTTTTTTGGCACTTTCTTTCTAAATAAAAAGACAATCTCTATGGAAAACAGTGGTGCAACCAAAAAAATGTGTGCCAATATGGAAATTGAAAGACAATTTTTAAGTGCTATTAAAAAAGAGATCAATTACTACACCATTCAAGCAGATACATTAGTTTTGTACGAAAAAACTACAGAAGTACTCCGTTTTGTTGCTTCTAAAAATCCTGTAAATCAGGAATAATAACCCTTTACAAATCCTAAATTTTTTGTATTTTCGCTAGCTTAAATAATAAATAAATGAAGAAATTTTTTATAGTCGTTTTTCTTTGCCTCTTCGTTGGAGTCACTTTTGCTCAGGTAACCGTGGATGCTATCATTGCAGTTGTTGGAAAAGAGATCATCCTTCAATCCGATTTGGATAAAGCAGTGGCAGAAAGAACTGCTCAAAACAAAGATGTTAATGACATTTATGCTGTCCAATGTTCCGTTTTACAAGAGCTCATTTACGCTAAACTTATGGTGCATCAAGCTGAACTTGATAGTGTTATCATCACAGAAGAAGATGTTGAAAATCAAATTAATGCAAGAATGCAAGTTTGGCTACAATCTGTAGGTGGGGATCCAAAAATTATTGAACAACACTTCGGGAAATCAGTCGATGATATCAAAAAAGATATGAGAGAACCCATGTATAATGTTTTGGTTTCTGAAAGAATCACAACTTCTATCACCGAAGGAATTGCAATAACTCCGTCAGAGGTGAAAAGCTTTTTTCAAAAATTCAGTGCAGATAGTATGCCTATAATTCCGGAATCTTACGAATATGGACATATTACCAAAACACCCCCGGTGAGTGAAGCTGAAATTCTACAAATTAAAACGGTCTTAAACGAATATAGAGAACGTGTTTTAAAAGGAGATAAGTTTTCCATGTTGGCTCGCTTATATTCCGATGACCCCGGTTCTGCCCCAAAAGGTGGTGTTTTAGGTTTCGTAAAAAGAGGTGAACTATATCCTGAATTTGAAGCAGTCGCTTTTACTTTAAAACCAGGAGAAGTTTCTCAAATTGTGCAAACCAGATCAGGATACCATATTATTCAATTGATTGAACGTAGAGGAGATGAAATTAATGTGGCTCATATTCTATTGCAACCTAAACCCTCTATGGAAGAACAAGAAAAAGCAATCCAGTTTCTGGATAGTGTCATAACCATTATTAAAACTACAAAACCAGATTTTAGCGAAGCTGCTCTTAGCTACTCCGATGATTTAACTAGAAATAACGGAGGTTGGGTTGTTAATAAATATTCAGGGTCCTTTAAATTTGATAAAGAATCTTTAGACCAAACTGTTTATGCTGTTTTATCTAAAATGAAACCCGGTGAATACTCCAATATTATACCTTATGTAAATGAAGACGGTATTTTATCCCTTCGTATTCTATATTTGAAAACAAAAATTAAAGAACATAAAGCAAATCTGGGAGATGATTATGATATCATTAAAAATGCAGCTTTGGAAGAGAAAAAACAAAATGCTATTGAAAAATGGGTTTTGAATAAAGTGAAAGTTACCAATATTAAAATTTCAGATAAATACAAAAATTGCCCTTTTGTAAATGAATGGCAAATTCCATAACTAATAAAAATCTATTTGATCCATGGAAATTCAATTTAAAAATGATGTAGAAGCTATTGAAGCTTTTGTTAAAAAATATGCAGAACTAAAAACCGAAATCGGTAAAGTGATTGTTGGGCAGGATGAAGTGATTAAAAACATCCTGATGGTCATGTTTAGTAGAAGTCATGCCCTTTTAATCGGGGTGCCGGGATTAGCTAAAACATTAATGATCACTACTATCGCTAAAACTATTAACCTTACTTACAATAGAATTCAGTTTACACCCGACTTGATGCCTTCCGATATTATGGGAACAGAGATTCTGGATGAAAACAGAAAATTCAAATTTGTGAAAGGACCCATCTTTGCCAATATTGTTTTAGCAGATGAGATCAACAGAACTCCGCCTAAAACCCAATCTGCCCTTTTGGAAGCAATGCAGGAACGTTCAGTTAGTATGAATGGGGTTACTTATGACCTTCCCAATCCATTCTTTGTTCTGGCTACTCAAAATCCAATTGAACAAGAGGGTACCTATCCCCTTCCTGAAGCGCAACAAGACCGTTTCATGTTCAATATCTATCTGGATTACCCTTCCTTTAATGAAGAGATAGATATTGTGAAATCAACAATACATGGGGATATGGCGGAACCAAAACAAGTTTTATCTATCGAAGAGATCATTTTTTATCAAAAACTATTGCAAAAGATCCCTATCGCTGATAACATTTACCAATATGCTGTTAAGTTAGCCTCTTCAACAAGACCCGATACTGCTCATGCGCATCCTTGGGCTAAAGATTACCTTTCCTGGGGTGCCGGTCCTCGTGCTTCCCAATTTTTGATCATTGGAGCCCGTACTCATGCCGTACTTAATGGTAAATTTTCACCCGACATCGAAGATGTAAAAGCAGTCGCTCACAATATCTTAAGACATAGAATCATTAAAAACTACAAAGCCGAAGCTGAAGGAATCACGATTGAAAACATCATAGATAAACTAATGAATAGTTTATAAACCGATCATCATGAACCTCTACACCCAAAAACGGAAATGGAAATGGATTCTGTTCACCTCAGCGTCTGTTATCTTTATTCTGTTGATGTACTATTCCAATACTCTTGTAAAGGGAATTGCAGAGGAGGAGCGCCGCAAGGTTCGTATTTGGGCAGATGCCATCACCTATAAAGCTGAACTGGTTTCCCATACTGATAATTTCTTTGAAGAGATTCGCACAGAAGAGAAAAAAAGAGCCTCTCTCTTTGCTAAAGCGATCCAGAAAGTTGCTGAAATTGACTTTGTTAATGATTTTACTTTTTATGCTGATTTTATCTCCTCTAACACTACAATCCCAATCATAATTGTGAGTGAAAATGGGAATATAGATGCTGCTGTCAACGTCGATTCTTCCATAATGAAAATGAAACACATTGATGAATTAGGAAATCATGTTTCTGAATTTGAGACCATTAAAGTACCCTATTATAGGAAAAGTTATATTTTGGTTTATTGGAAAGAGTCTCAAATATACTCCAATTTGAGAATCCTTATTAACGATCTGGTGCAATCTTTTTTCCAGGAAGTAGTTATTAATAATGCTTCAACACCTGTGATTATCACAGATGAAACCAAAACCAAAGTGTATGATTTTGGTCATATCGATACTACCCAAATGAAATCACAGCTAGACTGGATCAAATTGATCCAGGAGATGGAAGCTGCCAACACGCCTATTAAAATTGATCTTCCTCAACGGGGAACTTGTTACGTAATGTACGAAGAATCTGCCATATTGACCCGTTTGCGTTTTTTTCCGTATGTCCAGTTTTTCTTCATCTTTGTTTTTATTATCATCGCTTATCTGGTATTCAGTTTTGCCCGTAAATCGGAACAAGATCGTGTTTGGGTAGGTATGTCTAAGGAAACAGCTCATCAACTTGGAACTCCAATCTCTTCATTATTAGCCTGGTATGAGATTCTCAAAGAGCAGAATGTGGATCTCTCTATCCTCAATGAGATCAAGAAAGATATTAACCGATTAGAAACCATAGCACAACGATTCTCCAAAATCGGATCAGTTCCGGAACTCCAAAATGAAAAAATGGATTTGGTAATCAAAGAATTTGTTGTTTATTTGCAAACCAGAATCTCTTCCAAAGTAGAAATAAAAATCTACAATCATCTTCCAGATGGTTTACCAATTCCTTTAAACAGATACCTTTTTGAATGGGTAATCGAAAACCTTTGTAAAAACTCGGTAGATGCCATGGATGGGAAAGGATTAATCTATATTGAACTTTCTGAAGAGGGTAAAAAAATACATGTTGACATTACAGATACCGGAAAGGGAATCCCTCCAAAACAGATTAAACATGTTTTTAAACCGGGATTTACTTCAAAGAAAAGAGGTTGGGGGTTAGGACTAACTTTAGCCAAAAGGATCATTGAGACTTACCACAAAGGAAAAATATTTGTCAAATCTTCCACTGTTGACCGTGGAACTACGATCCGGATAACATTAAAAAAAGGCAGTCATTAGACTGCCTTTTTTTTTAAACTCCAAACTTAGTTTGCGTGGATAGCTTCTGTAGGACAAACGCTTTCGCAAGCGCCACAGTCGATACAAACGTCAGCATCAATAGTATAAACTGAACCTGCAGATATAGCATCAACAGGACATTCATCTTTGCAACTACCACAAGCGGTGCAAGTTTCTGGATCAATTTTAAAAGCCATGACTTTATTTTTTGAGTTAATATTTCGAGTGCAAAAGTAATATAATTTTTTTACTTTTGCACATCGAAAAACAACAAATTATGAAAAAAGGATTTCTAGTTATACTCTCCCTCATTCTATCTATTCAATTCACACTTGCTCAAACGCATAAAGAGATCACGATTCTCTATTTACTTCCATTGCATTTGGATGAAACTATCCCTGATATCAGTACGATTAGTTCGGATATGGATATTTATGAGATCCCTTCTTTTGAGATGATAGGGTTTTGGGAAGGTGCCAAATTGGCACTTCAAACTTATAAAGACTCCCCATACAAAGTTAATGTAATTGTAAGAGACGTAACTACTGATGAACAAAAACTTAAATCAATTCTTAATGACGCCGCTTTAATGAAAGATGTTGATCTCATTATTGGGCCTTTTTATGGAGCTCTCTTTCAAATAGCAGCTAATTATGCTCAAGAACATAATATTACGATCATCAATCCTTTCTCAACCCGTACCGATTTTGTGTCTGAAAATCCAGCCGTATATAAACTAGTCCCACCACTGAGTTCCAGACCGGAAACACTTCAAAAAAAATTATTTGTAAAATACCCCAATTATCAAGTGATTTTATGGTATGATCAGGAAAATATAACTGAATTAGCAGTATATGAAAGCTATTTCAAAGAAAATAACATTCCCTACATATTAAGCAAATTGCAACCTGAAACCTTCTCCTTAAAGCTGGAACTGGATCCATCCATGCAAAATGTTATTATTGCCCTTTTTCAAAACCGTACCAACATCATCAACCAGATGCGTTTATTCTCCGGTATTCAAAACCAATTCCCTTGTTCGTTAGTTTTTCCCGAAGAATGGCTCAATATCAGTAGTTTAGATGACGATTTTTATTCCATCCCAAACCTGTTTTATTTGACCAATTGCTTCGTTGATCCCCAAAATTTGACCATTATCGATTTTAAAAATAATTATGTTGAAACCTATCAAACCCCTTGTCAATTAGAAAGATACTCTTATCAAGGATACGATATCACCAAATATTTTATTGATCAGTACTTGCTTGGTTCTCAGGATAAAACCAATATATACACACCGATGGTTTATAAATTTAAGTTTAAACAATGGACCAAAGGGGGTTTTGAAAACGAAAAAATCAGATTGATATACATTGAAAATTTCGAGAAAAAAGAAATAGAGTGATTATTTGAAATAATTTTTTATCTTTGCATCTGTTTTTAGGGTTATGCTGTATGATTAGAAAATGCATGGAGTTCATAACCTTTATTGAACTTAACATCTTGATATGGAAATCAGTTTACTGTTTAAAGGAATCTTCCTCGGACTTTGTGTCGCTATTCCTGTAGGTCCTATTGGGATTCTCTGTATCAACAGAACCATCAAAAAAGGGTATGTTTCCGGGGTTATGTCGGGGTTAGGTGCTACAACAGCAGACTTTTTATACGGAATTATTGCCGCTTTGGGTGTCAAATTAGTCACCGATTTTTTGTCTTACTATAAAAACTGGTTTCATTTTATTGGGTTTATCTTTTTGATAGTTGTGGGGATCTCCATTTTAACAAAAAAACCTAAAGATCCGGAGATGATGATTCCTGAATCGAAAGGATTATTCAAAGATTACCTCACCAGTTTACTTTTAACATTAACGAATCCTTTAACCATATTTTTTTTCATTGCCGTTTTTACCAGCTTTGATGCCATCAATGTTAGTATTTTAAACGCCATTCCGCTCCTTTTAGGGGTTTTAATCGGCTCCGGTGGCTGGTGGTTCATTCTGTGCGGACTCACCATGAAATTCAAGAAAAAAATGAGTTTCCGCTTCCTGAAAAACATTGACCTCATCTCTGGCATCCTCATCTTAGGTTTCAGCATCTATATCGCATACAACCTCATTAAAGCGGTGTTTTAGTAGGGCGAAGGGCAAAGGGCTAAGGGCGAAGGGACGCCCTTTTTCAGTTATTGGGTTTTAGGTTTTGGGTATTAGCTATCAGTTATCAGCTATCAGTTATCAGTTTTCTGGTTCGTTTTTCATTTGCTAATTTTCTAATTTACAAATTTGCTAATTTCATTTTTCATTTTTCATTTCATTAGCTTATTATCACATTAGCTCATTAGCTCATTATTTTGGGCGTTCCGGCACCATCCAACGCACTATTCCACCCTGCTGCCGTCGGGCTTTCCAGGGGTCCGCTTCGCTCCCGTACTTCGCTGCACTTCGCTTAAAATGGCTCATCCCAAATCGGATCAATCATCGCGGCGCTCGTTCCAGCTCGTACCGCTTCGCGCCCTTCCAATCCCTAACGCGAAAAACCTGCGGTTTTTTAGTGAATAGTTAATAGTGAAGAGTGAATAGTTTAGCTAATTGGTTTGTTTATAGCGATTTGAAAGTCTGTTGTCCGCGGTCCGTTGTCCGTGGTCCGTAGTCTGTTTTTTTATATATTTGCACTTTGAAGAAAACAAACCAAAAATAAAATAATGAAAAAATATTTTGCAATTATTTTGATTTTCATTCCTTTGATCATTTCTGCTCATCAGTATAAGGAGTTTATATTTGTTTATGGTAATGTTACCGTTAGATTTCGAACTGGTTTAAATTATGAAGAAATAAATAATGCTAAAATTATTGGACAATATGCTGCCCTTTTATCGGATAGTCTGAATTACAATGAACCCATTTTTCTCGATTTTATCCATAATTATGGAAACGATTATCAAGGAAGTTCTTATAGTTATTTAAATTTCGGGTCCGATCAGTATAAAAATATAAGTCATTATAAAAAAATTTATGAGCCATTTGAATCGGATTTTGCCATAGAAACAATTCCTGTTTCCGAATATAAAGAGGATACAATCCATTTTTTTAAAGAAGAGTATACTATTGATGGAATTGATCAATTTGATAAAATTGTATTACGCCAATTTGGATTTCATTTTGATATTACAGAAACGATGAATTTGATCTCTTTTGCTATAATGAATAAATCCCAATTATCAAATCTTTCACTTGAAGACACTCTTTCCTCTTCTATTGAAGGGTCATACGATATTTTCAATACTATTCCAAAAAATTTAATAGATTCTATAAAACGGGCGACTATAGAAATAGTAGAAAAAGTTTTGCAAAGCCGGATTTATCAAGACTTAGATCAAATAAATAATAATCCCAGTTTTAGTTTTACAGGAAATATTATCTTCTTTGATTGTTCTTTCTTTTATGGTTCCTATTTTTCGCAACATGGTAAAATGATGCCATTTGCTTGTATTGATGGTAATGAGATCATCCTTGATACCTTAAATCAAATTTTTTCAATTGATATCTTATACAATCGAAATAATATTGTATTTGTTTTTGAAACACCCAATACGATGAGAATGTATCGTGATTTCCATTCTTCTGATATTGAATTTACTAAATCACGTATTCAAACGATCTCAACGGATCCATTTGATGGCATTTCAACCATTGACGTTAAATCTTTAGATTACGATCTTTTCCTGATCAGTTTGATAAGAGGATTTGATTTTAGTCCAAGTAAAAAATTTCTATACTTAAGTGAAGATGATCTCATTATTGACTCCTTTGACTCCTATATTGATTCATATAGAAAAAAAGAATCAGACAAATAAAAAGGGCGAAGGGCGAAGGGCGAAGGGACACCCTTTTTTAGTTATTGGGTTTTAGGTTTTGGGTATTAGTTTTAAGCTTTCAGCTATCAGGTATCAGTTTTCAGCTATCAGTTTTCTGGTTCATTTTTCATTTGCTAATTTGCTAATTTACAAATTTGCTAATTTCATTTTTCATTTTTCATTTAAAATAGAACGCTGATGACACTGATTGAACTGATTTACACAGATTAATTTAGTCGAAATAACATAATTTTGATTAGATTTAAAACTATATAAAATGGGTGTTCTCTAAACAATCATTAAAAAAAATGAATATTTTCAAAAATGAATTAAAAATTTTAGAAAAAATAGATCTGTGGCAATCTGTTTAATCAGTGTCATCTGTGTGCTATTAGGGTGAAAGGAGAAAGGAGAAGGGACGCCCTTTTTTAGTTATTGGGTTTTAGGTTTTAGGTATTAGTTTTAAGCTATCAGCTATCAGTTATCAGATTTTTCATTATTCATTATTCATTATTCATTTATTTGTCTTTTGTCTAAGAAAAAAACACTGTGAAACATGGTGAAAAACACTGTGGAACATTGTGATCCTAAAAAAATGATAATTTTCACATTATTAGTACCAATAATGTGTTTTTTGTATATCTTTGCACACGTAATTAAAACGTAAGGTTATGGAAAGGAAACTATTAGAACAATTATTGATATGGAAAAATAGCAATAAACGGTTACCTCTTCTCTTAGAAGGGGCTAGACAAGTGGGTAAAACCTATCTTCTAAAAACCCTTTTCGGTGAAAGATATTTCAAAAAAATCGTTTATGTTAATTTTGAAAAAGCAGATTATGAATTAGTTGATCTATTTGAGGGAAACATTGAACCCCAAAGGATTATTGATTATTTGTCTCTGAAAATGAATACTCAAATCAGTCAAAACGATACCTTACTCATTTTTGATGAAATTCAGGAGGTTCCACGTGCTTTAACATCTTTAAAATATTTTGCTGAAGATGCACCTGATTATTATATGGTGGCTACCGGAAGTTTACTTGGGATTGCATTACATAGCGGAACATCGTTTCCTGTTGGAAAAGTAAATAGATTACGTTTGTATCCTATGGATTTTGAGGAATTTTGTTGGGCAAACAATTTAGAAAATCAAACCATTGAAGCACATAATGCCATTAAACTACTTAAAAAACCACTCATTACAAGCGGTTTCAAGGATCTTTTTCAACAATATCTCGCTATTGGAGGAATGCCGGCAGTCGTATCAGAATGGATTGAAAACAAAAATCTAAATACGGTAGAAATGATTTTGAAAAACATTCTTGCCGACTATAAAGATGATTTTAGTAAGCATACTAGTAATGCGGAATCTCGAAAAATTGGAAACTTATTTCAAAGCATTCCACACCAGTTTGCCAAAGAAAATCATAAATTTTTCTACAAAACTATTGAACCGTCTGCACGTGGACGTGATTATGCTTATGCCTTAGATTGGTTGCATGATGCAGGATTGATTTATAAAATAAACCTTACCGCTCACGGCGATAAATTACCCCTTTCGTTTTATTCAAATAATTCCGATTTTAAAATTTTTACTCTTGATGTGGGATTGATGAGGCAGTTGGCAAATTTGCCAGCCTCTGTAGTCATGGGAGATCAAAATATTTGGTCAAATTTTGGTGGGGCTTTTGCAGAAAACTTCGTTTTACAACAATTGCGTTCTCTTGGCATTGAAGAAACCTATTACTGGGCAAGCAATACAGACAATCCAAAACAGCCAAAAGGGGAAAGTGAAATCGATTTTGTTATTTCAATCGAAAATAGGATCATCCCTATTGAAGTAAAATCAGGAGAACAAGTAAAAGGACAAAGTTTAAGAGTTTTTCGAAAAAAATATAATACCCCATTGAGCATTCGCTTTTCCCTCAAAGGGTTAGAATACAATGAAGGACTTCTCAATATTCCACTTTATTATTCATTTTTATTCACTGATTTGATAAACCTGAAAGAGAATTTAGCTATTGCTGAATTTGCATTTAAGAAAGAAAATATTGAGCTATAAGGTTTTAGGTTTTGGGCATTAGTTATCAGCTATAAGGTTTTGGGTTTTGGGTTTTGGGTATTAGTTTTAAGCTATCAGCTTTCAGTTATCAGATTTTTCATTCTTCATTATTCATTATTCATTATTCATTTATTTGTCTTTTGTCTGAGAAAAAAACACTGTGAAACATGGTGAAAAACACTGTGAAACATTGTGATACTAAAAATTCAAAAATAAAAAAATACCACAAATTATAAATCGAATTATTACCCTAAAATAATTTACATACTATCATATTAGCTTATTAGCTCATTAGCTTATTAGCTTATTAGCTCATTAGCTTATTAGCTCATTATTTTCTTATCTTTGCCAATAGAAAAATACAAAATATATGGAACAACCAACAATCACCACCAAACCTCGGAATCGATTCATCGCTTTTTTGCTTTCATTATTCTTTCCTGGGCTGGGACAAATTTACAACGGACAACTTAAAAAAGGGATTATTTTCTTTGTTTTACTGGTTTTTATTCCGTTGTTGTTTGGGTATATTCGTTTGACCAATTCATTCTACGGACTGTTCTCTTTATTATTCATTCATCTTGCTTTAAGAATATATATCATTACAGACGGAGTGAAAAATGCCGCAAGACAAAAGGAATATATTTTAAAACCTTACAACACCTGGTACTATCATCTTCTCATTGCAGTTGGTATTTTTGCAGTTACAATGTTGTATGACAGTAGTACTATTTTAGGTATCACAACTTTAAAAATTCCGGACAGTGCAAACAATCCTACATTGCAAGTCGACGATTTGGTAATTGCTGATTTAAAAGCATATAAAAATACAGAACCTGACTATGGAGACATCATTGTTTATTCAGGCCCTGACAATCAGATGTACACTTTTCGTGTTGTTGGACGACCTCATGACAATATTGAATTGACTGACAATATTGTAAGCATAAGCGGCAAACCCGGTAAAGCTATATTTATTAAAAATACTATCAATGAAGGAATGCCAGTTGAACAGTTAAAAGAAAAACTTCCAAACGGGCACAAGCATTTGATTTACAGATATCAAGTACCTTACGATATCACAAAATCGAATATCAAAAATATTGTTGTGCCATCAGATAGCTATTATGTATTAGGCGACAACCGGGACTATGCTGCCGACAGCAGATATGTGGGTTTTGTAAGCAAGGATAAAATTATTGGTCAGGTAGTTTTTAGTTACTGGGGAAAAACAGGTACAAAAAGAATGAACATTGACTTCACTGACAAATAATAATAAGGTTTCAGCTTTCAGTTATCAGTTATTAGTTTTCAGTTATTAGTTTTTTAGATGTGGTCTCATGAAATCAGTTTACACTAAGTTTAGTTTTATAACTTTTGTGTTCATAATTTTTTTTAACTGTTTCATTTTCTTTTACTAATTTTGTTTTGTTATTGAGAAGCAGAAGTTGTTCTGTTGTGGTGACTCAGGGCAACCAGGAATATCAATAATCAACTTAAAAAGTTGTATAAAGCAGTGTTTTTGTTTTGCAAAGATACTGCTTTTTTTAGTTGAATATATTCAACTTTTTTGGGTTGTTTATGCCTGCAAAAAGTCCCCTTTTTTGTCGTTAAAATCATATAGTTCTATTATTTTACGACTTGATTGAGGTATAGTTTTTAAATACTCTTCGTATTTTACTGGTGTCATATATCCTAAATTTGCAACAGGGATCTGTTCATTAATCGTCTTTTTAATATGTGTTAAGAACTTATTTAATTCTTTGACACTTCTTATGTTAGATGGCATATAATCATTTTTAATGGCTCCATTCAGCTGTTCTGCCATTCCATTTTGCAAACAATTCTCAGCTATACTAGGAACAATATGATGTTGTTTTATTAGATCTTTATAAATATGTGATTTATATTGAGTTCCCGCATCTGAATGGTGAATACATCCATGGATTCCCTTTCCTCTTAGTTTGATTGCTTGACGTAATGCTTTTATTATTGTTGTTGCTATCATATTGTCTGATCCGTATAATCCAACAATACGTTTACTATACATGTCTTTTAAAGTGCATATATAATAAGTCTTTTTTTGTGTAATGAAATAGGTTATATCACCTGCAATAACTTGATTAATGTCATTTAATTCTTTTCCATTCAGCAAATTAACATCTCCCTCTTCATAGTATCCTTGTGTTGTTATAATCCTTTTCTTTTTTATTTTGACTGTTAAATTATGTTCTGATACAATCTTTTCAAATCTATTTATGCCAATATTTTGTATGTTAAGTAAATAAAACAATCTCCTCGAACCCAGTTTTTTGAATTGTTCTCGCTTATTTTGAACTAAAGTTACTATTGGAGAGACAATTTCTTTTATGTGTTCTTTGCGAAGTTTCCTTTTATACAAGAATTGTCTGGTAACTCCTATTGCTGCATAAAATGCTTCCTTACTATACTTCCCAGCAATCAATATCAAACAGATATTAATTGCTAGGATTTGAACTTTTTTTCAATATCCTCCCCGTATTGTTCACTCGCTGTCTTGATTACCGTATCCTTATACAATAGCTGAAGATACTGCTGACCAACTATTTGTTCTAACTCTGCTATCCTTTTTTGATACTCTTTTGTCTTTTGCTCTTCACTGATCTTCTCTACAACGATCCTTTCACTTCTTGTATATTTTGTGCTATACTGTATCAGCCATTTGTAAATGGCTGTGGTCGACACTTCATAAATCCGGGATAGTTCCAATACACTAATTTTTCCCTCATCAATTAATTTGACTTTTTCTTTTTTAAACTCCGTACTAAATTTTCGTCTCATCTTTTCAAATTTTTCCATAAAAATACATCTTTTTTTGAAAAGTTATCAACTAAACTTTCTGTAAACCTATACCATGAGACCACAAGAATTTTTTAATTTATAATTTATATTAGAACGCTGATGCCGCGGATTTTCATACGCGGATTTAAACGGATCTGTTTTAATCTGTGTTGCAAAGCATCTGTGTCATCTGTGTTCCATTTGGGTAAAAGGTGCAAGGGGAAGGGGAAAAGTTGTAAGGAGCAAAAAGCTAATTCCCCTTGTCCCTTTTTTAATTACCCACTTTTGAATTTTTCATTTGTCATTTGTCTAAGAAAAACACAGTGGAACACAATGGAAAACGATGTTCCACAGTGTTTTAAATTATAAAATTATGACAAATCAACACTGTGAAACATGGTGAAAAACACTGTGAAACATTGTGATATTAATAATTCAAAAATGTCACATTATTATAAATCGAATTATTACCCTAAAATAATTTACATACTATCACATTAGCTTATTATCACATTAGCTCATTAGCTTATTAGCTCATTATTTTCTTATCTTTGCACTCCATAACTAAACCTACTCAACGATGAAAGACGAAATAATAATCTACCAGGCTAATGAAGCTTCCACACGGATTGAAGTAAGAATTGACAATGAAACTGTATGGTTAAATCGAAAACAGATTTCATATTTATTTGATAGAGATGTTAAAACAATAGGAAAACATATTAATAATCTATTTCAAGAATGTGAACTCGATAAAAATTCAACTGTCGCATTTTTTGCGACAGTTGAAATGGAGGGAAATAGATTAATTGAAAGACAGCTTGAATATTATAACATTGATGTAATAATTTCAATTGGTTATAGAGTAAAATCTAAAAGAGGAATTCAATTTCGGATCTGGGCTAATAAAGTACTTAAAAATTATCTGTTTAATAGAAATTCCAATAATTTTAGATTTGAAAACCTTGAAAATGAAATTAATACTATTAAAACCAAATTGACTGAAATCGACATTCAACTCCAAACCAATCTTCCACCCAACCAAGGCATTTTCTTCAATGGTCAGGTTTTTGATGCTTACTTATTTTTTACGGAAATAATCAAAAAAGCTAAAAAAAACATTATTCTAATCGATAACTATGTTGATGAAACCGTTTTAATCCAATTATCGAAACGAAATCCTAATGTTTCAGCGACGATCTACACTGGAAAAATATCTCAACAACTTGAATTAGATATGGAAAAGCACAACAAACAATATCCCCCAATCAAAATCAAACAGTTCTCCGAATCCCACGACCGCTTCATCATCATCGACAACTTCGAGCTCTACCATATCGGTGCCTCCCTCAAAGACTTAGGCAAAAAGTGGTTTGCGTTTTCAAGAATGGACTCTATGACAGGCGATTTGCTGAAAAAGCTGGAAGGATACTAGGGCGAAAGGCTAAAGGCTAAGGGCGAAAGGATACCATTTTTCAGCTATAAGGTTTTGGGTTTTAGGTATTAGTTATCAAACCTTAGCCCTTATCCCTTCGCCATTAACCCTTCACCATTAGCCCTTCGCCATTAGCCCTTCGCCATTAGCCCTTCGCCATTAACCCTTCGCCCTTACGGAACGATCTTCGAACTAACAGCATGTTTTTTTATATCACAGAGTTTTTAAGAGTTAGAATGAGTTTCACTGAGTTTAAAATTTTAAAATTCTGACTGAATGAGCACTGTGAAACATGGTGAAAAACACTGTGAAACATGGTGTTCCAAAAGTCTGCAGTCCGCCGACCACTAACTGCCAAAAAGCAAAAGGACAACCCCTTTCGAAGTTGTCCAATTGGTCAAGGCTTTCGTTTCCGATTGCCTTCATTTCAGGTGGCAAAGATAATGTAAAAAATCAACTGAATTTATTCCATTCTTCACCCCATTTTTCTCTACAATATTTTTCAATTTATTTTTGATCTTTAATAGGTAAACTTGATGCCAAACTTCTGACATAAAATTATTTATAATAATTTATAATATTTAGTTATTTATTCAAATCTTGATTCATTGAAAATTTTATCTTGTAATTTTTTGTTATGTTGTAAATTTATCAAAAAAATCATATCTTTGCCTAATAAAATATTTGATATTTAAAAAGTTGAATTATTGAAAGCAAAGAAAGTTATTTAAATTTAATGCATTGATTAAGTCTTATTGATTATCAATTGTTTATATATGAAAAGTTTAATACTTTAATATTCATTTTATATAATATCACATAAAAGAAATAATTAATTTTCAATTATTTTAAACTGAGGTAAAAATAATAATGACAAGGAAGTCTTCAACTTTATTTAATTTTCAATTATATTACATCGTGATTAAAATTATAGATTAATGTAAAATAACCATTTAGTAAATATAAATAAATATGTTTAAAATCATTTGGGATAAAGACACAGGAGGCGTACAACTTACATCATTAATTACAAAAGAATCACTAGGAGTATCTCCACGTCCCGTATTTTTTGAAGAACTTAATTTATTACAACTCGATAAATTGGGATGGGAATACCCTCATTGTGATGAACCTCTTTTATGGGCATGTAATAAACAATATTTTTACAGAGGTAATTTAGTTTTTGATGTTAAAGGAGCAAATATTTACGATTCTCCTTCTGTTTTTTTTCAACCAAATGCATTAAAATTAAAACTAACTCCTGTTGATGTATTGGGGATGTTAAAAAAGTGTAAAAATGAGCTGTTTCTTTTAGAATGTGAAGCAATTGAATTTGTACGAAATGTTTTTTTACAATACTCAGATGCAAATAATAGTGTTGAAAATATTGATGCAAATAAAATTGATTTTGATGCATTAGTTGAAAAACTTGAAAAAACAACAAGACAAAAAATGGCTATTGTAAAAGAAGATTGTGATAGTTTTGATATTAGACCATTTGAAAATGCTAAAGAACAAGGCAAAATAATTTATCATTCAACACGAATTGATAAATTTCTAGCTTCCTTTTCAGGGGGTAAAGATAGTCAAGTTCTTCTTGATTTATGTACAAGAGCAATTCCTCCTTCTGCATTTGAGGTTATATATAGTGATACAGGCTATGAACTACCTACATCACTTCTATTATATGACGATATTAAAAAATATTACAGTAACCGTTTTCCTGAATTAAAATTTCATACAGCAAAAAACCATGAGTCTGTATTAAATTATTGGGATAAAATTGGGACACCTTCTGATACACACAGGTGGTGTTGTTCTATTATGAAAACAGCACCACTTTATAAAATGTTTAAAATTGAAGGAAGTAATAAACAAGCAAAAGTACTTACATTTGACGGTGTGAGAGCAGAAGAAAGTAATAGTAGAAGTAACTATAATAGGATCGGAAAAGGTGTTAAACATAGTACTGTCATAAATGCAAGTCCAATCTTAAATTGGAGTACAACTGAAATATTTTTATATTTATTTAAATATAACCTATCTTTAAATCAATCATATAGGCAAGGGATGACAAGAGTTGGATGTTTAATTTGTCCATTTTCTTCAGAATGGAATGATATGATTTCTAACACTTTATATAAAGACAAACTTAAACCTTTTCTATCTAGAGTAGAGAACTTAACAAAATCTTCAGGGATAAATGATGTTGATGTCTATATTAAACAAGGTAATTGGAAACGTCGAGCAGGAGGAAGGGGCATTGTATTCCCATCTTTTTTAGAGGTATTATCCGTAAAACCCGACTTAAAAATTCGAATTGTTTCATCACAAAAAAATATTTTGACATGGCTTTTAGCTGTTGGGGATTATAACATTAATTCAGAAGAAGGAGAACTTAAATATAATAAAGAAATTTTCAAATTTAGAATAGCTACAACAGAAAAAGAAAATATTATTACATTTTACAATACGGCAAAAAGTCCTTCATTACAGGGTTTATTAAAACGAGTTTTTTACAAAAGTACATTTTGTATAAACTGTGAGTCTTGTGAAGTTGAATGTCCAACAGGTGCTCTTTCAATTTGGCCTGAAACGAATATAGATAAAAAAAAATGTACACATTGCCATAAATGTTTGACATTTCACGATTTTGGTTGTATAGTTGCAAATTCATTAAATATTTCAGGTAGTAATAAAAAAAACAATATGAAACTAATTAGTTATAACAATTTTGGATTAAAAGAAGAGTGGTTAGATATTTTCCTTTCAACATATGAAACTTACTTTCTTGAAAACAATCATGGACTTAATATTAAAGAACAATTGCCAAATTTTATCAAATGGCTAGAACAATCTGAAATAATTCAAGATTCGAAGTCTAGACAAATTACTCCACTTGGCAAACTGTTGCATAGGATATATTTAAATTCATCAGATATTGTATGGGAGATTATATGGATTAATATTTCTATTAACTCTCCAATTGCTAAATGGTATAAAGAAAATGTTGATTGGAATTTTTCTTTTTCAGAGGCTGATATCAGAGAAATGGTTCAAACAGATTATCCTTCTGATAGTCCAACAACAATAAAAAACATTGTCTATGCAATGTTTAGAACTTTTAAAGAAAGTCCTATTGGTCAAATGGGACTTCTCATAGAAAATGAAAAACTAAGATATGTAAAAACTCCATGTCAAGAATTGTCAAGAGAAGCAATTGCATATTCTCTGTATAAGTATTCTGAAAAAAAGGGAATTAAATCCTTTAGAGTTTCTGATTTTTTTATGAGTGACAATAAGGATGGAATATTTAAGGAATTTGGAATTTCAAAAAACAATCTTGAAAAACAGCTACGATCTTTAAATAGTGATAAAAACAGAATCCTTATCGCAGAACTTAATATGGGTCTTGATCATATCTCTCTTAGAGATGACTTGACTTCAATTGGTGTTTTAGATATTTTAACAAAATAATTTTTATGAGTGTTAATGATTTTAAATTTCAATATTATCGAACAGCATTATTACAAACAAAAAGGGGGAATTATAAGGGTATTATAATTAATGCTAAACCCATTTTATTGTTAACATTATTTCAACTAATAAATGAAAATAAATTAAAAGAAAATAAAATTTATTTTAATGAAGATTTAAATAATTATTATACCAAGATATCTCAGTTTTATGAATCAAATACAAAAGTAACCCCATTACATAAACCATTTTATCATTTACAAAATGATGCCTATTGGCACTTATCTTATAATTCTGAATTTTCAACCTCTTACATTTCAGCTAACTTTGTTAAAAAAAACGTCAGTTTTGCTTTTTTTGATACACATTTATGGTATTTATTAAACGATGATACAACGCGTGAATATTACAAGAATCTGTTAATCAATCATTTTATAAGATATAAATTTTAATATATTTACTTATGGCACAAAAATACTCTGACATTATTGTTTTACGTGGTCAAAAGGCTGCTTATAATATTGAAAATGAAACAGATTCAGATTGGAAAAGTTTTATTGCAAATGATCAATTTAACGAGATTTTACGTAAAGTAATTATTTCAGTCCGTAATAATGATGCAGATATGCACAAATCTTTCTGGATACAAGGAACTTATGGAACAGGTAAAAGTCACGCAGGTGCTGTTATTAAGCATTTATTATGCGATCCTATAAGTAATATTCAAGATTATATTGAAGAAGAATATTCATCATACAAATATGAATTACTTCGAAATGATATTATAAAACTAAGATCAAAAAAACAACTTTTTCCAATAATGCTTTACGGCCAATCAAGCATAACTCATAAAGAAGATTTATCCCTAATATTACAACGAACCATTACTCAGTCTCTTAATAGAGCAGGTATTAATCTAGTGGTCAAGACGGATTTCGATAATTATATTGAACATATTGAAAATAAACCTGTTTTTTGGGATCATTTAATTCAAGATAATATCCAATTACACTCATTTACACCAGATAGAAAAAAATTAATACATTTATTAAAAAGCGGAGACATTTCTGCAATAAATAAAATAAGGAATGCATTACGTGACAGTAAATTAGATATTAGAATTGATAATGCAAATATTGGCAAGTGGTTTTTTGAAATCCAAGATAAGTTGGCAGAAGAAACTAACTATTCTGGTCTTTTTGTTATTTGGGATGAGTTCACGGAAGTAATCAATTCTCCAATTGGATTAAGTTTATTAGTAACACTTCAAGAAATTGATGAAATGGTTATGAATTCTAATAATAATTCATACTTTTTCTACATTTCGCATCCTTCAGCATTAAATTCGTTAAAGGCAGATGAAAGAGAAAAAACTAAAGGGCGGTATCATTATATGGTATATAATATGGAGCCAGTTTCTGCATTTAAAATTATGTCAGGAAAATTTAAAATAATTGGAGATGAAAGTGAATATATTAAACTTTTAAACAAATTCTTTGATTCAAGTTCTGAACTTTTAAATATATATTCTTCTTCCTCAAGTAATTCAGAAGAAACACAAAATGATATTAAAAAATTATTTCCTTTACATCCTTCAACAGCAAATTTAGCTACTTACTACGCACGTGAAGCAGGATCATCAAGTAGAAGTGTTTTTCAGTTTATAGGAGAAAATGAATCTATTCGTAAATTTTTTGAATCAGAAGAACAATTTGAACTGCGAAATACAATTACAGCTGATTATTTATGGGATTATGTACTTGGTGATTTTTATGAAAATATAGTAAAATTTGGAGCAGTTACAGAACGATTTAATTCTCGTAAACTTCAAGTTGAAAATAAAGGAAATAATTATTTAGTAGTTTTCAAAAGCATTTTATTGCTAAATGCATTAAATAATATAGCTAATAATGAAACTGTTACTCCTTCTGAAAAAAATATTAGAAATCTATTTATTGGAACAATTATTGAAAATGACATTGAAGAAATATTGAATTATTTTGATTTAAATAGTATTATTCAACGCCTCCCTGGTGGATTATTTTCTATTCAATTTTCTGCTTTACCGACAAAGGAAATCGAGGAAATAAAACAACAATTAATCATAACTAATTTTAAATTAACTTCACAAGTTATTAATTTTGGAGAAATAGGAGTAACTGAACTAACAAAACATTTAAAACAAGTAAATAGATCTTGTAAATTCTTTTGTTACTCAATTGACACAAATGAATATACTCTCTTAAACAAAATTGAAAATGGATATAAACAAGCAAAATCATATGAGGTATTTATCGCAATGTTATTTGCTAAAAACATATATGAATTAAATGAACTTAAAGATATTGCTTGTAAAGCATCTTCTGAAAACAGATTTAAAAATGTAACCTTTATTGTTTTTGAAACTGTTTTTGGGGATGATAAATATGAAAGGTTTATTGAATTTCAAGCTAATGCATCTTGTGCACAAAAACATAATCTTTCTGATCAACAGAAAGTTCATACTGATTCTTCTTCTGAAATGATTAAAGAGTGGATTAAAGAAATAAAACGAGATAATTTTTCATTTTATTTAAATGGAAAACAAGATATGAATGCTGTTAATAAATTAGTAACTTCCATTAATTCTTGTATTTCTCCAACAATTTTCTTTAATGGACCTGAATCATTGGATTTAATCAAAACAAGATCATCTAATACATACTGGGTAAAACTTTCTGCAAAACAAGTAGTAGATACTATATTATCATATAATACTAAAGGAGATGTTTTATCAAAGATAACAGCACAATCAAGTCATGTATCTTTTTTATTACAGGATAGTGTTGACGAAAATTTAGATTGGAAAGACGATTGTGACCAAAATCATCCATTATTATTAGTTTCAAATTTTATTGATAAAAAATTTAAAAGTACAAATAAAAATGAATCATTTAATTTAGCCCAAAAATTACAAGATTTAGCATACCCTCCATTTGGATTATATCAAACATATGCAGGTATGGCTTTGGTAGCATTTGCAATGCGTAAATATATAAATCAAATTTTTGATACTAATGGGAAACCAAGAACTCATCAGCATATTGTCGATGATGTTATTGAATTGTTTAAAACTTGGGAAAATGAAAAAATCAGCACAAAGTTAGATTTTCGTTTTGAAACAAAAGAATCTAGAAGTCTTTGTCAAAATTTTATTTCATTATTTAAATTAAAATCATTAAAAGGTTATAATGATATTAGTAGTTTAACTGATGCTCGATGGGCAATTACTCACGAATTTTCATCAAATATTGGATATCCTTTATGGTCACTTAAATATATTGCTGAAATGTATGATGCAATAAAAGTGCCAGAAAATATTCAATCACTTATTGATAATATTCTAAAAATTTGTGGAGAATCTGACATGAGAAATCCAACTCTTTTAAATGAAACTTTAATTGGAATTGAAACATTCCGCTTTGAGTTGGGTAATTTAATAAATAATAGTAACGATGAGTTTAAAAAAGGTTTTATTAATTTTTTAATATCAGTAAATGAGGTACAATTACAGGAAGATGAAGTTGAAGAAGCTTTCAACTATATAAAGTTAAATATGGAGTCAACCATAGGTTTATGGTTAGAAGATGAAGTTGAAAAAACTCTAATGCGCTGGAGATTGAGAAAAAAACAATACATTATACAACAGCCTATTATTTCTGAAAGTACTCAAAATCCTAATATCCTCTCACAGATTAATGAAGGTGACCTTCAACAAAAGCGTATACAGATAAAAAGTAACGTTAATTCAATTTCTGATTTATTAAAAATTAGGAACATTTTATATAAAATTATTGATAATGCTGATGAAAATATTATAAATATTATAAATAACGAATTGTAATGTATAAGGAGTTTTCAAAAATTGATGATTTAATTGAATATATTTCAATTGACAAGAAGAATAATCGGTTTTCAACAAACCTTTTCAACCGTTATCCAATTCGTTTTGTTTTATTTGACAATTTTCTTGATTCATTTGAATTTATTACTCAATCCCAAAGCAAATACAATTGTGTTGTTAAAAGTATTGACGAATGGATGGATCCTTTATTTAATGATATAATAATAACTCATTTTTCATTTTCAAATTTTATTGATGACTATATTAAAAACAATCCCTCTATAGACTCAATTATTGCTCCTTTTTCAGAACTTGCACGTTTCTATAACAACATTAATTCATCCGAATTTGATTCATTAATTGGAACAATTAAATCTGTTGAAACTACGCAAATAGGTTTTGAAAATAATCAACGAATTTATATTCCTATTGTAGGGTTAGAAGGAAAAATGTCTCGTTTTTATGACGATTCTCAAATTAATATTTGGTATTGTAAAAACAATATTGAAAGAACAAATTATCGCTTAATTTTTTCACAATCAACATATAAGGTAAAAGGATTAGATGATGAATATTATGTTGTTGAAACTATGCAAAATTGGTTAAAAGTATGGAAAAATAAAGATGTTAAATCGAAAATTATCTCAATTTCAAATTCTTTATATGCAAATTCCTGTTTTGCTCAACCTGACAATTCATTTGATTTTATAACATGCAGTAATGTTTATGATTTTCTTACTTTAGGATTAGGTTTGAACTTCGGGTCAGTAAAATATTCTGAAAATGAAGAACAATTTTGGCATCGTTTAGCAAGTGAAATTGATATTAAAAATTTTTCATTTGATAAATTTATTAATCACTATTTTCATATTGATAATTTAACGGATTTAAATGTTTTTTTAAAAATTTGGTTTGAATGTAAAGATGAATTTGATAAATGGATTCTGTTTAAGTATTATGATAGTAAGTTTTTTAGTAAAGGATATTTATGCCAGATTCTAAAAGAAGTTAAAAACCTTACAAACCATGAATTTTTTTCAGTAATTGCTCTTTCAATTTTTAACATGGAGGAACATGAATCTATTATTAATGAACGTGCATTTTGTTTACAATTCGCAAAAGAAAAAAATGTAAAACTTAATGAAAATGTTCAAAATTTATTACGAGATAAACTAATTAATATATCAATTTTACAAGGGTATAATACTGCGATTCGCTATTTTTCTCCTCTTACTAATGCTGAAAAGTCATTAGCAATAATGTGGTATGCTTCAGGTAAAATTTCTTTGGATGATGTCAAAAAATTTTTTCCAGAAATGGATTATTATTTAGGGAAATCATTTGGGACATCTTTAAAGTGGGTTTTAGATTACATTGATGTTTATAAAATAGCAAAAATAAAGAACGAATACTTAATACAGATAAAAAACTATATTAACAATTATAATGATTCCACTGTCTCTTTTTATACTTGGTATCAAGATTTTAAAACCGTTAAAACTGTATTTAGTAATCGTAATGATATTGAAGTGTTTTTTTGGATTGATGGATTAGGTATTGACTGGATTCCTTATATTAGTGAACTGATAAATAAAAATTCTGAAGTTTTTTTGAATGAAGTTTATATTGCTCATTCTCTTCTACCATCAACAACAGAAAATAATAAACCTGTATTGATTGAATTATCTGAGGAACCTTTAAACAAAATAGCAGATTTAGACTCACATTCACATAAACAAGGAAACAAATACCCTTTATACATTATAGAAGAATTTGAAATTGTGAAAGATGCAATTAACGAAATCCTTAATGAATTTTCTGGAAAAAAAATTGCAATAATTTCTGATCATGGACTTACAGCCTTATCACAATTTAAAGATGGTTTAAATTTGGCTGGAGTTTCATCAGATCATAATGGGCGTATTGGTATTCGTAAAACTGGGAAATCCTTTTCAGATAACAATTATATAATTTTAGAAGATAACAAAACAATGTGTGCACTAAAACACATGTCATTGTGTGGTAAAATTCCTATAGGTCAAAGTGCTCATGGTGGATGTACTCCAGAGGAAGTACTTGTACCAATTTTAATAATTTCTTCTAAAAAAGCTACAGTTAATTGGAAAGCGGAACTTCTTACATTTGAAATATCAACGATTAACCCCGTTGTCAAGTATAAAATTAAAGGATTGGATAATTCTATTGCACCATATATTATTTATAATAATAAAAGATATGAATTGAATTCTGAACAAAATGAAATTTTTGTAAGCGATTCAATCTTTTTATCTAGAAATGATTCAACAATTTCTCTTATAATCGGTGATGAAAAAATAGTAAATACACTTAATATTAAATTAGGTGTTGAAGAAGATGATTTATTAGATTTTTAAAATAATTAATTATGAATAGTATAATAAGTGAAAAAATTAAAATATACTTTGCCTCAATGGCAATTTATAAGGATCCTTCTTCAACAAATAGTTTATTTGTAGGGCGCAATCTTCCGTCTTTTGTTAAAGATTTTATTTTAAAAAAATTTATAAATGAAGAAGGAGCAGTTGATAAAAACAATCTTACTAACTTTCTTGATAATGTAATTCCTAAAAAAGCAGAGGAAGTAAAAGATAAATTAGGTAGTGGTGAAGAAGTTGTGTTATTGTCAAGATTTATTATCTATATTGATTTAGTAAAAGGTATTCGTCGTTTTGGAATTCCTGATTTAGGAATTAAAACAAATGAAGGCCAAATACCCGAATATGTATATTCAAAACATAAGGGAACATTAATAGATGGCGAGCAATGGGGTATAATCAAACTTTGTGTCTTACCTGATGAAGATGGTAAAAAAAACCATATAGAAATGGTAGATTATAAACCATTTAAACCCTATAAGTCAGTTGATTTAGATTTTTTCAAGGAAGCCCGGACTCATTTTACAACAAATGAATGGATAGATGTTCTATTATCGGCTATGGAATACGATAGTCAAGGATTTGACAGTATAGCATTTAAATTAGAATTTCTAACACGTATGCTGATTTTTATTGAACCACGTCTTAATGTAATTGAGTTAGCTCCTAAAGGAACTGGAAAATCATATGTTTTTGGAAATCTATCAAAATATGGATGGTTAGTTAGTGGTGGAAAAGTTACACGTGCTAAATTATTTTTTGATAAACAAAAGCAACAAAATGGAATTTTTAAAAATCATGATTTTACTGCTTTTGATGAAATACAAACTATTGTATTTCAGGAACCTTCAGAAATACAAGCAGCATTAAAGTCATATCTGGAAAGTGGTAAAACAACAATAGATAATAATGAATTCTCGTCAGAATGTGGTTTAATTTTAATGGGAAATATTCCTTTAAACCAAGAACGATTCCCAATATCAAATCGTTATTTTGATTCTTTGCCTTTAAATTTTCGAGAATCGGCATTATTAGACCGTTTTCATTGTTTTATTGAAGGATGGAAATTACCAAGAATCAAAAGTAGTATGATTTTTAAAGGATGGACAATTAACGTTGAATATTTCTCAGAAATTCTCCATTCTTTGAGAACACAAAACCAATATAATTTATTATTTGACGAACTAGTTTCATATGAATTAAATGCAGATATACGTGATTTAAATGCTGTTAAAAGAATTACAACAGCTTATATGAAACTTTTATTTCCTCATTGGACAAAACATGAAGATGTAAATTTAGCAGAATTTAATGATTATTGTTTACAGCCTGCAATTTTACGCCGAGGCATTATCAAAGAACAATGCCATAATATAGATCCTGAATTTAAAACTAGAATGCCTGAAATAAAAATAAAATGATTTATTAAAATGCACAATAATCTGATACTAGATTTTTTAAGAAATGTAAAATTATTTCACAAAATCCCATTTACTTTTCTTGTATTTTTTTTTTAAAAGATAAACTCTGCAATAAATTAAAATTTTAAAATTTTAATATTCTAGATGCAGTTAAACCTCCTAAATCCTCGACAAAATGATCAACTAATTTTTGAAAAAACTAATTAGTAACAAGACTTTTTCCCATACATACCCAACTATCCCAGAAGCAACTCGCTTACGGATATAGACCACCTACTTAAACCTATAACAGTTGATCTAGGCAATTATCCATTCGCTCATGGGTTTCTATCAGCAGATCAAGCCTTTCTACTGCTCCCTCTATGTCAATCTCACATTGATAGTGTGTTTCTTCCACTCGATTATGGATTACTACTACTCCTTTATCTTTAATCCCCCTCACTCTTCCAATCCCTACCTCCCCAATAAATCCATTTTCATGGACAGGAATTCCTCTTCGGTAATGACTCCTTTTTCTTTGAGTTCGAAAAGGTTGAGCAATTCCTGAGTAGCATTGGTTTTGGTCTTTGTAGATTGATTAGATTTGACAAGTCCAACAATAGAAAAAGGGATGGCATACATCATTCCCATTAATCCCCAACCCGCTGCTGCAGGCATGTTGGTGTTTAAAAATGTCATGATAAATAAAAATGATATTGAAAACCATACGATCCCAATAATTGACATTACTTTCATAATTTAAAGTTTTTATTGTTATTAATTCGATTTTATTCTTTTGAATTTCAGTTTCATCCGATTTTAAAAAGCAAATATAAAAAAAATATACCATTCAAATCAATAATTTAAAAACTTTTTTATACCCGATTATTTCATAATTATCCTATTTGACACCATTTATTGAATAGACCTCATTTAGCCACCCACCATTATCAAATAGCGATCCTCCATTATCAAATAACCTCCGGCAATTATCAAATAGCCTCCGGCAATTATCAAATAGCCTCCCGACATTATCAAATAGCGACCGGCAATTATCAAATAGCCACAGGCAATTATCAAATAGCCTCCGGCAATTATCAAATAGCCTCCGGCAATCATCAAATAGCCTCCGGCAATTATCAAATAACCTCCGGGAAGTTTCAAATAGGCAATGGCACCGGCGTTTCGATACGAAGCTATTTATTTCTTCGATTCATTCATCTATCGTAAAGGCGCTTCTACTCAACGACCTTTGAGTTAAGTACATGTGGCCCCGGCGCTTCGATTTTTTATCAGGGGCGTTAGCCCTGTGATCTTTGTAGAAAATGCGATCCCCACAAACCACAAAAGGGGCGTTAGCCCTGATATGTATCATTTTTCATTATTTAAGATCTCAGGGCTCCGCCCCTCTGAATCATCACAACGCCAATCATCTGCTACAAAGATCGCACTCCTACGGAGCTGAGAAAAGACTACGGACAACGGACTACCGACCACAGACTTTCAAATTGCGAAATACTAGCCAATTAGCATTACTATTCACTATTAACTATTCACTATTCACTACAAAACCGGAGGTTTTTCGCGTTAGGGATTGGAAGGGCGCGAAGCGGTACGAGCTGGAACGAGCGCCGCGATGATTGATCCGATTTGGGATGAGTCATCTTAAGCGAAGTGCAGCGAAGTACGGGAGCGAAGCGGACCCCTGGAAAGCCCGACGGCAGCAGGGTGGAATAGTGCGTTGGATGGTGCCGGAACGCCCAAAATAATAAGCTAATGAGATAATATGCTAATTAGGGGAAAGGGACAGGGGGAAAGGGACAGGGGCTTTTTGTTCCTTTCAACTTTTCCCCTTCCCCGCACCTTTCGCCATAATGGAACACAGATGACACTGATAAAACAGATTGCCACAGATCTTTTTTCACAAAAATTTTTAATTCATTTTTGAAAAATTTTTTTCTTTTTTAATGATTGTTTAGATAATACATATTTTATTTAGATTCAAATCTAATTAAAATTATGTTATTTCGACTAAACTAATCTGTGTAAATCAGTTCAATCTGTGTCATCTGTGTTCCATTAGGCAAAAGGCGAAGGGCGAAAGGCAAATGAAAAATCTAATAACTAATACCTAAGCCTTTCATTGCAAACGGAACTTTTACAGTCAAAACAAAATTTCTGCCCGGGTTGAAGAGGTTCACCTCTTTTAAAGTGGAGAGATGATCTATGTATTTGGTGTCTAAAATATTATTAATGCTAAACACCAATGTGATGCGCTGATTTCGGGCTTTGAGTTGTCCTCCAAAACTGAAATCAAAGAGAGCGTATCCTTTTGTGGCTTCTTCATCGGGAGCGGGTCTGTTTTGTGCAAAGACAGACTGATTGTTGATCGCAGCAAAAACATCATGGAACCTCCATAGTTTTTCCTTTTCTACTCTGATTTCCACTTTGACCTTATGTGCAGGTATGAATGGCAAATAATCTCCATTGGTTTGCTTTCCAATCACCATGGCGTAAGTGCCTTCTATGCAGAACCATTTGTGGTTTTTGGGATGAAAATGAAACCCCGTTTCCCCTCCATATAGATAGGAATCGTTTTGTAAATATTTGTAAATACTAATCCCATCAGTGGTTGTGGTACCGGTTGGTGCAATATAAATAAAATCGTTGATATGATTGTAAAAGGCTGCGACATCAATAGATAGGTTGTCAATATGATAGTGCATGCTAACATCCCCTTCCCAGGATTGTTCCGGTTTAAGATAAGCATTACCCACTTCAAAACGGAGTTCATGTTGCCCTTTGGAGGTTAATTCAGCTAAATTGGGTGTTCTGTAAGCAGAGGCAATATTGGCACGCACTAATAGTTTGTTGTTGATATGATACGTGGATCCCAAAGAACCACTGAAACTGCTGAAATCTTTGTTGAAAGAGGGTCTGTAAGTGTTGGTATCTAAAGCGATTCCCACACTTTGGATCATCATCCTTTTCCAATCGTACCGAATCCCCGCCTGTACAGATAGTTTTTTAAAGAACGTTCTCTGGAACAATCCAAAAACAGAATAGTTGCTGGTGATCGCATTTGGCAAGAGTTGCACCTCCCGGTCATTAATATTCAGATTTCTTTGGTTAAAACCTTGAAAACCTAAAATATAATCAGATTTTTGAGAAGATGGCAATTTCAACTTGATTTCATAAGTGATGGTTCTGAGTTGCATTTCGATCTCCACCTCTTCCGCTTCTTCTGCATGCATCAACTCGGTTTGTTGTATGGCAGCATTCACATCGAGTATTGATTTGCCTAAGAAAATTTTATTCTGAGAAGAGAGCAGATGGGTATTGAATTTTTGATACCAGATTTGAGGAATCCACCCTCTTTCCGTGATCGATTCGATCGCTTCATCTTCCGCCAGCCCTAAGTTTTCCTGAATATAATCGTAGTACAACTTAAAAACTCCGATTTTTCCGGTAAAACCAATATTTGTTTTAAGAGAATACTCATTGAAGCGGGTATTGGGAACCAAAGCACCACCCCCTTGCAGGTAGTCGGCATGGTTTTTATGTCCGAATCTAATCCCTCCAAAAACATGTTTTCCGGCTCCTTTAATCCCCAGACTTTGATTGACTCCTAACGAATTGGAAAACAACTGCAGATTATAATCACCCATAACGGAGCCCACAGGTGCCGGTTTCTCTTTGATAAAATTCACAACTCCCCCAATAGCATCGGATCCGTAGATCAATGATGCAGGACCTTTGATCACCTCCACATCTTCAATGCCAAACTCGTCCAACCCCAGTGGATGGTGACTGGAATACTGGTAGTTTTCATTGCGGACACCATTGTTGAGGATCAGAATATCGTTCATAGAGAGTCCCCGGATCACAGGCTTTGCGACACCATTTCCCTTAGAGATCATATCCACTCCGGGTACACGTGTGAGCAACTCGGACAGGTTAGGCGTAGCTTTATTGGTAAGGGGATTGATTTTTAAAAGATCAATTTTTACGGCATTATCATGTTGTGTTTTGAGGTAACCTCCGGAAACCACAATCTCTTCCACCGCGATAGCTGTTTGCTGCATGGTAATATTGTGTTTGATTCCGTTTCCCTCCAGAACATAAGTTTCGATATAGGTAGCATATCCCAGATAGGAAACCTGAATTTTTAATGATCCATTGGGAATATTGGAAATTTCATAATACCCTTTTGAATCGGAGATAGTAGATTTGTTAAGTTCAGGAATGGAGATCACCGCCCCATAAAGTGGCGTTTGATCTTGGGTAGTGACAAAGCCTGAAATTTTATTTTGAGCATTCGTATGCCAAATCAAACATACGAGCGCAAATATGAAAGTTATTTGTTTCATTACACTTCGATTTAAGTAAAAAAATAATGGATTTATTTATAGTTTAATTAAATGAAGTTCGCAGGTGGAGCACGAAGTAAAAAAGTGTAAATAGGGTTTTGAAGATCAACCCGTTGTTGTATTTCAACTGTTTTTTCAACATAAATAGGTTGTGCATCGAAACTGATGATGGCATTATGTTCAGCGAAAAAAGAGAATTCAAAATCACAAACCTCACATTTTGGATGCCAGGAATGAATATGTTTTTCCTGTTTTGCATGACAAACAAAATGCTCGTGATGGTGTTCCAACTTCAATAATGAAGGTGATAGTATGGAAAATATCAAATAGATAGAAAAACTTTTGAGCAGTATATTCTTCCATTTATGCCATTCCAAACTTCTATTAATTCGATTCACCTTAAACTTTTTTTGATGCTACGGGAGTACAAAAGTAATGAAAAATGAATAATGAAAAAATCACTGTGTTACATTGTGCAACCACTGTGTTCCACTGTGAAATAAAAAGGACAAATGAATATTGAATAATTAATTCGTATTCGCGGCATTTTAATAATAAGCTAATTGAATAGGTTTCAGGTTTCAGGTTTCAGCTATCAGGTTTCAGTTATCAGGTTTTGGGTTTTAGGTTTTGGGTTTTAGCTATCAGGTTTCAGCTGTCAGGTTTTGGGTATTGGGTTTTAGGTTTCAGTTTTTTTAAACCTTCAACCTTTAAACAGCGAAGCGTTCAACCTTTAAACCTTTAAACATTAAACCTTTCAACAAATTAATCTGTTTAATCAGTGTCATCTGTGTTCTATTAGGGCGAATGGCTAAGGGCGAAGGGCGAATGAAAAATGAATAATGAAACTAAGACCTTAAACCCAAAAACTAAAACTCAATGAGCACATTATTCCCTATCTTTGCATCCTAAATAAAAATGAACCTCATGAAAACCTGGAAACTTTTACTTATCTGTCTTGCTCTACTCCTGATGTCTTTTCTGTTGCTGGATCGGTTGGAGATTCCGAAAACGGGGGCGTGCGATAATGTGGTGTATCATACCGGATTTGCGCTGCTGTATGATGATATCCAGAAACAACCCGCATGGGTGGCATACGATCTGACCAAAGAGGAAACCGTTGGGAAGTTCAAAAGAGATAACCACTTCATGAAAGATCCTGATGTGAAAACCGGCACTGCTGATGATGCTGACTATGCAAAATCGGGTTACGATCGTGGTCATCTGGCTCCCGCTGCCGATATGGGTTGGTCGGAAATCACCATGAAAGAGAGCTTCTACTATAGCAATATGAGTCCGCAGAAACCCGGCTTTAACCGCGGTATCTGGAAAAAACTGGAGGATCTGATGCGGGACTGGGCCGTGGCAAACGAGAAGATCTACATCGTAACAGGACCCATCCTTACTCCTAATTTGCCAACAATAGGGCATAGCCAGGTTTCTGTTCCTAAATACTACTTCAAGGTGATCCTCGACTACACCGAACCCGGTATCAAAGGGATCGGCTTTATCCTTCCGAATGAAAGCTCCAGCCAATCATTACAATCGTTCGCTGTTTCCATAGACAGCATAGAAAAATTCTCCGGCCTGGATTTCTTTCCCACCCTCCCCGACAACATCGAAACAAAAGTAGAAGGGATGAACAGTACTATAGAGTGGAACTGGACGAAGGACAAAAGACGGGAATAATGAATAGTGAATAATGAATAATTATTCGTTTTTAATTCGTGCATTCGTGGCATTATAATAATAAGCTAATTGAATAGGTTTCAGCTGTCAGGTTTTAGCTATCAGGTTTTGGGTTTTAGGTTTTAGCTATCAGGTTTTGGGTTTTAGATTTCAGGTTTTAAAATTAAACCTTTAAACCCTTTAAACAAAAATAATGAAATAATCACAGTGGAACACAGTGGAAAAAAGTGTTTCACAGTGTTTTAAATTTTAAAATTAAGACACATTAACACTGTGTTACATTGTGCAACCACTGTGTTCCATTGTGAAACAATAAGGGCAAATGAATATTGAATAATTAATTCGTATTCGTGGCATTATAATAATAAGCTAATGGAATAGGTTTCAGGTTTCAGCTATCAGGTTTCAGTTTTTAGTTTGTAAAATAAAAATATCACAGTGGAACACAGTGGAAAAAAGTGTTTCACAGTGTTTTAAATTTTAAAATTAAGACACATTAACACTGTGAGACATCGTTTAACACTGTGAAACATTGTGAAACAATAAGGGCGAAGGGAGAATGAAAAATGAATCTAAGACCTTAAACCCAAAACCTAAAAGCTAAAAATTCAATTTTAATGGGGTTATTTCTCCACCCTCTCCCACTCTCCCATCTCCATCTTCAACGTGTCGATTTTGTAAGTGGATTTGAAGTGTTTGGAGAAGTAGTTTACTTCAAAAATTTGTGGAATCGGAACGGAACTGTCAAATGCACCACAATCGATCTCCCTAATCACAATCTGTTTATCCGGATCTTTTTTGTGTTGAAATAATACCTCTTTGTCGCTGTAAGCACATAAACTCCCCAGAAAAGAGATGATCGCAATAATATGAATTATAAATGCCACACCAAAAGTAACGAAAAGAGCTGTGAGCTTCTCTTTGAGTGGATCTTTGAAGTCAAAAGTACCAACAAGTGTTAAAAGGATCGCAATAGGAATAGCATAATACTGAAAATGAAGATATTGTGATTTGACTTCATCGGAAATAAATTCCCAATGCAAAATCCACCGGAAAATCGGGAAAAGAATCCAGAGTCCTACATAGAGAAAGGCTGCCCAAAAAATCACTTTTTTAATGGTATTCATGTTATTCCTATTAATAGTGAATGCAAAGATAAATAATTTAATGAATAATGAATATGTGAATTATGTAAATTATTTTCAAAAAGATGTATCACATTTGATATGTATTGAGAATATCTTTGTTGCGTTGAAATCTATCTACTTACTTAAACTAAAATGAAATTAAAATTATTTTTTTTGATACCAGCCTTAGTTGTTTTTCTTTATTCTAAACAATGTTATGGTCAGGTTCCCATCTTAGGGAGTACAGCTGATTTTACGTTATTTACTGCTAACGGGGCGTTTAACAATGTTGGAGCAACAACTATTGTTACGGGCAATGTAGGAACCAACAATGGTGCTTTCAATGCATTTCCTCCTGGTACAATTGATGATCTAATTCATGTGGCTGATCCAGTTTCTGCACAAGCGGCAATAGATGTGTTTACAGCATACGCTTCTTTTAGTGCGTTTACTTGTGGAATGCCGCATGGTGTTCTCTTAGGCAACAATGAATCATTAACTCCAAACGTTTACTGCATAGGCTCAGCTGCGACGCTTACGGGAAACTTAATCCTTGATGGACAAGGAGATCCTAATTCCATATTTATTATCAAAATCGATGGGGCATTATCTACAAGTACCAATGCCAACGTAGTCTTGGTCAACTCAGCCTCTTTGTGCAATGTGTTTTGGCAAATAAACGGACAATTTGAATTAGAGGTCAATTCCTCTTTTAGTGGAACAATTGTAGCTACAGGGGCGATTATCTTGTGGGATGACGCTACATTTGACGGACGAGCACTAACCACTGCCGGAGCCATCTCTTTACGTTCAAATATTGTGACAGAGGGCACACTTCCAGCTGTTTCAACCATCACAGAAGATGGAGTTACTACTTTTTGTCAAGGGGGCGATGTTACCCTTTCAGTCAATGTTGATGGTACCTGGAACACAGGAGCTACAACACCATCCATAAATGTAACCACAAGTGGAGACTATTATGTTACCAACACAACGAACTGTGGAAGTGTAACATCCAATCATATCATAGTAACTGTAAATCCATTACCAACTGCCTCGATACTCACAGTTGGTATACCGAATGTACATTGTCCCTGTTATTTTACTTATATCGGAGGAAATGTAGGCGGGGTTTGGAACACAGGAGCAACCACACCTTACATCGCTGTCTATTTGAATGGTGATTATTACGTAACGAACACAAATCCGTGCGGATCTGTGGAGTCAAACCATATTATTGTCAACAGCAATCCATAGTTCAAAATCTGTGGGATTATCAAACTTTTAAGTTTTGCAGTTGAAAAGATCAGTATAGTATATTGATAATCTGCAACTAAGATAATTGAATAACTATCAGGTTTCAGCTGTCAGGTTTTAGCTATCAGGTTTCAGCTGTCAGGTTTTGGGTTTTGGGTATTGGGTTTTAGGTTTCAGTTTTTTTAAACCTTCAACCTTTAAACAGCGAAGCGTTCAACCTTTAAACCTTTAAACCTTAAACAAAAATAATGAAAAAATCACTGTGTTACATTGTGCAACCACTGTGTTCCATTGTGAAACAAAAAGGGCGAAGGGCTAAAGGCAAATAAAAAATGAAAAATAAAAACTAATAGCTGATAACTAATAGCTGATAACTGATAGCTGATAACTGAAAGCTGATACCTGATAACTGATAGCTGAAAAATTGTTACCTGTTACCTCTAACCTGTTACATTATTTCGTATTTTTGCAAGTTAATATAATTTATAATCGGAAAACCTTAAAAATAGTTTTAAAGATGTTAAGAACAAATACTTGTGGAGAACTAAACATAAACCAAGTTGGTCAGAGTGTGACCTTATGCGGATGGATTCAAAAAATTAGAAAATTAGGCGGGATGACCTTTATCGATTTGAGAGATCGGTATGGAATCACCCAACTGGCTTTTAATAGTGAAACACATGAAGAATTGTCCAAAAAAGTGGAAAAGTTTGGTAGAGAGTGGGTGATCAAAGTGACCGGAACCGTTACCGAAAGATATAGCAAAAATAAAAATATCCCTACAGGAGATATCGAAATTATTGTAGATGAGATCGATATTTTAAATGAATCTGCTACTCCTCCTTTTACTATTGAAGATGATTCAGATGGTGGGGATGAACTTCGTTTGAAATACAGATACCTGGATTTGAGAAGAAATCCGGTGAAAAATAACCTCATCTTCCGTCACAAAATGGGAATTGAGATTCGTAATTACTTGAATAACATTGGATTTTTAGATATTGAAACACCATTTTTGATCCGTTCCACTCCGGAAGGTGCCCGCGATTTTATCGTTCCTTCCCGCGTTAGTCCGGGTGAATTTTATGCACTTCCCCAATCTCCTCAAACGTTCAAACAACTTCTGATGGTTTCCGGCTATGATCGTTATTTCCAAATCGTACGCTGTTTTAGAGATGAAGACTTACGCGCAGACCGTCAACCGGAATTTACTCAAATCGACTGTGAAATGTCATTCATTGAACAAGAGGATATCTTAAACACTTTCGAAGGTTTGATGCAACATGTGTTTAAAAAAGTGAAAAATATCGATATTGACCCGATCCAAAGAATCACTTACGCTGATGCGATGAAATTCTATGGATCAGATAAACCCGATTTACGTTTCGGAATGGAATTTGTTGAGTTAAATGATGTGATGCAACATAAAGATTTTAAGATCTTTAATGAAGCAGAACTGGTTGTAGGTATTGTTGCCAAAGGGTGTGCACTGTATACCAGAAAACAATTGGATGCGTTGACCGACTTTGTTCGCCGTCCTCAGATTGGAGCAAGCGGTTTGGTGTATGTTTTGTGTCAGGCTGATGGAACATTTAAATCTTCTGTTGATAAATTTTATGATCAGGAAGACTTGAAAAAGGTGGCTCAAAAAGCGGGTGCTGAAGCGGGAGATCTTATTTTGATCCTAAGTGGAAAAACAGAGAAAACACAAAAGCAGATGAGTGAACTCCGTTTAGAGATGGGAAAACAGTTAGGTTTACGCAAAGCGGGTGTTTACAAACTTTTATGGGTGGTTGACTTTCCTCTTTTGGAGTGGGATGATGAAACCAACAGATTTTATGCGAAACATCACATGTTTACAGCTCCTAAACCGGAACATGTAGCTCTTTTGGATAGCAACCCTACCGCAGTGAATGCCAATGCTTATGATTTGGTGATCAATGGTACCGAAGTGGGCGGTGGATCGATTAGAATTCACAACAGAAACCTTCAAAATAAGATGTTCCAGATTTTAGGATTCAGTCAGGAACAAGCAGATTATCAATTTGGTTTTATGCTCAGTGCCTTCCAATTCGGTTGTCCTCCGCATGGTGGTATCGCTTTTGGATTTGACCGTTTGTGTTCCGTTTTATCTGACACCGATTCGATTCGTGATTTCATTGCGTTCCCTAAAAACAACTCTGCGAGAGACACTATGGTGAATGCTCCTGCGGCAGTTGAAAATTCGCAATTGGATGAATTATCGATTCAGATAAAAAAATGATACTAAATTGATAGAAAATACGTTGTAAAGATTTTAATACTAACACATTTTTATATGCAAGAAAAGAGTAACGAATTTAATTCTTTTGGGTTGATCCGGTTTATCTGGAAATGGCGCAAATTGTTGATCATTGTGAGTTTCGCTGCTGCAGTTTTATCGTTTGGCGCTTCTTTGTTGATCAAACCACAATTCAAGTCAAGCTCCATCATTTACGCTCCACGTACCAACTCTGTATCCAAGATATTGGTAAATGAGCAAAACTACAATGAAAGACTTGATATCAAAGCTTATGCTGTTGAAGAGGAAACGGAACACATGATCCAAATCTTAAATTCTCGTGAAATCAAAGATATTCTAATTGAAAAGTACAATCTGATACCCCATTATGGATTGAATAAAAACATGAAATACTGGCAAACCCGTTTGTACAAAGCGATGGAAAACATGATCACCATTAAGAGAACTCAATTTGGGGCGATCTCCATCACGGTATCGGACTGGAACAATGAATTAGCGTCTTCAATGGCTAATGAGATTGTAAATCAATTAGATACATTTAAAAATAAAGTGGAACGGGAAAGAGCTTCAGCTGCGTATAAACTTTTAGAGATTCAATTAAAAGAGATCAATAACGAGATGCAAAGAATTGATGATTCATTAACAGTTTTAGCAAATAAAGGGGTTTTAATTTTAGACAGACAAGCGGAAAGATTTACCCAACAATACGCCATTGCAGTAGCACAAGGGAATACAGGTGCTCAACAAAGGCTATCCAAAGAGTTGGAAAAATTAGCCAAATGGGGACCAACCGTTCAAACTTTACAAAACGAGCAACTCAAATTTGCTGAATATCAGGTGTTGTGTAAATCAAGAATGATGGATTGCAAAATGGATATGGAGAGTACCATGCCCGTTAAATTTGTGATTGAAAAAGCGATTCCTGCTGATAAGAAATTTTATCCTAAAAAATTGATAATTATGGTTTTATCAACAGTTTCTGTATTTATAGTGACTCTTTTTGCCTTAATTATTGTTGAAAATATTCAAACAGATCCCAAAAGGAAACGTAAGATTAAAGAATTGGTAATGACAGAATGAAACTAAAAAAGTGGATCGTTCCCATCATCAGTGGTGCATTTATTTTGCTCAACTGTTATGCATTGTCGAGAGAGTTCATCTATCTCCCATTGTTAAGCGGTGCATTGGTCTTGCTCTATCTGCTTTTCTTTAAAGTGGATATCCTGATCTATTTAATGGCACTATCTACACCATTCTCCTACATTTTTGAAGATACAAAAATCGATATCGGTGTTTCAATTCCCAGTGAAATTATCATGATTTCACTCACTTTTTTATTCTTTATGAGGGTTTTGTATGATTTAAAAGTTGATAAAAACATCCTCAAACATCCCATCACACTAGCGATCATCGGGTATCTGATCTGGATCTTTATCACATCAATTACCAGTGAAATTCCTATCGTTTCTTTCAAGTTTTTAGCTTCCAAAATCTGGTTCATTGTTTCCTGTTTCTTCATGGTTATTGAATTGATTAAAAAAGACACCAAAAGAGCTCTCTACTACATGAATGCCTATATGATTTCATTAGCTTTAGTGGTGATTATTGTTACTTTTAAATCAGCAGAACTGGGATTTGCAGAACACGGCATGCATTGGATTCAAAAGCCATTCTATAACGACCACACCGCTTACGGCGCAGCAGTAGCATTTTTCCTACCCTTTACTGTTACTTTTTTCTTTTTACCCACCAATACCAAATGGCAGAAGTTTTACTACTTCATCATTTTTCTCATCTTGATGGTTGGCCTTTATTTCTCCTTTTGCCGTGCTGCCTGGCTCAGTATTATAGCCGCCTTAGGTGTTTACTTGTTGATTCGCTGGAGAATTAAATTTTCATGGTTTATTCTGGGATTGGCTCTGTTTACAGGTTACTTCTACTTCTTTGCCAACGATATTTTGTATCAATTGGGGAAAAACAAACAAGACTCCTCTGCTACATTTTCAGAACATCTCCAATCGATGGGGAATATCAAAACAGATGCTTCCAATGTGGAACGATTAAACCGATGGGTTTCAGCAATGGGAATGATTGAAGAGCGACCTATCGTGGGCTGGGGACCTGGAACTTACCAGTTTGTATATGCTCCATTTCAAAAAAACAAATACAAAACCATCATAACAACCAACTACGGAACCGGAGGAAATTGTCACAGTGAATATATTGGCCCATTTGCCGAAATGGGTTTTATGGGTTTTATTTCAGTGTTTACGCTGTTGATCATCATTTTATACACCGGAATCAAAACCTATTTACGATCGGTTGATCCCTACCATAAAATGATCGTATTAGGAGCCACTTTGGCATTGATCACCTACTATTTACATGGGGTGATGAACAACTTTTTAGACACCGATAAACTGTCACTCCCATTTTGGGGCGCATTTGCTATTATAGTAGTTGTTAATCTAATAGAAATTAAAAAAGTGACTTTTTTAGAACAAAATATAACTCAAACAGAACATCAAAATCTTAAAAACTAACCGTAATGAGTACCATTAAATATTCCGATATCATAGCCGCTCAACAGTCGATGAAAGATATCATCAAAGAGACCTCACTCATCCATTCCAAAACATTTTCCAAAATGGCGGGTGCTGAAATCTATATGAAACTGGAAAACCTTCAGACCACAGGATCTTTCAAAGTGAGAGGAGCTTTTAACAAACTTTTACATTTGACAGAAGAGGAAAGAAAACATCCTATCGTTGCAGCATCAGCAGGAAACCATGCTCAGGGTGTAGCTTTTTCCGCCTCCCAATTAGGGTTGAAAAGTACCATTTTTATGCCCACTTTTGCGCCTCCCTCTAAGGTAAATGCAACCAAAGGATATGGTGCAGAAGTTGTATTAGCCGGTGACACTTTCGATGATGCGTTTGCTGCCTCTCAGGAATTTTGTAAAGCTCAGAACGGAACCTATATTCACCCCTTTAATGATGAAAAAATTATTGCCGGCCAGGGAGTTGTAGGATTAGAGATCTTCAAACAATTACCCGAAGTGGATACTGTGATTGTTCCCATTGGGGGCGGTGGATTAATCAGTGGGATTGCCATTGCACTAAAAGAGATCAACCCCAAAATTAAAATTATCGGCGTTGAAGCTGAAGGTGCTGCTTCCATGTTAGCCTCCCGAAATAGCGACCAGGTGCTTACCTTACCTCATTGTCACACTATTGCCGATGGTATTGCTGTAAAAAGACCCGGAGATATCACATTTCAGATTGTAAAAGAGCTGGTTGATGACTTGATTACTGTATCCGATAATGAGTTAGCACACTCCACCTATTTGTTGCTTCAAAGAGGGAAACTGTTAGCGGAACCCTCCGGAACTGCTGCCATTGCTGCAGCGATCTTTAAAAAATCATCGATAATGGGAAAAATAGTGGTTCCTGTAGTGAGTGGAGGCAATGTGAATATGTCCCTTTTTCAACAAATTATTGATCAGGGGATGATTCAGGAAGGGTTAAGAACCCATATTCAATTCACCGTACCGGATCAGGCCGGGGAACTCAAAAAAGTGCTTTCCGTTCTCGAACAACAAAAAGTGAATATCCAGGATATCATCCACGAAAGATCTATAACCTCTGTCCCTGTAGGTAAAGTTTTAATTAGTGTAACTGTTAATTTACAAAATAGAGAACAATTAGAGATCATCAAAAAAGAGGTTCTCAATAAAGGGATTACCTGTAGCTCCAGCTTTTAAATCATGATAAAAAAGAACTTGATATTGCCCATTTTATTGATGCTTGTAATTAGTGTACAAGCTCAATTTTACAATGGCTCCCAACTCACTTTTGGGAAAAATCGGGTTCAATACCAAAATTTTAACTGGCAATTGTATCGGGCCAATCTGTATGATGTGTATTACTACCCCACCTCAAAACCATTGGCAGAATACACTTACGGAAAAGCCGCGGGGATGATCAGTGACATAGAACGGATCCTGAACTATTCTCTCTACAAAAAGATCCATTTTATCGTTTATAACACACAAGCTGACTTTAGAGAATCCAACTTTGGCTACGATAACGAAGATTTTTATAACCAGGGCGGTGTAACCAACATCTACGGCAATAAGGTGTATCTCTATTTTGACGGAGATCATAACCGGTTTGATAAAATGATCAAAAGTGGAATCACAACCATCTTTGCACGGAATATTGTAGAAGGTGAAAGTGTTATGGCAAACATCACATCCGAACACCTTTCTTCACTCCCGAACTGGTTTTATAGTGGTTTAGCTTCCTATATTTCCGAAAACTGGAGTCCCGACATCGATGTGTATATCAAAAACGGTATTTTATCTAAAAGATACGAATTGCTGGAAGATTTGAATCCGGTAGAGGCTACTTATGCAGGACACTCTTTCTGGAAATTTATCGTAGATCGTTACGGCGAAGCCACTATTTCCAATATTTTGTACTCTGTCAGATCCACTAGAAACGTGGAAAAAAGTCTCTATTATGTTACCGGTGTTCCTTACAAGGAACTGACTGAAGATTGGTTTAGATATTACTATGTTCTATACAAAAAAGAGATCAAAAGGGGGGAACCCGAAACCGCAGGGTTGCTGAAAAAACCAAATCTAAACCGGGAATATTCCCAAATCACCTTATCACCCGATGGGGAAAGTTTTGCTTACGTAACCAATGAAGCAGGACAAATTAAAGTATGGGTACAAACGGTTCTTGATAAAAAACCAAAAGTGATTTTCAAAAAATTAAAAAGAACAGAAGATAACCCTGACCTCTCCAACCCTCTTGTCGCCTGGCACCCTTCCGGTGATTTGATCGGATTTACCATTGAGGATAAAGGGCGCTGTTACTACTATCCCTATATCGTTTCCGAGAAAAAAATGGAGAAACGTTTCTTAGTTGATGTGGAAAAAATTACCGACTGGTGTTTCTCTGATGATGGCAAATTGATGTTGTTTTCAGGGTTCAGAAATGGTCAGTCTGATCTGTTTCTTTATAGTTTTCAAGCCCGCTCCTACCAGAACTTAACCAACGATTTTTATGATGATTATGGTCCCCGGTTTATGAATAATCAAAAGGATATCATTTTCTCATCCAATCGTCCTGTTGATTCTTTAGATAGTGAAAATAAATTTTTTAACATCCAGAATCAGCCCAACTATGATCTTTTTGTGTTTCATTATGCTGCCAAAGAGAAACAATTATTGCGGGTAACTTACACTCCTTTTGCCAACGAAAAAGAGGTCAGAATTAGTGGCAAAAATCAGATTATTTACCTTAGTGATGACAATGGAATCTACAACAGATACGTAGCAAAATTTGATTCCACCATTACCAAAATTGACACCATTATTCACTACGCCTATTTTGCAAAAACTGCACCTTTAACAGATTTGGGATACTCCATCATTGAACACGATTATATTCCGGGTAAAAACAGGTTAGGTGACCTGATTATGAACAACAAAGTGAAAAGATTGTATAAAGAAACACCAAACTTCCAGAATACGATCTCGAAACTGAGCAAAACAGAACAACAATTATTAACGGAGAAAAATAGTGTCCGTTTAGATTCCATGAAAAAAAATGTTCTCATACCTGAAAAACCAAAAGTACGAAAGGGATTCCAGCAAGTGAGGATGAGCGATTTTAATAAAACAACAACTTCCCTTCAGGATAGTACTTTGACAGCAGATTCAACAGGTGGGGCAACCTTTGTAAGGCCGGTCAGCTTCCCGTTTGAAACTCAGGTTCCCAGAAGTTATACGGTTCAATTCAATGTCAATAAACTGATTACACAAGCCGATTTTAGTTTTTTAAACACTTCCTATCAACAATTCACCGGAGATGCAACCCCTATCTATCTCAACTCCGGGATGAACTCATTATTTATGGTTGGAATCACTGATCTATTTGAAAATTATAGAATTACAGCAGGTTTTAGATTGCCTTTGTTCTATGCCGGTTCTGAAATCATGTTGAGTTATGAAGATCTTTCCAAAAGATTAGATCAGCAATTTGTCATTTATCGTCAATCCATTGAACAATCGATCGGATACAGATACATCAAACAGATCTCAAACAGTGTATTTTACAACTTCAAATTCCCGTTTGACAAATTTAATAGTGTTCGGGTATCCTTAAAAGGGCGACAAGAGCGGTTTATTGAAAGTGCCCTAAGTGATGAAACCTTAAAAAAACCTTCTGAAGTCACCTACTGGACTGGAGCTAAAATAGAGTATGTTTTTGATTCCTCTAAGGAATTATACACCAATCTTTGGAAAGGTACCAAATGTAAGTTATTTGTTGAATTTGATTATCAGATTGCAGATTCATCCAAAAATTTATTGGTTGCCGGTTTTGATATCCGAAAATCGATCAAGGTTTACAGAAATCTAACCTGGGCAACCCGAATTGCCGGAAGCACTAATTTTGGATCAGCCCGTCTGGTGTATTATATGGGTGGAGTGGACAACTGGATTACTCCTTCCTTTAATAGTGATATTTACGTAGATAAAACTAAAAACTATCACTATCAAACGTTAGCAACCAGCATGAGAGGTTTTCAACAAAACACCAGAAATGGAACCTCCTTTATTGTTTTAAGCAGTGAGTTAAGAATTCCATTTGTACAACTGCTTGCTAAAAGAAATTTAACCAGCACTTTCTTCAATTCTATGCAATTGATCCCATTTGTGGATATAGGAACAGCCTGGACCGGTTTAACCCCTTATTCGGAAGATAATGGACTTTATATCCGATATATCACATCCGGGAACATCACAGCCATTGTTAAACGACAGGTGGATCCTTGGGTTGCAGGATTTGGGTTGGGCTTAAGAGCGATTTTATTCAGTTATTTCATCCGTTTTGATTACGCCTGGGGTTTGGAAGATTTCAGAATTGTGGACAAGAATGGAGTATATATGCTTTCTATTGGTACTGATTTTTAATTTATTATGAAAATAATTCAAGGCGTCCTTGTATCTGAGGACATTATAGAATCCAGATTTTGTTGTGATTTAACACAATGTGAAGGGATGTGTTGCATTGAGGGAGATGTTGGAGCTCCTTTAGACCCGATGGAGATATCTGATCTGGAAGATTGTTATCCCATTTATAAAAAATATATGATTCCGGAAGGGATCGCCAAAGTGGAAGAATCGGGAACATTTGATTACGACATGGAAGGAGCGTTTGTAACTCCGCTTCTCAGCAACGAAGCGTGTGCTTATGTTTACTATGATGAAGGAATAGCGAAATGTGCCATAGAAAAAGCGTATTTAAACGGGGAGATTGAGTTTCAGAAGCCGATCTCGTGCCATCTCTATCCGATCCGCATCATCCAACTGCCCGATTACGAAGCACTCAACTACCATCGTTGGGGTGTATGTGAAGCCGCTTGTCACAAAGGAAAACAGATCAATTTACCGTTATATAAGTTCCTGAAAGAGCCCCTCATCCGTAAGTATGGAGAGTCGTGGTACAGTGAACTGCTGAAAGAAGCAGGACAATAACTCGATTTTAATTCGTGCATTCGTGGCATCATTTTTAAAATTTCAAAAGGAGCTAGGAATCTCAGAATAAAACAATGTAAAACGATCTATCACACTTTTGTTTCAGTCAGAATTTTAAAAATTAAAACTCTGTGAAACACATTCTAACACTGTGTAACTCTGTGTTTTTTCATTTTTAATAACATTGAATACTAGAGCTAAAGGCAAAGGGCCAAGGGCTAAGAAGTAATAGATAAACTCCAAAAAATTCTTTTTTAATCAAAATCAAGAGTCATTTTTATTTCGTTTTTGGTATTATTTTATCGGTATTGATAAAATGATCAAATTGATATACTGATTGATACAAATTTATAAAATTTTACTTCTTGAAGGAAATATTCCATTTTTCTCCTTTTATTTGCTTTTTATAGTCAGTATTCAGTATTTTTTGGAGTAGTCACTTTTTTGATAACACTTTTATGATCACTGTTTTTGTTTATTTTTGAACCAAATTCTTGATGATGAAAACTCTAATTCTAACCGTACTACTTTTTCTAAACACCCTTTATAGTTTTTCCCAAACAGATTCTTGTTCATTGGCCATTGCTTTTTACAACACGGAAAACTTTTTTGATCCTGAGAATGATTCCTTAAAAAATGATGATTCCTATACCATTGAGGGAGGAAATCGATGGAGTTATAAAAAAATGTATCATAAAAGAGATCAATTAGTTAAAGTTTTTCTATCTATGAATGAATGGAATCCTCCGGATCTTATTGGGTTAGCTGAAATCGAAAACGATGTGGTTTTAAAATCGTTAATTGCACATCCCGGGATGAATAAATATGGCTACCGTTTTATCCACTTTGAGTCTCCTGATTCAAGGGGTATTGATGTGGCGGTTTTGTATCGTTCTACAAAAGTGAAAATTATAGAGACATACCCCGTTTCGATCCATTTTCTCTTTGATCCACAAGCCAATAACAGAGATATTTTATATGTGAAAGTGCTCACTTTAACTTCCGATACCATTCACTTTTTTGTAAATCATTGGACCTCCCGGTTTGGCGGTGCAGGTGCAACTATTTTAAAGAGAAACTATTATGCTCAGGTGTTACGGGCAAAAGTGGATTCTTTGAAAAATACAAATCGGACTGCCTATATTTGTATTGTGGGAGATTTTAATGATTATCCCACTGATTTTAGTCTGTATCATGTACTTCAAGCCCGGGAAAGAGACAAAATGGGTGATTTGGTGAATCTTATGTTAAAATACAGCAATTTTCAAAATATAGGAACCCATAAAAATGAAGCTTTTTGGGGCTGTTTGGATCAAATTATACTCACATCTGCTTTTTTTGATTCTACTTCAACTTTTCAATGGTCTGAAAAAGAGTTGATTTACAATGCCGGTTTTTTACTGATTCCGGATGAAAAATTTGGTGGATCAAAACCTTTCAGAACCTATACAGGATTGAAACATACAGGAGGTTTTTCTGATCATCTTCCTGTTATAGTGGTGTTTACCGTTAAAAAACAGGAGATTGACAGTAGTTAAACAAAAAAGCACCTGATTACTCAGATGCTTTGTTGCTCCCCCTCAAGGACTTGAACCTTGGACCCTCTGATTAACAGTCAGATGCTCTAACCAACTGAGCTAAGGAGGAGTGTTGATTGAGGGTGCAAAAATACAAAAAAATTCAATAACTGTGATCATTTTTTAAAAATTTTTCATTTTTTAATTTTATTATCTTTGCATTATAACTTTTACAAAATGTAAATGATTAATTTTCAAGAAAAAACCATTAAAGAGAACACGATATGTTACAATTAAGCAAGAAAACTTTGATACTTGAGATTCGGAACTATCTCATGATTTGCGTTGGTTTGGCCATTTTTGCAGTGGGTTGGACCGCTTTTTTGATTCCAGAAAAGATCACAGGAGGAGGAGTGAGTGGTATTGCGGCCATTCTATATTTCGCAACCGGAACTATTCCTGTGGGGGTCACCACTTTAGTGATCAATACCATTTTATTAGCTATTGCATGGAAAATACTGGGGCCTCGTTTTTGTATAAACACAATGTTTTGCACAATTGTTCTTTCTACCTTTTTTGGTTTGGGACAATCCTACTTTGTAAAACCTATTATTGATGATCCTTTTATGGCAGCCATCATTGGAGGAGCAATGTCAGCATTTGGGGTAGGTATAGCCATAAACTATGGGGGGAACACCGGTGGAACCGATATTGTGGCTATGATGATTGGAAAATACAGAAACATTTCTTATGGAAAAGTGACCCTTTACACCAATCTGGTGATCATTGGTTCTTCCTATTTAGCTGTTGGTTCGATCCAGAAACTGGTTTATAGTATGGTGGTGATGTTTGTTTTTATATATGTTTCTGATATTGTGATTGAAGGGTACAAACAAACTTTTCAGTTCATGGTTTTTTCCAAAAAAAATCAGGAGATTGCTGATAAAATTAACTCTGATCTCCATCGTGGAGCCACTTTTTTAAAAGGGTACGGTGCATATACCAAATCAGAATCAGATGTACTTTTGATTATGGCACATCGTAATGATAAAGCTCAAATTATGAAACTCATCAAATATACCGACCCGGCAGCATTTGTTTCCATATCGAAAACAAGCAGTGTTTTTGGTAAAAATTTTGATAACATTAAAGTGTAATGAGTGCTAATAAAAATTTTCTTACTTTTGCAGTTCATTATTGAGTATTTCAAAAAATGATGGATAAATTCGAAAACATTAGGCCTTATAAAGATACTGAAGCGGTACAAGCAATCCACAGATTGTTTCATAATCAGGATTTTATAAAAAGTCTATCTTTTTTAAAAGATCAGTTTGATATTACTGAATTAGTAAATACAGTTTTAGGTTGCAAGTCCATTTTAGAGTTTCAAATGCGATTTTCAGGTCAGATTTTTCAATATTTTATGAAAAAATCTTCCACCGGAGTCCATTATAGTGGATTAGAAAACATCGATCCTCAAAAAGCGTATCTGTTTATTGCAAATCATAGAGATATTGTTTTAGACTCATCTTCTTTACAAAATTATTTTTTTGAAAATAATCAAAGAGGATCCAAAACGGCAATTGGAGATAACTTAATAACTACACCCGTCTTTGTTGAGTTAGCAAGGATAAACAACATGATATTGGTATTACGGTCTTCCACAATTCATGATAAAATTGCCAATCTTCACCAACTGTCTGAATATATACATTACAGTTTATTTGAAGAAAATGAATCGGTATGGATTGCACAAAGAAGTGGAAGAACTAAAGATGGTTACGATGTTACTCAACAAGGGTTGATCAAAATGTTATCCATGGCCAATCGAAAAGATCCGCTTGAATCTCTAAAATCGATTCAATTGACCCCTGTCACAATCTCTTATGAATATGAATCTTGTGATCAATTAAAAGCACGAGAATTGGCTCTTTCTGAAGTTGGTGATTATATAAAAAAATCGGGAGAAGATTTTAGAAGTATTGTTCAAGGCGTCATGGGCTTTAAAGGGGAGATTCGTCTGCATATTGGAACTCCAATAATTGATGAAATCGATCAAATTGATTCTACTTTAAATAGCAATGATCAATTATTCGCTGTTGCCAAATTGGTTGATCAACAGATATATCGTAATTATTATCTTTTTAAAACCAATTATATTGCATTTGACTATCAAGAACAGAGCACTGAATTTTCAGACCAATATACTGAAAATGAAAAAGAGGATTTTCTTCATTATTTAGGAAAGCAATCTATTGTTGAAGATGTTTCCGAAGAAAAAATGATGCATTATTTGCTTCTGATATATTCTAATCCTGTGAGAACCAAATTTGGTAAACCTATCACAGAAAAATTTAATTTTGAATAACAATGGACGACCACCCCCCCTCCGAGAAACAAAAATTTTTAATTATTAGATTCAGCTCCATCGGTGATATTGTATTAACAACACCAATTGTAAGAGCCATTCGTAACAAATTTCCTTACGCTGAAATCGATTTTTTGGTCAAAAAGGAGTACAAAATCGTGATCGAAAGCAATCCCTTTATCGATCAAATTCATACCTATCAAAAAAAAGATCCTTCGATATTTGAGATTTTAAAAGATCAAAAATATGATTATGTGATTGATTTACAAAAAAATAAAAAATCAAAACAGATCATTTCTTCATTGGGTGTTCCATTTTTAACATTTCATAAACAAAATTTAAGAAAGTGGTTTTGGGTTTATTTTAAAATCAACATGTTGCCGATCGAACATATTGTAGATCGCTATTTTGAAGGGATAAAATCACTACAGGTCGAAAATGACGGGTTGGGTCTTGACTTTTTCATTCCAGAACACAATCGTTTTGATATTGATGATTTTCCGGCAGTTTTTGAAGAGGGATTTGTTGCTGTTACACTAGGAAGCATGCACAATACCAAAAGGATTCCTGGTGATAAAATTATTGAAATCAGCAAAATTTTACATAAACCCATGATTCTTTTGGGAGGCAAAGATGTTGTTAAAGAAGGTGAATTGATTGCTTCTCAGATGAGTGAACGTATTTTCAATTTTTGCGGTAAACTGGATCTGTATCAATCCGCATCGGTATTACAGATGAGTTCCTGTGTTTTAGCATCTGATACCGGTTTAATGCACATTGGCGCAGCATTACAGGTTCCTATGGCTGTTTTATGGGGAAATACGGCACCTGAATTTGGTATGTATCCTTATATGCCCCAAAAGAAACACCTCTATCGTAACTTTGAAATTACAACCCTATCCTGCAGACCTTGTTCCAAACTAGGATATAAAAAATGTCCCAGAGGACATTTTAAATGTATGTTAAGTTTAGACAATCAAGATATTGCAGATTTTATCAATCAATTTTAAAATGAAAAAAAGGGTACTGCTTTTTCTTTTATTTGGTTTTTTAGCAACTCCATTGTTTTCTCAAAGTGTAGGATATACAGATTCATCGGGTGTATTTCAGTGGCAATACCATAGATCAGTATTTAAAAACAGTGAAGACACAACATCCGCCATTGTTGTATTTGTATTTATCAACGGAGCGAACACAACCGCGATTTCATACAGACAGGAAGCCCAAAATAGCACCATCACCTGGATGGATCAAGAAAAAGGAATTTATGGTGAAGAGGGATATGTTCAGTTTTTAACAGCAAAACTAGCTCCTAATGAAGCCCTTTTATGGCGCATCAAAATAAAAAACAGTTCTATCAACAAAGACAAATCGATAGATCTTGAAAATGGGGCACTCCTTATTATGGATAAAACTTTCACTGTTCGGAAAGACCAGTTTCCCGAACAGAATCTGAAGTAGAAAATGGGAGTTCTTCCCTTCAAAGCTCATTATTAAAATGACGTTTCAAGTATTCAATTTTCATCATTTGAATATAAAACAGAAACTGTTTTTGATATTCTTCTCCTATTGGTAATTCTAAAGACCAACTTTCAATGGCTTGAATTACATTAAATAGTTTTGGTTTACATTCAACCGACATTTTAAGGATCAAATATTGGTACATTTCAAAGTCAGTAACTGATTCTTGCCCTTTAAAAATAATGTTAGGCAAAATATCTTTTGCTGTGATTATTTCACCTTGCATCTTTCTTCTTTTCACATTTTCTATTTTTAACAATGGATAATGGGGAAATAATGAGCAAAAAGCATCCAGTTGTTGATGATATTCTGTTTCATTCCTCTCATTTTCTAACAATTGTAAATATAAATAACAAATATAAGGATTATCTAAATATTTTTGAAGATCTTTCTTTAATTTTACATTTTGTTTATGGGATCCGGAAGTTAATTGATTAGTGAGCTTGGGAATTAAATTTAATAACTTACGATCTAACTCAGAGTTTCGGATCAATGTTTCTAATATGCTTTCATCTACAATGAGTAAATTAAATTCTTTGTCCCATTTGTATAAAAAACTCTCAACAACTTTTTTATCACTTAAATCCCGATATACAATCGTATTAGCTATTTTAATCAAATCAATTATAGAATCATGATGATCATATAAACCCTCCTCTTTAGCCATTTTTTCAAATAATTCCTTCCTCTCTTGAGGCTTTAATGACTCAAAATAGGTGTACCTTTCGTCTTTCTCCTTATCTTCATCATCATCAATGTCATTTTCATCAAAATCTTCATCGTTAAAATCTTCATCATCAAAATCTTCATCATCAAAAAAATGATTGTCGTCTAAATCTCTAGGATCAAAATCACCAAAAACATAGTCCACATTGCCTTTGCCTAAGACTTTCTCCAGTTTTTGAATAATAATATTTGCTTGTGCTTTTGTATAAAAGTCGTTGGCTATAAAAAAGGGGATAAACTTTCTCCCAAATTCAACATCAATTATTTCAAAATCCTCTGTATCTTCTTCTAAAAAGTATTGGGTTGTTTTTAAAAAATCTTTATGAGGTAAGATTTCATAAACCGAGCTAAATACTATAGACCCATAAATGATGTTATGAGCTAAAGCATAGTCAACAGACTGAGTTCCCAAATCTACTTTCAATTTTTCAGTAAATTCTTTATACTCATCCATTTCAAAATTAAATCCAAAGTAAGTAGTTTTAACCCCAACACATAATAAATCAACCAAATAGACACAAAAGGTTACATTTCCATTGGTGTGTTTTCTGGATATAACAATATTGGCCATTTTTCTTTCATTCCAATCAGAATTAATAAGGCATTCAAATATGGGAAGTGATCTTCCTTTGGTTTTAATATAATTTTCAGGACTTAAAAAATGTTGTTTGGTGGTTGGTTTATTACTTTTTGCCATAATTGAAAATTTTTTTATGGTTATTTTTTATTGAATTCTGCCGGATCCATTTGCTCGATTTCAATAGTTTTACCTAATGGATCTCCAATCTCCTGATTGTTTCCCACAGTAGCATTTTTACAGCCAATCAGTTTTACTCCAAACTTATTCGTATGTATTGGAGAAAACTCGGTCGCCCGATACAAAAGATTGTTAACAAAACGTATATTTTTAACTGACTTGGCATATAAAACCGGATAATCAAAGAGAAAGAAACTGTTGTTTTCAATCCGAATATTGGAATGATATGGAAATTCGGGATCTAATTCCGGTACCTGAGGATAAATGGAAATCACGGCTTCACAGAACTGATAAATGGTTGTCATACAAGAATATCTAAAAATATTATCTCTGATTACCAGATTCGTAACCGGTCCTGATTCGAACCAATAATTGGCATCTCCGGCAACTAAAATGGCGCAACCGCTGGTTTCAAAAATATTGTCTTCAATTAAAACTTTACCCTGAGTGCTGATCAGCAGTCCTCTTGCTCTTCCGCTCCTGAATCTTGAGTTTTTGATCAACAGATCCGGATAACACGTGAGGTTTTCGAGAGCCATCCCTTTTTGTAATGTTTGAGGAACCTCATTTTCAAAAGTGATCTCAAACTGATTTTGATCAATTTTTCTATATTTTTTAATTACACCAACCGAAAGAGTCACCATTGACTTATTATCAACAAAAGCAACCGTTTCTCCTACTCTTCCCCATTCCAAACCGGTACTTTGATGGTGCATAAATCGGGCTCTGACTTTATTCTTGCTGATTTTGGTGATCTGCGTGTAAGTTCCATGAACATTCAATGCATCATCCATAAGTCCAAACGTTTCACAATTGTCCATCTGAATCAAGCCGGAACATCCACTAAAGTGAAAACCATCATCATGACTACTTAGAAATTTGCGGTTTCCTGCGCGGTTTGGAACCACACTGCAAGAAAAGAAATTGAGATTTTTACTGAACTGACCTAAAATTCCAAGTCCATCCGTTTGATATAGATTCACATTTTGTAATGTGATATCTGAACTATTCAGAATAAAAATTCCGGCATGTGTTCTTTCTCCATACCGAATAACAATATAGTTTTCTTTTTTAGGAAATTGATTTGGATTTGAATAAAATATTTTCAAATAACCGGCAGAATCCTCTTCAACAGTAGTATTTCCCCAGCCTCTGTCGCCGGTATTGGGTTCCACAATCTGATATTTGGTATTAAATTCAATAAAAGCATAAGGATCATTGGAATGATCTCCAATATTAAAAGTAATCTTCTTATTTTTAATAGAATATGGATATTGAGATTTGTCAATTTTGATTGTAAAATAGGTAGGAGTTACATCCAGAACTTCCGCTTCTGCAGAGGTAGGTGTAGCAAAATCAAAAAAAAGATTCCGTATTTTAATATTCTGACAATTCTCTAATGTTATGGGTTGCACCTTTCCATGATACATAAATGTGGCAAAATTTCCTTCAATAGAGATGTTTTTAAGATTTTTCATTAATACGGAAAGATTTTTGGGTTTTCCATTGGTTGTATTGGATTCAAAATAGTTTTTTTGAACAGCTCCACTTTCATAAAAATGGTATGTGCCTGCGCTGATGATCAGATCCACTTTGGGTTCATCTTTAATAGCTTCGAAAAGTTGAATCAAATAGGGTGTTGCATCTTCCATTTTATCCGGAATTAATCCATACGAAGAAGCATACACTTTTTTTTGTGCAAAAATGGAACCGGAAAGGAGAATAAAAATAGTTAGTATAAGAAATTTTTTCATGTTTATTACTTTTTAAAAACGTTACCATAAGAGTCAATATGAAAGTCCTGATTGAGATCAAAAGCTTCATATAACAGCTTACCGGAAAACAGTTCATTAGTCGCTCCATAATAGACTAAAGTTCCTTTATCCATCAACAAAGTTAGGGGAACATATTGCATAGCAAATGAAAAATCGTGTAAAATGATGATAATGGTAGTGTTTTGAGTTTGGTTTATATCTTTGAGGATCTCCATAATTTCAAATTTATGAGCGATATCCAAATTAGAAAGGGGTTCATCCAGCAACATGATGGGAGCTTGTTGAGCAATGGCTCTCGCAATGAGTGTTCTTTGAAATTCTCCTCCACTTAAATGATTGGTTAGTCGATTTTTAAGATGTGAAAGTTTGGTTTTTTCAAGAGCTTCCATCACAATACGATGATCATTTTCATTTTCGAACTCCCATCTGTTTTGGTGAGGATTTCTCCCCATCATAACGGTATCGTATACAGAAAAATCGTAAACAAAATCTTGTCTTTGAGGCACCACAGCCACTTTTCGGGCCAGTTCAATAGTAGAGAAGTGTTTCAATTCCTTATGCTCAATTTTGATGGAGCCTTCAGCTCCTTTAATCAAACCGGTCAAAAGATTCAGTAGTGTTGTTTTTCCGGACCCATTAGGTCCTAAAAGGGCACAAAAACCACCTTTTTGGATGGAAAATGAGAAATCTTGAATAGCAAAATCGGTATCGTAATGAAAAGTTAAATGAGAGGTTTCGAGAATCATAATTTTAATCAATTAAAACAGTGTTGGATCCCAGTTAAGTGTTCCTTTTTTCTTTTTTTGAGCACATTCCATATTCAGGAGTTGTACTTTTTTATCAATTCCATAATAAAAACCACCCAATTTTCCACTAGCAGCAACCACACGATGGCAAGGGATCAGGAACAGGATTGGATTTTTTCCGATAGCAGTACCTACAGCTCTTTGAGCTTTAGGTTTCCCCACTTTTTCAGCAATGGCACTATAAGTGGTTAAAGTGCCGTAAGGGATCTCTAAAAGGGCATTCCAGACGTTCAATTGAAATGGGGTTCCTTTTAAGTGAAGTGGAATTTTAGATAATCCTGTCCAATCTTTTTTAAAAACCTCCTTTATAAGGGGATGCATTTTATTTTTTCTATTTTTTATTTTGGAAAATGGAAATCTCATTTGGAGTTGTTCCACGTAAGTGAGTCCTTTTTCGTGATACCCAACAAAACAGATTCCCTTAGAAGTGGAAGCAACAATAAGTTTTCCAATTTTAGTGGAAATGACGCTAAAAGAGATACTTGGGGAATTTTTCTTTGAATAAAAATCAGACCGATCAGACAGTTTTAAAGACACAATCGTACCATTTATTTTTTCAATGGTTTGTTTATTCTGTAAGTGAGGATACGCATTCATAATGATTGAATTGAACTTACAAATATACAAGAAGTTTTTTAAATAGCATCTTTATAAAAAACACAAGAGCCGGTGCATGGGGATGCTCCGACTCTCAACCACAATTAACCATTAACCAAATAGTTATTATTTTTGAGCGTTTTTAGACGCTAATTTTTTCAATACTTCTTCCTGAGTTGCAGCAGGTAGAGGTTGGTAGTTATAAAATTCCATAGAGAAGTTAGCTCTACCACTGGAGATATTTCTCAAAGCAGTAGCATAGCCAAACATTTCCATAAGAGGAACAAATCCATTTAATTTTTGAGAACCTTTTCTATGTCTTCTCATACTTTCGATACGACCACGTCTTTTGTTAAAGTCGCCGGTAACATTACCGATATAGTCATCAGGAGTATTCACTTCAATTTTCATGATAGGTTCCAAAAGGATTGGTTTACCTTTCATAAAAGCTTCTTTAAAGCTCATTCCTGCGCATAATTGGAAAGCCAAATCGGAGGAATCCACTGCATGGGAGCTACCATCTAAAAGGACAGCTTTAACATCCACAACAGGGAATCCGGCCAAAGGACCTTTCTCCATCGCTTTTTTAACCCCTTTATCAACAGAACCCACATATTCGCCAGGAACATTTCCACCTTTCACTTTATCCACAAACTCATATCCTTTACCTTCATTAGGTTCGAAGCGCATAATGGTATGAGCATAATGACCTTTACCACCCGATTGTTTAACAAATTTATAGTTATTTTCAATCTCTTTAGTAAGAGTTTCTCTGAAAGAAACAGCTGGTTCACCAACTTCCACTTCCACTTTAAACTCCTCTTTCAAACGATCCATGATAATTTCGAGGTGTAATTCACCCATTCCGGAAACGATAGTTTCCTGAGTTTCCTCATCATATCTAGCTCTGAATGAAGGGTCTTCATTGATCAGTTTTGACAAAGCTTCGCCCAATTTCTCAGATTCTTTTCTCGCTTTAGGGGTAATTTTTAATTCAATTACAGCGGGTGGAACGTGAATATTTTCAAGTAAAAGAGGATAATCTGAAGCACAAAGAGAGTCACCGGTTCTGGTAGCTTTCATACCCACAAGGGCAACGATTTCACCGGGACCAGCTTCTTTGATCTCTTCTCTATCTTTAGCTCTGATTCTAAAAATTCTTCCTGCACGTTCATATTTGCCCTTAGTAGAATTATAGAATTGGGTACCAGAACTAATGGAACCTGAAAATATTCTGATAAAAGTTTGTTGACCAACATAAGGGTCATTAATCAATTTAAAAGCCAAGGCAGCGAATGGTTCTTTAGAAGAAGGATGACGTGTAATTGTTTTTTCAGGTTCATCCACATCATTACCAATAACAGCACCAACATCTATTGGAGAAGGAAGGAAATCGATAACGGCATCCAAAAGAAGTTGGATTCCTTTATTTTTATATGCAGCACCGCAGAAAACGGGAGTGATTAATAGTTTAAGAGTAGCTTCTCTGGCTGCTTTCATAAAAAGCTCATAAGGGATCTCTTTCTCTTCGAGGTAAAGGTCCGCCAATTCATCATTATAATCGGACAATGTACTGATTAAAGAGTTTCTTGCTTCAATGGCTCTATCTAAATACTCTGCAGGGATCTCTTTTTCGTAGCTTTTTTGATCATCAAAATAGAAAGCTTTAAATTTTAAAAGGTCAATCATACCTTCAAAAGTATCTTCAGCACCGATAGGAATTTGGAAAGGGATAGCGTTTGCATCCAGATTGGTATTCATTTGAGAAACGACCTCAGCAAAATCAGCACCGGTACGATCCATTTTATTAACAAAAGCGATACGAGGCACTCTATATCTATCTGCCTGATTCCAAACGGTTTCGCTTTGAGGTTCAACACCACCTACCGCACAGAAAACGGCAATCATACCATCAATAACTCTCAAAGAGCGTTCCACTTCGATGGTAAAGTCGACGTGGCCGGGAGTGTCGATCAAGTTAATTTGGTGATTATTCCAATGGGCAGTAATAGCAGCAGAAGCGATGGTGATACCTCTTTCTTGTTCTTGCTTCATGAAGTCCATGGTAGCTTGTCCGTCGTGAGATTCGCCGATTTTGCGATTCACCCCGGTAAAGAAGAGGATTCTTTCAGAAACGGTAGTTTTTCCTGCATCAATATGAGCAGCTATACCGATATTTCTGAGTTTGGATATAGAATTTGTCATAAAATTCCGATTTTTTTGTATATGGTAAAAATATTATAATCTTTATTATCAACAAAATAAGTAAATTTGATACAGTTATTTTGAGGGGTGCAAATATATAAAAAATATTGAAATAAATTAATTTTTAAGAAATTTAGTAAAAATTGGGAAAACGTTAACATTTTATAGGAATCTTTATCCTACGGAGCACTGTTAATATATTCTAATTAATAGCTGATAAAAATGTACGCAAAACTCTTATTATTCTAGCAATATAAGAATTTTAAATTTATAACATTCTAACAGTACCCTACTTTTATAAGAAAAGCATTTCTCAAAGAATTCCCTTTCAAAATCTATTAACGCTTCACTTTTAATTAACACATTATCACATTTATATACTCTTATCTTTTATCTCTTATCTCTACCACTATTCATTATTCCGTAGTCTGTAGTCCGCAGTCCGTAGTCTTTTTTCTGGGCATTCCCCTTTGTCCACGCTCAATCCAAATCCGCACAAATATGAATAATTGTCGCGTCGCTTGCCAAAGGGTCGGTCTCCGGCCTGTACTCCTCGTTTCGCTGCAAGGGTCTGAGCGTCCGGGCAGTAGCTCACAGGCTCGCTCTGCCCGGACCGTCATCCCCTAAGCAGTTCAACTTGCGGGGTACCTGGCCTTCGCCCTAATGCGGGGGTTCACTGCCCGACGGAGTGCTTATCCCATATTCTATGAAATGCAGGCTAAGTTAGTCTCTAAATACTTAAATTTGAATTAATTTCGTAGTTTTCGTTTTTTTGCTTCCAACTATCACCCTGCTTTTTTTTTAGAGTTTTTTCTGTCATTTTTTTTGATTTTTTGAATCATCTGTTTGTTTTTTTGTTTATATTTGTCCCAGAACTTTATACTCACTAAACTCCAAAAACTATGAAAGAACTATCCCAATTCTCTAAGATTTTTAACGAAGCTTCTGCTTTAGAACAATCACAAGTCGTTGAAAAAATTTACCAAAAAATCAGTTATATCAATCCTTTAGCTTCTGAATGTGAACATATTAATCGGATTCAGGTCAGAAAATGTCCACGTTGTGGAGATACTCATATTATCCTGAATGGGAAAAGAAAAGATGTTCAAAATTATTTCTGCAAAAAGTGTCATAAGAGTTTCAATGAGTTTACCGGAACAACTATAGCATATATTAAGAAGAAAGAACTCTTAAAACCTTTTATTCATTCTATGTTGTCAGGAGATAGTTTGTATCTTTGTTCCAAAACATACCATATTGCCATACAGACTGCTTTCGACTGGCGACATAAAATCATTGCAGCTCTTAAGGAATATTCTCAAAAAAATTATCCCGGAATTACAGAGATGATCGTAATACAAAAGAGGTTCTCCAGAAAAGGACAAGGCGCAAAAAGTAAGAAGATCGGACAGAAAGGTAAAATCACTGATCCTGCTTCCAATAAAAAAGCTGAATCTATAGAGAAAGGAGAATACCAACCACTTTCATTAGTAGCGATGAGTGGAAGAACATCCCGATTTGAGATTAAAATCGTTCAACAGGGACCATTACAGCTCGAAGCATTAAATGAAAAAGTGGGAAAAAAACTAAACAAAGTCAAGAAACTGTGTTTAAACGATGTTGCAATTCTCAAGAAGTTTGCAGGTAATAAGAAGATCAGTTATTTTGTTTACCAGGAAGGAAAGAAAGATAGAGGTAGGAATAAATACTATAATACTGAAAATATTGAAAACAGATATATCAAAATGAATCGTTTTTTAGAAAGATTTCATGGTGTTTCTTCCAGTTATCTGCAAAATTATCTATACTGGTATATGATGGTGGATCTGATAATGTATAAGATCGATTCATCATCAGAAATGATCGAAAGATCAATGGCAGTTCCTAAAGGGAAAGAGATATACAAAAAGTGTAAGATGTTTGCATAATAAGAGCTTTTTATCCAATTCTTTTGAAATCCATTTGTTCAAAGCAATGGAAGCCTCATTGTGATTTTTTATTACTTAATTTACTGATTCGAGGTGTGAATTGGTCGATTTGTGGTTATTTTGGGTTTAACAATGAGGTATGAATTATTTTTTTGGGGGAATTGATACTATATTCTTACAAAAGTAGGGTACTGTTTTGAAGTAAAATCAAAATATCTTATAAATGGATAAATGATAGATAATTATCCAAAAATTAAACAAACTTATTATAGAATATAAGAGTCTCCCCCAAAAGGAAGTGAAAAGCTGAGAATCATATTCTTATAAAAGTAGGGCACAGTTCAGAAGTAAAATCCCAAAGTTTTATAGTATGCTATAAACCAAGCTAATACCCAATTTTTAAACCTACATTTATTAGAATATAGGATAAGCGCTCCGTCGGGCAATGAACCCCCGCATTAGGGCGAAGGCCAGGTACCCCGCAAGTTGAGCTGCTTAGGGGATGACGGTCCGGGCAGAGCGACCTTGGGAGCTACTGCCCGGACGATCAGACCCTTGCAGCGAAACGAGGAGTACAGGCCGGAGACCGACGGCGAGCTTGCGAGCCGGAATGCCCAGAAAAAAGACTACAGACAACAGACTACGGACGAATGAAAAATGAAAAATTGAGCATTCGAACACATTGAGCATTCGAACATTGGTTACTCTCCAAATATATACTTCCGGGCCATTAGTTTCATACCGATCCCTCGTAGTGCTAAAAATAGAAGTAATGCCATCCATAATGCATTATTCCCTATTAATGGTTCTACTAAAAAATACAGGACGAAATATCCAAAAGTAGCTATAAATATGGCGTTCCTCATCGCTTTGGATGCTGTGGCTCCTACATAGACTCCATCCCACAAAAAAGCAGCAAATCCACTGATAGGAACCAAAAGAACCCATTTAAAATAAGGCTTTGAAGCTTCTAATACGGATTGATTATTCGTTAATAACTGCAAGATTTGATCTCCCCAGAAAAAATAAATGATGGTGAATAATATCGTAAGGATCCAACCCCATCTGAAAATATAATGAATTGTGATTTTTAATTGACTCCGATTATTAGCTCCGATATATTTTCCTGTTAGTGATTCCGCTGCATAAGCAAAACCATCCATAATATAGGAAAATAGGGTGAATAATTGTAATAATAATGTGTTGACTGCTAATATCGTATCTCCCGATTTAGTAGAAAAAGTAGTAAAACTGGTGAAAACGATGATTAAACAGAATGTCCTTAAAAAGATATTGATATTAACATTAAAAAATTGCAATAATTTTTCTTTGACAAATATCTGGGTCCAGTTGATGTATTTTTTTAATTTTCCATAATAGGTAAACCAGAAAATTAAAGCTAATAGTAATCCTGAATATTCAGCTACAACGGTTCCTAATGCCACTCCCCTGAAATTAAATTTTAAGGTGTAAACAAAAAGTAAACTAAAAACTATATTTAAAACATTGGTAACGATTGCAATAATCATGGGGAATCTGGAATTTTGCATCCCAATAAACCACCCTTTGAATGCATAGAGTAGTAAAACGCATGGGGCAGACCAGATCCGGATATAAAAATATTGCTTTATGGGTTCTCGAGTGGCATCGGTGACATCAATAAAGTGGAAGGAGAATTGTAAAATCCATTTCTGAAATAGGATAAGAATTAAAGCTATACCTACAGCTATAAAAGAAGAACGAACTAAAGTTTCTACACTTTTTTCCAAATCTCTTGCCCCATAAGCCTGAGCGGTTAATCCCGTAGTTCCCATTCGAAGGAAACCGAAATTCCAGTAAATAAAATTAAAAATGACCCCTGCAACGCCTACAGCTCCAATAAAGGAGAGTGATCCCATGTGTCCTGCAATAGCCAGATCCACCATACTTAATAAGGGAACACTAATATTGCTGATAATATTGGGAATGGCTAACCGAAGAATCTTTTTATTCATAAAGATTGTAAAAACTAAAAGAGCTGAACATAGTTCAGCTCTTTTATGTAAAATTTAAATATTATTTACTTAGTAACCGCTTCTAATCTTTTCATAATCGAGAAAATGAAGATTGCTGATGCAATTGTGCATATAATAAATAATCCCCATAACAAATAAAGATCGATTCTTCCCCATAATAAACTACCTATGAATAAGAATTTATTACCAACAGCAGTAGCTAACAACCAACCACCTTGCATTAAACCTTGGAAACGTGATGGAGCAACTTTTGATACAAATGAAAGTCCCATTGGGCTTAAGAATAACTCTGCAATAGTTAATACCAAATAGGTTGACATTAACCAATATGGAGAAACTCTCATAGCTTCATCAGGTACTTTTCCGTCAAGAAGATGAGGAGATACTAAATTTAATGAAGAAATCAATACAACAACAAAACCTATTGATGCAATAACCATACCTATTCCAATTTTCTTTGGTGTTGATGGGTCTTTTCCTTTTTCATTTAACATGCTAAAGAATCCCATTACTAATGGTGTTAAGGCAACAATAAATAGTGGATTAAAAGATTGGAATACTTCAGGAGAAATTGAGTTTTCAGCAGATGCAGTTGAAACAAAATAGAAACATAAACCACCAAATACAAGGAATCCTAAAGCTCCAAAAAGTAAGTTTTTAATGTTTTTTACATTAGAAAGAGCAATAAATGCACCAGCGATAGTTGCAATTACACATAAAATCGATTCTAAACTAAAAAATAGAGATGTAAATGGACCCACTTTAGTAACAGTGTAGTCTCTTGCATAATATGTCAAAGTTAATCCGTTTTGATGGAAAGACATCCAGAAGAATATTACAACAATAAATACAAGACTTAATGCTACAATTCTAGGTTTTTCTTCTTTTGTTGAAACTGTAAACATATAAGTTACAAATGCAACAAATAAACCAACAGCAAGACCAAATTTATAATCAAATTGAGCTAATCCTGTTAATCTACCTACCATAATAATGATAACAGTAGTAATTGCTAATCCAATAGCTGCAAGAACGGGAGCAAGAATACTTCCTTTTGCAATAGGTTGATTTTCTGTTTTTTCTACAACAACTTTTTGTTTATTAGGTAAGTGTTTGTTGAAAATAACATAAACTAATAATGAAACTACCATTGCAACAGCAGCAATTGCAAATGCCCAATTATAACCTCTGGAAAATACATCAATATAGTCTTGTGCGAATGCAGCGAGATCGGTTACAGGTTGTTTGTTTATCATTACCGCATTAGCTTTTTCTTGTAATTGAGCTACATCGGTTAAAGTTCCATCAACCATTTTGTGACAAAGTGCAGGAAGACCACCATCATGAAGATACCCATTTGATTTTAACCACCAGTTTCTCATTCCGGTTGCAATAAAAGGTGCAAAAAATGCACCCACATTGATACCCATGTAGAATACCATAAATGCAGAATCTCTTAAACTTGCATATTTGGGATCATCATAAAGTTGTCCAACAATAGCTTGTAAGTTACCTTTGAATAATCCATTTCCTAATGCAATGGTAAACAAACCAACTAGAGACATGGATAGTGACATACCCGGTATAGCAACTATGAAGTACCCGGCAAACATGATTATTTGTCCAAAAAGGACGACAGTTTTATACTTACTTGTTTTATCTGCTAAGATACCACCAATTAAAGCAAGTGCATAGATTGCAAAGTAAAACCAACTATAATATCCGCCGGCTGCTTCTTCAGTCAAGCCATATTTTGCTTGAAGGAAAAGAACTAGGATTGCCATCATGGTATAGAAGCCGAAACGTTCTCCCATATTGGTAAAAAAGGCTACGAATAGTCCTTTTGGATGATTTTTAAACATAATAATAATTTTTAGGTGAATATTGATTTTTATAAATACGCCTCAATCTTAGATGCTAATTCCGGTTTTTTGATTAACCCAACATGTACATCTTTTACTTCTCCATTCTTCAAAAATACCAACATCGGAATGTTGCGTACTCCAAATTGGATAGCAATATCATTGTTGGAATCAGTGTCACATTTTCCAATGATCGCTTTTCCTTCATACTCATGTGCTAACTCCTCAATTATGGGGGTTAATGCTCTGCATGGTCCACACCATTGTGCCCAAAAGTCAATTACGATCAATTGTTCACTTTTTGTAATCTCGGCAAAATTCTCGCCATTAATTTCTAAAGCCATAATTTTATTTTTTTATTAGATTATATTTTAAAATGTCAATAGTCGATAGTCAATAGTCGATAGTCAATAGTCGATAGTCAATAGTCAATAGTCGATAGTCAATAGTCAATAGTCAATAGTCAATAGTCAATAGTCAATAGTCAATAGTCGATAGTCAATAGTCAATAGTCAATAGTCGATAGTTAATAGTTCTCTTATATATTTTTACTTTTTACTTCTTACTTTTTACTTATTACTTATTACTTATTACTTATTACTTTTTACTTCTTACTTTTTACTTATTACTTATTACTTATTACTTATTACTTTTTACTTATTACTTTTTACTTCTTACTTCTTACTTCTTACTTTTTACTTATTACTTTTTACTTATTACTTTTTACTTTTTAACTCTTAGTTCTTAGATCTCCACCGCTGCTTTCAGTCTTTCTGCATTTTCAGCTACCTGTAGCGCTTGTATTGTGTCCTCAATTGCTCCATCCATAAATCCAATCAAATTATACATCGTTAAATTGATTCTGTGATCGGTTACACGGTTTTGTGGATAGTTGTAAGTTCTGATTTTTGCTGACCGGTCTCCTGAAGATACCATTGTCTTTCTTTTTGAAGCCACATCATCTAAGTATTTTTGATACTCCATCTCAAATAATCGGGTACGTAAAACTTTCATCGCTTTCTCCAAATTCTTGAGCTGAGATTTTTCATCCTGAATAGCCACAACAATTCCGGATGGAACATGTGTTAATCTTACAGCAGAATAAGTAGTATTTACCGATTGCCCACCAGGACCGGAGGAACAATAAGTGTCTTTTCTGATATCACTTTGTTTCAAATCAATATCAAATTCATCTGCTTCAGGTAAAACAACAACAGAAGCCGCTGATGTGTGAACACGTCCCTGTGATTCCGTTTGAGGAACACGTTGTACCCGGTGAACTCCTGATTCATATTTCATCAAACCATAAACGCCATCACCGGAAATCTCAAAAACAATCTCCTTAAAACCGCCAACAGTGCCTTCTGTCATGGATAAAACTTCAATTTTCCAACCTTTTTGATCACAAAAATGTTGATACATCCGGTATAGATCTCCGGCAAAAATACTGGCTTCATCACCACCACTTCCGGCACGAATCTCTACCTGAGCATTTTTACCATCCTGAGGATCTGAGGGAAGTAACAATAAACGGATCTCTTCCTCTAATTGATCTTTTTTTTCAATAAAAATATCAAGCTCAGCTTTAGCCATCTCTCTGAAATCATCATCTTTTTCAACTGAAATGATATCTTTGGTGTTGGCTATGTTTTCAATCACATTTTTGTATTCTTTGTATGCTTCAACTACGGGTTGTAAGTCTTTGTAGTCTTTGTTCAGCTTGATGTATCTTTTCATGTCAGACATTACATCCGGAAGAGAGATCTCCTCTGCAATGGCTAACCATCTGTGGTATATCGCTTCTAATTTTTCGAGTAAATTGTTCATTGATTAAATTACGTTGTTTTTTAGGGGTGCAAATATACAAAAAAAAGAGATTCAAAACGTAAGCGTTTATCATTTAACTATTTAAAATGCAGTATTATATATATCATACTGAAAATGAAATGTTTATTGTACTAAGATTTCATCCGTGAAAATCCAACAAGGTTGCCCATAACCTCTATGCCATTCCGGATTGGTTTTGATCGCTTTTGCTTTCACTTTTACATATCTGACCTCTTGTTGAATACCCGTTTTTTCAAACTTTTTAATGGATGCTTTTGCTAAAATTTCAGGATTTTTATATTCTTCCTGATACACTTTTTCCCATTTTTTACCATCTTTGGATACATAAAATTCAACATTTTCTGGAACAAATATCCACGATAATGGATAAAAGTAAAAATCGATACTGATTTTATCTATTTTTTGCTTGTTTTCTAAGTCAATAACAGCTTCAAAGTCTTGTTGCAGAAATCCCAGCCAATTCTGATTGTAATTGAGAATGCCAAAATTTCCATCTAACAAAGCTTCTGCTCCTCCCCGATTGTACTGATCACTAAACTTTGTTTTTAATTTGATTTTTTTTTCTTTTGCATAATTTTTGGCTACCGACTTTTGAACAAAATTTAAAACATTGGCTTTAAATTGTTCCGGAGTATAACCACTCTCTTCTAAATTATTGATTCCAAACTTTTTACAATCCTCAACAAAACGATCTACTAACTTCAACATGGCCGGTTTGACCACCTTTTCCCCTTTAATGATAACAAAAAAGGAAAGTTCAGGAGCTATTTCACTCATGGACAATTCAATCTTAGCAAAATCTAAAGATAATTCGAGATATCGGATCCTGTCCTGAACAGAAGGCTTATCTTCTGCTTTGTAGGCTTGAAGGAACAATTCTTCATATTTTTTGATCAACTCCGGCGTTAAATAGGTTTTGGAACCATGAATTGGATACCCATAAATATCAAGACGCACCCCACCTTTACCTACAGCGTCTTCATTGAGTTGATAATACTCTTTAATAAATGGTGCTGCTTTTTGATAATATCCGGTGATAAATTCATTGGTAATCTGATCAACATCTGCATTGATATCCCATAATAGTTTAGCAATGATGTAAGTACGCAATTCCATCCAGGAAGTTTTGTTGTTCGGTCCTGTACCTTGCTCAAACATCAACATCACCCCATTCTGGTGAAAAAATTGTAAGTTGGGTTGCAAAACATGGAGGTTTGGGAATGGATTCATCATATTGCGGAATTGAACCACATAATCCCAGAGAAAAATATTATTTGTAATCCTTTTCCAACCGGTCATATCCGCTACAAAAGATTGTTCGGCAGGATTGAGAGCAATCGGCATCGAGCGATCACACTCAATGGAACAAAACATAATATTCACATTTGGTTCCGGCTGGATCATCCTTTGGGGTGGTTTTCGCGTATATTGATAAGCAAGCGTCGATATTTGCTTGTCCGGAAAACGAACAGCTACCTGATTGATAAAGTACAGTAAAGTTCCCGATGGTGCTCCATATAGTGAGTCTAACCTTCTGCAATTCTTACAATTACAGTTATTCATATTATCATTATTGGATACAGACCAATAGATCGCTTCCGGATTTTGGTCCATCTCTTGCTTTAAATTTTTACAAAGTTCCTCCAAAACAGCAGGATTAGACAGACAGAGTTGCCCATCTTTGATTCTTTTCCCATGAATTTCAGAAAACCATTCCGGATGTTCAACATAATATTTCTCCACAGGGATAAGCTTATCGAAAGTATGCACAAACATTCCCCAATTTTTCTTGATATCCTCTCTATTATGCAAACGATGCCAATCCTGATACAGTTCCGATTGATTTGGGTAATAATACAAAACTTCACGATAGGTAAAATCAGGGTTTTTAAGCTCATTGATCGCCGGCAAAACGTAGAACCCATATTGTTGTATGTCTATTGCATCAGGAGTATAAAGGTGACAATTCAACTGCGTCTCAAAAAAATCATAAACCCCGTACAATACAGCTTTTCCTTTGATTCCGTAAATATATAAGTCGGTTTGATCAGAATATTTGATGAAACCGTCATCTATAATTTGATTACAATTTTTGAGAACCTTTTCCGCTTTTTTTGTTTTTCCGATATAAATAGCTTTGGTATAATCTGTTTGATCTTCGGTTTTAATGGGGAGTGTGGCGCCACAGGAATAGATTATGTATTTCTGCATTTCTGAGGCAGCATAAAGCTCTATTTCAGAAGGTTGAGCGGGGATCACAATCGTATGTTCAGAAGTTGCTCTATTAAAAAGGAGTGTTTGGCCGGAAAGATTAATAAATCCGCATAACAACATTAGGGGGAGGAACCATTTTTTCATTGAGATAATATTTGGTGCAAATTTACAATTTTAAAATGAAACCGATTTTAAAAACTTAAATTCAAACGAGTGTAAAATATGACCACCCCGCCTCCCCACTTTTAGTGATATAGATTCCCCCCTTTTCATCACTTTTGGGGATCTTTTGCTCTTTCTAAATATATTTATTTTGCATCGTGAATCGGTGTACCTTTGCACTACTTCATTGTACGTTTGAAAAAAGTATCATTTTATGAATCATCATATACATAAACACAAATCTCATCACCATGATCATACTGCTCAGGATCACTTTCTTGCGGATCTGAAACCGGGAGAAAAAGCAGTCATCATCAAAGTGTTAGGACACGGCGCTTTCCGGAAAAGAATCACTGAAATGGGGTTTGTGAAAGGAAAAACCGTTACCGTGATCAAAAATGCCCCCATGATGGATCCTGTTGAGTACGAAATTATGGGGTACAACATCTCTTTGCGCCGCAGTGAAGCTAACCTGGTGATGGTGGTGCCGTTTTCGGAGTACCAAGATAATGCACATGATCATTATAACGGAACTATGGATGAGGAACAACGGTTCTCCTCCATTCCTGAAAATGGAAAAATCATCAATATTGCCCTCGTTGGAAACCCCAATTGCGGAAAAACAACCCTATTTAACCAGGCTTCCGGATCCCATGAACGAGTGGGGAACTATAGCGGCGTTACCGTTGAGGCCAAACAGGGCTCTTTGACACAAAACGGATACAAGTTTAATGTCGTGGACCTTCCCGGGACCTACTCCATTACCGAATATACACCGGAAGAATTGTACGTGCGGAACCATATCCTCGACAAAATGCCCGATGTGGTGGTGAATGTGATCGATGCTTCTAATCTGGAACGCAATCTGTACCTTACCACCCAACTGATCGACATGAACATCAAAGTGGTGATCGCCTTGAATATGTATGATGAACTGGAAAAAACGAAAGTGAAATTCGATTATTCTCTTTTTGGAAAGATGATCGGAATCCCCGTTATTCCTACAGTCGCCTATAAAGGAAAAGGGATTGAGAAGCTTTTCAATAAGGTGATCGATGTTTTCGAAGATCACGATACTACCGTAAGACACATCCACATCAATTATGGAGAGATGATTGAATCGGGAATTCGGGAGATTCAGGAACCGATCAAGAAAAATAAAGCGATCACCGACAAATTCTCATCCCGCTACTTAGCGATCAAGCTGATCGAAAAAGATAAAACCACTTTAGATCTGTTAAAAGAGGTGCCCAATTTTAAGGAAATTGAAACCGGCACACACAAAGTGATCAAAATGTTAGAGAGTGAGTTTGCGGAACCTACCGAAACCATCATCACCGATGCCAAATACGGCTTTATAGATGGCGCTTTGAAGGAAACATTCAAAAAACCTCAAAAAACACACGGTAAAGTGCGCAAGCTGGATGATATTCTGACCCACAAATATTGGGGTTTTCCCATCTTTTTGCTGATCATCTTTTTGATGTTCCAGGCTACTTTTGTGGTGGGCAGCTACCCGATGCACTGGATCGAATCGGGTGTTTCCTTGTTGAGTGATTTTCTCAAATCCTCCATGCCTGAAACGGCCTTCCGCGATCTTCTGGTGGATGGTGTGATTGGAGGAGTAGGTGGCGTGATCATTTTCCTCCCAAATATTCTGATTCTTTTCTTTTTCATCTCATTGATGGAAGATACCGGATACATGGCCAGAACCGCATTTATCATGGATAAAATGATGCACCTCATCGGATTACACGGCAAGTCATTTATTCCGCTCATTATGGGTTTTGGATGCAATGTACCCGCCATCATGGCCACCCGAACACTAGAAAACAAAAACGACCGATTGCTTACCATGATGATCATCCCGTTTATGTCGTGCAGCGCCAGACTACCTGTTTATGTGCTGCTCATCTCCGCATTCTTTCCCGTACAACAAGGGTTGATCCTGTTTTCTATCTATCTGATTGGCATTTTGTTATCAATCATCGTAGCTATATTTATGAAAAAGGTAGCCTTTGCCAAAAAAGAGGTTCCTTTCGTTATGGAGTTACCCCCATACAGAATTCCAACTTTGAAAAATACCGGAATCCACATGTGGTACAAAGCGAGAGCCTATCTTCAAAAAATGGGAACCATCATCTTAATTGCTTCCATCATCATCTGGGCATTAGGTTATTTCCCTAAGAATATCGAATACTCCAAAAACTATGATCAGTTGATGGTACAGACCGAAATCGATACCACGCTACAACAAAAGGATAAAGATGCGGCGATCAGCTTGTTGAAGGTGCAAAAAAAGGCGGAACAACAAGAAAAATCATACATTGGGCAGATTGGGCACTTCATGGAACCGGTAATGGAGCCGTTGGGATTTGATTGGAAAATGGGAGTCAGCATTTTCAGTGGATTAGCCGCCAAAGAGATTGTAGTGAGCACCATGGGCGTGTTGTATCAGGCTGATGTTGATGCGAATGAGCACTCCACCTCTTTAATAAAAGGGTTACAAAATCAGGTACATCAAAGTGGGCCGCTTCAAGGACAAAAAGTGTTCACCCCATTAGTAGCCTTTGGATTTATGTTATTTGTCTTGATCTACTTCCCCTGTATAGCAGTAGTAACTGCAGTAAGGCGTGAATCGAACCGCAAGTGGGCGATCATACTAATGACTTACACAACAGCATTAGCCTGGTTAGTCTCCTTTTTGGTATATCAGATCGGATCCCTATTTTAGAAAACCATCACTATTTTGGACAAAAAGAAGAGCGGGGCACTACCCCCGCTCCATAATCACACTAAGCTATTCACGAAAAGAAACCTTTCATGAGATAGGGGTTCAACTCCGTTCACGAGTTATATCATACGATTTCCGGGAATGGGGAGATCTATTTTTAATTTTTCTTATATTATGTAAGTTGTTCATTTAGAATATTTAGTATATTTGAATACGTTTACTTCTTTGGAATAACAATGCAAAGATATAAACTTTATTTGGATTACAAAATCATTAATATAAACTAAGTTTATATTTATATAAATAAAATTTTTAAATGTTTGATTTACAGCGTGTCAGAAAATTAGTAAATTGGTATATTTTTCAGGAGTATGGGAAAAATGATGCAGAAATCGCTGAACGGTTAGGCTACGAAAAATCTTATTTTTCTCAGATTTTAAATGGTAAAGTTTCGCTATCAAAATCATTCATAGACAAGCTCTGTGCATTGGATCAAAATATAAATAAAGTTTGGATTTCCGGTTCTGGTAGTATGCTGAAAAACGATGCACTTTTATCCCAAAATGTTTCCGAAATGCCCAACACATTTCTGAAAAACATGGTACTCAAGAAAATCGGATTACCCTTATTGAGCCATGATGATGTTGTTAAATACCCCAAATTAAGCGAAGAAGAGATTCAGGAAAAAGAAAGCTATTATTACATTCGGGAATTTGAGGATCAGGGCTCCCAGTTTCTCCTAAAAATATCCGGTGACTCGATGAATCCCTATTTAAACTCCGGAGACCTCATTGCGTGCAGAAAAGTCTCCAAAGAGGAGCAGATTTACTGGGGCAAGGTGTATATCATCAAGTTCACCAATCACATCCAGGTGTGCCGCATCTATCCTGATGACACCAACGAAACCAAATACAAGCTGGTATCCGAAAACGACCAGCTCTACCCACCCATATTCACCGACAAATCCCAGATCAGAAGCCTCTACCAGGTCGTCGGAGTAGTGAAGGTAATGTGATTTTTGGCACGGTTATCCTCTATTCCAGCGGGGGAATTTGCCGTAAATACTTTTGTAATATTTTAAGATTTTCTCCTTCACCATCGTAGGACTATCTTTGATGGTGTCATTGATAGTGACGTACCAATAAATATCATACGCATCCACTTTTTCATCCATCTGTTTCTGTTTGAATGATATTTTTCTCTGATCTCCAAATTGTACCCCATTAACAATAGTATCAAATAAATTAGGTATTTCACCGGGCATAGCTGTTTCAAGATCTTTAATTTCAGTGCTTCCCAAATAGACCAACTCTATCCGACCGTTTTTTAATTCAAAGATTAAAAAAACACCCGACTTATCCTTTGGCGCATTGCATTCTGTTTCTAATTCCGTTTTCGGTGTCAAAAAGAAATGGTCATTCTCTTTATATTTATGCAGTTGATCAAACATAGCCTATTAATTGATTATTTACTTAATTACAAAACAAAAGTAAAAAATTTTTTTGAATAATCCACAAACGCATTCCTACTTTTCATGGTTTTGGCACACTCACGGTTTTTGAAGCTCAACGTTAAAAGAAGCTTAAAAAAGTTTCACAAAATAGATCTTCTTTAGCTTTGTTAAAACTTCGAGAAACTTAGTGAACCAAAAAGAATCCGTTTAAATCCGCGTTTGAAAATCCGCGGCATCCGTGTTCCATTAGGGCGAAAGGCGAATGAAAAATGTAACTTTTTACTTTTTACTTCTTACTTTTTACTTCAAAAACTATTCACTATTAGTTATTCACTATTCAGGGCATTCCCCTTTGTCTGCGCTCAACCCCACTTTCACCCACCCGAAAACGATCCCCGTCGCTTGCCAAAGGGTCGGTCTCCGGCCTGTACTCCTCGTTTCACAGCAAGTGGTGCATCGGCCGTGCAGGAGCTCCTTCGTCGCTCTGCCCGTCTCGTGCACCACTAAGCTGTTCAACTTGCGGGGTACTTGGCCTCCGCCCTAATGCCGTTTCGTTCATAGCGTCGGCGCTTCGATACGAAACCTGATTTGTCTTATTTTTAAGGTTTTGTCTAAAATGCGGTTTCTACTCAGCGACCTTTGTTCAGTGATATATGGGGAAATCTAAGGTCGTTGAGTAGAAGCGCCTTTACGATAAATGAATGAATCGAAGAAATAAATAGCTTCGTATCAAAACGCCGATGCCAAAATAATGAAGAATGAAAAATGAAAATTTTCTAAAAAACCAATACCCAAAACCTAAAACCTTATAACTAATGGATAAATAAAAGAAAAGGAACAAGGTCTCCCCTATCCCTTGGCCATTAGCCTTTTGCCCTTAGCCCTTCAGTGCCTTCATCACTGCGGAATCGTATCCGAACTCCGCCATAATGGTTGCGATTTCTGTTTGATTTTTTGCATTGTCGAAGGAGATTCTAAACTGCTCCAACATTTCTGTCTCGGTTAGGAAATACTTTTTTGCCATAACTGAAATTTTTTTGATTGTGAATAATAATTTTATTTTTACTTCAGAATGAAGCCAAAACAAGGCTCATATCACCTGTACTCTTAGACAATCAGCACTTCCAGCCAGCAGTCACTTATGCCCAACTTGAACCCCACCACCCCCAATTTGAAACCCACCATGCTCAATTGAAACCGCCCACCCCCAATTTGAAACCGATCATGCCCGAATTGAAACCCACCATGCTCAATTTGAAACCGATCATGCCCGAATTGAAGCCGATCATGATCAATTTGAAGCCGATCATGCTCAATTTGAAACCGACCATGACTAAATTGAAACCGATCATGCCCGAATTGAAACCGATCCTGATCCAACACAAAGATAACCGGAGGAGTCATTCATTCCGACAGTTTGATCAATGTGATTCAAAAGTAATCGTGTCCCGCATGTTATTACTTTAAAAAACTATGACATCAAAAGGAACAAACCCTTCAAAACAAGTGATATAAAACAGGAAACAAAGAACGTAAAAAGTGAGATGGAAACTGTTTCTCGAGTGAGTATGTGTAGTATTTTTCCGTGAGTCAAAAATACAAAAAAAACAATATCAAACAATGGGTTAGAAAAAAAATTGTGGGGGTGCAGTTTTTCGCAACCCGTGCATTATTTCGAGGAAAATGTGCAGTTTTTAGAGGAAAAAGTGCAGTATTTCGGAATGGGGCATAGGAAGTTCAATTTATGGGGATTGGAGAGGGGAGTGGAATGTGGTTTTTTTGGGAAAATAAAATAAATAGGGACAGAGTATTATTAAATTCATACTTTAATTAAACTGTAAAAGTTCATTTTCGAATTTGTTTAAAGTTTCTTGAATATCCTTACAAATATCTAATGATTTTTTTTTTTTTACAACAAGCTCAATTTGTTTATCTTTTGAAATTGAATTTTGAAGCTGACGAATCCTTATTAAGTTATTATGTAACACACCAAATTTTGAATTCAGAGAATTGAATTCAGATTTCAATAATGGTTTAGTACCAGCCAAATAATGCTCAATCAAACCTCTATATTCATTCCATTTATAAACACCTTCAATAATATACTCATTCCATCTTTCATTAAAGACATCACTTGAGGATGATGTAATAACATTACTTGATCTAATCAAACGCGAATTTATAGTTTTACAAGTTATGATTGCCAATTCATTGTTTATTTTTTGTTTATCATAATAGGCAAAAAGTTTAAATTGTACCAGTGTCCCAAAAATGGTTAGAACAACTCCAACAACAATCCCCCAGAAAAATTCATTTTTTATCATATAACTTTAAAAATTTTATAGTTTATAAAAAAAAATTAAGGTTTTAAATATTCTTGCTTAAAAGAAAAATTCAAAAAATAAACTCCAATTTTTGGTAAAACATGTGACTCAGATGGAGGCGAAATTTTCACTTCAGTCTGAAAAATATTATTAGCCTAATCTATTATTTTTGTTATTTAAAAAGTCTATCATTATAGAAAATAATTTTTCCCAAGACTTGATTATCATTTGAAATAAAGTTGCGGGCATTATTAGAATCAATATTATGAGAAATTTGATTCCGAGCAATAATCCGAGTAATAAGTAATGGTGTTATCCCAACAGGATATGCATGGACAATCCTAATTACTGCTGTAATTCCTGCATTTGGGATTGTTCTTGATGGTATAGTTATATTATTTTTGAGACTTTGATATTGTCCTTCAGTCATAATGCTGAAAGTATATAAACCGATATCATAAATAATCTTCCCCGAAATATCAAAGTGTTGCCAGTCACTTTGTTCATAATCATCGGGAGTGCCCGTTTTACCCAAAACAATTAAACGATTGTTTCCAGTTCTATTTTGATTTGTGTTAATACTCTGTATTAAATCGAATACCTTGATTAGAGTATTCGAACCATCAACACTTGTATTTGATTGTGCAGCTTTAAAAATATCTAAAAAAGTGTTCCATGTTTCACGATTTCCGGATCTATCACCCAATAACTTACGTGTCTGCTGGTATAATAAACTACCATTATAGATATCAGATACATGTTCGTTATGAATATAAGATAATCTTAATGGAAATTTTGTTACCATTCGTGCCCATGCTTCTGCTAATTTCAGTGGGGACCATTCATTCGTCCCTTGCCCTAAAACCCAAGGAACAACTGTACTCCTGAATGATTTTACACTATCGTTCCAACTGTAATAGTCCATATTCGTGTAATCTGGAGAAATTTCCGAAATCATTATACTATCTTCAAAATATCGTAATAAATAACGTGCAGGTTCTGGATCAAAAAAATCGGTATTAAAAATTGCTTCTGACTTAATTGAATAGAGATTGTCCAATACTTTTGCAAAATTACTTTTATGAATATCAAAATCCATTGCATTCATCGTATTTGCAAATAAAATTCCATTATTTTGATAATTTGTTATAGGATTTAATAATGAAATATTACTTGAATTATTGTTTTGTGAAATATAATTTTGTAAATTCGTATTTTCTTGTGTTAAAGGATCATTATTTTTGAATTTTGTTAAACTATACATTGCCAAGACTACTGGAAAAACATCATTTGATGAAGCTAAAAAAGTTTCCATATTTATTGGTTTTGTATAATGTTGTATATTAGAAGCTGTTGTACTAAATGTATGATAAAAAGGGCATCCCAATATCTCTGTATTATAGTAATTATATGTAATATGGTTTTTAATATAAGTTTCACCAGTTGCTATTGGGGCTTGAGTCCTTCCACTGTGTATCCCAGTTGTAAGATTTAATAATTCAGGATATAACTGCGTGGACGCCAGCGCCATTAAAGGTTTAAAACACGAACCAATATAACGGCGAGTCATATTTGGATTTCTTTTTGAGATTTTCCTTTCTTGACTTAAAGGCAAAGGGGTATAGTTGTAATATGGTGCAGCTAAGACTTCTCCTGTTGCTGTATTTATTACACATATTGAAATTTCAAAATGTTCATTATTAGTTAATCCATTTTCAGGTATAAATGTATTCCCATAATTTTCAAGTTCTTTCTCTAAAGCACAAGAAAGATATGGGTCTATTGATAAAGAAATTACACTTTGAGTATCTTGTTCGTTAATATTTTTAAGAAAATTAAGTACAACTTGTTGTGTGAACACATCTGTATATTTTGAATCAATTTGTTTACGCGTTTTTCCTTTATTAGTTTCGATAATATAGGATAGTTTTTTCAAGGGATTATGCTTCGCAATATGAAATTCAGCTAATTTTAATCCATTCTCATTTTCTATAATAATCCTTATGTTTTCAGAATCTGGAGCGTAATTAAAAATTCTACGGCCTTCTTTTGCTCCAGAACCGGATATTAGTTTTTGTTGATTCTGTTTGGTAATGCATGTTACAGTTAAACGTTGATCTAAATCAAAAATCAATTTATTCTTTAAAACCTGCAAAGACATAAAATGGTTGTTGTCATGTTCTAGAGTATCAAACTTCAATTCAAAACACTCACTTGAATCACAATAATGTTTATTATAATGTTCATACAAGTCAAAATTGACAAATTTATTATCAATTTTCTTAAATATACCTTTACCATGTATTTTATCATCTAAAAGATATACTGGATAGTTGGACATGTCGTTATTTGTATTTAGTTGATAATTCTGTAAACGAATAGGTAATACAGAACTACCATAAATGAAATATCTTGAATTCTCATCATTTATGGGATTATTGAATTGTCCTAAGATATCTCCTTCCCAAATTTGATTTGAAAACTTTATTTTAAACAATGATCGTATCATTTGTATTTTTTTAATATAAAGATTTCCCTTTTCTTTTTTTATAGAGACTTTAAAATATGCTTTATCTTTATTTAATCGTTGCTGCTTAAATAGATTTCGTAAATCACTACTTTCATAAAAAGTAATATCCTTTTTATCTTTTAATAGGGATTCATTGATGCCTACCAAGCGAATATCTTGAATGTTAATATCTTGATTGAGCGAATCTGGAATATCAAAAAAGAAAGCAGGATATTTTCTGTTTAGATCGCTCAAACTTCTTGCATCTATACTGTCTATAGTATTTTCATTAAGTAGTTTATCAAATAGAGCATCTGCCTTGCCGATAAAGCCTCTGTTTTGTTCGGAAATGGGTTCATAATAACTTTTACTACTATGACTGAAAAAGGAAATAATAAATACACAAATTATTATCAAAACAATTACTATAATTATTGCCCAAAGCATTTTTTTGTTATGTGGATTAAAGTTTACCATATTTTATTTCAAATTGTTAATTATTGAGTCTATTTTCTGATAAAAGATTGTTGCTGATTCAGGTCCATCTATTTTTAATTTTAATAAATAAACTGAATCCTTTAATTTAATAGAGTCCACTATCAAATTCTTTTCCTTATATAGAGAAAACCAATCCGCTAAACTCTTTTCGTTTGCTTTGATCGTATCGTTATTTGAATAAATATCATTATTAATTTGTTTTCTATAAAAAATTAAAAAAGTTTGATTTACTAAATCATGTGTTTGAATATTTACAGTATCTTGAATTGAGTTCAAAGTTGTTTCCTTCTGTTCTTTTTTACTTGTAATTAAAGATCTCATATTATATCCACCTCCAAAACCAATGATCAAAGCAATTAAAATTAAAATAACCAATCTTTTCCTAATATTTTCTTGTGATAAAGATGATGAGCTTTTATTGTTAAAATATTTTTTTAAAATAATATTTTTCCTTTCGAATTGTTTCTTTTCTAATGTTTTTTTAAACTCTGAAAAATCGATTTTTAATTCTGTAAGATCATCAAATAAATTGCAAAAACTGTCATAATCATTAGTGTTTTTGATCATTTTTTCAATATTAATCTCAGGTAATTTAATGTTTTGTTTTAATAAATATTGATAAGCCTTAAGTTCATTTTTATCAATAATCTCGTTTAATGTAAATTCTTCCGGTGGATTTTGATTTGTTGTTTCATGAATTTTTTTCCAATTGGTTATTATTGGATGAGATATATATAGTTTTGTAATTTCATTTGATATGTCAAATTCAAGTTTTTGGGTATTATTATATATATTTTCAAGATTAGAAATTGTTAATTCTATTTGCGGTTTTGTGGGTTTCAGATCTGCTTTTTTGTACAACTTATAAATTTCACTATTAGTAACATCATCATTATTTAATATAGCTTTTCCAATTTGAGAAATGGTAATTTCAGAATTTTGTTCAATAAATTGCTTACATTTATTTGGAAAATATTTAATTATCAATTTTACAATATATTCATCATTGTTTTTATTTACCAAAAACTTTTCTACTTCTTCAAATTTGAGATCTTTATATATTTCCTTAAAATCAGAGCTTTCACAATTAGAAAGAAACTTAAATCTCAACATTTGTAATTTTTCTTCAGGCAAATAATCAATAAATGGCTTTTGACATATTTCTTTAAAATTATTTTTGTAAGCAGTCGTTTCTTTGAAACATTGTCCGACAATCTCCAAGTATTTACCTTTCTTATAAAGTTTCTCAAAAAAGTATAAATCTTGTTGCTTTGTCTTTTCAATTAATTGTTGCTCATATTTTGTATTAATAAAAAGTTCTGCAACTTCTATCCATTCATCAATATTTAAGTTTTGATGAAATATTTGTAATGTCAATTTATTTAATAATAGATTTTTTAATTCTTTTTCAATATTAGCATCTGGAATATTTAGAATTGTTTTTAATATTTCAAGTTGCTTATTGACCTGTAATTCAGATTTTGTCAGACAGAAAAATTCTACATATTTTTCTCTGATTTCTACTTTTTTATTATTTTCAAAGAAGTTATATAAATTATTTAAATTAAAATCTAATTCTTCTGCATTTACTCTTATTTTATCAATTACTTCAGGGTGTCGAATAAGTCGTTCCCAATCTTTTTGTATTTTGAGGTATTCAACACTTTTTTTTAAATTAGGGTCTTTTTGAACATCATAAATACCATCTAGCATTCCTTTTGAGGATAACTTTGAATTGAAAAAATCTTTGTATTTGAAGTCAAAATTTTCACTTTGATATTTGTTAATTGTGCACAATGCTACTTTTGAAAAAAAATCTTGTTGATTGAAAAATTTGTCGTTGTTATTTTTATCCAAATCATCCCAAGCAACTTCAATGCAAGTATTTGAATCAATTTTAATTGCAAGATTATTACGGTTGCCATGATATAAAATTATATTAGTATATTTTAATATGTCTTTATCAAATTTCTCATCAACCGACAACGCAAAAGAGGCAACTGGTCTCAATATTTCAGGTAAAGAATCAATAGCAACGAATAACATTTGTGCTTCATTATTTTCCAAAACACCATTTTCTTTCCAATATCCTGCATCTTTTCTATCTAATTTCACAATAAGCCGTTTACCTTCAACAATGGCTTGCATTATATATCTGCTAAGTCCATTTATTGCGGCCTCTGATTTTGACAACCTATACGGTTTTACGTATACACTGTTGGTTAAATCAAATTTCTTCTCGGAAAATGACAGTATTCGAGGTAAACTACCGACAATAGATCCAATTTTTAAATGACAATTTCGCAAGCTTGCAGAATCAATATTGTAGAAAATTCTTGTATCGTAGATTCTACCAGCCAATGAACTTCCAATGTGTTGCCCTTGAATATGAATAACTGACAAAAAAGGAGAATTCTCTGTCCTAAACGCAAGCAAAGAGGCATATTCGCTCGAAAAATCTTCTGAGTGTCTATTTTCAAAATCGTTTGGTAAAATAGCATGAGTTTGTGTTGAAGCAATTTCTACATAACCCTCTTTTGTTGTAAGTGAACCTCTTACTATTACCGAAAATTTTATCTCGTTATTATTTTCCATATCTGTTTAAACTTGTTTTGTTTTTGTACATTCTTACTTAAATACAAATAGTTTTCCATATCAGTTCCCTGTTTGCCGCTTTGCGTATGTGAATATACTAAATCTGTAATAAAATTATATACCCCCAAAGGGAAACGTAAATCTGTGGGAGTTAAACCGTCAATATTATTAGGGTTACCATCTACAGGCAAATTTTTATGAATGTCTAATTTCTGACAAATAGGATATGCCGTAAAATAAATATGAGGAAAAATATCTGAATTTCCATTGAATCTTTCAAGCATACCGTTCATATTTCTTAGCTTCTCTATTCTATCGTAGAATACATCATTAAGTTTTGTAGACCTGCTATCGTTTATAGTAAATTCCGTATCGTTTTTGAGCAATCCAGACAAAAAAGTTTGTAGGTTAGTTTTATCGGTTAAATCTAGATTTAGAGACTGTAGTTGTTTGATAAAACAATTGTTATTATTAATAATACTTTCACATAATTTATCGAAATCATCTTTTGTAAAATAATCATTCATGAAATTTTGATAAACGGATAAATGAAATAGAAAATACACAAAGGGTAATAACTTTTTCTTTGTTTCATCATTAGTATTTTTTAAAATTTCTTTTAGTTTGTTTTCTTGTGGATCTTTCTGATCATCACAGGTAATCATAGCATCTAATCCTCGAAAGACAGCGTACATATTTGGTTTCTTTCGACCTTTGAAATTTGTGTTTTTTTCTGCTAAAAACTCGCCAACGCCTGAAACACATTGACTAAATGCTTTGCCTGTTTCAGAAATAGCAGTCATGTTATTTGGTAAAGTAACTAAATCACAAAAAACAATGTCTGTACAATTATCACAAAAAACATAAGCATAAAAATCATTCCAAAAATCAACGTTATTAATTACTCTTAGTGTATCGTGATAACGACTTAATCCGTCTGTTCGTAATGCGAAAGTAACAACTTGTTTCAAACATGCAATTAAACTCTCAGTATCGTACCTCTCAAAATTTTTAGCAATATATTTCCCATTTCTTTGTTGGGTTTTTATATTCCTGTTTAAATTATTTTGAGAAACATTGCTTTCATCTTGTTGCGTTTGTGGTATTCCCTCACGTCCAGACGGTTCGTCTGTTTGGAGTTGAGACGGACTTTGAGTTGTAGTATTTTCATTTTTATTAAACGTTATACTGATTTTTTTATCATCAGAATGTTCTATAAATGGCTTATTATTATTGAAATAACTACTTTTCTTAAGCATCATTTTAATTGTGCGAAATTGTTCGGTTATCACTTTGCCGTCATCAAAAGCCTCACCCGCGACATCCATAAATTCTAAAATAAAATCTTTATTTTGTCCTTTGTAATGATTTTTGCTTTTGGTTTGCAAAGAGTGAGGCGTTTTATTTAGCGCGTCTTCAGATAGCAATTTATTTGCAAGCATTTGAGGACTTGCATATGAATCATCTTCTACAAAAGTCAAATTACGACCTTGTTGTTCGAAAATTTGGTAAATATCCCAAATTAAATGCGATTTACCGTTTTTAGGTGCGCCGACTATTGCAAGTTTTATAGTTGTTCCCATATTATTGTATGATTTAAAGTTTATATTCGTTGTTTTGTAATGATACGCTTTATTGTCTGAAATTTTAATTTCCGCAATATCTTTGTATAGTTGATTGAGGCAAAATAGTAAAAAATCAATGTAACTGTTTGCTTGTTTAGTAAAACAGAATAGTTCTTTGCAAATACAAAATTTTTCATTTTTCCAATTTATAAATTCATTTGTTTCAGAATACGGAAAATATGCATGATTCAATTCTTGATTAAGAGTAACTGAAAAATTAGCATATTCATCGAAAGTGGAATATTCAAACTGTCTAATATAATTTGTTACCGTATATAAAATTGTTTTATTTCTATTGTGTTTTTTTATATACCAATTTAATCGAGAAATAAACTTTGTTTCAGGTTTATTATTTGAGTGTAAACAAAGAAGAAAAATATCAGCTGAATTACACCAATCTTGGATGTTTTTTTCAATATCATTTTCTTTTATATCTCCAAAAATTTCCCTTGGTGGTTGTTCATTGTAAAAAGAAAGTTGTCGTTTTGGTAAATACATTCTGCCACCACCAATATAAAATGAGTTTTCAGTTCCTTCTACTTTTTTTCGTATAAATCCCCAACTTTTATCGAAAACTTTGTCTTGACAAAGTAATGTCCCAAAGTTTTCTAGAATTTTGTTTGTTTCTTGTTCGTGGTTGAAAAAAGAAAACAGGTTAATACGAATATGTGACGTCTCTTGACTCATTGTCTTTTTCTCCTGTTTGTTGTTGGAAAAGTAATCAAGAGTGCCAAAAAAATAGGAGCTAAATCAATTAAGGCACTTAAAGCAACGCTCTGAATACTAACTTTATGTAAAAGTGTATGGATTTCTCTTTTTTCAATAGGCAATTGATTGTTATTATCTTCATATTTACCTAGAATCAATTCAAATAAATCATTTAATGCTTTATCCCTTTCAATTTGTTCAGAATTGATAATACTAATAAGTTTTTTTGAAATCGAATCATCAATAAATTCTCCATTTAATTTTCCTACATTAAAAATTATATCTCTTGTTATATTTATTTGATTTTCCTTATTATTATCAAATTTTGCTTCATTGTATATTCTAATTAATGAATCAATTTCATTTAATAATATATCTGTTCTTTTTAAATCATTTACTATTGGAGTTGTTTTTTCAAATATCTCTTTTCCCTTAACTTTCTTATTGAGACTTTCTATTTGTCGACTTATTTGATTAACCCGATTATTAATCGTTGTAATTGAACTTTCTGTTTTAGTAGTTTCACCGTCTTTTGTTGTTTTAAATTTAGAAGTTCTACCAGATGGATTAATGCTAGTAGCCATTTTGTCAAATGAATCCAATAATATTTCTTTTCGTTTCTCACAGTTTTTTATCTCATTAAAATATTCTTTGTTTACATTATTTAAACTATCTAAAATAATTTGTTTAGGTTTTATTTCTTCCCAAATAATAGGTTTTATAAGTTTAATCAATTCATCACTTGCCTTTACGGTCTGAGCCATTATTTGAGTATTCCCAAAATTGCTATATATATGAAAATAATTGAAAGTAAAGGGAGCTAAATCGAAGAGAATGTAAAGTCCAATACAACTGAAAAAAAACAATTTTTTGTAGCTGTTATTTATTTTTGAATGTTGATGGGTTATCCAACCAGTTATCCAAAATAAGGTTATAATAACAATCATTGATAAAAACCAACAAAAAATTTTATCCCATTTTTCATTCTTTATCCATAACGAGGATAAGCTTTCGTGCATAATATAGCATGCGACCGATAAAAATGATATAATTAAAGCCCAACGTAAGTAATTCCACCCTGACATCTCACGTACGCTTTTTCCTATATTCTTCAATCTGTCTTTCCAACTTACTTGCTCGTCATATCTGTGATCATAAATAACAGGTTCAATGGTCATTTCATCAGCTTTTTCATACTCTTTATAAAAGAATGAAAACAACCAACCTATAAAACAGCTAATAAACAACCACAATAACCATTTGCCGTTAAAATTGTTGCAAAAAAATCCACATGTAATAAAATACAACAAAATCGCAATCAACAAACCATTATTTAGCAAAATTTTACCTAATTTTTTCAGAACTGCTTTTTTTTCTTCTCTCATTTTATATTTTGTTTATAAGGATTATATAAAGAACACATAAATGCAAATAACACAATAATTTCTAATGCTTCTCCAACTGCATCAACTCCAAATCCAGGTATCAGGCGTCCAGTGAAAGGCACGGGTAATTTGTCCCAATAATAAGATTTAATCAGATATAGTGTAACAAAAATCCATAAGTTACCTGCAAGCAATCGCCTTATCAATTGAAGGTTGATTGGATAAATGTTATTGCCGCGACTATTAATTCTTTTAACATCACCAATGCTGAACGAATAGACAAAAAAACCCAAAGCCATTATTCCATAAAACAAACCAAACAATCCCAACCAACGCAAAGAGCCAAGATAAACAGTAGGTATGCTTACATCATTAAGCACAACAGGCGATTGCCCAGATGCAATAAGTTGGTGAAAATTATTATCTTCACTGTAAATATCGTCTGTTGATTTGCTCGCCTTTTCTGCATAGTGCCGCATTACTTCCATCCACTGCATATCGCTTTCGGTGTAAAGATAACCTGCCTCTTTTACTTGATTTGGATAAATGCAGTTCTGTATTCTACGAGTATTTCTTTCATAATCAATTTTTTCAGGGTTTGAATTCCACCAAAAAATTATGAAACAACTAACAATAACCAGTAAAAAACCTAAACCCAGTCCTTTTTTTATTTGCTTTTTGATAATTGTCTCGTTTTCATCTGCATAATTATCAAAATACTTTGCTGATAAAATAATTAAAAAAATCCAAGTAACAGCAATCCCAAAAACATTAATGAAAAATCCGAAATCATACATACCGATTCCAACAAATATACAGACTCCCAACATCGTCAAGAATATCCATTTCGCCCATTTGTTGAAATCCTCTATCTGATTAAAGTCATCAATTAAAACTTTCATTGTTTTGCCAAGCAAAAGTAAAAGCATTATAATGGCAACTGCCGTTCCAGAATTACCTAATAGTGCAACCACAAAGAATAATGCAATAATTATTATTATAAGGTAAATCGCATAAGTTTTAGGTTTTTTAAAATTAATCAAATTTGAAACTCTGCTATATATTATATCATATATCTGTTCAGTCCAACGAGTTATTTTTTTTACTTTTTCAATTCGTTTAAACCATTTTCTTTTAATACAAAATAAGATTATAAATAATACCAACAAGAAAATTAATAAGCTGCCAATTATCATAAATACAGTAAAATGATTATCATTTAGCATACCTATCTTTTGCCATTTCCAAAATGTCCATATATCTAAAGAATCTTTGTCAATATAACTATTCCAAATCGGCAAGATAAAATTTGATTTTATTTTGCAGTATGCATAAATACAGATCGAAGTTATTCCGCATGCAATAATCCAATTGAACCAACCTGATTTTTTTACTCTAAAAGGGTTGTTACTGTACCTGTCTTCGCCAAGTGCATTTTCATCAAAATACGAACGATTTATCAACACTATAAGCAAAAACACAGCAAAAAGCGAAAACAATGTTGTTATGTAGACAACAGAATAAATTTTTTCAAAATAAGGATAAGTAAATGTCAGTTTTTCGGCAATTAAAAGCTTCTGATTAAGGAAAAACCAGAACAAAGTAAACATTCCACAAATATATGAACGAATGTCTTTTACTTTTTCTGCATATGGTTCATCGCCTGATTTTGGAAAGGAAAAATGTAAAATTAACATCAATATAAACCATGCAATAGCTAACGACCAATGCTTCGACCAATAAAATGCAGTATTTAAAACCCGGGTTTTGTACGTAATACCACCTGTAACAAGTTGTTGATTTTTTATATTAATTTTTGGTATTAAACTACCCGACGTTAGACAATTTGCTGTATCTCTATTATTTGCTTTTTGAAAAACCAAGTTAAAATTTTCTGCTACCGAAAGTTCACAAATATTTTCAGAAAGTGCATTAGAAAATGCAGGAATATAAAAATCAGTAGGCATATAGTATGATTTCAGCATTTGTTTGAGATATACCCCTGTTTCAGAACTATCAGCAGTTTCAATTATCCTTTTTATTGGGATAGTAGTTGATATTGCTTTAGGGAAAGTTGCTGAATAATGCAAATCATTTCTCTTTACAAGGATATGACCAGCACCCCACTCAGTAAATATTTGCACTGGTTTTGCAAAATAAGAACGTATACTGTCAGAAAGATAGGTTTTGTAATCCCAAAATTGCACATAATCCCAAAATCTTTTTTCTTGTTTTTTTACACTCCAACTATTCATTTTGAAAAACTGGATCTTAAATTCTTGACCCGGACTTAAAGTTTTTGAATAACAGTAACCAATATTATTTATTTTTGTAAATTTGTCAAGAATGATAAGATAGTATTTATTATGTTTCTTTTGAATAAATGAGTTGAATTCAATTTCACCAGTGTTAATTGAATTGCGAATTTTAGTACTCAAATCATCAATCATTACATCTTTAAGCATATAATACTCATTGTCGAGTTTTTTCAGCTTGTTGATTAAATACTTACCGGAAAAAACTTGTCCAAAAACTTGTATATTATCGTTTATGTGTATAGTAACTTTGTTATAATTGGTGTCGTTTATGAAATAATACAAACAACTATCTGAATTATTGATTTTGTATGAAAATGCGCCATTATCATACGACACAGTCATATACTTTTCAGGTATATCCTTATAGCATATATCAGAGTTCTCCCCAATAGTAAAGTCATTACTATTAGGCAAGTCAAATTGGGTTATTGAGAAATAAAGACGATCTGTAGTTTTGTTGATGTAACCAAAATATATAATGCCAATCGTAACTAAAAAAGTTGCTACAGTTAAACCAATAAAACAAGTTTGTAATTTGAATTTCATTATTTATTGGGGTTTTTTATTTTAATATTGCTATAATTTTAAAATTAAAAAAATCTAGTTCTCTGATGTTAATATAAGAACTTAAAAAACTATTCTCTTAAAACAATAATTAATTAAGTGTGTTTTGTTTTATAAAGATTTTCACAAATTATTTTAAAGTCAACTGTAGAATGAAATAGAAAAATTTTAGTGATCCAATTTTTACGCGACAAATTTAGAAACTAAAAACCACTTATCCAAATGATTTTATTCTTTTTAAGGATTTTTAACAATTAAAATACAGTTAATTATAAAAAATAACTGATTGATCTTGAATATTGACATGCTCTATTTTTTAATTCTCTTTACACTAATCAACTATAGAGACCATCTTCCAGATCGCGGGGAGGGAGATGATAATGAGCTAATTGGACGAAGGACGAAGGACAAAAGAAGAGAGTGGGGAGAGGGGGGAGTGTTTCAGAGGATTTCGGGAAAAATTAGCAAATGAAATGAAAAATGGACAAGAGACGAGGGACTGGAGACCGGAGCAAAAACTGAGAACTAAAAACCAATACCCAAAACCTAAAACCCAAAAAACCGCAGGTTTTTCGCATTAGGGCGGAGGCCAGATACCCCGCAAGTTGAGCTGCTTAGGGGATGAAAAATTAGTTAATAACTAATAGTGAATAGTGAATAGTATTGTGCTAATTATAAATGAAAAATGAAAAGAGCTATCGAGTATATGAGCACAAGAGCATTCGAGCACATTGAGCATTCTGAAAATGGGCCGGAGACCGACGGCGTGGGTTGGATTGTGGGTGGGGAAGCCGGCACGCCCTGAGAAAATAGACTACAGACTACGGACAACGGACTACGGACGAATGAAAAATGAAAAATTTCTAAAAAACCAATACCCAAAACCTAAAACCTTATAACTTATGAAAGAAAAGGAACAAGATCTCCCCTATCCCTTTCCCCATTAGCCATTAGCCCTGTGCCATTAGCCCTTCGCCCTTTTCTCCCGATTTATTCTCATTTTTTTACTACTTTTGTGGCGTGAAAAATTTCGGAAAAATGGTAATGGCTTTTGGATTGGCAATCTTCTATTGCCTCTCTATGAATGTGGGAATCTACTACTCCATTTTGCCCGGTTCTGTTCCTACATCTCATTCTGATCCTACCCATCACTACGTTTCGGTTTCTGATACCATAACTTGTAATTCAATCCCTAACGAGAAAACCGTTTCTACCGTTAAGGTTTTCCCTGTTCAGAATTATAAAGTTCATTTTAAGGATCTTACCTGCGTGCAAATCCTGTTTGATCAACTTCTGGAGACTCAATTCGATTTTAATAGCGGATTTTTAAACCAGTTTAATGTCCAAACCCATAAATTTAATATTACCTTCCCTTTCCACCATTTCGGTTAGTTTGTAAATGACTTTTTTTTGCTTTTTTTATCCCTGTTGCCTTAATAGGGACTATTTATCATTTATTAACTTTAAAAAAATATTATTAAAAATGGACTCTAAAACTATTATAATTGGATTGATTATTATCCTTGCCTGCGTAATCCCTTTTATCATTGCTCAAACATTGAAACGTAAAAAAACCAAACAGGCTATCCAACAATTGAATCAACTTGCTTTACAACACGGTTGCCGGATTACCGAATACGAAATGTGCGGAAACTATCTGATCGGTGTGGATGAAACCGAACTGTTCCTGTTTTTTATCAAACATTATGAAGGTCAGTATTATAACCAATTCGTTGATTTAAAGAAGGTTCAAACATGCAAAATTAAAGATACTTCAAGAATAGCGAACAATACTACCCTGATCGAAAAGTTGGAATTGGTACTGATTCCAAAAGATAAAACGGAACAAGAGATCCGCCTTGAATTTTATGATAATGATATCGCTATGCAACTCTACGGCGAACTTCAATCTATCGAGAAGTGGAATACTGTTGTGAATCGTTTGCTTTTGAAATAGGACGAAGGACGAAGGACGAAGGGCTAAAGGCGAAGGAAGTTTCCTGCTCCTTTCAACTTTCCCCCTTCCCCTTGCACCTTATACCCAAATGGAACACAGATTCAACGGATGCTTTGCAACGCAGATTAAAACAGATCCGGTTTAATCTGCGTTTTAAAATCTGTGGCATTTTTCTTTTTTATTTTTGAATTTTTAATATCACCATGTTTCACAGTGTAAAAAAAGTGTTTCACAGTGTTTTAAATTTTAAAATACAGACACATAAACACTGTGAGACACCGTTAAACACAGTGAAACTCTGTGTAATAATAAGGGCGAAAGGCGAAGGTTTGAAAACTAATACCCAAAACCCAAAACCTTATAACTAATAGCTGAAAACTGAAACCTGATACCTGATAGCTGAAAAGGGTGCGCTTCGCCTTTTAAATAAACTTTTAATACAAAAATCCAAATAGCCAGAGGGGTACTTCGTTTCTAAATCCACAGGTGATCCCATCAAGGGCTAAAAAGGAGTTTTGAAGACCCTGAATCTGCTTGCCGTTTTTGTTCTTTCCGCCTATTTCAAAATAGTATTGATCATCCACACAAAAATCGGTGTTTTCTGTATAGGTGACCTTATGATTTTGTTGGATCTGGTTGAAAAAGAAAGTTTCACGCAAATTACCAACATCCGGATTGTTCTTCGATAAAGCATAAGTATAATTCGTGTTTTGCAGATAGATTTTTTCAGGTTTTACTAATTGTCTCATACCTGTTGCTTTTTGTTTCAATAATAAAATGGTATGCGATTTTTCGAGATGTTGAAGATAATTCATTAAACTTGGACGCGTTACACCCACCATTTGACTCAATTGCGATATGTTTGGAGTGTATGGAATCATTTCTGATAAAATGTAAAATAACTTTTTAATTTTATGAATCGAATCAAAATCGATCCTTTCTACATTAGGTAAGTCACTCTCCATTACTGTATTGAAAGTTTGTAAAACACGATCACTGTAACCAGGAGTATCTTCTTGATAATAAGGATAATAACCGTATTGTAAATATTTTTGAAAAGCTGATAAAATAGATTTTGAATGCGTTATTTGATTTACAATTTCGATATGATGATGGAGAATTTGTTCTAAAGAAAAATTGCATTGCGATATCGGAACAATCCCTTCAAAAATCAAAAATTCACGAAATGATAATCCAAACAGTTGATAATGGCGCACCCGTCTGCTCAAATCTCCATCCGCGTTAAAAATTTGCAACATTGAGGAACCGGTAAAAATAACTTTTAATTTTGGGAAATCATCATACATATTTTTGATCTCCTGAGCCCAATTAGGGTATTTGTGCACCTCATCAAGATACAACTCACGACCTCCATAAGTGTAAAAATCATTGGCCAGCGTATATAAATTGTTATTGCTGAAATAAATATTATCTAAACTTACAAATAAAATATCCTCGGGATTATTGCCGTACATCTCTTTGATATGTTGTAGTAATAAGGTTGTTTTTCCTGTACCACGAGCACCAGTGATGGCTATAAGTCGATTGTTCCAGTCAATTTGTTTCAACAAATAGCGTTCAAAGCGCATATCTGTTTCCGAAAGTTTACGATAAAAAGAAAGAAATAACTGTTTCATGGATATAATTTTTGGCAAAGATACAATTATATTTTATAAAATACAAAATAGAAGTTAAATTGTATAATGGAAAATACAAATGGTGAAGGGCAAAAGGCGAAGGGCGAAAGGCTAAAGGCTAAAGGCGAATGAAAAATTCTAAAACCCAAAACCTAAAACCCAACAGCAAAAAAATGCTGACTGCCGACCGCTGACTGCTGACTTTTCTCCACTATCCATTTTTTTGTGAATCGGGTATTGATCTTTTTTTTATATTTGCGCTTCGTATTTGATTCAAATATTAATTCATTTAAAATATAGAGATTATGATTATTACAACAACTGAAACAATTCCTAACAGAGTGATTGTTGAACTATTAGGCGTGGCGAGAGGAAGTACCGTTCGTGCTAAAAATATTGGTCAGGATATATTCGCCGGATTGAAAAATATTGTGGGCGGAGAGATCGAAGAGTATACCAAACTTCAGGCACAATCGAGAGAACAAGCGATGTTCAGAATGGTTCAGGATGCTGAACGTATGGGTGCTGATGCTATCATCGGTTTTCGCCTGGCTACTTCTATGATTATGCAAGGAGCTTCTGAAATCTTAGCTTACGGAACCGCGGTAAAATTAGGATAATATGAAGTTTTTTGGTATCGCTATGACCGTTTTGTACGGCTTGTTTATTGCAGCATGCGTGGCTCTTATTGTCTATCTGATTATTAAAAGAGTGGGGAAGAAAGAGGATTTTGAAAATCGGGAGAACTAGGACGAAGGACGAAGGACTGGGGACGGGAGAAAAAAGACGTTACACTTCCAATGGCTGAAACTTAAACTGTTTTTTTGATTTTATGAGAAAGGATCTCAGCCATGGGAAATGTTATTATTTGTCAAATCAAAATCGATTTTATTGTTTGATTAATTTTTGAGTAGAAAAAATTCCATTATTTTCAATTATTACAAAATATAATCCAGCCGGTAACGAACTTATATCTATTTCAATATCATTGGAATTGCACATTTCTTGTTTCATTAATCTTCCAACAAAATCTAAAATTTGAATTTTATTGTTTGATACTTCTTTAAATAATTTAATATTTACTTTATTTTGTGTTGGATTTGGAAACAAAGAAAAAGTGGAAATATTTGAATTATTATCTTGAATATTTTCGACAGTACCATCACTCCATTTTCTTAAAAAGCCTGATTTTCCAACAACATAAGCGGTACCTGAATTTGGACAATGTAATGAATGTAATTGTTGTGATGTCCATGTTCCATCGTACTCCACAACATTCCAGTTTGCACCTGCATCAATGGTTTCCACTAAAATTCCATTATATCCACAAATAAATCCTCTGTTTTCTGTTAAAAAATCAATGGAGTAAAGTAATGAGCTTTCATTATTGATAATATTCCAAGTTGCTCCACCATCGATTGTTTTTAAAATTATATTGCTTCCTGCAATATACCCAACATTTTCACTGGAAAAATCAATAGTTATTAACCATGAGGTTGCGGGATTTGTTAAAGTGGTCCATGTTGATCCTCCATTGGTTGTTCTGATGATCACACTATTACTTACTCCTGAATAACCAATAGCAACACCATTATTTTCATTTGTAAAACAACATTCGTTTATAGTGTATGTCGTATTTGTGGTCTGAGGTGTCCAGGTTTGTCCACCATTTGATGTTTTTAAAATGACACCATTTGTTCCGCTTACAAATCCAATATTGGGATTTACAAATTTTATATCATAAAAACTTCCACTGGTAGCATTGTAAACAGTTGTCCAGGTAAGACCACCATCTGTGGTTTTTTTAATAAAACCAACATTCATTATCGTATGTCCAATAGCATATCCCAAATTTGGATCGAGAAAATAGGTTCTTCTAAAATATCTATCTGTTCCATTATTGAGTAAAACCCAACTTTTTCCACCATTTGTTGATTTTCTAATTCCTACATTTTCTTCAACAATATAACCGATTTGAGAGTTGGCAAAAAAGACATCTAAAAGTTCATTTCCTGCACTACTAGATAAAATATTCCAATTGGATCCCCCATCTGTAGTTTTAAGAATAATTGAATTTCCGCATGCATATCCAAAATTAGAGTTGAAAAATTTCAAATTTGTTATGGAAAATTTTGTGGGATTAGTCCATTTTGTCCAGGTATTACCACCATTTATCGTTTTATAAATTGATCCATCAGGAGTTCCTGCTCCAATATATCCGATTGTTTCACTAGTGAAAAAGACAGCGTTTAGATAACTTGAAGATATTTCTGAACTCGTAATTGGTGTCCATGTTTGCCCACCATCAATTGTTTTAATAATTGTACTATTATCCCCAACAGCAAAACCAATTAATGAACTTGCAAAATGTATCGAATACAAGGTTGAGGTAACTCCGGAATTCAGTGAAGACCATGTATTGCCACCATCTGTAGATTTTAATATAATTCCATTAAACCCACAAATATAACTTATAGTTTCATTTAGAAAGAAAAAATCCATCATCATGGATGTCGCATTTGTTGGCACATTAGACCAACTTGCTCCATAATTGGAAGTTTTTAGTAATCCTCCGCTAAAAAGCAAAAATCCATTAGCAGGAGAAGTAAAATGTAAGTCTTTATAAACATTATTTCCACTAATTGATATATTGGTCCAAGTTACTCCCCCATTTGTGGTTTTTTTAAGAGTTCCTGTTTGACTGGCAATATAACCCGTATCTTGGTCAATAAAAAAAGAAGTATTGTAAATTTCACTATTAGTATTCATAATTAAACTCCAATTCAAACCTCCATCCTCCGTTTTATATACCCCTTTTGATCCTAAAGAATATCCCAAGTTTTCATTCAGAAATTGAATTGAATTTAATCCACCGTAGACATGTGGGCAGTACCAATTTTGCGCATTTGTTATAAAGTACGCAAATAACATAAGTAAAACAAGAATTTTTTTCATAATAATAACGTTTTGATTTTAAATTTTGACAAATATAGAATTCATTATATGCATAATTGTTGTAGTTTAAAGAAACTGCAATTAAATTACTATGATTGTTTTTGTTTTATAAAAAAATTTATATCTTTGTATCACATTTTAAAGGGAAAATTATGTTCAATTTTGCAACATTCATTAATTTTTTTTGTATCATTAATTCTATAATTTTAAGCACTATTTTATTATTAAAATCAAAAGATAATCATAATATTTTACTTGCAATAATTGTACTTTTACCCACTTTAGCCCAAATTTCGAATACCATTATTAGTTTAGGTTATTTTAAAGTAGCATTTGTAGTGTTCCCATTACATTTACTCTTAAATTTTTTATGGAGTCCCTTGTTTTATTATTATGTGTTAAAAACAATTGGTCAAAAAGATAGATTTTATCTAAAAGATACCATTCATCTAATTCCTTTCTTTTTCTGTCTCGTGTATTTTATTGACTTTGGATTGCATTCTTTGGATTTTAAATACCTATTTTTCAAACAAATCAAAAGTGGTTCCATCCCTTTAGGATTATCAATTGTCGATATGATCATGATTCTTCAAATGTTTTTTTATTTTATTCTTAGCTATATAAAAGTCAAAAAATATCAATCTGTTATTGTTCATGTTAGTTCAAATATTGAATCTATCAAGTTTAATTGGATCCTTTCATTTATCAAGATTTGTATTATTTTATGGATTGTTACCATGTTTCCTTTCTTTTTATTTCCAAAAATTCAAATTTTTCTATATTTGATGCCTATTGGATCCGCTGTTACATTTATTTTTATTGTATATCAAAGTTTATCCAATCCTATCAATAATGAAGACAAAATGTTATTAAAATTGGTTCCTATTATTGATCAAAAAAATGTATCAAAAATTAAACAAGAGCCTATCGCTGAAGAAATTGAAAATCGGGCATATTTAATTAAAAAATATTTAGAAAACCGGAAACCCTATTTGGATTCAAATGTAAATATTACAAGATTTTCCAGCGATTTGAATGAAAATGTTCATAACATTTCTAATACCATCAATCAATATTTTGAAATGAGTTTTTTTGATTTGATCAATTTTTATAGAATTTCAGAAGCAAAAAAATTATTAACTATTGAGAATTTGAAAACGAATACCATTGAAAAAATTGCTTATGATGTAGGATTTAATACGCCATCATCTTTTTATAGAGCATTTAAAAAACATGAGAAAATGACTCCTAAAGAATATATTTTAAAAAGCACCTAACAAATGAAAACGTTATGAAAGATTTCCAACACAATTATGGTCCATGGGCGGTTGTTGCCGGGGCTTCTGAGGGATTGGGCGCTGCTTTTGCGGAAGAACTGGCAAAAGCGGGAGTGCATCTTGTCTTGCTGGCTCGTCGTTGGGATAAATTGTCTGAACTGGCATCAAAACTGAAATCGCAATATGACGTTGAAGTTTTGTTTCAATCGGTGGATTTAGCTGATTTTGAGGCAACTCAATCGTATTTGGATACCCTTGATGTCGAGATTGGCTTGCTGGTCTATAATGCGGCCTTCGCTCCTATCGACTATTTTAAAGATGTGGCTGATCATGAACTGGATACCCTTGTTTCTGTGAATATGAGAACCCCTTTGCGCCTCATAAAACACCTGTCTACGAAAATGATCTCCAACAAAAAAGGGGGCATCGTGATTATGTCTTCGATGTCGGGTCTACAGGGTAGTCCGAAGATTGTGTCATACTCCGCGTCTAAAGCGTTTCTGATGATTCTGGCGGAAGGGTTATGGAGTGAGCTGAAACCCTACGGAATCGATGTAGTTGGCTGTTGCGCAGGCGCGATTATTACACCCGGTTATGAGCAGGCCCAGACAGGTAAAGCTCCCGGAACATTGAAGGCTGATCAAGTGGCTCATCAAGCCCTGCACGCTTTGGGAAATGGTCCTATCGTTACACCCGGCTTGATGAACAAAATCGCTCGTTTTGTTATGGGAACACTATTTCCTAAAAAATGGGCCATCTCAATTATGAAAAATAATACTAAAAATTTATCCCGATGAAAATACTTCTAGGTTTCTTTACCCCCTGGGTGATCTATTTCCTGATCACATTGTTAAACTATTTCGTTCCCGGACGGAAAATGGCCGGCTATGTCACCGATTCTAAAACCGGTGAACTATTACACTATAGACTAAACGGAAGGATTGTTCTGATCATTACCGTAGCACTTTGGGCCATACTCGGAAACTTGAACTGGGCGCCATTCGATTGGTTGTACGAGATCCGCTGGTATAGTCTTGCCGGTGCTTTTACATTCGGACTGATCTTTTCTCTGGCCATCGTACTTCCCTACCCTTCTACCGGAAAACCTTTTTTAGTGGATCTTTTCTTTGGAAGACTTGAAAATCCCCAATTTCAAAAGGGTCGTATCGATGCTAAAATGTGGCTCTATCTGGTGGGTGCCGTTATGCTGGAACTTAATGTGCTGAGTTTTATGGCTCACCATTACAACCGTTTTGGATCCCTCTCTCCCAACATATTACTGTGTGCTGCCATGATCACTTTTTTTGTGGTTGATTACCTCTCTTTTGAAAAAGTTCACTTATACACCTACGATTTTTTTGCTGAAAGAGTAGGCGTTAAGTTAGGTTGGGGCTGTTTAACATTCTACCCTTTTCTTTACGCCGTTGTTCCCTGGAATACCGTTGATCTCCCTGCAGCCAATACACCGGCCTGGGGTTTGGTTATTTTTGGAATCATCTTTCTGATGGGCTGGACACTGGCAAGAGGAGCCAATATGCAAAAATATTTCTTTAAAATCAACCCAACACGCTCCTTCTTAGGAATAAAACCCCAAACAATATCGGATGGAAACAAAACATTATTGGTCAATGGTTTCTGGGGTGTGAGCCGACATATCAACTATTTGGGCGAAGTTTTGATGGGCGTAGGAATCGCCCTTAGTGTGGGATATCCTGATGTTTACTGGGTATGGATCTATCCGTTGTATTATGTTTTACTTCTTTTCCCACGTCAATATGCGGATGACAAAAGGTGTCAAAGAAAATATGGCGATTTGTGGAAGCAATATACCCAAAAAGTACCATATAGGATTATTCCATTTATTTACTAAACATTACTATGATGATGCCCCTTCTTTTTTTAGGACATGGTAATCCCATGAATGCAATCAGAGACTCCATTTTTGTAGATGGATTTAAAAATGTGGTCAACCAGATTGAAAAACCAAAAGCAATATTGTGTATATCAGCACACTGGTATATCAAAGGAACGAAAGTCACAGCCATGACACATCCACGAACGATACATGATTTTGGCGGGTTTCCACATGAACTCTATCAAGTGCAATATCCCGCACCGGGAGATCCGGATTTGGCACAACAGGTGATCGCATTAAATCCAGATATTCAGATAGAACCTGATTATGAGTGGGGTTTGGATCACGGAACGTGGTCCGTCATTAAACACCTGTATCCGAATGCCGATATTCCGGTTGTTCAGTTGAGTCTCGATTATCTGAAACCCACCGATGCCCATTTCGAAATAGCCAAATACTTACTCCAATTGAGAGAAGAGGGTGTTTTGATTGTGGGTTCAGGAAATATTATTCACAATTTAAGAGCTGTGGACTACGACAATATGGATCAGATCGATTATGGTTATCAGTGGGCTATTGATGCACATAATGAGATCAATGATCTGATAATCAATAAGAAATACGATCAATTGATCAATTATAAAAACGGTTCACCGGAAATACAATTTGCGATTCCATCCCCTGATCATTTTCTTCCCTTGTTGTATATTTTAAGTTTACAACAAGAGAACGAAAAGGTGACCCTTTTCAATGATCATTTAGTGGGTGGGAGTTTAAGTATGACCAGTCTGATCATTTCCTAAGATTAGGCCATGATCTGGAACATGGTTTGAATATCCACTTTTTCGTTTACCATAGATAAAACAGGGCAAATCGCTTCCATAGATTGAATAGCTCTTACCATTTCAGTATCTGTTAAACCATTAGATTTCACGTGAATCATAATGGTAATATTTTGAAATCCAGCAGGATGTTCACTTTTTCTTTCCCCTTCTGAGTAAATTTCAAAATGGGCAATCTCTTTTCTCATTTTTCTAAGAATGGCCAATAAAGCCGTTCCCATACAGGAAGATAAACTCAATAAAAAGAGTTCTAATGAAGTGTATCCCAAGTTGTTTCCCAATGGAGGAGTATAATCTATCGAGATAGAAGGATTACCTTCTACAGTTCCTTTAAAATTAACCGCATCATTTACTAAAATGACGTGAGATTGGAGCATTTTTGATTTATCGATTTTGTTTTCCATATTTTTGAATTTTTTGAATTAATAATTGGCAAAAATAGGATAATTTCTTTTCAAAAAGGGATAAAATGTTGCATTAGTAGGTGGATTTTATTAAATTTTGTTTTATATCAATTTTTTCTTAATTTTGCAGTTTATTCAAGTCCCCAAAAAGTAAAAATTAAAATATGAAAGAATCTATCATATTAGCATTATTGCAAAACACCTCCATCTTATTGGCTTTTGCCATGCTGTATGAGAATATCTGGATCAAGGACAATCAGGAAAGATCTTTATTAACCAAAATTATCATTGGTTTCGTATTGAGTGGTATTGGTGTTGTGATCATTTTTTCGACATGGGAGTGGGTGCCCGGAATTGTATTTGATACACGTTCTGTCATGATTTCTATTGCAGGTCTCTTTTTTGGCACTATTCCAACAGTCATTCTAATTGTAGTTACCGCCTTAGTACGATTTTTTATGGGCGGTGGCGGACAATGGATGGGGATCGCCGTTATTATCTCTTCAGGAACGATTGGATTACTCTGGCGCTATTTCAGACCAAACTGGAAAGACGGAAAATACAAATGGGAACTTTTAGCTATGGGAATTACGGTTCATCTCGCTATGGCATGTTGCACCTTTTTATTACCTCCTGAAAAAATTTGGATTACATTAGAAAAAATTGCGATTCCACTGGCTTTTGTATATACTCCCGCTACTCTTCTTTTAGGTATTCTAATGATCAATCAGTTCCGTAATGCTGAAAACAGACAAGCTCAGCTCAGACTCAAGGAATCTGAAAAAAGGTTTATGCAAATTCTGGAAAGTGGGAATATTGTTTCCATCATTCTGAAACCAAACGGAGCTATCAAGTATTGCAATAATTATTTATTGAAAATTACCGGTTATACTTATGAAGAGGTGATGGATAAAAATTGGTTTAATCTTTTCATCCCTCCTGAATTAAAAGCTGATTTGTATGAAATGTTTTTAATCAACAACAATAACGAACAATTCATCAACAATAACCAATATCAAATTTTGACTAAATCGGGTGAAAAACTCTATTTTTCCTGGTATAATACTTTTTTGATTTCAGATTCCAATGAATCATCGGGAATTGCCAGTATTGGGGTAAATATTACGGAAAGTAAAAATTACGAAAAAACATTACGGGATAAAAACCGTAAAATTGCGATTCAAAATGAAGAGTATAAGCTCATTAACAAAAAATTGCAGGAAGCCAAAGAGAAAGCAGAAGAGAGTGAACGGTTAAAATCAGCGTTTTTAGCCAATATGAGCCATGAAATTCGTACCCCGATGAATGGGATTTTAGGATTTGCAGATCTTTTACGGGAACAAAATTTAACAGGACAGGAGCAGGAGCAATATTTGAATATTATTGAAAAGAGTGGAAGGAGAATGTTGAATATCATCAATGATATCATCAGTATTTCCAAGATTGAAGCAGGTTTGATGACATTAAGTGTTCAGGAATCGGATATTAACACACAATTGAACTATATTTACACTTTTTTCACTCCCGAAGTGGCCCAAAAGAATATTAAGTTTTCTTATCACTCTTATGTTTCCGATGACAGAGCAACTATTTCTACAGACAAGGAAAAATTGTATGCTATTCTTACAAATTTAGTTAAAAATGCTATCAAATATACTGAAAAAGGATTTATTGAATTTGGAGTAAAAGATAAAACAGATTTTCTTGAATTTTATGTAAAAGATAGCGGAATCGGAATTCCAAAGGATAAACTACGGGATGTTTTTGAAAGATTTATTCAGGCAGAAAGAATGGATCAATCTATCAATCAAGGAGCCGGATTAGGTCTTTCCATAACAAAAGCTTATGTGGAAATGATGGGAGGAACCATTTCTGTAGAATCTGAATTAGGTAAAGGCAGTTGTTTTACTTTTACAATTCCACGGGAGATCAAGCATCAACCAACACCTCAAATTAAAATAAACATAAAAGATAGTAGAAATACTTCTGAACATTTATTGAATAAACCTGTCAAAATCATTGTTGCTGAAGATGATGATTCTTCACTCAAATATCTGACTTTGATATTGAAAAAAAGAGGATATGAGGTATATAGTGTTACCAGCGGTGCAGAAGCTGTTGAACTCGTAAACCAAATTAAAGATATTGATATCGCTCTTTTAGATATTCAAATGCCTATTATGGATGGTTATGAAGCTTCCAAACTGATTCGATCCCTAAATAATTCAATCACCATTATTGCACAAACTGCATTTGTTCAGGAAAATGATAAAACCCAAATGCTCCATCAATATTTTGATGATTATCTCTCCAAACCGGTAAAACCAACAGATCTTTTCCAAATCATTGATAAATATTTGCCCCAATATGTCAATTAATATGTCTTTTGATGGACTCGGTAAATAAGCCCTTATTTTAGAACTTGAATTAAAAAAATTCCTTCTCCTTTTGGGGTTCCATTTTTGAATTGAATAACTACAATTCTATCATGTATTTTTTCTGTAAATTCACCTGACTCAAGTTGATGTTTTTTGATATATTTGATTGTTTTAAGAATCGCTTTGTTAAATGTTTTGTAATTACAATCTTTAATATCGTCATACTTGATATAGTTTTTTGAAATTTTACAAGCTTCATAACCTGGTTCTAAACAAATTAAAGAGTCACACATATTTGAATGGTGCTGAAAGTGATAATAATTATATTTTAAATGACCAAAAAGTGATTTTTGTCCTCCGTTAATTGATACAAATAGCGAATCTTTTTGTGCAAAGATGAAAGATGTACATAGGATTCCTAAAATTAATAAAATTACATTTTTTTTCATATTTAAATTTTTAAGAAATTATTAATGATCTGCAAATATAATATTTATTACTTTTGCGCATCATTTTATTTTATGTTTTATTTACTCCTTTTTACTGTATTATCATTTTACAATCCATCCGGAAAACTTTTGGATTATTGGGGATGGAACCAACATATTACTAAAACAGAATGGGTTAGTTCTATCTCTGATAAAAAGAGCACATTTCAACTTTCTGCAAAAAAATTCCAAAAATTATCTTTTCCTCTTACAAATTATTTTTTTGATCCTAATCAAATCCCTTTCATTGAAAAAATTCTGCAAAATCAATCAAAACTGCAAATTTTAAATCAATTTCACCAATTTATTAATTATAAAATCAGTTTTTTATTTTTTCATATTATAGATGTTCTTTATCCTTCTGAAGATAGTTAATAGGATCTTTATACAGAATCTTATTTATTATCAAATTTAACAAAACATTAATTATGAATACATTTAAAAAAAATATAGCACTCTGGAGTGCCCGAATCTGTTTACTCTCATTTATAATCTGGATCATCTCTTTTATCGGGATAGCTCTGTCTTCTCCCCTTTATCTCTGGAGTGATCTTGAAAATTATCTTACTTTTTATAAGACTTATCCTCAGTTTTTCTCCTATTTTGCGAAAATATGGATGATCCTTTTTTCTATTTCCTTTTTGGTTTTAGTCTTGGTTTGGGAGGAGTTTTCCCAACCGGAAACAAAAATTGTAACTAAAATTGCCTCTGTTTTTGGGATCCTTTTTGCCGTTTGTTCTTCCATTCATTATTTTGCTCAAATCAGTTCCGTAAGATTTGCAATAAATAGTGGAAACATCTCAGGATTAGACCATTTTTTACAGGCCAATCCCACCTCTTTTTCTTCATCTGTAAACATGTTAGGATGGGGATTATTTCTTGGATTATGTAATCTGTTTTTATATTTTGAATCGATTGCAAACCAAAGGTCAAAAGGTGTAAAACTTGGTCTTTTAATCGCTTCGGTATCCTCACTTTTTGGATGTGTCAGTTTTTTGCTACAAATTGACATCTTAACCTTTCTATTCATCAACCTGGGATTAGGAGGAGGAATGATCCTTTTGTGTTTAAGCAGCATTAAACAGTTCAAAAAAATATAAAAATAAAACTCTTCAAAATGACCCTCACATCAAAATTTAGAACTGCTTTTTGGCTCAAATCGAGTTTTACCACTTCAACCGGAGGAACAATGCTTCCCGGAATCCCCGGACATACTATTTTGGGCATCAATCTGACCGATGAACGTTATTTAGAGTTAAGAAACGATATTTATGAAAATTATGATGAAATAACGTATATCCTATTTACCAAATACAAAGAAAGAGCAATCCATTAAGATGAACCGTTTGAAACCTAAAAAATACTTAGGCTTAGAAAAAAATGTATTCTTCACCGGATTAACCAGTTTTCTAACAGACACTTCCGTCAAAATGATTTACAGTGTGATGCCTTTGTTCCTATTATCCTTAGGGGCAACGAAAACATCCATTTCATTAATTGAAGGGATTGCAGAGAGTACGGCTTCCCTATTTAAAGCGTTTTCGGGATACTGGAGCGATAAAATTGGCAAAAATAAACCGTTTATGATTTTAGGATATGGAATTACAGCTTTAGTAACTCCCTTGTATTTCATCATTCGTTTTCCATTTCAAGAGTTGATTCTTCGGTTTATAGAAACAAGCATCACTCCATCTCCTGACGAATATGGGTTTCATCCTCCGGTTCTGCATGAATAAAGATCTCACTTCTCGGAATTTGAGCTTTAATATCTTGTTCAATTTTATCACACAATTCATGCGTTTCTTTTAGAGAAATCAATGGATCAACATGAATGTTGAATTTAATAAAGGTGTCTGCTCCTGAGGTTCTAATCTTAACCTGATGAAACTTTTTCACATCAGGATGCTTTTCAAGAACTTGATTAACAATATTTTTTGATTCTTTAGGGGCGCTATCTAATAAAACATCTATCGCTCTTCTTCCCAATCTGTAAGAAACAACCAAAACAATAAGAGCTACTGCTATTGCAGCAATAGAATCGGCTAAATGAAATCCGAAATTGGCACCAATTAATCCAAAAAGAACGACAACGGAACTCCAAATATCAGTTGAAAAATGTAAGGCATCTGCTTCAAGCGCCTGGCTATTGTGTTTTTTGGCTGCTTTTGATAACATCCTAGATCTGTTAATATCTATTATTATGGAACTAACAACCACAATATAACTCCAAATTGTAACTTCTATATGCAAGTTTTTAGTAACAATTCTATACACTGCTTCATAAATAATCCAGACACAGGTGATCAATAAAAGGATCGTTTCAATAAATGCTGATAAATTCTCCACTTTTCCATGTCCGTAATTGTGCTCCTCATCGGCAGGTTTATCTGAAATCTTTACTGAAAAATAAGTAATTACTGCTGCAACCAAATCCAATCCGGAGTGTAATGCCTCAGATAAAATTCCTAAACTACCTGTTAATAAACCTACAACAAGTTTAAATCCTGTTAAAAAAACAGCTGCTATTACCGAAATAAACGCTACTTTTCTCTTTTCTTTTGCCATAACTTCTTTTTTTGATCCTTTTATTGTAATTTTAACGACCTTACCGCTTTATTCAATAAAACTATTAAGATCTCCCTTTCTGATTCTGTTAAATCTGAAACCAATATTTCTGCAATTTTTTTGTGTAAATCCTCGTGCAAACTTGCTGCTGTCTCCCCTTTTTCCGTTAAATGAATATGCGCCGTTCTCCGATCACTGTCAGATTGTACTTTGTTCACTAACAGATTTTTTTCAAGACGATTGATCATTACTGTCATCGATGGTTTTGCAATATTCATGATCTCTGCTAACTCTGATAGATTAGGATTTTGCATACATTTAATCTGTTCAATACAGAAAATTTGTCTGGATGTCAATTCCAACATTTCACTTTTACCCTTCATTTCTTCCTCCATAAAATCAAAAGTGTGAATGATCTCTTTTAATAATTGCTCTAAACTGTTTTCCATATTCAAAAATTTCTGCAAAAATATAATTTAATTAGATACATCTAACTAATTTTGAAAATTTTTATTTTATTGTATTTTAGACACTTATAAATTTTGTTTAAAAAAACAATAGCCTGATGATCTAAAATTTTTAACAAAATCATTGTAAAACAATCTATAGATAAAATAAATAAGACTTATTGATACTATATTTAGATTATTTGTTATTTTTGTTTTGTTAAACAACAGCTATAACAAACCCAAAATCAAAATCATGAAAAAATTACTTATTTTACTATTTCTGTTATCAATTTTACAAATAGGATTTTCTTCAAATCCTTTTACTTTATCTCCATTACGCCCGGTCGGTGCGATTCATTTTGATGATACGATTAAACTACTACCCGATCGATATCTTTTCACGCAAAAAATATTATGGGGAGAGAGAGGTTTAATGAGAAATTTTGATATGTTTAAACTTTCTTCTACCTCTCGTGATATTGAAATGAACATCAGATCTGTAATGATAACAACTCACCAATATTTGGCATTTGCATCATTAGTAGGAATGATCGGTACAGGTATTACCGGGCAATTCCTATATCAAGGAAATAGAGACATTAAAGATTTTCATGAAGGGTTAGCCACTTTTACCAACGTTACCTATTTTACATCATTAGGAACCATACTATTCACACCTCCACCCATGAAAGATCGGGCAAAAGGATTTACCAAGTTTAGACTTCATAGAACGATGTCTATTGTTCACGTTTCAAGTATGTTAGCTGTTAATATCCTAAGTAGTTTAATTGAAACTTATCCTGTATTAAAACCATATCACAGAGCTGCAGGGATTCTGGCCTTTAGCTCACTTTTTGTTGCCACTGTAACTATTAAATTATAAAACTATGAAAAAAACAATTTTGTTAACCATTGCATTAGTGCTATTTGCTTTTATTGTAAAAGCTGATCCTCCTAAAAAAATTAATCTTACTGTTAAAAACAATAAATTAACAGCTGACATTGTTCATCCTGTGAAAAATACTGGTGACCACTATATTGATCAAGTTGTAATTACAATTAATGGTAAAGAGTTTAAAACCTTAAAATATACCAAACAAACATCTGAAAAAGGAGAAACTGTAGTGATAGATATCCCAACTGCTAAAGCCGGAGATGTTATTGAAGTGAAAGCCAGATGTAACGAATTTGGAAACAAATCAAATAAAATTAAAATTTAAACACTATGGAAATTACTTTTTATGATATTATAATATATCTTGGCATTTTAGGATTATTAATGATGATTTTCTCTTTTCTTACAGGAATGAGATATATAAAAATTAAACCTAAATATAAAGTCCATAAAAGAGTTGGAATTGTAGGATTTGTATTTGCTTTAATTCATGGATGTACCATGTTATATAATTACTTCTTCAGTTAACAATTAAAAAAAAGAAACAATGAAAAGATTCCTTTTATTAACCATTTTATCCGTCTTCTTTGCATTCACTGTAAATGCACATCCTGCATCAAAAGTGATATTAAGTTACAAGAACGGTAAGTTGGATATTAACATCACTCATAAAGTGAAAAACTTCAACACTCATTACATCAAAACAGTTGTTATCGTTGTAAATGGAGAAGTTGTGAAAACTATGGAGCTTACCCATCAAAATGATGTGGATTATTCAACATTCCTTCTTGATTTACCTCTTAAAAAAGGGGATGTTGTTGAAGTGAAAACCACTTGCAATAAATTTGGAAATAAATCGGGAAAAATAACGATTTAAATTTTATGAATTTATTGATTGATGAGTCAACGTGCATTCAATGTGATCGTTGTGTAAAAGTGTGCCCCTCTGAAATTTTTGTAAAATCGGAGTTAGGAATCCCTACCTTTCAAAATATTGAGTTTTGTATCAAATGTGGTCATTGCGTGGCTGTTTGTCCTACAGATTCGATTGAACATGAAACTTTTCCGAAAGAGAAAATCCACTCTTTTAAATCCAATGAACTACCCACACCGGAGCAACTAATGTTACTACTCAAAACGCGCCGTTCCAGACGAATTTTTACAAAAGAACCTGTCGCTGAATTCCTCATAGATCAAATTCTGGAAGCTGCTCATCGCGCTCCTACGGCAAGTAATGCTCAACGTGTTTTTTTTAAAGTATTTTCTGATCCTAATGACTTGAAATTGATTTCAGATTATACCATTGAAATCTTTTCAAAAATTGCTAAATTTCTAAATTTTCCACTCATTAAACCATTTCTTAAACTTTTTGCTCCTGAAATAGCAAAATATGTTTCCGGATTTAAAAAGATGGAAGATGAATACAAGGCAGGGAAAGATATCATTCTGAGAGGTGCTACTACTGTCATCTTTATATATACTACTAAAAATCAATACTTTGGATGTGCTGATGCTAATCTTGCCTATCAAAACGGTTCTTTAATGGCTGAAACTTTAGGAATCGGTCAATTTTATACTGGTTTTGTTCTTTCCGCTTTAGCTCAGGATAAAAAAGGGAAATTGTCTAAATTATTGGGGATCAAAGGTACTATTCATGCCGGGATGGCTTTGGGAGTTCCGGTGATCCATTTTTCTAAATATATTGATCGAAGAGAGGTGATCAGATAATCACTTTTTTCTGTATTTTTGCTTTTTTAGTTTCATAACATAAATTTATATAGCATGAATTTTGATCTTATTGTTATTGGTAGTGGACCAGGTGGTTACGTAGCAGCCATCAGAGCCAGTCAGTTGAATATGAAAGTGGCCGTTGTTGAACGTTCCGAATTGGGCGGTATTTGCCTCAATTGGGGCTGTATCCCAACTAAAGCATTGCTAAAATCGGCACAAGTGTTCAATTATACCAAACATGCCGAAAATTACGGTATCAAAATTGACGGAACCATCACTCCCGATTTCCCTGCAGTTGTGCAACGCAGTCGTACAGTAGCGGAAACCATGAGTAAAGGGGTTCAGTTTTTATTGAAAAAAAATAATGTTACCGTGATTGAAGGTTTTGGAAAAATTGAAAAAGATAAAATCGTATCCGTAACTGCTTCTGATGGAACAATTTCACAATACACCGCTGATCATATTATTTTGGCTACCGGTGCGCGCTCCAGAGCCCTTCCTCACATTCCTCAGGATGGGAAAAAGGTGATCGGCTATAGAGAAGCACTTACCTTACCAACCCTTCCAAAATCAATGGTTGTGATGGGATCCGGTGCAATCGGCAGTGAATTTGCTTATTTTTATGCTTCTATGGGAACAGCAGTTACTATCGTTGAGTACTTACCTAACTTAGTGCCTGTTGAAGATGAAGAGATTTCCGGACACTTAGGTCGTGCTTTTCGTAAAGCAGGTATCAAAGTGATCACCTCTGCTGCTGTTGAAAGTGTGGATACTTCAGGAGATCTTTGTAAAGTAACCATCAAAGATGCCAAAGAAAAAATAACAGAGGTTGAATGTGAAGTCGTGCTTTCTGCTGTTGGAGTGGCAACCAATATTGAAGGGATTGGCTTGGAAGAGTATGGTGTTGCTGTTGAAAAATCTAAAGTGGTTGTAGATGACTACTACAGAACCAATTGCGAAGGAATTTATGCGATTGGAGATATCGTTCATGGCCCTGCCTTAGCACATGTTGCTTCCCATGAAGCCTTGATTTGTGTAGAAAAAATTGCAGGTTTAGATCCCCATCCTATCAACTATGGTTTGATTCCGGGTTGTACCTATACCACTCCTGAAATTGCTTCTGTAGGAGTTACTGAACAAGCTTGTAAAGCAGCCGGAAGAGCCGTATTAATCGGAAAATTCCCATTCACCGCATCCGGAAAAGCTACCGCTGCAGGAAGTAGAGACGGTATGGTGAAAGTGATCTTTGATCAGGAAACAAACGAATGGATCGGCTGTCACCTCATCGGTGATAATGTTACGGAAATGATCTCCGGAGCTGTTATTGCGATGAATAAGAAAGTTACCGGAAGAGAAGTGCTCCATTCCGTTCACCCCCACCCTACCCTTTCTGAAGCAATCATGGAAGCAACTGCCGCAGCTTATGGCGAAGTGATCCACTTATAATTTTTCTTATGTTGTATAAAAGATTGATATTCATATTGTTCCTTTTCTCCATCCTTTCCGGATTTGCTCAAACTAAAGGGAAAGGGAAAAAAGAAACCTGGTCAACCGCCGGATTCGATTTCTATATTGGTGGCGGTATCTACCTGGCAGATAAGGCGACTGCAAACTACTACAATGGGGCGCCCGAAAATGAAGCAAATCTGAATCTTTTATTCGATAATACCTATAGATTTAACGAAATCTCGTTATTGGTAAAAAACAATTACGCTTATGTGGACTCGCTCTGGTTGGGAGATTACCCTAAGAATATGTCCTATAAAGTAGGGACCATTTTTGGACTTGGCGTAAAATATAAACTGAATAAAGACTGGGGAATTGCCCTCAATTACTCCACGGTAAAACTCACTGCATCCGATGTTTTTCTTATAATGTTTGACCTTCCTCCGGGAAATGAGCGCAATAATTATGCGATGGAATACCTTACTGCAAAAGAGGAACGCTCCTTTTTTGATCTGTCTGTTAGCCGTTTATTTCATCTGAATCCTGTTCTTAAACCGTTTGTAGAATTGGGCCTTCAATTTAACTATTTGAAAGTAAAAAGTTTCCAGGCTGTGATTGAGGATAGCCCTTTTGATATGCTCTCTTCTGTTTCTTCTAATTATATTCCGGGACAAACCAATCCTACCAACTACAGAAACTGGGCTGCACCGGGCTATGGGCTTTCCCTGACAGGTGGTCTGAAAATTGTTTTCAATGAATCTTTTTCATTAGATCCTGCGATTAACTTTTCCATTAGCTCTTTCGGACACTCAGATAATTTATACGGCTTTTTTACCGGTTTTACTTTTAATTACAATCTCATGATTCGCTTAGTAATGAGCGACTTATACTTTAACAAAAAATAATTTTTAATTAAAAATACTCTTGATGAAAACTGAATCAAAACTGTTTCTTTATAGTACATTTTTGATCTTTTCTATTTTATTTTTTGATTCTTTGATCATCCAGGGACAACCCATGCCTTATGTTGAAAAACAGGGCGAATCTTTTATTATACCACTTTCCAACTCCAAAATGTGCCACGCTTCAACGATCGTGGAACTCTCTAACGGAGATATAATGTCCGCCTGGTTTGAAGGAAGTTATGAAGGAGCAAAAGATGTTTCCATTCACAGTTCCATTTTTCATAACCACCAATGGAGCACTCCAATACGCTTGGTTGTAGGAATAGATCATCTAAACTCCAACAAAAATGCACTTGACACATTTGCTTGCTGGAATCCTGTTTTATTCAAAGCTCCTGATCAAACGATCTATCTTTATTACAAAGTGGGCAAATCTCCACGGGAATGGTTTGGTGAATACATCTATTCCAAAGATGATGGAAAAACCTGGAGTTCCCCTACCCGATTGATGCAACAACTGGGTCTTGTTAAAAATAAGCCGCTCATCACCTCATCGGGAATCTGGTTATTTCCTGCAAGTACTGAAACGATGGAAGAATGGCATGTTTTTATTGAACGCTCCTCTGATTTAGGCAAAAGCTGGGTAACGATTCCTATTGATACCACTAACACTGTAAAAGTGATCCAACCCACTCTGCTACAATATCCTGATGGCTCGATCCATGCCCTTTGCCGGAGCAATCAGAACTGTATCATGGAGTCTGTTTCCGTGGATGATGGCAAAACTTGGAGTCCTCTCAAAAAAACAAACATTCTGAATCCCAATTCGGGAATTGATGCCATCACTCAACAAAATGGGATCACCTATTTAGTGAATAACCCTACAGAAAGTGGAAAAGAGTGGGTCAATGGCCGCCATAAACTGATGATTTCAATCTCTTTTGACGGAACTGACTGGTTTGACGTATATTCTTTAGAAAATGAAGAAACCGGAGAGTTTAGTTATCCCTCAATTATTAAAACCTCTGATGGTCTGATCCATATCACCTACACGTATAACCGAAATAACATAAAACATATCATATTCAAAAGTAACTTTTAAAACAAAATTGTATGAAACAAGGACCAGTAGCAGCCATTTTAGGCTTAACATTACTCTCTTTTCCTTTAATATATCTCTTTTTAGGAACTCCTCTATGTGAAATTGAGTTAAACGCTTTAAAACCCCTTTTATGGGTTTTGGGAGCCTCTATTCTCTTAACGTTCATAGTTGGTGAACTTACCCGAAATAACAGTCAGGTGGACAAAATATGGAGTATTTTACCCGTTATTTACGCCTGGATCGTGGCTTACTACGGCGATTTCTCAACACGATTGGTCGTAATGAGTGTTTTGGTAACCTTATGGGGATTGCGATTAAGTGTCAACTTTGGATTAAAAGGAGCTTATCAATGGAAATTCTGGGGTGGTGAAGAGGATTACAGATGGAAATATTTAAGAAGTCAGAAAGAGTTTCAGGCCAAATGGAAATGGAGTTTATTCAATTTCGGATTTATCTGCGGGTATCAGAATCTTCTCATTTTCTTGTTTACTATGCCCATTATGATAGCTTTACAGTTCAATCATGAAGTTTTCGGCACAAAGGATCTCATTTTTGCGATTCTCATGTTCTTTTTTATCCTTTACGAAACCATTGCAGATATTCAACAATTCCGTTTTCAGACGGCCAAACATGCGTTATTGAAACAAGGGTTACCTTTAGATGAAAAATACAGCAAAGGATTCTTAGACAGAGGTTTATGGAACTACAGCCGTCATCCCAATTACTTTGCTGAGCAAGCGATCTGGTTCATGTTTTACGGGTTCAGCATTGCCGCAAGTGGACAATGGTTCAACTGGAGTATCGCGGGATCCATCTTGTTAATCGCTTTATTTTTAGGCAGTTCCACCTTCAGTGAATCGATCAGCGCCTCCAAATATCCGGAATATAAAAACTATCAAAAAAAGGTATCGAGGTTTGTACCGTTTATAAAATAAGTTTAGGGCTAAAGGCTAAGGGCTAAGGGTGAAAGGATGACAGGAGAATCTCGAATGCTCAATGTGCTCGAATGCTCAATGTGCTCATTTTTCATTAGTCTGTAGTCCGCAGTCTGTAGATCCCGCTCCAGAGGAGCGTTATATTGGTAGCAAATGAATATCCGATGGATTAGCTCGCTACAGAGTAGCGTTATATTTGTAATCAATCAACACCAATTGGAGTCTAAAAATGAATAATGACCTAACGAGCACATTGAGCATTAAAGGTCTGATTTTTGCTAATCTAATAAAAGGTTGGTGACGATTTTTGTAAATTGTTCTCCTGACTTTGACTATGCGTCACCCTAAATGGATTTCCAGAAATGATCATCAAAAAGCATAGCAATTGATTTATGTTTAGAAGTTATAATCATAGTTTTTGTGAGTATTGTTTCACTAATTGGTAATTTTACTTTTATAGTGGTAATTGTTTTAGCAATATTAAGAACTTTATCCACGCTTAAGTTTATATTATTAGTTTTCAATACTCTTTCTAATTCTTTATATACTTTGTAAGCAACAAAGCAAATACAAACATGTGCTTCTATTCTTCGTGGTGTAAAGTGGAACATAGGTCGTATTTCAAGAGTTCCTTTTGTTATTCTGAACGCTTTTTCAATAACCCATAATCCGTTATATTGTTCATAAACATCTTTAGCTGAAAGCGATGTATTCGTAATGTATCCTTTTAACCCATCCCATTTTTCGTCTTCTTTTATTTTTTCTTGATTGATAACTACTTTTACATTATCTGATATCTCCAAAAACTTATTGTATCCTCGTTTGTTGATGTTCTCTTTAGTGATATTTCCCGTTTTATATGCTTTTTGAAGTCGTTTTACACCTTTATCTCTGTTGTATTTGTCTTTTCTAGCTCTAACTGAAGAATAGCTTACGATTAACCTGGAATCACCTTTTTTAAGCTCATGAAATTCATTATCATGCTTTGGTAAAGACAAAATATTTCTTTTCACTACTTCTGTCTCATTTTTTATTCTTGCTCCTACAATATATTTGTATCCACCAGATTGCAATAGAGATATATTTGATTTACTCATTAACCCGGAATCGGCAACAACCACAAAATCATCTAAATGAAATCTTTGAACAAAATCTTCAACAATCGGCAACATTGTTCTCCCCTCGTATTGAGAGCCATTAAATAATGAATATGAAAGCGGATAACCATCTTTACTAACTAACAATCCCAGTACAACCTGTGGTTGACTGTGTTTGCCATCTTTTGAAAAACCATTTTCTCTTAACACATCACTATAATCGGATTCAAAATAAAGTGTAGTCACATCATAAAACATTAGACCAATTTTGCCACCTAAAATCTTACGAGTATGTTCTACGCTTATTCGTTGGATCTGTTCTTGCTGTGTATTATAAAGTTTATCTAAATAACGATAAATCTTATATAACTGAATATCTTCATCAAAATATGATTTAAGATAATCAACAGTAGCAGATTTGCTCATGGGCTGTCCTAAACGAGCAATCACCAATTGACGTAAAATATCATCCTCTATGGCATCAAATCCCGTGATTTTAAATACTTTATCTAAAATTAGTTGTGTGCCATTGATAAGCACATTTTCAATATTAGACAACAAATGCTCTGTAACTTGTTTTTCTTCCTCTTCTCTTGCTTTTTGTTTAAAAATATCTGGAGTCCCACTTTGAATTTCAATCCATTGGCGAGCTTGATTGATATATTGCTCAATTTGAACTTCATCATCACTCACACCAATGGTAATTAATTCTTTGAATCTACCATGTGATTTATTAACAACAACAACACTTGTTGTTCCAGATCTATTTTTCTTTTTTCGTATAAACATACCGCAAAATTAAGCATATTTCACCTTGCGTCACCCATTTTGGTGACGCAAAATTTATATAATACTGATTTACTTATATTTATAAAATGGAAAAATTTATTGTGTCAAAGTCAGGAAAAGGTTGGTGACGATTTTTGTAAATTGTTCTGTTTCTGAATAATCTATTGAAATGCTGATTCTGCTAAGATCCTGTACCAATCTTTTATCAGAATAGCAGCTTTTTGATAAAACCTGTCATCCATTTTTAGGCATTGACACCCAGACTCCAGTCGCCCGTCAATAGTTCCCTTTTATCATCCCAGCGCTTAACAACAAAGTTGCGATTCTTAATTCGACTTGTAAGATATCGCCCCATTGACATTTCCTTGATCATCACTGACAAGATCTGCTGACTTTTCTCTTATGAAGTAGTTACTCTGAAATTAAAAAATGAAAAAATGAGCACACGAGCATTCTGAGCAATCGAGCATTCTGAACATTCTGAGCAATCGAGCATTCCGAGTTTTTGTTTTTATTTACAAAAATAATTTGGAAACTAAGGTGAAAATGTGGATTTAAAAGTTTGATATATATAAAAATAAATCCTTTGAGAAATACTTTTTTAATACTAAACAGGAAACTCTCATTTTTAATTATTACTCCCCAATCATGGATTTTGAGTATCTAAAGTTTTACCTTGGGTACATACTATGATAAGTAATGCAAAAAGAACCTTTTTGGGAATTAATCACCATATTAAAGAAGATTACCTCCAATACTATTTAAACGAGTTTTGTTATAAAACTAATCGTCGCTACTTCAATGATCATTTATTTGATAGACTGGTACTTGCATCTATTGAAACTACATGGTATGGTAAGTAAGGTACGTTAACGGATATACATATAATGTATTATATTATTTATTCTTTGGTATTTCCTCAGGTATATCTTCAATATATTGAATTTTTGGTCCATAAGTATTAATAAACAGAAGACCAAATGAATTTATTGGATATAATTTATTATTTTTTAATTCAAATATCCATTTTGTTTGTGAATCATCAATATTGAAATCATTATCGTTTGGGAAAATTACATTTAATAGATCAAAAGTTTTTGAAAAAGTGGTCACTAGTTCTTTCTTAACAAAAATAATATGGTTTTTAAAATAGAATACACCATAAAGTGAATCTGAAAATATTTTATAAAAATCGCAACGATAAATGGATGTAAATGTAATCACAGTATCGGAATTTTGAAAATTTAAAGGCTTTAAATACCAATCAATAATATAACATTTGTCATCTGAAATTGATCCATAAACATTGTCTTTTTCAAAATCAATTATAAGTTCTAATGCTTTATAAATTTCAATATTTTTAACTTGTATTACTGCTACTGATTTTGTTAAAATTTGTTGAGCAAATAATTGATTCATTATTAACAAAAAAACAATCACTATATTTAATAATTTTTTCATTAGTATCTTCTTTGTATTTCTAAAATTTGATCCTCTTCACTAACGAATCCATCACTATTATATTCGTGTGATCCATATTCCTTTGTATATAAGAAAAAACGAGCATTTTGATGTTTAGAAGGGCCCTGTGTATCTCCCCAAGAGGGTGCAAAAGTTCCACTTGGGTGATTATGATAATGTTCACGCCAAATCATTGCACTAACTTTTTTACTAGACTGTACATGATCTATTTCTCTAGTTGTATTTAAATAATTAGCACCATTAGTTCCTTCTTCATTTCCTACTGCAGTTCTACTCCATTCAACACCAGTATTGTTGGCTACAAATTGAAAAATATTATCAGCATTTTCATCACCTTTGATATTGAAAACAGGAACAGTAATTTCAGTAAAATTTTTTTGTGTCATTTGTTCAGAAAATTCATTTGTTATGGTTCCATATTCATACATGTCACCTTCAATAAGCGTTCCATCATTTTTTATTACATTAACTTGATCAAATCCCGTTTCATCTGTACATTGATCTACTAAATTTCCAGATTCATCAAATGTATATATCTCTCTCCCATCCGGATCCACCAAGATTACCGGATTATTCGCACAATAGTTGTACGGCGACATACTGGGGTATTTATCACTCATCGGGTCAACAGAGAGCCAAATGCTTAACCCGGAATCATAATACCTTGCGCCAAAGTACGCATAGCCGGTTTCGGCATCTTTCTCTTTTCCGGAGAAGGTGTATGGAGCATTCCATGAGGTGTTGCGTTGGTCAACCCAGTCTTCTCCAAATGGCAAGTAGTGTAAATGTTGGATAGCGTTACCGCTTCTATATAAAGTAGGATTATCCATATAATTCATCCAATTTCCATTTATGTTCATCAGAGTATTTCAATGTTGATTTACATGCGACAAATATACAACTTTTTTAATTTAATTTTACCGCAAAGGAGACCATGAATAATATCACAGAGGTCTCTATGAAAAATGCTTCGCGGTCCCTGCGTCCTCTGCGAGAAAATTTATTTTATTATTCCGGAGAAGTGTTGGAAAAATATTTTGTATCTATTTCATATTAAAAGAGTTACAAAATTTCGTTTTTTCAACCAGAACTGTTTCCACACTTTCCCGGAATAAACAATTTAAGATATCAGGGCTCCGCCCCTAACAAATTACAAATCCACATCACAAACTACAAAGATCACACTCCTATGGAGCTTATGAAAGACTACAGACAGCGGACTGCAGACAGCGGACGAATGAATAATGAATAATTAAAAAATTAAAAATTTACTGTAATTTCAAATTAACGTCGAACGTTTTACTTCGAACTTCTCCAGTCGCCTGTCTCCAGTCTCCCGTCACCAGCCTCTAGTCCGCATTAGGGCGGAGCCGGGAAAGCCCGCAAAGCAAACAGCCGCTATGATGCAGGGAGTAAAAGAGCGAGCCTGTGAGCTCCTTTTACGACCATGCAGTCATACGGCTGTTTGGTGCGGACTTGAAGGCGGAGACCGACGGCGAGCATGCGAGCCGGAATGCCCTAATTCTTAACTATTTTATAATCAGTTTTTTAGTTATTGTGCCTTCTGGGGATGTTACTTTAACAAAATAAGTGCCGGATGGATAGGTCTCAATATTAATACTGTTTTCTGTTCCGGTGTAGATTTTTTGTCCTACAATATTAAACATTTCAATCAATTGGATATTATCTCCGGAAATATGTAAAATTTGAGTAGCAGGATTTGGATAAATTTTGACCGTTTTATTGGTTTCAGTAACCGCAACATCATCCATTCTTAGTTTGAAATTGTCAATATAATATGTTCCATTGGTTAAATCCGGTGGTGCAGCTGAAAAGAAGTTAACACCTCCCAATTGGATTAATCCGGTGGTATCATTGGCTTGATAATGGAATGGCCAGGTGTGTACTTCATTGTTGTTGATCTCTAATTTTGCTTCATCTTCAGTTAAATCAATTTTAATATACGTATGAAAAAACTGATTTGAAGGATAAGTAAAAGAGATCTCTCCATCTACGGCTTTTCCAACTTTTAAATAACCGGTTCCATTATTGGAAAAATAGCATTCTAAGGCCCATTCAGAGCTTGTGCCTGCAAAGTTGTGCAATACATTAAAATAGCCTCCGGTGCCGGTAGAGGGCACGTAATAGTCAAATTCGATCACATATTCACCTGTAGTGAGATTGGCAATGGGGAAAACAACATCATTTCCGGATATAATTTTTAACGAATTGGAAGGGGATGCTGCTTGTTCTGTTGAAATAGTACCATCTTCAGAACCTCCCGGTGCTGCACTCCATGTAGTAAAACTGGTGTTTACAGCCGCAATTTTGTCTCCGGCTGTATAGGTATCAAAATTTTCCTGAAAAATAATGGTTTGGGCTTGCATTGCGACACACGCAAAGAGCATACCCATAAAGAGTAAGATTTTTTTCATAGCCTTGTTTTTTAATTAATAACGCCCAAATTTACAACAATTTTTTAAAAAACAACAGCTTTTTAATATTTTTTAATATTTTTAAGAAAATTTAAAGGAAAATTGTTCAAACACCTCTTATTTTGCGTTTTTAATCTTTGATACAACGTATCGATCCTCCAAATTTTTTGGATGTTTCACTGGCGAAAATTCCGGCACTTCCATAGCCTAATCCAAAAACCCAGGCATAAGATCCTGAATCTGTTTGAGAATAAAAATAGGAGTCTTCACCATTATCGGTTCCAAAATATCCCAAATTTGTTCTGGATCTTCCGGGTAATGCAGTAAAACCGCTCTGGTTATCTGCTACATTTGGCGATTGCCAAAATTGTGTTCCACTTTGTTTTATTTTTCCTCCGGCAACTTCTTCTCCTCCTAAATATGTAATGAGTGTTTCCCACTCTAATTTTGATGGAACATGCCATCCACAAGGACATGGATTTCGGGAATCTGATGCGGCATAAAAATTGTAAAGTTTTCCATATTTGTCTTCCATGGTAATATCATTATTCAAATGGCACCAGGCTCCTCCTGTTAGAAGACTCCAATTATTCATGTTGGGTTCATTTACAATATCGATTCCATTACAATATTTAGCAGATTTCAGGTTTTCTGCCATCCATGTTTGTGTTCCTATTTTAATCGTTGCATAATGATTTTCCGAAACATCAGAACATGAATTGAGCTCAATAGAAACGGTTTGACTTTCATTCGGAACTAAAGTAGAATAGGTTATATAGATCCCTGAATAGGTTTTGATTAACAACAACTCTCCGACATGGTAGGACATGGGAACCACGTTTTTATAGGTGTCATTTTTTTCCTGGTTTTTGGCTTCAGAAATTATTTGAACCGAATTTTCGATAATAATCGCTGGATTTGATTCATGAATTGATCCATTAACGGTGAATTTTATTGATTTAGATCCGTTTTCCGTTTTAATATTTAAAATATACAACCCTGTTTTTAATCCCATCAATGTGAATGTATGCGTTCCCATAGATAACAGATTGGAAAATTGAGTGAGTTGACGACCTAATATGTCATATAATGTTATTTGACAATTTGTTGCATCTTGTTTCAACAACACTAATTTGGGTATGTGCGTAATTTCTTCAAAATAGATATAAGCACGTTCCTCATTGAAATCATGCTGCGTGATGTTAATTGTTCCCATTTGTAGTTGTAAAACATCTCCTGATAATAGTTTTACGGATTGATTTTGTATTAAGTTCTCTACTATTATACTATCAATGTTTGAAGTTACTCCTGTAGCTAAAAATTGAATATTGTAACTTTGTGAGAACAAACTGTTTAATATGAAACAGCATACAAAAAACACCATTAAAAATTGTTTTATCGCTTTTTTCATCGCTTTATGAATTAAATTATTAATGCCCAAATTTACAACAATTTTCTTATATTTCAAAAACTTTGTCAGAAAAATTTTTCATACATTAATTCTTTATTTGTTTAGCTATAAAAGGTCAATTATAACTTGATTGTCCCAAAAGTGATGTATTTTCTGAATATTTTAGAAATTTTAAAAGAACCGTCTTTATCTAAATAGGTAAATGAAGTAGCACATTGACCTTTTGCTTCTCTATATTCAAATAATAGATTTGTTTTTACCTTTCCTGATTCATCAATAATAGCCATTTTTGTAATTGATTTAATTGTAGGATGGTAAGAAAAAGATCTACTCCTTTTACTTTCTGTCTCCGGGTTAATCTCTTCTTTTGTTTTTCTGTCGGTATTATAAATAGCATATATATCGTTACCTTTTGCAAAAACAGAAAGAGGCATTGTTAAAAAAGGATCACGTTCAGGTATTAAAAATCCCCACTGGAACTTTCTACCTAAATAGCTATGATACAATAAATTTGAACTCTCTGGATCGAAACAATCAAATGAATAATTTTTATAAGTATACGCATGAACATCAGGGGCTTTCTGATTATGGATAATGGTATGTGTTTTATTTGCTACTACAGCAACAATATTTCCATTTTCCATCTTTATTAATTTTTCTATGATCCAATTTCCGTCGTAATAATTCTGAGTAAATAGTTGTGTAATGTCATCATTTTTAAAACTTACAACATTTCCCGTAATCCCATTTTCTGTAGTATAAACAAAAACATAACGGTTATTCTCTTTTTCAATCCATGATGATGAACAATATTTAATAGGCAAACCTGTTTCCATATTCAATTCTGAAATTTGATCAGAATTAACCTGAATCAATTGAAATCCTGTTACTTTTTCATAATTTTTAGATTGGTAATTTACAAAATTTAAAATAATATCTCCATTATTTGTCAATATTGCATTTGAAAAACTATTAAACCCTTCATCATTAATGATATAATCTTGAGTATACAATTTAGATAACTGATTATCATAAACACTAAATAATAAAGATGGAGTACCGTCATTGTAACAATACGTTATAAATCCGAATTTTGACTTATCTTCAGAAGTTAGCATTGTATTAAAACCTGAAAGTTGATTTTCTTGTATTCTATAGTTAAATAAAGTTTTTGATGATTGTTTTATAAATGTTTGTGAACTATAATAATCAATCTTAATACTTTTTTCCGGTGTACTCGTATCTTCAATATAAAAGACTGCTATCATGTTATTTATAATCTTTATGTCCAATAAATGATAGGCCAATTCAGAGTATTTCGATACTTTACTTACATTATTTTGAGATTCTGCAATAAAAATCAATTTCATAAAATAAGAAAAACCGAAAGTTTTTGCATAAGGTGAGTAAACGACATAATAATTAAATCCGGCTATTTCCCCCAAATATTTTCCTGCTGCAAGTTTTGTACTGGAATAAAAATTTTCTTCCGTTCTATAGGGTGTACCCCAATTAATATTTTGTGCTGAAATGGAAATATTTATTAAAATACAAATAAGTATAATTATTCTTTTCATGTTTTTTTGAATTTAATATATTTAAAATCTTACAAATAACCCCATTCCAAGATTACCAAAATTACTATATCCACCCTTGACATAAGCTCCAAAATATTCAGAAAAAGCGTATGAAACTCCAATATTTAAAAAATATTCAAGTGTAATAAAATCGTCATTTTGTGCAAATAACCATACACCCGGTGCATAAGGAATTCCTACATCAGCTGCTAAAAACAGATCAAAATCATCAAATAATGAATATCGTAAATTGATTCCAAAACCACCAGCCATCACTTTTCCATAAGTTGGATTTTTAAATTTAGTTCTATAAAAAAGATCTAAACAAAAATGGAAATTTTCTATTCCTAAAAAATCATCTTTTAAACCGGTTGTCAAACCAATTTCAACAGGATAACCGTCTTGCGGTAAACTTGCTCCCAAATAAAATATGGTGTTATTTGATTCAACAACACCAATCGTTTGAGATTTTAATCCCACAACAGAGATTAACAGAACAAAACAGAACAATAATTTATTCATAATAATTCATTATAATTAGATATTTAGTGTAAGTGTTAACATACCAATTATATTGTTAATGGTAAATTTATTTTCTTAATCGGAAATAAAAATAAAATTTTAAACATTGATAATAGATAATCTCTTACTTACATGTCAGTTTTTAAGGTGTCAAAAATACTAAAAAAATTTAAATTGATGAGAAAAAAGATAACAAACAAAAAAGGAGCATCTTAACAGATACTCCTTTATGAGATTGAAAAAGCAATAGACTATTCGTCTTCTTTGTTTTCTTCTTCGTATTTTTTGATGATTTCGCTTTGAACATCAGCAGGAACTTGTTGGTATTCAGCAAATTTCATTCCGTAAGATGCACGTCCAGAAGTGATAGAACTTAATGTGGTTGAATATTTGTTCATTTCTGCTAATGGAATTTTAGCGCGAATGATTTGGAATTCACCATCACTGTCCATTCCCATTACAACCCCTCTACGTCCTTGAAGGTCAGTCATAACATCACCCATTCTGTCAGAAGGTACGAAAACTTCCACATCATAAATAGGTTCCAAAATTTTAGGACCTGCATTTTTGAATGCTTCACGGAAAGCTTGACGACCGGCTAATTTGAATGCCAACTCATTAGAGTCAACAGGGTGCATTTTACCATCATAGACATTAATTACGATATCACGAGCATAAGAACCTGTAAGTGGGCCTTCTTCAATTCTCTCGTTGATCCCTTTTAAAATAGCGGGTAAAAATCTGGCATCAATAGCACCACCGACGATACAATTGTTGAAAATGAGTTTACCACCCCAAGGTAATTCATACACATCAGTTCCACGGATTGGGTATTTATTTTGGTTAGTCATACCTTCATAGTAAGGTTCTACAAGCATGTGAACTTCACCGAATTGGCCGGCTCCACCTGATTGTTTTTTGTGACGGTACATCGCTTCTGCTGATTTAGTAATGGTTTCACGATAAGGAATTTTAGGAGCATAATACTCAATTTCCACTTTATTCAACTTTTCAATGATCCATTTCACAATATTCAAGTGTTGTTCCCCTTGTCCTGAGATGATCACTTGTTTTAACTCTTTAGATTGTTCAGAAAGGAAAGTAAGGTCTGTTTTGCGGAATTCGTTTAAAATGGCACCTAGTTTTTCATCATCTGAACTGTTTCTAGCTTTAACTGCTGTACGGAATTTTGGTTCCGGATATTCTGTTGGTACAATCATTTCATCTCCTGATTTTACTAAGGTGTGAGATGATTGTGTTCCTTTTAATTTGATAGTAGCAACGATATCACCGGCAACTGCTTTTTCCACTTTCTCTCTGTTTTTTCCTGCTACACAAAGAAGAGACGTTAATCTTTCCTTAGAATTGGTTTTATTGTTTACCATATCCATGGCTTCGGTGATCTCTCCTCCATAAATTTTCATGATTGAAAGTTCACCAATGTGTTGTTCAATAGATGTTTTGAAAACATAACCGGTTGGAATATCTGTTGTTTTGCAAGCTAATGTTTTTCCTGAAAGTGTTTGAACACCAATCATTTCATCAGGTGCTGGACAACTGCTTTTAATAATATCCATCATTCTGGTAACCCCTTGATCAGTTTTTGCAGCAACGCAAATTACAGGAAATGTACCACGGTTGATGATTCCTAATTTTAACCCTCTGGCCATCTCCTCTTCGGTAAGTGTTCCTTCTTCAAAGAATTTGTCCATTAAGGCTTCATCGTTTTCAGCAGCAGCTTCCACTAATGCATTGTACATCTCTTCTGCTTTATCTTTTTCTGATGCAGGAATATCTTCAACGATTGTTTTTCCACCCCCAATAGGGAATTTTAAAAGTTTCATCTGAAGTAAATCGATTACACTGTCAAAACCGATACCGGCATTTACAGGATATTGGAATGGCATTACACTGTTTCCAAAGTAATGTTTTAATTGTCTGATTGTTTCTTCAAAATTGGCTTTTTCGTGATCCAACTCGTTTACAACGAAAAATACTGGAACATTCATTTTTTTAGTCCATCTCCATTGAATTTCAGCACCAACGTCCACCCCATTTTGAGCGTTGATAACCATCATTGCTGTATCAGCAACTCTTAATGAACCAATAACTTCTCCAATAAAGTCATCAAAACCCGGACAATCAATCATATTGATTTTGCATCCATCATGTTCAGCATACATTACTGTAGCCTGGATAGATTGTTGTCTTTCTAACTCTACATCACGATAATCTGAAATGGTATTTTTATCTTCAACAGTTCCTCTTCTGCTTATTACGCCGCCATGAAAAGCCATAGCTTCGGCAAGGGTCGTTTTTCCAACACGGTTACCACCGATAAGGGCGACATTTCTAATTTCTTTGGTTTGATAAACTTTCATTGTGGTCTTAAATTATTATTAAATCTTAAATTTTTTATATTTTTAATTTGAGGGCGCAAATATAGTGAAAAAAACGTTTGGTTAGTCACCAGACCTAAGGGATTACGATTTCACTATTTTTTTTACAACATATTGATTTTTAGAGTTTTGTATTTTTAATAAATAGAGAGATGGGGGATAATCAAATTTTTGATTCCATCTTGAACTTCCACTTTCAAAATAATTGGTTGTTTTTTCAAGCAGTTGTCCACTTAAAGAATAGATCTCTACCGTTAAATGATCGGGTTGATCTAATTGTATTTCCATCTGAATCTGATCCTGAACAGGATTGTTTACATTCACCTGAATAACAGAGGCAAAATCCTGAACAGAAACGGTATAGTCAATAGCAAATTGCAAAATAACAGGTAAGTGATCGGATAGATTATACATTGCGTTGGCTATGGAATCGGGAACAATCGTATTACCGGGATTGTTAATGGATCCATTAAATCTTTCTCCATCTTGTCCTAAAGCCAAATAGGATTCATTGATCGATCTCACTTTTTTACTTCCGTAGTAAATATATGGAGATACTAATATAAAATCAAAACGATCATCCATGCCTCCGGTTGAAAAACAACCATTATCTGATGAAGTATGGGTTGATTGGGTATGAATATTGGCAAATTGAGAGGAATTATTCCAATTTCCGGATTGATTGATTGGATCATAAAATCTGTAAAGTGTATTGGAATAATTGATTAGATTCTGATATGCGATTTCTGAAGAGGAGTAGAGATTAAAATCTCCGGAAAAAACATAATTGCTGGCTGTTCCAATTTGTTCTAACTTAGTCATTAAAGCCTGCGTTTGTTGGGCTCTGGTTGTTTTATCAGCGTCATAACTTCCGGCTTTTAAATGCGTTACAATAAAGGTGATAAAAATGGTATCCCCATTAACTAAATTTGGGGTTTTATAATACATTTTATATGCATTAATATCTCTAACACTGGTAGTTACATAAAAGAAGGAGTGATAACCCAATTTTCTGGAATCATAGTAAACCATATTCGCAATCGATCCTCCGGAGAAATTGGTAAGGGGACAATTTTGATAATAGGTTACACCATCCGTATTCAATGCATTATTTTTGATTCTATCCACATAGGTAGACTGACTTCCGATCTCATTGACACTTAAAATATCGGGTTGAGCATATTTGATAATTTTTTTGAGGTTCATATCTTTATCGTTCAGATAAGTGGAGGTCACAGTGCAACCGGACGGAACAGCTGTTGTATAATACATCAGATTATACTGCATCATTTTAATAGTGTCTACTTGACAATATGAATTATAAAAAAATAAAGCGAAAAAAGCCAGTATTAAAAGTTTTTGTTTTTTCATGTTTTATGGAGTCCTTTTTATTTGTTAAAAAAAGAGGAGAAAAACTCCTCTTTTTGATGCTTTAGAATGGTAGGTCATCAGAGACGAAATCGGTTTCAACGTTGACCGGACTCGGTTCTGCATGTGGTGCATTGACCACTTTTTCAGCCGTGGGTTTGTCGGCATCGTCTTGTTTAGAGCCCAACATTGTGAATGTTGTCGCTTCGATTTCTGTTACATACTTTTTTACTCCGTTATCTTCCCAAGATCTGGTACGGAGTCTTCCTTCCAGGTAAATAAGTTTACCTTTGGTAAGAAATTTTTCAGCAATTTCAGCTAAACTCCGCCAGCACACAATGTTGTGCCATTCGGTTTGTTCCACTTTCTTGCCCTCCTTGTCTTTGTAGATTTCGGATGTTGCTAATGAGAAGGAGGCTTTCTTTGTTCCACCTTCGAAGGCTCTGACTTCAGGATCTTTTCCTAGTCGGCCAATGAGAATTACTTTGTTAATACCAGACATAGTAGTTTTATTTTAGTACGCGACAAAGATAATAATTATTCTTAAAATAGGAGTATAATTTGTGTAAAAAAAATTATTTTTTTACAACCGGTTTAAATGCTGATTTATTCAGGATCATTTGAAGATCTGTTGTTTGCATTAATTGTTCCAGTGTAATATTTGGATTATTTTCCATATATGCTTTCACAATTTTCCAGCCTAAAAATTGACCGAATCTCCCGGGTGAAACACTTCCAAAAGGTTTTGTAAAAGGGGATTCCTGAATATAATTTCTGAAAACACTCTCTTCCTGAGAAAAAAGTAAATTATTTTCAATCATATAAGTCCATACGTTGGGGTAAAACTGTTCAGCCCATTGAAATTTTTCTTCAGAATACCCAATAATATCTTTTAATGGTTTTTGAGGTAACATCATTTCTGTAAAATAGAGTTTTTTTCCTTCAATAATCATATTTTCCATTACAGTCACAGGTGTTTGATCGGGTAGATGTTTATATACAATTGCTTTTTTAAAAAGGTCAACTTCAAGGAAAGTGCTATCCATTCTTTCGGAAATATATTTAGGAACGCCCAATTGATTATACTTGGAAAAATCTTTCCCTAAATAGTGATCTAAGTTTAGAATAATATGTTGATCATAGATATAAACTGAAGGTGTTTGAAAATCCAAACCTGTTATGAGAGTGATGATTTTGGGAATAGATTCTTTAGGAAAATAGACTAAATAGTGCGCAAAAGCATCTTTAAAACTATTTTCATAGGTTTCAAAATTTCCGTATTTTTTTTGGGTAAAGTTATAGAGATCAATTATTTTAGGGTCTTTTAAATAATTTAGAAACTTTTTAACAAATAATGTATCTGAAAATAGTTGCGGATCTATTAAAAAAGGGGGATATTTTTGAGAAAGCATGGAAATTCCTTCTGCAAAATGATCTTGTTTCACTTTAAAAACATCCTGATCATACCTTAAGATTTCAATATTTACCTGTTTTTTGGCTTCTTTCAATTCTGATGCAGAAACTTGGAGTTTTCTCTCCTTTGGTGTTCTAAAAACAAAAAACAGAACACCTGCTACCAAAAGGGCAACAATTACGAGACTAACAATTATCTTTTTTTTATTCATAGTATAGGTTATTTCCACTTCCAGGTTTCAATTAGATGTAAAACATCTGTTTTTAAATAATTGATAACGGGTTGAAGGGAGTCATTATTGGGTGGAAAATTAAAATAAAGGGATGCACTTACAAAATAACGAGTACTATCAGTTATCCAAAATTTGAGAGGTGTTGCCGCACCTTTGCCTACCAATTCATACAGTTGACCGTACACTTTTTCTTTCGAATCGTTAATATCTGAGTAAAGAATATCATCTGCTTTTCTACTCTCCACGTGGAACATCAACATTTTCTCCTCATTTACAATGAGTTTCCGAAGGTTATCTTTTAGGGGGAAAATTGACATTTTCAAAGACACATTATATTGAGGATATTGGAGATCCATCCAATATGTTTTGGGTTCTTTTTCCTCAAAAGAAAATTGGGCATATTTAGAATATTCAAATGAAAAGGGTAGGAGAGAGTCCCACTTTTGATACTCCGCCTTTGGCGTTTCAATTCTAAAATATCCTTTCGGTTTTGCTGAACTGGGTTGTTCTTTATGAATACAGGCAACCCATAAGATTGCCTGTAAAATGATTACTAAAATGATGACTTTTTTCATTATTCCTGTTCGTTTTTTATCCTCATGGAATAGAATGATCTATAGGCAAATACAAGACCAACTGCTAAAAACAAAATACCAATGACTGGTGTAAAGTCGAATGAATCTGTTGCTTTAGCTTCCTGTTTCATTAATACAGCTATTTCAACTGCTAATAGCCCAAATAAAGTTGAGAATTTGATGATTGGATTGATTGAAACTGCGGTAGTGTCTTTGTATGGGTCACCAACTGTATCTCCTACAACGCAAGCTTCATGTAAAGGTGTGTTTTTCTCTTTAAGGTCCACTTCTACCACTTTTTTAGCATTATCCCATGCACCACCGGCATTGGCCATATAAAGGGCTTGAAACAACCCAAAAATAGCGATAGAGATCAAATAAGAAACAAAGAAATTAGGATCAAAGAATGCAAAGGCTAAAGTTAAGGTGAAAATAACAATAAAAATGTTCCACATCCCTTTTAGAGCATATTGGGTACAAATTTTGACCACCTTTTTGGAGTCTTCAATATCTGCTTCCGTTTTATTCAGATTGATGTTTTTCTTGATAAATTCAACAGCTCTGTAAGCACCTGCAGTAACAGCCTGCATAGAAGCACCGCTGAACCAAAAAATGACAGCACCACCAGTAATAAACCCGAGAAGAACCGGAGCATCTGTAAGGCTCAATTTTAAGAGTCCTTGCGTTTTCAACATCAAAATGATAGCGAATATCATCGTTGTAGCCCCCACAACAGCGGTTCCGATCAATACCGGTTTTGCGGTTGCTTTGAATGTATTTCCTGCGCCATCGTTGGCTTCTAAGAAATGTTTTCCTCTTTCAAAATCGGGAGTAAAACCATAATCTCTTTCAATTTCTTCTTTTATTCCGGGGATTTTTTCCATTTGTGACAATTCAAATACAGATTGAGCATTGTCTGTTACAGGTCCATAACTATCAACAGCAATGGTAACGGGTCCCATACCCAGGAATCCGAAGGCAACAAGTCCAAAAGCAAAAATGGAAGCGTATTCTCCAAAGATCTCTAATCCATTTAAAGAAACAAAAAATCCACACACCATAAGAGCCACCATCAGCATACCGATCCAGAAAGCACTAAAGTTTCCGGCCACCATACCGGATAGAATATTAAGTGATGGTCCACCTTCCCGTGATGAGATCACGACTTCGTTAACGTGGGCTGATTGCGAGCTAGTAAATATTTTGGTAAATTCAGGAATTATGGCAGCAGCAAATGTTCCTAAGCTGATGATTGTAGCTAATTTCCACCATAAATCAGGCGTGTATTGTTCTTCTATTCCAACCAAAGAGTTGTTGCTCAATAACAAATAACTGATGATGTAAGTAACAACGATAGAAACAATAGAAGTAACCCATACTAAAGCGGTTAATGGTCCTTCAAAATTAAAACGATCCACATTTTCGTAGCGGGCTTTGGCAACAATCAAGTTAATTTTATAGGAAAAAATGGAAGTAAACACCATTAAAATACGCATCGCAAAAATCCAAACAATCAATAAACTTTGAAATTCAATCATAGATGGCATCACCAAAATGATGAAGGTGATAAGAGCAACACCGGTTACCCCATACGTTTCAAATCCGTCAGCTGTTGGTCCAACACTATCCCCGGCATTATCACCGGTACAATCGGCAATTACGCCAGGATTTCTGGGATCATCTTCACCTATTTTAAAAACAACTTTCATTAAATCGGCACCAATATCGGCAATTTTGGTAAAAATACCACCGGCTATTCTTAGTGCACTTGCTCCTAATGATTCCCCAATAGCAAACCCGATTAAACAGGCACCTGCACTAGTTGCCGGCATGAATAAAAGGATGATCAACATCAAAATCAATTCAATGGTTATCAATAATAAACCAACGCTCATTCCGGATTGTAAAGGTAATGAGACTACATTCCAAGGTTTACCTTTAAGAGAAGCAAATGATGTTCTACAATTTGCTAACGTATTGATTCTAATACCAAACCAAGCAACAGCATAAGAACCGGAAATACCTAAAATGGTCCACATCAATATTAACAGAACTTCAGGTATTGTTTTATGACTGAGCACTCCAAAATAAAAAACAATCGCAACACCAATAATGGCAAAAAGGATCATTAAAAATTTTCCTTGTTGAATCAAATAAGTTTTACAAGTTTCATATATGATTTTGGCAATGTTTTTCATTGATCCATGAACAGGGTGTTTTCTGATTTGTACGGCTTGATACAAACCAAAAAACAAACCTAAAAACACAATTATGGATCCCCAAATAAGCAAATCCCATCCGGTAAATAGTTCATTAAAAAACTTTATATTTCTTAAATTTGGTAATACCATATCCGCTTCACTCGCTCGGACAAAAAAGGGAGTCAATAATCCCCCAATAAGGAATAGCTGTTTCTTCATAGTTTTTGATGTTTACATGTTTACTATTTGTTTTTCGTATTTATAGACACAAAGTTACACTATATATTTCTAAATATTTGTTAAAATTTTATAATAAAACTTTAACAGGAAAAAAAAGGAGCAAAATTTGCTCCTTTTATTATTATTTGATATTTGGTAATTCCAAACCTAAACCCTTTTTCTTATCGACAATTTTTAATATAAATCCAAAAACTAAAGCCGCGACACCTAAGCCGGCGAGCATAATTAATGGATTTGTATAATCATAAGAAATAGCTGCTTCTTTAGCTGTTATTGCACCATCTTTTAATTTTTGAACCACATCAGGATTAGATGCATTAAGAATTTTTCCCATTAGTAATGGGAATAACCATAAACCAATATTTTGAATCCAGAAAATTAAAGCATAAGCAGAACCAATAACTTTATGATCAACAAGTTTTGGAACACTTGGCCATAATGAGGCAGGAACAAGAGAAAATGATGCTCCCAAAACCAAAATTGTAACATACGCTAAAATGATTCCACCAACGTCATTTCCTTTAAATAATGGTAATATAAAGGCAAAAGTTAAATGACAAACGATCAATAAAATAGAACCAATCATCAACATGGATGCAGCTTTTCCTTTATTATCAACGTATTTTCCTAATATTGGAGTAATACCAACTGCTAATAATGGGAAAACAGCAAAAATAGTTTCTGCTGATTGTCTCATATAACCCATTACACAGAAAACAATTAAGAAAACAACAGAAGTCACTAAAAGTATTATTTGTGTTTTTCCCTTTTTGAAATTACTCATAAAAGCAAAAATTGCAACAACTAACATGATTAAATAATGAATAATTGTAACTGTATTTCCGGCCCAAAAACCCTCCGGTTTTACTAAAGTTAAATTACACTCCAACATATTTACAGCATATTTTTGAAATGGAAAAATAGCAGAATAGTATAATACACATAGCAAAGCGACTAACCAGAAACCTCCACTTGATAATATTTTTCCAAGATCTTTAATTTTAAATGGATCATCTTTTTCTTCAGCTTCTCCTGTTTGAGAATCCAATTTTTTGTCCATAAAGAAATAAACAATAAACATTATAAAAGCAATCATCAGTAAAATAACACCGAATGCTACAGAATGGGATACATTTGCACCACCAAAAATGTCTGCTTTTGCAATAAGTGGGGAAAAAATCATGCAGGTAGCCACACCTAAACGTGCCAATGCCATTTCAGAACCCATTGCCATAGCCATTTCTCTTCCCTTAAACCATTTAACGATCCCCCGAGATACGGTAATTCCGGCCATTTCTACACCACAACCAAATACCATAAATCCCACTGAAGCAAATTTTGCAGATGCGGGCATTCCTCTAAAAAATGGTGAAATTCCCATCTCATCAAAAAGTGGAATATAGTTTAAATTATTGGTAAACCATGTATGTAAAGAAGTAGTTGCAAAAGAATCTGTAACTGCATACCAATTAATTGTTGCTCCTATAATCATTACAATACCTGATAAAATAGCTGTAAAACGAACACCCATTTTATCTAAAATAATCCCTGCAAAAATTAAAAAGAAAATAAATACATTTAGAAATGTTTCAGATCCGGCATAGGTTCCAAATGATGTAGAATCCCATCCTCTGGTCGTTTCCATTAAAGATTTAATTGGCGAAAGGATGTCCATGAAAATATAGGAACAAAACATCGCAAAAGACAATAATAAAAGGGCTAACCAACGTGTTGATGCTGAATCCCTTAATGTTTGAGTAATTTTTTCAGTCATATTTTTATAGTTTAATTTAATAAATTTTTAAAGAACTTGCAAACTTAATCATTTTATTTTAATCTTTTTTATTCTCTCTATTTTTTCTTATTGAATTGATAATCAAATCAAAAGAAATATATCCAACTAAAATTCCTAAAATTGAAATGGCAAAAATGTTGTTTTTTAGAAAATAATCGTCAAATCTTCCCACTTTCCACCAATAAATATCGGATAAAATTAGTCCGGATAAAATACCAATGATATGAAATAAGGTTACATTTTTTTTTATAAATTCTTTCATTTTTTCTTCTCCTCTTCTATAATTTTATAATATTCATACTCACTATACTTTTTTCTTATGGCCATAATGATCTCTTCTGAAGACATTTTTATAATATCATAATAACTAAATCTACAAAACATCATAAATTCCAATAATGGAGCCCCAGTTAAACCTGTTATTTCAGATACCAGTTCTCTATTGTATTTTGCCGGAACTTTATCCACCTCATCTTGTAATTCGTTTAACTCTTTAGCTAATTGAATATTCTGATACTTTTTATTGTATTTTTGATATAAATAGGTGATTGGTGATCCTGCAGGAGTTCCACTTAATATATTTGGTGGACCTTGTCCATATTTAATATTCATCAGATCCATTTCTGATAATTTAGATCCTTCAACATAAGAATATATTTCAGGTAATGGTGTATTAACTACATCTTTAACAAATTGTTTATAATTAGGTGTCAATGCATATACAGCTACTTCCTTTAACATAATCGCTTTATAGTATAAAGGTAAATCAATCTTTCCAATTTTAATATCTTTACCTGAAATATAAATGATCAACTGTTTATAAATTGATTTAGAAATTATAATTGTATCATTTTGATGAACATCTAATCGAAAATCTCCATTTTTATCAGAATAAGTAAATTTTTTAGAAGTAAAATTAAAAATATTAACATCTTCAATCGGATAAAAGGTTAAACCATCATAAACATTTCCCGAAAGAGTTACTTGTTGCCCTTTTAATGATATAAAAACAGTTAAGAAAAATAGAATAAATATTGATGCCTTTTTCATTTTGCAAAATTAATAAATCATATTATATATTCTTTAAATTTAATTAAAAAGAAAAAATAAGAATAATATAATCATGTTTAAAATGTGAATAACTTTTTTTTTTAAATTAATAAAGTAGTATAAATGTCTATAATTCAATTCATAAAAATATTTATTTAAATTTAAATGAGCTGATTTTTTTATAAAAATTGTTCATAAAACTAATCATAAAAGGTAATAACTTCTCATAAAATTTTAATAACTATTTGAAGTCTTAAAAATGACAAGTTTATTAACAACGATTAACATCAAAATAAATTGTTTATATATACTTATCAACATTTAAATGTTAATGAATTGAAAACTAAGTACCATATTTTACTGATCATTGTGAATTAGTTGATTTTAAAATGGTTATAAAATTTGCCATTTTTAAGAAATATATAGTTTTTTTCTTTTATAATATTGATTTATATTTATAAATAATTGGTATTTTTGCAAATTGTCAAAATAGTATCATTATGAAATTAGTAATTGGATCAGATCATGCCGGCTTTTCTCTAAAAGAGTTTATAAAAGAACATTTTAAAAATAATTTTGAATTTGAAGATGTAGGTACTTATTCTGAAAACAGTGTAGATTATCCTGATTTTGCTCACCAATTGGCTTCTTTAATTTCAAATGGTACTTATGAAAAAGCAATTTTAATGTGTGGATCCGGTAATGGTGTTGCTATGTCAGCAAATAAACATCCCAATGTGAGAGCTGCTTTGTGCTGGAATGAAGAGATTGCACAATTAGCAAGATTACATAATGATGCCAATGTTTTGGTTTTACCCGCCAGATACTTAAATCATGAAGAAACAGAAAAAATTGTAACCATTTTTTTCAATACCCTTTTTGAAGGGGGACGACATACGAACAGAGTCAACAAAATTAATATTCACTAATATGTTCCAAGATATTCAGTATATCAAAACAAGGGCAAACCTGATTCGCCAATCTTATATTGAAGATATGGAAAAACATTTATTAGCCTTTGAACAGAAATTAATAAATAATGGAATACAAGTTATTTGGATCAAAGATGAGAAAGAGTTAAGTGAAACCATATTAAAAAGCTTTTCAAAACCCAATAATAATAAAATTGCTTTTGATTTACCTTCACTTCCTAAAGATTTTCAAGAAAAAAACGCATTTTTTAAACAAATTTCTATCAAAGAGTTTGAAGATTTTAAAGATCAGGTGGAACATTTAGTGGTTAAAGCTAATTTTGGTGTCGTTGAAAACGGTACCTTAGTTTTAGTTGATAAAGAATCAAAATCTTGTTTTAATAAAGTTGAAAATCTGCATATTATACTGGATTTGAATAATTTAGTTATTAAACAATCAGATCTTGAACCACTTCTGTATCTTTTAAAAGGGGATAATAATAACTTTTCTTTTCCAAAAGATATCAAATTTATTTCCGGTCCCATCTCACAAATAATCAATAGTACCAATTTTGGTTTTGATGAAAAATTTACTACAAAACCGGTTAAAACAACTGTTTATTTTTATGATAACGGAATCACCACTATTTTAGAAGACACTGTTTTAAGAGAATCTTTATATTGTATTGACTGTGGAAAATGTAAAAGTGTTTGTCCTGTTTATAAACATACTCAAGAGTTTTCACCAATAGATTTAGTTTATAATAATTGTTTTGAAGAGAACAGAAAAACTACTCAAATTTTTGAGAACACCACATTGTGTGGAAATTGTAATGAAGTTTGTCCGGTTTTAATTCCCTTTACAGATCTTTTAATCTTTGAAATGCAAAAAGCAAAAAACAAGCATTCCAGAGAAAGAAATATTGATCTATATAAATATTTCTCGAAACGTGTAAGAATGAATAAACTATATACCTGGTATAATAAATATTTTTTCATCAAAAAACAGTATCCTAAAAATAAAAAATTAGCCAACTATTTCAAAGAACAAAAACTGCCCTTTTTTAATATAAAAATGTCTCACAAAAACGAATCAAATGACTAATAATCAAGAATTTATTAAACATAAAATACACGAATTTGTTAAAAAGTTTTATTTAAACAAACTTTACAAAGGGGTCGTTTTTTTTATTTTAATAACTTTTATTGTTTTTATTCTTTATACAACACTTGAATATTTTTCTTATTTAAATTCAACAGGAAGAGTTATTCTGTTTTATTCTTATCTCATTTTACTTTTAATAACCACAGGATTCTATTTGGTTTATCCTCTTACAAAATTGATAGGTTTAGGTGCTCAAATAAACAGAGAAACAATTGCAAAATTAATCGGTACCTATTTTCCACAAATTGATGATAAACTTCTTAACATATTTCAACTCCAGGATTTAAAAGATAAAGGGAAATATAAAAGCTATGATCTTCTTTTATCTGCCATTGATACCAAAATTGAAGAGATAAAACCTTTCCCGTTTGTAAAGGCTATCCCATTTAAAAAAACAGGTAAATATGCGAAATGGGCTATTATTCCGGTCTTTCTTTTAATTGCCATTTTTTCCATAAAAAGTGAAATCATTACAGAATCTACAAAAAGAATTGTACAATACAATACGCATTTTGATAAACCTGCACCTTATCAGTTTGTTATTCAAAATAAAGAGCTTACAACTTTTCAAAACGAAGATTATGTTTTGAGTATTAAAGTTTCCGGAGAAGAAACACCTAAGGAACTCTATATTAAGTACAACGACAAAACTTTTAGATGTGTAAAAGTGAACAACACAACTTTTAATTACACTTTTTCAAATCTGCAAAGTTCTATTGATTTTCAAATGCTAACGGATGAAGTAACCTCTAAAGTTCAGCAAATTAGAGTTTTACCAAAACCAATAACGATAAGTTATACTTTAGATTTAAAATATCCTTCTTACTTAAATAAGAACAACGAACAGGTTGAGAATAACGGAGATATTACAATTCCGGAAGGCACTAAGGTTACCTGGACCGTATATTCTAAAAACACAGAAAAGCTCTATATAGTTCAAGATCAGGTTGTTCAACAATTTTCTTCTGAAAAAGACAAGTTTAGTTTTACAAAAGTGATTCAAAACAATGCTACACTTACTTTTATTAATTCTAATCGTTTTTATACCAGTAAAGATAGTTTAACACATCACATTACGGTCATAAAAGATCTTTTTCCGGAAATTTATACTGAGAATCAGCAAGATTCTTTATTTGCAGATCGTGTTTATTTTAAAGGAACAATCAAAGATGATTATGGTTTTTCACAATTAAAATTTGTCTATACAAAAAGAAACAAAGAGGGTAATCTGTTAGAGCAAAACAAAGAGATTCAGATTCCCTTAAACAAGCAACAAAACATTCTAGACTTTTATTTTTATTTTGATGCACCATTATTGTTATTGAATCCCGGAGATCAGATTGAATATTATTTTGAGATTAAGGATAATGATGGTGTAAATGGACCAAAGGCCACTAAAACCGGTGTTACAAAATTTGCTCTTAAAACGGCAGAAGAGATACAACAAGAGATATCAGAAACAAGCAAAGAGACCAAAAGTGAGATCGAAAAATTGGTTAAAGAATCTGAAGAATTAGTGAAAAACATCACCAAGTTTCAACAGCAAATGATTCAAAATAAAGATATTTCATGGCAAGATAAGAAAAAACTTGAATCTTTGATCAATCAATACAATGATATCAAACAACAGATCCAAGATATTAAAGAGAAACAGCAAAACAATAACATCAAAGAGGAACGGTATAAAGAAGTAAAAGATGAGATTTTAAAGAAACAGCAGGAATTATTAAAAAGATTTGATGACATTCTTTCCGATGAAGTAAAAGAGTTGTTGAAAAAAATGCAGGATTTAATGAATCAGATGAACAAAGAATCGGTTCAGCAGGCGATGGATAAGTTTAAAATGAATGCAGAAGAGATCAATAAACAATTGGATCAGCAGCTGGAATTATATAAATTATTAGAATTTGAAAAGAAATATCAGGACGTTATAGATCAAACAAGATCACTTTCAGAAGAACAGAAACAATTATCTCAACAAGTGGAGCAAAAAGCAATTTCCAAAGAGGAGTTAGCAAAAAAACAAGATGAGATCAATCAGAAGTTTGATGCTTTACAAAAAGAGATGAATCAGCTTCAACAGATGAATAAAGGGATGGAAGATCCAATTAAGATGGAGGATAGGAAATCACAACAGCAAAATATTTCCAATGATTTGAATAATTCTAAGCAACAATTAAACAAGAATAACAGATCAAAAGCCAAAGAGAGTCAGCAATCTGCCGCAGAAAAGATGAATCAAATGGCAGATGAGATGGAACAAGAGAAAAATCAGCAGGAAAATGAAGATATTGCTGAAGATATTGAATCCCTTAGACAAATCATGGATAATTTGATGAAAGTATCGTTTATGCAAGAGAATGTTTTGAAAAAGACGCAAAGTACATCACCAAAATCACCACAAGTATCCGATATTGTCAGAAATCAAAAAGAGATAAACGATTACATTAAAATGATTGAAGATTCTTTATCAGCACTAGCGAAAAGGCAAACATCTGTTCAGCCATTTATTCAGAAAGAACTTCAGAAAATTAAAGAGTACATCAGTACATCCCAACAACAATTGAATGATCGGTTTATGCAACAAGCATCGAGTGGTCAGCAATTCACATTAACTTCCATCAATAATCTCACATTAATGCTAGCAGAATCGATGAAAGAGATGAAACAAAAGCAGAAGGAGAGTAATGGAAAGTGCAATAAAAAAGGGGGAAATTCTTCTTGTAGTAAGCCCGGTGGAAATAAGAGCAAACCAAAGTCTGCAAGGGAAATGCAGCAACAGTTAAATCGACAAATGGAGGCTTTAAAAAGATCCATGGAAAACCCAAACCAACAAGGTCAAACAGGCAAACCGAACAATATCAGTGAACAATTTGCAAAAATGGCAGCGCAACAGGAAGCGATCAGAAGAATGATGCAGGAGTATAACGAAGAGTATAAAAGAGAAAATGGGGTAGGGGACAAAGGAGTTGAGCAAACTATACGTGAGATGGAATCTACGGAAAAGGAATTAGTAAATCGTATCATTAATCAACAAACTATAAACAGACAAAAAAACATTGAAACGCGCTTACTGGAAAGTGAAAGAGCTGAAATGAAAAGAGAAAAGGAGGAGAAGAGAGAATCGACGGAAGCGCAACAAAAAACGAATCCGAATCCACCGAAAGAGTGGAATTTTGAAAAAGAAAAACAAAATCAAACAGAAATGTTAAAAACGATACCTCCATCACTACAATACTACTACAAAGAAAAAGCCAATCAATATTTTCATAATATAGAATAGATATGTATTATTTTGAATTACCAGAAATGCCCCTAAGTGATGCTTTTCAAGCTAACTTAACATTAATTGAAGAGATCACCCAACAGTACTCTTTAGAAAATTATTTTGGAACGATAAGTACAGCAACTCACGAGTTTCTGAATATCATTTTAAAAACCACAAAAGGGGAACATGTATTCGTATCAGCAGGATACATTTTAGAAAACGACACTTTTTTTGCTCATTTTGAAGTGTTAGGAACGTTGCTGTCGTTACCAACGCTATTTGAAGAAGGTAAGGAGTTTTCATCTATTAAAATAGTTTTAATGTTAATAGATGAAGTTTCCTATACTCAAGACAAGAAAGGAATTTCCTTTGCGTTCCACGTGAAACAGGAAACCCAAAATCATACTATTCAAACAAATAAAGAAATATCATACCATAAATCAACCAAATGATAAAAAAGATTTTTTTTAGTTTAATTTTATCACTATTCATTATTGGATTACATGCGCAAGATTTAAAAGTTTTGTTTATTGGAAATAGTTATACAGCGGTAAACGATCTACCCAGTCTATTTAACAATCTTGCATTATCAACCGGCGATCACATTACAATAAGTTCAAATACACCAGGTGGATCAACGTTTCAAAACCATTGCTCCAATCAATCTGCAACAATGATTCAACAAGGAGGTTGGGATTATGTTGTATTACAGGAACAAAGTCAATTACCCTCATTTCCGTTATCTCAAGTACAATCAGAATGTTTTCCTTATGCAGCTCAATTAAATCAGATGGTTAAAGCGAATAGTCCTTGTGGTGAGACTGTTTTTTATATGACATGGGGAAGAAAGTACGGAGATCCTGATAATGCAGGGTACTTTCCGCCTTTAGCAACTTATGAAGGTATGGATAGTTTGTTATACGAAAGATACATGCAAATGACGCAGGATAACAATGCGATTGTATCTCCTGTAGGAAGAGTTTGGAGATATCTCAGAACAAACCATCCTGAGATTGAATTATACAGTTCAGACAATAGTCATCCCTCATTAGCCGGTTCTTATGCCGCAGCATGTTGTTTCTATACCACCATTTTAAGAAAAGATCCCACTTTAACTACATACAATCCCGGAATTGCCCCAAACGTGGCTCAAATCATTCAAAATGCGGCAAAAACAGTGGTTTTTGATTCATTATCAGTTTGGTATATTGGAGAACGGAATTTAACAGCGGATTTTAGTTATGGTGATGTATCAGGATTTACGAATCTTACTCAAAATTCAAATAATACAACTACTTATCTTTGGGATTTTGGTAATGGTGACTATTCAACTGAAGAGAATCCTGCTTATTCCTATGATTCAAATGGTGTATATACTGTTACATTAAGAGCTACGGATGAATGTGGACAAGAAAGTGTTAAGGTTAGAGAGATAACCGTTACAGAAGTAAATGTGGAGGTGTTTGAATCAGAAATTCTGATATATCCCAATCCGGTAAACGATATACTTCATATAGAACATCAAAATACAGGACAAAGTTTTGTAACGACCATTTTTGATATAACCGGAAAAAAGGTTTACGAAAAGAGAACAAAATCAAAAAAAGAAACGATTGATCTTTCTTTCTTGACTTCCGGTATATATATAATCAAAATGGAAGAAAAAGAAAAGGTTAGCTATTCAAAAATAATTAAAAATTAAAGATGATTTTATTCCATTTTGAAACCAATTTCAAATTACAAAATAAATTATTATTCAAAAAATGGATTCAATTTTTTACTAGGCAATTAGGTAAAAAGGTTGGAGAAGTGAACTATATTTTTTGTACAGATGAGTATTTGCATGATTTGAATGTGAAATATTTGAATCATGATACTTTGACCGATATCATCACTTTTGATTATTCTGAAAATGATCTTTTACATGGGGATATTTTTATAAGTATTGACAGAGTAAAAGAGAATAGCGAAAAGTTTAAGATCAACTTTCAGGAAGAGTTAAAACGGGTTATTGCTCATGGTGTTTTACATTTATCAGGATTTAAAGATAAGAAAAAAGAGGATAAAGCCATCATGAGAATTCAGGAAGATCGCGCTTTAGAACTGTTTAATAAAGTACTCTAATTTTTTGTAACTAATAGAAAGAACGAAACATAGATATATGTTTCACGGGAAACAATATGAAACTTGAATACGATATAGTGGTTGTTGGAGCTGGTCATGCAGGATGTGAAGCTGCAATGGCAGCAGCACAAATGGGTTCAAAAACATTACTGATAACAATGAACCTGGCTTTAGTAGCTCAAATGTCTTGCAATCCTGCAATGGGAGGGATAGCTAAAGGACAAATTGTAAGAGAAATTGATGCTTTGGGAGGATTTTCCGGTATCGTTACCGATAATACAATGGTTCAGTTTAGAATGTTGAATAGATCTAAAGGACCAGCTATGTGGAGTCCCAGAGCTCAAAGTGATAAATATGCGTTTTCTTTTTTTTGGAAGCAAATACTGGAAAATCAAGAGAATTTAGATCTAAGACAAGATATAGTTGATCAAATTCTGATCGAAAACCAAAAAGTTTATGGTATTAAAACAGTGCAGGGATTAGAAGTTTTAGCCAAAAAACTGGTATTAACCAATGGAACATTTCTCAATGGAAAAATTCATATTGGAGAAATTAATTTTCCCGGAGGTAGAATGGGAGAACCAAATTCTCCCAAAATATCAGATCAACTGAAAGAGCAAGGCTTAACCGTAAAACAACTTAAAACGGGCACACCTGTAAGGATTGATGGAAGAACAATTGACTTTTCTAAGTTGATAGAACAACCGGGAGATGATCATCCTGCGAAATTTTCATTTACAAATACACCAAAACTGCTCAATCAATTAAGCTGCTGGATCACATATACTGATCAGGAAGTTCACGATATTTTAAGAACAGGATTTTATGCATCTCCCATGTTCCAGGGAAGAATAAAAGGTGTTGGACCCAGATATTGTCCATCAATTGAAGATAAAATTGAACGATTTTCAGAAAGAGATCGTCATCAGTTGTTTATTGAACCGGAAGGAAGAACAACCAACGAATATTACTTAAATGGTTTTTCATCCTCTCTTCCGGAAGATGTTCAAATCAAAGCATTAAAACGAATTAAAGGTTTAGAAAATGCAAAAGTATTAAAACCCGGATATGCTATTGAATACGATTATTTTGATCCTACTGAACTGTATAACACATTGGAATCTAAAAAGTTAGCAAATCTATACTTAGCAGGTCAAATTAATGGTACAACCGGATATGAGGAAGCAGCGTGTCAAGGACTTATGGCTGGAATCAATGCACATTTAGCTTTGCAAGAAAAAGAACCTTTAGTATTAAGTAGGTCTGAAGCATATATTGGAGTTCTTATTGATGACCTGACGACCAAAGGCGTTGAGGATCCCTATAGAATGTTTACATCAAGAGCAGAATACAGAATTTTATTGAGACAAGATAATGCAGATTTTCGTTTGACTCCGATAGGAAATAGAATTGGTTTAATTGACAATACCAGATTGGAAAAACTGGAACAAAAATATTCAAAACAAAACGAATTGATTCAGTTTTTAAATAATACACAAGTTAGGCCACCAGAAGTGAATGATTATTTAAATGAAAAAGAAACACCTCTTTTAACACAAAAAGTAAAAATATCCTCATTACTTTTACGACCACAGGTTGAGCTTAAAAAATTAGTGGAGTTGTCTGAGCAAACTAAAGAATATATTCAAGAACAATCTTTAGAAGACGAAATTATTGAAAATGTAGAAATTTCAATTAAGTACGAAAGTTATATTAAAAAAGAGGAAGAACTAGCCAACAAGATGCAATTGTTGGATCATATAAAAATTCCCATGCAAATAAATTATAAAGAGATCCCATCTTTATCATTGGAAGCAAGAGATAAACTCACAAAAGTACAACCCCAAAATTTGGGACAAGCCTCCAGGATAAGTGGAGTAAACCCGTCCGATATTGCGATTTTAATGGTTTTGATCAATAAATAATGTAAGTGTCTAATATATAAATAGATACGAAAATACGATTTAAGACACAATTTTTTTTTTTTAATATCAAGATTCCATAGATTGTAAAAACCTCTTAAAATTGAAATTTTTAAGGTTTTTAAAATTTTTGGTAGTTTTTAAGGTGTGTAAAGGGGATAAATGGGGGAGATGCTTTTTTGTTGTTATGAGATGATCATTGCGACGTAGTACTGAAATTCTATTCCAATATAAGTAAAAAATTTTCTCATTATCATAATAGCTTATTACCAATCTGTGCTCATCTGCAGAGTCTGTGAAAAACGTGTTTTTTTGCTTTCCACATCTTTAGATTATGTTTTTATAAGTATAAACATGATTTCTCTTTTGTAAATTATGTCAAAAAAACGCTAAAAATGATACATTTATTTACAAAAATGTTAAAAAAATTAACATAATTTATATTTAAATCCTAAATATTTAACATTTATTCAAGTTTAAAATGCAGTAATTCTGATAGATATAAATTAAATAAAATTTTTTTAAAAATTAATTTTGGAATTGTTTTTTTCTTATTTTTGTCCAAAATCACACTAAAGATAAAGATTATGAAAGTTATTACTACATTTTTTTTCATTGAGAATAACGATTTAGAAAGAATTGTTATTGAAACGGTTAACAGTTTCAAAGGAATAGAGATTATGGAATGTGTTTCCGATAAATATTCCTTTTTAGAACGAATAGGTGCTAAAATGCCTGATATTGTTTTTATGGAGATTAATGATCAGGTTGATCAAAAATTACAAATTTTTGATATGATCAACAAACCTTTATTTCCGATTGCCATTGCTTCTGATGATTCTTATGCACAGAGATTGATGGATAAAGGTTTTTTTGATGTAATTTCCGGTCCCATTACCAAAGATCTTTTGGCAAGTAAAATTTACAAAATTTTCAAAATGACAAAAGATATCGTAGAAAGGTTTAACACCAACTTGATCGTATCCTCACCAAAAAATGAATATGTTAAAAAATATTTAACAAAAAGTGTCCAATCTGAATATGTTTATTTGAAATACAAAATGACCCGGGTAAAAGTTCCCATAGAAGAGATTTTGTATATATCCAATATAAAAGAGTTTATAATCGTAGTTACAGAAAGTGGTAGAAAATTATTCCATCAGGGGTCACTCAAGAGATTATTAGAAATTTTACCTGGTGATCAAATTGCTAGAATCAACAACACTACTGCAGTAAACTATAAAAAGGTAGAACAAATTTATCACAACAGCGTAACCGTTGGATCACAAAAATTCAAGGTATCAAGACTTTACATTAATAAACTTAAACAATCATTAAAGTTAAAGCAAATTGATTAAAACCGTGATGTAACACTTACGGAATTCACTTTTCCTCCAATTGAAGGGTTTAATTTATAAACGGTGACTTCTGCATGAATGACAGACGGGTATTTATCTTGAATCAATTTTAGTATTTGTAAACAAATGGTTTCCAGAATATTAACAGGATGATTCATGATACTTTTAATATCTTGATATACAGACTGATAATTAATGGTTTTTTTTAAATCATCATTTTTAGCTGCTTCGAGTGTATCTGTAGTTAGTTTAAGATCCACTTTAAAACGGGTACCAATTATTTTTTCTTCAGCAAAACAACCATGAAGTGCATAAAACTCCATTCCGGAAAGTACGATTTCACTAAACAAATTATCCATTATTTTGTTGTTTACTAGCTCTTTTTCTTTCGTTTTCATCCAAAAGAATTTTTCTAAGACGAAGATTTCTGGGCGTTATTTCAAGATACTCATCTTTGTTAATGAGTTCCATATATTCTTCTAACGATAGTTTTATGGCTGGAGAGATTCTCATTTTTTCATCAGATCCGGAAGCTCTCATGTTTGATAATTTCTTTGATTTACAAACATTTACAATTAGATCATCTTGACGAATTGATTCTCCAATCACCTGACCTGCATAAACCTGATCACCCGGATCAATATAGAAAGCACCTCTATCTTGTAGTTTATCAATAGAATAAGCATAAGCCTGACCTGTTTCCATTGCAATTAAAGCACCGGCATGACGTCCGGGTATATCCCCTTTCCAGGCTTGGAATTCGATAAAACGGTGTGACATAATCGCTTCACCTTCAGTAGCGGTCAATATTTGATTTCTTAAACCAATTATACCTCTGGAAGGGATCATAAAATCCAAGTGAATTCTATCATTTATAGTTTCTAAGGAGATCAATTCACCTCTTTTTCTGGACACATAATCAATCACTCTACTTTGAAATTCTTCAGGAACAAGTACGGTTAATTGTTCTACAGGTTCATGGATTACACCATCAACCTCTTTTAAAATAACCTGAGGTTGACCCACTTGCAATTCGTACCCTTCTCTTCTCATGGTTTCAATAAGAATGGATAAATGCAAAATACCACGTCCATACACATTCATCATATCAGGAGAATCTGTTTCCTGAATTTTCATAGCCAGGTTTTTCTCTAATTCACCAAATAATCTATCTCTTAAGTGTCTGGAAGTAACATATTTACCATCTTGTCCAAAGAATGGAGAGGTGTTGATTGTAAACAACATACTCATAGTTGGTTCATCTATTTTAAGAGGAGTTAATTGTTCAGGGGTTTCATAATCAGCAACAGTATCACCAATTTCAAAGTCATCCAATCCTAAAATAGCACAAATTTCACCGGGGTAAACTGTTTCTTTCATTTTCTCTTTACCCAAACCTTCAAACACATACAATTCTTTTACTTTGTTGGGTATCACAGTTCCATCTCTTTTTACTAATGATACATTTTGTCCCCAGGTCAATGTACCTCTTTTCAATTTACCGATTGCGATCCGACCTACATAAGAAGAGTAATCAAGGGAGGAGATCATCATCTGTAAGTTGCCCTCATCAGCATGCATAGAAGGAATATGTTCTACAATCTGATCCAACAAATAGGCAATATCAATGGTTGGATTTTTCCAATCGGGACCCATCCATCCATTTTTAGCTGATCCGTAAACTGTAGGGAAATCCAATTGTTCATCAGAAGCACCTAAGTTAAACATCAGATCGAAAACCGCTTCCTGTGTATATTCAGGGTTACAATTGGGTTTATCCACTTTATTGATTACAACGATTGGTTTTAATCCCAACTCGATTGCTTTTTGAGTTACAAAACGGGTTTGAGGCATAGGACCTTCAAAAGCATCTACAACGAGAAGTACACCATCAGCCATATTTAAAACTCTTTCCACTTCACCACCAAAGTCACTATGCCCGGGAGTGTCAATCACATTTATTTTACAATCTTTGTATCTGACTGAAACATTTTTAGATAAAATTGTGATCCCTCTTTCTCTCTCTAAGTCATTGCTGTCCAATAACAAATCTTGAACTTGTTGATTCGCTCTAAAAAGATTTGATTGATATAATATTCTGTCAACCAATGTGGTTTTTCCATGGTCAACATGGGCAATAATGGCAATGTTTTTAATTTTTTGCATGTATATATATAAATAAGTTAAACTCTTAATTTTAGTCCGGCAAACAAGGTATCCGGTTTGAAATTCATCACGGCTCTCATTTCACCTGACATACAGAATCCGCAAGAAGCGCATAGATTTAATGTTTTACCTTCACATTCTCCTCTTTTTGTTCCATCCGGATGAATAAAATTGGATAAATGGCAATATTTATTTGAAATATCTTTTTTCATATATTTCAATCCGGAAATGGAATTCATAATCGGGAATCCTGATCTTTTCATTTTAATAATCTGATCAATAATGTTATTCCTTTGATCGACTGGAATTGTTAAAGATTCAGTTCCGGGAAATGGAGTATGAAAATTCAAAGCAATCGATTTTAATTTTGGGTTGTTTTTTACCCATTGAATCGTTTCTTCCAAATTGGAATAATTGAGATTATTAATCACCATATTCGTGTGAAGATTAGGATGATTACTTTCAGAAACATTCTTTTCTAACTTAACAAAAGCCCCCTCACCTCTAATCATATCGTGAAATTTTCCAATCCCATCTAATGAGATCCAGATAGAATCTGCTTTCGAATCAATGATAGGTAGTTGTGCATTGGTTGTTATGGTTGTAGAAAAGAACCCAATTTTTTTAGCTAATATGGTCAAATCATTAATTGTTAGATCCTTGTATTTCCATAAAAACGGCTCACCCCCTTCAAAATCAACGAAACGGGAACCAAGATTATAAGAGTATTCCAATTCTTCCTTGATTTGATCATAAGGTTTAGAGATGATATGATCTTTGCTATAAACACAGCAATGACGACACTCTAAATTACATTCATTTGTTATAAACAATACGGTTTGTAAAGGTTTGTTCTGACCTAAAAAGCGGGTTTTGATAAACCATAAAGGAAGGTAAATAAATGGTTTCATATATTAAAAAATAAACCGATAAAGGCTGAAATTAAACAAAAAAGAATGATGATATTTCTGGCAGTGTACCATCTTAACATAAACCAACCAATTCCTGCAGCAGAAACCTCTTTCCATTGTTCCATTGGAACATGAAACCACTTTTTTATGGGGTCTAGATTTGGATTTTTTTGAAAAGAAAGAATTGATTTAAAAAGCCAAATAGATAAAGGGAGAGGAATTAAAGTCACTAGATAGATGGGATGAAGAATATTAAAAATTACTCCAAATAACACGATTAAGTATGGTGAGAAATTAAACAGAAATGAAAAAAAGGAGTTTAATTTCTTATTATCCAGAACCACAGCAAAAGTTTTTTTGTGAATCATTTTATCGGGTTCATAATCGAGGATAGCATGAGTAAAAACAATATTTCCAACTAAAATTCCTATGGGAATTGATATAAAAAAGAGCGGAATGCTGATTGCTCCTGATGCACTTAAAAATACACCTTGCATAAGGAGTGGTCCAAATAAAACTGCAATACTTAATTCCCCTAACCCATGATAACTCAATCTAAAAGGCCAGCCCGAATAAAAAATTCCAATAATAATGGTAGTTAAAACGATCCATAAAAATTGACTCCATTGGTCAAATCTGAAGATCAGAATAATCGTTCCCAATGCCAATGCTGTAAGACAAAATAGGGTAGCTGCAATAAACAATTGTTTAAGTGTAGCACTTCCATCTGTAAGATAACTACATTTAGCAATTCTGGCTCTGATTCCTTTTGATGCCAATCGATCTTTATAGGAGGAATCGTTCATTTTAGCATCAAAATAATCATCTAAAAGATTAGATCCAAGGTGAGCAAAAACAACACCAATAACTGAAACAACACCAAGAATTATAGAAAATCCAGGTGTTTGAGAAGCAAAACAAAGTGCAACTAATGCCGGTAATAAGCTTTGAGGTATCGCTGCATATCTGGCATTTTTAAACCAAATCAGAAATGTTTTCATGGATTGAAAAACTACTCTTGATTTGGTTTGACTTTCGGATGGTACATAATCGCTACAATACCAATAATCAAACCAATCAACATTACTAAAGGAGCAATGACAATTCGTCTTGTATTAAAAATTTCAGGATTAAAACCATTTGGATCAGTTGATCCACCTCCAGATAAAAGAATGTATCCAATGATTAGACAAACGATACCAATAATCATTAAAATATAGTTAAATCTTCTAAAAATAGGGGGAGAATTTTTTGTTGGCGTTGACATGATAAAAAAATTATAAATATAAACGATCTGTATTAATGCTAATGTATTTGTTTACAGAAGTTAACGAGATAATAACGGTAAACAGAATTGAAAACACAAATAAAGATCCTAATATTAATGAAATATAAAAAATATTTGAAAAATCGACAAATTCAGGAATAATCAAATTACCCTGATACACAAAAAATGCTAACAAAATGATGGCGATAAAACCGCCCCAAACACCTTGGACAAAACCTTTAAATAAGAAAGGTTTTCTAACAAATTTTTTGGTAGCACCTACTAATAACATAGAGCGGATACTGAACCTCTTTGCATAGATAGTTAAGCGTAAATAATTACCAATAAGTAACATAGAAATTATCATAAAAATAGCACATATTACAATAATGATAATTTGAATTTTTACGAAGTTATTGAGAACAGCTTTCACGATAGCATCAGAATATTGAACATCCTGAACGGTACTGTTCATTTTAATTCTTTTTGAAATCATTTCCAAAGAATCGCTATTGGCATATTCGGGGGAAACACCGATAATTACAGAAGCATTGATAGGATTGGCAATGATTTCAGTATAGTCATTTCCTATGGTCTTGATCGCTTCTTTGGTATTTTCAATTTGAGATGAAAAACGGGAAGCTGAAATATAGGGTTCTAACTTTAGTTTTTGCTCAAAAGCCATGATATCTGCCTCTTTTACATCAGGATAGAACAATATTTCAATTTCAATTTTCTTAGAAATATTGTTGATAAATTGATAGGAAAAAAATACGAAAAAAACTAAAGTTCCGATAAAAAACATAGTTAAGGCAAGACTAAAAATGGATCCGAAAGCGGACAATTTCAATCTGGCTTTTGTTATTTTATCAATAGAATCTGAATATTTTGACATAGGGTATAATTGGGTTAGGGAAAAATTATTTCAATTCAAATGAAGATTCTCCTAATAAATGATTATCTGTATAAACTTGAATAATATATTTTCCTTTAACGGCTTTATCTTTTTCTTTTAAATCCCACAATAATGAAATCGTTTCAGCGGAGCCATTATAATTGATCGTTTTTTTAACGGAGTATTGAAGTTTTTGTTCTTGATAGTTAAAAGTGAAAGCATCACCGGATCCGGGAGTTAAAACTCTTCCGGTTTCAGGTATTGCAATTCTGCAATAAACGTTAACTGGACCAGCAGGAATAAGAGAGTTTTCACTTAAAATGAATGTGGTTTTAATTTGAGTTACACGACTCGCTTTTTCTGTTATAACTTCTTCCCCTTTTCTTTTGAAATAGATAGGACGAGCATAAATGTTATACGCTTTTAAAACAGCAGCAGTGTTAATTTTTTTATTTAGATTTTCTTTATCTTGTTGAAGATTAGCTGATTCAACTTTAGATTCAGCTAATTGAGTTTTCACTTGTGTATTTTCCTCTTTCAATCTTTTGTTTTCGGTATATAGTTGATCAATCTCTGTTACATACTCTTGAGTAATGTTTTGAAGACGAGTTAATTGTTTTTTAATTTTTCTATAGTCAGCTTGACTATTGATTAACTTTTTAATTTCAGCAGCATTTGCTAAGATGACGCTGTCTTTTTCGGTAAGTTGATTAGAAAGATCTCCATATTCTAACTTAATTTTATTATGTTCGCTGATTAATGCATCTAATTCAGATTGAAGATTATCCTTTTCTTGAACGGTTTGAATATACTGAGTGTTAAAAATAGGTTTTGAAAAGAAACCAAAATAGAGTGTAGTACAAAGAAAAACACCGGTCAAAATTCCTAATAAAACAACCCATTTTTTTAAAGGATTTTTTTCTTCATTTTTTGAATTATATGTTTCCATAATATTATATTTTATATTTTTGTTTACTAAAATTATGAACTGCAAAAATACTAATAAAATTGTATTGAAATGAAAAAAATCTTACACCTACTCGAAAACATTTTAACGTTCTTTTACCCTCACATATGTGTATCTTGTTTACATGCTTTAAAACAAAAAGAACAATTTTTTTGTTTGAAATGTTTGCACCAGTTACCGGAAACACATTACCATGAATTGGACTATAATCCATTGATTTATAGTTTCATGGGAAGAGTTTACATTGAAAACATTTTTAGTTTTTTATTTTACCGAAAAGGAAATAGTGTACAATCTATTTTGCATCAAATCAAGTACAAAGGGGGAAAGGAGTTGGCTTGCTTTTTAGGCAACTACTATGGAAAACAATTGATAGATCATCAGAATTTGGAAGATATTGATTTTTTAATTCCCATTCCGCTACATAAGAAGAAAGAGAAAAAGAGAGGATACAATCAAAGTGAATGGTTGGTTAAAGGGTTTAGTGAGGCTATTAACAAACCCTATTTAACATCTGTTTTGATAAGGAAAGAGTTTACAGAAACACAAACTAAAAAGGGACGTTTTAATCGTTGGGAAAATGTAAAAGATGTTTTTGAGGTTATTCAACCGAACCTAATAAAAAATAAACACATTTTGATTTGTGATGACGTATTAACAACAGGAGCCACCTTAGAAGCTGCGATTGTAAAATTAAAAGAAGTGGAAGGGGTAAGAGTAAGTGTGATTACTCTGGCTGTTGCGGGTTAGATTCAGGTTCCGTTTCAATAGATTCCAATGTGGTTTTGTTTGAAGGGAAAAATCTTTTATTAAAGATCAAAACCAATAACACACCCATTGTCACACAGGAATCAGCAATGTTAAAAATGGCAGGAAAAAAATGGTTTCCGCCCCAAAGTGGAACCCAGTTAGGTATTCTAAATAGTTGAAAATAAAACATATCAACCACTTTTCCTAACATTAAAGGAGCATAATTATAAATGATGCCATAAAATAAACTATCAATAATATTTCCAATAGCACCGGCAATTATTAATGAAAAGGCTGTAACTATTATAAAATCTGCTTTTGTATGTTTAATGATTTTAATCAAATAGTAAATCAAAAAACTTGCAACACCAATTCGAATTAAAGTTAAAATAATTTTTCCAAATTTTGGACCAAAAGAGAGCCCAAAAGCCATCCCCTCATTTTCAACAAAAAAGAGATTAAACCAATGACCCATAATGGGTTTAATTTCACCAATTTGCATATTGGTCTTTACCCAAATTTTTAAAATCTGGTCAGCAATAAGTACAAGAAAGATGATTAAAAAGGATACAAGGGCGTATTTATTCCACTTTTTCACTTTACTTTTTTTCGTTTACCTTTGCATCAAAACTTAGGGTAGCATGAGGAACACTTTTGAGTCTCTCTTTAGGGATCAGGTTTCCTGTAACTCTACAAATACCATAAGTTTTATTTTCAATTCTAACTAAAGCGGCTTCAAGATTTTTGATATACTTATCCAAACGACTGGCCAAACGACTATTTTCCTCTTTAGACAATACCTGGTTACCCTCTTCAAGAATTTTGAAAGTTGGAGAAGTGTCTGTTGTGTCATTACCCGAGTTACTATATGCTTCGGAGTAAACATCTAAACCCTGTTTTGCTGCTAAAATTTTTCCCTCAATGAGAATACGGAATTCTTCCAATTCTTCATCTGAATATCTGTTTACAACATTTTCTGACATGGCAGTATATTTTATGATTAGGATGCAAAGATAATAAAAAATTAAATACAAAATCGTATCTTTGCAAACCGAAAAAGGGCTCCGTAGTTCAGCTGAATAGAACGTCAGATTCCGGTTCTGAAGGTCGTGGGTTTGAATCCCGCCGGAGTCACTAAATTTCTTTCAATGAAAAAGATCCTGAAAATAATAGCTCAGTTATTTACACTCCTTTTTGTGGGTTTGATCAAATTGTATCAGATCTTTTTATCTCCTTTGATGGGAAGAAGTTGTCGTTTTACACCCACTTGTTCGGTCTATGGTGTTGAAGCAATCAAAAAACATGGACCCATAAAAGGGTTGTGGTTAACAATAGTTAGAGTGATCCGATGTAATCCTTGGGGTGGGAGTGGATATGATCCAGTCCCATAATGTTTTAGCCTTCAAAATAGCCAAAACGTTTCATCATTAAATCCTGATTTCTCCAATCTTTTAACACTTTAACGGAAAGATCCAAATACACTTGTTTTTCTAGAAAAGCTTCGATGGATTCTCTCGATTCTATACCCAATTGTTTGATTGCTGATCCTTTATTTCCAATAAGAATCCCCTTCTGTGTATCTCTTTCGCAGTATAACATCGCACTAATACGTACAATATTATCACTCTCTTTAAAACTTTCCACCACCACTTCTACACTGTAAGGGATCTCTTTTTTGTACAATAAAAGGATTTTTTCTCGGATAATTTCAGAAATAAAAAATCGAACTGGTTTATCGGTTAAATCATCTTTTGGGAAAAATGGGGGAGACACAGGTAACAATTCAATAATTCTGTTCAATAAAAGATCCAGATTGATATTGTTTAATGCAGAGATCATAAATTGCTCTGCCTGAGGCAACAATTGAGACCAAACCAGTTTTGTTTCTTCAATAGTTTCAGTAGATGCTTTATCTATTTTATTGATAATAAGCAAAATGGGTTGATCAAAGTTCTTCAATCTTTCAATGATAGATTCATTATAATTTTTCTCACCACATTCTACCATGTAAAGAATGATATCTGCATCTTTTAATGCTTCGTTAACGAATTTCATCATCAACTCCTGCATTTTATATGCGGGATTTAAAACCCCGGGAAGATCAGAATACACAATTTGAAAATCATCACCATTTACAATCCCCTTAATTCTGTGTCTGGTGGTTTGAGCTTTATGCGTAATGATGGAGAGATTTTCACCCACCAATCGATTCATTAAAGTACTTTTACCAACGTTGGGATTTCCAATAAGATTTACGAATCCCGCTTTATGATTTGTTTCTGTCATTTTTTCTTTATTATTCATTATCAACAGCATACCACTCTGCATAAGAGTTTTCTGTCTCTTTTAATTTGATGGAATATAAACAAACGCCTTGAGGAAGAAGTTGTTTAATGGTTTCAGCCAGATGGCACAACATATTTTCTGTAGTGGGTTGAAATGGAACTAAAATGATCCTTTCATAACTCATTTTTAACAAGGAGATCAGTTCAGGATTAGTGGCTTCATTGAGCATCAATGCATGATCCCATACATCTACAATATTCTGATTTATAATTGTTTTCAAATCAGAAAAGTCAATCAACATCCCTTTTTTGGGAGAGGAATTTTCGCTCACAGGACTTCCTATCACAGTTACTTCTAAATGATAATTGTGCCCGTGAATATTTTTACAAAGTCCATCATAATTTACAAGGGCATGGGCCATTGCATAAGAGAATACTTTGGTTAATCTTAAAGTTGCCATAATCTATTGTATTACTAACTTATATACTTTGTTATACTGAGGATAAACTATTTTTACCAGATAGATTCCGGAAGGAAATTGTTGTAGTGTTATGGTGTTTGGTTTATCGGTTAATGATTTATGAACGAGTAGTTTCCCCTGAATATCGTATAATGAAAACGTTACTTCATTATAATTTTCAAAATCTCCGGAATAAAAAAGTTGAATCTCCTCTTTGGATGGATTTGAAAAAGAGATATAATCCACATTGGAATATTCATCTATGGCATTTGGAAGGAATAGATTTACTGAATCTGCTCCATAAATTTTTCCAACCAATTCAGGATAATCTACAAAAGGATTTCGATTTCCCTGCTGTTGATAAGTAGCATTATTTCGGTTGATCTCCTTTTGGCTAACAGGGTCTTGATTGCTCCACTGAATCAATAATGCTAAAGCCCAGGGTTTTAAACTTCCTTGGTTAAACATCGATTCAGAAGCAGCACTTAGGTTTTTATCCATATAGCATACCGACATATAAAAATAGATTCTCGCAAAATCCCCTTTGTATTCATCAATCGGTTCAAATACGGTTCCGGAGTACCCCGAAACAGCACTGGATCCCAATTTGGAACCATTTTGACTTGTATATGAAGCAGTAGCAACATCTCCATAAGGGTAATTGCTTCGTCTTCCATTAACATATCCATCTGTGGGCACTACTTGCATTAAATCTGAAACCATTGGGGAAGCTTCATTGAACCAGCTTTGAGGAACGGTATGTTCTCTGTTGTAACAATCTCCTTCACTTCCATAACTACCACACTGATCAGAACTGTATGTATATTCATAAGGAGGATTTTGTCCTGGTCTGTCTGAGTACATATCCCAGATTTTTCCGTTTTGTTTTAAGTCGGTTTGCTGGTATGCTGTCCATAAACCGCCATAAGAGATCACCGTATGATTTTTTATAATATTGAATAAAGAGACTCTTAAAGCATATCCTTTTTTATTTTGTGCAGCAGAATAGTAATTGGCAGGAATTTGCGCAAAAGTGTAAAGTGCAGAAATAGAGAATATTACAAATAAAAATATTTTTTTCATTAAGATAAGTTTTGAACCTGCAAAGATACAAAATATTGAGTAATGATTTTCAAGCTCTTTTAGAAGCTGGAGTTCAAGTTTATCTCCGGTTTTTGAAATAGAGCTCCAGATTTTCACAGGAGGATAAATCTTCGTAATATTCCGGAAATATTTTTTTCAATTTTTTAAATTTTCCTTCCGGATCAGTAATATACTCTTCCATTCTCAAACAAAGCGCTTTAAACGGTTTTGTCTTGGCATGCAGATAGGCTAAATGGTAAAAATGTTGGGCTAATTCTGCATTTAGATACTCTCTTTCGTCAATATAAGAATCGTCATTATATTCCATAAAACTTGTTGTGAAATTGAACCGGCGTATCATCCAGGCGTGTCCGTACTGAGACATACCAAGGTAACAATTGGCAACCAGAAAATAGTAATAATCTCGGTTTTCATTTTTGGGATTATTGGCTATTTCGAGATATTTGATCAGGTGTTTTATTACAGAAAGTTTAGTAACAATATATTTTTCTTCATGAGGAATAAAAGATTTGGTGTATTTAATATCATAAAAGGGATTTTGATCAAAATAATAGCCATCACCAAAACGATCTCTTTCCCAGGGATTATAATTATCTTCCCAATATTGAGCTCCTAAAGATTCAAATATTTTTAATGCTTCATATAATCTATTTTCTCTGATATATTTAGTTCCTAACATATCAGTCAGGTATTTTTTATCATGAATTAATGTACTATAAATCTTTTTGTAAAAATCTCCGGTCAAAGGAGAATCAATTTTTGACACTATTTTTTGAAGATCAGTCACACTATATACAAAATCCAAATAGTCAAAATAGTTGTAAAAATATTTCAAATTTCCCGATTTCTGTGATCGGTTTCCTCTCCAGAAAACAGACTTGAAACCATTGTCTTCATAATATTCATAAAAATAGTAATATGTTGAGGTTTTACTGTTTTGATATGAAATAAGAGCCATACCATCAGCAATATTTCCTAGAAATTCTAACTCTCTTCCTAATGCAAAAATAAACGGTGTTTCATTAATGTATTTTAAAATGATTGGTTTTACCTGATCTTTAATGATAGCTTTACCGGGAACCTGATCAGAAATCAAACACAAAGCTTTCAACTTTTCTATCAATTCTTTTGATTTTGTATGAGCATATTTTTTCTCAAATTCCTCAATTTTTGTCAAACAAGTTTTGTAATCTCTGGTTATAAACAACAACTCAATTTCAGCAGCTTTCCATAAGGCAATATCTTTTATTTTCGACAAATCAACAGATGCAACAAATTGAAGAAGTTTTTGAGCGTAGCGTCTCTCTTTTTCCGATCTTTCTCGTAATAAATTGGTAGAAAAACGATTATCAATATAATCGTTCCACCAAATATCATAGCTAACCGTAGAAGGATAATAGTTTGTATAGTAAGGAGTAAACACCCAATCCTCAACTTTATTGATTTCTCGTAACAATAAAAAATCTAATAGTCGCAGCTTATTGCTGTTTTCGTATATTTTAACCAAATAATCAAGATTGGGAGCTAAACGTTGTACGGAGGCAAAAGCATAAAGAAGGGCAATATCCGTTGAATTTTTAGTTTTTGAAAGAGCTTTTTGTAAACGGAATGAGGAATGAAAATGGTAGTAGATTGCATATCTTTTCTCTTTAGAAAAAGCCATAATTTTTGCAAGATCAATCCCATTATTGGATTTTTCAAAACAGGTAAAGTAGAGTGCCCAGTAGTACAAATAATCCTTATTGCTTTTTGTAAAATAAGTGTTAAATAATTCTTTAACTAGATTAGGATTTTCATTATAAAAAGCAGTTCTAATTGTTAAAAATGCATATTTGCGCTTCAACCAGGCCAACTTTTCATTTTCCAGTTTTTGAGTCAACTCTTTGATAAATGTATCATACTTTAATTTTAAATGTACATCTTTTTCCCAAGGATCTTCCACTTCAAAACTATTAAAATCTTCACATTTTTTCGCAGTTTTTAAGTACTCAATAACATTTAGGAGCTTATTTTTATAAAGATATTGAACAAACAGATTTGAGGCTGTTTCATGTATATCACTATATTTTAGATGATTCAAACAATGGTTTATATCCTCAACAGGCACTTTTTTATGGGTAAACTGATACCAGTCATACACATTGGATTCATATTGGTTTTCATATTCAGAATAAAAACCGAATTGATCCGCATTATAATAAAAAGGTTCAAAATCCTGATAGTCAAAATATTCTGGAAGAAAAAGAGAATACCTCAATTGTTCCCCATAAGGTTCAAAACCACAAGGGTAAAGCTTTATGAAGCTACTTAGTAAAACGATTATAAAAACCGGAAATCTCTTCATGGGAATATTGTTTAAAGGTATTGTCGTCTAAATCAAATAAACTGATAGTGCAATTTTTATCTAATGGAACTGTTTTTTTAATCCAATCAATAGCCTGATTAATGGTTTCAGCGGAAACCTCTTCACATTTCAATTGATCTCCCATTCTAAAATACTCATAATCTAAAACGGTATCTTTTTCAATTAAATACCAGAGTGGTTTTACTTGTTTGGAAAATGTTTTAATCTCTTTAGGAGAGTAGTTGAGAAGCCTTACAAATCTATTGTTTTGGTATAACTGGGTCCAGTAAAAAACGGGCAAGGCGATATCCAGATGGAGTGGATAAGATCTTTTTTTATCCAGATATTTTTTCAATTCAGGAATATCAAGGATTGAATTTTTATTTTGTGCAGATAAAGGTTTAATCAGGTTATAACACATCAGCATTGCTTTATCCACAGGGGGAACACCCATAATATCCGGATATTTATAAGCATACAATCTTAACGTGCAACTTATTTTTTTTCGGGAAAGTTGTTTAATCTTTTTGAGAAGATAGAAATATTGGTTTTTGGTCGATTTTGTCCAATCGCAATCGATTTGAATCTCTTTATAATCGAATATTTTTTCTTTCTTATTGTCATAATAATCAGAATAACAACTATATTTGTCTATCAAATAAACAATATTATCGGCTAATTTATCAAGTGATTTTTCATCATTGAATTTAAAAATCTCATTTTTAATAAAAATGGTTGGAACCACCTCAATCGTATCTTTAATAAAATCTCTGTAATACCAGGGTTGATTTTTATTAAAGGGGTAATTACCCATCGTTTCACTATAGTCAATTTCAAAAAGCTTCATATAGATTTTTGAAACATTGTTTTTTTCCAGAAGAGCCATATTTTCATTAGAAACATCAGGATTCTTCCAGCAATAGAAAGCTCTTTTTACGTTAACTACTTTATCTTTTTGGCTGCAGGAAACCAAAAGGAGAGATAAACAAAATAAAATCAGTATTTTTTTCATATTTCCATTTTTTCAAGATTATTTTGCAAACTCCTGAAGAGAACGCCAACCGTTCCAGTTTTTTTCCAGAATCATCTCCCTTCGATGTTCCAGCTCATTTAGCGTATTCTCTTTATTGCTCAAAAAGGCATTACAGGTTCCCTTTTCAGTGACAATATCAATCGCTTTTTGATTGGCATCGAGTGCTTCCTGAGTTTTATCACTGCAGTAAAGAAACCAGCTATACTTATCCCAGATACCATAAGCGCAAGGATTGACATCATCAGACATAAAACGGGCATTTTTGACATAAAAGATCTGATCACCTTTTACAAACACTAAGACACTCGAAAGTGTAAGTAAAACGATTACAATATAATGGATCCATTTTAAACGAGTTTTTGTGGAAATAAGAAAAATAAAACTCAGAATGGAACAACCCAATGCACTCCAAAACCAAAAATAGGAGAAGGGGAGAAAAATCAATCTGAAAGTCACATAAATAGTGATCAAAGTGATCGCCAGATAAGCTGTTTTTTCAGAATTTGAAGTGGTGTTGGGAATAAAAAAAAACAATCCAAAATGGATCAGTAAAAGAAGAGATCCAAACAACAGCATGATGTCACTTCCGGGCCAGTGCATGAATTGGAAAATCAAGCCCAAACCGTAGAAAATCCAGGAAATAATGTAAAAGTTTTTCATTTTATTTAAGTTGTAATAATAACGACAAAAGTAATAAAAAAATGTGTTCAGAATGCTCGAATGCTCGAATGCTCGAATGCTCAATGTGCTCATTATTCATTATTCATTCGTCTGTAGTCTGTGGTCCGTTGTCTGTAGTCTTTTTTTCTGGGCGTTCCGGCACCATCCAACCCACGATCCAACCCGGCTCGCCGTCGGTCTCCGGCCCGTACTCCTCGTTTTGCTGCAAGGGTCTGAACGGCCGGGAAGGAGCTCCTCCGTCGCTCTTCCCGATCCGTCATCCCCTAAGCAGCTCAACTTGCGGGGTACCTGGCCTACGACCTAACGCTCCCTTCGTGTGCTCGTTTGTTCGAATGCTCAATGTGCTCATGTGCTCGTTAATCATTTTCCATTCGTCCGTAGGCTGCAGTCCGTTGTCTGTAGTCTTCTTGAATAAGGAATTGCTGGCAATTTTTTCACGCTGAGGACGCTTAAGGTTTTTCTTGGTGTCCTTTGTGATTTAATTACTCAGTGTCCATAGCGGTTAAATAAAAATTTAAAAAACTAAAGTTATTAAAAAAGCAGTATTTTTGAGCACGAAAAATCGCTTTTGACAACAAATGACAGACATGCTGTTTCTCAGTTGAAAAGCAATAAAATGAACCAATGATAATCAGTTATAAAAAGAGGGGATTTAGATTATGAAAAAAAGGTTTTTTATAATAGTTTTAATATTAAAAAGTATATTATTTGAATGTTATGGTCAAATTGATACTGTTTATGAAAATGTAAATGTAAAAACATTAGAACTATTAAATAATTTTAATGAAACTAAAAACAATAAATGTTTAGATTCATCCCTAATTTTACTTGATTATGGAATTTTACACTGTGAAAATACCAATTTATTAAAATTAAGAAAACTCGTAATTTTATCAATTCAATGTAGATATGATGAAGGTATAATTTTTATTAACGCTCAATGTGATTCAATATTTTCAGAATTTGATTATTACCAAAACCTATTAGAAAATAGATTTTTGGCAATGAAATATCAAAATATTGGTGATACATTAAATCGAAATAAACACATTGAATTAATAATTTATCAATTAGTGTTTTATATAGAAAATCATAAAGACCAGATTGATGAAATGATGAAAAATAGCACGAAAGAAAATTTTTTCCAAAATAAATTCTTTTTTCCAGTATTACAATACTATTTCTATGTATACATTCTTAGAGGAGAGGACAATTATGAAAAAGAACTCATTCATTTTAAACAAAAAGGATATAATATTGAATTATTATCAATATTCAAATTTAATCATGAAAATTTTATGATTTTTAATGGTTATTAAATATTCTAATAACGAGTTTAATGCAAAATATTTCACCAACACTATTTCGGAACAGATCAAACGACCCCAAATAAGTGTTAAAATCATGACAATCAATTGTTCCGGGAATATTTTCAATACCTATTTATGATCTCGATTCTTAACATTTCTAAATAATTGATAAAATCGCAAGAGCGGAGTGGCACACCTCGACAATTTTTACTATTTTTGCGGGCAATATTGATATTATTGTAATGATAGATATAAACAAAATTAGGGTTGTTCCCGATTTCCCTACGCCTGGTATTCAATTCTTCGACATTACCACTATTCTTAACGATGCCACTGAATACCAAAATGTGTTCCAGGAGCTCTTGCAAAAAGCAAAAATTTATAAACCCGATGTAATTGTCGGATTGGAAGCCCGTGGCTATTATTTTGCTCCGGCTTTGGCATTGGAGCTGGGATTGCCTTTTATTCCTATTAGAAAAAAAGGGAAACTTCCTTATCTTACCTTTACGGAATCCTACGACTTAGAGTATGGATCTGCATCAATAGAGATACATCAGGATGCTTTTTCTAAACATCAAAAAGTGCTCCTTTTTGATGATATCTTGGCTACAGGTGGTACCGCTCAAGCGGCTGTTAAACTGATCCAAAACTTTGAACCGGATTCAGTATATGCGCTCTTCTTAATGGAACTCTCTTTTCTTAATGGAAGAGAAAAATTGCAAAATATTGCTATTGAATCACTTTTAATCGTATAAATATTTAAAAATCTATAAAATTAATATTATGAAAAACATTGATTGGAAAAGTCTGGTTTTTGGTTATGTCAAAACTGATTATAACATTCGCTGCTATTACAAAAACGGTAGCTGGGGACAACTGGAAGTGAGTTCATCTGAAATGGTAAGCATTCACATGGCTGCAACAGGACTTCATTACGGACAAGAAGCTTTTGAGGGATTAAAAGCGTATCGTGGTAAAGATGGAAAAGTGCGTTTATTCCGTTGGGAAGAAAACTGGAAAAGAATGAATCGTTCTGCTGATGGTATTTTAATGCAACCTGTTCCAAAAGAAGTTTTTGAAGCGGCTTGTATGAAAGTGATAGAATTGAACAGCGAATATATTCCTCCTTATGGAACCGGTGGTTCTCTTTATCTTCGTCCTCTCCTTTTTGGTTCTGGTCCTAAAGTGGGGGTAAGTCCTGCTGATGAATACCTTTTTATGGTATTTGTTACTCCTGTTGGGCCTTATTTTAAAGAAGGTTTTAAACCTGTTAGAATGCAAATCGTTCGTGATTTTGACAGAGCAGCTCCAATGGGAACAGGTCATATTAAAGTGGGTGGAAACTATGCTGCAAGTTTAAAAGCAGGCGAGAGAGCTCATAAAGAGGGTTTCTCAGCATCTATTTTTGCTGATTCTAAAACAAAACAGTATATTGATGAAGCTGGTCCAGCTAACTTCTTCGGAATTAAAGACGGAAAATATATAACACCGGATTCAGGTTCGATACTTCCTTCAATTACCAACATGAGTCTTCGCGAAATCGCTGAAGATCTTGGATTGGTTGTAGAAAGAAGACATGTTGCCATTGCTGAGATCCCAAATTTTGAAGAAGCTGGTGCTTGCGGTACAGCTGCCATCATCTCTCCAATTGGTATGATTCAGGATAGAGAATCCGGAGAAGAGTTTATCCTTTCTAAAAATGGAGAAGCGGGTCCTTGGTCCACAAAACTATACAACTACTTAACCGGCGTTCAATACGGTGAAGTGGAAGATAAATTTAACTGGTGTACAATAGTAGAGAACGTTTAGGCGTTATCTACTTTGCTATATTAATATAAAATAATAAACTATAATGAAAACGAAATACTTCGTCCTTTCTTTTTTTGTCTTCTGCTGTGGGCTCTCTTATGGGCAAAATAGCACGTATCAAATTAATTACAATAAAATGAGCCAACTCCTTAGAGCTATTAATGAGCTCTATGTGGATACGGTGAATTTTAATGCAATTATTGAAAATGCTACTGTTGAGATGTTGAAAGAATTAGATCCTCACACCATTTATATCCCGGTTAAAGATGTTCAACAAGCCAATGAACCCCTACAAGGTGCTTTTGATGGAATTGGAGTCACTTTTCAATTGATTAAAGATACCATTAATGTAATGGAAGTTATTGTGGGTGGTCCTTCTGATAAAGTGGGATTGATGGCCGGTGATAAAATCATTCAGGTTGATAAGGAAATATCTTATGGAAAGGAGATTAATAATCAATGGGTAATGACTCATTTGAGAGGAAAAAAGGGGACGAAAGTTGAGATTCATGTTAGAAGAGGAAATAATACGGAACCTTTGATTTTTACTATTGTTAGAGACAAAATTCCGATGAATAGTATTAACGTTTTCTTTATGGTAGATCAAAATACCGGCTATATCCGGTTGGAAAGATTTGCTGCTACATCAAAAACTGAATTTTCGGAAGCACTTCATAATCTTCAAAATCAAGGGATGAAAAATCTTATTTTCGACCTAAGAGGAAATGGGGGTGGCTATTTGAATACCGCATTTGAGATTGCTGATGAGTTTATTGAAAATGAAAGGGTGATCGTTTATACTGACAATTTTAGAAAAACCGGTGAAAATCTGTTAGCTACAAAAATTGGTGATTTTGAAAAAGGAAAACTGATCATCTTAGTGGATGAAGGTTCTGCTTCAGCAAGTGAAATCGTTTCCGGTGCCGTTCAGGATTGGGACAGAGGATTGATTATGGGTAGAAGAACTTTTGGAAAAGGTCTGGTTCAAAAACCTTTGAATTTAGCAGATCAATCACAAGTTCGATTAACCATCTCCCGGTATTATACACCTACAGGCAGATGTATTCAAAAACCTTATAATGATGGATTAGATAGCTATTTGGAAGATATTCAATACAGATCTCAACATGGTGAGTTATATACAGCAGATAGTATTCATTTTCCCGATTCCTTGAAATATAAAACTCCCAACGGAAAAATTGTTTATGGTGGTGGCGGTATTATGCCAGATATTTTTATTCCTTTAGATACTACAAAATACTCCTCACTTTACGGCGAGATGTTTAGAAAAGGGATTTTTAGTGGGTTTACTTTAGATTTTATGAACTCAAACCGGGAGCTGTTAAAAGCTAAATATCCAACTATCCAAGATTTTAAAAAGAATTTTGTTGTCTCTGACGATCTTTTGAAAAAAGTAATGGATTATGCACATAATGAAGGAGTTGAAGATAGTGTGCCGCTCTATTTTTCCAGAAGAGCAGAAATCTTTTTCAACGAAAAGAATGAACTTTTAGATTCCTTGTACAAAGATCCATCTTCCATACAATCGATGGAACAGTTTAATAAAATGTTTGCTGATTTCATGAATCAATCTTATTCAGAATCTATGCAACTCAGAAATCTAACAAAAATTAACGAATTTATTAAAGAAGCAATCATGTTTGAATTTGCCAGAAATCTATTCTCTTATGGGGAAGCTTATCAAATCTTCTTATTAAGTGATGAAACTTTTCTTAAAGCGGTTCAAGTGATCAATGATGATAAAGTATTTAAGAAATTTAAAGTGAGTAAATAATGATCTCCAAGAGAACAATAGATGAAATTCTATTGGTCGCTAAAATCGAAGAGGTAGTTGGCGATTTCGTTTCTCTAAAAAAAAGAGGGCAGAACTGGGTTGGTTTATGCCCTTTCCATGAAGATAAAAATCCATCTATGTACGTAAGCCCCAGATTGGGTATTTACAAATGTTTTGTTTGTGATGCCGGGGGAAATGCCGTTCAGTTTTTAATGAATCATGAGAAAATCTCCTATCCGGAATCATTAAAAATTTTAGCTAAAAAATTTAACGTTACCATAGAAGAGGATGCAGATAAAACGCAGGATGAGATTGCCGCTGATTCAGAAAAAGAGAGTTTATTCATATTAAATCGGTTTGCAGAAAACTATTTTATTGAACAACTTTTTGAATCAGAAGAGGGTAGAACGATTGGGCTTTCCTATTTTAAAGAAAGAGGACTCCATGAAAATATCATTAAAAAATTCAAATTAGGATATTCTCCGGAAGGATGGGATTCTTTTTTAAATTTTGCCAAAAAAAGCGGCTATAAAGAGGATCATTTGCTAAAAACAGGTCTTGTCAAAAAGAGTGAACAGGGTCGTTTATTCGATTTCTATCATGGTAGAGTGATGTTCCCAATACATAATACATTAGGAAAAACTGTTGGATTTGGCGGACGTACATTAAAAACAGGAGAAAAAATATCCAAATATTTCAACTCTCCTGAAAGTGAGATTTATCACAAAAGCGATATATTATATGGCTTTCATTTAGCAAAAAAAGCGATTAGAACATTAGATAATGTTTATTTAGTGGAAGGTTATACCGATGTTATTTCCATGCACACTTCAGGAATTGAGAATGTGGTTGCTTCATCAGGAACAGCTTTGACAAAAGGGCAGATTAAACTTATTGCATCTCAAACTAAAAATATTACGGTCGTTTACGATGGAGATACTGCAGGAATAAAAGCATCTATGAGAGGGATTGATCTATTGTTGGAAAGCGGTCTTAATGTTCATGTAGTGGCACTTCCAGATGGGGAGGATCCCGATTCTTTTGCTCGCAAAAATGAAGATGCGCAATTAAAATTGTTTTTAGAAGAAAACAGTGTCAGCTTTTTGATATTTAAGGCTAAGGTATTATCTAAAGAAGCGGGTAAAGATCCCATGAAACGTGCTGACATGGTGAATGAGATCATCAACAATATTGCAGAGATTCCGGAAGTGATTGCTCGTGCTATGTTTGTTAAAGAGTGCTCCCAACTATTTGAATTACCCGAAGAAACACTCAATATTCAGTTGCGAAAAGCGGTATGGAAAAAGATGAATCAGAATAAATCTGATGCTAAAGATTCAAATCTATCACCCACACCTCCGATAGAATCAGTTTCAACGAATGATTCATTTAAACTTCCCAATTCTATAGAATCCAGATTTGATGCTGTAGATGCTATGGAGGAAAGGATCATCCTTTTAATTCTGAAATATGGTATGTTTGAAATAGATATTGAAAAACAGGATTCTGAGGGTATATATTATGATCAGGTAAGAATTGATCAATATCTTTTTGATGAATTTCATGACCAACAGATTAAATTTAAAAATCCTTTATTTCAGGAAATTTTTATTGAATATGCTGAAATTGCTAAAGTCGCAGAAAATCAAGATAAAATAAAAAACTATTTCTCTTCCCATTCCAATACGGATATTTCCAATTTTTGCATCAAACATTTGATCAAAGAGGATCCGGATTATAGTAATTTATGGGAATCAAAATTTGAAATTATAACAAGATCAGTAAGAAACAATATTAATAAATTAAATAATAAGGTAGAATCCACTGTAAATAGTTTTAAATTAAGAAAATTAGAGGATTATAGAGAACTAATTTTTTTAGTTTTAAAAGAGGAGTGTCCCGAAGAATTACTTCCTTATGTTTCAACTAAATTAAGTCAGTTGAATACGCGGAGGGAAGAGATAGCAAAATTGTTAGGAATTGTAATTACAAAATAAAAAAAAGGCTGCCTAATGGCAGCCTTTTTTATTGGATTAAGATCTATTCTTATTTAGTAATATGTACTTTGTAAGAAGCAGTTCCATTTTCAGTAGATAATCTTACTACATAAATACCTGTTGCAGCATTTAATGAAATGATGGTTGGATTTTCCATAACGTTTCCGCTATAGATCAATTTGCCACACATATCAAAAATAGAAGCGTTAGTAATATGTACATTTTCTTTATTGATGATAAAGATATCAGATTGATTGCTATATACCTGAACAGAAGCTAAATCAACATCATTTACGCCATCATGTCCAACAGGAAGAGTTGTGAATCCTCTTTCAGCAGACCAATCACTAGCGTTAGTTGGGGTACAATTTGCTTTCACTTGCCAGATATAATAAGTTGCAGCTGTTAAACCGGTAAGGTCGTATTCAGTAGCAGCAACATTATTAACTACAGTATAATCAGTAGCATCAATAGCTTTATATTGAATGGTATAGGCAGCAGCGCCGGTATTGTTCCAATTCAATGTTGCAGTAGTTTGAGCAATGTTTATTACATAAGCATTTATTGGAGCATCACAGTTGATCAATTGGAAAGTAACAGCAATAGTTTTGTTTGCTGTAACATTTACAAATTGATAAGAAGCAGCAACGCCTACAGAAACACCATTTACAGTAACATCAGCCACTTCATATCCTGCAGCAGGAGTGAAAGTATAAACAGCAGAGTTAACTCCATAATTTAATGTAGCAACACCTGATGGTGCGATTGTTCCATTAACACCTGCAGTTGCAGTAATAGTGAAAGTTTTAACCGCCATTGTAGCTGTTACTGTAGCATTAGCAGCTACTGCTGGTAATGTAATAACTGCTGTTCCGGCAGCATTTGGAGTGAAAGTAACAGGAGTACCATTTACTGTAACAGTGGAAATGTTGTATCCGGTATTTGGTGCAATAGTGAATGATGGAGTAGCACCATAAGTTACTACTTGTGTTCCAGGAGTAATAGAACCGTTAGCTGGTTGGTTTACTGTAATGGTATAAGAAGCAGAGTTTGTAATGGCTTGAATAGTATGGTTTGCTGCTACATTAGAGAATGTATATGTAGTAACTGCTCCTTGAGCAACACCATCAACAAATACATTTACAAGAACAGAACCAGTTGCAGGAGCAATGGTGTAAGTTTGATTTGCACCGTAGTTAACAGTTGTTACACCTGCAGGAGTGATTGTTCCATTACCATTGATTGAAGCTGTTAATGTATAAGTATTAATAGCAAATGTAGCTGCAATTGTGTGGTTTGCCATTACGTTAGCAAAAGTATAAGTTCCAATTGGTCCCATTGAGATTCCATCAACTACAACATCAAGAATATTGTATCCTGTAGCAGGAGCAATAGTATAAACTTGACTTCCATTGTAATTTACAACAGTAGCATTTGCTGGAGTAATTGAACCATTAGCACCGGCAGTTGCTGTAATTGTATAAGTATTAATTGCATAAGTAGCTGAAATAGTATGATTTGCTGTAATATTATTGAAAGAATGTGTATAAGTTGTAGCATTTGCAGGAATAGTTACCGGAGTATTATCCACAACAACAGAAGCAATAGTATAACCGGTTTCAGCTGTAATTACATAGTCTTGAGATACACCATAATTATAGGTTGCACTGCCATTTGGAAGAATAGTTCCACCAAGGCCACAAGTTGCAATAATATCAAAAGTTAGAGGTTCAAAATATACTTTAATTGCCTTATCATCAGTGATATTAGTCAACTGACCTGTATAACTCATTGGATTAGCAACAGTAACAGGAATATCATTAACAAGAACTGCAGAAATATAATATCCTGTTGCAGGAACTGCAGTGTAGTTGTATACAAAAGCAGGATCATAAGAATATGATGTACCAGCAGTTACAGTACCATTTCCGAATGTTTGAGTAGTAATATTGATGGTTTTAGGAGCATAAACAACGTTGATTAATTGAGTTGTCATGATATCATATAATTGATATTGAGTAGCAGCACCTACATACAGACCATTAACGGTTGTGGAGATATTTTCATATCCAGGAGCAGCAGGCATTGTAGCCATTAAATCATCTCCATAATTCACATAAGTAGAATGTACGGCAGGACCTAAAATAGTAACACCGTCTAAAATTCCGGCACCACCTGATACTGTATATTGAATAGCAATGGTGTCAATTTTAACTATCGCTTCAATGGTGTGGTTTGTAGTAACATTACTAAATGTATAAGTAAATGTATTGTTACCTTCAGCAATAAATGGAGCACTTACACCATCAACCAACAATCTATATAAATGGAAATGTGGGTTAACATTGATAGTAAATGTGGTTGCTTCACCATGAAGAACGATGGTTGGAGTACTTGGTGTAATGGTACCAGGCATGTTGCCATTATCTAAGTAGTTAGCACCATGGAAGTTGGTAATAGAAGGAGTGATTGTATAAGGTATTTTTTCATAAGTAGCATTTACTTCAAGTGGATCTAAGCCAACAGACAATGTATAAGCAAATGGTCTGGAGTTAGTTAAATCAGAACCTTGAACTTCATTTCCATTGATGGTAATAGATGCAATTCTATATCCAACAGCAGGAGTAAAGTTAATTAAACGGGTTGTTCCATTTAAGATACTTTGAAAACCGGTAGGATTGGAAGTACCATTAGGTCCGTTTGTAATGGTAACAGGAATGTAAACAGGAGTAGTAACTTCAATTTCATCAAAGAAAATATTATTTCCAAAAGCACTATAACCTTGGAAAATAACATAATTAAATCCTGCAGCAGGAACACGACCAATATATTGATACCAACCCGGAGCAGTTACAACAGGAGATAAAGCGGTACTTCTATGTACGTTGATTAGTTCAACACCTCCTATTGAGGAAGCTGTATCGTTAACGAATACTTTAATACCTTCATCATAAGAAATATAAGATGAATAATCGTCTCTATAAACCCAGAATTTGATTAGAGAACCAACACCAATACCGTAAATATTTGGGGTAATTAATTCTGCAATACCACCACCAGAAATACTATATGAGTTAAATCTTACCATATTTGTTCCTGCTTGAGGAGTACAATTTGGATTTGTTCCAGATGTTGGGAAATCAAAAATACCAGGAGTTGTGGTACCTGCAGTTTTTACATTCTTCCATGCAAATGGTGTAGCAGTTGAAGTAAAACTTTGCAAATAAGGAACTTGGTATTGTGTGCGGAATGTAAATGTGGAAGACCAATCGCTACCACCACCACTGCAATTAGCTTTTACTCTAAATTCATAAATGTTGTTTTTAACCAAACCTGTTAAATTATAAGGTCTAGCTACGTTAGCTTTTACGCTCCATGTAGTATCACCTACTAATCTGTAATTAACAGTATAGTTTGTTGGTAATGAAGTGGTTGGATATGCCCAGTTTAACATAGCAGATGTAAATGCTGATGAGTTAATTGATAAATTAATTGGCTCAAAACAAGCAGGCTGAGACATTAATGTTACACTGTCCAATCTGGCAGAGTAGCCACTTCCCATATTAAATACAATCGCCATTCTTTCAGTTCCTGTTAAAGCATTAGCAGTAAATAGATCGTAATAATACCATCCTAAATTAGTTATACTATCTTCTTTTAAAGTAACAAAAGTTGAAGCATCATTGATGTTTGTGATATATCCGAATTTGAATTTATGGTTTGCACCACCATCATATTTGAATTTCAATCTTAATGTATTTACATAAGCTTGAGTACTTGGTAAAATAAGCATGCTGGTTTCAACACCACCTGTGCTCATTTCAATACCTTTTGTTCCGCTCATTTGAACTACCTTAACATAAGCAGAACCTGTAGTTAGTTTGTTAAAACAATCAGGGAATCCATTTACTGCAACTGCTTCAAAATCTTCAACATAAGGTAAAGATGCAAGTGGGTTACATAAAGTAGTGAAAGTATTGTTAATGTATCCACTATATTGTCCAGAGCCACAGTTTGCTTTAACGCCAACTTCATAGTTCATTGAAGGATTCAAATTGGACATGATATAAGATGGAGATGTTGTAGTAATAACATTCCAAGTATTTGCACTAACTTCTTTATATCTAACAATCCAAGATGTTTCAGTTCCAACAGGAGTCCAAGTTAAATTAGCTGATGTTGTTGCAATATTTGATACAGTAAGTGAACTTGGAGCTTGACAACCTGTTCCACTAGTTTGAATGATAGAAATATCATCAAGACTGATGTAATAGGGTGATCCATTCATGTATCCTTTAATACCAATCGTATAAACTCCGGCAGTTGTAATAGTAAAAGTTCCAGTAAAATTTTGATAATTTCCCCAGGTTAATCCAGTTACGGGAACAATAAATGTTCCGGCATCCATAGCAGCTGAAGTACTTGCTGTTCCAATTTTTGCAGCAATATTAGAATGTGTAATACTTTCATAGTCTTGGCGTGCATACATAGAAAATGAATATGTACCGGGTTCAAAACTGAATTGTTTAAACAACCATGCTTCTGCACTATAATGAAGTGTTGCATTAAAAGAACCAGATCTTGGTGTTCTGTTATAGGATGTATTGCTAGAATTATATTGCCAATAATAAGTTGTGTAAGATGAATTTGGTAATGCTTGAGAGAAACATCCACCAATATTTGATCCATCAGTACCACCTTCAAAACCATAGTTCCAAGGAGTTTGACCAATACAAGCAGAATTTACTGTTACGGGTAAACCAAAAGTCACGGGAAGATACGAGATTAAATCATTAGGTGTAAAGGTAACATTAAGTGTTTGCGCCCCAGCAGTTGTTAAAACGGTTGATGGTGTAGTCCATGCAAATGTACCGGGTACAGGAGTTCCTAAATATGCTGCAGAACCCTCAAGAAGAATTATAGTTGATAATAATTGATTTTGAGTCATTGCATCAGGAATAGGATTTGTCACAATGGTTGGAGCATATCTATGTTGTACGATGTCAGCTGGATCTCTTGGAGCAATTTGACGAGTAGCATTAAATGTGATTGCAAAACCAACAACATCTTGAGCAATGGTTGGAGCAACAACACCGGTAAGTGTTCCAAAATGATTTCTACAAACAGTTACATCTGTTCCTTGAGTGATATTGATATTAGCAGCACTTCCTGTGCCAAAAGTAGCAGCAGCAAAAGTTACTTCATTCACTTGAATCAATTGAGATTCGTAATTTGCATAATTAGTAAGAAGTTCACTAACTGTAATAGTTATCGGTAGAACAGGAGTTCCGGGAGTACCCACTGCTGTTGGTTGAGTTGGAACTAATTCACTTAATCCGTTATATAGGGTATAGGTACCATAAACACCACCTGAAATAACATCACCATTGTTATATGTATTTGCAATTACGGGTGTAGAAAAATCATAAATTAATAAACCTCCGGTAGCATCTTTAACAAAGACATTTCTTCCGGCTCTGTGAACGTAGGTAACATCACCTGTGATTTTATAAACAGTTGAATTTGTTGCTGTATTAGCAGCTTTAAAAGCAGCAATATTAGCTACTTCAACAGGGAAAGTATAGGTTGCAGTAGCTACGTTGCTTAGGTTAAAACCGGTTGCAATAGCGACAGCTTTAATAGTAGTATTTGCTGTAACATCTACAGGAGTAGTATAAACTGTTGAAGTAATATCTGGAGTTGTACCATCTGTAGTGTAATAAATAGTTGAAGCAGGAGTTGTACACTCAAGTGTTACTGTTGCAGGGGCATATAAAACGCCTGAAGGAAGTGTGAATGTTGGAGTGGCTGTATTGGAAACAACTGTAGGAACAGTTCCGGTAATCACTAAACTATCAATTCTGTTATTTCCAGTTATTGATGTTGCTCCATTTACTGTTAAACGAATATAAACTGTTGAAATATTGTTAATAGCTGTTATAGAAGAAAAATCAACCGTTTTAACCAAAAAAGTGCTTGTGTTTACAGCAGTATTATTGCCAGTTAAATCGGTAAATGTTATTCCATCACTACTATAACCCCAAGTATGAGAATTAAAACCTGAACTTGTTCCTCTAGTTTTAAACACGACATTAATGTTCTCTAACCCTGTAGTCGGAACTGCAATAACCAAACTATAACCATTAGCTGAACTGTCAGCTATAGTAAGAGCTTTACCTGAACTGGGAGAGCCTCCAAATGCCGTTAATTGCTTGTTAGTTGCAGTTGTATCCCAATATGACGATCCATTTGTGCCATTTAAATAAATTGTGCCTGTTCCATCATTGGCAGGGATTGAATTAATCGTGTTGAATTCTGTTAATGCATCAAAGTTCCACGATGCTATAGTAGTTTGAGCAAACGATGTACAAACCATAGCAAAAAGAAGCATCAAACTTAGAAATGCCCTCTTGAAAACGTCAATTTTTTTCATTTTTGAAAAGTTTTAGTGAATAATATTTTTTTAAATTTGTTTACTATTTTTTTATTATCTATTTAATATATTGATTTATAAACATTTAATCAATAATATACGAAACAATAATCGAATTGTTACATATAATATGATAAGCGGACAAATATACAAAACAATTTGCAATTATGTAGCGTTTTAGAAACTTTTTTTCATTTTTCTTCTTTATAGGTCATTTTTTTTAACAAAATGATTACGAAACAGGCTGGTTTTTAACAATTTTCACTCTATTTTTTTTCATTTTTTACTTTTTTTTGAAAATTTTAATCATCTGTAAATCAGTGCAATGTTTATAATTCTAACAACTTTTTCAGATCTTTAAAAAAAGTTATAAAAAAAACCTTTTTCTAATACTATTTTTGACTCATATCCGGTTGTCGGGGAGTCCCCCCTTTGTATCTCATAAAATTCCCTCCACTTTTCTTTTTGGCAATTATCCACATGATCCCCGACCCAGATATTTTATTTTTTTATGATCCGATACACTTTTCCCGGCCCACATTCAATAATCCCTTGAAATTCCAGTTTTAATAGCTGTGTTACAATTTGTGACGGGGAATTGGAAACAGATTGCGCTACAATTTCGTCAATAGTAAGTTTACCTTTTTTTTGAATCATCCGAAGAAGCTTTTCCTCTTCTTCCGTAAAATCGAAAAAAAGGGACGGTTGATAGGTTTCTACTACCTGATTATCCCAAAACAACATTTGAAGAATCTCTTTACCGGATGTAACCATTTTTGCCATCCCATTTTGAATCAATTCATTGCAACCGGCTTGTCCCGCCTCAAAAATAGATCCGGGTACTGCAAACAATTTTTTTTGGTATCCGGATGCCATTTTTGCCGTTATGATACTTCCCCCCTTTGTTTTTGTTTCCACTACTAAAGTGGCATCAGAAATGGATGCAATGATCCGATTCCTTTCCGGGAAATTTGTCTTGTCTGGAGTTTGATGATATAAATATTCTGACATCACCGTGCTTCCGTTTTGTACCATTTTATGTATTAACTTCATATTAGAGGCCGGATAAATTTTCCCCAAACCTGACCCTAAAATTCCAATCGTTTTTAAGTTGTTTTTTAAAGCTGCTTCGTGTGCTAACGTATCAATACCTAAAGCTAAACCACTTACAATTAATGGATCGGAAGGCGCAATTTCTGATATTAATTTCTGAACAACATCGGCACCATAATTGCTGGCTTCCCGCGTGCCAACAACAGATAAAACTTTGTCATGATTAAAATGGGGTTCTCCCAGATAAAAGAAAAGATTTGGAAAACTTTTACAAACTTGGACTCTCTGAGGATAATCCGGCTGATCAAAAAGAGCCACTTTTATCTCATTTTTTTGAATATGAATCCATTCTCTTTTGACCTCTTTTTCAATCGATGAGGTTAACTCAATCGGTGGAATTTTTATTTTAAAAATTTTTTGAATGGTTCTGGAATCTGTTTCGTAAATCGATTTGGCGGACCCAAATTTTTGAATCATTTTTTTGATCATTCCATTCGAAATTCCGGGAGTTACTAAAAGGGCAAGTCTATAAAATAATTCTTCATTCATTTTAAAATTGGTTTAAAATGGTTTAATAGAGAAAAAAGGATGATAATGATATAATTCAGTGTTTTATAATGCTTTATGAGTTTCATGGGAAGTATTTGTTAGAGATCATTTGAGATAGCAAATATACAAATATTTACGATCGAAATTTTAAATAAAATAGATTCAAAACCTTTTTCTTTCATAATTATTAAAACTTTATCATTCAAAATGATAAAAAAATGATAAATCAATGGGACTGTCAAAGAATTTTTATATTTTTGCACTTTAAAATATATTAAGATGGTAAAAAAAGCTTTTGTTTTCATTCCTGTAGTTATTGCAATTTTATTGGTTCTACTTTTTTCAAGTTGTGATAAAGAGATAACCTATCCTGTAAAAATTGACTGTAATTTTTCATTAACCGGCATTGATACCGGTGGTGTAGTAATTGGAGCTGTTGTTGAAATTGGTAAAGAAAATTATGCTGCTTTTGCTCAAGCAAGTGGTGTTACTGATACAACCGGTTCTTTTTCACACACATTTACTTACGAGGCTCTTTTGGATGTTAAAGCGACTTATACTTATGATGACGGACTTGGAAACATTACTACCTATATCGGAGCCGGACAAGTTAAACTGATGCCAAACGAATTAGTTGAGAAAACAATTTTACTTATTGAACAATAACGATACGCCTATTTATTAACCAACTGTACCCATTTTGAAGAGATTTTTTTCTTCATACTTAGTTGTAATAATAGCAACAATTGTACTGCTATTGCTTCTTTATTTGATTTATCCTGTTTACTTTTTACCTAAAAAAACACCTGAAAATTCCTTATTTAAAAAGAATGATACAACCATTAAAGTGTTATTGAATTTTCATGCATCTGATTATTTTATTTATAAAGGAACCCCCATCGGTTTCCAGTATGATCTATTAAAAGAGTTTGAAAAATCAACCGGAAAAAAATTGGATGTGACGGTATGTTCCAGTTTTGACTCCATTTACAAAGAACTTTTTAAAAATAACTACGATATTATTGCCCTCGATTTCAGAAGATGGGGTTTAGTGTCCCCATTTTTAGAGTTTTCATTACCCCACTCATTTAGTAAACCGGTAATGATCTCCAGAAAAGATCTGATTTTGAAAAATGACTCTTTAAAAAACGTTCATATTCCTAACGACTATCACCATTTTTTATATATAAAAGAGTTAAAACAACAAAAATTTAATCTGATATATCAAAAAGAGTATAGTAGTGAGGAGTTGTTTGATCTTCTGCAAGATAAGGAGATCGATTATCTGGTTTGTGATTATAATCTGGCTGTCACGTTACTCCCCTTTTATTCTACATTAAAAATGATGGATAAAGTGGGTCCTGAATATCAAAGAAGTTGGGTCCTCAATAAAAAAAATACGGAATTAAATCATCAAATCAACGACTGGTTGTACAATTTTATGAAAACCAGAAGATATACGAGTATCGTGAATAAGTATTTTTCGTCCCATTCCAGTGTGATTACCGGAACTTTTACCAAATCGAAAAGACATACCATATCACCTTACGATCCCATCATTAAAAAATATGCCACTCAATTCAATCTTGACTGGAGATTTATTGCAGCGATCATGTATCAGGAGAGTAAATTTGAATCCGGTTTATTAGGGTTAGGTGGAAGTTTTGGATTAATGCAAATGATGCCTGAAACAATGAATAGTTTTGGAATTGATGAAAATTCAGGAGAGGAGGAACAAATTGCCGCAGGTGTTAAATATATCTATAGAATTGCCAAATCTTTTGATAATATTACCGACTTAAAAGAGAAATTACATTTTATAGCAGCCTCCTACAATGCCGGAAGAGGTCACATCCTGGACGCTCAAAGATTGTGTGAAAAATATCAGGAAAACTCTACGCAATGGACTTGTGTGTCAAAATATTTAATTTTGAAATCCAAAAAAGAGTATGCCAACGATCCTGTGGTTAAATCAGGATTTTTCCCGGGTAAACAAGCTGTAAAATATGCCTCCCAAGTGGTGGAACGATTTGAAGCATATTTGTTAATGTACCCCTGATAGAACCCCTTTTTTCATTATATTTGCAGATTCATTCATCCAATCCGATGTGTGAAAAAACTCAATAAGATACAGTTATGAACAAGATTGCTGAAACTCCTTTAATGAAACAATACAATCAGTTTAAGGCGAAACATCCGGATGCCATTTTGCTGTTTCGGGTGGGCGACTTTTACGAAACATTTGGAGAAGACGCTGTTAAAGCATCTCAGGTTTTAGGAATTGTGTTGACCAAAAGAGCAAATGGATCGGCACAGTTTATTGATCTTGCCGGTTTTCCTCACCATTCTATTGATGTGTACCTTCCCAAATTGGTTAGAGCTGGGTATAGAGTAGCAATTTGTGAACAATTAGAGGATCCTAAACTGACCAAAACAATTGTTAAAAGAGGAATTACAGAACTGGTTACGCCTGGTATCTCCATAAATGATAAGGTTTTAGAACAAAAAGAGAACAATTTTTTGGGCTCTCTCTATTTTGGAGATAAAATGATGGGGATCGCTTTTGTGGATATCTCTACCGGAGAGTTTTATGTGGCGGAAGGAAATCAGGAGTATATTGATAAACTCTTGCAAAATTTCAGACCCTCTGAATTGGTTTTGTTAAAAAACAAAGTCTCAACATTTAAAGAACTTTTCGGAGATAAAATGCTGATCACCACTTTCGAAGATTGGGTGTTTACAACCGATTATACCTACGATTTATTAACCAAACATTTCCAAACCAATACGTTAAAAGGGTTTGGCGTGGAACAATTAACACTGGGCACCATCGCTGCAGGGGCTGCTTTACACTATCTGTATGAAACCCAAAATCATAAAATTGGACATATCAATAGAATCAACAGAATTGAAGAGGAGTTGTATGTTTGGCTGGATCGTTTTACTATTCGGAATCTGGAATTGATCCATTCTCCTAACGAAAATGCGGTAACCTTGCTCCAGATTATCGACAAAACTCAAACCCCGATGGGTTCCCGTATGTTACGGAAATGGTTGGTACTCCCTTTGAAAGAGCGAGTGATGATAGAAGAAAGGCTTTCCATTGTTAACTTTTTTATGGATCATGAAGATAATTCACGACATATTATTCAAATAATCAAACAGATAGGCGACTTAGAAAGGCTGGTTTCCAAAATCGCAACCGGTAAAATCAATCCGCGGGAGATGTTGCAACTGGGCCGAGCGCTCCGAGCAGTTGAAGCACTGCAAAAAGAGTGTCTTCAGTTTCAATTCCCTGCATTGATTAAAATCGGAGAACAACTCAACCCAATCCTATCCCTTTGCCAAACGATTGAAACCCAAATTCTGGAAGATGCTCCGGTGGTTCTGAACAAAGGAAGAATTTTCAAAAAAGGGGTTGATGTGGATTTGGATGAGTTAAATTCTTTAGCTCATAATAGTAAAAGTGTTTTAGCCGATATTCAACAACGGGAAGCGATCAAAACAGGAATCTCATCATTGAAAATTGGGTTCAATAATGTTTTCGGATACTATCTGGAAGTGACCAATACCCATAAAAACCGCGTTCCGGAAGAGTGGATCAGAAAACAAACCTTAACCAATGGGGAGCGATATATTACAGAAGAACTGAAGGAACTGGAAACCAAAATTTTAGGAGCCGAAGATAAAATTCTGGAGATTGAATCCCGACTATTCAACGATTTGGTTTTAAGTTTATTAGACTATATTCCAATGATTCAATTGGATGCCCGTTTAGTGGCCAAAATGGATGTTTTGCTTTGTTTTGCCATGGTCTCCATTGAAAATCATTATATAAAACCGATTTTTGAAGAGGGTTCAGCGATCAAAATTAAAAACGGGCGACATCCTGTTATTGAAAAGCAGTTGCCTCCGGGTGAAAAATATATCTCTAATGATCTCTATTTAGATAATGAACGTCAGCAAATTATCATCATCACCGGACCCAATATGTCCGGGAAATCTGCATTATTACGGCAAACTGCACTCATTGTGTTAATGGCACAGATGGGCTGTTTTGTTCCAGCTGAGGAAGCTACAATCAGCATTGTTGACAAGATTTTTACCCGTGTCGGTGCTTCAGATAATATCAGTACCGGAGAATCCACATTTATGGTGGAGATGAATGAAACAGCAAGTATTTTGAACAATATTTCGGATCGAAGCTTGATTTTATTGGATGAGATTGGCCGTGGAACTAGCACTTATGATGGTGTTTCGATTGCCTGGTCTATAGCGGAGTATCTCCATGAGCATAAAAAATTCAAAGCCAAAGTGTTATTTGCTACCCATTACCATGAGTTGAACAACATGGCGGATCTATTTCCGAGGATTAAAAATTACCATGTTACAGTAAAAGAGATCAACAATAAAATATTGTTTTTAAGAAAATTAGAACCGGGTGGGAGTGAACATAGTTTCGGGATTCACGTAGCCAGAATGGCCGGTATGCCCTATCAGGTATTGCAACGGGCAGAGGAGGTTCTGCATACTCTGGAAAGCACCCGGGAGAATAAAAATCTCAAATTTTCTGCCAAAGAGAAAAAGGAACCCGGTTATCAGTTGAGCTTTATAGCCTTGGATGATCCGTTGTTATTAGATGTAAAAGATCAAATCATGGATATCGATATCAACACGCTAACCCCAGTTGAAGCGTTGATGAAACTCAATGATATCAAAAGTTTGCTAACGAAGAAGGGAAAATAAGGCGAAGGGCAAAAGGCTAATGGCTAATGTAATTTACAATAAGCTTTTGGGTTTTTTAAAATTCTTCATTCTTCATTATTCATTAGCATATTAGCACATTAGCATATTAGCACATTAATCAGGGCATTCCCCCTCGCTTCACTCGGGGTCGGGCTTGTTCCGGGGTCCGCTTCGCTCCCGTGCTTCGCTGCACATCGCTTAAACAAATCTCGTCATCATATCAAATGAGTCGCGGCGCTCGTTCCAGCTCGCACCACCTTCGGTGCCCTCCACATCCCTAATGCGAACAAAACCTTCGGTCATTTCCTCACTACCGCTCTGATCGGATTGATGAACTTATCCAATAATCTCAAATCTTCAGTGATGATCTCGGCACTTCCGGTCATCTCCTGTGTGAATGTGAGCTTTTTTCCATAAGTGGTGGTGAAGTTTTTAGGGAACACAACTTCTAAAACATAAGCTTTTGTTTCCTCATCCACTTGTACCGGAACTAAGGAGATGTTTTGAATCGTAACTTTGATCATCCCGTACTCCATGTAAGGAAAATTGTCCAACTTGACATTCACTGTTTGTCCCACTTTTACTTTTCCTGCTCCTTGTGGCGGTAACGATATTTTCCCCACAATCTGAGCCTCTCCTTGTGGAACAATAGTGACAATCACCTCTCCCGCATTTACATTCTGGTTCTCTTGCCAGTATTTGGTAAAGGTTACCATACCGGAACAGGGGGCAACCAGTAGAAAATTGAGTTCCCAGGTTTTAATTTGTGCTTTTAATTGATCTAAAGCGCCGTTTAAACTGATAGTTAATGTGTTAAGTTGCTCTGTCCGCTGCTGCTGCAAATCAAAAATCGATTGTTCCAATTGTAAGATACTCATTCTTTGATTATCCAACCCCATTTTGGAAGACTCAAACGATTGTAATTGTTGCAGATAAGTATTTTTGGCTTGCTCGTACTCCATTAAAGAGATCGTCTTTTTTTCATATAAGGTGGAATCAATTCTGAATACCTGCTTCGCTGTTTCTACTTGTCTGGTGCTGTAAGAAAGCTGTTGTTCCGTTTTCTTCAATATCGACTTTTGTGTGATGATCTGTTTCTCAACCACTGCTATTTTCTTTTGGTGGTAGTTGGCGGTGATAAAATAGCGTAAATCTTGGTATGCCTTGATAAAACCAAAATAAGTGGATTGAAGATCCCCCAATTGTATATCCGGAGTTCTCAATTCAGAAAAAGGTTCGTAGGAGCAAATGGAAACAGAATCGATCTGAAATAGTTCTATTTTCTTTTTCAGTAAAAGGATATCATCAAAGTGAGCCGGGTTTTCTATGACCGCTAACAATTCCCCTTTTTGAACCATACTTTTTTCTGAAACCAATAATGTATCAATCCTTCCGGAAGCTTTTGCCGTCACACCGGCGGGTAAGTTTTCTGTGGTAACAACAATTGTTGATTGTAAAATATCCGGATATTTAATATAATAACTTCCAATAAATAAACCGATTACAATAATAAATATGAATGAAATACCGATCCGGATAATCCATTTCGGAGGCCTTCCTAATATCTCTTGTATCTCTTCACTCCGAAGCTCTAATGCGATCTCTTTATCTATCTTTTCCATCTAATTTCCTAATTCTAACTGATTTTTAACCAACTGATAATACTCCCCTTTGCGTTCGGTTAACTCCTGATGGGTGCCGATCTCAGTGATCTTCCCTTGGTTCAATACCACAATCTGATCGGCATTTTTAACCGTACTTAAACGGTGTGCTACAATCACTACGGTTTTCCCTTTAAAAAACCGGTTCAGATTCTCCATGATCACCTTTTCATTGTTGGCATCCAACGAGTTAGTTGCCTCATCAAAGAAAAGATAATCGGGGTTTTTGTAAACAGAACGGGCTATCAATATCCGTTGTTTTTGTCCCTGACTGATCCCGGACCCCTCCTGACCGATTTTGGTATTGTACCCTAATGGTAAGCTGTCAATGAGATCGTTAATGTGCGCTACCTCTACGGCATGAAACAATTGCCGGGTTTCAATACGATCCACACCAACAGCAATGTTATGCGCAATGGTGTCGGAAAAGATGAACCCATCCTGCATCACGGCACCACATTTCTCTCTCCAAAGCTTATGGTGGATATTTTGTAAGGCAATCTCACCCACTCTGATATCACCGGATGTGGGTGGATAAAAACCTAACAAAAGTTTGACCAACGTTGTTTTTCCACTTCCACTCATCCCGACAATAGCGGTGATTTTGCCCTCAGGAATCGTGAGGTTGATGTTCTGAAGTACCTCAGAAGATAATGGATTGTACCGGAATGAGAGATCCCGGATTTGGATCCCCTTATCCTCCGGAAGAAGAGTTACTTTTTCCACTTTTTGGTCGTCCTCATCCTCTTTATTGTGAATCTCCCCTAATCGCTCTAAGCTAATTTTGGCATCCTGAGCCGATTGAATAAAACTGATCATTTGGTTTAACGGAGAGTTCAACTGTCCGATAATATATTGCACCGCCATCATCATCCCTAAGGTCATCTCCCCTTTGATCACCGCATAAGCCGAAATAAAAGAGATCAGGATGTTTTTGGTTTCGTTGATAAAGAAAGCACCCGTTTGTTGGTACTGGGAAAGAGCCAATCCTTTGATGCTCACTTTAAACAGTTTCGCCTGGATGTTTTCCCAGTCCCACCTTTTCTGTTTTTCACAGTTATTCAGTTTGATCTCCTGCATTCCGGTGATCAACTGGTACAGATTGCTCTGTTCTGCAGCGGCTTGTGCAAATCGCTTGAAATCAAGATCACGTCTCCGTTTTAGAAAGATCAGAATCCAGGCGACATACAACACACTTGCTATTAAAAAGACAACCAACAGCTTCCAATTGTAAAAAGCCAATACACAGGTAAATACCACAAAATTGACTAATGAAAACAACGTGTTTAATGTGGATGAGGTGAGGAAATTCTGAATTCTGCTATGATCCCCGATCCGTTGCATGATATCTCCAATCATTTTGGTATCAAAGAAACCCAAAGGGAGCTTCATTAATTTAAAAAGGAAATCGGAGATAATGGAGATGTTGATACGGGTTGTGATATGAAGCAATATCCATGAACGGATAAACTCCACCGCTGTTTGAGCTGTGTAAAGCGTTAACTGAGCAATCAGGATGATGATGATGAAGTTCAGGTTGTTGTTGCCGATTCCGTAATCCACAATGGACTGGGTCATGAAAGGGAAGATCAATTGGAGGAGTGTACCCACCAGCATCCCCAAAAAGAGCTGCACGATCAGTTTTTTATAGGGACGAAGATATTGCAGGATAAAGGAAAACTTTGTTTTATCGCTTTTCTCGTCTTGAATCGAATAGAAGTCTGGGGTTAATTCAAAAAGGAGAGCTATCCCCTCATCTCCCTCCAGGGATTTGGTACTCAACCAACCCGATAGGAACTCCTGAACCGAATATTTTACAATTCCGTGGGCAGGATCTGCTACGGTAATGGTACCTTCGTAAGAGGATGGCGCAGAGCTATTTTGAGTTGAATCCTCCTCCTGATCGGTATTGGAACTGTTTTTTGATCTCTTTTTCACTTTGATATCATACACCACCACAAAATGGTTCTGTTTCCAGTGCACAATACAGGGGTGAGGTGCATCGAGAAGTTTCTCGAAATTGATATGCACCCCTAACGTTCTAAACCCGATCGTTTCAGCCGCCTCACTGATTCCCAGCAGGCTCACGCCCTCCCGGGTGATATAGGTTTTCTGGCGCAAGGTTTCCAGAGAGTAACTCTTACCATAATATTTGGCAATCATCCTCAGGCAGGTCGCCCCACAATCCATGGAGTCGTGTTGTTTGTAAAAGGGGAAGTTACTAAACACTTTATTATTCTTTATGTTTAAATATTAGTGAGAAAAAAGCAATAACGAGAAAAAGTAATCCGATATAAAAAAAGAGTATAAAAAATGAAATTGGAAAATTTTGAATAAATAATCTTTTTGTACTTTGATTCAAATGATAAGAATAAGGAACCAAAGTATTAATTTCATCAAAAAATTGATTGATTTTATCCACATTTTTTCCCATTATTGACATTCTTCTGGCATATTCCTCCTTGAAATTATGTGTTAAGTATGGTAGAGCTCCTGTTTTAGACCAAAAACTATCCAGAGGATTGATAAAAACCATTCCAGTAAAAATATCTTGATATGTAGATTTTGTTCGTTTTCCACTATTAAGAATCATATCAAATTTATCAACACCGAATGGAGAATCATTGAAATCAAATCCTATTGGTTTATTGTTATTTAAATAAAATGTCTTATCCCAGGATCCATTTTGAATATTTGAAAAAAATGATAGATAAGATATTCCATTTTCACCGGGAGATAGCGTGTTTATCAATACATTAGCTGTTTGATTTGGGAAATAATGAAACAGATAACTCGTGGCATTTTTATAATGCACATAGGACTTTTTGTTAACATAAGTTGTTGTATTGTTAAAAGCATGTCTATAATTTAAAATAATTAAACACTTTTTTCTGAGAGAATCTCTCTGAATGGCTTCAAATTTATTTTTGATAGTAAATGCCATACAACTATCCCTATGTATATCAGATATTTTCAAAAAATCATTATAATTTTTAATATTTTTATCATATTTATCAACATCTGTAAAGTACTGTCTGATTTTTAATGAATCAGGTAATTTGTTATTTAGTTTATTAATTTTTTTAAAATAATTAAAAATATTATAATTCACCCAAAACATAGTTTGTCCTTCATGTCTTAAAAGATCTGTTGTTGCCATTTCCAATAAAGTGTCATTTTGGAAATGGGTTGTAAAGTATTTATCTACAGTATCTTGATAATTACTAGCTCCGTATTCGGTAAATACATGACCAACATTTTTAATAAACCATGGATCAGAAACAATATCATAAATAAAATCCCACTGTGTCATTTCAGGATGATATCTTTCACTTAAAACAACGATATCATTTTTTTTGAATAATTGAAAAATATAATCTTTTGGAGTTGTATTGATGTTTTTAATAAAAGCTATTTTGTTTCTTACATTCTGGTTTTGAGGATAGTGAACATTATAAGTATAAAAATTGAATCCAAAAAATTTTACTTTGGAAGGATAGTTGTTATTTAAATTAGATGCAATTATGTAAGAAAAAATAAAAAATAAAAATATTGAAATTGAATAAATGATCTTACTTCTTATAGGAACTTCACTATTTATTTTGTTAATACCGGAAATTAAATTCCACCATGGCTTTCCTGTTGCTAATTTTGAAATCAAATGTGATGTGAAATATAAAAGTAAAATAAAGATGATATTGAATAATGAATTTTCATAATGAAGAAGAAACAAAATCAGAAAACCAAGAATGGCCGGAACCCACCCTGCAAATTCTCTAATCAGAATAATTAAATATTGATTTTTTCCTTTTGGAAATTGATTTTTTATTCCAAAAAGAATATTTCCTAAAGTTGTTTTAAATACTATTGTTGTAATGGTTGTATATAAAATTGCAATAATTAAAAATACGATATAATAGTTAGTATATTCAAATTTCATATAGCCCAAATAACTAATCGTGCTAATGACAATTATAATGCTTAAATCAATAATTATAGCACAAGTTTTTTTGAAAAAATTGGGTTCATTAGGTGATTTGAGATATACAAAAGTTATAATCGAAGTTTGTGAAATAGTATCCCAAATCAATTCTTTTTTAAATAAAAAATAGATTAAGTTTATGAAAATCTGAACACTAAAAACGATGATTAAACATAAAAACCTATCTAGATGAATCCCATAAAATAAAATAATGAATGGAATGAAAGTGAAAACTATATACTTCCACACTATATCTCTATATATTATTCTAGAAAAAGTTAGTTTATTTTTTGATTTTGGAACCACTTCTAACTTACAAATCGATTTACCTAAGGTTCTTCCTCCAAATAGATCTGAAAAAAACAGGTAGATACCCCATGCACTAATATAAAACAAGGGATGCATCCAACTTATTATAAAAACTAAATAGGAGGCAATTAGGTATATAATTATACCACCAATCAATAAATCAAGTATTGATGATAAAGCTCTTTTTTTAAACATTGTTTTATTTATTTTATAAAAATATCTTTTATTGTTGTTGACATTTTGGGACATTCAGGAGGTGGATAATTATATTTTTTTTCGCCATAATGAACCATTGCCATTCTCCAACATACACCTCTGCCTCTTCTACATGTTTCAAATTCATCACAAGTTTTACATGGATTATCTTCATTTAATTCATTTTTAGATATATTCCATAATTTTTTAGCTTTTTCTGAATTCCAAACTTCTAAAATAGAGTTTTTGTTGATATCTCCAAGTATCATATTATTGTTCCAATATGTTTGTTCACAAATAGTTACTTTACCATCTGGTAGAATTAGAAAAGTAGATAGATTTCCCGAACATGCAGCTCTTCGCTCAAATCTTCTTTTTTTTGTTTCGTAGGTAATAGAAGAATCTATCGGTTGCATACATTCTTGTACTTTAACTTTATCATTATTTAAATCGTTAATAAAATCTGATATTTTTTGAAATTTTTCTAAAGATGTCCGAAATGCATTAAAGTTTGAAAATCTATTATATTCTCCAGGAGCAATAGAAATATCGACAAAATTCGAAAACTTCAATAAATAGTTTATTAAATTAGATATTTCTTCAATATTATCATTATATTTTGTAATGACACTTTTAACACAAAAATTAATATTATACTGTTTTAATAAATTTAATGAATAATTAATTTTATTAAAATACATATCATCAACTTTTAATATTTGTTTTAAAGATTCAATATTTGTTGAATCAAGAGAGATTTGAATTTGATCAATTTGTAAATCGGACAATTTACTTACAATGTTTTCATCCAATGGATGTTTAGTTGATATATATGGAGAATAGCCATTTTTTTTTAGATGTTTTAATACTTCATACCAATTTTGATAGCTAAATAAGTCTCCTCCCATTACTTGACAATCTCTAAAATGTAATGATTTAGCTTCATCAATTATTTCAATAATTCTTTCAAGGAGAATATATTTCTGGATTTCTTTCTTTTTGTCTACATAACAATAAATGCAATTGGTATAACAATTTGAATTCAGCATTATTGACATTTCATTAGGAATATTGCATCTTTTTGATTTATTACTAAAGTTTTGAATTATATAATCTATATCAATATTTTCTAAAATATTTTTTCTTTGTAAATTCAAATTATTTTCAATAATACAATTTTTAGGTATAGGAAAATCAGAATTTATATCGTTAATATGATAATAAAAAGTTTCATTATTGTTAATAAAAGGTTTAATAGAATTTATTACCTCTTCTGTCGTTAAATCGAATTCCGCTGATATTGAATTAACAACATCTTTCAGTACATTTTGTCCATTAAAAAATTTTAAAAATAATGCTATATGTGGATGCATAAACCAACAAAAGCCACTAGTATATTCGTTTTTTCGAGAAGAAGCTTCTATTGATTTTGTTATACCTGAATCATTGTTTGTAATAACAATTCTAGTTAAATCACTCCGTAGTTTATAATTTTGGTTGAATATGTATTTTTTATTTAAATCAAAATTTGCTTTCATTTATTCGTTTTTTAAAAAAAGGCTGTTCTGCAAAAACAGCCTTTTTGATTAATACTAGTTTGCTTCTCCACCATCATTATAATCTACACCATCTTTGTCAAATGCTTTAGAAATGCATGCAATACAAGAAATACATGAGGCTTCTCCTTTTGTAATGCATAAAGTACAATCTGTTCGACATGTTGATGATGCTCCTCCTTTGATAAATGCTGATTCTGTGATAGAGAATCTTAAATTTTTAAGATCTTCTGATATTGATTTTTTTTGAATTTCTGACATGATTAATTATTTTTTTATTAATACTTTTGCGAATTGGTCGTGCCCATAAACATATACAAATATATTCATGTTTGCTTGGGTGCCGGAAGCAGGGTTTGGTTATACGTTTTTGCAGACACATGCCATTCCCTGCGGTGCACCTGGTTCTCGCCTCCTGTCAGCAGCAGCACAGTAGTTTTATGACAGAGGCTATTTAGCTTAAATTGGTCTTACACAAAAATTGAATCATAGATTATAATTTTAATTTCTCACTTAAATTTTAACAATGTTGTGATGCAAATTTATAGAAAAAAACATTCAAAAATATACCTGTTTACCACCCCCCCATTTTTAACATTTATTAACTAAAAATTTAACATTTCAACCCCAATTTTCTATCATTTTCTGCGAATTTGATACATTTTTGACATAAAATCATGCGCTCCTTATCGATGAAAAAATTCAAAAAAACAATAAAAAACCCAAATTTTCGATTTCCCTGTTCCATTTTTCGGAAGATTTCGGAAGAAAATGGGAAAAAATGGTCGATATCCATAGCGTCGTGTTGTTTGTAAAAGGGGAATGGGTTACTTTTCAACTTTTTTTGTTTTTCTATGTTTATTCCATTTTGGATTTTGAGTTCTCCATTCAGATACAGAAATATAATCCTCTTCACCATCCCACTTACAAATATATGGATTATATTTACATTTTGCCGGTTGAGAATAGATATCATTTTCATCCTGAATAAAACATCTACAATCCGGACAAATATATCTAAATTCACAATCTTGACAAACATCAATCTGGTCTTTATTGATAAACCAAAGTTTTTGAAATTCATGGGAATGAATCACTTCCTCCAAATTGCACTCACTAATATGTCCAAAATGTTGAGTCATGCTGGGACAGTTTTTTACATACCCATTTTGATCTATACAAAGTTTACGATTGAGACAACTATTAAAATGAATAGATTCTGTGATACTCTCTATCTCATGAGAAAAATATTTTGGATCTACAATTCCACATTGAGTTGAGTCAGATAATTCCCTTTCATAAAAATAAATTTGAGAATTAACTGCATCTGTAATACCAACAAATTCCTTTTCCCAATTATAAACTTCCAGTTTACTTAATTTCCAGTTTGATTCAATACAATTTTTATAAAAAAGAACATCATCTGTGATTTTATTAGTACAAATATTAAAAGTGCAAATATCCGAATGATTTAAAAATGAGATAATTTTTTCAAAACGATCCATATTTATTGTTTTAAAAAATCTAACTTGAATATGAAAACAATTGATGTGAACCAGTTTTTTGATAGCATCAATAATTGAAAAAGTATCTTCATTTACAATATCAATGATTGCATTAGAACAATGAGTGGGATAATCCCATTCTAAACTCATAGGTGGAAATCTTTTCAGATCATCCTTTTTTAAAGGGGTAACAAATTCATTTTGAATAAGATATTCAAAATATTCTAATATAATGCCTTGATCTTCATTTGAAAATTGTGATAAGATTTCCTTTAATGTTTTTTCCTTTGATAAATTTAAGATTTTAAACAAAGAATTTGGTATAAAATGGACTTGCTTTCGATTTGTATCAACGAGAAGTGTTCTGCTAAAACCAACATGAGGAATACATGAAGAAAAAAGTGGGTAATAAAAGTCTAAAAAATAATTATTGTTTAGCATCTGGAGATCACTTTATAAAACAGAAAAATATTTGATTTACTATTTTGGATAGATTGCATTCCACCTTGATTAAAAAATTTTTTGGACTCTACACTTTTTCCCAAGTTTGTCAGAAAAGAATAATTATAAGGATAGAATTTTTTGTTTTTATTGTTAATTTTCATTGTTTGCTTTTAAAAAATTGGATATTTCTTTTTCAATATAATAGTTGCAGATTCTATTTAAGAAATGAAATTGTCCGACCGGATTTACTTCTAGAAAGTAAAATTGATCATTGGTATCAACAATCATATCAATAGATCCTGATTCCAGTTCCATCTCTTTCATGAATTTTCTAATTTTAATTTTTATGTCTTTAGGTAGATTGTACGGAACCATTCGTAAACATTCAGGGGAATTGACATCAACTGTTCTGAAATCGAGTGTTTCTTTCCTAGGGTAAATGGCCATTGTATAGAAGTTCCCCATAAAGTAGAAAATTCTCAACTCATATTTTTTAACAATTTCCTCCTGAAAAAGGGAATACCAAAAATCACTCTTTACTGAATTTCTGATTTTTTGCGTAGATTGACCTATACTATATCCATCAACATTTTGTATTAAAATAATGTCTTGAATATTTTTTGTTATTATTGAGTTATTTATTTTGTGAAAAGATGCGAGTGTTTTTTTTGAATCTGTAATTAATGTGTTTGGAACATTTAATCCACATTTAAGGGCAGTATTTAAACTTATTATTTTGTTTGAATTATAATGTAAAGGATTATTGATATGTGGTAATTGCATTAAAACTGAATATAAGAAATTTACTAAAGTTTGTTCTTCATAATCAATATGTTTCTTAATTTTTTCCTGAATTTTTGAATTTGAATAGAGTGGTTTTTCCGGTTTTAAAAAATAGAAATTACCTCTTCTAAACCACACCTTTTTAAATTCTGAAATTTTATAAGAAAGTTCATTGTTTGTTAAAACTATTTTAAATCTATTTTTTTCAGATAAAATTTGAATTTTATAATGATAAAAATCTTCATTGTTAATCCTTACAAACTTTTCATTTTTAAAAAATAGCCATTGACAGACACTATCTGTCATGACATCATTAACTTCACTTAAAATTAAAATCATAAATTATCAATAATTATTTGTTATGATATTCTCCCTCATATTTCTTATCATCAATCTCTTTTCGGGTTTCCATTTCAACTTTTTGGGTCTCTTCATCACTTCCCCAAATTTCTTCTTGAATATTTACAAATTTGTAATCATCTGCCTGAAAGGTATATATAAGTTTGACCTTAAAATCATCCCAACTTTCATAGATTCCAATTGCTTTTCTGTTTTTATTAATCTGTTTAAAATTTTTGGGTGAATAAATAAAAAGAGTTTTTCCGATGATAATATGATGTTTCATATCTGTTCCATATTGAATCATTGGTTTGTATTGTGGTCCATAAAATGCTTCTCTATTTGCATTACATTCATCATACATACTCATAAATTCTCTTGCATCAAGATTCCCTTTTCTAACTTCATTTTTTAAAAACTCAAATGGCAGTTCTATCAGACTGGTTTTACTATTATGAAACAGTACTAAAGATATTAATCTATAAAAAAGTCCGGCATTGTTTTCATTAATGGTACCATAATCTTTATATAATGAAAGAATCCTTCCAATATTTATAGAATCAATGAAAGCAATTTCTCGTAATTCTTCATCCGTAAAACTTAACTTATTTAACCTAAGTGATTGATCTAAATCAAGGATAGTTTGCAAACTATCAATGAGAGGCTTTATAATTGTGATTTTAGTGGTATCCTTAATGCATTTAAGGATGTTATACAATTCTGCGTTTTCTTCAAATTTGTCATAATACAATAGATCTCGTTGAGCGAGAATATGTGCTTGTTCTATTATTGTTTTTTTGTCTCCAACATGATGCGTATTATATAATTTAAAATAGCAATATATATCTTTTGTATATGGAGTCATCTCTCTAAAAGCTTTTTCGAAATAATCACTTGATGAATTATAGTTCTCTTTGCAATACGCTAATTCAGCTTTGTTTATGTAATAATAATACTTTTTTACATTTTTTTGACCAAAAACGCAAATTGTTAGAATTAATAAGAAGGCAAGTAAAAAATTTCTTTTTTTCATAATTTATTTGTTTTAATGAAGGGGCTATCTTATATTCAAGACAACCCCATTCTATAGAATTTATTTTTGTAGTATACAATCATTTTGAGCAGCAACAACATCACATTCTCCTCTATAGAAATGTGTGCTTGCTACTACATTATTTTGAACGTCACTACCAGTATATTCGGTTCTTGCATCTGCTGAATAAGGATTGTATGTACCATCTTTATTATATGCTGGACCACCAGGTGTTGTGTGACATGTAATTTGGCCACCTACTAAACTTCCCATTTCTTTTGTGTTTAATTTGAATTTTTTGTTATTTAAAGATTCTAATTTCATATCTTTTATTTTTTAATTTTGTTTTTAACTAATTTAAAATATCTCTCCCAACCCACAAAAATTTATTATCTTTGCGAGTTGGTCGTGCCCATAAATATCTACAAATATATTCATGTTTGCTTGGGTGCCGGAAGCAGGGTTTGGTTATACGTTTTTGCAGACACATGCCATTCCCTGCGGTGCACCTGGTTCTCGCCTCCTGTCAGCAGCACAATAGTTTTATGACAGAGGCTATTTAGCTTAAATTGGTCTTACACAATAATGGAATCATAGATTATTATTTTTAATTTCTCACTTAAATCTTAACAATGTTGCGATGCAAATTTATAGAAAAAACGAATATAAAATTCACCAATTGTTCAAAAATTTTGTTTTTAACATTTTTACATTAAAAGAACATTTCAATGCCACTTTTTTATAATATTGTGCAAAAAACCCCATATTTATGACAAAAATGAACCATTTTTTATCGACGAAAAAATTCAAAATAACTATAAAAAACCCAAATTTTCGATTTCCCTGTTCCATTTTTCGGAGGATTTTGGAAGAAAATGGGAGTAAATGAACGATGCCATGGCGTCGTGTTGTTTGTAGAAGGGGAATGGGTTAGTCATCTTCGCCCCAGATTAGTTTATCTAATGCGTTAATTTTTTCGATATCAGGAACAAATCCGGTCTCTCTAGTATATGTTCCACATTCTTCAACCGGCACATAGCCATCCTGCCCATCCCATTTGCAGATGTAGGGGTTATAAGAACATTTTGCTGGTTGAGAATAAATATTTTCAGGATCCTTGATAAATGCACTACAATCCATACATATATGCCGAAATTCACAATCTTTGCAAACATCGATCTGATCTTTAGAAATCGTCCAAAGTTCTTGAAATTCAGGATTGGAAATGACTTCTTTTAGTTTTGTATCTCTAATATTACCATAATATAGGCTTACAAAATTGGTTGGATTAAAAGGTTACATAACGAACACGACGTTGTCTGCAAAAGATGTTTATCAACATTATAGTGAATTAAGTCAAATAGAACGAGCATTTAGATAACTATAGGCGTTTTGACAATCATACAGAGGTATGTCGGACCGCAATCCATTATATCAAACTAGGTGTAGTGAGAAAAATTTTCAGACATCAATTGCGGTTCATTGCTTCTTTTCTATTAATATGTTCAAGAATAAATTCATCAATATGTCCTTTATAGTAAGTGCAGCAGGTGTTTTTACCATTATTAAAGGCATTTTCGATACGTTGAATGGGACATCCACCAGAGCAAATAGGAAGATATGGACATATTCTGCAATGAGAATCTTCTAATGGGTCAGCCCCATAAAGCTGTCGATTTAACAGAGTGTTGTCTATATTTTCTATATGTCCTTTTGGGGAGATCCGTCCTACTGCATATTTTGTTTCTCCAATGTGTTCCCAACATTTATAAACATTGCCTTCAGGGTCAAAAGATAACGAATACATATTTCGAATAGCACATTCGGTTATTTGTTTTGCCGGATACCTGACGTGTGGTGAATCTACTCCTTTTTCTGACAATTCCAAGATATATTCCGGATATTCCTTGGTCGTAAACATATTGGAATCGTGAACTTTTCCGCAATCGCTACGATCCATTACAAAAGCTGGTGCTATTGCCACATTCTTCCCAACAAAACGTTGCAAAACCATTTTTTGCAATTCTTGGTATTCGTTGGCATTGGGTTTAGTCAAATTTGTTCTGATAACAATATGTATTTCAGGAGCCAACTCACATGTCTTCTCAATATTATTTAAAACGGTGGAAAACGCATCGTCACATCCTTCGGTAAATTTGATTTTGTTGTGAGTTTCTTTTTGTCCGTCCAAAGTAATCTGTATATCTGTTACTTTCATTCGTTGTAGTGCTACGATGTTGTTTTCTGTCAAATGAAAACCCGTGGTAATAATATTGGAATAAAAGGTAACACCTTTCAATTTTCTGCGCAATTTTCTGTATAAACGTTCCATTTCTGGTACAGCCATTAACGGTTCTCCACCAAACCAAGTCAGTTTGAGTATCTTGAGATTTTCAATGTTTCCTACATACTTTGTAATACCATTCATCACATTTTCAGACATATAGGCAGGTCGTTTGGATTTTTCAAAACAGTAATAACAATTGAAACAACAGTCCATTGTAGGTGCAATCGTAAGGATTGCACAATGTCTTTCATTCCTCAACGAAGAAATGACGGATTTGTATATCAAAAAATCGTCTTCATCATTTTCTGTGATATATTTGGCATCCATCAAAGATAAAATAATATCATCTTCAGTAGAATATTTAAAATAATCATTATTTGTCTTATGATGGCATAATAGCATATATAGTTCTTTGTCAACCTCAAGAAGTGCATTTGACATTGTGTTGTATAGGTAGAATCTATTATCTTTTTCTATAGGGAAAGTGTATCGTGATACTTTTAGTTTTGTATTATTTTTCATATTTTTTTATTTCGTTTCAAAAATCAAATTGTAAGGTATTGAGCTGTAATAATCCACAGCATCTGCAAAATCTTCGATTACTCTGAATCCATATTTAGTATTGGGTTTCAGATTCTCACTCCAAGAAACTACATAGAGGTAATCATTAACCCAGTATGTTCTACCCCCTTTATAAGGAAGTGGAGTAACTTCAGGGTCATCAACGCTCCATCTCACATCAACTTTTTGCATCGGTTTTGAGAATTGAATCATAATGAATTTTAAAGTGGTATCGACTACACCATTGTAACCAGGATAGGTTGCAACTACCCGTGGTCTGATTAAATCATACTTAGGACAATAATAGTGTTCCATTAAGTCAACGGTTCTATTCAAGAAAAGTTTGAGTGATGGAAAGAAATGCTCAAAAGTTTTAAATTGTTCTCTGTTTTGGAAAAACACATCCAAATATCGTTGCATATCTTCGAACCAGAAAAACCCCTTATATATCTGAAACAAGGCCATTTCATGTAATATGCTATCACAGTATATCTGATGGCTCTTATAATAGGCAAACTCGCACAATTTATTGAAACCTTCATACATAATTGCTCCCGGATTTCCGTAATACTCTTTGATTAGTATTTCTTTGACAAATGTGTACAACGTGTCGCAAACAGATTGAAATTCGGCTTCGTGTCGCATACAAATAGGATTATTGTAGTTGTGACATATTTCGTGAATAAGTGTTTGAAACGTGTGGTCATGGAAATAAGGATTTCCTAAGGAGTCTTCCATCACCCCTGATATAGCACAATTATGATGGTCCTTACCGTTACGATCAATACGGTTGATAGAAAAGTTAAAATATCCGTTCGCAGGAACCAACCATATATTGTCTAACTCAAATGGTGACCCAAAAAAGTTAAAGAACCATGTAGTGTCAATCTTAGTAACTATGGAAGAGAAAGCGATTTCTACTGTTTCATAAAAAGACTTATGCGCAAGATAAAATTGATGAAATTTGGAATCCTTATAGAATTTGTTCAATAAACGCAAATATTCATTCATCTCTTTTTTATTCCATATTTTGTTGTCCGGAAGTGTATCATACAACTCAAAAGTCGTAGTCCATTCGTCTGTCCACACGATACCTTTAGATGTAATCTGAATATCTGCCGCAAAATACATGGGTAATGAGATGTCTAAAATGCTTTTTGAATACATCGTTTTCTTGATAAATGTTATCAACTCATGATTCTTGTACTTGATAAAATAGTCGTCTATGTCAGCAATATATTTTTCAGGATTAGAATGTACAAAAGCAACATCATCGGTCAATCGAAATACGATACTTGTTAGTTCAAATCGTTCGTCTATGTTTCCTTTAGGTTGGGCTAAAGCAACATTAGCAAATATTAGGGCTACAAAAAAAATACAAAGTGGTTTAATAAAGCAATTCATTGTGGTATTTTTTATTGAGTGCCAAAGAGAGTGTTTTAAAAAACTCTCCTTGACACTTTTATTATTAATTTATGAAAATTCGGCTTAAACCCTTCTTATATAATTAGTGTTAGAGGGAGTAGTGCAAGATGCGAATTGATTAGGTCCATCACAACAAAAGTAAGAAGAGGGACAAGAAAGCTTAATGAGACATTCTGTCACTTCAAAGTTGTTATTACCTAAACTGGCACATGATCTATATGTAACAGTTACACTACAGTTTTCTCCAACGTCTACACCGCCAGTAATTTCATTTAATCTACTTTTTTCAATTTCATTAATAATTTTCATGTTTAATTTTTTTTAAATTATAAAACGTTTCCTCTTTCGCAGGGGAGTTAGCACTTTGCTTAACACTTTCGGTTTGTAATTGGCAACAGAAATGATTTTCTGACATTTTTGTCTCAACTTTGCCCTGTGCTATAAGATACAAACATCTCTTATAATAAAATCAAGTCTTTCTCGTTTTATGCCTCGGTGCCGGAAGCAGGGTTTGGTTATACGTTTTTGCAGACACATGCCATTCCCTGCGGTGCACCTGGTTCTCGCCTCCTGTCAGCAGCAGCACAGTAGTTTTATGACAGAGGCTATTTAGCTTAAATTGGTCTTACACAAAAATTGAATCATAGATTATAATTTTAATTTCTCACTTAAATTTTAACAATGTTGTGATGCAAATTTATAGAAAAAAACATTCAAAAATATACCTGTTTACCACCCCCCCATTTTTAACATTTATTAACTAAAGATTTAACATTTCAACCCCAATTTTCTATCATTTTCTGCGAATTTGATACATTTTTGACATAAAATCATGCGCTCCTTATCGATGAAAAAATTCAAAAAAACAATAAAAAACCCAAATTTTCGATTTCCCTGTTCCATTTTTCGGAGGATTTTGGAAGGAAATGGGAGAAAATGGTCGATTTCCATAGCGTCGTGTTGTTTGTAGAAGGGGAATGGGTTACTTTTCAACTTTTTTCATTTTTTTACGTTTATTCCATTTTGGATTTTGAGTTCTCCATTCAGATACAGAAATATAATCCTCTTCACCATCCCACTTACAAATATATGGATTATATTTACATTTTGCCGGTTGAGAATAGATATCATTTTCATCCTGAATAAAACATCTACAATCCGGACAAATATATCTAAATTCACAATCTTGACAAACATCAATCTGGTCTTTATTGATAAACCAAAGTTTTTTAAATACTTGGGAATGAATCACTTCCACTAAATTACACTCACTTATATGCCCAAAATGTTGAGTCATACTGGGACAGTTTTTCACATACCCATTTTGATCAATACAAAGTTTGCGATTAAGACAACTATTAAAATGGATCGATTCTGTGATACTCTCTATCTCATGAGAAAAATATTTTGGATCTACAATTCCACATTGAGTTGAGTCAGATAATTCTCTTTTATAAAAATAAATTTGAGAATTAATAGCATCTGTAATACCTACAAATTCCTTTTCCCAATTATAAATTTCCAGTTTACTTAATTTCCAGTTTGATTCAATACAATTTTTATAAAAAAGAACATCATCGGTAATTTTATTGGTACAAATATTGAAAGTGTAAATATCCGAATGATTTAAAAATGAGATTATTTTTTCAAAACGATCCAGATCTATTGTTTTAAAAAATCTAACTTGAATATGAAAACAATTGATTTTAACCAGTTTTTTGATAGCATCAAAAATTGAAAAAGTATCTTCATTTACAATATCAATGATTGCATTAGAACAATGAGTGGGATAATCCCATTCTAAACTCATGGGTGGAAATCTTTTTAGATCTTCCTTTTTTAAAGGGGTAACAAATTCATTTTGAATAAGATATTCAAAATATTCTAATATAATCTTCTGTTCTTCATTGGAAAAATGGGTTAAAATTTCCTTTAATGATTTTTTCTTTGATAAATGTAAGATTTTTAACAAAGAATTTGGAATATAATGGACACGCTTTCGATTTGTATCAATAAGTAGTGTTCTATTAAAACCAACATGAGGAATACAAGAAGAAAAAAGAGGGTAATAAAAGTCTAATGAATAATTATTGTTTAGCATCTGGAGATCACTTTATAAAACAGAAAAATATTTGAATTACTATTTTGGATAGAATGAATCTCCCCTTTGTTAAAAAATTTAGTGTACTCTATGCTTTTCTCCAAATTTTTCAGAAAAGAATAATTATAAGGATAGTATTTTTTGTTTTTATTGTTAATTTTCATCATTTGCTTTTAAAAAATTAGATATATCTTTTTCAATATAATAGTTGCAGATTCTATTCAGAAAATGAAATTGTCCGACAGGGTTCACTTCAAGAAAGTAAAATTGATCATTGGTATCAACAATCATATCAATAGATCCTGATTCCAGTTCCATCTCTTTCATGAATTTTCTAATTTTAATTTTTATGTCTTTAGGTAGATTGTACGGAACCATTCGTAAACATTCAGGGGAATTGACATCAACTGTTCTGAAATCGAGTGTTTCTTTCCTAGGAAAAATGGCCATTGTATAGAAGTTTCCTATAAAGTAGAAAATTCTCAACTCATATTTTTTAACAATTTCCTCTTGAAAAAGGGAATACCAAAAATCATTCTTTACGGAATTTCTGATTTTTTGCGTAGATTGACCTATACTATATCCATCAATATTTCTGACTAAAATAACATCTTGAATATTTTTTGTTATAATTGATTTGCTTGCTTTTTGAAAAGAGGTAAGTGTTTTTTTTGAATCTGTTATTAATGTATTGGGAATTTTTAATCCACATTTAATAGCAGTATTTAAACTTATTAATTTGTTTGAATTATAATGTAAAGGATTATTGATATGTGGTTTTTGCATTAAAACCGAATATAAGAAATTTACTAAAGTTTGTTCTTCATAATCAATATGTTCCTTAATTTTTTCCTGAATTTTTGAATTTGAATAGAGTGTTATTTCCGGTTTTAAGAAATAGAAATTACCTCTTCTAAACCATACCTTTTCAAATTCTGAAATTTTATATAAACGATCATTGTTTGTTAACAATAATTCAAATATATTTTTATCAGATAACATTTGAATTTTATATTGATAAAAATCTTCATTGTTAATCCTTACAAACTTTTCATTTTTAAAAAATAGCCATTGACAGACACTATCTGTCATGACATCACTAACTTCACTTAAAATTAAAATCATTTTTTCATTAATAAGAGACTACTAATCTAATTCCTACCCAAATATATTCACAAGGGGAACCGGATTGAATCATGCCTTTTCTTGATGTTACACGAGAATTAAACTCAATTTCTCCCCAACTTCCACCTCTAACTATTTTTATATCCCCGGTTTCGAGGCCTTGCGGATTAACAAAAAAAGTGTCTGTTTGATAATAGCTATCGCTATACCAGTCACTACACCATTCGGCTACATTACCACTCATGTCGTAGATTCCCAAACTATTCGATTTTTTTTGGCCTACAGGCATTGTTTTCCCGTAAATATTATTAATACTATGCCCATAAACACTGTTTATTGATGTGTTACGTCTATGCCATTTTACTTCATCCAACGAATCACTCCCAGAATATATATATAAATCCTGATTAATACCACCTCTCGCAGCATATTCCCACTCTGCTTCAGTTGGAAGTCTAAATGGTAATCCGGTTATCTTTCTTAGGGTATCAATAAATCTTTGAACTTGATACCAATCCAGCCTTTCTATCGGAGATTGCATGGAATATCGAAAATAGGCAGGATCATTTTTCATAACAACAAGATACAACTCTCGGGTTACTTCATATTTACTGATATAAAAGGGATCCACATAAACCTGATGTTCAGGTCTGTTTCCGGGAGGACAATCTTTATCATTTAAAGAATCGGGATTACAACCTCTGGTGTAAACACCCCCATTCACGCAGATCATTTCTATTTTTAAATTTTTAATAGGTATCATTAATAGGGAGTCTTGTGCAGAAAGATCTTTGCATAGAAAAAATAGGAAAATGGAAAAAACAAAAATAATGAGCCTATTTTTCATGTGTTATTTAATTTTTTTTCTGATAATATACTCTCTTTTATAAATCCCCTGTTGATGCTCCTCATCGATCTCCTGCATCAACATTTTGACTTTTCCTTCATCCATAAACCCTTTAGAAATGGTTAACATTTGAAAATTACCGTATAAAAATTGATATTTTGCTTTTTTTACGTAGTCTTCCCAGGTTTCAGCAATATTTAAATTTTTTCTAGCTTCATTGCATTTTGCAATATCGTCGGGATAATTGATGAAAAGTATACTATCTGAAACAAAAATATCAAACCAACCGGTTCCATATAATGTTCTTTCTCCAAAATTTAGAATATATAAATCTAAATATTGCATATAATTCTCCGCATTTATATTTCCATTCAAAACATCTTGTAGCATCAATTCCTGAGGACTCATTTGGTTTTGTGATGCATGAACCATAATAATATTAATGGGAGAATACTCATATAATCCGATTTTTTGCTCTGTTAATGGACCATATTCTGCAGTAAGTTCAAATAATTTTACAAAATTTGTATGATGTACCCTGCATTTTTCATATTGTTCCTGAGGTGTTGTACCCTCTTTTTGATCCTCCTCCAACATTTGATCCAAAATCAACATTAAATTTTTATTGACCATAGGTTTTATGCTATCCTCTATGTTTTTAAAACGTTGAATATTAAAAGTATCACTAGTATCAATAGCATAATAAATTCCACCAAAATTTCTTTCTTGAAGAATCTTGGCATATTTCAAAGCTAAATCAAAGTTTTTGGTAATTTTAATGTTTAATCTTGCTGCATTATACAGATCAAACATGAATGGGGTATGAACATTGAATGCCTTTTCATAATATTGAGAAGCCTTTTCATACTTAAATTCGCAAATCGCTAATTCAGCTTTGTTTACATACTCATAATACTTTTTTACATTTTTTTGTCCTTGAACAAAAATGATACAAAAAAGGAGGGCGAAGATTAAAAAAAATCGGTTCATTTAAATTATGGTTTTAAAGTTAAAATTTATGGAGGATAATGAAAATTAATCCTCCATAAAATAATAATTACTATCTTGAAGGAACAGGTTGAGCTTTACTTTGTGCGACATCATCAGATCCTGAAAACCAATAAGGATCTGATATTAATCCATTTCGAGTTTCACTATCAGTTTGACTGAAGGAAAATGTTACATCTGCAGATGTACCTGCTGGCCAACCCTCACCTCCAGTTGAATAAGTTTTAGTGATTCTTCCACCTACTAAACTTCCCATTTCTTTTGTGTTTAATTTGAATTTTTTGTTATTTAAAGATTCTAATTTCATATCTTTTATTTTTTAATTTTGTTTTTAACTAACTTAAACGATTTCACCCAACCCACAAAAATTTATTATCTTTGCGAATTGGTCGTGCCCATGAAAAATATAACAAATATTCATGTTTGCTTGGGTGCCGGAAGCAGGGAGCGAATCATAGATTATAATTTTAATTTCTCACTTAAATTTTAACAATGTTGTGGTGCAAATTTATAGAAAAAAACATTCAAAAATATACCTGTTTACTACCCCCCCATTTTTAACATTTATTAACTAAAAAATTAACATTTCAACCCCAATTTTCTATCATTTTCTGCGAATTTGATACATTTTTGACATAAAATCATGCGCTCGTTATCGACGAAAAAATTCAAAATAACCTACTGAAAACCAAGTTTTGAATCATTCTGTGAGATTTTTTCGGAGGATTTTGGAAGAAAATGGGGAAAAATGGTCGATATCCATGGAGTCGTGTTGTTTATAGAAGGGGAATGGGTTAGTCATCTTCGCCCCAGATTAGTTTATTGAATTTGTTAATTTTTTCGATATCGGGAACAAAACCGGTCTCTCTAGTATATATTCCACATTCTTCAACCGGCACATAGTCCTCTTGTCCATCCCATTTGCAGATATAGGGATTATAAGAACATTTTGCTGGTTGAGAATAAATATTTTCAGGATCCTTGATAAATGCTCTACAATCCATACACATATGCCGAAATTCACAATCTTTGCAAACATCGATCTGATCTTTATTGATTGCATATATTGATCTGAATTCAAAAGATTTAACTAAATTGCTTATATTAGTTTCTTCAAAAGTTCCATAATCGTTTTTAGATAAAATGCAATTTTTAATTTTACCATAAAAGTCGATATAAATTTTATTTGATAAACAATTGTTTTGAATTTTAGATTCCAAAAAGAACGATTTTTTTGAATTAAATGGATTAAAAATTTTTGAACAAAGCATCTTTATCTCTTTAAAGGATCTATCTAATAAATAAACTTTTGTAAGATTCTTTGAAAAAATTTCTTGAAGTCCATTCGTAGACTCTTTTCCTGAAAGTAATACAATCTTAGTTATTTTTGGGCAAATTTTTATGAACTCTTCTATTTCATTAAAAATTATCAAATCATTGAAAAGTAATTGTAGTGATTTTATTTTTGAATCCTTGACTATTTCAATAAAATTTATAAATTCGGCTCGATTATATTTTTCAATCCAAACTTCTATAGTATGACACCCAAGTTCGCCAAGTTCTTCAAGTAAAATGAAATAAGAATGAATGAACTCTTTATTAAATTCAATTAAAGCGTTTGAAATATATCCTGGAAATGAATAAGTTGAATAAGAGTAGTTAAACGAAGTAAAATTATTTTCGGTAATCATTCCATTTTTTTTTAATTCTGCAATTGTTGTTTCAACACTTTTTTGATTTGAAATTTTTGAAATTTCATAAATTGATGAACAAGATTTATTCAGAAATATATAATTCGCTATATCTGAATTAAGTATAACAAATATTTGAGAAAATGAATCATAAAAAATTGATCTTTGATATCCTTTAGTAATAAAAATATCTGGATATAATGCAAAACAAGTATCTGACATATATCAAAAAAATGAAATTGGTTTGTAATAAAGTTGAATCAGTTGATATCCATAACGCCCATCACATCTTACATTGTAAAAACGTTCAATTGGAGATTTATCTGCTTTTTCCATAAAATGTAAAAAAATTGGTATGTTTTTTTTCGTCATAATTTTATTAATCATTTAGTGATAAATATTCAGCTATTTCTTTTTCAATATTTGCTCCGGAAAAACCAGAAATGTAAGAGAACTGACCTATAGGATTTACTTCCAGAAAGTAATAACAGAGGTCTTTCCCTAATATAAAATCAATAATCCCAAATTTTAGATCTATAGTCTTCATAAACTTAAGTATTTTATCAGATATATCATCTGGAATTTTATGTGGAAAATTCCTATTCGGATTATTCCAATCATATTTTCTAAAATCAATTTTTGTTTTATTATTATTTTGAGACTCAATTGCAATAGGAAATAATTTTTCACCAATACAAATTATTTTGATATCATATATTTTATCTATAAATTTCTGAAAAAAACTTAGTGAAAAAATACCTGGAATTCTTTCAATTCCTTTTTCATCTATTAAGTTTGTATAGGTAGTATATTGGTTTTGTTTTTTTCTGATATTTATTGTAGTTCCAAGTGATTTTGTGATTAAAACTCCTTCATTTAACATAAAAGTACAAAGTTCAGACTTGGTATTAGTTAAGATAAATGGAAGACATTTTAATCCTGTTTTTGAAGCAATTTCTAATTGAGTTAATTTATCGATATTAATTGATTCCATTTTATCCATCCAAAATGAATTATTTATTTTCTTAAATATGTAATTTGAGAAAATTTTAAATTCATTTAATTTAACTTGTTCAATATAATTATTTGTTTCAATTAAACTATAATCCCATCTTCTATTCCAAACAACATTACATAAATCTATATGTTTTAAATAAAAGTTAATTGATTTTTCTGGAATTTCACCGTTGTATATTCTATAAAAATAACTAATATCAGCATAAAAGTAATCCGATTTTGTATAATTTAACCATTCACAGACATTTTGTGTGGATTGATCTAGCTTATTTGATAAAATTAAAATCATATTTTTATTTTTTATTAAAAATTACTTCTGCCGCTATTAAAGGAACACTTATTCCAGATGTTGTATTAATCCAACAATTACATTTTGTTGAAAAGTCAAACGTTACCTCTTTTTTATTATTTGGTTTTTTACCTCCGATAATTGGACCAACATAAGATTTTACAATAGTGTGACTTTGATTATCTCCCCATTCTTTTATAAATGGTTTATTATCTGCCATTTGAATTATTTCAACTCCAATAAATAGCCCTTCTATAGGAAAAATAACGAGTTCATCAATATTGATCTTGACCCACCCTTTTTTAAGTCCTGATCCAATAATATTATAAGGGGTAATTTCATTACCCGGTTTTCCATTTTCATTCATAAAAATCCTAATTCTAAATTTGGTGGTTGCACCTTCATCATCTGCAATATAAATAAAAACTGATTTTAGAAATCCAGATTTCTTCTGTCCTAATAATAATCTAGTTCTTAACCATCCTACATTTGAATAATACTTAAAAACAAACGAGGAACGATTAATGATGGGCTTCTGAATTATTTTAGAATCATATTTTTTTCTGTTATCTTTAAAAGTAACTTCTTTTAAGTAATATTGTTTTGGCGTTAATGAAAAAGTTGTATCAGAATAGATGTTCTGTTTAAAGTGTAGTGTATCGTATCCAAAGCAAAAAAAATAGGAATCATTTAATTCTTCTTCAATTTTAATTAGGAATTCTCCATTTACATTTGAAATTTGTTTTAAATTTCCTTTACTATCATACAAATAGCAAAATTGCAAATTCTTCTTTGTATTTGCATCAATTATTTTACATAATACATTTTGTTGACAAAATGTATTATGTAAATAAAATTGAATAAAAATTATAATAATAAATTTATAATAATTCATAAAATTGTAATGCATGATTGTTATATATCGTCAGTCCAATCTGTAGTTACAAATCCCTCTTTGGTTTTAATCCCCATAACATAATATGCGCCATAAAAACCAGTTTTATCTGCTCCTGGACCAGATGTTGAAAATGTTTGGTTAACATATTCTTTATCCCAACCCCAAAATGTCCAACCTCCAGTTAAGGCTTCCATTTCATTTATTGATAATTGGTTGTATTTGTCATTCTTTTTCATAATTGTTTATTTTAATTAATTACTTACTTTTGCGAATTGGTCGTGCCCATAAACATATACAAATATATTCATGTTTGCTTGGGTGCCGGAAGCAGGGTTTGGTTATACGTTTTTGCAGACACATGCCATTCCCTGCGGTGCACCTGGTTCTCGCCTCCTGTCAGCAGCAGCACAATAGTTTTATGACAGAGGCTATTTAGCTTAAATTGGTCTTACACAAAAATCGAATCATAGATTATAATTTTAATTTCTCACTTAAATCTTAACAATGTTGTGGTGCAAATTTATAGAAAAAAACATTCAAAAATATACCTGTTTACTACCCCCCCATTTTTAACATTTATTAACTAAAAAATTAACATTTCAACCCCAATTTTCTATCATTTTCTGCGAATTTGATACATTTTTGACATAAAATCATGCGCTCGTTATCGACGAAAAAATTCAAAATAACTATAAAAAACACAAATTTTCGATTTCCCTGTTCCTTTTTTCGGAGGATTTTGGAAGAAAATATGAAATTATGAAACGAATTATACCAATTTCCACCAATCCATTTGCAAATTTGTTTTTAGAATAGATCACAGTGTTACACAATGTTTTCACTATGTTACACAGTGTTGTTTCAGTCTGAATTTTCAAATTTTAAACACTGTGAAACTCTTTTTTAACACCATGTAACTTTGTGTTTATTTCTTTTTTAACTGCCACGAATTACACTAATAAAGTATTGTGGCTTTTTTTATTTTCCTAATGATGCTATTGAAATTACATTTATTCCGTCTGGTCTTCGATAACTCATACTAGTTCCGGAAACAATATTCAATGATTTTGGTAATTCCATTTTTGAAGAATCAATTCTAGCCGCAAATTTTTTAAGGTTTGAAGCTGCTTCTTCAATATATCCTACTCCCAGTTTTATCTCAAATGCAGCATAATCGCCATTTCTTTTCTGTACTATTGCATCTACTTCGTTTCCATACGAATCATTATAATGAAACACCATTGCATCATTTGCTTTTGCATATACATTTAGTTCATGTATAACCAAAGATTCAAATAAAAAACCAGTATATTGAATGTTCTTAAATAATGAATCTTGATCTAATCCTAATGCTGCAACAGCTAAAGAAGTGTCACATAAATGTCTTTTTGGAGATTTACGCAAAGAAGCCGATGAACGAAGATGGGGATTGAAAGCAGGTTGTTCATACAAAACCATCAATCTTAAAAGAGCATCCAGATAATCTGTTATTGAATTTCGTGACAATTCATTTTTATCAATAGTTTTTACATCTTGTTCTAAGGTTTTATTATCAACCAAAGTAGCACTATTTCTGGCAATAGATCGTAATAAACTTCGCATTTTATTTGGGTCACGTTTTACTCCTGACAAACGGCTAATATCTACCTCACAAAGTAAATCAACATATCCTCTATTCATACTAAGTGCGTTTTTAGTATTTGCACTGATCAATCCAGGCCAACCGCCAATACATAATCTATCAATAATAAAATCGAGAGAAACACCTGGCTCATTTATATCAATCCTAACACCTTGAAGTAAATCGGACATCTTAAATGCACCTGAAGAAAAACCTAATTCTTGCCATGTCAAAGTGTCCATTTGCAATACAGTAAAACGCCCTGCTCCACTGTGTAGCTTTATATCATCGTTTGGATTTGCTGAACCCGTGAGAATAAACTGCCCTTTTTTGATATTGTCGTCCACTTCATGTCTCACATAATTCCATATTTCAGGGAATATCTGCCATTCATCAATCAGTCTTGGAGATTCACCTGCTAACAGCATCCTGGGGTTTGTTGCCATTATTATTGGAACCTGAATGTCTCGATCCATTTCCAATATACTTTTTGCAAATTGTTTAGCAGTTGCTGTTTTACCGCATGATTTTGGACCTTTTATCAAAACGGCACCAGAAGCAGCCATTTTTTCAATGAAATCACCTTCAATTAATCTTGGAAAATACCTCATAATAAATTACTTATTTTTTTTGCAAAGATATATAAAAAAATCAATTGTGCAAAAAACAGACTTTTTATTGTGCAAAAAACAGACATTTTGTTGTGCAAAAAACAGATTTTTTTGACTAGCCTTTTCCATTTTTAGAAAGGTTTTGGAAGGAAATGGGAGAAAATGGTCGATTGCCATTGACAGACACAATCTGTCATGACATCACTAACTTCACTTAAAATTAAAATCATTTTTTATTAATAAGAGATTACTAATCTGATTCCTATTGAGATATAAATAGATTGATAATCTTGAGGAATTAAGCCTCTCCTAAATGATACACTTGAAAAAAAAGCATCTTGTCCCCAACTACCACCCCTGAGTACTCTTTTTTCACCTGTTTGAGGGCCTTGAGGGTTATAAAAGAACTTTTTAGTTTGATAGTGACTATCACTGTACCAATCACTACACCATTCAGAAACATTTCCGCTCATGTCATAGATTCCCAATCTATTTGGGTTTTTTAGACCAACTGGCATAGTCCATTGATAATAATTATCTTGGCTATTTCCAATTTTATCATTACGATTAGGATCAAATTTGTGCCATTTGACCTCATCAAGGGAGTCACTTCCTGAATAAAGATATGAATCTTGATAAATTCCACCTCTTGCAGCATACTCCCACTCAGCTTCCGTTGGGAGTCTAAATGGTAATCCTGTTATCTTTCTTAGGGTATCTATAAATCTTTGAACTTCAAACCAATCTAAGTTTTCAATAGGATTCTGTAAGGATTTTTTATTATATGCAGGATCGTTATTCATTACAGCAATATACAGTGCCCTCGTAACTTCAAATTTACTGATATAAAATGTATCAACATAAACTTTATGTAAAGGTCTGTTTTGTGGAGGACAATTTTTGTCATTAATAGAATCAGAATTACAACCTCTGGTAAAAACTCCTCCATTAACACAGATCATTTCAATCTTTATTTTTTTAATAGGAACCACAAATAGCGAGTCTTGAGCAGAAAGATCTTGGAATAAAATTATAATTGAGATTAATAAAACGACACTAATGAATGTACTTTTCATAAATTTTTCTCTCTAATGATATATTCTCTTTTATAAATCCCTTTTTGATGTTCCTCATCAATCTCTTTTATCATTTGTTTTATTTCCTCATCATCTATCATTAAATTTACTCGAGGAACCATTTGAAAATTACCGTATAAAAATTGATATTTTGCCTTTTTTACGTAGTCCTGCCATGTTTCTGCAACATTTAATTTTTTTCTTTCACTATTTGTTTTGTTGATGTCATTCGGATTAACAATAAACAAAACGCCATTGCAAACAAACATGGGATTCCATCCATATCCAAAAATGGATGATTTTCCAAGATATTCTAGGTAAAAATCGAAATATTGCATATAATTTTCTGCATTTATATTTCCGCTCAACACATCTTTTAGTAACAATTCCTGAGGACTCATTTGGTTTTGAGCTGCATGAGTCATAATTGTATGAATGGGGGAATAATCAAAAAATCCCACTTTTTGCTCTGTTAAAGGACCATATTCTTCAATAAGTTCAAATAGTTTAAACAAATTTGAGTGACGAATCATATGTTTGTCATATTTTTCTTGTGGTGTATCTGCTTGTTTTTGATCCTCTTCCAACATCTGATCCAAAATCAATTTTAAATTTTTGTTAGTCAAAGATTTTACGGTATCCTCTATGTTTTTAAACTGTTGAATTATCAATGAATCTTTAGGATCAAATGAACTATAAATGGCAGCAATATCAAAATCCCTTTGTTGAAGAATTCGTGAATATTTCAATGCTAAATCAAATTTTTTGGTAAATTTTACATTCAAACAGGATGCATTGTACAGATCAAACACAAATGGTGTATGAGCATTAAAAGCTTTTTCAAAATATCGAGAAGCTTTTTCGTACCTAAATTCGCAAATCGCTAATTCAGCTTTGTTTACATACTCATAATACTTTTTTACATTTTTTTGTCCATAAGAAAAAATGATACAAAAAAGGAAGGCGAAAATAAAAAAAAACCGGTTCATCGTTTTTTGTGAATTTTTAGTTTAATTTAAAAACACATATTAATTATTCAACCGAATAATTAATATATATCAAAGGATTTCCGGTGTTTAAAAACCCAAAATTACACTGATCTCCAAAGATTTTAAAATCTTTATTATATCCTGGCAACATATTCCCAAAGGCAGTCCACTGACTTGGTTTTTTCTTTGACCGTTTTGAATATAAAATATGTAATGCTTTGTTTCTGATATCTTGATTAGATTTTGAAACCAATCCACTAAGTGTTGTGCATGGAATTTTAGAACTTATTTTATTATTTTCAATAATTGGCTTACAGATTAAATTTTCTAAGAATTCCAATGAAACAAAAATTCCGTTCGGTGGAATCTTGATCCCATATTTTTTAACATCCACTTGAACCCATCCTTCAAACTCAGGGTATTGCAGAATAATATTTTCTGGAATCAAAGGTTTTCCATGAGAGATCGTACCATCACTATTGGGGATCGCTTCATACACTTGTACTCTAAATGGAAATCCATTTTTAGAAGGATCAATGATATAATAATTTAAGGTATCAATATAGGTGTTTTCACCATTTAAAGAAGGATTTTTTATAAATAATGAAATAATCATAGATGATTGGGTTCTTAAAAATCTCCTATTTCCTTTTCGTTTGATAATCTTTTGAGGATCATATTCTCCCGCAATTTTTGGGGAAGAATTGGAATTGTAGACAAAAGGGGGCAATTGATAAATTTTTGGAGTACATTGGATGGTTCCCAATTCAGCATTTTGTTTTATAGAAAACTCTTTGGGTTCATACTGAACATTACTGATTTGTAGCTTTCCAGTTTTAATATAGGTTATTTCAAAACGTCCATTCTTATCCGATAAAACCACATTATTAGGTTCTCCAAAAGTGATCCTGCTGTATTGAATAGGTTGATGGGTAACAGAATCTACTAAAGTTCCGGTTACCTTAATTTGTGAAAAGCCGGTTATTATACTGAATAACAACAAAAGCAGCAAGGGGGTTCTTTTCATAATTTTTACCAGATTATTTATAATACTCTTGCGGAATAACCAGATTTTCATTTTTGTGTTGTTCCACATATTCTTCAATGGTTATTAAACCCATTTCAAATCGTCTTTTGTTGAGTTCTTTAAAATTTTCAACAGGAGAAAGAATAAAGGCACCCGGATATCTTTTATCATATTTAGTTCCACCACTTCTGAAGATGGTTCCATACATTTGTTTTTTCCCTTTTAATAGCAAATATTTATCTGTAATTTGGGCATATAATTCAGGTTCAATCCCTTTTTGAAGATACGCTTTTTGAATTTCAGGATACTGTTTGGTTAAACGGTTGGTATAGTTTAAAATATCATAAGATTGATATACGGCAAATTTACCAACCATCTGCATTGTAGGGAATCCATATTTTTCAATAATTGCATCCATCGTTTTTGTAATATTTTCTTTTCTTTGTTGGTTTAGTTCCCCCTTTTTAGTTAATGAATCAATCTGGTGTAAAGTGAGTTCAGTATATGGAAGTTCAGTCCTATACTTTTCAATAGATAAATAAAAAATCTGAAGGGCTAACTCTTTATTTTCAATATCCGGAATCTCTTTCAAGTAATTTTTTTCCAACTGGTTGATGATCAAAGGCCAATAGGTGTTGTTCTTTTTCAAATTGGGAAAATAATCATGGAATAAAATAGATCTATCGTCTGTTGCAACTATAAGGAATGCAGATAGATAGCTAAATGTGGAGTCGGGTTGATTGATTCCATCAAAATAGACAGCAGCAGAATAGAGCTCTTTAGGATGTAGTGCCGCTCTGTTTTTGGAATAAATTTTATTCAAAAATGAAGGATAGTTTTTAATCACTAATAAGGAATCCAGACGATAATCCAGTGTAAAATTGGGGATCTCCTCATACTGTTTTTTCCCAACAATGAGATAGGTTACTATTTGAGATGATGCTGTTAAAGTGATTAATGACAGCAGAAAAAGAATTAGAATTGATTTTTTCATGATAGAATTATTTTAATTTATTTTTGAATCTCATTTTTATCAATAACGTTTATTAAGTTTAATTCTAAAGTTATAGAATCTTTTATAGAATATTTCATTTTAACAAACCCATACTCTTTACTGTATAAATTAAGAACAGTGTAAAAACCTGTTTTATTTTTGCCTTCACCGAAAATACGAACAACATCGATAAGTTTGTTTTTGAATTTTACTTGAGTATAAAAGTCAATATTCATTTTGTATTTAATCCAAAATAAACAATTGCATTTGGGATCATCGAACGATAAAAACCCTCTTTTATATCTTTTTCCCATTTTAATAGGAAAATCCACTTCAGGAAAAGGGAAATATTGTGTTAATCGATCATATTGAACACGCGGTGGATGTAAAAAAAGATATTTTGAAGTTTCTAATACAGTGGTCGTTTCAATAAATCCTGATGAATCTATGGATGAAAGGGAATCTAAATGATTGTAATCGGGTAAGAAACTATAATAATCATACGTGATAAAATACTCTTTGCCAGTTTTTTCCGGCATAATTCGCATGACAATATAATTTTTCGATTGAACACCACAAGAATCGTATTTTGCTTCAAATACAAAAACTTTATTGGGAGTATAAATAAATGGATCATGTTGTGCATGAACGAATGTCATTTGGATTAGTATCCATATTAAAATAATGGTTTGTTTTGAATGTTTCATATTAAGAGTTAATCTAAATTTTAATGTTTCCGTATTAATCAGTTTAAAAATGCAATGTTGACCACAAGCAGAGAATAAGTATAATCGTTAATTTTTTTCATGATCTACTTTATATGATACTCTCCTTCAAATTTCTTGTCATCAATCTCTTTTCGGGTTTTCATTTCAACTTTTTGGGTTTCTTCATCACTTCCCCATATTTCTGTTTGTATATTAACAAATTTGTAATCATCTGTCTGAAAGGTATATATAAGTTTGACCTTAAAATCATCCCAGCTTTCATAGATTCCAATTGCTTTTCTATTTTTATTAATCTGTTTAATATTTTTTGGAGGATAAATGAAAAGAGTTTTTCCGATTATAATATGATGTTTCATATCTGTTCCATATTGAATCATTGGTTTGTACTTTGGCCCATAAAATTCTTCCCTATTTGCGTGACATTCATCATACATACTCATATATTGTCTTGCATCAAGATTCCCTTTTCTAACTTCATTTTTTAAAAACTCAAATGGCAGTTCTATCAGACTGGTTTTACTATTATGAAACAGTACTAAAGATATTAATCTATAAAAAAGTCCGGCATTGTTTTCATTAATAGTACCGTATTCTTTATATAAAGAAAGAATCCTTTCAATATTAATTGAATCAATGATCGCAATTTGTTGTGAATCCTCATCAGTAAAACTGATTTTGTTTAACCTAAGGGATTGATCTAAATCAGTGATAGATTGCAAACTATCAACGAGAGGTTTTATAATAGTGATTTTTGTCGTATCCTTAATACTTTTAAGGATTTTATACAATTCACTGTTTTCTTGATAACTTTCAATATATAATAGATCTCGTTGAGCGAGAATGTATGCTTGCTCTATTATTGTTTTTTTATCTCCAACATGATGTTTATGATATAATTTAAAATAGCAAAATAGATCTCTTGAAAATGGAGTCATCTCTTTAAAAGCTTTTTCGAAATAATCACTTGAAGAATTATAGTTCTCTTTGCAATACGCTAATTCAGCTTTGTTTATGTAATAATAGTACTTTTTTACATTTTTTTGTCCATAAGAAAAAATGATACTAAAAAGGAGGGCGAAGATTAAGAAAAGTCGGTTCATAGTTTTTTGTGAATTTTTTAGTTTAATTTAAAAACACATATTAATTATTCAACCGAATAATTAATATATATCAAAGGATTTCCGGTGTTTAAAAACCCAAAATTACACTGATCTCCAAAGATTTTAAAATCTTTATTATATCCTGGCAACATATTCCCAAAGGCAGTCCACTGACTTGGTTTTTTCTTTGACCGTTTTGAATATAAAATATGTAATGCTTTGTTTCTGATATCTTGATTAGATTTTGAAACCAATCCACTAAGTGTTGTGCATGGAATTTTAGAACTTATTTTATTATTTTCAATAATTGGCTTACAGATTAAATTTTCTAAGAATTCCAATGAAACAAAAATTCCGTTCGGTGGAATCTTAATCCCATATTTTTTAACATCCACTTGAACCCATCCTTCAAACTCAGGGTATTGCAGAATAATATTTTCTGGAATCAAAGGTTTTCCATGAGAGATCGTACCATCACTATTGGGGATCGCTTCATACACTTGTACTCTAAATGGAAATCCTTTTTGGGAAGGATCTATGATATAATAATTTAAAGTATCAATATAAGTATTTTCACCATTTAAAGAAGGATTTTTTATAAATAATGAAATAATCATAGAAGATTGGGTTCTTAAAAATCTCCTATTTCCTTTTCGTTTGATGATCTTTTGAGCATCATATTCCCCTGCAATTTTTGGCGAAGAATTGGAATTGTACACAAAAGGGGGCAATTGATAAATTTTCGGGGGACATTGGATGGATCCCAATTCAGCATTTTGTTTTATAGAAAACTCTTTGGGTTCATACTGAACATTACTGATTTGTAGCTTTGCAGGTTTAATATAGGTTAATTCAAAGAATCCATTCTTATCCGATAAAACCACATTATTAGGTTCTCCAAAAGTGATCCTACTATATTGAATGGGTTGATGGGTAACAGAATCTACTAAAGTTCCGGTTACCTTAATTTGTGAAAAGCCGGTTATTATACTGAATAACAACAAAAGCAGCAAGGGGGTTCTTTTCATAATCAACTAATAAGTCATAAATAACCTGTTTGTTTTTGTTTCTTTTTGATCCAATGGGGGTAATCCGACATTTTTTCTTCTTTGATTCACTAAGGCGGTATCCGGATTGGCCTTTCTTCCGTGATCGTCATATTCGCCATAATAGCTATATTCGTTGCGGGCAAAAATCACACATCGATCATAAGTCCTTACATAATTCTCAATATCAAAACAGCCATTTATTAAACTCTGCCGATGAATTGGTTCGATGTAAGTGAGCCAAAATTCAGGATAAGCTGTGAAAATATGTCTCCCAATAATAAAAAATGCCCAACCGTCATAAATAAAAGGATTAGGAATATTGGGATTCTCTTTAATGATATCTATTATTTTCAACATGTTTAGTGAGTCTGTAAACATTAAGATATTCTTTTTACAGGAACTGGGATAGTTATCGTCAAATTTGCGGGCTAATTGATCCACTTCATTCAAAGCTCTAAGTTGTTTTATAATATTTAATTCCTGATAAGAATATATTTTCCCAAAATTCTCTTTATACTCCATTATTTTATTATTGTAACGCAAAGAGTCAAGAACAAAATATTTTTTTCTATAGGGACGTTCAAACTCCTCAATATCCATTTTTTTTGAGTAAAAAGCTTTATCATAGTAAACGATTGCACTATCGTATTGATGAAATTCAGCATAAAGATCTGCGACATTGAGATATACTGACGACCTCATGTTACTATTTGCATTTGGAAAATTTAGTACTTCATAAAAATTATTTAATACGTCTTTATAAGTATTTTCATCATATTTTGACCATTTTTTGGCTGCAATTTCTTTTGTTTTATAAAAATTAATGATTGAGTCAGAAAGGATTAATTCTTGAGAATAAGAATTATATACCATGCAGATTGCTAATACTAAAACTAATTTTAACCTTTTTGAAAAATGATTTTTTAATATACAATAAGTCTTTTTGGTTTTTATTAAATATTTCATATTGATAATTTTATATTTTAATATATTTATAATAATGTTCCAAATTCTATTTATAATACTCTTGCGGAATAACCAGATTTTCATTTTTGTGTTGTTCCACATGCTCTTCAATGGTGTTTAACCCCATTTCCAATCGTCTTTTATTGAGTTCTTTAAAATTTTCAACGGGAGAAAGAATAAAAGCGCCCGGATATTTTTGATCATATTTGGTTTCACAACTTCTAAAGATGGTTCCGTATAATTGTTTTTTCCCTTTTAATATCAAATATTTATCTGTAATTTGGGCATATAATTCAGGTTCAATCCCTTTTTGAAGATATGCTTTTTGAACTTCTGGGTATTGTTTGGTTAAACGATTGGTATAGTTTAAAATATCATAAGATTGATATACGGCAAATTTTCCAACCATCTGCATTGTAGGGAATCCATATTTTTCAATGATTGCATCCATCGTTTTCCTTATATTTTCTTTTCTTTGCAAGTTTAGTTCACCATTTTTGGTTAAAGAATCAATCTGGTGTAAAGTGAGTTCAGTATATGGAAGTTCAGTCCTATACTTTTCAATAGATAAATAAAAAATCTGAAGGGCTAACTCTTTATTTTCAATATCCGGAATCTCTTTCAAGTAATTTTTTTCCAACTGGTTGATGATCAAAGGCCAATAGGTGTTGTTCTTTTTCAAATTGGGAAAATAATCATGGAATAAAATAGATCTATCGTCTGTTGCAACTATAAGGAATGCAGATAGATAGCTAAATGTGGAGTCGGGTTGATTGATTCCATCAAAATAGACAGCAGCAGAATAGAGCTCTTTAGGATGTAGTGCCGCTCTGTTTTTGGAATAAATTTTATTCAAAAATGAAGGATAGTTTTTAATCACTAATAAGGAATCCAGACGATAATCCAGAGTAAAATTGGGGATCTCCTCATACTGTTTTTTCCCAACAATGAGATAGGTTACTATTTGAGACGATGCTGTTAAAGTGATTAATGACAGCAGAAAAAGAATTAGAATTGATTTTTTCATGATTGAATTATTTTAATTTATTTTTGAATCTCATTTTTATCAATAACATTAATTAAGTTTAATTCTAAAGTTATAGAATCCCTTATAGAATATTTCATTTTAACAAAGCCATACTCTTTACTATATAAATTGAGGACAGAATAAAATCCGGTTTTGTTTTTGCCATCTCCGTAGATAAGAGCTACATCAATAAGTTTATTTTTATATTTATATTGAGTATAAAAGTCAATATACATTTTGTATTTAATCCAAAATAGACAATTGCACTTGGGATCATTGAAGGACAAAAAACCTCTCTTATATCTTTTCCCAACTTTAATGGGAAAATCCACTTCAGGAAAAGGGAAATATTGTGTTAATCGATCATATTGAACACGCGGTGGATGTAAAAAAAGGTATTTTGAAGTTTCTAATACAGTGGTCGTTTCAATAAATCCTGATGAATCGATGGATGAAAGGGAATCTAAATAGTTATAATCAGGTAAGAAACTAAAATAATCATACGTGATAAAATACTCTTTGCCCGATTTTTCCGGGAGAATTCGCATGACAATATAATTTTTCGATTGAACACCACAAGAATCGTATTTTGCTTCAAATACAAAAACTTTATTGGGAGTATAAATAAATGGATCATGTTGTGCATGAACGAATGTCATTTGGATTATAACCAAAATTAATAATAATAACTTTTTTATATTATTTTGTCCTTGCGAAAAAATGATTCCAAAGAAGAGGGAGAACATTAAAAAAAATCGGTTCATAATGGGATGGCTTATTTCTTATATCAATTTTATGTGAGTTTTATTGGGTTTTTTTATTATTTAAAATACTCTTCAGGAATGGTTGCATTCATGAATTGCAGGTACTCATTTAAAGGTGGTAGTTTCATCTTCATTCTCATTTCATCTATTCCTTCTAAAGTTTCTATTGGAGATAAAATTTTCTTTTTATATGTTATCCCATCCTTTTCTTCAGTTATTGTTCTAATTTGAGTTCCATATCGTTGTGATTTTCCGTTTTGAATCAACCATCTATCTGTTAGTAGGGCATAACATGCCGGATGATAATCATTTTTTTCATACGCTTCTTCAGCTAATAAATAATACTTTTCCCGAATATCACTATGTTGTATGATTAAAAATGCAGAAAATTGTGCATGTAAACCCACTTCTGAGATAGTTGGGAAACCATATTTTCTGATTAACTTTTTAAGTTTTTTTTGATTGTCTATTTGATGATTTATTTGTGTTATATTTTCAACACGTTTGGTACGACAACTGACCCCATAATAGGAACTAAACAGTTGATCCTGAATTCCTAAGTAAAATAATTCTAAAGCATATTTTCTATTAACATTTGAATCTAACTCATTGAAATACAGTGATTCTATTTTAGAAACAATCTTATTCCATTCCGTTATATTTGTTCTTAGTCTTTCAAAATCTTCTTCAACAAAAACGGAACGAAAATCATTCGGTTTATTAATATTTACGTAGCAATTTAAATAATAGAATGCTGAATCTATCATCCCCATTTTTGAATATGACTGTGCGAGATTGTAAAATTGAGTTTGTTTAGGATCTTCTTTAATTCTAACCAAATTATATTCAATAGATTCCCTGTATAATTTCAAATCATACAATGAATCAGAAATAACAATGTAGTTTTTCCCAACGATATCTGAATATTTAAAAATTTCGATTGTATTTTGTCCTTCAGCATATTGAAAGATTAAAAATATCAATATTAAAATGACATGTTTGTTTTTCAAATTTTTAATAAAATCAAAAACCATCTTGTTTTTTTTTAATTCCAAAACTTTCATAACTCCGGTGTCATGTTTTATTTTTAAATTTAATCTATCAATTTATGACTTCCATATACACTCTAAATCCTACCATACTGGTTGGTTCTCTGAAATATTTTTTAGAGCAGATTCTTACATTATATCCGGTTGATAAATAATCCCCTCCCATAGCATAATGATCTTCCTGAATCATTTCAGAAACATTTCCTACAATGTTATATACTCCATAAGGATTTGGCAGATAACTACATACAGGTTCAGTCATTGGGATAATAATAAAATTCCTTATATGGCAACCCCCTTCAGCGAGGTCAATATTAAATTGATTTATTTCTAAAAAATTGCAATTCTTTTTGTGTTTTCTGTTATATAAACTTTGATAACCCCACGGATAAAAACTCTTAGTTGTATCATAAATTGAAAGCGCAACTTTAACAAACTCTTGTTCTGTTGGAAGTCTGAAGACGACTTTAGTAAATTTTCTATTGGGATCAGCATTATATTTCTCGGTTAACCATTTGCAAAACTCTTGTGCTGCAAAATTGGAAATCCCTAAAATTGGATAATTTCTGTAGCTACTGTAACTAAAATAGTAATCTATTTCCGCAATTCTTGCCGGAACAATCTCTCTCCAACAATTTGAATCATAAATTAATATCGACATATCTCTACCGTTTTTTTTCGCCTCATCTAAAAAGGTAACATAATCTTGAACGGTAACTTCAAACTTATCCACATACATTTTTTCATCAACTTTCACAAACCTTTTGTTGGTTTGAGTTATAGGAAACACTTTCTCTTGTGCATAGCTGTTGCTAACAAGAATAAATAATGAAATTAAAAATAATAACTTTTTTACATTATTTTGACCTAACGAAAAAATGATACTAAAAAGGAGGGAGAACATTAAAAAAAATCGGTTCATAATGGGATGGTTTATTTCTTGTTTTTAATTCTGTTTGTGCTGCAAATCTAAAGAAAAAACGAATACAAAACCACAATATTATTCAAAATAATATTTTTTTAATTTTTTTAAAATACTAAGAAGGAAAAACAGTCAATAGTCAACAGTCGATAGTCAATAGACAACAGTCCGTAGTCCGCAGTCCGTAGTCCGTAGTCTGCTGTCTTTACGCAAGCTTCGATACCATGATCTGTAGGATCAGATCGTCTGTTTGTTGCATCCCCTGGGAGCCGATGTGAGCAAGATTTTTGATGGTTTTTTCAATATCTTTATCAATAATCCCATCGTTCTCGGAGATACAAATATTGTCCATTGCAAGTAAAACGGATTGAACAGCAGAAGAAACACCCGAAGCAACTTTTAAAGCACACCCGATTTTGGCACCATCACAAACCATTCCGGTCATGTTTCCTACCATATTTTTAATGGCATATTTCACTTGTTCCAATGTTCCATCAGCAAGATAAACAATACCACAAGCGGAACCGATGGAGGCGACTACAGCTCCGCACAATGCAGAAAGCCTGCCCAATTGTCCTTTGATGTGAATGGTGATTAGATGACTCAACATCAGTGCACGAGCCAGATCTTCACGGGAACTCATAAATGTTTCAGAGGCCGCAACAACAGGTAATGTCGCAGTGATTCCCTGATTTCCACTTCCGGTGTTACTCATGGCAGGCAAAATACTACCGGCCATTCTGGCATCAGAAGCAGCAGCTGTCATAGCCATAGAATTGGTGAGTAGCCCAAATCCTAAAATGTGTTTGTGTATATTGGTATGGATCGTTTTACCAACCTGTAAGCCATATTCATGTTTGATTCCCTCTTTGGCTAAAGCTTTATTAAGATCTGCAGATTGAAGAATGAATTCAATATCGTTATATTCAACTTCATGAATAAAATCCCAAATTCCTTGTACTGAAAGATGGAGATCCAGAATGGCATTCGATTCCTCTTTTTCATGAATGGAACAAACCCCTTTATCTCCGGTTCCTGTGGACATATTATGCAAAATAGACCCATCAAAATCGTAATAGGCAATCTGGTCATGTTCATCCTGAATAATCGTTTTGGCTTTATGGGTTCCGGAATAGGAAATAACACAGATATACAACTTTTTAGTTGTGACTGCCATTGAAACAGAAACCTTGCCTTGTTCTACATTTTTTTTGGCTGTTTCAATAGCCGATGTATTAATATCTTTCAGAACTTCCAGATTATATTCTGTTTTTCCACAAACCATAGCTAATGCTGCGGCAATATCAAGACCCACCATACCGGTTCCGGGAATTCCTACTCCCATACCATTTTTTAGGATATTGGAGCTCACTTCAACTTCAATATTATCCGGTTCAAAGCCATTTTCCCTCATGATTTCACACGATTTGGCAACTGCAAGTGCAACAGCAATCGGTTCGGTACACCCTAAGGCAGGTTTAACTTCACTTTTGACAAGGTTAATAATATCGGTTATTCTTTCTTTTGTCATTTTTTAAAATCAATCAATTTATTTGTTTCCTTTAAAATAGTTTATAGCATTATCAAAAATGTTTTGAACTTTATTGCCGTAAATATTTTTATATAAATGGGATCCCTTACGTTCACTATGTCCCATTTTGCCTAAGATCAACCCGCAAGGTGAAACGATTCCTTCAATAGCATAGAGTGAGCCATTAGGATTATGTGGTTCTTGCATCGTTGGGATTCCTTCAAAATCGCAGTATTGGAACGCCACTTGTCCATTTTGAAACAATTGTTTTGCGATCTGGTCAGAAACAACAAACTTTCCTTCCCCATGAGAGATGGCAACCTGATGTATTTCACCTATTTTAAATGAGGTCAACCACGGAGAATTGGTGGAAGCAACTACTGTTTTAGTGATATGAGATAAGTGTCTGTTGATATCGTTTCTGTACAATGTGGGATCTTCAGGAGTAACAGCTCCAATTTTTGCATAAGGGAGGAGTCCCGATTTAACCAAAGCCTGGAACCCGTTACAAATCCCAACGATGAGGTGTTTTTTCTCTAATAAATGTTCAATAGAGGTTTTTATTTTGGCATTATTCAGAACATTGGCAATAAATTTTCCACTACCATCAGGTTCGTCACCGGAACTAAAACCGCCACTTAAAGCTAAAATATGAGCATCATCTATTAAAGCAGCCAATTGATCAATCGATTCATTGATCATTTGTTCGTTAAGATTTTTAAACACAAAAATGGTGGTTTCCGCACCGGCTTGTTCAAAAGCGCGGGCTGTATCATAATCACAATTGGTTCCCGGAAAAACAGGAAGCACCACTTTAATTTTGTCAACCTGTCCTTGATAAGTTTGGTAACTTTTTTCTCCAGTGTAAAACGGATATGTTTCTTTTATCTCTTTCTGAATGGCAGGAACTGTTTCCGGATAGAGTGAATTAAAGGTACCTCTCCAGGAAGCCAAACTTTTCTCTTTATTCAGCTTTGTTCCATTGATGATCCATTGATCACTTACTTTTCCCAGCAGGATAGCACCGGGGTAATTTAACTCCTCTTCTGTTTCAACCACGAAACTTCCGTATTGATAGTCAAAAAGAGGAAGTTTGGTTTCGATGTCAAAACCCAGATTGTTCCCGAAGCTCATTTTGGCTAATGCTTCAATGATTCCGCCAAATCCGATGGTATAGCAAGAGATGATTTTTTTGGCTCCAATTTGTTGATAAACAAAATCAAAAAGTTTTTTAGATTGTTCAATATCAATTTTAGCGTCCTGACTAACAGAACAGGGTAGAAAATACAATTTATTGCCTGTTTTTTTCAATTCAGGAGAGATGATTCGGGAGCTATTTTCTGTAGCAATGGCAAAGGAGACTAATGTTGGAGGAACGTTGAGTTGTTTAAAAGTTCCGCTCATAGAGTCTTTTCCACCGATAGCGGGGAGATGGTATTGGTTTTGGAGGTGAATAGCTCCTAATAATGCAGCAAATGGTTTTCCCCATTTGCTATCCTCTTTTCCCAGTTTTTCAAAATATTCCTGGAATGTAAATCTGATTTTTTTATAATCACCACCAACTGCAACTATTTTAGCTATCGATTCCAGAATGGCAAACTGAGCGCCATGGAAAGGGGAACGTTCAGAAATAAACGGATTGTATCCAAAGCTTAGAATACTGGCGGTTTCGGTAATTCCTTTTCTAACTGGTAGTTTTTGAACACCGGCTTGTGTTTCTGTTAATTGATATTTTCCGCCAAAAGGCATCAAAACGGTAGATGCACCAATGGTTGCATCAAAGTTTTCGATCATCCCTTTTTGAGAAGTGACGTTAAGATCAGCCAGACGGTTATATACCTGCTCTTCCAAACCGGAACCACAAACAGGAAGTGGATCTAAAATGTTTTCAGGGATCGGTTCAACAGCTACTTTGGTTTTTTGTCTTACCCCGGAAGTATTGATAAATTCACGGCTGATATTCACAATGGTTTTGCCATTCCAATGGAGTTTTAAACGAGGTTCTTCGGTAACAACCGCAATAACAGTAGCTTCAATATTCTCTTCTGTACAGTAGTGAATAAAAAGATCTACATCCTCGGGAGCCACTACAACACTCATTCTTTCCTGAGATTCACTAATGGCAAGTTCAGTTCCGTTAAGACCTTTATATTTTGTTTTTACGGCATTTAAGTCAATTTCAAGACCATCCGCCAATTCTCCGATAGCAACACTAACTCCACCTGCTCCAAAATCGTTAGATTTTTTAATTAGTTGGGTAACTTCAGGTTTTCTGAATAGGTGTTGAATTTTGCGTTCTTCAGGAGCGTTTCCTTTTTGAACTTCAGCGGCACAAACTTCAAGGGAAGCTTCGGTATGTTCTTTTGAGGAACCAGTAGCACCACCGATTCCATCTCTTCCGGTTCTACCCCCAAACATGATGATTACATCCCCGGGAAGTGGTTTCTCTCTACGTACCTGATGAGCGGGAACAGCACCGACAACGGCACCAATCTCCATTCTTTTGGCTTTATATCCATCATGAAAAATCTCTCTGACATGGGTACAAGCTAGGCCAATCTGATTTCCGTAAGAGGAGTATCCGGCTGCGGCTGTTTTAGAGATCACTCTTTGAGGAAGTTTTCCATCTATAGTATTTTCAACGGGTTCCGTAATGTTTCCTGCACCTGTAACCCTCATAGCCTGATACACATAGCTTCTTCCGCTCAATGGATCACGAATAGCTCCACCAACGCAGGTGGAAGCTCCTCCGAAAGGTTCAATTTCTGTGGGGTGATTGTGTGTTTCATTTTTGAACATCAACAACCATTTTTCAGGAACTCCATCCACATCAATATCTACAAAGACGCTACATGCATTGATCTCATCTGAAACCTCCATATCATCTAGGTTGCCCGCTTTACGTTCATTTTTTCCGCAAATAGTGGCCATATCCATTAAAGTGATCGGCTTTCTACTTCCATGCACTTTTTCACGCAAATCTAAATATTGGGTATAAGCATCCTGAAGTTGAGATTCAAATTGGGAAGAATGAAAATGGATCGATTCAATTTCCGTTTCAAAGGTGGTGTGTCTGCAATGATCACTCCAATAAGTATCTAAAACTTTAATTTCTGTTTCATAAGGATCTCTTTGTTCCGTATTTTTAAAATAATCCTGAACAAAAAGGATATCTTCCAAAGACATTGCTAAGGATAGATCCTCTCTGAAACGGGTGATTTCAGGAAGTGTATAATTAATAAATCCTTCAAAAATGGGAATTTCTGCAATTTCAATTCTTTCGGAAGCATCTAAAACAGCCATATCTTTTTCACGAGCTTCCACTTCATTGATACAATATTTTTTTATTTTTGACAAATCGTGTGCTGATATATTTTGATCCGGAATGATCAAACGGGCACTTTTAATCACGGTTTGATTTTTGGGATCTATCAGTGATAAACATTGCATGGCACTATCTGCTCGCTGGTCAAACTGTCCGGGTAAAAATTCGATAGCAAAATGGGTTAACCCATCAAGATTCATCTCTTCATAAACAGTATCAGTAACCGGTTCTGAAAAAATGGTTGTTTTTGCTTTGTCTAATAATTCAGATTCAATCTCAAAAATGTCATATACATTAATGAGTCTTAAGTTTTGAATGTTGAGGTGCAAGTTGTGGTTCAATTCATTTTTTAACGCTTGGGCTTCCACTTGAAATGCCTCTTTCTTTTCAACAAATAGCCGAATTTTATGATAATAAGTCATAGGGTTATAATTTTGACAAAATTAATGAATCTAATTCAAAGTTTGCAGATTAAAATGCAAAAACGAGAATAGAAAATATGATAGCAATTACAAAGGTGGAAGCTAGAATACCTCTTCCTGTTAAATCGTATTTCAGTTTTAATAAATAGTATCTTAAAATAAAAATATTAGGAACCATACTGAGAACAATCAATTTTGAATTGGTAACCATATCGACAGGTCCTGTTTTTTGTTCAATAAAATACATAATCAGTTTCAGGATGCCGAATAATATTCCGGGAAATAAAAATCCTAAAATAATTCCCATGAACATGGAATCTTTTCTGAGTAAATCAACTATTCTTCCCATTTTTTTAAAGTATTAAGGTGTTTATGTGCTGTCATATCAAATTGTACCGGTTGAACGGAAACGTAATGGTTGGTTAAAGCCCATTCGCAACTGTCAGTACCGTGATCGGTGTTTACTAATTCTCCGGATAACCAATAGTATGGTCTTCCAAAAGAGTCAATATGTTCCACTAAATCTTCATTCCAATACCCTTTGGTTTGACGTGTAATTTTGATTCCGTTTATTATTTCAAGAGGAATATTTGGAACATTAACATTAAGGCAAGTGTGATCGGGTAATCCCTCTTCCAGAACTTTTCGGATCATTTTTGCGGCATAAACTTTTGCTGCTGTAAAATCAGCATCATTGGAGTAGTCTAGTAATGAAAAGCCGATTGCCGGAATACTTTCAAAGCTGGCTTCAATAGCTGCTGCCATTGTTCCGGAATAGATCAAACTTACTGATGAGTTAGAACCGTGATTGATTCCTGAAACCACCAAATCAATTTTTCTATTTTTGAGAATTACTTTCTGACCCAGTTTTACACAATCAACAGGCGTACCGTTGGTTCTGTAATAATGGATCCCATTTTCAGTTTTATATAGTTTCACACGAAGGGGAACATTCATAGTAATAGCATGCGCCATACCGGAGCGGGGTCCGTCTGGAGTGATCACAATCACTTCCCCAAACTGAGATGCAACTTCTGCTAAAGCAGCTAATCCTTTCGCCTCATGTCCATCATCGTTGGTCACTAATAGGAGTGGCCTATGTTTTGTCATACGAGTTATTTTCTAATTATTTTTTGTTGAGATAAAATATCGTTGTTTTGGTTGATCTGAATGATGTACAAACCAGAAGCATAACCGGATAGGTCAATAATAACCCTGGATCCATTGATTGCGGCAATACTCAATTGTTTTCCATACATGTCAAATATTTGGTAGCTCATATTTTCTGTTGATACACTTTCAGGAATAGTAAAATAGCAAAAATCAGAGGTAGGATTTGGGAAAATTTCAAGATTACTCAAGTTATTTTCTTCAACACCTGTTGTCATAGCTCCTGCTATGCCAATCTCATAAACACGGGTGTGCATATAAGCACCGGTATGGTAAGTTAATTGAATTAAATCAACCCTTGGAGTGGTAACAGAAGGTTTTACAGTGGCTAAGTAACTGTAGTTAGAGCTGGTAGAAACATCTAATCCATTCATTGGGTTTATTTCTCTTGCAAAAGTAATATATCCTCTTAGACTTTCAATTTTGGTATATCCGGCAATTGCATCAGCATCTCCAATATTTTCAATCGGAATATTGATCATAGCAGTTTCTCCATAATCTAACCTTTGGTTATTGTTTCCGGTAGTTTGATCATTCAAAACAATATTTCCTGAAGAAGGATAGGGAGCTAAAACGTGTTCTTCAAACTCATAAGTTCTGGTAGTATCATCATCTGTTAAAACAACAGTAAATGGGGCAGAATGTCCAAAAGGAACATTATTGGCAAATCTGATTTGGAATCCATTTTCAAAGGTTTGACTTGCTCCGGCATTTAAAGATGAAAATAATTCAACGGAATCTAAAAGAGTAATAAAAGGATCGTTTGTTCTTATTTTACAAATAATATTTGTTGAAGGTAATGTTCCAATATTTTCAACAGTGATGGTCATTTTGTGAGTTTTTCCTGTTTCAAAAGTTTCATTGGTTGTCCCTTGTTGGTTTCTCGTTACATGTGATGTATAAGATAAATAGGGTTCTGAAATGGTTGTTACAACAAATGAACCCTGATAAGGAATATGATTAAATTTGGTTAATACCACATAAACAGTATCCTGATCAACTAAAGAGGTAGGTAAAGAAATAGTAGCTGTACCGTTAGCAATCACACCTTGAGCTATAATAGAATCATTATGAGTCAAAGTGATAGCCGCATCATTGATGGGAGAAGTGATGATGATATCATTGGATCCTACAGCCACCTGAGCTGGATGGTTAGCCGTAATAACGGTTCCGGCAGTGGTTCTGACCATCATGGAAGGATCCCCAAATAATAACCAGGTTCTGTATGTAGCAACATCAGAATAATTATCTAACATTTTCATTAAGCCTCCAAATGAGATTCCTCCAAAGGTTCTTTTGGTAAAACCGGGATTCATTTCTGTCATTACCTTGATACATTCATCCTGACCACACATAGGTGGATTCCAGGGTTGGTTTATGGTTGACATTAATGCACCTACTGCACCTGTAGGTTTTCCACCGGTATATGCTCTTAGCCAAACTTCAGCAAAACACAGTTTATTCACATAATTTCCGTTTTGACATGCGACAGAAAAAATAAAAGGCAGTTTATCATAATTGGCTAATTGTCCAACATTGGTATTTGTGAAATATGATGTAACGAACAAGTTATAATCACCATGTCCACAATAGTTTATAACACCAACTCCTTGGTTTAAGGCATTAACAACCGAAGTTGCGCTAGGATCACCGTTCGCATCTAACCCTCCCTGAGAGCCATCAAAAAACTCAAAACCTGAGGTATAGGTATAGTTTTGAAGCATATTTCCAATATTTCTGATATGTTGATAATCGTATTCACTATTATCTCCGGGACCTTCAGAAGAACCAATTCCACAGAATACAGAGTTACTTGCCTGAGCCAATAAACCCTGATCATAAGCAATAAATTTATTAACTTGAATGGTCACCTGATCCACATTTTCAGCAGATATTTTTCCTAATAAAAAATCTGGATAATTGTCCCCACCTGCAACTTCAGTGAAATAGTTGTCAGATGTACCACCACTTAAAGTAAAATAGGGAAATTGAGAATGGTCACCAACAATGATCACATAAGCTAAATTGTGAGCATTATAAAAGTTTGTGATATATGTTTTTATTGCTGCTGCAGTTGATCCGGCTGTTGAAGTTGGAACAATTGTAGTTTTTATTCCTGATTTAGTTTTCCAATTTTTTAATGGTTGAAGAGCAGTAACAAAAGTTGCAGGAGCTATAATTAACATTTCACCCTCTTCTGTCAATGGACTATATTTTGCTGAGCGATATTTTTCATAGTTTAAAAAGTGTCTGGAATAAATCTCATCATAAACTTTATTGTTCTTTTTTGCTACTATTTGATTATCATTAGATTCAAAAGATATTTTGATAATCATATATTGATACACTTTTAAACTTTTGGCAACCGGATTGTAAGCAAATGGATGTACTCCAATGACAACTCCGTTAAAATCTCTTAATTGATACGAATCACTTAAAAAAGCAGGATGATCTCCCCAATAATCATCGCTAAGATATTGATCACCTTTAACATAAGGGATTGTATTTGGGTTAATATCCCGATACAATCTTCCTTTTGAAGGAGCTAAATTAAAGTTAGGAACTAAGGTATAGGGACTCTCCAAAATAGTCAAATAGGGTGTTGCTCCTTCCGGAATAATCAATGATTTGGCTGATTTTAAAAGTTCAGGTGCACCTGTTTCATCAACAGGATAAGCATTTCCCATAGCTAATTTATACATCACCTCTCCGTTTACATCAACCGGTGTTGTTTCATAGTAAATCGGAAAATCAACCCGGATAGTGATATCAGTGTTGGTTTGCGATACTAAAGTAAACTGGACATCCTGAGCTTGAATTCCCAAAACAAATAAAAAGCTAATCAGAATTAAAAAAATAGATTTTTGTTTCATGGTATTATGAATTAATAAAATTTTTCAGTGAAATAACACTATCAATCACCCGCAGTAATTGTTCATCGGTTAGATCGTAATATACAGGCAAACTGATCTCTCTCGAATAGTTATCATAAGCAACAGGGTAATGGTCAATGTTGTACCCTTTGTTTTTATAAACGGAAAGAAGAGGAAGTGGTATAAAATGAACATTTACAGTCACCTCCTGTTCAAATATTTTTTGCATTAATTGATCCCTTTGTTCTTCAGTGATCCCTTTTATGCGTAGTGGATAAACATGATAGGATGAGGTTTTATCCTGTGTTTCATAAACAGGAATTTCAAAACAATCATAAGCAGAAAAAGCTTTGGAATAAGCATCAAAGATCGCTTTTCTTTTTTCCAGCATATCATCATCATAACGTTCCAATTCAATCAACCCGATAGCAGCAAGAATATCCGTCATATTACATTTAAAACCTGCTTCAGTAACATCATAGCGCCAGTTTCCCAATTGTGTTTTGGCTAAGGCATCTTTATTTTGTCCATGTAATGATTTAATACATAATGTTTTATAAATTTCATCATGATTAAAAGGTTCCGGGAGATTTAAACAGATAGCGCCACCCTCAGCAGTAGTGAGATTTTTAACTGCATGGAAAGAAAACACCGTAATATCGCATAATGCACCGGTTCTTTTACCTTTGTAAGTGGCCCCAACAGAGTGAGCCGCATCAGAAAGCACGAGAATTCTGCCTAACATTTTTTGTTCATCGGTATGCGGTTGGAACATGTTTTGAATCTCCTGCTCCTGAACTAAATGATTAATTTCATCATAATCGCAAGGGAATCCTGCAAAATCAACGGGGATTACTACTTTTGTTTTGGGAGTGATTGCTTTTCTTATATTTTCTACATTTATATTAAAATCAGGATTTACATCAACCATGACAGGAGTTGCCCCACAATGAACGACAACGTTAGCTGTAGCGCAGTAAGTGTAAGCAGGAACTATTACTTCATCACCTTCAGAAACGCCATACCAGCGTAAAACCAATTCCAATCCGGCAGATGCAGAGTTTAAACAAACTACTTTTGAAACACCAACATACTCGGCTACTTTTTGTTCCAGTTTTTTAGTTCTGGGACCGGTAGTGATCCAACCTGAGCGTAAAGCTTCAGTTACTTCAGCAATAATTTTTTCGTCAATTCTAGGGGGAGAGAAAGGGATGATCATAATCTAATCTTTTTCAGGAGTTATACGTTTAATTTTTTTAGTTGGTTTTTTTAATTCATACAGATCGTTGATATTGGAAGCCAAATTGATACAAATAGGAGCAGCTCCAACGGCATAATGAGATCTGGAAAAACTTAGCCGGAATGTTTTAATATTAAAGGCAAAACCATAAGAGAATCCGGCAGCACTTTTATTTTGAGGAATATACATTTCCCGATTTCTATTGTAATTGAAAGAAGTAAAAAGGGAGAAGTTTTTGGAAGGTAATATTTCGATACCAAAAGTAAAATGTCTGAAGAAATTATTCACCTGTTGTGAAAAAACAGAAGGGTATTTATACTCACCTGTAATGGCGTCCACTTCTAAAAGAGGATCATTATCACCTTCATAAGTCATGTCCCATTTGTATAACGAGTGTAAACTAAGGTGAAGACGCACGGGAACATGTTCCAGTCTTTTAGATAAGGCAAACTGAATATCAAAGGGAAGTTTTTCGTAGTTTCCGGGGGTGTAAGTTACAATTTGGGAACCCATGTTTTTGAATAACAAAGAGATGGAAAACATTTTATCCGGAATATTGTAAGTACCTGAAACATCGGTAGCGATACCAAAGGAAGAGTTTTCAGCATAAGCAGAGTAAATCATTTTTAAATTAGCTCCAATAGAAAGGTTGTCCGACAATTTTCTACCCCAACCCACAGTAGCAGCATAATCGTTAACTGAAAAAGAGCCGAACTCATTTCCGTTTTCGTCGGTATGTGTGAAAGAACCGTACCCAATATATCGCATTTCAAATGCGAAACTACCCATCTTTTTGAACGTATGGGAATAAAAAGCGGAACCATAACCAACATTTGAAAAATAATCCACAAAATTGACGCCAAAAGAGGTATGGAATTTGTCAGAAATTGAAGAAGGATTTTGGATGATCATGGTTGGGTCGTCGTTATCAACAGAGATTAATCCGCCACCCAAACCGCTGATTCTCGCGGAATAACTATAATTTAAGAGATTATAAACCGTATTTCCTCCTATTTGCGCATAGCTAAAACCCATACTGCAAACAAATAAAACAGCGATAATAGTTCTTTTAACCATTGTTATTGGAATAATTGGCAAAGATAAAGAAAAATGGGACACGTTCATTATATATATTTTAGATGAATAATATTTAAGAACGATTGAAGTGGACAAATATTTTATCAAATGGATAATGAGGAGTTGAATGGTTTAAAGGTTTAAAGGTTTAAAGGTTTAAGGGTTTAAAGGTTTAAGGGTTTAAAGGATTAAGGGTTTAAAGGTTTAAAGGATTAAGGGTTTAAAGTTTAGATTGTATTGATTTTTTCAAACTAGATAATTGTCTTGAAATTTGAAAGATCAAGCTTTTACATTCTTCAATTTCATTTTCAGAAACATAATCTAAATCTATACATAATTTTAATTGACAATAAGTTTCTATTAATGACCCGTACGCAATTTCAATAAATCTAATTTGATCTTTTGGAGAAAATCTGGAACTTCCTTCAGCAATATTCGATGAAACTGAAACAGATGCTCTTCTTAGTTGATTACAAATTGCAAATTTTTCTTCATTAGGTAACTTATTTATTATCAAATAAACAGATTTAACAAATGCTCTAGAATTTTGCCAAACCTCTAGTTTCTCAAAAGAAAATTTAAACTCTTCCATATCTCTGTTGTTTTTATAATTTTGGCACAAATATAGTGAAAAGGTTTAAAAGTTTAAAGGTTTAAGGGTTTAAAAGTTTAAGCTCAGCGTTCAACCTTTCAACCTTTAAACAGCGCAGCGTTCAACCTTTCAACCTTTAAACAGCGCAGCGTTCAACCTTTCAACCTTTAAACAGCGAAGCGTTCAACCTTTCAACCTTTAAACAGCGAAGCGTTCAACTTTCAACAAAAATAATCTTTGGTCATCAGTTCAATCAGCGTCATCTGTGTGCTATTTGTAGTTCAAGTTAGATCTTTTTATATGAATAAAAAAAACAACACGTTATATAATTTAAAAAACTATTTTTGCGTTATCTTTAAATAAAGAGAAATCTTATGATTCCTAAAAAATTTATCCATTTAAAAATCAAAGTTATGAAACCCAGAATTTGTTTAATTTTAGTATTGCTTTGTGCAATCAGTTTTTCTGCAATCGGACAAGAAACAAGCCGTGGAACGATCAGTGTTATCGGTTCTAGTAGCGGGAAGTACATGCCCGATATCATCAGGCTGTCATTAACCATTAGAACAGAAAGTCCAACACAAAAGGATGCCATTTTACAAACGGATATCCAATTCGATAAAATGATTAAAAAACTGATAAACATGGGAATTAATGTGAAGGATATTAAATTAAAAGAGAATAATTTTGGTAAAAGATATGATTGTGATATAACTGCGGTAACATCCTATTATGCCGATAAAAGAGTGATTGTTGATATTCCTATGGATAAGGAAAAATTTGTTAAACTAAGTGATTCTATCACCAATTTTAATATTCCTGAATTGATTTTTACCTATTCTTTTATCATTTCTGATGCTTATGAACAAATCATTCAAAAAGAATTGATACAAAAGGCTGTTGATAATGCATTTGAAATTGCTGAAATCATTGCAAAACAAAAAAATATTAAAATAGGTGATATTATAAGTATTGATTATGGTGATAGATATGGTTCTCGCGATTATCCAATGGAAATGGATGATATTTCTATCAGTACTTCAAGTGGATCAAATGATCCCAAAATTACCTCAGAAATTTCATTTAGGGAGATTCGGGTTAACGAAAGGATAAGTATTGAAGTAGCTATTAAAAACAAGTAAGCTTTCCTTCAATTGCAAAATTTCATTTAGGAAAATTTGTGTACTTTTGCAGTTGTTATGAAGATTGTTGTCCTTTTATCAAGAGTACCTTACCCATTAGAAAAAGGGGATAAGCTGCGTGCTTATCACCAGATTAAGGATCTTTCCAAAAAACATGATATCTACCTTGTTGCTTTGAATGATACTAAAATAGATCCATTGGCAATTCAGGAACTTTCCCCTTTCTGTAAGGATATTTTGATTCTCAATCTTTCCCGGTGGAGTAGGTTTGTGGGTCTTTTGTATGCCTTTTTTAAAGGGATCCCTTTGCAATGTGGCTATTTTTATTCTGCAAAAGCAAAATCAAAGTTCATAGATTTTATCAATCAAATCCAACCCGATCATCTGTTTTGTCAAATTGTAAGAGTGGTTGAATATGTTAAAGGATTGAAGATTCCCAAAACATTAGATTACCAGGATGTTTTTTCCAAAGGGATGCAAAGAAGATACGAAAACGGTTCCCTTTTAGCTAAACCTTTATATTGGTTTGAGTATAAAAGATTAGTAAAATATGAACAATATGCTTTCTCCCTTTTTGATCATCACACCATCATAACAGGTGTAGATCGCGATTTGATTCCTCATCCTGAACATTTTAAAATTGAAGTAGTTTCCAATGGAGTTGATTTTGAAAAATATCAATTTCAAGGACAACCCAAAGAGTATGATCTGATTTTTTCAGGCAACATGAGTTATCCTCCGAATATTGATGCTGCAGAATTTATTGTAAAACACATTTTTCCTGTTTTACAAAAAGATTTTCCAAATATGAAACTGGTGATTTGTGGTGCAGCTCCTTCTCCAAGGGTTTTGGCATTAGCATCTCCCAACATTATTGTTACCGGCTGGGTTGACTCCATGGCCACCTACTATGCCAAATCCAAAATTTTTATTGCCCCTATGAGGATGGGTACCGGTTTGCAAAATAAACTGATTGAAGCAATGGCTATGAAACTTCCTTGTGTTACCTCTACATTAGCAGGCAAACCACTAGAGGGAGTGGAGTTTGGACAAGATATCATCATTTGTGAAACTGTTTCAGGGTATTTAGTTGCCATTAAAAAACTACTTACAAATCCTGATCTATATCAAGCTGTTGCAGAAAACGGACACCAATACGTTAAACAAAACTATAACTGGGAAACGATCAATACCAAATTGGAGCAGATTATTACCGGTAAAACAGAATCATAAAAAATATGAGAAGAAGATTTAAGTCGTATGTTATTGAAGATCTGGAGATTTTAGATGCCGGATCTGAAGGAAAAGCTATTGCTAAAGTGGATGGACAAGTTTTGTTTATCCCTTTTGGAGTTCCCGGTGATGTGGTGGATGTTCAGATTACCAATAAGAAGAAAGGGTACATGGAGGGGAAAATTGTACAACTGAAAAAAGGATCACCCTATCGGATTGCACCTGTATGTTCCCATTTTGGAGTGTGCGGAGGTTGTAAATGGCAAATCATGGAGTATCCTCAACAATTGCAATTTAAACAAAAACAAGTTTTTGATAATTTCAAACATTTAGGCAAATTTGATTTTCCGGAGATCAGTCCCATTTTAGGATCAGCAAAACAATATTATTATAGAAATAAATTGGAATACACTTTTTCTAATTTAAGATGGTTAGAGGATGAAGATATGGCCCAAAGAGATGCCGGTATTGAACTGGAAGTGAGAGGAATAGGTTTTCATGTGCCCGGGAAATTTGATAAAGTGGTGGATGTTCAACACTGTTCTTTACAACCTGAACCCGGTAATGAGATCAGAATGGCTGTTAAAGAGTTTGCCATACAAAATGATATCCCTTTTTATAATCTCAGATCTCATGAAGGTGTTCTTAGAAATCTAACGATAAGAACTGCCTCAACCGGTGAGTTGATGGTGATTTTATCTATGACCGAACTCAGTGAGATCACGGAAAAACTGCTCTCTTTTATTCAAAATCAATTTTCTCAGATCACATCGTTGTATTATGTGATTAACAACAAGTTAAATGACACCATTTCCGATTTGGATTTGGTTTTATATGCCGGGTCTCCCATCATAACTGAAAAAATGGAGGATCTGGAGTTTATGGTGAGTCCGGTTTCATTTTATCAGACGAATAGTGAGCAAGCTTATACCTTGTACAGTGTTGCGAAACAGTTTGCGCAGATTGAGGATTCGGATTTGGTTTACGATCTTTACACCGGAACCGGAACTATTGCTAATTTTGTTGCCCGTCAGGCAAAAAAAGTGATTGGAATAGAGTATGTGGATGCAGCTATTCTGGATGCTAAAAAAAATTCCAAAAAAAACGGAATCACCAATACTCAGTTTTTTGCCGGAGATATGAAAGATATTCTGACGTCATCCTTCATTCGAAAAATGGGAAAACCCTCTGTTGTGATCACCGATCCACCTCGTGCAGGGATGCATACGGATGTGATAGATCGACTTTTGGAGATGGATGCTAAAAGAATTGTTTATGTGAGTTGCAATCCGGCTACACAAGCCCGGGATATCACTTTACTGGCCTCTAAATATGAAGTGACTCGAGTGCAACCGGTTGACATGTTTCCTCACACACACCACGTTGAAAATGTGGTTTTACTAGAACTAAAGAATGAATAAAGATTCGTTTAGATCAATGTAATATTGGTTAAATCTGCTTTTCCGCTTTTCAAAAACTCATACGTTAAGCGATCCACCTGACAATTGATAAAATTGATCCTTTTTAAACGTGTTCCCTTAAAAAAGGTATTGATGATTTTTGTGTTTTGAATAGTTACCTTGCTGAATGAACTATTTTCGAAAGCACAATCTTCTATAACTCCTTCAAATACTGTATTTTCTATGGAGGAACCATTGAAATTTGTTTGAGTTAAAATGGCGTTGGTTAAAATACATTTGGACAAATTAGAGTATTTGAAAGTAGCTTCTCTTAAGTCTGCTCCTGTGAAATCACAATTTTCTATATTTGCAGCACCAAATTTAGTTTGTTTTAATGAACAATCATTAAACATCACTTTTTGAAGATTTGAACCTTGAAACACACTATTGCTGATATTACTGTTTGTAAAATCACAATCTTGAATATTATTATGCTTCAGTTGTAACCCGGAGAGATCGGAACCTACAAACTTGCATTTTTGCATATTGGACATATTGAATTTTTCATGGAGGTTGTTTAACCCTGAAAAATCGGCATCAATCCAATTGGTGTGAGACATATTCCAACTTCTTTTTTTAACCGGTTTATCCTCGGGAATCTCAACCGGAATCTCATGAGCAGTTTCATTCACCGCTGAATCTTGAAATGTGTTAGGATCACTATTCAAGAAATAGTAAAGATCAACATTCAGGATTTGCGCCAATTTGTTAAAAGTGATGATATCCGGAATAGATTCACCCCGTTCCCATTTTCCGACAGCCTGAGGACTGATAAAAAGTTGTTCAGAAAGTTGTGCCTGAGAGAGGCCTGCTCTCTTTCGTGCTTCGGCAATTTTTGTGCCGATCATTTTAATTTCAATTTGTACCATTTTTTTATGTTTTAAAGACACCGCAAAATTAATACGTTTATTTCGAAAAACAATGCAAAAATAGGATACTTATAGTTGTATTTCAACAACTATAAGTTGTAAAATATGAACTGAGGGTTGTTTATTAGGACGAAAGACGAAAGACAAAGGACGAAAGAAGAAGTTCGACGTTAAACGTTCGATGTTCGACGTTAAACGTTCGACGTACGATTTCATTCTATTATTCATTATTCATTATTCATTATTCATTATTCATTATTCATTATTCATTCGTCCGTAGTCTGCAGTCCGTTGTCCGTAGTCTTTTTATGTGTGCTTTCTCGCTTCCGGCCTAATGCGGACTAGAGACAGTTGACAGGAGACAATCAGGTCACGCCTTGAAAGATTCGAAGCAATTAGTGACAAAGATAATAAAAAAATATTATCTTTGCATCAAAGTCGCAATAGAGACACTTGTTGAATTTTGTAAGTATAAAATGATAGCATTCTGCTATATTGTGCTAACGATTTTTTTTTTGAATATAGAATGAATAAATAATTTTTTTTTTCATGGTAAAAGATAGGACTCCTAAAAAAGCACTGAATAAAGCTTTTCTGAAAATTAAGCCTAATAGATCCCAAATTGAAATATTTAAGCGTAATCTTATTAAACTGATTGGCAAAATTGATGAAATTGAAAGAGAAGAAAACCAAAAAACTCATGTTAGAGATTTTCTGAGGGATACGTATTATATTGACAATCATGAAATAAATACAAAAAACACGATTGACTTAGTTATTCATCATGGCAAAGATAATAAGTCAGATGTTGGGGTTATAATTGAGGCAAAAAGACCTAGTAAAGTCTCTGAAATGATCACTTTAAATGATGTTAATAGAAAGGCACTCCATGAACTACTTCTGTACTACTTTCGTGAAAGAATCACTGAAAAAAATATAAATATAAAACATCTAATTGTTACTAATGTATATGAGTGGTTTATATTTGATGAATCCATCTTTGAAAGATTGTTTCATCAAAACAAAAAATTGGTGAAACAATTTCTTGATTTTGAATCAAGCAATAAATCAACAGATGTTTTTTACAAAGAGATTGCTGAACCTATTATTGCTGAGATAAAAAACGAAATTGATTTTACATACATTGACATTAGAGATTATGAAAAGCCCCTTAGGAATAATGATAAAAATGATGATAATAAATTAATTGTTCTATTCAAATTACTCTCCCCTGAACATTTATTAAAACTCCCATTTATAAACGACAGTAATAGTCTCGATAAAAGGTTTTATAGTGAGTTACTTCATATCATTGGATTAACAGAAACGAAAGAGGGTGGTAAAAAAATCATTCAAAGGAATAATGTAGGTGAAAGAAATAGTGGCTCTTTAATTGAAAATGCAATTATTGAAATTGAAAGTTTAGACAAAATTTCTCGTCTTGAAAACAAAACTTCATTAGGAGAAACACATCAAGAACGTCTTTTTAATGTAGCTCTTGAATTAAGTATAACATGGATCAATAGAATATTATTTCTGAAATTATTAGAGGGACAATTGGCTTCATATCATAAAGGGGATAAAAACTACCAATTCCTGAATTATGAAAAAATCAAGGATTATGATGAGTTAAACAGTTTGTTTTTTAAAGTACTGGCTGTCAAACAAAATGAACGGATTGAAGATGTTAAAAATGATTTCATGAATGTTCCTTATCTCAATAGTTCTCTTTTTGAACCAACAGAGATGGAACAATCCACAATTGTGATAAGCAATCTGAGAGATGAAAGAGCAATCCCAATCTATTCTCAAACCGTATTAAAGGATCTGACCGGTAAAAAAAGATCAGGGGAGATCAATCCTTTACACTATTTATTTGAGTTTTTAAATGCGTATGACTTTGCAAATGAAGGTAAAGAGGAGATTCAGGAAGATAATAAAACATTGATCAATGCATCCGTTTTAGGGCTGATTTTTGAAAAAATTAATGGATATAAAGATGGATCTTTCTTTACTCCCGGTTTTATTACCATGTATATGTGTCGTGAAACGATTAGAAAAGCTGTGATCCAGAAATTTAATGACACTAAAGGTTGGAATTGTGAAGACATTCCTTCATTATATAATAAAATTGACAATTTAACCGAAGCCAATCAAATTATAAATACTTTAAAAATTTGTGACCCGGCAGTTGGTTCCGGTCACTTTTTAGTATCTGCTTTAAATGAAATCATTGCCATTAAACACGATTTGAAAATTTTGGTTGACAAGGAAGGGAAACGACTAAAAGAGTACCATTTTGAAGTGATCAATGATGAACTCATGATTACGGATGAGGAGGGTGATTTTTTTGAATATAATCCAAACAGCAAAGAGAGTCATCGAGTTCAAGAAACCCTCTTTCATGAAAAGCAGGTGATTATTGAAAACTGTCTGTTTGGTGTGGACATCAACCCCAATTCGGTCAAGATCTGTCGTTTAAGGTTATGGATTGAATTGCTCAAGAATGCCTATTATAAAAACGAAACAGAATTGGAAACGCTACCCAACATTGACATTAACATTAAGTGTGGAAACTCGCTTGTGAGCAGATATCCTTTAGATACAAAAATTAAAAAACTGTTACAAAGCAGTAAATGGAACATAGATAGCTATAAATTGGCAGTTTCATCTTATCGCAATGCTAAAAGTAAAGAAGAAAAAAGAGAATTCGAGCGATTAATCTTGAAAATAAAACAAGATTTTAGTTCTGAAATTCGTTTCAATGACCCACTAATAACAAAACGGGACAAACTTATACATGATATTTATAATAGGTTTTCCGGTAATTTCCTTTTTGAACCGGATACTCCGTTTAGTAAAAAAGAGAAAGATTTAGAGCTTATAGGGAGAAAGGAAAAGGAAAAAATGGAATCCCAGGTTAATTCATTAACAAAAATGATTAATGATATAAAAGACAATAAAATCTTTCAAAATTCCTTTGAGTGGCGGTTTGAATTTCCGGAAGTGCTCAATGATGATGGAGATTTTGTAGGCTTTGATGTGGTGATTGGGAATCCGCCGTATGGTATAAAACCAAATGACGGTGAAAAAGATTATTTTAAAAATCATTTTACCGCAACAAATGGAGAAGTAGAAGTTTATACTTTTTTTATTGAACTAGCTATGTCTAATTTGTTAAAAAAGAGTGGAATATTTTCATTTATAACAACAAATACAATATACTACCTTGATAAGTTTTCAGAAATCAGAAAGAAAGTATTCCTGAGCAATAGAATTATTTCTCTTTTAGAATTGGAGAAACAAGTATTTATAGATGCACCAGACATTGTACCTGCAATTTATGTTTTACAAAAAAATAGCCAAGAAAACAATATAATTAAGCTATATAAATCAACTGAAACAAAACGAATTTATGACTTAATTGGCTTTGATGGTTTTAATATAAATGACATTGAGCAAAGTAAATTTGAAATAAAAACTGATTTTGTCTTTAGTCTATCAACAAATGAAGCAAAAGAAAACTTATTGAAGAAAATATCACAATTTGAAACAATTAAAAAATCATTTAAAGTTGTTTATGGTATTAAAACCGGTGATAACGATAGATTTCTATCAAAAGAAATTTTGGGCAATGAAAATTGGAAAAAGTGTGCTTCATCAGCAAAAAACATAAAGAAATATAAAATTGATTGGCAAGGGGATTATTTAAATGTTTGTAATGATTTAGCTGGGTTAAATAACATAAACTATGAACAACCAAAAATATTAATTCAATATATCAGAAAACTTAGTATGCCAGTTAGGTTAGTTTGTGCACTTGATGCTAATGGTGAATTTTATCCTTTGAATAATTTTTCTTTTGTTGTTTCTGAAAAAGGAAATTCTTTAAAAGTCTTACTAGGAATTCTTAACTCTAGACTTATGAATTGGTATTTTGCAAATTGTTTCGTGGACTATAATATTAAACCTAAATACGTAGAACAACTTCCAATTCCTAAAAATATCATATCATCGGATTTAGAAAATTGGGTTGATGAAATAATTAAACTAAAAACCAATGATAAGGAAATGGATGTAGCTGTCCTCGAATCACAAATCGACCAATTGGTTTACCAGCTTTATGACTTGACGGAAGAAGAGATTAAAATTGTGGAGGGGAGCATGATTTAAAATTTAATATCAAATTGTTCTAAGATATAATGAGTTAATTTTGACAGGGGTCTTTTGTGAAAATCTTCTGGAGACACATAATTTCCAAAGATTATTCGATCCATTTCGCTTTTAGTCAATGACATTTGATCAAAAGTTTGTAGTATTGACTCATAATAGCCATCATTATAAGTTATTGCCTTAAAAATGATCTCTTCAGCATAATCTTTTATTTGATTATATCGTTCCTTTAAGCCGAAAACTTCTATATTACTTTTATAAGGATCTGTTTCATTTGCAAACTGAATTTTCCAATCAGCCTTTTCACTTTTAGATCCATAAAAAATGGCATTCATAGGTTGTTCAATTTTAAATGGGTTTTCCGAAAAATCTTTAGAATATGGATTAATATCAACGTTTTTTTCTGATTTAATGATATTGCAAACAGGACAACAGGGTATTAAATTATAAAATGAGATAGCTAATAATGGGGAGCTTGATTTAGATTTGAAATGATCCAATTGAGGTCGAGTTTTAAATTTATCAGTATTAAGAGTTGGGGTCATATTAATATTACAATATGGACAAACATCAACTTTTAGATTTTCGGCAAGCCAAGTCCCAATTTTATTGTCATAAATAATTTTAATGTACTGACCCACCATATAATTTTTAAAACCTTTTTCCAATTCAATAGATACTGTGTATTTTCGCAACAATTGGTCAAAATTTTCAGGTTTAGATAATATTATTTCATCAATGTTTTTGCTAAAAATATTGTTATATTTACCATCCCTGAACTTTAGTTTTTTTACCTTTATTAAATATTCAGTTGCAATTTCTTCAATTCTTAAATTATATATTTTTATCATATAATTGCTTTTTTAAAAGTTCATTTTCATTAGTCAATTCAATTATTCGTTGATTTTTTTTATATTCATCATACTTTTTTTTAACTTGACTTTTAATTATTGGATCTCCAATTTGATTAATTTCTTTAAGCAATTCGGAATCAGATAAATTTTTATTTTCAATTTTTTTACAAAGTTGATTAATTTTGTTAACCGCAAACTCTCCTATTGGAGCACCCTCTATAAAAAATGCATTTCGAAATAAGGAATAAATATTGGAAGCAAAAGTTTGTTCAATTATATTTTCTTGCTTTCCATCTTTTAAAAACAAACCGTTAGAAGTGGGTATATCCGAAAGAATTATGGGAGAATGTGTTATCAAACAGATATTGATGTTTTTAATATGCTTAAAATTCATACTTCTCAAACTCGTAATGATATCATCAATTAATCTCCTTTGCATTTCTGGATGAAAATAGAGTTCAATCTCCTCAAAAATCAAATTTACATTTTCATACTTCCTTCTTTCAGTGACACTTCTATGAGCCGATTCTATGTTTCTTAAATGGTATAAAATTGTCGTAATAAAAAATGTAAACTGCTTTTCACCAGAACTTAAAAAATCAAATGGGTATTCATTTAAATTATTATTTTTTGATTCTGTATCTTTATAATATATTTTAGTTTTTAGAAATGGTGGAGGCATAAAATAAAGAATATCTGACACTTTTTCATCCCATTCTTTTTTGAAAATGTTTAGAGAATCACTAAATTCAACTGGTGTAAATTCTGAATATAAAAATTCATCTGAGTATATGTCCTCATTTTTGTTAATATCTTTGGAATACTCTTTATCAGTATATTTTATATAATTAAGTGTCTGTTTTAATTTTATTGTAATATGGCTATCATCATGATAAATTCTGAAAACATGTTCAGAAATTGCTTTATTTAAATCATTTATTAGCAAATCTGTTAATCTATAAGAAGCATCAAAATGATAATTATTTTTTGAATTAGGAGCAATAATATGAAGATATCGATTAATTATCATCATAGTTTTATAAACTAAGTAATTGTATGCAATATTTTCATTAATAATTTCAAAATTCTGATCTTTTACAACGTTATTCAGATTAAAAATTTGAATCCATTCTTTAAAAATTATTTCACATATTTGTTTAAATTTTTCAAATAATTCTGGCAGTTCGAGATTAATTGAAAAAAGATAACTATTAGGTATATTTTTAAAATAATGTTTTAGTTTTGAAGCATTAGTGTTAGGCTTAAAAGTGTTGAAATCATTTTTATCCATAGTAAATTGGATCTTCGAAATTTCATTTTTCTCATTCAAGGTATTTAACACTTTGTCTCGCCTATCCATTTTAACAAATAAGCTCAATAATCTGGAAATTGTCAAATGCTTTTCTTTATTGATATCAATATTTCCATCAGTTCGTTGAGGGTGAATAACAAGGGGTGCAGAATAGCCATCATTTTTATGCATGATATTGTTTATCCATAGTTTATCCCCTTTTCCACTACGAATCATCGGTAGCTTTCCTTCTGGAGTTGTTGATGAATGAAAAAACTCATTATCTCCAATATCAAATCCATTATATGCATAAATTGCATAATTAATGACTATTGTATAAAAGAAATCACATAAAAATTTTTCTTCGTTATTTTTAATATCATATTCAATTTCATCTGAATTTAATTTTTTGCAAATGGCTTGTACATTTCGTTCACCAACAAGTTTATTTAAATGAATTTTATAAATAGAATCTTTCACTTGATAAAATAAATTTGCCTCTAACTCATCAACAGGATAAAACGTTGTTAGTTGATCTTTTTCTTTATCATGTAAAATGTATGCAATATTATTTAACACTCTCATAAGCAATTCAACAATGGCACTTTTCCCAGAACCATTTTTTCCAACAATAGTATGAATTGAAACATTTAAATTGGAATTATCAATTTTGGAGAAATCGTCTTTCATTAAAGATTCATCAATATTGTAAAAATCATCATTCATTAATGTTTTATCAATTAACACTTCTTCAGGCTTATCGCCATTCACTATAATTGAATATCCCTTATAGAAATAATAGACTTCATTTTTCTTTAAATTCTTCAAAATACATGGAGCACAATCTAAAGGTTGGATTGCAATTAATTTGAAAATTTGTTTTTTTGGTTTTTGCTCGTTTTCCATGGGGTAAGTTTTGTTTTTATAATTTCTCTAATGAATATCAATCTCTCTCAATTTCAGCTTGTATTAGCTCATCATATAGTCCTTGAATTTGATCTTCTGTAATCCCCAGTTTTTTAATGTAATCTTGATAATACTGATTCAATTCTAAATCAATACGAATAGATTCATCAACAAATGTTGTAAAAAACTGTAGCATTTCTTTACGTCCAGTATCAGAATAAACTTTAAAAATATTTTTCTTGAAATATTGATGAACTAAGTAATTTCTTTTATCAAGCAATTCTGATAAATCTTCAACTATTTTATCAGTTAAAGAATAACATTGTTTAATTTCATTAATAAAAATGCCCATTGTTTTCTTAGTCTGATCAATAGAATCTATCAGAGCAACAACTTCATCATTAGTTTTTAGGTTTTTCTTAATAATCTTTTTTGCGATTAACATGATTGAAAAAGTTTCTTCCAATACTTGACTGTGATAAATTGCAAGTCCAAAATATGCATAAATCAAACGGGTTTGGCCATTTTCATCCTCGTGTTCATATTCTTTAATTGCTTCAATAAATCTACTCATCTTAAAAATAATATTTTGATTGTTCCTGTGTTTTTAATTGACAAAAATAGGAAAAACATTTTAATAATCAAATACTTTATAAATTCAATTTAAAAATTTCTTTGATTTATATATTAATATTCGTTCCTATTGGGATTTTAAGGTATTAGGCGGATTTCGTGTTTCTACCAAGGTGTCATCCCTACGGGATTGGGTGTTGGCGTCATTTCTATAGACAAGCAACCCCGGATTGTGGGGGCTTCATTCAACCGTAAGCGGCGCAAGCTTGAATACGGGGACACTCAGAATTGCGAAATAATCACTAATTTCAATTTAAAACCATCAAAAACAATAATTATAATTAAAATATTGCAATATATTTGCAAATTATAAATTATATTTGTATTTTTGCCAGTGATAAATTAAAAACAAATTCAAAATGTTAATAGAATTTAGTGTAGAAAATTTTCTTTCTTTTAAAGATATGACAACCCTTTCAATGGTTGCCGCAAAACCGTTCAAGGAACATAAAGAGAGTCATCTTATTGAGACAAATTGCCATTTCAATCTACTCAAAAGTGCAATTATCTATGGTAATAACGCAAGTGGAAAAAGTAACTTGTTAGAGGCTATGGGCTTCATGAAACAAATAGTCTTAAACTCGTTTAGAGATGCGTTATTAGATAATAATGAAAGAAAATTTCCTTTGGAGAAATTTGCTTTAAACACACAATCCGAAAAAGAAACTTCCTTTTTTGAAATTTCTTTTATTCAAAATGAGACTAAATATCGGTATGGTTTCGAAATGGATTATGATAAAATTGTTTCAGAATGGCTTTTTCATACAACGAGTAAAGAGGTTTATCTATTTAAAAGAGATTATCAAAAGATTGAAATAAATAAATACGCTTTTAAGGAAGGTGTCGGTAAAGAAGAAGATGTCAAAGAAAATGTTTTATTTTTATCGCTTCTTGCAACATTGGGTAAAGAATTATCTTCAAATATTGTAGATTGGTTTAAAAAATTTAATTTTGTAAATGGGATCCATGACCGTGGCCATAAAAGATACACAATAGATAAGTTAAAATCTGACAAACATTTTTTTAACTGGGTATTACATTTTGTAAAATATCTTGAGATAGCTAATCTTTCAACCACAGAAGAAGATGTGAGCGAAATTGATTTAGAAATTCTGAGAGAAAAAGAAAAAGATGAAGAAATAATAAATCTATTCACAAGCATCCAAAAAATACAGTCAAAACAACCAAAAAGAGATCAAATAATTACCTATCATAGGAAATATGATGAAAATAATATATTAATTGATACAATTCCTTTCAATTTTGACAAACAAGAATCCGAAGGAACAAAAAAAATTCTTTATTTACTGGGTCCTTGGTTTGATACATTACAAAATGGCAAAGTATTAATTGTTGATGAGCTTGATTCAAGATTACATAGTCATTTGACAATAAGGTTGATCGACTTTTTCCATCAATTTAATAAAAGTAATGCTCAACTTGTATGTGCCGTTCATGATATTTCATTGCTTAATAAGGAAATATTTAGAAGAGATCAGATTTGGTTTGTTGAGAAAAATCAGTTTGGGGCATCTGAACTTGTTTCATTAAGTGAGTTTAAAACGGATAAAGTTAGAAATAAGTCAGCATTTGACAAGAACTACTTAGACGGGAAATATGGGGCTATTCCCTATTTTGAAATTGATGATAAACTAAAAGAACTACTATATGAAAAAAGAGAAGCAGAATAAATATACTCAAAGGGGAAATGCTTCATACAAAAGGGCTGTTAAAAATATTGATTTAAAACAATGCAAAAAAGAACCTCTAATTGTATTTAGTTTTAAAGATTTCGATAGAAATCAAGGTCAAAATTTTGAAGAATGGGAGCATGATCAATTATTGGCAATGGCAATTAATAAATTAAGAGAAACTTGTCAAATGACTGTTGGACAAGCAATAGCTCAACAAATCATAAAACCATATACTAAAGTTGGATTTCCACCTGAATCAGGGTTTTATCATCCCAAGCATATATTACCTGACATAATTTGGTGTTCCATGCATATACAAGGGAAAGAATGTGTTATTGGATATTTTGAGGAGAATATTTTTCATATTGTTTTCCTTGATAAAGACCATGAGTTTTGGATTACTAAGAAAAAAAATACTTAAATCCTTTCAATATCGTTTGAAAATTGATACAACTCCTGCCGAGGTCGTATAAAATATCTTTTATCTTTAATCACTTTTATCTCAAAAAACGAAGTTTTTGTCTGCGTTAGGGATTGGAAGGGCGGCGAAGCCGGTACGAGCTGGAACGAGCGCCGCGATGATTATTCAGTTTTGGGATGTATGATCTTAAGCAAAGTGCAGCGAAGTACGGGAGCGAAGCGCACCCCTGAAAAGCCCGACCCCGAGCGAAGCGAGGGGGAACGCCCTAATTAATAAGCTAATAAGCTAATGAGATAATAAGCTAATTGGGGGAAAGGGACAAGGGGAAGAAGTAAGAAGTAAGAAGTAAGAAGTAAAAAGTAAGAAGTAAGAAGTAAAAAGTAAGAAGTAAAAAGTAAGAAGTAAATAATATACCTGATACCTGTTACCTGATACCTGTTACATGTCACTTGTCACTTGTTACCTGTCACCTGTCACCTGATACCTGATACCTGATACCTGTTACCTGTCACTTGTCACCTGTCACCTGTCACCTGTCACCTGTTACCTGTCACTTGTCTTCCCTGTTACCTGTCACTTGTCTTCCTTTCGCCTTTAGCCCTTCGCCCTTGGCTTTATTACCACATCAATCTCAATTCCCTCTACGATCTCAAATCTAGTTTTTTGAGGATCGGTGATCTCAGAAGTCGTAATAACAAAATGTTCACATAAAGTCTCAGTTTTGATAAACTCTTCATGCTTAGAAAATGCAAAATCTAATTCATTCAATGATTGAAGAGTTATACAAATTTTATCCATCACATCCAATTGTTGATCTTTACGGAAGTTTTGGATTCTGTTGACCAACTCTCTCACATATCCTTCCTCTTTCAACTCCTGAGTGATGGAGATATCCAAAGCTACAGTCAAAGCGCCCTGATTGGTTACTACCCAGCCCGGAATATCTTCTGCAATGATCTCAACGTCAGTGATTAATATCTCAACTTGCTCTCCTTCTACTTCAATCATTTTGCGACCCTCTTTCTCAATCTGTGCAATATCTTTTTGATTGAATTGTACTATCTGAGCAGCAATCGCTTTCATAATCTTACCATATCTTGGTCCCAATGTTTTAAAATCGGGTTTGATTTTCTTAACTAAAACACCTTCGGTATCCTCAATAAATTGAATCTCTTTTACATTCACTTCATGAAGGATCAAGTCTTTTACCTTTTCAACCTGAGAAACAAAATTGGATGTTTCAAGCACCGGAATCATGATCTTTCCTAATGGTTGACGCACTCTGATGTTTGATTTTTTTCTTAAAGAGAGAACCATAGAACAAATTTGTTGCGCCAACTCCATTCTTTCTTCTAATGCTTTGTCGATTAATTGTTCGTTTACTTTAGGGAAATCAGATAAATGGATTGATTCAATTTTTTCTTGTTGGGTAACATTATTCAAATCAAGGAAAAGTCTATCCATGAAGAATGGTGCAATTGGAGATGCCAATTTGGCTATCGTTACCATACAAGTGTATAACGTTTGATAAGCAGAAATTTTATCTTCACTATAATCTCCTTTCCAGAATCTTCTGCGACATAAACGAACATACCAGTTGCTTAAGAACTCATCCACAAACTGTTGGATTTCACGACCCGCTTTTGTTGGTTCATATTCTGCATAATGGGTGTCACAATTTTTAACCAGCGTATTGAGTTCAGATAAGATCCAACGGTCAATTTCCGGTCTTTTTTCAATAGCAATATCGGCTTCTTTGTAAGCAAAACCGTCGATATTTGCGTAAAGAGAGAAGAAACTGTAGGTGTTGTATAAAGTTCCAAAGAATTTTCTTTGTACTTCAGTGATCCCTTCAACATCAAATTTTAAGTTATCCCAAGGCTGTGCGTTGGTTAACATATACCAACGGGTGGCATCAGCACCATATTTCTCGATGGTTTCAAATGGATCAACGCCGTTACCTAAACGTTTAGACATTTTATTTCCATTTTTATCTAAAACTAACCCATTGGAAACTACTGTTTTAAATGCTACACTATCAAATAACATCGTTGCAATTGCATGAAGGGTAAAGAACCAACCTCTGGTTTGATCAACGCCCTCTGCAATAAAATCTGCAGGGTATTTTTTCTCGAAAAGCTCTTTATTTTCAAAAGGGTAGTGCCATTGACAATAAGGCATGGCTCCCGAGTCAAACCAAACATCGATCAAATCTGCTTCACGAACCATTTTTTGTCCGGTTGGAGAAACTAAGAAGATATCATCCACATAAGGTCTGTGGAGATCAATTTTATTATAGTTTTCTTTGCTGAAATCATTAGGGATGAACTCTTTATAAGGGTTCTCCATCATGATACCGGCAGCAACTGCTTTTTCGATTTCTTTATACAATTCTTCAATAGAGCCGATACAGATTTGTTCTTTTTTATCTTCAGACACCCAGATTGGAAGAGGCACGCCCCAGAAACGGGAACGGGAAAGGTTCCAGTCCACTAGATTTTCCAACCAGTTTCCAAATCTACCAGTTCCTGTAGCTGCAGGTTTCCAGTTGATGGTGTTGTTCAACTCCATCATACGCTCTTTGTAAGCGGTTGTTTTTACAAACCAGGAATCCAAAGGATAATAAAGGACAGGTTTGTCAGTTCTCCAGCAATGAGGATAGTTGTGCACGTATTTCTCAACGCGGAACGCTTTATTCTCTTTTTTCAACCAGATCGAGATGTACAAATCTAAAGATTCTTCAGATTTTTCAGTCTCTTTTTCGTACTCTTGTTTTACATATCTTCCTGCAACAGTGCTATAAAGATCCACATTAACCGCATCTTTCACAAATTGAGGATCTAAATCTTCAATTCGATAAAATTTTCCGGTTCTATCCACCATCGGTTGACGAGTTCCTAAAGCATCGATAACTATTAAAGGTGAAATTCCAGCTTCTTGAGCCACTCGTTTATCATCTGCTCCAAAGGTAGGCGCAATATGAACGATACCCGTTCCATCGCTTGTTGTTACGTAATCGCCGGGGATCACTTTAAAAGCGTTTTCACCAGGATTTACATAAGGAATCAGTTGTTCGTACTCCATTCCAACCAGTTTTTTTCCGGTAGTTTGAGCCATCACACGGAATGGGATATTTTTATCTCCCGGTTTGTAATCTTCCATAGCCAACTCACCATTCTTTTCAGGGAAGTAAACAGAGAGAAGATTCTTTGCTAAAATTACTTTAATTGGAGCACCTGAATAGGGGTTGAAAGTATCCACCAAAACATATTCGATTTTTTCTCCTACAGCTAAGGCAGTATTGGATGGTAAAGTCCATGGAGTGGTGGTCCAGGCCAAAATGTACAAGTTTTCAGGAATATGAACACCACCGGGGAATCCCCATGGACATTCGGTCATTTTTTGTTCCTGTTTCACTTTAAACTGAGCCACAACGGTGGTATCTTTCACATCTTTGTAGCAACCGGGAAGGTTTAGTTCATGGGAGCTCAAACCGGTACCGGCAGCAGGGGAGTAAGGTTGGATGGTGTATCCTTTATAGAGTAGATCTTTTTTATACAATTGTGACAACAAGTACCAAACGGACTCGATATATTTATTATCAAAAGTGATATAAGGATCTTCCAAATCAACCCAGTAGCCCATCTGTTTGGTGATCTCATCCCACATATCCTTGTATTTCATCACTTCACTGCGACATGCCTGGTTGTATTGTTCAACGGTAATTTTCTTACCTATATCCTCTTTAGTAATTCCTAAAGTTTTTTCCACACCTAATTCAACAGGAAGTCCGTGGGTATCCCAACCACCTTTACGGCTAACATACTTACCTTTAAGGGTTTGATATCTACAGAAAAGATCTTTAATAGCCCTACCCATCACGTGGTGAATTCCGGGAGTTCCATTAGCTGAAGGGGGTCCTTCATAAAAAACAAACTCCTCATGACCTTCACGAAGTTGCATGCTTTTCTCAAAAATTTGATTTTCTTCCCAATAATTCTTCATTTCCTTTCCCAGTTCGGAAAGTTTAAGACCTTTATATTCAGTGTATTTCATAACTTTAGGTAGGTTTTTTTACAAGAGTGCAAAGATACGAAATAATAAGCAAATTAGCAAATTAGTTAATAAGCAAATTTGTAAATTTGTAATTAGAAGGTTCTAACGGCTCGAACATATAAAGTGTAATATTTGCCGTAAGTGTAAGAATAACCATAAAAGAAGGAGTAAAACCAGGCTTCATAGGTGTAATATTCCGAACTGGACCAATAATAGGTTCTTACGAGAGGAGTGGTTGCTGTATTGCCATCATTCGTAAGTGCTTTCTGAACGTCATAAAAATTGTTCCAAATGTGGTTAAGTTCTGCTACACTGGGTAAATACCAGTCACTATAAATACCTGTTCCATAGTTAGTATTGGAGTAATCTGCACACAATTTTGCAGCACTTCCTGTGTGGCCGCTTTGTCCGGTAATGGCAGTTGTATTGGTTACGCCACTCCAGTCGTTGGTTGTATTGATGGCAGTTCCGGTTACGTTACTCCACGCTTGTGTTGTACTTAAGTCTACCATACTTACAATAAGTCCGTGAAGCCCTGTATAATCTACCCATGCAACGACGCCACCACCATAAAGTTCTCCTACATAATGAGCTGGTGTGGATGAGGTTGATCCGGCAGATTTAGCGTAAAGTGCATAAGGAACGCTCAACAGTTGACTGGTCCCGGTGATAGTGTATTGTATTCCACCATTGGAACCATCAGGATCTGTTTCCGTTTTGATAAAATAGGGACCATTAGCCCAATTGATCGCTGCAAAATTACCACTTACCACGGTTCCGTTTCCAATTTGAATACTTACTAACCCATTTTCATTAGTATTGGGGGTTTGAGTTTCAACATAAACCGGTGTTCCAGTCACGGAACCTTGCAATAAGCTGATTTGCATGGTTACTTGCGTATTAGTGATTAAGGAGTTACTACTATTTCTAACTACAGCCTGATAGCTCATCATATCAGGAGTTTGAGCTGAAACCGATGCTGCAAATAGTATCGAAATTAAAAAGGTAAAAATTTGTTTCATAGTTGTCTTATATTTAATGTTTTATGATTTTAAAAGTTTTAAGAACTTTATGGTTTTGTTCCACTTTAAGAATGTAGGTTGAGGGTCCCAGATTACTCATATTAACTTGTGTTATATCATTGCTAATGGTTTCATTTAAAACCATTTTACCCTGAAGATCAAATAACTGATAAGATAAATCAGTAATTTCATAATTGGAAATGGATAATGATAAAAAATTGGTTGTAGGATTAGGAAATGTTTGAATATGGAGATTAATAAGATCCATATCTTCTAAAACAGAAAGTACAGAGATCTCAAACGGTTGTTGAACGCCTTCAGCAACAGACCCATTGGATGCTTTTATAGTATGATACGAAATTTGTCCCACAGAAAAACTCACTGTTCCACCGTTTCCGGATCCATATCCTCCGGAGGTATTGATGCTTGTCTGAGCAAAGTTCAATAACGAAATGAAAGTTAAGAGTCCAGTTATACTAAAAATTATAAGTTTTTTTACCATTAATGATGTATTTAATTAAAAAAAAGTGATGATCATCAGCTTACTGCAAAAATAAGTAAATAAATTAACAGTTAGCAATTAACATTTAACAATTTTTTAACATTATTCACTATTCACTATTCACTATTATCTTAAAAAGGGGATCCCTATTATCGGTTAGTTTTGTATTAAAAATTCCCTTATTTTAGTGATCTGAAAAATGATATTTTGAAACTATTTTTGCCATGTTCAAAATTTATTAAAACGACTATGAAAACCAATGTTGCTATTTTATTATTTTTACTGTTATTTAGTAATCAGTTTGTTATAGGGCAATCTGAAAATTCTTCAAATCCACCATTCACTTTTGAAGGGAAATATGTTGGGGATGTTTTTTACAATTTTTCCGGAGGAATTAGAAAAGGGGGAACCTACTTAGGTATGGCAAGTTTCATCATTGGGTTTAACACGGAGGATGCCAAGTTATGGAAAGGGGGAGAATTTTATTTGAATGCTGCCAATACCCATGGAGGAGAACCCTCAGCAAAATTTATTGGAGATTATCAGGTCGCTTCTAATATTGAGGCGGGAGATTTAACATATTTGCATGAATTATGGTTTAAGCAATCATTTGGAAAATTTGCTGTAGTTTTAGGTTTGCAGGATTTGTGTGCTGAATTTATTTCCAGTGATTATGCAAGTTTATACTTAAATAGTTCATGTGGTGTTCATTCCACTATTGCCAATAACTTAGCAGTTCCCATTTTCCCATTAACAGCTTTAGGAGCGCAAGTTCATTATAATTTTACAGACAAATTTACTTTTAAAATTGCCATTTTCGATGGTGTTCCGGATGATCTTTCCATGAACCAACATAATCTTAAATGGAAATTGAAAAAAGAGGATGGTTATCTGTTTTTTTCTCAAATATCGTATCAAAATAAGTCGATAAAATATCCCGGAAACTATAAGTTGGGATTTTATTACCACAACCCCTATAGTATAACAAATGAATTGGATGGAGGAGCCATAGAGATTGAAAAATATACAAAAAATTATGGGTTTTATTTAATTTTAGATCAAACCCTCTATCAAAATGAAAATGGAAAAACGTTAAATTTTTTCACTCAAACCAGTATTAGTCCAAAAAAAATAAATGAAAACTGGTATTTTTTCGGTGTAGGATTAAATTACAAAGGGTTTTTCAAAAAAAGTATAGAAGATGAAATTGGAATTGCTGTTTCACATGCCGGAATCAACAATAGGGTAGGTAGTGAAACTACATTTGAAATCACCTATAAGGCAATTTTTGGAGATCATTTCTTTTTACAACCCGATTTTCAATATATCATAAATCCTGCCGGAACAGAAAAAGATTTAGAGAATTGTCTTGTTGGGTTTTTAAGATTTGGAATTCAATTTTAATATTGATCTCATTATTAGATAAAAAGAAAAGTTCTTTCATATTGATTCCGAGAATTGGAAAATTTGGTGTAATTTTGCAATCTTATAAAATTGATTCGACAGAATGGTAAGCAGACGTTATTTGAGGACAAAGGTGATGCAAGGTATTTTTGCATTTGAAGCAAATGTTAAAGAGGATATTAATCAAGGTGAAAAGAAATTAACAGCTTCAATAGAAAGTTGTTACACGCTATTCTGCTATTTTTTTTCTATATTTCCTGAATTTAAAAGGAATCGTTTAAACAAACAAGAAGATTTAAAAGGAAAAATTTATCCCACTTTTGAAGACTTGAATCCCAATACCAAATTTGTTGACAATATTGTAATTACTCAAATTGAGGATAATATTACATTGAATAAGCTATGGAATCAATTGAGCATTCATTGGAATGACCAGTCCGATTTTATTGTACAGATATTTCAGGAGATCGCAAAATGTCCTGCTTATATTCAATACATGGAAAATCCATCAAAAAGCTATGATGAGGATAAAAAACTGGTTTTGGCCATTATTGAGGATGTGTTTTCTCAAAGTGAGATGCTTCATTGGTTCTTAGAGGAAAAAAATGTTCATTGGTTTGATGATTACAATGAAGCTTTATTGATGGTTTACAAAAATATTTCTAATTTTAGTGAAATTAAAGGGATAAATAACAAAATTACTCCTTTGTTTAAAGATTCAAAGGAAGATGTAGATTTTTTTAAAACCTTATATAGAAAGACATTAATCCATGGTGATTCCTATTCCAAAATGATAGAATCAAAGTTGCAAAACTGGGAATTGGAGAGGATCATGGGTTTAGATATGATTTTAATGAAGATGGCTATTTGTGAATTTACCGAAATGCCGGAGATTCCAATTAAAGTTACTATCAACGAATATATTGAATTGGCCAAAATGTACAGTTCTGCTAAAAGTGGATTATTTATCAACGGTTTATTGGATAAAATCGTGATTATGTTAAAAGAAGAAGGAAAATTAAACAAAATGGGGCGTGGACTCATTAATTAATAAAAAGAAGATGAAAAAAATTGCAATACTCGTAGTAGGAGTGCTCATTTTATGGTCATGCGGAAATAAGAAAGAGGATCAATATGGAGTGGAAATCATTTCAAATCCTGTAACAGCGGAAGGAACCGATAAGAAAATTGCAGATAAGATGCCTGTTTTGACATTTGAAACAGTGACCCATCATTTTGGGAAAGTGATTCAAGGGGAGAGACTTTCCTACTCTTTTAAATTTAAAAACACAGGAAAATCAAATCTAATTATCACTTATGTTCAGACTTCGTGTGGTTGTACCACATCTTCTCCACCAAAAGAACCTATTGCACCGGGTGAATCCGGAGAGATTAAAGTCACTTTTGATTCCAAAACCAAAAACGGAGAAGTTTCAAATCAGGTGATGATCACGGCTAATACATATCCTGCAAATACAGCATTAACAGTTAAAGCAAACGTAATAAGACCTTAATTTTAAAAAAATATCAATTATGAACATTCAATCCATTTTATTATTCGCCCAACAACAATCTGCTGATGGTAAGTCCAGTGGTGGTGGTTATCAAATGTTAATCTTCTTAGGATTAATGATCGTTGTTTTCTATTTCTTTATGATTCGTCCACAACAAAAGAAACAAAAACAGGTTCAACAATTCAGAGAAAATTTAAAAAAAGGAGATAAAGTTGTTACAATTGGTGGTATTCATGGTAAAATCACAGATGTACAAGACACAACTTTTACCGTTGAGATCTCTGACGGAATAAAAGTTACCATTGAAAAAGCAGCGGTTGCTGTTGATGGTAATGATGCCAAAAAATAGATCTTTATGTCTGAGGTAAAAGATGAAAAGAAGAAATACTCCAAACTCACTTCAGGAACTTTCCTGATTTGTCTGGGAATTGCTGTTATGGGATGGTTTATTATAACCTTCTCAAAAGAGTATGTTCAAACAGTAGGGTGTACGATTCAATTTACTCAATTACCTAAAGGAATCAAACAGATCAATTCATCTGATTCAATTGTGACAATAACATTTAAAACCAAAGGTTTTAATTATTTAAAGCATAGTTTTACAGATAAATACACATTTCTTGAGCTTTCTGTTAAAGAATTAACTAAAAAGAAAGGGAAAAGAAATGTGTATTCATTTTCTAAAAAGGAATTATCTGATTATATTCGAGACACCGGTTATTTTGGATCTGCATTTTTAGAGATTGAAAAACCGGAATCTTTGACGATTTATATGAAATAACATCCATGTTAAAAATTGCCTTAACAGGAGGAATTGGCACCGGGAAAACCTATCTTTCCAAACATTTCATCGAAATGGGAATTCCTGTATTTTATGCAGATGAAGAAGCCAAAAAACTTTATTCGGACCCGATAGTTTTGCTACAAATCAAGGCCAAATTTGGCACATCTGTATTTACTAATCAACAGATCGATTTTACCAAACTTGCAACTTTAGTTTTTTCAGATGCAGAAGCATTGGAGTGGATTAACCGACTGATTCATCCCATTATTTTACATCAATTTAATCAATGGTGTTTAGATCAGAAAACGCCAACTGTCATGATGGAAAGTGCCATAATCTTTGAAGCTCATTTAGAAGGGTTTTTTGATAAAATAATTGTCGTTGATGCACCCCTACAGGTTCGGATTGAACGGATCAAAAAAAGATCTCCCCACCTTAAAGATGAGGAGATTATGAAAAGAATTGAAGCACAAATTTCACAAGAAGAGAAATGTAAACGTGCCGATCTGGTACTACTAAATAACTGATTATCTTGTTAAAGCGGCAGCACCCAGGATAGCAACACTATTTTCGGGTAACGAAGATAAAAGAATAGGAATATCCCTGTTATAAATAAAAAGTTTATGTTTTAAAAAGGATCTTTTAATAGGATCTAAGAATACATTACCGGCCTGAATAGGGCCACCCATCAGGAATATCGCTTCAGGAGAGGAAAAAGTGACTGCATTGGCCAATGCAATACCCAAAAGATAACCTGTTCTTTCATAAGTTGCAATAGCTAAAGGATCACCTAAATTTGCAGCATCTGCTACATTTTTACCTGTCATTCCATGAAAAACATCTTTTGTAAGAATACTATCCGGATATTGAGGCATCAATTCAAGACAATTCCATACAATACCACTGGAAGATGTGTATTTTTCAAGGCATCCTTTGTTTCCACAACCGCACGGTCTTCCTTCAGGAATCAAAATAGCATGACCCATTTCTCCGGCTAACCCATCGTGACCATATACTAGCTTTCCATCTATTACTATTCCGGTACCTACACCAGTGCCTAAAGTAAACATCATGAAGTTTTTCATTTCTTTTGCACCTCCATAGATCATCTCCCCATAAGTAGCAGCATTAGCATCATTTGTTAGAACAACTGGATAAGGAAACTGTTGATGAATCATATCCCGAAGTGGAATAATTCCTTTCATATTTAGATTAGTTGCATTTTCAATACTTCCGGTATAGTAATTAGCTGCCGGAGCACCAATGCCAACACCTGTAATAGAAGCTGGATTAAGATCTTGTACTAAAATGTGAATTGCTTTAACCAAATCAGCAACAAATAACTGAGGATCTGAATATTGTAAAGTTTTTAAATTTTGCTTTTTAACAACTACGCCTTGTTCATTTACAAGACCAATATCGGTATTGGTTCCTCCAATATCGATTCCGATTGAGAATAGATGGTTCATTTTTGTATGGTTAAGATGGTACTTCCAATTAATTTATCATAAGAGGTTCCCTCTTCCTGAAGGTAGATGAGGATAGTATAATCATTTTTTGTTTGCCAGTGAGAACCTTCAATATACGTTTCGTCAATCTGTTTAGATCCTTTGGGAACATAAACATATTGATAATTATAAAATCCTTGTTTAATATAAAGGGATGTTTCCCAATATTTTGTTTCCTCATTATACTCTAATTTTGCATCAGGAATGATTCTCCAATCCGTTAATTCTCCAAAAACATATAGATCACCCCCACTCACTTTAAAATCACATCTCAGAGAGAAGTGAGTCAAGACATAATCTTCTGAAATTTCACTGTCAAAATCGTAGTTTGCCCAATAACAAGCTCCTTTTAATGTTGTATTTGTTTCATAAGCCCCAAAAGGTCTGGCCATATCCTCCATAACATAAGCCTGATTCAATTGATTTTCAAAATTGATGGAAACTATTCTGTCAGATAAATTTCTTAATGTTCTATGATCAAAAGTTCTAAATTCAGCACCACCAAAAAAAAGATTGCTATTCAAATTATCGAAATAGAAACTAAACTCACCAGGTTTTAATGATCGGTAAGTAAGTCCCTGAATAGCATTATCCCATCTACTATTTTGTAAAATGGTTGCATGCAAATAAATAGATGGATTTCTAATGGCATATCCTGAAGAAAAGACTGTAAAGTCAACTTGTTGTTTTGTTTCTTTATAATTCAGATCCACAGCATTTTGGACAACACCGGAGATACCGGCAGAAACAGGTTCTTCCACCATAATACGTCTCGTTAAAATGGGATTATCAGGAGTGGTATCGTAAACAAATAATATATAATTTCCTGATTTTGTTAATTTTAACATATCATTGGGAAACAACAATGAATATTGGGTATAGTGTTGTATGGTATTAAATCCGTTCGAATAATCTTTAATCTCATCTTCCAAAAAGCCATCAATATACTCAATAGGATTTAAGGGGGAAAATTTCCAGTCATGGCTACAATGGATCAGCGTATATTTCAGGTAACGGTCTTTCTGATCCAAATCATCAAAGACCAATTGGAGCTGATTTCCTGAATTTAATTTGATAATAGGTTGCCCTAGTTCCTGACCCGCAACTGTAACTTTTACACTTTTAATTGCTTCATCAAAAATATTGTTTTCGGGAAGAATATTGGGGTAGTTTTGTCCGGAGAGCTCCAGACAGGCTATGATAATCAAGAAAAACTGGAATATTCTTTTCATAAAATGAAATTAGAATGCAAAGGTATGAAAAAATAAGAGATTAAAGATAAGAAGTAAGAGGTAAGAAGTAAAAGGTAAGAAGTAAGAGGTAAGAAGTAAAAGGTAAGAAGTAAGAAGTAAGAAGTAAGAAGTAAGAAGTAAAAGGTAAGAAGTAAGAGGTAAAAGGTAAAAAACCTAATAAAATTTGTTATTTTTGCACAAATATATAAAATGAGATTTCAGTTTGTTGAACCATCCGGATTTTTGAAAAATTATATCAAAAACTATTGTTTTATGGAATCTGACTTTCATGAAGCAGATGTGATAGAGCGGGTCATTCCTACTGACAGTATTCAAATCATGTTTCATTATAAAAATCCATTTGTAGTATTAGATTTTAATCAAAATGGTAAAAAGCAACCCAGATCCATTATCAGTGGACTAAGTCATTCCTATTCTGATGTTTCCACTCATGGAGAAACAGGTGTTGTTTTTATTAGTTTTTACACTATAGGAGCCAGTTATTTTTTTGATTTTTCATTATCAGAGATTGAAAATCAAAGTATTGATTTAATGGATGTTTACAAGTCTGAAATTGAAAAAGTGGAGGAACTGTTGTATGTCAAAAAAACAATTCAAGAGAGAATACAAGTAATAGAACAATTTCTGATACAACGGTTTACTCCAATTGTTTTACATGATCATCTGTTTTTAGAAAAGGGATTAGATCTAATTAAAAAAACAGGTGGTCAAACCAATCCAATAGCCCTATCCCAAAAATTAAACACAACGACTAAAACAGTAGAACGTAAGTTTTCTCAATATTTAGGAAAAAGCACGAAACAGATGATCAAGTTAATTCGTTTTCAAGAAGTTCTTCATCAATTTGGAGGATCTAAAATGGTTAATTTAACGGAATGTGCCTATAAAAACGGCTATTTTGATCAATCTCATTTTATCCATGAATTTAAATCCTATACTGGATATACTCCAAAAGAGTTTCAAAAAAGATATCCTCATTACAATAGTGATGAAGAAAAATGTTGATTTGCTATTCATTTTGTCTGTTTTTTACAATTTACTTTGATCTTTCAGTTATAGTTTTGTAAAACAAAAAAAGTTATTTATCTATTTAATATAAAGATATTTATAAATGAAAACAGAAACCATTATCATCAAAAATGCACACACCAACAATTTAAAAAATCTGGATATTGAGATTCCAAAACACCAATTAGTGGTATTCACGGGAGTTTCGGGTTCCGGAAAATCGTCATTACTGTTTGATACATTGTACACTGAAGCACAAAGACAGTTGGTGGAAACATTTTCAACTTTTGCAAGAACCCGTATGCCAAAACTTTCAAGGCCAGATGTGGATGAGATTTTAAATTTATCCACAGCCATTGTGATTGATCAAAAAAGGATGGGGAATAATCTAAGAAGCACAGTAGGAACAGCCACTGAAATTAATACCTATTTAAGATTGCTATACTCCCGAATTGGAAAACCATTTATTGGTCCTTCTTTTTATTTTTCATTTAATCATCCAGAAGGAATGTGTCCTCACTGTAGCGGATTAGGAAAACAAATTAAAATTGATATAGATCTTTTTTTAGAAAAGGAGAAATCAATTAAAGAGGGAGCTATCACACATCCTCATTATAAAGTGGGTGGTTTTTTATGGAAAGAATTGATCAGTTTAGGTATTTTAGATATTGACAAACCATTAGATCAATATTCTGAAGAGGAACTTCATTTTTTATTGTATTCCGAACCTTTTGCTGTTGAGGGAGCTAAAGAAAAATTATCTTATAACAGAAATTTTGAAGGTCTTGCCCGAAAATTGGAAAAGGCTGTTTCTAACAGAGCCGATGATGAAAGTTCAGAGGATGAAAAAAATAGTTATACAAAATATTTCACCTATAAGATTTGTGAGTATTGTAATGGAACACGAATCAATGAAAGAGCCAGAAGTGTCAAAATTCTGGGAGTTTCTATAGATGATCTTTGTCAGAAAGAGTTGTTTGATGTACTTCCATTTGTAGAACAAATACACGATGAGATATCAACACCCATTTTGAGAAAAGCCAAATATTTAATACAACAATTGATTGAAATCGGTGTTGGTTATTTGTCATTAGATCGAGCTGTAGGAAGTTTATCAGGTGGAGAATCACAAAGAGTAAAAATGTCCAAACAACTTGATTGCAATTTAGTTGATCTTTTATATGTTTTAGATGAGCCCTCTATTGGTTTGCATCCCAGAGATACAGATAATTTATTAATAATCTTAAATCGTTTAAAAGAGCATGGTAATTCTGTTTTTGTTGTAGAACATGATCCAGATATTATAAGGGCAGCAGACTGGATTGTCGATTTGGGTCCTCAAGCCGGAAAACAGGGAGGTTTGGTGGTTTATAATGGTCCTTTTGAAGGATTAAAACAATCTAAAAGTATAACTGCTCAATTTTTAGATAAAGTTAAAAGACCTTTTTTCCAAAGGAAAGAATCCAATACCTTCTTTGAAATTAAAAATGCAAATGCCCATAATCTTAAAAATGTAAATGTAAAAATTCCAAAAGGAGTCTTAACTTGTATAACAGGAGTTGCGGGCAGTGGCAAGAGTAGTTTGATCCATGAATGTTTTGTAAAAGAGCATCCTGAAGCAATCGTGATTGATCAATCTCCAATTGGAAAAACTTCAAGAGCTAATGCAGTCACCTATATGGGAGTTTTTGATTTGATTCGAAAAGAGTTTGCTACCAAAACAAATAGTGATCCCTCACTTTTCAGTTTTAATTCGAAAGGGGCATGTCCGAAATGTAATGGACAGGGAGTATTAACTTTTGAACTCCATTTTCTGGATTCTGTAAAAACAGTATGTGATGAATGTGAAGGAAAAAGATATCATTCAGACGTTCTGGAATATAAAGTTTTGGGGAAAAATATAGCTGACGTTTTAGATATGAATGTCAATCAAGCTTTTGATTTTTTTAATTCCCCGAAAATTAAATCTCACTTATCTCTTTTACAGGATGTTGGATTAGGATATTTAAAATTGGGTCAATCTTTAAGTTCACTATCAGGCGGGGAATCTCAAAGACTAAAAATAGCCACAGAATTAAAAAAGGAGGGGAATATTTATATCATGGATGAACCAACAACCGGATTGCACATGTCAGATATTGATAATTTTTACAGAATTATTAAAAATTTAGTGAATAAAAATAATACAGTAGTGATCATTGAACACAATTTGGACATTATTAAATTTGCGGATTGGATTATTGATTTGGGTCCGGAAGGGGGTAAGAGAGGAGGAGAATTATTATTTCAAGGAACTCCTGAAGCATTAGTAAGATGTTCTAATTCAATCACGGGTCAATACCTAGACCAATACTTGTAATAATTTTTAAAAAACAAGATTACAACAATTTACATACAAGTGCAGGAGCTACACTGACCACAATCCGGTTTTTCCCCATAAATGGTAACCAGAAAAATGCCACTATTAGATTTGTTAAATGCAACAAGTTCAGAATCTGACATATAATCGAGTAACACTTCATCCGGTATAATAATCTCTTCTTCTTTCATAATCTGGATATTTGAGAAGCCTTGCATTTGTAGCATACTTAAAAACAGATCTTTTGGAATAGATTCTGACATATCTCCAACCCATTGATCTGCAGCTTGTAATGATAACTCCGTATAAGATCCTTTCCAAAAAATATCGGAAATACAGAAACGGCCTTTGCTTTTAAGAATTCTATAGATTTCAGACACTCCTCTTTTCTTATCCGCTAACATTCTAAAAGTATTATCACTGATAACCAGATCTGCTTTTTGACCAGCAATAGGCATATTTTCAAAATCACCAAGTCTGAACTGAACATTTTGAAAACCATGTTTATCACAACTGTTATTGGCAACCGCAATCATTGCTTCGGTAATATCAAGGCCAATCACTAACCCGGAATCTCCCACTTTTTTTCTTGCAATAAAACAATCATGCCCCATTGCAGAACCTAAATCAACAACAACTTCACCAGATTGAATGGGCGTATATTGAATAGGATTTCCTTTCTGGAAATTTATTTTAATATTGGAGTTTGGTTCATTTTGATCCTTATCTTTATTAAGTAAAGCAGCAGTACTGCTACAAGTTCCGCCCCCACAGCAGGACGAAGCGTTGATTAGATCAGCTTGTTTAGCTAAATCTGTATATTTATCTTTAATTAGTTCTTTAAAATCTTTCATGGTATGGTTAAATATTTTGGCAAAAATATGATATTTTTGTGATTCAATAATTGATATTTATGAAAACTACCTTCCCATTTTATTCTGAACATGTAAAACACTGGAATTTAGATCCATCCATTTTATTTTTAAACCATGGATCGTTTGGCGCAACTCCCATAAAAGTATTAGAACAACAACAACATTTTCAGAAGCAGTTAGAAAGTCAACCCTTACGCTTTTTTATGAGAGAACTACCTGAATTACATCGGGAAACACTTCAGAAGTTGGGTTCATTTTTACAGTGTGAACCTCAGGATTTAGTCTATGTAAAAAATGCAACAGAAGGAGTTAACACTGTTTTGAGTAGTATTCCATGGCAAAAAAATGATCGGGTACTAATCACAAACCACATTTATCAAGCTTGCAAAAACGCCATATTAGTATATGCCCAAAGATATGGATTTGAGATTGATGAGGTTGAAGTAAGCTATCCTTGTCGAAATGAAGATGAAATTTTACAAAGTGTACTAAATGGAATTACAAAAAACACCAGATTATTACTGATAGATCATATAAGTTCCCCGACAGCCTTCCATTTTCCAATTGAAAAAATCGCCAGAAGTTTAAAAGGGAGTAGGGTAGAAGTATTGGTAGATGGGGCACATGCCCCGGGAATGATACCGATACATCCATCAGAAACAGGGGCACAATACTATACAGGAAACTGTCATAAATGGTTATGTGCCCCAAAAGGAGCTGCATTTTTATGGGTAGAGCGGAAGTGCCAGGAATTTATAAATCCATTAAATATCAGTATGATAAACGTAAAAACGCAAAGTTTTCAAGATCGTTTTTATTGGGGAGGCACACAGGATCTTTCATCATTTTTGAGTATTCCCAAAGCGATAGAATGTATTCCGGAGATTTTTGGACAAGGTTGGGAGTCTATCATGGAAAGTAATTATTTGATGACAAGAAAAGTGGCACAGATGTTGTCAGAAACATTGGGGCAATCCTTACCGATATCGGAAGAAACTAAAATAAACATGTGTTCCATACCATTACCAAAATTGGAAAAGAGATTACAACCGGGTGAATTTGATCCTTTACAGGAGAAATTATATCATAAGTATAAAATTGAGATACCAGTAATCAATTGGGGAAGAGATAATCAGAGATTTATCAGGTATTCTTGTTTTACTTATAATAGTATAGAGCAGTATGAGTATTTGGGGGAGGTATTAAAAGGGGAGATTTTAAAAATTGGTAAGACAGATGCTTCTTCCCCTCAATTTCTTATTCCGAGAAAGTGTTGAAACAGGTAGATTTAAATTTACAAATTTTTTAATTATCTGTTATAAAATTACTTACAAAATATTTTTTCCACACTTTCTCGGAACGATCTCTTCAATGAATCCCTCTTTAGAAAAATTTAAGCACATTTATAAATTTTTCTATACTCATGATTAAGCCAACTTACTATTTAAGACCCATTTCCCATTTCATTCAAACACCAATTCAACCCTATATTTCATAAAGTTGAACATTATTAAATAAAATAGAAATTATCCTGCTAAGGTCTTAGTTGATAAACATCACACTTTCTTTATACCCCTGTTTGCCTCTTTTGTTCTGTAAACCATCAATAGCCAGGTGATAAGCAGATAAATCGTAATGTCGGTATTTGATTTTTAGCATAAACCATTTCATGTAGTTTTGCAGGTATTTGGTTGCAACCCCTATAAAACGTTCCATCCATCCCACAAATTTATTATAGATCTCATTTGCGGTTTGAACATCAAAAGCTTTGTTTCTGCTTTTCACTTTCTTTTGCTCATTCTGATCACATAAGTAATAGCTTAGTTTTTTATCTTGCAAAAACAGTTTAACTAAAGGCTGATCATTGATTAATATCTTTTTTGATTTTTTAATTTTAGGATACAATCTCTTTTTTAGTTCCTCTTCTTCCAGATCTCCTAAATGGATCACTTTCATATCAAAATCTCCTTTTCGGGAAAATGCAACGGCCATCTGAACTCGATCCGTTTTATCAATCGGTTTGATCAGTTTTGGAGCTTTCTTATACTTTTTTTTAGGATCAGCAAGGGGATTAGGTGGTTTGAAGTTATAGAAACCATCCGGTTTTTCCCCTTTACGAGAGATCTGATCCTGAACAAGAATCAATTCAATAACACCATCCATCCCATCAGGAAGATTCTCCTGAATAGATCCAAATACTTTTTTATTCCACTCAAAAGAGGTGTCTAATGAAATTCCTAACATATCACTACAAAACCTTAAAGTTCCACCATCAGACATTCTTAAGTGAATGTATTGAAATAGTTTATTTTTTTTCTTAACAAAATGGAGATAAGTTCCGGTATAAAGAGAATAGCTTTTATGACAATGATTGCATAAAAAACGGGGTGTTTTGTTTTTCATGGTACCGTTTTTCATCACTTTTTCAGATCCACAATGAGGACATCTCATACCATGAATGTTTTGTAATGTTTGAATCAAAAAATCGAAAGAGGATTGAAAACGGTCAGAATGAATTTGATTTTGAAAGAATTGGTATTCAGAATCGGATAATCTTTGTTTATGTTCTGAGAAAAGATTGGGAGATTTCATAGTTTTGAGAGTTAGGTTAGTAATTAAATAGTTGAGGCAAAGATAGTATAAAGATTGAAAATAATCAATGAAAAAACGAAAAAATGGGGGAGAAATTATCAACAAATCAACAGTTCCGGTAAAGTGTTGGAAAACTATTTAACAACATAATAAAAATGAACAAATTGTGAAAAGTGAATTTTTAAACCGACCATTTTCCACACTTTCTCGGAATAAGAGATTGGGGACACTTAGTCCTTTGGAAGCTCTTTAACGAATCGATTTCTTGGTCAAATCTTCAACTTTTTTTAGTACTTTTGCAATTCTAATCTATTTTATATGTGGAGTCTTTATTTAAAAGAATTAAAATCATATTTGAGTTCCCTCCTCGGATATATCTTTATCGGCGTTTTCCTCGTTTTTGCAGGCCTTTTTATCTGGGTTTTCCCAAATATTAACAATGTTTTATATTCAGGATTGGCTGATCTTCAAGGCCTTTTCAATATCTCAAAATTCTTATTTCTATTTTTAGTACCTGCCATTACCATGCGGTCTTTTGCTGAAGAAAGAAGAAACGGTACGATTGAATTAATCCTTACAAAACCAATCTCTGATATCCAGATCATTCTGGCAAAATTTTTATCTAGTCTTACTCTTCTCGTTATTGCCCTTCTTCCAACCCTAATATACATTATTACTGTTTATAATCTCGGTTCTACTCCGGGAAATATTGATATGGGTAGTACTTGGGGGTCTTATCTAGGACTTGTTTTTCTGGGATCAACTTTTATTGCTATCGGAATATTTGCCTCTAGTTTAACCAATAATCAAATCATCGCATTTATATTGGCTGCACCTTTATGTTTTATTCTTTATTTCGGTTTTGAGTTTATCTATTCATTTGAGATTTTAGGTTCATTCGGATATCTCATCAAAACAATTGGAATAGATCATCATTATGCTTCAATTAGTAAAGGTGTTATTGATTCAAGAGATATCCTTTATTTCCTAAGTATGATCTTCTTTTTCCTTTTAGGAACCAGAATCGTTTTGTTAAGTAGAAAATGGTAATCCAACTTTTAGTGTGATCATGATGAATAATAGTAAAAAATACAAAAAATCTGCCCTTCTAGGCTTAGCTTTGAGTTTGGTTATTCTTTTAGCTACAAATATTATCTTTTCTTTCCTTTATATCAGGATTGATTTAACTCAAGATAAGCGTAATTCATTGTCTGATAAAACAATTGAATTACTAGAAAATTTAGAGGAAAAAATTTATATTAAAGTTTATTTAAAAGGAGAGAACCAACCCGCAGACTATAATCTATTCGCTAAGAAAACGGAAGATATTTTACAAGAGTTCAGAAGATATTCCAATAAAGTGTTTTTTGAATTTATTGATCCTATTAAAGGAAAATCTCAAGATGAAACCAAAGCTATTTTTTCAGAATTTTATAAAAAAGGACTTGTTCCAATTCCAATTAGTCAGGAGGATGCTGCAGGCTTTTCAACCCATTATGTAATTCCCGGTGCTATCATTACTTATAAAGTGAAAGAAGCACCTGCTACTCTTGTTGTTTCTGATCCAAATGGAGATGATTGGCTTAACTATTCTGTACAGGAATTAGAATATAATCTAATCTCTACTATTCGTCAATTAGTGAGCCCAAAAGTTCGTACTGTGGCCTTTACTGATGGTCATGGTGAACTGAACTTCTGGAACACTTCCTGGATGATGTTTCAATTACAAAGATTTTATAATGTTACCAGAGTTAATTTAGATGGTAAAATTAATGCTTTAAGAAATATAACTGTAGCAGATACTGTTAATAAAACTATTAAAGATTTAGGTAATAAGTTTGATGTTTTGGTTATCGCTCAACCGACTACTCCTTTTAGTGATATGGATAAATATATCATCGATCAGCATGTTATGAGAGGGGGTAGAATTTTATGGTTGGTTGATGCCACCAATGCTTCAATTGATAGCTTGCAAAATTCAAATGAAATGTTTGCTATGGAACGCCCTTTAAATCTGAATACCTTGTTTTTTAAGTATGGTGTACGTTTTAATGCTAATTTGTTGCAAGACTTAAACTGTTCTCCCCTTCCCATTTCTGAAGGTGATATTGGAGGACAACCTCAGTATAAATTTTGGGCATTCCCCTATTTTGTGAATATTGTCAATTTCTCAAATCATCCGATAGTTAGAAAATTGAAAAATATAAAATCAAGCTTTGCCGGAACTGTCGATTTTGTTGGAGGGGAAGGAGAACTTCAAAAAACAATATTAATGACCTCCTCTGAAAGAACCAAATTTGTGCCTACTCCTTCAATTGTTTCATTAGGGGTTATTAAAGGAAAACCCAATATGGAAGAGTTTGCTTTTAAGTATCTTCCAATGGCTGTTTTAGTAGAAGGTAAGTTTAAATCTGCTTTTGAAGGTATTCTACCTGTTGAATTTGATACCATTAAAGAACTCGGTTTTGTGAAAAAAAGTCCTGAAACCAGACAGATTTTTATTGCGGATGGTGATATTATTCGCAATTATGTGGACAGTAAAACGAACCAACCATTTCCTGCCGGTTACGATTTCTATACTAAAAAACTTTATGATAATACTGAACTATTATTGAACTGTATTAATTATTTATGTGCTGATGATGATTTGTTGCAAATACGTTCTAAAAACTTTAAAATTGGAACTCTAAACCCTCAAAAGGTTCGCGAAAACAGCAATATATATGCTATTATCAATATTTCTGTTCCTCTCATCTTGATCACCGTTATGGGAGTTGTTTTGATCTTGGTTAGAAAAAGAAATTTTTCAAGAAAAAAGTTAAAATCATAAAAGATGAAATATATTGGAGCTCATGTTAGTGCTGAAGGTGGTGTTGAAAATGCCCCTGTTAATGCTCATCTAATCGGAGCAAATGCATTTGCCCTTTTTACCAAAAACCAAAAAAGGTGGGAGGCTCCACCTCTTTCTTCGAAAAGCATTGCGCTATTTAAAGAAAACTGTACTAAATATAATATCTTACCTGAACATATTCTTCCTCACGATAGTTATTTGATCAATCTTGGACATCCCGAAATGGAGGGACTTGACAAATCAAGAACTGCATTTTTGGATGAAATGAGAAGATGTGAACAGCTAGGGTTACTCTTTTTGAACTTCCATCCCGGAAGTCATTTGAATAAAATTAGTTTAGATGATTGTTTGAAAACCATCTCAGAATCCATAAATATGGCTTTAGATAAAACGAATGGGGTTACTGCAGTCATTGAAAATACAGCAGGTCAAGGTACGAATGTTGGATTTAGTTTTGTACATTTAGCTCAAATTATCGATAAAGTTGAAGATAAATCAAGAGTTGGTGTTTGTATAGATACTTGCCATTCTTATTCTGCAGGATACGATCTTAAATCGTTTGACGGATATCAGAAAACATTTCAAGAGTTCGATGAAATCGTGGGGTCTCAATATTTAAAAGCAATCCATCTAAATGATACTAAAAAGGAGTTTGGAAGTCGTGTTGACAGACATGATAGTATTGGAAGAGGTTTTTTAGATATCGATTTCTTTAAACGTTTTATCAATGATCCCCGTTTTGATAATATGCCTATTATAATGGAAACTCCGGATGATTCTCTATGGAAACAAGAGATAGACCTCCTAAGAAGTTTTATACAATAAATCTAACCAATTTTTTATAATCTTTAAAAACTCCAGGTAACACCAAAAGAGTATAAGAATGGCATTTGATAGATTTTCTCAGATGTAATTCTATCCACATAGAAAATATTCTTGTAATTATAAACATTTGTTATAGAAGCACTTAAGTCTATAACATTGTGTTCACCGATAAATATTTTCTTTTTCAACCCAACATCCATTCTTTGATATGAGGGAAGTCTTCCACCATTCAAATCCCCCAATAAATAGTACAATTCTTCATTTTCTGAAGTATAATCTCCTGAGATTGTTCCTCCCAAGGTAGAATGGGGATAAATGGCTTGATCTTGTGAAAAAGGAAATCCTGAACCATAATTCCACCTAATGTCAAATTGCCATGTTTTTCTGACTTGTTTTCCAAATGCGTAGGAGGCTAAAATATTAACATTATGACGTCTGTCAAAGTGTGGATTATAGGTTACTTTTCCATCATTTCTTTTAACAAAACCTAATGAATAGGTAGCCCAAATATATAAGTTTTTATGATCATATTTGAATGAAATATCTCCACCGTAAGCATTTCCGTTCTCCCAAATATAATTAGGATCTGATTCAAAAAGTTTGTATCTGTTTACAACCGTTAATTGTGAGAAATTTTTATAATAACCTTCAATATTAATGGTGGTATATTTAATAATATCCATCTCAATACCAAAAATGACATGTTGAGCTTTTTGAAGATAATCCTGCATATAGCGACTATTAAAAGAATCCGGAAGTGCTTCAGGACTTGATAAAAAACCGTAAAACAAACTAACAACATCTCTATCGGAAGTGATAGTAGTAAAATTTTGAGAATAGATTCCGGCAGCTAATTTAAGTCGAATGGTTTTTTCTTTATTAACATTATATTTTATAGCGATTCTTGGTTCAGGAACGGCTGCACTCATAGAAGCATAATATTGAAATCTAAAACCGGGTTCAATCAACAGACGATCATTAAAATTGTATTTATATTTTACAAAAAGAGCCACATCTGTGGTATAATCTTCAACTGACTGTAATAAACCGGCTTTAGTATAAAATTGATATTCTGCTTTATACCCGGTTAAATCAAATCCAACATTTAGAACACTTTTTCCTAAATAATAGTTGATCCCCATGTTTGCTAAAAATCCATCAATAGAACTTTGTTTTGGGAAATAATTCACATCATTAAGTCCGGAAAGGTAATTACTGTATGAGATACTTCCTGAAATAGTAGTTGGTTCAGTGCCCGGCACCAATAAAAAGTTTGTTCCAAATCCCCAATTTTTCCATTTATACATTGCAATATCCGGAAAATTAACCTGATCATCAAATCTAAACCCAAAAATACTGATTTTAGAACCATTTTCTACGCCTAATGAAACCTTTCCATACAAATCAAAATAATTGTAGGGTAGTCCGTTTTCAGATAAATAAGGATAAAATATTTTTGATGATTGTTCCAAATAGGATCCTTTTATAGAAGCAATGTAGGATATTGACGTTTTTCTGGTTTCATTCAATTTTAACAATGGACCCTCTAATAATAATTTTGCACCAAAAGTGTTCACATCCACTTTTCCGGCTAATCTTTTTTTGTTTCCATCTCGAGTAGTAATATTCATCACAGATGAAATTCTTCCTCCAAACTCAGCACCATAACCACCGGTATAAACGTCTGCAGCACTGATTATTTCAGTATCAAAAACAGAAAATAAACCAATAGAGTGAAATGGATTATAGATCAACATACCGTCAAATAGCAACATGTTTTGAATGGGAGTTCCCCCTCTTACATATAGTTGTCCCCCTTGGTCTCCAGTTGAAACAACACCAGGAAAAACTTGTAAAAATTGTGCAAAGTCAGGTTGTCCTCCAATAGAAGGCATTTTTGCCATCTCTTTTGGGGTCACACTAATTACAGATATTCTGGTTTCCTGAATACGTCTCTGACTTTCTGCAGTTACTTCAACTCCTCCAATATTTACTGCAGATACTTTTAAAAAATATCTTTTAGAAACAGTGTTTTTATCAATTATAATGGTATCAGATATACGACTATATCCCATCATTGTATTTGTTTCAAGAATATAAACGCCATTTGGTATTTTATTGATCACAAAAGATCCATTCTGATCTGTTAATGCTCCATAAGATGTCCCTTTTAGTTGAACTGAACAATAACTTACAGGTTCCCCATTATTATCGTAATATATAAAACCTTTAATTATCCCAGTCTGAGCAAAGAGTATGATGTTTAGAGTGATAAAAAAGGAAAAAAGTCCAAGAATTTTCTTCATTTGATTTATGTTTTTTTAAAGTCCGCAAATTTACTTTTTTTTTCGATAAAAAAGGGTGTTTTCTTTTTCCGAAATAATATTTCTTTTAACAATATCTAAGATCTGTTCTTCTGTAACTGCAAAGTACTTATCTTTATCGTTTTCAAATTCTTCCACAGTGGAAATACTCTCAGAAATGGCCAATATGGATGCCCTATCTTCAATTTTTATTTCATTGTGGAGAAGAAGAGATTCAATTTTATTCTTTACTTTTTGCAGATTACCAGAAAGATTTGACCCACCATCAAAATGATAAATAAAATTGTTTAATGCAGTATCTGCAACTTCAAGAGGTACTCCATCAGCCGGTCTTCCACTAATGACTATGATACCCGGATCATTCGTCGCAGTAATATAAGCTGAGATATCCGTAAAAAGTTTTTGTTCCAATACAAACTCTTTATATAAATAGGAAGATTGTCCACTTCCAAGCATATCTGAAAAAATATCAAAAGCATAGAAATCCTGATCCCTTCTTCCACACATACTCCATCCTTTCATGAGCATATCGTAAGGTACCTCTCTATAAACTTCAACCAGTTGAGGTTCTTTTTGCTCTTCTTCTTTAGAATAGATGTGTTCAATTTCGTTTCCCTTTGGAATATCTCCAAACCATTTTTCAACTAATGCCACTACATTTTCAAATTGAACATTGCCTGCAATAGTGATCACAGCGTTATTGGGGTTATAGAAACGATTGTAAAAATCTTTTACATCTGGCATCTCAACCTTTTCAATATGGGATAATTCCTTGCCTATTGGGAGCCATTGATAAGGATGTTTTTTAAAAAAAGCATGATAAAATAAACTCCATAAATCTCCATAAGGTCGATTTAAAAAATTTTCTTTAAACTCTTCTATCACCACATTTTTCTGATTCTTTAGCTGTTTCTGATTAAATCCAAGAGATAACATCCGATCCGATTCCAACCATAATGCAGTTTCAATATTGATAGCAGGTAAGGTAATGTAATAACAAGTGAGATCCTGTGATGTATAGGCATTATTGATCGCTCCTACATTTTGAAGTTGAATATCGAAATCCGTAATATGTTGAGAACCGCAAAACATAAAATGTTCTAGAAGATGAGCCATTCCTGTTTGTTCAGGATTCTCATCTCTGGATCCCACTTTATAAACAATATTACAGGATACCAACGGGGTGGTGTGGTCTTCATGCACAATTAAACGCAATCCGTTTTTGAGAATATATCGCTGAAAAGGGATTCCCATATTATGATTCTTTCTTCATGTCGAATGCCAATGCAAACATTTTCATCTGTTTGATCATGGATGCAAGTCCATTAGACCGTGTAGGTGATAAATGATTTTTAATTCCAATTTGATCTAAGTATCCTAATGGAGCATCAATAATCTCCTTTGGAGTTCTTCCCGATAATACCCGGATGAGCAAATTTACAATCCCTTTGGTAATGATTGCATCACTATCTGCAGTGAATGTAACGATTCCATTATCGTAAGATGCTTGTAGCCATACTTGTGATTGACATCCAGCAATTAAATATTGTTGTGTTTTGTATTTGGAATCAATAAGGGGAAGCTCTTTTCCTAACTCAATGATATAATTGTATTTATCCATCCAATCTTCAAACAAATCAAACTCTTCAATGATTTGTTTTTCCGCTTCTTGTAATGTCATCTTTTGTTATTTTTTTAAAAATTTAAATACTTTGTTTTGTTTTTGGTTATCAATTTGAATCAAATATATTCCCGATTGCAATTTTTCAATAGTCAATTCTGATTGTGGTTCACTTAAAATACCATGACCCACTTCTTTACCAACTGCGTCAATAATCGAGTAATTTACTGGGTTGAAATCGGACGTTTGAATTTGAACAAATAACTGACTCTCTGCAGGGTTGGGGAAAATGGTAATCTCCGAATTGAATACACTATATTCATTTACAGCTATTGGCTCAGGATTATAATAAAAGGTGATACTATCTGCCAATCGGGTAGTAAATTGGTTTAGTTCAAAAAAACAAACAGTTCCATCTGTTAGGAAAGTGTTGGGATTCGTCCAGGGATTGAACTGATGTAAAAGGGAATTATTACCATAAAATGAAGCAGTACTTAAATACCCTTCATCTTGTAAAGTTCCGTTATATCTGTAAAGATAAACCTCGTCAAAAACATCTGTCATATTGGTTCCTGCATTTCCATCATACAAACTGTTGATACGGTAAATTAATACACCACTATTGGGAATACCGCTGTCAAAGGGAAGTAGTTTTCTTCTAAATTCCAAAACAAAAAACTCATCCGGATTTGAAGATGCAATTTTGTAAGAGGATCTCTCTTTGTTCCCCTGATTTGGAGATAAAGTGTAGAAGCCGGCTTCTGTAATTTCAGGAATCTCTTCGATCCAATGACCATATTTCCATTTACAGTAAATATTGGATTGTTGAGGGGGATTCGCATTTCCTGCCATAATATCCCATTGGCCAACTGGAGTTCCATTATATCCATATCTGTAAAGATCAGGAAATCCAAAAGTGTGTAAAAGCTCATGAGACATAGTAGAGGTTGAAAAATAGGAAGTGTTGGCTAACAAAAAGTTATAATCCCAAACCCTTAAATCGTTGATGGTAATGCTATCTGAAAAAAGAGACCAGCGATGTGGCCACAATAGATCAGCCCAATCTCCCACTTCCCCTTTAACTATGAAACTGATATTATCAATATTGCCATCATCATCATAATCAAAATCAATATTATTTGGAATTAAATTTTGAATAGATTCAACTGCTCTGACTAACAAATCGTGTTCTCTCACAGTCCTTTGATTCACAGTATCATTGTTTTGATAACCGTTAGGATTGGTTTCAGAAAAGGGTAAATAATAGTTTCTTGGATAAATATCTTGAAAGGAGATAATTTGATCACCGGTTGGAGTAGGATAAAAATGGGTAACTACATACATTTGTTGGTATGACACATTTTTCACATAATTATAAACCGAAACAGCATTTACATCTGATGAGTCATTGAATTTCTTTTCCACATCACTAAAAAGGTTTGAAAAGTCGGTATCATCCGAGAAACGGATAAAGATCACGATGTTATTCATAGTCCCAACGTTTGGACCCCTGTTTCTCATTGAATTTTGAGGAACCTGATCCTCCATTTTTTTTCTCAAAGCCAACATTTTTTCAGGAGCAATATTCAATCCCGGAGTCAAGAAGGAATCAGGTTGATCTTTTCCCGGAACCAGTTGGGTGGGAACCAAATTTCCATCAACAAGATTAGCATAAACAAAATATCCGGATTGAATATTTAAAATGATCGTATAATTTTTTTCATCATGCAGCCATTGGTAATAATCGTCACCGGTTGCAAAGCAATATAATGTATCACCATTGGGTTGAATTAATGTAACAGGCATCTTTTCAATATAGGCAGCTCTAAGGAAAAATCCCAAAACAACAGTAAAAAGGAGTGTTGAAATAACTTTTTTCATGTTTCTTTTTTTTAAAACTTGCAAAGATACAAATAATTTGGGCATTCCGGCCTATTTCGGAATGCTCGAATGCTCGAATGCTCGAATGCTCGAATGCTCAATGTGCTCATTATTCATTTTTCATTTTTCATTTTTCATTATTCATTATTCATTGGGTTCTCTGTGATTTTATACCTTTGCGTCCTTAGTGTTAAAATAAAAAGGTTCAAAAAAATTAAATTGTTATTAAAAGTTGTATATTTGTCGCATGTAAAACAACAGTCATTTATAATTATGAAAAGACTACTGTTCCTGCTTTTTATTACTGCAATTAGTGTTGATTTTTCATTTTCACAAAGAGATAGTATATATCCAAATTTCAGTTTGATAAGTGCGAATTTTTTAGATGAATATCAATTATTAGAAGATTCAACACTTCTTGATTCAGCACTATTTTATACAGAATTAGGAATAGTTACTACTCCTGCCAATATGAATTTTATAGGAAGAAAACTATTGATTTTATCATTAAAACATGACTATGATGGTGGATTAGATTTAATTAAAACATTAAAAAACCCTTTTTTCCCATCTTTTCCATATTATAATGATATACTTTTTAAGAGATTTCTTGCTATGAAATATCTGTATTTGGGGGATTCAATAATGTATTATAATGTTGTGAATTCTATAATTACGGAAATTGAACCCTTTTTTATTGAAAAAAAAGAATTTTTTGATTCATTATGTAAAAATGATTTAGAAATAATTTTAAAAAATGAACACTATTTTCTTTTTTTTCAATACTATTATTATCAATCACTAATTTTGGATCATGATACTTTTTCAAATGAACTATTTAAAATGCAAAATAAAGGATATAATTCCGACTGCATTGATTTATTAAAATTGATTAGTGACGATAATTTTTTAGAATACAATCTCTTTTAAAAGTATTATACAATTGAACATTTAAAATCCCCCAATTTACTATCTTTGCCTCTTCAATTCTCAAAAGATCATGGATTTGTTCAGATATTTTCACTACCCAGACCTAAAAACTATTATTTAAGAAATAAAAATTCAAAAAAATGAAAAGGTTATAAATTGTGATTTTTTTATATCTTATTTTTTTATTCTTTCATCTCAAAATAATCTAGATAAATTTTACTTTTACTATGTAAATGAAAACGGAGAAGAATATTATAGCATTGATCTCATAATTGATAGTAATGCTCGAATGCTCAATGTGCTCAATATGCTCAATATGTTCATTTACTTATTTTTCATTTTTCATTGGGTTCTCAGTGATTTTATACCTTTGCGTCCATAGTGTTAAAATAAAAAGGTTCAAAAAAAATATATATAAAAAAAAAGGAGTCGTAAATTGCGACTCCTTATTAAATTTAGGATTTATGTTCTTTCCTGTACTTTTTATTCAAAAAATGAATATTAACATTCAATGCCCAATAATTACCTGAAAGATTGTAATACCCATATACATCTGGATTCGTTATAAGGTTATATAATCTGAAGCCCCCTGAATATGTGTTGTGAAAATTCATGGTTCTTGAAAGTTCAAACCCTAAAAGAATTTTATTTAGATCTAATGAGTAACCTATACTTGAGATGAGACTTCCGATAACAAAACAATCATATGGAGATGAGACACTAATTCTTAAATTAGAACAATAACCAGTATCCATTGACATAACATTTGTTAAACCATTACCAGAAGGTACTAAAAGCATCATTTTCATTCCCATTTTAAAATCTAGGTACGATTTTACTCCAATTTTAATTTTATATTTGACAGAAAATGGAATGGAAGGTGTAAACCATTCACATGTATTAAATATAACTTCTTCATTTTGTTCCAGATAAAAATAATCTTCCTCTAAAAATTTGTATTTTATACTTAAAGATGCTTCGTTTACAAAAAGAAGTCCTGTTTCTATTGACCATTTTCCATAAATAGGTAAATTATAATGAAACCCAAAACAAAAACTTGGAATAGGTATAGAAGAAATTGGATAAGTACCTTGTTCAAAATCAATTTGTGCTTTATCAAAGAGGACCCCTCCAAAAGTAAATCCAAAGTTGCTATATTTAGATAATTCAGTATTGATTTTATCATTTTGTGAAAACAAATGAAAATTAGTTATTATTAATAACAATAAAAATGATTTTTTAATTACCATGATAAAACATCAGTTACAGCTGTTGTAGGAATACCCGGCCAATTATAATCTCCAACAACAGACGAATTGTTTTTTGCACTTAGTATTTCAACATTAACAAGATTAAAGGAATAACAATGATTTGACAATGAACTTGCTCTGGCTTGTCTTACATCCTCATTTAATGGAAATTGATATTCACAATCATTACCAAAGAAAAAAGTTGTATTATCTACTGTCAAATTTATGGAATATTTTTTCCAATGTCCATTACTCTTTTTTTTATAATTATAAATTTCAACATTAGATCTAAAATACGTCATATAACAATGATAATGCAAATGACATGGTGCTACTTTCGTTTCATTCTCATAGTACTTTAAAGTAGTTTCATATTTCCATTTTTTACATTCACCATATTCATCATATTCATAGCTAGATTCAACATTCTCTTGCTTAATGACACTTTTATCACCATTGGGTTGAATTAATGTAACAGGCAGCTTTTCAATATAGGCAGCTCTAAGGAAAAATCCCAAAACAACAGTAAAAAGGAGTGTTGAAATAACTTTTTTCATGTTTCTTTTTTTTAAAACTAGCGAAGATACAAAATAATTTGGGCATTTCGGTCTATTTCGGAATGCTCGAATGCTCAATGTGCTCATTTTCTAATTATTCATTCTTCATTATTCATTCATTTGCCGTCCGCTGTCCTTGATTTTCATACTTTTAACTTTTCCCAACGCTCTGAACGTTGTTTAAAAAAAATAAATTTGAAAAGAGCAAAGAAAAAATAAACGTTAATTCGAATAAATAGAAAAGCTAATTTCCTGATTTTGGGTATCAATAAAAGAATGGTTGTCGCCATTATGGAAATTAAACTGATGTAAAGATTTGTTTGAATAAAAAATATCAGTAAATAGATTCCCCATATCAGGAAAGATAATGGCAGTAACAATTTTGCAAATTTAAAAATCAAAAACCGAAATTGATCCCCTAAAGGCATTTGAATCACCTCTTTCCACTTTTTAGTAATGAGTATTAATAATCCTCTGGTTAATCTTTCCAACCGCTCCTTTTTGTAATAATTTTGAAACGGAACATCGTAAATGATGGCATTGGGTTCTTGTATTAATCTGAATTTTTGTGATATGGTAGAAATTATAACACACAGATCATCAAATAGTTGATCCTGAGGGAAAGGTTTAAATATTTTTTTTCGCTGCGCATATAAGGCACCATAGACATTGTATCCAGATCCCGATCTGGAATCTAATAATACTAATCCATTTATTATGGTTCTGAATAATGAAGAGGGTTGATCCTGATGATCGTGTAGTACAGATGCAACAGTTCCAATATGAGGATCGTGAAAATTCATGACCAATTGTTTAACAGAACCTTTTTTCATTTTTTGTCTGCAATCCGAAAATACCAGAATCTGTTGCGAGCTATTTTGTACAGCCAAGTTAACACCGTTGATCTTAGATAATTGGGAACTACTATAAATTACTTTGACTTTTGGGTTTGATTCAAATTCACTTAAAATCAGGTTGGTTCCATCAGTTGATCCACCCGAAACTACAATGATTTCAGATCCTTCAATCCATTCGGAACGATCCAGTAATGAATTTAATTTTTCACGAATAAATTTTTCTTCATTGTAGCAAGCGATGATGATTGAAACAGGGACAATGAAATCTTCAGATTTTAACACCTTTTTTTTAAAAAATAAAAAACGTAATAAAGAGAGTATCGGATAAACAACCATTAAAAATGGGACAATACAGGAGATAATAAATAGAGTTTTCATATTTTTTTAATTCTCTTGAAAAGTGTGTTCATTTTATTGATCCATTTTAATCCAACCCAATCAACTAGAGTTTTTTTAATATCTGAAAGCAATCGGAGTTTTAAAACAGACAACGATTTTCTATGAATTATAGATGAAAATTGTTTTAAAGAGGTGTCTCTTTTGATGGACCATCTTCCCCATTCCATGTGATTTTCTTTTACTTTAATAAAATGAAACCGGGTAGTTAATACGTTAGAATAGCCGGCTTCACCTGCGATTTTATTGATTTGGCGATTGGTTCTCCCAAAAGGGGCAGAAAAAAACGATATTTCAACGCCTAAATGTGCTTCAATAATTTTTTTGGATTCGATTATTTCCCTTCTGACTTTTTCATCCGGTATCCCAGTTAATTCACAATGTGTAAGGCCATGACTTCCTACCGACATACCACTACGGATCATCTCACGATACGATTCCCAATTCACCCCTTGTTGACCTATGTTTTGAACAGAAAGGAAAAATGTGGCAGGATATCCCATTTTTTTTAATATGGGAAATACCGTTTTGTAATCAGAAGGATTCCCGTCATCAAAAGTGATCGCCACACTAAATGGGTTTTCCAAATTACCGTTTAAAATATCTGATAATGAAACAACTGGGATCTTTAGTTCTTGCAAAAGGGATAATTGTGCAATGAATTGATCAATAGGAACTGCATAAATACCACCAAAATAATCAAAAGAGTATTGATGATTGTCAATAAGATGATAATTAAGGACTAACGCCTGTTTCATTAAAAATGTAGATTCAAATAATCTGGTATATGATTTCGGAAATTTATAATTCCCCTTTTATTTCATTTAGAAAATCTTTAATATTTTTAAGTGTTTGTATGAGCTCTCCTTTCGAAAGTTGATCCACAAATTTCTCCCCTTTTAGTGCATCTTTGGCCCCTTGCAAAGTATAACCCTTCTCTTTGGTTAAATGGTAAATAGTTCGGATGGTTTCAATATCTTTTTTTGTAAAATAACGATCCCCTTTTTTATTCTTATAGGGTTTAATGATGTCAAACTCTTTTTCCCAAAATCTTAACAATGATGTATTTACATTAAACATCTGTGCAGTTTCGCTGATACTGTAATAAGATTTTTCCAGATCTTCCATATTTTATTCCTCTCTTTCTTGTGCTCTACGGTTATCTTTCTCTTTGATGCTTTCCCGTTTATCATACATTTTTTTACCTTTGGCCAAAGCAATATCTAATTTGGCATATCCATGTTCATTGATGTAAAGTAACGTGGGAATAATCGTCATTCCCCGTTCATTCAACTTGATGAGTAACTTTTTGATCTCTTTTTTTTGCAACAATAATTTTCTGGATCTTTTGGGCTCATGATTATTATAACTGCCATTTGCATACTCTGTAATGTGCATATTATTGACCCAAAGTTCCCCATTTGTAAAGGAACAATAGGCGTCTGTAATATTGGCTTTTCCTGCTCTTATCGATTTGATTTCAGTTCCTGTTAACACAAGTCCGGCAGTGAGTTTAGTCAATAAAAAGTATTCAAACTCGGCTTTCCGGTTTTTAATAGATATTGTAGGTTGTGCTTTCCCTTTCGACATGGTAGTAGTGTTCTAAATTAACCTACAAAAATACAAAATATTATCTAAAAATAGAAAGACCATTTTGTGGTCCTTTTTTCTGTTTTTTATGATGAAAAATTCTTTTTAAGTTTCAATTTTTTTATTATTTTTGAAAAAATGAAACTCGTATGCTCTTACATAACTTCCCCGTACTGAAATTGCTAATCCCTTATATTTTAGGTGTTTTTTGCGGATATTTTACCTTTTTTGATCCCAAAATTGCATTTTTGGCCTTTTTATTGCAACTTTCAGGCACCCTTATTGTGCTCTTTTTGAGAAAAAAAATCAACTTTTGGGCGCAAAAAGGGATTGGTCTTTTGTTCTCACTCACCTTCTTTATGGCCGGTTATTTGATCACAACCTTCGATTATCACCACCCATTTCAAAATTCAAATCCTTCACAGATCAATACAAATGAGTTCCAAATGGCGGAGATTATTGAACCGATTCAGGAACGGGAAAAGAGTGTTAAATTGATTGTCAAAATGAATAATCAGAAAAAATTACTTTATCTCAAAAAAGATTCAAGGACAAGCCAGTTAAAAGCAGGTGATTGGATCAATACAGATATTAGTTTCAAACCGATTGCTGCACCCCAGAATCCGGATTGTTTTGATTACAGAACATTTATGGCCAGAAAAGGGATCTCACTTACAGGATACGGGGATTCCACACATTGGAAAAAAGGGATAACCGGAAACACTTTTAGAATCAAATGGGTTGCCTATAATTTACAGCAAAAACTGTCTCAAATATTATTAAATAGTGGTTTACAAGGCTCTGAATATCAGGTGGCTTCTGCAATTTTACTCGGCAATGATGATACGATGGAGCCGGAACTTAAAACACAATACAGTAATGCCGGAGTAAGTCATATTTTATCTGTTTCCGGGATGCATGTAGGGATCATTTTTATGATTATCAATGTTTTGTTAAGCCCATTGGATCAATATAAAAAATCAAGAATTTTAAAAACACTGATTCTTTTAGTTGTCGTTTGGATCTATGCTGCGATTACCGGATTATCTCCTTCTGTTATACGATCTGCTACTATGTTCACTTTTGTGTTGATTGGAGAGATCCTCAAACGAAAAACCAATATATTTCAAAGTTTATTTGCATCTTTATTTATTTTGTTAATTATCAATCCTTTATTGTTGTTCGATTTGGGTTTTCAACTGAGTTATCTGGCTGTTTTTGGAATTGTTGTTTTTCAAAAACCGATAGGTTCCCTATTCAATCCTAAAAATAAAATAATGGCTTATTTTTGGTCATTAACCAGTGTTTCGATTGCTGCACAATTGTCCACTTTTCCCATCTCTATTTTTTACTTTCATCAGTTTCCCAACTATTTTCTACTGGCTAACCTTTTGGTCATTTTTCTTTCATTTTGTATAATGATTGGAGGAATTATAGTGATTGTCTTGTCTATAATCCCTTCTGTTTCAGGATTTTTAGGTTGGGTTTTGAGCTATCTGATTCGTCTGATGAATCTGATTATTGAATGGATTCAAAGTTTACCGGGTTCTGTTACAGAACATATTTCCTGTTCCCTTTTTCAAATGGTGCTGCTCTATTTTTTGATTTTTTGTACTTTTGGTACCTTGAAATGGAAAAATAAATTTTATTTCTGGGGCATTTTAATGACTCTATTGTGCTTTTTTCTAATCTCCAATGTGCACCATTTTAACAACCAAAAACATACTGAAATGGTGATCTTTTCCATTCCAAACAAAATGTTATTTTTATTTAAATCCGGTGAAAAATCTTACATTGTTTCCGATTCCATTACGAATCGGGCGGATCCTAAATTTAAGTTTAGTGCAGAGAGTCACCTTTTAAAATACCAGATGAACCCGCAATTTATTTCCATTAATGAAGACATAAAAGGGGTCAACTTTAACAAACAAGGAGCTTTGATCTGCTTTCAGGGAAAATTGATGGGATTGGTTACTCAAAAAAATCAATGGTGTTGGAAAAGTACTGTTTTGGACTATCTTTTTATTTCAGAAAACAATATAGATCCAGATATTTTAAAGCAACTCAATTGTAAAACGGTGATTTTATCTGATAACATCCGGATGTCACAGGTTCAAAAATGGAAAAGGGCAACTGAGAATCAAAAAATGGAACAATATTCTCTTAGAGAGCAAGGGGCTTTTATTTGGCAGGCAAACTAAAAGTTTGCAAAATGGGTTCCTCTTCCATCACCATGTAGGAGTTTAAAGTCAACCAGTCGCCGGTATTGATATATCTTGAATTTTGGATAGGAATATCTAAAGCCAGATGTCGGTGTCCATAAACAAAATAATCCACCTGTTGGTTTTTAAGAAATTGATTGATATACTGAATCGTAAACTCTTTGTCATTTCCCAGAAAATGTTCTACATAAGCGGGAGTCATGGCTCTGCTGCTTTTGGAGAAAAAGCGGGCAATGGCAAAGGAACTTGAGGAGGGAAGCAATCCGTACAGCCAAATATTAAATTTCCGACTGAAAAGCCATCTCATCAGTTTATAACCATATTGACCGGGACCTAAACCGTCACCGTGTCCCACCATACATTTTTTCCCATTGATCAGAAACTCTTTTTGGTTTCTAAAGATATGGATTCCAAACTCTTTGACCAGATAATCTTTCACCCACATATCGTGATTTCCGGTAAAATAGTATATCTCAATCCCTTTTTTACGAATATCATGCAATTTGGATAAAAACCGATAATTTCCCTTAGGTACAACACATTTATATTCAAACCAATAGTCAAAAATATCTCCTAATAGAAACAAGTGTTTTCCGTCCTGAAGCACTAAGTCAAGCCATTGAATAATCAAATCTTCTCTTTGATCACTCAACTCTTTATTGGGTGAGCCAAAGTGAAAGTCCGAAGCAAAATAACATTTTCCGTTGATAGTCATGGGGCAAAATTAATAAGATTTTATGAATGATTCAACTTTTAGAATTTTATTTTTCAGTTCATTGGCTTGCATAAAATCGAGCTCTTTGATGGCAACTTCCAGCTCTTTTCTCAATTTCTTTAGCGTATCCTGAAGTTGAGGAAGATTTAACATTTTGAATGGCTCCTCTTCTGCTGCTATTGGTTTTTGAGGATCTTCAAAGGAGTATTTTTTGATCTCTTTTTGTCTCAATTCTAAAGTGGAGATCAGATTGAAATCTTCATTTTTCTGAACAGTTTTCGGAGTAATATTGTGTTTTTTATTATACTCAATCTGTTTGGCACGCCTTCTGTTGGTTTCATCAATGGTAGCTTGCATAGATTTTGTTGTTTTATTGGCATAAAAAATCACTCTTCCTTCAGAATGACGAGCAGCACGACCGGAGGTTTGAGTTAAAGAGCGTTGATTTCTTAAAAACCCCTCTTTATCAGCATCCAAGATCGCTACTAATGCCACTTCAGGTAAATCAAGACCTTCCCGTAAAAGATTTACACCCACCAAAACATCGATGGCACCCGCTCTTAAATCCTGAAGAATCTCCACTCTCTCGAAAGTATCTACATCAGAGTGAATATATTTGGTTTTGATTCCGATTCTGATTAAGTAGGAACTCAACTCTTCGGCCATCTTTTTGGTTAGCGTGGTCACTAAAACCCTTTGTCCTTTAGAAACGCAAATTTCCACTTCATTGAGTAGGTCATCCACCTGATTATCAGCGGGTCTCACGTCAATCGGGGGATCCAATAATCCGGTAGGACGAACCACTTGTTCCACGATCACACCATCCGATTTTCCTAGTTCATAATCAGCAGGAGTAGCACTTACATAAATACTTTGACCAATGAGGGATTCAAATTCCTGAAACTTAAGGGGTCTGTTATCCATGGCAGCAGGAAGTCTGAAACCAAAATCCACCAGATTGATTTTCCGGGCTCTATCACCACCGTACATCGCTCCAATTTGGGGAACACTAACGTGACTTTCATCCACAATAAGTATAAAATCATCAGGGAAAAAATCGATGATACAGAAAGGTCTTTCCCCTTGTTTTCTTTTATCAAAGTAGCGGGAGTAGTTTTCAATACCGGAACAATATCCCAACTCTTTAATCATCTCCACATCATAATTAACCCGATCATCTAATCTTTTGGCTTCCAAATGTTTCCCAATCGATTTCAAATAATCTATCTGGGCACCTAAATCGAGTTTGATTTGATTAATGGCATCATTTACAGATTCCTGAGAAGTAACAAAAAGGTTGGCCGGATATATTTTCAGTTCATTTAAAGTGGTGATTTTTTTCCCGGATTCCGGTTCAATCTCCTCAATTTTTTCCACTTCATTATCCCAGAAAATGATCCTGTACGCATTATCATTGTATGGTGGAAAAACATCTACTGTATCTCCTTTCACTCTAAATTTGGCAGATTCGAGCATCAATTCTGTCCGGGAGTATAAACTGTTCACCAAAGCATGGAGTAACTGATCTCTGTTTAAAACCATTCCCTGATGGATGTTAATGACACTTTTTGCAAAATCTTCAGGGTTTCCAATTCCGTAAATACAAGAAACAGAGGCAATAACAACAATATCTCTTCTTCCGGAAAGGAGCGTTGAGGTTGTTCTTAAACGCAACTTTTCGATCTCTTCATTGATGGAAAGATCTTTTTCGATGTACGTATTGGAAGAGGGAAGATACGCTTCCGGCTGATAATAATCGTAATAGGATACAAAAAATTCAACGGCATTCTCAGGAAAAAAAGTTTTAAACTCAGAATACAATTGAGCTGCTAAAGTTTTATTATGACTGAGGATTAGGGCAGGTCTGTTCACCTCTTTTAAAACATTGGCAATGGTAAAAGTTTTACCGGAACCTGTAACCCCTAGTAAAGTTTGAGCTTTGTCTCCACGATCCAAACCATCTACCAATTGTTTGATAGCTTCCGGTTGATCACCGCTGGGTTGAAAAGAGGAGACAAGCTTAAAATCCATTATTTTTTTCCGGGATACACTTTAAGTGCTTCCGCTAAACAAGTCATGGCTTCTTTCAAATCATCCACTTTCAAACAATAGCTGATTCTCACTTCATCCAAACCTTGTCCTTTTGTTGAGTAAAAGCCTGTTGCTGGTGCTAACATAACTGTTTTTCCTTCATAGTTGAAATCTTCCAATAACCATTGACAAAATCTGTCAGAATTATCAATAGGTAAACGGGCAACTACGTAGAAAGCTCCTTTAGGATTGGGACAAAAACATCCCGGCATTTTATTGATAGCTTCAACAACACAATTTCTACGAGCAACATAGTCATTAATCACCATATCGAAATACGATTTTGGAGTGGAGATAGCAGCTTCTCCTAAAATTTGTCCATAAGTTGGAGGACTCAAACGAGCTTGTGCAAATTTCATAGCTGTTGCAATCACCTCTTTATTTTTGGAAATAAATGCACCCACTCTAACACCGCAAGCACTGTATCTTTTGGAAACTGAATCTAATAAAACAACATTTTGTTCAATATTTTTCAATTCCATTACAGAAAAATGTTTTTCACCATCGTAGCAAAACTCTCTGTAAACCTCATCAGCAAATAGGAAAAGATCGTGTTTTTCAACAATTTGACTCAATTTTTCCAATTCCTCTTTAGAGTAAAGATAACCGGTTGGATTGTTAGGATTACAAACCATGATCGCTTTAGTCTTAGGGGTGATAATTTTTTCAAACTCTTCAATAGGTGGTAAAGCAAAACCATTTTCAATACTGGACATGATCGGTTTAATTTTTACACCGGCACTATTAGAGAATCCATTATAATTCGCATAAAAGGGTTCAGGAACAATCACTTCATCATCCGGGTCAAGACAACTGTTGAAAGCAAATAAGATCGCCTCAGAACCTCCATTGGTAACAATAATTTCATCCGGAGTAAGTTCAATACCCACGGTTTTGTAATATTGAACTAATTTTTCTCTGTAGCTTAATAAACCTGCTGAATGGGTATATTCAACCACTTTAATATCACAATCTTTGATCGCCTGACGAGCAATTTCAGGAGTTTCAATATCAGGTTGTCCAATGTTTAAATGATAAACATGTATACCTTTTTTCTTGGCTACTTCTGAATAAGGGACCAGTTTTCTGATAGGTGAAGGGGGCATTGCTTCCCCTTTTTTTGGAAATTTTTGGCATATTGTATTAATTTTTAATATTTTATAAATAACAAAAGTTTTTAAAATGAAGCTGCAAAGATATGAAATTATTGGGAAAATGGATCTTAAAAAATAGTAGTTTTTCTTAAGAAAACTTAACTCTTGGATCGAGCCATCCATAAATGATATCTGTAAAAATATTGATAATCACTAAAATAACAGATACATAGAGCAAAGAGCCCATCACAACCGGAAAATCATATTTGTCGAGTCCATCAACGATCACAACGCCCATCCCTTTCCAGTCGAAAATATATTCCACAAAAACTGCACCGGCCAATAATGATGCCAGCCATCCTGAAATAGCTGTTACAACGGGATTGAGCGCATTTTTTAAAGCATGTTTAACTAATATTTTTCGATATGATAATCCTTTTGCTTTGGCTGTTCGGATATAATCCTGAGACAAAACATCTAAAACAGAACTTTTTGTAAGTTCCACTACCACAGCTAATGGTCGAATCCCTAAAGTTAAAGCAGGTAGAATCAGATTTTTCAAATCCAAATAAACGCCTGATCCATAATTATCAACCGAATATAAACTTCCAAACATACTCAAACCAGTATAATCTGCTAATAAAAATGCAAAAACCCAGGCAAATAAAATAGCTGCAAAAAAGGAGGGTAACGATATTCCCAGAACTGAAAAAAACAATGCCACTTTATCAAACCAGGTATCTTTATACACCGCACATAAAACCCCAATAAAAATGCCGACAATGATGGCAAAAAAGATGGAAACAAGTGCTAATAGTGCTGTTTTGGGAAAAGCCTCCGCTAAAATATCACTTACTAGTCTTTTACTTTGATACGATCTTCTGAGATACGGTTTTTTTAATACTAATGCAGATTCATCGGTGGTGATCAGTTTGGTAAAAGAATAATTGTCCTGATTTAAGTAAAAAAAGGAGTTTTGATCTTTGGTTTTATGCCAAGAGATGGGTGAAAGGTCGTTGAGATAAGCTAAAAACTGTACTCCTTTTGGAAGGTCAAGTCCCATCTCTTTCCGAATGGCTGCTTCTGTCTGAATATCACTCCGCTGTCCCATCATCATTCGGGCAGGATCGGAAGGTAAAATCGTAAACAAAACAAAAACCAAGGAGATCACGCCCAGCATAACCAGGAATCCATACCCAATTTTTTTCAGTATATAACGTGTCACTTTTTTAAAGTTGTCTTAAAACTTCACGATACTCTTCCGCCTCTTTTTCTTTGCCTAACTCTTCATAAGTTTGAACCAATAGTTTGTATATTTTTTTGTAGGCAGTACGATCATCCATCCCTTGAGCTTTATATAAATTGAGCAAGTTTTGTAATCCCTGATTATCCATTTGCTCTGCTTTCATCATTGAAATCATCATTTTCTCAGCTCCTCTAAGATCCCCTTTTTGAGCATAAGCCTGAAATCCTAAAAGGTATCCTGCTTTGAATTTGAGATTATCCTTGATTAACTTTTTGCAAATTTTGAGTGCCTGATCATAATCTTTTTGCGCCATGTAATAATTAGCTAAAAAGTAATTGGCTGTTTCATATTTTGGAACCATGACTAAAAGTTTATCAATAAACATTTTAGCTGAATCTAATTTTCCAAGGTTAAAATAACTTTCGATTAAGTTAACATGGGCAGCTTCATTTGTGGGATCCAATTGAATCGCTTTTTTCAAATAAACAACTGCACTGTCAAATTGTTTTTCTTCTTTTAATGTAAATCCTTTAAAATCAGACTTATCCATTCTTTTCAACACAAAAGCAATCGGTTTTCCATCCACTTTGATGGTATAAACGGTATTAGACGGAGGAAAAATGGCACTATTTTTAAGTTGTTCCGGTGCCATGCCGGTAACGGTAAAAATGGCATAATCCCAATCTACATTCCCTTTTTCGTACCAACGAACAAAACCGGTTTGAAAATGGGTTGTATCATTTTTGAAATAGTAGTTTAATGAAGCAAAATGCCAGGAAACCACTTTTATTTTTTCTTTAGAGTTTGGATCTTGTTTGGCATTTTTGATAACCCACTCACATGCCTCCCTTGTAGAATGATAGTAGTAATCTCCTTCATAATTGCCGTAAGCTCCTTTTGTACCTCCTACAAATTCATTAAAATACACATATTCGTAAGGATGGTTTTTAATAGTATGTGCTAATGGAGAAATAAGTAAAACAAATGGAATAACGGTGGTAATATATTGTGCAATCTTCCAGGTTTTTGCTTTTGGCTGATCTGCTACTTTAGCTTTTTTATTTTCAAAAAATTGAATCAATAAATTGAAACCCAATCCTGCGGCTACAACCATAGGTGGATAGGAGAAAATAGCATGTCGCCAACCTCCGTAAACATTCGCATTGGAATAAACAATCCAGAAAATGGGAAAGAAAAAGGTGAAGAATACAACAAAATACCAAAACCGGTTTTTCTTATCTTTCCACGAAAAGGTAAAGAACAAAATCAATCCGAGAATAACAGCAATCGGAATGGTCATCAAAATAAACTTAGGGGTATAATAAAAAGGTAGTTTATCGGACCACTGCAACTCCCCTTCGAAAAGCTGACGAATCGCAATGGCAAATTTGGACATATCCCCTAAAGATCCAATAACGTGATCAATCGGACTTTTGATGGCGTAAGGCCAGGTAAGAACAGCTAAAATATAACCCACGACCGAGATCGCTAATCCCCAACCTACCATTTTTAGAAACTCTTTCTTAGATTCTTTAGAGAATAAACTTTTATAATTTCTTTGAAGATATAAAATGAAACAAAATAAACCAAAATAACAAATCAAAATAAGCCCGGCAACCCTGACACTAATGGCAAAAGCAATAGTGAGGGCTAAGAAAATGGCCGTCTTGTAACTCACTTTTGGAAATTCCTTTAAAAAACTCGTCAGAAAATAGATCCCCATAATGGATGCCGTAGCAAACGGTAAGTCCTTCAGGTTGTTAAACGAGTGACCCAAAAACCGAGGGGATAAAAATACCAAAACAAAAGAGATCACAGCAGCCCGCCAACCCGCTAACCTATAGGCTAATAATCCGATAAATAACATCGCTAACCAACCACAAATAGCATTGATTAAGTGTCTGGCTGTCATGAAATTATCAATATCAAAAACTTTGATTAAGAGGTAAGCCAAATTATCAACCGATTGACCGTAAAGAGGTAAATTGTAGCTGTCTGTCACAACTGCAGCTGTAGAATCTTTTCCTCCGGATGCATAATATTGATACACATTTTCTGAATGTAAATAGTGTGTTTCTTCATCACCGGACATACCTGCATCTGTTGAGAGTTTCAGAATGGTAAAAAAGCCCACAGTTACAAGGATCAAAAAAGCAATGAACCAATATTTTTCTGTTTTTGTTTTAAAATTCATATTTATAAATATTTGGATTATTCAAAATTAATACGTTCTTTTTCTACAACATAAGGTCTTTTCTTCACTTGAGTATGGATCGACCCAATATATTCTCCTATAATGCCAATAAAAAACAATTGGACAGAAGAGAAGAAAAACAAACCAATCACCAATGGAGCAGTTCCTAGGGAAAAATTGTCCCAATACCTGATTTTGTATATAAAATAGCCCAATGCAACTAAAAGACTGGCAAGAGCAACTGTAAAACCAATAAAACTGGCTAACCTTAGTGGAACTTTAGAATGGTTCACAAAACCTAACATCGCCATATCATAGAGCGTAGAGAAATTGTTTTTGGTTTTTCCATTCAATCTTTTAGGCTGTGTATAGGTTACGGACGTCATGTTATACCCTAATTCTGCGATTAATCCACGAAAATAGGGGTAGGGATCATCAATTTTTTCGCGTAAAATGGTAATAAAGGAACGATCATACAATCCAAATCCGGTAAAATTTTTGATCTGATTGGTATCAGACACTTTTTCGAGGGTGTTATAAAACATCTTTCTTAAGAAAAACATAACCGGATTTTCTTTGCTTTTGTTTTTTACACAAGTAACAATGGAAAATCCCTCTTCCCACTTAGCGATCAGTTCCGGAATCATTTCCGGTGGATCCTGAAGATCTGCAACCATACTGATGGTGCAATCACCAGTTGTTTGGAGTAGTCCATAATAAGGAGATCGAATATGCCCAAAATTTCTTGCATTCACAATAATTTTTACATTTTTATCCTGTTTTGCAATCCTTTTTAGTATGGTAACTGTTTGATCAGTAGAACAATTGTCAATAAAAAGATGTTCGTACTCATATTCCGGAAGATTTTGGAATTGAGCTTTAACTGCTTCATAAAGAAGTTCTACATTTTCTTCTTCATTATAGCAGGCTGTTAAGATGGAAATTTTTTTCATAGTACAAAAATAGGAATAAAATACTTACTGAGTTTGCAATAAATCAAATAATCCTTCCTGAAAAGAATATTGGGGTACAAATCCGGTATCCTGAGTCAAAGTAGTTATATCAGCACACAAAAACATCACTTGATTTTCGGAGTAGGGGATTGCACCAATTTTTAATGGAGTCGTCGATCCTGTTACTTTTTGGATTGTTTCCACGTAGTAACGCAAAGGAAAAACCTGACCGGAACCGATGCAATAGATCTGATCATGTCGACCTTTTTCAGCTATTAAATAAAAAGCAGTCGCGGCATCTTTCGAATAGAGGTAATCCCATTGTTGCTCACATTTGGTTAATTCCGGAATGATGTTGTTTTTTAATTTAAAAATCGTAGATGATACCATCGTATTTGCCCCATCATAAGGACCATAAACACTAAAAATGCGGGTCCAAATAAATTTAATGTTGAACTGGTTACATAATGTACTGCATTCAAAACCGGTTTTAAGTTTCGCTTTGCCGTATTCCGATTCTGGAGATGTGGGCGTGTCAGGAGAGATTGGCTTATTAACCCTTCCATACTCTGCCTGAGATCCTGCAAAAATAAAGGTTTTACACTGCAACCGATGCGCTAACTGTACAGCATCTTTAGCGAACTGAATATTCTCCTCCTGCATTTTTGGATCGTTCCGATCTGAGCCAAAAGTACCTTTCCATCCCAAATGATAAAAAGTATCGCATTGAAGTCCAGAAATAGACGATAACTCGGAAAGATCACAAAAGATAAGGTGTAAAAGGTCAGATTTAGGCAAATTTCCGATTCTAGTTGAGTTTGGATTAACCACAACTGTAACTCTAACTCCTTTAGAAATAAGCAAGTTAACTAATGCAACTCCAATTGCTCCTGTAGGTCCGGTGATTATAGCATGGTTCATTTTCAATTTTTTTTATTCTGGGATGGCATATAAAACTAATTCCAATCCGTAATACCCGTATTGTCTTATATAAAACTTGTACTGATGTAGTTCGCTTAAAAATAAAGGAATCGTAATGATATCTTCAGGTTTATGATATAAGCAAACAGCCAATTTAGGTTTATATTTTTTTATAAGTTCCAGACACCCCTTTAATGTTTCTAATTCAGCACCTTCAATATCCATTTTTAAATAAATGTTTTGATTTAAGCAATTGGAGAAAATATCATCTAATGCAACACATTGAATGATAGAATAACCATTTGTTGACTGGTCAATTTTTGAACCTTCTGTACCTTCGTTACTGAATCCCAATTGGACTGAAGATGAATAAGTACCACAAGGGTAAAGAATAGCATTTATTCCTAACTCTTTAACTTTTTTACTAAGCTTTTTAAAATTATTAATATCTGGTTCAAAAGCAAAAATTCGTTCAAATGGGATATTCTGATCTATTAACGAATCAATTGTATCTCCATCATAAGCCCCTAAATCAATAAAATCCATTATCGGAGACCAAGGGACATCAGTAGAAAAATATTGATCTTTAATATTCTCAGGAAATGGTAAACTATCGTATGTATTTGTCTTTCTTGCTTCAACAATTTGATTAAATACTTTTTTACTTTTATCATCTTCCAATAATTGATATACTACATTTGCTTTTTTAAGATAGGATAAATCATGACTTAACCAAAAACAAGTTGATAAAAAACCAGAAAAAATGGGATAAATATCTACAATAGATACAATATCCATAAAACCTAAAGTAGTAAGTTCCTCTTTAATGGAAATGAAATTAACATCTCTATTGAAAATGGTTACAATAACTATTGAATTATTTGTTTCAAAATCATGATTTTTGAATGGATTTTTCACTTCAAAAATATCGTTAGTTGAAGCAAATTTGTCAAAAACTGCAGTTATTTTAATACTATTTTGATTTAATACATTGTAAATTTGTTTTCCAATATTTCCTGCACCGTACAAAAAAACAGTATACTTTTTTAAATCTTCTATCTTTTTTAAATATATCATTTTTATATTATTTCTAATTTTTTAATTTGCAATAAACCGAGGTCGTTATAAATTCGATTTCCAAATTTTCTTTGATGGTATTCAAAAAGGTTATCATTTGATCATTGATCTCATTGCCCCTTGTTTTAAGGAAATCATATTCCATTTTGGAAAGATAAAAATTGGTTTTTTTACTTTCATCATAGCCATCAAATCCCGCTAAAGAGACCTTTTTAACGCCCATTTTAATCAAAGCTTTGAGAAGCATGATTAATGAGTTGTCTTTAAATACGGCATCTTTTTCAATTAATGATTCATAATCTAATTGATAATCAAAGTTTCCAGATGATTTTGTGACATTAGAAGTGGCAATAATTTGAATCTGATTCTGCAATTTATGGATTAATGTGGCTTGCTGGATGTATCTTTTCGTATTGGTTAAAAAAAGATAGTTCGGATTGCAAAAATCGGGAATATAATTGATTGAGATGATAATTGGTTTCTCCTTATTGATATTTTTTAAAATTTGATTTTGTTCCATATCAATAGATTGACCCGGTCCCATCAGCAATATTTTTTGATCTTTGAGATGCTTAGATAATAACTGATAATCAGCAGTGTCTTCACAATCGTTTTTCTGATAGTCAAAATAGAGTTTTTCAATAATCGCTTGATTATAAAGTAATTTTGAATCTCCTTCTAGTTTTTTCAGGATTTGATTGATCGATTTTACAGAAAGTGTTTTTTTATCTAAAAGAAAAGAAACATAATTGGGATGACAATCGTTGGATGCAGAAATAAAATATTTCATAGAGTATCCCCATGGCGAGTGTTTGAAAATGTCAAGAATACTGCAATCTATCGCTTCTAAAATATGGGTAATATCATACTTTTTGCCCAGATTTTCATTGGAGTACATGGCCAACAATTCGATGGGCGCATTTCCCGCTCCTTTTCCCATCCCAAAAATGGTTCCGTCAATGAGCAAAACTCTTGAAGAATCATTTTTTAAATGATGATTGATGAGCTCAATACTGTTAGCATAACCGAGTTGAAAATTGTTATGGGAATGGTATCCTAAACCAATAGAACTATTTAATTTTTCATTTAAAATGTGATAGTAATGGAGCAACTTTTCTTTATGTAACAATCCATACGTGTCAACAATGGAAACAGCGAAAGGATTCACTTGATTAACGAGATCAATGAGCTGTAAAATCTCTTCATCATTGTAGCTGGTTATGGAAACCAGTTGCGCAAAAACTTTATACCCTAAATCTTTAATTTGTTGACAAAAAGCTAAGGCTTCTTTCATGATCTGTTTTTTGAAAATTACCCGAATTCCATCCAAAAAACAGGTTTCACACGGTTGAATATTTTCAATTTTGCAGGTGCCAAAGTCGATCATCCCAACAACTTCGGTTTGTTTTTTATCCAAACCACCATAAATTTTCTCTACGGAATCAGAATGGGGCATGATACTCCTGTTGATATCAAAATCACGTCGATCATCCAAAAAACCAACTTCAATATAATCTATTCCGGAGGAAACGATCCTTTCAAACACATTGATTAATGTTTCATTACCAAAATTCCAGTCATTGATATATCCTCCATCCCGAAGTGTACAATCTAAAAGTTTTATATTGTCCATTTATAAAAGTGTTAAAAGGTTTTTTATATTAGGAATAGTAAAGGTATTATTAAAATTTGTGTCAGAAATGAGAATCGATTTAATAGAAGCATTATGGGACATTACGATATCGGATTCATAAGAATCTCCAATCATAACTATATTTTCTCTGGACAACTGATGATCTTTGATCAACAACTCGATCATAAAAGGATTGGGTTTTCCGATCACTTCATCAACTGATCTGTTGGCTGAATATTCGACAGCTTTTACAAAAGCTCCCGAACCCGGAACCAATAATCCTGCAGAAAATGGAACAGATCTGTCAATATTTACAGCATAAATCTTTTCCGCTTTTAAAGCCACCCTGAAAGCAGCCGACAACTCCTCAAAACTACTTTTGGGATGAAAAGCCATGATTAAATTTTCAGCTTCTGTTTCAGAAGCTAATTCTATTCCTAATTCTGCAAACTCCTCTTTTAACTCATCAGAACCAAACAAAAAAGGGTGTTTAATTTTTTGATCTTTTATATAAATTCCGCTTATATACCCGGATGTATAAACCTGATTCAATTCACATGGAATCGAAAAGTGTTTCAATTTTTCAACTACTGAGGCTCGTTTTTTAAATGAAGTGTTGGTTAAATAAAATATTTTTTTTCCTTTGTTCTGGCAATGTTCAATCACTTCTAAAGCACCATCAATTAACGTATTGCCACAATACAGGGTTCCATCTAAATCAAAAACAACAGTATCTATTTCTGGAAACATACCTTTTGATTTTATTGAATTGGTTTAATAAACATATTTTCAGCTAATTCTTCATCCGATAAAAATGGAAAAAGATTTTCCAAAGGGGAAGAAACCAATGACCCATCCGGTAATTTTTTTGTTCCCGATTTGGGTTCAAAAATTTGAACTGTATCCACAAAAATCTCTCCAATCAATGCTCCTTGATGTGAGATACACTGGTTTATAAACGATTCTATTTCATGGTTGTTTTTACAGGAAAAATAGGAAAATCCATAAGCTATGGCTAATTTTTCAAATTCAGGAAATCCTAAATCTCCACTTTCAGAACCGATTCCAATAGGTTTATTCAAGAAAAAGTTTTTTTGTGTCTGACGAATAGAATGGTATCCTTCATTATTGACTACCAATAACTTAACAGGTAATTTATTGGTAATGATGGTTTGGAGTTCCTGGATATTCATTTGCAGACTTCCTTCTCCACTGATACAAAATACTTCATTGGATTGATTGGCAACGCATGCTCCAATCGCAGCAGGTAGATCATACCCCATAGATGCTGCTCCGGAATTCATGATAAATCTTTGTCCATTTTTCATGATAAATGCCTGACTTCCCACAACACAAGCGGATCCATTTCCAACGACAGTAATACAATTTTCTTGTAATCGACTACTTAATTCATGCATAAATGCATAAATGTTTGTTTTATCATTTGGTTCATATTGCTTAGGAAGGACAACAGGATATTTTTTTCTCCAAAGGTTACATTGATCGATCCATTGACTATGGTTTTCGATTTTATTATTTTCCAGTTTGGTGATCAGTTTTTGCATAAATAGCTTAACATCCATACATACAGGAAGATCCACATGTAATGTGGGCTTTTTGAGCTCTTCAGGATCTATCTCAACCACAATAGTATACGCTTCTCTTGCCCAGGTTTGATAATTAAATCCCACTTGTCTGAAACTTAACCGGCTTCCCAAAGATAATACTAGATCAGCATTTTGAATTGCAAAATTTCCAGCCCGATTTCCCAACATTCCGCCTCTTCCGGCATATAATCTGTTTTGATCATCTATCAAATCTATACTGTTAAATCCGGTAACAACAGGAATATTCAGCATATCAATTAATTGTAAAAACACTTTATGTGCATCAGCAATTCTGATCCCGTTTCCGGCATTGATAACAGGTCTTTGGGCGTTTTTAATTCTGTCAATGATTTCTGTTATTAGTTCATCAGAAATAGGATTTGATTCCTCCATAAGTGAGGACGGATCAAAAGATTCCAAATCATCCGTTTCAATCATAGCGTTCTGAACATTCAACGGAATATCCAGCCAACAAGGTCCGGGTCTTCCCGATTGTGCCAAAAACAGAGCTTTTTCAAGACAATATCTGATTTGGTTAGGGTCAATCACCATTTCACAATATTTGGTCATACAACCAACAGCCTTCACAATATCAAACTCCTGATCACCCATCGCCCGCAAATTCAATCCTGTACTCCTTGCGGTAGTGTCAAATCTAACCTGACCGGAAATGATCAACATCGGGATTGAATCGAGCCAACCACCTAATACTCCTGTCATGGCATTTGTACCTCCGGGTCCTGAAGTAACGGAAACCAAAGCGATTTTATTGGTAATTCTGGTATAACTTTCAGCAGCAATGGCAGATGCCTGTTCATGGTGATTGTAGTAACAGGTCATCCCTTCCTGATGCCCAAACGCATCATTCAGATGCATGGCGCCACCACCGGTAATCATAAAAGTGGTGTCGATCCCTTTATTTACGAGAAATTGTGCAATATAATTTGATAATTTTACTTTCATAACTATTCCCAATCGTCAGTTAATAAATGAGTTGCAGGTACATTTTGTTCACGTAAGAATTCTTTAAAAGATTTGATCATCATGGGTGGCCCTGAAATAAAATAACAACTGTTTGTTCCATGGTTTTCAAATATTTTTTGAATATCGATTTGACCCACTTCATTTTCATAGAAAATGGTTGTTCTCTCTTTTAAAAGTTCCAATTCTTCCTGATAAATATTAAATTCAGGTGATTTGAATCCTAAATAGATGGCAGGATTTATATATGCATCAAAGGAAGAATGGTTAAAAAGGGAAAGAAACGGAGTTATTCCGGTTCCACCCGCAATAAAAACACAATTTTCTTTGTGATGAGGTTGCGTAAACAGATTTCCGTAAGGTAGTTTTAACCATACTTTTGATTGAGGCTGTAGCTTTTGCTCCATCTTTTGGGTAAAACTTCCTTTTGCGGTATATGTGATCTTAATGGTCTGCTCATCCGGACTGCTCTGTATAGAAAAACAGCGGGATTCGGGCCATTGTCCAACTCCGTCATAGTCTGAATCAATCGCTAAATGGAGAAACTGACCCGGATAAAATTTAAAAGGTTTTCCTAAAGATGACAACACTAAAGTGTAAATCCCGGGAAACGGGTTCTGAATGGCATCAACTTGAGAAAGATATTTTTTAATTTGCATTGTATTTATTGTTGTTTAGATATAAAATCTGCTAAAACCTGTTCTGAAAAATCAAACATCTCTTGTGTTAATCCGGGATAGGTTCCTAAGAAAAATGTATTATTCATTACAAAATCTGTATGATTCAAATGATCAGCAATTTTATGGTTTTTATTTAGAAAAGCGGGTTGTTTGGTCATATTTCCGGCAAAAAGATTGCGCGTTTCAATCAATGAGTTATTGAAGTGTTCTGTGATCTGATTTCTACTAAATGGAGCATCTTCTTTGATCGATACAATGAACGCAAACCAGGCAGGATCAGAATTTTCGGTTTTTTCAGGAAGTATGAAAAAATCCGGATATTGACTAAATATTTGGTACCATTTTTTATAATTTTCTTTTCTTTTTTTACAAAAATCGGGAAGTTTATCGATCTGAGCACTGCCAATCGCAGCTTGAATATCTGTCATTTTTAAATTATAGCCAATTTCAGAATACACGTATTTGTGGTCAAAGCCGATCGGTAAGTTTCCAAATTTTTGGGTAAATCTTTTGCCACAGGTGTTGTTTTCACCACCGGCGCAATAACAATCTCTTCCCCAATCTCTGAAAGATCTTACAATTTCAGCCAGGAGTGGATCATTGGTGCAGACAGCACCCCCTTCTCCGGTTGTTATGTGATGGGCAGGGTAAAAAGAGATGGTGGATAAGTCACCAAAAGTGCCGGTTTTTTGTCCCCGGTATTCACTTCCGAATGCATCACAGTTATCCTCAATTAACCAGATATTGTGCTCTTTGGCAATCTGAACAATAGTGTCTAAATCAAAAGGATTTCCTAAAGTATGAGCAATAAAAATACATTTTGTTTTTTCAGTGATTGTTTTTTTAAGCATTTCAATATCAACATTATAGGTTGGTAAGGAAATATCAACAAACACTGGAATCAGATTATTTTGGATTATGGGAGTTACTGTTGCAGGAAAACCCGCTGCAACGGTGATCACTTCATCTCCGGGCAGTAACCTTCTGTCTCCTAATTTGTCAGATGTTAATGCAGATAATGCGAGTAAATTGGCCGATGAACCGGAGTTGGTTAATAAAACATGTTCGACTTCTAAAAAATCCCCAATCTGTTCACAAAACGCTTCAGAAAATCTCCCTTCAGTCAACCAAAAATCTAAAGATGCTTCAACGGCATTGGAGATTTCCTTATCATCAAAGACCCTACCGGCATAATTGATTCGACTTATTCCGGGCTGAAAGCTTTTAGGTTCAAATTTGGCATGATAATATTCGATTGTTTTGGTAATGATCTCTTTTCTTAACGATTCAGCTTTATTCATATTTGATGTCAGTTAAAATGGGATACGATTAGTTGAAAAAAAACGGGTTAATTTGACGATTCATGAGAGGAACGATAGATTCCCCACTATAGAATGACTGATACCATTCCAAAGTACTGAAAAGTGCCTGATGTGCATTCCAGAGGGGTTTCCAGTTTAAAATAGTTTCAGCTTTTTTGATACTTAATGACAGTAATCCTGCTTCGTGAGGTTGTTCCTCTAATTCCGGAAAGATAAACGTTCCTTTACCCCATATCTCTAAGGCCATCTCTGTCATCTGTTGAACAGTAAGAAGATCCTGTGCTTTAGGTCCGAAGTTGAAACTATCCGCATAAAGAATAGGATTTTTAACCATTTTGGAAGCCAAAGTGAGGTATCCGCTGAGAGGTTCCAAAACGTGTTGCCAAGGACGTATAGAGAGTGGATTTCTAATTTGGATTGGTCTATTTTCAGAGAGTGCACGAACGATATCGGGAATTAAACGGTCTGCAGCCCAATCTCCTCCACCAATCACATTTCCGGCTCTTGCAGAGGCGATAGGTTTGTGAAATTCAGGAAATTTACTCACACCGAAAAAAGATTTCCGGTACGATTCAATGATGATCTCAGCAACTGCTTTACTGGAACTGTAAGGATCATGTCCCCCTAAGCGATCAGATTCTTTGTAGGCTTTTCCCTTTTCATTATTTTCATATACTTTGTCGGTTGTTATCATCACACCGACACAATCTTTCTTCAACATTCTGATTCCATCCAGTACGTGAACAGTTCCCATTCCATTCACTTCAAAAGTTTCAGCAGGGATCTGGTATGATGTTCTGACAATGGGTTGAGCAGCTAGATGAAAGACAAAATCGGGTTGTACATCTAAAATGGTTTGGTGTACTTTTTGAGCATCCCGGATATCTCCGATGATGGAATGGCACAGTTGATCTCCCTGAATCACATTGTAAAGGGATGGTGAGCTATTCGGTTCTAAAGCATAACCCGTAACCTGAGCCCCTAAGCGATTTAATATAGCAACCAACCACGATCCTTTAAACCCGGTGTGTCCAGTGACCAAAACTTTGGCGTCTTTGAACAGTACAAATGAAGGATCTTTTAAAGTTGTACCATTAGGGTATTCCAAAAATGGATTTAATTTCTCATTCATAGTGTTTTGTTTAATTCCAAATTTTCCAGGGAGCTTCGCCTGAACTCCAGAGTTGTTCCAGATTATTTTTATCACGCTGAGTATCCATACAGTGCCAGAAACCGGCATGGTGATACCCTTTCATTTCCCCCATTTCAGCTAACATTTCAAACGGTTTTCTTTCAAGTATGGTGGTGTCGTCTTCCAGAAAGTCAAAAATCTGGGGTTCAAACACCATAAATCCACCATTGATCATGCCACCATCCGTATTTGATTTTTCCCGAAAAGAAACAATAGTTCCCCCTTTATTCACGTCAATCATCCCAAAACGTTGTCCGGGATTTACTGTCGTGATGGTTGCCATCTTACCTTGTTGTTGATGAAACTGAACCAATTCAGGAATATTGATATCTGCTACACCATCCCCGTATGTAAGCATAAATGGTTCGTTTCCGATATATTTTTGAATTCTTTTCACACGACCACCGGTCATGGTATCTAATCCGGTATCCACAACGGTTACTTTCCAGGGTTCCACTTCGGTATTGTTTAAAACCGTCATTTTATTTTCACTGGTAAAATCGAAAGTAACATCACTTCTGTGCAGATAGTAATCGGCGAACCACTCTTTAATCACATACTGTTTATACCCGCAGCAGATGATAAAATCGTTAAATCCATAGTGAGAGTAGATTTTCATAATATGCCAGAGTATAGGTTTATCGCCAATTCCGAGCATTGGTTTAGGTTTTAAGTGACTCTCTTCACTGATTCTGGTACCGTACCCACCGGCTAATATGACAACTTTCATAAGTAAACGTTTTAACTTGCAAAAATACGAAATAATCTAACAGAGAACAATTAGCAATTAATAAGTAAAAAGTAAGAAGTAAGAAGTAACAGGTAATAGGTAATAAGTAATAAGTAATAGGTAATAGGTAATAGGTAATAGGTAATAGGTAATAGGTAATAGGTAATAGGTAATAGGTAATAGGTAATAGGTAATAGGTAATAGGTAATAGGTAATAGGTAATAGGTAATAGGTAACAGGTAATAGGTAATAGGTAATAGGTAATAGGTAATAGGTAATAGGTAATAGGTAATAGGTAATAGGTAATAGGTAATAGGTAATAGGTAATAGGTAATAGGTAATAGGTAATAGGTAATAGGTAATAGGTAATAGGTAATAGGTAATAGGTAATAGGTAATAGGTAATAGGTAATAGGTAATAGGTAATAGGTAATAGGTAATAGGTAATAGGTAATAGGTAATAGGTAATAGGTAATAGGTAATAGGTAATAGGTAATAGGTAATAGGTAATAGGTAATAGGTAATAGGTAATAGGTAATAGGTAATAGGTAATAGGTAATAGGTAATAGGTAATAGGTAATAGGTAATAAGTAACAGGTAATAGGTAATAAGTAATAGGTAATAAGTAAAAGGTAATAGGATTATTCAAAAAGAGAGGTTTGAATGCCATTTGGATTTTGGGGAGGAGCTTCATTTGGCTGATCGGAAGTTGATCCAATTTTTAATTGGGTGTATTCAGGGGATCGATTTCCGAAAATATCTACCGGAATAGCTCCTTTCTGAATTAATAACGGGTTGGCCGTCAGTTCATAAGATTCAGGAATCCGAACATATATTTTTCTGTTTTTTCTTAATCCATCTATGACACCAGACCAGGTTCCCCCTTTTTCTGATGATTCAGCTACATAAATCTCTGATGCTAATCCGTAAATAATCGGATTTCTGGCCATAGCTAATTCTGCTAACCACGGAGCCTTGGGAAAAAATGTACTTATAACCAAAACATCTCCGCTGATAATTTGCTGATAGTATTTTCGAAATCCGGATCCAAACGTCATAATACCCTGCGGTAATACAATGATGCTTTTACCACGATACTGAATTATGGAATCCAAAGCTTTTAAATCAACTCCCTTGGCGAATCCACTTACAACAACCTTGTTTTCTTCTCCGGCTTTTTTGGCAATATGGTCTGTAAAATCTAAAGATAAAGCAGATGCATTTCTTGAACCTACAATAGCAATGGAATCCTCCTGTAAAATGGTTGTATTCCCCTTGACATACAATAACGAAGGGGCATTATACTTGAGATTTTCTTTTAAAGTTTTCGAATATAAGGGAGATATAATGGGAATCAGTTCATATCCTTCATTGATAAGCGTTTCAGCTAAGAAGGCGATGCTGGGTAATTCAGATTTGGCTTTTTTTAAATCTTCAATATCCTTGTATTCCAGGTTATAATCTGACTTCCACTCTTGTTCAGACAATTGAAAAAACGCTTCAATGGTCAATTTTTGGTCATGAAAAAATGTGATAATCAGTTTGTTTATTTTCACATTTCCCCATTTGGGTAAATGAGCTAGCGTGATCCAATAAGCTGCTTCGTTGTTCATAATTTGTCACCTCCTACAGTTTTTGCTATGGTTAATGGGGCAATTTTAAAAGCGCCCAGTTTGGTTAAATATCGTCCTATCTCTTTGATTGTAGCACCACTATCAAAAATATCGTCAATCAACAGGATGTTTTTTCCAAAAATTTCTTGATGGTTTTTATATCTGAATGCTTCTTTTACATTGTCAGATTTTAAGTATGCATTTTCAAAGATTTTTTGTTCTTCCGTTTCCCTTTGTTTTTTCAACTGATGAGAAATGGGAATTTTTAAAACATCAGCGATCTTAATAGCGAAATTTTTTACTAAGTCTCCTGATTTTGTAGGCGGAACATACAAAACCAAATCATAAGGTTCTTGCCCAAATTTTTTTCTAAATGCTTTCAATGTTAATTTTAAAAGAAAATCAGGAAAATCACCCCCATTTTCATATTTGCATCTATGTAATGTAGTTCCTACATTTGAAAACCCATAGTAAGACGCTGCAATCCCATTAACCAAATTGGTTCCATTTTTTTCTACATCTAAAATGGGAAAATAGTCACCATGAAATTCATTAATTTTTTGGATCCATTCATCCGTAACGATTACCTGAATCTTTTTTAAACCGGTATTATCACAACTTTCAGCTATATTGGGCGTTGAATCTCCTAAGAAATTACAAAGATAGTTCATTCGGGATTGTGACGTTTCCACATATTCGATCATCTGATTTAAATCGTCGGTTTTACTGGCCCGTAATGCTTCAAATATTTGGGTATTTAACTTAGGGGCACGAGGAACATACTCCAGTTTTTTACTTCTGTCAATGGTAACTTCCCGAATGATTTTCTGATCCAAAAGATCCGCTTTGATGATTCTAAATTGATTTTGTTTTAAATTGGTTTTCTTAATCAATTCCCGTTCCCCCAACAAATCCTTTTTAATTTCTGAAATCACTTTTTCATATTTGTGAATGGATGGTCGCCCCCCTTCTATGAACGCTTCCGGCAAACGTTTATCTTCAGGAGCATAAAAAAGGATGATGTAAGCAGGCTCTCCATCTCTTCCCGCTCTTCCAATTTCCTGATAATAGTGTACCGGAGATTGAGGAATTTGTGTGTGAATAATAAATCGAATATCCGGTTTATCAATTCCCATCCCAAGTGCATTGGTTGAGATGACACATTTCCATTTGTTTTGCATCAACCCCTCTTCAATCGCAATTCTGGATTCCGAATCTAACCCTGCATTGTATCCCATCGACGGAATATTTAAAAACTCAAACCATCGGGCATAGACTTCCGTATCAACACGAGTTCCAGTGTATAAAATGCCTGTTCCGGGCAGTTTTTCGATATTTTTACCCAGCCAAATCAATTTTTCATCTTCAGATTGCACTTTAATAACAAACAATTTAAAATTATTCCGCATTAAATTACCTCTTATGATATTCAAATCACCTCCCATTTGAAGGGCAATATCTGCTTCAACCTGCTTTGTAGCAGTTGCAGTTGTAGCTAAAACCGGCAATCCTTTTGGTAATAAGTTGACTAAATTGATGATCCGCCGGAAGGCAGGTCTGAAATCGTGCCCCCAGGCAGAAATACAATGGGCTTCGTCAACCACCACCATCGATAAGTTCATTTGTCGGGTTGCTTCCATCCATTCCGAATTATTTTGTCTTTCAGGAGCTATATAGAGTATCTTAATTTTCCCCGATTTCGCATCTTCAATAATTTGAGTATTTTCTTCCTCTGTTTGTTCGCTATTGACACACCTGGCTGAGATTCCCAATTGGTGTAATTTTTTCACCTGATCTCTCATTAATGCAATAAGAGGAGAAAAAATGACGGTAACACCCTCTAAAATGATAGCAGGAAATTGGAAACATAATGATTTTCCAAAGCCTGTTTTTTCAATGAGAAGTACCCTTTCTCCATTTAAAATCATCTCGATTGTTTTCCATTGTTCGTCATAAAAACAAGGTATTTTAAATGTTTGTTGTAAAATTTTTTCTGCATCATTTCGAGTCATAGTAGTACGTTTTTTAGTTTAATTTTGAGTTCATTACAAGATTATAAACAATATTTATGTGACGATTGTTTTGGCAAAAATAATTAAAAATTGTTTATCTTCTTCCTATTTTTTACTTTTAAATAGACTCTTTTATAACATTTTTTTTTAATACTTTTGCAACAAAATGTAATAACACTCAGCTCTTTTTTATGTTTCAACAAAAACAATGTCCTTGCTGCGGAGATCATTCCCAAATTCAATTTGGGGCTATCATTGCACCCTTTATCAAAGATTATATAAAACTGTCGAACAATAAAAGTACTACAAAACTGATCCAATGTGGATCTTGTGGTCACCGTTATTTTGAAGATCGCTTTGATGATCATGAAATGGAAAAGTTGTACTCCGGATACCGGGGAGATAGTTATTTTCAAATCCGTAAGAAAAATGAGCCCTGGTATTCATCAGGTGTGAACATTTCAAATCTGAATCCAAACATCATTAAAAAAAGAAAAGAGGGACTTAAAAATTTTCTAATTCCCTTTTTAATTCAGGGCTCTGAAAATTTGATTATTGCTGATATCGGCGGAGATGCGGGTCAGTTTATCCCTTTAGAGATCGCTGACCATTCTTATGTTGTTGAAGCTAGTGCTCAAATGCCGGTTTCAGGTGTTATTCGTGTTGATACCATCAACGAGATTCCTCAACCTGTTAATCTAATAATATGTGCTCATGTACTGGAACATATTGCTACTCCCGAGAAGTTTATAAACGAAATTATCTCCTCTTCAAATCTGAGTCCGGATTGTGTTTTCTATTTTGAGGTGCCTTTAGAACTGTTTAATATTTCACCGCTGCTTAAAAGTAAATGGTATCAAAAATATATTCAATTCATTGTTCCTTTTCAACGAATTACCATTGGTGTCGATTTTTTCAGCGTTCTATCCAGAAGTTATCTGAATGCTGTTTTTCCACCATTTGTCATGAAACTACATGAACATTTGAATTACTATACGAAGCTCTCCTTAAGTAAACTGATGTTAAATGCAGGGTTAGAGGTTGTGGAAGTAATCGAAGAAAAAGGATCCAATTTGTCAACCCATCAGGGCGTTATTCGATTGATTGCCAGAAAAAACAAACCTTGATTTTTTAATTCCAATAGTACAATCCAAACTCAGAAATAGTGGGTTCCATTCGGGAACTTAATATTTTGAGTCTGAAACTGGAGGCACTTACTTCCGGAAATTTAAGGATTCTTTTATACCCAACCGTTGTTCCTTCTGCACAGGTAACCCATCCTTTTTGAGGAACATAATACTCTAAAAAGAAATGTTCTATTCTTTGTCCAATAGCAATATTTTCCTGAATCATAAGAACATTACGATTAATTGGTCCTTTGAAATTGAATTCAATAATGGTGGTAGTGTCCCCCTTTTTCGTTGTGAAATAGGTTTCATACTGCTGATCTGCAATTGCCCGCATATTTTCACCGTTTTCACAACTCATCACGCTACCTTTTACCGCATAATTTCCATCAAATATTTTGTTTTTCAGTTGAGCAAATTCTTGTAAACTTTGAACATCCTCAGGAGCAATCAAGCCCTCTTTGTTAGGTGGAATATTGAGTAATAATACACTGTTCATCCCTACAGAAGTGAAGTAAATAGTCATCAACTCCTCTGCAGTTTTTACCTTTGAATCCTCTTCGGGGTGATAAAACCAGCCGGGTCTGATCGAAACATCGGTTTCTGCAGGATACCATACTAATCCATTGGCTGTATAAAGTTGCTCGCGACTACCTAAAACATCTCCCATCAAATCGGTTTTGGGCTTGAAGATCACATTGTTTTGAGATTGTGAAGCGATGGCAGAAAGATCCAGATTCGAGGTAGGGATTACACTCCACTCAGTTTCACGTCCCATTCCGGTTTCAGTTCCAACCCATCTCACATCCGGAGCCATAATGGCGATCACCGCCTGAGGTTGTAGTTTCCGAATCAAAGTGTACCATCTCATAAAATCGTACACCTGTTTTTTCCCATTTGGGCCCTCTCCACAAGCCCCATCAAACCAAACTTCATCCACTTGTCCGTATTGGGTTAGCAATTCTGTTAACTGACTGACAAATAAATCGTTGTAAGCATCCGTTCCGTAGCAACTTGCGTTTCTGTCCCAGGGAGATAAATAAACTCCGAAACCGATTCCATGCTTATGGCAAGCATCAGCAACCTCTTTCACGACATCCCCTTTCCCTGATTTCCAGGGACTCATGGCAACAGAATGGGATGTTGTTTTGGTTGGCCATAAACAAAAGCCGTCATGATGTTTGGCGGTGAGAATAACTTGCTTAAAACCTGCATTTTTAACACTTACAATCCATTGTTCGGCATTGAGTTGTGTAGGATTAAAAAGAGCAGGATCCTCGTTTCCTTCGCCCCACTCTTTATTGGTAAAAGTATTGATTCCAAAATGAAAAAAGGCAGTAAGTTCCAGCTTTTGCCACCGCAATTGTCTGGGAGAGGGCACCACCTGAGCCGCTTTATGAACAATATCCTGCTTAGTATCCGTAGGGTTGATAGCAATATAATTAGATGAGGTTTGAGCATTACTCCAAACAGGATACAAAAGGAGGAAGCAAAAAGTAAGGGAAATAAATTTTGACATATTTTTTTAGATTTTATGTGACCAGATTTGATAATCTTTTTCAACCTGAGCTTTAGTTTTATATTTACCATGTCCTGAAAAAAACTGGGTAGCACCGGAATCTAAAAGTTTACCCCAGCTTTTAACCATTTCAGGAATATCTTCCACAAAAGGTGGAAAAATAGATTTTTTAAAAAAGCCAAACATGGCATCACCCACTATGGCAATCTCGTTATCGAGAATAAAACTGATAGAACCTAAAGAGTGGCCGGGAGTATGCAATAAATACCCATTTACATCATTTTCAGGAAATCTGAACTCCTCATCAAATGTAATATCCGCTAAACTCGGTTTATAAGCTGCTTCTTTATCGAACAGAGAGGCATTATTTTTTAAAAAATGATTCAAAAGTCGATTTTTTGCAACAGGCAATCTATTGGTACCGGTTTCAATATTAACACGTTCCGACTGATGAACAACTACTTTTGCATTAAACTTTTCTTTAATAAGATTTGCATTTCCGGCATGATCAAAATGGGTATGAGTCAAAACCAGGTAATCAATTTTCGTGACTTTCAGTTGTTTTAATTTTCGGATTAAAGATTTTTGCAACAGGGAGATTGACGTATCAACAAGAATATTCACATTTCCCGAAACAATTAAAAAAACATTACTCCTACAGTACAAAACAGGAATAACCTGAACGCCGTTTTTAGTGATCCATGATTTCACGATATCCAATATTTATAAATGCAAATATAGTGATTATTTTTAAGTGTTCGAATGCTCAGATTGCTCGTGTGCTCAATGTGCTCGTGTGCTCAATGTGCTCGTATTCTAAGACTTTGTCAAGTGTTTTTTAATAAAAATTGAAAATTTTCTTAAATACATAAAATCAATTAGTTATGAGCAATATTTATCTGAAAATTTAATTTTCATTAAATTTTCATGGGTTTTTTGATTGTAAATTTAGAAGTTTTTTCGCTTTTTCTCACCAACTTTGTTAAATGAGAATAAAGTTAGTTTTTCAGTTATTTAGTGATGTTGATGGTTGAGCTCTTTATTTCCCATTTAACAAATTTATCACATGTTTTTTATAAGGATCTTCTAAAACTTTGTTTAGATCTTTCATCTATTATTCTACTTGGATTCGAATAATCCTTACTATTACAAGCACTAAACCAAAATGGTTGTAAAATAGTTCAACTTGTACATCTAATGTATTAAAATGCAAATTTTATATATTCAACTTGTCTTCTGATGACTGAAAAAATTCGACATATTAATTTGAATTTCACAGCATTAAGAACGGTTCCATAGTTACTCTCAGCACCTTTTTTACCATTAAACTTGCGTTTAAAATATGCTTTCATTTGAGGATCATAAAGAATAGCCGACCTTGCCGCTTGAGATAAATCTGCCTTTAACTGTAATCTTCCCATCTTTGAAACAGATTTTTTTATTAATACTGGTTCCGGAACTATGAGGGAATGGTGCAACTCCAACATAACAGGCATAGGCTCTTGGATCTGAAAAATTTTTAAAATTATTGGTGTAAACAATTGTGCCAAATGCATTTACCATTCCAATGCCGATAATTGAGATTAGCAAAAGAAAATTACAATAAATATCAGGATCTGACGTGATTATCTCCATTATCTCTTCATCAATCTCATCAATCTCACGTTGTAAATTCTTGATAATACGATCTTTTCTTTTGACAAATCCTTTACCTTGATAAATGGCAATCTCTGAACGAATTTGTTTGTATTGTGCCCGGCTCCCTACTAGTTTTCTTCTTTCAGTAAACAAATGTTTGAGTACAATAATGTTTTGTGAAGGCTTCTGGCTTTCTTTTATTGTATTCCTTTTTTCATAGCAAAATTCTGCTAATCGGAAAGCATCAACTTTGTCACTCTTACCCCTCACTAATCCTAACGATTTTTTTACATGCAAAGCACTTTGAAGGCTATAAGCAATGTTCTTTGTTTCAAGAAAATCAACCACTTTATCAGCATATATTCCTGTATGTTCCATACAGATTAATACATCTTGGTTGTTAATCTTCTTGTCTTTTAACCAGGTCATCATTATTTTGAAACCTTTTGCATTGTTTTCAATCACTAGGTGATTGCAGTTTAGTTTACCTTCTAATGAGTGAAGGGCCACATCTAATGTCTTTTTGGAGACATCAATTCCAATAAAATAATTTTTCATACTTTTGTAAGCTTTGTGTTAACTGAATATTGAAATAAGCTAATACTTTTAATAGATCCTTTCATCTAAAATTCTAATTAGTAATTTTTCAATATAAGAAAGAGAAAGTCTAATACGAACAATAGATATTAAAATCTAGTGCGCTCGATAGTTCACTTTCTCTTTCCAGTTAACTGTTAAATATAAAATTTAACACGTTTTCTATATTGAAAAGTTACATTGCAAATCTAAAAGTGTGCTCATGTGCTCGAATGCTCGAATGCTCGAATGCTCGATGTGCTCGATGTGCTCGATTTTCCATTTTTCATTTTTCATTTTTCATTAGTCTGTGGTCCGTTGTCCGTTGTCTGTAGTCTTTTTTTTTCAGGGCGTTCCCCCTCGCTTCGCTCGGGGTCGGTCTCCGGCCTGTACTCCTCGTTTCGCTGCAAGGGTCTGAACGGTCGGGCAGGAGCTCCTCCGTCGCTCTGCCCGATCCGTCATCCCCTAAGCAGCTCAACTTGCGGGGTACCTGGCCTCCGACCTAACGCGAAAAACCTGCGGTTTAAAAGAAAAATGATAAGAGATAAGAGATTTTCATATCATAAATTATAATGATTATTCCACTTTTGAGAATTTCATATCCATTATTGTTAATGACTAAACCACATTATCGGATAGTAAATCCATAATTGTAGATGTATTATTCATTTTTATGGAAGTAATAACTATAATTATGAATGGAATATACACTAATTTGGAAACCAAAACCACATTTGTACATAGCTTATCCATTTTTATGTATGGCATATTCACTTTTATGGAAGCCTTAACCTTTATATTTGATCTGATTTATAAATTGCAACTTAGAGATTTGCTTATATTGGGAGTTTGTAGCACCAAATACAGATTTAATATAAGTTTTAGTATCGCAGGAAATATCAACCAACCCTGTTAGAGGATGATAGAGGATCTCATTTCTTTTGTTTCGGGCTTGTAATAAAGCATTATAGGTATTTAAAACAAGACTGTTTTTTGTTTGTAGAAGATTATGAAGTGAAGTTAAAGTTTCTAACTTTAAATCAAATTCATTTGGTTTGTATTCCGGAACTTGGGAAAGGAAAGAAATTAGGATATTGAAGTTTTCAAGACGCGAGTCATAGCCCATTTGAAAAGTGGAGATTTGATGTACCACTTTTCCTTCCGCTTCAAGAAGTTTTATTTCCTCTTCAGAAAGTTTTTGTTTCGATCTTCTCCCTTGCAGTTTTCGAATGATGGTTTGGATGCTTTCATCATTTTTAGTACTTGAATCCGAAGCTTTAAGGGCATTGTTGATTCTTGTGATTAACACTTTTAATGGTTTAAAAACCAATTCACGATCATCAACCGCTTTAGAATAAATGGTTTGTATTTCATAAAAAGCATGAAACGATTCTTTCGCAGTAGTGAGCAACATTTGAAGTGCCTCAAGTTTGAGAGATGTTCGGGAAGGATTATAAGATTCTCCCAAACCTATAATGGCAATGATTAAACTTTCAAGATTTGTCACATTTTTAGAATGACCTGTTTCCGATATCTTTGTCATATTATTTAGATTTTATTATTTTAAACTCTATATTATTTCAAATACAAAAATAAAAAAAATTAGCAAATTATTAAACTAAAAAAAATTAGCAAATGAAAAAGCAAGTCGTCCTTACCCAGCTCCGTAGGAGTGTGATCTTTGTAGCATTTGATGTGGATTTGCGATTTCTTTAGGGCGGAGCCCTGATATCTTAAATAGTTTATTCCGGGAAAGTGTGGAAACGGTTTGATTTGAATGTTTCCAATTTTATAAATGATTAATAATAAATTATATACAAAATATTTTTCCAACACTTTCTCGGAATAATGAATTGACTCTTTTATTCTCGCAGAGTCCGCAGAGAGTTTCATCGTGCTATCTGTGATTTATTCTCTCAGTGTCCTTAGTGGTTTATGAAATCTAAAAAAACCTGTATATAAAAAAAGCCCTCTGTATTTTCACACAAAGGGCTTCACAATTAATAAACCAAAGACCTATTTCAAAATTACTTTAAATCCGTTGTTTTCTGAACCGGATGTTAAACTAATTAAATAAAATCCTTTAACTAAATCACCTACATTAATAGTAAGTTTTGTTTGTCCTTCATTTACAAGAGCATCTTTTACAAGTTTTCCATTTACATCAAACAATTGGAATGTTCCTTTTTGAAATGGAATACTGGTTTCGATAATTAGATTTTGATCCATTTGATACACTTTAACTACTTGATCAGAGGTTTCATCAATACCATCAACAATAGTACTTACTGTAACTTGTTGACCATAAGCTGTTCCAATCGAATTGGTTGCATAAGCTTTTACATAATAGATCGTATTTTGTGTTAATCCGGTGATATCACTGACAAAAGTTCCTGTTCCGGAACCATCAGAAGTGTGAGGATCTGCAATGGTTGGATTTTCTGAAGTGCTGTAACATACACCCCTTTGGGTTACAGCGGCACCACCTTCAGATGTTATTTCTCCACCAATGGTAAAAGTGTAAGGCGTAATATTGGAAGCTGTTGCTGTGGTTACAGTTGGAGCTACGTTATCATAAACTTTAACTTGATCAACCCAACAATTGTTTCCATTGGCACTGATCCCTTTAAATCCAAACATAACACTTGCATTGCCAATTAATTGAGTGAGATCAATAGTTTCTAATCTCCAATCAGATGTTGCTTCAGGGAAAAAGCCGGCAATATTGGAATCTAAGGTACTTAATGATGGATTTGTTGTATAAGATTTTGAATATAATAATGGAGATCCTGGAACAAATGTTTGACCCATATCAAATGAAACCCATATTTGTAAGGAGTCATCTTCGTGAGTATAGGTTCTGTATGCAACATAAAAGTCTAATTTTGGATTGGTAAGTCCTGTTAAATTAAAAATTGGAGACTTTAACAGTCCGGTAACACCGGCATTGGCAGAATAGAAATTTGCTACAAATGCGGAATCAGGATCCGTTGCATCAATAGGTGAATGGGCTCCTGCGTAGAACCACAATGATCCTGTAGTGTTCCAACCAACAGGGTTATCGAAATTCTGAACATAAGGATAAACAGTTATTGGGGCAGGAAGTACGTTATAAACAATGGTTAAAGTATCATTGGCCAGGTTTTGATCACCGGTTAGATTGGTGAAAACTTTAACGGTATAAATGCCTCCGGCATTTGGCGTAAAAGCATTAGTTCCATTAAATAAAACTGAAGATGTGTCGTTTTGACCTAGAGAAACAGTCGTATTAACAGGGCCAACTGGGGTTCCTCCGTTTACGCTATAAAGAACAGGTACAACAGATTGCGAATTCAATCCATAGTTGATAACGGTTGCCTGAATATTGATTGGTTGTCCGGCAATAAAAATATTAGTTGCGATAGGAGTTAACGTGGTCAAACTAACATCAGTAGCTAAAGCAAATTTTGGTTCAATCATGAAACGGAAAGCATTAGCAGGGGCAAAATCATTCCAGGTAGTACCTCCTGATGGAGAAGCATAGAAGAAACAGTTTGGTCTGATGGGATCCTCCGTTTGATAGGAAAAACTAACATTGGTTGTTCCTGTTTGTCTAACGCCTACAAAAAATGAACCGGCAGGAATTGAAATAGGAGGATCAATCAAAACGGTATATGCTCCGGCTGTTGAATTGTAAGTGGGTGATGTATAAAGTAAAGCGTCAGGTGTTCCTGTTGAAGTAGCACTCCATATTCCAATTTGGAATGGTTGTCCACCTGTACTAAATCTAACATCTACTTGATTCATGGCTTGAGCTGTAGTTGTGGTAAACTTTGCAACAAAATCTCCTGTAGCAGAATTAAATCCAACACCACCGGCAGGAGTTGTCCCTTGCGCATAACTATAAGTGTTTAAATTCGTTTCCAAATTTTTAGTCAAAGTGTTATTGATGTTGTTTTGATCACTGGGAACAGTAACAGTCACAGTATTTGCTCCGTTAATAGTAGGGTTAAAATTATCATAAGTTACCAGTTTTTGTTCACCTGGAAGCAAAGTGTCAATTGTTTTACTGTTTGTAAATGTATTAGCTCCGGTAACATTTAATGTGGCTGGAATACTAAAAATGGTGTCTGATCCCTGATTTTTGATATATGCTTGAATAACATGAGGATTTCCAAATGGGATAGGAAGCTTTCCAAGGGTATAAACTTGTAAAACAAGACCATCATTAGTGTAAGGGTTGTTATAGCCAAATCTTAAACAAGGGCGAAATGCAGATGTTGTACTTAGTGTGGTTCCAAGTGCAGTTGATGATGCAGTCATAACAACACCACCTGCTAAAGTATTGTTACATTGATATGTAGCAGCTGTAGAGGCAAATGGACCTGTACTAGTCCATTCATAAGCCACATAAATTCCCGCACCGGTGTAAGTGAAAGGAGTTGTTAAAGTGATATCAGAAGCAACCGGAGTAGTTGAAAGTGGAACGGTATAAGTACCATTGTACACTAAAGTCATTGCTCCTGACAAAGTTGCCCAATCTGTTCCATTTGCGTACGTTGTAGATGTTGTATTTAACATATACACCTTAAGGTTACCGGTTACAGCACTGGAAGCCCCAACATTAAGCATAAAGCCGAATTTTGTAATGGAAGTATTGTTAGGAATACCGGCAGTAAGTTCTGATGCTAAAGCAATAGTTGAACCTCTGAAATAGGTGTGAGCTGAAGTCCCGTTTGGAGCTCTGGACCCGGAGGTTGCCCCGTTAAAACTAGGTCCCATTTGATATAAAATCGCTTGAGAAAATAGGAAAAATGGCACGCAGAAGAGTGCAAAAAATAATACTGTTTTTTTCATAACTAAATCATTTAGGTTAAACTTTTAATTTTCTGTATTCATTTGTTTTAATGTTTGCGAACATCTGTTTAGAAAGGCAAATATAAAACAATATTAAGCTTTTTGTACAAAAAGTAATATTTTTTTTCGTATTGAAAATCAACCACTTGTTGTCTAAAAACACCCATTTATTAACTATTTTTAACAATAAGACACATAAAAAAAAGAAGAAATTCCTATTATTGACTTTGGGCGTTCCGGCACCACCCAACCCACAAGCCAACGCTGCTGCCGTCGGTCTCCGGCCCATTTTCAGAATGCTCAATGTGCTCGTGTGCTCGATAGCTCTATTCATTTTTTATTTATAATTAGCACAATACTATTCACTATTCACTATTAGTTATTCACTATTTTTTCATCCCCTAAACAGCTCAACTTGCGGGGTACCTGGCCTCCGCCCTAACGCACAAAACCGCAAGCGGTTTTTTTTGACTGGAGACGAGAGACTGGAGATTGGAGACGTTCGAAGTTCGACGTTAAACGTTCGACGAGGTTAGTTTGAAATTGCACAAAATTTTTCATTTTTCATTATTCATTATTCATTATTCATTCGTCTGTAGTCGGCTGTTTGCCGTCTTAAAGCAGCTCCGTAGGAGTGTGATCTTTGTAGCATTTGGTGTGGATAAGCGATTTGTTAGGGGCGTAGCCCTGACATCTTTATTTTTTTCTCGCAAAGGACGCTGAGAATTCTCTGTGATTTAATTATTTTAGTCCTTACCTGACCTTGATAGACTATTCTCATAAAAGATTGGTACAGGATCCTAGCTGAATCAGCATTTTATAGATTTTCCTTAAACAGAATAATTTACAAAAATCGCCACCAATCTTTTATTAGATTAGCCAAAATCTCTCAGAGTACGCTGAGATCGCGAAGGGTTTCATGGTGTCCTCTGTGATTATTTTCTTGGTGTCATTGGTGGTTAATTCAAAAGGTTAAAAAACTTAAGTTATTAAAAAAAATTGTATTTTTGAGGACGAAAAAATAAAAACCATTTTTTCAAACAGGATCCTAAATTTCACTCTCATAGGAGAAGTAATAATATCAAACAAACAAAACGGTCGTTATATGAAATCTTATCTTATTATTGTGGGAATAGCCTTTATATTGATTACTTCATTTACTATTAATAATAATTCGAATGTTTTTAACAATAAAATTGATGCCGAGAAAGTGAAAATAAAAAAATCAATTTGTAAATTCAATGATTCGACATACGTATCTCTTAAATCTTTTTATATAAATGTTCCTGATACAGTTTGTACTTGCCCTTTTGATTTAATTACCTTGAAACAAGAAATTGAAATGGTGATTGATAATAAAAAAATCTTAATTAATAATCCAGTAAAAAGAAGGGAAAATATTGAATTTAATGGAAAAATTTATTCTGTTTTACAAAATGTTATATTCAGAGGCAAATGGATCAAAAACGAAAATGGATTATTTTTCCTATTAGTAGGAATCAATAATTTACTATCACATTCTGAGTTTTATGGAATTTTAAATGTTAAAGGAGAATGGATATATTATCAGTTCCATGACTTAATTGAAATCTATCAATCTTATGGTAGTCATAATGATCTTGAAAAAAAACATGGAATAACCAATAAAGATTTTCAAAATGATGCATCCTGTAAAATGTTTTTAAATTTTTAAAGATATTTTAACAATTTCAAATAATATAATGGTTCCCAATTTTAATACAATAATACTAAAACAATTATAACAAGTAATAATTTTATAATCTTTTATTCACTCTTGCAGAGCCCGCAGAGTCCACTAAGAAACTTAGAACTTCACACGTCGACTATTGACCATCGACTATTGACCATCGACCATCGACCATCGACTATTGACCATCGACCATCGACCATCGACCATCGACCATCGACCATCGACTTTCACGCAACATTTTCAAAATCATTTTCGTTTGTTAAAGGAATTTGATGTAATTTTGCAACTTATTAGATTTTGATATGATGATTATTGGTATTACAGGTACAATCGGAGCCGGAAAAGGTACTATTGTGGATTATTTGGTGGATCAGTTTCACTTTAAACACTTCTCGGTTAGACAATTCCTGATCGAAGAGGCTACTAAAAGAGGAATGCCTTTGAATAGAGATACTTACGTTGCTTTGGCTAATGAACTGAGAGCCCAGAATTCTCCCTCTTATATAACGGATCAACTCTACCAGGAAGCAATCCAAACCGGCGGAAATGCCGTGATCGAAAGTATCAGAACACCCGGTGAAATCGACTCCCTTTGCCAAAATGATCACTTTTTCCTTCTCGCCGTTGATGCTGATCCGCACCTTCGCTACGAACGGATCGTTTTGAGAAACTCTGAAACAGATCAGATCACTTTTGAAACATTTCTGGCAAACGAAAAACGGGAAATGACAGCTACTGACCCTAATAAACAAAATTTGAGCGAGTGTATCCGCCGTGCCCATTTTGTGATTCGTAATGACTACGATATACCTACTCTTTACCAAAATCTGGAGAAAATTATTCAAGATCATCTTACCAAATAAGGTTTCCCAATTATGAAAAAAAACTGGATTTCTAAATTGCTTCAATTGGCTCTTTTCCTCGGATTGGGTGTTTTCTTTATTTGGATTTCCATGAAAGACCTTACTCCTGAAGATATTAAAATGCTGAAAGAGAGTACCAAAAGCGCATTATCTGCCCGTCCTATGTTGTTTATTTCATTGTCTATTCTGGTTATGGGATTGGGTCACTATTGCAGAGGTTTGCGCAGTGTGATGATGATCAAACCGTTAGGCTATACCGTTCGGAAAAGCACCTCTTTCTACGCTGTTATGGTGGGCTATCTCGCTAACCTCGCTTTCCCGCGTTTGGGTGAAGTGTTGCGCTGCACTTTCCTGCAAAGATATGATAAAGTGCCTTTTCAAAAATCACTGGGAACCATTGTGACAGAAAGGGTTATCGATATGGTGATCTGGATCGTGCTTTTAGTGATTACGATCGCGATGAACTCTTCGTTATTGTCTGAACTGGTTATCGTTAAAAATAGTGACGGAGTGATCACTCTAGGAGTTTGGCTCTCTAATAAGTTCTCATCCCTAATGCACAATTATACATTGATCTTATTTGGTTTTGTTTTGGTAATCGTCGCATTCATCCTCTATTTTACGAGCAACCATTGGATGAAAAACCGATTTTTTGCCAAAATCGGACACTTGATTAAAGGAGTTTGGCAAGGTCTGATCTCCATCAAAGATTTACAAAAACCATACCTGTTCATTTTTTATACCTTGTGCATCTGGACCGCCTTTTTTATGGGTGGCTATTTGATGCTCTTTGCTTTCGACTTTTTGAGTGGTCTTGGTGCCCTTTCTGCATTGACTATTTTAACGATAGGTACCATCGGTTTTATGATAGCTCAAGGTGGGTTAGGTGCTTATCCATTGATTGTTGCAGAAATTTTTGTGCTCTATGGTGTTAATTATACCCAGGGGTTGGCTGCTGCCTGGATCGGCTGGAGTGCGCAAACCGTTATGGTGTTGGTTCTTGGATTTGCTTCTTTGATATTAGCCGCTTTTTTGAATAAAAATAATGAAGATAATTCTATTGTAAAATGAACCATTCGAATTTTCAAGATAAAATTGTAACCTTAGAAACTTTACTGGCTGAAAAACAACATTTTTCAGATCAGAAAACGGTTTTTACCAATGGTTGTTTTGATGTTTTACATGTGGGACATGTTCAGTATCTATCACAAGCTAAATCGTTGGGAGATATTTTGATTATCGGGCTAAATTCGGATCAATCTGTAAAAAGATTAAAAGGGGAAAACCGCCCTGTAAATCCTGAAAATGCCAGAGCTTTGGTTTTAGCGGCTTTGCAGTTTGTGGATTATGTTGTTCTTTTTGAAGAAGATACACCTTATAACCTCATATCTCAAATTGTTCCCGATTTTTTAGTGAAAGGAGGAGACTACCAAATTACCGATATTGTAGGTGCTGATGTGGTTCAGAGTCATGGTGGTCAAGTGATCACCATCCCTTTTGTTGAAGGCTTTTCATCGTCAAATATCATAAATAAAATGAATGATGAAAATGCGTAGTTTGTTTATAATCATGCTTCTATGGGGCAGTTTTTCTATCTATGGACAAACACCCTACAGTTGGGTTGATATTGACGAACAAACCCAAAATAAAGCTCTTACAGATACTTTTACCTATAAAATCTACGATTTTGAAAAAATAGATTTTTCAGAAGTGGAAACCATCGAAGAATTGTTCCAGATCCCTTCTTACCATATCTACAATAAATTATGGGATACCATCCATATTCGTTCCGCTCAGTTAGAGATTCCTTTTTATCAAAATAGTTTGAAAATCAGACTGGTAGAGAATAACAACAACCCTTTCGCCTTTCCTTGTACCGGAAATCTACTCCTCGATTATGGATTGGTCAATAAGGGTTTTCATGCGGGTATTGACTTTAGTGTTGTTAATGGAGCGCCTATTGTTTCTTGTTTCGATGGTGTTGTCAGAATTGCCAAATACTACGGCGATTATGGAAAAGTGATCGTGATTCGTCATTATAACGGACTCGAAACCGTTTATGCTCATTTGAGCGATATCTTAGTAATTCCTGGACAAATAGTCAAAGCTGGTGACTTAATTGGAACCTGCGGAAAATCAGGAAATACTCCTGAACCTATCCTCCATTTTGAGATCAGACTATTCAACGAATTAATTAATCCTAATAAAGTGATAGATTTTATCAATAGAAAACCTGTTGATAATCTGATTGAAATTCGCCCTGAAGATTGTCTGTTTGTTTCGGTGATATCCCAAGATTCAATTTGTCAAAATCCGGTTATTTTAGATCAACCCATTCCGGATAGACGCATAGATCCTGCAGTTTATCATGTAGTGAAAAATGGGGAAACCCTATTTAAAATTGCCCGCATGTACAACACAACTCCGGAGGCCATTATCAAGTTGAACAAACTAAAAGGGGACGGGAGTAATTTGCAGCTGGATCAAAAATTAAGAGTACAATAAAAACCAAATAATATGGAAGAATCAACAAAATATGTGAGACCCGGCTGGGATGAATATTTCATGGAAATTGCTCATACGGTAAGCAAAAGAGCAACCTGTGATCGTGGAAGAAGTGGTTGTGTGATTGTCAGAGATCGTCAGATTTTAGTAACAGGTTATGTTGGTTCACCGATAGGAATGCCCCATTGCGATGAGGTGGGACACCAAATGAAACAAACCATACATGAAGATGGATCCATCACAAACCATTGTGTGAGAACCGTTCATGCAGAACAAAACGCTATTTGTCAGGCTGCAAAATTAGGTATTTCATTACAAAACAGCACATTGTATTGTCGTATGACCCCATGCAGAGTGTGTGCCATGTTGATCATCAACTGCGGAATAACACGTGTTGTTTGTGAAAAAAAATACCATGCCGGAGGTGAATCGGAAGAGATGTTTAAAGCTGCCGGTGTTTCTTTAGAATTTTTCTCAGAAGAGATGTTAAAATATGATAAACAATAGATTATGAATTGGTTAGAAGCTTTAATTCTCGGTATTATTCAAGGAATAACCGAATTTCTACCCGTCAGCAGTAGTGGTCATTTAGTGATTGGAAAAGAACTGCTCGGGTTATCAGCAGCAGATAATATTGTTTTTGAAACCGTAGTCCATTGTGGAACAGTTTTGAGCACCATCACTATTTTGAGAAAAGATTTGATACAACTCTTTATCAAACTATTCAAATTTGAATGGAATACCGAAACTCAATATATAGCCAAAATTGCAATCTCGATGATTCCCGTTTTGGTAGTGGGCTTATTTTTTAAAGATCAGGTGAAAGCATTCTTTGGAGAAGGATTGCCTTTGGTGGGAGCGATGCTGTTGTTGACAGCTACTCTTTTAGCATTAACCACTTTGGTTAAATTTAAGGAACGTAAAAATGTAGGTTGGGGTTCCTCATTGGTTATTGGCTTGGCTCAGGCTGCTGCAGTGATGCCAGGTTTGTCCCGCTCAGGAACCACCATCGCAACTGGATTGTTGATGGGCGTTAAAAAAGAGGAAGTGGCCAAATTTTCGTTTCTTATGGTGCTGATTCCAATCCTTGGAGAAACCTTTTTAGGGGTTGTTGGTGGTGATTTCTCTGTTCAAGCATCAGGAATTGCAACTTCTTCCCTAATAGTCGGATTTTTAGCATCTTATATAGTGGGTTGTTTTGCCTGTAAATGGATGATTGAACTGGTGAAAAGAGCTAATCTGATCTGGTTCGCCCTTTATTGTGCTATAGCTGGTAGTGTTGCATTAATCGTGGGACTACTTTAATATGGAACTAAACAGACCCGAAAACCGCGATGTACACGCAACCCGATTCTCTTTTCCACCGATCCCGATAGATCCGGAAGGAGCCATTTTATTGTTCGACAAACCGTATCGATGTACCTCTTTTGATATTGTTGGGAAATTAAAAAACTATATCAAGAGGGAGTTGAAAATTAAAATGAAAGTGGGTCATGCCGGAACCTTAGATCCATTAGCAACCGGACTCATGATTGTTTGTGTGGGTTCATGTACCAAAAAAATTGAATCCTTAATGGGGATGGAAAAAGAGTACACCGGAACTTTTCATTTGGGTGAAACCACTTCCAGTTATGATATGGAAAAAGAAGTGAATGAAACATTTCCTGTAGATCATATTACAGATGAGATGATCAAAGAAACTGCCCTCCGGTTTGTAGGAGAGCAGGATCAGATTCCTCCCCACTTTTCAGCGGTAAAAATCAATGGGAAAAGAGCGTATGAGCTGGCCAGAGAAGGTGAAGAAGCAGTTATTCAACCTAAAAAAATAATGATCTCCACATTTGAAATTACCAAAATAGAGGTGCCATCAGTAGATTTTAGGATCGTTTGTTCAAAAGGTACCTATATCCGCTCTTTAGCCCGTGATTTTGGCGAAGCACTTCAAAGTGGAGCTCACCTGACCGCATTAAGAAGAACTAAAATTGGTTCTTATGATGTTGACAATGCCATTCAGGTGATTTTGCATTAATTTTTTTAAAATATTGAAAAATGAAAAAAACATATTTATTGTACATATTAATTGTGATTTTACTGGCTCCATTTTCAGAAAGTAAAGCTCAACAAACACAAGATTCCTCCATCGTTTATTTTACCCGTGATATCTCTCCTGCCGGTGTGATGAAGTTGTTTGACTATTTAAAAGATAGTGTTCATGGTAATGTGGGAATCAAAGTACATTTTGGGGAAGATGGTAACGAATATTACGTTCCGGCAACTATGGTAGAACCCCTTTGCAATTACCTGAAAGCTACATTAATTGAAACCAATGTGGCATATAGAGGTCGTAGAAGATATACCAATTCACATATCCAGTTAGCTCGTGATCATGGTTTTACTTTTGCACTGATCGACATTTTAGATACCGGCGGAACTTTGGTGATGCCTATCGAAAATGGGGTTCGTTTTAAAAATGCTTTGATTGGTAAAAACATTGAAAAGTATGAAACCATCATCTACTTTACCCATTTTAAAGGACATGGAAGTGCCGGTTTTGGAGGCTGTATTAAAAATGTTTCCATGGGAATGGCTACTCCTGAAGGAAAAAAACTGATGCACACCAATAACTTTCCCGTTACCGATACCGCAAAATGTACCCGCTGTGGAGATTGTATCAAGGATTGTCCTGCCAATGCCATTACACTCAATCCGTTAACCATCGACAAAGAGAAGTGTATCGGGTGTGGCAAATGTATCACTACTTGTACCAACGACGCCATTAATGCTCCCGATAATGGGGAAAAAACAAAGAGATTCCTCGAAGGATTGGTGGAGTACGCCAAACCGGTTACTGAATTTAAAAATTCAATTTATTTCAATATTATCATCAATGTTTCCCCCAGCTGCGACTGCTCCGGAAACCCTAAAAAACCGTTTGTTCAGGATATTGGCATTTTGATGTCAACAGATATTGTTGCCATTGAAGCGGCCGCTCACGATATGGTGGACGCAGCCCATCAGTGTGATGATGCTTTTATGAAAGAAAACTCTGTAAGTGGAAAACACCAAATCGAATACGCCTACCAACTCAAAATGGGGAACAAAAAGTATAAGATTGTGGAAGTGAAGTGATAGGGCTAAGGGCGAAAGGCTAAGGGTGAAAGGTGAAGGGCGAAAATTAGCAAATGGAAGTAATCTTTTTTTAAGAAATTTAAGATAGAACAATTTCAAAATAGAATGACAGGATCGGAAATGACAGATTATAGAACACTGTGAAACATCAATTAACATTGAGTAACATTGTGATCCCTATTTTCAAAAAGAATGAATCTATAAAATAGAAAATAAATATGAAACACAATATATAATTCATTAATAAATCAGGTTTTGAAATTTATTCAAAATGAAAAAAATATTTTTGATCCCATTTTTACTATTTCTTTTCATAGTTACTTCAGGACAAAGTGAGCAACATTTTAAGACCCAGAAACGATTAATCTGTAAATATAAATGGACTCATAATGAAAAATATTTTCAACAGTTTGTAAAGAATTGGAAAAATGAAGTGACCGAAATTCCGGATTCTGTCGTTGCCAACTGGTCACCAGTATCTCAAAATTCTTATCAAGTGTTTCAGGCTATCTTAGATTCTACACATTATCTATCTCAAGAATTTCTTCTTTATTATTACTCTTGTTTAAGTGATTGTTTCCCATACTTAAAGGATACATCTTATTTTATGATTCCTTATGAAATGAGTTATGATATGTTAGAAATTAAAATGGATTCATTCAATCAGGATTCTATTTGGTTTTACTTGAATAAAAAAAGCTATAATCTAAAAACACTGACATTTTTTAAACCTCATATCGAAAATCGAAAAACATTATATCTTACAGAATGGTATAAAAATAGTATAATAAAAAATCCGGAAATTTTAAAAAAGCTTAATGTTTACGATTATATCTTTTTTAAAGATAAAAAAAACCATATTAAAAAAACTATTCAAATTATTGAAACTATTTCTGAAGGAAGTGGGAAAATAGTTAAATCAGATACTACTTTTTTAGTTGATAAGTCTCTTAAATATTACGGTTCCTATCCTTTAAATGTGGAAATAACTTTTGATAGAACTTTTACGTATGCATTTGTTGAAAACATGAATGATCAAAATAGATTGGTATTGCAAAAAAGGGATGGAATATGGTATGTTATTTCTTTCAATAAAAACAGAAAGTATATAATAACGAGAACAATTATTGACTTTTAACTATATTTTTTCACTATTGTCCGATATAAAATAAAAATAATTTATTTTATATTGTATAGTGAAGATAATCAATGATTATAAATTTCAAAAATAGCAAAATTAAAAAGTAAACCCCCTAAAAAAGCGTTAGAACTTCAAAATTTTGTTCTTGTTTTAGTCAATCTTTTTTCAGGATTTTCAAGAAACTTATTCAAATGTATGCAATTAAAGATTTGTTTTTAATTACATCCTTAATTCGGCTGTCCGAGATCAAAAAACCATATTTTTTTAACGAGTCATTATAAATTCCTGCAAAAAAATCAGAAGATCTGCGCTTATTTGTATCTGAAAGTGTACTTTTATACGGAATATTAAGCAGTTGAAAATGTGTTGTTTTACCCGACAGCCCTAACATTGCCCCCGAATCTTCTCGAAGTGAAGTTCATTTGGCAAACACACAAAACAACATGCTAATTAATTGATCCTTAGCCATAAAGCGTTTTGTATAATGGTTTGCTTTATGCTTTTGGGCGTTTTTGAAGATAATATTGTTGTCAATATAAGAAATCAGCTGTCCGAAAACAGACTGACCAAAAAAATTCGTATTTTTGCTCATAGTAGTCTTGGATTTTGGTCGATACAAAACTACTAAAAAGAGTAATGGGGGTGGATTGAAAAATTACCCCCTTACTTTATGACCATTTTTTGGACAAAAGTGATTGAAAAACTTCAAAATAGAATGACAGGATCGGAAATGACAGATTATAGAACACTGTGAAACATCTATTTACATTGAGTAACATTGTGATCCCTATTTTCAAAAAGAATGAATCTATAAAATAGAAAATAAATATGAAACACAATATATAATTCATTAATAAATCAGGTTTTAAAATTTATTCAAAATGAAAAAAATATTTTTGATCCCATTTTTACTCCTTTTTTTCATTGTCACTTCAGGACAAAGTGAGCAACATTTTAAGACTCAGAAACGATTGATCTGTAAATATAAATGGACTCATAATGAGAAATATTTTCAACAGTTTGTAGAGAATTGGAAAAACGAAGTGCCCGAAATTCCGGATTCTGTCGTTGCCAACTGGTCATGTATATCTCAAAATTCTTATCAGGTGTTTCAGGCTATTTTTGATTCAACCCGTTATCTTACTTCAAAATTACCTTATTATAATTATTCTTGTAAAAGTGATGGTATTCCATACCTAAAAGATACTTCTTGTTTGATTATTCCTTATGAAATGAGTTATGATATGTTAGAAATTAAAATGGATTCTTTCAATCAGGATTCAGTTTGGTCATACTTGGATAAAAAAAGAGGATATGAACATAAACTAACTTTTTTCAAACCCCATATCGATAATAGGAAAACTTTATATCTTACAGAAGAGTATAAATTTTTTTTAATAAATCGCCCAATAATTTTTAAAAAAACAAATTTTTATGATTACAAATATTTTCGTGAAATTACAGCAAAAGTAAAAATTATCAAAAAAAATCATAGAAAAAAAATAAGAGGACATGGATATAGAAGAATTTTAGCTCTAAAAAACAATTATTTTGGGTCCATTCCGGCAAATGTAAACATAACATTTAATAATACATTTACTTATGCTTTCATACAAAATCAAAATGATCGCTCCCTTCTCGTTGCTCACAAAAAAGAAGATAAATGGTATATCATTTACTTCGAAAAAAATAACTCAATAATTTCAAGATACAATTTTTTCGAATAACTATATTTTTTTATAATTTTGTAACATTAAAAACGCTATAAAAAAATCTTGCCAATACTATGAAAAACACCCATTTACCATCTGCTCTTCATGTTATGGAAGGGGTTGAACAACCCGATTCTGTTTCTCCTTACCTTAAAACTAACAAAATAGCAAGAAAACAACAACTATCAGCAGATCAGTATGTTCAGGGCATTTTAGAGAAAAATAGAGTGATTTTGAGTCAGGCGATTACCCTTATCGAAAGTGTAAACCCGAAACATCATGAACTGGCACAACAAGTGATCGAAAAAGCACTTCCCTATTCCGGAAAATCATTGAGAGTGGGAATCACCGGAGTGCCGGGTGTGGGTAAAAGTACTTTTATAGAAGCGCTCGGAAAACAATTGACGGCAAAGGGTCATAAACTGGCCGTTTTGGCTATCGATCCCAGCAGTGAACGTTCAAAAGGATCTATTCTGGGAGATAAAACCAGAATGGAGGATCTGGCCGTTGATCCCAATGCATTCATCAGACCTTCCCCTTCAGGACTCACTTTAGGTGGCGTTGCCCGTAAAACCCGAGAAACCATCATCCTTTGCGAAGCTGCCGGCTTTGATGTTATTTTTGTGGAAACCGTGGGTGTGGGTCAATCTGAAACGGTGGTGAAAACCATGGTTGACTTCTTCCTGCTCCTGATGTTAGCCGGTGCCGGTGATGAATTGCAGGGTATTAAACGGGGGATCATGGAGATGGCGGACGCATTGATCATCACCAAAGCGGATGGCGATAACCTGATCCCGGCACAACATGCCCGTTCCCTCTATCTTTCTGCTCTTCGACTTTTCCCTCAAATGGAAAGTGGCTGGAACGTTCCCGTAGATGTGTGCTCCTCTGTTACCAAATCAGGAGTGGAACAGGTTTGGAATATCATTAAAACGTATGAAAAACAAACCAAAGAGAATGGCTTCTTTGAACACCAAAGAACAGAACAGCTCATTCGCATCTTTAACGACTGGATCGATCATACTTTGAAAGAGAATTTTTATTATCATCCTGCTGTAAAAGAGCAAATTGAACAATTAATACCTGAGATCAAATCCGGAAAAATCACACCCTATCAGGCCGGTGGATTGGTACTACAGGTTTATCAATCATCAAACCACTAGTTTAGACAAACAAGAACTAAAATTGCACACTGATGACGCTGATTAAACAGATTACCACAGATAAGCTTAATCTTATTTTTTTAAATTATTTGAAAATATTTTTCTTCTAATTTCTGGCCGTTTTCCAAAATTTAAAAGCAAGCCAAATTCAACATCGGTAGCTTTTAAATAGTTAATAAGTTGTAATTCATGTTGTTCACAAAGAATTTCTACTGCTTTTAGTTCTATAATGACAGTATTATCTACCATTATATCAGCATAATAATCTCCAATGATTTGATTATCATAATGAACCTTTATTGATTTTTGGCATTCAACTTTAATCCCAATTTTGTTTAATTCAATAAAAAGTGCTCTTTCGTAAACTTTTTCTAAAAATCCATAACCTAATGTGTTATAAACTTTAAAAAAACATTTTATCACTCTATCTGTTAGTTCGTTGAGTTGAGTTAGATTATCCATATTTTTAGTTTTAAGACGAAGCAAAAATAATAAAAATTAAATAAAATTAATCTGTGTAAATCAGTTCAATCTGTGTCATCAGTGTGCTATGAAAAACTTAACTAAAATGGCTTAATCTAAATAAATCAGAATGTTATTTCAATATTGTGCAAAAAAATACACTTAAATCAAGAACTGGAACTAAACTGTGATATATGTCACAGTTTTAAACTTTTCCTATTTTCTTGATTCCATCCTCATTATATGCATTTTATGATACATTTTTTTTAATACATTTGCATTACCAACCAATAGATTTATGAATATCAATAAAAACATCGCAATTAGCGAGAGCGGATTTCTTTTCAATCCTTCTACAGGTGATTCTTTTAGTACCAATCCCATTGGTAAAGAGATCATTACATTAATTAAAGAGGAACACTCTCTGGAACAAATTGTAAAACAAATTCACCTCAAATATGCGGTGGATCAGGATACATTTGAAAAAGATCTGGCAGACTTTTTATATATTCTTAAAATCAACCACATACTGAAAGAGGATGAATAAACGAAAAATCACAGTTGCCGTTACTGGTTTAAACAATATTGACTCACCGGGCCCGGGCATTCCCGTGATCAGAGCCCTAAAAGAGTGCACCTCTTTTGAAGTTAGAATTATTGGATTAAGCTACGAAAGTTTAGAACCCGGCTTGTACATGCATGATCTGGTTGATAAATCGTACGCCATTCCTCTCCCTTCAGCCGGTTCTCAAGCTCTGTTGAACAGAATCCAGTATATCCATTCTATTGAAAAGCTGGATCTTATCATCCCAAACTTTGACGCAGAATTGCACAATTTTATTCTGCTTTCTCCTACACTTAAACAACAATTAAATATTGCAACTTTCCTGCCAAATAAAGAGGTATTTGACTCCAGACATAAATCTGAACTTCCCGAATTTGGTGAAAAATACAACATTAATGTACCTAAAAGTACCATGATTTTTGCTACTAAAGATTTCCAGAAAATCGAAAAAGATTTTGATTATCCTATGGTTATTAAAGGTAAATTTTATGATGCCTCCATCGCCTATAATCAGGAACAAGCGATCACATATTTTAACAAAATAGCAGCCAAATGGGGTTTGCCTATTATCATTCAGGAGTATGTTAAAGGAACGGAAGTTAATGTTACTGCGATAGGAGATGGAATGGGAAAATGTATAGGCGCTGTAGCTATGAGAAAACTTTACATTACTGATAAGGGGAAAGCTTGGTCTGGGATAACATTAGATGATCCTGAATTGATCAATATTTCAAAAAACGTGGTTGAAAACTCTAAATGGAGAGGTGGTTGTGAACTGGAGTTTATAAAGAGTAAGGATGATAAGTATTATCTTTTGGAAATGAATCCCCGATTCCCCGCATGGGTCTATTTGGCAGTGGGATCAGGTCAAAATCATCCTGAAGCTTTAGTGAAAATGGCTCTTGGCGAAACAATTTCCCCTTTTAAAGATTATGAAAAAGGAAAAATGTTTATCCGTTATAGTTATGATCTGATTGTCAATATGGATCAATTCGAAAAAATATCAACGCTTGGTGAATTATAAAAATTAAAAAAAATGGAAAAATTATCATACGAACGCCCCATTATCAATAAATTAAACACCGGATTAATGAATAAATTCGGTACCAGAGTGGACAATACACCCGTTACTCATATAGATGGAGTTCCTGTTAAAAAATTGATTGCAGATTTTGGATCTCCCTGTTTTGTGATCTCTGAAAGAACCATCAGGGAAACCTACCGAAATGCAGTCCGGGCTTTTACAACCAGATATCCAAAAGTGCAGTTTGCCTGGAGTTATAAAACCAATTACCTCAATGCTGTTTGTAATGTGTTTCATAGCGAAGGTTCCTGGGCAGAAGTGGTTTCCTATTTTGAGTATGAAAAAGCACTAGGAAATGGCGTTCCAGGTGATAAAATTATCTTTAATGGCCCTGATAAGACGGCTCGTGATTTAAAAGTAGCTGTTCAAAATAATTCTCTTATTCATATTGATCATTTTGATGAATTGTATCTCTTGGCAGAAATTTTAAAAGAGGAATCGCAAAAAGCAAGAGTTGCCATTCGTGTAAATATGGATACAGGTGTTTATCCTATGTGGGATCGTTTTGGATTCAATTACGAAAATGGAACAGCTTGGAGTGCTATCAATAAAATTATGGCGAATTCACAAATGGAAATGACCGGAATCCATTGTCATATAGGTACTTATATGATGTCAACTTCCTCTTATGCTGTTGCTACATCCAAATTATGTGATCTTTTAAAAAATATCCAGCAAGTCCATAATATTACCCTTGAATATATTGATTTGGGCGGTGGTTTTGCTACAGCTAATACCCTTAGAGGCTCTTATTTGCAAGGCGCTGATGTGATCCCAACTATTGATGATTATGCTGAAGTGATCACGAGCACGATCCTAAACTTTGGATTTAGACCGGAACAACTTCCTACCCTTTTCCTGGAAACCGGAAGAGCTTTAATTGATGATGCGGGCTACCTCCTTGGAAGCGTAATTGCACTCAAAAGATTAAGCGATGGAAGAAGAGCAACTATCCTCGATTTTGGGATCAATATTTTGTTTACCGCTTTTTGGTACGACCATAAAGTGTCACCGGCTCAAAACTTTACCAGTCAATCGGAAGATATGGTTTTGTATGGGCCACTTTGTATGAATATTGATGTAGTGCGCGAAAATATCAACATGCCATTACTCAATAGAGGTGACCATGTGGTTGTTCATAGAGTAGGCGCATATAACATGACCCAATGGATGCAGTTTATTCAAATGCGCCCAAAAGTGGTGATGATCGATATGCAGGGAATGCCTCATATAATTCGTAATAATGAATCTTTACAAACCATCACGGTTCATGAAAGAATGCCCGATCATTTAGCTAAATTTAATCTGTAGTCCTATGAAATGGCAACTCAATCCTAAAGTGAAATATTGGAGAGATACCATTCTGAACAGCTATGCTCAGATCTTCTTTTCTCTCAATAAAACGTTGGCCATTATCATAATTCTGGTCACTTTTATCAGTCCATTTTTAGGATTTTGTGGATTAGCAGCCGTTATCCTAACCAATATTCTGGCCAAATTATTCCATTTTAACAACACATTGATCCGTGAGGGAATGTATGGATTCAATGCGTTATTACTCGGATTGGTTCTAGGTTTTGAGTACAAATTGAATCTCCCTTTTATCCTGGTTTTTATCTCATCCATTTTTTTACTCCTCTTTTTTACCTCTATTGTTCAGCAAATTGTTGTAAAATATAAATTACCTTACTTAACGATCCCATTTTTACTCACCTATTGGTTTGTTTACCTTGCTGCAGGGAGTTTTAATTTTATGGTTTTACAAGACAATTATATTTATGTTTCCAATTTTAAAGCTTCCGAATCCCTCTCTTCCTATTATTCATTTGCTCATAGTATGGATGACTGGCAAATACCCTTATTTTTTAAAAGTTATTTTAAAACCTTATCCGCTACGTTTTTCCAAAACTCCGTTTTAGCAGGTACTTTGTTAGCTTTAGGATTGCTCTATTTTTCAAGAATCGCTTTTTCATTAACCCTTATTGGCTTCGGATCAGCATTTGTAACTTTTAGAATTTTAGGTTTGGATACCGTTTTATTAACCGACTTTTTAGTGGGTAGCAATTTTATCTTTTTAGCCATTGCTCTAGGGTGTTTTTATGTTGTTCCTAATAAATGGACCTATTTATCCGTTATTCTGTTAACACCGGCACTTACGATTTTATATATTGGTTTTCAAAAAATATTTTTCACATTCCAACTGAAAGGTTTTACCACTGCATTTGTTGTATTGACGATAATTTTTATGGCTTTTTTAAATAATCGTTGGGTATTCAAATATATACAACAGGTTATTATTCAATATTATTCACCCGAGAAAACGATTTACAAACACTTATCAAGTACCAAAAGATTTGCACAATCTCATTTAGCAAAATTGCAACTGCCAATCTGGGGGAAGTGGAAAGTGAGTCAAGGATACAAAGGGAAAATTACCCACTTGGGGGATTGGTCCTCCGCTTTAGATTTTGTAATTGCCAATGATCAGGATAAAACCTATAAGGGAGATGGATTTGTTGTAGAGGATTATTTTGCCTATAATAAGCCGGTTGTAGCACCTTTAGACGGCTATGTTTCAGATATTTCCAATAATGTGGATGATAATCCGGTCAGCGGTGTTAATACAAAGGAAAATTGGGGAAACACGTTAATTCTGGATCATAAAAATGGGATTTTCACACAATTATCTCATCTCAAGAAAGATAGTTTTAAAGTTCAGGTAGGAGATTATGTTTCTAAAGGACAAATTGTGGCTACTTGTGGAAGTTCAGGCAGATCTCCGGAACCGCATCTCCACTTTCAAGTGCAATTGTCGCCGGTTAAAGGAGCCAAAACGTATGAATATCCCATCTCCTATTTTATTGAGATGCAAGATGAAAAACCGATTTTAAAAGTGTTTGAAGTCCCCAAAGAAAATACAATTGTGGGAAATGTTGAAGTGGCAGAATTATTGAAAAAATCACTGCAATTAACACCCGGATTAACCTTGACATTAACCAAAGAAGGTACTGACGATGAGGTGTATTCCTGGACCGTTTATACTGATGCATACAACCGTACTTATTTATATTGCCCAAAATCAAATAGTTCTGTCTGGTTTGTCAATGATGGAGTGATGTTTTATTGTTATGATTTTGAAGGAGATAAAAAAAGTGTGTTGTTTGATTTTTATTTAGCTACCTATCGCTTATTATTAGCCCCTTATCGTGAAATTGAGGTTAAAGATAGCTATCCTCTTATCCATTTTAATCATCGCTTATGGTTATCATTCCAGGATTTTGTTGCCCCATTTGTTCTATTTACAGATGCTTCTTTTGAAGCTCAGGTTACCCAATGTGACAATTTCTTTTCTCCTAAACAGATCACCATTCAAACAACAGCAACCTCCAGAATTTTTAAGAAAAAATGGGATCAAAAACAATTTGAACTACAATTTACTAAAAATGGATTGAGTCAGTTTAAAATCATGAAAAACCAACAAAATACTATTTACACATGCGAAATTATTTCCTAATTATTGTTTGCTTTTTTTTACTATTTCAGGTTCGTGCTCAGAATCCGAAAACAATAGGAGCAATCGATACATTAACCTATCAGCAATTTTTTTCTAAGGATTATAAAGGGTTACAAAAAACAGCAAAACAAGCGATAAAAGAGGGTCTTGATTTTTACTTTCTCCGAACCCGTCTTGCGATCTCCTATTATAATCAAAAAAATTACGAATCTGCACTTCCCCATTTTAAAAAGGCACAAGAATGGTTTCCTTTGGATACCATCATCCAGGAGTACTATTACTACACTCTTCAATTTACAGGTCGTCAAGAAGATGCTTACGATTTGGCAAAACAATTTTCAAAATCGATGCAAAAAAAAGTGGGTTTTCAAAAATTCAGGTTTTTTACATCGAATAAAGATGAAATAACCATTATTGCAGGAATTGCAGGAAATAATAATATTGCCAGATTTGATAGTTTAGATATCAAAGACACCAACATTTATGCAGAGGGTACATTTCAGGGAGGAACAACACTGGCCTCTTTTGTTCTCAAAAAAAGGATCACTCCGCGTAGCAATTTAACAGTTGGATATTCCTATTTTGAAAATAGATCTTTTGGGAAAATTCAAACATACGACTCAACTGCAGTCCAAACATTCTGGAATCATCCCTATCAGTTGAATATGGTCTTCGATTATCTGTTTCCAATCGGTTTAAAAGTGGGAGGTTCTTACGGTGCTTATCATGAAGCTTCTAATTATCTGTCTGCGGAATATGACACCACTACCTACACTTTTAATTATAATCACAATGCAAATGTAAATAATCGATACACAGCTTCATTATTTGTAACGTATCGTTGGGATAGATTTGAATTTTACGGCTCCGGATCGATAGGAAATCTAGCTTCCAAAAAACAAACACAAGTGGAATTAGGATTGGTTTATTTTCCCTTTGGTAACAAAGTTTTTTATTCTGTAACAACCGGAACGCTTTTGTTTAATGATTCCGCGAAAGCTTTTCTGATTCACCAAAAACTAGGCGGATATATTTATAAAAACCTCTGGTATGAACTATCAGGCAGTTATGGGAATTTCCGGAATTATATTGGAGCAGGCGGTTTCTCAACGTATAATACTTTTGATCCTGTTCAATTTTCATCCAGTATTAGTTTTATACTCTATTTCAAAAATTTTACCATCATCCCATCCTACGGATTTCAAATCCGGGAAAATAATTATTATACAGTTGATAAAAGTTTAAATGTCAATACATTAACAAATACATATTACCATCACATTCTAACACTTACAGCAAAATGGACTTTTTAAAAAAAATAATTGTAGTTACTTTGTTCATGGGATCACTAGCTTACGGAGTGGCGCAATCTCAGCAACAATTAAGAGATGCGTTTTCAAAAAGTTATACATTTGAAAAAAATGAAAAATATGGAGATGCCATCAAAGCATTAACAACCTACTATGATCCTAAATCGTATGAAATGAATCTACGTTTAGGATGGTTGCAATATAAAAATAAATCTTATGAACAATCGATCTCCTATTATCAAAAAGCAATTACCTTAATGCCTGTTGCAACTGAACCATTGTGGGGGATTGTTTATCCTTATTCATCATTGGAGCAATGGACAAAAGTGGAACAAACCTATAAATCTATCCTGAAATTGGATCCTAAGAATGAAGTAGCCCATTACCGTTTGGGTTTGATCTATTACTACAGGAAAAAATACATCGAAGCTAAAAAATATTTTGATGTCGCTTTAAATCTATCTCCCTTTAATTACCATTACTTATTGATCAGCGGTTGGAATTGCTACTTTCTGGGACGATATTCTGAAGCAAAAGTGTTATTCAATAAAGTATTATTATATAGTCCTGAAGATAAATCTGCTTTAGAAGGTTTAAGTTTGATTAAGTAGATCTTATTCCATATCTTGGTTTTTATAGAACACTGATTACACAGATTTTTACAGATTCCCTGTGATCACTGTATCGTATTAATTTAATATTTGCCTCAAGTACCCATTTGATGTATTGAATTCAAAAAATGTACATGAATGAGATCATTGAATCATTTGTTTAAAATAGTTCAAATGAAATTTTGAATAACACTTAAAGACAGAATAAATTTTTGTATTTTTGCAGGTTAATTGAGTAAAAATACTAAATAAAAGTATTGCTCGTTTAAAATGGAATATTAACATTAAATCTTGGATAATGACAAAACAGTACAGATTAATTAACAACACTTTAGGTTGGATTATCGGCATTTTTGCATCGGCAATTTATATCATGACAGCAGAACCCACAGCATCGTGGTGGGATTGTGGAGAGTATATTTCAACTGCACATAAAATGCTTGTAGGGCACCCTCCCGGAGCCCCAACCTTTCAGATTTTAGGATCTGTATTTAGTTTATTTGCCGGAAATGATATTACGAAAATTGCATTTGCCCTGAATACAATGTCTGCCATCGCCAGTGGGATGACTATTATGTTTTTGTTTTGGACCATCACCCTTTTGGGTAAAAAACTCATAGCCAAAATGGGAGGAATGACTCCACTACGTCAAATTGGACTTTTTGGCGCAGCTTTAGTGGGTGCATTAACTTATACATTTTCAGATACTTTTTGGTTTTCCGCCGTTGAAGGTGAGGTGTATGCCATGTCTTCATTTTTTACTGCACTTGTTTTCTGGTGCATCCTGAAATGGGATGAAGAGTACGATAACCGTTTGGAAAACATCAATCCACACAGATGGTTGGTGTTCATTGCCTATCTTGTTGGTCTTTCCATCGGGGTTCACTTATTGAACTTGTTAACATTACCTGCTATTGCACTTATAATTTATTTTAAATTATCCAAAAATACTACAATATGGGGTGTTATTCTTACCATTGCACTTGTTTCTCTTGTGGGAGCTCTATTCCTTCCTGGTCTTTGGATGATCTTTATCTGGGTATTTGTTACCATCCCATCATTCTATTTCTCATTTAAAAATGGTGCTCATAAAAAAATAGCTGAATGGGGAGTACTCCTTACTTTAGGTGCTTCTTTCATATTATTAGGAATTATTTTATTTGGAATTATACCCGGTATCGTTAGTTTTGCAGGAAAATTTGAAATCTTCTCTGTTAATACCTTAGGTTTACCATTCAATTTCGGAACGATTGTTTATTTCTTAATCATTGTTGGATTAATCAGTTGGGGATTGTATTACTGTATCAAAAAAGAAAAACGGGTGTTGGCAGCATCCATTTTGTCTTTTGCATTTCTATTAATCGGTTATTCCACATTTATCACATTGGTGATCCGTTCCAATGCAAATCCAACAATTGATGAAAATAACCCTGAAGATGCCGTTTCTTTATTGTCATACTTAAATCGTGAACAATATGGATCTAACCCATTATTCTATGGTGAATCCTATAATTCAAAACTTATTGATTATAAAGACGGTACACCTGTTTATGTACGGGATGATAAAACCAATAAATATGTAGTTTCAAATTCTAAAGAGAAATCTGATTATGTTTACGATCCTGCAGATTTGATGCCTTTCCCAAGAATGTGGTCGAGAGATAAATCTTCAGAATATATAAATTGGTTAAAAGGACATTATGATCTTACCGATCCTGCTGATAGAGAAGAAGTAAGATATTTGGAAAAAGGAAAATTACCAACCTCTGCTCATCATAAAAAATTCATGATTACTTATCAGTTTAACTATATGTATTTCAGATATTTTATGTGGAATTTTGCTGGAAGACAAAATGATATGCAAGGAAGAGGTGATCTGAATAATGGAAATTGGTTAACCGGGATCTCATTTATTGATGATGTTCTTGTTGGTAAACAAAGTGATTTACCTGAAAGTATGGAGAGACCCGGACATAATACCTATTTTATGTTCCCTCTCATTTTAGGTCTTGTTGGCTTAATTTGGTATTCCAGAAAAGATGGACAAAACTCTTTTGTTGTGGCTCTCTTGTTTTTAATGACTGGTCTTGCAATTGCATTTTACCTGAACATGTATGCATTCCAGCCACGTGAAAGAGACTATGCTTTTGCTGCCTCATTCTATGCATTTTCTATTTGGGTTGGCTTCGGCGTTTTTGCGATCATCTCATGGTTGGAAAAAATCAAAAATAATCAAATTCAAATCGTTTCAGCAATTTTTGCAATTGTATTGTCTATCTGTTTAGTGCCCGGAATTATGGCGCAACAAAACTGGGATGACCATGACAGATCTAACAAATATACCGCTCTGGCCATTGCTAAAAACTATCTGGATTCTTGTGCTCCAAATGCCATTATTTTTACTTTGGGTGATAACGATACTTTCCCATTATGGTATGCTCAGGAAGTGGAAGGATACAGAACTGATGTTAGAGTTTGTAATTTAAGTTTATTAAATACCAGCTGGTATATTGACCAAATGAAGCGTCAGGCATACAATAGTGCACCGCTTCCTATCTCTATGGATTGGAAACAATACAAAGATGGAACCAGAGATCAATTAGTTCTGAATAAAGGAAATGGAGAATTTTTAGATATCAAAATGGTGATGGATTATATCAAACAGCCACAATTTGACTCTAAAAAACTGCTTGTTTTGTTACCAGAAGGGTATAAAACCGATGGACAAGCTGTTCCCGGAAGTTTCTCAATTGCTGTTGACAGACAAAAAGTATTGGCTAACGGTACCGTTTCCATTAGTGACACCGCTCAAATCGTGGATAAAATCACCTGGAATATTAAAGATGATGGAACCGTTTGTAACATTTTAAAAGCTTATTTGGTGATGATGGATATTTTAGCTAATAATAACTGGGAAAGACCAATCTACTTTGCATCCACTACAGGTCCGGAAGCATGGTTTGGATTGGAAGAATATTTTCAGTTGGAAGGTTTAGCTTACCGTTTAGTACCGATTAAAACTCAAACGTCCTATCCAAAATTAGGAAGAATTGATACAGATCTATTGTACAATAATCTAATGAACAAGTTTGGTGATCACTCCCGTTTGGATCATGTAAATAATGCTAAACCACAAGATCATACTCCTTATCCTTATTTGTGGGGAGGAATAAACGATCCTAGAGTTTATAATAATGAAGATAATAACAGACTATTCTCTAATATTGCTTTAATGCATACCCGTTTGGCTCAGGCATTAATTGAAAAAGGTGATTTGATCAAAGCAGAAAAAGTGTTAGATCATACGGTTACTTTATTTAATCCAGATGTAATTCCAATTTGGCAAGTGTATAATTTCCAATACACTACGCAAGTTGTTGATATGATTAAACTCTATTTTAGAATCAATACACCATCCGCACAACAAAAAGGGATGAAGCTTGCGAACCGCTTAATGGACAGTTTGTTGGAAACTTTCGACTGGTTTGATCAATGTGATGAAAGAACAATCAATATTCAATCAGAAAATATTGATAATTCCGCATTGGTTTTAAAAGAGTTACTTAACAATTTGACTCCGGAACAGATTGCTGTGATACAACCCAAATTGAGTAAAATTAAAATTTCAAAAATTGAAAAATATATTTTACCTTCCGTTTATAGCAATGCTAAAAAGAATATCATGAAATACAAAAGTGCTCAATCTGACGATATGAGTAATATTCAAAGAGAAACATATTCTGTTTTATCAACCATGTCATTCTGGGAAAAGATTTTTAAAATAACGAACCAAAATGCACAATATGAGCGCATTAAAAAAGAAATTGACTCTCATATTGCTGAATTAAATGCTTTGAGTCAGGGATTTGGAGATAGCTACGCCAGAATTATTTTCCCTGATAGAGCACCTAAAGAGGTGATCATTCCAGAAGTTAAGTAGGTATGAAGATATTAGTAGTTGGAAGAGGTGGTCGTGAACATGCCATTGCATGGAAAGTAGCTCAATCAAAAAGGGTTACCGATGTTTTTGTTGCTCCCGGAAATGATGGAATGAAATCACAATTTCATTGTGTCCCTATTGATGAAACCGATAATGAGGCTTTGATTCAATGGGTTAAAAAAGAGAAAATTGACCTTACTATTGTTGGTCCCGAATCAGCTTTGATGAATGGTATTGTGAACCGTTTTCAGGAAGAGGGGCTTACCGTTTTTGGACCTTCAAAAGCAGCCGCTATGATTGAAGGATCTAAACAGTTTGCCAAAGATTTGATGAAGAAATATCAAATTCCTACTGCGGATTATGCTACTTTTACAAACTATGAGGATGCAATCGCTTATCTGGATACAGTAGGTGCACCCATTGTTGTAAAATATGATGGTTTAGCTGCAGGAAAAGGCGTGGTGGTTGCCCTAACTTACGTTGAGGCTAAACAAGCTTTACAGGATATGCTTTTAGATTCAAAATTCGGAGAAGGTAAAGTGGTGATGGAACAGTTTCTAGAAGGTCCTGAGTTTTCTCTTATGGCTTTAGTTCATCAGGATCTGGTTATTCCTTTAGCCATTGCACAAGATCATAAAAGAGCTTTTGATGGGGATCAGGGACCCAATACCGGAGGAATGGGTGCTTACAGTTCCGTTCCAGTTATTCCCGATGATGCGATCACTTTTGCAGTCGAGAATATCATGAACCCTACAGCGCAGGCATTAGGGAAAGAAGGTACTCCATTTACCGGAATTTTATACGGTGGACTGATTCTGACAACTTCCGGACCAAAAGTGATTGAGTTTAATGCTCGTTTTGGTGATCCTGAAACAGAAGTGGTGCTCCCAAAAATGAAAAGTGATTTGGTAGAGGTGATTCTTAATCTGTTAGATGGAAAACTATCCGAAGTAGAATGGTTTAATTCCTATTTTCTTGGGGTTGTTTTAGCTTCTAAAGGGTATCCTAACTCTTTTGAAAAAGGGATTGAAATCAAAGGATTAGATCAAATTCCAAACACTGTTTTTCACATGGGAACCGTTCAAAAAGAGGGGAAATGGTACAATAGCGGAGGTAGAGTGTTGTTTGTTGTTGGTGAAGGAGATTCATTACATGATGCCCAGAAAAATGCTTATGAAGCAGTTTTAAAAATTAAATCAGATATATTATTTTATAGAAAAGATATTGGTTGGCAAGCGATTAAAGTAGAAAGAAATGATTAAACACGCCCTTATATTAATGGGAGAATACTTTATGTTTTTAGGAAAAGTGTTCACCAGACCGGAAAAATGGAAGGTTTTCTTTAAAAAACTTTTAGATGAAATGTACACCATGGGAATCGGGTCTCTTCCCATCGTTCTGGTTGTTGCCATGGTTATGGGAGCCGTTGTTACCCTTCAAACCGGAATGCAAATCGAAAGCAACTGGGTGCCAAAATGGACCGTTGGTTTTACTGCCAGAACCTCTATTATCATGGAGTTTTGTCCTACCATCATGAGCCTTTTGTTGATTGGAAATTTAGGATCCAGAATTACTGCTGAAATTGGAGGCATGCGGGTTACAGAACAAATAGATGCTCTCGATGTTATGGGAATCAATTCATCCTCTTTCCTCGTTCTTCCTAAGATTGTTGCCCTTTTAATCGTAAATCCCACATTGATTATTTTGAGTATGTTTTGTGCTTTGGGTGGTGGATATATCGTCTCCCTCCTTTCTCCCGTTGTTGCTCCTTACGATTATATTGATGGAATCACTTCTTTCTTCAGAATGTATGATGTCTATTATTCATTAATTAAAACTTTTGTTTTTGCTTTTATTATCGGTTCAGTGGCTTCATTTCATGGATACAAAATTGAAGGGGGTGCTTTGGAATTGGGGAAAGCAAGTACCGACGCCGTAGTTGCTTCCAGCTTTATCGTTCTTATCTTAAATCTTGTCATAACTCAAATAATGTTGTAATATGATCACAATTAGCAATCTATATAAACAATTTGGAGATCATGTGGTATTAAAAGATATTAATACTGAGTTTGTCGATGGTAAAGTGAACTTAATCATAGGAAGGTCAGGCTCAGGAAAAACAGTACTTCTCAAATGTATCATCGGTTTATTGGAACCAACTTCAGGTAAAGTGTTTTTCGATGACCGGGATTTTCATGCGTTTCACAGTAAAGTGCAAAAATCTTTTAAAATGGAAATGGGCGTCGTTTTTCAGGGCTCAGCACTGTTCGACTCTCTAACCATTGAGCAAAATGTGATGTTTCCACTTGATATGCTAACAACACAAAATAAAGAGGAAAAACTGGATAGAGCCAATTATTGCCTGAAAAGAGTGGGTTTAGAAAACACCAATCTTTTGTATCCTTCAGAATTGAGTGGAGGTATGAAAAAAAGAGCGGCAATAGCCCGCGCCATCGCTTCAAACCCTAAATATTTATTCTGCGATGAACCAAACTCAGGATTAGACCCCAAAACTTCCATCATGATCGATGAACTTCTTTATGGAATTACTCATGAATTTAATATCACTACCATCATCAATACCCACGATTTGAATACCGTGATCACCATCGGGGAAACCATCTCCTATATTCAGGAAGGGTGCCTCGAATGGAGAGGAAATAAAGATGAGGTTCTTATTTCTGACAATGATAAATTAAACGATTTTATTTATGCCCAACCTCTTACTCAGAAATTAAGAGGATTTGTTAAATAAAACCTTATGAATTATATTGATATCTTAATTCTTATTCCATTAGCCTGGTTTGGGTATAAAGGATTTTCAAATGGTTTGATCCGCGAATTAGCTTCCATTATTGCTTTAGTGGCCGGATTATACGCCTCTTTCAAATTTTCTGATTGGGTGGCTGTTTGGATCAATAATGAAAAAATTCCTCATGAAGTATATTTTGCCATCACTTTTCTTGCCGTGTTGATTTTGGTCTTTATGGCCGGAAGAATGGTAGAAAAGTTCGTTAAACTGATGATTCCCGAATTTGTAAATAATTTAGCCGGTGCCCTTTTTGGAGCCGCTAAAGTACTAGTCATTTTTAGCGCTTTACTTTTTTTTATCAATAGCATAGACTCCAAAGAGGTTCTTGTAACTCCCAAAGCAAAACAAGAATCATTCTTATATCAATATGTCCAACCTGTCGTACCCACATTGAAAGGCTACTATGACAAATGGTAAGTCTTAGCTATCAGCTTTCAGCTATCAGTTTTCAGCTATAAGGTTTTAGGTTTTGGGTATAAGTTTTTTAGAATTTTTCATTTTTCACTATTCATAATTCATTCGTCCTTCGTCCTTTGTCTTTCGTCTTTTTTTCAGGGCGTTCCGGCACCATCCAATCCACGACCCAACCCTGCTGCCGTCGGGCTCCGGCCCATTTTCAGAATGCTCAATGTGCTCGTGTGCTCGATAGCTCTACTCATTTTTTATTTATAATTAGCACAATACTATTCACTATTCACTATTAATTATTCACTATTTTTTCATCCCCTAACCACCTCAACTTGCGGGGTACCTGGCCTACGCCCTAACGCGGACTAAAGACGGGAGACTGGTGACTGGAGACTGGAAACGTTCGACGTTAAACGTTCGACGAAGTTAGTTCGAAATTGTACCAAATTTTTCATTTTTCATTATTCATTTTTCATTTTTCATTTTTCATTATTCATTCGTCCGTAGTCCGTAGTCCGCTGTCTGTAGTCTTTTCCCGCTCCAGCGGAGCGTTATATTGGTAGTAAAGGAATAAACCGACCAAACGATCCCGCTCCAGCGGAGCGTTATATTGGTAGCTAAACGAATAACCGACAAAAAGCACCCGCTCCAGCGGAGCGTTATATTGGTAGCAAAGGAATAACCGACAAAAAGCACCCGCTCCAGCGGAGCGTTATATTGGTAGCAAAGGAATAAACCGACCAAACGATCCCGCTCCAGCGGAGCGTTATATTGGTAGCAAACGAATAACCGACCAAACGATCCCGCTCCAGCGGAGCGTTATATTGGTAGCTAAACGAATAACCGACAAAAAGCACCCGCTCCAGCGGAGCGTTATATTGGTAGTAAAGGAATAAACCGACCAAACGATCCCGCTCCGGAGGAGCGTTATATTGGTAATTTGTAAATTACCGACCGATTTTGTTCGTTTAAATCCATTAATTGTTTATTCCGAGAAAGTGTGGAAACGGTTCCGGTTAAAAAAACACATTTTTGTAACAGTTTAACAATAAACAAAATACAAAATATTTTTCCAACACTTTCTCGGAATAATAAATGGAAGCCATTTTTCTCTCGCTGAGGACGCAGGGAACGCTGAGGGTTTTTCATTGGGATCTTTGTGATATTTTTCTTTGTGTCCTTTGGTGCGCCACGAGGCGTGTGTATATATTAATTAAATACCTAATTGTATGAAAGTTACAATCAACCCAATTTGCCGTTCAGGTTGAAGCCATTGCGATAATGTAGGAGGAAACGAATACATTAAAGCTCGCAATGAGCGGATACATAAGCTGCAACAGTAAGGCTTCGTTACGCCAAGTTGACAGTGGTCAAGCTTCCAAAGGTGCTGAAACCTGTAACCACGTTGGTTTAGAAAAACAGATAAAAGATCTTTAAACGGTGTAACCAACGGGACTGTCCGGAGTAGTATGTTGTTGCGTGTGTATCAAAGGTAGCACATGAACGTGGGATCCCCTAACGGAGTGTAAGTCAAACACAGACGAGGGAGTCGGATATGTCCATAGTAGTGATGACCCCCGAAAAGGTAAAAGCGGGGATAGCGAAGGGACATTACTATAAATAAAGTTTATAACAATGGAAAAATCGACAGAATTGAGAAACAAGTATCAACAAAGAGTAGAAGCAGAAGATCAACCCGAACTCTTCAAAAGGAAGAAAAAGGAGATGTCAGATGCAGAAAGAGTATTTACCTTGCAGAGTAAACTATATCAAAAAGCCAAGCAGGATAAACAGTATAAATTTTATGTACTATACGACAAGATGTTTTTGAAATATATGCTAAAAGAGGCGTGGAAACAGGTCAAATCCAATGGAGGCGCACCAGGAGTAGATGGAATAAGCATAGCCATGATAGAACAACAAGGAGTAGAAAGCTATTTAGAGGAGTTGGGGGAAGAGTTGCGCAAGCAAACCTATAAACCTTTACCCGTCAAGAGGGTGGAAATAGATAAAGCGAACGGAGGCAAACGTCCATTAGGTATTCCAACAGTGAGAGATCGAATAGCACAAACAGTATGTAAAATGATACTTGAACCTATTTTTGAAGCAGATTTTTCGGAGAACTCTTATGGTTTTAGACCAGAAAGGAGCTCGCGAGATGCAATGGGAAGAATCAAAGAAAACTTGAAAGCAGGAAAAACAGAGGTTTATGATGCAGATTTAAGTAAATACTTTGATACGATACCCCACGAGAAGTTATTCATAGCACTAAAGGAGAGGATTACCGATCCGAGGATGCTCAAGCTTGTAGATAAATGGCTAAAAGCACCCGTGCTGGAAAATGGACAACTAAAAGGAGGAAAGAAGAATAAGACAGGAACGCCACAAGGAGGAGTAATCTCTCCACTTTTGGCTAACGTCTATCTCAACCTCTTAGATAGAATAGTGGATAATGCAAAGAATCTATTTCAAAAATATGGATGTAGTATTGTAAGATATGCAGATGATTTTGTGATTATGGGTAAATCAATAACAGAACAAGTCAGAACCAAATTGGAAGAGATCATACAACGGATGGAATTATCAATTAATAGTGAGAAAACCCGCCTAGTAGATGCTACCACAGCTAGTTTTGACTTTCTTGGATGTACAGTAAGATATGACAAAGATATTAAAGGACGAAACTTCAGTTATTGGAATATCTGTCCTAGTAAAAAGTCAGAAAAGAAGATCCGAGATAAGGTTAGTGATTACCTTAGAACACATGGACACTGTAATGCAAAACAAGTGTCCACAGATCTAAATTCAATACTCAGGGGGTGGATCAACTACTTCAGCATGGATAATGCTTGTTATCCTGCAATGAGTAAAAGAAGATTAAGATTTTATCTTAACAACAAACTTACAAAATACTACAAGCGAAAAAGTCAAAGAAAATGTAGGTTATACCGACAAAATGCCTTTAAGGTCTTAGTCACCAAATATGGACTGATCGACCCGACTAAATACATTTTAGTAAGGACTTAACTGTGAATGCTTGCGACGAAGTTTATAGGAAAGCCGTATGCGGGAAAACTGCACGTACGGTTTGACGAGGGGGTGGGAGTAGCCTCGTTGCTGCTCCTCACTCTACTCTACCGGTAAAAAAAAAGGAAAAAAACTTAAATTATTAAAAAAGTTGTATATTTGTCGCATGTAAATCAACATTGAAATACGTTCATGAACATCAACGGAAACCGGATGAACTTTGCATATATGGATAATCTTACATTATATGGAAGCGGAAATGCCATCCTACACCTCCATTTCTTACCATTCGGAGAAGATTGGGTTGACCAACGCAACACCTCCTGGAACGCCCCATACACCTTCTCCGGCAAAGAGAAAGATGCTGAAACCGGATATGGGTATTTCGGAGCTCGTAACTACGACAGCGGTTTAAGCATTTGGCTCTCTATTGACCCGATGAGTGATAAGAATCCAAGTGTGTCACCGTATAATTACTATGCGAATAATCCGTTAATGTTAGTAGATCCGAAAGGAGAGGATGAGTACGATGTTACTGAGATTGGGAAAATTACAGGGAAAGCTAATAGTGATAATGATGTTTTTTATATGGTTGATTCAGAAGGAAATCGTACAGGTAATCAATTGAGGTTTGAAGGTAAAATTGTTGAATCTGAATTTAGTATGACCTCAAATGAAGGTTATAAAGCGAATTGTGTGGAAATAAGTAATTTAGAAAATGCCGAGAAAGTATTTCCAATTCTTCCAAAAAAATTAATTTTTCCAAAAACAAAAAATGATATTTTTTTTAAATAAAATTAATATGAAATTTATTTATTTATTTACTTTTATTATTTTTCTTAACTTTGCTTCTGCTCAAAAAATAGAATTTACATACTATAACGTTCATATCCCAATTTTAGAACCAATTGATAGTAATTTTTATTCAATGTTGGATTATATTCTTGAAATTGATAAAAATTGTACATTTTTTTCTGATTCAATTTGGTATTCGTTATCTTTAGACGAAGCCATTAAATCTGATACAAATTATCTTTTTTTTAATTTTGAACCAAATGAAATAAAAAGTTTCTTTTTAGAAAATGATTTTGAAATGTACAAAGGTATTGTTAAACATAAGAATCATTGTTTTTTTATTAGTATTAATAGTTCAGATATTTTTTTTAAACAAACGAGAGAGAAACATCATATTTGTGGTTTTTTTCAGAAATCAACGAATAGGATAGATGATAGTTGGCCTATACATGAAGTAGAATTTTTTGATGGAGATTATTATTATATAAAATCAATTCGACAAAATATACGTTGTCCTTAATAAAAATCAAATTTTTTTTGAATAAATAAACTTAAAAATAATCACTATTGTCAGAAAAAAAGGTATAAAAGATTGGGGTTGACCGAAGTCACCCTCCATAGTTAAATTTTTGTATCATCAAAAACATATATCCAACTATGAACGAAATTACGAATTTCTTTGTTCAGGCTGTTTTCAGACAGCTGATTATATATTTTGAAAATATTATTATTTAATAAACTCCAAAAGCTCGAATGCTATTTTTGATTCATTACTGCAACCTCTTCGAGGTAGTAGAGGTCTGGTAGTGTTCATTGATCCGTATGCTGCGCAAGCATGCATACGGTTATTAATATGAAACCCCTTCGGGGTAATTAGCCACAGACTAATGAATAATGAATAATTTGCTATAATTTCAAATTAACGTCTAACTTCTCTCGTCTCCAGTCACCCGTCTCTAGTCCGCATTAGGGCGGAGCCGGGAAAGCCCGCAAAGGAGAAAGCCGATGTGATGCAGGGAGAAAAAGAGCGAACTTGTGAGCTCCTTTTTCGACCATGCAGTCACACGGCTTGCGACTGCGGACTTGAAGGCGGAGACCGACGGCAGCAGGGTTGGCTTGTGCGGTGGGTGGTGCCGGAATGCCCAGATTAATAAGCTAATGTGCTAATGAGATAATAAGCTAATGAAAAATCAGCAAAAATAACCAATACCCAAAACCCAATACCCAAAACCCAATTCCTTATCTTAATAAATTTTCTTTTTGTAACAAAATGCCTGTTTCGTTGTCTTACTATTAGAACTTAAAACTTTGACAATAAATGGGTATGACCGGTGACCAATTTAAAAAAATGATATTACCCATTTCTGCTAAGTTGTTCCGTATAGCTTCTGTGATGTTGTCTGATGAGGATGATGCCAAAGATACCCTGCAGGATCTCTATTCAAAGCTATGGGAACAAAGGGATAAATTAAATGAGATTCATAATCCGGAAGCGTACTGTGTTACGATGATTAAAAATCTCTGTATTAATAAATTGAAAATGAATAATAGATACGAAATTTTGGATATTATGGATCAGGAGTACCAATTACCCCTTTTTGAAACGCCGGAAGATCATCTGATCATGAAGGAAAATATCCGTAAAGTGTATCAGGAGATTGATCACCTTCCCGTGATCCAAAAACAAGTTCTCCACCTGAAGCAATTTAGAAATTGCTCTTTTGAAGAGATCTCTGAAATAACCGGTTTGTCTGAAGGAAATGTTCGCGTGATCTTATCCAGAGCAAGAAAAACATTAAAAGAAAAAATTCAATAATATGTCAGAAAATAATATGGATCTTCTCATTCAAAAGTTTTATGATGCTACACTTTCTGGTGAAGAGGAGAAACTTTTGTGTTCCTATTTCAAGTCGGATCAAGTCAGAAAGGAACACATGAAAGATCAATCTCTTTTCCTCGCACTTGAAAATAGATCAGCCTATTGGGAATCCAAATGGGAAACCCCCAATTTTGAAAAAATGGTGAATCAGGTGATGGATCATCAGGTAAAAGAACAGGAAGAGGATGAGAGAGTGATGCAAATGATTGACAGATACGCCAATCACACAAAAAATAGCCCTAAAAGTAAAAAAAATGTTTGGTTTTGTGCTGCTGCGATTTTTCTCTTACTTGTATCTTTAAGCTACCCTTTGTATCGTACTGTTTTAAACCCTTCCTTGAAAAAGAGAGATATGACGTATGATGAATATAAAAAATCTATGATGTTTGTTTCGCAGAAGTTAAATCAAGGCGCTGAACAAGCAGATAAAGCGAATAAAACATTTCAAAAAACACAAAAATTATTACAACAATCATTAATATTAAGACCCAATGAAAATTAAACTTTTTTTCTGTATCGTCATTTTATTGGCCGGTTTTAACGGATTTTCACAAAAAAACAATGAACCTAAAGAGGTTACTGAGTTGATTGCTAAGTACAATAGCATGAAAGGTGTTACGGTAATCACAATGAATAATGATATGTTTAAAACCATCAAAGATGATTCTGATTTAGCTGAAATCTCTTTCAACTTCGATAAATTTCAAATTTTCACAACCGAATCCAAAGCGATTGTAGTTCAAATGAAAGAGGATTTCCGCAAGTTGATCCAAAATGGTGTGTTGAGTGAAATGATGACCGTTAAAGATGAAGAGAGTAGGGTGTTGTTTTTGGTTGACAAAGCCAGTCAGGGTAAGGAAAATGTATCCGTTTTCTTTATGGTTGTAGAGGAAGAGGAGGATTTTGTAATCATGTATTTCTCAGGTTCCATCCCATTAAATGAAATCAAAGAATTAGAAAAATAGAATTATTGGCACAAGGCATATAGAATTTAAATCAAACCATAGCCTTTTAAAAGATTGGTTTTATATGCCTGTTTCGTGTCACTATGAATTTTTTTGAGCTATTTTGATAATCCCTTCCGCAATCACTTCAATAGCATTAGGTAATCCAAACTTTTTAATCTCCTGAGCCATCTCTGCCGCTCTTTTTTCATCCTCAATCAGATCGATTAATTCGGGAATTAGTTTTTCAGGAACCTCTTTATCCGGAACTAAAATCGCGCCATTATGATCAGAAAGGGCTGCAGCATTTTTAGTTTGATGATCTTCCGCCGCAAAAGGGAAAGGGATCAGGATGGTCGGTACACCCACTAAGGTGAGTTCAGCAATCGCTAATGCTCCGGCGCGTGATACAATAAAATCAGCAATCCCGTAAGCATAATCCATCCTTTTAATAAATGGAACTATTCTTGTTTTTTCATCTTGCTGAGCCAAAAGATCTGGTGAAATTGATTTATAAAAAAGATCGCCGGTTTGCCAGATGATTTGAATTCCAAGCCCTTTCAATTGCTCCAAATGGGCTTCCATACATTGGTTGATTGATCTGGCACCTAAGCTGCCTCCAATAACCAATAATGTTTTGTTCGTTTTTGAAAAATCAAAATAGGTATATGCTTCTTCACTTTTTCGAACCAAATGGATAATCTCACTGCGTACCGGATTTCCCGATTTCACAATTTTCTCTTGAGGGAAATAGGTTTCCAGTCCATCATAAGCAACAAAAATCTTTTGAACATCTTTTGCCAGTGCTTTATTGGTAACGCCCGGATATGAGTTTTGTTCCTGAATAACCGTTGGTATGCCTAGAGAAGCAGCCGCTTTAAGGGCAGGACCACTAGCGAATCCACCCACACCAATAACAACATCGGGATCAAAATCACGAATAATTTTCTTTGCTTTTCGAAGTGCTTTCAATAAAATGAATGGCAGTTTTAAATTTTTGAGGATTCCCGAAGTTGACAAATCGCGGCTGATTCCATAAATTTCCAATCCTTCAATGGGATAACCCGCTTCAGGCACTTTAGACATCTCCATTTTATTTTGAGCACCAATAAAAAGGATTTCAGCTTGAGGGATCATTTTTTTGAGTTGGTTAGCGATTGCGAGAGCCGGAAAAATATGCCCACCAGTACCTCCACCGGAGATGATAAAACGGTTTTTCATAAGTCAAATTTTCTGCAAAATTACAACTAATTACTTTTCCTATTTACTGTCTTAAGTCTTTTTTTTGTTACACAATGTTTCACAATGTTAAACGATGTTTCACAGTGTTTTAGGCGAATAGCAAATGGCAAATGAATTGAATCCAATTTTTCTCGAGAAGTATCCAGCGGTTTTTTTCTTTGTACCCTCTGAGATTTTTCTTTGGGATCCTCTGCGGTAAAATAAAAAGGTAAAAAACTTAAGTTATTAAAAAAAAGGAATATTTGTCGCATGTAAAACAACACATTTCACAAACAGAAGATGAAACCACTATCTTTCAGAGGAGCTTTGATCGGCTAATCTTATAAAAGATTGGTACAGGATCCTAGCCAAATCAGCATTTTATAGATTTTCCTAAAAAAGAATAAGTTACAAAAATCGTCACCAATCTTTTATTAGATTAGCAAAAATCGTAACTCCAAGATCATTTCATTATAAAAAATCTCGCTGAGAACACAGAGAAAGCTGAGGTTTTTTCGTTGGGATCAATGCAACAATTTGGTAATTCCCAATATCTTTTCCGGAGTTATAATGCCTAATAGTTGTAAGATGACTAACGCTACTAACGATAATACAATGTATCTTATGAAATTGATGTTCTTCTTGATGGCAAACCTTACTCCAATGGCTGCTCCAATGATGTTCCCAATGGCATGTATCAATCCGGCGCCCCAATCTACATGTCCCTGACTTGCAAAGATCGCTAGTGAAAAAGGTACCGATAACATGACAAATACGATTTTTAACACATTGGCCTTCAATAGATCATACCCACTTACTAATACTAACATTCCCAAGTACATGTATCCGATACCAACATGTGCAAATCCACCATAAATACCTAAAAAGAAGAATGTTACATATTGAATAATGGTGACCGGTTTGATCTGTAGCTCCTTATTTTCATGAATCCAGCGGTTGGGATCAAAAATCATGGATACACCAAATAGTAGGACAATCCCTGCAAAAATGTAGGAAAAGATCTTTCCTGGAAGGATTCCTGCTAAAAATGCTCCGGTGAGATTGCCTAATATGATCGGAATCGAAAGGATAATCCCCTTTTTCCAATCTATTAACTTTTTCCTTTGGTATAAAATTACGGCGGTTAAAGTTTGAAAGATGATCGGAATTCTATTGGTTCCATTGGCGACTACAGGAGGTAACCCTAAGAACATAAAAAGGGAGATGGATATTACTGTTCCACCTCCCGCTAGTGTATTTATAAATCCAACCATGATTCCGGAGATAATCAATAAAATTCCGGTGGTCAGAGTGATTTCCATTAGTTACTAGAATTATGCTTCTATTTCTTGGTTTTCAACTAATTGTTTGTCAATAAAGATACGACCACATGCTTCACAAACAATAATTTTTTTGTGTAAGCGAATGTCTAATTGTCTTTGAGGTGGAATCATACTGAAACAACCCCCGCAAGCTTCTCTGTCGATTTGAACGATAGCCAAACCATTACGGGCATTTTTACGTATACGTTCAAAAGCAACCAATAAACGTTGATCTACATTTTTCTTGTAAAGATCATATTTTTCCATCAGTTCTTTTTCCTCTTTTTCCGTATCTGCAATAATATCATCCAATTCATTTTTCTTTTGTTGAAGAATATCTGCAATCTCTTCTAATTTAGATTCAAATTGTGCAATCTCTTCCTCTTTAGCAGTGATTTCAGCAGCAAATCTGGTTTTGTGTTTTTCAGCAACCTGAATTTCCAATTTTTGGAACTCAATCTCTTTGGTAAGAGAATCGTACTCACGATTGTTTCTAACGTTGTTTTGTTGCTCCTCATATCTTTTAATCAAAGCGATAGATTCTTTAATTTTAAGATCCTGATTGGTGATTCTTTGTTCTAAATCCTGAACGTCCTCTTTATACTTTGAAATACGAGTCAACATCCCTTCATGAGCATCTTCAAGGTCTCTAACTTCGTTGGGAAGTTCACCTCTGATCACTCTGATTTGGTCAATTTTGGAACAAATTTGCTGAATATTGTGTAAAGATAACAATTTTTTTGCAATGGTTTGTTCTTCAATTGTGTCGTTTGAACCGGTATGTTCAATGGGTTGTTCTTGAAGGTTTTCGATGTTAATATTTTCGTTAACATTCACATTTTCAGTGATTTCCTCAGCTTTTTTCTTAGCCATAGTATCGTATTCTTTTTTTTAATTCGTTCTTTATATCCAACTAATCTCTAATTTCTCATCCTCAGAAATATAGCTTGCAAAATTAGTGAAAATTTTGTTTATCTCGTTATATATAATGTCTCTTATGAAATTTTCTCCTTCAAAGTGTCCAATATCGGCCACCACCATCCTATTTTCGGGTATAAAATAGTCGTGATACTTAATATCTCCGGTGAGATAGATATCAGCATTCATAGCTAATGCATCCGCAACATAAGAGGCCCCACCACCACCACAGACAGCTACTTTTTGGATTTTTCTTCCCATTTTTCCGGAATATTTAATCACCTCCAGGTGGAGTTGTTTTTTGGCAAATTGTAAAAAATCAGTTAATTCCATCGGCTCCGCAAGAGTACCCACTCTTCCCAAGCCAACATGATAATTCAAATTTTCAAGTTTGAGGATGTCAAAAGCGGGTTCTTCATAAGGATGGTGAGCAAAAAGAGCTTCTACAACCTTTTTTTGAAGTGCTACCGGAAAGATTACTTCCAGTTTGATCTCTTCTACTTCTTCCTCTTTCCCTACTGTTCCAATAGCAGGATTTGCCCCTTCAACGGGAAGAAAACTACCCAATCCATCAGTAGTATAACTGCAATGTTGATATTTTCCTAATGTTCCTGCTCCGGCATCAAATAAACTTTGTTTTAAACGGTCTGCATCAGCTTGTGGTACAAAAACAATCAGTTTTCTAAACATATCGGTTTTGGGTGCTAAAACCTGTAGATTTTGCAACCCCAATTTTTGAGCAAACAAAACATTTCCCCCATCTATTCCACTGTCCATGTTAGTGTGCATGGAATACAATAAAATCTTATTTTCCAATGCTTTGCAAACCACTTTTCCTACTCGGTTGGTTGGTTCAATCTTCTTTAACCCGGTTTTATAAATGATCGGATGGTGTGAAATAACCATATTGCAGTTTTTGGAGATCGCTTCGTCGAGCACTTTTTCGCTCATATCAAAACAAACCATTATCCCTGTAATCTCTCTCTCTTTATCACCACATTGTATGCCACAATTATCAAAATCTTCCTGCCAATAAAGAGGAAAACTTTCTTCCAGCCGGGTAATCACTTCTTTAATTTTCATAGTTTATTGTTTTCATTTATTCACTTGCTTCGTCAATCTCATCGCGAAGTTGTTCAATAATAAATTGTTGTCTGGTTGGGTTGTTATCTCCCATGTAAAATTCTAAAATTTTCTCAATATTGGTCCCTTTTTCAAGAACTACAGGTTCTAAGCGGATCGATTTACCAATAAATCCTTTAAATTCCTGAGGTGAGATCTCTCCAAGTCCTTTGAAACGGGTGATTTCCGGTTTGTTTCCCAGTGTTTTGATGGCGTTAATCCGTTCCTCATCGGAATAGCAATAAAATGTTTTTTGTTTATTCCGAACTCTGAATAGTGGTGTTTGAAGGATATAAACATGCCCTGCTTTAACAACATCCGGAAAATATTTGAGAAAAAAGGTGAGTAATAGCAAACGGATGTGTAACCCATCCACATCAGCATCGGTGGCAAAAACAATATTGTTAAAGCGCAATCCTTCAATCCCATCTTCAATATTCAAAGCAGCCTGAAGCAAACTAAACTCCTCATTTTCATAAATCACCCTTTTGGTTTTTTTGAAAGTATTTTGAGGTTTTCCACGAAGACTAAAAACAGCTTGTGTCATCGCATCTCTGGATTGAGTGATCGAACCGGATGCGGAGTCACCCTCCGTAATGAAAATGGTGGAATCTAAACGACGCGCATCATTGGTATTGAAATGGATTCTGCAATCTCTCAGTTTGCTGTTATGCAAACTCACTTTTTTCTGAATCTCTTTGGATGTTTTTTTGATATTGGCAATCTCTTTCCGTTCTTTTTCCGACTCCACAATCTTCTTTTGGATCGCATCGGCAACGGTTGGATTCATGTGTAAAAATTTATCTAAAAGCCGCCCCACCATATCATTGATGAAATATCTGATGGTTTGACCACCCGGACTGATATGCTGAGATCCCAGTTTAGTTTTGGTTTGAGATTCAAAAATCGCATTTTTCACTTTAATGGAGAGTGCTGCAACGATCGAATTTCTGATATCACTCGGATCATACTCTTTTTTATAAAAATCACGGATTGTCTTAACAATTGCTTCTCTGAAAGCCTGTTGATGGGTACCTCCCTGAGTTGTATTTTGACTATTTACAAAGGAGTGATACTCTTCCCCATAACGGCGTGAGGTATGAACAAAAGCAAACTCGAAGTCATCATCTTTGAGATGAATGGGAGGATATAACATTTCGCTTTCCACATTGTTGTTCAGCAAATCAAGCAACCCATTTTTTGAAAAATATTTTTTCCCGTTGAAAAGGATGGTGAGTCCGCGATTGAGGTAAACATAGTTCCACATCATCACCTCAATATATTCGGTGTACCAGTGGAAATTCTCAAATAATGATTCATCCGGAATAAAAGAAACATAAGTTCCATTAGATTCAGAAGTGGATTCGAAAGGTTCCTCTTTCACTTTTTTACCGCAGGAAAACTCCGCTTTTTTAGTTTTACCGTCCACCCAACTCTGAACTACAAATCTGGAGGAGAGGGCATTGACAGCTTTAACACCCACACCATTCATTCCGATGGCTGTTTCGTAGGCACTACTTTCATTAAATTTTCCGCCGGTATTGATTTTTGAAACGCAATCCACAACACTTTTCAAGGGGATTCCGCGGCCAAAATCTCTGATGGTCACTTTTTGTTCCTTGATATTCACTTCAATTGTTTTTCCGAAACCGCGCATAAACTCATCAATAGAATTATCAAGTACTTCTTTTAGAAGCACATAGATTCCATCATCATGGGAAGATCCATCCCCTAATTTTCCAATATACATCCCGGGACGCATTCTGATATGCTCATCCCAATCCAGTGTAATAATACTATCCTCTTTGTAGTCAGCCATCGTAAAGCACTATTTTAAATAACCTGCAAAAATACAAAAAAAAGGGGGAAGGTGAAGGGGTAAAAATTCTGAAAATTGACCAAATAATTGTCAAAATATTTTTTACATTTTGATAATTTAGTTATTTTTGCGTTTTATATACAAAACCATCCCTAATGACCAGAGAAGAACAAATAAAATTCTGTGAAAAATTAAAAATTTAACCACTATGCCCATTAGAGATAAAGAAGGAAAAACGGAAATTTTTGATCCCATTAGAAAAAAATGGGTACTCCTTACCGAAGAGGAGAAAGTACGACAATATTGCATCCATCAGCTCCTCCATCGTCATGGATTTCCCGCTACTCTGATCGCTGTTGAAAAACAGATTACCCTCAATGGTCTTACAAAAAGATACGATATTGTGGTGTTTAACCGAACAGGAGCTCCTTACTTGGTGATAGAATGTAAAGCCCCTTCCGTGAAATTGGATCAGGCTGTTTTGGAACAAGTGGCAAGATATAACGCAACCCTGAAAGCAGAAATAATTGGAGTTACAAACGGTTTGGAATACCGCTTTTTTAATATCGGTTTTAACTCTTTACAAATAACAGAAATAAATTTTGAATTTTAATGCCAACATTCATCGAAAAATCATAGTTTTGCATTCTTATATCACTTTATGAATTTACTCACTATTGCAGATTTAAAACTTCGGCTTCAATCGGATGATGAATGGAAACCGGTTCTGAAAGGGATCTCTTTTGTGTTACAAAAAGGTGAAATTCTCGGAATTGTCGGGGAATCAGGCTCAGGAAAGTCAGTGACCGCTCTTTCTATTATGAAATTGATTCCTGAAAAGATTGCAAAATGGGAAAATGGAAAGATTCTCTTTTGGAATCAGGAGAAAGATCAGGAAGTGGAGATTATTCATAGTGATGACGCCCAAATGAGAAAAATCAGAGGAGCGAAAATTGGAATGATTTTCCAGGAACCTATGACCTCCCTGAATCCTGTGATTAAATGTGGTGAGCAAATTATGGAGGCGATCAGACTCCATACCCATCTTTCTAAAAAAGAAGCTAAAAAGAGAGTGATAGATCTTTTTAATGAAGTGAAATTACCAAGACCTGAAAAGGTTTTTGATTCTTATCCTCATGAATTGTCCGGCGGTCAGAAACAAAGAGTGATGATTGCCATGGCGATTAGTTGTGATCCCGATATTTTAATTGCGGATGAACCCACAACTGCATTGGATGTAACTGTCCAAAAAGGGATCCTTGAACTGATCAAAAAAATTCAGGAAAAGAACGGAATGAGTGTTATTTTTATCACCCATGACTTAGGCGTTGTTGCTGAAATTGCAGATCGGGTTTTGGTTCTTTATAAAGGGGAAATTGTGGAAGAGGGAACTGTCTCTTCCTTGTTTAAAAACCCTCAACATCCTTATACACAAGGATTATTGGCATGTCGGCCACCACTAAATGTAAGACTAAAAGTGCTCCCAACGGTTGATGATTTTATGACATATACTCCATCCGGTGGTGAAACATTAATGGACGCATTGATTCATAAACAGATCGTAACTAAAGAGGAGAGAGTGTATACGCACCAAAAATTGTATGCCGATAAACCATTTATCCAAATTCTTCAATTAAACAAAATCTATCCTATCCGTAAAAAAAATCTATTTGAAAAAAGAGCTTATGTAAATGCTCTTCAGGATATCAATTTGGATATTTATGAAGGGGAAACGTTAGGCTTAGTAGGGGAGTCCGGTTGTGGAAAAACAACTTTGGGAAGATCGATGATCCGCTTGATTGAACCCACTTCGGGTCAGGTTTTTTATCAGGGAAAAGATATCAGAACTCTCCATACCAAGGAGTTAAGAGCCATTAGAAAAGATTTACAAATCATTTTACAGGACCCGTATTCTTCATTAAATCAAAGACTTACTGTTGGTGATATGATCATGGAGCCCATGAAAGTGCACCATATTTTCGGAAACGATATCGAAAGGAGGAAAAAAGCGATTCAACTCTTAGAACGTGTAGGGCTACAGGAGAATCATCTGTATCGATATCCGCACGAGTTTTCAGGGGGACAAAGACAGCGGATCTCCATTGCCCGTGCGTTAGCTGTGAATCCCAAATTTATTATATGTGACGAATCGGTTTCCGCTCTTGATGTCTCCGTTCAGGCGCAGGTTTTAAATCTGCTGAATGAACTTAAAAAAGATTTTCAATTTACCTATTTGTTTATTTCACACGATTTGTCGGTTGTAAAATTTATGTCGGACAGAATGGCGGTGATGCAAAGTGGTAAAATTATTGAATTAGATGATGCAGATACCATCTATTTTAATCCCCAAACACCCTATACTAAAACATTAATAGCATCTATTCCAAAAGGAATTTAAATTAAACAATATGAAATATTTAAAAATTATTTTAAGAATTTTAGTAGGAGGAACCTTTCTCCTTTCCGCCATTTTAAAATTATTATCCATTGACCAGTTTGAAATGTACATTTACTCATTCGGTATTTTCAATTTCTTTCTAACTTCTGTTTTATCAAGGGTATTGATATCGTTTGAGTTTTTATTGGGAGTGTTTATGATAGCTAAATTCTACTATCAAAAAACATGGTGGTTGATGATGCTAACTATGGTTGGCTTTACTTTATTTTTAATTTACACAGCTATTTTTAGAGACGACTCCAATTGTCATTGTTTTGGAAGTTTTATTGAAATAGACCCTGTTGGTTCTATCATCAAAAATTTAATTATTATTGGGCTATTATTCCCCATTAAAAACCAAAAAGAGTTCCGTTTTAAGTGGAGAAAATGGGTTATTGGAATTGTTACGGGAGCCATATTGGTTCTTACTTTCATATTAATTCCACCTGATTCAGTTTATACAAAAATTTATAAACCAAATAATCATGTGAATCAGGAAGTATTAGTAGATATGTTACAAGACTCAACAAAAGAGGAACTTACAAAAATAGAGGGCAAACATGTATTGGCCTTTTATGTTTCCGGTTGTAAATTTTGTAAAATGAGTATGCAAAAAGTGGATCAAATTTTTAAACAAAATCATATTCCTAATAATAAATTTAATGCGATTATTTTAGGAAATCAAAATGAGATTGATACTTTTCAAAAAGCAACGAAAACATTAGATTATAAGATGTATAGCCATGCCAATCCTGCACAATTTTTAAAAGCAGTTTACGGAACCTTTCCCACATTATTGTATATGGACGGAGACTCTGTTTGTAAAGTGGTGAATTTTAGAGGGATTAACGAAGAGGAGATGATTCAGTTTTTAAAATAGATCACTCTTCTGAATATTTATCAATCCTGTTTTTGATATAAAAAATATTACTATTGTCAGGATATTTTGAATAAAGAACACGATACATCTCTTTTAACAAATCAACATGATCTTTTTCAGGTAAGAAAGTGAGTCTGTTAAATTTTTGGTAGAAAGCGTTCAACGTAGCAATCGAAGAGCCATTTTTATGAATAAAATCTTTTAAAAAATTTTGATGATTCAAAATATATTGATTGTATAATGCTTCAATATTTTCTTTAACACTATCATTGTATTGATTTGAGTTATAAGTTAGAGTAAGATTATTGACAGAATCAATAAAGCATTTCAACTGCATATCCAGTTGATTGATAAGTTGGGCATCTTGACCACCGGTAACAGAGTATGTTTTAACCAGAGAATCAGCATTAGCTTTAAAGTGTAAATGTTCTCCAATTTGAGCAATTGTTAGAATGTGATTAGTTTTAGTAAGAAACACTTTATAATAACCGGGATAATCCTTTTTTTCAGAATTTTTATCCACTATATCCGTTAGTGTAAATTTGCCATCTTTTATTAGGCTTGAATCTATTAAAAAAGAACCTTCAGGGGCAACTTTATACAAATATATTTTTTCCTGATTTACATGGGTTAATTCACCTGAAAAAATAATTTTTTCTTGTTTTTGGGAACAGGAAGTGATCCATAAAATGCAAAATCCTAAAAGGAATAATTCAAGTTTTCTTAAAAAATTCATAGCTGATATTTTTTTTATTTTGATGTTAAATCTGCATATAAATCCTCAGATTTTTCTTGTTTGATTAACTCACAGCCACATTTACGATCTTTTTTTCTTCTGGTTTGACCATAGATTTTGGGTTGACAAGAGGAGAATAATAGAACTCCGACAAGTAATAATCCAATAAAAGGAAGTTTTTTTTTCATTATGATCGAATGATGGTTTCAGATCTATCGGGACCCGTAGAAACAATAGAAATCTTTACTCCGGTTTCTTTTTCAATAAAATTAACATAAGATTTAAAAGCCGGAGGAAGTTGCTCATAAGAGTTCATGTTATTGATATCGCAGTTCCAACCCGGGAAAGTGGTATAAACGGGTTCAACCTCAGTTTCTGTATTTGCAGGGAACCGATCGGTAATTTCTCCATTTATTTTGTAAGAAGTACAAACCTGAATGGTCTCAAAATTATTCATAACATCTGCTTTTGTAAGCACCATTTCAGTTACACCATTAATCATGATGGAGTATTTAAGGGCTACTAAGTCAAGCCATCCGCATCTTCTGGGACGTCCGGTTGTGGATCCAAACTCAAAACCTTGCTTGCGTAGTTGTTCACCGGTTTCATCAAATAGTTCAGTAGGAAATGGTCCGCTGCCCACCCGAGTACAGTAAGCTTTTACAATACCAATCACTTTTCCGGATTTGGAAGGAGCAACACCTAAACCAGTAAATGCTCCGGCAGCTACAGTATTTGAAGAGGTTACATAAGGATAAGATCCGAAGTCAACATCTAATAAAGTGCCTTGTGCACCTTCCGCCAACACTTTTTTATGATCATTCAAATATTGGTTCACTTCATACTCACTATCAATGCAAGTGAAACGGGTTAATGTTTCAACAGAGTCCAACCATTCCGTAATCATCTGTGGTAAGATCTCCTGATAATTAAAATTGTATTTATCTAATAAATCCTGATGATTTGCAATAGCGGAATCCCATTTTTCATTAAAATTGGGCGCAAAAAGATCTAATACTCTTAATCCATTACGCGCAGTTTTATCGGTATAGGTTGGACCAATCCCTTTCAAAGTGGATCCAATTTTCTGACTCCCTTTACGAGACTCTAATGCTGCATCCAATAGTTTATGTGTAGGAAGAATCAGGTGAGCTTTTTTTGAAATGTAAAGATTTTTTACCGGATTTGCTCCCATTTTTTCTAGTTCTTCAATCTCTTTTTTGAAAATTACAGGGTCAATAACCACCCCATTTCCAATAATGTTGATTTTATTTTGATGAAAAATCCCGGAAGGAATAATATGCAAAACATGTTTTATGCCGTTAAATTCCAAAGTATGACCTGCATTTGGCCCCCCTTGAAATCGTGCAATAACCTCATATTCAGGAGTTAAAACATCAACAATCTTGCCTTTTCCTTCGTCGCCCCATTGCAACCCTAATAGTATATCTAAATCCATTTTTGAAAATATTGTTATGAACTGCAAAAATATGAAATAATTGCGATTTTTTTGTTTTTTTAATGAAAAAGTTTTTTATATTTGCAACCTGAAAGTCACGAGAGACGGAAGAGAAGCAAAGATTTTCATTTAGTATGTTTTTTAAAATAAAAGTTTAGTAAATAAACACATTTAAACCAAAATTATTAACCAAAAAAATTATTTTTATGAAAAAAGTATTTTTAACTTTAGCTTGTGTAGCTTTCTTAGCTGCAATTAGTACATCATGTGTAAAAAGTTGTTATTGCACAATTGGCAGCGAGGACGAACTTTTCGTTGGTGAAATGACAAGTGCACAATGTGCAGCTTATGAAGCTACTGTTTCTTTGACAGGTGAAACAGTTGTTTGTGATGCCAGATAATCAAGCTTTATTTTTTATAAAATGGAACCGGGTTTTACTCGGTTCTTTTTTTTTATGTATAAAGAAATAAATATTCCTTAATATCAAAAATTTCATTACTTTTGTACCCTTAAAATATAAAAGTTAAATATGTACAAACGAATATTCTTATTTATTGCTTTCACCTTTGTACTTTTTTCTTTTCAAAGTTGTAAAAAGACATGTGAATGTCAACCCTTTGTTAATGAATCATTTGGGCAGTCTTATTCAGTAGATCTAGAAGGTGATGGGTCTGTTTGCCAACAATATTCATATACTGATACTGTGAATAACATGGTTTCAGGAGTTATTTGCGAAGAATCAAAATAAACATATTAAAAAATATTGAATTATGAAAAAAATAGTTTTGACCTTAGTAGTTTTAGGATTAGCTACCGTTTTATTTTCATCTTGTAAGAAAATTTGCTATTGTACCGTTCAAAAAGACAATGTTACATTAGACGGATATGATAATCTTGCTGTGGGTGAGATGACTGAAGATGATTGTACCGCATATTCAGATACAACCTGGACTAGTTTGGACTACACTTATACTTGTGTTAGTGAATAATTAGAATTTTTTATAAAATGATGTCACGATAAAAAAACTTTTATCGTGATTTTCTATTGTATTTAATAACCTTTTAAACAATATCAAAATGAACAATGCATTATTTCAATTCAGAGAGCCCAAAAATGAGCCGATTTATTCGTATGCTCCGGGGTCACCTGAAAGGGCTCAATTACAAGCAGAGATTGAAAAACAATACAATCAAGTGATCGAGATTCCCATTATTATTGGGGGAAAAGAGATCAAAACCGGAAAAATGGGTAAAGTAGTGATGCCAACAGAACATCAACACGTTTTAGCCAATTACCACATGGTTACTGAAAAAGAGGTTAAAATGGCTATTGAAGCAGCTATGGCTGCTAAAAAACAATGGGAAGAGATGCCTTGGGTGGAACGTGGTTCTATCATGATGAAAGCCGCTGAACTACTATCTAAAAAATATCGTTTCATTTTAAGCGCTGCAACGATGTTGGGTCAAGGAAAAAATCCATACCAGGCAGAAATTGACTGTCCTTGTGAAGCAATAGACTTTTTGAGATTTAACACCTATTTTGCTTCTCAAATCTATGCTCAACAACCGATGTCTGACCATACTGCTATCAACAGAACAGAATATCGTCCTTTGGAAGGTTTTGTTTATGCGATATCTCCATTTAACTTTACAGCCATCGCTTCTAACTTAAGCATGTCTCCTGCATTAATGGGCAACGTAGTATTATGGAAACCTGCAACTACGGCTATCCTTTCCAATTATTACCTGATGTTGTTATTCAAAGAAGCTGGTCTTCCTGATGGTGTTATCAATTTCTTACCGGGAAGTGGAGCAACCATTTCTAATACCGTTTTTGCTTCTCCAGATTTTGCCGGAGTTCACTTTACCGGAAGTACTGGAACTTTTAACGCATTCTGGAATACCATTGGACAAAATATTGGAAACTATAAAACCTATCCAAAAATTGTAGGTGAAACAGGTGGAAAAGACTTTATCTTTGCACATAGCTCTGCTCCTGCAAGAGAATTAGCTGTTGCAATTGTAAGAGGTGCTTTTGAGTATCAAGGACAAAAATGTTCTGCAGCCTCCAGAGGTTATATTCCTAAATCTTTATGGAATGAAACACTACAACATGTGAAAGAGATGATGAAAACCGTCAAAATGGGTTGTGTTCGTGATTTCTCAAACTTTGTGAATGCAGTTATTGACGAAAAATCTTTTGATAATATTGCCGGTTATATTGATCGTGCTAAAGCTTCTCCTGATGCTGAGATCGCATTAGGTGGTGGTTATGATAAATCAGTGGGTTATTTTGTAGAACCAACGATTATTGTAGCTAAAAAAGCAGATTATGAATCGATCGTTGAAGAGATATTTGGACCTGTATTTACCATTTATTTATACGAAGATGATCAATTTGAAGAAACATTAAAACTTTGTGATGCTACATCTCCTTATGCATTAACCGGATCTATTTTCTCACAAGATAGATATATGTTAAATAAAGCATTTGATATGTTGCGTTATGCTGCAGGTAACTTCTATTTGAACGATAAACCAACAGGTGCTGTTGTTGGCAATCAACCTTTCGGTGGGGCAAGATCTTCCGGAACAAATGATAAAGCCGGTTCAGCCTTGAACTTATACAGATGGATAAGTCCAAGAACCATTAAAGAAACGTTGGTTCCACCAACAGATTATGGTTATCCATTCCTAGGATAAACAAAAAAAGGGGCGAAATTTTTCGCCCCTTTTTTTTTAAAATATTGAACCATTATTCCATAAAGAATTTGATTCCAAATTTAACACTACTTAGATCCAAATCTAAACCGAAATCTGTTGTAGTATAAGAAGAAGGTGTCGTAAGTAAGAGATTTTTAGTCCAAATTTGAGAGACATATAAATTTCCAAAACTTAAGCTCAAACTTAAATTATCATTTACAAAATATTCAATACTAGGCAAAATATTAAAACTTATAGCATTTGAAGTAGTAGATACTCCTATTATAGTAGTTAAAGGAAAACCGGAGTAGGGTGGAGTAGTGATAGATGTTTCCCCTTTGGTGTTATAATATCCAAGTGTACCTTTAAAGGATAGATATAAATTTTTATTTAATTCAATAAAATAGTGTCCAAAAATGCCTCCACCAAATGATAATTCTGAGACTTTTTGAGTTTTTTCTAAATCTAAAAATTCATCAAACATTTTTGCGGTTGATGTTCCAAAAAAGATAGAAGCACCAATAGCAAAATTATCAGCCACAAAATAACCAAATTCAGGAGCAATTTGAAAATCAAAGTTGTTTCCTTTAAAATAACCAACAGAATCCGGATTGAAGAAACTCGCAGTTCCAAATTTCATAGTTCCACCAATAAATTTGCATCCGGCATCAGTTTGAGCATTTCCTGATAATAAAATCAGAGAAGTAAGAATTCCAAATAGTAATTTTTTCATAATTTTATAAATTTTTCTGTCTATAATTTAGGCATATAGAATAACCCGTTTTTTTAAATGGTATCTGCTCCATGCAAATAATAAAAGTAAACGAAATAAATAAACAAAAATTATAATGGGAATATTAAAATCAGTTTCTAAGAACTATCCCCGGTACCTCTTCCTCTTGTATGGTGATATTAATTAAACTATCTGTGAGTCCCATTCCAAAATTAATTAGAGCATTTTGATCATCTACCAACAAATTAACTTTTCCTGAAACATAGTGACGATAATTAGTCATTTTTTCTAAAGGGGTAACCGTAGAAATGGTGTAATCGTATCCCAGTTTATTAACTCCGTTTAAGGATCCTGAGATTTCATAAATATCATCCCAAATATCCGGAGTGCCTGAGCTTTGAGTAGCTGTTAGCGTTCTTGTTCCGTTTCTGGTTATATATTTCTGGTCTGTAAATGTTAATTTCCAATTGGTAAATTTAATCTGATCACTATTGGAACTTCTGGTTAATTCCAAATTCCCTGAAACTATTTTTCCATTAACACTAAAATTTGTAAAGGTTACTTGTCTTACAAAATTTGTAGGAGTAATCAATATTTCCATAGTTCCATTGATGGGATATTGATAAGAAGAGTTAGGATTAATAAAATTCAAATAATTTAAAGAAACAGTACTTGTTCCATCATTATTTAAAGTAGTTCCAGTATTTCTTCCTAAATATACAGGATATGTAGTTAATTGAAGAAATGCGGTACTCATCTCATTAATCTCTTCTAAGATTACATTGAAATGATTGTCAACTTGAAAATCATCCAATGCCATGGTTTTCAAATCTAATGCAACAGGTTCTTCTGGATCACATGAATTAAAAATGGATACAGAAACCAATAAGGCAACTAAAAAAAAAGTTTTTTTCATCATAAATTTTTATTTTAAAAGTGAATAAATGGTTCTATAAAACTATTGATCAATCCTTTTACCGCCCACTCCTTCGTCAATTAACACTTTTTCGGGTGGAGTTAACAATTGTTCAGGATTGGATAAAATCTTACTTAATATTCTCATGGATGAAGCGTAATAGAATCCGTCACAAACTCTTTCATCCAATACAAATTTCAACATAATGCTTTTCTGGGGTTCAACATTACCTGAAGAATCAATGAGATTCTCTCTGGTTTTTTTACCCATTGCAACAAATATACTACAAGTTCCAAACTCGTATAAATGGTGATAGATCGATTGAACACCAATAGATCCTACGTTAGTTAAAAAGATACTACAATGCCAGGGACTCACTTTGTTGATAATACCGGGCAAAATCCCTACTTTATCCATCCATAACAAACAAAAAACGACAAAACGAAGCAAAAAATCAGGGAGCTTACCAATAAACCCTGCGACAGCATCTGAACCATTTTTTTGACCCACTTTCTGATTGTTTTCTAATTCTGTTCTAACCTTTTCCACTACATCATAAAGGGTGTCAGATGGCATGAAAAAAGGTTTTATTAAAGTTTCTTCCCCTTCATCTGATAATGATCTTTTAACTGCAATGGAGATATTTAAATGGTTTCTGGAGAAAATCTTATTCCACATGACAAATCTGTTTAAGTTTGGCCTTTGTGAAAAAAGACGAATCATAGCCGCAATAATGATATGCATTATGGATAAATCGGGAAGATCCTCTTTGTGTTTTTTGATAAAGGCTTCCAAATCATCAATCACCAATTTCTCTTCAAAGAAATTTTGGGCATCCATTCTGGTTCTAAGAAAATAGGGAATTACTCTAAATACAGTATCCACTTTTCTTACTCTCCATCCATCATATCTATCTCCGATGCGAAATTTGAAATATTTGAATTTGTTTAGGCTCATAGTGCAGGTTTTTAAATGTATTAATAAGCCACAAATATAGTAAAAAAATAATTAATAAAATTATTATCTTTGCTCTTTAGAATTTATTTCAAATGAGAGAATAAAACAAATTAAAATTATTAACCTAAAACAGATGAACCAACTTCAGCCTTACCAATTTATTCAGTATAATCATTTGACAACTATTGAGGATTTGCAAAAGGTTTATGAAACGGGAGCTATTATTTGTTTTGACTTTGAAGATGGGATTGTAGATCCCATGAACGCTCAAAATAATGAAGAACTTAAAAATGAAGCAAGAAAACAATTCAATAGATTGTATAAACTCATTCGTGAACATATAGCCGATTGTTCGATTGGTGTAAGAATAAACTCGATTCATTCATTTTATATTAACGATGATTTTTTGACATTAACAGGAAAATCAATAGATGTAATTTTACTTCCAAAAATTGAAAATGCCTCAGATCTGAATCAAAATTTAAAAAAAATAACCTTTCATAACATTAAATGTAAGAAGATCATACCCATTATTGAAACCAAAAAAGGATTTGAAAACTTTTCCGATATGATAAAAAGCTGTGGAACAATAATAAATTCTTACGCTTTTGGTCATTGTGATTATAATTTAAGTATTCGGGCTTATCCCTTTTTTCATCAGGACAGTTGGGAATATTGGAAATGGATCAATTATTTGTGTAAAGTGGCTGGTTCAAATGTTGAAATCATCAATTCACCATATCTGAATGTTCAAAATGAGATGTTTTTTACATCCATGTTAAAATATATTTCAGATTACAAAAAATCGATTAAAGGACAGGTGACACTATCAACAAAGCAATCAGAATGGTGTCAAAACAGATCCATTTCTGAAGTTTTTTTTGAATCGTATTTATCTAATAAAAACTTGATTTCAGTAGATGAACAATTTGCGAATCATTTAATTACCAATTATGAAAAATACAATAAAACAAGAGGATTGACCAAATGTAACGGAGAAATAATCTCACTTCAGGAGTATCGTGCATCAAAAAATTATATAAATGAAAATGGAAATCAGATACAACTATGTTATATTGGAGGGTGTTTTCCGGTACAATATAATATTTTGTATGAAGCGTTATTTCATCAAAAGTTAAAAAGAAAATTAGCAGACTCTTTACACCAAAATTTGCAGATTAACATCATAAGATATGAAAGATTTTATTCCCTTTATGAAAAATTGAATTCTTTAATTCAGTATAGGAAAATTGATATTCTGGTATTTCATGTAAGACCGGAGATTTTTTTAAGATTTACAAAATTATTATATAAATACACAAACGACAAAGGGGCCATAAAATGGGCATTTAATTTTCCATTATTTCATGTTTTGAAATCTGAACAATTTGATATTTTGGAAGTTAGCCAACGATTCAGACCCAAATCTAAAAAAAGGGAATCGAAATTTCATCCATTTTTATTGACCTGTAATTATTTATTGGGAGTCGGAATTGGAAATCATTTTTTTGCAGTAAGAAAGTATCAAAAAGAGATCATGAAAATGAATTTTTTTTGTGAGCAAAATAGTATTAGGTTTTGTGTTTTAGGTCCCAACTGCAGAAACGGAAACTTTTTAGAACCCACACTATGTCGCTTTTTTGATCGCAAAATTTCCAAATTTTCGAAAAATATTCCATTTATATCCGGATTTGAAGAATTAAATCAACACCATCATGTAAATTTTGAAAATGGAATTCATGTTACACCTTATTATCATGAACTCATAGCACAGAAACTTTTTAATTTTATCAAAGATGAGTTCAAGGATTCCAAAAAGAAATAGGCAATCTAATGGTGAATCATTCATTTTTTTTATTTAATTTTGCAAGAACATGTTTATTTAAAAACCGCTTAGATGGAATTGGAAATTGCTCATTTTGAACTCCCCTTTTTTACCAATCTTTTGATTTTATTGGTCACTGCAAGATTGTTGGGTGAAGTGTTTGAAAGGTTTAAACAACCCTCTATGATTGGTGAGATTATTGCCGGTATTATTTTGGGACCAAGTATGTTTGATATTATTCATCGTACAGAATCAATTCAGGTTATTTCTGACTTAGGCGTGTTTTTATTGATCATTTTAGCTGGTCTGGAAATTGAAGTGGAAAATATTTTGAAATCTTTTAGAGGAAAAAATTTAATTATCCTCATTCTTGGTTTTGTTGTGCCTTTAGGAAGCGGTGTTTTAGTAGGTCATTTTTTTGGCTTACAAATCATGACAACTATGTTTTTAGGATTGTGTATTGCGATAACGGCACTTCCGGTGAGTATCAGAATTCTAATGGATTTAGGAAAACTAAATACTAAAATTGGACAAACTATAATATCAAACGCCATTTTTGATGACATATTAGCCCTTTCTGTTTTAGGTGTTTTACTCAATCTTAAAGATTCTGACCTGTCATTCCATTCTATCTTAGTGATCTCTTCGATCTCTCTTTTAAAGTTGTTATTATTTATTTCAATACTTGCTGTAAGCTACTTTTTGATTCAGAAAATTACCAATAAAGGAAACTATATTGAAGTATCCCTAAATAAGTTACTCCATTTTATGAAAGGCAAAGAATCCTTGTTTGTTGTGTTTTTTGCATTTATTCTTCTTTTTTCTATGGTAACTGAAATGCTTGGATTTCATTTTGTGATTGGTGCTTTTTTTGCTTCAATGCTTCTGAGTGAATCTATTATTGGAAAACAACATTTGAAGTCTGTTGAGCAAACAACGAGTAGTTTGGCAAACGGATTTTTAGCACCCATCTTTTTTGCTGCTATTGGACTCGAATTTAATTTCTTTTCGATCCAAAATTGGTGGTTGCTTATTGCAGTAGTTCTGGTTTCCTATTTTTCCAAAATCCTTGGAGGTTATACCGGCAGTAAATTTGCAGGGTTAAATAATAAAACGGCTAGTGTGATAGGAATGGGCCTAAATGCCAGAGGAATTATGGAACTGGTGATTGCCAATATTGCCTATAAAGCAAATTTAATATCCTCAGAAATATTTTCTATATTAGTGATAATGGGCGTTTTAACAACATTAACTACTCCCGTAATGCTCAAATGGGGATTTAATAGAATTGAAAAAGCAAAAGCAAAAAGTCAAAATGGGGTAACTGAAAAAGAGATTAAAGAAACGTAATGGTGCCAAATAAAAAAGAGATTCCTCAGGAAAAATCACAGTTACATCCTCGAAATAAACATAGATCACGTTATAATTTTAATGAGTTAACGGTTTGTTGTCCTGAATTAAGTCCTTATGTAACCTGGTCGCCATTTCAAGAAAAAACGATCGATTTTTCTGATCCAAAGGCTGTTTTCGTCCTCAACAAAGCATTGTTGAAGTTCTTTTATGGAATAGACCATTGGTCCATTCCCGAAGGTTACCTGTGTCCACCCATTCCGGGTAGAGCCGACTATATTCATTATGTTGCAGACTTACTGTCTAATACGTTTTCCGGTGAATTGCCAAAAGGAAGAAAGATAAAATGTTTAGATATTGGAGTTGGAGCCAATTGTATTTATCCTATTATTGGAATCAAAGAGTATGGCTGGAGATTTGTTGGGACAGATATTGATCCAAAATCTATTCAGTCTGCCAGAGAAATAATTCGTTTAAACCAATCTTTGCAAGGTCAAGTAGCGATTCGTTTGCAGCAAAATCCAACTCATATTTTTAAAGGGATTATTGAAAAAGATGAATTTTTTGATGTTACCATCTGTAATCCCCCTTTTCACGCTTCCTTCCAGGATGCACAAGCAGGAACATTGAGAAAGGTTTCGAATCTGACTCAACAAAAAGGAGCTGCTCCTACTTTAAATTTTGGAGGACAAAGTAATGAGTTATGGTGTGATGGGGGTGAAATTCAGTTTGTGAAAAATATGATTACTCAAAGTAAACTTTTTGCCAATTCATGTTGTTGGTTTACCACGATCATCTCTAAACAATCAAACCTAAAAACAATTTACAAGTTCTTAGAACAAGCAAACGTTTTACAAATGAAAACAATTGCTATGAATCAAGGGAATAAAATGAGCAGAATTGTAGCATGGACATTTTTGAATTCTAAACAACAAGTCCTTTGGGGTCAAAAAGAAAACAATTAATTTTGTATATTTGCTATTCCAAAAATATAGCTATTTAATTTTATAACTTAATAATAATCAATATGATAAAAGACGATTTTACATTAAGACATAACGGTCCTCAACCAGAGGATGTCACTAAAATGTTAAAAACGATTGGTGTTTCCAGTTTAGGTGAATTAATTGATAAAACAATTCCTGCTTCTATTAGACTAAAAGAGGAACTTCCACTTCCTGAAGGGATGACAGAAGGAGTTTATTTGAATCATGTAAAAGGTTTATTTGCTAAAAATAAAATCTATAAATCGTATATGGGAATGGGGTATTATAACACCTACACTCCTGGCGTAATTTTAAGAAATGTAACTGAAAATCCGGGTTGGTACACTGCCTATACTCCTTATCAGGCTGAGATATCCCAAGGTCGTTTGGAAGCACTTTTGAACTACCAGACGATGATAGCTGATCTTACAGGAATGCCATTGGCAAACGCTTCCATGTTAGATGAAGCCACAGCAGCTGGAGAAATGATGTTGATGTTTTTTAATAGTCGTAAAAGAGAAGCGGTTAAAAACGGAGTAAACAAATTCTTTGTTTCTAACGATGTGTTTCCACAAACCTTAGCTGTTATCCAAACCAATGCACATCCTCAAGGGATTGAAGTTGTTACCGGTGATCCTGAAAAAATGGTTATTGATGAGACTTTTTTTGGTATCATGGTTCAATATCCCGGTAGTTGGGGAGAAGTGACAGATTATAGAAAATTTGCTTCAGATGCAAAAGCAAAAGGTGTTTTTGTCGGAGTAGCTGCTGATCTTTTTGCGTTAACTTTACTTACTCCTCCGGGAGAGTGGGGCGCAGATTGTGTTGTAGGAAATACCCAAAGATTTGGTGTTCCTATGGGATTTGGTGGTCCTCATGCCGGTTTTTTTGCCTGTATTGACGATTTGAAACGCTCTATGCCGGGTCGTATTATTGGGGTTACCATTGATGTTCATGGAAACAAAGCTTTACGTATGGCTTTACAAACCCGAGAACAACATATCAAAAGAGAAAAAGCAACCTCCAATATTTGTACTGCTTCCGCATTATCTGCCATCACTGCAGGTTTTTATGGAATGTGGCATGGTCCAAAAGGATTAAAAGATAAAGCTATTAAAATCAATATTTTAGCTGGTATTTTAGCAGAAGAAGCTGTTAAATTAGGATATAAAAATCATAATCCTCATTTCTTTGATACAATTTGCCTTCAAGTTCCGGAAGGAATGACAACGGCAGCCGTTAAAGAGGTGGCTCTTCAACACAAAATGAATTTCTATTACTGGTGTGATGAGTGTATCTCTATCTCTTTAGATGAAACTGTTTTGTTGGAAGATGTAAATGAAATGATTGAAGTATTAGCAAAAGCAGTCAATAAACCATTTACTCCTTTCGTTTGTGTTGACAATGGAACCATTCCACCACTACATATTCCTCAGGATTTAACCAGAACAACTCCATTTTTAGCTCATGAAATTTTCAGCAAATACCATTCTGAAACAGAAATGATGAGATATATGAAGTTATTGGAAATTAAAGATTTATCGTTAAACAGAGCGATGATTCCACTTGGATCTTGTACCATGAAACTCAATGCAGCCGCTGAGATGTTCCCATTAAGCTGGCCTGAAGTGGGAGCCATTCATCCTTTTGCACCGGAAGATCAGGTGGAAGGGTATCTTGAAATGATCAAAGAGATGGATCAATGGTTGAGCATCGTTACCGGATTTAAAGCGATCTCTTTCCAACCTAACTCAGGAGCAGCTGGTGAATACGCCGGATTAACAGTGATTCGCAATTATCATATCAGCAAAGGGGAAACTCAAAGAGATATCTGCTTAATTCCCGCTTCTGCTCATGGAACAAACCCCGCATCTGCAGCAAAAGCCGGCTTTGAGATTATTGTAGTGAAATCTACTGAATGTGGCGAGATTGATGTTGAAGATTTAAGAACAAAAGCTATTGAAAACAAGGATCGTTTGTCTTGTTTGATGATCACCTATCCATCTACACACGGTGTTTTTGAAGAAGCTATTTTAGAGATTATCCGCATTATTCATGAAAACGGTGGTTTGGTGTATATGGATGGTGCCAATATGAATGCTCAAGTGGGATTAACATCTCCCGGCTCAATGGGAGCTGATGTTTGTCACTTGAATTTACACAAAACATTTGCAATTCCTCACGGTGGTGGTGGCCCCGGAATTGGACCTATCGGAGTTGCAGATTATTTAGTTGATTTTCTACCTAACCATTCAGTCATCAGTGTGGGTGGTGTTCAGGGAAATCAGGTAGCTGCTGCACCTTACGGAAGTGCTTCTGCTTTACCAATCACTTATGGATATTTGAAAATGTTAGGTGGAAACGGTTTGAAAGAAGCCACAAAATATGCGATTTTAACTGCCAATTATATCAAAGCTCGCTTACAAGATCATTATAAAATCATGTACACCGGTTCACAAGGAATGTGTGCTCATGAGATGATTCTCGATTGTAATGAGTTTGAAAAAACAGCCGGTATTCAGGTTATTGACATTGCCAAACGGATGATGGACTATGGTTTTCATGCTCCAACAGTAGCATTCCCTGTTCATGGAACACTTATGGTTGAACCAACTGAAAGTGAACCATTAAGCGAATTAGATCGTTTATGTGATGCCTTTATTGCGATTCGTGAAGAGATTCGTGAAATTGAAAACGGAGAGGCAGATAAAACCAATAATGTGATCAAAAACGCCCCACATACCATGTGTGTAGTTTGCGGAGATGAGTGGGATAAACCTTACAGCCGTATGAAAGCTGCATTCCCAATGCCACATACTGAAAAATATTGGCCAACAGTAGGAAAAGTAAACGATGCACATGGAGACAGAAATCTTCAATGCAGCTGCGACGCTTTCTAAGATCAACGTAAAATAACTAAAAGGCCCAAAGTGAAACTCATTTTGGGCCTTTTTTAATTTGTAAAAATACAATTTCTGTAGTAAAATTAGCGTATTATCACATTAGCTTATTATCCCCTATTTCTTCCCATTAATATACTCCGTATTTCTACTTCCAAAATTTAAATCGTAGCGTGCAGAAATGTAGAGGGTTGGTTGGTAACCGAATCCATAAGACTCACTAACACTATATACACCAAAACTATTACCTTCGCTTTTAATTGGAAATAGATTTCTCAATAGGTTTCTTGCCCCGATCCCAAGTTGGAGTTTATCTTTTAAAAATCGGTAATTTACCGAAAGAGATAGATTTATATATCCATTTGATGATCCGGTTTCATCAAATTCTTTACCAAAGTAGTAAATGGTACTTTGAGCAGTGAATTTCTTAATTCTATAGTTCATTGAAGCATAGATGTAATAATTAAAATGAAATTCATTGGGAGTTGTATAGGGCATATTTAGCTCTAATGCAATCAATTTATATTTATCAATGTTGTATTTTTGGAAATAAAAACTGGAGTAAACAGATGCACTGAATTTTTTAATCATAAACCACAATGAAAAATTTGCCCCTATTTTATTAATTTCTGCAATGTTATACCATTTACTTAATGATATCAAATCTGTTATTTGAGAGGAAACAGGTCTGTTATAATTGTTGGAGTATGAATAAAAAAGATCAACAGCTCCATTCCAATTACTTTTAAAAAGAGAATACCCAAAATAGAGGGAATAGTATTTGGGCGGTTTTAATTCACTGTTTCCTGTACTCCAAGAAAAATTTTCTTTATAAACGAAGTCTAATAAATTAGAAAAGTATAAATAATCACTTGTAACAGATCCACTTAACTTGAGTTCTTGTTCATTATTAATTGTGTATGCCATGACAAAAGAGGGTAAAAACTTAAAATAGTTTTTATTGAGCAAACGAGTAGAATCAGTTCCAATTTCATCAATTCTTCTATAGGTTCCTTTAATATATTGATCTTCCAAATTTATTCCAAAATCCCATTTCCATTTTTTATATTTTGTTCCTAAGCGGATTGATAATGTTTGATTGATCTCAAAATATTGATCATCTTTATTCCAAATTGGTTTTAATATATTGTTTTCAAATACCCTTATTTGTGATTTTTGATGAAACTGATTCTCAAATGCATAGTAAATATTGAATCGTGTATTTTTGGATAAAGGTTTATTATAAAAGAAATCAAAAAATAGATTTTGGGGATAATCTTTTTGAGAAAAACCATTCAGATAAGATGTGCTATCAATTAATTCCGATCTTAAATAATCAATTTGCTGAACAGTTTTATACATGCTTTTACCTCCATAAAGTGCATAATAGAGATTAGCTTCCATATATTGGTCATTCGTATCAATTTGATGCCAATAATTGATTCCCATAGATCCGGAAGGATCACGCCATTCAGAAGTAGAATTTTTAATAATGGAATTTGTTATTGTATTTATTATTTCATTGGTTTGAATCAATTCAGTATGAGAAGTGGAATGATCTTTTGCCAAGTAAACCCCCATACTAAAGGTAAACTTAGTGGCATCATTAGGTTGATAAAGATACCCTAAACTTTCAGAAATGCTGTAATATGATTTATCATAAGAGTATTTGTTCATTTCCGAAATTGAATCTGAAATAATGGGATTATTAAAATAGGTGGACTTAAGGGTATAACCATACTGATTATTATTGGTATTCAAATTGGAGTTACTTACAAAAATATTTTTATTCTTTTTGTAATTCAGATTCACTAAATGGGCTGATTCATCCACATTTTTAAAAGATATGGTAGCAGGCTTGGTTGATAAAACACCACTCAAACCATCTTCAGTAATTTTTTTCAATTTGATATTGATAATACCTCCATTGCCTGTTCCACCTCTTCTCATTGATGCATCAATGAGCTCCACTTTTTCAACCCGATCTACAGGAATAGCCAAAAGGTTAGGATAAAGCAGTTGAGAAGGTGTATTATCAACATAAATAGCCGGAGAAACCCCTTTAAATATTACAATATTGTCTTCAACGGTAACCCCGGGTAAAGTTCTTAATAGATCATAAATGGTAAGTGATGCAGCAGCAGTAGCTTCATCAATCCGATACACTGTTTTATCAAACTTTCGTTCTACACGTGCAGCAGTTCCGTTTACTTCTAATGGAGCCAACATTTTGGTTTCGGGGGTCAAAAGAATTGTTCCTAACTCCATCCTTTTTTTATTAGGTTTAATTACCTTATTAAGAGGTTGGTAACCCAGAAAATAAATTTGTAGTTTTACTATTTCCCTTTGTGGAACAAGTAGTTTAAATCGACCTTTTTCATCGGTTATAGTCCCGGCAATGGTTGAGTCTTGCTCATTAATAGCAATTATGGAAACATAAGAGATCACGTCTTTAGATAAGGAGTCTTTAACAACTCCCACAAATTCAATAGTTTGGGCAGATACAAATGTCGAAAGCCACACAAGAGACAGAATAAAGATGGATTTTTTCATGGGTTAATTTTATAAAGTTCTAAATCTTTCTGAAGTTATATCGAAAACCTCAAAAAAATCACATTTACCATTTTTTAAATAAAAAATTTGAGGATATATTGATGAAACTCTTTTATCAACAAATAAATTAGGAACATCAATGCTCACATTTGGATCTTTTAATAAACTATTCCCGAATTGAATTTTTAGTAATTTCATATCTGTTACATCAGTAAGAATTAATAAAATATCTCTTCTTTGGATTAATAATTCTGTAGTTTTTGATGTTGCATCTGAAATACATCCGCCACAACCTTCCCTAGGAATTAAAACAATGGCTTTGTATTCCTTTATAGATTTAATATTTTCAAAATGAATTTTGATTTTGTTATTAATTAAATTTATTTTTCTATCTTGTTGAGAACAGGATAAAAATCCTAATAAAACTAAAATAAAAGAAAGTGTTTTTAACGATTTCATAATTTTATTGAATATTTTTTAAAGTAGATTGAATCTTGATTTTTTCTATATGAGTCACTATCATTGAAATATAATTTGCCATCATAAATAAAAACAGGAATTGTAATTTTTTCATCTAGAATAAATTCAGTTATAATATTTAATTTATCATCAGTAATTATAACTGATCGTTTTAAAGGCTGAAATCCTGTTTTCATTTCTTCATTATATTGTTGATCAGTATATGGTAAATTTACAAATCTCAAAAACTTCTTGTTTTTATCATCATAATATGTATTTGAATATGATCCAGCACAGTAGTTGTACTTTTCTATCGAAGGATCTTGAAGATAAGAAGAAGGTTTATTATGTCCGTATGGTTTTAAGTCAAATAAGTATCTTGATTTTAACATATGTTTTATATATTTTGTTTTAAAATCCGTTTCATATACATAGTGATCAGCACCATAACTTACAATAAACTTTTTTGTTTCTGAAATAAATGTTAGTTGTAAAGAATGTTGAAAATTATTCCCCCAATATCCACTATAGTATATTTGAGGTTTTTGAAATGTTAATTCAGATTTCTGATTTAACAAATTTATAACATAAATATCCTTACAATTATTTGAATAGTCAACTGTTGAATTACCAGTACTTGACAAATATATTTTATTTTCAAAAAAATGAAACCCATTTGAGTTAGAAGCATCACAAGGAAAGGGTATATATATATTCCCTTTTTTATTTTCAAAGTCAATTAACTCTTTGTTTCTAATTTTGATTTTTTGTAAAGTATTCCCATTGGAATCAATTAAGTAAAGATTATTTTTAAACATCTCTAGAATAAATATTGAATCCAAATTATGAATATATAAACTAGCATCATAAGCATCAAATAATGAGTCTTTTATGATAATTTTTTTTACCATTTTATGATCCATTAAAGTATAAATGTATAATGTTTTAAATGGGCCATCAAAAATTGAAATATAATCGATATTACTGTCTTTAAAAGGGAAAATTTTTAAAATTCCAGCATGTGAGGTCGTTTCAGATAGTTTAAAAGCAATATTCCCTTCAAAATATAGGGCTGCTTTTTGGTTTGTTTTTTCTTTGCAACCATATAAAAAAAGAACAAACAGTATTAAATAAAAATATTTTGATAATTTCATATAAATTTTTTTAAAAAAACCCTCATTTTAAAAATGTATGAGGGTTTTGATGATTTTAGCTAGCAGGAGGAGTCACTGGTGATTCTCCTGAACACATTGTTCCATAACAATCTTTATTTCCATTTGATTCTGAACATTTAGCTCCCTCTCTTAATGGATCATTAACAATTGAAACACAAGATCCATCATTTTTTTTAGGATCTCCTAAACATGAACATTGTGATTTTTTTTTACCTCCTCCCACTTCACCAAAAAGTGAAACAGAAAGTAAAACACATAAAATTAAAAATATTTTTTTCATAAGATTGTTTTTAAGTTATATTGTATTGATTTGTGAGTAACTATCTATTTTTATGAGAAAAATTGTACTCACTTTAAGTCACAGAGCAGATAAATGAATGCTTGCTTGAATACGGGAGAAGGGATTGGCTAATAAGTTTTAGAGGACTGAAACATTCCCTGCTGTGCAATTGATTTTCGCCTTCTGTCAACAGCAGCATTTTTTGACAGAGGCTATTCAGCTTAAATTGGTTTTACATAATACTCTTATCATTGTTGTCAATTTTGATATTTCGTTTAAAAAAGTATAATAATTTTAACTTGAAATTATTAACAGGTTAAATAATATATATAACATATGTATTTTATACTTTTATTAATTAAGTTATTATAATTTAATTAATGACGAATATTCCAAATTAATGAAATACGTTATTGTTGAGGATCAGGATTTGTCGATCCAGTACATTGTGTTTTATAACAGTTTAAGAATCCATTTGTACTCACACATTCGTATCCAATTCTTAAAGGATTATTTACAATTACCTTACATTCTCCATTATTCAAATTCGGATTATATAAACAAACACAGTTTGATTTTTTGGAACTCCCACCGGACTCTCCAACTACAAATAATACAACAAATGTTAATATTAGAGCAAGAAAACTTGTTATTTTTTTATTCATGATGAATTTTTATTAAAATTATTTAAATAAGCATTTTTATAACTAATAATTTACTATTTTAGCAGTCAATATTGTGCCAACGAATAATGTAATTAAATATTCATATTTGCTTGGGTGCCGGGAGCAGGGTTTGGTTAATGAGTTTTTAGAGGACTGATACCATTCCCTGCGGTGCACCTGATTATCGCCTTCTGTCAACAGCAGCACTTTTTGACAGAGGCTATTCAGCTTAAATTGGTTTTACAGAGAAAAAGAATCATAAGTTGTTTTTATTAAATTTCGTAATTTATTTAGTATGTTTATGATGCAAACATATAAAAAAAATAAATACAAAAAACATGTTTTTTACCCCCCCCCATTTTTAACTATTATTAAGGAATATTTAACACTTTATATAAACGAGCGTCGTAAAATAGCTCAAAAGTGCAATTTTTAGCATCGAAAAATAAAGTTAAATTTTTTTTAAGATATTTTTTTTGATTTTTTTAATCTTAATTTTTAGTTTCAAAGTTCAGTTTTGGAAGAATTTTGAAGAAAATCGCCTTTTCCTTTAATAGAACACAGATGACGCTGATTAAACAGATTTTCACAGATTATTTTTGATTAAGGGTTTTAGGGATTAAAAGTTTAATAGTATTGTTACTTTCCTATTGCTTTACTCTTCTTTCCTCAATATTGCCTCAATATCTTTGGTGAATCCCTTATAAAAACCGCAAGAGCTCCATATAATTTGTTTGGTTTTCATGTCTACCAAATATAATTGAGGATATCCGGTACAATCACTCATCTCTTTGGATAAGATAGTGTCTAATGAGGATTCATAAGAGCAAATAATCTCTGATGTTATATTAAAAGTATTTATAATTTTTTTAATTTTTGCCGTGTCTTTATCGATCACATTTAAACTGACAAATTTTATTAAAGATTTGTCGAATAGGCTATCTATTGCACCTAACTCTTTCATAGCCATAATACATGGAGCACAACCTACATACCAAAGATCCAAAAACAAATATGAAGATTGAATACTATCTGAGTACAGCGTGTCGCCTGTTAAAAGTGGAAATTTCCATGAAGGCATATATTTTAATGAATCTTTTATTGGTAAATTGGATTTGTTATCTATCCCTTTGGTTTCTTTTGATGTAACTATTTGAATAATTGAATCACAAGTAGTTTCTCTTAATAGAGAATCTTTTATTTCTTGTGTTCGTAATTCCTGATTGTTGTATTTGACTCTAAGATCATCCATTCTAAACGTAATCGTATCTAAAATAGAAGGGTTGATATAATCATAAAATTGAAAATCTAATATTTCAATATTTCCATATCCTTTTTCAATCTTTTCAAAAATTAAAGAATATTCTTGTTGAACCCAATAAAATGAATTACTATCAAATTCCCATTCTGAAATTTGATCAGTCAACATTTCATTATCGGGTGTTAAAATTTTATATCTAATATTTTTATTGTTTATTTTTGGTGAAATTTCAAAAATTGAGCAATTTTGCCACATTTCAATAGAGTTTGTAGTTAATTTAATATATGCCAAACTTGAAAATGGACATGTTTTTGGATCAAAATCCTCTTCAAAAATACGATACTTAATATAATCTTTTTTATTAAAGTTCATTAAAAGCATCGTTCCTGATTTACAATACAAGTATGTATGATCAGGGTTTTCCTGAATTACAAAATATTTGTAATCATTGGGTGTATATATAAAATAGCCTGTTTCTGTATGAGAATCAGTTGTGTCGTTATCAGTTTTATAAACACATTTTAATTTAACATAACCAGACTGTATTTTCTCGTTTTTTTCAACCATTTGCTGAAGCTTAGTTGGAACTTGAGCCTTTATTGAATTTAAAAAATGAAAAACCAGTATCATCGAGATCCCCATTAAACGATATGTATTTTTATTTCTCATTAGGTGTTTTATTAAATTTTCAACTATTTAAAAATGCCACAAATTCACGAATTATAAACGAATTCATTATTCATTTTTCATTCCTCCATTCCCTTGTCCCCAGTCTTTTGTCCTTCGTCCTTCGTCCTTATTCCTGCGTCTTATTCCCGTAAGCCAAATCACCGGCATCTCCTAAACCGGGAACAATGTAGGATTGTGCTGTGAGTTCATCGTCTATGGCGCCTACCCAAATCGTACATTTGGTTAAAGGTAAGTGTTTTTGTAAATACTCAATCCCTTGTGTACTGGCAATAGTGCTTACAATATGGGTGTGTTTGGGTGCCCCTCCGGAAATCAACTCTTTATAGACAATTAACATCGATTTTCCGGTGGCTAACATAGGATCCGTAATGATCAATGTTTTATTTTTTATGATAGGAGAGGACATATAATCCAATTGAATTTCAAAAGTTCCATCTCGATGGTGTTTACGGTAAGCAGAAACAAATGCATTTTCTGCCTGATCAAAATAGTTCAAAAACCCTTGATGTAAAGGCAATCCGGCTCGAAGAATGGTGGCAATTACAGGTTGTTGATTTAAAAGCGGAATGGGTATTTCTCCCAATGGGGTTGTGATCGCTTTTTTTGTATATGTCATTTTTTTGCTTATTTCATAAGCAAATATTTCTCCTAATCTTTCCATATTTCTCCGAAATCTCATACTATCTTTTTGTATGTCAACATTTCTGATTTCAGATATAAACTGATTAAAGAGGGAATTTGTCGAGCCTAAATTGATTACGGGTATCATATTGAACAATTTTGGTGTAAAAGTACTATTTTTTCCACTTTTTGTACCATTTTATGAAAAAATTTGTAAAAAGATCTTTTTTTACTAAAAAAGGGCAACTATATGATTGAGCCCCAAATCCAGCGTAAAATCGGGCAATATCAGGATTATTGGAGCCATTAAAATCTAAAAGGTATGAGGAATTGCAGTGGTGTTGAATAAACTGATCTATCAGATAAAACATCGCTCTTTTTTCTGAAAAATGATTATTTCTACCGGAAAACCAAAACCAAATCCGATCAACATCTACCAAAAAAACAGCACCTGCCAATACATTTAAATTCTGATCCTGAACGCCATAGTATTCTATTTTTCCCTCATTTTCAGCATGGTTTACCAATTGTCGGAGCACTTGATAATGGTGTTCAGGAATCCTGTTTTTTATTTTTTGGCCTCTATTTTCCTGAAACAATTGGATGATGGAATCAAGGGATAGATCATGGGAGATTTGCATTTGATGTTTTAAAGCAGTTTTAATATTTCGTTTGGTATTTTCAGAATACTTTTTTTGAATATCTAAATAAAGTTGATCCAGTTTTAAGCTAAAAGAGGTGTGATAAATCGGATTTTCAAGTTGGTTTGTGGGATTAAAAATCAGTTCTACCAATTTGAACTGCTTCGGGATGGCATTAAAAAAATCGTTTATTTTAGATTTCTCAATCGGCTTTTCTGAAAAAATCCCTAATCTCGAAATAAATGGGGGTGTATAAATGTAGGAGATTCCCCATTTTTTATGATAGGGTAAAGGTAAAACAGTTTTATAATCATCTTCTATCAACGCGCCCCATTTATGGGAAGAAAAAGATAGAAAGTCGTAACTGGCAAAAATAGTTGGAAATTGGGATTTCAAAATAAGCGCATCCCATTTTTGTTTGTCAATCTGATTACCGGTTATAAAACGGATCATGCTTTTTTAGGTATATAGTTTTTATAGGTTCCGGAAACAATCGATTGGAGCCACTCATCATTATTCAGATACCAATCCACTGTTTTTTCAAAACCTTCGGTAAAGACCACTGTTGGCACCCATCCTAATTCATTTTTCAATTTGGAAGCGTCAATGGCGTAGCGTAAATCGTGACCGGCTCTATCTGTTACATAAGTAATTAATGAAAGTGACGTACCTTCTGCTCTACCCAATTTACAATCCATAATTTGGATCAATTGTTTGATGAGGTCGATGTTTTTCCATTCGTTATTGCCTCCAATATTATAAGTTTTTCCAATATCAGCTTTATGAAAGATAAGATCAATAGCTAAGGCATGGTCTTCCACATATAACCAATCCCGAACATTGATTCCTTTACCATAAACGGGAAGGGGAATATTGTTTTTAATATTGTGAATAAAAAGGGGAATCAGTTTTTCAGGAAATTGGTTTGGGCCATAATTATTAGAGCAATTGGAGATCACAGTAGGGAGTTTATACGTATCGTGGTAAGCTCTCACAAAGTGATCTGAAGATGCTTTAGAAGCAGAGTAAGGACTATGAGGATCATAAGATGTCTTTTCTGTAAAGGAACCTGAATCTGAAAGGGATCCATACACTTCATCGGTAGAGATATGATAGAATTTTTTATCGGTAAAATCCTCTTTCCAGATTACTTTAGCAGCATTTAAAAGATTAACGGTACCAACAACATTGGTATAAATAAATTCCAAAGGATTTTCAATAGATCTGTCAACGTGTGATTCTGCTGCTAAATGGATCACTCCATCAAATTGATGCTTTTTAAAGAGGTTTAAAATAGTGTCTCCATCAACAATATCTGCTTGAATAAAATGGTAGTTGGGAAAGGTTTCAATATCTTTTAGATTTTCAAGATTTCCGGCGTAGGTTAGTTTATCCAGATTAAAAATTTCATAGTGAGGATATTTTGTAACAAAAAGTCTAACAACGTGTGATCCAATAAAACCGGCACCACCTGTTATCAATATTTTCTTCATAGTTTTAAATTTTTTTGAAATGGAACGGACAAAGATACAATATATTTTAGATAAAACAAAAAAAGGCGGAAAAACCGCCTTTTTTGTATTAGTAGAAAGGAAAATTATTCAACAACAAATTTGTGAATTGATTTACCTTTTGAAGAGATCACATTGATCATATAAATTCCTGCAGTAAGATCACGAACTGAAGTATTATAAGTATAGTTTCCATCAACAGGGATAGATTCTGAAGAGATAGTTCTTCCCATCATATCTACAATTTGGAATGTAACATTCTCATTAAGATTAGAAGTGATGGCAACATTAAGTTGTCCGGAAGTTGGATTTGGATAAACATTGATATTTTGAACACCAGCAATATCATTAACACCAACGATAGCCCAATATTCCAATTTAAAACCTGTACCTTGTTTCCAGTTATCCGAAATAAAGCTTACCATAAAATAACCTTTATTAAGACTAATAACACCATTAGGTTTATTATTCATATCAAATCTTTTAACTAGTTCAGGAAGAGTACCAACATTACTGTTTTCATAAGTCCAGATATCTACATAGTCACCTTCAGCTAAATCAAATTTTGTAAAAGCCATTGCAAAACCATCACAGAAAGTAAAACCTTTTCCATTAAAATAACATTCTCTATTTGCAGCATAAGGAACATCATCAGCAACGACTCCATTTTTTTCAGTTATGATTCCATTAGTATTACCTCCATTAATAAATGTTGTACCTGAACCATAAGTTTGTGTATTGGATGCTAATGTTGCGTCATAATTTAATACGAAACCAAAATCATTAACAGACTCATTAGAAGTGAAAGTAACCAAAACAGCAGAAGCGTTAACTGTTATAGAAGCAGGAAGTGCAGTACCTGTAAAATTACTTGGATAAACACCTTGAGCATCGTTGGTTCCTTTCATAAGGTAGTTACCGCTGAATTGGGCTTTAACACCTGATGCTATAGTTGGACCGTTATAAATTGTAATAACATCATTTGTAGCTTCAGTTTTGATTTTTGAAAAATCAAATTTATAAGAAGTTGCTCCCGGAGTAGAGAAAAACCATTGACGGTTTGAGTTGTGTTGATATTTAACATAACCTGAGCCATCAGAAATAGTGCCAATAGTTGCAGAAATAGTATCAATGCTCACAACTGGTTTTAGAATAGAATCACCAACATTTGGGAATACGTTAATAAGGATATTTTCATCAGCATTATAACCATCAATATTTCCGAATGCATAATAGCCATTTTTATAACCTTCCCATCCAAAATTTGCATGTAAATATTTATTAGTTCCGGAAACGGTATAACCATCAATCATGAATGCGTGTCCATCTTCACCACTTATTGTTCCTCCTAAATAAACAGGAAGATTTCTATTCAATTGAGAAATGATAGAATCAACAAAAACTTCAGATGTCATATCTTCTTTTCTGATATTAGCTGCATATTGATTCATTTTCCAGTTCATTTTGAGTGCATCAAGAGCATTGATTGAATTGGATCCTGAACCATTATTTCCATAAGACATGTAAGCAGAAACGCCGGTATGATAGAATGTTTTTGCTAATTCATTTATATAATCATTAATATCACCAAGTTTACCTTCATACATTACATTATAGTTGTAGTTTGTTTGGCCGAAGTTAACAGTTTGGCGAGGGTAGGAGTAAGGTGGTTCAACATCATAATCAACAGGGATATAAGAAACCCCATTACTACCTTTAGTAGGCCATCTATGGAAATATAAAAGATTAGTCAAACTCACTGCAACACAACCATTAAGTGCTCTAAAATCACGAGCTTGTGGAGTTACTGTTGTACTAGGTCTTGAGTCAAAAGGGCAATAGGAATTGTAATATTTTTCCTGACTCCAAGCTGTTGTTGTTAATGGTTCAATACCTGCACCATCTTTAGAAGCATTTGGAATAAAATTTTCAGCACTGTAATGTGCCCAATCAGAAGCGTATCCTTTAGATAAGGAACTATTTTTTCTAATCATTGAAATTTCATCACGATATTTCAACATGAAATAATTTTTTGATCCATTAGGATCGAAATTGTTTTCAAAAGAGAACGACAAAATGGGTTGAGCAGATTCTGTTGCAGATATCATAACAAAACCTTGTGTTTTGAATTGGAAGCAATAAAAAACAGGATCTCCGTTTTCATCAACTTCAGTATAAACCAAAACAAAGTCAGATGTGGAAAATTCATTACGACCTGTTAACTCAGTAACAAAGTTTTTAGATACTAACTGTGCTTTTTCAACAGGAACAATATTGGCACTGAAACCAAATGCCATTATTGTTAACAAAATGAATGAAAGAATAGATTTTTTCATAATGGTATTTATTTGTTTATAATTTCTTATTTAAGTTTACAAAAATATGAAAAAAAACGTAACAATTTGACCATTTTAAAATTTTCTAAATATTTTATATATTATTAACGTATTTCATTGATGATGATAGGGTTCATTTTTTAAAATAGTGAAACTTCTGTATAGTTGTTCTACAAAAATGAGTCTGGTCATCAGGTGGGGAAAGGTCATTTTTGATAAAGAAAGCTTTAGATTTGACCTTTTGTAAACTTCATCAGAAAATCCATAAGCTCCCCCAATAACAAACACCACTGTTTTGTGTCCTTGGTTTAAGGATTGTTGAATTAAATTTGAAAATTCGACTGAAGATTTTACTTTTCCATTTTCATCCAGCAGAATTACAAAATCAGAGGATTCTATTTTTTTTAAAATGAACTCTCCTTCCTTTTTTTTTTGTTCAAGCATGGATAATGATTTGGTATTTTTGAGATATGGGATCACTACCGTTTCGAAAGGATTGTAAAATTGAATTTTTTTAGTATAAAAGTCAATACCTTGTTGAAACAACTCAGCATCCTCTTTCCCAATATATAATAGTTTTATTTTCACAATAAATTAACATTTAATTAAGAATAAATTAACTAATCTTTCCCCAAATACTGTTTTTAGACATTATTTTTTTCAAATGTTCTGAGATGGGTTTATTTTCAGGATTTTGTAAATTTGGATCAACCTCAAGCAATTCTTTGGCTAATTTTCTTGTAAAACCAACTAGTTTTTCATCATGAATCAAATCGGCTAATTTAAAATCCAAGACGCCACTCTGACGGGTTCCCTGAATATCCCCTGGGCCACGTAAGCGTAAATCAATATTTGCAATTTCAAATCCATCATTGGTGGAAACCATTGCATTTAACCGTTGTTTACTTTCATGGCTCAGTTTATCACCTGCCATCAAAATGCAATAAGATTGATCAGCACCACGGCCTACTCTACCTCTAAGTTGATGCAATTGTGATAATCCAAATCTTTCTGCATTTTCAATTACCATTACTGAGGCATTGGGAACATCAATGCCTACTTCAATCACAGTTGTGGACAATAAAATTTGTGTTTTTTTCTGAATAAATTGTTGCATCCCAAAATCTTTCTCATCTGTTTTCATTTTGCCATGTACAATTCCAATAGCATATTGAGGAAGGGGATAATGGTGCGTCATTAAGTCGTAACCTGCCATTAAATCAAATAGATCCATTTTTTCTGATTCTTGTATAAGTGGGTAAACCACAAAAATCTGACGACCCACCTCAATTTGTTTTTTCATAAATCCAAAAAGCGAAAGTCGATCCCGATCGTACATCAGTTTGGTAATTATGGGTTTTCTCCCTTTAGGTAATTCATTAATTACAGAAATATCTAAATCTCCATACACCGTCATGGCTAAAGTACGTGGAATTGGAGTAGCTGTCATAACTAAAATATGAGGAGAGATTTCGTTCTTTGCCCACAATTTTGCGCGTTGCTCTACACCAAAGCGGTGTTGCTCATCAATAACTACTAATCCTAGATTTTGAAATTTTACAGGATCTTCAATCAACGCATGAGTGCCAATCAGGATATCTATCGATCCGTTTTGTAAGTTTTCAAATAAAACTCTTCTTGCAGCAGTTTTAGTGGAACCGGATAAGTACCCTACTTTGACCGGCATATCTTTGAGTAACTTTTTAATTGACTCAAAATGTTGAGTTGCCAATATTTCCGTTGGAGCCATTAAACAAGACTGAAAACCATTGTCTTTGGCTATTAACATCACTAAAAGGGCAGTTATTGTTTTTCCACTACCCACATCGCCCTGAAGTAATCTGTTCATTTGTCTGCCACTTCCAACATCTGCACGAATCTCTTTAATCACTCTTTTTTGCGCATTTGTAAGTTCAAAAGGCAAGTAGTTTTTATAGTAGGTATTGAATGTTTCTCCAACTACCTTAAACTGGAATCCAATACTCCTTGTAGCATTTATTTGTTTAATTTTTAATAGTTTGAGTTGAGTAAAGAAAAGTTCATCAAACTTAATTCTTAACTTTGCCCGGGATAACATCTCATTATCTTTTGGATAATGGATATGTTCTAATGCCTCTTTAAGTCGAAGTAATTTAAGTTTTTCAATATATGATTGGGAGAGTTGTTCCGGAATAATATCTTTAATTTGAGACAATAAAGTGATCATAAGCTTAGAAATCACCCTTGAATCGAGTCCTCCTTTCTTAGCTTTTTCTGAAGTATTGTATAAAGGTTGAAAAGCCAAAGAAACGCTACTATCAGCCTGTGATTGGGTATCCAATAATTCAGGATGGGTAATCTGCCATTTTCTATTGAAAAGAGTTGGTTTTCCAAATACAATCAACGATCTTTTCTCTTTTATTAATTCTTCAACCCATTTGAGAGAGTTAAACCACACCAATTCAATTTTACCTGTTTCATCCTGAAACTGAGCCACCAATCTCTTTGAGAATTTTTCACCTAAAATTTCATAAGAAGTGATTCGCCCTTTAAATTGCAGATAAGCTCCCTCACTTTGAATCTCAGATATTTGATAAATTTTAGATTTATCAATATGTCTGTAAGGATAATATTCCAAGAGATCCTGATAATTGAAAATCTCAAACTCTTTTTTGAATAATTCTGCTTTTTTGGGGCCAACACCTTTTAGAAATTCAATGGGTGTATCGAGAAGATTGACAGTCATGGTGATTCGATATTTAGGTCGCAAATATATAAAAAAATCGTGTATTTTTGCAGAAAAATTGTATGCGATTATTTTGGAATCAAGTTATTGAATGGATTAAGCAGGGAGGAAAGACCAGTCTTAAGATTTTTAAGATTATGATTCCGGTTACTATAATTGTCAAAATTTTACAAGTTACCGGTGCTATTGTGTACGTTGGAGATGCTCTTGCACCCATGATGAACTGGATGGGTTTACCCGGTGAAATGGGATTGGTTTGGGCTTCTGCCATGATTGGAAATATGTATGCTGGAATGGTAGCCTATTTTTCCATATCCTCACACCTTACAGTTGCTCAAATATCTGTTTTAGCGACAATCATCCTGATTGCCCACTCATTACCTATTGAACTGGCAGTAACAAAAAAGGCAGGAGCAAAAGTGATTCCCCTTTTTCTTGCCCGTTTTATTGTTGGGTTTATTGCCGGAGTTTTATTGTTTCAAATTTATAAACTATTTCATGGTTTAAATTATGAACCCGGAATCATTAATCAGATCGTTATCTCCGATAAAAGTGGCTCATTCTGGAAATGGATATTAACAGAATTAAAAAACTATGGCATCATATTTATAATGATAACGGTACTGATAATTCTTCTTGATATTCTAAAAAAAGTTGGAGTTATAGAATTGGTTAACAAAGGACTACATCCTATTTTAAAATCATTGGGTATAGGAAAAGAGGTGATTCCAATCACCGTTTTTGGGATCACTCTTGGATTAGCTTATGGAGGTGGATTAATCATCAACGAAGTAGAAAAGAATGATCTTCCTAAAAGAGATGTATTCTATGCATTACTTTTAATGTCATTGGTTCATAGCCTAATTGAAGATTCATTACTTATGATCTCCATTGGAGCACACTATACCGGGGTATTTATTTTTAGACCACTATTCGGATTTTTGATTACTTTTATTATTGTTAGAATCACAAGAAACTGGAATGAGGAACGGATGAAAAAATTGTTTTATTCTAAATAGAAAATTTATTATATGGAACCCATCATTTTACATATAGAAACCGCTACAGAAATTTGTTCTGTGGCATTATCCAGAGGGAAACAATTAATCGCACTCAAGGAGGAATCTAAAGGATTATCTCATGCTGAAAAATTGATTCTCTTTATTGAAGAGCTTGTTAAAAGTACCCATCTTCAATTATCTGATATCAACGCTGTTGCTGTCAGTATTGGTCCCGGATCCTATACAGGTTTAAGAATTGGAGCATCAACAGCAAAAGGATTATGCTATGCTTTAGATATTCCGGTAATCACGATCTCAACATTGAAGAGTATAGCAATCGGGGCTCAACAAGATAGATTCGACATTGAAAAGCCATACTTGATTGCCCCTATGATAGATGCTCGTAGAATGGAAGTTTATACAGCCCTCTATTCCCCGGAAATGAAGTTAATGAATGAGATCCATGCTGAAATAATTGACGAGGAATCCTTCAAAGAGATCCTGGAACATAATGTAGTAGTATTTGGCGGAAATGGGATGCTAAAATGTAAAGAATTGCTTTCCAGATACCCAAATGCTATGTTTTCTGAATCACCCCTTTCCGCTCAAAATATGATTGTTATGGCATACCATAAATTTGAAAATGAAGATTTTGATGATCTCCCTTATTTTGAACCATTTTATCTCAAAGATTATTTACCCGGAAAATCAACTGTAAAAGGACTTCGATAACCCATGGAAGAAGAGGAAAAAAAACCAACCAAAATAATGGTCTTATCCGATCAAACGGATTATGGCAAAAATGCGATTGAACATGGGAAATTACTATGTCAAATTTTCCAATCGGATTTAGAAATTAAATATCCGGAAAGACAGTTTTTTAATGATTCTTATTATTTACTAGCTGAGGAGACCAATACGATTCTGGTTGTAATCGGAGTTGCAGAAAAAAAGTCAGGAACATTCAAAAATGGATTCACTCCACTGTTTACAACCAAACGAGCTATTTCATTTATCAGAGGTTCAAGAGTACCTGTTTTGGTAGTTGGGAACAAACCACCACAATCTGAAAGTTACAAAAATATTGTACTTCCGATAGATGTTGATAGACAAGCAAAAGAGAAGGCAATGTGGGCCAGCTACTTTGTTAGATTTTATGCGAAGAGGAACGTGAAAGGTACAATACATGTGGTTTATAATCAACATAAAGAAAAAATTGTAGCGCGTAAAGTTGAGAATAATATTGAATTTGTTGAGAAATTGTATCGTAATTTGGAGCTTCACTACGAGATACACCCAATAACAGATACCCTTCAAATAGATCAGAAATCGATAGAGTTGGCACCTAATTTTGATGCAACACTAAGTGTGATCATGATGACGAAGTTTTACACATTAATAGATTTTCTTTTTGGGCCAAAAGAGTCACAGATTATAGGAAAGACAGATCATTTTCCGATATTGTGTATTAATGAGAGAGATGATTTGTATGTACTTTGTCAATGAAAATTTTGGGAAAAAGTGATTTATTGCTTAAGAGTATTTGCTGTTTGCTATAGAACTACCGACGGAGCTTTAATTGGCTAATCTATTAAAAGATGGGTGAGTTTTTTGCTAAATTTTTGATTTTAAACACTTTTTAAAGTTTTGTGATTTTGCATCACAATAGCACCAATCTTTTTTTAGATTAGCAGATTTTTTTTCAAAAGTTTGGCAATTCATTCATTTTTTTGTTTATATTTGCATCAATATCAATGACTCACTAAACTCAAAAAACTATGAATGAACTACCCCAATCCTCTAAGCATACCAATAAAACTACTTCAGAACAATCCTCACCATCCGCTGAAGAAAATTCCAAAAAAAAGAGTTCTGTTAATCCTTTAGCTTCTATCTGTAAATATATCAGTGAGAAGCAAGTCCGAGTGTGTCCTAAATGTGGAAAATCACATTTTATTCTAAACGGTAAGAAAAAAGGAGTTCAATATTTCCTTTGTAAGAGTTGTGGAAGAAGCTTTAATGAGTTCTCTGGGACAACGATCTCTTATATCAAAAAGAAGGAAAAACTACAATCCTACTTCTTGTTGATGTTATCAGGAACAGGAATCAAAGATTGTTCTGATGCACTGAATATTTCTAACCAAACTTCATTTGATTGGAGACATAAAATTATCTCCTCTCTGGGTGAATATGTCCCGGATAAATATCTAGGAATAACGGAAATGATTGATATTTCAGAACCCTTCTCCCGAAAGGGACAAGGAGCCAAAGCTAAACAAATAGGACAAAAAGGAAAGATAACGAATCCTGCCAGCAATAGGAAAGCAGAAAGTATCCGAAATGGGGAATACAAACCTCTTTCTTTAGTGGCTATTGGGGACAGAATATCCCATTTTGAAATCACAATTATTCAACAAGGCGTATTACAAGAAGAAGAATTAAAGAAACATATTGGTAAAAAACTCAACAAAGTAAAAAAACTATGTTTGAGTGATCATCCGATTCTTAAACAATTTGCAGGAAAACGAAAGATCAGCTACTTTATTAGAAAAAAGGATCAGAAAGTGAAAGGATGTAACCAATATTATGATACAAAAACGATTGAAAGCAGATACCTAAAATTATTTGCTTTTATGGATCGGTTTCATGGAGTATCCTCCAGTTATCTGCAAAACTATCTGTATTGGTATATGATCTTTGAACAGATCAAATTCAGATTAGATCTCTCATCTGCTATGATTGAAAAATCGATCTCTATTACTAATGGGAAAGAGGATTATAAACATTGCAAAATGTTTGTTTAAAACAAAAAACAGCTTTATTAAAATGACAAAACCATTAAATTAAAAAATGGTGACATAGGTGTGTTTGTACCTAAAGTTTGTTTGATTATAGAAAGATTTGGCTTGTTTTTAGTGGATTTAAATTTAGAATTTGGGTTGATTTTGGAGTTGTCAAATGGGTGATAGATTCCAAATTTGAGTTTTCATTTAGCTAATCTAATAAAAGGTTGGTGAAGCAAGGATGCAAAATCAGTAGATTTCATATTTTGCAATGAATAAACAATTTACTAAATCTTTTACCCATCATTTATTAGATTACCCTATGAGTGCTCCGCAGGTCAATGAGCCCCACCTTTCCCCCGCAACCATTCGAGCATATCAAACATCTTCCCTATTCAAAGCTTACATAAAAATCATCCACATATTTCTTATCTCCTCCCGGATTATACAAAAAAATCTTCAAGACATCCGCATTTTTCATACTATCTTCCAGTACTATCGTCGTGGAATAGAACTGCCAGATACCCTTTTTTGAATTTGAACCATTATATGAATATTGATTTGTTACATGATATTGATTGATCTTGATCGATTCAATGATTAGTGAAGACTCTGAATCTGAACTATGAAAATGCCAAAAGGAGATCGTTACGTTGTTCTTTAATGAATCGGGAACCCGACCTATAGGATACTCTAATGTGATACTGTAAGGATTTTCCCCATAAAATAAGGACGATTTACTACCGGAATGTGATTTTTCTGTTGTAATCGTTTGACCCTGATTCCAGATCTCTGAATTTTCACAGGTGTTTAAAAGGGTCGTTTTTAATGTTGTGGTATATACAGGTGTCTTGTATTTCGAAACATACCAACGTTTTAAACTGTTTGAGACGTGTTCGGCTATTGCCTTTCTCCCTTGTTCCGCATAATGTTCAGTGGGAAAATCCCGATCTATAAATTGATCATCTTTTACTAAATGTAAATTATCAACAACTAAAACCCCTTTATTAGTGTAATATTTTTTCAATATTGTGGCATTGTGCTCTATCATCTGAACTAATTCATTTCCAACCAAACGATGCGCCTGATCCAGATTTTCTGGCAACAAATTGAAAACAAGGTTCCAGCCTCTTTGTTTGGCTAACTTGATTATTTTGTCAAAGTCTTTAATTCGCGGATTGTTCAATGTGTCTAGTTCGAACGCATACGTTTTGATGTAACTGCATGCTAATGGTGTAAGTATGGTGTCATATCTTCCTGATGAATCAAGAATCCCCTTTTGTGCCATAAACCGATCCCATTCTATCACATTTTTATAGGGAAGTTTTTGCGTTTTATATTTAGCGGATTTCCAGTAAGATATGATTTGGGCTTGTCGTTCTTTGTCGGTTTTGATATCGTAAGCCTTAAAGGATAATAAAAATCGATTCACTAATGGTGGATTGTTTTTCAATAGTACTACACTTTTTTGAAGGGCTGTTTCCAGATTGGAATAGATCCATTGGGCATTAAATGATCGCAAATTTAAGGTGATAACCACAGTTTTTACCTTGCTTTCCCTAGGAATCTGTTCTAAAAGTACTTTATAAATCCCGGCATGTGATGCGGCTTTTGTAAGATCACTCACTTTTATGCCGGGATAATAATCTCCAATGAATTCAGAGATCTTTCTTTTGTCTAAATCATCCATTCTATAAGTAATGTTCGACGATTCTGCTACATATACAATCTCAGTTTCTTTTGGGAGTTCTCGAACTAACTGAACGATATCTGAGGTTTTTTTCAGGTCGTCTTCAAAAAACCATTTGGTGTATACATAATTGCTTATGAATAGTACTCCTATTAAAATCAAGAAATTTAATACAACTTTTTTCCACATAGTTTTCTAAAATTGAAAGTAAATGAATGGGAAGTTATCAACTCCTGAAAAAACAATAATACTGAATATCAATACGGCATAAACAACCCATCTTCCCCAAAATGGCATTTTATTCACTTGAATATCAAACCTTTTGTTGTAAAAAAGGAAATCACTCAATATAAATAATCCTAAAAATATCCATACAAAAACGGGTATCATCAAGGAAGCTTTCGGAGAGCTGTTGTTGCTGAATATTGATTGAAACATTACCATGGCTTCGTGAAAACTTTGACTCCGGAAGAATATCCAGATCAATGTGACTAAAACAAATGTTTTTAGAGCTAAGAAAAGATGTCCGATAGAGTAAGGCTTCCATGTTTTGGTAATGTGAAACAAATCATTAAATACTCTCTCTAAAATGTAGATCAACCCATAGAGAAATCCCCAGATGAGGAAGGTCCAGTTGGCTCCATGCCATATTCCGCTGGCAACAAAAACAACCATGATATTTAAAAACCATCTCCCTTTTGCTACCCGGTTGCCGCCCATGGGAAAATAAACATAATCCCTGAACCAGGTGGATAATGAGATATGCCAACGCTGCCAGAATTCCGATATATTCTTAGCTAAATAAGGTGTTTTAAAGTTGTCCATCAAATGTACACCAAATAATATGGAACTTCCAATGGCAATGGTTGAATATCCGAAAAAGTCACTGTAGATCTGAAATGAATATAAAAATATTCCGGTTACTAAATCTTTGGATCCGTATTGGGTAGGATTACTGTAAATTTGATCTACAAAACCAGAAAGATTATCTGCAATCACCATTTTGATGAAGAGTCCATATAATATCATCTGAAACCCTTTTTTCAAATTTTCATAAGTAAAAGTGTGCTTCTCTTTAAGTTGCGGCGTTAATGTGGAAAACCGTTCAATCGGACCAGCAACCAACTGTGGAAAATAGGTGACATACAACGCAAAATAACCCAAATGTTTTTCCGCTTTTTGCTTTCCAAAAAATACATCGATGGTGTAGCTTAGGGTTTGGAAGGTGTAAAATGAGATCCCTACAGGTAGTAGTAATTTCATCATGGGTATCTCCTTATCAAATTTGATGAAGGCAAATAGTTCGTTTAATGACGTACTTACAAAATTATAGTATTTAAAGTAGAAAAGCAAACCAAAATTGGTGACCAAACTGACCAATAACAGCATAAACTTCCATTTTTTATGGGGATTTTTTTCAATCTGTATCGCCATAAAATAATCAATGAGTGTAGAAGCAAGAATCAAAAAGATATACTCCACTTTCCAGCACATATAGAAGTAGTAACTGGCGGCTAACAGGATACACCATCTCCATCTATGCGGAATAGAGAAGTAAAGGATGAGCACAATCGGAAGAAAAAGAGCAAATTCTATGGTGTTAAACAGCATAAATGAAAGTTTACTATAATGCTTAAAAAGGGTGCAAAAATAACAAATATTATGATTGAAAAAGAGTGTGCCGAACAAAAAGTAAAGATTTGTACTTTTGTTACATTAAATTTTATAGAAATGAGAAGTTTTGGAAGTGATAACCATTCAGGGATACATCCTGATATTTTAAATGCAATTAATAATGCTAATGTTGATCATGTAATTGCTTATGGAGATGATCCTTATACTCAAAAAGTATCTGAAAAAGTGAGTCAGATTTTTGGAGAAAATGCTCGGTTTTTCCCCATGTTTAATGGAACTGGAGCGAATATTTGTGCTTTAAAAGCTTGTGTTCAAACGTATCATGCAATCATTTCTGCTGAAACCGGTCACATTTTTGTTGATGAATGTGGTGCTCCGGAGTGGTTGACAGGTGCTTCTCTGAAAAGTGTTTCTACTTCAAATGGTAAAGTAACACCGGATAAATTGCAACCCTTTTTTCATCAATTTGGGTTTGAACATCATGCTCAGCCAAAAGTGCTTTATATTTCTCAGTTGACAGAGTTAGGAACTGCTTACACTGTTGAGGAAATCAAGGAATTAGCAGATCTTTTGCATCACCATAATATGTATCTGCATTTAGATGGGGCAAGAATTGCAAATGCGGCTGCTTCCTTAGGGGTTTCATTGAAAGCGCTTACAAGCGATGCAGGTGTGGATATTCTCAGTTTTGGGGGTACTAAAAATGGAATGATGTTAGGTGAGTCCGTGATCACTTTTAGACCTGAGTTGGCTGAAAACATGAAGTATATTCGCAAACAATCTGCCCAGTTGTATTCCAAAATGAGGTTTTGCTCTGCCCAGTTTGATGCCTATTTAGAGAATGATTTATGGTTAAAAAATGCGACACATGCCAATCAGATGGCGCGTTTATTGAGAGAGCAGTTGCTACAAATTGCCCCATTTGAGTTTACGCAGGAAACGGAAGGAAATATCATTCTGGTGAAAATGGATCCGGAACTCATTGAAAAACTGTTAAAACACCATTTCTTTTATGTTTGGAATGAAAACACGCACGAAATCAGATTAGTGACCTCCTGGGACACAACCGAAGAGGATATTCAATACTTCACTAATGATGTAAAAAATTTCATATATTTGCCATTCAAATCTAAAAATGGAAATAGTTAGATTTCATCACATTTATTAACAAAATTTTATGGATCATTATGAGAAAAATTTCATTTATTATTTTTTCATTTCTTTTATTTGCAAATAGTTATGCTCAACAAATCCAATGGGGGCCTGATTTAAAAATTAAAACCTATTTGCTGACAGATTTTAATACCGAAACCGGATCCTATTTGGGAAACATTGACGGTTCAGATTATTATGCATATTACGATCAAGTAATTGTTAAAGATCAAATTTGGTATAATAATATCCATTTTTTTGAATCAAAAAGTAATTTAACGACAAGATGGAGCGGTTTTATTGACAAAAAATACAATTTTCTGGATGTTTCATTATCGAATAATAAAATTAGTATTGTATATCTTGATGGAAAGAAAAATGATGATAAACAGATCAAGCTTGATCTGATTGATCCTGCAACTTTCAAAGTAGTGGAAACAAGAACACTCATTTCAATTGAACCTGTAAGCAATAATGAACCTTTTATTAAAGTGATTCGCTCTGAAAATAAAGAATATATTGCTTTTATTATTGATGCAAAAGATCCTGACTCTAATGAAGAAGCTTTGCTTTTGTACTCTTTTAATAATAATTTTGATGAAGTATGGAATTCAAGTTATTCCTTAGATATAAAAGGTGCGATCAATTTTAGTGATGCTATGATCTCTGATTCCGGAAAGGTTTTATTTCAATATTTAGTTTATAATAAAGGTAAAAATGCAAAACTTAAAAGTATTAATTATGTTGAAATAGATCAGCAAAATCAAAATGAATTTGTGCATGAGTTAGATCCAAATTTCACTTTAGTGGAATCAAAAATTGATAAATATGTGAATAATCAATATATCATAGTTTATACCAGTCCCGAAAAAATATATGCCTATAAATTAGAACCCACCAAAGGTGAAATATTAGAAATTTTTAATCAACGAACTTATAACGGAAATTGGAAAATTGATAAAATTATAGATCTGAAAAATGGGAATTATACAATAGCTCTTCAAAATAGGGATGTTACAACCATTACAGTTGTTCAAAGTAATGGTATAAGAAATGATAAATATTATTCTTGGAATAGAAGTTTCCTTTTTATTGGGTTTAATAGTGCCAATGACGAAATAAATTATAATAAAACATTAGGAAGAAAATATTTTCACATGCAAAACTGGAACTCAAAAGTTTTACAACTTACTATTGAACCATTCTATTTTGTTAAAGATGGAAATATTTGTGTAGTCTATAATACTGAAAAAAAGACAGAAGATAATGTTTCAAATTCTAAAGAAAGTCCAACTTATTTGTCTTACTATGTAGCAAGAAGTACCGTATCTCCAATAACAAAAATGGCTACCATAAATCCTGATGGAAAAATCAAAGTTAAAATGTTGTTTGCTTCTAAGGAAGTTAAAGGAACTTTTATATCAAAATTTGCTTACTTGAATGAAGATAACGACATCATTTTCGCAAAATCAAAAAAGAAAAAAATCACTTTTGGAAAAGTAAATCTTTAATTTTTTGTAGTTTTAAGTTCAAAATCCATTTAACAAGCTTTTAATTATATCTTTAAGGCAACATTCCTTTTTCCAATTAGCATATTAGCTTATTAACTTATTAGCACATTAATCAGGGCATTCCCCTTTGGCTACGCTCAAGCTAATTCCTGCCCCATCGAATTCGAAAACCGTCGCTTGCCAAAGGGTCGGTCTCCGGCCCATACTCCGCACTCAAAAGCCAAGCGGGTCATCCGGCAGGTAGGAGCTCACAAGTTCGCTCTACCTGCTCGATGTCCCGCTAATCTTTTTCGCTTGCGGGGTATCTGGCCTCCGCCCTAATGCGCACAAAACCTGCGGTTTTGTAGTGAATAGTGAATAGTGAATAGTGAATGTTAATAGTGAATAGTTAATAGTGAATAGTTTTGCTAATAGCAAGATATTCAGTTATTTGCAAGTCCGTAGTCCGTAGTCTGTAGTCCGCAGTCTTTCGTCCTTCGTCCTTCGTCCTTCGTCCTTCGTCCGTTCATGTTAAGAAAATCGATTTTTTTTAACACGTTGTATGGGTCATGTTAAAATTTAACTCATATTTGAGCTTTCAGCTTTCAGTTATCAGTTATTAGGTTTTGGGTTTAAGGTATTAGTTCTTTCGTCCTTTGTCCTTAGTTCTTAGTCTTTTGTCCTAATAGCACACATTTTAATAATAAGTAAATGTGATAATTAGCCAATAAGCAAATTGTTCTGGAAATTTTTTCTTTATAATTTGTGGCTAATAATTTTTAAGTGAATAATTAAATTACTTTTCAATATAGCATTTGATCAAACTATCAATAATATTTTCCGAACATTCATATCCCTGATAAATAAGTTGGGATTTGTAGTAAAATTGATAAGAATAAATTTGGTTAGTTCCGTTAATCTCTTTCATGAATTTGTTGAGCACTTTATTTCGATTTTCTCCATACTTTTCTTTATTATGTTCTATAACATACAGTTGTTTGTCAAATCCTGATGTTACAATACGATGTTTAATATCTTCAATATCATAAGTTTCACTCACAATTAAGAAGTGGAGATTCCACTGTTTATATCGCTCTTCTAAATTGGAATAGAATTTTAAATTTTCACATTTTGAACCTGAACAATAAGGAACCCAACTATAATAACAAACAAAGGGATAACGATGAAGAATCTCTTTAATAGTATCTGAAGTGATCTGTTGAATTTTTAAGGTTTCCAAATCATTGTTCACTTTTTGAAACAATTGGGATCGATTAAATGGGACAAAACATCCTTTGTCCGATTCATTTAATTTTTTATAGTTTATGTTCAATCCTTGTACCTGACAAGAAACAAACCCAACAATTAAAATGACAGTAATAAATCCAATACTTATTTTAAATTTCATGATATCAATTTGAACACAAAAGTAATGATTTTTTTAAATTACTTTTCCCCTTTCCCCACATTAGCACATCAACACATTAACGTTTTTTATGAATCACAAAGTATCTCTTAGTTTAAAAAAGTAACTTAATGATATCCTTCGTTTACTTTGTAAAAACTTTGAGAAACTTAGTGAAACAAAAAGATGACTTCAGATTAAAATAGATCCGTTTAAATCAGCGTTTGAAAATCTGCGTCATCCGCGTTCCAAATTAAAAAAACCAAATTGTTATTTTGATCTTTAAATGGAAAAATTTTGTATTTTTGAAAATTAAAACAATAAAAATCAAATAAAATGTCCACATTTCAAGAATGTATCTCATTTGCAAATGAAAACCCAATGTGTTCATTAGCTACCGTTGAAAATGAGCAACCCAAAGTACGATTAATGGGATTCTGGTTTGCTGATGAAACCGGCTTTTACTTCCAAACCGGAAACATGAAACAGCTTTACAAACAAATTCTAACCAATCCCAATGTTGAAGCATGTTTTTACAAACACAGCGGTATGATTGGCACGATGCTCAGAGTTTCAGGTAAAGCTGAACTTCTGGACGATTATGAACTCAAAAAAAGAGTGCTTGAAGAGCGTCCATTTTTAAAAGGATTTGGGCTCACCCCCGAAAGTCCCGGCTTAATCATCTTTAGAATCACCCACGGGGAAGCTCATTTCTGGACGATGGAAAACAACCTGGTCCCCAAAGAGATGATTTATTTTTGATGAGATTTCAGCTATCAGTTGTCAGCTATCAGGTTTCAGGTTTTAGTTATTGGGTCTTGGGTTTTAGTTTTTAACTTTTTACTTCTTACTTTTCACTTCTTACTTCTTACTTTTCACTTCTTACTTTTCACTTCTTACTTCTTACTTTTCACTTCTTACTTCTTACTTTTTACTTCTTACTTTTTACTTAGCCTTTCGTCCTAATAGACCACAGATTAATTTAACTCAAATGATATAAATATTAATTTACAAATGCAATAATGAGTTGGGAAGAAATACCAGAAATTGATCTTTTTTCAGACGGTGGAGCTGAACCTAATCCTGGTAAAGGAGGATTCGGAGTTATTATGTCTTATAAAGGAAGAAAAAAAGAGTTTAGTCAAGGTTACATCAAAACAACAAACAATAGAATGGAGCTAATGGGTGTTATTTTTGGTCTTGAAAAACTTAAAACCAAATCTATTGTTCACATTTATACTGATTCAAGCTATGTTGTTGATGGAATTACTAAAGGTTGGGCACTTAAGTGGAAATCAAAGAATTGGTATAAATCTAAAGGTAATAAAGCAATCAATCCCGATTTATGGGAACGTCTTTTAAATCTAATATCTGAACAACAAGAAGTAACATTTCATTGGATTAAAGGTCATGATGGTCATCCGGAAAATGAAAGATGTGATGAACTGGCTGGTTTAGCATTAAATGGAGCTCATTTAATTGAAGATATTGGTTATATTTCAAGTAGAGAAATAATCATTAATTCAGACAACCCAACAGTTGAATCACTTCCAAAAAACGAAAAAGTTAAACGAGAAGGTGATTTATGTAAAAAATGCAATACTAAAGTTATTAAAAAGGAAATCAAAAAAAGAAATATCAAAGACTCACAAACCTTTTATTTTGAATATTACTTACTTTGTCCTCAATGTAAAACGATATATATGACTGATGAAGCCAAAAGAGAAATTATCAAAAATAAAAATACGCTTTTCTGATAATGTAACAGATAACAATTATTAGTACTTCGTCCTTTGTCTTTCGTCCGTTCATGTTAAGAAAATCGATTTTTTTTAACACGTTGTATGGATCATGTTAAAATTTAACTCATATTTGAGCTATCAGCTATCAGCTATCAGCTATCAGTTATGAGTTATGAGTTATTAGGTTTTGGGTTTAAGGTATTAGTTTTTACTTTTTGAGACTATTCTAAAATCTGTGTCAAAAGGAAAAAACATTAATTTTGAAAAAACAAATTTGACACATGAAAAAGACAATCAAAAGAAGAAGTAGGAAGGAAGAACTGCAAGAAGAAATTGACAAAATTATACCTGATAGAGATGAACAAAAAGCCATGATCAGTGGATTATATCAAGGCAATCCATTGTTTGGAGAGAGTGGTATTTTTACTGATTTATTACAAAGAATGGTAAATTTATCATTAGAAGGGGAATTGGAAAGTTATTTAGAAGAATCTGTATCAGAGAAGAATAACAGAAAAAATGGCTTTAAAAAGAAACAAGTCAGAAGTACTGGCGGCATGTTATCTATCAATACCCCACGAGATCGGAATGGAGAATATGAACCGATCATGGTCAAGAACTGGGAGCGAGAGTTAACAACAGGGATGGATGAAATTATTCTAAGTCTCTATGCAAGAGGGCATTCAGTAGAAGATGTTCAACAGCATTTAAGGCAGATTTATGGTGTTGATATAAGTAATAGTGTTATCAGTACAATAACAGATAAGATTCTTCCTGAGATCACCTCATGGCAGAATAGAAGTTTAGCATCCTGTTATGTTGTAATGTATTTGGATGGAATATATTATAAAACAAGAGAAGATGGAAAGTTTTCAACCAAAGTAATACATACTTGTTATGGAATCACAGTTAATGGAGATCGTGATATTTTGGGGCTTTATATTAATGAATCTGAAGGAGCAAAGAATTGGGGTCTAATATTGGAAGATCTCAAAAGAAGAGGAGTTGAAGATGTTCTATTTTTCTGTATTGACGGGTTAGCCGGATTTAAAGACGCTTTGGAATCTGTTTTTCCAAAAGCAATTGTACAACGCTGTGTAGTTCACATGATTAGATACTCTACTCGCTTTGTCAGTGATCGCGATATGAAAGCTGTATGTGCTGATTTAAGAGCTATTTACCAATCTACAAACGCAATAGAAGCTGAACTTGCATTGGAATCTTGTGAAGAAAAATGGGGTAAAAAGTATAAAGGGTTGATCGATCATTGGAGAAATAATTGGGATTCCTTCATCCCATTTTTAGATTATAAACCCAATATTAGAAGAATGATATATACTACAAATCCAGTTGAAGCAGTTCATCGAGTCATGAGAAAAGTAACTAAATCTAAAGGAGGATGGAGCAATGACAAAGGACTGATTAAACAACTTTATTTAACGCTTATGTACAATAAAAAATCCTGGAATAAAGTAGTTTTTAACTGGAAACCAATACAAATTGAATTAATTGAAAAATTTGGTGAAAGATATGAAAAACATTTACGATAATTCAGTATCTTTGTCCAACCCTAATTCAAATGCTCTGACGGCTTTGAATTAGGATTGAACTAAGATACTGACACAGGTTTCAGAATACTCCCTACTTTTTACTTCTTACCTGTTACCTGTTACCTCTTACCTCTTACTTTTTACTTCTTACTTCTTACTTCTTACTTCTTACTTTTTACTTCTTACCTGTTACCTCTTACTTTTTACTTCTTACTTCTTACTTCTTACTTCTTACTTCTTACTTCTTACTTTTTACTTTTTACTTCTTACCTGTTACCTCTTACCTGTTACCTCTTACCTGTTACCTCTTACCTGTTACCTCTTACTTTTACTACTTTTTACTTACCTGTTACCTCTTACCTCTTACTTTTTACTTCTTACTTCTTACTTCTTACTTTTTACTTCTTACCTGTTACCTCTTACCTGTTACCTCTTACCTGTTACCTCTTACCTCTTACTTTTTACTTCTTACCTGTTACCTCTTACTTTTTACTTCTTACTTCTTACTTCTTACTTTTTACTTCTTACCTGTTACCTCTTACCTGTTACCTCTTCCTTTTTACTTCTTACTTTTTACTTCTTACCTGTTACCTCTTACTTCTTACTTTTTACTTCTTACCTGTTACCTCTTACCTGTTACCTCTTACCTCTTACTTTTTACTTCTTACTTCTTACTTCCCTTCCCCTTTCCCCAAATTATCACATTATTTTCAACTTATCGTGAAATTTTGTATATTTGCACTTTAATTCACGATAAGTTAATAATAAAGGTATGATCAATAGAACGACAAAAGAGAAAATTGAAGCTTTGTATAATCGCTACGCTACATTGGCAATCGGCAATGAATCGTTGTTGAAAGAGATCGCCATTACTGAAATTCCTGAAATGGTTTACAATTCAAACGCCATAGAAAACTCTACCCTTACGCTTGAGGATACAGAAAAAATATTAGCGGGTGATACTCTTAATCGCAACATGAATGTTCGTGAAATATTCGAAGCTAAAAATCTGGCTAAAATTACAGAATCATTGTTGGAAAAACCCAAAGAGAAACTCAGCATCAATCTCATTTTAGAGTTACACAAAATTTTACTGACACATATTGACGACACCATTGCCGGACGTTTTCGCTGCGGAAAAGAGTGGGTTCGCGTTGGGAATCATTTAGGTGCAAACCCACAATTTGTTTATTCTCTGATAGAAGAGTTAGTAGATGAATACAATCATAATAAAAATCTATATTTTTTAGATGTTATAGCGCGCTTTCATGCTGAATTTGAAACCATTCACCCTTTTGTTGACGGAAATGGACGAATGGGAAGAGTACTCATCAATATTCAGCTCATAAATTCTGGATTTCCGCCAATCATAATTCAAAATAAAAGCAAACACACGGAATATTATCCATTATTTAATCATTATCCGGTTACCATGAAATTTGGGGGTTTCACAGAATTATTTGCTTTACTATTGCAAGAATCATTACACAAACGAATAACCATTCTCACAGCTAAAAAAATAATTCCGCTTTCAATATGGGCCTCGCAAAACGGAATAAAACCAAACATAGCAGCCAATAAAGCAAAACGTCAAACCATTCCCGCATTTCGTATCCGTGAAAAATGGATGATCGCAGAAGAATATCAAAGCGAATAAGGGGAAGGGGGAAGTAATAAAACTGATAACTGATAGCTGATATGCAATTTGCAAGTCTGTAGTCCGTTGTCCGTAGTCTAATTTTGCTCCTCCCAGAACCGTGGATCAAAATCTAATCCTGCTTCTTTGACGAAATTTTCAAACTCCTTTTGAAACGAAATTTTCTGATGATGTTCTCTTTGATTTTTAATGTAATTCGATATCATCTCTTTGTCTCGCATGCTATATGATAAGGAGCAATAGCCACTTCCCCATCCTTTAAATTTTTCGAATCCTTTTTCCATTTTTAACATCATACTGGTACTTCGTTTAAGATCTCTTACAAAATCAGCAACTGCAATAGTGGGATGAATTGAAACGAGTAAGTGAATATGATCTTCCATCCCATTTATTCGGTAAAGTAAGCAATCTTTACGATTGATGATTCCCCAGATGTACTTGTATAATGCTTCTGAATGGTCCAAGGATAATGTTTTTTGACTTTTTTTTGTTCTGAGAACGATGTGATATAATAATTGCGTATAGCTCATAGTTGTTGGTTTTTACTGCAACCTCTGCGAGGTAGTAGATTATGTTGTACTTCGTTTTCGTTTTCCGTAGGTGGCGCTTCGCTGACCTCTTTTCCGTAGGTGGCGCTTCGCTGACCTCTTTTCCGTAGGTGGCGCTTCGCTGACCTCTTTTCTGTAGGTGGCGATTCGCTGACCTCTTTTCCGTCGGTGGCGCTTCGCTGACCTCTTTTCCGTAGGTGGCGCTTCGCTGACCTCTTTTCCGTAGGTGGCGCTTCGCTGACCTACGGTTATTAATCTGGAACCTCTTCGAGGTTAAAATGATTGGTTTTTTCAAATTTCATGCTCAAATTTATATTATATAAATGGTTTATTATTTAATCCGAACTAAATAAATATAATTTTTTGTTTGTCAGATAATTGATAAAAAATAAAGGTATTCTTTTTGTTAAAAATGGCTTTAAAAGATTCTGAATTGTTAAAAAATCGAATACAATTTCGAAGAAACAATAAATCTAACAAGAAAATACAATCAACCTCGAAGAGGTTGCAGATTAGTAACCGTGGGTAAGCGAAGCGCCACCCACGGACGAGGCAGTGTGGAAAACTCAGTGAAGCGCCACCCACGGACGAGGCAGTGTGGAAAACTCAGCGAAGCGCCACCCACGGAAAAATGACACACTCCGACCAAACTACTACCTCGAAGAGGTTGCAGTAAAAATGAAGAATGCAGAATTACAATTGAAAACTTACAGCAACAACCAGAGGAGGAAAAAGTCAATTGCAAATACTATACGGTTTACATCGCAAGAAAGCGAAGCTGGTATTCCGAAATGACCCAATGGATCTCAACCCTTCAAGCCACAGCAAAGATTGCATTTATGGATAATAAGGGGGTGATAGCAATGCTGGGAAAAACGAGTAAAGAGATAAAATCCAATGGCAGTAGACAAGGTACCTCCACATTTTTATAATTTCAATTTTTGAAGTATGTCGTTGCAAAGTGTACTCATTTCAGAAAAAGCAACCCATTTTTTGCCCAAATCTTTGAATGAAGCCCCAAAATGGTACATTTTTTGACGATCAAGAATCAAAAATCGATCATGATTTTCTTTAAGCACAGAGATTTTTATCTCGGGATATTGACAATTATGTTTATAAATATCCAATTCTAGTTGTTTATTTATGTTTTGAGTATAAATATTTGCAGTAACATTTCCTGCTCTTTTATCAAGTATGTTTAAAACAGAATCATCAATATAATTATCAATTAAAATGATTGAATTTTCAGCACTTCTGATTAAGTTAGAAACAAAAAAATAGGCGTCGAATATCTCTCCATTAAAAAAAACTCCATTCTTAGCAGGGATATCTTTTTCTTCAATTGCTTTAAACAATTGAGAAAATAAGTTATCTGATTCAAGTTGTTTAATTTCAATTTTTTCTAATCTTTGAAAAATATTAGCATTGTAAGAGAGAATTCTTCTCATCTCTACGAATGCATTCATGATACTAATACTAACTTGTATTGCATTGTTTGATTTTAAAACAGTCGATAACATTGAAACACCTTGTTCAGTAAAAACAAAAGGTAAATATCTTCTTCCTCCATGAATTTTTGAGGTCACAAAATGTGACCTCAAAAATAACATTTCTTCATTATTTAATTGAAATCTAAAATTGTCAGGAAATCTAATACTGTTTCTTTTTACAGCTTGATTAAACACTTTTGTATCAATGCCATAAATTCTGGCTAAATCACTATCTAACATTACATCTACACCTCTGATTTTGTAGATTATATTTTGAATATCTTCATTTAGAATCATTTTATTCATCTGGTAGTAATTTTTTAGTTTTTTAAAGTAAATGATCTATCGCAAAAATACATAAAAATTAGTCAAAATAAAAAAAATAATTAAATTGAGTTAAAATAAATAATTTGAAATACCTCTGCACTATGAAAGATGTACAACCCCGGTCAGGGTCGTATCATTGGCCGTGTTGGATTCGATGGCTATAGACATGCTACCCCTCTGGGGTGAGACACCTAAAAGAGGTTGAAGATTATTATCCGTGGATAAGTGCAGAGGATTAAACTAATGCATTTTTTGTTCAATTATTTTTACATTTTAAAATATAAAGCATCAATTTTCTTAGAGAATTCATAAAGTGTCCAAAATTGGACAAACTTGAAAAAGTTGATTTTTTTTAGTATATTTTTGTGAATTATTAATTAAATAATTTAAAATGAATAATCTAATTTCAAAAATTGATGAATTCTTTTCATCACAATCCGAAAAAATCAATTCAATTGAATCAGGAACCATTAAAAGCTACACAAACAAAGTTGAACTTTTTAAAGAAACTCTTGAATATTTTGAAAGAGATTTTAAACATCAAATCAATCATAAAATTGAAAATAAAAAATTGGACATAAATCAAGTTGAATATATAAAAAATTATTTGGAGGAAAAATTATCTGAATTTTTAATAAATTCTAAAATTCCAGGAATAAATACAAATTATAAATTTCAAGTAAAGTAAAATCTCCTTTTAAATTTTACTCCACCTCAATCTTGTCAATCTCTTTCATTAACCGATCGGTTTCACTTAGGGCGAGGATGATTTTTTGGTAGTGAACAATGTCTTCAAAGTTGAGGGTGCGGCCTTTGCGGTCTTTGAGCCACTTTTGAGCGGGTTGGTAGCCGCCAATATAAAAATTCCATGCGATTTCGGGAATTTGATCAAAATACTGGATGTCATTGATGAATACTTTTCCGTTTTCGTATATAGGTTTGATCACTTCATGTGTGCCCTCTATGGGATATTGTATTCTTGTTTTGTTGAGTATCGGACTATCTAATAAATGAATCTGCCTGATCTCTCCCCCTAAGCGTACCAACTCCCAAAATGTTTTCTGATCCTTTGGATAAGGTACTCTCGGAAAATCAATTTTTAAAAACTCTTTGTATTTTTCTCGGTACGTGGGTGAATGTAAAATCGCATAAATGTAATCTAAAATATCAATCGGGGCAAAAGTGTTTTCCGTTTCCTCCTTTTCGTTGGTGAATGTTAATCCAATTTTTTCAGCTATTTGATTGACAATTTCAAGGTTTAGGTTTGGTGTTCTTCCTGTTGTTTGAGCATAAGTCTTTTGTCCATTGTTTTCAGGGTATAAGTAAATGGGTAATATATAATTAACCTCACCTGTTTGAAGAGAAACACTGCATCGTTCTGAGATTTTATTTGAAATAAAGACGTGTTGAAAATCAAATGATGTTTGTTGTCTACATGTCAATAAAGCAAGGTTTTCATGTAACATATGTTTCATAATTCCATCTCTTGGTCTTCCCATTACCCCATTTGAAACCCCAGTGTATATTGTGAACTTGAAATCAAAAGGACGGTAATCAATTGGTAAAATTATTGGTTTGTTCTTAGCTATATCTTTAATTGCATTTTCAATTTTTGTCAATTTTTTTGGATTAATCTGATACTTTGATAATATTTCTAATGCTCGTTTATTTCTTAAATCATTTAATAATTCTTCTGCTTCATATTTTGAATTATTAATCACTAATTCATCAAACTCTGTAGCTAACCCTGCATTATTTTGAATGAACAATTTATCAATCTTAAATCCGTTTTCATAGCTTTCTCTATTGTCAAAGTTCTTATTTATGAAAAAGAAATTAGGTGAATTTGCATTCAAAGTTTTCCATTCAATTCTTTTTAATGAATTTTCATTTAGACTACCATATTTAAAATCTCTCTTACCATAAAATTCAGAATGTAGTAGTTGTCCTAACTCAGAAGCCTTTTTCTTTCCTGTTTTAACAAAGATATTGATAGAAACGCCTTGCATAATATCAAATACATTTTCGTCGATTGTGTTATCAGGGCAAACCTCCTTTTTCTTTGAATTACCGTGTAAATCTAAAATATAAATTTTGTCAAAACACTCTAGTAAGTTTTTTCTCATTTGACGATGAATTATTCCATCTAAAAAGCTATTATTTGAAATATAGGCTAAAATTCCACTCCCGTTTTTTTCAATAAAATGTTGACCATAGCGTATAAATTTTATATAGTCATCAGATAAAGGTTGAATATTTTTTTCATTCAAATCTTTTTTATAATCTGAAGTTAAACTTTCAATCCATTTTCCTTTATTACTACTACTTACTGAATAAGGTGGATTCCCAATGATGCACATGACAGGTGTATCCCTTTTAATTTGGTTTGCTTCGTTGGCTTCGGAGCTGAGCCAGTTGGCAAAAAGGGTGCCGGTGTCTTGGTGGTATTCCTCTAAACTATTGGTTAAATAAACCCTAAACCGTTGATCTTTTGTGGCTTTAAATCCGGTCTCTTTTAATAACAGATCCAATTTTAAATGTGCCATAGCATAACTAGCCATCAATATCTCAAATCCATTTAATCGGGGTAACAACTGATTTTCTACATAATTACTCCAAATCCCTTGCTGTCCTTCAAATTTTTGATAGATCAACTTAATCACTTCGGCCAAAAATGTTCCTGTTCCGGTAGCAGGGTCAAGGATCTGAACCTTATGAACCTCTTGATCCACCATCTTCCCTTGAACATTTACTTTGATTTTCGTTTTGCTCGTATCTGCTAATCCATTGGGTAAATCAAACTCTGTTTTTAGAATTTCATCTACTGCCCTCGTGATAAAATTAACTACTGGAGCAGGTGTGTACCAAACGCCTCTCGCTTTCCTTAATTTGGGATCATATTCACTCAAAAAATCTTCATAAAAATGGATAATGGGATCTTCTGTTTTGGAACTCTTTCCGTAGGTTTTCAACATCTCTTCCACATTGCAGGCCAAAAAGATATTGACCAGATCATCCACAATCCACTTAATCCGATCATCCACCTCTAATCCGGCAATATAGCCAAACAGTTTCTTTAAAAATGGGTTTGATTTGGGGATCAGTTCAAAAGCTTCCTGACGGTTAAAAGTGGTCAATGTGGGATCATTGGTTCTTGCAGCAAACATACCGTAAGCAATTGTTTGCGCATACACATCGGCAAACCCTTTGGGTGTAATATCATGGATTAAAATCTGTTTGAAAGCACTCATTTGATCCTGTAAGGTACTGTTTTCGCTATTTTGTTCATCCGACAACAACGCTTTTTCAATCACTTCCGAAAGTAACCGCGCTTTTCCGGCCATCATTTGAGCCAACTTTTTGGAGCTTTTAATCGTTTGGCCAATATAGAGGCAAAAATCTTTGATATACTGTTCAAACCGTTCAAAGTTTTCCGGAATAGGTTTGATCCCTTTTTCTGTTACTTCCCCAATCGTAATTTTTAAAAGGAACTCCCCATCTCTATAGAAATGAAAGTTCAGATAATCGGTAAAAATCAGATTACTTAAAGAATCCTTATAACGGTCGAACTGCTCTTTATTTCCGGTTTTTTTAAGTCCATCAAGATCGGAATCCCCAATATCTTTTGCTTCAATAAAACCGATAGGAATATCTTTTTTTGTAAGGATATAATCGGGTGCGCCACAACTTTGTCTTTTGGGTTCATTGGTTGCTCTGATACCGGGAACAAGATCCTCAATCAGTTGTTGTAAATCCCCCCGAAATGTATGTTCCGTAGCGTTTCCAAGTTTGTATCTTTTATTAATATTCTCTATATATTGGGTGGTGGTCATGGTGGTGGTATTATCTGTGAAAGTATGATTCGATTAAAAGCAAAGAGGAGCAAAAATAGTAAAAATAAGTGAGAATGACAAAAATAAATGCAAAAAGAGTTTGATAAAACTATAGCTTTTACAAAAACATTGTCGTATATAAAGGATAGTAAATAATTGAATTTTCATATTCAATATTAAACTGACTTAAAACCATAGCACGACCAATTAAATTTCCATGGCTAGCTATCGCGGTATTTAATGATGCATGTCTTTTGTGCTCTTTTCCAGATTTTACTTCAATAATTGAAGTTTTATTTTGATCTGCGAAAACAAAATCTAATTCTTGCTTACTCTTTTTATCATAATAATAAAGTAATTTTTCTCTTTTAATCATTTCAGATGCGACAAAATTTTCTGTTAAAGAACCTTCATTAATTCCGATACTTCCATTGAGAACTTCAAACTGAATCGATGGTAAGCTAAGATTACATAATAGTCCTGTATCTAGCATAAACAACTTATATAAATTCCGTTTTTCAGAAAAACTTAAAGGTAATTCTAATGAATTTACATTATATGAAAAATAACAAATTCCTGCATCCACTAGCCAAAACGTTGCATCATTATATTTTCTTTGCGATGCGCCTTTTTCAATGTCTGCTAAAACAAATCGTTTATCTTTTTTGCATAGTTGTTCAGGGATAGAATCAAATACTTTTTTAGCAAGGATTTTATCTTTTCCTGCATATTTGGCAATATCATTTCGATAACCACCTAGTATATTTGTTTGGATTTGTTTAACCTTATTGATATCTCCTTCAAAAATAAAACAATTTACAACTTCCGGCATACCTCCCACAATCAGATATTTTCTAAAATGGAGCATTATTTGATCATGCAAAAAATCGGGTATTCGTTGGATTTTTTGATACGAATATTTTAATTGATCTATTACATCATCAGATACACCTGAAGCCCATAAAAATTCTTCAAAGTCCAAAGGATACATATCTATTTGTTGTTCATATCCAACAGGAAAAGAAGATACTTCTCCATAATTGATTCCTAATAAAGATCCGGATTCAATATAATCAAAAGATCCATCCTCTATAAGAAACTTAATTGCTGTTCTTGCTTGAGGACAACTTTGTATTTCATCAAAAAATATCAAAGTATTCCCTTTCTCAAAAGGACCATATCCCATAGCAGAAAGATTAATAATAATACTCTTTGCATCTAAATTTCCTGAAAAAGCTTCTTTTGCCAGAGGTGATTGTTCAAAATTAATTTCAATAAAGTTTGAGTAATACTCATTTCCAAATTTACGAACAATCGTTGTTTTTCCAACTTGTCTAGCCCCTTTTAAAAGCAATGCTTTATCGGATCCGGAATTTTTCCATTCCACTAAACGATCATAAATTTTTCTTTTTAACTCAATTTTTGTTTTCATTTTGCAACTTATTTCCAATAATTCAAGTGCAAATATACAACTTATTTCCAGTATAACTCATAGAAAATTACAACTTTTTTCCACTCTCTGTCAATATGACTACAGACTACAGACCACGGACAACAGACCACAGGCTTGCAAATCGCTATATATTAACCAATTAGCAAAACTATTAACTATTCACTATTAACTATTCACTATTAGTTATTCACTACAAAACCGCAGGTTTTGTTCGCATTAGGGCGGAGGCCAGATACCCCGCAAGTGAAAAAGATTAGCGGGACACCGAGCAGGTAGAGCGAACTTGTGAGCTCCTACCTGCCGGATGACCCGCTTGGCTTTTGAGTGCGGAGTATGGGCCGGAGCCCGACCCTTTGGTTAGCGACGGTTTTCGAATCCGATGGGGCAGGAATTAGCTTGAGCGTAGCCAAAGGGGAATGCCCTGATTAATGTGCTAATAAGTTAATAAGCAAATAAGCTAATGAAGAATGAATCATTCATTATTTTTTAAATTGTGAATTCGTGGCTATTTAATTAAAAAACTGAAACCTGAAACCTGATAACTGAAAGCTAATTTGTCCTTCGTCTTTTGTCAAAAAAAAAAGGAACAACTTGCGCTATTCCTTTTTTGCGGACCGGACGGGACTCGAACCCGCGACCCCGTGCGTGACAGGCACGTATTCTAACCAAACTGAACTACCGATCCTTGCTTAGTTTGAGGGTGCAAAAATACAACTTTTTTCTTTATCCTCAACCTCTTCTTAACTTTTTTTTCATATTTTTTTGTTTTTCCTTTTAAACCATTCATTTCCAATTTGATATTTGTTTTTGAATCCTTTAAAAACAATAAAAAATTTTAACATTTATTAATAATTTGACTTTCGTTTGGAAAAAACTTGTATCTTTGCAACATTATAAAAATATGTATTAATATACCTAAAATCAAAAAGTTATGAAAAAAATTAAAGTGGGTATTAACGGTTTCGGAAGAATTGGAAGATTAGTGTTTCGTGCATCCTTAACCAGAAACGACATCCAGGTGGTGGCTATTAATGATCTATTAGATGTTAACTATATGGCATATATGCTGAAATATGATACAGTTCATGGCCAGTTTAAAGGGGAAGTTTCTGTTGTTGACGGAAAGCTTGTTGTGAATGGAAATGAAATTAGAGTTACTGCGGAAAAAGATCCCGCAAACTTGAAATGGAACGAAGTGGATGCAGAATATATCGTTGAATCAACCGGTTTGTTCCTTACTAAAGAAACTGCCGAAAAACATATCCAGGCAGGCGCCAGAGTTGTCGTTCTTTCTGCTCCTTCTAAAGATGATACCCCCATGTTTGTTATGGGCGTTAACCATACTTCCTACGCCGGTCAAACCATTGTTTCTAATGCCTCTTGTACTACTAACTGTTTAGCTCCAATCACTAAAGTTTTACACGATAATTTCGGTCTTTTGGAAGGCTTAATGACTACAGTACACGCAACTACCGCCACTCAAAAAACAGTGGATGGTCCATCTGCAAAAGACTGGAGAGGTGGACGTGCTGCTGCCGGAAATATTATTCCATCCTCTACAGGTGCTGCAAAAGCGGTTACTAAAGTGATCCCTGAACTAAAAGGAAAATTAACCGGTATGTCTTTCAGAGTTCCAACCTTAGACGTTTCTGTTGTTGACCTTACTTGTCGCCTCGAAAAAGCAACTACCTACGATGAAATCAAAGCAGCCATGAAAAATGCTTCTGAGAATGAATTGAAAGGGATCTTAGGCTATACCGAAGATGCAGTTGTTTCTTCTGACTTTATCGGAGATGCCAGAACATCCATTTTTGACGCTGAAGCCGGAATCATGTTGAATCCAAACTTCGTAAAAGTGGTGGCATGGTACGATAACGAAATGGGATATTCCAATAAAGTGATCGATTTGATTAGCTATATCGATAGTACCAAATAAATAAACAATGGCTGATACAACCTTTTTCGCCGATATCTTACTTCCCCTTCCTCTACCTGCTACCTATACTTACAGAATCCCTCAAGAATTTGAAAATCGGGTTGACTTTGGACAAAGGGTTGTTGTGCAATTTGGAAAAAATAAGCTCTATTCAGGGTTAGTAGTGGCGGTGCATACTCATGTGCCGCCACACTCTTTTGTGAAATACCTGATTGATGTGATTGATGAATATCCCGTCATTACACCCAAACAGTTTGAATTGTGGCGATGGATCGCTCAGTACTACATGTGTACCTTAGGAGAAGTGATGGCGGCTGCTTTACCCTCCGGATTGAAACTCTCGGGGGAAACCCAGATTATGCTACATCCTGATTTTATCGGAGATGTTTCCAATCTGAATGAACGGGAATTGAAAATTGTGGAATCTCTTACGTACCGCGATAAAATGTTGGTTGCTGAGATCTCCAAAGTGGTGCAGGTACAAAAAGTGTTTCCGATTATTAAAACTTTGGTGGAGAAAAAAGTGGTGATTGTTGCTGAAGAGATCAACGAACTCTATAAACCTAAAAAAGAGCAATTTATTACCCTTTCTGAACCATTTCAGTTGGATGAAAGTCTGTTTTTGGAAACGATGGATAAACTTAGTAAATCAAAAAAGACAGAAAAGCAAGCCCATATTCTTCTGACTTTTTTTATGTTGATCCAACAAAACCAAAACCGGAGAGATTATGCTATTTCTAAACAGGAACTGGTTAAAAGGAGCAATTGTTCCACTTCCTCCTTGCAAACCCTGATTAATAATGAAGTTCTCACTTTGGTGAGCAAACCGGTAAGTCGCCTGACCGATTATGATTCGTATAGTTCCGCAGATGATATCGCTTTTTCAGATATTCAACTAGAAACGATTGACAAAATCAAACACCAATTTGAGAAATTTAACACTGTTTTATTACATGGAGTGACCGGTAGTGGCAAAACGGAGATCTATATCCGTTTGATTCAGGATGCCCTTGATCAAGGGAAACAAGTGCTCTATTTGTTACCTGAAATTGCGTTAACATCTCAAATTATCAATAGATTACGTAAGTTTTTCGGCACTAAAGTGGGAGTGTATCATTCCCGTTTTAACGAGTTAGAGAGGGTGGAGATCTGGAACAAGGTTTTACCTGTTACATCCGGAAATTTGAATACTTATTCTCTCATTTTGGGAGCCCGCTCTTCACTACTTTTACCTTACGAAAATCTGGGATTGATTATCGTGGATGAGGAACATGATGGCTCTTACAGACAGATCGACCCTGCCCCCAGATATCATGCGCGGGATTCCGCTATTGTTTTGGCAAATATTCATCAATGTAAAGTGCTGCTAGGAACTGCAACTCCTTCATTAGAAAGTTATTATAATGTACAAACCGGGAAATATGGTTTGGTGGAGTTATTTGAACGATTTGCACAAAGTACATTGCCTGACATCTGGATTGAGAATTTAATTTTAGCTAAAAAACAAAATAAAATGCAGGGGTATCTCTCCGATTTTTTGTTGGAGATGGTAAAGGAAGCATTAGAAAAAAAGGAACAGGTGATTCTGTTTCAAAATAGAAGAGGATACTCAATCCGAATGATTTGTAACACCTGTTCCGGAATGCCTACCTGTAAACATTGTGATGTGACTCTTACGTATCATAAACATTCCGAGTTGCTAAAATGTCACTACTGTGGCTATGCGATTGAGGTACCGGAAGAGTGCCCGGATTGCCAAAGTCGTGATATTGAGATGAAAGGATTTGGTACAGAATTGGTTGAGGAGAAACTGGCGGAACATTTTCCGGATGCCAGAATTGCGAGAATGGACTTAGACACGACCCGCAACAAATACAGCTACCAAAAAATCATTTCACAGTTTGAAAACCATGAAATTGACATTTTAGTTGGCACACAGATGGTCACAAAAGGGCTCGATTTTGACCGGGTTTCTGTTGTTGGTATTCTGGATGCGGATAATCTGTTAAGCTATCCTGATTTCAGATCTTTTGAACGCGCTTTTCAGATTATTTCGCAAGTGAGTGGAAGAGCCGGCAGGAAAGAGATTCCGGGAAGAGTGGTGGTTCAAACATTTCAACCGGCACATCAGGCCTTGCGGTTTGTGGTTGCCAATAATTATTGGGGAATGTATCAATCTCAAATCGAAGAACGGAAAGCATTCCGCTATCCTCCCGTTTACCGACTGATCAAATTAACCCTCAAACACACCGATTTTAGTGTTCTGAATTTGGGAGCTGCTGAGTTGGGTTACAAATTGAAAAAAGTTTTTCCCACTTCTGTTTTAGGTCCTGAATTTCCTTTGGTATCTAAGATTCAGAATCAATATTTAAAAGATATTTACATCAAGTTTCCAAAAGATGGTCAGGTAGAAAACCGTAAAAAGGTGATACAGGAGATTCTCAATCATTTTAAAGCGGAATCCAAATTCAAAGCGATTCGAATCAATATTCAGGTGGATGCCTGATAAAGAAAAAGAATTAATTTTTAGGAATTCAATTGTTTTGTAATATGGGTGCAGATCAAATCAACAGCGCCAATATTCCTGGAAACAAATGTTTTACATATTGCACAGGTTTTATCATATTCATCCTGTAACAATTCCATATTGGTAATTTTTTGGATCAACCCATCTTCATTTTGAATAGAAAAAGCACCTTCTAAAGCAACTAAATCTCGGGCTTCCTTAAATTTTTGATATTTTGGTCCGAAGAAAAGGGGAATTCCAAAAACAGCAGCTTCCAGGATGTTATGGAGTCCGGCACCAAAAGCGCCACCAATATAACCATAATCAGCATATTTGTAGATTTTGCTTAACATACCCATAGTATCAAGAATTAAAATCTGATATCCTGAGATATCCTGATTTTCCATCTCTGTATATGTAACAACATGATAATCAATGAATAGATCTTTAATAGATTGGATTCTGTTTTTTCCAATTTCGTGTGGAGCTATAATTAATTTAAAAGTTTTCTGATGTGCATCAAAGAATTTTTTTAAGATTTTTTCATCAGGATCCCAGGTGCTTCCGGCCACCATCAGTTGATGATTATTTTTGAATTGTTTAACAAATTCGAGTTCATAAGGCTTGGTTGCAATTTGATACACCCGGTCAAAACGAGTATCTCCTGTGCGAGTAACCTGATTGATCTGAAGTTTGTGCAATAGTTGAAGACTTACATCATCTTGAACAAAGAAATGCGCACACTGTTGCAATTGTTTCACAAACCAACCTCCATACCATTTAAAAAAGTATTGTTTTTCTCTAAAAATCGCTGAAATATAATAAAATGGAATATTTTTCTGATTCAAATACCAGATATAATTGTACCAATATTCATATTTTACAAACACAACCATTTTTGGATTTACTATTTTTACAAATCGGAGCACATTCTGGAATGTATCAATCGGTAAATAACAAATAATATCAGCAACAGGATCGTTTTTTTTCACCAAATAACCGGATGGTGAGAAGAATGTAAGCAGAATTGTTGCATCAGGATGTTCTTTTTTTATGTTTTCCATAAAAGGTCTTCCTTGTTCAAATTCACCCAATGAAGCACAATGAACCCAAATAATATGGGATCTGTTTTGAATATTTTGCTGTAATTCCTGAAATAAGTTTTTACGTCCTGAGACCCACAATTTTGCCTTTTTATTAAAAAGGGAAGCAATAAGAATAGCTATATGATAAAATTGGATTGCTAAAGAGTAAAGTAAACGCATGATTAATTTTTATAGAAATGGATCACTTTTTTATCTTCAAAAAGAGGGATAATCCAACCCACTTTTAACGCAATCATGCCACTAAATTTAATGGGCAATTGATCAGATGGTCCTAACATAAAATTGTAGCTTCTAATAGGTTTAGACCAAATTTCAGTTAATTCAATGCCGGTATAAAAACTAAGAATCCTTTTTTTATGCATAAAAAGATATCCTACAAACTGTGAAGAACTAAATCCAAGGGAAGATTGGTCGTACCCTTTTCGGTATGTATCTTTGTCGAGTTGAGGAACACTATTATCGGGATCTGTAAAAAAGATTTTATGTCCAAAAATTCCAAAATTAGTTTTGATCCAGATTCCTGAGTTTTTCCATTTATCAACAGGTATAATTTTCCCAATTCCGAAACCGGTTGTCCAATATCTACCTTCGAGGTAAATGGTAGCTTTTAATCCATTTTCATCCATAATATCACCATTCGAGTTCACCATACTTCCCAGAATTGCAGTATCAGCAAGGAGGACATCACTTCCAAACATATAATTAAAATAAAGGTCAAAAGTCCAATTTTGTTTATTTTTTAGAATAAGTCCTGTTCCTATATTGTAGTTATTTCCAAAAGTATTACCAAGATAACCTGATCCAAAAGGGATATGGTAACCAAAATTCGCATGTGTCCAAACCATCTTAGTGGCAGTATCGACGTCAAATTTGTTTTGGGTATTCATTTGAGAATAAGATGAAAATATACTTAAAGTAGCGATAATTAGTAAGATGTATTTTTTCATTTGTAAAATTTAATTGGTAATCATTGAATAGTCCGACAGAAAACTGTTGGCAAAAATATAAAAAAGGAACGTACAAAACGCTATAATATTTTTAAGTTAAAAAAACCTTTTTAGGTATTGCTTTTTTAATAAAAAAATACTATTTTTGGCAACAAGAAAATATTGATAACTCAAAATATAACGCTATGAAAAATATTGTCGTAGGTATAGATTTTTCTCCCAGTTCGGAGAACGTCTTAAAACATGCAATCGCTGTTGCTATAAAAGCAAAAGCCACCCTTCATTTAGTACATGTTAAAACACAAAAAACTTCATCTGCTTTAGGAGATAAAGATCAGATGGAGATGAATAAAAACATTGCTAAAAGGTTAAACGAACTTACATCAGATGCAAAAAGGGAAGCCCCTATGTGTGATGTTCAAAGCGTCATATTGGAAGGTAAACCGAATACGGAGTTATGTAAGTTTGCTCACAATCTTGAAAAAGCGATGATCGCGTTAGGTACGCATGGTAACTCAGGTTATGATGAAAAAACCGTTGGTTCAAATACGTTAAAGATCATTACTGAGACTAAAATACCGGTACTTGCAGTTCGCGAAAATATTCATATTGGTAGAGATTTAACTCAAATTTTAGTGCCAATTGATGAAAGTTTTGAAACCCTTCAAAAAATGAAACATGCGGTTACCTTTGCTAAAATCTTCAATGCCAAGATCATTTTATTAGGAACCAATACCTCTACACATCCTGAATCTAAACATGTTATCAATGTTCAGTTAGGACATGCAAGAGCGATGTGTGAAAAAGCAAATGTTAGATATGAAACACAATCAGTATCTATTAAGGAAAATATTTGTCAATCATTGGTTGAGTACGCCAAAACAGCAGATGTAAACTTAATGATTATCATGAGAGAGGAAGAGGAAGAATTTTTTGATTTCTGGTTAGGAACTTCTACCAGACGTTTAGTATTAATTTCTCCTATGCCATTGTTGGTTGTTCCAAATATCAACCACTTCTCCATCAATAAGTAATCAAAGTTCAATCCCTATAAAAGGCGTTCTAATCTAAAAGATCAGGACGCCTTTTTTTTGTTCTCTCCAACTGTTGCTCAAATTTCCACTCAGAAATCTTCTGTTCATGTCCAGAAAGTAAAATATCAGGTACTTTATGACCTTTAAAATCAGCAGGTCTGGTATACACCGGTGGTGAAAGGAGTCCATTTTGAAAGGAATCGGTTAATGCTGAAGATTCATCATTTAAGACACCGGGAATGATGCGGGCAATAGAATCAACAATTACCATAGCTGCAATTTCACCTCCAGACAATACATAATCCCCAATGCTAATCTCTTCGGTAATATAAAGATCTCTTATTCTTTCATCAATTCCTTTATAATGTCCACATAATATCAGAATGTTTTTCTTTAAAGATAATGTGTTTGCTTTCAATTGATCTAATCTTTTTCCATCCGGAGCCATATAAATGATGGAATCATAATTCCTTTCAGCTTTCAATTTTTCAATACATATACTAATGGGTTCAATCATCATCACCATTCCGGCACCACCACCAAAAGGGTAATCGTCCACTCTTTTGTGTTTATCCTCAGAGTAATCCCGGATATTGTGAACATGAAGTTCTAAAAACCCTTTTTGAACAGCTCTTTTGATGATTGATTCGGAGAAAGTACCGAAAAACATAGAAGGAAATAAACTTAAAATATCGATTCTCATATTACAATTTTTCTATCAACATGATTCCATCCCGAAAGGGTAAAATCGTATTCAATACCCGAGGGTCATTTTGAACAAACTCATTAAATGCCACAATTGCGCCTGTTTCTTTGTCATTTGATTTAATCTCTTCAATCACTTTGCCACTCCACAACACATTGTCAACCAATATAAATCCCCCTTTTTTTACCAGAGGAACTATTTTATTGTAATATATTTGATAATCTTTCTTTTCAGCATCTATAAATACCAAATCCCACTCTTTCCGGATCTGATCCAAAAGTTGAGAAGCATCTCCAATATGTAAATGGATCTGATCCTTAAAGGTAGATTGATGAAAATATTTTAAAATGATCTCTTCCAACTCCTCTTCAATTTCAAGGGTATGTAATTCACCATCTTTTTGCAGACCTTCAGCTAAACATAAGGATGAATATCCTGTATAAGTCCCCACTTCAAGAATATATTTCGGATGAATCATCTTTGAGATCATCGATAAAAAGGTACCTTGTAGTTGTCCGGATAACATTCTGGGACGCAGTATTTTGATGTGAGTTTCCCTGTTCAATTGATGTAACAATGGAGATTCGGATGAAGTGTGATCCTCACAATATTGTTCAATTTGTTCTGAAATTAAAGTAAACATAATTACAATTTCTCGATTAAATGAGCTACTTCTTCCTCGGTTTTAGTTAATTTGTCCTTACAAATGGTGATCAAAAGGGAGGCTCTTTGGATCATGGTGGAGAGTTCATCTACCGATATTTCCGCATCTTCCATTTTTTTAACAATCACTTGAAGTTCATCAAATGCATCCTTATAGGTTTTTGGTTGTTCCATGATTTTAATATTGAAATGCAAAAATACACCTTTTTCATGAAAAAGGGTGAATGAAATCATTCACCCTTATTATATTTCATCAAGGTATAGGAGTTTGATTCAAATCGATACAATATACAAAACCATTACAATAGCCATATAAAAAGCCCAGATTTTCATCTAAAAGCAAATAACCTCTCATCGTACCGTGCGCTCCGCGATCTCTCCAAAGCACTTCTCCGGTTTCAGCAGATACACAGTTTAAAACCATATCATAGTTTTTGTACGAGTTAAAATAGATTTTTCCTTCGTAATAAATGAAATTGGATTTGTCGATGGGTTGAAAAATGGGAGAAGTGATGCTCCAGATTTCAGAACCTGTTTCAGAATCAAAACAAAAGAGTTTGCCATCATCGGTTAAACAAAAAACTTTTCCATTTTGATATAGGGGAAAGGTCATATTTAATGAAATGGCCAAATTCTCTTTTTGCCAGATTAGTTTACCGGTATGCACATCCAGACAACTCAATTTTGATACGGTTTGAATGATCACCTTATCATTTTCTATCAATACCGGAAGATTATCGCTATAATCGTGATCATTTACAAACTGATCATTTTCCCATTCCATCGATCTGGTTCTTAAGTTAAAACAATATGCCTGAAAGACACAATGATAGGAAGTATAGTTTTGGTATGATGTAACCCCAATTAACAGCGTATCATTTTGATTGTTCACGAATCCAACCGGAGGAGAGATCCCAAACCGGTAACCCGGAATAGTCTCTTTGGTAAAAAGATCCTCTTTCAATCCTGTTTTGTAATTATACCTTGCCAATTTTGCCCAAGTAATGCTAAAAGGATCACCCGGCCAGTAGCCCTGATACAAATTGGGTTCAATAACAGAGAACCGATTATCCATAATATATTCTGAATTTGAATATTCCCAGATTTTTTTACCAGTATTAATGTTATATGCATGAACATACCATGGATTTGACAGATAGGCAATCTCCTTTGACTCTCCTCCAATATCAAAATCATCAAATGCTTTGTTGGAAGGTTGCATCAAAACATAAGGATCTCTCAACCAATTTGGAGCTTTTTTGCCGGTTAATCGATTTAAAACTACAATCCCTCTTCTATCCGGAATTTTATCCATAGTTGCAAATGTGATATAATTTCCGGAAAAATAGAATTGTGAAGGTTTTAAGAACGAACTGTCCAAATAAACCGGTATTATCCATCTGAACATTAATTTCGTAGGGAAAGTTGGCGTTGGGGGGATGACAGGATCTTCACATGATCCCTGAATTACAATAAATCCCAATAAAATAAATACAAAACTAAGATTTTTAATCATATCACAATTTTTTTAGATTTTATTTTCTTTTTAGTTTAAAAAACATACCATACTCACCCTCAAAAAGACTACTTAATGATCTTTCTAAGTATGTATCATTTCTGATTTGCATGTGAGAAGATCCATCATAACCTGACACATCACTACAGGAGATTCTTAAAGGACAATGTGTTGCTCCGGGTAAGTTGCTCGCACTTTCGGCAATAACGATTCCATCGTTTGCAGCTAAATTATAGGTTACAGTCTGAGTTGGAATAGCACGAATTTCTCTGCAATTGCAATCTAAACAGGGTTGTAGAGTAGGCGAAATGAACCAACTTTGCCCGATAGTACATTTGCGACAATAGTAATAGGTTGTTTGGTTCACAACATATTGTCTGGCTCCAATAATTGTTTCCCAGTTTGCATTAGCACGGTTAAACCAGTCTACACCAGTTTGCCAGGCTCTCATGTTGTTAATATAATTATTCATCAAAAACAAAGTGGCAAGATGCATTCCGGGAGTTAATAATGGGAATAAAATGTATTGGGATCCTGCCAAAATCTGAACTCTACTTCTGTATATACAAACATTGCTTACATAAGACATGTAGGTTGGAAATATGGTTGTGTTATAAAATTCCCAATCATCATTCGCTTCAAATGGAGGTTCACTATTAGGATTTTTGATGAGCCAATTGGCAGTTCTCCATAAAATATTTTCGCGAGGTTCTATTCCGTAAATAGCCAATTTAGGCATTATTAGGTAGGATGTGTTGTTAACATCATTGTTAAATTGTTGAATGGCAGGAGCGCCAACTTTGTAATCATTGGTAATATTATCATAATATTGAGAAAAAAAGATGGGTAATATGTTGGAAGCTATTAAGTTGCAAACATTGTCATTGACTTGATCTTTTCCCATAATTTTTAAAATCGTATGAATCGCAATATTAGATGTTTCAGGACCTTTTAAGAGACAATTGCAGGCATCATGAGCCATTTGCTCAATTTGAGATCTGTTATTGATAATTTGTGCTCCTTGTAAGGGGGATGCAACTGTAATAAATCCACCGTATCCTTTACCGAGAGCCGGAATATTAGCCCCAGGTTGCAAATCCAGATGAACTAAAGATCTGATGATTAAACCACCCTGACTGTGTCCGATCATAATAGCGGCATTTGGATTCATTCCATTTTGATGGTAATCTAGGAATGATTGATTTCTGATTTGTTGCCTTACATCATAAGCAGCACTGTTGAGTGTGGTCAATGTGGAGTATATATATTCCGGTCTTGAAATCTCAACATTACGGGCAAAAAAACCTGAAATGTTCAAAGATTGATCCCAACAAGCATCCGATGCTTGTTGCCATGAAGAAGCATCTCCTCCTAACCCATGAATAAAATAGATTCGACGAAAAGCAGTATCATTAAATTGTGGCGTTTCTATCGCTGACAATAAAGAAGGAGAAATAAATTGCGCAGGATGATCATCAACCTTAACAATATGCTTTACTAATGATGTATCTATTTGAGCATTAACCCAAAAACTAATCATATAAATAATTAAAAGTGCAAATTTTTTCATGACATAAGAATTTTAGTGTTGGGAATCTGTTGAATTTTTTATAAGTTTTGCTGAGGATGTCATGGTTCCATTCTGACATTGGATGATATAAAGACCCTCTTTAAAAGCTGATACATCAATTTCCACTGTAGATTGCTCCATCCCGGATGTAGAATAAACAAGTTGACTTACACTATTATAAATTTCGATTATAAAATGATCTTGCATACAAAATGGAATATCTATACGCACAATATCAGAGGTTGGATTTGGGGATAGATGAATTTCAAAATCTCTTTTATTGATCTCTTCAAAAGGCTGTATCTGTATCCCTTTTTCAGGAAAAGGTTTAAACTCTTTGTTTTGATAGTCAACAATATAATTACCATCCTGATCTGTAACGAAATAATTCAGGTAGTGAATAATCTCTGTTTTAATAAATGGAATTTGATTGGTTAAAGTGTCTTTATATAGGTTTACCTCCATTTTTGGAATGATAAAATCACCCCATTTTTGGTAATAGCTGGTTTTAGACCACTCGAAACCTTGTGGTGAAAAATATCGGATTTCATAAATAAAATCGAGAAGATTAACGCTGATCTCCACATCATTATTCATTGCGATCACAGTAGAGCGATTAGCAAAATACCTGCAGTTAAGGCCCATCATGCGAAAATTTTGAACCATCTCTGCTGGTGAGAGAGCAAAACTTTGATTAAAAAATCCGAAAAACCGAACTTCTTCATCGGATAACCTTTTTATAACGGGATCATCTGCAGCAGTTGGATTTCTAGAGATCACTTGTTGGTTATGATCATAAAGAACAGTCTCCATTTTATCAGTAATAGATTGATACACACCATTTTCATAATCCGTTGCATATTCCGGTTGATTTAGAAATGTTTGAATAATTGTGGGATATTGATTAATGTCAATGATCAGTTCTGTCTTGATATCTTTCTCTTTTGCTAACATTTTGTTGTAATCTAAATCATTTAGATTTTTTAAATCTTCAGAAAAAGGGATAGAAAAAAAATATTGAGAATGTGTCGTATAAGTGATCACTTTTTGAGGATGTTGCGCATATTGAAAAGTAACAATACTGAAAAGTATTACACTTATTCCAAAAAATCTTTTTAGTTGTGTTTTCATATTGAGAATTATTAAGTAAAATGAGTGAATATAAGCTAGTTTTAAATTCTCCCTTTCTAACGGGAGTTTAGTCAGATAAACTTGAACATCTTAAAAATGATAAATCTCTTTCTTAGTGTGTATAAAGTGAGAGGAGTTTTTGCAGAATATGTATGGGTAGTTTTCATAAGTTTATGAGTTTATTGAGATTGCAAATATAAATATTGTTTATTAAAAAGCAATAAATTTTTGTAAAAAATAAAAAGAAATTTTTATTATTCAGATAATCAATCATTTATATTTTCTAAAGCCCAGTTTAATCAAAAATTTTAGTATCTTTGCGTATTATTAATTCTAAACTTAAAAAAGTATGAAATCGATCGATTTAGCTTCGTGTAAAGGGAAAAAAGTATTGGTAAGAGTAGATTACAATGTACCTCAAAATGAAAAATTAGAAGTTACCAATAAAACAAGAATTATAAGAACATTAGATACTATTAATAAAATTTCTCAAGATGGAGGAATCATCATTCTTATGTCCCATCTTGGTCGTCCCAAAGGGGAAGTTAGTGACCAGTTTTCTTTGAAACATATTGTTTCTGCTGTTTCAGAAGTTTTAGGACAAGAAATTGTGTTTTTAGGAGATGTTTTAAGTAAGGAAGCTGAAGAAAAAGTAGCTCATTTAAAACCCGGTGAGATTGGATTATTAGAGAATTTACGTTTTCATAAAGAGGAAGAAAAAGGGGATGAAAATTTTGCAAAAGCGATTGCAAGACTAGGTGATATATATGTAAATGATGCATTTGGAACAGCTCATAGAGAACATGCTTCAACGGCGACTATTACAAAGTTTTTTCCAGGAGAAGCTTATGCCGGTTATTTACTTTTCAGCGAGGTGGTAAGCTTAAGGAAAATGTTAGATGAGAAAAAAAGTCAGTTTACTGCGATTATTGGAGGATCAAAAGTGTCATCAAAAATGAACATTTTGTTTAATCTATTAAATAAAGTGGATAATTTGATTATTGCAGGTGGTATGAGTTATACTTTTTTAAATGCCATTGGGGTAAATATTGGAGAATCATTGTTTGAAGAGGAAATGATTCCTGTGGCTAAAGAGATTATCAAAAAAGCTCATTTAAAAGGTGTGGATATTTATATGCCGATTGACAATATTTGTGCCGATCGTTTTGCTGAAGATGCCAATATTTTTGTTACAACGGAAAACCATATCCCTGATGGATGGTTTGGTATGGATATTGGACCAAAAACAATCCAAAAGTTTTCCCATATAATTAATATTTCATCCACGATTTTATGGAATGGACCAGTTGGTGTTTTTGAATTTGATAAATTTGGAAAAGGAACGCAAGCTATGAGTGTCGCTGTTTCCGGTAGTACTCTCGGAGGTGCTTTTTCTCTAATTGGAGGAGGAGATACCATCGCAGCTGTCAGTAAGTATGGAATGTCTGATTTTATTTCCTATATCAGTACCGGAGGTGGTGCCATGCTTGAATATCTTGAAGGAATTTCTCTTCCAGGAATCAAAGCTTTAGATGAAAATTGATTTTTTTAAATTATTTTTAAAAACAGTTTGATTATTACCAATTTAATTGTATATTTGCACCCCCAAATAATAGATGTTGAAAGCTCAAGATAACAGATCAGATTTTAAACTAAGATTAGCTGGTGTAGCAAACGGAAAGCATTCGTTTTCAATTATTTGTGACAAATCGTTCTTTGATAGTTATGAGTTATCAGATATACTTGACGGTTCTGTTCATTTGCAAATTCAAATGGATAAATCTGACAAAATGTTGAAGTTAGATTTCCATTTTGATGGAACTTTAACAGCAGAATGCGCCAGATGTTTGGATCCGGTTTTTTATCCGGTTCATTTTGATACCACTCTTTTGGTAAATTTAGTTCAAGAAGTGGAAGAGGATTTTGAAAATGATGATGAGATCTGGGTGATACAGGAAAAAGAATTTGAATTGGATATGTATCAATATGTGTATGAAGCTATTGTTTTATCTCTTCCTACTCAAATTATCCATCCTGATGATAAAAACGGTAACTCAACCTGCAACCCCGAGTTTCTAAAAACTCTTGCTAAATACTCTGTTGATGAAACTACTTTGAAAGAAAATGAAACAGATCCTCGTTGGGATGCTCTAAAAAAAATGAAATTTGATGAATAATCACTTAAAAATTAATATATTATGCCAAATCCAAAAAGAAGACACTCAGCACAAAGGAGAGACAAAAGAAGATCTCACGACTTCATTACAGCTCCTCAATTAACCACGTGTGGTCACTGCGGTGCAGCTATTCTTACTCATAGAATATGCCCTGAATGCGGATACTACAGAGGTAAACAAGCTATAGAAGTTTAATATAGTTTAAAGGTTAATATTAAGAAATATGGTGATATAATTTATTATATCACCTGTTTTTTTATTTAATAATTTTGATATTATGGATTTAGTTTTTGCAACTAACAACAAACATAAACTGGAAGAGATTACCCATATTATTGGAGATCAATATCATATTATTTCTCTTAATGAAATCGGTTGTTTTGATGAGATTCCGGAAACAGAAGAAACATTAGAAGGAAATGCCCTTTTAAAAGCCAGATATATTCACTCCCGTTTTCATTGTCATTGTTTTGCTGATGATACAGGTCTGGAAATTGAAGCCCTCAATGGGGAACCCGGTGTGTACTCAGCTCGCTATGCCGGTGAACAATGTTCTTTTGAAGATAATATTGTCAAAGTACTACAAAAAATGGAAGGAAAAACCAATAGAAAAGCGGTTTTTAGAACCGTTATTGCATTGATAATCAATGATAAAGAATATTTATTTGAAGGTTCAATCAAAGGAACCATAATCGAAGATAAAAAGGGTATTTCCGGATTCGGCTACGATCCCATATTTACTCCGGAAGGCTATTCTGAAACCTTCGCTGAGATGGGCAATGAATTAAAAAACCAGATTAGTCACAGAGCTTTAGCCACACAAAAACTCACACAAAAACTTCAATTAATTAACAGGTAACAAGTAATAGGTAAAAGGTAAAAGGTAATAGGTAATAGGTAAAAGGTAAAAGGTAATAGGTAAAAGGTAATAGGTAATAGGTAAAAGGTAAAAGGTAAAAGGTAATAGGTAAAAGGTAATAGGTAAAAGGTAATAGGTAATAGGTAATAGGTAATAGGTAATAGGTAAAAGGTAATAGGTAAAAGGTAATAGGTAATAGGTAATAGGTAATAGGTAAAAGGTAATAGGTAAAAGGTAATAGGTAAAAGGTTATAGGTAAAAGGTAATAGGTAAAAGGTAACAAGTAATAGGTAATAGGTAATAGGTAATAGGTAATAGGTAAAAGGTAAAAGGTAAAAGGTAATAGGTAATAGGTAACAAGTAATAGGTAATAAGCTTTCAGTTATCAGGAGACTATTCTAAAATCTGTGTCAAAAGGAAAAAACATTAATTTTGAAAAAACAAATTTGACACATGAAAAAGACAATCAAAAGAAGAAGTAGGAAGGAAGAACTGCAAGAAGAAATTGACAAAATTATACCTGATAGAGATGAACAAAAAGCCATGATCAGTGGATTATATCAAGGCAATCCATTGTTTGGAGAGAGTGGTATTTTTACTGATTTATTACAAAGAATGGTAAATTTATCATTAGAAGGGGAATTGGAAAGTTATTTAGAAGAATCTGTATCAGAGAAGAATAACAGAAAAAATGGCTTTAAAAAGAAACAAGTCAGAAGTACTGGCGGCATGTTATCTATCAATACCCCACGAGATCGGAATGGAGAATATGAACCGATCATGGTCAAGAACTGGGAGCGAGAGTTAACAACAGGGATGGATGAAATTATTCTAAGTCTCTATGCAAGAGGGCATTCAGTAGAAGATGTTCAACAGCATTTAAGGCAGATTTATGGTGTTGATATAAGTAATAGTGTTATCAGTACAATAACAGATAAGATTCTTCCTGAGATCACCTCATGGCAGAATAGAAGTTTAGCATCCTGTTATGTTGTAATGTATTTGGATGGAATATATTATAAAACAAGAGAAGATGGAAAGTTTTCAACCAAAGTAATACATACTTGTTATGGAATCACAGTTAATGGAGATCGTGATATTTTGGGGCTTTATATTAATGAATCTGAAGGAGCAAAGAATTGGGGTCTAATATTGGAAGATCTCAAAAGAAGAGGAGTTGAAGATGTTCTATTTTTCTGTATTGACGGGTTAGCCGGATTTAAAGACGCTTTGGAATCTGTTTTTCCAAAAGCAATTGTACAACGCTGTGTAGTTCACATGATTAGATACTCTACTCGCTTTGTCAGTGATCGCGATATGAAAGCTGTATGTGCTGATTTAAGAGCTATTTACCAATCTACAAACGCAATAGAAGCTGAACTTGCATTGGAATCTTGTGAAGAAAAATGGGGTAAAAAGTATAAAGGGTTGATCGATCATTGGAGAAATAATTGGGATTCCTTCATCCCATTTTTAGATTATAAACCCAATATTAGAAGAATGATATATACTACAAATCCAGTTGAAGCAGTTCATCGAGTCATGAGAAAAGTAACTAAATCTAAAGGAGGATGGAGCAATGACAAAGGACTGATTAAACAACTTTATTTAACGCTTATGTACAATAAAAAATCCTGGAATAAAGTAGTTTTTAACTGGAAACCAATACAAATTGAATTAATTGAAAAATTTGGTGAAAGATATGAAAAACATTTACGATAATTCAGTATCTTTGTCCAACCCTAATTCAAATGCTCTGACGGCTTTGAATTAGGATTGAACTAAGATACTGACACAGGTTTCAGAATACTCCCGCTCATGTGCTCAATGTTACTTGTTACCTGTTACTTGTTACCTGTTACCTTTTACTTATTACTTATTACCTATTACCTGTCAATGCCTGAAATAGGTTGACCACTTTTTAATAACAAAATTAATAAAAAAAGTGAACCTATGAAAGAAATTAGTTTAACATTAGAAGAAAGAAAAAGAAGACATTTCAGTGAAAGCTTCAAGAGAAAAAAAGTCCAAGAGATAGAATCAGGACAAACAAAAATTGCCGACCTTTGCAGACAGTATGATACCGTGAGAGGTACAGTTTATAAATGGTTAAATAAATATGGTAATATGGCAACTAAGAAAGAAAAATTAATAGTAGAAACTGAAAGTGACACAAAGCAACTCATTGCAAAAGATAAAGAAATTGCAATGTTGAAAATGATGCTAGCTGAAAAACAAATTGTTATAGATTTTCAAGGAAAGATGATAGATTTAGCAGAGGAGATATATAACGTAGACATAAAAAAAAAGTTCGAAACGAAGCCTTCCGACATTATCAAGAACATAGGGAAGAATACCCGCACTCACTAAATGCACTTTATAAAGCTATGAATATCAGCAAACAAGCAGTATATAAAATCCTTCAAAGAGACAATAAAAAAAAGGACATTCTTCATTTAGTGAAGGAAATTGTTTTCGAAGTCAGGATGGATCATCCCACTATGGGTGTAAGGGATATTTATTATAAAAAGCGACCTTGTTATGTTGGGAGAGATCAATTTGAAGAATTGTGTAAGCTTGCAGGATTAATGATAAAGAGGAAAAAGAGATTTATTCATACTACAGATAGTAGTGGAGTAATCCGTTTTGATAATTTAATTAAAAACTTAGAGATAACCAGGATTAATCAAGTTTGGCAATCAGACACCACATATTTCAAAATTAATGGTCATTTTTACTATATTACCTTTATAATTGATGCTTACTCAAGAGTTATTGTAGGATATTCTGTATCAAAGCGTTTAACGACAGAGCAGACAGTAATTGCATCATTAAATAGCGCATTAAGGTTCCGTAAAGGGGAAGATCTAAACGGCTTAATTTTTCATTCAGATGGCGGTAGACAATATGGTGCAAAAGAGTTTTTAGATGTGACTGAAGATTTTCTCCATAGTATGTGTGTTGCCCCCTGGGAGAATGGTAAAGCAGAGAGAATTAATGGAGTGATTAAAAACAACTATTTAAGCTACAGAACGATTACTAATTACGAGACATTAGTGAAAGAAGTTGACCGATCAGTGTACCTTTATAACTACGAAAAGCCTCATTGTAAGCTACAAAGAAAGTCACCAATTTCATTCGAAAAAAGTATATATTTGCAAAACCAAAATCCCGAAGAAAAAAAATCTTCAAAAATTTTGGAACCCAGCTCTGAGCTTGGTCTTGGGCTAGCCCAAGACCAAGCTCAGAGCTCCCCCAACAAGGACAAGTCAACCAATGATAATATGCCAAAAACAAGTAAACAAACGGTCAACCAAATTTAGGCATTGACAACCTATTACCTGTTACTTGTTACCTGTTACCTTTTACTTATTACTTATTACTTATTACTTATAGCTTATAACTTATAGCTGATAGCTTATTTAAGTATTTCCAAAATCTTAATCGCACAATCACTAATGATAGAGCCGGGTCCAAAGATAGCAGCAGCGCCCGCTTTGTATAAATAGTCATAATCTTGAGCAGGAATAACTCCACCTACAATTACAATAATATCTTCTCTACCTAATTTTTTAAGTTCTTCAATCACTTGGGGAACCAATGTTTTATGTCCGGCTGCAAGGGATGATACCCCTAAAATGTGCACATCATTTTCCACTGCTTGTTTTGCAGCTTCAGCAGGAGTTTGGAATAATGGACCCATATCTACGTCAAATCCAATATCAGCATATCCTGTTGATACCACTTTGGCTCCTCTATCATGTCCATCCTGTCCCATTTTTGCAATCATGATTCTAGGTCTTCTACCTTCTGTTGCAGCAAATTCGTCTGCCATTTGACATGCTTTTTTAAATGTAGCATTATCTTTTTGTTCTGAACTATACACGCCTGTAATTAAATTAATTTTTGCTTTATAACGACCGTAAACTACTTCCAAAGCATCAGAGATCTCACCCAAAGTGGCTCTTTTTCTGGCAGCATCCACTGCTAAGGCTAAAAGATTACCGTCTTCTGATTCTGCACATTTGGTGAGTGCCTGAAGTGCAGCTTGAACTTCAGTTTGATTTCTGTTTTTCTTTAATTCTGCCAATCTATTTAATTGTGCCTCTCTAACGGCAGTATTATCCACTTCTAAAGTATCAATTGGATCCTCTTTTTCAAGACGATATTTATTAACACCCACAATAGTTTCTAATCCTGAGTCAATACGAGCTTGTTTTCTGGCAGCTGCTTCTTCAATTCTCATTTTAGGGATACCGGTTTCGATAGCTTTTGCCATACCGCCTAATGACTCAATCTCCTGGATATGAGCCCATGCTTTTTCTGCGATCTCTTTAGTCAGGGTTTCAACATAATAGGAACCTGCCCAAGGATCAACTTCTGCGCACACTTTAGTTTCTTCCTGAATAAAAATTTGGGTATTTCTTGCAATACGAGCTGAAAAATCGGTTGGAAGTGCAATAGCTTCATCTAATGCATTGGTATGTAAAGATTGAGTATGCCCTAATACAGCACCCATTGCTTCAATACAAGTTCTTGCAACATTATTAAAAGGATCTTGTTCGGTTAAAGACCATCCGGATGTTTGACTATGTGTTCTGAGAGCTAATGATTTTGGATTTTTTGGATTGAATTGACTCACGATTTTAGCCCATAACATTCTAGCTGCTCTCATTTTAGCAATCTCCATGAAGTGATTCATACCGATAGCCCAGAAGAAAGATAAACGTGGGGCAAATTCATCAATATTCATTCCTGCATTAACACCTGCTCTCAGATATTCTAAACCATCAGCCAAAGTATAGGCTAATTCAATATCACAAGTAGCACCTGCTTCTTGCATGTGGTATCCTGAAATTGAAATGGAGTTAAATTTTGGCATATTTTTAGCTGTAAACTCAAAAATATCCGCAATGATTTTCATTGATGGGAGTGGTGGATAAATATAAGTATTTCTAACCATAAACTCTTTCAAAATATCATTTTGAATAGTTCCGGTGAGTTTATCCATTGAAACACCTTGCTCTTCTGCTGCTAAAATATAAAAAGCCAATACCGGTAATACTGCACCATTCATAGTCATGGATACAGACATTTGATCCAAAGGAATTTGATCAAACAAGATATTCATATCCATAATAGAATCCACAGCGACACCCGCTTTCCCTACATCACCGACAACTCTTTCATGGTCTGAATCGTAACCACGGTGAGTAGCTAAATCGAATGCGATGGAGAGCCCTTTTTGACCTGCTGCCAAATTACGGCGATAAAAAGCATTGGATTCTTCAGCTGTAGAGAATCCGGCATATTGACGAATAGTCCAGGGTTTTTGAACATACATAGTAGCATAAGGGCCTCTTAAGAAAGGAGGAATACCTGCTGCATAGTTCAAATGTTCCATACCTTCGAGGTCATCTTTTCCAAATACAGGTTTTACAGGAATTTGCTCAGCTGTTTTCCAATTGGCTTCAATATGTTGTTCTTCAGCCCATTTTTGGAATGATTTTTTATTTTTTGGTGCTGTTTTGTGGTCAATTTTACTAAAATCCGGACGCATAATGTATTGATTATAATATATATATAATTTTATTATTTTTTAATGGAATAGGTTGCAAATATACATTAACTTTTTGGAACTATACTATTTAAAATAAAAAAAGGCTGATAAACAGCCTTTTGAAATTATTGAAGATGAAATTTGATCGGTAATGTATAACTTACCCTTACTTTCTTACCCAAATTTTCACCAGGGATCCATTTTGGTGAATTTTTAAGAACTCTTATCGCTTCTTCATCTAAATCAGGATAAACAGAATTTTTGACTTTTATTTGAGTTAAAGACCCATCTTTTTCAACAACAAACTCTACTAAAACAGTACCTTCAATTCTTAAATTAATGCAAACTTCAGGGTATTTAAGATTTTCAGAGAGATATTGATTAAACGCGCCATCTTCACCTGGAAATCTTGGCATTTTTTCTGAATAGGTCAATGGAACTGTTGTAGTAGTAAGTTCATCTATTGGTGGAATCGGTTCATATATGTCTTTAGGAAACTCATCTAGATCATCAAAGAATGGGATGTTTGATTTAACGGGGTTGTTATCTTCAATTATTTCTAAAACATAGGTAGCAATAACTTCACGTTTTGGAGGTTCAGGTTTTACGAAAGCATCTTTTATGTCAGCCTCATCAATGATAATACTATCATCAATCTCGGGTTTTACATTGTTTTGTTTCTCATTGATAGCATACAATTCAAATCCGGCGTAAATAAGCGCTAAGGAGAAGATTAATCCAATTAGAAAGAAAGTACGTTTGTTTCTTTCGAGGTCTGCGTTTGGTTTTTTCTTGGGTGACATGACTCTGGTTTTTAAAAGGTTATTGTGTTAATGATATAACGATTAAAAGAGTCATATTATTTTATAAAACAAAAAAAAAGCTAATCATGGATTAGCTTTTTTAGATATGATTTTAAAAGGTATGATTTATTAATTCAAAGTGAATCGAATGGGAATGGTGTAAGTAACACGAACAGGTTTACCCATTTGTTTACCGGGTATCCATTTTGGAGAAGCAGAAATTACACGTTTAGCTTCATCATCTAAGTCTGGATACACTTGAGTAACTGCTTTTACATTTGAAATCTTGCCATCCTTTTCAACAATAAATTCAACAACTACAACACCTGATAGATTAAGAATACGACAAGATTCAGGATATTTTAGTTCTTTTTGTAAATAAGCAACCCATGCTTCTGCTCCACCGGGGAATTGAGGCATATCTTCAACAAAGCGAAGAGGGGGTTCTTTTTCTGTTTCATCTTGAATAACCTCTACTACGGTATAGTCATTAACGGCATCATTTTCATCAAAATCAACACTGAAATCGAAATCGTCTTTCACCAATACATCATTGTCAACCACTTCAATTACTTGTTCTCTAATTTGTTCTTGAGGGGGAGGTGTGGTTTCAGGTTGTTCTACATTTTTAGTTTGTTCATCAAATACTTCAACAGCATCTTCGTCTTGAACAGAAATATCTTTAGCTTGATCCTGAGTGGCGAACAATTCAAATCCTGCATAAACAAGACTTAAAATGATCACTAACCCGATTAACAAGTATGAACCTCGTTTGTTATCGATATTACCTTTTGCTGATTTTTTCTCGATCATTGTTGTAAAATTTATAATGATTATATCTTAATATAAAAAGTTTGCAAAGATATAACTTATTTTAATACGTAAATATTGTATTAGAATAAAAAATTAATCAATAATTTTAATGTAATCGTCAGCAGAAAGAAGATGGTTTAATTCAGCAAGATTTGAAGGTTTCATTTTAATGATCCAACCTGCTTGATAAGGATCAGCATTGATAGATCCTGGATTTCCTTCTAATGCTTCATTAAATTCAATGATTTCACCACTAATTGGAAGATACATATCAGAAACTGTTTTTACAGCTTCAATGGTTCCGAACACTTCTTCGGCAGCAAGGGTTTCACCAACAGTGTCAATGTCAACAAAAACGATGTCACCTAATTGTTCAGCTGCATAAGCTGTAATACCTACTGTTGCTACATCACCATCAATACTAATCCATTCGTGATCTTTTGTGTACTTTAAATTATTTGGAACGTTCATAATTAAAAATTTTTAAATGTTGTTTATTAAATTGTCATTATCTCTTTTTCTTTTGCTTCCGCAATTTTGTCTATTTTAACAATATATTCGTCTGTAAATTTTTGAATATCTAATTCTAATTTTTTGATTTCATCTTCTGGAGTACCGGAATCTTTCAATTTTTTTGCAGTTTCATTAGCTGTTCTTCTTACATTTCTAATGCTCACTTTTGCTTGTTCTGCCTCTTGTTTTGTTTTTTTAACCAACTCTTTTCTTCTTTCTTCAGTAGGAGATGGGATCACAATACGAATGAATTCACCATTATTTTGAGGGGTAAATCCTAAATTAGCAGCTAAAATTGCTTTTTCCATAGGTTGCAACATGGTTCTTTCCCAAGGTTGAATAATGATCTGGCGAGCGTCAGGTGTGCTGATATTTCCAACTTGTTCAATGGGAGTAGGATTGCCATAATAATCAACTTTTAAACCTTCCAACATTTGTGGGGAAGCTTTACCGGCTCTAATTTTTTGAACTTCTTTGTCAAAAAAAATGACAACTTGATTCATGCCCTCTTTGGTTAGTTCTAAACAATTTTTTGTTTCTTCCATATTCCGTATTTCAATTTAGTTTTTTTCTTTGTTTTGAACAAAATCGGAGATCTCCTGATCTGTCAATTCTGTTTTATATTTTTTCAAAATCACTTTTATTTCATTTTCTATCAATGTATGGTTCAATCTATATGAAATAAAATAGTGCCCAATGAGTAAAATACTCCAGGCCAGAGTTGTAAATAAAACAACATCAAAAAATGTGGAATCAGTTTGATGTTTAAAAATAAAGTACCAAACGATCCACAAAAACAAGAGTGCCAAAAGATAAATGATAGCGTGAATTTTAAATTGTACCCTTTTTTTTGCTTTTTTGTATATTGGATTTAATTCAGTCATGATTTCCTTTATTTAATGATTGTGCCAATATGTTCTCCTGATAAAACTTTTACTAAATTGCCCTCTTTATTGGCATTATAAACATAGATTGGCATTCGGTTTTCTTTACATAAAGTGAAGGCAGTTAAATCCAGAATATTAAGATTTTTAGTATAGGCCTCATCATAAGTGAGTTCAGAATATTTTACTGCTGTTTGATCTTTTTCAGGATCTGCAGTATAAACACCATCAACTCTGGTCCCTTTAATAAGCATATCTGCTTTAATTTCAACAGCTCTTAAAGCAGCGGCAGAATCTGTAGTGAAAAATGGATTTCCGGTACCGGCAGCAAAAATCACAACATGATTTTGTAAGTATTCTTCCGCATTTTTAAAGTATATTTTTTCACACATTCCGTCAATAGCAAGTGCAGAAAGTATCTTAACAGGTATGTTGATCTCTTCTAAAACAGATTGAAGAGCCATGGAATTTATCATAGTTGCCAGCATTCCCATGTGATCACCCTGACGACGGTCAAAACCGATATGAGCACCTTTCATCCCTCTGAAAATATTTCCTCCTCCAATAACAACACCTACCTGAATTCCAAGTTGAACAGCAGATTTAATTTCACAAGCATAATGGTAAACTGCCGTATAATCTATACCATAATGGTCGTTTCCCATTAAAGATTCACCGCTAAGTTTCAATAAAATACGCTTCATATTCATGTTCTGAATTTAGCCGCAAAGATAAATCAATTTTTTAATAATTTCAAGGGGAATTTCTATATTTTTTTCATCTTTGATTTTCTCAATTTCATGATTAAAAAGAATTAAAAAAGATTAAAATCAAATGAAAAAGTGTATTTTTGCGTTTTTATTCACTAAATCTAAAATTTATGAGCAAAATAGCGCATGTATTTCCCGGACAAGGTGCCCAGTTTGTAGGAATGGGTAAGAATTTATATGATCAATTTCCTGTAGCCAGACAGTTATTTGAACAAGCCAATGAGATTTTAGGGTTCTCCATTTCTGATAAAATGTTTTTTGGAACAGATGCAGATTTGAAAGAAACCCATATTACCCAACCTGCCATATTTATTCATTCAACTATTGCCTTTTTGATGTTAAATGAGGGAATAGTTCCAAATGGTGTTGCGGGTCACTCTTTAGGTGAATTTTCAGCATTGGTAGCTAACCAAACTTTAGATTTTGCAGATGGGTTGACTTTGGTTTCCAAAAGAGCCAATGCGATGCAAAAAGCATGTGTGTTGAATCCATCAGGTATGGCTGTTATTATTGGATTTGATGATGATAAAGTGAGAGAAATCTGCGAATCAATCGATGAAGTTGTTGTGCCGGCTAATTATAATTGTCCCGGACAATTGGTGATCTCCGGTTCCTTTAAAGGGATTGAACTTGCCTCTGAAGCGATCAAAGCTGCCGGAGCTAAAAGAGTTTTATCTTTGAATGTCGGCGGTGCCTTCCATTCTCCATTGATGTTACCTGCACAAGATGAACTCGCAGAAGCGATTAAGAATACTACATTCAATAATCCAATCTGCCCCATTTATCAAAATTATACTGCTTTACCATCTTCCGATCCTTTGGAAATTAAAAATAATCTGATCAACCAACTAACGGCTCCGGTTTTATGGACTAAAACGGTTCAAAATATGACTCAGGATGGGTTTAATGATTACGTAGAATTTGGGCCAGGTGAGGTTTTGCAAGGATTAATTAAAAAAATAAATAGTTTGGCACAGGTAAGTGGAAAAAAATAATTTTTAAATCACTTTTTTCTAATTAGCTAATTGTCAAGAGAAAAAAATATTAACGTCATTTTGTTAATAATAAGTAGTAAAAAATGGATCTGAATTCAGATCCATTTTCTATCTTTACAAACTCAAATTGAACGATTGCCATTTCAATTAATAAACTGACTGCCAATATATTTAACTATTATGCTCACTGACGAATACTTCCAAATTGGCCAATACGTAGCAATTGAACAAAATAATTACCGATAAACAAAGTACACCATTATGAGCAATGAATTTTCAACTTCCGGCTTTATTTCCGATCTTTTTGTTGATGAAAAAAAATCAGAATTAAATGATCAAAAAAGTCAAAATATTAGAGACTCTAGAGAGGTGGTATTAGAACGATTATCAGGATTGATGGAAGATGAAATGGAAATTGAGGATATACAAACTGAGGAAAAACAAATTATGGAAAAAACCGAAACACAGTCTTTAGGTGTAGAACCAAGAATCTACACCAAAAAAGAGATTTTTAACGAAGTGGTGGACTACTTCGATGGCGATGAATTAGCTGCAGGTGTTTGGATTGATAAATATTCACTAAAAAATGAACAAGGTGAACTTTTAGAAAGAAATCCGGATGATATGCACCGCAGATTGGCAAAAGAGTTTGCCAGAATTGAAAGAAAATATTCTAATCCCATGGATGAAGAGTTGATCTACTCTTTATTCAAAAAATTCAAATATATCATTCCTCAGGGAAGCCCTATGGCCGGAATTGGCAACAATTACCAAATCGCTTCTTTGTCGAACTGCTTCGTTATTGGTAATGATGCCCGCTCCGATTCTTATGGCGGAATCATGAAAATGGATGAGGAACAAGTACAACTGATGAAACGTAGAGGCGGTGTTGGACACGACTTGTCCCATATTCGTCCTTCCGGTAGCCAGGTGAAAAACTGCGCCATCTCTTCTACAGGTGTAGTGCCATTTATGGAAAGATACTCCAACTCTACCCGTGAGGTGGCTCAGGATGGCAGAAGAGGTGCTCTGATGTTGTCTATCTCCATTAAACATCCCGATTCAGAACATTTTGTAGATGCTAAAATGACCCCAGGTAAAATTACAGGAGCTAATGTTTCTGTTAAAATTGACCACGATTTCATGAAAGCAGTTGTGAATAACCAAAAATATGCACAACAATACCCCATAGATAATCCAAAACCAAAATATAACCAAGAGATTGATGCCCGCAATTTGTGGAATAAAATAATTCATAACGCTTGGAAATCTGCTGAACCCGGTATCCTTTTCTGGGATACAATCAGTCAGGAAGCGATCCCCGATTGCTACGCAGATGAGGGTTTTAAAACCGTATCTACCAATCCATGCGGCGAAATTCCACTTTGTCCTTACGATAGCTGCCGCCTTGTTGCTTTAAATCTCTATAGCTACGTTAAAAATCCATTTACTGAAAATGCAACTTTTGATATGCCTCTTTTTAAAGAACATGTTCAATATGCACAACGCTTAATGGATGATATTATCGATTTGGAAATTGAAAAAATTGACCAGATTTTAGCTAAAGTACAATCTGACCCTGAAACAGATGATGTAAAAAGAGTTGAAATTGACTTATGGAATAAAATTAAAAAACAAACCCTTAAAGGTCGTCGTACCGGTTTGGGAATCACTGCTGAAGGGGATATGTTGGCCGCTCTTAATATTCGTTATGGTTCTGATCATGGCAACGCTTTCTCTACAGAAGTGCATAAACAACTTGCGTTGGCTGCCTATCGTTCATCTGTTAGTCTGGCCAAAGAGAGAGGTGCTTTCCCAGTTTATAGCTGCACAAAAGAAGCTTTCAATCCTTTCATCCTTAGAATCAAAGAAGCAGATGAAAAGTTATTTAACGATATGGTTCGCTTTGGAAGAAGAAATATTGCACTTTTAACCATTGCACCAACCGGTAGTGTAAGTATTTGTACACAAACTACTTCCGGCATTGAGCCTGCCTTTAATGTGGTTTACAAAAGAAGAAGAAAAGTGAACCCTAACGATTTGAATAACCGTAAAGCCACTCGCGATATTACCGGGGACTATTTCGAAGAGTATCATGTTTTTCATCCCAAATTTATGGTCTGGGCTGAAACTCAAGGGATCTCCAAAACTACTCTGGCTAATATGGATGATAACCAAATCCAAACGTTAGTTGAAAAATCTCCTTACTACAAATCAACATCAGCGGATACCGATTACCTGAAAAAAGTGGAACTTCAGGGAATGGTTCAAAAATGGGTGGATCACTCCATTTCCGTAACCATCAATCTTCCTGAAAATGCTACAGAAGAGGTGGTTGGTGCACTTTATATCAAAGCCTGGGAGTCCGGCTGCAAAGGGATGACGGTTTATAGAGAGGGTTCCAGAGATGGTATCTTTGTTTCTACCAATGCTACACCTCCAAAAAAAGAAATAGATGCTAAAAATTTGAAAAGACCTCAGGAACTGGAAGCTAACATCGTTAGATTTAAAAATAATAATGAGGATTGGGTGGCTTTTATCGGAACTAAAGATGGAAGACCTTATGAGATCTTTACCGGTAAAACGGAAGAGGATCGCTTCCCTATCCCTCAATGGCTTCAAAAAGGGATCATTATCAAAAATAAAGATCCAAAAGGAAGTAAACAATACGACTTCAAATACTACGATAAAGACGGGTATGAAGTGATTATGCGTGGCCTTTCACGTTGCTTTAACCCTGAATTCTGGAACTATGCTAAAATGATCTCAGCTCTTCTTAGACACGAAATTCCTATCGAAAATGTGGTGAACATCATTGGAGGTTTGAACTTTAGAGAGGAAACCATCAACTCATGGAGAAATGGTGTTATCAGAGCATTAAAACGTTTTATTGAAGACGGAACTAAACAAAAAGGGACTATCTGTCCTAAATGTGGTCAAGAAACCATTTACTTTCAAGAGGGATGCCTAACATGTTCATCATGTGGATATTCCAAATGCGGATAATTATAAATACCTTAACTTTTTCAAATTGGCTGCACTTAAGGGCCGGGTTGTTCCCCACATTAAAGTGCAGCCATTTTTTTGTACCATTGTTTTAATCGTACCACCATCCCGGGTGTAGGATTGATGGAAAAAAGTTCCCAAAGATCCTGAATCACTTCCCTTGCGGTATCCGATTCTTTTTGAAACTCGATAAAACATTCAAAAACCCACACTTTTACAGCAACTCTGATCTGAGGATCTGATGCCCAACCTGCTAAGGCTATAATCAATTGTTCTCTTTGTCCGGAGGAAAGTGGAAACTGCTTGTTTTGTAATGCAGTAGCCAATATTTTACTAAAATGGCGCATCGCACTTTTGTTTTTTACAATAAGACACAATGCTACAAAATTCAATTTTGGATCCTGTAATAGAGGAGGATGATAAAAATAAATTTTTTCTAAAATATAAGCACATCGGAACACAATCTGCTGACGTGCAACAGGACCTCTTTCGTTTAAATAGTGGTAATATTCCGATTTGCGCTCCTTAGGACTTAAAATATCAAATTGAATTCCATCATTTAAGATTTCAAATAATTGATAGAGTGTTTCTTCCAATAAGATCCTATCCCGATTGGAATTTGCAAAATCGGGTTCAAAAGTGTAGATGTAACGATCAATAAATTCGGATTTAGTCATCATTTTTTAAGAATTACAAAAATAACAAAAAAATGGAATCTTTTCAAAAAGAACGCATTATTTGAATCCAATTTTGTACTTTTGTACTTTAATAATTGTTTTAAATCATGTATATAATTGGTATTGCCGGAGGATCCGGTTCCGGAAAAACATCCGTTGTTAAAAAAGTGATTCAGGCGCTCTCTTCAGATAAAGTGAGTGTTTTATCACAAGACTCATACTACTGGGATAATGGAAACCTCTCGCAAGAGGAGCGGGAACAAATCAATTTTGACCATCCCTCCTCGATTGAGTTTTCTTTGTTGGTGCAACATATCAAGCAACTGGAGCAAGGGGAAACTATTCCAATGCCAATCTATTCTTACGTTACATGTAGTAGAAGTAAAGAAACGATTCCTGTTGAACCGGGTGAAGTTTTGATTGTGGAAGGGATTTTGATCTATACTTGTCCTGAATTATGTGATTTGATGGATTTGAAAGTTTTTGTAGATACCGGAGCGGATGATCGGATTATCAGAATTATTCAAAGAGATGTAAATGAAAGAGGCAGAGGATTGGATAAGTCGATCAAACACTACGAAACGTACGTAAAACCAATGCATGAGATGTTTATTGAACCCACCAAAAGGTTAGCCGATATTATCATTCCTGTTGGGGGACACAATGAAAAAGGAGTTGATATATTAACTTCTAAAATCAAACAAACCTTAGGAATTTTGGACTAAACAATTCTTGGGAATATTTTTTCAGCATTACGTGTTGTGGTTTCCATAACCTTTTCCACCGGAATCTCAAAAATTTCAGCTAATTTTTTGGCTATCAATGGGATGTATGAACTTTCATTTTGTTTACCCCGATAAGGATCAGGAGCTAAAAAGGGAGCATCTGTTTCCAGAACCAAATGATCAAGGCCCACCTCTTTAACCAATTCCTGTAATTTACTCTTTTTAAATGTGACAACGCCGGTGATTCCCAAATAAAAACCTCTTTCTATCAGCCATTTAGCTTCTTGTATTCCACCTGAAAAACAATGAAACACGCCGCTTAAAGGTTCATGGGCAAACTTTTTAATCACTTGAAAAGCTTCCGAAAAACCATCCCGAACATGAATGGACATCGGAAGTTGACGCTGAAGAGCCCATTCTATTTGGGTTTCAAAAGCTTTCATTTGGTATTCTAAAAATGTTTGATCATGGTACAGATCGATCCCAATCTCACCTATGGCCACCACTTTAGGATTATCTATTTGCTTTTCTAAAAGTGCAAGTTCAGATGCATAATTTTCTTTTACATCTGTCGGATGAAGACCCATCATGGGGAATAGATGGTTTGGGTATTTTTCAGATGCGAAAAACAGATCCTTAACAGTTTCTGAAGAAACGCAGGGTAAAATTATTCTAGTCACATCGGCAAGTAAGGCACGTTGAACAGCATCATCAAAATTAAGGGGATAGTACTCAGGGTATAGGTGACTATGGGTATCAATGTAGCTCATATCTTCAAATTAGAACGCAAATGTAAAAAAAAAAAATGGTTTTTAGGAAAATAGATTATAAATCAACCTTTTTTCATATTTTTGCAACTGGAAAGTTGCGTAATATTTACTTTTTTAAACCTTTTTTCGATACTTTTGTGTATTATATCTCTTATTTTCTGAATCAGGCAACATCTTTAATAAAAAATACATCTTATAGGGTGTAATTTAGAAGTCAAATTGTTAAGCTATCATATTATGAAGCACTTGTTTAAAAGTTTTTGGATCATTGGAATGCTGTTCAGCATCACCCATTTTGGATTTTCGCAAATAACGGTACAGAGTCCTAATGGCTGGACCCCAATTCAATTATTGCAAAATGTAATGGTTTTACCCACCCCTATTTCCGGAGTACAAGTTTCCAATGGAATATTTAACAACTCTGCAGCAGCATTACCCAATACAACCACTACTAAAATTGGGCGCTTTACCAATGGTCCGGCTTTTACCGACTTTCCGATATCCAGCGGAATCATCATGACAACCGGAAATATTACTGTTACTCCCGGGCCAAATAATGGAAGTGGATCATCTGTTGCAAATGATGATGGAGTAAGAGATACTGAATTATCAGCATTAGCAACAAGTACGACATGGGGAACTTCGAAATTAGAATTTGATTTTCAATCTATTTCCGGATTAGTTCAATTTGAATATATTTTTGCCTCTGAAGAGTATCCTGAATACGCTTGCTCTTCTGTTAATGATATTTTTGCTTTTTTTATTACAGGATTTAACCCAATAACATTGACAAATTCAACTTGGAATATTGCAATGATTCCTGGAACTTCTTTACCAGTAACGATTAATACACTTAATCCTGGCTCTGTTGGTTCATCAGGAAGCATCACTTATTGTACTCCTCCTGCAGGTTCTTTGGCTTATTCAAGTTTTTATTGTGGAGTCCCAACTGGCTCTGCAAATACTCAGTTTGATGGTTTTACTGTTATACCTTCTGATAATCTTTATGCTGAGGGTGGGTTAAGATCTGGACTATTTGCAAAAACTTTCGTATTATATTGTACAAGTTATCATATGAAATTAGCCATTGCTAATGTTGGAGATAACGCGTATGATTCCGGAGTGTTTATTAAAGAGGGGAGTTTCAGAGCTCCAAGTATTGGAGTGGGGCATAATTATACGATGGAAAGTAATGATACACTCTATAAAATGTGCAACAAAGATACAGTTACTTACACTTTATCAAGACGGGATCCCAGCAGAGCGTACAACTTTAATATCTATACCAATGCATTTCCCAATCCCGGAGTGGTTTTTAATCAGGATTATCAAATCTATTATACCAGTTCTGTGACCCATCTCTTTACTCAAATGACTACCGATGAAGCTTTTTTCCACCTACCTGCCGATTCTCTAAATACCTTTATGGTGGTTAAAGTTCCCGAAACGGCCGTTTTTGCACCCGGCGAAGTGAAAACATTAAAATTATTGCTCTCCATGCAAACCTGCTGGGGATATAAATATGATACATTAACCTACTACTTAAAGGATAATCGTCCAATCGTATTAAGTGATCAGGTGATCAATGGATGTGAACAATTATCCACCATTCAAGTGCAGGAAACCGGTGGTGGTGATGTCCAAAATGTTACCTGGATCCCAACCACAAATATTACTTCACCTAATCAATTGTCTTCCGCATGTAACATTACGGACTCTATAGTATATACCGTTATTGCCCAAGATGATATCAACTGCAGAATTGATACCGCAACTATCACCGTGAATATTACAGATCCACCACAATCCTCCTTTATTGCCGATAAAACCAGCGGTTGTGCGCCATTAACAGTACGATTTACCTCTACTACTGAACCCACTTTTGCGACATTCCAGTTTATCATTTTTAATGATTCTGAAACCGTAAGGGATACCATTTATGACCCCACATTTACCTATACATTTACAGAACCGGGCTACTATAATGTTACCTATCTATCCAAAACCGCTGAAGTTGGAGATTGTTTTGATATTATAGATAACAACCATTATATCTATGTATCCGATTTTCCGGTTGCTGACTTCACCTTTATGCCAACTGAGCCTACCAACGGAAGACCTATTGAGTTCACCAACCAATCTGTCGGAGATGGAATTGTAACCTATTACTGGAATTTCGGAGACGGCTCCACCAGTTACCTGGAAAACCCAACCCATTCTTACCACATCAACTCCGATGAAACTTTCAATGTCTTATTCAAAGTAACCAACAATTACGATTGTTCTCACGACACTTTAAAATCGTTCATTGTTGTAGACAATTACGCCTTTTTTGTTCCCAACGCCTTTACTCCTAATAATGATGGAAATAATGATCTGTTTTTACCCAGAGTTGAAGATGTATTGAAATATCATTTGATCATTTACAATCGTTATGGGGAAGCGATCTTCCAGACCATCAATCCGGATGAACCATGGGATGGAACACATAAATTTGAAAAATGTCCAGCCGGAGTATACACCTGGGTGATCACCTACCGTAAATACGCAGAGCCGGACACTGAACTAAGGAAGAACGGAACAGTGACGTTGGTTAGGTAGCGGACGAAGGACTACGGACGAAGGACAAAGGACGAAGGACGAAGGACGAAAGACGGGAGATGGGAGACGGGGGACTGGAGATTATTGTGTTTCAAGGTGTAATATTACTAATCGTAAATTATTTATTAAAAACAAATTTTTGTATAAATAAAATTAAGATGAATAAATGCAATAAACTATTAGTTATTTTGATTCTAATTATCATTTTTCAATCTTGTTTTTTGATGAATGGGACTTATTATGAGTATCTCAATAGTCCACCCCAAAAAACGACCGATTACAGTCATAATAATATTTTTTATTCAAAAAAAATTGGAGATTCAACATACTATTATTACTGGGATTCAAAAATTTACTACACCAAGGATACTTCAAGACTTCAAAACGTATATTTATTAGCGATTAAACCAATGAAATGGGGAAAAAGAGAGGGTCAATGGATCAGATTTGATGGTTTTGGAGATACAGTATCCGTACATATTTATAAGAATGATCGACTAATAAACTCATATTTAAAATTTTAATTACAGATTTTTATAATAGGATCACAGTGTTTTACGGTGTTCAACGATGTATCACAGTGTATTCGTTCGTCATAATTTGATTTTTTAATTGCATTTCCAAAGATTTTAAAATCATTTAAAATTAAAACACAGTGAAACTCTTTCTAACACGGTGGTACACTGTGTAATTTTTTAAATGATTTACAGGACAAAGGACTAAAGAATTTTTTTTATAAAAATCAGTTCAATCTGTTTCATTAGTGTTCTATTAAAGTATAATATTCTTAAAATCAATAAGATAAAAATATTAATCGATTTTTTTCAGTTACAGGCCTATAATTCAAAAAAAAGTTGTACTTTTGCACCCTCAAACAACGAGCGGTGCTGTAGCTCAGTTGGTAGAGCAACGGACTGAAAATCCGTGTGTCGGCAGTTCAATTCTGTCCAGCACCACAAAAAAGGCCTGAACGAAAGTTCGGGCCTTTTTGTTTGTTTTGACTGAGGAGTTCCAATTAATACATGTTTAAGAGAAACTGCTTGGCAGATTTTACTTTTTATTTAGTATCTGTAGCAAATAATCATTGATTAGGGTTTCCAGTTGATCATTTGTAATAAAGTTTTTGTTCTGGGTGTTTAAAACTTCAATATTCATGTATCTGCGCTGGTTTTTTCCTAAATGGGATATTGCATCTTGTTTGTCTTTTTCGGTATAGGTAAACTCAAGAGTAGTACAAATTTTGTCTTCAGTTAAAACTCCATCATGAAGTAATAGATTCACTTTATGAGAGATTCCGGGTATCTGAATCTGATCCCATCGTACCAATCCTCCTTCCCCTTTGGGTTCTCCATAAGTTTTTGTTAAAATGATTTTTACATCATCTAATTGATTTCCTGAAATGGTAAAAGTTCGTGTTGTGTCGTTAGGTTGAAATTGTTTGGCAATCCCAATTTCAAATTTTTGATTTTGTGCAAACCCTACAATTGTAAGTGTCAAAATTGCTATGGCGAGAAAAAATTTATGCATGATCTTAGTGGGTTAATTCAATATCAGGGTAAGTGGTTCCATTAATGGTAATATCCACTAAATTGTCTAAGGTGCCATCGCCAAAATCGATCACAATATCCCGATTGCCCACTTCAATGTGTAAAATGCCGGAAACAAAATAACGATACGCCATCACTCTTACTAAAGCTACATCAATAGTGTGTGTGTAATCGTTGCCGTTTCTGTTTGTTCCGGTAAATGAACCCGTTATGGAATAGGTGTTGTCCCAGATGCTTGGGGTTGTCATACCTCCGATTAAAGTTCTGGTTTTCATTCCGGTTCTGGTATAGGTGGTTCCATCGGTAAAAGTAATCATGCAGTTATCTAATTGAATGGTTGTTACATAATCAGATACTTTGGTAATGGTGATGGTTCCGGTGATTTGGTTGTTGTTGATTGTAAAATTGTTGAAAGTGATCACTCTAACAAAAGTAGTGCTATCAGGACCACCGGTAACATGAATATTTACAATTCCATTTTTCACTCTTGAGTTTGGAAAATTGGGATTGGAATAGTTCACAAAAGTAACGGTAATATCTCTGGATCCATCAGGATTAGTAACAATAGTATAGGTTTTTGAACCATCTTTCGTTCCGTTTCCAAAGCCTGATTTATCTTCTAAAATCATCGTTTGTACATCATCCGATTCAGCAATCATGTCATCGAAATAACCATCAACCTGAAGATCATCTTTAGCTGCCTGTTTTCTGTCTGCATCATCGATGTTTCTGTCACATGATGTTAGGGTAAATGCAGCGAATACTCCTAATAATAAGAACCATTTTTTTGTTTTCATAACTTTTTTTGGTTTGTAAAAGTGAAAAAATAAAGTCTAATAATGTAATAACTACAAATATTAGACTTTTATTATAGTAAAGGTTAAAAAAGTAAATTAAAAATAGACTTATCTTTTTTTCAATTTTAAAGAAAGAAGAATCATTCCAAATGTAATGATTGCTATTCCAATAAAATTCAAATGAAATCCATTAGAACCGGATGTGAGCAAAATTCCAATCAATGCGGAGCCTGCAATTTGACCAATACTGGTAAAAATGGTTAACAAACCCTGGCTGGTAGATCGATCAATTTTTCTAAATGTTATTTTATTCCATAAGTTCTTCCCGATGTTTTCTATATTCGATAATGGGTTTATCCCCAATAATCAGTTTTTCATCCATTTTTAATGAACTTTTTTTAGGGAACTGGGTGATCACAATCCTTTTATCTTGTCGTAAGATAATAATACTGGATACTTTACCAAAATAATTAACGATTTGCTTTAAAACAGGAATTTTAATAAATTTTTGATAAAATCGAATATAAACAACAGAATTTTCTTCATCAACCGGGACAAAAGCGGCAAAAGCACGCACTTTATCTGCAATAAAATTTTGCCAGATATTGGGATAATGGAATTTTAAATAGAAGAAATCTTTATAATCTTTAATTTCATCCGGTTTAAGGGGTTTTGTATGTCCGTCATCCACAATATTATTCACATAAAATGTGATCATTTCCCCTTCCCTTTCCACAACCGGACCATTGACTAAAGTTTTTCCTCCTTTACCAATGGTTGTTTTATGAACAAAAGGCAAATGAACTACATCTAATTGATTTTCAATGGATCTGGAATAGTGTACACCCCAATGATCTTTAAAACCGGAATAGGAGAAATCTTTTAATTCTTTAAAAAAGAAAGGTTCAGGAGTTATTTTATCTTCATCTCCATACCAAACCCAGATAAAGCCATAATTTTCATAAGTTTTGTAATGTGTAACCTTCATAGAATCGGGGACAGGTGAATTTTTGCCATTTGCAGGAATAGTGGTTACCTTTCCTGATTTATCGTAGAGAAAACCATGAAAAGGGCACTCCACTTTTCCATCAACGATTTTTCCACACGATAAAGAAGCACCGCGGTGGCAGCATTGATCGTGAATACAAGAAACGGAACCATCATTATTTCTCCAAAGAACCAGTGTTTCACTAAATCTTTTAATTTTTAAAGGTTTTTTACTTTTTAATTCCTTAGAATCAAGGATTACATACCATTGATTGTTAATCATACTATTTTGTTTTTGGTGTATCGAAATTCCTTTTACGTATTTTAATTGAAATAGTTAACACAAAAATAATGAATTTTTTGGGGTTTTAGGTCTTAGGTTTAAGGTTTTAGTTTTTTATTCATTTTTCAATCCATAACTTTTCGACCTTATCCTACGCCCTAGTAGCACACAGATGACACAGATTGAACAGATAAACACAGATTAATAATAAGCTAATTTGATAATAAGCAAATAAGCTAATTATAGGTGGGTAAATTATTCATTCTACAATTCCCGCATTCGCGGCACAATTTTAAAAACAAACACAGAGGAACACAGTGAATAAAAGAGTTTCACAGTGTTTAATATTTTAAAATTCTAACTGAAATAACACTATGTAACATTGTGCTACCATTATGTAACACTGTGATCATTTCAAAAAAAAAATCTTAAATAACAAATTAAATCTGTAGTAATCTTTTTAATCAGTTTCATCTGTGTTCTATATTGGGAAAAGGTATAAGTAAAAAACCAATGGGAACAACTTGTCCCTAAAAATTGTTAAATCAAAAGTCTATGTCGGAAAAATTCCCTAATTTTGCCCCTTATTAAATATTATATTATGGCGATTGAATTAACCGAACAAGAAATTATCAGAAGACAAAAGTTAGAAGAGTTTAACAGACTGGGTATCAACTCGTACCCTGCAGAATTGTATGAAGTGAATGTTACTTCCAAAGAGATCAATGAGAACTTTCCTAAAGATCAATCTTTGTATCAAAATGTTAGTTTTGCCGGAAGAATCATGCACCAAAGAATTATGGGAGCTGTTTCTTTCTATGAATTGCAAGATGCGCACGGTAAAATTCAAATTTACGCCAAACGGGATGAGTTGTGTCCCAATGAAGATAAAACCCTATACAACAGCGTTTTTAAAAAATTAGACATTGGTGATATCATCGGAGTAAAAGGGTTTGTTTTTTATACGCAAACCGGTGAGATCAGTATTCATATCAAAGAGTTTACCATTTTGTGTAAATCTCTTCGTCCACTTCCTATCGTTAAGGAAAAAGATGGTGAAGTGTACGATGCCTTCCAGGATCCTGAACAAAGATACCGTCAAAGATATGTGGATTTAATTGTAAATCCTCAAGTAAAAGATACTTTCATCAAAAGAACGCAATTGGTAAACACCATGCGTAATTTCTTAAATGAAAAAGGGTATCTCGAAGTGGAAACCCCAATCCTTCAACCTTTGTATGGTGGTGCTGCGGCTCGTCCGTTTAAAACACATCATAACAAATTGGACATGACCCTATACCTTCGTATTGCTAACGAATTGTATCTCAAAAGATTGATCGTGGGTGGCTTTGACGGCGTGTATGAGTTTTCCAAAGACTTCAGAAACGAAGGGATGTCCAGATTCCATAATCCTGAGTTCACTCAAATGGAACTATACGTAGCTTACAAAGACTACGAATGGATGATGAATACCGTTGAAGAGATGGTGGAAGCAGTGGCTTTAAAACTTCATGGAACCACTCAAGTGCAAGTGGGTGAGAACATCATTGACTTCAAAAGACCATGGAAACGGTTTACCATGTATGGCGCTATTGAACATTTTACAGGCACAGATATCTCCGGAATGAATGAAGAGGAGATGGCTGAATTTGCTAAAAAATGTGGTGTTGAAGTGGATGCCTCTATGGGCCGTGCTAAGTTAATCGATGAGATCTTCGGAGAAACCTGTGAAGCTAAATTGATTCAACCGACCTTCATCCACGATTACCCTATCGAAACCTCTCCATTAACTAAAAAACACCGCTCTAAACCGGGCTTAACTGAAAGATTTGAAGCCGTTTGTAATGGAAAAGAGATCTGTAATGCTTATTCAGAGTTGAATGATCCTATCGACCAAAGAAAACGTTTTGAAGATCAGCTGGAATTAGGAAAAAGAGGTGATGAAGAATCTATGGTTTTGGATGAAGATTTTTTAAGAGCTTTAGAGTTTGGAATGCCACCAACAGCAGGGTTAGGAATCGGAATTGACCGTTTATCGATGATCATGACTAACTCTCCATCTATTCAGGATGTTTTGTTCTTCCCTCAAATGAGACCTGAAAAGAAAAAAGAAGTGAGCTCAGAACAAGATTTTATCAATATTGGAGTTCCTCAAGCATGGGTAGCTGCTCTTACTAAACTCAATATCAATACTTTAGAATTGCTTAAAGAAGCTAATCCTAACAAACTACTCAATGATTTAGGCGGGATGAGAAAAAAACTCAAAATGGATGTTCCTGCAGTTCAACTTCAGGAGATTCAAAATTGGATTGAAAATATCAAATAAAAACCTTAATAATAATCAACCTATTAAAAAAATCAAATATCATGAAAAAAGTACATAATTTTAATGCCGGCCCTTGTATCCTTCCTAAGGAAGCGATCAACAATTCGATTGAAGCTCTGAAAGACTTTGTCGGAACTGGAATGTCAGTTATTGAAGTTTCTCACCGTTCTAAAGAATGGGAAGCAGTGATGAAAGAGTGTGAAGATTTATGGAGAGAGTTATTAAATATCCCTGACAATTACAAAGTGTTATTCTTAGGTGGTGGAGCAAGTTTACAATTCTGTATGGTTCCAATGAACTTATTAGAAACCAAAGCTGCTTACTTAGAAACAGGAGTTTGGGCTAAAAAAGCATTAAAAGAAGCTAAAGGATTAGGAAATGCAGTATGTGTTGCTTCTTCTGCAGATAAAATTTATAATTACATTCCTAAAGGATATGAAATCCCTTCTGATGCTGATTATTTCCACATCACAACCAACAACACCATTTACGGAACTGAGATCAAATACGATATGGATTCTCCTGTTACATTAGTAGCAGACATGTCATCTGATATCATGAGTCGTCCTGTTGATATTACCAAATATGGTATGATTTATGGTGGAGCACAAAAAAATGTAGGACCTGCAGGAGTTACTTTTGCGATCATCAGAGAAGATATTTTAGGTAAAGTATCTCGTTATTTACCAACCATGTTAGATTACAGAACTCATATTCCTGAAGGTTCTATGTTCAACACACCTCCTGTATTCTCAATCTACGTAATGACTCAAACTTTAAAATGGTTGAAAAACTTAGGTGGTTTAGAAGCGATGAATAAAATGAATGTTGAGAAAGCAAACATTCTTTATAACGAAATCGATCGCAACCCTATGTTTGTAGGAACAGCTGAAAAAGAGGATCGATCATTAATGAACATCTGCTTTGTAATGAGCGAACAATACAAAGACAAAGAGGATGCATTTATGGCTTTTGCTAAAGAACGTGGCATGGTAGGTATCAAAGGGCACCGTTCCGTTGGTGGTTTCCGTGCTTCAACTTACAATGCTTGTCCAAAAGAAAGTGTTGAAGCTTTAGTAGCTTGTATGCAAGAATTTGAAAAATTAAACGCTTAAGATCATGAAAGTATTAGTAGCAACCGATAAACCATTTGCTAAAGCAGCGGTGGACGGAATTAGAAATATTGTGGAAGGTGCCGGTCACGAGCTTGCCCTTTTAGAAAAATACACCGATGTTAACGATTTTTATGTAGCTGTTAAAGACGCAGATGCATTGATCGTTAGATCAGATAAAGTCACTAAAGAAGTGGTTGATGCCGCTCAAAATCTTAAAATTGTTGTACGTGCAGGTGCTGGATATGACAATTTAGATTTAGCCGCTTGTACTGCAAAGAACATCGTAGCTATGAACACTCCCGGACAAAATTCCAATGCAGTTGCTGAGTTAGCTCTTGGAATGATGGTATTCATGGCCCGTAATCAGTTCACACCAGGAACAGGAGGTGAGCTATTAGGTAAAAAGCTAGGGATTCACGCTTATGGCAATGTAGGCAGATTAGTAGCTAAAATTGCCAAAGGGTTTGGAATGGAAGTGTATGCTTTTGACCGTTTTGTATCTGTAGAAAAAATGGTATCAGATGGCGTTAAAGTGTGCTCATCTGTAGAAGAATTATATACTACTTGTCAATATATTTCTTTACATATACCAGCTAACAACGAAACTAAAAAATCGATTGGATACGATCTTTTATCAAAAATGCCTAAAGGGGGATGTTTGGTAAACACGGCTCGTAAAGAGGTGATCCATGAAGAAGAAATTGTTAAAGTTCTTGAAGAACGTACTGATTTGAAATACATTACAGATATCGCTGCAGACAATCAAGCTGAGTTGAACGAAAAATTTGGCAATCGTGTATTTGCATCTCCAAAGAAAATGGGAGCAGAAACTGCAGAAGCCAACATCAACGCCGGTTTAGCATCTGCTAACCAGATCATCAAATTCTTCCAAACGGGAGATACTACTTTTAAAGTAAACTAAACAAGGACAGGAGACTGGTGACAGGAGACTGGAAATTAAATAGAAAATGGCAAATTTGCAATATGTAGGTTTGCCATTTTTGTATTTAAAAATGGTAAATAATGGCAAAACGACTTATTGAACTGTATACATTAATAGGTTCATTTCCTAGAGGTATGCGATATTTTATGGAGTATTCCCAACTAATTTTCCCAGAAAAAATACCCAAATCATTTAAAATTGGACCATTTATTCCTATCCCGAATGCAGGATTGTTAATTAATTCTTTATAATGAATGTCCCCATAACACCTATAATATCCAAAATTATAAGAACCTTCTAAAAAAACCCTGGATTTCCAAAAATAGTATCTTGCATAAAGAGATGAATTAATCATATTTACCGTTATATCTTCTATAGAGTTAGTTGCATACATTTGTTGATAATAAAGTGAAAATGAGATGGAAAAATTATTAAAAACAAAATAGGAAAAAGAGGGAGCAATAGTAAAACCATAACTGCCCATATTTAAAGAATAATAATCAAACTTGGGGAATAAGGTAACACCAAGGGTATAAGATCCTTTTTTATAAGCAGGTTTAGTTGAGGGCGATCCAAAAAATGGAATAGAGAGTAACAATAGGACGAAAAGAACAAAACATTTTTTTTTCATAAAAATAAATCTTAGAAATGATAAGTTAAACCAATTTTTAAATCTAAAAGAAAAGGTGGTGCTGAATTAGTTGGTTTTCTTAAATCAAAAAATGTATGATAAATAACATGAAACCCTAAATGATCGTTAAATACTCCCAAATTTTGTCTAAAGATATGCTGGAAACTCATACCATAAGAGATTCCTGAACTATATTCTATTCTTTCACCAAACATTTTAAAATAATCTTTCTTATATCCATAAAAATAACCCAGATCAAAAGAGATTTTGCGTGTAAAAAATGGGAAATAGGAAGCATAAGGTTGAATCAAAAAAGAGTTTTCAGAACTATAAAATTCAGAGAGTATATAATATTTTGTATTTTGATAGGCCAAAAGGCAAGAGATTGATAAGTTTTCATAAACAAAATAGCTCATATTTATGGCATAAAGGCCCCCTTTTGGTTTGGGCATTGAATCAATTTTAGCATTAGTAATGATAAAAGAGGGCATTACGGATAGGGTAATTGAAAAATTATTTTTTTGGAATTGCTCAACAGGATTAGGGTTAAAAAGCTGACCTTTAGCGATCAAACTTATTAAAAGAAGTAAAATCAAAAGAGGTTTTTTCATAAAATATTTATATCCAATTAATCAAAATTTTCTAAAAAGAGTTGATGTAGAATAAACTTGATGTTCGATGCAAATATATTAAAAAAATCAGAATGCTCATGTGCTCATTTTTCATTCGTCTGCAGTCCGTGGTCCGTTGTCTGTAGTCTTTTTTCAGGGCATTCCCCTTTGGCTGCGCTCAACCCAAATCCGAACAAATAGGAATAATGATCGCGTCGCCAGCCAAAGGGTCGGTCTCCGGCCAGTACTCCTCGCAGCCACACCAAGTGTTGCATCGGCCCGGCAGGAGCTCCTCCGTCGCTCTGCCGGTCACGTGCACCACTAGGTGTACCTGCATGCGGGGTACTTGGCCTTCACCCTAATGCGGAGGAAAGGTGGGGCTCATTGTCCTGCGGAGCAGTAATCGGGTATTCTTATTAATGATTGGTGAAAATATGTGTAAATTGTTCATTAATTGTAAGATATAAAATTTAGTGATTTTGCATCCGATTAGTAACAACCTTTTAATAGATTAGCCAATTGAAAACCAAAATTTCAAATTCAATCACCCATTTGGTAATTCAAAAATTAACAAAAATTTTAAATTTATCTCACTAAAATTAGATCAAATCTTCTTCAGATTTGACAAATATTATAAATTAACACACCAATTTCACCATTTTAAAAAAAATGGTGAAATCATTTATAATAAAGTTGTTTTTGTGTTATACAAACATTTTACAATGTTTGTAGTTTTCTTTTCCATCGTTGATTGAGATCGATTTTTCAATCATAGCAGATGAGGGATCTAATCTGAATTTGATCTGTTCAAAGATCATATACCAATACAGATAGTTTTGCAGATAACTGGAGGATACTCCATGAAACCGATCCATAAAAGCAAATAATTTTAGGTATCTGCTTTCAATCGTTTTTGTATCATAATATTGGTTACATCCTTTCACTTTCTGATCCTTTTTTCTAATAAAGTAGCTGATCTTTCTCTTTCCTGCAAATTGTTTAAGAATCGGATGATCACTCAAACATAGTTTTTTTACTTTGTTTAGTTTTTTACCAATATGTTTCTTTAACTCATCTTCTTGTAATGCTCCCTGATGAACAATCGTGATCTCAAAATGGGTATTTCTGTCCCCAATAGCCACTAAAGAAAGAGGTTTGTATTCCCCATTTCGGATACTTTCTGCTTTTCTATTACAGGCAGGATTCGTTATCTTTCCTTTTTGTCCTATTTGTTTAGCTTTGGCTCCTTGACCCTTTCGGGAGAAAGGTTCTGAAATATCAATCATTTCCGTTATTCCTCGATATTTATCCGGGACATATTCACCCAGAGAGGATATAATTTTATGTCTCCAATCAAATGAAGTTTGGTTAGAGATATCCAATGCATCAGAACAATCTTTGATTCCTGTTCCTGATAACATCAACAAGAAGTAGGATTGTAATTTTTCCTTCTTTTTGATATAAGAGATCGTTGTCCCAGAGAACTCATTAAAGCTTCTGCCACAACTCTTACAAAGAAAATATTGAACTCCTTTTTTCTTACCGTTTAGAATAAAATGTGATTTTCCACATTTAGGACACACCCTGACTTGCTTCTCACTGATATATTTACATATCGAAGCCAAAGGATTAACAAAACTCTTTTTTTTTGGGTTAACTTCAGCAGATGGTGATGGTTGAACTGAAGTAGGGTCAATGGTTTGCTTAGAGGATTGGGGTAGTTCATTCATAGTTTTTTGAGTTTAGTGAGTCATTGATATTGATGCAAATATAAACAAAAAAATGAATGAATTGCCAAACTTTTGAAAAAAAATCTGCTAATCTAAAAAAAGATTGGTGCTATTGTGATGCAAAATCACAAAACTTTAAAAAGTGTTTAAAATCAAAAATTTAGCAAAAAACTCACCCATCTTTTAATAGATTAGCCAATTAAAGCTCCGTCGGGTAATGATCCCCCGCATTAGGGCGAAGGCCAGGTACCCCGCAAGTTGAGCTGCTTATGGGCTGACGGATCGGGCAGAGCGACGAAGGAGCTACTGCCCGGCCGATCAGCCCCTTGCAGCGAAACGAGGAGTACAGGCCGGAGACCGACGGCGAGCCTGCGAGCCGGAATGCCCAAAATAGTGAATAATGAATAGTGAATAATGAATAGTGAATAACAAGGAAAAACCTAATAACTAATACCTAATACCTGATACCTAATACCTGAAACCTGTTATCTGTTACCTGTTATCTGTTACCTGTTATCTGTTACCTGTTATCTGTTACCTGTTATCTGTTAATTATTGAATCAGTCTTCTACAGCATTCGGGAAGGAGATAGTCTTGGTCGTGAATGTTGCAGTCTGAACATAGGGTTGAGTCGCAGCAAGTCATGCATACTCTTTTGTATGGAAGGAAACAAGATAGTTGGATGTCAGTACTTAAGAAATTTGATTTAATCGGTTCTTCGCGCATAAGGTCAGTAGAAAGATATTTTTTGTTATCATCTGAAAAGACAGTTACTACCAAAGCATCTTTCCCTAATTTCTCCTGAACTAAAAGAGCTCCCAAAAAATTGGCACCGGAAGAGATTCCTACAGCTAAGCCCAATTGTGAAGAAAGTTTTTGTGCCATAATCATTGCATCTCCATCATCAACACTGATGATATCATCTAATTGGTCTAACTTACATATTGCGGGAATAAATTCATCGGATATCCCTTGAATCCTATGTTTTCCCACTTTATGTCCGGTTGACATCGTGGGGGAGTTGGACGGTTCTAAAGGGTATATTTTACAGGCCGGATTTTGCTCTTTCAAAAACTGACCAACGCCCATCACTGTTCCTCCTGTACCTACACCAGCTACAAAAGCATCCGGAATCAGATTGCGGAACTTCATTTGCCACCAAATTTCAGGTCCGGTGGTCAAATAATGTGCTTCGGGATTGTGGAGATTGCTAAATTGTAAAGGAAGAAACCCATTATTAACTTCTGCTGCTTGATTTGCCATTTCAATACTTCCCAAAAAACCACCCTCATCCTTAGAAACCAATCTCAATTTTGCTCCTAATGATCGCATGATATTTTTCCTTTCATCACTCATCCAATCGGGCATAAAAATGTGCACCTGATGTCCTAAAGCACGGCCAATGGCAGCAATAGAGATCCCGGTATTGCCGCTGGTGGCTTCAAAAATATCCATTCCCGGTTTCAATACACCACTTTCATAAGCCTGAGATAATATATGGTATGCCATTCTATCTTTAATACTTCCGGTCATATTCAAATTTTCTGCTTTAGCGAAAATTCTCCTGGGTTCGTTTTTGTATGTAAAATGGATCTCCAAAAGTGGAGTATTTCCAATCATACTTTTTAAATGTTGAATGACACGAGATTGATCCATAAACTATTAATATTGTTATAAATAAAAAAATTAAACTCATTAAAATCGTAAGCAAAGATATAAAAATTTGATGTATCTTTGCAGGTTCAAATAATAGCCAATTTTTATTTGACAAAATTTTACGTTAATTTATTGATATAATGGAAGAAAAGAAAGAGAAGCGTAGTTTTTCCGGAACACGCAAAAAAGCTGATGAGCGCCCAAAAAGAGAATATTCAAGAGGAAGTTCTGAGGGTACTGACAGAAAAAGAACATTTAAAGAAGGAGAAGAGAAACCTCGCAGAACAAGAATCGATGAGAAACCACGCAGTTCTTTCAATGATGATAAACCCAAAAGATCGTTTGATAGCGACAGACCACGTCGTGAGTCCTCTAGTGATGACAGACCAAAAAGATCTTACAGCAGCGACAGACCACGTCGTGAGTCCTCTAGTGATGACAGACCAAAAAGATCTTACAGCAGCGACAGACCACGTCGTGAGTCCTCTAGTGATGATAGACCAAAGAGACCTTACAGCAGCGACAGACCACGTCGTGAGTCCAGTGACGACAGACCAAAGAGACCTTACAGCAGCGACAGACCACGTCGTGAGTCCAGTGACGACAGACCAAAGAGACCTTACAGCAGCGACAGACCACGTCGTGAGTCCAGTGACGACAGACCAAAGAGACCTTACAGCAGCGACAGACCACGTCGTGAGTCCAGTGACGACAGACCAAAGAGACCTTACAGCAGCGACAGACCACGTCGTGAGTCCAGTGACGACAGACCAAAGAGACCTTACAGCAGCGACAGACCACGTCGTGAGTCCAGTGACGATAGACCAAAGAGACCTTACAGCAGCGACAGACCACGTCGTGAGTCCAGTGATGACAGACCAAAGAGACCTTACAGCAGCGACAGACCACGTCGTGAGTCCAGTGATGACAGACCAAAGAGACCTTACAGCAGCGATAGACCACGTCGTGAGTCCAGTGACGATAGACCAAAGAGACCTTACAGCAGCGACAGACCACGTCGTGAGTCCAGTGACGATAGACCAAAGAGACCTTACAGCAGCGATAGACCACGTCGTGAGTCCAGTGATGACAGACCAAAGAGATCATACAGCAGCGACAGACCACGTCGTGAGTCCAGTGATGACAGACCAAGAAGATCATTTGGAGAAGATAGACCACGTCGTGAATCAGGTGATGAGAGACCAAGAAGATCATTTGGAGAAGATAGACCACGTCCCGAATCAGGCGATGATAGACCACGTAGATCATATAGTGATGACAAACCAAGAGGATCATTTGGAAATGACAGACCGAGAAGATCTTTTAACAATGAGGATGAACAACCAAAGAGAAGAAGAAGAGATGTAACTGCAGAATCCTCAATATTAACTGAAATTGTTGAAAAAAGGATTGCTGAAGGACGTCAAAATCCTCCAAAACAAAAGATTCTTTCTTTAGAACATGAAGAATTACACGGTCCTATTCGTTTAAATAAATATATCAGTAATGCAGGAGTTTGTTCCAGAAGAGAAGCTGATGTTCTTATTGAATCCGGTTCAGTAACTGTGAATGGTGAAGTTATTACAGAGATGGGAAGTAAGGTGTTGCCAACTGATGAGGTTCGTTTTGGTGATAAAATTCTTCAAAGAGAGAAACCTGTTTATTTAGTTTTAAATAAACCTAAAGATTTTATAACTACTACAGATGATGAAAAAGATCGTAAACATGTTCTTCAACTGGTAAAAGGAGCTTGTAAAGAGAGAATATATCCTGTAGGAAGATTAGATAAAAACACCACCGGATTATTATTGTTTACCAATGATGGTGATCTTACAAAAAAATTGACTCATCCGAAACACGAAGTAAGAAAAGTGTATTATGCTGAATTGGATAAAAATTTAACATCAAACGATTTTGAAGCTATAGCTAACGGCATTGAATTGGAAGATGGAGAAATTAAAGTGGATGAAATTGCTTATGTAGGAAGTTCTAAAAAAGAAGTTGGTGTTACTATTCATTCAGGCAGAAACAGAATTGTTAGAAGAATTTTTGAACAATTAGGATACGAAATTGTTAAGTTGGATCGGGTTGTATTTGCTGGTTTGACCAAAAAAGATTTACCTAGAGGAGAATGGCGCTTTTTAACAACTGCAGAAGTGAACATTTTAAAAATGAGTGTAAAATCTAAATAATGAGTTACCGTTTTGCATTGATTGGAGCAGCAGGATATGTCGCTCCAAGACATTTTAAAGCTATAAAAGAGACCGGAAATCAATTGGTAGCCATATTGGATAAATCAGACAGTGTTGGCATTATTGATAGCTATTTTCCGGAAGCATCCCTTTTTTTGGAAGCTGAAAGGTTTGATAGACATTTATATCGTTTATCAAAAGATTCAGAACAAAAAGGGGTCCAATTTGTATCTGTTTGTTCACCAAATTACTTACATGATGCTCACATCAGACTGGCTTTAAGAAATAATGCAAATGCAATTTGTGAAAAACCATTGGTTCTGAATCCCTGGAATATTGAGGGACTATTTGATATTGAGAAAGATACCGGTAAAAAAGTGTATCATATTCTTCAGCTCAGACATCACCCTTCAGTTATTGAATTAAACAGGATGGTTCAAAGCAATCCTAATGACACCAAATATGATATTGATTTGACCTATATAACCGGTAGAGGAAATTGGTACACCTATTCATGGAAATCAGATGTAGAGAAAGCGGGCGGAATAACAACCAATATCGGATCTCATTTTTTGGACATGTTAATTCACATTTTCGGAAATGTTCAAAAATGTGTCGTTCATCTATCCACACCTACAGTAGCTGCAGGATATTTAGAATTGGAAAAAGCAAGAGTCAGATGGTTTTTAAGTATAGATGCTTTGTATATTCCTAAAGAGATTCGGGAAACCGGGAAAACAACCTATCGTTCTATTTTGATCAATAATGAATCTTTTGAATTTAGTGATGGGTTTACCGATTTACACACATTATCTTATCAAAAAATTGTTCAAAATGAAGGATTTACATTGCAAGATGCCTATCCTTATGTCAATTTATGTCACCAAATCCGAACACAAAAACCTGAAATTAATTTAGGTGAAAAACATCCTTTTTTGTCAGTATATTCTATTATTTAATACAATGAAACAATATTTAGATTTATTACAACATATTATTGATCAAGGTCAATTTAAAGCTGACAGAACCGGAACCGGAACTTATAGTACTTTTGGCTATCAGATGCGGTTTGATTTAGCTGAAGGTTTTCCTGTTTTAACAACTAAAAAACTCCATTTAAGATCGATTATTCATGAATTGTTATGGTTTTTAAAAGGGGAGAGTAATATCAAATATCTAAAGGATAACAATGTATCTATCTGGGATGAGTGGGCGGATGAAAATGGAGAACTGGGACCTGTTTACGGAAAACAATGGAGACAATGGGAGTGTGCAGATGGCAGAGTTATAGATCAAATTTCTAATGTGATCAATCAGATTAAAAATAATCCGGACTCCAGAAGATTAATAGTAAGTGCGTGGAATGTGGCAGAAATTGACAAAATGAAGTTACCACCGTGTCATGTATTATTTCAATTTTATGTGAGTAATGGGGAGATCTCCTGTCAATTATATCAAAGAAGTGCCGATGTTTTTATAGGGGTACCTTTTAATATTGCATCTTATGCATTGTTACTCATGATGGTAGCACAAGTATGTGAACTTAAACCTAAATATTTTATTCATACATTTGGAGATGTTCATATATATTCAAATCATTTAGAACAGGTTAAACTACAGCTAACCAGAACGCCTAAGAGTTTACCCAAGATGGAGATGAATGGTGATATTAAAAATATTTTCGATTTTAAATTTGAGGATTTTAAATTGATAGATTATAATCCGGATCCTCATATTAAAGGAGAAGTGGCGGTATAATAATAAAAAAAGGGAGTGATTTTCACTCCCTTTTTATGTCATTTATAACAAAAATTAATTTTTAGTTTTAGTAGTTTTTCCGGTATTACCAACAGTAGTATTGGTTTGTTGTTGAGCTTCTTTAAGAATTGCTTTTTGTTCTTCAGGAGAGTATTCATTAATATGTTTAATTTTTTCTTCTAAAGTACGTTCCACCGGTTTAGCTGGTGCTGTTTTTACATCTTGTTTAACTGCAGGAGCTGTTTTTACATCACCAGGTTTTGGAGTAACAGTTTTTACTTCAGGAGCTTTAGTTACTTTTTTAACAGGAGCAGGAGCAGGAGCTGGTTCTGGAGCAGGGGTAGGAGCCGGAGCAACAGTTTCTTGAGGAGCTGGAGTTGGTTCTGGAGTTGGTTCTGCTTTTTTGCCACAAGATACAAGAACAAGTCCTGATACGGCTAATAACAAAAATAATTTTTTCATAATGATTCAGATTTAAGTTAATATTGTTTTTACTTTCATGCTACAAAAATACAAAAAACAAATACAAATAATAAACAAATGTTGATTTTTTTTTAATTTTAGTTTTTTTAATAATTAAAAATTTTGGTGTATATTTGCAATATCAAAATATGATCGCTATATATCAATCAATCAAATAATTTAATAAAAGGAGGCTCCATTGTTAAAAGGTAGAAGTTTAATAGATCCCTCGGATTTTACTCGTGAAGAGTTTCGTGAAATCTTCGATTTAGCTCATGAAATTATCAAAAATCCGGAAAAGTTTAGTAAGAGTTGTGAAGGAAAAATCTTAGCAACTCTTTTTTATGAACCCAGTACGAGAACCCGTTTCAGTTTTGAAGCGGCTATGTTACGATTAGGCGGACAGATTATTGGTTTTTCAGAACCCAACTCAAGCTCTGTTTCTAAAGGGGAAAGTATATCAGATACCATTAAAACTATCGAGTGTTATGCTGATATTGCAGTTATGAGACACCCCAAAGAGGGAGCTCCAAAAGTTGCCAGTCATTCAGTTGAATTTCCTGTAATCAATGCAGGAGATGGGGGACATCAGCACCCAACACAGACATTAACTGATATTTTGACGATGGAGAGACTAAAAGGTGATATTGAAAATAAAGTGTATGGTTTTTGTGGTGACTTAAAATTTGGCAGAACCGTACATTCATTAATTAAATTTTTAAGTAATTATGAAGGGGTTAGATTTATTCTTATTTCTCCTGAAGAGTTAAGAGTTCCTGAATATGTTCGAGAAGAGATCATGAAGAAAAAAAATGTACCATTTCAGGAAGTTGAAAAAATGGAACCTTATTTAGGAGAGATCGATTTTCTTTATATGACCAGAGTTCAGAGAGAAAGATTTTTTAATGAAGAAGATTATATTAGATTAAAAGATCGTTTCATTTTAGATGCTGAGAAAATGAGTTTTGCATCTCCTGAAACCTTTATTTTGCATCCACTTCCAAGAGTTAATGAGATCAGTGTTGAGGTTGATATTGATCCAAGAGCTCAATACTTCCAACAAGCCAAAAATGGTATGTTTGTTCGTATGGCACTTATTTTAAAACTATTAGGAATTTATTAAAACTTGTATCATGTTAGAGATTACCAGTATAGAAAAAGGGATTGTAATTGATCATATACCTTCAGGGTATGGGATTAAACTATTCAATCTGTTAAAATTGGAAAAAGCTGATTATACCGTTGCACTGATTATCAATGCATTCAGCGATAAAATGGGGAAAAAGGATATCATTAAAATCAATAATAAAATTGAATTTGATGTAGAATTTTTAGGTCTAATAAATGCTGATCTTACCATTAATATTATTGAAGACGGTAAAATTGTAAGGAAAGTAAGACTTACTGTTCCAGAGAAGGTTACCAATGTGATTAAATGCAAAAATCCGAGATGTGTTACATCTGTTGAATCGAATATTGATCATATTTTTCACCTTGTTGATCGAGAAAAACGATCCTATCGATGTGAGTATTGTGATGACATCATAATCCCATATTCAAAATAATTCTGAAATAGTATACTTTTTCAATTTAAAAATAGGGTTGTAAAATGCTTGTTGTTAATATAATAAACATTTTATGACCTTTTAATTTGTGGATCATATTAATCATGATATGAACAACTGATTGTTAATTATTATTTTTTTTAAAAATGAACAAAAAATAAATCTTTTTCATTAATTTTGCTGATTATCATTAACTCAAACCATGAATCTATTTAAAACCATTCTTCGTGTTGTTCTGGTTTTATCCATAGTTGTAATTGCCGTTTTTGCAGTTATTAAAATGCAGAACCGCTCTTGTGGTGGAATTAAGGTATTAATCAATTATCAGGGAGAAAATCCAATTTTAACAGAGAAAGACATCATAAAATTGATAGATTTAGCACAAATAAAAATTGTCAATCAAAAACTCAAAACCATCCCTTTAGAAAAAATAAAGCAAGTATTAAGTAGTAATATTTATATTACAAAAATTAATCAAATCAATTTTTCCGGGACTCAGTTAGTGATTAATGTCACATTAAGAGAGATTCTTTTACATGTTTTTTTACCTAACAATAGTTCTTATTTTATTGATTATGAAGGTATTGTAATACCTTACACAGATAAAATCAAAGAAAAATTATTTATTGTAAATGGAAATTTAAAAATAAACTTAACAAAAAATCAAAATATTTTAGAAAAATCGTCTTCATTAAAATCAATATTTGTTATAGCTTCCCAACTCATAAAAGATCCATTTATGGTTGCTAATTTTAAACAACTATATCTAAATGATAAGAACATCATTGAATTGATTCCGATAGATGGAAACACTACGATTTTGTTTGGAGATGAAGTTGATGTTAATGAAAAAATATTTAAAATCAAAGAGATTTACTCCAATGTTCTACCTTTTAGTGCTGAAAAGAAATATAAATTGATTGATGTAAGGTTTAAAAATAGAGTGATTGCAAACAAGGAAAATATCTGACATTTATGGCAAAAAGAAAAAACACATTAACAGAAGAGATTCCAACAATTGTTGTTGGATTAGATATTGGGACAACCAAGATTGCAACAATAATCGGGTATATATCTTCAGATGGAAAAATTGAAGTTTTAGGGCATGGAAAGGCTGAATCTACAGGAGTACAACACGGTTTGATTTATAATTTAAATAGAACCATTGATGGGATAAACCAATCTGTATCCATAGCTAAAAACAGAGCAGATTGTGAAGTAACCAACGTATATGTTGGTGTTGCCGGAAGACACATTAATAGTTCTGAATATAGGCATGTTATGTTAAGAAAGAATGGTCGTGATGAGGTTATAAGACAGGAAGAGATTGATAAAATGACCGAAGATTTAAAAACCATATCAGTTGGAGTTGGTGAAAAGATTATAGATGTTATTCCTCAGAAATTTTTTATTGATAATAATACAGAGAGAGAAGTGATAGATCCAGTTGGAGAACTGGGAGAAAGAATTGTTGGATTTTTTCAGTTAATTACTGGTAATGAAAGCGAGATTCGAAAAATCATCAAATGTGTAGAGGAAGCCTCTTTAACTCCATCTGAAATAATCCTTGAACCACTTGCATCGAGTATGGTATGTTTGACTCAAGAGGAGAAAAAACAAGGTGTTGTCTTAGTAGATATTGGCGGTGGAACGACAGATGTTGCTATTTATATGGATGGAAATCCTGTTTTTACAAAAGTGATTCCATTTGGGGGAAATGTAATAACTAAAGATATCTCTAGTGTTTGTCAGATAACAGAAGAGATTGCTGAAAAATTAAAAATTCATCATGGAACTTGTGTGGTAGAAAAAAGTAATCAAAACAATTTTATTACTATACCTCAATTTCAACAATCAGATCCTATTAAAATTAGTGAACATTACCTGGCAAAAATCATATTTTCAAGAGTTCAACAAGATATTCTTGATAATGTCAAAAGAGCTATCGATGAATCCGGTTATAGTAGAAAGATTATGAGCGTTGTTTTAACCGGAGGAGGTGCTACATTAAGACATATTAAAGAGTTAGCACAATATACACTTCAAAAACCTACAAGAATAGGTATTCCGGACATAGGATTTAGTTCATTACCTCCCGAATTAAAACATCCAATGTATGCAACCGGACTTGGACTTTTAAAATATGGAACCATCTTAAATAATCAAAAAGGAACTATAGAAGGTGCAGAAGATGGTGGATCTGTCAAATTTTCTCATCCCGGAGAAAAAGAAAAGACATCAAAAAGCATTTTTAAACAATTTAAAAACTATATTTCAGATTTGTTAGATAATATTTCTGAAAAAACTGAATAGAGAAACCATTAACCATTAACAATAAGAACATGACTGAAAAAAAATATTTTGAACCTGATTATGGAACTAAAGCAAACACTTCTATCATAAAAGTGATTGGTATTGGTGGCGGCGGTGGAAATGCAGTAAAACACATGTACAAAGATGGAATTCAAGGCGTTGATTTTTTGATTTGTAATACAGATAGAGTGGCATTAGAAAGGAATCCTATTCCTGAAAAACTTGTTTTAGGGGAATCAGGACTAGGGGCTGGTGCCAATCCTGAAGTTGCTCGCCAGTTAGCCGAAGAGAGTAGAGATCAAATTATTGAATTTATAGGACACGATACCAAGATGTTGTTTTTGACTGCAGGGATGGGAAAAGGTACCGGTACAGGAGCAACTCCCATAGTTGCCCAGATTGCAAAAGAGTTAGGAATTTTAACAGTTGCAGTTGTAACTGAACCATTCCGTTTTGAAGGAGAAATAACTGCAAAACATGCAGAAGATGGTATTCGTGAATTGAAAAGACATGTTGACTCCCTAATTATTGTAAAAAACCAAAATATTTTAAAATATTATAACGATCTTGACTTTGATACTGCTTTTGGTCATGCAGATGATGTATTGAAAAATGCTGTAAAATGTATTGCAGAATTGATTACCATTAACTTAGATCAAAATATCGATTTCAATGATATAAAATCGATCATGCAGAATAGTGGTCCTGCCATGCTTGGTTTGGCAGAAGCTGAAGGTGAAAACAGAGTTCAGAAAGTAGTTGAAGGAGCATTGAGTTGTCCGTTACTATCAGAAGAACATATTACCAATGCTAAAAACTTCTTATTCTCATTAAGTTATGGTCCTGATGATAAATTTACCATCAATGAGTTTGATGAACTTACCCAATTGTTGTCCTCCTTAAGATCCAACAATGCAAGAGTAATATGGGGAAGAACTGAAGATAAATCACTTAAAAATAGAATCAAACTAGCAGTAATTGTTACAAATTATGCAGTAGATGAGGTCATGATAACAGATATTCAAAATGGCCAGGTAACAATACTCAATGATGAAGAGATCAAACAAGTACCACTTATTCCTGAAACCGAATCAGGAGGAGATTTTGAAAGTGAACTAACTGGAAATACATATTTTCCTGATATTTATGGAAGTAAACAAGCCATTGATATTACAGATTTGAATGAAACAAAATCCCCTTTTACTCAAACTCAAGTTACAAATCAGGAGCCTAATAATCAATATGGCTTTACGGAAAAAACAAAGTTTGATAATCCATTAGATGACATCTTTTTGAATCAAAATAATTTACGAAATTCAGAAAGTAATAATATTCAAAATGCTTATAATGCAACCCCTATTGTGGAGAAACCCATTGAACAGCCAAAGATGGTTCAGGAATCAATGCAACAAACAAAGCCATATACTCCTAATATACAAGGATCAACAGTAAATATTCCCAAAAGTACTACTAAAACAACTGATTTAACTCGTCCAGAAAAAGTGGTTACCCATGTAGATCCACGCTTTGAAAATGATTCAGCATTTAACGAATTATATAATACACCAGCGATGCATAGACAAAGGGAAGAAACTATGACGATATCAATGGAAAAACAGAATCCTATTGATTCCATGTTTGGAGTTGATGATGATATGCATAAGTTTTTTAAATCTGTACCAGATTAATTGATCAGTCAGTTTTAATTTTTTTATATGGGAATTATCATAAGACAAAGTATTAAAGGTACTATTGTAAACTATATAGGCGTTCTGATAGGGATCTTTACTACTTTTGTTGTATTAACAGATGTCCTAAAACCTGAGGAGATCGGTTTAACCAGAATTCTAATTGATGTAGGCATGTTATTTGCAGGACTAGCACAATTAGGAACAGGATCTTCCATTATAAGGTTTTTCCCCTATTTTAAAAATTTTGAAAAAAAGCATAATGGATTCTTTTTTTGGACGTTAGTTATCCCATTGATTGGATTTTTACTTTTTTTAATACTTTTTTTTGTTTTAAAAGAGCCGATATGTAATTTTTTTGGTGATAAATCACCGTTATTCAGTCAATACTATATTCTCTTAGCCCCATTATCGTTTTTCATATTATATATGAGTGTTTTCGAAATCAATGCCAATGTATTGATGAGAATTGTGGTTCCAAAATTGGTAAGAGAAGTAATAGTAAGAGTTTTAACATTGGGTACATACATATTATACGGTTACAGTATAATTAATTTCAATCAATTTATTTTTGTATTTTGTTCAGTATATGGAATTGCAGCAATTGTAAATGTTGTTTATTTGATTTCATTAAAAAACATCACATTTAAACCTGATTTTAAATACCCGGATCCAAAGTTAAAAAAGGATTTTTATTATTATTCAATATTTATAATAACAACCACCTTAGTAAGTGCTATAACACCCAGTTTAAATACTATATTTATAAGTGCTAAGATGGGGCTAGTATATACAGGAATTTTTGCTATATCCAATTATATGGCAGCATTTATAGAAATACCGTACCGTTCATTAGGATCCATTACACAGCCACAAATATCACAATCTATTAAGGATAATGATTTGAAGATGACAAATTATCTATGTCAAAGTGTAGCAGTACATCAATTACTTGTGGGAGGAATAATACTTTTATTAATTTGGATCAATATAGATTTAATTTTTCAAATTTTGCCGAATGGATCACAATATAAGTCGGGTAAATATGTGGTATTAATTTTGGGTTTTACAAGATTATTTAATGCCACTTATAGTGTAGGGACGACAGTATTAGGATTTTCAAAATACTATTATTATTCATTATTTTTCACCATAATTTTAACAGGATCAGCAGTACTATTGAATATATGGTTAATACCCAAAATGGGTATGGATGGAGCAGCTTTCGCATCGTTATTTTCAACATTAATATATACTTTACTATTGTTGATTTTAGTAAAAAGAAAGTTACATATTTCACCATTTTCAAAAAGTCAAATATATATTGTAGGGATTGTAGTAAGTTTGTATTTTATTTCAATAATATGGAATCAGTATATTACAAATATATTTCAACAATTAATTAGTAATCAATTGTATAGTTCAATAATTGATGGAGTAATAAAGAGTGTTATTTTATTAGGGATAGGAATTTGGACCATCATAAAGTTAAAAATATCACCTGAGATCAATCAGATATTGAAGAGGGGGTATAGTAAGATTAGGGATAAATAATCATTCATTTTTAGAAAACAATTTCAGCGATATTTTAATTAATTTGAGAATGTTTCCCTCATTTTCTTATTCCGAGAAAGTGTTGAAACAGGTAGATTTAAATTTACAAATTTTTTAATTATCTGTTATAAAATTACTTACAAAATCTTTTTTCCACACTTTCTCGGAACTATCTTTTTAAAGTATTGCACTTTAAAAAAATTTAAGCAAATTTTAAAATTTTTCTATACTAATGATTAAGTCAACTTACTATTTAAGACCCATTTCCCATTTCATTCAAACACCAATTCAACCCTATATTTCATAAAGTTGAACATTATTAAATAAAATTGAAATTATCCTGCTAAGGTCTTAGTTGATAAACATCACACTTTCTTTATACCCCTGTTTGCCTCTTTTGTTCTGTAAACCATCAATAGCCAGGTGATAAGCAGATAAATCGTAATGTCGGTATTTGATTTTTAGCATAAACCATTTCATGTAGTTTTGCAGGTATTTGGTTGCAACCCCTATAAAACGTTCCATCCATCCCACAAATTTATTATAGATCTCATTTGCGGTTTGAACATCAAAAGCTTTGTTTCTGCTTTTCACTTTCTTTTGCTCATTCTGATCACAGATGTGATAGCTTAGTTTTTTTTCTTGCAAAAACAGTTTAACTAAAGGCTGATCATTGATTAATATCTTTTTTGATTTTTTAATTTTAGGATACAATCTCTTTTTTAGTTCCTCTTCTTCCAGATCTCCTAAATGGATCACTTTCATATCAAAATCTCCTTTTCGGGAAAATGCAACGGCCATCTGAACTCGATCCGTTTTATCAACCGGTTTGATCAGTTTTGGAGCTTTCTTGTACTTTTTTTTAGGATCAGCAAGGGGATTAGGTGGTTTGAAGTTATAGAAACCATCCGGTTTTTCACCTTTCCGAGAGATCTGATCCTGAACAAGAATCAATTCAATAACACCATCCATCCCATCAGGAAGATTCTCCTGAATAGATCCAAACACTTTTTTATTCCACTCAAAAGAGGTGTCTAATGAAATTCCTAACATATCACTACAAAACCTTAAAGTTCCACCATCAGACATTCTTAAGTGAATGTATTGAAATAGTTTATTTTTTTTCTTAACAAAATGGAGATAAGTTCCGGTATAAAGGGAATAGCTTTTATGACAATGATTGCATAAAAAACGGGGTGTTTTGTTTTTCATGGTACCGTTTTTCATCACTTTTTCAGATCCACAATGAGGACATCTCATACCATGAATGTTTTGTAATGTTTGAATCAAAAAATCGAAAGAGGATTGAAAACGATCAGAATGAATTTGATTTTGAAAGAATTGGTATTCAGAATCGGATAATCTTTGTTTATGTTCTGAGAAAAGATTGGGAGATTTCATAGTTTTGAGAGTTAGGTTAGTAATTAAATAGTTGAGGCAAAGATAGTATAAAGATTGAAAATAATCAATGAAAAAACGAAAAAATGGAGGAGAAATTATCAACAAATCAACAGTTCCGGTAAAGTGTTGGAAAACTATTTAACAACATAATAAAAATGAACAAATTGTGAAAAGTGAATTTTTAAACCGACCATTTTCCACACTTTCTCGGAATAAGAGATTGGGAACAATTCAAATTTTATAGTTTCAGAATTAAAAATCCCCCCACCTTTTTTTAAATTGTTAAAATATCTTAATTGATCCTATTCTCCCCCTTTTTTTACTATCTTTGCAAATTCGTTTAATAAACCTTAATTTACATTTATTTATCAGATTATGAATATTTTAGTATTGAATTGTGGAAGTTCATCCATTAAGTACCAGTTGATCCACATGAACGATAATGCCGAAGTTAAAGCTAAAGGCCTTGTTGAAAGAATTGGTCTTGATGTGGGAGAATTTACTCATAAACCAACAGGAAAAGAAAAATTTTATTTGCAAACACCAATTAAAGATCATAATGTTGGGATTAAACTCGTTCTTGAAGCCTTAACTGATCCAAATCATGGCGTTATTTCTTCTTTAGATGAAATTAAAGCTGTTGGTCATCGTGTGGCTCATGGTGGTGAATTCTTTAAAGGAAGTGCTCTTATTGATACGCAAGCCCTCATCGATATTAAAAAATGTTGTGAACTTGCTCCTCTTCATAATCCTGCTAATGTTATGGGTATTGAGGTGATGATGGAAATGTTGCCAAATGTTAAACAAGTAGCTGTCTTTGATACTTCTTTCCATCAAACCATGCCTGCTGAAGCATTCTTATATGCTCTTCCTTTTAAGTACTATACTGAAAATAAAGTAAGAAGATACGGATTTCATGGAACTAGTCATAAATTTGTTGCCCCTAAAGCTGCTAATATTTTAAATAAAAATTATGAAGATCTTAAAATTATTGTTTGCCATTTAGGTAATGGAGCTTCTGTTTGTGCTATAAAAAATGGAAAATCTGTTGATACTTCTATGGGCTTTACACCTGTGGAAGGCTTAATTATGGGTACTCGAAGTGGTGACTTGGATTTGGGAGCATTATTATATATTGCTGAAAAAGAAGGTTTAGATTATCAAGGTATGAACGCGTTGGTAAATAAAAAATCAGGATTAGCAGGTATAACCGGAGGAAGTTCTGATATGAGAGATATCAATGCTGGTGTTGCTGCAGGTGATGAACGTTGTATTCATGCTTTTAAATGTTTTTGCTATAGAGTGAAAAAATATATCGGTGCATATACTGCTGCTATGAATGGTGTTGATTTGATTATTTTTACTGGAGGAATTGGCGAAAACGGTATTGAAGAAAGAACTGAAATTTTAAAAGACCTTTCTTTCTTTGGCGTTGATTTCGACCCAATCGCTAATAATGTTAAAGGAGAAGATACAATTATTACTAAACCTGGTAGTAGAACTACTGCAATGGTTGTCTCTACTAATGAAGAATTAGTGATTGCTACTGATACTTTTAATTTAGTTCAATAATTAAGGAATATTCATAAACTTATGACTCTGTAAAGATATCCGCCATTTGGGATGTTGTAAAACATAATCCACAATTTTTGGCATCATTATTTGGGAATTGCTCCATTCTGGTTGTAAAAACAAATGGCAATTCCCTTTTACTTTTTGTGCATTTTCTTCTGCCCATTCAAAATCTAAATCATTATAAATGACCATCTTAAGTTCATTTGCTAAATTTAAAGATTCTTCTAAAGGGGGGTGGTTATGCTTCGGTGATAAACAGACCCAGTCCCATTTGCCACTCATCGGTTCTGATCCTGATGTTTCTAAAAAGAGTGAAACATTCTGTTCTTTTAATTGATTACATAAATAGTGTAAATCATATAATAATGGTTCTCCACCAGTTACTACTACTGCTTTTGAAGGATTTGCAAGGATTCTCTCTATCACTTCATCCGTTCTGGTTAATTGATGTTTAGAAGCATCCCATGACTCTTTTACATCACAAAAAAAACATCCAACATCACATCCTCCTATTCTTAGAAAATATGCCGGTTTGCCTGTATGAAATCCTTCTCCTTGCAAAGAATAAAATTCTTCCATAATGGGCAATAAATAAGGAGAATATGGTGTGAGTTCAGAATGTAACATGAATTTGAAAATTGTAACTAATTTTTTTGCAAAAATAATGAAAAACATCGTTCCTCTCAAAAATAATTCATATTTTTGCAAGTTATAGGAATTTGAAACCTATGCTGTGTTGAACCTATTTATTCAAAACTTATGGAAAATTTTATCGTCTCTGCTCGTAAATATAGACCCTCAACCTTTAATACTGTTGTTGGACAAGATGCTATCGTTGCAACTTTAAAAAATGCAATAAAAACCAATCAAGTAGCTCAGGCTTTCCTGTTTTGTGGACCTAGAGGTGTCGGTAAAACTACTTGTGCCAGAATATTTGCTAAAGCACTTAATTGTGAACACTTAACCGACGATTTCGAACCTTGTAATGAGTGTCCTTCTTGTAAGTCTTTTAATGAAAATGCTTCTTTTAATGTTTATGAATTGGATGCCGCTTCTAATAACTCAGTGGAGGATATAAGATCTTTAGTGGAACAGGTTAGAATTAGTCCACAAGGTGCAAAATATAAAGTGTATATTATTGATGAGGTTCACATGCTCTCTAATCAAGCTTTTAATGCTTTTCTTAAAACTTTGGAAGAACCTCCTGCTTATGCCAAATTTATATTGGCTACTACTGAAAAACATAAAATTATTCCAACTATTTTATCAAGATGTCAAGTTTATGATTTTAAAAGAATTAGAGAAAATGATATCATTAAACATCTGAATTTTGTGGCTCAAAAAGAACTAATTGTCGCCGAAGAGGAAGCTTTAAGAGTAATAGCTTCTAAAGCAGATGGTGCTCTTAGGGATGCTTTATCCATCTTTGATCAATTAGTAAGCTTCTCCGGAAATCACATGACTTATCAGTCTGCCATCCATCATTTGAATGTTCTTGATGTGGATAACTATTTTAAAATGACAGATTTCCTTTTTAGTGAAGATCAAACTGAAGCAATGATTTTGTTGGATGAAATTTTAGCGAAAGGTTTTGATGGACAACACTTTATTTCCGGTTTAGCCGGCCACTTTAGAAATCTTTTATTAGCTCAAACACCCGGAACCATTAAATTAATGGATGTTTCTGATTCTATTAAACAAAAATTTACAATTCAAGCACAAAAAGTTGATAAAACGCAGTTAATTAGAGCTTTAGAAATTTCTAACACCTGTGATTTTAATTACAAACTTTCAAATAATAAACGACTTTCCATTGAAATTTGTTTATTACAAATCAATGGAAACTATGTTTATAAATTAAAAAATAACGTCAGGCAATCACGGGAGAAATAGTCAACAACCCCCATCAGGGGAGTTGAATTCTATTCAGGTTTCGACCCCTCAACAATCTTCAAAACCATTCATTGCCCCATCGGGTATTCCTATTAAAAAATCTCCTCCAATCGCTGATATTGTTGAAGATAAAATCTTCGAAAAAAAAGATATAGTTCCTGTTGTTAAAGAAGAACAAACAACAATTAGCGAGGCTACTGAATCTTTGATTGAAGAAGAACCCATTGAAGTTTCAGTTGTTGAAGAAGAATCTTTATCTAATTTATCTCACATCGAAGAAGAAAAAGAGCTTGATTTAAATCAATTTGCTATAGTTTGGAATCAATTGTTTGAGGAAATTTTTTGTAATATTCCTCCCATTTATTTCCCCTTAAAAGGAATAGTTCCTGAAGTGAACGATAGGATAATTAAAGTAAGATTAAAAAATGAATTACAAAAAGAACATTTTGAACCTAAAGTTAGAGATATTTTAGCCTATTTAAGGACAAATTTGAAAGATGTTTTTGAAGATATTGATATTCATGTGGATGAAACGTATGTGGCTAGAAAAATTATATATGATTCCGCAGATAAACTGAAAAATCTTTCTGAACAAAATCCAAATTTTGAACAATTTAAGTCCATTTTAGATTTAAAAATTAAAGAATAAAAACATGAAGAAAATTTATATTCTATTACTAATTGTAACCACTGTTTTTTTTGTTTCCGGTCAAACTCTTGGATATCATGGAGTGAATCTTCATAGAGCTGTTCCGGATGGTAAAGTGGATAGTGTTTGGGCTGGAATTGGATTACCTTCAGGTTTTTCAGGCAAAGATGTTATTATTGGATTTACTGATTGGGGGTTTGATTATACTCATCCTGTTTTTTACGATACAAGTATGACTAATTATCGTGTTTTAAGAGCATGGGATCAGTTCAAACAAAATGGACCAGCACCTACAGGATTTAATTATGGAAGAGAATATATGGGCCAAAATGATTTATTAACTGCTCTTTGTGATACTTCTAATGTGTATCAATATGCATATCATGGGACACATGTTGCCGGAATCGCAGCTGGTGCCGGTGCAGGTACTCAATATAGAGGTGTCGCTTTTGATGCTAATTTGATTTTTGCGACCTTTCTTGTAAATGAACAATCTGTTATTGATGCTTTTCAGTGGATGTATAATGTGGCTCAGGAGGAACAAAAAAGATTGGTTATTAATATGAGTTGGGGCCTTTATTATATTGATAATTTTACAGGCACTGGAAGAATTGGTGATAAAATGGAGGAACTTTCAGACTTAGGGGTTGTTTTTGTTACAAGCGCAGGAAATAATGGAGATGTAGATTTTCATATTAGTCATAACTTTGATAATGAAGCAGATACATTGAAAACTGTTTTTAATTTTGCTAGTGGTAGTAACTACCAATATGGTGAATCAATTACTATGACTAATTCACAAAATACACCTTTTTCGTTTGCTGTTCAAGTAATGAATAGTACATATCAGCCAATCATTCAGACCCCGTTTTATAATACAGCCGATAGTTCTTGTTTTCTTAATCAGTTTATTCTTGTAAATAATGATACCATTTTTTATACTGTTGAAATGGATCAAATAGATCCAAATAATGGAAGACCTGAAGTGAGATTACGTGTAAAAAAACCACTAACTACCTATAAATTAGGACTTTTAGTTACTGCAGAAACCGGTATTTTTCATGCATGGAATGTAATTGAATTAACCAATGATGTTGGAAATTGGGGTGGTGCTTTTACTGCACCCGGTTCATTGGTTGGATGGAAAGCGGGTGATTCCCATTTTGGATTAGGTTCCCCTGCTGTAGTTGATTGTGCTATTACGGTTGCTGCTCATAAATCAAGAGTAGTTACACCTAATTTTACTATTGGAGGAGAAATCGCTGATTTTTCAAGCTTTGGACCCACTATTGATGGTGTTGTTAAACCCGAAGTTTCTGCTCCAGGGAACAATGTAGTGTCTTCCATTTCCAGTTATACCAATCAATTTTCAGGTTCTTATTCCAAAACGATTAGCTTTCAGGGAAGAGACTATAAATTTGCTGCTTTGTCCGGAACTTCTATGTCATCCCCTTTTACTGCAGGGGTTGTTGCTCTTATTTTTCAGGCAAATCCTTATCTTTCTGCAAATCAGGTAAAAGATATATTGATTCAAAGTGCCAGAAATGACGAATTTACAGCCACGTCAGGAGAAGAGAGATTCGGGTATGGAAAAGTAGATGCTTATCATGCAGTGATGCTTGCACTACAAACTGTGGGAATTGAACCGATAGTTTATACAGAAACAAAAATTTCACTTTTTCCTAATCCATCCATAGGTGCTCTTTATATTACGACTCAATCAGACCATACCATACCGGTACAACTTTTCGATTTGTATGGAAAATTAATACTTGAAACATCTTTAGATTCCGGAGTTTCTTCCTTTGATTGGAATCACTTACCTTCAGGATGTTATATTCTTAAAATTAAAGGGGAGAAAAACGCTACCGCATATAAATGGATTAAACTATAATGGATCTAATTAACTGATTGAACTATGGATACATATATCCCGAATGAAAGATTGGAGTCTTTAACGATTCTGAAGAAATACAAAGTGTTATTGGGTGCACTTAAAGAAAAAACAACCAAAGAAGAGAGAAAAAAGTTTAGTAAAGCTTTTGCTTTAGCTGTTGATGCTCATAAAGACATGAGACGTAAAAGCGGAGAACCCTACATTTATCATCCCATTGCTGTTGCTGAGATCGTCGCTAAAGAGATCAATTTAGGAACAACATCCATGATTGCTGCACTTTTACATGATGTGGTAGAAGATACGGATTATTCCATTGATGATATAAAAGATATGTTTGGAGAGGAAGTTGCTAATATAGTTTATGGACTCACAAAAATTGAAGATATAGTAATGGACGATAGTCAATCCGTTCAAGCTGAAAATTTTAAGAAAATCTTGCTTTATACCGTCGGAGATGTAAGGGTAATTTTGATTAAATTAGCTGATAGATTGCATAATATGAGAACTTTAAGTTCTATGTCTCCTGAAAAGCAACTAAAAATAGCCTCTGAAACACAGTTCTTTTTTGTTCCAATTGCCCACAGATTAGGTCTTTATACTATAAAAAGCCAATTGGAAGATTTAGCAATGAAATATCATGATCCCATCATGTACGAAAATATTTATCGTCAGTTGAAAAGTAGTGAAGCGATAAGAAAAACATTAATTGAAGATTTTGCAGCCCCAATTAAAGAAAAACTCAAACTGGCAGGTATAAATGCTGAAATGACAAGTCGTGAAAAATCAATTTATTCCATCTATCAAAAAATGATAAGAAAGAAAATTGATTTTGAAAATATATACGATATTTTTGCCATTCGCTTCGTTTTTGATGCACCACCTGAACAAGAAAAGGATATTTGCTGGAGAATACATACCATCATTACCGGTCTTTATAAAACTAATGCTGAAAGAGAAAGAAACTATTTAACAAATCCAAAAGCGAACGGCTACCAATCATTACACGTAACAGCAATGAGCCATGCCGGAAAATGGATCGAAGTTCAAATCAGATCTAAAAGGATGGATGAGATATCAGAAAAAGGTTTCGCTGCTCATTTTAAATATAAAGAAGAGAATAAAACACCAATTGAATATGAGAACAGAGTGGAAGATTGGTTAACTAAGATTAGGGAAATGCTGAAAAGCGAAGAAACAAATGCGTTGGAATTCCTTAATGAAGTTAAAATGAATCTTCAACTGAAAGAGGTTGTAATTTTTACACCTAAAGGAGATAGACGATTATTACCTTTTGGGGCTACCGTTCTCGATTTTGCATATCATTTACATACTAATATCGGAAATCAATGTATTGGAGCAAAAGTAAATTATAATATTGTTGCATTGGACTATGTTCTGAAAAGTGGAGATCAAGTTGAAATTATTACTTCCAAAAAGCAATTTCCAAAACCAGAATGGGTTAATTATGTCAAAACTTCTCATGCAAAGGAAAATATTAAAGATTCTATCAGAATTAAACAAAAGAAACTGGTTGGGAAGGGGCAAGAAGTACTAAAAGGAATATTTGATCAATTGAATATAGAATATAATCAACATAATGTCGGAAGAATTCAAGCTGATACAAAAATTAGTTCCGTTGCTGAATTCTGGAGCCATATTGCGGAAGGTGTAATTACAGTTGAAAGGATTGAAAAAATATTTAAAAATAAAAAATATTCTGATTATAAACTATTTAGAAGAAAAATTACTAGCGAAATAAAGGAAAAATCAATCGATTTACTGATTGATGAACAATTGGAAAAAAAACCTGAAGTGTTTTTAATTGATGAAACTTCTGATAATATTCGTCACGTTGTTGCTTCTTGTTGTAATCCTCTCCCCGGTGAACCTGTAGTTGGATTTCAAATCTCTAATGATGTGATTGAAGTTCACATGACCAGATGTCCAAAAGCTATTGAACAAATGTCAAAATTTGGTAACAGAATTATTAAAGCAAAATGGAATAAAGATCAGGATATTGCCTTTTTATCGGGATTGAAATTTACCGGATTTGATCGAAAAGGAGTGATTAAAGAGATCATTGATATTGTAACCAATCAACTGGATTTGAATATTCGTTCTCTGGATATGTCCACAAAAGGAAATATTTTTACCGGAAAAATGATGTTGTATATCAAAAATGTGAAAGCTCTTAATGAACTCATAGAAAATTTGTCTAAAATCGATCAAATGGAAAAAATTGAAAGAATTGCTCCTGAAATTAACTAAAAATTGAATATTGAAATGGACTAAAATGATGGTATTTTGATAATTGTTAAAGATTGTTAATTTTTTATTTCATTAAAAATCAAACATATAGCAAAATACGAATAAAAAAAATAAAAAAAAATTGTAGTAAATTAAAAAAAAGAGTATTTTTGCATGCTAATTTAAAAAATTAAAACTATGGCAGAAATTATTGAAAGAGTACAAGGAATCATCGCAGAAAAACTTAGCGTTAACCCAGCTGATGTAACTCCTGAGAAAAGTTTTACAAATGATTTAGGAGCAGATTCATTAGATACTGTTGAACTAATAATGGAGTTTGAAAAAGAATTCGGAATTTCTATTCCTGATGATCAAGCTGAGAAAATCTCTACAGTTGGTGATGCAATTACTTACATTCAAGCTAACGTTTAAATCATCTAACACTCCTTTTTTCAAGATATGGAAATAAAGAGAGTAGTTATTACAGGATTGGGGGCACTTACTCCTATTGGCAATAATGTTTCTTCTTATTGGGATTCATTGTTGATGGGGGTAAGTGGCGCAACTCCGATTACAAGATTTAATACTGATCTGTTTAAAACTAAATTCGCTTGTGAGGTCAAAAACTTTGACCCTCTCGAGTATATTGATCGAAAAGAAGTTCGAAAAATGGATTTGGTGGGTCAGTATGCAATGGTTTCCACTATGGAAGCCGTTAAAGATAGTCAATTAGACTTTAATGCAATTGACAAAAATAGGGCAGGTATCGTTTTTGGTACTGGAATTGGTGGTTTTACAACTCTTTCTGAAAGTTTTGAAACCTATCTTCAATCAGGAAAATCTCCTCGTTTAAGTCCTTTCTTTATTCCTAAAATTTTAGGAGATATGATCGTGGGTAATATTGCCCTCTATTTTGATATCAAAGGACCAAGTTATATTACAACTTCAGCATGTGCCTCTTCTGCTAATGCAATCATTGATGCTTTTCATTTAATTCAGTTAGGTAAAGTTGATGTTATGCTTTCTGGTGGTTCAGAAGCAGTAATTTTAGACACTCCTATCGCAGGATTTAATGCTATGAACGCTCTGTCAACCAGAAATGAAACTTACCAAACCGCTTCTTCCCCTTTCGATATCAATCGCGATGGGTTTGTAATGGGAGAAGGTGCTGCTACTCTAGTTTTGGAAGAATATAACCACGCTATAGCAAGAGGTGCCAAAATTTATGCTGAAATTGGTGGTGTTGGAATGACTACAGATACTCATCATATTACCTCTCCTCATCCAGATGGTGAAGCAGCTCTCAATGCTATGAAATTAGCTCTGGATGATGCAAGACTTGACGTTACATCCATTGATCATATCAATACTCATGGAACGGCAACTCCTGCAGGAGATATTTCCGAATGTTTAGCTATCGAAACACTTTTTGGCGAACATACTCCAAATATTTTAGTTAATTCCACAAAATCAATGACCGGTCACCTTTTGGGTGCTGCCGGAGCCGTGGAAGCTATTGCTACAGTTTTAGCCCTTCAAACCGGGAAAATCCCTCCTACAATCAATGTTAATGAGTTAGATCCAGAAATTCCGGATCTAAATTTTGTTCTGAATAAAATGGTAGAAAAGAATATCAATGTAGCACTTTCCAACTCTTTTGGATTCGGAGGTCATAATTGCTCTATCCTTTTCAAAAAAATATAATAATAATAAAATACTTCTTTGATTCTTCTAAAGAAAAAACCGGGTAATAAAACCGAAGAAGCAGTTGCTAATTTTCTTCGGAATGTTTTGGGTATTAAACCCAGAAACATATCCCTTTACCAAACAGCTCTGATCCATCGCTCTGCTTCTACCCATCATAAAGTTTTGGGTAATCTGAACAATGAACGATTGGAATACTTGGGTGATGCTGTTTTAAGCGCTATCGTTGCCGATTATTTATTTAAAAAATATCCTCTCCATCCTGAAGGTCCTCTTACTGAAATGAGATCAAAAATGGTTTGTCGGGAAAGATTAAATTCTATCTCTAGAAAAATTGGTTTGAATAACCTGATCTCTATGGAAACCGGAAATGGAGCTAAATCTGTTGATGGAGACGCTTTTGAAGCCCTAATAGGAGCACTTTTTCTAGATAAAGGGTTTAATCAAACCAAAAAAATCGTTTTAAATAAAATCTTCCTTACTCACATGAATGTGGATGCTATCATGTTGGAAGACCATAACTTTAAAGGAAAATTAATCAACTGGGGACAAAAAAATAACATTTCAGTAAAATTTGAAAACCAATTGATTATTGACGAAAACTCTAAAAAATTACACAAATCTGTAGTTTTTGTCAACAGTAAACAATCGGGTGAAGGGTTAGATTTTACAATTAAAAAAGCGGAACAAATTGCAGCTGCAGCAGCCTGGGCAACCCTTTCGGAATGGAATTATGAAGGATAAAAAAAATAGTAACCCAAATATTCATAATGAGGCTTTTGGTTCTCTTAAGAAGTATCAATTGTTTGCTCTTAAATCACCTTTGGATCTGATCCCTTTCACTGCTTCATTTGAAAAACTGATGCATCAGCAATTCTCTTTCCTCTTTAATTATTTGGTGAATCCTGATAGATTCAATGCTCAGTATAATGTAATGTATTCTTTGTTTCCCAAAGATATTCATTGTTGTATCATGGAAAATAAAACTCTTATTTATAATAATGATGAGTCTTTGTCTTCTAATAAAGAAAAAAAACTTCCTTTTCAAACATTATCATTGTTTGAAGACGTTTTATACCTTTTTAATAAAAATGGATTTACCATATATAAAACGGAAATTAAAGACTACGATTACCTCTGTCTAATTTTTGCAGATAAAGAGAAAACGACAGATCATTACACACAATTATTTATTGAAAATCCAATTTTTAAGACAGTTGATCTTTCCTATTTAGTGGATAAAGATAATCCTGATATCAATAAAACAAATTTTCAATTTCTTATAAAAACTTTTTCTGACTTTCAAATTCAAATCTCAGAATTTCACCATAAAAAATTAAATCTACTGTTAGGTGAAAAAAATAGAATCTTAAACGAAAACTTTTATCTCCCTTTAAAAGTTTTTATTGAAAGTAATATTACACAAAAATTAACCCAAGATGTTAATGATGACTATATTCAAATCTTAACTCAAGAGGTTGATTCCCTTTAACAAACCCCAAATATTCCTTTTTTTGGTGTATCTTTGCCAACTAATTTTTAAAAAAGCTTCATAACAATAAATGAAAAAACTATTCTATTTTTTATTTCTGGTTCTTGTACCTGCATTTTCTATTGCCAATACCATTCCAATACAAATTTTAAAACAGTACTCTCTTACAGCAGCTGAACAAAGAGGTTTTAAAACCGCCAGTTTTGAAATTAAAGGGGAATACTATTACCTGGATGGATCCGATACGGTAATGGCGATCTTTACTTTTTCCAATTCAGGCTATATGGTCATGAGTGCCGATGACTATGCTACTCCTATTCTAGCTTATTCAACAACTGGTGATTTGGATTTTAATCAGTTATCCCCTGCTTTTATCTATTGGATGAATATATACAAAACTCAAATTGTAGATGCCAGAAGATTCCATTTATTACCGAACGAAATGATCAACAATCAATGGAATCAATTAAAAAGTAATAATGCAAAAAATACAACAACAGTAGTTGTGGAACCTCTCATCAAATCAATGTGGGATCAAGGAAAGTATTATAATCAATTTTCACCTGTTGATGATGCATCACCATCCGGTTATGATAATAGAGTCCCCGTTGGATGTGTTGCAGTGGCTATGTCTTCCATTTTGTATTATTATCGCTATCCTGCTACCGGACAAGGATTCAATACCAACTATACTGAATATGGATCATTTTCAGTGAATTTTTCTCAACAACATTATGATTATAATGCCATGCAGGATGAGTTAAATCATTATAATTGTGAAGTTGCTAAATTGATTTTTCATTGCGCAACTTCTGTTGATATGATGTATGCTGCAGATGGATCAGGTGCTTATAGCTTTGATGTTCCCTCAGCACTGATTGGAAATTTTAAATATGCTTCAACTGCTAGTTTAAAAAACAGATATTCAAGCAATGCAACGACATGGTTGAATCAAATCAAAAACCAACTGAACAATAAAAAACCGGTTTATTATTCGGGAACTTCTTCGGAAGGAGGACATGCATTTGTTTGTGATGGATATGATAGCGACGATTTGTGTCATTTTAATTTTGGATGGGGCGGTAGTGGTAATGGATTTTTTACATTAGGATCATCTACAAACAGTGTTGGCGGATACTACAATGATCAAAGTATGATTATTGATGTTGTACCTGCAACATTTCCCACTGTTTCTAATAATTCTGTTCTAATAACATCAAAATCTGGAACTATTGAAGATGGAAGTCGCATTAATAACTATGCTGATAATTCAAACATTACCTACATCATTGCTCCTCCCAATGCCACTCAGATTTCTGTAAATATTCAATCATTACTTTCAGAATCAGGTAATGACACCCTCTCTTTCTGGAAAGGAGATCCCTCCAATGGAGTATGGGTGGCTTCCTATTCAGGCATAATATCAAATGTCAATTTAACAATTCCTACAGACTCATTATACATTACTTTTAAATCAAATGGCTCTATTAATGATCAAGGTTGGAGATTGTCCTTTAATACAACAACTTCCATCGTTGGATGTTCACAAGTTCAGGTTTTTACTATTCCAACAGCAACAATTACCGACGGAACACCTATTGGAGATTCATATCCGGCGGAAACGGAGTGCTCATTCTTAATCAGACCTACCGGAGCTCAAAGTATTACACTCCTTTTTAATCGCTTCGATTTAAGTCCTGAAGATTATATTGATATTTACGATATTACTACAACCAATAGAAAACATATAGATAGTTATTCAGGATATACAATTCCGCCTACCAAAACATACAATATCAGAAAAATTCAGGTGATTTTTAAGTCTGATAACAAATCGGAAAGAGATGGTTTTGAAATGATTTATACCATCAATACTAATATTGAAAATACGGATCAAAATAGATTTATTTTATATCCAAATCCATCACAAGATCAATGTACATTGACACTACAAGAAAACCCTGAAAGTTATTCTTCCATTTTTATTTATGATTCTTTCGGAAGACAAATCAATACTTTTGCAATTGAATCACAAACCATGACTTTAGATGTATCACAATATGCTTCAGGTCTCTATTTTGTAAAAATTGTAACTCCAACTTTTACTCAAACACAAAAACTGGTTAAAAATTAATTCTTAAAGAATATTTTTTACTTATGAACCTCTATTCATTATCTTCCCAATTACTGAAAACGAGAAATCATAAGTACTCTCGTCCTGTGATTCATATCACCATTGCAGGAGTTGCTTTAGGTATGATCATTATGCTTATGTCACTGATCATTACCGGTGGATATAAAAAGGAGATAAGAGAAAAAATTGTAGGTATGGGTTCCCATATTAGAATCTCCAATTATGATCAAAATTACTCTTTTGACCCTATCCCATTCGATAGAAATCAATTTTTTTTAAAAGATCTTAAAGCGAATCCTCATATTAAGAATATTCAATTTTATTCAACAAAAGTTGGCCTTATTAAAACTTCTGATCAAGTGGAAGGGATTGTTCTTAAAGGGATTGACTCTACTTTTGCATGGAAGCAATTTCAGAAATGTTTACTCGAAGGGGATCCCATTTTATATAATACACCGGAATTAAGTAAACAGATTTTTATCTCCAAAAAATTAGCTGATAAGTTGAAATTAAAATTGGGAGATAAAGTATCAACCTATTTTGTTCAGGATCCTCCAAAACAAAGAAGTTTTACTGTTGCCGGAATCTTTAATACCGGAATTCCGGATTATGATGAAAAATTTGTACTGGCTGATTTAAGGCATGTTCAAAAATTAAATGGCTGGGATTCCACACAAGTGGGAGGTATTGAATTGTTAATTGACGATTATTTGGAGATGGATCATCTGGGAGAATCTATTAATCAATCTATCGGGTATCATCTCAAAGCAGAAACAATTAAACAATTGTATCCCAATATTTTTGAATGGTTGATCCTTTTTGATACCAATGTGATTGTTCTCCTTTGCATAACCATGTTCGTTTGTGTAATTACTATGATCTCCTCTTTTTTTATAATTGTACTAGAGCAAACCAAAACTATTGGAATTCTCAAAACAATTGGAATGGAAACACAAACCATTTTTAAACTTTTTATGTTGATGGCTTTAAGATTGATTGTTAAAGGTCTTCTTTGGGGAAATGGAATTGCAATCACCTTAAGTTTGATTCAAAAACAGTTTCAACTATTAAAATTAGATCCAGATACGTATTATGTATCGGCAATACCCGTTGAATTAAATCCCCTCTATTTTATTTTGGTTAACCTGGGAGTACTTTTTGTTTGTATGGCTTCTTTAGCTTTACCGGCTCTTTTTGTATCTAAAAAAATTGCTCCTATTCATGCCATCCGGTTTGATTAAAAAATAATGTCTATGAAAAAACTTTTTTTACTTGATGCAATGGCTCTGATATACAGAGCATATTATGCAATGGCTCGTTCACCCAGAATCACATCTAAAGGATTAAATACTTCAGCAATATTCGGATTTACGAATACATTGTACGATGTAATCAAAAATGAGAAACCTACTCACCTGGGTATCTCTTTTGATACAGGGGCACCAACTCTTAGACATGCTGAATTTGAAGCCTATAAAGCGCATCGTGAATCTACACCTGAAGATATTATTCTAGCAATTCCTTACATTTATGAAATATTGAATGCTTTTAATATTCCGATCATTACAAAAGATGGATATGAAGCAGATGATGTTATCGGTACAATGGCAAAAAAAGCAGAACAAGAAGGATTTCAAGTGTATATGATGACATCGGATAAAGATTATGGACAATTGGTTTCAGAAAACATTTTTATCTATAAACCTGCTAAATTTGGCCAACCTGCAGAAGTTGTGGGCGTTAAAGAGGTTTGCGAAAAATACAGTATTGCTGAACCGGAAGAGTTAATAGATATTTTAGGATTATGGGGTGATGCCTCCGATAATATTCCCGGAGTGCCCAATATAGGTGAAGTGAAAGCTAAAAAGTTAATTGGTCAGTTTCATTCTATTGAAAATCTATACAAAAATATTGATCAGGTTGATAATCAAAAAATGAGAGAAACCCTGATTCAATTTCAGGATCAGGCCATGCTTTCCAAATCTTTAGCCACCATTATTCTGGATGTTCCTGTTGACTTCAATTTTGAGGATATGAAACTGGAACAACCCAATCCTGAAAAACTGACCAAGATTTTTAACGAATTGGAATTTAGATCCTTAACACAAAGAATTTTAACAAATAATTCGGTTCAATCAGCCCCAAAACCAACAATTCCTGATCTATTTTCTTCTGTTGAAGATCCGGAACAAGAAACCGCTACTTCATTATTTTCAACTTTTGCAGATCATGCACATGATTTTAGGGAAGTTAAAAATCCAAAAGAGTTAGATCAAAAATATTGGACTGCAAAAACACTGGCTTTTGATTGGATCATGGTGAATGAGAAAATTGCCGGCTTTACTTTTGCTGAAAATAAAGAAACAATTTATTATCATATCCTGGAAAATGTAGAGAAAAATTATTTGACCTTTTTAAAACTCATATTTGATACGCATCGTGAAATTGTTTCATATCAGGTAAAATCAACATTCAAATATTTAAAAATGTTGAAGAGGATCTATTCAACAAGTTTTTTTGATATACAAATAGCTCATTATTTACTCCAACCTGAAAATTCCCACCAATTAGAGAGAATGTCAGAAAACTACCTGGAATATGCACTTTTACCTCAGGAAGCAGAAACTACTTTTGAAAATATCATTAGAACTTCCTGTGAAAAAATGGAGATCTATTTTCCTTTGTATCAGATTTTTAAAAAGGAATTGATGGATAATGACATGCTTACTCTTTTGGAAAATCTGGAGATGCCCCTGGCTGAAGTTCTTGCCGATATGGAACTTACCGGGATTAAACTGGATAAAGAAGTGCTTTCAGAAAGTTCTGAAGTGATCACTAAAGAACTAAAAGATTTAGAAAATCAGATCTATCAATTGGCCAATACTACTTTTAACATTGGATCACCCAAGCAATTAGGAGAGATCCTTTTTGAAAGATTAAAAATCATTGATAATGCTAAATTGACCAAAACAAAACAGTATCAAACAGGGGAGGAAGTGCTTCAAAAATTAGTGAATAAACATCCTATAATCTCACTGATTCTTGAATGGCGCTCACTTTCCAAACTTAAATCTACTTACATCGATGCACTACCACTCCTAATCAACCCTAAAACCGGGAAAATACACTCCACGTTTCAACAAACGGTTGCTGCTACCGGAAGATTAAGCTCTGTTAATCCTAATCTCCAGAATATTCCTATTCGTACAGAAAGAGGCAAAGAGATTCGAAAAGCATTTATTCCTTCCACACCAAACAATACCTTAGTTTCTGCCGACTATTCTCAAATTGAACTCAGAGTGGTTGCTTCAGCTGCGGAAGATCAAAATATGATCAATGCCTTTTTAAATCATGAAGATATTCACACCGCAACTGCATCACAAGTTTACCATATTCCCGGATCTGAAGTAACTACTGAACAAAGAAGATATGCCAAAACAGTGAATTTCGGTATCCTTTACGGAATTTCTGCTTTCGGCTTATCGGAAAGACTACATATTCCTCAAGTAGATGCGAGAAACCTTATTGTAGATTATAACAGTTCATTTCCTGCCATTGAATCCTATATGAATGGAGTTATGGAGTTTGCCAGAAAAAACGGTTATGTGGAAACGCTGATGGGAAGAAGACGCTATATCCGGGATATCAAATCATCTAATGGACTTTTAAGAAAGGCAGCGGAAAGAAATGCCATCAATGCCCCCATTCAGGGAACTGCTGCTGATATTATTAAAGTGGCAATGATCAACATTTTCAATGAATTAAATGCCCAACAACTCAAAACGAAAATGGTGCTACAGGTGCACGATGAGTTGATATTTGATGTTCCTAATGAAGAATTAGCGGTTGTAATGGAAATGGTTCCTCGGTTGATGAATCAGGCCATATCATTAAAAGTGCCCCTTGAAGTAGAAATTAGTTGCGGTCCAAGTTGGTTTGATGCCCATTAATCATGCTGAAACCAATCATTACCATATTAGGTCCTACAGCTACCGGAAAAACTCGTATAGCTGCACTTCTGGCAAAAGAGTCAGCAGCTGAAATCGTAAGTGCTGATTCTCGTCAGGTGTACAAAGGAATGGATATCGGGACAGGCAAGGATTTGTCTGAATATCAAATTGATGGTTATCATATACCTTTTCATTTGATCGATATTGTGGAGCCCGGAATAGAGTATAATGTTTTTAGATATCAACAACTGGCTCATCAAACCATTCAACAAATTCAACAACAAGGAAAATCAGTGATTTTATGTGGTGGAAGCGGAATGTACATAGATGCACTTCTAAAAGGATATAAACTGTTTCCTGTTCCTGAAAATCCCTTTTTAAGATCTCAACTTGAACTTTACTCAGATGATCAATTGTCTGAACAATTGGCTCAATTCAAATCTCTACACAACCATACAGATACGGAAACAAGACAGAGATTACTTCGTGCCCTTGAAATAGAGTTTTATTACAATGAACATCCGGAACTACAAGAGATTGCACAACCGATCCCCTCACTCATTTTTGGATTGAATGGCGATCGTGACCTGATTCGATCCAAAATTACCAAAAGATTGCACGAGCGACTTGAAACCGGAATGATTGATGAGATTAAACATTTATTGGATAAGGGCGTAGATCTCAATCAGTTGATCAGATATGGACTCGAATATAAATTTGTAACCCAATTTATTTTGGGTGAAATTGATTATGAAACCATGTTCAACCGTCTCAATATTGCCATTCATCAATTTTCGAAAAGACAAATGACCTGGTTCCGAAAAATGGAACGGGAGGGATTTTTGATCCATTGGATCGATATTTCATTATCCGAAGATCAAAAAATGGAGCAGATACACCAAATAATTGTCGAAAAAAAGGTGTAAATTTGCAAATCAATTCAAAAAAGTATGAAAATTATCAATGGTAGTGCGTTAGCCAAGAAAATTAAATCAATTTTGGCGATAGATATCGCTTTTTGTGTCGAAAAATATAACAGAGCTCCTAAGTTAGAGCTTGTTTTAGTAGGAGATGATCCCCACAGTGCTACCCACGTGGGAAACAAGAAAAAAGCAGCGAATGCCATCGGTATGGATTGCGATATTCATACCTTACCATGCCATACTTCTCAGAAAGAATTACTGGAGTTAATAGATCAACTCAATAATGATGCATCTGTTGATGCTATTCTTGTACAATTGCCTCTTCCTAAACATATTGATACCAATACAATTATCAATGCGATCGACTACAAAAAGGATGTGGATGGTTTACACCCCATGAATGTTGGACTATTGTGTACTTCAAGTGATGACGCCATTATCCCTTGCACTCCTCGTGGAATTTTATCTCTTCTTCAAGAGGAACAAATTGAGATTTCAGGAAAACATTGTGTTGTGATTGGAAGAAGTAATCTGGTAGGAAATCCTACAGCCAGACTGATGTTGAAAAATAATGCATCTGTTACAATCTGTCACTCTAAAACCAGAGATTTGCCCTATTTGACAAGACAAGCTGAAATCTTGATCGTTGCAATCGGATGTCCAAACTTGATCCATGCCGATATGCTTAAAGAGGGTGCAGTCGTTATTGATGTGGGAATCAATAGTATCGATGGAAAATTAGTGGGAGATGTTTACAATAGTATCGATGTGCCTAGTATTGAAAAAATAGCTTCTGCTATTACCCCCGTTCCAGGTGGCGTTGGCCCTATGACTATCGCATCCCTTCTTCAAAATACGTTTGATATTTACAAACGTAATGTAGTTAAATAAACAGCTTAAAACCTTTTCATTAGTATATAAAATCGTATCTTTGCGCAAAGTTTAAAGATATGAAAAATCAGTATTTGAAATGGATCTCCTTTGTTATCTTTTTTGGAGTTTTCTCATCCTCCTTTGCTCAACTTGCTCCCTATAAAAACAGCAATCTCCCCATCAATGTCAGAACTACAGACCTTTTAAGCAGAATGACTCTGGAAGAGAAGTTTTGGCAGCTTTTTTTAATTCCCGGAAACTTGTCTATCGGAAAAGAAAAACTACAACATGGAATTATGGGGTTCCAAATTACGGATCAATACAATTCTGCCCAAGTTGCAGAACAAATACTCTCTTATAATTCCCAAAATCCTATTGTTACAGCGGAAAGAATCAGGGAAATTAATACCATGCAAAAGTTTTTTGTAGAGGAAACCAGATTGGGAATTCCCATTTTTATTGTGGATGAGTCTTTACATGGATTGATAAGATATGGGTGTACTTCGTTTCCGCAATCTATCGGAATGGCAGCTTCATGGAATCCAAACTTAATGGTTCAAGTGGCCGATGCCATTGCTGCTGAATGTAAAATGAGAGGTGTAACCGATATTCTTTCTCCGGTTATCAATCTGGCTAGTGATGTGCGTTGGGGCAGAACCGAAGAAACGTATGGAGAATGCCCATTCCTGACGAGTACAATGGCAGTTGCATTTGTGTATCCATTTGAAAATAAAGGAATTATAACTACTCCCAAACACCTCATTGCTAATGTTGGCGATGGAGGAAGAGATAGTTATCCCATCTATTGGTCAGAATGGTATCTTAGACAAACCCATCTTCTCCCTTTTGAAGCATGTTTCAAAATTGGAGGAACCCGCTCTGTTATGAGTTGTTATAACTCATTGAATGGAATTGCTTGTTCATCAAATAGTTGGTTATTGAAAGATATTGTTAAAAAAGAGTTCGGTTTTAAAGGATTTGTTCTTTCTGATGCAGGTGCTGTGGGTGGTGCAAATGTGCTCCATTTTACGGCTCAAGATTATGCTGAATCAACAGCACAATCTATCAATGGTGGATTAGATGTTATTTTTCAAACTTCTTATGATCATTATCCGCTCTTTAAAGAAGCTTTCGATAAAGGGATGATTGACCCTCAGGCGATTGATGAAGCAGTTTATAGAGTCCTTTCCATGAAGTTTGAATTGGGATTATTTGACCATCCTTTTTTGGAAGTTCCGGAAAAAGATACAATTACCAATTGCAGAGCTCATCGGGATCTGTGTGAACAGATGGCAGAAGAGTCGTTTGTTTTATTGAAAAATGAAAACAAAACCCTGCCTCTTCAAAATATTAAATCGGTGGCATTGATAGGTTTTGATGCAGATACTGTCCGATTAGGTGGTTATAGTGGACCGGGTGCACAAAAAATATCCATTTTACAAGGAATGAAAGAGCGTTTACCCGCTGATATTCAAATCAACTTCTCAAAAGGAATAGAAGAATTAATCACCTCTGATTTTCAAATGATCACTTCTGATTATTTTCCAAATGGCCTAACAGCAGACTATTTTGATAATAGTAACTTTGAGGGAACTCCGGTAATCAGTAGAAAGGAAGCTCAAATCAATGGCTCCTGGACATTATTCTCCCCTGATCAAAAGCTGCTGCCATACGATCAATACTCGATCCGTTGGAAAGGAGATCTTATTGTTCCCGAATCTGGAACCTATCAGATTGGTTTTGAAGGGAATGATGGATATAGATTATCTATCAATGGGAAAATGATTATAGATAATTTCAATAAGAGTTCATATAGAACGTTGACAGTCCCATATAAGTTTGAAAAAAATAAAATCTATAATATTGTTGTAGAATACTACGAAACTGCCGGAAATGCACGCTTTAAAATGGTATGGAATTATGGTATTGCCCTCAAAAAGAGGGAAAAAATGATTCAGGAAGCTGTTAAAACCGCTCAAAAGTCTGATATTGTTGTGATTGTTGCCGGTATTCATGAAGGAGAATTTCAGGATCGTGCATTTTTAAATCTTCCCGGTGATCAGGAAGCGCTCATACAGGCAGTGGCAAAGACCGGTAAACCGGTTGTGGTTCTTTTAGTGGGAGGTAGTGCCATCACGATGGAGTCCTGGAAAGATCAGGTAAACAGTATTGTAATGATTTGGTATCCCGGTGATGAAGGTGGTTATGCAGTAGCTGATCTCCTTATGGGTAAGGTTTCCCCTTCCGGAAAACTACCGATCACTTTTCCCATTCATGAAGCACAGTTACCTTTAACTTACAATCATTTGCCTACAGGTAGGGGAGACGATTATTACAATTTAACCGGCCAACCGCTGTTCCCATTTGGGTATGGATTATCTTATACCACATTTGAGTATTCTGATATCCATTTTTCACACGATTCCATACAAACAAAAGGCTCATTAACCGTTTCATTTACATTGAAAAATACCGGAAAATATGATGGAGCTGAGGTCGTTCAGCTTTATGTAAAAGATATTATTGCTTCTGTTGCACAACCGGTTGTAGCATTAAAGGGATTTCAAAAAGTGTTCTTAAAACAAGGAGAATCGAAGCAAATCTCTTTTGAGATCACACCTCAGGAATTGAAAATTCTAAACGCCCAAAATCAGTGGGTGGTGGAGTCCGGTGATTTTAGAATTATGATTGGAAGTTCCAGTAAAGATTTACGATTAAAAGGGAATATTACAGTTACTCCTTAGGTTTAATATATTCCCAGGCAATCAAACAAAGATCTGCAATCATTTGTTCATTAATGGTATCACTTTCTGTTGATTGAGAAACAAAAACTGAAATAATAAATGCATTGTTATTAGGAAGATACACAATTCCTATATCATTGGTAGCAGCAGTGACACCTCTTGAGTTTGATCCGGATGATCCTGTTTTGTGGGCAACGGGTGTCCCTTCAGGGAGGTTCCCTTTTAATCTTTTTAATCCGGTTGTTGTGTTGAGCATACACTGAAGCAGGAATTTTTTACTATCTGAAGTTAAAAACGTTTGATCTTTTTTATGAAAATCGAATAGAATACGGTTAGATTCAGCCGGTGTGATCCAGTTTTTATATTGAACATTCCATGATTTATGCATCTGTGCTTCAGTAGCTTTGACTGAGATATTCGGATACCCTTTTGAAATGAAATACGCTTCCACAACTTTAGGACCACCAATTAATTCCAACAAATAATCACAACCATTATTATCACTTTGTCCTACTGTATATTGAATGATTTCACCTAATGTTAATGTGGTTCCCTTTGGATATAGATCGCGAATGGGACTCCATGTTTTTGTTTTTAAATCCGATTTTTTGATCACCATTTTTTGATCTAAAGTGAAAGTCCCTTTATCCACCTCAGAAAGAACGACCAGGGCAATATGAAATTTGTACACACTTTGCATAGGGAATTGATAGTTCCCATTTATCCATGCGATCACATTCCCAATAGAATCTGTAACCACTAAACCCACTTTTGCTTCTTTTTCCTTTAAATATTTTTCCATCTCACGATTCAGGGGATTTACTCTTTGAGTTTGGGTAAATCCTAAATTACAAAGTAAAACAAAAAGCCCTATAAATAAATATTTTTTCATAGTATTTAAAATAATGCTACAAAGATACTAAATTAATGTGCTAATTTACGAATTTGCTAATTTACTAATTTTCAATTTTTTTATAAAAACTCTTTACAATATTCAAAAGTATTGTTTCGTTATAAAAGAAAGCACATTACAATGAAAAATTTTACTTTATCCATTCTTCTATTTTTATCTTTGAATGTAATATTAGCCCAAAACAGTTTCCATTTCGGTATTGAATGTGGAAACAAATTCACTAAATTCCAGTATATTAATAGTTTGGGTAAAAATCACATTGATAATGTTTTCAATCCCTCATACGGATTTAATTTTGAATACAATAAAAATAATTTTACTTACGAATCGGGGGTACTATTTATGGTAGAAACATTTCCCCTATATAATTTTAATTACACTTCATTTAATGTCGAAAATGTATCATCTTCTACGAGTTCCAGTTTAGCATCCTATTATATAATCCCATTTCGTTTTGGTAAACAATTTTATATTCCTAAAACTCATTTTTACATCAAACCGGGAATTGGAATTGATTTTATGTTCAGTTCAGATTTTCCCAATAATGGGGAACAAGGATATTGGATGAAATACAATTATCAGAATGGGAACACCCCAACCGGGGATTCAACTTTTGCTCAATTAATGACATTAAATAGTTTCAATATTGCGATAGAACCTTCCATAACTATTGGGTATGAAATTGATAGTAGATTTGTTCTGTATTTAAAAGGAAGCTATCATTCAACCCTAAGACCATTATCGAATGAACTGATCACTCATTATCTAAATTCCGGTGAAAAGATTTTTGCATCAAGCACCAATTTTGGCAATGGATTTGCAGTAATGGTGGGTTTAAAATTTGGATTTAATTTTAAAAAGAAAGAATAAAGCTTAAATCAGATTCTTTAAAATTGTCATTTCCGAACATTAAATCGTAGTTTTTCTATAAAGAAAAATCCACATTTAAATAAATATTATGTTGGAAAATCAAATTAGAGTTCTTAGGTTTAAATCCTTGGTAATTCAATGAAAATTTCAATTTTGAAATGGGGCTGTATTGAATACCCCCAATTAATCCCATACCATCCACTTGATAAGTCCATCCTGGTAGGGCAAGTTGATCTCTATTAGAAAAAACTTGATCCAATCTTAACATAGCGCTCCACTTTGATGACCAGTCATAAACTCCAAAAAGGGAATATCCGTAAGTGTGTTGTTTTGTAACATCGTTTTGGTTGATTCTCCAGGTAAGGTCTGCTCCAATTCGAAATTTTTCCTTGAACTGATATCCTGTAAAAAAGGAGATCGTTTGTTGTAATTCAGGAAGATTGGGGTTTTGACCTTTTTGGAAATCGTAGTACAATCTGTTTTTCCAGTTTTTGAATAGAATCAGATCGATTCCGGCACCCACTTTAAAATCACTGAATTTATCCTGATCAAATCTAAAACCTTCTCCATTGGTTATGGCTAAGTCAAAACCTAAAATAGATGAGGGTTTATAATAGGCAATCATCCCAATATCAGCACTGGACACTTTTAAATAGCGGTCCTGAAACATTTCAGCTACATATCGATACTTCCAGAATTTTTCTTGAGTAATATAGTGGTTCAATGGAATCGCTCCGGCAATCAGCTTAAATTTTGAAGAGGGACTCCACTCCAAAAAAGCAAATTTTAAAAACATGGTGTAAAAAGATCCTTCTTTGGATGTATTGGAAACAAACATTTGATTTCCTGACGTATCCCAAACCATTAATGTTCCTACTGTTGTGGGTCTTCCGGCATCAATCACAATCTTGCCTAAAAATTGTTTAGAAAACTGATACTCATATCCCAAATAGGCACGGGCAATGTAAAAACCAACTCTTTTAGTAACATCTTGTGTTGGATTATAGTTGATATTACCAAAAAGTTGAATAATGGGTTTCCCGGAAGGGGTAAAGGAAGTGTCATTAGTTGTCAAATTGGTTTGATTGAGATCTAATAATTGAATTTTTTCAGAATTATTTCCGAAAGAGATCCAAAAAGAAACAAAAAATAAAAGGGTAAAAATTATTTTTTTCATGGTTGTCATTTTTTTTAATACCAAAATGTAGTTATTGATGAGAAAAATAACGATTTTTAAACACAAAAGCCAATTTAACTAGTGCAATCATTACGGGAACTTCAACCAAAGGTCCAACCACCGCCGCTAAAGCTTCACCGGAATGGATCCCAAAAATGGCTACTGCCACGGCAATGGCTAATTCAAAATTATTACTGGCAGCTGTAAACGATAAAGTAACAGATTGTTTATAATTGGCACCCACTTTTTTACTCATAAAAAATGATAGTATAAACATCACAACAAAATAGATCAGTAGTGGGATAGCAATCAATAATACATCCATTGGAATTTTTACAATATATTCTCCTTTCAATGAGAACATTACAAAAATAGTGAATAAAAGTGCTATTAATGTTATGGGACTAATTTTGGGGATAAATTTGGTATGGTACCATGTTTTATCCTTTATTCTAATGAGGATAAACCGAGTTAAAAAACCGGCAATGAAAGGGATTCCAAGATAAATGAAAACGCTTTCTGCAATTTGTCCCATCGTTATATTCTCAACAATTGTATTGGTTGGTATGCCAAACCAGCCGGGCATGATCGCAATGAAAAGATAAGCATAAACGGAGAAAAATAGAACTTGAAAAATGGAGTTAAAGGCCACTAAACCAGCTGCATATTGTGTGTCTCCTTTTGCTAAATCGTTCCAAACAATCACCATGGCGATACATCTCGCTAACCCTATCATGATAATTCCGTACATATATGGCAAATTGGCGTTGTTTTCTCCGGGAAATAGTTTGAAGAAAATAATAGCCAATGCAAACATTAAAACGGGTCCAATAATCCAGTTTTGGATTAATGACAAAGTAAGAACCTTCACATTTTTGAAAACATCACCCAATTCTTCGTATTTGACCTTTGCTAATGGTGGATACATCATTAAAATGAGACCAATAGCTAAAGGAATGTTTGTAGTACTGTCAGGAGAAGATTTCAACCCTTCCCAAAAGTCTGCAATTTGAGGAAAAAAGTATCCTGATAGAATACCAGTCAACATCGCTATGAATATCCACAAAGTGAGATATCTGTCTAAAAAGTTAAGTCGTGGATTGGATGGCATAACTAATCGTTTTTTAGGGTTGGATACAACACGTTTTCAAACTCATGGCGAATCAGATCCCGGATTCTACGATATTCGCTGAGAACATATTCCGGATCACCCACTACATCTGCAGGATCTTCAAACCCGATATGTAATCTGTTTTTTACTTTTCCGATAAATGCAGGACAAACCTCTTTGGCCCCTCCACAAACGGTAATTACATAGTCCCACTCTTCATGAATGTAAGTATCCACAAGAGTAGGGGTGTGTGTACTGATGTCTATCCCTAACTCTTGCATTACCGCAATAGCATTAGGATTCACAACGGAAGCCGGATGAGTTCCGGCTGAATACACTTGAAGTTTTGGATCAATGGTTTTCATAAAACCATGCGCCATTTGACTGCGACAACTATTACCGGTGCATAAAATTAATATTTTCATAATCAATGATGATGAATAAATTGTTCAATAATAAAATAAATACCAACTAAAATAAAAAGGATTGCAACAATCCGTCTGAACCAGATCTCAAAAACTTTAATTTTGTTGTAGAATTTTCCTACACTGGAAAGTGTAAATGCAATTAAGAATGCGAAAATAATGACAGGTAATCCGGTTGCTAATGCAAAAACGAATGGTAATAACATACCGGCATCTGATGAAATGGTTATCGGCATCAACATGCCAAAGAATAACATGGCACAATAAGGGCAAAAAGCCAATGCAAAAACGATACCCATGATCAGTGAAAACCAACCACTGGCTTGTTTTCCATCCTGTTGCAGTTTATCAGTCCATTTTCCTAAACCGGGTAATTTAATTTTGATAAAATCCAGCATGAAAAAACCGATAAATATCATCAAAGGTCCCAATATTTTTTCACCATAAGTATTAAAAAAGGACGCAATGTGAAATTTGCTGGCACCAAAATAAAGGATCGCGGCTAAAACTACATAAGTAATGATTCTGCCAAAAGTATAAATTAATCCGTTAATAAAAACGCTCTTTTTGTTTTCTAAATTTTTTCCAATATAGGCAATGGCAGTAATGTTTGTTGCCATCGGACAGGGACTAATGGCTGCCATTAAACCAATGATAAAAGCAGAAAGTATAGGAAAGTTTGAGTTCTCTAAGAAGTTTTGTAAGAGTTCCATATTATAGCATTTTTTGTATTGAATCTTGAATTGAATTCCTGAAAAAATCAGGTTGTTTTCTTGCGTGGGCAAATGCAAATTCAGTTAAATCTGTTGCTTCCTCTTTACCATCCAGATATTTGACAAGAATAAGAGAAGAGGAATAGATTTCATATTTTTCAACTAATGCTTTATTCGCTGACTCTTCCCAATTAAGATAAGAAACAGCTAACGAACCATCCTTGATTTGAGTAGAAAAATTTTCGGTAATCAATTTTTTTACATTTTCTTCAACTGCATTACAGGTAGGACATCTATGTGACCCATAGAAGTAATAGATGTGAAGTTTTTCTGAAGTTTGTTTCTCCGAACTGGAATTCAAATTGGTTGTATCTTTTTGTGTTGATTGATTACATGATACGAGCAGCAATATTGCAAAAAGGGAGATCATTACTTTTGTTTTCATAATTTTTTTTGTTTTTTTTAATCTTCAATTAAATGACGGAATAATTTTTTAGCTATATCCCAGTTTTCTCTATTAAGGCAATACTTAATAAAAGGTGGTTCTGTTTCCCCTTGAATTAAACCGGCCATTTTAAGTTCTTTTAAATGTTGTGACAGGGAAGATCGTCCTATTGGAAGTTCTTCAACCAAATCTCCGCTGTAGCAACAGGTTCCCATTTTTGAAAGTTTTTTTAATATGAAAACTCTCACCGGATGACTCATTGCTTTAGCAAATAAAGCAGTTTGAATCACCTCGTCTGAAAATTGAATCTTTTTAGGCATTGATATATTGTTCAATATATTTTTTTAATTCGTCTTTTGAAGGAACTCTACCTGAGAATGCAACTTGATCACCTAATACTAATCCCGGAGTAGTCATGATTCCAAATTTCATAATTTCCATGATATCATCAATTTTGATCACTTCAACAGCATAATTATTAGTACTAACAACTTCTCGAACTGATGCTTCTAAAGTTTTACATTTGGCACATCCTGTTCCTAAAACTTTTATGATTTTTTCCATATTTATTATTTTTATTAGTTTAATTTTTTATTTAATCATTTCGCAAATATACGAAATACTTTTGTTATTTTCAAGGGGTGAAATATATTTTTAAAATAGTTTAAAAACACAATACCATTTTTAAATTGTTCTTTCACTATAGTATTTGTTTATTAGAATGATAATTAGTTTAAGATTTTTTTGCATTTATTGTAATACTTTCTATCGCATTTTTATTCTGTCTAAATTTATCGATTTCAGGAGCACTTATAAATTGTGACAAAATTTCAGATGGAAGTTCAATTGGATGTTCCTTTCTAATTTCAATGTCTTTAAATCCTGCATTTTTAATGATATTCAAATATTCATTTTTTTCTAATGCACCTGAGACACAAGCTGCATACATATCTGCAGCATCAAGAATTCCCTTTGGTAGTTCTTGATTTAAAACCACATCTGAAATGCTGAAATGTCCACCATTTTTTAAAACACGAAAAACTTCTTGATATGCTTTATTTTTATCGGGAACTAAATTCATAACACAATTACTGATTACCACATCAATAGATTCACTTGGTATGGGGAGCTCTTCAATATCACCCTGAATAAAATCTACATTTTCAAACCCCAATTTGATTTTATTTTCAATTGCTTTTTCAATCATCGCATCTGTAAAATCAACACCAATGACTTTACCTGTTTTTCCAACCTGTTTTCTTGCAATAAATGCATCATTTCCAGCTCCTGATCCTAAATCAAGAACGGTATCACCCTCTTTAATCTCTGCGATTTTCGTGGGTAATCCACATCCCAAACCATAATCAGCGATCTCTTGATAACCATCCATGTTTTTATATATTTCATCTAAAAATGAAGTTGGTTGGGACGGAGAACAACAAGTTGAACTACATCCACATCCGGTATCATTTTTTATTACTGCAGTGTATGTTTTTTGTACTGTTTCTTTGATGTTATCTGCCATTTTTTTTAAATTTTTAAGATATTTATAGAGAAATAGTTCATTTAATGATTACAACAACCAGTTAAATACAAACCCTACAATTAATATTCCTGTTGCAACAATTCCTATGAAAGTTGCTATAAGAGGCCATTTCAATACTTTTTTAAGAATAATAATTTCCGGAAGAGACAATCCAATGGTGGACATCATAAAAGCTAATGCAGTTCCAAGAGGAACCCCTTTTTCAATTAATACACTCACAATCGGAATAATTCCAGCAGCATTGGAATACAAAGGAACTCCTACTAAAACCGATAAAGGAACAGAATACCAATGGGATTTATCCATGATAGATACCATGAAATCTTCCGGAACAAAACCGTGCATACCGGCACCAATTCCAACACCAATCACGATATAAATCCATACTTTACCAACAATTTCTTTAACAGCAGTATATCCAAACCGGATTCGATCTTTAAATGTTAATTTTTCCTCTTGTTGTGAATTGTTTCCAAATCTTGTTTTGTAAACCCAATCGGCCACCCAGTGCTCCAGTTTTAGTTTTCCAATGATAAAACCGGCAAAAATGGCTATTAATAATCCTGTGGAAATGTACATGACCATCACTTTCCAACCAAACAAACCATAAAGCAAAATCACGGCTACTTCGTTGATCATAGGTGCTGCAATTAAAAAAGAAAATGTTACTCCTAATGGCACGCCACTTTCAACAAACCCTAAGAAAAGAGGAATGGCGGAACATGAGCAAAAAGGGGTGACAACTCCTAATAAACTGGCCAATACATTGCCTGTAAACAAAGATTTTCCTTCTAAGGCTTTTCGGGTTCTTTCGGGTGTAAAGAAAGTTCTGATAATCCCTACAATAAAAATGATTAATGTAAGCAACAGCAACACTTTGGGAACTTCAAAAATGAAAAAACGTAAACTTTCCGTGAAATGGTTCCCTTTTTCCATTTTAAAAACGGTATCAATCAGCCAATCTGTAACAGGTTGTAGATTTCGATATACTAAATACCAAATGGGTATCAGAAGTAATGGAATTAGTATTGCTTTACGGTTTGAGTTCATATTATTTTTTTAGAAAAGTTTTTGAATAAAAAAAATATAAATATAGTACAATCCAACCAGAATGAAAACTACAGCAACAATCCTATTAAACCATTTTTGAAATGTCTGGATCTTTTTATAAAAATTCCCAACACTGGAAACACTATAAGCAAGTAAATAAGCAATGATAATTACCGGCAATCCGGTAGCTATTGCATATATGATAGGTAAATATAATCCAGAAGGGCTTGAGATAGTCATAGGAATTAACATCCCAAAGTATAAAACTCCACTATAGGGACAAAATGCTAAGGCAAATACAACTCCTAAAAGTAAACTGTAAATCCAACTCGCTTGATCAGATTTTTTTTGAAATCTATCAGTCAATTTTCCTAAAGAAAGAAATTTTATTTTAATTACATCTAACATTAAAACACCAATAATGATGAGTAAAGGGCCTAACCATTTTTCCCCATTTGATGCCAAGATTTTGGTGAGTTTAAACTGATCTGCTCCCAAAAAAAGAATAATACCAATCGAAGAATAGGTAATGGCTCTTCCTAAGGTGTAAATTAAACCATTAATAAAAATCTTTCTTTTATTATCAATATTTTTGCTGATATAAGCAATAGCTGTGATATTTGTTGCTAAAGGACAAGGACTTATGGCTGTCATGAGCCCTAAAATCAATGCATATAAGACCGGAATTTGAGTATTATCCAGTAAATTTTGAAGAAATTCCATTGTTATTTCAATGCTTTATTGATTTCTACTTTTAATAATTCTTTGTATTTTTCAGGATTCGTTTTCGCATATTGAAATGCTGTGTCTGTGAAGTCATTTGTAGTTCCGTTTGCATTAATAATTAATAAAGTTGAAAAAACGATTTTATATTTATTGACAAGATTTTTATTGACATCCTCATCAATATTAATCGATTTAAATTGGATTAATCCTTTAGAAACCTGATCTTTATATTGTTCATTTAAAACTGTTTTAGTAACATTCTCTACAGCATTGCAGGTTGCACATCTATTGGTTGAGTGAAAATAATAAACAGTCACTACTTTACTATTGCCGGATTGAGCTTGAGCATTAAGACTAGATCCTAAAAAAGTGGAAAGAAATACGGTTAACGTTAAAATAATTAGTTTTTTCATAAGGATTAAGGTTTTGATTTATAAAATTGTATTATTTTTTATATTGTTTATAGCATCTTTAATTTCATTTTTAGAAGGTATAATCCCCTTAAATATCACTTTTTCATTAATGACTAACGCAGGAAGAGGTACTATCATTTTTATATTTCGCAAAATAACGAAATATATTTGACAAAATCAAGTTTTTCAATAAAAATAATTAAAAAAGATTTTATAATTGAAATACAGGATGTTGAGTAATGTTAAAATTGCACCCCTATTTTGAAAATTCCCTGAGTTCCATATCCAATTTCAGTAAGAATAGCTACTTTTTGACCAAAACTGAATCCAATAAGGCATAGGTGTAAGTCGGGGCAAAAAAAAAGCCACTCAATAGTGGCTTGGTGAGAGCGGAAGACGGGTCTCGAACCCGCTACCTACAGCTTGGAAGGCTGTCGCTCTACCAAATGAGCTACTTCCGCTTTTTTTTTGAGTGGGAGAGGAAGGATTCGAACCTCCGAAGACTTCGTCAACAGATTTACAGTCTGCCCCATTTGGCCGCTCTGGAACTCTCCCAAAAAAAAAGAGCCGGTAGACGGATTCGAACCGCCGACCAGCTGATTACAAATCAGCTGCTCTGGCCAACTGAGCTACACCGGCTTTTTTTAGTTTTTTTTCAAAGTACGTTTCCCGATTAGGGACTGCAAAAATACTACTTTTTTCTTTACAAACAACTTGAAAACTGAATTTTTTTATTTTTTTTATAATTATCAAAAAATCAAATAGATATTTAATATAATGTTATGGTTTAACCTAATACTAAATTCATTTTGATTATAAAAATGGATTAATAACTAATAAAAAAAGGGTATTTATTTTAAAAAATACCCTTTTGTGAATGTTGTAAGTTTTATCTATTGAACCACAATTTCATCAATAAAGAGGTGAGCAGGATTGCCATCCCCTAAATGCCAGGCAGGAATTGTCCCAAAATTGGTGGCTTTGATTCTGATATATCGTGCAGTAACTTTCTTATTTACTTTAAAATCTTTGACCATTAATGTCTCGTCTTTTACATCATAAGGATTGGTATACGTTCCATAAGGTTCGAAATTTGTTCCGTCAACAGATACTTCTACAATGAATTGTTTTGGAAACCAAATCCATGATCTTACATCTTGTAAAAATCCGGCTGATACTTCATTGATATCTTTTACTTTGAGTAAATCAATTACCACTTCACAATCGTTACCCCAGAAACTTTGCCAGCCTCCTAAACGATAGTTTTCGGTTCCTCTGATATGATCAATCAAACCTTCATCCCCATCTGCTGTATATTGTGGACTATATTTTGTTAAATACTTTATCGATTTGTCCCTTTTTACAACATAGTATTTAGCATCTACTACCTTGCTATATCCGGTTTTTTCATTCCATGATACTACTTTCAATTGACAGTCTGTTCTTACTACAAATGGTTTGGTGTAAAGAGATGAGGTTGTAGTAGGAGTGGTTCCATCTAAAGTATAATACATTTTATCGGTTTGACTTGGATATTTGAATTTATTTTGCTCACTTACTGATGGTTGATATAAACTTAATGTGATTGTAACACTATCTTTAAATGATCTTTGCATAGGGGCAATGATCGGATTGATAGTGATGGAAGGTGTAATTTGATTAACAGGTCTCGATTTAATGTCAGCTCCAAATTTCATGTTTGGAGTTGCGCCCATTTCAAATTCAATAGTAGCTCCATTTTTGATATCATCGTAAGTTATATACGATTTAAAATAAGGATTGCCATTTAATTTAACGGATTGAATATAAATATTTTTAGCATTATTATTGTGGGCAATTACTTCAATTTTCATTCCATTTTCTAAGGAAATAGTCATTTTATTGAACAATGGAGATCCAAAAACGTATTTGTTATCTCCCGGACAAACAGGATAAAAACCAATAGAACTAAACACCATCCATGCAGACATTTGGCCACAATCTTCATTTCCAATCAAACCATCCGGTTTTGACGTGTAAAATTCGGTCATGATTTTGCGAACCAGTTGTTGGGTTTTCCATGGCTGACCAACATAACTATACAAATAGGTAGCGTGGTGACTGGGTTCATTACCGTGAGCATATTGTCCAATCAAACCGGTTACATCTGCCTGATGTCTTCCTGCTAAACTTGCATTTGTAAAGAAAAGAGAATCTAAAAAGCGGGCTGTAACAGTTTCCCCTCCTTTGAGGTTAATATAGTTCGTAAAATCCTGAGGAACATAAGTGGAATATTGCCACGAGTTGGCTTCTGTATAATTGTTATTCACTTCAGCAGGATCAAAAGGTTCCCACCAGGCTCCATTATATTTGGGTCGCATAAATCCCTGAGGATCCAGATTATTTTTATAATATTGAGCTCTTTGGATAAATTCATTATAAACAGTCATATTACCAATAGATTTGGCAAACATAGCGATACACCAGTCATCAAAAGCGTATTCAATCGCTTTAGAAACGTTTTCATGCTCAGCTTCAGCCGGAATATAGCCATATTTTGCAAATTCAGGACGTCCAAATTTGGGAAGTTTGGCGCTATACACCATCGCATCCAACATTTTCTGAGGTTCATATTTGATGATCCCTTTTTGGTAAGCATCCCAAATAACAGGAACAGAATGGTATCCGATCATACACCAGGTTTCGTTTGCTGAAAGTTCCCAAACCGGTAACATGCTCCCTTGTTCATATATTTTCATAAAGGTATAAACAAAATCTTCACTTCTTTTGCGATCCACAAGATTTAAAAGAGGGTGTAAAGCTCTGTAAGTGTCCCATAATGAGAAAACAGTATAGATTTGGTTCTCTTTAGCCTGGTGCAATTTACCATCCATGCCCATATAGGATCCGTCTAAATCGGTAAAAATGTAAGGAGATGTAAAGCAATGGTATAGAGCAGTATAGAAAGTTTTCATATTTTCAATACTGGAAGATTCAACCATAAATTTGGACAACTCTTTGTTCCAGATTTGATCTGCTTCCAAGCGAACACGATTAAAATCGAAATCTGCAATTTCTGCCTGGTTTTTATGAGCATTCTCCATAAATCCGGTTCCGGAAACGCCCACTTTTAAAACCACTTCACTCACTTCAGGATAGAAATACACAATTGCTTTACAATTTTTACCGGTGATCCCTTCAGGGGAATCCACGAGTTGATTATCTACGTAATATTCAATTTTCTGGATTGGTTCTGATGCTAAAATGGAGAAGCTGTATTTTTGATTATCACCCCATGCTTTAGAATCTCTGAACCCTAAAATTTCTTTATCTCCAGCAACATATTTGATGGCACTGTTGATCACCAAATCTCTATGTTTTAAATCGATAACAAAACCTTTGGGTTCATTATTTTTAGGAAATGTATATTTATGCATGGCTACTCTCGTTGTAGTAGTGAGTTCCACTTTAATATTATTTTTGTCCAACAAAACTCTGTAATATCCGGGAGCAGCAAACTCATTATTATGAGAAAATGAGGAGCTATATTCCGTATTGATCACAGATCCTTTACCCACAAATGGCATTAAAAGAACATCACCATAATCGGAACACCCGGTACCGCTAAGATGAGTATGAGAGAAGCCATAAACGGTTGTTTCAGCATAATGGTAACCGGAACATCCTTCCCAACCATCCAATTTGGTATCAGGACTCACTTGAACGCCCCCAAAAGGCAAGATAGCACCGGGATAAGTGTGACCGGTAAAATCGGTTCCAATCATTGGGTTAACATACTGTGTACAATTAACTTGCGCAAGTGCTGCAACACTAAGTAGTACAAAAAGAGATAGAATAAAAACTTTTTTCATTTGATTTTAACATTTATTTGCAAAAATACAAAATAATAAGCTAATATGCTAATAAGCTAATGAGCTAATATGCTAATAAGCTAATTTGCTAATGAGCTAATTTGGGAAGGTGACAATGTTTTTTAATTATTTAGTCACAATAATTTTAACAGAATACTCTTTTCCTTCGGGATTTTGAACTTTAATGATATAATTCCCTGAAGAGAGAAAATTCACATTGAAATGATCTGAATCATGGGTCAATATGGTTTTATATATTGGATTTCCTTGAATCGATATAATAGAAATAGAGCTATTTTCCCATAATTTATTTAGTATAGAATAATGCAAATCTGAACTTACCGGATTTGGAAAAAAGTGAACAGGAATACTCTCTTTTTCGTGTTCTTCCACTTTCAAAAAGCAATAAACTGCAAAAGAAGTATCATATTTACAACCAAATTGATCATAAATTTTGGTATCAAAGTATGAAACTCCTATATTTTGTTCCCCAATTGTAGCATCAAAAAGACTTGTTGGTGTAATATTATTTCCGTACCAAGAAACTGAATCAACAGTGATTGAATAATATTCTTGGAGAGGTAATACATAATTGTCTAACTCAAGACCCCAGCCAAATAGATACCCATTATCAACGGCAAAGTGATCGCAAACACGAAGAGTCCAATTTCCATTAAAAGGACATCCAATCAAGTTTGAAAGAGATTCATAATTTCCATAATAGATAGGGGAAGTATATGTACTAGTTAATGGATTAGATATACTTGGGATTAATGAGTTTCCAGTATAAGTATCTCCACAACTATTTAAATAGGAGTATGGAACGGTTGGACCACCACCTCCAAAACAGTTGGTTGCACCCTGTTTAAATTCATAATCCCAGCCAATTCCGGGTAGCAAATAACAACTACTTGACTGAGGAGAATCATCCACACTCCCTAATTGGGTGTATCCTCCCCCAATGGAACATGTATTGATTACAGCTCCTGATATTGCAGGAACTCCTTCTGAAAATAATTTTAAAATTGAATTCGAACCATTTGGACATATTACTCTAATACTTAAATCTCCTAAGTAACTATGCTCAATATTTAATTTAATGCCTTTTAAATCACTCAAGGATTGAACGACTCTATCATTAGGAAAAGAATTTATATTTAAAGTAGAATTATAACAAACATTGGATCCATCAGGAATTGCCATTATATCAGTAGTTACGAAAATAGTCTGCGGTTCAATCAAAGTAAATAAAGTGACGGTATCTATTGTTATCGTTGCAGCGGTATCATAACCAACGGAAACAGCTGTTTCTAAACCTGTTGATGTGATTATTGGTCCATGAACACCCACGATAGGATTGCCGGATACCCTGACAATTATATGTACTTGATTTGAAGAAAAACAACCTAATGTATCAATAGCAAACATTTTTAATTCAGCACTATGATTTGTATTGAAAATTCTTGAAATAATTTGATTAGTATCTGCGTTATAATCAGCAAATTTCCATACAAATTTTGTATTGGATTGTGATTGATTGTACACTGGGTTTTGAGATGTGAAAATAGCTTCAGCTGCAAAAATCACAGTATCATAGGGACAAACTTTCATGTAAATAGTATCAATAATTGCATGAGAAGTTATCAATGGATTTATAGCTACTGTAAAAGGTTGACAACTATTTGATTTTGATGGAAAAGGAGATTCAAATGGATTTGAATTTTGATTTTTTTCTTTTGTGTTATTGCTTGATTGTCCCCATAATAGAACATTCAAAAAGCTAAGAAATAAAATAATGAAAGTACTTTTTTGCATCTTGGTTCTCTATTTAAATACAACGACAAAAATAACTTTTTTTTCTTTAGTTTCAACAAAATCAAAGATTCATTCTAATAGATATTGTAAAAAACTTATAATTAGCAAATTAGTAAATTAGCAAATTAGTAAATTAGCTTATTATCACATTAGCTTATTAGCTTATTATTTCGTATTTTTGCCAATCATTCATTAAATTAAAAAACAATGACCAAAAAAGTGATTATCATTATGGGGTCTAAAGCTGACCTGGAGTGGGCCAACAAGATTAGTGCCGTTTTAAACAACTTCGACATTGACGTAGTGATCCGAATAGCATCGGCTCATAAAGTTCCGTTAAAATGTTACAATTTGATCAAAGAGTACGAAAAAGAGCAGGTGGTTTTCATCACCATTGCCGGTATGAGCAATGCTTTGAGTGGTTTTACAGATGCTCAAACCTATTGTCCGGTGATTGCATGTCCACCATACAGTGATAAATATGGCGGAACAGATCTATTTTCCAGCATCAGAATGCCATCGGGAGTTGCACCAATGACAGTTGTTTCTCCTGAAAATGCTGCCTTAGCTGCTGCCAAAATTATTGGATTGGTCTATCCTGAAGTGAGAGAGAAAATTTCACAATTTCAGGAACAAAAAAGGAAGGAAATTGAAGAAGCTGATGATCAGTTAATGAGCTAAACGGGCTAAAGGCGAAGGGCTAAAGGCAAAGGGCGAAATCATTTTCGCCCTTTGCCTTTAGCCCTTCGCCCTATTTATTTACAATCACTTTTCATGAGAAGAGGTTCAACTGACCAGATTTTAATGTGTAAAGATACTAAATATTAGGATGTGTCTATTGTTTTATTATTTTTTCTGTAATTACTTTTCCATCTTGAGTGATGATCATTATAACATACAATCCACTAGATAAATGTTTTAAACTTATTTTTTTTGCTTCAACATCAAATTCTGTCATAACTCTATTACCCATGACATCATATACAATAATTGATTCCGGTGTCACTCCAGAAATAGTGATTTTATCATAAGCAGGATTAGGAAAAATATTGATAGATGATTCAGATTCAGTTGAAATATAACTATATGAGCCACACGGATTATAATTTTCTCCAAAAATATAGGATCTTGCAATACTTATATAATTATAAAGATAGTCTATTGAAAACAAATCGTAGAATAAAGGTAAAGCATCTTGATAATCACATAAAATTTTTATTATTCTGTAAGACGTATCCTCTCCGAAAGCTGGTGGAAAAGCACGATAGGAATATGATTTTATATCATATTTTTGTAAAATTAAATTCATAGGTTTATTATTGGACCTTGTGTTTGAACGAGGAAGAAGAGTTGTGTTGAAAAAAATGTTTTCGAATTCTAAGATAATTAGCCCGTTGTCAGTAGTAACGGTTTGTCCATTACTAAATGTATTATAATATGGATGAGCGAAATCCTTAAAAAAACCAGGATAACAATCTTTTAAAAGATGTAACATACTTAATTCCCAATGAGCATATTCCTCTTGCAAACGGATTTGATAGACAGGTTGTTTTATGGGAATTCCATTAAGATCAATTTGTTCTGTGAAATATAAAGAATCTATAAAAACATACTCAATAACATGATAATCTTCAAACGCTAAATTGAGTCCTGAGTTTCCAGTGCGGTTGCCATTCACCGGAAAAGCATCGGGTCGGTTTGGAACAACCCAAATTATGCCGGTATGTTCAGCTTGTGCAAGTACTTTATTTTCAAAATTTAATTGAATAAAAGTAAATAAAAGTAAAAAATATATTTTCCAATTGTACAAATGTTGTAGTTTCATAAATCTAAAGTTTATAAAAAAAATTGTTTTTAAATATTTCTGGCAATGTTACAAAAAAAAATTGATAAATCTCATAATTTATTAAAAATTAACATTATACTCTATTTTTCCAAACGAGCGCATGATTTTTTCTCAAAAATGTTGATATTTTCATTTTTTGGTGTGCTGATGTGTCAAATTGGCAAGATTTATATGGGTTCACAATGTTAAAAGAAGTTATCACAAAGTCTCACTATGTTCACTTATCCCCACTCACCTATCACTTGTCCCCAGAAACCTGATAACTGAAACCTGATAACCGAAACCAGATAACTGAAACCAGATAACTGAAACCTGATAACCGAAACCTGATAACTGAAACCTGATAACCGAAACCTGATAACTGAAACCTGATAAGTTAATTGTTATCTGTTAAATTATTTCGTATTTTTGCAGATTCATTTAATTAAAAATTATAACAATGGAAAAAATGACATTAAAAGAAGAAGTTATTGATATAATCGATCAATTACGCCCATTCCTTCAACAAGATGGTGGCGATATTCAGTTTTTAGAACTTACTGAAGATAATGTAGTTAAAGTGAAACTACAAGGAGCATGTGGCTCATGCCCTCATGCCAAAATTACCCTTAAAAACGGTGTAGAATCAACAATTAAAAAATATATTCCTGAAATTCACAGTGTAGTGGATGAGAGTTTAGGATTCTAATTTTAAAAAAAAATTATGGGATTAAAATGTGGAATTATTGGGTTAACCAATAGTGGAAAAACAACATTATTCAATTGTATATCGAATACAAAAGCAGCTATTACCGATTTTGCTTACAGTACAAATAAATCCAATATTGGCGTTTGTAATGTTCCAGATCCTAGATTGGAACATATTAACACCTTTATCAGAGCTGAAAAATTGGTTTATGCAACTATGGATTTAGTGGATATCCCCGGTTTGGCAAAAGGTGCCAATCATGGCGAGGGTATCGGTAACGGATTCTTAGGAGATGTAAGGCTTTGCGATGCTTTAATACATGTTCTTCGTTGTTTTGATAACCCAAATCTTCCTCATGTTGAGGGTTCAATTGATCCTGTCCGGGATATCGAAATTATCGATTTTGAATTGCAAGTGAAAGATTTAGAGCAGATTGAACGCAAAATGCTTAAAGTGGAGAAAGCGATGAAGGTGGGCGAACGTACTGCAAAAAGAGATTATGAAGTGCTCCATAAATGTAAAACGCATATCGAAAACTTTGAGAATATCAGAACCTTGGAACTCACCGATGAGGAACATGAAGTGATTGCTGATTTACTCTTACTGACTGAAAAACCTCAATTGTATGTTTGTAATGTAAGTGATGAACAGGCAGTTACCGGAAATAAATATTCTGATAAAGTAGCTGAATATCTGAAAGATAAGAATGGCGAAATGTTAGTCATTGCCGGAAAAATTGAATCCGAAATTGCAGAATTGGATGATGAAGAGGAGAGAATGGTGTTCCTGGAAGATGTTGGCTTACATGAAGCCGGTGTCCGCAAAGTGATCCGTTCAGCTTATAAACTTTTGAACCTGATCTCCTTTTTTACCGTTGGTGGTAAAGAGAATCGAGCATGGACCATCAGAAAAGGGATGTTAGCTCCTCAGGCTGCGGGTGCTATTCACAGTGATTTGGAACGCGGATTTATCAGAGCTGAGGTGATCAAATATGATGATTTGGTATCCCTGGGCTCCGAATTGAAATGTAAAGAGGCAGGAAAACTATCTGTAGAAGGAAAAACTTATGAAGTAAAAGATGGAGATATTCTCCATATCCGTTTTAACGTATAACCGATTCAACCCATGAAACGTTTTTTATTAGTGCTTGCACTTTTTAGCTTTGGTTTCTCCATCTTTGGTCAAACCGCAAACTGTTACCGAGTTTATTTGAATAACAAAAATAATTCTCCATACAGTATCAACAATCCGGAAGCTTTTCTTTCTCCTAGAGCGATAGAGAAAAGAGATCGTTTTAATATTCCGATCACGACGCAGGATCTTCCTGTGAATCAATCATATATAAACCAAATTAAGGCGTTTGATTCCAATATCCAGGTGTTGTCAACCTCTAAATGGATGAATACCGTAGTTATTTATTGTCCAAATGAAGCTCATATTCCCGGAATTCAAAATTTGGGATGTGTACAATATGTGGTGCCTGTAGCCAACTACAATATTACCCAACCCTGGGGCAATGAAGCCGGACCTGATAAATTTGCTACCAACTCAACCCGTGATTATAATTATGGAAGTAGTATAGACCAAATCAAGGTTCATCATGGAGATTCCTTACATAACAGAGGATTCAGAGGCGAAGGAATGTTGATTTGTATTCTGGATGCAGGTTGGGATGGATTTGATACCATTTCTCATTTTCAACATTTGTATAATGAGGATAGGATCTGGGGAACCCGTGATATGATTCCGGGAAGTAACAATGTGTATTTCGGACATGGTCATGGAACATCTGTTACATCCATCATTGCATCAAATATTGAAGGTTTTTTGATAGGAACAGCTCCAATGGCAAACTATTACTTTATTCGTTCTGAAAACCCATGGAGTGAACAATTGATTGAAGAGGATTTCTGGGCTGCAGGAGCTGAATTAGCGGATAGTTTAGGTGCTGATGTGATCAACTCTTCATTAGGATATACTGTTTTTGCAGATTTTCCCGAAGGCGATATGACCCCTCAACAAAATGATGGAATTTCCAGTGTGGCTTCACAAGCGGCAACTATTGCAGGACAAAAAGGGATCGTTGTGGTTGTAAGTGCAGGAAATGAAAGGGGTTCAGAATGGGGATATATCAGCAGACCCGCTGATGCATTCGATATTATTTCCGTAGGAGCTATGAATAAAGATAGCCTAATTGCTTCTTTTTCCGGATATGGTCCAAGTGCAGATGGTCGCGTAAAACCGGATGTAACTTCTGTGGGTTGGGACACTTGGGTGAGCGCTACTGATGGAACTATTGTACAAGGGAGTGGAACCAGTTTCTCCGGACCCGTAATTACCGGAATGGCTGCCTGTTTATGGCAATCTTTACCCCATTTATCTGCTATCGAATTGATGCAGGTGATTCGCGAACATGGCCATATTTATAACAATCCTGACAACGATTTTGGCTACGGAATTCCTGATTTCTTTCAGGCTTTTCTTGACAATAGTACCGGAATTGACACCTATATCAAAGATAATAATGTTGTTGTTTATCCTAATCCTGCCGAAAATATTTTAAATATTAAAGCCAAACAAGGACAGATACTTTCAGTTCAAATACTGGATATGGCCGGAAAAATTTTGGTTTCAACAGATGCACAAGAGCAAGATGTTCCCTTAAATATCAGTGCTTTAAATGCCGGAATCTATCTTATTCAAGTGACTACCAATCAATCCAGATCTGCTGTAAAATTCATTAAAAAGTAATGAAAAGAGGTTGCTCATTTTTGTTATTTATCTTTCTTACCCTTACAGCAATACCATCAACACCGCCTTATGAAGGGTTGTGGTTGCCTGTACTGATTAAAGATTTTAATTACAATGAAATGAGACGCTCCGGATTAAAACTTACCGCGGAGCAATTGTATGATATCAACAAACCATCCATCAAAGATGCAATAGTTCAAATTGGAACAGGCACAGGATCAGTGATTTCCAATAATGGGTTGGTGGTCACAACCTATAGAAATATCTTCCCTTTTATCTCCGGATTATCATCACTTGATAGAAATTATGTAAAAGATGGTTTTTGGGCGACAAATAGGACGGAAGAGTTGCCCTGTGTGGGATTAACAGTAACGTTTCTGGTACAAATGCAAAATATAACAGAAGAGGTGTTAGGAGCGATTCCTGAAAATATTCCGGAGTACAAAAGAGAAGAGCTGATTGATCGCAAAATAAAAAAGATCATAGCTGCTTATCAGCTTGATCAAAAATATAAAGTATCCGTTGAATCGTACTGTTCCGGAAATGAGTACTATTTATATGTATTTCAGGAGTTTAATGACATAAGACTGGTTGTTAGTCCACCCTCATCGATTGCACAATTTGGTGGAGAAGAGGAATTGTTTCAATGGCCCCGACACAATGCAGATTTTTGTATTTTGAGAATCTACGGAGCACCGGATGGAACTTCAGCTTCTTATTCTGCATTAAATGAACCTATTAAACCGAAATATTTTTTGCCCATCTCATTGAAAGGCTATCAGGAAAACGACTTCACTATGGTTTGGGGATATCCTGAGTCATCGGGTCGGTATATGAGTTCTGCTGAAATAAAATTTCAAACCGAGAAGTTTAAAATCCCTTTTGTAGAGAGTGCCGGAGTGTTGTTAACTCCGTTAAAAAACGGAATTTTAACAAAAGAAACCTCCCAATTAACGTATGCTCCTTTTCACCAGAAATTAGCCCATCAATATAAACTTTTCAAAGGGGAAACGGATAATATGACGTCTCTTAATATACTCAGCGAGATTCAGGTGAGGGAGCAAAAAATGAGACGTTGGAATTTAATGCAAGATGAGATCTCTGTTTTATATGATTCTGTTTTTATAAAGATTGATTCTGTCACAAATAGCATGGATATCAACCTGATGCGTTGTTATTGGTATGGCAATCTAACCATACAATCATCCCGGTTTATGATGCTTCCCTACTTTTTAAAAGAGATTACACCCAATCTTAAAACAGAGCAGGAGATCGATACCATTATGGCAAAATATAAAAGATTAATTGCCGGTTGTGATACCGAGATGGAAGTGAAGTTGATGCAAGCATCATTTGGGTTATGGGGAAAACTACCCGAAGGTTTAAAACCCAAAATCGGGCCTTATGTGACCAAGTTTTATAACAATGAATACAACAATTTTGCTTATGCAATCATCAATAAATCGATTTTCAGTTCGGAAGAAGCATTAAGAAAATTTTTAGAAAACCCTAAAAAATCTGTCTATCAAGTAGATCCGTTACTTCGTTATTATCATGAAGTGATCAAAACGATCTCCAAAGGAGAGAAAGTGTATCAGGAATTTGAAAAAACCATGATTCCATTGAGAAGGGAATACTCAGGAGTTTTGTTCAATAAGATTAAAAATGAGGAAAAATCGTACTACTTTGATGGAAATAGTTCATTAAGAGTATCTTATGGAAATATTTCAGGTTACCAACCCTATAATGCAATATCCTATCAATACTATACCAATCATATTGGAATTATTGAAAAAATGAACAGTAAATCAAATGATCCCCAATATAAGATCCCTGCGAAACTGGAAAGTTTGTTTTTGGAGTCTGATTTCGGACCTTATGAATTTGAGGAAGAGATGAGAATCTGTTTTTTAACCAACGCAGATAGTGGAGAGGGAAGTAATGGAAGTCCGGTTTTGAACGGACAAGGAGCTCTGATTGGGATGATGTTTGATGTCAATCAGGAATCCTTAGGAAACACTTATTTGTTTAATAATAATATTCACCGATCTATCTGTTTGGATATCCGATATATGTTATTTTTGATCGAAAAATATGGCAATTCCGCTTACCTTTTTGATGAAATGGAATTAATTCAGTAGAAGGGCGAAGGGCGAAAGGCTAAGGGCACAGGGCACAGGGCTAAGGGCGAAGGGATAAGGGCGAAAGGAGCACATTGAGCATTCTGAGCTAACGAGCACATGAGCACATTGAGCATTCGAGTATTCTGAGCACTCGAGCATTCTGAGCAATCGATAATATTTTGTATTTTTGAGAGTTGTAATTTAAAACCAAGCTAATTTATATTTCATTTTTGTACAAATACTTATATTCTTCTCTATGAAAAAAATTGCGATTTTGATCCTTTTTGCTTCCTTATTCCTTTGTTCGTTTGCTCAAACGACTACCCCCAAATATGTATGGGCTCATCAACAATTAACCAGGATGACCCTCGAAGAGAAGATCGCGCAACTTTTGATCATTCGGATCCATTCTAACTTTGACGAAACTTACAATGCTAAAATGGTTAGTGATATACAAACCTACCAGCCTGGAGCTGTTTGTTTTTTTCAAGGAGGACCACTTCGGGAAATTTATCTGACTAATAGAATACAATCGGTAAGTAAAATTCCCCTTTTGGTAACTATGGATGCGGAATGGGGTCCTTCGATGAGGTTGGATAGTATGCCTCGTTTCCCTAGAAATATGACATTAGGTGCTTTACCTCCTCAGTACGATTCACTCATTTACGAAATGGGTAAAGAGATTGCCAGAGAGTGTATCGCTTTAGGAATCCACCTTAATTTTGCCCCGGTGGTGGATGTTAATAACAACAGCAAAAATCCCGTCATCAATAGTCGCTCTTTTGGAGAAAATAAAGAGTGGGTGGTGCGGAAAGGGATCGCTTACATGAAAGGGATGCAATCTGAAAAAGTGGCCGCATCTGCCAAACATTTTCCCGGTCATGGAGATACTGAAGTGGACTCCCATAAAGGGCTACCTATTATTACCAAATCCAAATCACAGCTTTTTGAAACGGAGATCTATCCATTTACCAAAATGATAGAACTAAATGTGCCCATGATTATGGTCGCTCATCTCAATATTCCTGCATTGGACAGTTCCGAAAACTCCATCGCCACGCTTTCGTATCCCATTGTTACAGAATTACTTAAAAACCAATTGGAATATAAAGGGATTATAGTAAGTGATGGAATGGAGATGGATGGGTTGAGAAAATATTACAAAAACGGAGCTGAAGCAGAAATCAAATGTTTAGTAGCCGGAATCGATATGTTATTGCTCCCAAATGAGATGAGTGTGATCATTCCTGAAATTAAAAAAGCAGTTGAATCGGGACTCATTTCTGAAAAAGAGATCAATGAAAAATGTTTGAAAGTATTACAATTGAAAGAGGATCTTGGACTTACCGATTTTACCCCCTTATCCACAGATATTTCAGCACTTTTAGAAGCAAAAAGAGCCAATGAACTGATCACCACTATTGAAACCAAAGCATTAACCCTCATCACGAATGACGGTGCTATTCCCATCACCAATAAAACATACACAGCAGCAGTCATTTTTGGAGATCAGGAGACAACCCCTTATTCTATTCAGTTATGTAAGGATCATAAAATCAAATATATAGTATTGGATAAAGAATTGACAAAAACACAAGAGTTGAGAGCCATTCAAGAACTTGCTTCCTATCCAAATGTGATCATTTTATACAGTGCTACCAATCAAAATCCGGCCAAGCAGTATGGGATCTCATCACAGTCGATCCGTTTTACGAATGAATTGAATAAAACAAAGAAAGTGATTCTTGCATTATTTGGAAATCCTTACGCTTTAGAACAATGGGGCGATGTTTCTAAATGTAGTGCAGTTTTAATTGGATATCAAAGAACACCAATAAGTGTTTCCGCTGCATTAGACGGAATTTTTGGCAAAATGTTCTTTGAAGGAGTACTCCCTGTAACCACTTTAAAATACAAATCGGGAACCAACTGGAACCATAATCTAAATACCTATACGGCTCCATCCGGAGTAACAGAAGAGATAAAAAAACCGGTTCAGGAACACCAAAATAATGCAAAATCCCATTCACTCTCTCAAAAAACTCTTGATGAAATCGATTCTATTGTGAAGAATGGAATTAACAATCAATACTTTCCCGGTTGTCAGGTGATGGCTATTAAAAATGGAAAAACAGTGTTCTCCAGAAACTATGGCTTTTTAGATTATGATATAAAAACAGCAGTGGATTCTCAAACTATGTATGACATTGCTTCTATCACCAAAACAGCAGCTACCACTTTGGCTGTGATGAAGTTGTATGATGACCATAAACTTCGATTAAAAGATAAAGTGGAACAATATTTACCTATTTTTGAAAATAGTCCCATTGGAAAAATTACTATAGATGAGTTATTGACTCATACCTCAGGATTGCCTGCTTTTATACCCTTTTATAGGAGATTAGACTCTGACTCACTTCGCTATTTGTATTTGAATGATATTCAAAATGAAACCTTTACAATTCAGATAGCTCAAAATTTATATCTGAACAAAGCTTTTCAAACACAAATATTTCAAATGTTAAAAGAGACCAATTTGGGTAAAAAAAAGTATGAATACAGTGATTTAGGCTTTTTACTTCTCAAAGAGATCGTTGAAAATATCACAGGACAAACGTTGGATCAATTTGTAAGCGACCAGTTTTACAAACCAATGGGAATGATAAATACTTGTTTCAACCCAATACAAAAAGGAATTGCTTTGAACAGGATTGCGCCAACGGAAAATGACACTTACTTCAGAATGCAGGTGATTCATGGGTATGTTCATGACCAAACAGCTGCTCTTTTCGGAGGTGTTTGTGGCAATGCAGGCCTATTTTCTACAGCTGAAGATATGGGAAAACTCTCTTTAATGATTCTCCAAAAAGGGCTTTATAACGGAAAGAGATATTTGTCAGAAGCTACGGTATCATTATTTACAACATGTTATCCTATTCACAATTGTAAATCAAGAGGTTTGGGATTTTATACCCCCAATTTTGCTGAACCGAGTGAAATTTTACCCAAACAGGTTTCCAATCTCACGTTTGGACATCAAGGATTCACCGGGACTGTTTTCTGGATAGATCCGAAAGAGGAGTTGATCTACATCTTTTTATCCAACAGAGTATATCCTAATATTGAACCTAATAACTTAGCCAAAAGCAAAATAAGGCTCATTTTACACGAAAAAATGGTGGAAGATTTGAAAACGAAATAGTACAAAACAATATCCACTTAAAAATCAATTTGTTAAGAATTCTAAAAAAAGGGCTCAGTTCCAAAGATTTTAACTATCTTTGCAGCTCTTAAAAATATTATACAATATTTTGAGTATTAAAACGATATATAAAAAACAAATAACCAAAAATAGAAAAAACATGAAAAATTTGAAGCAATTATTTATCTTGGGCCTTGTTGCTCTTGTAATCTTTGGTTGCGGTTTCGGAAAAATGGTTCCCACTTCACAAGTAAAAATGCAACTTGAAAACCCAGATTTAGAAAATAAAGGGGGAAAAGTGGAATACACCGTTAAAGGTACTGTACCTCCAAAATTCTTAAAAAAGAAAGCAACAATGGAAATTCAGGTTCCCGTTTTAATGACTGACGAGAACGGAACAACTAAAGAGGTGATCAAAACCGTTAAATTAGTAGGTGAAAAATCAAAAGAAGAAGGTATTCGTATTCCTTACAAAACCGGTGGTTCTTTTACTGTTACCGGATCATTTGATTATAAAGACGAATATGAAACTCAAAACATATATGCTCTTCAAACAGCTAAATTAAAAAAGAAAGAGTTTACTTATCCTGTTGTTTTAATCACTGAAGGGATCTCAAATCTTAGTTCAGGAATTGCTTTAAATCCAACTATTTCTGATGATAAAACCAATGGAACTGCTCTAATTTTTGCAGAACACAATTACAAACCTGAATTTGTTTCTCAAGTGGGTACTATCTTCTTCGAAGTGGACAGATCAAACCTAAACTGGAACTTGAAATTAAATAAAGAGGTAACCTCAAAACAAATGGTAAAAGATTTCCAAGCTTTCATGGATAATGCTATTGCTGAAGGTCGTGTTATTGACAAAGTGATTATTTCAGGTTGGGCTTCTCCAGAAGGAGAAGAATCCCGTAACCAAGGTCTTTCTGAAAAACGTTTTGAAGCTGGTAAAAAATGGTTCGAAGAACAATTGAATACCTGGGCAAAAAAATATGCCAAAGCAAACAAAATGAAATTGAAAGATGTAAAACTTCCACAAATCGTGTTTGAAAACAACGCTAAAGGGGAAGATTGGATGGGATTCCAAACTGCAGTTGAAAAATCAAATATTGCTGAAAAAAATAAAATCATGAATGTGGTTACTTCTCAACCTGATAATACTTCTAAAGAACAAAAAATCAGAGAGATGACCGACATCTATCCAGAGATTGCTAATGTTATTCTTCCTCCACTTAGAAGAGTTGAATTAACAATGGTTTGTAATAAAAACTTATTCACAGAACAACAAATTCCTGAAGTAGCTAAAAACGATCCTTCAAAATTAACATTGAATGAAAGAATGTATGGTGCTGCTATGACTAAAGATTTAGATACCAAAGAAGCCATCTACAAAGCAATCATTGCTGAAACTCAATACCAAAATGACTGGAGAGCTTACAATAACTTAGCTGCTCTTGAGATCAACAAATTCTTAAAAGATAAAAATGTAGCACATTTAACTTCTGCAAAAGCAAACTTGGAAAAAGCTGCTGCAATCTCTCCAAATAACGGAATTATCCTAAACAATACTGCTATTGCTCAATTCTTAGGTGGAGATGTTAAAACTGCAAGAACTACATTTGAAAAATCTGCAAAAGCTTCTATTAATCCTATAAAACAAGATTATAACTTAGGTTTATTTAAAATTTTAGATGGTGATTATACCGGTGCAAAACAAGCTATGGGCAACAGAAGTTGTGACTACGGTATTGCATTAGCTCAAATTCTTTCCAGAGACTATGCTGCTGCAAAAGCTACTTTAGATTGTATCAATCCAAAAGATGCTAAAGCATATTATTTATTAGCTGTTGTAGCTGCTCGTACCAATGCAGAACAAGATGTTTATAAAAACTTAGATTTAGCAATCAAAGCAGATGCTTCCCTAAAAGCAAAAGCTAAAAAAGATGCTGAATTCAAAAAATACAAAAAAACAGAACAATTCTTAAAAATCGTTCAATAGTTTTTTAAAACGATCAAAAAAAAGCCTCTACGAAGTAGGGGCTTTTTTTTTGACTAAGGACAAAAGCCTAAGGACAAAAGAAGAAAGACGATTGGTGACTTAATTATTAGTTGCTATAGTTGGCACTTGAAGAAAATCGTCAATCTTAATATCCAGAGGTAAAGCTTTTTTAAGCGATTCTGTTACTTTAAACCATACTATTAAAGTGTCTTTTCTATTTGAAATTTTTGTTTCAGACATACAGATAGCAACCGGTAAAAGTTTTTGATTTTGGGTTAGTTTGACGGAATTGTCAAAACTCATATCTCCTTTGGTGTTTCCAATTAAAACCGGATAAAAGTCATTATGGGTATGTTCCATCTTTACAAATACTCTGTCGTATTTGTTATCTGCTTTTAAAATGTCGTCCTCTCCGTAAAGTTTGGTGGTTAAAAAGGTTTTATTTGCAAGAATTCCTAAATAGGGATATCTTTCATTGTCAGATTTCCAGTTTGGATTATAATTTTTATAGAAAACGCCCTTATCTGATAAAGTGATACCTAATAATTTTAATTGTTCTCTATTGAGAAATAAATATTCAGAAGAGTTTGTCTTGTAAAGGCAACTTAACAATAAAATTGCAGCAATGATTAAAAGTGGTGTTTTTGTTTTCATAACTTATTATTTTTTGCGTTATATAATTAATAAACGTAATAAATAAGTTAAAACTTGGGTGGTTTTATAATTTCATAGATAAAAAAGTTTAAATTTGCAGCACAATTTTTTTAAAAACACATAGTATGAGAAAATGGATTCTTATTGTTACAATATTATTATTTTTTGGATTTATAAAAAGTCAAAATACCGATTCCATCTTTTTCCCAATTATTCAAGTTTACAAAACAGGAATTAGTGATTCTGAAATATATAATTCCATTATTCATGATCAATCTATTCCAAGGAATTTGATGTTACCGTTTCATACAGAAAGAGTTATAAATAATGAAAATATTATTGCAAGATTATACACAACAAAAGATACATTATCTATTTTCAATACCAAAACAAAGCTTCAAACTAAAGTTTTTATTGAGGGTGGCATATATCTTTCTCATGTTTATTTTTATAATTATGATTCCATTTTTGTTTTTTTTGACAGAGATTTTGTCTATCAAATGCATATTAAAAAAAAGAAGATGCCGGATTTTGCCATTATTGATACTTTAGGGCATCTTAAAGGAACTTTTTCTTTGGATTCGGTTCCATATATATACAACGGAATAAATAATCCTAGTGTAATGTTATCCGGAAGTAATTTAAAGGGGAATCTAATAACCAACGACATCTTATATCTACCTTTTAGTATTTATTTACCTGAAATGACTTCTCCTGAATATAAAAATTTAACTATGAAATTATTATGTTCGTACAATCTCAAGGAAAAAAAATTGAAAATGCTGGATATTCAAGTTCCTAAAATTTTTATTGGAACCCATTTTACAGAACATGTAATAAAAAACGGATTTGATTTCAATTTGTTAAATGATTCTACAATAATTTATTCGTTCGATTATTCCTCTGATATTTTTATATATCATATCAATACAGACTCATCAGAATTAGTAGGTTCTTATCCAGATTTTTATTTTAACAATAAGGTTAATCCTGATTCAAATATGTTTAGAACGATGTTCCATGCACCTGAATATAAACCTGAAAAGCATGTCTATTCAAGAATGATATATATAAGTGAATTCAAAGATATTGATCTTGCTTTTTTTCAATTTTTGGATGAAAACTTCAAAGTGATAGGGTATTCATTTGGTGATTCCATTTGGAGTCCACTTTATTGCAACGCAGAAGGACAATTTATTTCAGTAAATCGGAAAGAAAATTATATCGGAGAGGTAGTTGAATTAGGTCCAGTTAAAACTCAAAGTCTGACAGAAATAATCAATAGTTTAGGGAATAAATCAAAACATATAAAGTATGTTCAAAAAATTTCATTACCTGAGGATTTGACATTAAAAGTAAGAATGGAGATATATTTAGCTATGTTAAATGTTCCGGAAAATTCGAGAATAATTGCTTTATCAGGGAATGTGATTTGTGGAAATGTTTTAAATTTCATGTTGGAACAGTATAAAACCCATAAAAATGAATTTGATGAAAAAAAAATTATTTTTCTTTTTTACAATTGCAATCAATCAACTCTTGAAAGTTTTATATCTCCATATTCATTGCAAGCAGAAGATTTTATAATTGATGATCAGGGTCTCTATAATCAAATTTTTGGAGAATCTAAAGATGGAGACATTTTAATGATACAAAATAAAAAAAGTGGATTAAAAATAAAAACATCAGCACTCAATACACTTTTAAAAGATTATAAACATTTCACTCATATAAAGATTTCACAATAAAAAAGGGGGCAAAACGCCCCCTTTCAATTTATTTAGAATAAAACCTATTTCTTTACAAACTTTTTGTTGACAGTTCCCTGATTGGTGTTAATTTTCAAGAAATAAACACCGGAAGATAAATCAGAAACATCAATTGTGTTGTTTGTATTGTCCATCGAAACGGTTTTCAATAATTTACCGTACATATCATAAATTTGACCCTCAACCATTTGAATATTGTCAGATTTAATCCGAAGTGTCACGAAGTTTGAGGTAGGATTTGGAAAAAGTTCAATCGCATGATTTAATATGTTTTCACCTATTCCTACTGTTGTTGTAAACGGAACGGATGTGGTAAACGTACTTTCATCTTCTGTACATACAGCTTTTACTCTGACTTCATAATCAGTATTACTTTGTAATCCTGTCATGGTATAAGATGGAGTAGAGGTGGTAGCTGAAGTCCAGTTTGTGGCTGAAGCTAATTTATACTCCACTATCCAGGAAGTTTCGCTACCTCCGGCTGTCCAGCTTGCTACAGCGGATGATTCACTGATGGTATTGACCTGTAAATTAGTTGGCTTTATACAAGGATTGGTAGAAGCAACTATCGAAATATCATCAATAGCCCATCCGATCTGTTCATGATCACCTTCAATAACCCATGCTACATAATTGACGCCACTTGGCACTTCAATAGTCAATTGAGCGGTTTCAGGTCCCACAAGTCCACCCATTTGAGTATATTCGTATTCCTGATCGGTCCAGTTTACTAAATCGGTACTTGTCTGAATTTTTAGTAAAGTTACACCAAATTCATCCATATACAATTGTTTGAAAGTAAGCAAAGCGTAAGGAACGCCGGTGAAATCAATAGCAGGAGAGATCAATCTTGAGATTCCGGTCCCAAAATACATTTCAGTCATCATTTCATAACCGGTCCCACCTGCTGCGCCAAAATCAACGGCTGACCAGATTGGATTTTCAATGGATCCGGAAATGGTTTGACTCCAACATGCAGGGAAAATTGCACTATTAAAGGACTCCGCATAAGGTAAACTAAAAGTTGAACAGGCTGTTGACGCAGTAACCATCATTGACCAATAACTGGTATCCCCTGCACCACAAACAGTTCTTACATAAAAATCATAAGTTGTAGATGGTGTTAAATTAGGAACAGTATAAGGATGACTGGTTGCAGAAACTAAAGTCCCATTTCCATGTATAAAACCGGTAGAACCGTACTCAATTTCCCATTCTGTTGCAATTCCGTTACTATTCCAATCAATATCTATAGAATTTAGTGTGGAATTGGATGCAGATACATTGGTTGGTCTAACACAAGAGTTATAGGGGATCACTTGAAAGTTATCAATATGGATATCATTGTCATACATATAGGTTGGATCATTTTCATACGCATAGAAAGCAAATCTAACTACACCTGAATAGGGAGCCATCGCAACGGAGTCGTATAATGAAACAGTTTGAGTTTGCAAAATATTGTTTACGGAACTGAATGGAATCCCTGTGGCATTGTTGTAATCTAATAAAATACCATTACTATTCCAGGTTAATCCATTATCTGTGGAGATCAAAACGACTAATCGTGCATTTGGAGATTGTTGGATGTTTCCTAAAGAGGAAGTATAATATTCAGTTCTAGCCAAATCAAAATTTAATTCGAATAAGTTAGAACCAGTTCCTAAATCAATGGATGGAGAGATAAACCAATAGCGACAATCTTCAGAATAAACATCAACAGCTGCTGTTGATGAGGTAAGGGTATATCTGCTCGACCATCCCCAGTCCATATCCTCTAAAACAGCATTTGCAGTGTCAGGTAGAAGTCCATATTTCATACTCCAACAGGTTGTAGGTGGAACATCAATAAATGGTTCTGCTACTGTTGGAGCTGCTTCAGCTATGCATAAAGTGGTAAAATAAACCATATTTGTAGTAAATGAGGTATCACCTGGAGTACACACTGCTTTTACCGTTGCAAAATAGGAGGTAGAAGCCTGTAAATTGGTTAAAATATGTGTCGTATCATAAGCTGTAACAGTTGTCCAGGTAGTGTCACCAACTATTTGATAATCGATAATAAATTCCGGCGCAGGTGTTATTTGACTCCATGTTAATTCTGCACTATTGGTAGTAATTGAACTTACACTTAAATTTGATGGTGTTGAACAGGTTAGTGGAGTAATCGAAACATTATCTATCTTTCCCGGAAGATCTGTACCTATACCATAATCTTCATTATACCACATAAATGCAAGTTGATAAGTGTTATTGGAGTATTGAGAACCCAGAATTATGGTTTTATGTTGCCAGGCGGTATCTCCCATCATTTGGTCAGAAATCATATATGTATATGGAATCATTGCGCCGGAAGAGAGTGTATAGTTGAGAGGTACAAGATAAACAGCTACATAACCATCCCAATAGCCTCCCATGTTACTCCAGTCAAACGATAAATTGAACTCCGGAGCATCATTAAACTGAATAAAGTTGGAAGCAAAAACTGTTGCCGATGAAGTATTGTCATAAGAAACAGATACTCCGTTATCATCAGAGATATACAACCCATTACCATTTATTCCATTAGCTCCTGGTGTTCCAATATACCAACGATTTAATGCTAATCCATTGGTTAATATCCAGTTTCCATTTTGAATGGTATCTTCAAAATTACAAAAATAAGGTAAGGTATCCGGTGTTGGAATCGTTGAAAAGTTTTTGATATTTCCATAAATAAATGTAGATCCATCTAATGCGAATGCCCTGAATTGGTAATCTGTGTTTGGATCCAAATTAGTTATGGTTTCAGACATTGGATTGTTTGCTGCAGGGATAGAAGTCGCTAATAACCAATCGGTTTCAGTGCTTAACATATACTGAAATCCAAAGTTGGTAGTTGTTACATTATAAAATGCACCTTTTAAGGTAGCAGAAGTTGATAAAATATCCGTAGCATTATTTGTTACAACAACAGGTGTTCCAATAACATATTCAACCGTTGCTTTAGGTAAAAAGTTTACCAGAGAAGCATTAATATCATATTCTAAATTGTATATTCCACTATTAGTTGCACTTATACCCAAAAATTCTGCATTTTGATAATCACCGGTTGAAGTTGTTACAATATCAACCAATAGATTTCCATTTTGGTATAAATAAGGATTGGTCAATGGAATTTCCATAATCCCGTTAACGACAGCAATAGGACCTGTATAAACAACAGTTAATGCACTGGTATCCGTTTCTGCATTCACAAAATTAGAATCAGGTGTGATCCCTAAACTTAAAACACAAGTTGCGCCACTCCAGTTTGTAGTGATATTCAAATTGTCATGAAATGTTAATTTCAAAAGTAAAGCACCGGGAAGTGCCGTTAATTGAGATGCAGGGTAAATAAACTGATTATGCTGACTAGCATCCATCATATATCCGTAAACCGGTAAATAAACGTTTGTGGTTGTTCCGTTTGCAATTACAGTGGTTTGTTGGGTAAAACTCTGTAAATAAACAACCAATGAAATAAACAGAAATAGAAATTTTTTCATAAAGGGGTTTTTAAATTTATATTTTCAATTATTATTAGACTCCAAAAAATGCAATTCGTTACAACATGATGTAACGTTAAACAAATCCAAAATATTGTATCTATTCGAAATTCACTATCTTTGCCAAAATTTTATTCTTATGATGACTGCATTTTTAGATATGGAACCCGAATATTCAGTATTAGACCGTTCAAAGTATGTTCTTTTGCCCGTTCCTTATGATAAAACCAGTACTTTTCAAAAAGGAGCCGATAAAGGACCTCAAGCAATATTAGATGCTTCTGATAGTATTGAATTGTATGATGTGGTAACGGATAATGAAGCATTTACAGCGGGTATTCATACAGATCATTATGATTATTGTTTTGAAACTCCTGAAAAGATGGTTCAATCGGTATATGATCGGGTGAAACATTTCCTCAATATGAAAAAGGTTGTGGGTGTTTTAGGAGGGGAGCACTCTGTTAGTGTAGGTGCCATCAAAGCATATAGTGAAAAATATCATCAATTATCTGTTTTACAAATAGATGCACATGCAGATTTGCGGGATGAATACCATGATTCACCCTATAATCATGCTTGTGTTATGAGAAGAGCACAGGAGTACGCGCATGTTGTTCAGATTGGAATCAGAAGTGTTTGTAGTGAAGAGCGCGATGCTATTGTTCCGGAAAATATGTTTTATGCGCATCAAATCAGAAAAAATCCCAATTGGATTGATGAAGTGATAAACCGCTTATCGGATTATGTTTATTTGACTATCGATTTGGATGGTTTAGATGCATCAGTAGTTCCGGCAACCGGGACTCCACTTCCGGGAGGATTAACATGGTATGATTTAAACGACCTTTTAGAGAAACTTTTTACTCATAAAAAAGTAGTAGGATTTGACGTCGTGGAATTATGCCCACATGATCAGGATAAAAGTTCCGACGTATTGGCAGCCGTTCTCGTTTACCGAATCATTTCATGGTTAGAAAAAATTAAATAATCAATCAGATTTTTTTCTCCATTCCTAAAACAACAGCATTAAACCAATCGAAAAAGATTCTATAAAAAGCTTTTTTATATACTTTTTTGAAAATATATTTATCGACTCTGATATTTCTTACGATTTCATGCGGTTCTCTTAGAGGCATAATATTGGAAGTGTCTTTCATTAATCTTCTGATTCTTTTCTTGCGATTTTTGAATCCAATATTTTTTACCAAATTGACATTTGGGCTGACACATAGTCCGTCATGTACCCATATATGAAAATTATACTGATATTCCCAATAGTCTAAGCGGTATTTTTTTAGGCTGTTATAGACCCGCATCCAGTAAGATTTTTCCTTTAATCGAGTGGCATATTTTGTGATAATTTCTTCAACATTTGTATCTTCCAATTCAGTCATTTTGAGATCAAAATATTTCCATGTTCTTTTCCAGGTGGCAAAACCCCAGGTGTAAGCATAAGCGGAAAAGAAATAGGAAAAGTTATCCCCTTTTAATTTTTTATGCAAGAAATTCGCTCCAATATGCATAATTTGTGGGGTGTTTCTGTATTTTTCCAACATATATTCACAATAATGGAAAAAGTCAACATTAGGAATCGTGTCATCAAACAAGACAATTCCCTCCTCTTCTTGTTCAAAAAACCAGGAGATCGCTTGATGAATCATTTTTGATTTTCCGGTATGTTCCTCTTTAAAAAAAATTTTCATTTCACATTCCCATTCCGGCATGATTACAGAGCGGGTTTTTAGACAATTGACATAATCGAGTTTAATTTTTGGGTTAGCGCCGTCTGCAGCAACATATAATTTTGAGGGTTTTACATCTTTTACGGCTTGAAACAAAGTATGGGTTTCATCAACACGATTATAGATCACTAATAAAACGGGAACTTGAAACATAGTATTCATTTTTATAGATGCAAATATAATATATTTTCTTTATTCATTTTTTTTAATTTCAACAATGGGAGAATCCACACCGTAATAATATCCAAAGAACTCCTTAACAACAATTCTAAGCAAAGTATAAGCAGGAACTGCAAAGATCATTCCAAAAATTCCTCCAATTTGTCCTGCGATTAAAATCACAACAAAAATTTCAACCGGATGAGCTTTTACACTTTTGCCATAAATGAGGGGTTGTAATACAAAATCATCCACTAATTTTGCGATACCGAATGCAATAAAAACTTTAACAACTGCATTAGTGAGTAGTGCTCCATCAGGAGACAGAGGAAGTAAAGTTGTAACCGTCATAATCAAGCTTAATCCTACTCCGATTATAGGTCCTAAGTACGGAATGATGTTAAGTAAACCGCCAATGACTCCAATAAGGAATGGATTAGGAATGCCCATAAAAAAGCAAAATAATCCCTCCATCAGTCCCATAATTGCCATTTCTAAGAAGACACCTGTAAAATAACGAATAAGAGGTGGTTTGCTGGCATTTAAAATTTTATGATAACTATCTCTGTAATTGACAGGAATCGTTTTTTCTACCGTTTTAAAAAAGATTGATTTATCTTTTAAAGAGTAAAAAGTCAAAAAAGTTACTGCAAAAACTGCTATAAATAAGGAAGAAGCAAAAGAGATCATATTTCCTGCAATATTTTGAATATCAATACTTTTTAAAATATCTGAAAATTGATTTGCAATGATAGTACTCAAATGTTCATCCGGATTTAGCATTCCGTATTCAATTAAAAAGGATTCCAATGAACTCAACCAGGTCTCTATCTCTTTCGTAAATAGTTCTGGATTGATGGAAGAGATCACGACTAATTCTCTTGTCACAATAGGAACAATAATCATTATGATGGAAGTAATGACACCTAAAAGAGCAATAAGAGTAATTCCTGCAGCTAAGGATTCCGGCATTCTCCGACCTTTTATCGCAATTTTTTGTAAAAGTTTTACAATAGGGGAGCCAATGATGGATAACACCAGCGCTAAAAAGAAATAGATCACAATGTCAATAAACAGCCAACCTAAAAATAAAAAGATGGCCAGAAAAAATAAAATAGTAAAGATCCTTTTTTCGCTCATAATTCTATTTGTTTGATTGGATTAAGTTTGTTTTTTTCTCTTTTGTAAGTTCAATTAATCTTCTCCTGTTAAAAAATTCCTGTTGATAAATTAAAGCAACTCCTCCTCCCTGAGTAGGTCTGGATAAGTTTTGGGAAAAATCATTGAGTATAGTTTGATCATTAAAGTAAAAGAGTTTCAACCTCCAGTTTTTGTCATCATCAAAGAAATACATAAAACTCCAGTCTCCAATAAAATTGTTATCGGTTGTCTGATTTAAACTTTCAGCATATCCTAATTTGGTTTTTATCACTACACGATCGTTAAAAAGAGGTTTTTCCATATCGACAGAGTACTCTTTGAAATATTGATTGGAAGTGATCATGTTAAAGTTAAGATCTACAAATTTAATATTCTGTAGAATTAAATTACTTACAGTACGGGCTACGATATCAACACTTGTTCCAACTGCCTGAAAGTCAGTAATGGCAGTTGTGGAAGAATAAAACTCCCCTAAATATACCAAAGAGAAAAATTGTAACAAAGTACTTTGAGTATCAGAAGTATCCAGAACAGCAAATACCTGTTTCTCCTCTTCACTGGTTAATTTTGGAAACCCTAAAGAGAAGGAGGGTTGTGGTTTCATGAGATCACCTGAAAGTGTAAGATATGCGTTAACCTGTGTTTTTGAAACTGTGATGTTTTCACTTAACTTTTTCAAAGATGCAGTTCGGGGAAACATAGCTGTTAAAGAGATTGTAGATGATTTAATCGGGCCATTAAAATTGATGGTTCCCCCTTCCATGAGTTCAAACTCTCTTGGAACAATATCTTTTACGGACATACTGAAACTTCCGGAAAGAAGATCCAGTCTTCCATCCATATTCAAACGATCGGTTTTTGAATTGTAGGTTAACCTGATTTTACCATTTGTTTTGCATTGCAAAATACCATCAATCGGTTCTAAATCGATCCGAACATCTGCGTCTTTATTGATGTCAAATACAAAATCAAAATCCATTTCAAATTTCGATTCTACAGGTTTAGGCTTATTGATATTCTCTGTTTCTTCAGGAACGACAAACCGAATTCCACTATCTTCATACGAAGTGCTGGCATAAGAGATTGGAAATCCAACCATAGTACCTGTTAATGAGGTAAGATTATTTCCGGTAAACGACATCTTTTTGTTATTTCCGGTGATTTGAATGCTCCCAGAAGCAAACGCATCTCCATAAAAATAGGTATCCGTTTTTTTAATCCTGCTCATAGCTAAGATTCTGGAAGTTTGTATATTCAAATTAACATCAAAAGTACTAAAATTGCGATGATATACATAACCATCGACTATCGCTTTATTGTTATATTTGTCTGAAACTTCAATTCGGTCGAAAGAGATCCCTTTGGTATCAAATTTAACCAGTTGATCTCTAATTTTGTATATGGTGTTTAAAGGGGAGATTCCAAGATATGCTTCTTTAATCAAAACAATACCATCAAAGTATAAGGAATCCGGATTGGAAACAAAAGTGAGTTCCCCTGAAGCTACACCGGAAACATGATGACTGAACGAAGCAAGAAATGGGGATAGAAAACCAATTCTAACCGTATCAATCATCCCATGAATCCTTAATTCTTTTTTATTGATATTATAATTTCCGTTTAAATCTGCCAGCTTAATTCTTCCTTTGCCGTAGTTTAAAATGTTGTATTGATTAATATCTCCTAATTTATGGATGGTATCCTGTACAAAAAGACCCCCAAAAAACACGGGAGAACCTTTTTGTGGGGCTTCAGCAAAGGCAAATAGGGTTCCTAATTTTTCGTTGTTAAAAACAAAATTTTCGAAGTATGATTTTCCCGTCAACATCGATCGATCCTGCCGCGACTCGTAAGTCATTATAGCAGTCATATTTCCGCCCAATCTGATATTGATTTGAGAAGTGATGGCGTTAATTAATGAAACATCTAAATTCTCAATCGAGATATCCAAATCATCATCTAAAGATTTGGAATATCCTCCGTTAATTGTGATTTTCGTTAAATTGGAACGCATTTGAAAATCTTCAAATCCAATTTTGTTCTTATAAAAATGGATCTCATTTTTTCCAGCAATGGTCCAAACAGTTTCTCTCAAATACCCTTTTGCCTGATCCAGTTTTACATATAAATCACCTGTATTGGAGAAATCTGTATAACCTGAAATGGTGTTTGAATTTTTATAATTAGACGTATCCGGACTCACAAAAGAGATAGTGAAATCAATTTTCTGATTTTTTGTTGAGGCTTTTAATGCAATATCCCTAAAATCCCAGTTGGAATGGTTTCTAAAATAGATAACAGAATCGACATTCATATTCAAATCAAAGTATTGATTTTGATTCATTTTTCCTTTAAATGAAATATTGTCTAATCGCCAAACTTTTCCCCATTGGATAGATTTTGAACGAAAAACAATCGAATCTGAGTCCCGGTTATTTCCAACATATCCATTCATTATAGTGTTGGGTGCAACACTTAATTCCGGAACAAAAACGGACAATAGATCATCCGTTTCAAATGTTTCAATAGAAAATGTCAAGAATTGTGGAGCTGGGTTTTTCAAATTGTTTTTTAAAAATGAGTGATCTTGAGTTTTTCCCATTAATGCAGGGAAATAGAAAGAGGCTATATTTTTCAATGAGTCCCAAATAGCTGATATGGGGTAATTGGTTGTAAGATTTGCATTTACAATATTCCCTTTCAGCATAAATTTTTTAATATTGTCAGGAAGTCTAACCGAATTTAATCTCATCCAGTCACAATAAGCAGTTTGATCATTGTTATGAATAATGATTTTATTGATCCCTACAAAGCCTGTAAGGTTCTCCAAAGAGTTTCCTAAAATTTCAGCATCTAAACTCTCAACAGAAAAATCCAGATTGGGTTTATTTTGAGAAAAGAGAACCAATTGTTCAATCCAATTGGGAGATTCCTGATTGATAATGTGGGTATAGTTTTTAAATAGTGCACCAAAATGGATATTATCAACAGAAAGGTTCACTTTATATCTTGAGACAGGATCTGTAAAATCAACTAATCCATCTATGAAAAAATCCAGGTTTTTGTCTTGGGCTTCAATTGTTGCCTGGTATTTGTTTTGTTGATAAACACCATCAATATGAATATCCTGGATGGGATAGGAACAAAAGTCAAATTGAGTTAAATCCCCAACAATGGTAGCTTTTAAAGAAGGAGCAAAAGGGGCATCACCAAAAAATGGCGCTGCACTCCCATTAATCTCAAAAGAGCCGTTGGCTAACCCTAAGCTATTGGTTTGATTCAATAATTTACCCAGTTGAAAATCTTTTGTTGAAACAGTTCCGTTAAACTCCATCTGATCTATGCCTGGATATGTCTGGAGTGCAATTTCACTATTTCCAATGGGTGTTACCAATTTCAATTTCGTTTTAAAATAATTGAATGTTCCCTCAAAATTACCGGTTAGTGAACTATTGCCAATTTGAGAGATCATATCAGGTAATCCAATGGTATTTCCTCCAGGTAAATAAAAACCGGAAACATCAGCAGGATTAATCGCAGAATGTTTAATTTCGAAGTTATAGGAACTGTTTTTAAAATCCAGAATATTATAAAATTCAAAATTACCTGCAATAAATGTGGTGAGTTTATATTTCAGATAACAATGAGAAATTTTCAATGCATTTAAAGGGCCTTCCCCTTTTCCATTCATTATAAAACTATTATGCATTCCTCTAATAGCTGGAGCAAAACATGAGATATCATCCATGTGGACAACAGAAGATTTGACATCCACATCAAATCGAATTTTGTTAAAAAAGTCTGAATAATCTTTGAAAGAGTTATACCTGAATGCAAAATCAAGGGTTGCTTTACTTTTTTCGGTAGTAAAATTACAATCACTGACTAATAATTCATTTTTGTTAATTTTAAATTTTCCTGTAAAAGTTTTGATTTTAAAACCGGTATATTGTTCAGTGGAGACTTGCTTGATATCACAGGACACTTCAGGTCCATGAACTAAAAAATTCTCAATTTCGGCATCCACATTTTTAAACTCAAAAAAACCGTAATCCATAGAATTGTCTGTGGGATAAGTTCTTGTGTTGTCGTTGATCACAGCAAATCTGCCATCTATCAATTTAATTTTATTGAAATGAAGAATAAAAGGTGTTGTGGATGGAGTGGTTTTAAAATGGTTGATCCAAACATTCATATTTATAATATGTTCCCCTTTATAGGTTCTTAAAACCATTTCACCCCCTTTTAAAACAACATCTTTTATGTATATGGAATTGGAAGAGAACCTTTTGATATCTAACCTTCCGGAGAGTTCACCTCCCGATATCATGTTGTTATTATGGTGATCTTTAATAGAAACATTTTTGGCTCTGATTCTAAAAAATGGGGTAATGTAAATTTTTTGAATGGAAAAAGCAACTCCTGACTGTTCTGAAATAGATGAGGTCACTTTATTGATAATCATCTTCTGAATGGGCGGTGTAAAAACAAGGAGCACTATCAATAAATCAAGCGCAACAAAAATGAGCAAGCTCTTCAACAAGATTTGCATTATTTTTTTAGTAATTTTGCGCTTCATAAAACAAAGTCAATATGTCAGTTTATATTTTAGGCATCGAATCTTCCTGTGACGACACATCTGCCGCTGTGATCGAGAATACTACCATTTTATCTAACGTTATCGCTGGACAAAAAGTACATGCCGAGTTTGGTGGCGTAGTTCCTGAGTTAGCATCACGAGCGCATCAGCAGAATATCATTCCGGTGGTTGATACTGCACTAAAACGTGCAAAGATAAACAAAAAACAAATATCAGCAATAGCTTATACGAATGGTCCCGGACTTTTAGGATCCTTATTAGTGGGAAGTTCATTCGCTAAAGCATTATCACTCAGTTTAGATATTCCGGTTATCATTGTCGATCATCTACAAGCACACGTTTTAGCTAATTATCTTGACTTCCCGGGAGAGGAAAAAGTTAAACCGGAATTTCCTTTTTTATGCCTAACTGTTTCAGGAGGCCATACTCAGATTTTGCAAATCAATGATTATTTTGATATGCAAATATTGGGAAAAACAATTGATGATGCTGCCGGTGAAGCGTTCGATAAAGCGGCTAAGATTTTGGGCTTGCCTTATCCCGGTGGCCCGGTGATCGATAAATTAGCTCAAGAGGGTGATCCAAAGCGTTTTACATTTGCGCCGGCTAAACTTCCTGGGCTCGATTATAGTTTCAGCGGATTAAAAACATCATTTCTCTATTTTTTGAGAGATCAACTGAAAGTGAATCCCAATTTTATTGATGAAAATATCAAAGATTTAGCAGCATCTATTCAATTTGCTATCGTTAAATCACTTACAGTAAAAATGGAGATCGCACTTCAAAATACCCATTGTACTAATTTTGCCCTTTCAGGAGGCGTTGCAGCCAACTCCGCTTTAAGAGCTGCTATGCTTCAATTGGCTGAAAAATATAACAAAAAAGTGTGTATTCCTCCCATGTCTTTAACTACAGATAATGCGGCAATGATTGCTGTTTATGGCTATTTTAAATACCTGAAAGGGGAATTTTCAGATTTATCCAATATACCTTATTCATCCATTCGTTAACTATGTTCACCGTTTATACAGCATCAGCAGGTTCCGGAAAAACTTCCCGTTTAGTGGTGGAGTATCTAGCGTTGGCGCTTCCGAATCCGAGAAAGTATAAACATATTTTGGCAATTACATTTACCAACAATGCTACGGCTGAAATGAAAGGGAGAATTTTGGATACCCTGAAAAGTTTTGCCTTTGATCCCTACGATCAATTATCAGGTCCTTTGAAAGCTACTTATCAGGATATTCAAAAAATGATTGATCCTAAAAATCCTGAAATACCATTCCCTTTTTATATAAAGAAAAAAGCTACAGAACTCCTGCAAGAGATCCTGTACGATTATGACAATTTTTCTATCAGTACCATTGATACTTTTTTTCAAAAAATATTAAGAGCATTCTCTTTTGAATTGGGTCTAAATATGAACTATACACTTGAAATTCAATTAGATGAATTGCATGAACAGACTGTCGATCTTCTTTTGAATAAACTTTCTGTGGACAATAAAGAGCTCTCTCAAAGAATTTTAACTTTGGTAGAATCCAAAATTGAGGAGACCGGAAAATGGAAAGTGGAAAAGGATCTGATCTCATTATTGCAAAATATTTTTAATGAAGATTCCTATTTTGCTATTCAGGCTCTCAGTAAACTGGACAAATCTGAATTTGATAAGTCTGCCCTTCAGATCACCATTCTAAGAAGAAAATATAAAAATAAAATCAAAGAGATTACTCAGGATTATAAAACATTAGTTACAAGCATAAATGCCGATCCTAAAATATTTGATAAATTGGTAAAAGAGATTGCTTGTTTTGATTCTGATTACTTTTATGACTTTTTAAATAAAAAATATAAAAAAGGGATGCCTCCCGAATTGGAACCCCATTTGAATCAGTTGATTCAACTTCTGGATTCTTTAAAACAACAATATGATCTATTAAAAGAGGTCACCTTTTTTGGAAAAAATCTTACACAATTAGCCTTATTGATCGATTTAAAAGGGGTGATTGAGGAGATTAAGGAACAAGATAATCTTTTTTATCTGAGTGAAACCAATGGGATTATTCATGATAAAATTAAAGATGATGACACCCCTTTCATTTATGAGAAAATGGGGAATAAATTCAGCTACTTTTTTCTGGATGAATTTCAAGACACGTCCAAACTGCAAATGGAAAATCTAATCCCATTGATTCAAAATGCATTATCCGGGTATAATGAATTCAAAGAAAAAGGGGAAACTTTTCTTTTTGGGGATGTGAAACAAGCGATCTATCGTTTTAGAAACGGAGATTCCTCTTTATTATACAAACTTTCTCAATTTGAGGGGTATCAGGAGATGATTAATCCTCTAGGGGCTTCCGAAGAGGAGTATCAGTTGAAATTAATGGATCATAATTACAGATCCACTTTAAGTATTGTTGATTTTAACAATCAGTTTTTTCAATTTATTTCGCGATTGTCCAATTTTGAAGGGTTAGAATCCTACTATGAAGATGTGGTTCAAAAACCGGATTCGGGAAAAGATATGGGGTTCGTTTCAATCCGATTTAAAAATGACCAGGATCATGCCGATACAACACAATATTTATTGGAACAAACTTTAAAGACGATCCGGCAATTGGAGGAGGAAAAAATTCCTTATGGAGATATGGCTGTTTTAGTCAGTTCCAATAAATTGGGTAGTTCAATGGGTGAATTTTTAAGTAAAAACAGTGTTCCGGTGATCTCATCCGACTCCTTGATGCTCTCCTCATCTCAGGAAGTGATGGTGATCATTTCAACCCTTTATTATTTGCAAAATTCGAATAATAAGATTGCCAGAATGATGATGGGGCACTTTTTAATTAGAAATTATCCTGAGTTACAAAACGAACTGTTCAAAAATTTAAAAGAGGAACCTGATTTTTATCAATTTTTAAACCGTTTTGATGTTCAAATCTCAAAAGAAGAGTGGCTTAATACCCCGTTGTTCACTTTAGTAAATAAAATTATTTCCATATTTAGAATAACGGAAAATGACCCATTCATCATCATGCTTTTGGATCAGGTGGATCAGTTTTTGAAAAATTCTCATGGAAGTATTCAAAATTTTATCGACTGGTGGGAACAAAATGCAGAAAAATTAACCCTCAATGCTCCTACGGAATCCAATGCGGTGACCATCTCTACCATCCATAAATCGAAAGGACTTGCTTATCCTATTGTGATTTTTCCGTTCACCCAGTATGGCTACAAATTCACCAAATCAGATTATTGGATCAAAGATGAGAAAAAGGTTACCGGATTGCCCTATAGTTGGATTCAACTTAAAAATGATGATGTACCAGATTCGTACCAATTTCTATTGGAGTCAGAAAAAAGGAGTACCGCTTTGGATCAGTTGAATAAACTATATGTGGTTCATACAAGACCCAAAGATAGGTTGTATATCATCACAAAAGAGAAAAAATCCGGCAATTACTCCAAGTTTTTGGGCCAGTTTATTGCCGAGAATTATCCTGAAGATCAAGAAGATTTTTTCCAATATTATTATACTGATCATCAGTATTATACAGAAATACCCGCATCTTCTCAAGTTCAAAGAAAGGTTCATCCAAAAGATCATAAAACAGATGTTGCCGTATCTCAGGTTTTTGTTTCTCCATTTTCCTTAAGTTCAGCATTTTTAGCCTTTGATTTTCAAAAAAGCTGGAATGAAGAACAAGAAAGAGGAATCTTTATACATCAGTTTTTGTCAGAATTGAAAAGATTTCCCGAAAGTGAAGCAGAAATTGAACTTTTAATTCAGGAAACACCTGAAATGTATCGGGAATATTTGAAAAAACTATTGAAAAAACTAATTACAGATTGGGAATTTGCACCCTATTTTATAAATGATTTATCAGTTCTTAATGAAACCAGCATCATCTCCACAGATGGAACCCTACTGCGACCCGATAGAGTAATATTTGGAGAAGATGAGGTGGTTGTTATTGATTATAAAACAGGAACTCCATTACTTAAACATCAGGAACAGATTGATTTGTATTGTGATAAATTGAAACAAATGGGATATCCTAAGGTGGTCGGGAAGTTGATTTATTTGTGAGGGTGAAGGGTGAAGGGCGAAGGGCGAAAGAAGAATGGGTAAAAAATGAAAAATGAAAAATGAGCATTCGAGCACATGAGCATTCGAGCATTTTATAACCTTTTAAATTTTTAAATCATGAAAAAAGTTTTATTTCAAGTCATTTTAATTGTTATTTCAGTAACAATCTTATGCACTGGGTGCAAAAAAACAGAAACAACATCATGGGATTTAACCGTTGCGGCAAACTTAGGAGGGTATTTTAACATTGTGGGAACTGCTGATATCACCATTGAAGGGGATCTTTTTGTAGCACAAATTACAACTACTACAATTGGAGGTGCTGAAGAGGTGTACAATATCGAGTTGACCGGAACTGTGGATGGATCTACATTGGTTGTAACCGATAACTCATTTGTTTTAAATACACCAAATGGAAATGAGTACGTTACTATAAATAGTGCAGAAATTAACAAAACAAAAACATCTCTTACTGGAAGTGGAACAATGACTGTTACTCCTGCCGGGATGACTACTGAAGTAACCGGTGATTTTACACTAACCGGTACTAAAAAGTAAAACTTATACGTTCTTTGTACTTCCGGTTTAACTTGAACTGTTTTTCCTGATCTAATATTTTTTAATACACATTTATGAAAAAACTGTTTTATATTGGAATAATATTCCTCATTTTTCCACTCTTTTTAGGGGCACAACCCGAAAAAGTGGTTCCTTCCGCTGTTAAAAAAGTGATTGTTTATCCATTAGGTGCTCAAATGGAAAGTGAAGTTACATTTCCTTTGCAAAAAGGACAAATGAGAATTAAACTTCCGGGACTAACAACCTCCATCAATGAAGAGAGCATCCGAATCATCAGTGATGGGAGCTTTACGATTTTGAACGTGCAATACAGCGTCGATTATCTGAACGATCTCGATAAGGGAGCTGAAACCAAAAAGTTGTTGGATCAAATCGACGAATTGAATAATAAAATTGAAGATGAACAACTGGCATTGAAAATCATCAGGGAAAAAATCGATTTTTTAAATGTGAACAGACAAATATCGGGTAAGACCGAAGGTGTTAGTGCTGAAACTTTTAAAAATATGAATCAAATTTATGCCACTAACTATGAAAATCTAAATTTGGATGCCCTGAAAAGAGAGCGAAAGATTCAAGAGTATAATGAAGAACTGGACAAGTTAAATGCACAGCTGGAAACGGTTTCCAATCATACCGGAATCCCTTCCGGAACCATTGTAGTGACCATCGATAGCGAACAACCCAAAACTGCCAAAATGAAATTTTCCTATTTTACTTGGGCAGCTTCCTGGACTCCAACTTACGATATACGCTTTACCGGTTTTGACAAACCACTGGAAGTTACCTATTTTGCAAATATTCGACAATATACCGAAATTGACTGGAACAATGTGGAATTAGCGCTCTCTACCGCTAAAACCCAAATTTCAGCTCAAATCCCTTATTTGAATCCCTACTATTTGGAGTATCAGACAGAATTCCAATGGTTTAGTAATGGAGCAACTTACCAATGGTCAACAGACTCAATTAGAGTTGATCAAGGATTTGTAAATTATTCCGATATAGTGACTGATAATTCCCCTACTACCACCAGCTTCACCTCCTCAACGGAAACCATTAAAGAGTATAAAGTTTCCAATTTACAATCGATCCCATCCTCTACCAATTTTACTTCTGTAACTTACGGAGAGGGAACCCTCAAGGCAAGTTACGATTATCGTTCAATTCCAAAACTATCTGAAAATGTGTTTTTGATTGCACAAATCAGCGATTGGGGAGATGCAGACCTCAATTCAGGTCTTGCAAAACTATATTTAGAAAACAGCTATGTTGGAAAATCAAATATCAATACGCAACAATTTACGGATACCTTGGATATCTCCTTTGGTGTAGATAACAATGTAACCATCAAAAGAGAAAAAATAACCACATTTTCCGAAAAAGTGTTAGCAGGTTCCACCATTAAGGAAACCATAGGTTACAAAATTACGATCAGAAACAACAAATCTTATGCCATCACCACTTCCGTTTATGATCAGATCCCAATCTCAGTAGATGAAAACATCAAAATTGATATGTTGGAGATATCTGAAGGACAATTTGATAAAGAAACCGGTAAAGTAACCTGGAAACTGGATTTAAAACCCAACGAAACCAAAACGGTAATCATTAAATATTCCGTTAAATATCCTAAAGATAAACAAGTTAAAGTTCAATAAGAAAAAAGTAAAAATATGAAAATCATATCTTATATCCTCGTTAGTTTATTGGTGTTTCCAATCCTTGTATCAGCACAAGTAGAGAAAAAACTCATCTCAACACCCAAAAAAGTGGTTGTTTATCCTATAGGAGCTCAAATTGAAAGTGAAGTAACATTTCCTGTTCAAAAGGAGCAGATGAAAATCGTATTAACCGGCTTAACTTCCAAAGTAAATGCAGAAAGTATTAGAATCATCAGTGATGGTAGTTTTACCATTCTGAATGTTCAGTATAAAATTGACTATATCAATTCCTTGGATAAAGATGCTGAAAGTGAAAAATTGTTATCCAAAATTAAGGAGTTAAATACAAAAGTGGGCGATGAAGAGGTTTGGATTAAAATTATCAATGAGAAACTGGAATTTTTAAAAGTAAACAAACAGATCTCCGGTAAAAACGAATCGATTTCTCCGATTGTATTTTCAGAGTTAAACCAGATCTATGGAACCAATTTTGAAACACTTTCCCTAGAAAAACTAAGAAGAGAGAGAACTATAGAAAATTACAAAAGAGAACTCGAAAAACTAAACAATCAATTATCAGAAGTTGTGAATAATGTAGGAACTCCATCGGGTGTCATAGAGGTAACTATTGATGGAAAGCAAGTCAAAACAGGAAAAATGGGATTCACTTACTACGTTTATGACGCTTCCTGGTATCCAACGTATGATATCCGTTTTTTAGGTTTTGACAAACCCTTAGAGATCAACTATTTTGCCAATATCAAACAAAACACCGATATCAGCTGGGAGAATGTGGAGATCATGTTATCCACTGCCAAAATGAATATTTCGGCTCAGATCCCCTTTTTAAATCCTTTCTATTTGGGTTATTATTCACCTTATAAACCAGCAAGAGGAAGATCAATTGATGCTGCTGTAAGTTCAGCTGAAGGTGTTAATTTGTCGTATGGTTATCATTCACCAACTACACTTCAAGCTAAACCTCTTTCCAAAAATTCAAAACCTGGGGATGAAAACACCATTTACACTCCCGCTTTAGAAACGGTAAAAGAGTATGTGGTTACCAACAAACAAACCATACCCTCTAAAAATGCAAACACTACCGTTACCTACGGGGAAAGTACTTTAAATGCATCTTATGACTATCAGTCTATTCCAAAGTTGGGAGAAAACGTATATCTGATTGCACAGATTAAAGACTGGAACAATGCTGATTTGAATAGTGGGATTGCCAAATTGTATTTAGAAAACAGTTATGTTGGAAAATCTTTTATCAATACAACCCAATTTAAAGACACCTTAGATTTGTCTTTTGGGGTGGACAACAACATCTCTATAAAAAGGGAGAAAGTGGCCACATTCTCTGAAAAAACATTTGCAGGCACCAATATCAAAGAGACTGTCGGGTATAAAATCACAATCAGAAACAACAAATTGTATTCGGTAACCACATCGGTTTATGATCAGATCCCTATTTCAACTGACAGCAAAATAGTGGTGGATGTATTGGATGTTTCCAATGGAGTTATCGAAGCTGAAACAGGAAAAGTAACCTGGAAACTGGAGTTAAAACCCAATGAAACCAAAACGGTGATCATCAAATACTCCGTTAAATATCCGAAAGACAAAAAAGTGATGGTTCAGTAATGGCAATGATCACTTTTCATAAAATGGAAGATTCCCGGGATCCTTATTTTGAGGGAGCCCGGGAACTTTATGAAATCGCTTTTCCCCCATTAGAAAGACGATCGATTGACCAACTCAAAAAGGTACTCCATCATCCATTTTTTCATGCGGAAGTATTAGAAATTGATCAAAAGATTACAGGAATTCTCTTTTGGTGGCAGCTCAGTCATTTTAGATATATTGAACACTTTACCATAGTTCCTGAAAAAAGAGGAGAGGGGACCGGTTCTCAGGTTTTGGAACAGTTTATTCATCAAGATTCTATCCCCATAATTTTGGAAGTGGAGCCGGAAGCAACTACCCAGGAAGCGAACCGGCGGATCCGTTTTTACCAGAAACACCAATTTCAGCTATCCTCATATCCCTACTTCCAACCCCCATATCATCCCGGAAATAAACCGATACCGCTCCAGATCATGAGTTATCCGGAACAACTCAATGCATCTGAATTTTCTTTGATTGTCAGGGAAATACAAAGGGAAGTATACTGAAAATAGAGGTTCGAGGTACGATGTGCGAAGTTCGACGTTAAAAGTTCGACGTTAAAAGTTCGATGGTCTTTAGAGGTCACCATAGCGTGGTGTTATATTGGGATATTCTCAATAACAATAAAAAATTAGTCTTCTGAAGGTTGTTCAATTACTTTACAATCAAATTTTTTAATCTTTCTATGATATAAAATTACATTATTTAAATATTCTTCATTTTTTAATTCTCTGAATATATTTAAATAATCTAATTCCATCAGATCATAAAATCCAATTTCATTTTTAATAAAGAAATTCAAATCGTTATTATCTTTCATTTGAACCCGATTATATAATGTTCCGGAATATGCACCCAAAATTAATTCTTTATAACTACCATCATTAGCATATAGTTTGCACAAAATAATATTATCAAAACTAAAATCTTCAGACTTAATTTGTAAACCATTTAATAAACTATCCAGCCTCTTTAATTTAAAGGTATCAGTAATTATTGACTTTAAACAGTATTCATCATTAATTAAATCTTCTCTTGTGATTATTGTTGGAGTAGAAATGCTAGGATGTAAAAAAACTACTTCAATTCTAATCGTTGAATATTGTTGTGCCTTTTGGGATTGTAAATTGGATTCAAGAAATACAAAGCACCCCAATAAAATTATTAATTTCCTAAATATTTCCATTTTGTTTTTGAGTATTTAGTTCCATGATTTTTTTTCTTACGCTCCCTTTTTTTGCTTCATCTTTTTAATTGTCGATTTGTAAAGTGTTAGGTAAGTTTCGACATGTCATCAGATATCTAATAAATTCCTTTCAAAAAAGTGGTTTTGTTTTTAGTGCTCAAATATATAACTTTTTTAATAAATTTTGTTTTTTATCATTTATTTTACCACTAAGTTCACGAAGGAAATAAATCACAGAGAACTCAAAGAAAAATCCTCAGCGATCTCAGCGACCTCAGCGAGATTTTTCCTAATCTAATAAAAGATTGGTGGCTATTTTTGTAAAATATTCTGTTACAGAAAAATCTATAAAACGCTTATTCTTCTAAGATCCTGTACCAATCTTTTATTAGAATAGCCTATCAGGAGTTTGTCGAAGCAATGCTTCTGACGAATGGGTCGGGATAGTGAAAATCTCAGTACAATTACTGAATTTGTTAAGAATTGTTATGGAATTTTTTTTTGAAATTGTAAACTTCAAATTTTTCTTTTGCAATAAACTGCTTATTTATATTATCGTTTCGTTAATGATCTATATTCAATATTGAAAAATCTAATTATTTTTGTTTTCTTATCACATGAATAAGTAATATATATCCCTGTATGAATACATTCAAAATCAGCATCAACTATTTCATGATATTTTTTATAAGTTTTGGTTTTAAAAATCCGTTTTCTGAATCGCCTATAATCACAAATTTCTTTAGAATATTTGGGAGAAAGTTTATGTTGAATATAATGAATATGAAGATTATTACTATCCAATAGTTTTTCTTGTGGAGTGGGACAAATTGCAAAAAAAATAGAGTCATTTCTAGAAAAATACATAATATCAATTGTTTTTAATAAGGGACGATTATCATCTATTGATTGACCAAATACGTTTATTGATACCAATAATGTTATTATTAATAAAAAAGAATTTTTTTTCATAATCAAGTTTATAGTGTTTCTCCTTGTTATGGTTTTTTACTTTGTTAATAGATTTTTAGTGCTCAAATATACAACTTTTTTAATAAGTTTGGTTTTTTTATCTTATTATTTTACCTCAAAGTTCACGAAGGAAATAAATCACAGAGAACTCAAAGAAAAATCCTCAGCGATCTCTGCGTACTCAGCGAGATTTTTCCTAATCTAATAAAAGATTGGTGACGATTTTTGTAAATTGTTCTATTTCTGAATAATCTATTGAAATGCTTATTCTTCTAAGATCCTGTACCAATCTTTTATTGGAATAGCCTATCAAGGAAATCTCCTAGAATATTTGCTTTGCTTATTCCTTTGTTTAAAACAACCAATATAACGCTCCGCTGGAGCGGGTTCGTTTGGTCGTATTTTGCAAGCTACAAAGATCACACTCCTACGGAGCTGGACAAAATTGTGATAGTCCGTCATATTTTTGCAAGCTACCAATATAACGCTCCGCTGGAGCGGGTTCGTTTGGTCGTATTTTGCAAGCTACAAAGATCACACTCCTACGGAGCTGAACAAAATTGTGATAGTCCGTCATATTTTTGCAAGCTACCAATATAACGCTCCGCTGGAGCGGGTTCGTTTGGTCGTATTTTGCAAGCTACAAAGATCACACTCCTACGGAGCTGGACAAAATTGTGATAGTCCGTCATATTTTTGCAAGCTACCAATATAACGCTCCGCTGGAGCGGGTTCGTTTGGTCGTATTTTGCAAGCTACAAAGATCACACTCCTACGGAGCTGGACAAAATTGTGATAGTCCGTCATATTTTTGCAAGCTACCAATATAACGCTCCGCTGGAGCGGGTTCGTTTGGTCGTATTTTGCAAGCTACAAAGATCACACTCCTACGGAGCTGAACAAAATTGTGATAGTCCGTCATATTTTTGCAAGCTACCAATATAACGCTCCGCTGGAGCGGGTTCGTTTGGTCGTATTTTGCAAGCTACAAAGATCACACTCCTACGGAGCTGAACAAAATTGTGATAGTCCGTCATATTTTTGCAAGCTACCAATATAACGCTCCGCTGGAGCGGGTTCGTTTGGTCGTATTTTGCAAGCTACAAAGATCACACTCCTACGGAGCTGGACAAAATTGTGATAGTCCGTCATATTTTTGCAAGCTACCAATATAACGCTCCGCTGGAGCGGGTTCGTTTGGTCGTATTTTGCAAGCTACAAAGATCACACTCCTACGGAGCTGGACAAAATTGTGATAGTCCGTCATATTTTTGCAAGCTACCAATATAACGCTCCGCTGGAGCGGGTTCGTTTGGTCGGCGGTTGTTTGGCTACCAATATAACACTCCTACGGAGCGAAGAAAAGACTACGGAACACGGACCACAGACTACAGACGAATGAATAATGAAAAATTGACTAGAGACAGGGGACTAGAGACCGGAGTAAATCTGAAAACTAAAACCCAAAACCTAAAACCCAAAAAACCGCAGGTTTTTCGCGTTAGGGATTGTAAGGGCGCGAAGCGGTACGAGCTGGAACGAGCGCCGCGATGATTGATCAGATTCGGGATGAGCCATCTTAAGCGATGTGCAGCGAAGTACGGGAGCGAAGCGGACCCCTGAAAAGCCCGACCCCGAGTGAAGCGAGGGGGAACGCCCTGAATAAAAGACTACGGACTACGGACAACAGACGAATGAAAAATGAAAAATGAAAAATTGGATTTAGTCCTTCGTCCTTGGTCCTTTGTCCTTATTGTTTCACAGTGTTTACCGATGTTTCACAGTGTAAATGTGCCCTGATTTTTTAATTAAAAACACTGTGGAACATTTTATAACATCGTGGAACACTGTGAAATTATTTTAAAAAATAAACTAATACCTAAAACCCAAAACCTAAAAGCTAAATATCCTATTTTCAACACTATCGACTATCGACTATCGACCATTGACCTATTAAAGAAAGTTAAATTTTAAAATTCCTAAACTATTTTAATTTTCATTCCGTTATTATTCTTTTAAAAATCATATCTTATGGAGAATCAAAAACACCAATGGCCTCGAAAATTATTTATGTTTGGATTGATCTTAATCCCGGTTTTAATCGTTCTTTTTGTGATTCATTTCCTGATTAAAGCGAACCGACCCAACTTCGATGAAGCACTCGTTATTCCTATTTTTTCTTTTATTTTTTCTCTCACCTATTTCATTAACGTTGTTTTTTCGAATACACCCTTCTATAAGTTTCTGAAAATCGATAAAAAACTACTTATCCTCTCTTTAGTTCATTTTGCAATCTGTTGCTTTACACTTAATCTTTCTATTCCTATTTTCGCTACATTTGTTTGGTGGACTTACCTTTATATCTTGATTATGTTCATAGCACTGTTGGGACTCCTTTTTATTGATAAAATGCACAAGGCACTTCGGCTTCTTGAGTTTTTTATTTTAGGACTTAGTCTGGTTTTAACCCTCTATTTCTCAATCTATCTGGCACTCTGGTATGTGGTTGCCCTTTTTGCTATCTTTTTATTGGGATTAGGAATGCTTTTTTTCGTTCCTCTGATCATTTCCGGTCATATTATTTTCTATTTTATTAGAATTAAGAAAACCCTTACCGACCATCTCGCTTTCTATTCCGGAATTGCCGTTCCATTGATTGTGATCACTGTTTTTCTATTTCAGTGGAAAGATGTTCAAAAAGAGATCACAAAATCGTCTGCGGCTATTGTGACAAGACCCGATAACAGCTTGCCGGAATGGGTTTTGTTCTGTCAGGAGATCTCAGATGATCCCTTTACGCAAACCATTATCAAAGGGGATCTGTTTTATGAAACTTTTTTTAACTCTTTCTGGGGATTTGACAGAACCCTGTTTGGTGAAAATAAACTACATAACCCTTTGGTCAATATTGGGTTAGCATTATCAGGAGATCTGAATTTGGATGATAATACCAGAATTAAAATTTTGAAATCCCAGTTTGATGCCCGGCATCTGGCACAACGCAAATTGTGGTCAAGTGAGGATTTGGGCACAATCGAAGTTTTGAATCAGATTAAAGTGTTTCCGGATTATAGACTGGCTTTTACTGAAAAAATTATAACTGTAAAGAATTACTCTTCTTATGACTCAGATAATCAAGAAGCTGCTTATACTTTCTATCTTCCGGAAGGATCTGTGGCAACCTCCTTATCTTTATGGATAAATGGGAAAGAGGAGAAATCGCGATTAAGCTCTAAAGAGAAAGCGGATAGTGCTTATGTTCAGATCGTTGGTGTTGAAAATAGAGATCCTTCCATTATGCACTGGCAAGAGGGAAATCGCTTAACAGTTACTGTTTTTCCTTGTACTCCCAAAGAAAATCGTAGATTTAAAATCGGAATCACTTCCCCTCTTTCTTATGAAAATGGATATTTAATGCTCCCAAATATCTATTTTGAGGGACCAACCATAAAAAAGATAGATGAAACGACTAAAATTATTTTCGATTCAAAACATGAAGTGAAAGAGATTCAACTTCCTGAATCTTTTGAAAAAGAGGGAAAGAATCAATTCTTATATTCAGGTTCCTACATTCCTTATTGGGAAATGAAGTGCAAAGCAACCCCATTATCTTCTTACCCTTTTTCTTTTCAGGATCACTCCTATACAGTTGCTCCGCTACAAAAAGAATCGATCAATTTAAATCCGGATACTCTGTTTCTTGATTTGAATAGCAGCTGGAGTGAAGATGAATTTCATCAGGTTGTTACACTTTTGAAAGGAAAAAAAGTGTTTGTTGTTCAGGATCAAATGGTTCAGATTACGCCGGACAATGAAACTACTATTTTTGATCAATTTGCAAAAAAGAACTTTTCTCTTTTTCCATTCTATAAAATTCCGAACGCTGCCCATACTCTTGTGATCTCCAAATCAACATTAAATTCACCCAATTTAAGTGATCTTGAAGATTCAAAATTTTTAAATGATTTAGCTTCTTTTTTTAAAAATCATAACTCCAAAATCAATTTGTATCAAATAGGAAATACCTCTTCAAACTATATAAAATCGCTCAAAGAACTACAAGTTTTCAATTTTTATTCCGGAGATATTGAAAGATTTGCTCAAATGATAAAAGATCGCCAATTTTTTGTCAATCAATGCGATAGCAACACTGTTGTTTTAGAAAATGCTCAAATTGTAATCCAATCAAAAGAGATCAAAAGTGATTCAAAGGCACCGGATCATCTATTAAGGCTTTACGCATACAATAAAATAATGCAAGAATTGGGAAAAGATTATCTCAATAAGGAGTATTCTTTTAATCAACACATGATCACTATAGCCAATGAAGCATATATTGTTTCTCCGGTCTCCAGTTTAGTGGTTTTGGAAACTACAAAAGATTATGATCGTTTTGGAATTGATGAAAACAAGAATAGCTTAAAAAATGCGTCAATGGAATCTTCAGGGGCTGTTCCTGAACCTCATGAATGGGCTTTAATTTTGCTATTTATTGGAATTGGAATTTTTATTTTTGTTAAAAGTAAACCTTTTAAAGTTTAAAAATGGGCATATCGATTCCCAAAATATTGGAAAAAAGATTGGTGTTAACACTCTTGCTAATAGGAGTGTTGACACTACTCTCTTTTTCAAAATTAACCTTCTATTTTCGGTTCGATCTCAATTTTATTCTTTTAATCATTATTCTTCCTTTTGTCATTTATAAAGAATCTCCTCAGAAATCATTCAGATATGGAATCGGAGCCATAGGACTTTTAGTGCTTTACTATTTTTTTTCATTTAGTACTCTTTTCTTTTTTGCTTTTATTTGCACCCTTTTTTTTATTTTTGAATCTATTTACGGAAAACTGAATACGATCCCACTTTTGTTGATGATTATCGTTTCCCCCATCATCATTTTTTTAACTGAAGTGGTTGGGTTTGAGTTGCGGTTAACCCTTACAAAAGTAGCCGCTCAATTATTGCATTTAGTAGATTCCCAATATAGTTATTCCGGAAATATTATCTTAATGGGAACTAAGGAGTTTCATGTAGATCCGGAGTGTATGGGACTTAAAATGGTGATCCTATCCTTTTTTACTGCTTTATTGTTTGTTACCTATTTTCATAGAATTAAAAAGATCAACTACTCCTTTTCAGCCTTGATCATTATTTTAGGGATCACATATATTTTGGATATTTTATCCAATCTTTTTAGAATTATATTGATCACTTTTTTACAATCTCCCCCTGAAACTTTTTCTCATGACCTGATTGGAATCCTCTGTTTTGTAGGGTATGTCGTAGTTCCTCTTTGGTTTATAGTTAAAAAATATCCATTTCAGAAACAGATCAACATAGATCTGGTGATTAAAAATGCTAATCCAAAAATCTATATTGGAATTGGAACAATAATCTTTATTTTGTTTCTGATTTCAGTTGTTGTTTTACCACAAAACAAAAGCGAAAACATTCCACAAGCGGAGATTCCGTCCGAATGGAAAATGAATTTCCAATGTACCCTCGAGGAACACGGTGTAATTAAAATGAGCAATACAGATTATCTGATTTACGTAAAACCATCCAGACCGTTTTATTCTTCTGATCATACGCCTCTGATTTGCTGGAAAGGGAGTGGGTATAAAATAGAAAAAGAGGAGATTATTCAAATCGGAACTCAAAAAATCTATTTTGGAGAACTCACTAAAGGAAACACGATTTTGTACTCTGCCTGGTGGTACGATTCCGGTAATGAAACTACCATATCCCAGTTCCAATGGAGAATCAACACATTACTGAAAGGTGAAAAATACCAAATCATCAATGTCATCAGTAACTCCAAACAAAAAGTGATCCAAAAAGCAGACTCATTACTTTCCAAAGAGTAATATCTGCTCGAATGCTCGAATGCTCGAATGCTCGAATGCTCATGTGCTCATGTGCTCATGTGCTCAATGTTACTTGTTACCTGTTACTTGTTACCTGTTACCTTTTACTTATTACTTATTACCTATTACTTGTTACCTGTTACTTGTTACCTGTTACCTTTTACTTATTACTTATTACTTATTACTTATTACTTATTACTTATTACTTATTACTTATTACTTATTACCTATTACTTGTTCCCTGTTACCTTTTACTTATTACTTATTACTTATTACCTATTACTTGTTACCTGTTACCTTTTACTTATTACTTATTACCTATTACTTGTTACTTGTTACCTGTTACCTTTTACTTATTACTTATTACTTATTACTTATTACCTATTACTTGTTCCCTGTTACCTTTTACTTATTACTTATTACTTATTACCTATTACTTGTTACCTGTTACCTCTTACTTATTACTTATTACCTATTACTTGTTCCCTGTTACTTGTTATATTATTTAGTATTTTTGCATTTGATTACATTAAACATTATGAAATATATTGAACATTGGTTAGAATTTTTACTCCACAGATGGGGTGCCGGAGAAACTGCCACTATTTATTTACGTCTTTTAATCCTGTTAGCAGCAGTCGGGTTATTGGCATTGATCGTATTTTGGATCATGAAACATCTGGTAATCAAAGGAATATATAGAATTTTCTTGAAAACCAGTTTTAAATGGGATGATGCTTTTGTCAAATTTCAGGTCTTTAATAATGTAGCTCATTTGGTTCCCGCTTTTATTGTCAGAGGTTTTGCCCAAATGATTTTTGAAGATTTTAAAGAGGGACTTCCTTACGTGATTAAAATTACGGACTCCTATTTGATCATCGTTTTTGTGACTATTATTAACTCTTTCCTGAAAGTGAGTGAGTATGGGTTGTCTAAAACAACCGCATTCAAAGATAAACCGATATCGAGTTATTTTCAGTTGATCAGAATCATTTTGTATATCGCCACTGGTGTGCTTATTTTGTCTATTGTTCTAGGAAAATCACCTGCTGTTTTCTTGGGTGCATTTGGAGCCATGACAGCCATTCTGTTGTTGATTTTTAAAGACACCATTTTGGGTTTGGTAGCGAGTGTTCAAATGGCCACCAGCGATACCGTTCGCGTAGGTGACTGGATCGAAATGCCCAAGTTTAATGCTGATGGTGAAGTGATTATGATCAATTTGAATACAGTAAAAATTCAAAACTGGGACAAAACAATCTCCTCAGTTCCTACACACCATTTTATGACAGAAAGTTTTAAAAACTGGAGATCTATGAAAGAGAGTGGAGGACGAAGAATCAAAAGATCGGTATATATCAATGTGCATACTGTTACATTTATTGATCAGGAAACCCGGGAAAGATATAAAAAAATTCACTTATTAAAGGATTATATCATAGAAAGACAAGAGGAAATTGATTTGTATAATATTCAAAATCAAGTTGATACATCAGAAGTAATCAATGGTAGAAGGATGACCAATCTGGGTGTTTTCCGAAAATATATTGAAAATTATGTGACCAATCGGACAGACATTCGCAAAGATATGACTTTGATGGTTAGACAGATGCCTATTGAGGATCGGGGTGTTCCCATTGAGATTTATTGTTTTACCAGTACTACGGATTGGGCTGAATATGAAGATATTTTAGCGAATATTTTTGATCATGTTTTAGCAGCTGCACTTTATTTCGATCTCGATATTTACCAACAACCCAGTGGGAAAGATATATCAAAACCATTAGAAAAAGTATCCACATTTATTCAAATGCAAAAATGATCTCTATTTGTATCCCTTTATACAATTTTGATGCTACAGGCTTGATTATCGAGCTTCAAAGGCAAATGGAACGATTGTCTTTACCATCTGAATTGATACTGATTGATGATCATTCAGAGGATTCTTATAGAGCGTATTACAGAACAATAGTTGGGGATCATCAATACATTGAATTACCACAGAATGTAGGACGTGCCAAAATAAGAAATCTTTTTTTACAATATGCTAGTTTTCCTTACCTTCTCTTTTTAGATTGTGACTCGATCATTCATCAGTCCGATTTTTTACAAAACTATGTTTCGATTATTTCTGAACAACCCGATGTAGTTTGTGGAGGAAGAGTGTATCCAATGGAAAAACCCGATCAAGAGCATCAACTACGATGGAATTACGGATTACAAAGAGAGAGTAAAACTTGCAAGGAACGTCAGAAAAACCCGAATAGATCATTTATGACCAATAACTTTCTGATTAAAAAGGAGTTATTTCAAGAACTTCGATTTGATGAAAGGTTGACTCAATATGGACATGAGGACACTTTATTTGGTTTAGAGTTAGCAAAAAGAGGGATTTCCATAACTCATATTGAAAATCCAGTTTTGAATGGAGATATTGAAACGAATGAAGAATTTTTAAAGAAAACTGAATATGGAATTGAGAATTTGATAAAAATAATGGAGTTTTCACAACACGATCCCGATTTGATAAACAATATTACTTTATTGAGGACTTATCAGCAAATCAAATGGTTTAAACCAATATTAATACCACTTTTCAAAATTATAAATCCTTTTCTGAAAAATAGATTACTGAATAATTCTGTTTCCATTAAATGGTTCAATATTTATAAGTTAGGAATGATGATTAGTTATAAAAAAGTTTAAATTAATAGTTTCTGAGTTCAACCATAGTATCATTTTTTTCCTTATTTTTGCGATCTATTTTAAATAAAAGCAAAAACATGAAAAAATTTTACATCACTTTAGTTTTAACCACTATTTGTAGTATTTCTCTATTTTCTCAGATTCCAAATGGTAGTTTTGAGAATTGGAACACAATCGGATCTTATGAAGAACCTGTTTCCTGGAGTAGTTATAACGCGTTAACTGAATATTTGGGAGTTTACACCTGTGAAAAAGGCTCTCCCGGTAATCCTGGCAACTACTTTTTAAAATTAACAAGTAAGGACATGATGGGATTAGCTGTTCTTCCCGGATATGCTATGTGTGGTTCTATGGATATTGATAATGAAACAATTTCCGGATTTCCTTTTACTGGAAGACCTGCTAATTTAACCGGAAAATGGCAACACATGATTTTTGGTCAAAGTCAGGGTATGGTGGTTGTTCAATTGACAAAATGGGATGCATTAGCGCAATCCCAAATATTGATTGCCTCTTTAGAATATACATTAACCGGAATGGCGATGAGTTGGAGTAATTTTTCCTTACCATTAACCTATTTAGATTCCAGAACTCCTGATTCTTGCGTAATCGCTTTTATCAGCAGTGGTGAAGAACCTACTATAAACGATTATTTATATGTTGATGATGTTGCATTCCAAGGTAATATAGTTGGAATTGAAGATGCCAATATCCAAAACATTCAAGTGTATCCAAATCCTGCAACCAATCAAATTACCATTGAACATTTATTACCTATAGACGGAAAAAGTATCTATATGGTGACCAATATTTTGGGAGAAGTATTACTACAGGAACCTGTAACAGCATCAAAACAAGTGATCAATATTGAATCTTTCCATAATGGAATCTATTTTGTTACTGTAAAATCTGACCAAGGAAATTCCACTCAAAAAGTGATCATAAACCGATAAAAAACGGTTTAGTTTTTTTAACTTTTGTTGCATTTTTTTTGTATATTTGCCGCGCTTTAAATTGGCGAAAAATTTTTATTCAACAAAACATTTAAAAAAACTTAAAACTAATATGGCAACATTAGAAATTGATGGTAGAGTATTCGAAGTGGATGGTGATGGTTTTTTAGCAACACCTGAAATTTGGAATGAAGAGGTCGCACAACTATTTGCTAAGTATGATGGACTTACTGAATTGACTGAAAAACATTGGGCAATTGTGAGATTTATTCGCAGAAACTTTGAAGAGAAAGGGAATGCCCCAATGATTCGTAGTATTTGTCAGGATACAGGTGTTAAATTACGTGAAATTTATGAGTTGTTCCCATTAGGTCCTGCTCGTGGTGCATGTAGAGTTGCCGGGTTACCAAAACCTGACGGTTGCGTTTAATCGCCTTATTTATGAACTGGTACATAATTGTTGCAATTTTTGCACTTATCATTTGTATCTCAGGTTGTCTTTTCCATCTGATTCGCTTGATTCGACTTGGTAAACCAAAAGATTTTTCTAAAACCGCCGGAGATCTTTCCAAAGCAATACCATACTCTTTTACCGGAGCCATGCTCCCTTCCCATAAGGAATCTGCCTATTTACATCTTCCTGAATATAGCGCCGGTATTTTATTCCATATTGGTGCTTTTGTTTCTGTTTTGGTGTTTTTTATACACCTTGCCGGATTTTATATCACCGAGCCAATCCTTATTTGGGGACTAACTGGTGGCTTAGCAATTACATCTGTTTGTGGAGCGATCATTTTGATAGCCCGTTTTTTTAATAAAGTGCAAAAAGCGATCTCTAATCCTGATGATTATATTTCCAACCTGTTGGTGACAGGATTTCAAATCTTAACGATTGGAATGCTCCATTTTGATATTCCAATGCTCTATTTCCTATGGAGTTCTTTACTACTCATATATATTCCAATAGGAAAATTAAAACATGTGGTTTATTTTTTCTTTGCACGGTTTCATTTAGGCTTTTTTTACGGATGGAGAGGAACCTGGCCTCCAAAAAAACATTAGAATATGATTACATTATCTCAAAATCAAATTGATAGAGGTTTAGATATACTTAATAATTTGGATAACAGTAAGTTGCTGACACATCTCAATAGTTGTGTGCATTGTGGATTGTGTTCAACCAGTTGTATCTATTTTTTAGCTGATCAAGATCCAACCCTTACTCCTGCAAATAAAGTAGATCTTTTAGCGTCAATCTATCGCCGTTATTTTACATTTTTAGGGAAAACATTTCCAACAATTACCGGTGCGAGGGAATTGAATGATGAACTAGTTCCCGAAATGATTGATAAGTTCTTTGGTGCTTGCACGATGTGTAGTCGTTGTAATATCCACTGTTCCATTGGTTTAGATATAGCTTTTTTAGTTAGAACCGGAAGAATGATGTTGTCAGAAATGGGATTGGTTCCTGCAACACTTCAATCTACTGTTAATGCAGCTCTTACTACCGGAAACAATATGGGAATCACCTACGATGAGTTTGTGGATACCATTCAGTGGTTGGAAGAAGATCTTCAGGATGAGTTAAATGACACTACTGCCTCTATTCCATTGAACCAACCCGATAAAAACGTGATGTACACGCTAAATCCACGGGAACCAAAATTTTTCCCTCTTTCAATTTCTGCTATGGCTAAAGTGTTTCATGCAGCAAAAGAGAGTTGGACAATCTCTACAGAAATGTATGATGTAACCAATTATGCTTTTTTCAGTGGAAATTTAGCTGAAGCGAGTATTATTGCCCATCGGATGATGAATGAGATGGAAAAACTGGGTGCCAAAGAATTGATTTTGGCTGAATGTGGTCACGGTGATCGTGCTTTCCGTTGGGAAGCTCCTAACTATTTGAAGATCCATTTTAATTTTAATATCAGAACCTCAGTTGAACTTTTAGCAGATTATATCAAAAGTGGCCGTATAAAAGTGGATAAAACCATTATAAAACAGAAAGTTACCCTTCATGATCCTTGTAATTTAGTGAGAAATGGTGGAATAGTTGAAGAACAAAGATATGTATTATCTCAAACTGTTTCCGATTTTGTTGAAATGACACCCCACGGTGTAGATAACTATTGTTGCGGTGGTGGAGGCGGCCAATTGGCTATGAGTGAATACAATGAGAGAAGAATGAAAACAGGTAAGTTAAAAGCAGATCAAATCAGAAATACCGGAGCTCAGATTGTGGTTACTCCTTGCCACAATTGCGTTGATCAATTATTACAATTAAACTCCTATTACAAATTAAACGTACAAATTAAAACATTAGCAGAGATTGTCGCTGATGCTTTAGTCTTAGATTAGAAAAACATTTATTTTTTTATAACATGAACAATTTAATATATTTAGACAACTCTGCAACATCGTTTCCAAAACCGGATGCTGTATATGATTTCATGATGAACTTCTATAGAACTAAAGGGGTTAGTCCCGGAAGAACAGGTTTTGATGCTGCTATTGAAACAGAAGAGATGGTTGCCCAAACCAGAAGAATGTTAATGGAAATTTTTAATGGAGATGGGGATCCTAATCGTTTGACATTCAGTTATAATGCCAGTGATTCATTAAATATGTTGATCTATGGATTAGCTCAAAAAGGGGATCATGTGATTTCAACTATGTTAGAGCATAATTCTGTGTTAAGACCACTTTATCATTTGGAGCAAGATGGAATTATTGAAGTTGATTATGTCCCATTCGATAAAATTACCGGGTATGTTGATCCTGATGATATTAAAAAAAGAATTAAGAAAAACACCCGTATTGTTGTGATGAACCATTGTTCTAATGTTTTAGGAACAGTACAGCCTGTGGGTGAAGTGGGGCGAATTTGTAAAGAAGCAGGAATTTTATTTATTGTTGATGGCAGCCAAAGTGCAGGTGCTGTAAAAGTGGATATGCAAGCTATGGGTATTGATGCTTTTGCATTTACAGGACATAAATGTTTGATGGGACCTACCGGTATTGGTGGCTCTTATGTGATGAAAGATGTTCCGGTAAAATCTACTCGTTTTGGTGGCACAGGTGTTCGTTCTGCTCAAAGATCTCATTTAACTGAATTTCCATACAGATTAGAGTGTGGAACTTTGAATCTTTTAGGTGTTGCCGGTCTTCATGCAGGTGTTAAATGGATTACAGAACAAGGAATTGAGAATTTACATCGTAAAGAGATGGATTTATGGGATAAAATGCGTTCTGAAATTCAAAAAATTGAAAATGTAACCACTTATTGTGCTGTGAACAGAGAAAATAAAAATCCTGTTTTGAGTTTAAATGTAAATGGATTTGAATCTGGTGATGTGGGAACTATGTTAGATGTGGATTACAATATTGCCTGTAGAACAGGATTACAATGTGCCCCATTTGTTCATCAACATTTAGGAACCGATCAAATTCATGGAACAGTGAGATTAAGCATTGGACCATTTACTTTAGAAAACCATGTTGATGCTGCAATCCAAGCCATTAAAGAGATTGCTGACTTTAGAAAATAACAAGCCCCGATATATATGACTTTCATTTAAGTAATTTTAAATCATGAAAAAAAACCTTTTTTACCTTTTTATTGTTGTTTTAATCTTCATTTTCAATTCTTGTAGCCCCGAAACCGCCACTATAAGCGGTACAATCGAGGGTAACGATAGTACGGTTGTGCTTTTTGGAGACCAAATCATCTACGATCATTTGGACACTATTAAAGTCACGAATGGCAAGTTCTCTCAAAAAATTGAACTGGAAAATCCCGGATATTATACTTTGGTTGTTGGAAATCAGATGAAACAAATTTTTCTGGGGCCCAATTATGATTTGAATATAAAAACAACATTCCCTGAAGATTTGGGAAAACCAATTATTGAATTTACAGGAAAAGGTGAAATTGAGAATAATATGTTGCAAGATATAATGCAATCTATTGATCAAATTGATTATGATTACTTAGAAAAAATTGATAAAAATCAAATTTTAACTTATATTGATTCCATTTTTAATCAATTTAGTATTTCTTTTGAAAAAATGATCAAAGGGAAAAACCTGGATCCTAATTTTGTTAATTTTCAAAACAAATATTGTAAATTTAAGGCTGCAACTCTAAAACTGATTTTAGGATTGCAAAATGGTATTGATGATCCTCGCTTTTATAGTTTTATTGATCAATTAGAGCTAGATAATGCTCAATATCTATGTATTCCTGATTATAGAATGTTCATAGAATATTATACAGAAAAATTGTTGAATGATCAATTAGTTGATTTGAATGATACCATCAAGGCTAAACCTGAAATCTGGATTAAAAAGAAATTTAAAGTGATCAGTACTTTCGAAAATACAAAAATAAAAGAGTATTTATATTTTTCAGCAGTTAAACAAGTAATTGAATACGAAGGGCTGGAAGGGTTTGAATTATGTAGAGAGATCTATAAAAATGAGATTAAAAATGATACTTATAGAAATCAAATACAAGTAATGTTGAAAAAAAAGTTGGCGTTAGCTAAGGGGAAACCTGCCTTTGATTTTACATGCTACGATATTAATGACAAAGAGATCCATTTAAGTGATTTTAAAGGTAAAGTGATCTATCTTGATTTTTGGGCAACCTGGTGCACCCCATGTAAAGAGGAGAAACCCCATTTTGTGAAGTTAAGTAATCAATTTAAAAACAAAGGGATTGTTTTTGTTTCCCTCTCACTTGATGATCCTGAATTTTTTGAAGACTGGAAAAAGATGACTCAAAACGAAAAAAATATTACTCATTTGAGAACCCATTCAGGATGGGATCCTGAAATTACTGATAAATTTCAGGTTAGTAGTGTGCCAACCTTTATTTTGATTGATGCTGATGGAAACTTTATTGATGCAACTGCTCCAAGACCCTCCTCTAATGAGATTGTCCCTATTTTAAATCAATTGATAAAATAGTTCCTCTTAAGGTATAAAATTTCTTAATATTCCAATGCTGAATTCAGTGAAATCAGCCTGTCCTAAATTCGCATTAACATGCGCTCCGATGAAGTAATTGACTTTAGGACCTTTGTTAATATTATAACGATACACTTTAATTCCAATTCTTGAATTGAGATATTTCTTAAGGATATATTTGGTGGGATTTTCCGGACTGTAAAGATCGCAATAGGTTTTATAAAATGGCTTATAAAGATTCAAACCCCCTTCAAAAGTGAATCCGAAATGGCCGTACATCAACTCTAATCCATTTAAAATATAAAAATTGGAGGCAAATGCAACACCTGAACTGTATTTTTCAATATCAGGATGTTGGTCATGTTGAAATACATAATTAAATTGATCATAATATCGATATCCAAATCCAATATAGAATTTGAACCCTCTGTTAAGAACCAATCCCCCCATAAAATTGGAGCCATAAACAGCTCGTTTAGTTCCACCAACAGGACCTAATGGTCCACCCAATTCATGAATTCCTAAAATGGGATTGAGTTGAAAAAAGTAATAGATTTCATTCTCTTTTTTGGGTGTTTCCCATTTATTTTTGTAGTTATATTTGTTGAATTGATGAATATTCATGAATGAAATAGTAGTTACCAATCCATTGATACCCATATTTGGCAATTGAGTATGCCCATCTGAACTATGAACGTAACCAACACCCAAGCGAAAAATACCATAAGGAGTAGTGAGAATGTTTTGTCGAAAAGTGAGTTCAAAAGCCCAGTTAATGGGGCTTCCTAAGGCAATATTTGCAGGATTGGTTCTATAGTATTGGGTTGTATAACTAAATCCTAATCCTACTTTAATGGAGGGTCTGTAACTCCATTTCTTTCCAATACAATATTCTACATAAGGGATCAGTTTCCATTCATATCCATACACATCAGGGTTTCCTAAATTGGTAAAACCAAGGGTGACACCGGTGATAGGAAAGTTGTGAAAACGAGACCATTGGTTTTCCGAATTGTGATTTATTACTCCAAAACTAAATAAAAACGAATAGAGCGTTCCGGAAGGTACAAAACGGGGACTGGTAGGTGAGATTTTCCCCACTTTCAATTCCCCTTCAAAACAATAAATTTTAGAAGTATCCTTTAAATAATCAGTACTTAATGAATTAGAATATAAAGGATTACATAATCCGATCAAGATTAATTGGAAGAACAAAATAAATTTAATTGTACGATTCAGTTTCATAATTATAAGGGTAGATGTAATAAGGTAGCGATCAATTCAATTTTTTCAGTCATCTCCTCTTCCGATTTTAATTTCATTAAAGAGATAACGGGCATATCGTTTTGATCATATAAAATGATAGTATATCGGCTGTCCGGGATATCTAATGTGCGACTGGATAAACTGGAGACACTCCATCCATCATTGGTCATTTTATAACCTAATGACATAGTATCATCCACTTGAATCCATTTCCCAATAGGAATAATACCAAAATAGAATTCAGTTAGTTTCACTCTTCTTCGATCGGTATCGATATAGGCGAAAGCATTTGTAAACCCATAAAACGCGCCAATAATCACTAAAAAAACGGTTTTCCATGTGTAAAACAACATAATGACACCAATTCCAAAGAAAACAATCCCCGCAGTTGAACCTGTTGAACCAAAAGTCTGAGTAATTTTACTTTTTATGATCATGTTTCTTGTTTTTTCCTTCAATATAGATATCGTCAATGAGTTGGGGAACATCAATGGTTGTAATATGAGAACTATATCCTGCAAATATTCCCAATCCATTTTCAATATTGGTGTACATCATGACAGGTTCAGCTAAAAACGAATTTTGGGCATTTTGGTACTTCTGAAGCTGTTGATAGTATAAAAACATATCTTTAGAAACACCATTTACCACAACACTTAATGGGGTAACAATATCATAAAAACTGCCACCTTCCAGATCAAAAATGAAAGTTTTAGATTGTCCGTTGAACAATTTGTCATTGGATATCAAATAACTTTGATAAGTTGTACCTGTAAGTCCAAAATCTGACTGATTGACAGGAAAAGAAAGGATTTGTTCATATCCAAAAGAGATGGTTCTAAATGAAAATTGATAAAAGTTTTCTATGTTTGCAGGATCATTAATAGTTATTTTTACTCTTAAATATTTATATCCATCCTGGTTTTCAATGGTCATTGTATCAATGGACTGAACAGTAACGCTATGTGGTATTTGAGTTGAGGCTGTGATCGTTTCACCGTTTTTCATTACTTTAATAGTGTATTGTTTACCGGATTGACATGTGTAATCTGCTACGTATGCGCCAATATCCCAAGGCTCAGGAATATTTGAAGTATCTTGTTGGAAGAATTCTGCAACCTGAACACCATCCTGATATAAGTATGCTTTTGCTGAATCAATCATAAAAAATTCATTCCCACTTTCTAATATAAACTTGCTGCGTGTTACCATTAAAATGGGTTTATCGGTGTCATTGATGAAACAATTCACTGTCATTTTTCGACCTTCGTCCGGAATAGCAATATCAATATATTTTTCACAAGATCCAAATATTAAAATGACAAATAAAATATAAATTGATTTTTTCATGGTGATTAAAATTTATATGTATAAGAAAATGAAGGAATAATAGGAAATAAGCTGATCTGTTTCAGACGAGTGGTTTGGTTGCCATTATTGTCAATACCATCTTCAAAAGTGACCATAAATGGGTTTTGGCGATTGTAAACATTGTAAATATTGATACTCCAAATTCTTTCACCATATTTTTTCTTTTTATGGAAATTGATACCCAAATCCATTCTATGATAAGAAGGCATTCTAAATCCGTTTCGTTCTTTGTAGTATTGGATAGGTTGCATCCATGGATTCAAATTTGTGTACATTTCTGAATACCCTAAATATCTTTCAATGGGGAGGTTGAGTGCATTCCCTGAACCATAAACCCATACTAATCCAATATCAATCAGATCATTAAATTTGTAGTTGGCTGCTAATCCAATGTCATGTCTTCTGTCATATTTGTAGGGGAATTGTTTTCCAAAATTCAAATTTTCAAACAAACGATTGGTCCAGGATAACGTGTAACCTATCCAACCGGTAAATTTTCCTTCATTTTTACGGATCAAAACTTCCATTCCATAAGCATTTCCGGTTCCTGATTCCACTTCTGTTTCCCAGGATTCAGAGATACTGGCGGTCATAAAACTGGAGCCCTCTTTGTATTCAATTAAGTTGGTCATCGTTTTGTAATACCCTTCAATACCCACTTCAATGCCGTATTTGAGATCATGAAAGATTCCGGTAGCAAATTGCCAGGAATCCTGAGGTTTGATATTTTTTGTAACCGGAAGCCATAAATCTGTGGGTAACCCGATTCCGCTGTTGGAAAGTAAGACAATATATTGAGTCATTTTTGAAACAGCTCCTTTTATTGACCAATTTTCGGCAAAGATATATCTTCCGTTTAATCTTGGTTGTAAAGAAGAATAAAATTTTCCATCAACAGGAAACATACTGAAATGAAGACCACCATCCAGTTTTAATTTTGAATTGACAGTAAACTCATCTTCAATATACATGGAAATTTCATGAGCATATACTTTTTTATTTCCAAGAGTTAATTCAATAGGAGAGGGTGTGTATGGATCCTTTGCATAATAAGTTGCTTTCCCAGGTATAAATGTGTGATAAATGTCAGAAATTCCCATTAAAATCTGGTGTTTTGGATCAGGATGATATTCAAAATCAGCTTTTAAGCTCCAATCTTCAATACCGGATAAATAACCTAATTTATCACTAAACTCTCTAACAGTGTTATTTTCTGTTTCAATATATTCGGTTTCCAAACCTATTCCAAATTGAAATTTGCTGTATGTAAGAGAAACATTGGAAAACCACTGTTTATTATAAATGTGATTCCATCTTAAGGCTGTAATAATATTCCCCCAGTCTAATCCGAAATTATCATTATTATCGTATTTTATTTGATCATAAGTGTATGTGTATTTGGATTTTACATACGCTCTGTCCTGCCCGCCATAAAAACTAAGATATACTCTATCCTTAGGAGAAATAGTATAATTGAATTTAGCGTTCATATCATAAAAATAGTAACCTGCTGTTGATCCTCCATCTGAGGGATCCTGTTTATTGTATAATAGGATTAAGGGTTGTGCTAGAATATCAATATAGGTTCTTCTTGCAGAAATTATGAAACTGGCTTTATTTTTTATAATAGGACCTTCAATTGTAATTTTGGAAGCAATTAAGCCAACCGTTACATCACCATGATACGATTTATTATTTCCTTCTTTCATCCGAATATCTAATACAGAGGATAACCGTCCTCCATAACGGGCAGGAAATCCACCTTTTATTAAAGAAACATGGTTGATGGCATCAGGATTAAATACTGAGAAGAATCCAAACAGATGGTCTGCATTGTATACAGGAACTCCATCCAACAAAATGAGGTTTTGATCAGGCCCTCCACCACGAACGTATAGTCCTGACGTTCCTTCACCTCCGGAATGAACACCGGGAAACAGTTGAATCGCTTTAAAAAGATCCCGCTCTCCCAAAAACATGGGAAGTGTCTGTATTGTTTGCAAAGGGATCTCAATTTCACTCATTTGTGACTGCTGTACCTGTGACTCTGTCTTTCCTGTAACAACCACTTCATTTAACTGAGCAGATTTTTTTAATGAGATTTGTAAAATCGTGTCCTTTTTTATCGAAATTGGAAGTTCCAAAGATTCAAAACCGACGTAAGAAAAACGGATCACTAATTTTGAGGAAGGAAAAGTAAGGGAAAAATAACCATAATTATTGGTTGTTGTTCCTATTTTTGATAGGGTATCATATACAATACCCCCAATTAATCGTTCTCCTGATGATCCATCCTCTACATAGCCACTTATTGTAACTTTTTGGGCGTAAATTGCAGAATTTAAGGTAAATATAAATGAAAATACAATAAATAGGGAATATAAAACAGCTCTTTTTTTTGTCATGTCGGGATCCTTTTTTTAAATAAATTTACTTTTTGATATTCAAAGAAATCAAGGGCAAATTTAGTAAAAAAACAGTTCCCTCAAGAAATCACTTCAAAAGGTTCAATGTCACCTTCAATAACACAAAACAAAGGATGAGGTTCAAATAGTAAAATAGGGTTCAATTGATCCCATTTTATCGGATCTCTTTTTTCCAATTTATTCAATAAATGGGTTCTTTCAAATGCTAACTGTCCCTTGGTAACTTTAATTTGTGGAGGAATTTTGGAAATTTCAAATTTAGAAGAGTCAAAATGATAACCGCATGTAGTAGCTTCATTATAAACTTCAGAAAGATAATAATTTATTGCAATAAGAGGCTCTTCACAAGATCTAAAACGATTCAACTGCGGATGGTGAATATACCCTCTTGTTTTCCCCTCTAACACATGTTTCGCAAGAAGTGTTTCTCTTCAAACAGCAGTGAGTCCTTTAGTATCTAAATATTTTGGATGTATAGACCAGATTCTCATTTATTGAGGGCACTGTTTGGTTTTAACAAGTGTAGAAAGATCGTAACCCATTGCAGCAATTCGTGTTAGAATCTCCTGATAGGTGGTTTCTGACATTTGAGGTGTTCTACTTAATATCCACAGATATTTTTTGGAAGGATCTCCCACTACTGCATAACTGTAATCATTAGCCAGATCAATAATCCAGTAATCACCTTTAAAAGGCCAGAAAAACTGAACTTTTAGTTTAGCATTTCCTGAGTTTTTTACTACAAAAGCTTTCCCTTCAGCTGTTGTCCGCTCTCCGGTTACCGATCCTTTATTACAGCTATTTTTAACTATGACATACCCTTTATCACTCAATGCATATTCAGCAGTGGTGCAATTACACCCTTTTTGAAAACTTTGAGGAATAGTAGCAATTTCGTACCACTTACCCAAATATTTATCTAAATCAACATTAGGAACGGTTGTCACGGTTGTATTTTGAGCACAAGAGCTCAAAAAAAGTGTGGCAATGATCGACATAAGAATACTATTTTTTGTTTTCATAATAATTTGGTTTTAAATTATGAAGCAAAAATACTAAATAATTTAACAGGTAATAGGTAATAAGTAATAGGTAATAAGTAACAGGTAATAAGTAAAAGGTAATAAGTAAAAGGTAATAAGTAAAAGGTAACAATTAACTATGAGCACATTGAGCATTCGAGCACATTAAGCACATTGAGCACATTGAGCATTCGGAACTATCGACCATCGACTATCGACCATTGACTTACATTTGTCGATGATTTTTGAAACAGCCCAATCCGTTCTCTTGTTCTTTCTAGAGATTGGGTCATACGCATCCATTGTTCTTCAGTATAATTAGTTTTTTCATTAGGATTATTTAAGATCCAGGGTAATGGAACCACTTCGTAACCAAATTTGCCGTTTTTAGGATAGCGATTAACCCATGTGGGTATTGGTTTAATGTGATAAATCTGGGTCTTCTGGTTTTTGATTTTCATGATCTTTACTTCTAAATAAAGGCCATCTTCTGTATTATAATTCTGAAGTGTTTCAAATCTTTGATTGCTGATGAAATTGCCAGATGAATAGGATACAAAAGTAGTATGTTTTCTTACGGAATCATAAATAAAATCGAATGGTTGCACCACATGAGGATGACTTCCGAATATGATATCAATACCCAATTTATTGAGGCTATCAGCTAAAGCAACCTGATATCCGCACGGTTTCAACTGGTACTCGTTTCCCCAGTGAATAATTGTAATCAAAAAATCGGCACTGTCTTTTTTCATTCGGGTCACATCTGAACGCCATTTGGCAACCGTTTCAGCAGGTTTGTCAGGATTAAAAGAATTAATCAATGTCTGATCCTCTTTTTTAATTTTGAGACCGTTAATGGTAATAAATTCTGATGAATCGGGTGTTGTTTCGTAAGTGTAAGCAATCACACCAATTTTAATACCATTTACGTTATACACGATGTAGTTTTTCTCACTTGCATTTTTTCTTGATCCTGTAAACAACAATTTATTTTTAGATAATACTTCCATGGTTCTCATAAGCCCATCAGTCCCTTGATCATACATGTGGTTGTTAGCGGTTGATAAAAGATCAAAACCTGCATTTTTCAATGCTTCTGCTAAGGGATCAGGTGTATTGAAAAGAGGATATGCACTATATCCACGCTCTGGGCCTGTAAATGTAGTTTCCAGATTTCCGATCATCCAATTGTTTGATTGAAAAAAGAACCTCATTAAACGATAGTTATCATTAAAATTGTATGATCCACTATCGGTTTTCTGGGCGTCCAGCTGTGCCAAATGCGCCATTATATCACCTACAAAACCAATTTGAATTTGAATGGTGTCGTTTGTATATGATAGAGCACTTTTATGACTATTAATTTTAGCAATAGAAGCTTGAATTACATGAAATGATAATAAAGTTATTACAGTGATTATTAAATAAATAACAATTATTTTTTTATTCTTTTTCATGTGAAATCAAATTAATAAAACATCCCAGTTAAATTTCAAAAGGGATGCAAAATTAATAAAAAATTAAATATAAAAACATACGAAGATTGAACAGTTTCACTTTACCTAAAATGATTCAAAATTCTTTCTCTATCTTCTGTTTCCTTATCCGATTTATGATATAATTCTATTAAAACAATCTTTTCATCAGATTCAAAATATGCATATATCAATCTGAACCCGGATTGAACCCCTTTTCCTTTAAATGATCTGCTTGCAATTTTTTTTACTTTAATAATACAAGTTTGAATCCCTAAGTTATCAATCCTAAAACTAAAAGGTGGCCTTTCATCTGGACAAACCTTTAAAACTTTTTTTACCACTTCCAAATCTGACGGGATGGTTAAATATTTTTTCTTTAACCTTTTAATATCTTTACTAAACTCTTCAATTTCTTCAAATATCATAAAGAGTTGTCATTATAAATTCTGGCAGAATATGGAAATTCTCTATAAAAAACAAGTTCATAGTCAATGATCTCACCTTCTTTAGAAGCTAACCAAGGGATATCTTTATGAGAATATTCACTTATTTTTGAGGCAGACCAATCGGAAAACTGATTGATAACGTTATCAATTACTTCTTTCTCACTGGCTTTCATAAGTTCCAGATTTGGCTTCAATAAAGGTAGATATCTGGATTGTGGATACCCAAAATAATCTGTTTTAAATAACTGAATTTGATTGTTCGAAATCATTTGTTGAATAACTGAATCCATTTTTTGAGGTACAGGACCAAAAGGAAGTTTTCTGTAAACGGCTCCGGTTAAATGATCTTCATAAATTTCAAAATAATTAAAATCAGCAAAATATAATAATTTATATAAAAGTGTTTCCCCAACATTTGGTTTTCCTGCACACTTTTCTAAAATATATAAAAGGATGTTTTTGAATTTTTCAATTTTCAATTTAGGAATAGAAATTCTAATTTTGGAATCTTCTTTTTGTAAAGAATTTGTAACTATTTTTTCTTCACAGTTAAAATTAGGGGACAACAATAGATCTATTGAAATAAAAAAAATATCTGATAATTTTTGTAATTCAAATATTGTAATATTTCTATTTCCTAATTCAATTTGGGTCAATGAAGTTCTCGATATTGCCAAAACCTTTGAAAGATCTTCCTGAGAAAATCCCTTACTCTTTCGGAGGTTAGCAATTCTTTCACCAATCATTTTTTGAGTTATTGTTTCCATCATTTTGTTTTTGCAAAAATATAAAATGTTTTTAAATAAAACAACGTATTGTTTGAAAATAAAACATTATTTTTCATCCTTAAATATAATTGTTATTTTATCCGTGTCATTCGAGTTTTATTCAGGCTTTGTGAGTCAAGAATTGGGTCATTTCGTCTTGAAATGGTTTAAAAACTGCTCCTTGTAGGTTGGTGAGATCAATATTTCACTTTTATCTTGCATCACTATAAAACCACCATCGGTGCGGCTGTAGGATTTTACAAAATTCAAATTGATAATATGTGATTTATGGACTCTAATAAAAGGGTAGGGGAGATTCTCTTCATAATGTTTCAAAAACCGACACGCCATCTTTTTAGAACCATCAGTCATAAAAATGTCAGTAAAATTGCCGTTTCCCTGCAACCTGATGATCTCCTTCATATTTAAGATTTCAAAACCCTCCATGGTTGGTAAAATCACCCTATTATTTTCAGGATCTGTGCTTCTGAAATGTTCAATTACCATCTTATTGCGATCAAAAAAGATCTTTTTTTCTAATATCTCCTGCACTTTATTGACTGCAACAATCAGCTCCTCAATACTAACAGGTTTTAAAATATAATAAGCAGCACTTAAATTTAAGGCTCTCATGGAATATTCAGAGTAAGCAGTAACAAAAATGGTTTCAAAATGGAGATCCTGACATTGTTCGAGAATATCAAATGCGTTTCCAAAAGGGAGTTCCACATCTAAAAATAACAACTGTGGTTTCATCTTATGGATCATCTCCACTGCTTCTTTGGCATTCGTGGCTTCACCCACAATATCCACCTGCGGAACATATTTGCGTAGATACGATTTTAGCGCTTCTCTAGCAGAAACTTCATCTTCAATAAGGATACTTTTAATTTTCATCTAACACTCAATTTTAACCATAACACCTGATTCAGGCGGTTGTTTATCTTCCACAACACACCGTATTGACTTATGGTACAACTTGTTTAATAAAAAAATTCTTTCTTTCACATTTTTCAATCCACGTGATCCATGTTTTTTTTGATTTTCTGTTTTTAAAGCTTTACTTTTTTCGATTCCTATTCCATTATCTTCTATACAAATAAGAATTTTATTTTCAGACCTTTGAATTGAGATGGACAATATACCGGACTCATTTTTGTATCTCAACCCATGCCAGATCGCATTTTCCAGATGGGGTTGAATTAACATATTCGGGATCAACTCTGCATCCTGATCTATAGTTTCAGAAACGGAAATTTTATAGTCAAAAATATCAGGAAACCGGAGTTTTTCCAACTCTAAATAGCGGGTAATCATCTCCAGTTCATCAGCAATCGAAACGAAATCAAGGTTAGAGTTTTCCATACTTTTTCGCATGAGTTGAGAGTAGGAGGTTAAATACCGATTCGCCTCCATCTCATTATTGTTTGCAATGTATTGATTGACACTATTTAAGCTGTTAAAGATAAAATGGGGATTCATTTCCCGGCGGAGCGACTGCAAAGCAATTTTATAATTTTTTCTTTTTACACTTCTATAAAACCATAATATGGTACCTGATATAATAGTTATTAAAACAACCAATCCACCTAACAAATAGTTGTATCTGTTTTTACGGGAGAGTAATTGTTGCGTTAATTTTTTTTCTTTTTCCAATTGAGCAATTTTTTCTTCCGAAATCTCAAATATACGGGTATCAATTAATGTATTATCGTTTGCAATTAATGTATCTAATTGTTTCATAAATTGAAACATCATTTTCAAAGTTTTCTGATCAGACTCAAATTGTGTTAAAAGAAGAAGTGTATTTTTTGCCTCTTTTACCAAATGGAAATCTAAAGCTTTTTGATAGGCTTGTTTAATAACCAAAACCCCTTTTTCTTTATCTCCTGATTTAATATATATGACCCCTAATTCTCTTAATTGAACCACTTGCATTTCCTTATTTCCAATGCTATCTGCTTTTTTTATCAACTCTTTTTGTAAAAAGATTGCTTTATCAAACTCTTTAGTTTCTGTATAAATTTGAGTCATTTGCTGCAGAATCGGAATCTCTTTTTCGGGTTTTTGCTTTACATACTTTAGGGCTTCTTCGTAGTTATCCAAAGCAACCTGAGGTTGATTCAATTTAAGATTAACCTCCCCAATCTGTTCAAAATTTTCAGCAATCTCATAATCTTTCCCTGTTTCCATCAGGATTTTATTATTCTGGGTCAGATAATCGAGTTGCGTATTAGGATTAGCACTATTTTGAACCCTTTGTTGATCATTTAAGTTGTAGGTTTTACTATTCTTATCCACAGAATTACTGGCAGCATTCTGAAAACTAGAGATGGCATCTTCATTTTTATTCATTTTTTCCTGAACTTTTGCCAACTCCCGGTAATATTGAGCCAATTTAGGATTATCTTTTTCATTTTCAATTAATTGAATCGCCTTTTTTAAATATATTTCAGCTTTTAACCATGATTCAGATTTTATTAATTCTATAGCTAACAGATAATAAGATTCCGCAATTTCCGCATTACTTCCTCCTCTTTTCATTGTGTTTTCAATTTGCACAGAAGCAGTATTTACCCCACTTGAAGAGGTCATTTTTTTGACCTTCTTTTGGATTGTGTCTGCTTGTGACCATCCAAAAAATGGGACATGTAGCATTAAAAATATCAATATTATATATTTCAAAAATCCTATTTTCATTGATTCTATTTTGAGAGTACAAAGTAACATAAAAAATGAATAGGTTAATCCTTGTTTTACCCATTCAAAATCGTGTTTCACCCATTTGTGTATTCTTGAAAATGGGAAACCTATTAGTTTTGCTCTCAGAAAACTTTTAAAAATTAAATTTTATGAAAACAATCCTTCTCAAATCTTTTATGTTGATCCTAATCAGTACCCATTTCATTTTTGCAAAATGTGAAAACAGATTTACAGATCAAAAACCGGATCAACTTTCCCAAACCCAACCAACTGATGAAACTCCTAAAATCCAGGTAGCCATTCTTCTCGATGCTTCCAATAGTATGGATGGACTCATTAATCAAGCTAAAGCAAGACTGTGGAGTATTGTGAATACGCTGACAACTTTAAAATTTAACAAAGAAACACCCACTATCGAGATCGCTTTATATATGTATGGAAATGACGGATTGCCATCCTCAGAAGGGTATATCCGTCAAATCCTCCCTTTTACCCGTGATTTGGACCTCATTTCTGCAAAATTATTCAGTATCACTACTTATGGTGGATCTGAATTTTGTGGAACGGTGATCAAACACTCTTTAGATCATCTCGATTGGGATCGTTCAGAGAAAAGCATGAAACTAATCTATATTGCAGGTAATGAGCCATTTAATCAAGGAAGTGTAAATTATAGAAATGCAGTTGGAAATGCAGTAGAGAAAGGAGTTTTTGTAAATACGATCCACTGTGGAACGCATGAAGAGGGAATTTCTGGTTTTTGGCAAGATGCAGCTATACGAGGTAATGGAAAATATTTTAGTATCAATTCCAATAAAGAGATTCGCTATATCATTACTCCTTATGATGACATGATTTCTCAATGTAATGTTAGATTAAACAGCACGTATATTTATTACGGAACATCGGGTGCCGCTTACTATTCGAATCAAAGTCAGCAAGACCAAAATGCAGCACAGTTTTCAACAGCGAATGTTGTAGAAAGAACCGTTTCCAAATCTAAAAAAGAGGTGTATGATAATTCATCCTGGGATGTTGTTGATAATGTAAAGAAAAACAGTAAGTTTTTAGAAGAGGTGGATAAAGAAACACTCCCTAAAGAGTATCAGAATCTAACAACAGAACAACTCCAAAAAGAGATTGATAATAAGATCAAGGAAAGGGAACAGATTCAAAAAGAGATTCAGGATTTAGCGATCAAAAGACAAGCTTATATTGATCAAAAAATGAAAGAGGAAAAAACAGAAGATGATTTTGGTCTGGCCATCAATAATTCAATCAAAGAATTTGCTAAAATTAAAGGATACGAATTAGTTAACAGGTAACAGATAAAAAGTAACAATTAAAAGGTAACAGGTAACAATTAGCTTATTATCACATTACCACATTAGCTTATTATTCTGTATTTTTGCAAAAAAATTGTCAATGGATAACATAAGCGCCATGATTTTCGCGGCGGGTCTTGGGACCCGCCTTTATCCGTTAACGGCGGACAAACCTAAAGCATTGGTTCAGTTTCAGGAGAAAACGTTATTGGAACATGCTATTCAACAGTTGATCATTTCAGGTATCCATCATATTGTGATCAATGTTCACCATTTTGCCGATCAAATTTTCGATTTTGTTCAGAATCAATCTTTTGATGCTCATATTGAGATCTCAGATGAAACTGAATTGTTGCTTGATACTGCTGGCGGTTTTAAAAAAGCGGAACCATTTTTTTTAAAAAGTGACCATGTTATTTTATACAATGTGGATATCATATCAAATATAAATATTCCCATTTTAATAGAGGAACACAAATACAAAAATGGCCTGGCTACATTAGCAGTAAAGGAAAGAGACACCTCACGTCATTTTATTTTGGATCAGGAAACCCGACAACTTTGTGGTTGGAGTAATTCAAAAACGAACGAAACAATATCGAGTATTTCAACACCAAACCCTTTGCTTGTTGGATTTAGTGGAATCCATATTGTAAAAAATGAAATTTTAAACTACATTCCTGAAAATCAAAAATTATCATTTACACCTTTATATTTAGAATTAACAAAAAAATATCCTATTTTTGGATATCTACATAATCAAGATGATTGGAAAGATATGGGAAAATGGGAAGATTTTCAAAACCAATAAACATCATGTATTTATTTTTTGATACCGAGACTACTGGTCTCCCTAAAAATTGGAAAGCCCCTGTTACAGATTTAAACAACTGGCCCAGATTGGTACAATTAGCCTATTTACAATATGATCCATTTGGAAATAAAATCTCAGAAGGGAATTTTATAGTTAAACCTGATGGTTTTATAATTCCTTCAGAATCTGCTAAAATTCATGGGATTTCACATGAAAGAGCATTAATGGAAGGAGAAAATTTATATGACGTTTTACTTCATTTTTACAATCTGATCAGTGAATCAGATACATTAGTGGCTCATAATATGGCTTTTGATGAAAAGATAATGGGTGCTGAATTTCTGAGAATGGGAATGAAAAACATTATTACTAATAAAAATAAAATTTGTACAATGGCCTCAACGGTTGACTTTTGTGCTATAATAGGTCCTTATGGACCGAAATGGCCGAAATTAAGCGAACTCCATTACAAATTATTTAAAACCGGTTTTGATGAAGCACATAATGCAGCTGTTGATATATGGGCAACAGCCAAATGTTTCTGGGAATTACGGGATCGAAAATTGATCTAAAAATTATAAAAAATATTTTTTTCGATATACTATTTTGTTTATATTTGCCCCATAATTTTTGTAGAAAATAAATAATCAAATTATTATGGAAAGTAAATCAATTTTTAAATCAATGATTCTAGGAGTTTCAATATTGTTGGGGCTCATCTTGTTAGGCTTTTTTATTTTTAAAGGCCTTAAAACTTTTAGCGATAAGGACCGGGTTGTAACGGTAAAAGGATTAGCAGAGATGAATTTAAAAGCTACATCTGCAACAGTCAGATTGAAATTTGCCTTTTCCGGAGACATATTACAAGAAATAATCAATAAAACCAATAACAAGAAAAATGAAGTTATTGCGTATTTGAAAAGTACCGGTAAAACAGATCAAGATATCAAGGTTGAAAATATTATGGTGACTGATAGAGAAGATTACTATGAAATGGAATGGAGAAATGGACAAGAAGTGAAAGTTAAAATTGATAGATATACTGTTGTTCAAGTGATCACTATTGAAACAAAAGATGTAGAAAAAATGAAAGACAATGCTTCTGTTATGGAACTTGATCTAATAAGTAAAGATCTAACATGTATGATATCAACAGAATATGTTTTTCCGGAATTAAATTCTATCAAACCACAATTGATTGCTGAAAGTACAAAAAATGCCCGAATAGCAGGTGAACAATTTGCTAATGATTCACAAGCAAAATTGGGTAAAATTAAAACTGCATCACAAGGACAAATCTCAATTGCCGGCAACTATAATTATGATGAAGAAGAGGTTGGACAACCGGAAGAACCATATCTGCAAAAAGCACGAGTTGTTAGCACAATCGTTTTCTTTTTGGAATAATAATTAAACTTTTATAACTTTTTAAAGTACTTGTCTCAAAATTTGTTCGGTAATGACACCATCAATATTTTGAGCTTCGCCTAAAACAGTTTCCTCTTTTAAAAAGCGATTTTTAATTTTTAAAATGGTTTCTTCCCCGATACCAAGTTCATGCAATTTGGTTTCTAACCCCAAAGAACGGAAAAATTGTTCTGTAAGTTCAATAGTCTTATCCACTCTTAAAGCTTCGTCACCATTTGAAATTTTAAAAACCCGCTCTCCCAACTGTAAAATTTTATTCCATTTCTGTTTTTTCATGATAAACATTGTTCCGGGAAGAATGATAGCCAAAGTATGCCCGTGAGTTAGTCCGTGCAAAGCAGTAATCTCATGACCGATTATATGTGAAGCCCAGTCCTGAGATACACCCATAGAAGTAAATCCATTCAAAGCCATGGTGGCGCATAACATAAACTGAGACATTAAATCGTAATCGTGCGGATTAGCTTTAATTTTTGGAGCAATCTCAACCAAAGTTTGTAATATGGATTCAGCCCAACGATCCATCAACAGCGATTGACCAACAGTTGTCAGATATTGTTCGACTACATGAACAAAAGTATCTGCAAGACCACAAGCAATCTGATAATCCGGTAATGAAAATGTTACCAATGGATCTAAAATAGAAAATTGAGGATGAGAAGAATAGAAAGCCACTTTTTCATGTGTTTCTTTATTGGAGATTACGGCACCCCGGTTCATTTCGGATCCGGTTGCCGGTAAGGTGAGTACGGATGCATGGGGAATCATCTTCTGGATTAGCAATGGATTCAAGACCAATTCCCAGGGATCACCATTGTATGGAATTGCAGAGGAGATCAATTTTGTTCCATCTATTACAGAACCACCCCCAACAGCTATAAGGAAATCAATTTTTTCTTCTTTTCCAATAACTATAGCTTTTCGAAGTGTTTCAACAGAAGGGTTAGGTTCAATACCCCAGAATTCGATATAGGAATGTCCTTTTAAAGCTTCTGTAATTTGCTCATAAACTCCATTTTGTTTAACACTTCCACCTCCGAAAGTTATCATTATTTTCTTATCGAGCGGGATCTCTTTGGCTAATTTTGCAATTGTACCTGACCCAAAGATCAGTTTTGTAGGATTTTGAAATGTGAAATTATTCATGATAATTTTTTAAAATTTATTCGTTTTTACCACAGAGAACACTGATGGTACTACCTCAGAGAACACTGAGGTTTTTACCACAGAGAACACTGAGTTTTTACCCCAAAGTACCCAAAGTGTTTTTACCACAGAGAACACTGATGGTTACTACCACAGAGAACACTGAGTTTTTTACCCCAAAGTACCCAAAGTGTTTTTACCACAGAGAACACTGATGGTACTACCTCAGAGAACACTGAGGTTTTTACCCCAGAGAACAGTGAGATTTTTACCTCAGAGTACCCAAAGTGTTTTTACCACAGAGAACACTGATGGTACTACCTCAGAGAACACTGAGGTTTTTACCCCAGAGAACAGTGAGATTTTTACCTCAGAGTACCCAAAGTGTTTTACCCCAGAGTACACTGAGATGTTATTACATTGTTCATTAGCAACTAGTTAATCACTCTTTTAATTCCTTCTCTCATTCTTAAGACATTAAAATTTAAAAGCAATCCTAATTCAAAATTTCCTAACTTTAAATATGTTAGCATTTGTGCCAGATGTAAATTGCTTAGGGATTCAACGCTTTTAATTTCCAACACCAATTGGTTTTCAATTAATAGATCAATTCTGTATCCACAATCTAATTTTACTCCTTTGTAAATAACGGGAATCGGTTTTTCCTTTTCTACATATAAACCTGATTCTTGAATTTTGTAAAACAAGCAAGTTTTGTAAGCCGATTCGAGCAAGCCAGGTCCTAAGGCAGTGTGAACATCAAAAGAAAATCCAATGATTTGTCTAGTCAAGTTGTTAAGTTGTTCTTCATTCATCATATTGAGTTTTTGAGTTAATAATAGATTACAAAGTTACAAACTAATTTTTAAATAATCAATACTTTAAAGAAATTTTTCTATCAAAAAAACCCAAAACTTTACAAAATATATAACCACTGAGTTCACTGGGGTAAATAAACTCTGAGTTCATTGTGGTAATAAACTCTGAGTTCACTGGGGTAAATAAACTCTGAGTTCATTGTGGTAATAAACTCTGAGTTCATTGTGTTAAATAAACTCTGAGTTCACTGGGTTAAATAAACTCTGAGTTCATTGTGTTAAATAAACTCTGAGTTCACTGGGTTAAATAAACTCTGAGTTCATTGTGGTAATAAACTCTGAGTTCATTGTGTTAAATAAACTCTGAGTTCACTGGGTTAAATAAACTCTGAGTTCAAAGTGGTAAATAAACTCTGAGTTCATTGTGTTAAATAAACTCTGAGTTCACTGGGATAAATAAACTCTGAGTTCATTGTGGTAATAAACTCTGAGTTCATTGTGGTAATAAACTCTGAGTTCATTGTGTTAAATAAACTCTGAGTTCAAAGTGGTAAATAAACTCTGAGTTCATTGTGTTAAATAAACTCTGAGTTCACTGGGTTAAATAAACTCTGAGTTCATAGTGGTTGAAAACCACTGAGTTCATTGTGGTAGATAACTACTGAGTTCACTGGGGTAAATAATCTCTGAGTTCACTGGGGTAAATAAACTCTGAGTTCATTGTGGTAAATAAACTCTGAGTTCATTGTGGTAATAAACTCTGAGTTCACTGGGTTAAATAAACTCTGAGTTCATTGTGGTAATAAACTCTGAGTTCACTGGGTTAAATAAACTCTGAGTTCAAAGTGTTAAATAAACTCTGAGTTCAAAGTGTTAAATAAACTCTGAGTTCACTGGGTTAAATAAACTCTGAGTTCAAAGTGGTAAATAAACTCTGAGTTCACTGGGGTAAATAAACTCTGAGTTCATTGTGGTAATAAACTCTGAGTTCATTGTGTTAAATAAACTCTGAGTTCATAGTGGTTGAAAACCACTGAGTTCATTGTGGTAGATAACCACTGAGTTCACTGGGGTAAATAATCTCTGAGTTCACTGGGGTAAATAATCTCTGAGTTCATTGTGGTAAATAAACTCTGAGTTCATTGTGGTAAATAAACTCTGAATTCATTGTGGTAATAAACTCTGAGTTGTGGTAGATAACCACTGAGTCCTCTGGGGTGAAAATGAATGACTGAATAGTTGAGAATTGGAATAGATGACAGTTCTGGGGTTACTCTTTATTTTTAGTATCAATCCAGATTGTGACAGGCCCCCAGTTGACTAGACTGACATCCATCATGGCTCCAAATACCCCTTCTTCTACTTTTTTACCCGTTTCTGCTTCCAGCTTTTCGATAAATTTTTCATATAATGGAATCGCAATAACGGGTCGTGCTGCTTTGATGTAGGAAGGGCGATTCCCCTTTTTTGTGGCTGCATGTAACGTGAATTGACTAACCACTAAGATTTCCCCTTCTACATCTGTAACCGATAAATTCATCACATCCTGGGCATCAGGGAAAATACGTAATCGGGCTATTTTTGAACATAACCATTCTATATCTTCAAATGTATCAGCTTCTTCAATTCCAACCAATATTAAAAGACCAGTTTCTATAGATCCGGTGACTTTATGCTCAACTACCACTGAAGCACTTTTTACTCTTTGAACGACAACTCTCATAAATCGTTTAGTTTTAATTTTTTTACAAAAATAAAGAAAATTTGACATCATTAAATGATCATTTCATTGAAAAAAACGATCAACATAAACTGAATTTAGTTATCTTTGCGTTTTTAAAATACTATTGAATGGAAAAGATTGGTATTATTGGTGGTGGCAATTTGGGGATGATGATGGCGGAAGCTGCACATCGTATGGGTATGCAAATCGTTGTTCTGGATCCTCAACCCGATTGTCCATGTTCTCAATTTGCAGAAGAACAAATAGTTGCAGATTTTAACGATGTTAAAAAAATGGAAGAATTGTGCTTGAAAACAGAAGTTGTTACTTATGCTTTTGAAAATGTTCCTTATACATCGATTAAAGAACTAGGACTTTTATACAATATTCCTCAAGGTGAGATGCCACTTTTTCTTGCACAACATAGGCTTCGTGAAAAAATTTCAGCTACACGAGCGGGTGCAGTTTGTGCTGAATATATTCCTGTGAATAATACGTATGAACTGATTGAGGGGGTTCGTCTTATAGATTATCCTTGTGTTTTAAAAACATGTAATGCTTTTGATCCCAAAGGATACGTTTTCCTACAAGGTGCGGATCAGTTTCCTGAAGCTTCCAGAATTGTGGAAAAAAGCCATTGTATTTTGGAAAAATATATTCCTTTTGATATGGAAATCAGTATTGTTGTTACCCGCAGCATTTTTGGAGATATCACTACTTTCCCGATTGCTCAGAATATCAACAAGGGAACTCATCTATTGATGAGTATAGTTCCTGCTTCCATTTCTGATGAGGTAACTCATAAAGCTGAATTTATGGCTAAAACCATGATGAGAAATTTAGGATTTGTGGGAACACTTACTATTGAAATGTTTGTCCTTGATAATGAAGTAATCTTTAACGAAATGGCTCCTCATCCGCATAATTCAGGTAATTATACTATTGAAGCATGTAAGGTGAGTCAATTTGAACAACATATTCGTGCTATTACTGGTCTTCCACTTGAAAATACAGATTTACTCTACCCTGCGATTTCAGTGAGCTTTTTTGGACAACACATCAATGGTGTTAAAGAAATGGAAAAATTATCGCTACCGAGGGTTTTTGTCCATGATTATTTGAAATCCAATATCGTTGAGGATTCTAAAATGGGACATGTTACTTTTATAAGCTACTCTAAAGAGGAAGTGGATGATTTCATAAATCAATATTGGGATTTATAATTTATTAGTTGTGGCAGAATGTGCCGTGGGATATGAAGAAAAAAGTGGAAAAAAAAGAGTTTCAACCTGTCAGTGGGGATGATTTAGTGGTTTTTATTCAAGATGATCCTACTAAAAAACCAATCCATCAAAAGATTAAAAAGGTCAGAAAAACAAGAGAACCCAAAAAAATTGTTTTAAATGAGTTTGCTGCTTTGGATTTTGAAACTGCAAACCGTTACCCTACCAGTATCTGTAGTGTGGGTGTTGTTATAGTTAAAAATGGACAGATAATTGATAAAATTTATCATTTAGTGAAACCTGAACCCGAGTTTTATAACTATTTTAATACAAGGATTCATGGTTTGTCTGAAAAAGATACCCAAAATGCACGTAATTTTAAAGATGTTTGGACTGAAATAGATAAGAAAATCGGCAATTTACCAATAGTCGCTCACAATAATGTTTTTGAAAGAGGGTGTCTGAAGGCCGCTCATCAGATGTATCAAATGTATTATCCCAATTATCCGATTCATTGCACTTGTCAAGGTTCCCGAAAAGTGTATCCCGATCTTGAAAATCATAAATTAAATACAGTTGCCGCTTATTGTGGTTATGACCTGACCAATCATCATAATGCATTAGCAGATGCTGAAGCATGTGCTTATATTGCCATGAAAGTGTTTGCAGAATAAATTATAGTCTCCAGAATACTTCTCCACTGATATAATGAGATTCTAAGGGTGTTTTTACTCTTTTGTCCAAATTGAATGGAATATAATGATAATTGAGCCCTATTCCCAAATAACTTGTTTTTAATAAAGGAATTAAGGTATTGATTCCTAAAGTGATATTGATGGTTGTTGGATTGTAATAATTGTATTCTTCCTGTCCCACTTCTTCAAAAATTCCTGTTGAAATAAAATCAAATCCAAGTCCGGCTTTGGGAATAATATAAATCTTATTCAAACCACATCGAATGCCAAATAACCGATAGTTTATAAATCCTCCAATATTAAAAATGGTAGCAGGTTTTACTTCATTAATAACATCCAATGCATAAAAATCAAAAGGTTTTGGATTGTAATTAATTTTTAAATCTAAAAGTAAATCAAAAATCCATCTGCTAGATAATGAGGATGATATACCTATTTTCATACTTTGATTGACTCCTAAAACATTCTTTTTATCTGTTGGGAATGACCATCCGGTACCAAAAATCAAGGCAATATATTGATCTCTTTCATCACGATATTGGTGACGGATCTGTTTTCCAATAATCGATTTTTTATTCTCTTTTTTTAATGCTAATTGCTCAAATTCATATTGATCCCCTGAGAAAAGAAAACACATTAAGCGCTCATCTGTTGTTAAAAAAATGGAATCTTTCCATTCATAAGCTCTTTGTTGAATAACTGAATCTAATTTTGAATTTAAAGGCATAAATCCGTAATAAACCACATTATCCATATAAAAATCATAATAGTTGAACTCCTGAGCATCAGTTTTTCTGTTTTGAAAAATGTCATAATATCCAACATCAAAATAATCCTGAATGGCTAAATCTACTGGATTTCCTGTAATGATTTCTTCCATAATGATGGAACGTAATGTGGGCTCAGAATATCCGCAAGAATCTATCCAATAATTTATTATGGAAAAAAATCGATCAAATTTTTGATAAGAAAATTGTAAAACCAATGAATCCTGAACCTGGTTGGAAACCCTTATGTATTGTAAAGAGTCTTGTTCTGCTTTTTTTATTGTGTCAACTTGTGAATAAACAAATAAATAACTTAAAAGTAAGGTAAGCAAGACGATTTTTTTCATTCAATTTATTTTTGCAAAGATAAAATTTTATACTAATGGAAAAAAATGTTATTTTTGCATATTAGACTAAAAATTCAGAATAATGTTAAAATTACAGAGTAAACGAACGTTTTTAGGGTTTCAATTATTGTTTATCTTTATTAACCTGTTTGGTTATAACTTGGTTGCACAAAACGAACCTACCATTTTTAATGAATCCAGAAAATTAATGGGTTTATCCTTTCATGCAGGAAGCGGTGTTTATAGGGACCTTTCCACTTCTCCTTTGTTTTATAAATTACCGGGCTTAGGAGTTACCTTTTCCGGGATTTATCATACAGACAAAACTGAAAATCGGTTTGACTTGGATGGTGGTTTCTATATGTGGAATGAACAATTTTTTCAATTTAATGGGTATTACCACTTCTTGCGTAATTTACCTGTTTTAAAAAATCCAAAATGGAACCTTAAGGTTGGGGGAGCTCTACTTATGACTCAGAATTTGAGATTAAATAGCTCTTTGCAAAATGCACAGGTAGGTTACGAGGCTTTTACAAATTTGATGTTGGTTGGGAAAATATCCCGGGATCTTTCAGTAAGTCAACCAAAACCTTTTAAATGCTGGTTTATTAAAGGAACTAAAAAACCGGGGAAAAGGGTACTTTCATTTCAAATGAATATTGGATTGTTAAACTTTAATTCCAGACCTTCTACCTATAACTACGTTTATTTGGGAGCCATTTACGGAACAGCATTATCTTTAGATAAATTGTTAAAAGAATATACATGGAAACTAAACGGTTGGAGAATTGGAACCCAAATTGATTATACCTGGTTTTATCCTTCCGGTAACGGAAGAAGAATTTCCTATATTTGGGATGTAGCTCATGCCCCTGGCTCTTTTGAACCTTTCGACATGGCAACCCATAAATTACAATACACGATTTTAATCAATAATAAGAAAAGATAATCATGAAAAAAATAATTTTATTCCTAACCCTTATCATTTTGTTTTCTTCATGTGAAAAATTATTGTTTGATGAAAATAAAGCCAGTACGGATCCTTTTGTTAACTTTGATTACCTGTGGAATCAAATCGATCAGAAATACAGTTACTTTGAATACAAAAATATAAATTGGAATCAGATTAAAGAAACCTATCGGGCTCAAATATTCGAAGGTATGTCTGATGAACAACTCTTTGATGTAATGGGGAATATGATGGATGAACTTCGTGATGATCATTCCAATTTGATCTCTCCATTTAATATTTCAAGATATAATCTCAGAATCCAAAACAATTCCAATTATAGTGAACATGTTGTAAACCGCTATTATATTCCCAACTTTAAAACTTTTGGTCCATTTCATCATGATTTTATTGATAATGGTCGTGTCGGTTATATTCGATATGAAAGTTTTATGTCAGAAGTGACGCCGGATCAGATGAACTATTTAACTCAATACTATCAAAATACAGACGGACTAATTTTAGATTTAAGAGCCAATGGGGGAGGTTCTATAAGTAATATTTTTATCATTTTAGAAGCTTTTTGTAGTGAATCTAAGCTGGTGGCTTATTCCATAAACAGAAATGGACCCCATCATGATGATTTTGGAGAAAAAGAACCCATTCAAGTGTTGAGAGGAACCGGAACAATTTATACAAAACCGGTTATGGTGTTAATTGACAGGTATTCTTATAGTGCCTCAACATTCTTCTCTGTTATCACTAAGGCTTTTGATCAAATTAAATTAGTGGGAGATTATACCGGTGGCGGTGGTGGAATCCCTAATGGAGGTCAACTTCCAAATGGTTGGTTTTATCGCTTTAGTGTTTCTCAATTACTTGATCTGAATGGAAATAATTATGCTGAAGCGGGCGTTCCACCCGATATTACGGCATATTTTAACTGGAATGATATGACTAAAGATGAAATTATTGATGCTGCCGTTGGCGAAATTCATACTATGACTCAAAAAAAATGACCGTTCATGGTTATGACGGTCACTTTTTAAAAATGGTAAAATAAAGGTTCTATTTCATATCAGCAGCTTCCATTTCGATGATTGATTCCAACATCTCAGGAATTTTAACTTTATCACATTCAATGGCAGAGATCGATTGCTCTCCCTCTTTGGTAAGTGAAAAGTACATCTGACGTTTATCAGAATTACCAAACTCTCTCTTAATAAGCCCCTTTTTTTCAGTAGATGTGATCACTTTGGAGGCGTTTGAAGGCGTAAGACCCAACACATTTGCAATCTCTCCCGAAGATAAGACCCCATTAGTGTGCAGACTGCACAGTAACATACCTTCATTCAAATTCAGATTGTGCTCGTGCTGAAATTGTACTTCAAATTCAGAAATAGCCCGATAAATATCCCTTATTCTACAGAGTGTTTTCATGTAAAGAATCCCTAATTACTTAATTAATAGATAAAACATTTGTGATCACATCTTTTAGCGTGCTTTTGGGAAGTGCTCCCATAGCCATTTGTGGTTGCTCATTCATGGGAACAAAAAGTAGGGTTGGAATGCTTTGAATACCAAATGCTCCAGCTAATTCTTGTTCAACATCAGTGTTGATTTTGTAAATATAAAGTTTACCTTCATATTCTTCTGCTAACTCTTCTAAGATTGGCCCCACTTGTTTGCATGGTCCGCACCAGTCTGCATAAAAATCTATAATAGCTGGTTTATCACCTAAGTATTTCCATTCTGATGGAGAGTTTTCATAGTCAACGACTCTTTTCAAAAAGTCGGATTTTGTTAATTGAATTGCTTTCATTGTATTATTTTAATTTTAAAGGTTTTATAATATCTTTGTATACTTGTTTGTTATCTGTTGATTGCGTAGTAGTACAACCATTATTGCCACAACAGGATAAATTGAAAAAAGATTGAACTAAAAATAATGCAGCTAAAATCAGAAAAATTTGATCATGTCCAATAATTCCATAGATTAAGGTTCCTATCCCGGCTATTAATCTTATGATTCTAGTATAATGCCAGTTTTTGAAATAATTAATCATGTTTTTCTTCATTTTGTTGAGTGTTTGTTTCTTTCTTTTCCTTTTGAAACATGTTGAATAATAATCCTCCAAGCAACATTCCGTAAATCGTGCTATTAATTGGACTCGAAGTGATGGCACAGGCACCCGATTCACATCCTACAAACCGGTAGTATAAATATCCTCCGATAGCTCCCACTACCACTCCAATTAAAGTCAGTTTGTATTTCTTGATTAAAGCACTAATTTTTGCGTTCATTTTTGTATCAATTTGATACTGCAAAGATAATAAAAATTTCCAATGGAAAATAGTTCCATTGGAAATTTAATAAAATATTTTTTAAATAATTGTAAATTAGAGAAATAAAATGATAAAAAGATAATTTATCATGTTTGTAAAAATGATTTTTCTCCTTTTTTTACAAAGAATTTTGAAGAATTTGTGCCATTTTTTCAAATTCATCAACTACAATTTTGTCGTTTTGATTGAAAATTGACAATCCTTTTTCTGCCATTTCTCCCACTTCCATGACCAATGGAATTTCTCCAAAAAGTTTGGTGTGATACTCTTCCGCTAACATTTTTCCGCCCCCTTTGCCAAAGATGTAGTACTTTTCTTCAGGATGGGGTGCAGGGGAGAACCAGGACATGTTTTCCAAGATTCCCAAAACAGGAACATTGATATGGGGATCTTCGAACATAGACGCAGCCTTACGGGCATCATTAACCGCAATCTCTTGAGGGGTGGTTACAATAATGGCTCCTGATAGGTTTAGTTTTTGTATGGCTGTCAACTGAATATCACCAGTTCCCGGAGGAAAGTCGATGATCATATAGTCGATCTCTCCCCATTCGGTGTTTTCCAAAAGTTGGGTAATTGCAGTTGATGCCATAGGACCTCTCCAGATCAATGGACGCTCTTTAGACACAAAGAAACCGATGGAGATCATTTTGATTCCGTACTTTTCTACCGGGAAAAACACCTCTTTGTCACCAATCATCGTCACTTCAGGTTGAATATCTTCAACGCCCATCATTTTCGGAATGGAAGGGCCATATAAATCAGCATCCACTAAGGCTACTTTGAGTCCCTGGCGTGCTAATGAGATCGCTAAATTGACAGAAACGGTAGATTTACCAACGCCCCCTTTGCCGGAAGCTACAATCACAACGTGTTTTACGTTATCGAGTTTAATTTTTGGGTTTAATAAGTCCATATAAGTTAATTTTTATTACTTTTTAATGTTGACAAGTGTGTTCATGATCTCCATGTTCATTGTGGAGTTGGCATGAAGAACCACTGTCCTGAACAGATCCTGCAAGGTAAAGGTTTACTACATCCGTAGCATTGCCGCTACATCCTCTGATCACTTCTATTCCGGAAAAGTATAAAACATTGATAGCGCCCTCTCCAATTCCTCCGGCTAACAACAGAGTTACTCCTTTAGAAGCTAGTACCGATGCAATATTTGATTTACAACCACAACCTTGAGGAGAATCAATCTTTTCAATATCTGTAATTTGTTGATTTGAAATAGTGTACACATTGTAAAATGAACAATGCCCGAAGTGGGAGTCTATTTCGTTACTTGGTGTAACGGGTACTGCAATTTTCATCATATTTTTTTGATTTAGACTTTATATTTATTTGTATTATTTTTATTGAATTCAAGTTCATTATTAAATCGGCGTATCTGTTTGCAGCAGCAAATAGGACACATTTCCCGATCTATTTCTTTGTCGATATTAATGAAAACAGAAGGGCAGGAAGAGCATTGATACCAATCACTGTCAAAATAGATTTTGCCCCCCTCAATACTAATTTGCGATCCTTCTACAAGCGCTTTTGCCATTTTTTGTCGAGCAATGGCGTAAATTCTGGTAAAAGTGGGACGCGAAATGTTCATGATTGCCGCTGCTTCACAGTGATTCAATTGATCATAATCACACATTTTCAGAGCTTCATATTCTTCAAACTGTAATGTTATTATGTCCGATTTCTCTAACTCTTCAGCAATTCCATAAGGTTTAAATCCTTTTATTTTTGGAGGAGAAGATATTTTTCGGGGCACTAATTTTCTTGGTGACATAAGTTAAACATTTGTTCGCTGCAAAGATAATGAACATATGTTCATTATTCAAGGGGGAGACTTAAAATATTTTTAAAAACTATAATATCTCACATTTGCCATTCGCTCTTTGCCCTTCACCTTATGGAACGCGGATCAAACGGATTTTCAAACGCTGATTTACACGGATTCTTTTTGGTTCACTAAGTTTCATGAAGTTTTCACAAAGTTAAAGAAGAACTACTTTGAGAAACTTTTTTTACTTCTTTTAACTTTGAGTTCCAAAAAAGCCGCGAATGCGCTAATAATTGGTAAATAAAAATCCGTTTATATCCGTTTTGCGAAGCACCCGCCTCATCCGCGTTCCATTAATTTATACAAAAATTCAAAATAACCTTTTTACAAAAATTAAGTCAACAATTAATATAAATGAAAACTAATATGATATCAAATATTCCCCCCAAATGGCAGTTCGACAACTCTTACCTCACGCTGCCGCCCGTTTTTTATAACTTTCAACAACCCTCCATGGTGACTTCACCACAAATGATGCTTTTCAATACTCCATTGGCAAAATCACTTGGATTGGAGTTCCTGGAAACTAAAATAGATCAAACTACCCTGGAACTATCAGGAAATTTGACTCCTGAAGGTGCTCAACCTATTGCTCAGGCTTATGCAGGACATCAGTATGGGCATTTTACCATGTTGGGCGATGGAAGGGCTATTTTATTAGGAGAACAAATCACACCATCCGGTGAAAGATTTGATATCCAGTTGAAAGGTTCCGGAAGGACACCCTATTCCCGAAGAGGAGATGGAAAAGCTACCCTTCGGGCAATGTTGAGAGAGTATCTTTTAAGTGAAGCGATGTTTCATCTAAACATTCCCACTTCCCGCTCTTTAGCTGTAGTTGCATCTCAGGATGAGGTTTGGAGAGAAGAGGTGCAGAAAGGGGCAATTCTGACTCGTGTGATGAAAAGCCATATCCGTGTTGGAACTTTTGAGTATGCTGCTCACTATGGTACACGACAAGATCTGGAAAAGCTAACCCATTATGTGATTCAAAGACATTATCCGGAAATTTTAGATTCTGAAAATCCTCCGTTGGAACTACTCAAAACAGTTACCGTTAAACAAATCGATTTAATTCTGAACTGGATGCGTGTTGGGTTTATTCATGGAGTGATGAATACCGATAATACAAGCATTTCCGGTGAAACTTTTGATTATGGCCCTTGTGCTTTTATGAATCAATACCATCCCCGAACAGTTTATAGCTCTATAGATCAATACGGCCGTTATTCTTATGAAAATCAACCCTCTATCATTTTCTGGAACCTCTCTGTTTTGGCAAATGCATTGCAACCCCTTATACACAAAGATGCTTACCAAAGTGTCGTGATTGTAAAAGAATTACTCCATACTTTGCAAGAGGAATTTCAAGATAAATGGTATCTTATGATGTTTTCAAAATTTGGAATAGTAACTCCTGAACAACTTGATAAACAGCTTGTTGATAATCTGTTGCAGTTTATGTACACTCATAAAACAGATTTTACCAATACTTTTTCAGCTTTGATAAATCCTGAAATTTTTCCTACACATCCTATTCTTTCTGATACAGGACAACCATGGCTAACCCAATGGAATACCAGAGTAAACCAACAAAAGGGTGGGGTTGAGGCAGCAAAAGCTTTAATGAAAATCCAAAATCCTTTCTATATTCCTAGAAATCATATCGTTGAACAAGTATTAGATCAGGCGGTAAAAGGTGATTTAAACGAGTTGGAATTATGGTTACAAATACTTAAAAACCCTTATCAATTGCAAGACGTTGACAATCGGTATCTGTTAGGAATTGAGGATTTTAGAACAGAATACAAAACCTATTGCGGAACGTGATACGAAGCACCCGCATCATTCCCGTTCCATGGTGTTTTTAAAATAGCCACGAATAACACGAATTATTATTTGATATTAGGACATTAGCACATTAGCATATTAGCACATTAGCATATTAGCACATTAGCATATTAGCTTATTATCTCATTCGCTTATTAGCTGGACGCACTTCCTTTTTCCTTTTGGCTTCAAAAAACTCCCTTTTCTTCTCCAACTTCTCTTTTTCAAAAATTCGCTTTTCAGCTGTTGACATTGGGGCTTCTGTCTGAGGATATGGATGATCTTTGATCACTTCAATTTTGAGACGGATCAGCTTTTCAATATCTTTGATATAGCTGTTTTCTTCCGGTTCACAGATGGAGATCGAATTTCCCTCATCCCCTGCACGACCCGATCTGCCAATACGATGTACATAAGTTTCTGAGATATTTGGAATGTCAAAGTTGATCACAAACTTGAGCTTGTCGATGTCAATTCCCCTTGCAGCAATATCAGTAGCTACCAACACCTGGATCTCCCCATCTTTGAACTGAGACAGCGCTTTTTGTCGTTGGTTTTGAGCTTTATCCCCATGAATAGCAGAACAATCAATCTTTTTGGATTTCAAATAAGTCACAATCTTGTCTGCACCATGTTTGGTTTTAGTGAAGACTAAAACCTGGTTAATTTTGTGTTTATCAAGTATATACAACAATAGCTCTCTTTTGGTAGCTTTGTTTGTGTAATAAAGATATTGATTAATGGTCTCAGCCGTGGATGAAACAGGGGTAACACTTATTTTTGCCGGATTATGTATGATTTTCTGAGATAATTCTACGATATCCTGAGGCATTGTAGCTGAGAAAAACAGAGATTGTCTTTGTTGAGGCAAAAGAGTGATGATCCTTTTAATATCATGTATAAATCCCATATCCAGCATTCTGTCAGCTTCATCCAATACGAAATATTCGATATCTTTAAGTTTCACAAATCCTTGATTGTAAAGGTCTAATAACCTTCCGGGAGTGGCAACTAAAATATCAATTCCATGATTCAACGCGGTGGTTTGTTTGCCTTGAGTTACTCCACCGAAAATCACGGTATTTTTGATGCCCGTATGTCTTCCATAAACGGAGAAGCTCTCCCCAATCTGAATGGCCAATTCACGGGTTGGCGTGATCACCAATGCTTTAATTTTCTTAGAGCCATGGTTCTTTTGACGATCCAAATAGAGATGTTGTAAAATAGGGATCGCAAACGCTGCGGTTTTCCCGGTTCCGGTTTGGGCACTGCCTAATACATCTCTTTTAGTTAAAATAACGGGGATCGCTTTTTCTTGTATAGAGGTTGGTTCTGAGTAGTTTTCCTCTTGAAGAGCCTTAAGGATTGGCTCAATAATTCCTAATTCTTTAAATTGCATTCTTACATTTTTTTTCCTACCCAATATGGTCAACAGTACGTTTCATGTAGGAATATTAATTACTTGAATTTGAAATAGTTCAGATGATAAAATATCTGTATCAAATTTTTGGCAAAGGTACAGAAAAATAATGAGAGAATTAGCTAATTTTTTTTGGGCATTCCGGCTTTCCCATCCCACATTTCCACCCACGCCGTCGGGCTCCGGCCTGTACTCCTCGTTTCGCTGCCCAAGTGGTGCAACGGCCGTGCAGGAGCTCCTTCGTCGCTCTGCACGTCTCGTGCACCACTAAGCAGCTCAACTTGCGGGGTACCTGGCCTTCGCCCTAATGCGAAAAACCCTATTACAACGGTATCATCGACGCCGAAATGATGTGGCTAATCAATCCTAACAGGACAAAAACATGGAAAATGGCGTGCATAAACTCTTTTTTGGAGGCGTAAAAGAAAGTGCCGGCAATGTAGAAAACCCCACCTATGATGAGCCAGTACAAAATTGACATGCAGTCTTGTGCTATACAAACATCAATCATCGGTTTGATAGCAATAAAGATGGTGGAACTGATCACTATATAAAAGATCGTTTTGAGGTTGTTGTTGGGTTTTAATTCTCTGAAATTGAGCAATATGCCTACAAAAGCAAAAAACCACACTAATCCGAATATCAACCATCCCCAAATCCCATGTTCTCTTAGAAGAATCAATGTTACCGGAGAATAACTGGTGGCAATCTGTATATAGATGTTGCCATGGTCAATATGACGAAATATTTTCTTGGTTTTGGGCTCCTGAACATAATGATACAAGGTTGACGACAACATGCACATCAACATCCCGAAACCATAAATGGAGTAAGCAAAAACTGCCCATCCATTATCTGCAACCACCGATTTGTGAATTAGATAAATGGCAGCTCCAACCGCTACCAAAACCCCAAAAGCATGGGTTAAATAATTGGCCCTCTCTTCCCTTTTAGTGTAAACCTTTATTCCAGACATGTTTTAATGAATAATGAATAATGAATAATGAATAATGAAGAATGAAGAATGAATAATGAAGAATGAAGTGGTTTAAATATTGACTATTGACCATCGACTATTGACCATCGACTTTTTTAAAGAATAAACTCCGTACTCAAAAATCCCGAACTTCTATCTAATAGGATTTTCCGGAGGATCTCTTTGTTCTCTTCGGTTTCCTTCAGAGCGACTAAAGTACGAATCGAAAACACCCGTAATGCATCGCTCACAGAGAGAGTTCCTTCTGCAGAATCTTTTCGTCCGGTAAAGGGAAAAACATCGGGTCCACGTTGACATTGTGAGTTGATATTGACTCTACATACCTGATTGACAAAAGTATCCACCAACTCAGAAATCGTTTCATGGTCTTTCCCGAAAATGGAAGTTTGTTGTCCATAATTCGAATTGATGACATAATTTAATGGTTCATCAATGGAACTATATTTCACAATCGGAACAATCGGTCCAAACTGCTCTTCATGATAAATACGCATATTGTCGTTAACTCCGGTTATGACAGTAGGGAAGAATACCGTTTTAAAATATTGATTTCCTGATGGATTAGCTACTCTTGCGCCCTGTTTTAGAGCATCATCAACTAAACCGGTTAAGTATTCAGTTTTGTTGTGTTCAGGTAATGGTGTAATAGAAACACCGGGTTCCCAGGGAAGTCCAACTTTTAATTTTTCAATTTCAGACACCAGTTTTTCAACAAATATATCATGTATGGCTTCATGAACAAAAAGGATCTTTAAAGCAGTACACCGTTGTCCATTAAATGACAAAGCTCCTGTTATACACTCCTTAACCGTTTCTTCCAGATTGGCATCCGGCAAAATGATGGCAGGATTTTTAGCTTCTAACCCTAGAACAGCCTTCATGAGATGAGGTTTAGGATGTTGTTTTTTTAAAACATCGGCCACCCGACAAGATCCAATAAACGCCAGAACATTGATTTTTCCTGATTCTAAGATCGGAGTAATCACTTTTTGTCCTTGCCCATAAACAATATTAACAACCCCTTTTGGAAATGCTTGTTGAAACGCTTTTAACAATGGAGAATGTAGTAATACCCCAAGTTTTGGGGGTTTAAAAACGACCGTATTTCCCATAATCAATGCGGGTATTAAAGTCGTAAATGTCTCATTTAATGGATAGTTAAAAGGTCCCATACATAAGACAACGCCTAAAGGTGCTCGTTTGATTTGTGCAATAATTCCTTGCTCAATGGTTAATCTTGAACTGGTTCTGTCCAATTCTTTTAAAGCCTGAATGGTATCTAAAATATAATCAATGGTACGATCAAACTCTTTTTCAGAATCTTTTTGAGCTTTTCCAATCTCCCACATCAAAAGATGCACGATTTTAGTCCGTTCCAACTTCATGAATCGGACAAACTCTAACATGCAGTTGATCCGTTTTTCTAATCCCATTTTTGGCCATTCGCCGGTGCCATTTTTATAAGCATTTACGGCACTGTCAAGGGCTAAAAGCGCTGTTTCAGTATCCATTAATGGATAAGATCCAATTATATTGGAAAACTCCCCCTCTTTTTGATAAAAGATAGGGGAGTTAACTTGATTCGTATCCCCTTTCCAGATTCTGATTTCACCATCTATCAAATATTCCATTTGATCGTAGGGAAACTGAAAAGGAATCTCACTGGTATTGAGTATATTAGATTTAAAAATATCTAATTGTGTAGTTTCCATGAGAAGTTTTAGTCTTTATAAGATTTATAATTAATGATTAAAATTTTATTAATTTTTTATTAATAATTCCTTTATTGGTTAATAAACGAATCACATACACTCCATTAGTAAAATGAGAAATATCGATTTGATTATTTTCAAGCGTTTCATTTGATTGAACAATCACTTTTCCAAATTGATCAAATATTTGATATTCTGTTATTTGAATACCATCTGAAGGAGTATTGATTGTTACATATTGTGTTGCAGGGTTAGGATAAATCTGAATCTTATGTGCTAAATAATCTTCAACACCTACAGTAACCAAATAATCAACGGAAGCTACTTCACTTGGAGTCATTCCTGCTTTGTAGGCGATCGCTTTCATGGTGTATTGTCCGGCTTCCAAAACTACAGGAGCAGTGTACAATTGAGATTGATCAGTAGGAGTAGCACCATCAGTAGTGTAATAAATAAGTGCGTCCGGTGTTGTACAAGAAACAGAAACAGATAATGGAGCACCATGAGTTCCTGCTACAGGAGCAAATGTTGGGGTAGCTACTTGTTCCGGAACGATTTCTACAATATCTGCATTTTCGCGAGGTGCAATTTGGTATGTTGTATTAAATTTAAGAACGAAACCTGTTACATCGGCAATGTACCCTGCAGGGATTGTCATACTTAACGTTTTAAAAACATTACGTGCAATCATAGGAGAAGTTCCTTGTGTAAAGCCAATATTAGTAGCTGTGGTTGTATTAAACTCACCAGCATTGAATGAAGCCGCTTGAATAGTTACTAATTTAGATTCATATAACCCATAGTTTTCTGCAATCTCTTGAGCCGTAACCACAATTGGAGTGATTGCTCCAGCATTTACCGTTGAAGCAGCCCAGTTGGTAATTGGGAAAAACTGGGATAACCCAAAATAGTTGTTATATGTACCAATAATACCTCCACTAATTACATCACCGTTTTGATAAGTGTTGGTGATTAATGGAGTTGTATTATCCATAACTAATAAACTTGCTGTGTTATCTTTGATATAAATAAATCTTTCACTTCTGAAAACAAATGTTACGTCACCAGTAATATGGAAAGGGATGGTACTTGTTACACCATTAGCAGCCTCAATAAACTCTTCAATATTTGCGACTTGAACAGGGAATGTGTATATAGCTGTTACCACAACACTGGAGGTCATACCCGTTTTAAAAGCTTTGGCTTTTAGGGTGGTAGTGGTTGTTATTGGAATAGGTGTTGTAAAAATATCAGATGTTTCAGTTGGAATTGAACCATCTGTAGTGTAACGAATAGTTGCATCAGGCGTAATAGATGAGATGGTAAGATTAAAAGGTGCGAATACAGCTCCTGATGGTTGACTGAATGTTGGAGTAGCTACTGTATTTATAGCAATATAGTCTGTTATTTCAATATTATCGATATTTACTGAAGTACCAGTCCCTTGCATTGCTTTAAAGAATCTAATTCTTACATTACCTGGAATATTAATAGCTACAGTACCTGTAAGCATTCCTGTGCCAGCATTCCATGCTGTAGCAGTAAAACTGTTGTTTGGTACGTCATTCCATACAACACCTTGGTCTGCAGAGTATTGAACAACAAAAGTGCCACCAGTATGTGTTCCATAAGATCCATATCTAAAAGTCACAGCACCAATTCCGTTTGGTTTATCAAAACTCATGGTGATTTCGTTTCCGTTTGGATCTGAACCGTTTCCACGCATTCTGATAGATCTTGTTCCTAAAAATCTGTCATTAGCATCCATCGTTGTGAACCCTTTTACAAAATAGTTCCCAGTAGCAAAAGTAAGGTTTGCTCCGGAATATGAACCGGTTCCTGCACTTAATGTTTCAAAATCTTCAATGAAAGAAGGAAGAGGAATCAAAGAGAAAGTATAATGAATGGTATGGTTTGCTGTAATGTTTTGGAATAAATAGGTTGCTATTGGGGTTGTAAAAACACCATCAACAAACATAGAATCCATTTGATACCCATTAGCAGGAGTTGCGGTAAATGAAGCATTTGAAGAATAGTTATAAGTAGTAATACCGGAAGGAGAAACAGAACCGTTTGCACCGGCAGTGGCAGTAATGGTGTATGTGTTAACTGCAAAGACCGCTCTAATAGTATGATTTGCAATTACATTGGTAAAAGAATATGCGCCTGTTGTGGTTGCAGTAGCATTGTACACTTCGTCAACTAAAACAGAATCAATGTGATACCCTAAAAGTGGAGTGATGGTAAACGCCTGGTCATTTCCGGAGATCACATTAACAATTCCGTTAGGGGTAATGGATCCGTTTGCTCCGGCTGTTGCTGTAATTTGGAATTGGTTTAACGGAATAAGTTCAAATGCTACAGCAATGGTATGATTGGCTGTTACATTGTTGAAAGTGTAAACAGGAACATTGGTTACAACAACGCCATCAACAGTAATGGTACTGATTTGGTAATTAGCATCAGGTGTAATTGTAAACGATTGATTTGAACCATAATTCACGTTAACTACACCATTAGGAGTGATGGAACCATTTGATCCTGAGGTCACTGTGATAGTGTATGAGTTGATTGATACACCTTCAATGGTGATCACTTGATTGGCTTCAATGGTTGAAATAGTGTAAACACCTGCAACAGGAGTTAATGTGTTTCCATTTGTTTTGACTACAAATATAGAATTACTATAGGCAGGATCAATTGTTACAGTAAAAGAAAAATTACCTAGAGAATCCACTGGAGAAACTGAGCCGGATTCAGGAGTAAAAGTAACACCTGTCACAGTTGGGAAAGTAACAGTATAGGTTGGAATGGTATATGATGGGGTAATATCAGTTAACGCTCTTGGAGCTACTTGTTTTGCAGTATTGTAAGGAATAGCAAATCCGATAACATCATAAGGTTGAGTAGCATCAGTGGTATAACCGGTAAGAACGCCGAATTGGTTACGACAAACGAGTGTTGTAGTTCCTTGAGTCATATTTACATTTCCGGCAGCACCTGTACCAAAAGTACCAGTTGCAAAAGTAACATCTTCAATTTTAACCAATTGAGATTCATACTGAGAGAAATTTGCAGATAGAACATCAGCTGTAATAATTAATGGGGTAACAGGTGTTCCCGGAGTTCCTGCAGCAGTTGCATAAGTGGGAATAAACTCATATAATCCACCATAAATGGTACATGAACCATATAGTCCACCACTGATTACATCACCATTATTGTAGGTTTGCGTAATGACAGAAGTGGTATTATCATAAATACAAAGTCCGGCAGATGCATCTTTAACAAAGATGTTTCTACCGTTTCTGTATACAAAAGTAACATCACCGGTAATTTTGTATACGGTTCCGCTTGTAGCAGTATTAGCCGCTTTAAATGCAGCAATATTAGCTACTTCTATTGGAAATGTGTAAGTAGCAGTTGCTACAAAACTTTCAGTATAACCGGTTAAAAATGCTTTTGCTTTTAGAGTCATGGCACTTGTAATAGCGATAGGAGTTGTAAATTGGGTAGAAGAGGTTGTTGGTGTTGTTCCGTCTGTTGTATAATAAATGGAAGAACCAGCAGTAGAACAAGTGATATTCACATTAGTTGGAGTGTAAATTACTGATGTTGGTACTGATAAAACAGGAGTTGCAACGGTATTTCCGGTTGAATATGGAGATGCTTGAAATACAAAATCATCCAGACGGTTATTTCCGGTACCCGAAGAAGCACCTGTTACAGTTAATTTAATATATACATTTGCCTGATTTGTAAGTGCTGATATGCTAGAGAAATCAACAGTTTTTGCTTCCCATACATTTACCACTGAAGGAGCAGTATTGGTTGTAGTAAATGTAGTAAAATTGGTTCCATTGGTACTGTATGCCCACTCATGATTGGTGTATCCGGATGAAGTCCTTCTAACCTGAAATGTAAGGACTAAGTTTTGAAGATTGGTCATTGATAATCCAAAAACCATACTTTTTCCATTTGCAGCACTATCCACTAATGCTAAAGCTGATGTTGTTACACCAGTAAATGAATTTAGTTGTGTTGCTTGTAGCCATGCAGAAGATCCGTTTGTGCCATCTAAATAAATGGTACCCGAACCTGCATCTGCTGCAATGGTTGTTGGAGTATTTGGTTGAGCTGCCAAAGTCGGGAAACTCCATCCCGCAATGGTTGTTTGTGCTGTTGAGGAAAATTGGCCCAAAATCATTAAAATGGACACCAATATGCTCAAATAAATTGAATTTCTTTTCATATCTATTAATTTTGTAATTATATATTTACTATCTTTATTAGAAAGCAAAAGTAACAATAATTATTCGAATTTTAGGCAATTTAAAGTTACAAAAAAGTTAAAAAACCATAAACTGGAGAATTAGCCAATGGATTAGGCACAAGGCACAAGGCACAAGGCGAAAAAATCAAATTTTGGCTTTAGAAGGGGAAAATAGAGCATTGAGAATGGCCTTTATCCCTTCGCCCTTCGCCTTTAGCCCTTCGCCTTTAGCCCTTCGCCCTTCGCCCTAAGAATATTCTCGAACCGAGTATTGCTGATCGGGTGGTGACTGATCACCTCACCATTCAGAATGATGCAGAATGTGCCAAATGGACTTGGGGTTTGTTGTGCTGTTGTATAATCCTTTATGTCAATAAGTTGCGTTTTTAAATGGAATTTCTTTTCTGCTGTTTCCAACATCGCATTCACATTTTTCTCTGTATAGGGACATTGTGCTGATCTGATTATAGTTAAGCCGTTTTGATACTCTTGAGTGTTCTCTAAAATATCATGTTTAAAAGTAGGGTAGGGACTCTTTGGATCAAATTTGAAAACCAACAGTTCAAAATCGGGTTTTGCTTGATCAACGATCTCAAAACCAAGTTTCAAAAAGAGATCATGATCCACCATAAAAGAACCTTTTCGGGTAACAATAGCTACTCCGAATCTATTTTGATCCTTAGCTTCCTTAACACATTCCTCAATCATTGTAGTTGCAAACCCTTTCCCTTTAAAGTCAGATTTAAAACCAACAAAAACGCAATGAATGAACAGATAATCAGATGCATTTACAGGTCGATGAGCAAACTCTCCCGGAATATACTCTATCATACCCTGATATCCACCTTTATCGGAAATAGCTGCTTTAATGCGTAATCCTTTTGGATAATACGCTCTGTACCAATCGATTTTGTTTCGAAGTTCTTTATGTTTATTGGCATCTTTGTAGCCACAAACACCATATTCACCAATATTTTCAGGAGTTAAATCAATGATTTTTAGATCGTTCATATTGTTTTTTTGGCAAATATAAATAAAATTAGCAAATTAGCACATTAGCATATTAGCTTATTATTTCGTATTTTTGCATCTAAATTTTTATAAATGTCAAAATTCATTTATCGAATACCATTTTTGTCTTTTTTATTGCTTTTTGTTGTGAGTTGTACCCATAAAAACAATAATCAAGATAAAGCTATCTTTAAATATAATGAATCGGTAGGTATTCAGTCACTTGACCCGGCTTATGCGTCCGGTCAGGCAGCACTTTGGCCCTGTAACATGCTCTATAACGGACTGGTTGATCTCGATGAAAACCTTCAGGTGATCCCAATGCTTGCTAAAAGCTGGACCATCTCTGAGGATGGGAAGACCTACACTTTCTTGCTTAGAAATGATGTGTATTTTCATGATACAAAACAATATACATTTGGAAAACCCAGAAAAGTTACTGCCAAAGATTTTGTGTATAGTCTGAGTCGTATTCTGGATCCTGAAGTGGCTTCCCCCGGGGCTTGGATCTTTGCACAAGTGGATAGAGATTCTAAAGGAAAACCATCTTTTACAGCACTTAATGATTCCGTTTTTGTGATTCAATTAAAAGCTCCTTTTCCTCCGTTTTTATCGATACTTGCTATGAAATATTGCTCCGTAGTTCCCAAAGAGGTTGTAGAACATTACGGAAAAGAGTTCAGAAAACATCCTGTGGGTACCGGCCCGTTCCAATTTCAGATGTGGGAGGAGGGGATCAAACTGGTACTTCGTAAGAATCCTCTTTATTTCGAGAAAGATGAAAATGGAATTCAATTACCTTATTTAGATGGTGTTGCAATCTCATTTATCATAGATAAACAGGCGATGTTCATGGAGTTCATGAAAGGGAATCTTGATTTTATGTCGGGGATTGATCCATGTTACAAGGATGCACTATTGACCAAAGAGGGGAAACTCAATCCCAATTATCAGAAAAAGATCCAGTTGCAAACCGGCCCCTATTTGAATACCGAGTATTTAGGATTTCTTTTGTTGGATAAAAAAAATGACAAAAACAATCCTTTGCTGATCAAAGAGGTGCGACAAGCGATCAATTACGGATTTGATCGGGAGAAAATGATCCGTTATTTAAGAAATGGGATTGGATATGCCGGCAATTCCGGGTTTGTGCCAAAAGGGATGCCCTCTTATGATACTTCTCGTGTAAAGGGATATCATTACGATCCGATCAAAGCGGCAGAACTATTGAAAAAAGCAGGATTCCCGGGTGGAAAAGGGTTGCCGCCCATCCAGTTATCGGTTTCTGCAGCCTATTTGGATTTGACGCAATATATTCAACATGAGTTGAGCAAGATTGGAATAACCTTGAAGCTGGATGTTCAACAGGCGGCACAACAACGTCAGATGATGCGCAATTATCAGCTCCCTTTTTTCAGGGGTTCCTGGATTGCCGATTATCCGGATGGAGAGAACTATTTGTCGTTGTTTTATTCCAAAAATTTCCAACCACAGGGTTCCAATTATACCCATTATGAAAATCGCACTTTTGATCAGATTTTTGAGAAATCACAGCAAGAAATTAACGAAAAAGTTCGAAATAATCACTATACCCAACTCGATTCTTTGTTGATGGAAGATGCCCCTGTAGTAGTTCTTTTTTATGATCAGATCATCCGCTTTACTCAAAAGAATATCAATGGATTAGATATGCCACCCACCAATATGTTGAATCTCAAAAAAGTTCAAAAAAAGTAAACTATTTTATTTTTGATTTTTTTTTGGCAAATAGGTTGCATAATTCAAAATAATTTTGTATTTTTGCCGCCCTAAAAATAATTAAAAGTTTTAAAAATTAAACAATTAAAATTATGTTAAAACAGTACGAAACCGTTTTCATTATGACTCCCGTTTTGTCTGATGAACAGATGAAGGAAACGGTAAAAAAATTCGAGAATATTCTCCAAGAAAAAGGCGCGGAGATTATTCATCAGGAAAACTGGGGATTACGTAGATTTGAGTATCAAATCCAAAAAAAATCCACCGGATTCTATCATTTATTTGAGTTCAAAGCAGAACCTCATGTTGTTGCTGAATTCGAGCTACAATTTCGTCGTGATGAAAAAATCATGAGATATTTAACCGTAGCCCTTGACAAACACGCTATCGCTTACAGCGAAAAGAGACGTAATTTGAGAAAAGCAAAAGAACAAAACAATTAAAAGGAGGATTAACAATGGCTCAACAAACAGACATCAAATATTTGACCCCAATTGCGGTTGATATTAAACAAAAAAAATATTGTCGCTTCAAAAAAAGCGGTATTAAATACATCGATTATAAAGATGGTGAATTTTTGAAAAGATTTGTAAACGAACAAGGTAGAATTTTACCTAGACGTTTAACAGGAACTTCTTTAAAATTCCAAAAGAAAGTTGCTCAAGCGGTAAAAAGAGCTCGTCACCTCTCGTTATTACCATTTGTTGCCGACAATTTAAAAACCAATCAATAAGGAGGATCAATAATGGAAATAATCTTAAAACAAGACGTACAGAAATTAGGTTATGCTGATGATATCGTAAAAGTAAAAGACGGTTACGGAAGAAATTATTTAATCCCTCAAGGATTGGCAATTCAAGCAAATGAACCTAATAGAAAAATGTTAGCTGAAACTTTGAAACAAAGAGCTTTCAAATTAGAAAAAATTAGAAAAGAAGCTGAATTCTTAGCCGGCAAAATCGAAGGATTAACATTGAAAATTGGAACTAAAGCATCTGAAAAAGGAACTATCTTCGGATCAGTTACTAACATTGCAGTTGCTCAAGCTCTTAAAGAACAACATGATATCGAAGTGGATAGAAAGAAAATCATTCTTTCCAGTGAACATATTAAAGAATTAGGAAACTATACAGCTCAAATCAATATCCATAAAGATATTAAAGTTACTGTAAACTTAGAAGTTATCGCTGAATAATTTCCAAATTCACCACCATTTAAAAAAAGGATCAAATTAATTTTTGATCCTTTTTTTGTACATAAATCTTTTCCATTCCCACATTTTTTATTATATTTGTATTCCAATATTACATTCAATTAAAATAGATTAATAATAAAAAACAATCATGAAAAAATTAACCATTCTAACCTTTATCTTGCTCACAATCAGTGGTTTGTATGCACAGCAAAAGTATCAACATTATACCATTAAAAGTGGCTATATCGAGTATAAAGTTACTGGAAACTCTACCGGAACACGAAAAATGTGGTGGGATAACTATGGTAATATGTCTAGAACTGAGTCAAATGTCGTTACTGTGACCAAAATCTTTGGAGTTTCGAACGAGACAAAAGAGGAATCCGTTAATGTAACTAAGAAAAATCAATTCTGGAATGCAAATCTGGTTGAAAAAGTTTACCAAACCGGTATTTATGATATTGAGGAGAATTTAGCTTTTTACGAAAATATGACCCCTGCTGAAAAAAAAGCATTTGAAAAACAGATGCTGGATCAATATGGTGGTTCTATCATTGGAAAAGAAACCATTATGGGTTATGAATGCGATATTATTTCTGTAATGGGTGCTAAAAGCTGGGTCTATAAAGGGATCGCCCTTAAAACGGAAGCTTCTATTCTTGGTATAACAATTACTGAAACCGCTGTTAAATTTGATCAAAATATCGTTGTTCCTGCTACCAAATTTGATCCATATCCCGGTGTGAAATATGAAGATATGGGCAAAATTGAAGTTCCAACTATGGCTCCTGTTTCTGCAAATACTGAAGTGAATACAACGAAACCGGCACAGTCTTCAACATCTACACCAGTTTTGAAATGTACTTATGCCACATTTGAAACGATTATTAACAGTTCAAAAATTCCCGGTTATAAAATGTTAAGCGTAAAAGATAACACCTCTAACTATAATGCTATGTTTGTCGGATTTACTGGCGCTTTGACCCTATTGGGAACTTCAAAAAGTGAACTTACAAAAACAACTGATCTAACCCTTTTTGAATCTTTTAATCATAACGGAAAAAGTCATTACTACGGCGATGTACCGGATGGTTCTGCCATCATTGTTTCCTATCCCGATAAAGATTTATATATCATGTATATTTTTAATCCGGCAAAATCTAAAGAGGATATGTTGAATATTACAGATAAATTTGGATTTTAGTTGAATTGAAAGGTCTGTGAATCGATAGGAATTGCCCGTTCTTCATCAAAATCAAGCATAGCGTTAATCAACATCATTTTAGAAAAAGTGCTGAGTTGTTTAACGCTTATTTTTTGAGTTGAAATAAGTCCATGTTGCAATAATCTTTCCCTACAGGTCCCTTTCAGTAAAGGATGCTCCGGTGTGATCCATTTTTCCCCGTCCCAAAAAAGCAGATTGGAAAAAGTGGTGTCTGTTACTTCTTCATTTTTAATGATGATCACTTCATCACACCCTTGAGATTTTGATTTTAATTGGTCCAAATGAGACCGGTCAGCATACTTGAAAGTATAATCTATTTCATTGTCAATTAATATTTTAAATCTATTAATTGACGAAGGTGAGTAGGGTGAAAGTTGAAATTTTTCGATTTGAGTTTCATTGTATAGTATGGATAGTTTATATTTTCGATGAGTCGGAACTTTAATAAGGGGTAAAAAGGGATTCAATTGTACCAAAGAGCACTTTTCCATCCTTTTTTGATGAAATTCCAAATATTGTGGAATCTTGTCAATAATAGCGATTGTTTCAAGAAATTGGGACATAAATTTTAGATATTAATTCGTGGTATTCTTCAATTCCATTACTAAGTGCAGTAATTCCTCCTCCGCTATGATAGTAATATTTTCCATCCGTATCTTTTTTAATAAAACGGATCATGACACAACTATCGAGTGATGTACCGTCGAAAAAACCCGACACTCCGGTATAAAAACCTCTTTCAGTCGTTTCATTTTTAGTGATAATCTCCATTGTTTTCTTTTTGGGAGCTCCCGAAATCGATCCGGCAGGGAGTAACTGAAATAGGATATCTCCTAAATGGGCTTTCCAATCAGATTCCAATGACCCGGAAATTTCTGAAATGGTTTGTAAAATGGCTCCTGTCTGTGTTCCAATTTTCTCAAAAAATCTAAAACGATTCACTATTACTTGTTTGGAAACCATAGACAGATCGTTGCGGATCAAATCTACAATCGTATAATGTTCATATAATTCTTTTTTATTTTCAGTAAGTTGTTGATTAGCATTGGGTGTCGATGTATCAATAGTACCTTTCATCGGATAGGAATAGATTTTATCGTTTTCAATTTTAACAAACGACTCAGGGGAATAGAATAAAAACTGATCCTCAAACATCAATTTATAAGGGGCTATGGCATGTTGATATATCGATGTAAAATCCATATTTTTTCCCAAATATGTTGCAAAAGTGAGGTTTAGTAAATAGCTGTTTCCAAACAAAATTTCTGATTGGACTTTGTTAAAAAATTCCAGATAATCTGATTGAGAAATCGGTATAGGAGTAAGACTATTTAAAGATTTTAAATCTTTTTTTTGTTTATTCGATTCACATTTCAAATTTGGAAATGAAACTTGAATATTGTGTTGTTTCAATTGATCAGCGGAAATCAAATATCCCTCTTCTCCTTTAAAATCTATAAGAAAAAGGAACGGAGTCTGGCTACAACCCAAACGATTCATTTCTGAAATGATTTGATTTTTAGAGAGTAGCTGCATCGATAAAATTTTTAAAAATCAGTTTTCCTTCTTTAGTAATGTATGATTCCGGATGAAACTGAACACTATATACAGGATATTGTTGATGTTCAACAGCCATCACTACTCCATGTTCATCTAGAGCTGTTATTTTTAAAGATTTCGGAATTTGAGTAGCATACCAGGAATGGTATCTTCCCACAACCATTTCAGAAAAACCTTTAAATAATATTGAATGGGGGTTGGTTAGAATTAAAGAATCAAATCCATGAATAATGGAATCACTTTGTACTAATTGAGCCCCAAAATAGGCACAGATTGCCTGATGCCCTAAGCAAATTCCTAAAATGGGAATAGATTGACCATATTGCATTAAAATCTGTTTCAAAATAGGATAATCATCTGGAAGAGAGGGGCCTGGTGAAAAAATGATCATGTTATATTGACCCACTTCTTCTATTTGAATATCCGCATAGTTTTTTACAACAATAGGAACAGTAGAAACAGATCGGATCACTTCCACTATATTAAAGGTAAAAGAATCGTTATTATCAACTAATAAAAGCATGAAGAATAAAAAAAGGTGTCATTTATATTGCAAAATTACACCTTTTTTTTGGATATTGAAACTATTGAGAATCAGTCCTATTTTTTCAAAAGGTCTCTAATTTCAGATAAAAGTTCCTGATCTTTGGTAGGAGCTGGAGGTGCAACAGGCAATTCTTCTTGTTTTTTCTTTGCTTTTATCATAGCTTTTACCACTAAAAACATCACAAAGGCCACAATAACGAAATCAATGAAAACAGTGATAAAATCACCGTACATTAATGCGGCTTCCGGTTTGATCACTTTGCCAGCGGCATCTATTTCAGCTTCAGAGATCACAAATTTTAGATCCTTAAAGTCAATACCTGCTGTTAATACCCCAACAATTGGCATAACCATACCATTGATAAAAGCGGAAACAATTTTTCCAAATGCGGCACCCATTACAAAGGCAACTGCCATATCCACAAGATTGCCTTTCATGGCAAACTCTTTAAACTCTTTTAACATTCCCATAATACAAGTTTTTTAAATTATTATTAAAATTTATAAGAAAATCCTACCCCAAATATCTCTTTGAATTGAATTTTGTCAACTCCAGAGGCATTCAATTCACTAGGAAATTTAATATCATAATCGTATATCAAGTTAGTAGTTAGGTTAATTGTGATATACTTATTCACTTTCATGGCAATCAAAACTTCCCAGTTAACATCAATAAATTGAGGATCTTTTAAGTAGTTGGAATATAGGTCAAGCTTTGTTGTAAATGAAATATTTTTCATAAAAGGTGATTTAAAATCATTTTTAGTATAGATAAAACGGATATATCCCCCAAATTCAGATTTTAAAAATTTACCGGGATCTACACCAAAAGCACCATTTGCGGACAAAATGGAGTCGTTTATAATAGTCCATTTAGCTGTAAAAGGAGCAATAAACATACTCAAATGATTGTTTGGTTTATAATCCATACCAATAGCAGCAATCACATAAGCAGGTGCTAAGAAGTTTGATATTTTGATAGTATCAGTAGGAAGTTTGTATCCGGGAGTCATTTGAGTTTTAGCATTAAAAAGGGCAGCATAATACCAATTTTTAAATGCTTTATATCCAAATTTGGACAAAAGATCCACTTTGTCATCTGTCTTGGAAAATGGAATCTCTTTTCCCCATCCTTGTTTTAGTAAGCCATAACCAACGTCAAGCGAGTTATCCCATGCACCTTTTCCTTTTTTGTAATTTGCAAAAACACTAAAAAGTGCATTCAAAGATACAGAGTTTTCACCACCGGCAGCCCAATTCGTTAATGAAGTTTGAGACCCTGTTATGGCAAAGATACCACCTGTTTTCCATCCTATAACAGTGTCATTTTCACTTTTTCTTAATACCGTTTCATTCTCCGTAACTTGTGAAAATAAATGGGAAATCAAGATCCATGAAATAAAAAAAAGTAGAATTGATTTTTTCATAATTGATGATTTTAGTTGATATTTGAATTCATTCTTTCATTTTTGGATAAAAAATAATATGCCGTGCAAAGATATTTATTTTTTTTTTAAAATAAAAATAAATATTATGAGTTGAATTTGTCATTTTTTTATATCTTTGCCAATACAAATAGTAGAAAAAACAAGGGAGTGCTTGAAGGGGTTGCAAATCGTTTAACTTTTTTAAAATAAATATGACCGTTACAGATTATAAAAAATTAAAGTGTTTAATTGTTGAAGATGAACAACCGGCTCAATGGGTGCTTAAATTTTTTATTGAACAAAATGAATTTTTAGATTTACTTGCTATCGCAAGCGATGCCAAAGAAGCTAAAGAGATCATTGAGAAAAACGATATTGATTTGTTGTTTTTAGATATTAATTTACCTGGAATAAGCGGAATTGACTTTTTGAATTCTCTTGAAAACCAGCCACCTGTCATTTTTACAACAGCTTATGCAGCTTATGCAGCGGTTAGTTTTGAGTATAATGTTATCGATTATTTACTGAAACCAATCACCGAAGATCATTTTAAAAGAGCAGTTCAAAGAGCTATTGATAAAATGAACGCTGAGTTAATTAAAAATCCACTTCCTATCACTGAAATTCCTACTTCAATTGATATTCCAATCGGTAGTGAATCAGTTTCAGCTAATATTAACGACATTATTTATTTCCAAAGCTGGGGAAATTATGTTAAAGTTTTTACTCATACTCAAATGATTTTAGCTAGTATTTCAACTCAAGGATTATTGGATATGTTGCCCTCTTCAAAATTTATAAGAGTTCATAAATCTTTTACGATCAATAAAGATTATGTTACTTCATGGAATCAAAAAGAAGTTGTAGTAATTTCTAATGTAATTCCTATTGGAATATCTTATAGGCAATCAATTCAAAATGCCTTAAATCGTTAGTTTATAATTTTTGATGCACTTTCTGAGGATGAAAAATAAAAGCAATCATATAAAATCACCAGTTAATTACATCCTTTTTATTTCTGCAATTTTTCTTACTTTATATACAACACTATTGTGGAAGATCGAAATGTCACTTGAAATGGATAATTTTAAACCTTTCTTTTTTACATCCATTGGACTGATTTTTAACACCTGTTTTTTTTCATGGTTGTTTTATAGGATATTTAAATTCAATTTCAAATGGCTTTTATGGATTCTTTTTACTATTCTATTTTTTATTTCATATATTACATTAGTTCAAATTGCTGATATTGGTCTCTTTAAATCCGGATATTGGATCACTCGAATCTATATTTGGGTTTTTACATTTATCAATATATTTTCAATTGCTTCCGGTTATTTTCAGATTAATAAAATCTTTGTAAATTTGAACAAAAGTAGAGATGAAGTAGAAATCAAAAAAACTGAACTGGAAAATCTTAAAAACCAGCTTAGTCCTCACTTTTTGTTTAATAATCTAAATAATATTTATGCTACCATTATGATGGATAAAAATATTGCTTTAGATTATACCCATAAGTTTTCTGATATGATGCGGTTTTATCATAATATGATTGGAAAAGAAACTATTCCTCTTACCGATGAACTTTCTTATATTGAAAACTATCTGGCAATTGAAAAGTATAAAATGGGGGAAAGATTGAGATTAAACTATGTTAATAAAATTAAAAACATGGACTATACCTTACCCCCTTTCCTTTTAACTCCTGTGATAGAAGCTGCCATTGAGAGAAGTCAGGGATTAGGTTCTATTCCTTATATTGAATTAGTTATTTCTGTTGAATCAAATAAAATAAAATTGGAAATTTCAAATTCAATTCCTGAAAAACCGGGTAAAGTAAAAAAACAAATCTTACTGGATCAACTAACCAATAAATTAGAATTGATATACAAAAATAATTATACCTTAACAATTACAAAACAAAATAATTTTGAAACTTCCATACTGCAATTTCCTTTGGTGTTAGATTCAGAAATATCATGAATCTAAAATAATGAACGTTAAATAGTTACACCTTCCTCTTTCCCCCTTTTCCTTTTCACCTATTTTTAGTACTTTTGTATTATCAATTTTTCTTAACAAATCATAATATGAAAAGATTTCTATCCCTTTTTACGTTACTTTTTATTTTTATTTTGCAGACCACTTTTGCTCAGGATACCCTTAGAGTGTTTGCTCATCAAAAGGAAACAATCGTAACAGATCCCTCAAAAGGTGTCAAATCATTTAAAAGTTGGGCAAAACTACCAGCACCCAATATTCCAATCCGAAAAATTACCATGTATGTCCACTTTGCTTGCCCTGATACAATGCGTTGTGCAGATTGGGATTACTCTGATAAAATTATTTTAGAAAGAGTGAATGGGGTTAATGGATCAAATAAAAATTGGGAATTGGGAAGAGTGATTACTCCTTATGGTGGTTTTTTTGCGAAAGATTGGCATTTTACCTGGGAACAGGATGTGACAGACTTTAGCCTAATTCTTCGAGATAGTTGTGAAATCAATTATATTCATTCCGGTTATGAACCTAATAATGATAGAGGTTGGTTGTTGAGCATTGAATTTGAGATTATTACAGGAACGCCTGCCGCAAAACCAATCTCGATCACCCAAATATATAATGACCATTTTGAATATGGAAATAGTGCTAATCCAATTGAAAAACAAATGCTCCCTGTTTCATTTTTGGGAGATTCAAAATGTTCATACGCCCAATTAAGAGTCATTCAAACAGGCCATGGAATGGATAGACCCGATAATTGTGGCGAGTTTTGTAGTAAATATCGTGAGATAATTCTTAATAATCAATTGATTAGTAAAAGACAAATGTGGAAGAAATGTGGAGATAACCCTCTTTCACCACAAGCAGGTACCTGGATTTTCGATCGCGCTAACTGGTGCCCCGGTGACCTGGTTGATATCGAAACCTTTGATTTAAAAATAATCCCTAATCAAAACAACCTTATTCATTTCATCATGGAGCCTTATACCGCCGAAGTAATTAACAGCGGAGCTCAGGTGATTAGTGCTTACGTGATTCAATATAAACAACCTTTAAAATCTATAGATGTCACAGTTGATGACATTATAGCTCCTTCAGATAAAGATATTTATTCCCATTATAACCCTGCGAGTATAAATCCTATAATTGTTATCAAAAATAATGGGAAAGAACCTATTAAAGAAATCTCAATCCAATATGGAACGAAAGGATTTCCTGCTAAAACATTTATTTGGAAAGGATATTTGAATTTTAACGAAAAAGCGACCGTTACATTACCCGGAGAGATTGACATGAATAATGGAAAAAATCTGTTTGTTGTAACCCTCTCTAACCCAAATAATAAAAAAGATGAGTATTTATCAGACAATAAATTTACTTCCTCTTTTACTTCTTGCCCAATCCATTATTCTCCGATCGTATTTTCATTATTGACTAATAATGAACCGCAACATAATGCCTGGAGATTGGTTGATCAAAATGGAAAAGTGCTATATGAGAGAAAATTAGGATCTTTAAGTCCTCAAAAAACCTATTTTGATTCTCTGTATTTGTCCAATGGTTCCTATTCACTGCAATTTATGGATACCATGGGTGATGGCTTAGAGTTTTGGTATAATACCAAAGGGGGTAGAGGAGAGGCAAGATTATTTAACGAAGAGGATAAACTGATCAAATCTTTTGATCCCGATTGTGGTTCAGGATGGAATTATCAATTTAAAATTGGAGCTAATCCCGATCCTGTTGATCAAAATTTAAAATCGATGGCCCTGTACCCAGCCAGAACAAATGATAAAACAACATTTTCCTATTTTAGTAATACAAAAGAAGATATAACCGTTCAGATCATTAGTGATCCGGGAAATCAAGTTCTTGAAAAACATTATTATCCAATGTTAAAAGAGGGATTTTTTACCTATGATTTAACCAATTATCCTTATGGTCGTTACTATTTGGTTGTTAACACCAATGAAAAAGAGATCTATAAAAGAAGAATTCGTTTTATGGAACCTGAAAAAGAGGAATTTCCTTACGAATGGCCATCCGATTCATTAGTAAAACTTAACTTAGAGAAATGGCAAGATTGGAAATTTGGCGTGATCATCCATTGGGGGGCTTACAGTCAGTGGAGTGTAGTTGAAAGCTGGAGTCTTTGTCCTGAAGATGAAGATTGGTGCAAAAGAAGAGGTCCTTACGCCGATAATTACTATAAATATGTTGAAGAGTATGAAAAAATCAGAACTGTTTTTAATCCATTACAATTTAATCCTGAAAAATGGGCAAAAGCATGTAAAAATGCCGGTATGAAATATGTGGTATTTACAACAAAACACCATGATGGGTTCTGTATGTATGATACAAAATATACAGATTATAAAATTACAGACAAAGGATCTTTATTTTCTACTAATCCACGTAGCAATGTAGTTAACGAGGTGTTTAATGCTTTCAGAGCTGAAAATATGGCGATTGGAGCTTATTTTAGTAAACCGGACTGGCATAGTGATGATTATTGGTGGCATTATTTTCCTCCTTTTGACAGAAATGTGAACTATGATCCCAAAAAATATCCTGAAAAATGGACTAATTTCCAGAATTATACCTACAATCAAATTGAAGAATTAATGACCGGATATGGTAAAATTGATATTCTTTGGCTTGATGGTGGACAGGTTCGCCCGGAAGGTTCATTAACAGAGGAAACAAAAAATTGGTTGGGCAAACGCATGTGGATTCAAGATATTAATATGCCTAGAATAGCTAAAATGGCCAGAAAAAATCAACCCGGAATTTTGGTAGTCGATAGAACAGTTCATGGAGAGTTCGAAAATTATAGAACCCCGGAACAGTCAATTCCTGTAACAAAACCTGATTATCCTTGGGAAAGCTGCATCACTCTGGGAGATAGCTGGTATGCTATTCCAAATGAAACCTATAAATCATATACCTGGAGTATTCATACATTAGTGAGAATAGTAGCTAAAGGTGGTAACTTTTTAATGGGGATTGGTCCTGATAAATCAGGAGATTTAGTTCCAGAGGTGTATAAAAGATTGGAAGAGATTGGTAATTGGATGAAAATAAACGGCGAAGCCATTTACGATAGCAAACCATTAGCACCTTATGAAGTGGGGAATATTTGTTTAACCCAATCTAAAGATGAAAAAATAAAGTTTTTGTTTTATTTGATCAAAGATGGGGAATCAACTCCTGATAAAATTGAATTACCACAATACTATATTTCACAACAAAAAACTGTGTTTATATTAGGTTACGATTTTCCAATTCCAATTGTAATGAAAGAGGGTAAAACATATATTCAAATTCCTAAAGAGTGTAAAGTAAAAATAACCGGTACTCCGGCAATTGTTATAAAATCAATTTTTTAAAGTCAATAAAAAAGAGCGGGTTTACCGCTCTTTTTTTTATTTGATTCCAATGGCAAATCGTATATTGACACTGTATGGAGATTGTGTTTGATCCCCTTTTTCATATACGGAATTAAAATAATAGGCAACCCTTGGTTCTATTTCAAATATAAAACGATTTTTAATAGTCGTAAAATTGAATCCAATCATATATTGCCAATTTGCTGCAATCCTTTCAGGTGTGATCTGATTGATTTGAATAATTTTGTCTTTACTTTCATCAATAATGAGTTGTGAAGTTGGTTGATTCATAAGTAGTGATAATGTTGGACCTGTTCGAAAACCCATAGTAAATTTTTCTTTTTTATAAAAATCATATCCTAACTCTAATGGGATTTGTAAATAGATAAATTTTCTGTAAACTTTTGTAAAATAACTATTTAACTCTTCATTATAAACATCCTGGTTGGAAAAATAATATTGTGGAATTAAATTAAAACCGTTTGACCCCAATGAAAATGATACTGAATCTAGTTTGTCATAAGATCCTAAATATTTATTGTAATCTATTTGGTATTCATAAAAACCCTGACTCAATGAAACCCCAAATCCGGTTCTTACTACGTAACGTGGATTAAATGGATGAAAAGTAAACTCTAATCCGGCGTTATGTATAAATTTATCATTGTCAATTATATTATAAATAATTTCAGGTCTGTAAAAGATACTTACATAAATTTTCAAATCATCTACTATTTGAGCATATCCCGATTTTTTGTCAATATGATTCTTATTTATCTCTTTATTTTGATTTTCAACAATGGGATGAATAAGTGTATCTTTAATTTCATTAAATTTATTTTCTATAATGGGTTCATTAGTAATGAATTTTTCTTCAATCTCATTTTTGTAAACAGGAATGTTTTCAGTTGTGGTTAAATGAATAGGTTCTAATGGTTCTGAATTAGGAATAGATTCAGTGGAAAATGTAAAAATATTTGATGGAAAAGAAATTTTAGAATCGAAATTTCTTTCTGTGATTTTTTTAGTTGCAGTTGATGTTTTAGTATTTTGCTCATTTTGTGATATTGTCTGAGGATTAGTTACTGAAGGGGTTATCACATGATGATCTGAACTTATGTCATTATTACTCTCATTTATAATTGTAGATGGCACATTTTGAAGAGGTTGATTTTCCAAATTAGCAAGAACTTCATTTTTGGAAGTGCTTAATGCAAGGGATAACACAGTTGTTGTAATAACCAGCGCTACTATAGAGGATAATATCCATAGATATCTTCTTTTTTGTTTTTTTGACCTTAATTTCCCGGCATTATTGATAAAAAGCTCCTTTTGCTTTTCATCCGGAATAAAGAGTACCCCTTCTAACATACTCTTCAAATGATCATCTTGTAAATTATACTTTTCCATATTCATAAATGATTGAAGATGAATATTTTTGTTGAATTTTATATTGTAAAAGTTTTCGAGCTTTTAATAGTTGCGTTTTGGAAGTGTTTTCAGAAATCCCCAATTCTGTGGCGATCTCTTTATGGGAATAGTTTTCAAGTACAAAAAGATTGAAAACCGTTTTATAACCAATCGGCAACTCAGCAATAACTGAAAATAATTGCTGAGGAGTAAGTTGTTCGTAAGGATTATAATTGTCCTCATTTTTATCAAAATCAGATATTGATTCTATAACGATCTGATCAATATTTTCAAATTTATTTTGTTGTCTGATAAAATTAAGCGTTGTATTAATTGCAATTTTATGCAACCATGATTTAAACATGATTTCATTAGTGAATTTGAAGTTTTTTAATGATTCCAATATTTTGATGAGAGAATCCTGAAATAGATCTTCTGCATCTTGAATAGAACCGACATAACGTAAAATCGTAGTGAAAATTTGAGAACTATAATGATTATAAAATATTTCAAGAGTCTTAGCATCACCTTTTTTTAAGTGATTAATAAATGACTCATTGATCTCTTTTGTAATATTTTTTGTAGTTTTTTTCAAGACAATATTTATAACGAGTAAAAATAGTAAGAATTTGTATACGTTGTTATTTGAGTTTTTTATAGCAAAATAAGGGGTTATTGTTCATAACCCCTTAATAGAATCTGGCTGAAAATTTATTTTTTAATCCATTTTTGCGTTGATTGATCCCCATTTTCATTCATGATCTGAATAAAATAAAATCCTTCGCTTATATGTTGAGCATCAATAGTTATAAGATTATCACCGGTATTCAAATTATAATTAATTTCATGAACAGTTTTTCCATTCACATCAATAATTTTTACAACACTATTTTGTGAGTCATTAGAATATAATGCAATATGTAACATATCTGAGGAAGGATTTGGGTAGATCCCTTTTACAGAAAGTTGGGTGTGGTTTTCAACATTGAGTATCAATTGATTTCCATCAACATTGATTTGAACATTTATTGTTGGATTTAATGAATTCACCGAAACTCTGGTTAGTTCACTTTCAAAACCGGGTAATTGTGCTTGAATGTAATAGTTATTATATCCAAGATTTTGGAAAGTAAATGCATTGGTTTGAATATCGGAATACGTTATTGGATTTTGATTTTCATCATATAACAACACCTTCATATTGGTAAAAATAGTGGATGCAATTGAATTAGTTTGTACAAACCCATTAATAGATCCATTTCCACTCACTTGACTTCCGGTTGCAGAAACAAGTGTAATATCATAAGGATTATTAGCTTGAGGTAAAGTAATTAACGATGCTGTAGCCCAATCAATAACATTGCCAAAGTAAGTTGGTAAATACCCATTTTGATTGAATGGAACAGCTAAAATATAATAACTGCCATTTGGAACTTGAGAGAAAACATATACACCATTTGAATCAATAGCAGTAACATCGAAATATGAATTTGTACTAGCATTTATATTGTTCGAAAATAGAAGAACATAACCTTGAAGAATTGGGAAATTACCGGCATAAACCTGACCGTAAATTTGACTAAATCCACCACCATTTACAACAATGATTTGATTGGATGTTGCAGTACATCCTACTGTATCTGATGATGTTAAGGTAACGTAATAAGTTCCGGGAGTAGTATAAGTATGTGTCACTTGTTGACCTGATCCGGATGTTCCATCTCCAAAAGTCCAGTTATAAATAATAGCTGGAGCTCCGGTATGAAATCCATTAAACAATATGGTATTTCCGCTGGTTTGATAGGTGAAGTAATTATTACAGAAGTTAAAAGTATCCACTTGAATATAATCACACCAGGTGCTTGTGCAATTATTAGCTCCGGTAATTGTAAGACAAACCTGATATTGTCCTGGTCCGGGATAAGAATGGAATGGATGTTGTTGGGTTGATGTTGTACCATCACCAAATGTCCAATACCAGCTTTGAATATTATTTCCCATTGAAAAATCAAAGAACCCAATATTATAAGGTACATTTCCGGGTTGCCAGCTAAACGCACTTTGACAATTAGTAACCCAAATTGAATCTACTGTTACATATTGAGTAGTGGTACTTGAACATTGAGTTAAAAAATTGGAAATAGTAAGTGTTATATTAAAAACACCATTCGTAGTATAAGTATGTATTGGATTTTGAGAAGTGGAAGTTGTTCCATCGCCAAAGTTCCATAACCAGGAAGCCGGATTTCCGGTGGAAGTATCATAAAAACTGTAAATGTGTGGATTTTGTGGATTTTGAGATGTTGTAAAATGAGCAGCACAAGGAGTGTTGGTATTTGGTAAATTACCCACCAGAATATAGCCGCAAAATGTACTTTGACAAAGTGTATCATAAATAGTTAGACAAACATGATAGTAACCATAAGAAGCATAGGTGTGAACAGGATTCTCTAAATTAGATGAGGTTCCGTCTCCAAAACTCCAACTATAATTAACACCTGTTGGCGGTTCATAAGATTGATTTGTAAAATAGAGGGTTGCAGAATCGGGGTATTGAACAGAATAGGAATATAATGCTGTACAATTACTAGGGATAGAATCATCATCAATGTAAAATGTATGGTTTACATTTGTTGTTAAAGTATTTGGATTCATAGTCACATTATATAATGCAGTACTTGGAACTCCATACATATTAATTGTTGATAAATAAACAGTTGCGGATGTCGCCAACATGTTTGTAGAATAAGTATAAGATCCATCATTAGCTGTATTAACAACAATATTTACTATATTAGTAGATGAATTGGGATAAATCACTTGAATAGTAACTGCATGATTTGGAATTGGAGCTAAGTTGTTTGAACTCAATACTTGCCCTGAAATAGTTAGCCCTAAATTTTGAGCCAACAAAACTCCCATTTGAATGAAGAGAATTAAAAAAATAGATAGTTTTTTCATATTAATTAGATTAAAAATTTGATTCTTTTTATTATAAAACACAACTATTTTAAAAAGTTGCCTTTGTGTTCGATTTTTTTTTATATTTGCTCCCCTTAAAGCAAATCAAATGAAGAAATTTGTTTTTATAACTTTTTTATCAATCATTATCGCAAAAGTAAATGCTCAAAGTTTGTATTTTCCTCCCATAAATACGAATCAATGGGAAACTATGAATCCAAATCAATTGAACTGGAGTAATCAAAATATTGATTCTTTATACCAATTTTTAGTTTTGAACAACACTAAAGCATTTATTTTACTCAAAGATGGTAAGATTGTTTTAGAAAAATATTTTGGAGATTTTGATACTAACTCAATATGGTATTGGGCTTCAGCCGGAAAAACCCTTACCTCATTTTTAATTGGAATAGCGCAACAAGAACAATTTTTATCCATTTACGATACCAGTTCCCAATATTTAGGATTGGGTTGGACCGATTGCTCACCGGAACAAGAGCGTAAAATCACGATTAAACATCAACTTACCATGACATCAGGATTAGATGATGGTGTACCTGACCCCTACTGTACAATAGATACATGTTTACAATATTTGGAAAATGCAGGAGAAAGATGGGCTTACCACAATGCCCCCTATACTTTACTGGATCAAATTATTGAAAATGCAACCGGAGTTACTTTAAATCAGTTTATGACTCAAAAAGTCAAAAATATAACGGGTATCTCAGGTTTATTTGCACCTTCCGGTTATAATAATGTGTTTTATAGCAATGCCAGAAGTATGGCACGGTTTGGATTATTAATTCTTAACAAAGGCAAATGGGATCAAACCATTGTATTGTCTGATACCAATTACTATAATGAAATGGTAAACACATCTCAAACTTTGAATATGTCTTATGGCTATTTATGGTGGCTTAACGGAAAATCTTCATTCATGATTCCTCAAAGTCAGTTTGTCTTTCCGGGCTTTTTTTCTCCTCATGCTCCGGAGGATATGTTTGCTGCAATGGGCAAAAATGGCCAATTTATTAATGTAATTCCTTCTGAAAACATGGTTTGGATTCGTTTAGGAGATTCCCCCGAAAATACAGATGTTTCATTTCTCTTGAACGATCAAATTTGGGAATATATGAACCGACTACCTGATGAATCCGGAATTTCAGAAACCCCAATGAACTATAATCCTTATCCAAATCCTACAAATGGAATGGTTCATTTTAATCAATTTTTTGAATCTATAAATGTATTGGACATTTCAGGGAAACAAATTCAATCCTATTCAAATTCAAATTGGATCGATCTCTCTGAATTAAATCAGGGAATTTATATCATTCAAATTAGTAATAATAAGCAAAATATAAATCTGAAAATTGTTAAGTCAAATTAAAAAATTTTTTTATGAAAGAAGAAACAAAAATGGAAGAAACATGCTGCCCTCCTTTTGATCCAAAACTTTGGGATAATAAAGTAGTGGAATGGGACCAAAAACTTTTTATTAAAGATAAAGTGAAAACTTTTTTCTTTATGCCCATTAACTTTGGTGGTGTGATGAAAAGAATGATGAAAAAAGTTGAAACAAGTAATACTGAAATTCCTGATTATCTTTGTTTATCAGATCATACTTCCAAATGGAATATGGATATCTATTTGGCTGTTGATAAAAATGTTCAGGATGCAATTAATGTTACTTTGTCGGGAAAATACTTTTGTAAAGTGTATGAAGGACATTTCAGCGATACCGAAAGATGGGGAAAAGAGTTTGATGCCATGGTTAAATTGAAAGGTTTTACTATTGAAAAATTATACATGTGGTATACAACTTGTCCAAAATGTGCCAAAAAATATGGCAAAAATTATGTAGTGTTTATTGGTGAAATTGGAGCATAATGGAAACAAAAATTGCTGCAGTTATAGGTGCTTCAGGATTGATCGGGAGTGCCATTGTCAATGAACTCATTCAAAGTCCAATCTATTCCGAAGTAAGAATCTTAACAAGGAGATCCCTTCAACTCCATCATGATTTAATTAAGGAGGTGATTGTAGATTTTGAAAACCCGGTTGACTATAAAAAAGCTATGGAAGGTTGTAATGCCATTTATTGTGCAGTGGGGACAACCAATAAAAAAGTAAATGGGAATAAAGAAGCATATAGAAAAGTGGACTATCAAATACCTGTTCAAGCTGCTCAATTTGCTGAGGAATTGGGTATTCCTTATTTTACTGTGGTTTCTTCTGTCGGCGCAAATGATAAAAGTTCCAATTTTTATCTTCAACTGAAAGGGGAGATGGAATCAAAAATCTCCCAATTTTCAATTTCCCAAATTGCTATTTTTAGACCCTCAATGCTCCTTGGGAAAAGAAAAGAATTCAGATTAGCGGAAAAAATTGCTACTATTATGTTTCCTGCAATATCATTTTTATTTCCTCCAAAATACAAACCAATTCATAGCCAAAAAGTTGCTAAAGCAATGGTTCAATTTGGAAATCAGAATAATAAAGGGATCCATATTTTACATTGCAAAGAAATTTTAAACTATTCTAAATAGTTGTATTTATTTCATTGTTAATACAATAACTTCATTTGGAGCACAATCTATAATTAAAGTATTGTGCTCTTTTTTATATCCTTTATTTGATTTGAAATCTGAAGTAAACGGATTGGCTAATCTGATTGTTCCCCCTTTTTCAGATTCAATCCTAACTTTGATTACTTTTCCTCCTTTCATTTCTGCAGATATTACAAATCCATTTGCTGTTCGTAACCGATAAAAAGAAAGTTCTTTCCATGTTTTTGGAATGGCTGGAAAAAGAGTTACTGTTCCTGAATAGCTTTGAATCAACATCTCTTGAAGTGCAGCAGCGAATGCAAAATTTCCTTCCAGAGTAAATGGTTTATACTTATGATTTGAAAAACCTCTGTTGTGTTGTTCACCATTCACATGAAAACTATTGGGTAAACAGAAGTTTTCAGCAAAAATTTTCAAATAGGACGCAGCAGCATCCCCATTTTTTATACGAGATTCCAAACAGGCCATCCAACAAAAGGAATAACCAACCCATTCCGATGTTCCATATTTTTCCAAATTCTGTATTGACCGAATCATCAATTTTCGATCCTCTTCTTTTTCATAATTTAAAATTCCTAGAGGATAAATGGCCATTAAATGAGAAAAATGACGATGAGAATTTTGATAGGATAGATTTGACGCAATCATTAATCCGGAGTCATCTACTCTTAACTCAGGCCATTCGGATAGCATGGTTTTCCATTTTTTTTCATCTTCAACATAACCTAGAACATGAGCCAATTCAATAGCTTTTGTAAACGTAAATTGAACCAGCGCTATATCAAAATTAGTCATTTCATCAAACCAGGCATCCCGGCTATTATTATTGATCTCAGGAGAAGAGCTTAATGGAAGTTTTCTCTTTCCATTTTTGTCAATTATCGAAATTTCTGTCAGATATTGCGCAGTTTCTTTAATCCAGGGATAGGCTTTCTCTTTCAAAAAGATGGGATCTAAACTATATTTCCATTGCCAGTAAAAATGTTGCCCCATCCACGCTGAAACGGTTGGGCCTAATGCATATTGAATCCAACCTCCCATTGGTGCTCCCTTTAATGTTGTAACACCCGGCATATTCAAACCATTTACACCAAAATATTTTTTGGTGTAGCTTTTAAATGAATCCCGATGATCCCAAAGCCAGTTTGTAAATCCGGAGGCTAATTCTAAATGGTTCCCTGAATAGGCCGGCCAATAACTCAATTGAGTATTCAAATCATTGTGAAAATCCCCTTTCCACGGAGGTAACCCACCATGATCAGCAGTCCATACTGCTTGTAATGAAATAGGAGGACCATTCTTTGATGCTGCAGATTTGAATTTGTACTGTTCTAAGTACCATTGCTTCTCAAGAACCTTGTCCGGAATGGTTATTTGAGATAGTTCCCAAAAATCTTTCCATCCTTTTTTATGTTCCATAAAAGAGTCATAAAACCCTTTTTTAAATCCTATTTCAACATTTTCTTGTGCGGATTTTTTAGTTTCATTTTTGGTTTCTATAGTTGAAATACTCCAACATCCGGTTAACTCGTTTCCTTTGTTTTCCCATTTGACATGTACTTGATATTCAAATTTATTCCATCCTTTCTGGGTATAGGTAATCTCATTTTTGCCTTTTTTTAAAATCCCTTTTTCATAACAAAGTCTTTGTAAACCAAATCTTTGAGTGTCTGATGTTATCGTATCAGAATAATATCCGGGTGCAATAAATAATGGAATCATCTCTTCTCCCATATTTTTCAACCTGAACCAGCCCACATCCTCTGATTCTGAAATATAAGTTAAAAGTTGAGCTCCATTTTCCCATTGTATGTCACATATTGCATCTTGAATTGAAAGATGAACCTCTTTAATTTTACCCAAATGTCTGATTGGAAATTCAATGGCTCCAGCAGGAATTTTAGTAGGTGCCGGATCACGATCGTAGGGAACATCAAAGGCTTGCTGAACCTTTTCATACTGATTTGATTTCCAGTTATCAACAACCCATTTAAAGTTGAATATTGATGAATCCATATTATCCGTAGGTCTTAAATCCCATAAGGCAACATGATCTAATGAAATTCTAAGATTTTCACCATTTTGCCAAACCAAACTCCCCATAAGACCATTCCCTAAAGGAATCCCATTATCCCACTCATTGGACAATTCAGTAAAACTTAAATCATGCTCCCCTTTTACAATGAGAATATCTTTTTGGCAAGATATAAAGACACAAATACTTAAAAATAATAAAATTAAAAAACAGTTTTTATAACTTTTCATGAGGAATCGATTTAGGGCACTAAATTAATGTTTTTTTTGGATTTAGTGTTCATACATTATATATATTTGCGGAAAAATTATTACAAAAGGTACAGATGAAAAAAATCAGTTTCAAAGCACTTCTAATTATTTGTATTATAATAATATGCAGGTTTAATACCTATGCTCAGGATTCCTTAACAATACAAACAGATTCGGTCTATACTCCTCCAAAAATTGGTTTGGTATTAAGTGGTGGGTCTGCCAGAGGAATCGCTCATATTGGCGTTTTGAAAGTGATGGAAGAGTGTGGGATCATTCCCGATTATATAACCGGAACAAGTATGGGCTCTATCATTGGAGCTCTTTATAGCCTGGGGTATTCACCTGATGAAATTGAACAATTAGTTCTTAATATGGATTGGGTTAATATTTTGTCAGATGAACTTAGCTACAAAGAGATCGATATTTTTTGGAAACAGGATTATCCCGAATTACCTCTAAAAATGAGTTTTACGTTTACAGATTTACCCACTTTGCCTAATGGACTTATTCAAGGTCAAAAAGTACTTAGTTTACTGCAAGAGCTCACCTGGAGGAGTAATTTGTGTGGTTCTTTCGATGATTTTCCAATTCCATTTCGATGTGTGGCAACTGATTTAGTAACCGGAAAACCCATCGTGTTTAGTAAAGGAAATCTATCTTTAGCGATAAGAAGCAGTATGTCTCTGCCCTCCATTTTTTCCCCGGTTATTATGGATAGCATGATATTGGTTGATGGCGGAATTTTAAGAAATTATCCCATTTTAGAATGTAAAGAGATGGGTGCTGATATCATTATTGGATCTTTAACTGGATATGAAGGAGATAAAGATCCAAATCACATCAAAAATTTTGTAGATATTTTAACTCGCTCTGCCATTTTGCAAAGTGTCAAAGAAGCTAATGAACTGATTCCTTTGTTAGATGTTCATATAGTTCCAAATGTAATGAGTATTCTTCCGGAGAATTTTTTAAAAGGTCCGGAATTAATAAAGTATGGAGAACAGGCTGCAAGGGATCCCCTCATTTATAATGCATTAAAGAAAATTGGAGAACAACAAAATCATAAAAAAGTGAGAATTAAAATGAACAATAGTTCTCCCGTAAAAATTGATGAGATCAGAATTGTTGGAACGGAAAAAATTTCAATAAAAAACCTCATGTTTTTATGTAATATTGAACCCGGAATGGAAGTAACCAATATTCAACTTTCTGAAGCTGTTGATAAACTCTACCATATTTTGAGATTTAAGTTAGTACATTACAACTTTATTGTGGAAAATAATCGCAATATATTGATTTTTAATTTTATAGATAAAGATGATCAACAATTGGAATTGGGATTGAATTTGAGTGGAATTGAAGGACCCGGATTGATGGTGAGAACAAAGTTTTTTGATCTTCTTCTACCTTCTTCATTACTAAAATTAAATTTAGGAATTTCTGAATTTCCTAAGGCTCAACTTAATTATGAATATATTCCGTTTAAAGGAAAACGTGCCGGTTTATATGTAGATCTTCATTTAAATAGAACAAAAATGCCCAATGTTGTAAGGGACCAAAATAATAATAGCTATACATTAGGTTTTTTTTATTCTAATAATTTTAATGTAAAATTGGGTAGTAGAATCCGTCTTTGGAAATATGGAACAGTTGATATTTCTGCCGGTAGAAATTATTATGGTGTTTCATTTAAAGATGGAATGCAATATGTTTTTGAAATTAATAGCTTAAAATATTCTGAATATTATACTTTAGTAAATTTTAATATCAATAGTTTGGATAATCCCTTTTACCCTACAAAAGGAACTTATTTGAATACTTACATGAAACAGGTTATTGGTGGTAAAATGAGTGATGCCCTTAGTCTGGTATATCCCGATGGATTGTCAAAATATAATATTTTAATGAAATTTGATTTTAGACAATACTTTAAAATTAAAAATTTTACCATAAATCCTGTTTTCAATGCAGGTTATTGTATCAAAACGCCGTTTTTAAGTGAACGTTTTATTATTGGAGGAATGGAATTCCAAAATAAAATGAACGAAATTACCATGATGGGGTTAAAACAAGGTCATGTTCTAACCAATGGCTATGCTAAATTAGGACTTTCCTTCCAATATAATTTCTTCAAAAACTTTTTTGCTCATACCGGTGTTGAGGCGGTTACTTTTTTTAACCCCAATACAACTGTCCTCCCTGAAAGTATTGAATCTCTCTTTCTTTTGTCCGGCTGGCACGTGGGGATAGGTGCTACTACCCCCATCGGTCCAATCCGTATTATCTATGGTCATCTATTTGATTCTATGGAAGAATCCTGGACAATCAATTTAGGTATCCCATTTTAAATTTTTTGGCCAATGTAAAATACATAGCCATAATACTTTTTGTATTTTTGATACAATTCATACTCTCGTTTTTCATTGGCTGCTAGTACTTCTGCTGTAGGATTCCCTTTATGTTTTTCCAAAAAAATATTACGAGCCGTTTTTTGTAATTCATAAAAGTTTTCTATCCAACACTCTTCTGGCAAAATGAAAGTTGAAACCGGTATATAACCAGCCTCTTCCATTTGATGAACCTTATTTGAAATTGTGTCGATTTCAGGATAAGCATCCATCCAAAATTGATCAATCTCTTGGGGTCGTTCTAATGTAAACCAGGAGGCTTCTGTTACTGCAATGTAGGCACCTTGTTTGAGGTATTTATGCCATTCCTCTAGCCCTCGTTTAAAACCAATATTATAGATCGCACCTTCAGACCAAAGAAGATCATATTCTTCCTTTTGAAAAGGTAATTGTTCCATATTTCCTACGACTCCTTTAATTTTTTGATTTAATCCTTCTTTCTCACAATTGTGAGAAAGAATGTCAATAAACTTTTGAAAAAGATCAATAGCAATAATTTTCGAAGGAATATTTTTCCCTAAAGTTATGGTTTGTTTGCCTGTTCCACAACCAATATCGGCTACTTTGGATTTCGAAGTCAATGGTTTGATATAACTTAATGCTTTAAGTGTCATCTCATCACTCCCAGGTCCTTGACGTTCCATAGTTGAAAAATAGTCGCATATCATGTTAATATCAAAATCGTGGACAGATGAATGTTCTTGATTTTTTGTTGAATTTTCGTTATTCATTGTTGTAATTTTTAATTTTTTGCGAAAAACAGATCTGATTTTTTATTCTGTTTTTCAGTTTTATTGAAATAAATGGTAAAAAATCTGGCAAGAATTTGTCAGATTAACAATGAGGTGAAACCTTAGAAAAATGATCTAAAGCTTCCTACTTCACAATATCCGTAATGGTATTAAACATCCAATGATTTTAGACTGCAAAGATACAAAAAATATGCTCATGTGTTCGAATGCTCGTGTGCTCGAATGCTCGAATGCTCATTATTCATTCCTTAGCCTTTAGCCTTTCGCCCTTAGCCTTTCGCCTTTCGCCCTTAGCCTTTCGCCTTTCGCCCTTAGCCTTTCGCCTTTCGCCCTTTATAATGGCAAAAAATAGGATCATCACATCCCGGTTTTCTGAGATGAAACCCTCCCCCTTGACAATCCTTAAATCCATCACATCTCTCACAAAGACCTTTCTTCATCCAGATTCTGTTTCTATAAAGATCAAATTTATGATTCCAAACTTCCATAAAATGGTCTTTATAAATATTCCCTTGAACAAAAGAACGGTCAATATTGGGGCAAGCACCTATTGAACCATCAATCAGAACAGATCCAATATGGATTCCGGCACGACAAAAGAAAAAACCATCTCTTATTTTCCCATCTAACGGTCCGGCCCACGCTTCACAACTAAAGTTGATGTCCATCATAGATTCTTTCTTTTTTTGAATGATAAAATCCCATAATTGGGAGATCTGTTCACCGGAAAGTTGCAATTCTGGGTTCTCTTTTGCTCTGCCGATAGGTGCAATGGTAAATAAACGCCATGCTTTTAATCCCTCTTCTTTAAAAAACTTAAATAATGACTCTAAGTGGTTGATGTTTTTTTGATTAATACAAGTAACCACATCAAAATTCAACCGTTTTTCTTTATTCATCAATCTCATGGCTTCCACTGCTTTATTAAAGCTTTGAGGATTATTTCTCAGCCAGTTGTGCTGATCTTCCAATCCATCAATACTTAAAGTAGCTGCACCCATTCCGGCATTCATTAGTGCAGTATGTTTTTCAGGGGTATAAAGAAATCCATTGGTCACAATACTCCATCTAAATCCTCTTTTTCTGATTTCATAACCACATTGTTCGATATCAGGTCTCAGCAATGGTTCTCCACCTGTTATATTAACAATGATTTGCTCATGACGAACACTATTAATGTCATCCAATACTTTTAAAAAATCTTCCAATGGCATATCAGGAAAGGAACTATCATGTAAACAATCACTTCCACAATGTAAACAATTTAGATTACACCTTTGGGTGCATTCCCAAAAGAGGTATCTTAAATTATGAATTTGGGATTCCTCTTTGATAAAAGCCCTAATGAGTTTTCTTTTTACAAATCTCACTTTGGTTCTAAAGCAATTGGAATGTTCATATAGGGAGAACTATACTGAATGGTCGTATCTAAAGGTAAAAAATGACCATTATCAAGCGAGTCAATATCAGAAAATTGAAGAACAAAATCAGAATAATTATTGTATTGATACATATAAAATCTACCCAAACTATCTGTATAGGTGTATTGCAGTGTTCCTCCTAATTGTACTTTAATGCCTAAAATGGGCAATCCGGAGGATTTATCCACGACAGTTCCCTCAATTTGAAGATCTTGCTCAAAATCTTGTGGTGTTCCATAGCAGGCCTGAAAAACAAAAAGCACCGCTGTTAAAGAAAAGCTCTTTAATAAAAACCTTAAAACCTTACTTTTCATATTTTTTATCAATTGTTTATTCATTATCAAAAATAATTGAGAATCCTATCTTAACTCCAAAAGTACCGTTATTTACATCCAAAGGCGATGGGTCATTTTCATAAGTAAAGGGATTGAGAGCCTCGTTTACATCACTCATATCATTGGAAAAAATGCTGTTTAAAGGAAAATGATAATAGGGTTGAATATAAAACCCGGGGTTTGGAAAGCAAAATTTTAAAAATAATCCTAAGGTAAAATATAAATCCCCATCTAAATTTATCTTGGTCCAGTCTTCAGAATTTATTGCAGTACTTTCTGCTACTCTGGTTTTGACTGAAAATCCTCCAATATTCATACTACCTCCTAAAAAAACACCAAATTTTTTATTGATCAAACACAATCCCATATCAATATCAAAAACGTGAGTAGAAACTTTAAGTTCTCTTCGTGTTAAAACATTTGAAATTTCTCCTTCTGCAAATCTACGTTGAATACCCGCAGTGTATCCTAAATCAACAAAAATTACTCCAAAATTACCACCCATTGTTACTGTAAACCCATCCAAAAAGTTAATCTTCTCCATGGGAATTGTTAAATATGATCTTGTTTCATTATACCGATTTATAACATAATTCAAGTTGTCTAAACCATTTGGAAAACCAGCATTATAACCTATTTGAAAATAAGTTTGCGCCTTTAAGTTTGCATTTGAAATCCCGGTAATAAAAATTATTAAAAGGAGTACTTTAACAGTTATTTTCATTTTTTAAAATTTACCTGACAAAGATAGAAAAAAAATTGAAGAAAAACTGATTAATGATATCAATTTTATATATTTTTGCATCCCGAAAAGAATAAATTAATTTTTAACTAATAAATTGAGAAAATTGAAAACATTATTATTTTACAGAATAGCCATTTTAACAATTATTATTTCAATTATCTCAAATGGTTATTCTCAAAACAATATTGGCCTTCAATTTTTCGGATTAGCCATACATCCAAAAGGGGATCCTTTGAATGCTCATCTTATGCCTTTTAAGCTTGATAAAAATGCTTATTTTGTTGTTAATTTTGGAGTAGTTGCCTCTTATGATCATTTCGTTTACAAGGATATTTTATCTATTAAAGTGGCTCAAACTTTTTTTGCAGATTGTGCAACTCGTTTCGCAGGCGTTACCCATATTGGATTTCGGGTTAAAATTTTTAGAATCGGGAAACACCTGTTACAATTAGGAATTGGACCAACATTTATGTTTAGAAGAAACTGGTATGAATTGGATGGTTATGTACAAACACATCCGATCAATGGAGAACCCGGGGATAAATACCAAACTAAATTTATCTGGTACGGTGGTGAAATTGAATACAAATACGCTATAAATGATCATTTTGATATTTCTGCCGGGTTTATTCCACACTATAATATCGTAATGAGTACCTATTTAGGCTTAAATTATAAATTTAAGAAGTAAATAGATTTTTTAAATATTTGGATTTCTAATTTTTTTAAATTAATTTTGCCTTCCAATTTTAACAAATATATTAAGGCATTATGAACATGATATCTATTTTTAAAAAACAAATCCTTCTTTGGATCATTATTTGCTTTTCTATCAATCAGGTCGCTCAATCCCAAACCCCCGCATTGATCGGTTATTGGCACAACTGGAACACCACCGATGCCCCTTTTATTCCATTAAATAATATTGATACAACCTACAATGTAATCATTGTTAGTTTTGCAATTCCTGCTTCTTATAATGATATGACTATGGTATTTGTGCCTGAACAATATACAACTCCCAATTTTATTGCCCATATTCAACAACTTCAAAATAGCGGGAAAAAAGTATTACTCAGCATTGGAGGAGCTACAGGGGTTATCAATCTAACCGATAATACCCAAAAACAAAATTTTATTACTTCCATGAACACCCTGATCACAACGTATGGTTTTGATGGAATTGATATCGATATTGAACATGGGGATTGTATTTACGCTTCAGGAACAATTGCTGCACCAACCGATCCCGGAACATTAAACCTAATCAGTGCCATCCAGTCTATTATGACAACTTTTGAGCAAAATCATGGCTACAAAATGTGGTTGACTATGGCTCCTGAAACCGCTTACGTACAAGGAGGAATGTCAGGGTACGGTTCCATCTGGGGTGGTTATCTGCCTCTTATTCACGCTCTTCGAAATGAACTTGATATTGTTTCCGTTCAGTTGTATAATAGCGGTACCATTTATGGATTAGATGGAAATATTTACACTCAGGGAACCGCAGATTTTATTGTGGCACTTACTGAAGCTACCATCAGAGGATTCAATACCAATGGTGGTTTTTTTACAGGATTACCCGCTTCTAAGGTAGCTGTTGGTCTTCCTGCTTGCGTAACTGCTGCCGGTGGAGGTTTTACCGATACTGCTGATGTTGCCGCTGCTATCAGGTATTTAAAAGGGGAAGGATCAAAACCTGGAACTTACACACTGATTGAACCAGATGGGTATCCCGATTTGAGAGGAATGATGACCTGGAGCATCAATTGGGATGCGGTAAACTGTTGTGGGCCATATGCTTTCGCGCAAAATTATAGAAATCTATTTCTTCCTACGGTTATAAATGGGATCAATCAAAATAATATAATCCATTCATATTATATATATCCAAATCCCGCTAATGAGTTCATAATTATTAAAAATTCCAGCAATACAACTGATTACAAATGGATTACAATAATTGATATGAATGGTAAAGTTTGTAAATCAACCTTCACTAATCTTGATCAACCTATTGAGATTAAAGATTTGACAAACGGAATCTATTTTTTATCTATTGATAACCAGATTAATATGAAGTTTGTAGTTCAATAGTAATTACAAATGGATCCATTTTTGAATTGTCCAAAATTGCTAATTTGAATCAACAATTGTAAAATAGCAAGATTGGAAAAGAAATAATCATATTTTGTTTCTACTTTTGCCATCAAATATTAAATCAATGACAATAGGTAGAGAGGACACCAAAAAAGTTTACTTCGAACGGATCAATAAAGTGATCGGTTATATCAATCTTCATCTCGGAGATGATTTAGATATGAAACAATTGGCACAAATTGGCAATTATTCAGATTTTCATTTTCAAAGAATCATGCGGGCCTATTTAGGGGAACCTCTTGGTGCTTATATCATTAGAATCCGTTTGGAAAGTAGTGCTCAATTATTACGACTTACATCTATGGCGGTTCAGGAAATTGCAATGAAAGTGGGTTATGAAAATCCAACTTCGTTCAATAAGGCTTTTAAAAAAAGATTTAATATTTCTCCTTTAGAGTTTCGCGAGACCATTAATATTAATTATCAACACATTAAAAGTAAACAAATTATGATTATCTCAGATCAAATATCAGTACAACCAAAAATTAAAAATGTGGATCCCATAACCGTCATTTTTGCTCAAGCTATTGGCCCTTATGGTGAAAGTGCCACAAAAGCATGGGAAATGGTTTGCAAATATGCTGCAGACAAAAAACTTTTTGGATTTAAAACCCAGTTTATTGGGATTAGCCACGATGACCCAACCATCACGGATGAAGCCAGATTAAGATATGATGCCTGTATTGCCATCCGTAAAGAGGTGAAACCGGAAGGTGAAATAGGTGTAAAAGTGATTCCCGGTGGAAAATATGCCATTTTCAGACATAAAGGGAGTTATGAGAAATTTACAGATTCCTATAGCTACATTTTTGGATCCTGGATGCCGGAAAGTGGCTATGAACCCGATGACCGCCCAGGTTTAGAGATCTATATCAATGATCCCGAAAAAACCAAACCTGAAAAACTACAAACAGACATCTATATCCCGATAAAGTAGGCGAAGGGCTAATGGCGAAGGGCTAATGGCTAATGGCTAATGGCAAATGGTGAAAGGTTTTAAAAACGAACCCCGGCTCTTAGAATAAAGGCTAAACTTTGCTTACGGATCGTGTTATCTAAAAGTTTATAGTTTTGTACATCTAATGAAGCTAATGCTCCTACATAGAAGTTCTTGACATTAAAACTGATGGAACTTTTGAAATTCATCAACAACGGAAATGCAACCGATAACTTATCATAAGCATACAATTGTATGGTTGGACCTATCAATGCCATATTGGAAAAATTGATGGGTCCAATTACTAATGAATAAGCATATCCTAAACCCATTCCGAAATTATAGAAATTGGTTTTATAGAAGTATTGTAACCCTCCAAAGTGGGGGAGATACTCTGATGGTATAATGGGATTCTCCGCAGCATTAAATCCACTAAATTCAGGATTGAGCCTCAACATAAACGAACCGGCACTCTTTTTCTGAATTTTTGAATACTCAAATGCAGCTTCCATTGAAAACTTTTTACTGAAAATAATATCCAATCGAAGGCCTAATCGTTTGGTTGTTAATGTATTATTCTGAGCATATAAAGAATCAGTTCCAAATGTGGGAAATAACAAATTCTCCTCTGAGATAAAAAATCCCTGATGTTTACTGTAATATAAAATCAACCAGATGGGTCTTGTTTTTATCCCAAAAGCAAACTGATTAAAGGTTGTTTTTCCATACAGTTGATTATAAGTATCGTTTTCTTTAATATTAAAAGAGTAATTAAAAAATAAAAATTTATAACGTGCTCCTAAATTGATCACTCCTCTCATGTTCGGATAATAGGTAAACATCCTGTTATTCCGATCATTGATCATAGCTATATGGGTGAAATCGACCTGATATTCACCACTGGCCTCGAATGAATTATCCAGTTTAGCAATATAATCTTTGGGATCCTTTTTTTTGATTGGGAGTGAATCTGCCATCAAAAAAGGGACATAAATAAGTAAAATGGCAAAAAGTAAAGCGTGTTTCATTATAATTTTTCAAATAATAAAGTACAAAGAAACAAAAAAAATAGAATAGATTTTTAAATTATACTTTTAAATATCAACATTTTAAAGTCAATATTTTCAGAACAAAATAGGGTAAGTACCAATAAATTATGTTAACAAAATTTAATTTCAAAGTTTTTTCTTATCTTTGTGGGTCGTTTTGGTTACAGATGGGGGTTCACTTTCTTTTTTTTTATGAATTTTTTTTCAAATTAATACATCAATATGAAATCGTATGCTATAGGAGTTGATATCGGTGGGACACATGTAAGTTGTGCTGCCTGTGATATCGAAAAACAGATCTATCTTCCCGAAACATTAAGTGAACACGATTTGGACAATCAAGGCACTAAAGAGGAGATTTTAGATATTTGGAGTTTAACCATCAAGGAAACGATCCAGAAAATCGGTTTGGAGCATTTAACCGGAATCGGATTTGCAATGCCCGGCCCTTTTGACTACGCCAACGGTGTTGCGCTTTTCAAAGGAAACAACAAAAAGTATGAATCTTTATATGGGGTTAATGTTCCTCATGAATTACGCAAAAGACTCCAATTGCCGGAAACGTTCCCGATCCGTTTTATCAACGATGCCACTGCTTTTGCGATTGGCGAAGATTGGATTGGCAAAACAGCCGGAACCAAACGATCATTAGCCATCACATTAGGAACCGGTTTTGGTTCCGCTTTTCTGGCGGATCGTTTACCCGTCGTTACCGGTGATGAGGTTCCTGAAAATGGATGTGTATGGCATCTACCCTTTGAAAATGGAAACGCTGACGATTATTTCTCTACCAGAGGGTTCTTAAATCGCTACAAAGAACTTACCGGATCAGAACTAAATGGAGTAAAACTATTAGCAGATTTAGCTGAAAAAGATCCAATTGCAAACCATCTTTTTGTCGATTTTGGAACCAAATTGGCTCTCTTTTTATTCCCAAGAATGGAAAGATTTAGAGTGGAAACTTTGGTTATGGGAGGTAATATTTCGCATGCATTCCATCTTTTCGGACCGGCAATGCAAACCTATCTCACCCAAAACGGTAGTAAGGTCAAACTGGAAATTTCTGAACTTAAAGAGTCAGCATCCATGATTGGTAGTGCCGTGTTGATTGATAATCAATACTATGAAAAAATTAAAAATCTTTTACCTTTAATGTAATCTTTATAAAACAACAATGGAAAAACAAAAAATCTCTACAAAATTTTTATTCCCGGTTCTACTCTCATTTTTTGTGATGAGCTTTTGCGACTTAGTGGGAATTAGTGTTGACCATATTACTTTGGACAATCCGAATATTAACCCAACTTTCATACAACTTATTCCAACAGCAGTATTCTTATGGTTCTTAATTTTGTCAATTCCCGTTGGAGTTCTTCAAGACAGAATCGGTAAAAGAAACGTGCTTAATTTAGGAATGTTGGTGACAGCTATAGGACTATTTGTCCCATTTTTCTTTTATTCCTTTACTACGGCATTAATTGGATTTGCATTATTAGGAATTGGAAACACCATTGTTCAGGTATCTGCTAATCCGTTACTTGTGGATGTAGTTCCCTCCAACCGACGTTCCAGTTTTTTAAGTTTTTCACAATTTATCAAAGCGATTGGGTCGATGATTGCAGCACCATTAACTCTCTTTTTTACCAATTATTTTGGCGACAACAACTGGAAGTTAACCTTTTTAGTGTTTGGAATTGTCTCATTAATCTCCGTAATTTGGCTCTATTTTTCAAAAATTGAAGAAACAAAAAATACTGAAAAAAGAGCCACATTTGCCTCCTCATTTAAATTGTTTGGCAACGGATATATCACTATGATGGTGATTGGAATCTTCTTGGTGGTAGGTATTGACGTAGGTATTAATACAATTTCAGGACAATTTTTGTTAGCAAAATTTGGGGTTGAAATAAAGCAATCTTTTGCAGAATCGGGACGAACCGTTTATTTCTTTGCCAAAATGTTAGGAACTTTTGGAGGTGCTTTACTTTTAGCTAAAGTAAGTAGTCGTAAGTTTTTCTTCTGGTCATCGATTGTAGGATTAGTTTCAATAATTGGATTGTTTTTTGCCCCAACGCCAATCTCTGCTATGGTGATCATCTTCATCATCGGTTTAGGAGTTGCCAATATATTCCCATTAATTTTCTCAATTACAGTAGGAAAATTCCCAACACGTGCCAATGAGATCTCCGGCTTGATGATCATGGCAGTTTCAGGGGGAGCAGCGATTCCACCACTTATGGGATGGATTCAAAACGCAACTGGCACAGCCACAGCCACTATTTTTGTTTTGGTAGCCTGTGCGGTATATCTTTTAGGCTTATCCCTATTCCAAAAGAAAGAGGAAAAAGAGTAATTTTAAACAAAAAAATATTTTTAAAAATGTCCAGTTTTTCGTGTAAAAAACTGGACATTTTTTATATATTTGCACTTTAATTATATATATGAAAATAACTGATTATATTTCACTTACAATTGACCGATTCCCTAGGGGATATATTTTCACCTATAATGATTTTACTACTGAGGTAAAACACAAAGAAGCTGTCATCAAAGCATTAAATAGAATGGTTTTATCAGGAAAAATTGAAAAAATAGCTAAAGGAAAATATTATAAACCTGAAATGACTTCATTTGGGAAACTAAAACCTAATCAATGGGAAATTATTAAAGATTTGTTAGAAGAAAACAATAAAACGATTGGATACCTATCAGGGTACAGTTTATTTAATGCACTAGGATTTACAACTCAAATGAGTCATATAATTCAGATTGGAAGAAATAAAATTCGCCCTGATATTAAAAGAGGTTTTTATGTTATCAAATTTATTAAACAAGAAAATATAATTACAAAAAAAAATATTCCACTTTTACAATTCTTAGATGTTATTAGATTTATAAAAAAAATTCCCGATTCTTCAATTGAATCTTCAATTCAAAGATTAATCTTTTTGATCCAAAAATTATCGGATTTAGAGACTAATACATTGATTCGGCTAGCTTTAAAATATCCTCCTTCAACAAAAGCACTGTTAGGTGCTATTTTGGATCATCTGAATAAAACAAAAGATATTGACAAACTTTATAACACTCTAAATCCAATGACTACTTACAAACTTACTAATGTGCAAAACGTAATTTCTACTTCAAAAAAATGGAATTTTGTATGATTTTACATCAAAATAATAAATTGTTTTATGAAACATTAAGATACGCATCTCAATTTCTAAATATCAAGTTAGAATTTGTTGAAAAAGATTATTGGATAACTTTAGTATTGAATCGTTTAGCATCAAGTAAGTATTCAAATGAAGCTGTTTTCAAAGGTGGGACTTCTTTATCAAAAGGGTATAATATTATTGAAAGATTCTCTGAAGATGTTGATATTGCAATCATGAACAACAATAATAGATCCGGAAACGAAATAAAAACTATAATTCGAAATATTGAAAAAGAAATTTCTATGGAACTTATTGAGATTCAGGATAATCATAAAACGAGTAAAGGTTCAAGATTTAGAAAATCAGTTTTTAATTATGTTGAATTGGAAAAGCATAACAACAATACCCTAATTATTGAAATTAACTCATTTGCTAACCCCTTTCCATTTCAGGAATGTAGTATTAGTAGTATGGTTTATGATTTTTTAAATCAGAACAACAATGCAGCTTTAATAGAAAAATATAATTTACAACCATTTAAACTTAATGTTTTAAGTAAAGAACAAACTTTACTCGAAAAAATTGTTTCATTAATTAGATTCTCTTATCAAGAAAATGTTATTGAAAGTATTTCAGGAAAAATTAGACATTTTTATGATCTTTATTATTTAATGCAAATAAGAGAATGTGTTGATTTTGTAGAATCAAAATCATTTAAAGAATCTTTTTCAAAGATTTTGAACCATGATAAAAAAATGTTTGAAGAACCGAGGGGGTGGCAAGAAAAACAATTAGATGAATCACAAATAGTAAGTAGTTTTCCTTTTATATGGGAAAAAATTAAGGGAATATATCAAAATGAACTTTCTGCCTTAGCATATAGACCTATTCCAGATGAAAAATTAGTTGCTCAATCATTTATGTATTTGATTAAGAAGATATTGTAAAAACTTTTTTTTTATTTGGGCATTCCGGCTTTCCCGACCCACGAACCGACCCACGCCGTCGGGCTTGTTCCGGGGTCCGCTTCGCTCCCGTGCTTCACTGCACTTCGCTTAAGAAAATGCAACCCTCAATAGAATATCTGTCGCGGCGCTCGTTCCAGTTCGCACCGCTTCGCGCCCTCCACATCCCTAATGCGAAGCAGGCGCAAGGTTAAGGGCTAATGGCTAAAGGGTTGTCTAAGGATTATACACAAATTCAATCAGTTTATCAATAATCATACAAATCAAAAAAATGGTATTTTTGCTTGTTGTAGTTTTAGATTTTAGTGGATACAAAACTATAAAAAGAGTAATGGGTTGCATTGAAAATTGCCCCCTTACTATATGACATTTTTTATAATACAATAGTGAAACAATGAAACATCTATTTACTTTCTTTCTTCTCTTGACCGGATTGCTCTGTTTTGGAAACATGGCTTCACCTCAAAAAAATGGAACCATTTCAGGTTCTCCGTTTACAAGCAGAAATGTTGATATTCTGAATGAAAAAATTTTTGTTCAACTTGATAGCAATTATAATAATGCTTATTTCAAAATTGAATATCGAATCAAAACAGACTTTGACGGAATCCAGATTCCATTGTTGTTTCATGCTGCTCACTATAGCGGAGATTTCAAAGTTTGGTTGGACAATCAACCTATAACTGTATCAACTGTTCCATCAGAATATTTAGATATTGCAAATTCATCATTTAGAAATTTTACAAATATTTATAGTCATAATCAAGTTCCCATCAATTGGGGAAATGGAATTTTTTACACCTATGAATATAGAGATTTGTTGTTTTTTGAAACATCCCTATCCAAAGGGGAACATACCATAAAAGTTGAATATACCTCAAATGCATGGATTAATTTAAGAAGCTGGGTTCAAGAATACCGTGCTCTTTATTCTCTTGCACCTGCCCGATATTGGAGATCGTTTGGAACATTAGAGGTTACTTTAGATGCAAGAAAGTCCAAAAGTACTATCACTACAAATTTAGGGACTCCTGATTCAGGGCAATTAGATTCCATTGCAATTTGGACTTTTGATAAAATCCCCTCAAACTTTTTTTACATTGACTATGTTCCCATTATCAGCAAAAAAGCAAACATGTTCATTGAATTTGGAACAACAAAAATGACGATCTTTTTTGCCATTCTTATTGTAATATTGCATATTACATTTATAATTTTATACAGAAAAAGAAAACCACACAAAAAGTTTTCGTGGGTGGTAATAGTTGGATGTATTTTCCTTCCTTTTATAGTGCTTCTTTGTAATATTTATAGTTATGAAATTATTTATTATGTTATTGGTGATGAAGCAAACCATTTTTACAATTTTTATTCCGTTATAGTTATATTTTTATACCCTTTTATTATGCCGGTTTATTGGGTTATAATGTGGCTTTTCGACAAACTCTACAAAAAAAGAATAATCAATATCGCACAATAATGATTGATTTTGTGACTTGTGCAGCAAATATTTAAATAGCATTAATTTTCACTACCCACCTTCCATATATTAAAATTATTGTATTTTTGTAGTAGTTTATTTTTAAACAAATTAATGTGAGTATTAATAATTTTTTTGAATTTATAGGGAGAAAAATAAAATCAATTGACTATAAGTCTATTTTAGTTTGGAGCGTTTTTATGTTTGCTCTATTTCACTTATTTGTATTGATTGATCTGGATCCTTTTATTGTAGGGTTAGTACTAAGTATTTTGCTATCAATTCTATTCCCTTTATATCAATGGCTTAAAAAGGGTTTTTTCCCAAAATATTTAATTACTCTGTCTTTAATTTTTATAATAACATTTCTTTACCATTCTTTTACTTTCGGATTTTATGTTTGGGTTATACTTATGGACACTTCCGATGCATTTTACTATCTACTTGATTTTATTATAATTGTTCCATTTTTATCATTTTTAATATATTCAATCTTATATTTAATCATCAGAAAAATCCAGAATAGATGGGCCCATTGATTCCTGTAATTATTTTATTGACATTTTTTGCTATAATTATTTTATATGATCTGTTTGTATTGATAAAAGGGGAAATGAAAATTACCAAACAAAAAATGATTAGATTATTTGATTTGCTCCTAATTACCACATCTATTTACTTTATTTTTATGGCTACCCTTTGGGAAGTTAATTTTCTAAATTATAAAACTCCAATACCTTATAGCAAATGGAAAGAGATAAAATATACCGATTTTAAAAGATATAAAAATCCTTTTAGTCATAATTATTATTCAGCACAGGTATTCAGTAAAGTATCTGTAAAGGAGAAAAAAGATAGGTTTATTATTGAATCAAGATTTTATCCATCAAGGTCTTATGTTTATAATGATAAAATTATTGACAAATATTTACTTACTCATGAAATTTATCATTTTCACATTACAGAATGCTCAGCGAGAATGATGAGAAAAGAAGTTACTTCCCTTGTGAAAAATCATGAACCTATTAAAATTTATGATTTGCAGAGTTATTATTTATTAATTGAGAATTCTCTTCAAGAACAGTATGACAGAGAAACAACACATGGTTTACGTCTTTCTAAACAGATATATTGGCAGGAGAAAGTGGACTCCATTTTATTATCATTAGATCAATATTTATCAACAGAAATACATTATAAAAATTAAAATAAAATACTTATGAAAATGTCAAAATTTATTCTCTTTGTAATTGCAACTTTTATGCTTGTAAGTTGTGGATCTAAATTATCAGAAAACTTCCACATGAATAAACCAATTTGGGATATTTCTGACTATGATGCTGCTATTCAGGAAATTAAATATAAAATACCAAAAGAAGAGGGGCTCCCAAGATTATCGGATCCAGAATTAGCTGCTGTTTTTATTAAACTTGTAGACAAAGCTAATGTAAATATTGTTTTAGCTGACCAACAATTAGGTTTGGAATATAAATTGGAAGTTGGAAAACAATTCTTTTCAATTGCAAAGGATATTTTAGAACTTTATTCTGAAAAAAATGTTCAAGATCAATATGTTTATCCTACAGAATTTGTAAAAGCAATAGATTTCTCTTTAAATATTCAAGTTCAATTATTTAAAATTAATAACGAAAACATTCTGAAGAGTACCATTGACACCAATGATTATACAGTTCGTTCAACAGTTGATGCAAATACAAATGCAATTATTTCAAATTTTACAACGTATTTTGATTTTTTATCAAAAGAAGATGCGTTTTCTGAGGAAGCTTTAAATGAATTTGCTATTGTGATTAATAATCAATTTCCCAGATTAATTGGTTTGTTTCCTAATGGTGATTTTAGGACATTAAAACAAACTTCAGTTTTATTAAAAGAGAAAATTAAATCTGAGAATGTTAAAAATGCATTGAGTTCATTGATCTCAACTATTGAACAAAAAGAGCAATCTAAAGTTGGGGAAACAACACTTTAGCTTCCGGAATATACCTATTTCCCAATCGTGCTTATTAGAACTCCAGATTGATGATTATAACCGTTTCAGGAGGGGCTCCAATTAACCCACTGTTGGGATAGATCCCGAACACAACAGTCACAGCAACTGCCACATTTTGTATCGGATGCTTGTGTTTACCTTCCCACGAAACAACGAACTTTCAACTTCTAAACTTTTAGCACCTTCTACTTCCCTTATGTGAAAAACCACAACAGGTTTTTTAGATTTTAAATGTTTTTACTAATGAATAAGTATTTTATGAAATCTAAAATGAAATTACTAAAAATCTGCGTTATTCTAATCATATAACCTTTGAGTAATTGATATTGCAATTCCATTCTTTAAATATACATATTTTATAAAACTAATATATTGATGATTAGGGAACTCAGAATTTATAATTTTATAATATTTTTCTTCATTTTCAGCAAGATTATCAATTTCCTCTTCATTTTTAAAATATAAAATTCCAGTAACATACTTTCTTTGATCATTTTTAATTTGGTCATATATTTTAAAATCTGCCTTATCTATTAATGTATCATATTTATTTTCGAAGTAACAATTCATTTTTTCGCTATTCGATCTATTAAATGAATTCTTAATATACTTGATTTTTTTGACTGGAGTTGGAAGATATTCTAAACTAGGCATGATTATAGAATAACATAAAACAAAAGATAGAATTATCGGTATCAAATATTCATACCAATTTCTTTTTACCTTTTCAGGGTTCTCAATATATTCAACTCTTGTACCTACAATAATATCACCAAGTCGTTTTTTTGGATTAATGATCAAAAAAATTATTTCTATTAGAAATAAAAAATAAGTAAGATTTCTAATAAAACATTTTAAAGGGGAGGCAGCTCGTTCTGTTTTAATGTCAATAACCTGTATTTTGTACTTTCTTTTAAAAAAAGATCTTCCATTAAAGATATCTTTTAACAAAAATAATGTTGCTGCAATAATAATTAAAAAACTAAAAATTAAATCTTCATTAGGCATTGGATCATGATCAATGAAAATTGAATTTAAAAATATTAAAAGAAATCCTAATAAAAGCATTAATATCAAAATTATTTTAAACATTATGATATCATATGTTATTGCAGATGTTCTTTTTAATAAAAGATCTTTTTTATCTATTTCAGTCATATTGTACTTTACGATTAACAAAATTACAGTCAGCTATTGAAAATATTTGATTTTGGGTCAAGTTCCTCATTTTTATACCCTAAGTGGCAGTTGTAAAGTATTTCTTTACAACTGAATATTTATTTAACTCCCTGTCTTTCAGTATATATGAGATATGCTGTCCAATGTTTTGTTTAGAGGTGGCAAAAAGTTCTGCCAATTGTTGTTGATTTAACCAAACTGATCCATCTTTTGCAAATAGAGCGATTTGACTTATTCCATCGGATGAGTTGTAAAGGATGATTTGTTGTTCGTTCATAAGTTAAGTTTTTTGAGTTTATTTATATGTACTAGAACTGCAAATATATAAAAAATGTTTATTCATTTTAAGATTTTAAAAAATCAACAATAAATTTCCCCATTTGCGTCGCGTGAGGCAGTAGGCCAGGTACCCCGCAAGTTGAGCTGCATAGGGGATGACGGATCGGGCAGAGCGAACCTGTGAGCTACTGCCCGGCCGATCAGCCCCTTGCAGCGAAACGAGGAGTACAGGCCGGTAAGCATACGAGCAACCCCATATCAAAGAATATGTTTTTTTAAGGTAAATTAGAGAAGGTTGATTAATTTTCAATCAGACAGTTTAGTCTCGACAAGTAAGGATTTGTCAATATTTTGAGGTAAAAGTTTTTCTAATTGACTTGTTTTGGTTTCATTTATATTTTCTACCACATAAGCGAACCAATCATAGGGATTAATATCGTTTAGTTTACAGGTAGCAAAGAAGCTATAATATATGGCTGTAAATTGAGCAAATTCATGATTTCCGGCAAATAGGTAGTTTTTACGACCCAATGCTAAAGGACGAATAGCATTCTCTACTCTGTTATTATCTATTTCGATCATTCCATTTTGAAGATAATTCATCAAAGCATCCCATCTTTCAACACAGTAGTTGAAAGCTTTTCCAATTGGACTGGAAGGTAGCACATTCTTTCTGTGATCAGCAATATATTTTCCAATTTGATTTAATATAGGAAGAGATTCTGTAAGTCTTCTTTGATATCGCTTTTCGATACTTTCGTTTAATTCTTTTGATGTTTGTTCAACTTTATAAAGTTCTTGGATCAGTAGCATTACTACAGTAGCATGAGTTTTATCATTACTTAATGCTTTCTCAAAATATCTTCTAGCATGTGCCCAACATCCAATATGTAAAATCTTCTTTTCACGAATAGCCACATCATAAGCTGCATAACCATCTGTTTGTAAAATCCCACGATATTGATCTAAAAATGTTTTGGCAAACTGTGACTTCTTGAAGGGGCATACTCAAACAGTACAGATAACTCCATAACTGCATTACTTACCCACATATATCCTTTTTTTGTCTTCCCTTTCGTTTCTCGATCCATAACCTGGATCGGTGATTCATCCATTTGTAAATATTGGGATTGTTGAACTTTCTGTCGATGACCTTTATAAAGTATTTCCAGAAGTTCTGATGTTAATCTAATCCAATTTTCAACTGTTGATGCACTTAAGTTAATCCCTAACAACTTCAACTGTTGTAATTGTCTGTGAATAGGCATGTGAAAAACATATTTATTTACAATCAAATAAGCCAATAAACTTGAACCAGCCATGATTTTGGGAATCGGACGATATAATTCTGCTATAATTTGTCTTTGCTTATTATTTTCATCAGGTTTTGTTATATAGACAGGTCTGATAATACGTCTAATAAACAAATAAGCGGGTTTAATATGTAACTCTTCTGTAATCTCTTCCCGATACGAACCATTCCTGTAACATCTTCTGTAGGTTCTAAAATAACTTCTTCTACAGGTAGATCTTTTGGCAGTTCTTGTCTTCCGGGATGTTTCCCATCATAACTTTTACGTTTTTTGATGATCACTTCAACTTCTTCAATCAATTCCTTCTCTTTTTGATCAAGAACCTCTTTAGGAAACAACTCCAGTTGATCAGGATTTTCAAAACGCTCACTCTTTTGTCCAAAAGTCATCCGTTTTAATTGTTCTACCAAATGCTTAAGACGACTTATTTCATCTTCTTTTTGAATGATTGATGATTCAAGCTTATAAAGCTGTTGGTCTTGCTTTTGAATCTGTTGGTCTTGTTGCGCAAGCACTTTTTTGAGTTCTTTTAACTCATTTTGTTGTTCAATAAACAGGTTATTTTGCGCTTGTTTCATGTAACAAATATACTAAAAAAATCGTTACAAAACAACCATTTATGTAAGAAAAATGAACTTTTTTATGCAATTTTATATCGCTTACTTTTCTTAAACGTATCTATAGAAAGTCCCTCTAAAAGCATTAAAACATCTTCTCTTTTTAGTTCTAAACCACCATCACAATCAGTAGTGCGGGCTTTGTATCGACCTCTTTCTAATCGCTTGTAATAAATTACGAACCCATCTCCATCCCAATAAAGCATTTTTATATGTGTTTTTTGTCTATTCAAAAAGACAAAAACAGCACCAGATGTCGGAGTTTTTTGCATAAAATCACGCACAATGCCTGCTAATCCATCAAAGCTATTATGAATATTGACAGGTTTGGTACATAAATAATATTTTATGGTACTACTAAATCCTATCATGTCTAATATATTTTAAGTTGTATCCCATTTGGTAATGTTAACTCAATCTGAGGTATTCTAGATCCCTCTGATTTAAAATTTTCTTGGGTTAGTTCAATAAATGAAAAATCTTGATCTTTAAAACTTGTTCTCCTTATTGATTCTTCCGGACATAATTTATGTGTCCAATATCTAAAGGAATCGTAACTAATCCCATGTTCCATCGCAAAATCCTTTTTGGTCTTTTCACCTTGTTTCCACAACTCAACCATACTTGACATCTCTGCCTCTTTTGATATAATATTCATGCTTTTTTAAAAGCAAAAATAAAATGATCATCTCTCATCTACAAGATGGGGTTGCTCGTATGCTTACACAGGCCGGATGCCGACCCACCGACGGGCATCGTGGTGAATAAAAAAATCCGGGCCTATTTTCATAAGCCCGGAGGTGGGACACGCCCAAAAAAACAGGAAAATGATACGACTACTTTTTAATCATTTTTACCTTCTCATTTCCCACTTGTAAAATATACATTCCGCTCGGAATATTTTCCATTGAAATCTTTTGAATTGTTTCATCAATGGTTTTTCTCATAACAATTTGTCCCAAAGCATTGTATATTGTAACTTCTTTCCCTTCCTGATTTTCAATCATGATATAATCAGTGCAAGGATTAGGATAAACGTGTATCGCCAAATTGGTAGTAAAATCATCAATCGCTTCCGGAATATACCCATTTAAAACAGCTACACCACCTAAATCAAATCCAGATGACGCAAAATTGGTAGGGTAGGGATCATTGATGATCTTTCCGTAACGATCGGTACTTCCAAATTGAGGATCTATGGAACCTACAACATCTACTAGTCTGATATGGGTTATATTGTTGATATTTAATGCTGTATAGCCTGATAAATCTTCCAGATCAAATAAAGTGCCCCAACCGGCACGGTGTTTCCCTGCTAAGTTGTGAATATGGGTAGCATCTACAGAACCGGCATTGCTGATTTGAATATCATTAGGCGTGTTGGATACAGATGGAAATCTGAAATAGTTGATGCCATCAGAGCTCACTTCGACAAAGGCTAACTCTAAGAAAACATCATTCAAACTGTTTTCAAAAACGGCAAAGTCGTAACCTGTGGTATTGACAATGGGTGTTGAAAACGTAAGAACTGCAAATCCTTGATCTCCTAAACTTACGACATCTGTAGTTGAATTGCTCGCTTGACCCACTGCATCTAACTCGTTACCGTAAGAAGCAAATACTGATGGGTTTGCAATATCCTGATAACCACGGGTTACCTGACAATTGGTAGCCCATCCTACAATGGAACTGTTGTCATAAGAGATGGCCAAAAAATGGGAACTTCCTATGATTCCGTCGAAAATGGTTTGATCACTCACTCCCGTAGAAGTAGGTTGAATGGGGGTAATCCAAACATAATTATAGTTTTCATCGGCAATCCCACACGATTCATCGCCCCATTTCACAATATCTCCATGGTGAACATATTGGGCATCAATCCCAAGCATGGCAGATTGTCCATTGACATTGTACAACCACCAATCACCGGCAAGGGATAAATTATAGGTTGCATCCTGATAGGTAATATCTGTGATTCCCCAATCTCCGTAAGAAAAATGGATGCGTGGATCATAAATAGCAACGGTGCGCATTAAGTCAGCAACCAGGATGGAATCACCTTCAAAACGAACACCCCACGCCAAAGCGATAGCTGTATCACACCAGTTAATGGTCAAAATAGCACTTTTTGAGCCACCACCCACCCAATATTGGATTTGGCTTTGATCTATAATGGCATCATCAGGTAACGAATTTTCTATATCAAGATTCTGTGAATTCAGATTCCAGAATATTCCAAAAAGAGTTAAAAGGGTAAGAATTTTTTTCATAGTATTGGTTTTTAATTGATTAATTTTAACAGAACATCTTTTTTGCTCGGAAAATGAAATCAAACGGTAAACCAAACGGACATAACTCGTTCGTGTAAGCTCACTTCCCGAAGCTTTTCACAACGACTAATTGGCAGGTTTTCTGACTTGTTTCTCTTGGAGCGTCTTCCCATTGATAAAATCAACAGTGACATATTGAGGAAGCTCAAAGAACGAATGAAACTTACAGCAGCGGGTACTGTTTAGGATTTACACCTAATTCCCTCTCGAGATCTTGCGAACAAAAATCTCTCACCAAGTAATCAGCGGCAAAAATACGAATTATTTTTAAAATTGCAATACTGATTTGAAAATTTCTTATATTTGCTCCATTATTAATTTATAAAAATCAATTAAATAATTAAAAAAAATGAACAATAACAATCAATTAAACAAGTATTTACGAATTGTTGGAATCTCTTTAATAGCTGTTGTCCTGCTTGCAGGATGTGCCAAATCTATTGATGTGACCGCATGTATTGGTGATAAAACGTATGGTTTTTGGAATGGCCTTTGGCATGGAATCATTTCTCCTGTTACTTTTATCGTTAGCCTTTTTAAAGAGAGAGTGGCCATTTATGCCGTTAATAATAATGGTGGTTGGTACGATTTTGGATTTATGTTGGGAATTAGCATCATTTTTGGTGGACCTTGCGGAGCTGCTCGTAGAAAAAGAAGATGTAGAGATCACGAAAATTGCTAGTTTGCATTGACGTTATCTATAGCTTTTATAGATAAAATTAGTTTTGTCAATACAAATATATGCTTTATCTTTGCCTCATAATTTAAAACAAAAAACAATGAAAAGCATATATACTTTTTTATTCGTACTCTTGACAGGATGGGCACAAGGACAAACCTATACTTCAGGAGTAGTTACACTTTCTAATACCTCAGGTTTAGAAATGAATGTAAAAATTGATTTGAGCACTCAAGTTACCTTAACTGTCACCGGTCCTGCCAGTAGATGGTTTTCTGTTGGGTTCAATGCAACAACCATGACTAACGGTACAGATCTGTTCTTTTCGCACAAACTCGCTCCATTAACTACACCAGATGCCTATTTAACCGGGTTTTCAGCACCTGTTTTTGATAACACACAAAACTGGACTATTGTTTCAGACAATACAGTCGGAACAGCAAGAACAATAGTTGCGAACAGAGTGTTAAATACAGGAGATATCCGCGATTATATATTTTTGGCTCAAACCGGAAATTTGAATGTGATTTGGGCTCGAGGAAGTACTAATACTTTCAATGCTAATGATCATGGATCAAACCACATGGGGACAACCAGTTTAACTTTTACACTAGTACCTACTCCTCCTGCAGCACCTACAGGAGCAGCTCAACAATCGTTTTGTGAAGGGAATACGTTAGCTGATTTAACGGTTACCGGATTGGGAATCAAATGGTACAGTTCTTCTACTTCAACCACTGCTTTACCAACAACGACTCCTTTAGTAAACGGATCCATCTATTATGCCACTCAAACAGTATCTGGACTTGAATCTTTAGAAAGATTAGCGGTAACTGCTAATTTAACTGTCATTGACGTTTCATTAATTGTTAATGGAAATTTGATGACCGCTGTTAATACAATCGGAACTTACCAGTGGGTAGATTGCAATAACAATTTTGAACCACTACCTTTCGCAACACAACAAATGCATAGTGCCACAGTAACCGGTAGTTATGCTGTTGAAATTACACAAGATGGGTGCACCAAAAGAAGTGAATGTGTAGATATTGTTGTAATCGGAATCAATGAAAATGAAAACAAAAACAAAATAAATCTTTATCCTAATCCTGCGGATCAATACAGTACTATTGCTGTTGATGGTTCGTTGATCGGGAAAACCTACTCAATAAGCAATGCTAATGGTGTTGCTTTACTTAGGGGAGTCATTAACCATGAAAACATGATGATCAGCCTCACTACCCTTCCATCGGGATTCTACATTTTTACTATCGACGACAAAGATCGTCCATCTGTTAAATTGATTAAAAAGTAATGAAAATTATTGATTAAAATCTGAACGTGAATGTATGAAAATGGAAACATTTTCATACATTTTTTATTTTAAAAAAATATAAATGAAAAAAGACATTGAAATCGCCAGAGAAGCAAATATGTTGCATATCAAAGATATTGCAGCAAAATTGAACATCGACAAAGAAGTATTAGAGTACTATGGAAAGTTCAAATCGAAACTTCCTTTAAGTCTTATCGATGAAGAAAAAATTAAAAGCAGTAAATTGATTTTAGTTACAGCGATTACACCGACTCCTGCTGGGGAAGGGAAAACTACTACTTCCATTGGTTTAGCTCAAGGGATGAACTTATTAGGGCATAAAACTACTGTTGTTCTAAGGGAACCATCTTTAGGACCTGTTTTTGGGATTAAAGGGGGAGCTGCCGGGGGTGGTTATGCACAAGTGATTCCGATGGAAGATATCAACTTACATTTTACCGGGGATCTATCTGCTATTGAAAAAGCACACAATCTTTTAGCTGCTTTAATTGACAATAATCTACAAAGCAAAACCAGAAATCTGGGGTTAGATGGAAGAACAGTTAGATGGAAAAGGGTAATGGATATGAATGAGCGTTCATTGCGCAACATTGTGATCGGATTAGGGGGTGAAACACAAGGGATTCCTCGTGAAACAGGGTTTGATATTACTGCCGCTTCAGAAATTATGGCCATTTTATGTTTAGCTACAGATATCAATGATTTGAAACATAAATTAGGAAATATTTTTATTGGTTTTACTTACGAAAAAAAGCCCATTTATGCTAAAGATTTGAAAGCTCAGGGTGCTATGGCTGCCTTACTCAAAGAAGCGATTAAACCCAATCTGGTTCAAACATTAGAAAATACCCCTGCCATCATTCATGGCGGCCCGTTTGCGAATATTGCACAGGGAACCAATTCATTGATTGCTACAAAAATGGGTTTATCTTTAAGTGATTATGTAGTAACTGAAGCCGGATTTGCTTCAGAGTTAGGTGCAGAAAAGTTTTTCGATATTAAGGCACAATATGGAAAATTAACTCCTAATGCAGCAGTTATAGTTGCCACAATCAGAGCGTTGAAGTATCATGGAGGTGTTGCACTGAAAGATCTTGAAATTTCCAATCCTGATGCCGTTCAAAAAGGCTTGCAAAACCTTGACAAACACATTGAAAATATTCTCTATTTTAATTTAAGTCCGGTAGTTGCTTTGAATAAATTTGACAGTGATACAACAGAAGAAATTGCCATTGTTGAAAAACATCTTAAAAATAAAAAAATAAGGTTTTCCCTAAACGAATCATGGGCTAAAGGGGGCGAAGGAGCAAAAGATTTAGCTAAATTGGTAATTGAGGCAACGGAAGATTGTTCCTCTTGTTTCCAACCTATTTATGAATTCAGCTGGAGTATAGAAAAGAAAATAGAAACCGTTGCTCTTGAAATGTATGGGGCTGCAGGAGTAGAATTCTCTTTAAAAGCAAGAAAAGATTTAAAAATGATTGAAGAGTTGGGATTGCAACACTTACCTGTTTGTATTGCCAAAACTCAAAAATCGTTATCGGATAAACCGGAACTAAAAAACAGACCAACAGGATTCATTGTTAATATCCGGGAGATTGAAATAGCTTCAGGTGCCGGATTTGTTATCCCAATAGCCGGTGACATTATGAGAATGCCGGGATTACCCGAAATTCCATCTTCCGAGTTTATTGATATTGACAATGAAGGAAATATCAGCGGATTATTTTAAAGGATTAGTCTTAGTCCACTTTTTATATAGCAAGTGAATAATTCCATCAATAAGCCCCATTTTAGGAACAAGGAAAAATTCAGCTCCCACATTCTGAGCAATATCTATGTAAATATCTCCGGCATTGGTGATAATGTCAGCCCGATCCGTTTTTAACTTATAGATATCCATCCGTTGTTCAATCGTCAAATCTTTCAATTTGTCATTCATGTCTATTAATGCTGTAAGGGTGAGTTTTCGCCCTTTTTTTACATTCACTAATGTGTTCAATTTGACAATATTTCCTCCTGTTGCAATGATTTCAGAAACACCGTATCGTTCTTTTAAAAAAGACAGTTCATGATGCATTTTCTGAAATTCTTCCTCTTCCACCTTGTTAAGAAGAATACGAATAGTCCCAATTTTGTAGGAAAAATATTCCACTAAGTCTCCGTTTGCAATCAATGAAATCTCCGTACTACCACCTCCCACATCTACAAAAAGATAATTTTTTTGTTCTTTTAAATGATATAAAAAATGACTGTCATAAATAATTAAAGCCTCTTCATCACCATCAATTGTATCAATTACAATCTCTGTTTCTTTAAACACTTCTTTAATCACATTATTTCTGTTTTTAGCCTCTCTCATTGCGGCAGTGGCGCAGGCTCTATAATCGGTAACTTCATACAATTTCATCAAGTGTTTGAATACTTTCATTAAACGAATCAATTGTTTTTGTTTGTCATCCGGTATTTTCCCCAAATCGAAAGATTCTTTTCCAAGTCGGAGGGGAACTCTTATCAGGAGTTCTTTATTGATAGATTCGATCCCTTTTTCAGGATTGATGCTCATAATGAGCAATCTAACGGCATTAGAGCCAATGTCGATCGCAGCAAATTTAATTAAATTCATATCGTTTTTTTTAGGTATCTATATTTAGGTGCAAAGTACCCAATTAAAAGTGACACAAAAATTAATATCCTGTTAAGAATCCATTACAAGAGAATAAAAAGGAGTCAAATTCCTTTTTTTGCCATTTTTTTCCAATAATATTTTTATTTTTAATTTTAAAAATTGTATTTTTGTATTTCAATGAAAATGAAATCATTATATATTTTTAAAATGTTTGATCTAAACCCTGAATTATCAATATTTTATTGTTAACAACATTTTAATCCAAAAAATATTTCCTTATTTTTCCACATTGATATTCAGATAGATAGAAAAAATAATTGCAATTTATAGATTATTTTATTAACAATCTGGAATTAATAAAAAAAAAGATGTATTTTTGTCGCATAAAAAAGAAAAAATGATCCAATTAGGACACGCTTATTATTCAGTTAGTTTGGAAAAGCATGGAAGGTTGAAACTTCCATCTGCTTTACTGAAAAGCATTCCCGAAACTGAAAGAAGATCATTTTTTGTAACTCATGGATTTGGAAATCACATATTTTTATGGACTAAAACGGAAGCGGACAAACAGAATGCTTTTTTAAACTCTTTAGATTACAGTGATACAGAATTAAAATTGTTTCGGAATGCCTTTCTCTTAGATTCACAATCGATTGATAGTGATTCTCAGGATCGGATTGTGATTCCTAAAGCTTTTTTGGAACAATACCAATTCCAAAATGAAGTTGTTTTACTTTTCTCTAATGGGGTTATCGAAGTTTGGGATTACAACTATTACGCATCCAAATTCAAAATGTCCCCAGAATCATTAGAAGAGTTGAATAAAAGTATTCACGCTCGTTTAGCCTTACAGAACCTTCAAAAATAATCAATATGTATCACGTACCGGTACTTCTTAATGAAACTGTTTCTGGCGCAGTTACACGTCCTGATGGAGTGTATGTAGATGTTACTTATGGGGGTGGCGGACATTCACAGGAGATGTTGAACCGTTTGAATGACGAAGGAAAATTGTTTGGTTTTGATCAAGATGAAGATGCTCAGAATAATATCATCCATGATCCCCGTTTTCAGTTTATTCCCTATAATTTTAAATATCTTAAAAAGTTTTTACAGTTTTATAAAGCATATCCTGTTGATGGAATTTTAGCCGATCTTGGCGTTTCTTCCTATCAGTTTGATACACCTGAAAGAGGGTTCTCTCATCGGTTTGATGACCGGTTGGATATGAGAATGAACAGATCAAGAGGTGTGTCTGCAGCAGATGTCGTAAATACATATACCGCTCAAAAGTTAGCCAAAATGTTTTATCTCTATGGTGAAGTTAACAACGGGTATAAACTGGCTACTTTAATTGAGAAAGCTAGAGAAGTCAAATCTATTGATACAACAGGACAACTGTGTGAAGTATTAGCTCCTGCGCTTCCTTTTGGAAAAGAAAACAAAACATTGTCTCAGGTTTTTCAGGCGATCCGTATTGAAGTGAATGAAGAGATGGAAGCATTGCAAAGTTTTCTCGAACAAACCATAGAAGCTCTTAAACCGGGTGGAAGAATGGCTGTTATTTCCTACCATTCACTAGAAGACAGAATGGTAAAGAATTTTCTGAAAACCGGAAATGTGGAGGGTAAACTCGAAAAAGATTTCTTTGGAAACCCTTTGACCCCTTTTAAATTGATTGCCAGAAAAGCAATCATCCCTTCAGCTGAAGAGATTGCCATCAATTCCAGAGCCAGAAGTGCCAAATTGAGAATAGCCGAAAAAATTGAAGTCGTGAAACATGAAATATAGTACAGAACATAACACCAAAAACAAAACAGGAAACGAAATCCCTAAAAGGAACCTGCTTACATTTATCCTAAGTGGGGACTTTTTATTGCAAAGAAAAACCTTGGAATATATCCCTTTTATTGTTCTGTTTTTTGGATTAGCTTTAACTGCTATTATCAATCAGAAAAGTATCAAACAAAAAACAAAATGGATTGACAAAAAGGAGATCGAGTATAAAATGATTCTCAATGAATTAAAAAAAAGCAACCAGTTTATTCCTTATAATCAATTAATTATCATTCAAGAACAAGCTAAAAATATGGGTTTTGTAAAAAACAACTCTAATACATATAAAATTACTATCAAATCAAACAATTCAAAATAGAACGAGACAATGGGAGAAGATATTAGAAAAACTTTTCATAAAAGACTCTTTATCATATATATATTTGCACTTCTATTTGGATTTGCATGTGTGTTAAGAATTGTTCATTTATCTGCATTTTCTAATGAATTTTCAAATTGTAAAGATGCCTCTGCTGATGATTTGATTGCTGATTCTACCTGCAACTGTACTATAATTGACAATAAAATTGAACCTATTCGGGGAGAGATTTATGATGATCAAGGAAGAATTTTGGTAAGCAATTATTCTGTTTTTGATCTGGTTATTGATGGTAAAAAATTGAGATATAAGTTTAAAGATGTGAAAAGGGAAGGTTTTTACTATAATGACCAAACTGAAATAAAATATACAGATACTCGTGCTATCAATAATCTTATAGAAGAACTCTCTGATGCTTTGTATAATAGATTCAGCTCCAGATATAACTACCCAAAAAGTTATTATACGGATAAACTGAAAGATGCGATTTGGAAAGGTAAAAATGTAACTATTTTAAAATCAGATAGAAATAGTCAAAAACAAAGATTAACATCTGATGATACTTCTGCTCTATATAAACTTCCACTATTTTGTAGTAAAAAAATCAGAGTTGTTTCATTTCCTGTCTATTATAGAAGATTCTATCCTTATGGTGAGTTAGCTAAAAGAACTTTAGGAAATATTAATATTCAAAATAAGGAACAAACAGGATTGGAACAACAGTTTGATAAAGAGTTGGCAGGACAAAAGGGAACTAAAAAGTTCATTAAAATGAACAAAATCAAAGTTCCATTAGAAGGTAGTACAGAACCAATTGACGGATACAATATCAAAACAACACTTAATCTGGATATTCAGTATATTGCTTATCAATGTTTGATGGATAAACTTTTAACTAATTATGCTGATTGGGGTTGTGTGGTTGTGATGGAAACCAAAACCGGCGAAGTGAAAGCGATTACGAATTTAACCAGAAATGGCACGGAAGGTAACTATTACTACACTGAACAATTTAATTATGCATTAAGACACGAATGCGAACCGGGTTCCACCTTTAAACTGGCCTCTTTGTTGACCTATTTGGAAGCAACACCGGATGATACTTCCAAATCATACCATCTATGCGGGTGTGATATCAAAGGGCAGTTTAGTAACAGGAAGTTTGACAAATGTTATGATAGTGATGATGCCGGTTCATTACACCGATTAGGAAAGCCAATTGAAATTTTCCAAAGATCTTATAATGAAGGTACTGCATCGATGGTTTTTAGTGTATATCCTAAAAATTACAAAGGATATATTAATAAATTGGATCAATTTGGGATCATTGACTCATTACCTACACAATTAGGAACCATAAAACCTCCAACAATACGTAGGGGAGCAAAAGATATCAATACATTTTATTCTACTTGTTTTGGTGCCGGATTTAAAATGGCTCCGATTCAAACACTTACCTATTACAATGCGGTAGCCAATAATGGCAAAATGATTAGACCCATTTTTGTTAAATCGATCACCGGGAATGATGGAGTTATCCAGGTTTATGAAACGGATGTCATCAATGAACAGATCGCTTCACCCTATACGATAGAAAGAGCTAAAAAATATTTACATGCCGTAGTAACCGGACCTCACGGAACAGCGAAAAAATATGCAGAATTTGATCCCCATTTTGCCGGTAAAACAGGAACACGCGACATCTGGGATCCTTCCACAAACTCCTATTTGAAAACCAGAAATAGTGCCTCTTTTTGCGGATTTTTCCCTTTCGAAAATCCAAAATATACCATGATTGTATATATGTACAACATTGAAAAAATGAGTGGTGAAGCAGTTGAAGTGTTTGCCAATATTGCTCAAAAAATTATGAATATTGAAAATTTCTCCACTTTAAAAGAGTATGAGAAACCTCAAACAAATCCTACTCCTGTTCTTCAACCCAAAAAATTAGATCAAAAAATCACTCAAAATAACGTGTTAATCCAAATTGTAGGGATGAATATTTCTGATGCCATCTTTGAATTATCAAAATTTGGATATAAGACTGAAATTGAGGGGCGAGGAGTGGTTAAACAAGTTCAATTAAAAGGAAAAAATATCGTGCATCTCACTCTGGGATCAGGGAGTTAGAAACTCCCCAAATCCGTTGTTGTTCAAATTGTGTTCTCCCTTCCAAACCATTAACTTTTAATTTTTTATAACGTGAATCAACTTATTCAAATCTTATCTTTAGTTCCCCATACTCAAATTATTGGGAGTACCGATATTTGTATTGGAGATATTCAATTTGACAGCCGAAAAGTGGGAAAACCGGAGCAAGGGGTTTCTATGTATATTGCTCAAAAAGGAACTCAGTCGGACGGCCACCGGTTTATTGATTCTTCAATTGAAAAAGGGGCTCAAGTTATTGTATGTGAAACTACCATCTGAAATAAATCCTGAAATTACTTGGATATTGGTTCCAAATAGTGCTGAAGCACTTGGATTAATAGCCTCAGCATTTTATGATCATCCCTCTGAACAATTGAAGTTAGTGGGAATCACCGGAACTAACGGAAAAACAACGACAGTTACTCTACTCCACCAACTTTTTATGGATTTGGGTTATCCTACAGGACTACTCTCTACAATAGTAAATAAAATCAATCACATAACAATTCCATCTACTCATACTACACCTGATGCTCTTCAGTTGAATAAATTGCTGAGAGAGATGGTTGACTCCGGTTGTGACTATTGTTTTATGGAAGTGAGCTCTCATGCTATTGTGCAACATCGCATTACCGGACTCCATTTTACTGGTGCTATTTTTAGCAATATTACCCATGATCATCTCGATTTTCATCACACATTTGCTAACTATATTCAAGCGAAAAAGACCCTGTTTGATCAATTGCCCGTTGATTCTTTTGCATTAACAAATATTGATGATCGGAACGGCAAGGTGATGGTTCAGAATTGTAAAAGTCATATTTATACCTATAGTTTATTAACGGCTGCCGATTATAAAGGGAGAATTATTGATAACAGTTTTGAAGGTTTACAAGCCTCTTTTAATAACAAAGAGGTTTATTTTAAATTGTGTGGAAAATTTAATGCCTATAATTTATTAGCAATTTATGGAACTGCCCTTTTGTTAGGGGTTCATGAAGAGGAATTATTGGTTCAGATGAGTAATATGGAAGGAGCAACCGGTAGATTCCAGGTTGTTAAAAACGATCAGGGAACAATAGGAATTGTAGATTATGCTCATACTCCTGATGCATTGAAAAATGTGTTGTCAACCATCAGGGAAATAACCCAAAATAGTGTTGAAGTGATCACTGTTGTAGGGTGTGGTGGCGACCGAGATGCCTTAAAACGTCCTATTATGGCGGAAACAGCCTGTCAGTATAGCCAAAAAGTAATTTTGACATCAGACAATCCACGGAGTGAAGATCCTTATGAAATATTACGACAAATGGAAGAGGGCGTTCCTGTTTCATTTAAGAGAAATGTTTTGACCATTGAAAATCGTAAGGAAGCGATTAAAACAGGTGCCATGATCGTTCAACCTGGTGGAGTTTTGCTGATTGCAGGTAAAGGACATGAAACCTATCAGGAGATCAAAGGGGTTAAACACCATTTTGATGATTTTGAAGAACTTAAAATTAATTTTAACCTATAAAAACAGTATCATTATGTTGTATTATTTATTTGACTGGTTAGAAAAGTTTAACATCCCCGGAGCGAGATTATTTCAATATATTTCGTTCAGAGCGGCTGCCGCCATCATTTTATCACTGATCATTACTATGATTTTTGGGAAAAGGATTATTAACTATTTGCGAAAAAAACAGATTGGTGAGAATATCAGAGATCTGGGTCTTACCGGTCAGTTAGAGAAAAAAGGAACTCCTACAATGGGTGGTATTATTATCATTACTGCCATTTTAGTTCCGGTTCTGCTTCTATGTAAAATCAATAATATTTATATCATTTTAATGATTTTCTCAACCTTATGGTTAGGAATGTTGGGCTTTTGGGATGATTATGTAAAAGTGTTTAAGAAAAATAAAGAGGGGATTTCAGGTAAGAAAAAATTGATCGGACAAACTATTTTAGGACTTATAGTGGGTATAGTGCTTTGTTTTCATCCAGATGTTGTGATTAAAGAAAAATCCAGAACACAAAACAACGTAATTATTAATAAAGATAATGCCTTCTCCATTGAAAATGTGTCCGTTAATTACAATGCATATAGTGCCAGTAAAGCGGAACAATCTACAAAAACGACAATTCCTTTTGTGAAAAATAACGAATTTGATTACGCCTGGTTCTCCAGATTATTTGGAGATGAAGAAGGTAAATGGACTTTTTTATTTATGATTCCAATTATCATTTTTATAATACTTGGGGTTTCAAATGGTGCCAATCTCACGGATGGTTTGGATGGACTGGCGGCAGGAACATCAGCGATAATTGCGTTTGGTGTGGCGATTCTGGCGTATGTTTCCGGTAATACCATTTTTGCTGATTACCTCAATATTATGTATATTCCCAACATCAGTGAAATTGTAATCTTTACGGCTGCTCTGGTGGGGGCATGTATCGGGTTTTACTGGTTCAACAGTTATCCTGCTCAGGTTTTTATGGGAGATACCGGAAGTTTAGCTTTAGGAGGAATAATTGCTGTTCTTTTGATTATTATCCGCAAAGAGTTATTGATTCCTATTCTATGTGGAGTATTTCTTGTTCAATCCCTTACAGTGATGATTCAAGTAGGATATTTTAAATATACCAAAAAGAAGTACGGTGAAGGAAAACGGGTTTTTTTGATGGCTCCTTTGCATCATCATTATCAGAAAAAAGGGTTCCACGAAGCCAAAATCGTTCAAAGATTTATTATCGTGGGAATTTTATTAGTAGTTATTACATTGGCAACTTTAAAAGTTAGATAACATGGCAACACAAAGAAAATCAATCTATCAGGTTATGGACAAATTTGGAACAAGTGGGGATATGGCCGCCACTTTGAACAACAAATTAATCAATCTACGTAGCGAAAGCTTAGCTGAATCCCTTAATGATTTTGAAAACTCTTCCCATAAATTGGAATATGTAAAAACCATAGATGGTATCGATTTTATCAACGATTCCAGATCTACAAATGTTAATTCAGTTTGGTTTGCCCTCGAAAGTATGAGTAAATCTACTATATGGATCATGAGTATCAATTCCGTAGATCTTATAACTGAAGAGTTGATAGACTTAGTCAATGAAAAAGTGAGAACCATTATCATTCAAGGCGTTTACAATTCAGCTATTTACGATTTTTTTAAAGGTCTCAAGAAAGAAGTGTTGTTTTCTATGAACCTGGAGGAAGCGACCAGAACAGCTTTTTACTCAGGACAAGTGGGAGATGTAGTTTTGTTTTCTCCGGGTGTAGTCAGTGGTGGAATGTTTAAAACCTATCGCGAAAGAGGTGATACGTTTAAAGATGCTGTTTCACAGTTGTAAATAGAAGGAGTATGAACGCCACAAGTACCAGAGTGAATTTTTTAAGCGGAAGAGTGATTGTCTCCATTACAATCATCCTGGCTCTCTTTTCTATGCTGATGGTTTTAACAACGGATGGCTTATGGCTCAATCAGTTGATTTTTCTTGGAGTCAGCTTTTTTATGATGTTTATCTTTTCAAAAATCAGCTATAGAACACTTTCCGGATTAGCCCCTTTAGGACTTCTACTCGCTTTTATACTATTGGTTTCTACATTGTTGTTTGGGACTGATAATAGTAGGTCATTGACTTTGTTTGGTATCAATCTGCAAACTTTTTATATTATTGGGTTCTTAGTCGTTTTTTACATTGCTAAAAACTTAGCAGGACATATCAATAAGGAAGAAACATTAACCAATCAACAAATTGTTACTTTATTTGGGATTATTGCCCTTTTTTGCGGTGGGGTTTTTTTAGCGAATCAATCTACGGCAATCATACTCTTTACTACTTGTATGGTGATTATGTTTGTTGGCAAAGTTAAATTAAAATATTTAGCACTATTCACTGGAATTCTGGTTTTGGGAGCAACTATTCTCATTGTTGCCGGTGGTGGAAGAACCAAAACCTTGATTAATAGAATCACTTTATGGTCAACCGGCGAAGTGGAAGGGGTTTCTGAAGATTATGCCAAACAGGTGATCCTCTCTAAAGCTGCTATTACCAACTCGGGTTGGTTGCCCGGAAGTGTTGGACAAGGTGTGGTGAAAGTTGCTTTACCCGCAAGAGATAATGACTATGTTTTTTCTGTTTTGGTTGAGGAATTAGGTGTTATTTTTGGAATCTTTGTTTTACTTCTTTATCTTGCTTTACTATTTCAGGCTATGCGTATAGCTAGGAATGCGGAGGGTGCTTTTGGCACCTTGCTGGCTTTTGGTATAGGTTTCTGGTTTTGTGCCCAGGCCTTGATCCATATTGCGGTTAACGTGAGTTTAATTCCATCTACAGGACAAACACTCCCTTTTATCAGTAGGGGTGGAGTTGCTTTAGTGATCTCAGGTTCTGCTATTGGAATGCTTTTAAATATCGGAAAAAGTATTCCCGATAATAAACAAATATTGTAATTTTCAGTACTTTTGCTGTTCCAATTTTTTAAACCATGATTAGAAAAATTTTACAATGGATCGTGTTTTGTGTTTTCCTAGGCACATTACTGTTTTTTTCAATAAAGCAATACCAAATTACACATCCGAAAGAGGTTAAAGCAACAACTGAAATCTCCAATTCTCAAACAGATAAAACCAATTCATCCTGTGAAGAGAAATCCTGCGGTAGTTGCCCATCAAAAGGAACCTGCAATGGAAAAGAGAGTAATGCGACTATTCCTGCATCAACCGGAAAAGATCAATTCAAAGAACCTTCCGGTGATGAATTTACAGAAGTTTCTTCTTCAGAATCTTCTAATAGTGATGAATTTAAAGAAGTTTCCAATAACGAATTCCAGGATGCTTCAGGGTCCGAATTTCAGGAAGTCTCCAAAGATGAATTACAAGATAGTGCTGATATTGCCAATGCAGAACCGGCAAAAACAGAAAAAGTAAAAATCGATTGGGTTAAATATTATCCCACTTTTATTCGGTTTTCTATCCTTTTTATGTTGCTTGCTCTGATTAGTATATTTTACCATACCAAATGGATTCACTATTTCAGATATCCCATTCTTCTAGGATCTTTGGTTTATTTTGGATTTATTTTAGGAGGATGTCCCTGCATTTTAGTGATGTTTAATGATACATTATTGTTGTTTTCCGGAAAAACCTCACTCGTTGTTTATCCTATCATTTTACTGATTATTATTCTGATGACCATACTGTTTGGAAAAATTTGGTGCGGATGGTTGTGCCATTTTGGTGCTTTACAAGAGTTTCTGTACAGAAATCCAAGAATGAATTTATTAAGAAGCAAATTGGCCCAAAAAGTTTTGCATATCGTTCAAAGAGCTACATTTATTGCCTTAGGAATCTGGATATTGGTAGCTCAGATCAATATCGTCTGTACTTACGATCCTTTTGTTAAGATTTTCACTTTATCTGCAACCGGTTGGTTGGCTTACCTTCTGATTGGAATACTCATTCTCTCTTCTGTTTTAATATATCGACCCTTTTGCAGAGCAATTTGTCCTGTGGGCATGTTGCTAAACCTGACTACCAAACTTCCCTTTGCAAATAAAATTGTACTGGATGGTTGTACAGAATGCAAAAAATGCCATAAATATTGCAAAATGGGCTCCATTCATGACAAAAAAGTGGATATGGCCTGCATCGCCTGCGGCGAATGCAACCAATCCAAATGTGAAGGGATCAAACTGAATTAGGGGATCTAATATTTCAAGTTCCTAGAATAATTGAATCAAACAGGATACAAATGTTTGATTTATTTTAACCAATCTCTTTTGCTATTTTATATAGTTCATTGACCGTTTTCCAGTTCCGGGTTGTTGTACCCACTTTCAACTTGGATTCAATGAGGCTATTGGTTAGTTTGGTTTGCCCATACCCATCAGGGCAATACAAATAGAGCACATCCTGATCCAAAACAATGGCTTCATTTTCCTTTTTTTTGCTTTCAATTTGATCAAAAGTAGGAAGGTATTGATCAGAATATAAAAAGGTTACATGAAAAAATGCAGGATCTTTTATTGAATCGTTTAAAAAAGGATTTTGAGAAATCACTTTTTCTAAATAATTAAAAGTAAAAACCAAAACAGGAATACTAAATCCAAACTCCTGTTCAATTTTCTGTTTGATGTTATAGGCTATCGTTTTTGTATCTTCCATTGAACTCTGAAATACAACATTTCCACTTTGTAAATAGGTGCTAATATTTTGAAAATCCAAATCTTGAAAACATTTTTTCAATGCAATCATCTTGATCATGTTGTGTCCACTCACATTTATACCACGAAGTAATGCTATAAAAATTCCCATTTTTTTTAATCTAATTGTTTTACAAAAGTAGTTAAATCTTTTTGTTTTTTTCCCTATTTTTACACCTTGAAAACCGTGTTAAAAATTATTAAAATGAAAGTTTCTCTGAAAGTGGTGTCATTACTTTGTATTGTAGCGACATCAATCCTGCTATCATCATGTAAAAGTACTGAAAATCAATATAATGCCATAAAATGGGTGGATCCTCAAATTGGATCGGTTCATGGTAGATGGTTTTTTTATACTCCTGCAGCTTTACCTTTCGGGATGTGTAAGTTGGCTCCCCATACCAACGCTTATGGAAGTATCGGTAGCTGGATGCCTGCCGGTTACGACGATCGCCATACCTCTATCGAAGGATTTGGTCATTTTCATGAGTTTCAGGTTGGAGGTGTTGTTTTTATGCCAACTACCGGAGCACTCCAGACAATCCCGGGAACCTTGGAAAATCCCGATTCAGGATATCGTTCCCGTTTCGATAAAAAAGAGGAACATGCTGAACCGGGCTATTATTCCGTAGTTTTAAAAGATTATAAAATTAAAGCAGAATTAACTGCAACAGAGCGAGTTGGATTCCATAGATACACTTTTCCTAAAACAGATCAGGCTCATCTTATCATTGATATGGGGCACCAACAAGGTGAAAGTAGTACTGTGACTGAAGCTTTCGTAAAATGGGATCAAAAAAATGAAATTGTGGGTTATGTGGAAACCTATCCGGAGTACGCTAAGTTTTGTGACCCCGGGAAAAGAGTTAAAATGTATTTTGTGGCTCATTTAAGTAAAATTCCAAAAGCTGTTGGTTCATTTATTGATTCAATACAAACCGCAGGAGCTACAGAGTCACGAGGGACTAAAAATGGCCTTTACCTAACATTTGACATGAAAGAGGGCGAAATATTAGAGATTCAAACAGGTTTAAGTTATACTTCTATTGAAAATGCCCGTTTAAATCTTAAAAAAGAAGCGGAAGGCGCCACTTTTGATGAGGTGAAATCGAATGCCAACCTTATTTGGAATCAAATGTTAAGCAGAATAAAAGTGGAAGGTGGGGATAGCTTAAATATTGTTAAATTTTATACAGGTCTGTACCATGCTCTTTTAGGCCGCGGTGTATCAAGCGATTGTAACGGTCAATACCCTCAAGTGGATGGCAAAATTGGACAAATTCCGATGGATCAAAACGGTATTCCTACACATAAACACTACAATACGGATGGAATGTGGGGCGGTTTCTGGAACCTTTCTCAACTGTGGGCATTGGTGTATCCTGAACATTTTAGCGACTATATCCAATCCAATATCGATTATTATAAATACCGCGGCTGGCTCCATGATGGGGAAGCAAACGGAGTGTATACCAATGGTGTCCAAACCAATGTTCAGGGACTCCTGATCGCATCAGCTTACCATTGTGGTATTCGCAATTTTGATGTTCAATCCGGCTATCAGGCTGCTTTGAAAAACGAAATTCAATACGAGGGAAGGGGATTGGGAAATGGAAAATACAATCTGCACTATTTTGTGAATAATGGCTATATTCCTTACAAAGATACCACAATATCAAACGGTTGGGTTTTCAATTTTGGAGCGTCTCATACCCTGGAGTACGCTTTTACTTCTTACGGTGTTGCTCAAATGGCTAAAGCGATGGGAGATGATGCTAACTATCAAAAATTGATGAAGTTAGCTGAGAATTATAAGAATTTATACGACCCACAAACCGGCTTTATTCGTCCTAAACTTGAAAATGGTACTTTTATTCCCAATTTTGATCCGATGAAGGCATGGGCAGGATTTCAAGAGGGAAATGCCTATCAGTTTACCTGGTATATTCCTCACGATATTAAAGGTTTGATCAATTTAATTGGCTTGGATGAGTTTAACAAAAGATTGGAATTGACCTTTAATGAATCCCAAAAATCGATGTTTGGCGGAAATAAGGATAATATCAACAGCTTTTCCGGTGTTGAAATGTTGTATAATCATGGAAATCAGCCCTGTCTGCATCAATCCTGGTTGTTCAATTACTCCGGAAAACCATGGTTGACCCAAAAATGGACCCGTGCTATTTGTAATGATTTTTATGGCAATGAATCGCTACATGGCTATGGCGTAGGTCAGGATGAGGATCAGGGGCAACTGGGCGCCTGGTATGTTTTAGCCGCTCTTGGAATTTTTGACGTTCAGGGTCATGGAAATATGAATCCCACTTTTCAGTTCGGTAGTCCGATGTTCGATCAGGTAACCATTACCCTCAATCCAAAATATTATACTGGTAAAAATTTGATTATCAAAACTGTAAATAATTCAAAGACAAATGTATATATTCAAAATGTGTCCTGGAATAATGAAAAAATAGAGCAATGCTGGATCAACAGAGATCTGTTAATGAAGGGAGGAACTTTACTATTTAATATGGGAGAAAAACCAAACTATAACTGGGGAATTAAAACGCCCCCACCATCAATGACCAAATAATTAATTACATTTTGGGCGTGCCGGCATTTCCCCACCGCACGAAACTTCCCGCATGCCGTCGGGCTTTCCGGGGGTCCGCTTCGCTCCCGTGCTTCACCGAAATTCGCTTAAGTTCATTTATACTGCATCGGATCTTTCATCGCGGCGCTCATTCCGGTTCGCACCGGCTTCGCCGCCCCTCCAATCCCTCACGCGCAAAACCGCAAGCGGTTTTATTGTTTCACAATCTTTTTCATCAATAATTGACCTTTGTATTCGAAAATTATCAAATATAAACCACTGTAGAAATGTGAAAAATCAACTTGAAGCATTTCATTACAAGAACTCTTTTTTAACAATTTACCTCTTACATCAAAAATGTTAATGGAAATCGGTTCAGGAAGATGATTTTGAATATTTATAAAATCAGTTGTCGGATTAGGATAGATCAGAATATTTTGTTCCATCAAATACCCTTGAATACCAACATTGCTCACTTCAATAATATTGGAACTATCAGAAGCACAACCATCAATAGTCACAATCGAAAAATAGGATCCGTTGATCACCGGTATGAGTGTTTGCTCGTTCCCGTTTTCAATCACCCCAAATTGATTATACCATTGATTTCCAATCGCAGCAACTGAAAACAACACATCATCAATATAGGAGATCACCGGAGCCGTAGGGATAGGTACAACATCAACCTGAATGATCCGGGTAGTTCCATTACCACACCCATTAGAAGGCGTAACTGAAATTGTGCCACCAATCGTTCCGGCTGTTACGGTTATGGTGTTGCTGTTTTGTCCTGCAGTGATACTCCAACCACTTGGCACACTCCAGTTGTAAGTCACCCCCGCGATGTTGGTTACTGAGTAGGTTAACCCCTCTGTTCCGCTACACACTTCAGTGCTTCCGCTGATAACTGAGGGTTGTTCCGGAACACTTAAAGTGCTCACATTCAAAGTTCGGGCAATTCCATTGCCACATCCATTAGAAGGCGTGACTGAAATCGTGCCACCAATCGTTCCTGCAGTGACGGTTATGGTGTTGCTGTTTTGTCCTGCAGTGATGCTCCAATCATTTGGCACAGACCAATTGTAAGTCACCCCCGCGATGTTAGTTACAGAGTAGTTTAATCCTGTTGTTCCGCTACACACTTCAGTGCTTCCGACTATTTCTGAAGGTTGTCCTGGAACACTTAAAGTGCTCACATTCAAAGTTCGGGCTGTACCATTACCACACCCATTAGAAGGCGTAACAGAAATTATACCCCCAACTGTTCCTACCGTAACGGTAATTGCGTTGCTGTTTTGTCCTGCAGTGATGCTCCAACCACTTGGCACACTCCAAGTGTAAGTCACCCCCGCGATGTTGGTTACCGAGTAGGTTAACCCGCTTGTTCCGCTACACACTTCAGTGCTTCCGACTATTTCTGAAGGTTGCTCTGGAACACTCAAAGTGGTGACGCTCAAAGTTCGGGCAGTTCCATTGCCACAAGTGTTAGAAGGAGTAATGGAAATCGTTCCGCCAACTGTTCCAGCTGTGACGGTTATGGTGTTGCTGTTTTGTCCTGTAGTGATACTCCAATCATTTGGCACATTCCAAGTGTAAGTCACCCCCGCGATGTTGGTTACTGAGTAGGTTAACCCTGTTGTTCCGCTACACACTTCATTGCTTCCACTGATTATAGAAGGTTGCTCCGGAACACTCAAAGTGCTCACATTCAAAGTTTGGGCCATTCCATTGCCACACCCATTAGAAGGCGTAACGGAAATCGTTCCCCCAACTATTCCGGCAATGACGGTTATAGAGTTACTGTTTTCTCCTGCAGTGATACTCCAACCACTTGGCACAGACCAATTGTAAGTCACCCCCGCGATGTTGGTTACTGAGTAGGTTAACCCCTCTGTTCCGCTACACACTTCAGTGCTTCCGCTGATAACTGAGGGTTGTTCCGGAACACTTAAAGTGCTCACATTCAAAGTTCGGGCAATTCCATTGCCACATCCATTAGAAGGCGTGACTGAAATCGTGCCACCAATCGTTCCTGCAGTGACGGTTATGGTGTTGCTGTTTTGTCCTGCAGTGATGCTCCAATCATTTGGCACAGACCAATTGTAAGTCACCCCCGCGATGTTAGTTACAGAGTAGTTTAATCCTGTTGTTCCGCTACACACTTCAGTGCTTCCGACTATTTCTGAAGGTTGTCCTGGAACACTTAAAGTGCTCACATTCAAAGTTCGGGCTGTACCATTACCACACCCATTAGAAGGCGTAACAGAAATTATACCCCCAACTGTTCCTACCGTAACGGTAATTGCGTTGCTGTTTTGTCCTGCAGTGATGCTCCAACCACTTGGCACACTCCAAGTGTAAGTCACACCAGCGATGTTGGTTACTGAGTAGGATAACCCTGTTGTTCCGCTACACACTTCAGTGCTTCCGACTATTTCTGAAGGTTGTTCTGGAACACTCAAAGTACTCACCGTTAAAGTTCTTGCCATTCCATTGCCACAAGTGTTAGAAGGTGTAACGGAAATTGTTCCGCCGTTTGTTCCGGCAGTGACGGTTATGGAGTTGCTGTTTTGTCCTGCAGTGATGCTCCAACCACTTGGTACACTCCAGTTGTAGGTCACCCCAGCAATGTTGTTTACTGAGTAGTTTAATCCTGTTGTTCCGCTACATATTTCTGTTGTTCCGCTAATAACTGAGGGTTGTTCCGGAACACTTAAAGTACTCACCGTTAAAGTTCTTGCCATTCCATTGCCACACCCATTAGAAGGCGTAACGGAAATCGTTCCGCCGTTTGTTCCGGCAGTGACGGTTATGGAGTTGCTGTTTTGTCCTGCAGTGATGCTCCAACCACTTGGCACACTCCAGTTGTAAGTCACCCCCGCGATGTTGGTTACTGAGTAGTTTAATCCTGTTGTTCCGCTACATATTTCAGTTGTTCCGCTAATTATAGATGGTTGCTCCGGAACACTCAAAGTGCTCACCGTTAAAGTTCTTGCCATTCCATTGCCACACCCATTAGAAGGCATAACGGAAATTGTGCCTCCAACTGTTCCTGCCGTAACGGTTATGGTGTTGCTGTTTTGTCCTGCAGTGATGCTCCAACCACTTGGCACAGACCAATTGTAAGTCACCCCCGCGATGTTGGTTACCGAGTAGTTTAATCCTGTTGTTCCGCTACATATTTCTGTTGTTCCGCTAATTATAGATGGTTGCTCCGGAACACTCAAAGTGCTCAAATTCAATGTTTGTGGAGTCCCATTGCCACACCCATTAGAAGGCGTAACTGAAATTGTGCCTCCAACTGTTCCTGCCGTAACGGTTATGGTGTTGCTGTTTTGTCCTGCAGTGATGCTCCAACCACTTGGCACAGACCAATTGTAAGTCACCCCCGCGATGTTGGTTACTGAGTAGGATAACCCGGTTGTTCCGCTACACACTTCTGTTGTTCCGCTAATTATAGATGGTTGCTCCGGAACACTTAAAGTGCTCACATTCAAAGTTCGGGCCATTCCATTGCCACACCCATTAGAAGGTGTTACGGAGATCGTGCCTCCAACAGTTCCGGCTGTAACGGTTATGGTGTTGCTGTTTTGTCCTGCAGTGATGCTCCAACCACTTGGCACAGACCAATTGTAAGTCACCCCCGCGATGTTGGTTACTGAGTAGGTTAATCCTGTTGTTCCGCTACACAATTCTGTGTTTCCGCTAATTATTGATGGTTGCTCCGGAACACTCAAAGTGCTCACCGTTAAAGTTCTGGCTGTTCCATTGCCGCACCCATTAGAAGGCGTAACGGAAATTGTGCCACCAATCGTTCCAGCTGTGACGGTTATGGCGTTGCTGTTTTGTCCTGCAGTGATGTTCCACCCACTTGGTACACTCCAGTTGTAAGTCACCCCGGCGATGTTGGTTACTGAGTAGGATAACCCGGTTGTTCCGCTACACACTTCTGTTGTTCCGCTAATTATAGATGTTTGCTCCGGAACACTTAAAGTGCTCACATTCAAAGTTCTTGCTATTCCATTACCACATGTGTTAGAAGGAGTAATGGAAATCGTTCCTCCAACTGTTCCAGCAGTGACGGTTATGGTGTTGCTGTTTTGTCCGGCAGTGATGTTCCACCCATTTGGCACAGACCAATTGTAAGTCACCCCCGCGATGTTGGTTACTGAGTAGGTTAACCCCTCTGTTCCGCTACACAATTCAGTGCTGCCGACTATTTCTGAAGGTTGTTCTGGAACACTCAAAGTGCTCACATTCAAAGTTCGGACTATTCCGTTGCCACACCCATTAGAAGGCGTAACTGAAATTGTGCCTCCAATCGTTCCGGCTGTTACGGTTATGGTGTTGCTGTTTTGTCCTGCAGTGATGCTCCAACCACTTGGCACAGTCCAATTGTAAGTCACCCCAGCAATGTTGGTTACTGAGTAGGTTAACCCCTCTGTTCCGCTACACACTTCAGTGCTTCCGACTATTTCTGAAGGTTGCTCCGGAACACTCAAAGTGCTCACATTCAAAGTTTGGGCCATTCCATTGCCACACCCATTAGAAGGTGTAACGGAAATTGTGCCTCCAACAGTTCCGACTGTAACGGTTATGGTGTTGCTGTTTTGTCCTGCAGTGATGCTCCAACCACTTGGCACAGACCAATTGTAAGTCACCCCCGCGATGTTGTTTACTGAATAGGATAACCCGGTTGTTCCGCTACATAATTCAGTGCTTCCGCTAATTATAGATGGTTGCTCCGGAACACTCAAAGTGCTCACCGTTAAAGTTCTGGCTGTTCCATTGCCACACCCATTAGAAGGAGTAATGGAAATCGTGCCTCCAACTGTTCCAGCAGTGACGGTTATGGTGTTGCTGTTTTGTCCAGCAGTGATGCTCCAATCATTTGGCACAGACCAATTGTAAGTCACCCCCGCGATGTTGGTTACTGAGTAGGACAACCCCTCTGTTCCGCTACACAATTCACTGCTGCCGCTGATTGTAGAGGGTTGGTCAGGAACACTCAACATGGTTACGCTCAAAGTTCGCGTAGTTCCATTACCACAAGTGTTAGAAGGAGTGACAGAAATCGTTCCGCCAACTGTTCCAGCAGTGACGGTTATGGTGTTGCTGTTTTGTCCTGCAGTGATGCTCCAACCACTTGGCACAGACCAATTGTAAGTCACCCCTGCGATGTTGTTTACAGAGTAGTTTAATCCTGTTGTTCCGTTACACAATTCAGTGCTTCCGACTATTTCTGAAGGTTGTTCGGGAACACTCAAAGTGCTCACAGTTAAAGTTCGTGCCATTCCATTGCCACACCCATTAGAAGGAGTATTGGAAATAGTGCCTCCAACTGTTCCAGCAGTGACTGTTATGGTGTTGCTGTTTTGTCCTGCAGTGATGCTCCAACCGCTTGGCACAGACCAATTGTAAGTCACCCCCGCGATGTTGTTTACTGAATAGGATAACCCGGTTGTTCCGCTACATAATTCAGTGCTTCCGCTAATTATAGATGGTTGCTCCGGAACACTCAAAGTGCTCACCGTTAAAGTTCTGGCTGTTCCATTGCCACACCCATTAGAAGGAGTAATGGAAATCGTGCCTCCAACTGTTCCAGCAGTGACGGTTATGGTGTTGCTGTTTTGTCCAGCAGTGATGCTCCAATCATTTGGCACAGACCAATTGTAAGTCACCCCCGCGATGTTGGTTACTGAGTAGGACAACCCCTCTGTTCCGCTACACAATTCACTGCTGCCGCTGATTGTAGAGGGTTGGTCAGGAACACTCAACATGGTTACGCTCAAAGTTCGCGTAGTTCCATTACCACAAGTGTTAGAAGGAGTGACAGAAATCGTTCCGCCAACTGTTCCAGCAGTGACGGTTATGGTGTTGCTGTTTTGTCCAGCAGTGATGTTCCACCCACTTGGCACACTCCAGTTGTATGTAACCCCGGCAACATCAGTCACCGAGGAGTTTATTCCTGTTGTTCCGCTACACAATTCAGTGCTTCCGCTGATTGTAGAGGGTTGGTCAGGAATTGTTGTTGTGGTGACTGTTAAAGATTGTGTATATCCCGAACCACAACTATTGGATGGAATGGCAACAATAGTGCCATTTAATGATCCAACACTTACAGAAACAGAATCATTACTCATATCTTTTCCTGTCACATATATATCATCGATCCTACTTGTTCCGGCAGATCCAACCGTTCCGTTTCCAACAGAAGTATTGGAAGTCATAATCCATCTGATTCGAAGAGAATCCTGATTGGAACATGTATTGGGTAAAGAAAGGTTATTCAGAACTCCAGAAGTAAAGTTATCAGCCACTGTTATAGTTCCACCTGAAACATCAAACCAATTCAATCCATTTATACTGTATTGAATTTTAAAATTTTTAGGACCGGTTGAGGAACTTCTTTGTTTAGAACTTATTTTTAAATAATCTAATCCTTTTGTATTGCATGTAATTTGCCAATATTTATTATTCATTCCACTATCCCATTTAATGGAATTTGGCGCAAATCCGCTCGCTCCTGTTGTCCAGGCACTAAATTCCGGTCCTCCTATAAGTGAAATGGGGAATAAATGGATATTTTTAACCGATCCACTATCTGCAGTGTAAGGAGTAAAAATAAATGTAAAATGATTAGTTATAATCCCTCTTTTTGTACTATTTTCAAAATTCCATCCAATTGTGGTCAGATTAGGAGTTAAAATAGTCCAATCCGTAGGAAAACCCCAGCTAATAAATCTCATAGTTGCGTCTGTCGGTAATTGATACCATTGAATTGAATTTTGACATGGGTTACTCTCTCCTACAATGGCTGTTGACAAAGGGACTGTTTGTGGATACACTTGTTTGATAGAAGACAAACCATTTCCACAAAGATTGGATGAATAAACACTTACCATACCGGAATTGGACCCAATTTGTAAACCAATACTATTTGTGTTTTCCCCTGAAACTTGATTCCAATCTGAGGGATAACTCCAGTTGTAAGTATTCCCCGAAGTATTTAAAACACTATATCCAATGGAGGATCCAATACAAGGAATCGTGTCTCCTGAAATGATTGAAGGTTCTGAAGGCAATGTATAAACAGAAATAATAGCACTGTTGGAAGTGTCTGAATATAAAGAAGAACAATTGGAAACGATACATCTGTATTCGTAATTTCCACTATTGGTAATAGTAAAGATTCCCAAATTGGAAGTATTAAGACCAGTATAGGTAGCTCCTGATGGGGTGTTATTTAAAACATTCACCCAGGTAACTCCATTTTGATATTGCCATTGATAATTAATAGGAGTTGTTCCGTTTACACCTACGCTCAAATACACACCACTGGTGTTACAATTACTTTGATTAATCGGATCAGTCGTAATGGTAACTGCCTGACAAGATGATGAAATGACATTTAGTGAAAAATCCTGAACTTCTCCATGAGAATTCGTACCACAAGGTGTTGCATTTGGTCCACTTGATGTGATTTGATATCTCATTCGAACTCTCTTCAATCCTGCACTTGTTCCGGATGGAGGGGTAATACTAAATGAGTATTGCGTTGCTCCTCCAATTCCCGAATCATACACCTGTTCACCACTTTCAAATGTTTTATTGTCGTTCCAGTCAACCCATACCAATAATTGTTGTGTGGAAAACGAATTTGTAATGGAAACAACTACTTGAATAGGGCTTTCATCTAAAACATCAGCAGCACAATTTGAAAAATCGTAATAGGGATTTGTACCGGAATATTGTATTAATGATCCTAATTGTACACTAGAAATTCCATACATTGTATTTCCACCTTCTGCAGTACAATACTGAAGTGTTAATGAATCTCTGTACTGTGCGATATAGTGTTTGACTTCTTTTAAAGTTCTTGCATTATCACCATCACTGGCATGACCAACTGTAATACCTTGATAGGAAACCAGAGGATCAGAAAAGTAAGCAACTCTGGTATGAGAAATGCCATCAGTAAAATAGGAGCCACTTTCATAAGTCATAATATCACAATATTTTACATTGGAACTACCGGTCCATCTCCAACCGGCAGACCAAGTGTTAGCACTCCAATCAGACCATGAAGTGGGACCCGGTTGAGTGTTTTGTAATTTATGATGGTGAGCACCCATATTATGACCCATTTCATGAATTGTAGTATAAGTCCAGCTGGCTTGCTGAACTCTGCTCAATGAAAATCCATAATCTGCCATACCGGTACTTTCATTTAATAACCAACCCAGTCCCCCAACACTATTTTCAAAAGAAAACAATACAACTAAATCAGCTGCAAAAGTGTCTCTAAGAGCATATACATTTGTAATATTACCATAGGTTAAATTGGTCAGATCAGTATTTGCATTAACTTCTGTATAAGCTACTTCTGCAGAATGGGCTAAATTAAAATGTATTTTCATGTTGTTATTGGTTGAAGCCAAATTACAACGGGCAATGGTACTAGCTATGGTGTTATTAATACTACCTTCATTGGAGGAAGCCCAACTACTTGCTGCTGGCGTATAAACAATTAATATATTTATTCTTGCATAGTTTGAGGTATCTAAACAAGAAGAGATATTTTTAGTTCCATTTTTTAAACTTTTTTTAATGCTTTTCTTGAACTGACTTTTGTCAAGAGGCTCATTAGGAGAAGGTAATGGAATAAAACTTTCACCACCCTCCAAAATATTTTTTTTATCCCCATCTAATTGAAAAAGATACAGTTTTCCATCCTCATGATAGCGGGAGATATAAAATTGATTCAATTCAGGTATTTCAATGGAAATGGCAGCTTTTCCATTACTTACTGAAATAAAACAATAAGAATAATGATATTTTATAAAATGGGAAACAAAAGTTGTAACTCCATTAATATCAGTTGATTTATTGATTATTATTGTTGAATAATTTTGGTTTTCAAACAGATTTAGAGTCAATGTATCTCCAATTTCCAAACCTGATCCATCCAAAATGGAGGCATTAATATCAATGGGTCGAAATTGTTTATTCGTTGTCCCAAGCTTATATTGAAAATTGTTCAATAAAACCGTAGATTCTACAGAAAGGATGTTGGTTAATAAAATATTTTCAAATTGAGCAAAAAGGCACAAGTAATTTCCAATAGTCAAGACTAAAATAAAGATTGTTTTTTTCATAGCGGTTAAGTTTAGATAGAAATTAGTTTTTTGGTAGTTTTTAAGTAAATATTTTGTCAATTATAAGTAATTCAAATTCATGTAACTTTTATTATGGCAAATATAACAATTTTATAAACCAAATGCAAATAATAATCAATCTTTTTGTTCTTTAAACCTATTTTTTTTATGTTTGAATTTTCTTTATTTCTGTAAGCGTTTTTCAGTTTAAAAACAATAAGAAACATGAGTTTCATTTTTTAATGTTAAATTTCAAGTTTCTTCTCAAAATTTTGTTAAAAAAAAGATAAAAAAATGCATTTTTTTTTGCAATTTAATGACGAATTCAATTCGTCAGATTTTTTTTGGATTTGTATTATTATTTTACTATTTTTGTCTGATTTTCTGTTTAACACGCAAATTGCTAAAAATAAACGATTTATAAAATGTTGATATTGTTAATAAGTGTTACATTTTAATAGTTACATATATATAAATTAAGGAAAACTTGTTTAAAAGTGAAAAAACAACATAATAATTATCATATGAAAAGAAATTTTACCAATTCAGAGAGTTTCAAAATTTTGAACTTATTTCAATTATCAAAATTAAGGAGTGGATTTAATTTTCAATTGTTAGGTATCTTAATATTATTATTGAGTCTAACATCGTTGAATGCTCAAGTTATGAATAAGCAATTATACTTAAGGGGAGCAGAGTTAGGCCTTAATAGAATTGATCCGGTTGCAACCAATAGCAGCAATCAGATGTTGTCAAATTTGGTACAGGTAAATCCAAATGATATTGAAGTTCTTAATACAACTTATGATCAAGGAAATACTGCAAGTTTTTCTATGGATCATCAAATACCTTTTGGGTTCAATAGACTTTTAATGGTTGGTATCAATGTTGGGAGTACCACCTATAATGGAAATAATGCGCCAAATGTATTAACAGTAACTTATGGTGGTGTTAATTTAGTAAGGGTTGGTACAATAGCTGCATCAATATATGTAAAAACATACATATATGCTTTGGTAAACCCACCAATTGGTACAGAAAGTATAGAAATTACCACAAACTATAGTGCCCCGATTCAAGTTGGAGCGACAACATTTTCAGGAGTTGATCAAACGGATCCTTATACAAATTACAATAGTGTAAATAATTCTTTAATTTCAGGATCAACATCAGCTTCTATTTCAAATATTACTTCTACAAATCAAAATATAATTTATAATGTCATTGGTATTGATGAAGAAATTTCTCCTTTAACAATTACTCCGGGAAATCAACAAACTCTATTATGGTCTCAAAACTTGCCTGGAGGTAGTTTAGGTGGTGGTGCCAGTATTAAAACAGGTTCGCACAATCAATCCATATCATGGGAATGGAATGAATCTCAACAATTTACTTTTGCAAGCGTTGTAATAAATAGAGCAAGTTCTTCATCCACAGTCGATTTTACTCAGACAACAGGTTTTTGTTCCCCATTTTCTGTCAAGTCCGGTCAAAATATTTCAGTTGTAACCTATATTGGAATATTAAATGGTACACTTGGAACGAACCCAAGTATTACTGCCACATTAACACAAAATGGAAATTCAATAATTTCAATGTCATCTCCTGTTTATAATAGTACTGTCGGTACATTAACATGGACAGGAACAATTCCATCGGATATTACAATTCCAGCGGGTAATAAAGTGAAGTTGAATATTTCAACAAATGAGAATAATGTTGATTTTTATATCAAATATAACAGCTCTGATGCGCCATCAAAAATAACTTTTCCAACTACAACTTATATTGATATTCAATCCTTTGATGTGTATGATGCTGCTTATCCAAATGGAAATATTGTAACAGGAGCTTTTGCGGGAACTGAATTATATTGCAGAGTTGTCGTAAACGATCCATTTGGAAATGAAGATATTACAGGACTTGATTTGAGTTTGAATTCCAATTTATATTCTTTAAGTTCAGTGAATACAAATGGATGTACCAAAACTTATGAATATCATTGGACAACAACAGGTTTAAGTGTTAATAGTTATCCTTTAGTTGCTACAGCAAAAGAAGGGTTTGAGAATGCAGTAACAGATGTAGCCAATTTAAATTTTAGTATATGTAGTACTGTCCAATCTCCTACTTTTACTCTTGGAGCAACATCTTCAAGATGTCAAGGTGATGAAAACAACACTTATACTGCAACTTCATCTAATGCAGTTAGTTATATTTATACATTAGACCAACCCAGTTTAGATTCGGGAAATACGATAAACGCTACAACCGGTCAAGTACATTTTATTTCAACTTGGTCTGGTACATCAACTATCACTGTATTTGCTTATGGATGTGCTGATTACAAAACAGCAACTCATACTGTAACAACAAACGCTTTAGCTACAACCCCTGTGTTTAACATAGGTACTAGTAGTGGAAGATGTGTAGGAGCAGGGACTGAAACTTATACAGCAACTTCCAATAATGCAACATCTATGACCTATCAGTTGGATAATAGCAGTTTAACAGCAGGAAATACTATTAATACCAATACAGGATTGGTTACATATACGGCAAGTTGGAGTGGTACTTCTACCATAACTGCTACTGCAACAGGTTGTAATGGTACTTTACAGGCAGTTCATACTGTTACTATAAATGCTGTAATTGCAAATGATGATATTGCTTCAGGATATCAGGGAAGTCCATTGAATATTGATGCATTAGCTAATGACCAGTGTTCAATAAATGCTTCAACATTAGCTGTTGTAACACCACCCCAAAATGGAACCTTGATTATTTCTTCTAATCAATTTACATATTTACCCTATGGTAATTTTTCCGGAAATGATCAGTTTCAATATAGAGTATATAGCAGTGTATCCCCAACTGTATATGATGTAGCAACAGTGAATGTTCATATTTTAGAAACATTTACTGATCCTTGTTCTGAGGCAACCAGAAATAAAATTTACTATTTACCTTTCCCTGAAAATGATATTTTAAGAAATGCTTTATTAAGTGCTTCAAGTGTTGGAGGACATGGTACAGAAGTAAGATCTGTAACTGCATTTAAAGTACCTTATCCGGGAGTTAGAATTACTTATGATCAATGGGAAGATGGCTATGAATCCAATATTACGATGCCAATCCAAACTACAACCCAAATTTGGGGAGACGGAAATTTGAATAATGGTGTTGCTCCGGGATATCCAAATGACTCCATTCCAGCAGGGGGATATATTATATTAGATAATCAGTTTACTTATTCACCCAGAAATTCAAATCAGTTATTTTTTGATGGTAAAGATAAAATTTATAGTACTGCTGACCTTGCTATTTCAAAAGTTGTAGGAGATTTGGGTACGTCAAGCGATATTTTTAGTTTACAAAATTTAAAAACAAATGTATATGATATTACCAGATTTGGAGACTATTTCATTATTCCATTTGGAGAGAACATTTCAGGTTCTTCTTATGGAAATATTGCTGCATTTCAATACACAGGTGTTTTTGTAAGAGCTTCAGAAAATAATACAGTTGTAAGTCTAGATTATGATGGAAATGGTACTATTGATGTTTCACAGACTTTAAACGAAGGAGAAGTTTGGCTCTATGATGGTGTTTCTTCTGAACCGGGATTGCCATCTGATATTAATAATACAACTGATATTAAATCGGGTGCAAAAATTACATCATCACATCCTGTTGGAGTAGATTTAATATTTGGAGGTATCGATAATTTTGGAACTAGAAATATTCCATTATTACCAAGCGAATTCCAATCAAGTGAATATTTTACTCCTGTATATACAACTTCAGCTTCAGGTGTTCCCGTATCAGTTTTTTTCACAAATATATTAAATACTAGTATTATTATTGATTGGGAAACAAGTGGTAGTTCAGGTAGTGTTACTGTCCCAGCTAATGGAGCTTCCTATTTTGAAATACCATACTCTGCAACTATAAATAATTATGGTAATGGGTATCGATTTTCAAGTAGAAATGGAGAAAACTTCACAGCAGTTTCAATATTTGATGCTGATGCTGATGGAAGATCTTATGACTGGGCATATCCACTCATTGCATCTGAACGATTGACTACATTTACTGGAATTGCATGGGCTCCCGGTTCGAAAAATTTTTTAGTAAATTATAATCCTATATGGGTAACCCCAACTGAAAATACAACTATTTATATCAAATATAATGGAAATTTGACTGGAACTTCTAACACAATGAGCCCCAGTGGTTTACCTTATGATATCGCAGTTCCAATAAATCGATTACAATCATTTTTGATTTATGATTCCGATAATGATCAATCTGGCTTAGTTATTTATACTTGTGATTCAGTTACTTTCGCTGCTGTTTGGGGACAAAACTCAAATGGAGCTGATGTAGGATCACCAGCCATGGACGTTGGATATGCATTGGAACCTAAATGTATGCAAAATCTGATAGTAGCTAACGATGATGTAACAACTACAGATATTAATACACCTATAATAATTGATATTTCGGAAAATGACTTCGGATTTTTATGTACTCCTAATGAGGGAGCAATATCTACCTCAGGGTTAGTCCAACCTGCTCATGGAACAATTCAAAATAATTATGATGGAACAATTACATATACACCAGATAACGGTTATACAGGAATAGATCAATTCGAATACAATTTATGTTCAAATGAATATATAAACACTTGCGATATTGCAACTGTGACAATTTCAATCGCGAGCTGTTCTGCTACTGTAAATGAAAATGTAATTAACGGAAAAGTTTTTATTGAACAGTTATCCGATAATGGAACTTATGATATAGGAGAGTCTTTTGCAAGAGGGGTTGGAGTTGATCTATATGTTGATGAAAATTGCAATAGTGTTATTGATGGATCAGAAATGGTATCTCATTCAACAACTACAGACTTGTCAGGTAACTATTCTTTTAGTGTAATTAATGGATATAAAGCTAAAGATAATTTTGATCCTACTGCTTCTTTTGTTGGAAATGACGGAGAATTGATTTGGTCAAGTGAATGGTTGGAACAAAACGATGACAATGTAGTATCTTCAGGATATGTAAGGATAATGACTGATGTTTCTTCAGGTGCTGATAGAAATGCCATAAGATTGTCACACAATGGAGCAAGTTCCCCTTTACATGGTATATCAAGATCATTTACTTTTACTAATGCAACTTCTGCTACTTTAAAATTCAAATACAGAAGAGCAGATCTTGATAATTCTGGTGAAGAATTAAATATTTATTTTAATGGTTCTCTAGTGCTAACAATAAATGATGGACAAAATTATGGAACAGATGTAACATATATACCAATGATTTTACCATTATCATCGTATAATGCAAACGGTTCTAATACAGTTGAATTTAGAGTTAATAGTGTCGTTAATACAGATGATTACTATTGGATTGATGATGTGGAATTGGTTTATAATAAAGCAAATACCTGCTATATTGTTCAGGTGAACCCTTTAAATACTAATGGCTCCTATTCTGCTTCTACATTGTCCACACAATCTGCCCAATTTAACACCATCGGACAATGTGAAAAATACAATTATCTTGGAGTTCTTGCACATTTAACTGCTTCTGACGACTCCAAAAATATTGCTATTAATACGCCAACTAATATCAATGTATTGACTAATGATGTTGTTGGATTTCCTAATCCTTCTACTGTTACTGTCGGCGGAACTCTACAACAACCCACTCATGGTACTATTTCAACTAATCCTGATGGAACCATAACTTATACCCCAACTTTTGGTTATACAGGAACTGATGTTTTCGTATATAGTGTTTGTAGTACCGATGATCCGGCTATTTGTGCCACTGCTACTGTTAATGTTGATGTTTCTTGTTTCCCTGTAGCCAGTCAAAATACCATTTCAGGGACACTATTTTATGATATTAATGCAGACGGACTTTATTCTTCTAATGAAACATTTGCATCTAATAAAATTGTTACCATTTATAATGATTTAAACAATAACCAAATTATTGATGGGGCAGATACTCTAATTACAACAAGGACTACTGATCAATATGGAAACTATGTATTTAATATGGTTCCTCCTTCAGTTCAAAATTCCTATATTGATAATTTTTCTGATAATACTACACCTAATCAAACGAATGGAACAACTTCTTGGACATCTCAATCGTGGACAAAAATTGGCGAATCAAACGGATTTGACTTGGGAGAAATAACAATAACAGCAGCTAATGGACTTAAAATTAGTTCTGTTGCAAATACCGTTAAAGGGGCTTATAGAACTCTAAATTTAAGTGGATCTACTCAAGCAAATTTAACATTGAAATATACAGAAACCAGTATGGATATTCAGATTGGGGATTATGTTGATTTACAAATAGCAACATCTGCTACTCCAACTTCATGGACACATCTTCATAGATTTACCGGTGCTGATGGTAACCAAACAGGAACGCTTAATTTTAACATAACTCCATTCATTTCTGCTAATACAACAATAAGATTTGTTTCATCAGGAAGTGCCACAATGGTTGCTGATGATATTGTTTATTTTGATGATGTTACCGTTTTATATCATACTCCTGTTGCAACAAATTATGTTGTTAGGATAGATCCAAATATTCTTACTCAATATACTGTTTCAGCTCCGGCTACCGGAGTATTTCCGATCTCATTTACAAATATTAATGAATCAACTTGTCAAAAGGATTTTGGTTTGTTTGGTGCCGATATGTCTATCGCAAAAACAGCATCTGTTACTTCTTTAAACCCAGGAGGTGATCTAACATATACTATTACAATTACGAACAATGGACCTTCTAATGCCTCTTCAGTTGTTGTAAATGATATACTTCCTACAGGTTTTGTATTGAGTAGTTCCTCACCATCTGTAGGTTTTTGGAGTGAAAATGTTTGGACTATTGGTGCTATGACTCCCTCACAGACAGCTACTTTAAATTTAATTGGTTCTATTTCTAATAGTATTTGTGGTAATATCAAAAATACTGCTACTGTTTCTTCAGCCACAACTGACCCTGTTTCAACGAATAATTCCGACACTATTTCAACGACAGTTAATGATAATGTAAATCCTGTGATCACAACTTGTCCATCAACAAGAGCAATCTCAGGCTGTTCATTATCCGATATTACTTCTCCTGTATATTCTACAATTTCGCAAGTTTCATCTTATACTGAATTTAGCTCTGTTCCTAATAATGGAGTCGCTTCTGATAACTGTACTATCGATGAAGTATTGTATATTGATGAATTACAAACAGGAACTTGTCCAACAACTGTTATCAGAACTTGGACTGTAAAAGATAATTCAGGGAATGTATCAACTTGTACTCAAACAATTACAATTGACGATAATGTTGCACCAGTAATCAATTGTTTTAGTTCGACTCAAGAAATATTTATTAACCCAGGAACAACAAGTTTTACAGTTTATGATAATTTATTTGACTATTTATCAGTTTCAGATAATTGTCATCTTGCTTCTGTAACACACAATGTTACAGGTCATACTAATCCTAATACTTTAGAAGGGTACACTTTTGGATTAGGTACTTATGATATTGAATGGACCGCTGTTGATGATTGTGGAAATACTTCTACCTGTACCTATACTCTTAAATTCCAATCCCCATCAATATCAGTTACTAAAACTGTTGATATTCCGGTTATTAGCCAACCTGTAGATTTAGGTTATACAATAACAATAACTAACACAGGCTCTTTAGACTTGCCAAATGTTGTAGTTATGGATACCATACCTCTTGGCACAGTTTATACATTGACTAATTTTGCAGGAGATCTAAATTCAAATGGAACATTAGAAACGAGTGAGGTATGGACATATTCATTAAATTTCCATGTAGATCAAGATTTCATTAATCTTAATTCTAATGTTATGAATACCATTGCAGTGACTTCAGATTATACTGAAAAGGTTATTGCAAGAGCAAATACATTAATCAATAAAACAACTGCTAATAATGATAACTTTTCAGGGAACCAAGATGCTCAAATATTAGGAAATGTTTTAACAAATGACACCGATCCAGAAAGCGATGATCAACTGGTTTCAACTACATTGTTAGCTCAACCTACTCATGGTACTGTATCTATAAATGCTGATGGAACATTTACATATACACCATTTCCAGGATACTATGGCTCGGATCAGTTTAAGTACAAAGTGTGTGATGATAATGCTATTGTTGATTGTGATAGTGCTTTTGTTAATTTAACCATAAATGAAATTAACAATCCACCAATCGCCATTAATGATGTAAACTCAACCTTAATAAATACGCCTGTAAGTGGAAATCTATTAACCAATGACAGTGAGCCGGATGGAGAACCTCTAACTATAAATACTACTCCGGTATTAACACCAAGTCATGGTTCAGTAGTCATAAATTCAGACGGAACCTATACCTATACCCCAACAACAGGATATACCGGAGAAGATTCCTTTACCTATAGAATTTGTGATAACCAAACCCCAACATTATGTGATAGTGCTGTTGTAACAATCTCTGTTATTCCAAAACAACAAACCTTAAACAATGATCCACCAGTTGCAGTCAATGATGCCTACCAAGGTTCTTTCAATGCAACACTAACAGGCACAGTTTTAAGTAACGATTATGATCCTGACAACAATATTAATACAACAAGTGTAACAGTAACCGACAATGGTACAGCTACATCACACGGTGCATTAGTAGTTAACTCCGATGGAACCTTTACCTTTACACCAGCTACCAACTATGTTGGACAAGTTTGGTTTGAATACCAAGTTTGTGATTTGGGAACACCTGCAATTTGTGACAAAGCGATTGTTACTATAGATATCTTACCTGATCCTTTTAATGTGAACACAACCGTGGCAAATGATGATAGTTATAATGGACAACAAGATTCCCCAATATCAGGCAATATCTTGACCAATGATTATGATTCAGAAGGGAATACCCAAACAATCAATACAACACCAGTAAGCAATCCTGTACATGGATCAGTAGTATTACAATCTGATGGAAGTTTTGAATATACTCCACAACCGGGTTATTACGGGCCTGATCAATACAGCTATCAAGTTTGTGATAATGGCACTCCACAAGCATGTGATATAGCAACTGTGTATTTGACAGTCAATAAGATCAATAACTCACCGATTGCCATCAATGATGTAAACTCAACATTGATTAACATGCCTGTATCAGGACAAATATTAACCAACGACAGTGAACCTGACGGAGATAATATAGTAGTAAACACTACTCCAGTATCAAATCCAAGTCATGGTTCAGTAGTCATAAATTCCAACGGAACCTATACCTATACCCCAACAACAGGATATACAGGAGAAGATTCTTTCACTTATAGCATTTGTGATAACCAAACTCCAGCATTATGTGATAATGCTGTGGTAACGATCTCAGTAATACCAAGAGAACAAACACCAAACAATGACCCACCGGTAGCAGTAAATGACGCATATCAAGGTGCTATAAACACATCAGTCAATGGAACTGTTTTAGGTAATGACTATGATCCAGATGATAATATCAACCCATCAGGGGTATCTTTAGTAGATGGAAGTACGGCAGCTCTTCATGGAACAATAACACTAAATCCAAGCGGGGCATTTTCGTACACACCAACTACCAATTATATAGGACAAGTAAGTTTTGAATATCAAGTATGCGATTTGGGAACACCTGCATTATGTGACAATGCCATTGTAACCATAGATATCTTCCCTGATCCATTCCATGTAAATACCACAGTAGCAGTAGATGACAGTTATATTGGGCAACAAGATGCAGTTATAACTGGTAAAGTACGCCCAAATGACTATGATCCAGAAGGTGAACTCCAAACGATCAATACAACACCAGTTTCAAATCCACTCCATGGATCAGTATTATTACAATCTGATGGAAGCTTTGTATATACCCCACAACCGGGTTATTACGGACCAGATCAATACAGCTATCAAGTATGTGATAATGGCACTCCACAAGCATGTGATATAGCAACTGTTTATTTGGTAATCAATAAGATCAATAATCCACCGATTGCCATCAATGATGTAAACTCAACATTTATAAATACCCCTGTATCAGGACAAATATTAACAAACGACAGTGATCCTGATGGAAATAATTTAGTAGTTAACACCACTCCGGTAGTTTCACCAAGTCATGGTTCAGTAGTCATAAATTCCGATGGAACTTATACCTATACTCCAACAACAGGATATACAGGAGAAGATTCCTTCACATATAGGATTTGTGATAACCAAACTCCTGCATTATGTGATAATGCTGTAGTTACAATATCAGTAATACCTATTTCAATGGAGTCAATTAATAATCCTCCTATTGCTATTAATGATGCTTACCAGGGTTCAATCAATACAACAGTAACAGGAACAGTTTTAAGTAACGATTATGATCCTGACAACAATATTAATACAACAAGTGTAACCTTAGTAGATGGAGGGACAGCAGCGACCAATGGTGCTTTAACTTTAAATGCAAATGGAACCTTTAGTTTTGTTCCAAATACTAATTTTGTTGGACAAGTAAGTTTTGAATATCGTATGTGTGATGATGGAACACCTACTTCAGTTATATATTGTGACAATGCGATTGTAACCATAGATATCTTACCTGATCCTTTCAATGTAAATACCACAGTAGCTGTAGATGACAGTTATATTGGTCAACAAGATGCAACGATAACAGGAAATATTTTGACGAATGATTACGATTCAGAGGGTCATACACAAACAATCAATACAACACCTGTAAGTGATCCACTCCATGGAACAGTAGCATTACAATCTGATGGAAGTTTTGTATATACCCCATATCCAGGTTATTACGGACCTGATCAATACAGATATCAGGTATGTGATAATGGCACTCCACAAGCATGTGATATAGCAACTGTTTATTTGACTATAAATGAGATAAATAATCCACCGATTGCCATCAATGATGTAAACTCAACATTGATCAATACCCCTGTCTCAGGACAAATATTAACAAATGACAGTGAACCTGATGGAGATAATATAGTAGTAACAACAACACCTATTGTGAATCCAAGTCATGGGTCAGTAGTGATTAATGCAAATGGAACCTATACCTATACCCCAACAAACGGATATACAGGAGAAGATTCATTTACTTATAGAATTTGTGATAACCAAACGCCTGCATTATGTGATAATGCTGTGGTTACAATATCCGTAATTCCAAGAGAACAGACCCCAAACAATGATCCACCGGTAGCAGTAAATGATGCATATCAGGGTTCAATCAATACAACAGTAACAGGAACATTGTTAAGTAATGATTATGATCCAGATAACAATATTGATGCCACCAGTGTAACCTTAGTAGGTGGAGGGACAGCAGCGACCAATGGTGCTTTAACTTTAAATGCAAATGGAACCTTTAGTTTTGTTCCAAATACTAATTTTGTAGGACAAGTAAGTTTTGAATACAGAATGTGTGATGCAGGTACACCAGCTTTATGTGACAATGCGATTGTTACTATTGATATCTTACCTGATCCATTCCATGTAAACACCACAGTAGCTGTAGATGACAGTTATAATGGACAACAAGATTCCCCAATAACAGGCAATATCTTGACTAATGATTACGATTCAGAAGGAAATACCCAAACAATCAATACAACACCAGTAAGCAATCCTGTACATGGATCAGTAGTATTACAATCTGATGGAAGTTTTGAATATACTCCACAACCGGGTTATTACGGGCCTGATCAATACAGCTATCAAGTTTGTGATAATGCCACTCCACAAGCATGTGATATAGCAACTGTTTATTTGACAATCAATAAGATCAATAACCCACCGATTGCCATCAATGATGTAATCTCAACATTGATAAACATGCCAGTATCAGGACAAATATTAACCAATGATAGCGAACCTGATGGAGATAATATAGTAGTAACCACTACTCCAGTATCCAATCCAAGTCATGGTTCAGTAGTCATAAATTCCGACGGAACCTATACCTATACCCCAACAACAGGATATACAGGAGAAGATTCCTTCACCTATAGAATTTGTGATAACCAAACCCCTGCATTATGTGATAATGCAATCGTAACCATTTCAGTAATTCCCACTCCAATTGAGTCAATTAATAATCCTCCAGTTGCTATTAATGATGCATACCAAGGATTAATAAATACCCAAATATTAGGAACAATACTATCTAATGACTATGATCCTGATGATAATCTTAATTATACCAGTGTTACTTTAGTTTCAGGTGGAACTGCAGCCACTAATGGAACTTTAATATTAAATAACAATGGATCTTTTTCATATTTACCAAGTACTGATTTTGTTGGACAGGTAAGTTTTGAATATCGTATGTGTGATGATGGAACACCAAACTCCAATATTTTATGTGACAATGCGATTGTAACCATAGACATTCTTCCAAATCCATTTAATACAAATAATACTGTAGCTGTTGATGACCATTACTTAGGTCCTCAGGATGAAAATATTACAGGGAATATCTTAACAAATGATTATGATCCTCAGTCTAATACTCAAACAATAAACACTACTGTTGTATCACCACCTTTATTTGGAACACTAACTTTAGAAGCTGATGGCGATTTTACATTTACACCTGTTTCAGGGTATATTGGAACTGATCAATTCGAGTATCAAGTTTGTGATAACGGATCTCCTATTGCATGTGATATTGCAACAGTTTACTTAACTTTATATACAGTAAACAATCCTCCAATTGCTGTTAATGATATAAACTCAACTCTTGTTAATACGCCTGTATCAGGACAGATTTATACAAATGATTCCGACCCTGATGGAGATAATATTTTAGTTAACACTACTCCTGTAGTTTCACCAACACATGGAACTGTAATAATCAATTCTGATGGGACTTATACCTATACTCCAACAACAGATTATATTGGAGAGGATTCCTTTACCTATCAAATTTGTGATGATGGAACACCTGCATTTTGTGATAATGCCATTGTAACGATATCTATAATTCCTGAACAACAAACTGCAGGAAATGATCCTCCGGTTGCAGTTAACGATGCCTATCAAGGAACTATGAATATTACTCTAAATGGTAGTGTTTTAAGCAATGATTATGATCCTGATAATAATTTAAATCCTTCAAGTGTTACATTAGTTTCAGCAGGAACAGCCTCAGCCAATGGTGCTTTGACTTTAAATGCTAATGGTACATTTACCTTTGTACCCACAACAAATTTCTTTGGACAAGTTTATTTTGAGTATGAAGTATGTGATTTAGGAACTCCTGTTTATTGTGATAGAGCAATAGTAACTATTGATATTTTGATGGATCCTTTCCATGCTAATGCAACTATTGCCGTTGATGATAGTTATATTGGAGATCAAGATGAAACAATCATTGGAAATATTTTAAACAATGATTATGATCCACAAGGGGATGCACAAACGGTTGTGCTTACTCCTATATCAAATCCTACTCATGGTTCAGTCGTTTTAGATTCTGATGGTGACTTTATATATACACCAAGTCCAGGTTATTACGGGCCGGATCAATACAGATATCAGGTATGTGATAATGGATCACCTGTTGCTTGTGATATTGCAACTGTATATTTGGTTGTTAATAAGGTTAATAACCCACCGATTGCCATCAATGATGTAAACTCAACATTGATCAATACACCAGTATCAGGACAAATATTAACAAACGACAGTGAACCTGATGGAGATAATATAGTAGTAACAACAACACCTATTCTGAATCCAAGTCATGGTTCAGTAGTTATAAATTCCGACGGAACCTATACCTATATCCCAATAACAGGATATACAGGAGAAGATTCCTTCACTTATAGAATTTGTGATGATCAAACCCCTGCATTATGTGATGAAGCGGTTGTCACTATTTCAATTATTCCAACTAAACAATCTCCTGTCAACGATCCTCCGGTAGCAGTAAATGATGCATACCAAGGTTCAATAAATACAACAGTAACAGGAAAAGTTTTAAGTAACGACTATGATCCTGACAATAATATTGATGCAACAAGTGTAACCTTAGTTGACGGAGGAACCGCAGCGACCCATGGAACGTTGACATTAAATTCCAATGGAACCTTTAGTTTTGTTCCAACTACTAATTATGTAGGACAAGTAAGTTTTGAATATAGAATGTGTGATACAGGTTCGCCTGTTTATTGTGATAATGCGATTGTAACCATAGATATCTTACCTGATCCATTTAATGTTAATACAACTATAGCAGTCGATGATAGTTATATTGGGCAACAAGATTCACCAATAGTAGGCAATATTGTGACCAATGATTATGATTCTGAAGGTAATACTCAAACGATTAATACGACACCAGTAAGCAATCCTACACATGGATTAGTAGTATTACAATCTGATGGAAGTTTTGTTTATACACCATATCCAGGTTATTTCGGACCTGATCAATACAGATATCAAGTATGTGATAACGGCACTCCACAAGCATGTGATATTGCAACTGTATATTTAGTTATTAATGAAGTTAATAATCCTCCAATCGCAATTAATGATGTTAACTCAACTTGGATTAATACACCTGTAGTAGGAAACATGCTAACAAACGATAGTGAACCTGATGGTGAACCTATTGTTGTTAATACTACACCTGTTGTATATCCTTCTCATGGTACTGTTGTTCTTAATGCCAATGGAACATATAACTATACTCCATCTACCGGTTTTGTTGGAGAAGATTCATTCACATATCAAATATGTGATAATCAAACACCTGCATTATGTGATCAAGCAATTGTTACAATTAATGTATTACCAATTCCTAGTTTAGATGAAAATAATCCTCCAATAGCTGTAAATGATGCATACCAAGGATTAATAAATACAACTGTTATCGGTACCATAATTACAAATGATTATGATCCTGATAATAATATAAATACTTCAAGCGTTACGTTAATTTCAGGAGGTACAGCTGCAACAAACGGAAATTTAACACTTAATAGTAATGGTACATTTACATACATTCCTAATACTAATTTTGTGGGTCAAGTATCCTATGAATATAGGATTTGTGATTTAGGATTACCTGTAGCATGTGATAATGCATTAGTTTACATAGATATTCTTCCAAATCCATTTGTTACAAACAATACAATTGCAGTTGATGATAGTTATTATGGTACACAAAATAATCCTATTACTGGAACTGTTCTTCCTAATGATTATGATTCACAAGGCAATACTCAAAATTTAAATACAACTCCTGTATTTTACCCATTACATGGTACTGTTGTATTAAATAGTAATGGAACATTCATCTATACACCTAATGTAGGTTATTATGGACCTGACAAATTTGTGTATGAAGTATGTGACAATAACACAATTTCAGCATGTGATAGTGCAACGGTTTACTTATTGATTAATAAAGTTAATAATCCTCCTATCGCATTAAATGATATTAACTCCACACTCGTAAATATTCCTGTAAGTGGAAATGTTCTAACTAATGATTTAGAACCTGATGGAGATGATATTACTCTTTCAATGGTTACTCAACCTATACATGGAACTGTCACATTACTTTCAGATGGTACATATACTTATACTCCAAGTGATAATTATTCAGGACAAGATTCCTTTACCTATAGAATTTGTGATGATGGATCACCTGTTTTGTGTGATAATGCAGTTGTTTACATTAATATAGTACCAACTCCTGATGAAACTGAAAATAATCCTCCTATTGCTAACAATGATGCATATATTAGTCCGATAAATACAACAATACATGGGACAGTTCTCAATAATGATTATGATCCAGATAACAATCTCAACACTTCAAGTGTGACCCTAATTTCCGGAGGTACAGCAGAAACAAATGGAACATTAACTTTAAATAATGATGGAACGTTTACTTTTACCCCTACAAACAATTTTGTTGGACAAGTAACTTTTGAGTATCAAGTATGCGATTTAGGAACACCAATTGAGTGCGATAATGCATTTGTAACCATTGATATCATTCCTGATCCATTCAATGATAATTCTACAGTGGCAGTTGATGATCATTATACTGGATACCAAGATGTAAATATTAGTGGTAATATACTTGCCAATGATTATGACCCTGAAGAAAACACACAATCTTTGAATTTAGTGTTGATTTCAAATACTCAACATGGTTATGTTACTTTAAATTCAAATGGATCATTTATTTATCATCCTGATCCATGTTATTATGGTCCTGATCAATTTATTTATCAAGTATGTGACAATGGAACTCCTGTTGCGTGTGATGAAGCAACTGTTTATTTTGTTCTCAATGAAAAATCACCTGAAGTAACTATCAATATTTCTGCCCATACTCAATGTAATGCTGCTGTAGGATCAGTTATATTAACTAGTAGTGATGGATCTCAAATCACGCTAAATGGTATAACTCAAAATTCCGGAACAACTTTTGATCAGTTACCTGCTGGATACTTTATTGCTCATACAAATGGAATTTGTCCTATTGATACAGGATTTAATATTGTAAATATAAATAGTACTTTAGTCGCTACAGTAACAGTTGACAACATCAATTGCTTTGGCGGTACAGTAACAGCCCTTGTAAGTGCAACAGGCGGAACTTCACCATATACCTATTCTATCAATGGAGCAGCGGGAGTTGCATCGGGATCATTTTCGGATTTAGTAGCAGGTGATTACAATGTATTGGTAACAGATGCAATTGGTTGTACTTATTATGTTGCATTTACAATCGATCAACCGACAGCTGTAGTTGCAAATTTTGGATGTCCAAGTTGTGTTACAAATGTAAGTTGTAATGGAGGAAATGATGGAAGTGCTACTGTTACCGTGACAGGTGGAACAACCCCATATTCTTATAGATGGAGCCATAATGCGGGATTAAATAACAGAACAGCAACTGGTTTAGCAGCGAATGATTATACAGTAACCGTCACTGACGCTAATGGCTGTACAACTTCAGCTAGTGTAACGATTGGAACTGAACCTTATGTAGCTCCAATAATTATTTGCCCAACAAACGTAATAGTAAATACAGTTACAAATTTATGTTCATGGACTTCTTTAGAAAATCAGTTTAATCCGGTATTAATTATTGATCCATGTAATTCACATACACTTTCTTTTGCTGTTACCGGAGCAACAACCGCTTCTGGAAATGGAAATCTACCTGCAACTATTTTCAATAAGGGATTAAATACTATTACATATTCATTAACTCACAATACATTACCTGACAGTACTACATCTTGTAGTTTTACAATCACCGTAATAGACACTCAAGATCCAGTTATCACATGTCATAATGATACAACTGTTAATAGTACATCAGGAGAGTGTGGAGCATTAGTAACTTATGCTGAACCAACTATAACAGATAATTGTGTATTACCTGTTGTAACAGTTGGTCCTTTAAATTTCACAACTGCAGGAGCAAGCGGATCAAACGGACCAACTCAAATTCAAGTGAATGCAGCATATGTAGGAACTGATTTAGAGGGAGATGTGACTATTGTTACCCAAGGGATACAAGAATGGACTGTTCCATATACAGGAACTTATAAAATTAGAGCATTAGGAGCTCAAGGTGGTTCAGATGGTGGAGAGACAGGTGGTAAAGGAACAGATATTTCCGGTGAATTTAATTTAACTGCCGGAGATGTGATTCGAATTTTAGTAGGCCATCAAGGAAACAATGCTGGTGGTGGCGGTGGTACATTTGTTGCCACTTCAACCAATACTCCATTAGTTGTAGCAGGAGGAGGAGCCGGATCAGGAATGGGAAATGGTGGTGATGGACGAATTGATTTTGGCGGTACCGGAACTGCAGGAGCTGGAGAATATGATGGTTGTGGGGCATCTGGTGGAGGTGGATTTAACGAAGATGCTTTAGATTATGATAATGCTAGAGGTGGAAAGAGTTTCGTTAATGGAGGCCAAGGTGGAGTTGATGCTGCTTGTGATCCTTCTAATTCTTATGGTGGTTTCGGTGGTGGTGCTAGTGGAGGTCATACACAGAATTCCGGTGGTGGAGGTGGATATAATGGTGGATATGGAAATTATATGGGCATTGGCCAAGGAGGTTCTTCCTTTAATTCCGGATTAAATCAAACTAATGTTGCTGGTTACAATACCGGAAATGGTTTAGTAACGATTGAATTATTAAACGGTGGACCAGAACCACTAGTTCAAGTGGAAGGTCTTCCAAGTGGTTCAGTATTCCCAGTCGGAACAACAACCAATAGATTTGTAGCAACAGATGCTTCAGGAAATACATCAGAATGTAGTTTCAATATTACAGTTGTTGACAATCAAGCACCAGTCGTATCATGTACAGGTTTAACTACAACCATTACTTCATCTACAGGAAGTACAGGAGATTGTGAAGGTCAATATTCATGGTCAATTCCAGTACCTTCCGATAATTGTGAAGTTGTTAATTATACTGTAAGATATACTAATCCTGATGGTACAATTGATGGTCCTCATAATGCTTTTGTTTATACACCTCAAAATGCAGCTAATGGAACACCAACTGCAAATCGTATTTTTGCATTAGGTATTACAACTGTTACTTATTATGTAGAAGATGCAGCAGGTAATACAAGTACATGTAGCTTTACAGTTACTGTAACTGATAACCAAGCTCCAACCTTTGTAAATTGTCCAAATGGAGAAGTCTTTACAATAGGTATTGATGCCAATTGTGCCAATGGAGTGATATGGAGTATTCCTGTCGCTGAAGATAATTGTGGAGTAGTTTCCTTAACAGAAGAATCAGTTGGAGGTCCATTCTATGGAGAGCAACTAGATACGGGCACCTATCATATTGTTTACAGAGCAGTTGATGCCGGAGGAAATTCTACAACCTGTGACTTTACAATTGTGGTTGTTGATGATGAAAATCCATATCTTGTTTGTCAACCTGACATGATTATTGATAATGATCCGGGTGTTTGTACCTGGACTTCTTCAAATGGTGAACTAAATCCATTATTGTATGTTGATAATTGTCCAAATTATCATTTACAATATCAAATATCAGGAGCTACGATAGTAAATACCTGGACTAATGGGCCTGTTCCACCAACAACTTTCAACTTAGGATTGTCAACTGTAACATACAGATTGTTTGATAATTCAACTGCAACAGATACCATGTATTGTAGTTTTACTATCACTGTAATTGATGTAGAAACACCTGTTTTAACATGTATTTCTGCTGTTACACATTCAACTGATCTTGATGAATGTAACTATACTTACATTCCATATATTCCAATTGCAAATGTATCAGATAATTGTACAAGTTACTCGAACTTAAATATTACATATAAAGTTTACACTCCTGATAATGCAATCTATGGACCTTATGCTAATAATGTAGCATTTGATTTCCCTGTTGGTATCAGTCAAGTAGAATACAAAGTATCTGATATAGCAGGTAATTATACTACATGTACACAACAAATTACTATTACTGATGATCAACATCCTGCAATCACTTGTGCAACTTTAGATACTGCTTACACCAATACAGCTGGAATTTGCGGTTACAAAGTGAATGGCACCGGATTTGATGCTGTTGGTTCAGATAATTGCGGAGTAGCAAATATTACCCACAATTATGTAGCCTGGGCAAATCCAAATTCATTAAATGGAGCTACTTTCCCTGTAGGAACTACTGTTGTAACATGGACCATAACTGACATTCATGGAAATACAACAACATGTACAAATACCGTTCTAGTAAGAGATCATGAAGCCCCAACCTTTGTAAATTGTCCAAATGGAGAAGTGTTTACATTAGGTATTGATGCCAATTGTTCCAGTGGAGTGATCTGGAGTATTCCTGTAGCTGAAGATAATTGTGGAGTAGTTTCATTAACCGAAGTGTCAGTTGGAGGTCCTTTCTATGGAGAACAACTAGACACAGGAACGTATCATATTGTTTACAGAGCAGTTGATGCAGCCGGAAATGCAACAACATGTGACTTTACTGTCATTATTGTTGATGATGAAAATCCATATCTTGTTTGTCAACCTAACATGATAATTGATAATGATCCGGGTGTTTGTACCTGGACTTCAGCAGTAGGAGAACTAAATCCATTATTATATGTTGATAATTGTCCAAATTATCATTTACAATATCAGATTTCAGGAGCTACTGTTGTTGACACATGGACTAATGGCCCAGTACCACCAACAACTTTCAATTTAGGATTGTCAACCGTAACATACAGATTGTTTGATAATTCAACTGTGACAGATACTATGTATTGTAGTTTTACTATCACTGTAATCGATGTTGAAGCCCCACAATTAAATTGTCATGCTGATCTAAATGTTAGCACAAATCTTGATTTGTGTACTTATTCTTATAATCCAACATTAACAAGTGGTACTAGTCCTGGACAAACAATAGATAATTGTACCTCATTCAGTAATTTAACTATAACTTATCTTGTCTATAATCCGGATAACTCAATTTCAGGACCTTATACAAACGGAACTAACTACTTATTTGTTCCGGGTGTAAGTCAGGTTGAATATAAAGTAGTGGATGCTTTTGGCAATTTCACTATTTGTACTCAAGAAATAAAAGTTACTGATAATCAATATCCTGTTATTACTTGTCCAACTATAGCCGCTCCTTATAATAATACTCCTGGTATTTGTGGTTATATTGCAAGTAATAACCAATTTAATGCAACTGCAACAGATAATTGTCAAGTTGTTAGTTTGACACATAATTATAGTCCATGGGGAAATCCTAATAATTTGAATGGAGCAACATTCCCAGTTGGACAAACTGTAGTTAGATGGACAGCAGTCGATGCTAAAGGAAATATATCCTTCTGTCATATCATTATTAACGTTAATGATGTTGAAGCACCTGTATTTGTGAATTGTCCAAGTGGACAAACCTTTACTATAGGGGCAGATGCAAATTGTGTAAATGGTGAAATCTGGAGTATTCCAGTAGCAACTGACAATTGTGGAGTAACTTCGTTGGTTCAATCATCCGGAACTCCACAAGGAACTTCCTACGGGTTAGGTCAACATCATATTGTATATACTGCAACAGATGAAGCAGGTAACTCAACAACCTGTTCATTTACTATTAACATCGTTGATGATGAAACACCTTTACTTGTTTGTCAACCTAATCTAACAGTTCAAACAAACACAGCACAATGTACATGGACATCTTTATCAACCCAATTAAATCCATTAATTTCTGTAGATAATTGTCCAAATTATAGCTTAAGATATACCATTTCCGGAGCAACAACGGTGCCATTATCAACAGGAAATGTACCATCAATGGCATTCAATTTAGGTACTAGTACTATTACTTATATCTTGAGTGATAATGCAACTCCTGCCAATACATGGATATGTAGTTTTGATGTAACAGTAATAGATGCACAAGCACCTGTGATCAATTGTCCTGCAACATTAGCAGCTAACTTGTTAACAGGCGAATGTACATATGCATATACACCAAACTTACCAACAGGCACAGGTGCCGGTCAGGTAACAGATAACTGTACTGCATATAGTTCCTTAACCAGAACTTATAGAGTACACAATCCAAACAACAGTATCTCAACGTGGTACACACAAGGCACATCTTATTCGTTTGTAGTTGGCGTAAGTCAGGTAGAATACAGAGTAGTAGATGGCTCAGGCAATGTAAGTACTTGTATGCAACAAATCACGATAACCGATACCCAAAATCCAACGATCACCGCTCCAACGATAGCTGCATCATACAGCAACACAACAGGCGTATGTGGCTATACAGTAACCAATAATACGTTCAATGCAACTGCAAGTGATAACTGTTCAGTGATCAGTTTAACGCACAACTATGGTGGTTTTGGCAACAATACAACCTTAAACGGAGCTACCTTCCCAGTAGGCAGTACATTAGTAACATGGACCGCAGTAGATGTGAACGGAAGAACATCCACATGGAGCACAACGATTGTCGTAAATGATACTCAAGCTCCAACGTTTGTGAACTGTCCAAGTGGACAAACCTTCACCATAGGTTCCGATGCAAACTGTAGTACAGGAGCCATCTGGAGTATTCCTGTAGCAACTGATAACTGTGGTACTGTAACAGTATCGCATATCTCAGGACCAAGCTTAGGCACCCAATTAACACCGGGATCTTACACGATCACATACAGAGCAACCGATGCAGCCAATAACACAGCTACATGTAGCTTTACCATTGTAGTAGTAGATGACGGAGAACCATTATTAGCATGTCAACCCAACATGATTGTCAATGCAAATAGTGGAGTATGTACTTATACCAGTGCAGCGAATGAGTTCAACCCATTGTTGGCAGTTGATAACTGTCCAAATTATATTCTAAGACATAGCATCAACGGAGGAAGTTATGTAACAGGTGTAGTACCAACAGGAACAGTATTCAATGCAGGCGTAAATACAATCACTTATCGATTAACAGATGGCGTTGATTCTGTAAGTTGCAGCTTTACCGTAACAGTAATAGATGCACAAGCACCGGTAATCAATTGTCCTGCAACATTAGCAGCTAACTTGTTAACAGGCGAATGTACATATGCATATACACCAAACTTACCAACAGGCACAGGTGCCGGTCAGGTAACAGATAACTGTACTGCATATAGTTCCTTAACCAGAACTTATAGAGTACACAATCCAAACAACAGTATCTCAACGTGGTACACACAAGGCACATCTTATTCGTTTGTAGTTGGCGTAAGTCAGGTAGAATACAGAGTAGTAGATGGCTCAGGCAATGTAAGTACTTGTATGCAACAAATCACGATAACCGATACCCAAAATCCAACGATCACCGCTCCAACGATAGCTGCATCATACAGCAACACAACAGGCGTATGTGGCTATACAGTAACCAATAATACGTTCAATGCAACTGCAAGTGATAACTGTTCAGTGATCAGTTTAACGCACAACTATGGTGGTTTTGGCAACAATACAACCTTAAACGGAGCTACCTTCCCAGTAGGCAGTACATTAGTAACATGGACCGCAGTAGATGTGAACGGAAGAACATCCACATGGAGCACAACGATTGTCGTAAATGATACTCAAGCTCCAACGTTTGTGAACTGTCCAAGTGGACAAACCTTCACCATAGGTTCCGATGCAAACTGTAGTACAGGAGCCATCTGGAGTATTCCTGTAGCAACTGATAACTGTGGTACTGTAACAGTATCGCATATCTCAGGACCAAGCTTAGGTACCCAATTAACACCGGGATCTTACACGATCACATACAGAGCAACCGATGCAGCCAATAACACAGCTACATGTAGCTTTACCATTGTAGTAGTAGATGACGGAGAACCATTATTAGCATGTCAACCCAACATGATTGTCAATGCAAATAGTGGAGTATGTACTTATACCAGTGCAGCGAATGAGTTCAACCCATTGTTGGCAGTTGATAACTGTCCAAATTATATTCTAAGACATAGCATCAACGGAGGAAGTTATGTAACAGGTGTAGTACCAACAGGAACAGTATTCAATGCAGGCGTAAATACAATCACTTATCGATTAACAGATGGCGTTGATTCTGTAAGTTGCAGCTTTACCGTAACAGTAATAGATGCACAAGCACCGGTAATCAATTGTCCTGCAACATTAGCAGCTAACTTGTTAACAGGCGAATGTACATATGCATATACACCAAACTTACCAACAGGCACAGGTGCCGGTCAGGTAACAGATAACTGTACTGCATATAGTTCCTTAACCAGAACTTATAGAGTATACAATCCAAACAACAGTATCTCAACATGGTACACACAAGGCACATCTTATTCGTTTGTAGTTGGCGTAAGTCAGGTAGAATACAGAGTAGTAGATGGCTCAGGCAATGTAAGTACTTGTATGCAACAAATCACGATAACAGATACCCAAAATCCAACGATCACCGCTCCAACGATAGCTGCATCATACAGCAACACAACAGGCGTATGTGGCTATACAGTAACCAATAATACGTTCAATGCAACAGCAAGTGATAACTGTTCAGTGATCAGTTTAACGCACAACTATGGTGGTTTTGGAAACAATACAACCTTAAACGGAGCTACCTTCCCAGTAGGCAGTACAGTAGTCATCTGGACCGCAGTAGATGTGAACGGAAGAACATCCACATGGAGCACAACGATTGTCGTAAATGATACTCAAGCTCCAACGTTTGTGAACTGTCCAAGTGGACAAACCTTCACCATAGGTTCCGATGCAAACTGTAGTACAGGAGCCATCTGGAGTATTCCTGTAGCAACTGATAACTGTGGTACTGTAACAGTATCGCATATCTCAGGACCAAGCTTAGGCACCCAATTAACACCGGGATCTTACACGATCACATACAGAGCAACCGATGCAGCCAATAACACAGCTACATGTAGCTTTACCATTGTAGTAGTAGATGACGGAGAACCATTATTAGCATGTCAACCCAACATGATTGTCAATGCAAATAGCGGAGTATGTACTTATACCAGTGCAGCGAATGAGTTCAACCCATTGTTGGCAGTTGATAACTGTCCAAATTATATTCTAAGACATAGCATCAACGGAGGAAGTTATGTAACAGGTGTAGTACCAACAGGAACAGTATTCAATGCAGGCGTAAATACAATCACTTATCGATTAACAGATGGCGTTGATTCTGTAAGTTGCAGCTTTACCGTAACAGTAATAGATGCACAAGCACCGGTAATCAATTGTCCTGCAACATTAGCAGCTAACTTGTTAACAGGCGAATGTACATATGCATATACACCAAACTTACCAACAGGCACAGGTGCCGGTCAGGTAACAGATAACTGTACTGCATATAGTTCCTTAACCAGAACTTATAGAGTACACAATCCAAACAACAGTATCTCAACGTGGTACACACAAGGCACATCTTATTCGTTTGTAGTTGGCGTAAGTCAGGTAGAATACAGAGTAGTAGATGGCTCAGGCAATGTAAGTACTTGTATGCAACAAATCACGATAACCGATACCCAAAATCCAACGATCACCGCTCCAACGATAGCTGCATCATACAGCAACACAACAGGCGTATGTGGCTATACAGTAACCAATAATACGTTCAATGCAACTGCAAGTGATAACTGTTCAGTGATCAGTTTAACGCACAACTATGGTGGTTTTGGCAACAATACAACCTTAAACGGAGCTACCTTCCCAGTAGGCAGTACATTAGTAACATGGACCGCAGTAGATGTGAACGGAAGAACATCCACATGGAGCACAACGATTGTCGTAAATGATACTCAAGCTCCAACGTTTGTGAACTGTCCAAGTGGACAAACCTTCACCATAGGTTCCGATGCAAACTGTAGTACAGGAGCCATCTGGAGTATTCCTGTAGCAACTGATAACTGTGGTACTGTAACAGTATCGCATATCTCAGGACCAAGCTTAGGCACCCAATTAACACCGGGATCTTACACGATCACATACAGAGCAACCGATGCAGCCAATAACACAGCTACATGTAGCTTTACCATTGTAGTAGTAGATGACGGAGAACCATTATTAGCATGTCAACCCAACATGATTGTCAATGCAAATAGCGGAGTATGTACTTATACCAGTGCAGCGAATGAGTTCAACCCATTGTTGGCAGTTGATAACTGTCCAAATTATATTCTAAGACATAGCATCAACGGAGGAAGTTATGTAACAGGTGTAGTACCAACAGGAACAGTATTCAATGCAGGCGTAAATACAATCACTTATCGATTAACAGATGGCGTTGATTCTGTAAGTTGCAGCTTTACCGTAACAGTAATAGATGCACAAGCACCGGTAATCAATTGTCCTGCAACATTAGCAGCTAACTTGTTAACAGGCGAATGTACATATGCATATACACCAAACTTACCAACAGGCACAGGTGCCGGTCAGGTAACAGATAACTGTACTGCATATAGTTCCTTAACCAGAACTTATAGAGTACACAATCCAAACAACAGTATCTCAACGTGGTACACACAAGGCACATCTTATTCGTTTGTAGTTGGCGTAAGTCAGGTAGAATACAGAGTAGTAGATGGCTCAGGCAATGTAAGTACTTGTATGCAACAAATCACGATAACCGATACCCAAAATCCAACGATCACCGCTCCAACGATAGCTGCATCATACAGCAACACAACAGGCGTATGTGGCTATACAGTAACCAATAATACGTTCAATGCAACTGCAAGTGATAACTGTTCAGTGATCAGTTTAACGCACAACTATGGTGGTTTTGGCAACAATACAACCTTAAACGGAGCTACCTTCCCAGTAGGCAGTACATTAGTAACATGGACCGCAGTAGATGTGAACGGAAGAACATCCACATGGAGCACAACGATTGTCGTAAATGATACTCAAGCTCCAACGTTTGTGAACTGTCCAAGTGGACAAACCTTCACCATAGGTTCCGATGCAAACTGTAGTACAGGAGCCATCTGGAGTATTCCTGTAGCAACTGATAACTGTGGTACTGTAACAGTATCGCATATCTCAGGACCAAGCTTAGGTACCCAATTAACACCGGGATCTTACACGATCACTTACAGAGCAACCGATGCAGCCAATAACACAGCTACATGTAGCTTTACCATTGTAGTAGTAGATGACGGAGAACCATTATTAGCATGTCAACCCAACATGATTGTCAATGCAAATAGCGGAGTATGTACTTATACCAGTGCAGCGAATGAGTTCAACCCATTGTTGGCAGTTGATAACTGTCCAAATTATATCCTAAGACATAGCATCAATGGAGGAAGTTATGTAACAGGTGTAGTACCAACAGGAACAGTATTCAATGCAGGGGTAAATACGATCACCTACCGATTAACAGATGGCGTTGATTCTGTAAGTTGCAGCTTTACCGTAACGGTAATAGATGCACAAGCACCTGTGATCAACTGTCCTGCAACATTAGCAGCTAACTTGTTAACAGGCGAATGTACTTATGCATATACACCAAACTTACCAACAGGCACAGGTGCCGGTCAGGTAACAGATAACTGTACTGCGTATAGTTCCTTAACCAGAACTTATAGAGTACACAATCCAAACAACAGTATCTCAACATGGTACACACAAGGCACATCCTATTCATTCGTAGTTGGCGTAAGTCAGGTAGAATACAGAGTAGTAGATGGCTCAGGCAATGTAAGTACTTGTATGCAACAAATCACGATTACCGATACCCAAAATCCAACGATCACCGCTCCAACGATAGCTGCATCATACAGCAACACAACAGGCGTATGTGGCTATACAGTAACCAATAATACGTTCAATGCAACAGCAAGTGATAACTGTTCAGTGATCAGTTTAACGCACAACTATGGTGGTTTTGGCAACAATACAACCTTAAACGGAGCTACCTTCCCAGTAGGCAGTACAGTAGTAACATGGACCGCAGTAGATGTGAACGGAAGAACATCCACATGGAGCACAACGATTGTCGTAAATGATACTCAAGCTCCAACGTTTGTGAACTGTCCAAGTGGACAAACCTTCACCATAGGTTCCGATGCGAACTGTAGTACAGGTGCCATCTGGAGTATTCCTGTAGCAACTGATAACTGTGGTACTGTAACAGTATCCCATATCTCAGGACCAAGCTTAGGTACCCAATTAACACCGGGATCTTACACGATCACATACAGAGCAACCGATGCAGCCAATAACACAGCTACATGTAGCTTTACCATTGTAGTAGTAGATGACGGAGAACCATTATTAGCATGTCAACCCAACATGATTGTCAATGCAAATAGCGGAGTATGTACTTATACCAGTGCAGCGAATGAGTTCAACCCATTGTTGGCAGTTGATAACTGTCCAAATTATATTCTAAGACATAGCATCAACGGAGGAAGTTATGTAACAGGTGTAGTACCAACAGGAACAGTATTCAATGCAGGCGTAAATACAATCACTTATCGATTAACAGATGGCGTTGATTCTGTAAGTTGCAGCTTTACCGTAACCGTACTAGATGCACAGGCACCTATCATCAACTGTCCAGCCTCAGTAGCATTAACTCCAAATACTTCCGGATGTTTAGCTATTTATAATTTAACTATACCTAATACAACAGACAATTGTTCTGGTACATTACAAGTTTCCTATTCCGTAATAAATCCTGACAATACTATGAGTGCTATCTTTGATGAGACTCAGTTGGAATATGAATTTGGAGTAGGTAATAGTCAGGTAAGATGGATATTTACAGATGCATCAGGCAATAGTAGTTATTGTTATCAATTGGTAACTGTTGTAAATAATGCAAACTTAACATCTGAAGTGTTGACTGATAATCAATGTAATTCAAATCCAGGTGTTGGAAGTGTATTAATCACTGCTAATCAGGCAGGTGTAATCACAATTAATGGCATTTCTCAAAATGTAGCAGCTCCATTATATCAAACAACCTTTACAGGATTAGGAGCAGGCTATTATACAGCTACATTTACTTCTAATACTACAGGATGTTCAGAACAAACTTCATTTAATATTTCAAATCAAAATGGTAACCTAACCGCTTCTGTTGCAGTTTCTGATCCATTGTGTTATGGAGAAACAGTAAGTGCCGTTATAACAGCTCAAAACGGAGCAACTCCTTATACATTTATTTTAAATAATCAAACAACAAATGACACTGGATTATTCACAGGATTACCTGCAGGAGATTATAATGTACTTGTTGTTGATCAAAATGGATGTAACTATTATCTTGCATTTGATATCGATCAACCAACCACTCTTGTAGCAGATGTTTTATCTGTTGAAGAGGTTTCTTGTAATGATGGTTCAGATGGAATGATAACCCTTAATGTTACCGGCGGAGTTACTCCTTATACTTATACATGGAGTCATTCCGGTACATTGAATGCACCAATAGCGTCAGGTCTTGAAGCAGGTAGCTACATTGTTACAATAACTGATAATAACGGATGTTCCATTATTAAAAACATCGAAGTAACTGAACCAACTAATCCAATTTTGATTTCATCATTTGATCTTACTCATGCATCATGTAATGGATCAGCAACTGGTGCTATTAATATTACAGTAGCCGGTGGAACAACTCCATATTATTATTCATGGTCTAATGGATTATCAACACAAAATCTATCTTCTTTGATTGCTGGTGTTTATAATGTAACTATTACAGATGCCAACGGATGTTCATTGGTATCATCTAATTTCACTGTTCAGGAACCTGCTCCAATTGTAGTGTTTGCATCCAATATTGTAAATACTCAATGTAATGCTGCCGTTGGTTCTGTTCTATTGACATCAAGCGAAGCAGGTATATTTACAATAAATAGTATTGCACATGAGGTAGATGCTAATCATCAAACTACTTATACTCATTTAAGTGCAGGATATTATACTGCTGTATTTGTATCTTCAGTGACAGGATGTCAGACAACGACTAACTTCAATATTATCAATACTAATAGCACTTTATCGGCAATTGTAAATGTAAATGATATTGCTTGTAACGGATCTACAACAACAGCAACTGTAAGTGCTACTGGTGGAACAGCTCCATATTCATTTACATTAAATGGAACTATAACAAATACTTCCGGAATATTTGCAAATCTTGCAGCCGGTTCTTATAATGTTTATGTTTCTGATACTAATGGATGTAGTTACTTTGTAGCATTTGACATTGATCAACCAACTCCTTTGGTTGCAAACAGTGCTTGTCCTGCATGTATTATCCCTGTTTCTTGTTATGGTTTATCCAATGGAAGTGCAACTGTTTACGCAACTGGAGGAACAACACCTTACACATACTCATGGAGTCATAATACTAACTGGAATAGTGCAACAGCATCTAATTTGATTGCTGGAGTTTATACAGTTACAATTACAGATCATAATAACTGTACAGCTACAACTTATATTTCAATTACTCAACCTGCAGCTACTCTTTCAGTTGTAAATCCAGCAGTTGTTGTCAATGCATCATGTTATGGTTCTTCTACAGGACGTATAGATATTACTGTTAATGGAGGCACACAACCATATACCTATGTTTGGTCTAATGGTGTTTCTAATCAGGATTTAATTAATATTCCTGCCGGAAATTATAGAGTTACAATTACAGATGCTAATAATTGTTCAATAATTAGTCCAACCTATATTGTAACACAACCGGTACAAGTAGTCTTAACTGCTTCTGGTATTGTGAATACAGTATGTAATTCCGGTTTGGGTTCTGTTGTTTTAACTTCAAGTGATAACAGTCAGATAACTTTGAATGGAGTTACACATCCTTCAGGTTCAACATTTACTGGTTTGACTGCCGGATATTATACCGCTACTACCACAGGAACTTGTCCTGTTTCAGTATCATTCAATATTTTGAATCAAAATAGTACACTAACAGCTACTTTACAAGTTGTAAATCCATTATGTTACAATACTACTGGTTCTGCAACTGTGATTCCATCTGGTGGTTCAGCTCCTTATACTTACATACTAAATGGTATAACAGAATCTGATAGTATATTTGATCATTTATCAGAAGGTTCTTACAATGCAACTGTTACTGATGTAAACGGATGTACATTCCATGTTGCCTTTACTATTGTTGAACCTCTTCCACTATTAGTAGAATCAACAACAATTCAAAATACCTCATGTAGCCAGTCAAATGATGGTTCCATCTCCATATTTGCTCATGGTGGTACATATCCATACACTTACGAATGGAGTAATGGAATGACATCAAGTGTTATTTCAGGATTAACAGCCGGAGAATATTTCGTAACGGTAACTGATGCAAATGAATGTACAGTTGTAAACAGCTATTCAATTACTTCTCCATTAGCATTAGCAACACCATCATTAGAGATTATTTCTCAACCTAATTGTGGTGATCCGCTTGCTGTGATTTCAATTGAAAATTTCAATCCATTGTATACTTACATTATCCACCCATCCATTAATGTGACATTAAACGTTGTTAATGGTGAATTTACAGCACCTACCGGAAACTATACCATTTACTCAAACAATGGAATTTGTAATTCAGCTATTTATAGTTTTGAAGTTCAGGAACAACCTGCAACTCCTGCTACACCAGTAATTGGATTGATTCAACAACCTACATGTTCTTCAGCATTAGGTCAATTTACTATTCTCAATTATAATACTCAAAACTCATATTTCATAACACCTAATGTTTCTATAACAGTTACTGATCAAGGTGTAGTTACTGCACCTGCAGGCACTTATCAGATTATTGTTCAAAATAGCTTTGGATGTGCTTCCATTTCTACACCATTTACTATCAATGCTCAACCTGCCATTCCTCAACCAGCAGTACTTTCAGAAGCTTCTGCTCCTACATGTGCACATCCTTATGGAATGTTACAGATTTTGAACTTTAATAATGATTTGGATTATATCATTACTCCAAGTACTGGAGTAACTCTAGATCTTATTGGGAATGTAACTGCACCTCCGGGAACTTATACTATTTACACAACAAACGGTGTTTGCTCCTCTTTATTGACTCAATTTACTGTTGCTACAAATCCAAATAATCCGGATGCACCTTTAGCTGAAGATATTATACAACCTACTTGTACTAATCCTTATGGAACTTTCATTATTCAAAATTATAACTCTTCATTAATCTATAGTATTACTCCTGATGGTGGTTCAATTTCAGATCTTGGAATATTTACCGGATTACCCGGAACCTATTTGATTACTTGTGAAAATGGATTTAACTGTGTTTCTATACCTTTAATTATAACTATTGCTCCTCAACCTGCTACACCTCAAACACCAACTGTTTCAACAATTACTCATCCAACTTGTTCATCCCCATTAGGTAATTTCACTATTACAAATTATAATAATAGTTTGAATTATATTTTCACACCTTCTGTGGGAGTAACTATGGATGCCTTAGGACATGTTCAAGCACCAGCCGGTACTTATTCTCTTGTTGCATCTAATGGTGTTTGTTTATCTGATCCATTGACAGTTACAATTAATAGTAATCCTAGTACACCAGCTACACCAATTCTAACTTTGGTACAACAACCATCATGCTCTAATAGTATTGGATCATTTAGTATTGCGAACTATAGTTCTTCCAATACATATAATATTATTCCAAATACGAATGTGGTAATTTCTCCAGCCGGAGTTGTTACTGCACCAGCAGGTCAGTATGTCGTAACTGCAATTAACACTTCTCTATGTTCTTCAGCTCCTGCAACCTTTACTATTAGTACTCAGCCTAATACACCTGCAATTGCTACTATCTCTTCAATTACTCATCCAAGTTGTGCTGATGCTTATGGGCATTTTGCAATTACTAATTATAACAATGGATTAACTTACATGTTTACACCAAATGTGAATGTAACTTTAGATGCTCTTGGTCATGTAGCATTACCATCTGGAACTTATCAATTAGTAGTTTCTAATGGTGTTTGTCAATCTAATGCATTAGTTGTTAATGTAAATAGTACACCAAATGCTCCTGCTATTCCAACAATAAGTACTATTGTTCATCCTACTTGTACACAAGCTAATGGTAGTTTTACAATTTCAAATTATAATGCATCATTAACATATAATATCATACCAAATACCAATGTTACCGTAAGTGGTACAGGTGTTGTTACAGCACCAGCCGGTTCTTATGTTGTTACCGTTACAAATAGTTTTGGATGCTTTGCTCAGTCTTCCATCATAACATTGAATACACAACCAACTATTCCTCAAGTACCTGTACTTTCTTCAATAACTCAACCAACTTGTGATCTTCCTTATGGTTATATTCATATTACCAATTATGATCAATTATTGAGTTACAACTTTATTCCAACAACAGGAATCTCAATGGATGCACTTGGAAATATTACTGCATTACCAGGAACTTATACCTTAAATGTTGATAATGGTATTTGTACTTCATCTTCAGTGATCTTTACAGTGAATCCAAATCCAACAACTCCAGCTACTCCAATTATTGGCTCATTGGTTCAACCTTCATGTACACAACCGTTAGGAACATTTATGATAACCAATTATAATGGATCTAACTCTTATACCATTACTCCATCAACAGGGACTAGTATCAACACTCAAGGTGTTGTTACTGCACCTGCCGGAACTTATTTAATTACTACTACTAACTCACAAGAATGTGTTTCCTTACCGGTAACTGTAGTGATTAATGCTCAACCTAACGTTCCTGCAATACCACTTGTTAGTACCGTTATACAACCAACATGTACCAATCCTTTGGGTTACTTCAATATTACAAACTATAATAATGGATACACTTATAATGTTACTCCATCTCAAAACGTAATGATTGATGCATTGGGTCACGTTTCTGCACTTTCAGGAACTTATACCATTGTAGCTAATAATGGAACATGTGTATCTGCAATATCAACGGTAACCGTAAATGCTCAACCAGCAACTCCTGTTGCTCCAATTGTAACGAATGTGGTTCAACCTACCTGTGTTTCACCAGTGGGATTATTTACAATCTCTAATTATAATGAAGGATTGATTTATACATTCAATCCAAGTATTGGTGTAGTGATGACATCTGCAGGTCACTTTACAGCTCCTTCAGGTATCTATCAGGTTAGTGTTGCTAATATTTCAGGATGTAATTCTAATAGTACTAGCATTATTATTGACCAACAACCTGTTACTCCTGCCACTCCAATTTTAAGTACCATTACTCAACCAACATGTGGTAATCCTAACGGAACACTTACTATTCTAAACTACAATAATGCCTACACTTACTATTTTATTCCAAATACAGGAGTAACAGTAGATGCATTGGGTCATATTTCAGCTCCAGCCGGAACTTACACCCTTGTTGCATCCAATCAATCTTGTACCTCTACTGAAGCTTCATTTGTGATACAAAATGCTCCTATAGCTCCAACATTGCTAGTTTATGCTACACAAAATACTCAATGTAATGCATCTGTAGGATCTGTTGTTTTACAAACCAATGAACCTGCAACTATAACTGTTAATGGAGTTGATCAAATGGTGACAGAATCACCATATCAAACAACCTTTACAGGTTTAGCAGCAGGATACTATACTGCTACTGTAGTTTCTACAGCATCAGGATGTAACACTTCATTGAATTTCAATATTTCTAATTTGAATAGTAATCTATATGCAAATGCTACTGTTTCTAATCCATTATGTAATGGTTCAACAGGCTCAGCAACAGTTAATGTATTAGGTGGTTCAACTCCTTATACATTTAATTTGAATGGAACTACAATCAATGGTACAGGAGTATTCAATAATCTTACTCCTGGAATTTATCAAGTGATTGTGACTGATCAAATCGGATGTACTTATGCTGTTCATTTTACAGTAACTCAACCAACACAACTGATAGCTACTTTAGCTTGTCCAAGTTGTATTGTGGATGCTTCCTGTTTTGGAGCATCTGACGGAAGAGCCACTGTCAATGTGACCGGTGGAACAACACCTTATACTTATTCATGGAGTCATAATACAACATTAAATAGTGCTACAGCATTGAATTTAACTGCCGGTTTGTACACCGTGACTGTTACTGATGCCAATGGATGTACCGCTGTGACTTCAGTTACTATTAACCAACCATCTGCACCACTTGATATTACTACCGTAACTCCGGTAATAACTCCTGTTTCCTGTAATGGTGAAGCTAATGGTTCTATTGATATTACCGTATCTGGTGGAACTGCTCCATACCAATATGCATGGTCCAATGGAAATGCAACTCAGGATGTTTCTAACTTAAGTGCCGGATGGTACTTTGTAACTATTACTGATGCTCATGGTTGTCAAATCGTGGGTGGTCCTTATGTGGTTACAGAACCAGAAGTGGTTACTTTAACAGTAGCTGCTACAACACCTTCCTATTGTAATTCAAACGTTGGTACCGTAACATTAAGTGCTACTGGTGCCGGAACAATCACAGTGAATGGTATTGCTCATGTTGTAACTGCACCATCCTATACCACTACATTTACAGGCTTAAATGCAGGTTATTACACTGCAACATTTGCCAGTACAACGGGTTGTATGACTATGAGTAGTTTCAATATCATTAATGTGAATAGTAATTTACTTGCTCAGGTAGCAGTTACTAATCCAAGTTGTTATGGAACAACAGGTTCTGCAAATATTGTGGTTTCCGGAGGAATAGCTCCATATTACTATTCAATCAATGGAAATACACCTCAAACAGGATCGCAATTTAATAACTTAACAGCAGGGTATTACCATGTTGAAGTTGTTGATTCCGTAGGATGTAGTTTTGGTTTGAACTTCACAGTTACTCAGCCGACACAATTGTTAGCTACTGTTGCTGTAAGTTCTAATGAAACATGTTATGGCGCCAATAATGGTACTGCAACCATTGCTGCAATCGGTGGAACTGCTCCTTATACTTACTTATGGCCTTCAACTGCTAATAACCAAACAACAGCATCTGCTGCAGGATTAGCTCCTGGTTTGTATCAGGTTACCATTACAGATATCAATAACTGTTCTATAACACAATCTGTAACCATTTTAGCAGCTCCTCAAACTACAGTAAATGCCGGTGTGGATACCATTATTTGTGAATCCGTTAATGGATACCAAATCGTGGGAGCTTCCGCTCAAAATTATACTTCAATCCATTGGACTACTTCCGGTACAGGATCATTTAGTAACGTATTTGCTTCTAATCCTATCTATTATCCAAGTGCTCAAGATATTTCAGTCGGTTCAGTTACCTTAACTTTAACTGCTGCCAAACCTTATCCTTGTGTACCAATAACAGATCAAATGGTTCTTTCAATCAGCAAACAAGCAACCGTGGCTCTTACTAATCAAACCATCTGTGTTGGAAATACAATTACTTTAAATCCAACTGTTTTGAATGCTCTAACCTATACCTGGACAACTTCAGGAAATGGAACATTTAGCAATGATACTATCTTAAATCCTATCTATACTCCAGGTACTGCTGATATTGTTTCAGGAACTGTTATTTTAACTTTGGTTGCTCAATCTGAATCTCCTTGTTCAAATGCTTCAGGCTCTTCCATAGTTTCTATTAGCCCATTAATTATTGCAAATGCGGGTACTCCACAAGTGTTATACGGTGTTTCAACTACTCAACTTTCAGCTAATGCTCCTTCACCTTCATCTGGTTATTGGACCTTAATAAGCGGACCAAACGTTCCAAATATTGTGAATCCAAATCTTTACAATACTCAAATTACCGGAATGATTGAAGGCGTTTATACCTTCCAATGGAATATCAATAACAACAATTGTGGTTCATCCATTGATCAGGTTACTGTTACTGTTCATACTGCTGCAGATTTAGTGGTTACTAAAGTGGCTTCTAATGCAAATCCATGTGCTGGTCAACAAGTTACTTATACTATAACTGTAACCAATAATGGTCCATTAACAGCTCAAAATGTGGTGGTAACTGACCAACTTCCTGTCGGCTTAACTTTGAATAATGTTACACCTACTCAAGGTTCCTGGACTGCTCCATTATGGAATATTGGAAATGTTGCTATGGGTCAATCAGTTACTCTAACTGTCTTGGCAACTGTTAATCCAAATGTTGCAGTTGGTTCTCAAATTGCGAATACTGCAACGGTTACTTCCTCAACGCCTGATTTAGTGACAACAAATAACTCGGCAACTTCAACTATTACAATCTGTACAACTGCTGATTTATCCATAGTAAAAACTGTAAATCAACCAAGTGTTCAGGCCGGTAATCAAGTTACCTATACATTGACTGTTACTAATAATGGTCCATCAATGGCAACAAATGCAACAGCAACTGACGTGTTACCAGCAGGGTTAACCCTTGTTTCTGCAACACCTTCCGTAGGAACATGGACAGCCCCAACCTGGAATATTGGAAATCTAAATCCAGGTGCTGTGGTTACCATGACAATTGTTGCTAATACAGCTGCTACTTTACCAGCCGGTACGATTACAAATACTGCAACCGTTACATCAGCAACTTCGGATCCAATTCTAACCAATAATAGTTCATCTACTGGGGTAGGTATTACCGTAGCTGCAGATCTTGAAGTGATTAAAACAGCTTCAAGAAATCCTGTTACTGCCGGTGATACCATGACTTATTACATTACCGTAATCAATCATGGTGGATCTAATGCTTCCAATGTGGTTCTAAATGATATCTTACCACCTTACTTGACTGTTATTACAGCCACTCCATCTGTAGGTACATGGGCAGCTCCATTATGGACAATTGGAACATTACAGTCAGGAACTTCTCAAATCCTTACTATAAAAGTAAGAGTTAATGGTACAACTCCTCATGGTACAGCGATTGTGAATACAGCAACCGTTTCCAGCACAACTCCGGATCCAAATCCAAATAACAATACAGGATCAAATACTGTATTTGTTGAAACATGGGCAGATCTTGAAGTGGTGAAAACTGCAAATCATGATACCGTTTCTGCCGGTGAACAGATCACCTATACCATTACTGTTTATAACCATGGATTTAGTAATGCTTCCAATATCATTGTAAATGATCAAATTCCTGCCGGATGTACCGTTGTTTCTGCTTCTATGACAGCAGGTTCCTGGTTTATTCCAAACTGGAATATTGGAACTATACCATCAGGTGGTCAGGAAACATTAACCTTAGTAGTATTGGTGCCTTCCAGTACAGATAATGGGGCAAATATCATCAATGTGGCTACTGTTGCTTCTACAACACCGGATCCTAATACAGAAAACAATACATCTTCCGTAACGGTTGAAATCGAAAATGTAGCCGATCTGATTGCTAACAAAATAAGTTTGGATGATATTATCAATCCGGGTGACACTATCACCTATATGATCTCAATCACCAATAACGGCCCTGCAGATGCTTATGGCGTAGTTCTTACTGAATTGATGCCTTCTGAACTTGAATTTGTGAGCGCAATGCCTTCAGCTGGAACATGGTCACTCCCAACCTGGAGTATTCCAATCATTCAAAATGGAAATACTGTTACCATGATGTTGAAAGCAATCCTTTCACCTACTGTCGATCCTAATACAACTGTTGTGAACAGAGTTACATTGAACGCTACTACTCCTGATCCTGATGAAGATACCAATGAAGATGAAGACGATATTGTTTCCTCTTATGCGGATCTTGCCGTAACTAAAGTGGCTAATCTTGATACTGTTATGGCTAACGATTTGGTTGTGTATACCATCACGGCTACCAATAACGGAATCACAACTGCAACGAATGCAATAGTCAAAGATCTGTTGCCGCCTGATCTGGAATTCGTCTCTGCAACAGAATCACCACAGTTCCTCAATGATACCATTGTTTGGGTGATTGGCGAGCTTAATGTGGGTCAAACCGTGACTTTCAATGTTACTGCTAGAGTGAAAAGAAGTGCAACAGCTTACTCAACTGTAATCAATACTGTTTCGATTACCAGTGATCTTGATGATTCAGATCTAAGCAATAATAATGCTCGAGCTTCCATTTTCGTTGATGTTTTACTCACTCCATTTGTTCCGGATGGTATTTCACCTAATGGTGATGGAATCAATGAAGCTTTGGTAATTAGAGGTTTGGAAAATTATCCAAACAACAAATTAACCATATTCAACAGATGGGGCGTTGTCGTATTTGAAGGGACTCCTTATGCAAATGATTTTGATGGAACTTCTGATAGAGGTATTACTGTGGGTGGTAATAAATTACCTTCCGGTACCTACTTCTATATTCTCGATTTAGGCGTTAAAGATATGGATCCAATTAGAGGATATTTCTACTTAGCCAGATAGTTTAATAGTAATTAACCGAATAAAAAATTAAAAAAATAGATACAATGAAAAGGTTCATAATACTGATAGGCTTAATGGCAGGTTTACTTGCCTTTGGACAACAAGATCCTATGTTTACCCACTATATGTACAATACCCTCTCTGTTAACCCTGCTTATGCAGGGAGCAGAGAGGCTCTTACTGTTACTCTCCTTCATAGAAACCAATGGGTCTCTTTCCCGGGCGCTCCTAAAACAACCACACTCTCACTCCATACCCCAATTTTTAATGAAAATGTGGGCGTTGGACTCTCTGTCTGTGATGAGAAAATTGGAGATACCCGTTTTACTTCCTTTTATGCAGATTTCTCTTTTGGTGTGAAATTAACTAAAAAAAGCAAACTTACTTTTGGATTAAAAGCCGGTACAGATCTTTTTAGCGCTGATTTATCAGCCTTAGACCTCGATGATCCCAATGACCCCGCTTTCCAATATGCATTTAGTAACAAAGCATTACCCAATTTCGGTTTTGGAATGTACTACACTTACAATAATAAATTTTATGCAGGAATCTCAATCCCCCGATTGTTAGAACATAAATTTGTAGGTGAAAATACCCTCATCTCTTCCGGAATTTTGAAAGGACACTACTATTTTATTACTGGTGGGGTCGTGAAAATGGGTCGGTTTGTTGATTTTAAACCTTCTGCTTTAGTTAAAATGACCGTTGGTGCTCCCGTTCAACTTGATGTTACCGCTCTATTTGAATTCAACAAAAGATTTAATGTAGGCGTTATGTATCGTACCGGCGATGGTATCGGTGCACTGGTAGGTGTCTATTTGTATGAAAGATTGCTACTTGGATACTCTTACGATTACTCTTTTTCTAATACAACCATGAAATATAATCAGGGAAGTCATGAGATTATGCTCAGATATGATTTCATATTTAGTAATCAACATAGAATCAAATCACCTAGATATTTTTAATCCATATAATCACCCAATTAAAAGTATAACAAAATGAAAATACATAGAATAATTACTGCTTTGATATTGATCCTTGTGACTTGTAATGCCATGTCTCAAGATCATAAAGTGAAAATGGGGAATAAATATTTTGATAAGTTTGACTATGCCATGTCTGTCAAATATTATGAACCGGTCAAAGAAAAATCAATTGAAGTTTTAAGAAATTTAGCCCATTCTTACTATATGATCGGAGATTGGGAAAATGCTAAAACATCTTACGAACAAATCTACACACTCCCTCAAAAAACCTTCGATGATGGATGGAACTATTTCCTCGTTCTTCAACAATTAGCTCAATACGATAAAGCGATCGCCTTACTTCCTGAACTTACAAAATTAAGTCCAAATGATATTAGGGTGAATTTGTATTTGAAAGCTGGCGATTACTACAAAACGCTCCTTGCTGCCACTCCCAGATATGAGTTGAAAAATTTGAAAATGAACTCCACTCATCAAGAGTTTTCTACAGCTTTTATGGGTGATAAAGTGGTTTATGCTACTTCAAAAAATAAATATCATCTCTTCAAAAGAGTGTGGGTAGGAAATCATAAAGGATATTTGAATCTATTTGTTTCTAAAATACCTGAAGATAAAGAGTTTAAATCCGGAAAACCTTTGACCCGTGAAGCCAATAAAAAGTATCACGATGGACCTGTTACTTTCAATGAAGCAGGTAACTTTATGGTGCTTACCAGAAACAATTATAAAAGCAAAAGTTCTGACGGAACCAGAAATTTACAACTTTTTTCAAGTGAACTCGTGAACGGTGATTGGTCTAAACCTATTGCTTTTCCATATAATAATGCAGAATATTCCATTGGACAAGCTTCTTTGACTCCCGATGGCAAATTTATGTTCTTCGTTTCTGATATGCCCGGTGGAGTAGGAGGGACTGACCTTTATGTTGTGGAAAGAAAATCTGATGGAAATTGGGGTCCGATCGTTAATTTGAAAGAACTCAATACAGAAGGAAATGAGATGTTTCCTGTTTATCATGCCGACGGTGTTCTCTTTTTCTCCTCTAATGGATATCCAGGATTGGGTGGTCTGGACGTTTTTGTAGTTCCTGTTTCTGGTGAACAATACAATATTTTCGGTAAACCTGAAAATATGGGAACTCCTATTAACGGAACTTATGATGACTTTGCCCTTACTTTTGATAAAAATCAAAAATTTGGATACTTAACATCCAATAGAGATGAAGGAAAAGGGGATGATGATATCTATTATGTGAATGTTCTTCAACCTAAAAAGTTTAAGAAAATAATCCGTGGAGTTACTAAAACACCTGAAAATGTGATTGTTCCTAATGCTGAAGTATCCTTAACCCTTAATGGAAAGCCGTTTGCTAAAACAGTGAGCGATGACAAAGGAAATTTTGAATTTGTAGTTTCTCAGCAAACTAATTTTGATTTAAATGGTATAAAACCCCAATTTAGCGATGGATTAAATACCGCCAATACCGATGTTCCTGATGAGATTGTATATTCTGATTTGGTTTTGGATCAAATAAAACCGTTTGGTGTTAAATTTATCGTGAAAGATAAAACTTCAGATAAAGTGATCCCTGACGCTTTGATCCATATCAAAAACAACATTTCCTTTGAAGAAGATGAAGCTCAAACAGACGATTCAGGAATCATTTACAGAGAACTTCCAAAAGCCAAATTAAATGATAATATCAGCAACTATTTGTCCACTTCTCATCCTGATTATGTTACTAATACTCAAAACTATTATCAAAAATTGATTAGACCGGGTGTTTATGAATATATCATTTACTTGGAACCATTAAAACAAACACTTGTATTGGGAGAAGATTTAGCAAAGAGATTCAATATTAATCCAATCTATTTCGATTTGGATAAATCGGATATCAGACCTGATGCAGCTATCGAGTTGGATAAAGTTGTTCAAATCATGAATGCATATCCCGATATTGTAATCGAATTGGGTTCCCATACCGACTGTCGTGCCCCTTACGAATATAATATGGCCCTTTCTGAAAGACGTGCGAAATCTTCAGCAGAATATATTCGCAAAAGAATCACAAATCCTCAACGAATTTACGGAAAAGGATATGGCGAAACACGTTTGGTAAATTACTGCGAGTGTGAAGGTGATTACACAGCTATTTGTACTGAAGAAGAACACCAAATGAACCGTAGAACCGAGTTCAGGGTGGTTGCGATTGGAGATAAAAAAGTGAAAATAACTGCCAATGAAACCCCTAAAACAAAAGCAGGACTACCTCTTATCCCTAAAGGAAGATCTTTTGATGAAAAAGGTACTTATTATCGCGTACAAATATTAAATTCACCAAAACTTTTTGAATTGAAACCCGAAAATTTCAATGGATTTGATGGAGTTGCCTACTATTTTTACAACAATAGATACCAATATACTGTGGGTAAAAGTGCCAATAAAGAGGAGATGATCAAACTACAACAAGAATTGTTAAAGTTCTATCCCGAAGCATTTTTAGTCAAGTTTATCGATGGAATCAAACAAAAATAAAATCCAAAAGGGCTACCGAATTAAGGTAGCCCTTTTTTAATGTGATTTTTGGGCGAAAGACAAAAGGCTAAAGGCGAATGTTTTAGCTTTTGGGCTTTATACTAATTTTTCATTTTTCATTTTTCATTTGTCCGTAGTCTGTTGTCTGTAGTCCGCAGTCTTTTTTCTGGGCATTCCGGCACCACCCGACCCACAACCAACCCGGCTGCCGTCGGTCTCCGGCCTGTACTCCTCGTTTCGCTGCAAGGGTATGATCGGCCGGGCAGGAGCTCCTCCGTCGCTCTGCCCGATCCGTCATCCCCTAAGCAGCTCAACTTGCGGGGTACCTGGCCTCCGCCCTAATGCAATGAGCTGTCAGTTATCAGCTCTCAGGTTTCTGTTTTTTGTATTTTGTTAATTTAGTGACTGTTGTCCGTAGTCTGTAGTCCGCAGTCTGTCGAGTGATTATTAAAATTAGAAAAAAAGAATAACATTTTTTTACAATTGATTGTCTCTTATTAAAGTTTTTCCTATTTTTGTTTTTCAATATTTGAGAAATTAATTTTATAAACGAATGACTAATCTTACTCTAAACAATACAGAAACTGAATACCAAAAATTTGTAATAGAGCTAATTGAACTTGTTCAACAACACCGTGTTCAAGCAGTACAGGCAGTTCAAGCATATACTAACCAATTGTATTGGCAAATTGGAGAACTTATTAACCGGCAAAAAGAATTTGGTTGGGGAAAATCTATTGTAAAGCAACTAAGTATCGATTTGAAATATAATCTTGGTGAGGGAATTAGCTGGTCACCTCGTAATTTGTGGTTTATGCGTCAATTAGTTGAAGAGTATTCAAAAGTGAATCAGCTTGATTCACTTTTGGAAATAGCAGAAGTGAACCAATTTGGCTCAGACTTGGAAAATAAAAAAGTGAAACGGGCCGTTTCACTTTTAGAAAATGTTAAAACACTCGTATTTAATGTACCTTGGAAACATAACATAACAATTTTACTACAAATAATAGACCCCAAAGTACGATAAGAAAACAAACACTAAAATATGTTAGAACAAGCCAAAATTGATCGGTTGTTACGTCTCATGAAGATGCTAACCTGGAACATGTCATACACTTTAATCGGAACCATTTAAACGCTTTTTATCCGAAAAAGTAGGGGAATTGTTCTTTGATTGATGGGGCTATTGATTTTAGATAGTGAGCATATTTAATGTGATATCAGAAATTTGACAACTAATGACAATATATGACAATAAGAAATTAGAAATTTTAATATTTGACTGATCAATAATTTAATAATGAAACAAACTATTATTCTCGTTTTATTTGGTTTTTTTTGTGTGGCATTTTCAATGGATACACCGGTTAAGGATTGTAAATGTAAAGGGATTCCATTACGGGGTAAAGTAAAAATTGTGGAACACTTTGCTGATTTTGATGTTCAGATTGTAGACCATTTTCCCGATCTGAAAGTGAAAAAAGTGGACCATTTCCCTGATGAATGTGGAGAGTGGCAATATGTAGACCATTTTCCCGACTTTACTATTCGTTATGTTGAGCATTTCCCGGATTTTAAAATTAAATTTGTCGAACACTTCCCGGGAACACCCTAATTGGATGATAATCTACTACCTCGAAGAGGTTGCAGAAAAATGAATAATGAATAATGATAAATGAAAAAAACCTTTACAACACCCACTGAAACTACAATCCAGCTTGCTTGTAAAGGTTTAATGGGGTAGTTACTCGAAAGGCTTGCCCCCCGCACGTATATCACGTGGTTAGTCAAAAAATTGACGGGGCAAAGATAGTTTTTTTTATTTTACAAATATAACGCTCCTCCGGAGCGGGATCGTTTGGTCCGTGTTTGTTAGCTACCAATATAACGCCACGCTGTGGCGACTTTCGTCGAACGTCGAACTTTTAACTTCGAACTTTTAACGTCGAACGTCGAACTTCTCCAGTCTCCCGTCCGCATTAGGGTGGGCCGGAATGCCCAAATTATTATTAAAAACTACTTCCTATTACGGTACTGTTGTTTACTACTATTTCATTTTCAATTTCTGTAGTTACAGGGATCGCATTGGAGGTGTACATTGCCGGATTTAATTGGGAGGAAGTCATGGGTAAATAGTAGAATTTTACCCTTACTTTATTGCAGTTTTCATTCAATTCTACAACAGTTGATAATCCACCACCGGTTGATACATCGCCTAATGCAACAGTTCCTAATTCCTGTGAATCCTGATACATGATGAGTGAGGCATTGTATAATGTGCCATCCAATCCTTGTACATTGCTTTCAATAGTGTGTTCGTTTTTTACATAAGCTGTGGTCTTTGGATCACTACATGATACCACGATTCCACAAATAACTGCAAGTAAAATAACCATCATTTTTTTCATAATTCTTTTTTTTTTGAGTTTGTAATTAGTTTTATTTTTAAATTTTTATACAATAATTCCACTTCCCAGACAAAGTTTTTGTTCCCGGTCGTAAATCACCCCAAACTGTCCGGATGCAATTCCGGATACTTTTTCTTTGGATTCAATGCGGTAAATATCCCCAATCCGTTTCAAAATACCGGGAGTGAAATCAGGAGTGTGCCTGATCTTAAACTGGATCTCCTGCTCTTCAAAATCTCTCCAAATATTATCTGAAATGAACTGAAATCCGGATAGATTGATCACATCACCATATTGAGTGGCAGGATCATACCCGCATGAAACATATAAAATATTTTCTTCAATATTTTTTTGAATAACAAACCAGGGGCCGCCACTTAACCTTAACCCTTTCCTCTGGCCAATGGTGTGAAACCAATATCCATCATGTTCTCCTAAAATTTTTCCGGTTTCCAATTCAATAATTTTTCCTTTTTTAACCCCTAAGTATCTTTTAATGAAATCATTGTATTGAATTTTGCCCAAAAAACAGATTCCCTGACTATCTTTACGGGTAGCACTGGGTAGGTTTTCAGCAGTCGCTATTTGCCGGACTTCACTTTTTAAGAGATGCCCAATGGGAAACATCAATTTGGATAGTTGAAGGTAGTTGATTTGAGCAAGAAAGTAGGTTTGATCTTTTACTTTGTCTTTTGCCGTTGATAAAAATGTAGTATGATCTATTTCAGTTGTAGTAGCATAATGACCACTTGCAATTTTATCAAACTCTTTGCCCCATTTTTGCTCAAAATAGCCAAATTTGATCCACCTGTTGCACATCATATCGGGGTTTGGAGTGAGTCCTCGTTTTACGCTTTCAATAGTGTAAGTCACCACATTATCCCAATACTCTTCCTGTAAACTGACCACTTCCATTTGGAGTCCATATTTTTTAGCTAAAAATTGAACCACAAAAAGATCATCTTCGGTAGTGCATTGAATATTGCCTGCTTCATCTTCCATCCCGATTTTGATGTAAAAAAGGGTAGGGTTGTACCCCATCTCCTTAAGATTATAGACAATTACAGAGCTGTCAACTCCACCTGAAACCAAAGCGGCTATATTCATGATTATTTTTCCTCGGTTTCAGTGATTAATTCAGGTTCAAAAAGGATGGAGTGGATGAGGTTTTCGTATACATGAACACCATTTTCCAGACTTTCAATAGGGATTCGTTCATTGACGTTGTGAATAGAACTCATCAGCTCAGCATCTAAAAATATGGGTAAAATACCAAAAGTGGGAATCCCTTTAGATCTAAAGTAGTTGTTGTCATCCGATGCGGGAACTATTAAACTGATCACTTCAGAATCCCTATACACTTTTTTTAAAGCTCTTTTCAATTTATGGAAATATTGATCCGGAAATGAACTCGGAGCGGGTATGCTTTCACTGATGATTCTGATTTTTATAGAATCGTTCATTAACCAAGTTCTCATTTTATTTAAAAACTCTTCTGTTTTTACATCCGGTAATAAGCGGCAATCCAAAATTGCTTTGGTTTGATTGGGAATCACATTCGGAGCACCGGGAGTTGTATATAAACTGGTGATCGTGATGGTGTTACTTAAAATGGAATAAATGGCATCGTTTTGTTTCAGTTTATAACCGACAAAAGGGGAGAAGAATTTAATGTGTTTGTATGCAAAACCTCTCATTCCACCTTCAATCTCTCCCACTTCTCTGAACATTCTTTCAGCTGCATCACAATAGATGAGGGGTCTGATTCGATTGATCGTTACGACTCTTTCCAACGCATTGATTTTTTGTTGAATGGAGTAATTTAAGGGAGGAACAGATCCATGTCCAGATGATTTAACATTTAATGTTAACTCTAACCATAATGTTCTTTTAGATGCTACACAAATGCCATAAACATGTCTTGAGGGATCTTTAGCGAGCAATCCATCAAATCCGGAACCCCCTTCACCAAACACAACAACAGGATGTAAAATTTCCAGAAATTGATTGGTTACAATTAAAGCTCCTTTTTCACCTCCGGTTTCTTCATTGGAAACGGCCAGAATAGTGATATTGTAGGGTAGATCATGTTGTTTTGCTGTTTCAACAAATTTGGCCAATGCCATCAGTTGCATGACACCCATTCCCTTGTTATCTAGAGAACCTCTTCCCCAAACACATCCTTCAGTAATCAGACCGGAGAATGGGGGGTATTTATTGTAATGATCCTCCTGAACATCCACCACATCAATGTGGGTTAATAGTACAATGTTGGGTTTTTGGGAGGAAAGTGGGTAAAGAGATGCAGTAAAATTGTAGGAGTCTGTTAATTCAGTCAAAACCTGCACAAATAATCCCATCTCTTTCGCTTTTTGAGCTAAAAATTCACCGGCACTTTTTTCTGTACCGGTAACTGAACGGATTTGAACATATTCACTTAATAATAAAGCGGAGGGAGGTATCGTGTCAATTGTATTTGATTTGCCAATACCTGTACATAAAGATAAAATAGTTAACGAAATACATGTTAAAAACTTACGAATAAACATACTACAATATTTTATCTTTATAAAATCAAGCTACAAAGATACAAAAAAAAATCCCTGTACTCCATTTCGAGTACAGGGATTTTTTTAGTTCCTGCTTCCACCTTCGAAAACCGGTTCTTTTTCGGTTTCAATCGGTGCCCGCCGCTTATAATTGTTAAATTTATATCCGATATTTAAAACAATAACCGGATACTCATTTTTCATACTAAATGTTGATTTTAGTTGCGGTGTGTCTGTTATGATCGTATAATTTGCAGTTCGGAAAAGATCTCGCCCTGTTAAACTAATTGTTAGTTTTTGATTGAAAAAGTCTTTTGCTAAAGATAGGTTAACACCATACATTTGCTTTTCACTGCCCTGAGATGTAACTTTAGGTGAGTTGTAAAATCCAACTAATTGCACTCTAAAGTTTTTCCAAAATCTGAATGTAGTATTTAAAACCCAGTCGGAATTGATACTTCTGTTGGTTTGAACAACATTTCCAAACGTTTGAGTGACATTATAACTGTACAAACTACCACTTGCAGAAACGGAAACCCACTTTGCCAATCTGTAGTTGCCACTCATCTCTATTCCGTAGGCATATTGTTTGTTCAGATTTTCAACTCTGATTAAAATGATACCACTTGTATCTATTGTCATCTCCTGAGAAAAAGCATTATTGGTTTGTCTGTAGAAACTTTCAATAGCAAAATATCCTTTTGCCAATGGCTTCATTAAATTGATTTCATAAGAATCAGTTAATTGGGGCATTAAATAGGGATTGCCCACCTGAGATATGTATTTGTCAGAGTATAAAGGGTAGGGAAATAGGTTCCATTCTCTGGGGCGATCAATCCTTCTACTGTAACTGAACTGCATTTGATAATTGTTTTTTAAAGGTAAGGTGATGTGTAACGTTGGAAATAGATAGATTTTACTTACAGAGAATGATTCATTTTGATTTACAATTTTTAAATCTCTACCATAATATTCTCCTCTTAATCCGGCTAAAATCTGAATCTTTTTCCATTGTGCTCCAAAAGTTCCATAAATAGCCTGAATATTCTGACTGAACTTCATGTCATGATTAATGGCATGATTCAAGTCCCATTCCTGCGTGTCAAAATCCTGAAATACCAAACTGTATCCTGAATTAGCACATTTCAGATTTCCCAGATATCCAAATTCAAAGCCATAAATATTATTAAGAGGCAAATTATAATCGATTTTAAGTTGTATTGCCTTGGTGTTATCATCTCTTTCTGAAATGTGATGTATGCCGTCAGTTATGGAAATAAAATCGGATTCGGTAATCAAATCGTTTACATCTGTAAGGTTGTGCCCATCCCATAAGGCAAAAACTAAAGATGTTTTTAAACTTTGCCCTAATGTATCTAATTGAATAAAATCTACCAGACTGAAATTTTGGTAAAATCCACCAATATCGAGTAATGATTTGGTTAATGAATAATTTTGAATGGGATTAGAACTGAATGTTTCCTTAGTATATGTAGGAATATTCATATTCATACCCCAGTATCCCCAACTGTATTCAGCACTAAGTGTATGAAAATTGGAGATATTCCAATCAAGTCCTCCCTGGATAGAATAGGGGGTTACTCTTTGAATTCTTTGTTCTGTTTGTGAAGTAAAACGTGAACTATCACCATAGTTCAATTCAGATTCCATGGTATTATATGGGTAAGAACCATTGTATGAACCGTTTCCACTTAAATAAACATTGATTTTTTCATTTTTATAATTGAGATTAAAGTCACCGGCATAATTATGATAGGTTCCTACGGAGCCATTCAAAAGAGCACTAAAACTTTTTAAGCTATTTTTTTTCATAATGATATTGATGATCCCGGTAGTTCCATCTGGATCATATTTGGCTGAAGGATTGGTGATGATTTCAATATCCTGAACACTGTTGGCCGGTATCTGCTTTAACGCATCATTGCCCGATAAAGCAGTAGGTTTTCCATTGATTAATACTATGAAATTAGTACTTCCCCTAAGAGAGACATTCCCCTCAATATCAACCTGAATCGAGGGGGTGTTCTCTAATAGATTGACAACACTACCCCCTTTAGAATCCAATTTTGCATCAGCATGAATCACTTTCTTATCCATTTTGTATTCAATAGCCGGCTTTTCTTGTGCTATTTCTACTCCCGCAAGAGAGAAAGATGCTTCTTCCAAAATAATTGTCCCGCAATCAAATAGTTGCTTTTTTTCAGTGATCTCAATTGGGGAGATCACCTTTTTGTTGAACCCCATATAGTTGGCTACTAAATAGTAGGTTCCTTTTGGAAGTTTCCCGATTCTAAAGCTCCCGTCAACCTTAGTGACAGCGCCTGTTATTAATGTAGAATCAGGAAAGGAGTAGATAGAAATACTCACATATTCTATTGAATTATTCCCTTTTTGAGATAAGATCTTCCCTTGAATTGATCCCTTGGGTACTTCAAAATCAGGATTTTTCGGTGATGAATTTCCTTCAAAAGGTAGAATAAGTAAATAGATTAAAATGCTAATTAAAATTGGTTTCATAAAGGTAGTTTTTATAGTGTGTCAATTATTTTTCGATCATCATTTTATGAATATTCTTTTGTTTTCCGGCTTCAAGAATACACAAATAGATGCCATTGGGTAACTGGTTGCTTTGAAATTCAAATGGGTACTTTCCAACTTCTTGATATCCAAGCTCTTGTTTTTCAATCACTTTTCCCATTACATCAGTTATCGTAATACTCACTTCGCTACCTTGTGAAATTTGATATTCTATCAACGTTTGACTTTGAAATGGATTCGGATAATTACTAACTGAAATATTATTGTGATCTCCGCTTTGATCATCAATTCCTTGAGGATTAGGTTTTAAATTGTAAATAAAGTATGTACCGGGAATATGTAAACGTCGTGTTGTAGTAAAATATACTTCGTCATTTTCAGTGATCGCAATTCCTTCCGGATATTTTATTCTGGAATCAACAAGAGCAGTAAATAATGATAACCCCGGTGTTAAATAATAGATAGCATTATCTTCAATGCCGGTCATGAATAATCTCCCATGATGATCAAATTCCATGCCATCTGATGGAAGAGTAGTACATACAAACTCTACTCCTGCTTCAACTGTTGCATTATCTAATGCACTGTCCATTAATAGATCTGTCGGAATTCTATATAAATCATAACTGGTTAAGGGCTTGTAATACAAATAGTTACCATTTTGTGTTAATGCAATTCCATTTATATTTCCTTTACAAATAAATATCTGACTGCTTACACATAAAGGCATCTCTTCCCCAATTATAGATGGATGGTTAGACAATAATTTTCTCATGTTTCCGGTTGATAAATCAATTACAATAATGGATCCTTGTCCAGATTCACTGATGTAAGCAAAGTTTCTTTCCGTATCAATCCTCACATCATTTAAATAACAGCTATCATTTACAATTGTATTATTAAATGGGATAATTTGAATTATGGAATCTGTTGATAGATCTACTTTGATTAATTTGGCACATCCACATAAGCAACTACCCAATAATGAACCGGAATCCAGAATCCATAAAAATCCATTTTTATCAATATAGATCGAATTTACACTTACAAGGTGTTGCGATCCATCACAAGATAGATTCCATGTGTTCCATTCATTGTTGGGATAAGGAACTTCAGTTCCATTTACAACTTCCGCTACTGAAAACGGAATATTCCCCTCTCGTGGATAACAAACAAAAACCCGTTCCTCAGATGTCACTGCTACACCTGTCCATCTGGTTGTTGATTGTTGTACAATACCTAAATAGTAGTTTTGTTCAAGAGCAAAACTACTCTTCATTATTGTCAATACAATAATGGTAGTTAATAATAATTTAACTGTTTTCATAACAAATTCTCCTTTAATTAAAGGTTGAAAAAATAAAATATGGTGGTTTTTAAATAGTATAGTTCACAGTATGATACTGCGATTTATAGAAGAAAAGTTTGAATTTATGATACTATTTTTTCCAAAGTTTTCTTACATTCAGATAATCGATATAATATAATATTTTAATAGAAATACTATTGGTTTTGGGCATATCAAAAGTATCTTCAATATTTCTGAAAAAATTTAATTCACTTAATGCTTCATCAGATTCAATGGCATTTTTGTAAATAATGGAAATGGTGCTACCCGGTGCAAACTGCCAGGAATAAATGAAATCTATGAAAAAAACATTGTAACTGAAGTTCCGATCTGATTGATAAGTTGTATTGAGCTCAATACCACCATCTTCCAATAAAGTGTAGTAATCATGATATTGACCGGTGTACCAATAATGTCTTCCAACTAAACTTAAACTCATATCGTTTTTTATCAAATATTGAACCGATAGATTGTTTTCATAAGTGATCAACTGGCGCCCTCCGAAAATGATCTCATCGGGACTAATCACTTCTACAAATCCAATGTTGTACGTGTTGTTAAAATAATTGAATGAGTAACTCATTTTGAAATTATTTTTTATTCGGTAGCTTATGGATGGTGTAATTCCATAAGCAGCCCCGTCAAAAACTTCAGAGAAGTCTCCGTAACTGAGTTCAATAGCATAAGAAAATGGTTTACGTTCATCTGAAGAGTAAGAAGTGGAGATGTTATAATTTTTATATTTTCTGAAAACTCTACCGGGAACTCTGGGCTCATAATAATCGAATGCTTTAAATAACATTCCATAAAGATTTAGACTATAATAAGCAAAGTTGTTTAAAAGATAAGTAGTGTTCATATTCAATGAATTACCAACACATTTAAACGTTTCAGGATTTAAAACATGAGTATAGGTTATTGAATGGTAAGATTCTCTGAACAGTTTATTGGGTTTATAAGTGTCATAAGAAAAATAGATCTTTTCAGTTTGTTTATTTCCAATCACATAGTATCCCATATCTCTGGAATCGTAGGTTTTCCCAATGTAAGTATGGGAAATGCCAAATTGAAAATTTCCGGATGCTTTTCTGAATCCACCAAAATAACGATGTCCAATAATGCTATTGTATTGATTGTTAATAGAGTCTGATCCTGTAAGTATTTGGCTTATGGCATAATTTCCGTCAATAGCCCAAACACTGTTTTTGTTCATCAATACGAAACCTGTTCCGGTAACATTTGCAGTTTTGTGGGAAAATGGTTTGATCACATTGGTATTAATGAGGTATATGGAGGAGTTGTTTTTCAATTGTTGATCAAAAACAATTACGTTATAGTTTGCATAAGGTTCTGTTAAAACTTTACGCTCATTTCCTAATGAATCTTCAATTATTGCATAAGTATTGTCGGTAATGGCATTGAATACTCCAATTCCCAAACCATTGTTGTTTCTGCCTGTTAGTTTAACGGCATTGATTAATCTTACTGTTGATGGGTTTTCAGTGATCGTTTCCCCATTTTGAACATTTCCGTACACATTTGAATATTGATCAGGTGTTTTTCCAATTCTTCTCGAATAAAAAAGTTGGTTTTTGTTGAATAATTCTGTTCCCTCTTTGAAAAATGGCCTGTTTTCATTAAAAACCACCTCGTCATAGCCTAATGTTTTAATTTTATTATCGGATTGTACCTGACTAAAATCGGGCATCAAGGTTAGGTCAATGGTGAATTTTTCATCCAATCCGTACTTTAAATCTGCTCCAAAATTATAGGAGAATGCATTTTCATAATGGACACTCTGATCACTGTTTTGAAAAGGTTCGCTTTTATAATATAAATTTACAAAAGGGCTGACTGATAATCGTATAGGAGGTTTAATATCCTGAAGCCCCTTAAGTGTTCCCCATAATGCTCGGGGACTGGTATTGTTTTTGGGAATCAATGCCCACTGATCTGTTTCATTATGTCTTTTGATTTCACGTACAATTTGAAATCCCCAATCCTGAATGGATGTGCTGGGAAAACGGATTGCGGAGTAAGGAATGCTCATTTCAACAACCCAACCATTTTCTCCTATTTTTGTAGCACTATGCCAAACAGCATCATAAGTAGGATCCGAATCGCGATAGTCAAATTGGACACCTGAAGCAGAAATTCCAAATACATAAGCATCTTGCCTTTTATAAGTGTCAAATCCAATATAGAGCATATCGCTAATGATTTCATGGTTGTCCCTCGATCCTAATTGTGCATAAATACTATCGGGAGCTGAATCATATAGAATGGCACCGATATATATTGCAAAATTATCATAAGTGATCTTTATTTCAGCCTTTTGGGATGCATTAGCACCAAAAATGGGAAATTGTTGTTTAAAATCAGTGATAGATTTCAGATTAATCCAGCAAGGGTCATCCAAAACCCCATCTATTCTGGGAACTGATTCTGTCCGGGAAGCTACAAACTCTTGGGTTATGTTTTGTGAGTGTAAAGTTATAATAGTAAAAAAAGAAAGAATAATTACGATTGTAGCTTTTCGGATTCCCATATAGAACTGAATTAAAGTTTATATTTATGTTTGATTTGTTTATAGTAATTTCTTGATATTGGATAAACAGTATCTATACCCTGCATCGCAATATCAGCCGTTCCGGCAATATTGGGAGTTATTTTTTTGATGTAATCAAAATTGATGATGTTAGAGCGGTGAATCCTGCAAAAATGTTGATCGGGTAAACGGTTCTCCCATTCACTGATGCTATTGGAGGTTAAATATTCAGAGCCATCAAAAGTATAAATATAGGTATACTCTCTGGATGCACAAATGGAAACAATAGTATCTAGTTTGATGAAGTGGAGTGACTTTTTGAGTGTCACCAAAATCCGGTCATTGTAATTGAGTTTTAAAGGAATCTCAATACTATTCATTACATCATTTTGTTGCAATTTTTCAATAGCACTTTTCAATCGTCGGTCTGAGACAGGCTTCATGATGTAATCTAATGCATTTACATCAAATGCACGAATCGCAAATTCATCATAAGCTGTTACAAAAATGATTTTACCTTCGTAGTCAATCTTTTGTAATAGATCAAATCCGGTACCATCCCCCAATTGGATGTCCAGAAACAGCAAAGAAGGGTTCAACTCTTTGATTTTTGTAATACCCTCCTGAACAGAACCGGCACTTCCCAGAATATTGATCTGTGGAAAATCTGCCAATTTGTTTTTTAGAGTGAATCTTGCTAAAGATTCATCATCAATTATTAAAGCATCAAAATTATTCATCGTAAGGAATTTTAAATTCGACACTTACTAACTCGTCATTGTGAGCAATATTAAAATTGCAATGATCAGAATAAGCATTTTTTAACCTTTCTTTTGTATTTTGAATTCCAGTTCCCTGTTCCTCTTTTTCGATCCAGGTACCATTATTTTTAATCGATATTTTCAACATCTCTCCCTCTTTTTCCGCTTCAATAACTATATGTGTAATCTCATTATGATTACTTCTCATTCCGTATTTCACTGCATTTTCAATTAAAGGCTGAGTGAGAAATGATAATATTTTGGCATTTCCTATCTCATTTGGGAAATCAATAGTGTAGTGTAATTTTTCTGAAAACCGGATCTTTTCAATAAAGAGATACTTCTCCATGATCTCAAATTCCTCTTTCAAAGGGATGAAAATATCATTGTTATGTTTTAAAGAGTATCTTAAAAATTCCGATAGTTCAGTTAACATCAAATCAGCTTTCTTAACATCTGTGTACATCAAACTTTGTATTGAATTCAATGAATTAAATAAAAAGTGAGGATTAAGCTGATACCTTAACATTTTCAATTGCGCTTTTACCGTTTGCAATTGAAGATTCTTAGATTTTTGAATCTCATTTTGTAACTCTTGCCAGTAGCGTATTACAAAGTACAAAATACTCCATACAAAAGGCAGCCAGGCACTGAGAAAAATAGCTCCAAAATAACGAATGTTCCGAACTCTTTCTATCCAGGGAGGAACATTTTCAAAAAGATGTGGTTCAACCATCATCAGTAATTCCCTCATGATAAAGGAACACAAAATTGAGATCACCGAAATGAGTAAGATGTATATTAACGGAGATTTTCTTAAATTGTAATAGTAACGATAAACGTATCTTAATCCCATTGTCTCAGCAAAAAAGATAGCAAAAGCAATAATCAGATAAGGAATGGCATTTTTCGTTTTGGCAAAAAAATCAAGAGATGTCATTACCTCATTAACAATATAGATGCTCCAACCAAACAGTTGATAGTGCCAAAAAGTGAGTTGATAATTCTTAAGAAAAGCCCGGGCATTCATAAAGCTATTTTTTTTGCAAATATACTATAAAGCGATTAGATCTTCATGGTTCACTTCAAAAATTATAGAACAAGAAAGAGCCTCAATATACACTTGAATTTTATGGTTGTTTTTAGTTTCAAAAACCTCACCGGAAAACCCTTTTAATGCTCCATTTTCAATTCTAACTTTTTGTCCGCAAACCAATGGTTTACAAGAGATATCAAAAAGATATTGTTCCTGAACCAACACTTTAATCAGGTCAATCTGTTCGGGTGGAATCACTGCAGCTTTTCCGGAAAAACAAATATAAGAGATTACAGAGGGTACATCCAACACTTTTTGATACTCTTTAGCACTTACACAAACGAATAAATATGGCCTAAATAGGGGTTCCTCAATCCATCTTTTACGATCTGACCACTGGTGTAATACCCTTTTCTTGGGTAAGTAAACTTCGATGTTTTTTTCAAGTAATTCATTTTCTATAGTTTTTTCATGATTCATACGAGTGTAAATGGCGTGCCATTGATACTTCATGTTGTTTTCTTCATTATAAAGCTTCGCCATATCAGTCACATTTTTGACAGTTACACATTTTTAACAGTGCAAAGATGTAGCAGATTTATAACCTGTACAAATTTAATTTGCGAATGGAGGGAATCCAATACCAATAGATGGTTTTGGCTACGAATAACATTTAAGAGATAAAAAGTAATAAGTAATAAGTAAGAGGTAATAAATAAGAGGTAAGAGGTAATAGGTAACAATTTAATATTTTTCATTTTTCATTTTTCATTTTTCATTTTTCATTTCTTCACCTTTTGCCCTTTTTATCGAGTGTGGAAGAAAAAATTACTTAAAAAGTTAAAAAATTCGAGTGTGGAAGAATATTTATTTTATTTTTGCAAAAAAATGTAAACCAAAGGTAATAAAAAATCAAACTATTAGTTCACAAAATGGAAGAATCAGATAATTTTATTTATGTTTTATATAGTAATCCCAGAACTGTTTTTAAGTTTATTGATATAGCAATGCTTCTTAGGGAAACAAATTTTAATGCTCTGAAGATGAAATTAAATTATTATGTTAAAACAGGTAGATTACTTAATCCACGCAAAGGAATATATTGTAAAATGAATTATAATAAAGAGGAATTAGCCTGTTGTGTTTTTTTACCCGCCTATATCTCTTTAGATTATGTTTTACAAAAAGCAGGTGTCATTTTTCAATTTGATCGAAAAATTTCCGTGGTGTCTTATCTTAGTAGAGAGATTGAAACTGATTTTCAAATTTATTCTTTCAGAAAAATTAAAAACGAAATACTTGCTTCACCCCGAGGAATCATACAAACACAACAAGCGTATGCAATCGCTTCTGTGGAACGTGCGTTTTTAGATTCACTTTATTTAAATGGGGAAATCTATTTTGACAATTTAAGACCAATAAATAAAGATAAAGTTGAAGAACTTCTCCCAATATATAATTCCATAACATTAGTTAAAAGAGTAAAAAAAATATTTGAAAATGAACATTAATAAACATAAATATTTTATGCTTCAAATTCTGAAAGATATTTTTTCAGACATGGAACTTTCTAATTATTTAGGATTTAAAGGTGGAACAGCCTTGATGTTTTTCCATGATTTGCCAAGGTTTTCAGTTGATTTAGACTTTGATTTACTTGTTCCGGATAAAGAAGAGCTGGTCTATCAAAAATTAAGAACTATTTTGTTAAAATATGGGAATATTGATGATGAAGCTCAAAAGTTTTTTGGATTAAAACTTGTTTTAGACTATAGTAAAGGAGACAGAAAGTTGAAAATTGAAGTTTCAAAAAGATCATTTGATAATCATTATGAGATATTGAGTTTTAATGGCATCAGCATGCGGGTTTTATGCGTATCGGACATGTTTGCCCATAAACTTTGTGCCATGCTTGATAGAACTGAAATTGCCAATCGAGATATTTTTGATTGCTGGTTTTTTCTGGACAAAAGAACTGCTATCAACAAAAATATTGTTGAATCAAGAATGAATCTTGCTTTAGAAGAATACATAGAAAAATGTATTGAATATCTCGAAAAAATGCCCTATAAAAGTTTGCTAAATGGCTTAGGTGAACTGATGGATGATAATTTGAAAACTTTTGTTCGTAATAAACTCAAAACAGAATTGATTACACTACTAAAAATTTTTCAAAAATTTCCAATTATTGCATAAAATTCCAGTTTCGCCCTTTGTTCTTCGCCTAAATAGAACACAGATTTACACAGAATTTGTTTATAAAAGTTGATTTATTTCAATTAATTAGTGCATGGATTCCAAAGAAAGCTTAATAGAATAATTAGTACTATATTTTTCTTAATTTATCTTCTAATTGAAGTTCTGTTAATTCACTAGATTCAAGACGTTCATGAAATAAATTAATTAATGAATTTATTGTAACTTCTTTAATTATTATACCATCAAGATTTTGAGTATAATTTGAAGATTTATTTCGAGTTATAATCCACACATATTTATTGCAATTAGTAACTGTATAACTATGTTTGCCGAATTCAAATTCATTTTTTTCTTTTAGCTGACTCGAAAAATTTCTAATTTGATCATGTTTGTATTCAACGAAATTTGAATTTATTGTTGCATCATATAAGACCGCAGTATTTGCAAATTTGAAAAATCCGTCTGATTTACCTGCTTGACTATTTTTGTCATATTTATGAATATTATGTATTCCAATTAGTTTTAAAAGAAGATATACATTATCTTCAAATTCCTCAAAATTATTTGAATTTAATTGGGGAAAAAAAGGTGGATCAAAAATATTAAATTGATTATTTTTATTAATGCTATTGTCTTCCTTATACCATCCTGGTGAATATTTTTTATACTTTTCAGGACATTGAATTTCATTTTTTATATGGACTTTAAAATTAATTTTATCTGTTGAATCATTTTTATCAAAATTCGACACATATCCATCCCAAACTTTTTCAACATGTTTGGTTTCCTGATTAATTTTGATAAAAATTGTTTCAGTGTTTTCAACCAAATTTGAAAAATTAATACCGTTTCTTAACATTTTTTTTTGATATGAAGTTTTTCCATTTGTACATTTATCCCAATGATCTGAAAAATGGGTTACCATAATATATCTCATATTCAATTTGTTAGGTTTGTATTTGTTTTTCTTTGCAAAAGTATAAAAAAATATACTCCCTACTTTATCTTACATACCCAATTTTTACATTATTTTCTCTAGAGATCTCCTCCTCTTTGCAGTATTGTAAAATATGTTCTTTAGTGATTAATTCTTGATTTAAAAGATTATCTACATGGCACTTACGTGCTATATTTTCGATCTGCCCACCGCTGAATTGATATTGTTGTGCCATTTGTTTGAAGTCAATGTTGCTCTTGTCTATATCCAAATCCTCAAACATCATTTCCCAGATGGAACATTTTGCCTCTAAATTGGGTTTTTCAAATTTGATTTTATACAAAAATCTTCTTTCAAATGCATCATCCAAATTTTGAGTTAAATTGGTGGTCGCTATTAAAATCCCATTCAAATGCTCCATCTCATTGAGTAAAATATTTTGAATTGTGTTTTCGGTTTGTCTGACTAAACTATCCCCATTGATGGATTGTCGCTTGGAAAATATGGCATCTGCTTCGTTAAATAGTAAAATAGGAGCCAATTTGCTGACATTTGTGCACTTATTGTAATCATCAAATATCTTTTTAATGATCTTTTCACTTTCTCCAAACCATTTAGATTTTAACTGTGCAATATTTACCTCATATATATCACGCCCAATCGTTTTGGCCAATTGATGAACAGTTTCTGTTTTCCCGGTACCGGGAAAACCATAAAATAAACAATTAAAACCAATCCTGAAATTTTGAGTTTTTAGTTTTGATTGAATCTTTTGAAATTGCTTCTCCTCTAATAATTGATGTAATTTTTTTACTTGTATTGATTCCTGAGGATTGTAAAATAAAGGCCTGCTTTTTATGGTGTTTGAAAGTATAATATTGCTTGTTCCACCTTTCTGAATTTTAATAATTTCATCAATTTCAAGTTCTTCTTTTGCTTTATTGGTTAATTTGTAAACATTAGGATTCGTAACTCTATCTGAATCCTGATTGTCAATTAACTCTTTTGAAAATAAAATATGAGTTCCATTTTTTAACTTTTGTTTGACAGAAATAAAATCCAAAATATCTATGAAATCATCTATATCGGAATGACAGAAGTAATCTGTATCATCGTTTATATAACAATTTGTTGCAACTAGAAGAATAGTCAATGAAACAGAGTCCAGTTTATATTTAAGTATATTTTTTACAACATTCAAATTTTTATTACTTTGAACCAAATCAATTATTTCATTTTGAATTTCAGAAGGATCTAAATCATAACTTTGACCATTGTCTAAAATGATTCCCAATTCCGAATAAAACATCTCTTTGTTTAGATTATCAATCTTTTTAGCTTTATATGGAACACCTTTACGAACACATTCCACCACGTCATCTAAAACTCTGTATAATTTGTTTTCTTTTGATGAACTCACTCTTTTAATCAATTTTTTCTTAACTAATGAATCAATGTCATCGAGATAATTCAAAAATTTAAGTTTGGAACATTTGCAAATTTGTTTAAAATCGTAAAAGTCAATTTTCCCCTCGTTACTTTCTTCAATAAATAAAGTGAAAAATACCGCTTCAATAAATGAAAGTTGATAGATCCTGCAGATTTGTTCTCCATATTTTTCATATTTTTCCTTAAATGATTCAGTTAATCCAAATTCTTTAAGACCATACATAATCATCTCCATATCTTCCAATACAGATCTGTTGTCTTTTAAAATTAAATCAAATTGATCTTCAATTGAATTCAAAATGTCAAGATCTAAAAAATTACTGTTTTTTCCCATTTTACCATACTTTTAAAAACATGGCAAAATAAATACAAGAGTACGACAAACTATGTCTTAGTCTTAAAATAAATCGTGATATCTGTATTTGAATAGATTTTTTTTCAGATGTTCCGGAGATAGAATTTTTATATAATCCCCTTTCCCTCTTAATTCTGTAATCAATTCCCAGGTAATATACACAAAAATGCTTATTGTAATCTCATTTTTAACTTCTTTAAGGATTTTCTGGGAACTATGTAATGGCTTAGCTTTGATATAATTAATCTCTTCCCCGTTTACAAGAATGATGATCTCTTCCGGGAATTTATTTTCCGGAACAGTACTGCCAATTGAGTATTGAAAATATTGATTCAGATCAAAATGAGGATCCACTACAAAAAATTGACTAGTCATTTCTATCGATTGAATACGATCTAATCCAAATTGTTTTAATTTATGATCTTTTACATCTTTACCTAAAAGAAACCACCAGTTTCGATACTCTTTAATACCGTAAGGTTCCACTTTTCTATAGGAAAGATGATCAGGATCGTCAAATTTTTGATACGTAAACTGAATCATTTTCCTATTTCTGATCGCTTTCAAAATTACATGTAAATATTCTGTCCCGGAAGTTTTCATCCCATCCAGATGGATACAGGAATCGATACGATCTTTCATATTCAAGGCATCCAGAATATAAAATGTATCCATTAATTTAGACATATTTGTGGTAATTGTCTCTTTATCAAGTATATATTTTTGACTTGAAAAATCAAAAGAGATCTCAATGCCAAAAATAAAATCAATCTCATTAATATCTCTGTAGAATGTTCTGTTAGAAATGTTATAATTTTCTTCAAAATAATCCGATTGATTTTGTAAAAATGCAGAGATCTCTTCAAAAGTGGAAGGTCCTGATTTTGTAAGTTTCTGAATCTCTAATAGATACCTTTTAAAAACAATTTTTTGAGACATAAATTTATTTTTTAAAATATTTTTTACCCTTAGCCTTTAGCCCTTTGCCCTTCGCCCTTTACCTCTTCATCGCCATCTTCCTCATCTCATCCGGCATCTTCTCTATCGCATATCGTAATGAAGTTCGGGGCATGGTCCCCTTATTTTTCATGACATAATTGAAAACTTCCTCCTGATGGGCCTGGCTCGCCGCTTTTAACATCCACCCATACCCCTTTTGTACCAAATCATCCGGATCAAGAAGTAAAATGTCTGCTATCTCAAATATTTGTTCTAAAAACAACCCTTTTCTTGCCGGAATAATCAATGTTACTGCAGCTGCCCTTTTTACCCATCTGTTTTCTGATGAGGTGAACCCTATTAGATCATCTATCAATTCGGGGAAAGTCTCAACTAATGCACCAACTGCGTGATTACACAAAGTATCACAACTGGCCCAGTTGTTGATGTATTGGTTGATCCACTTTTGAAAAATTATAAAGTCATCTATCGAGTATTGACTTGTTAATTGATAGGCCCAATGGCTTGCCACAAAAGATTCTTCCAAATTTCCGGATTGAAATAATTGCTCACAATAGTCCAGAATAATCGGTTTTGGTTCATTCAGAATCTCATTGTATAAATGTTCCGCTATTTTATTGACCCGAGGAATTGTAACTCCATAAAAATTAATTTTCTCTTTAAAAAAGCGTTGCCCTGTTTCAAGTGTTTTGGAATCTACATTGGCTTTTAATTCTTCTCGAACTAGTGTGATAATATCAGTCATGTTAATTAGTTTATTAAGGTGCAAATATAAAAAAACTGATCCAAAAAGGATCAGTTTTTAAAAATAAATTACAAATTAAATTTATTTAAGTTTAAACCGGATCGGTAAAGTGTAACTCATGTTAACTTTTTCTCCTTTATTTTCAGCCGGAGTCCATTTTGGCATCATTTTAACGACACGAATGGCTTCATTGTCTAACAATGGATCTACACCTTTGACTACTTTTACATCTTCAATACTACCATCTTTGGTAATGGTGAATTCAACAATTACAATGCCGGTAACTCCCTTTTTTCTGCATTCTTCAGGATATTTGATGTTTTCACCTAAGAAAATGGGTAATTGCTCATTTCCACCTTTAAAAACTGCAGGTGTATCCACAATAGAATATTTAGGGTTATTTTTCGGGGTGGTGTCGTTCACAATATCCGATGATACGATGATCGATTGGTTATTGCTTGCAGGTAAAATAATGTTTTTAGCATTACTGTTTTGAATAGAAAATAATACTACTAATCCCACAACGATTGGGATAGTAAGCAACAACTTGTATGTTGCTGCATTTTTTGAAGGGGTTTGGGCCATTTTTTTCATTCTTTTGATGATTAAAGGTTTATTAAAATTGTTGGTGATATTGAATCGGATTCCTGAGGTATGACATAAGAGCAGCAAATAGGTTTTTATTTCAGCTTTGTTCCTTTTTATGATGTTATCTACAATAAATTCATGTTGTTCCTTTATGCTTTTCTTTTCTAAATGAAAAAAAGGATTGAACCAAAAAAGGATTGATGCCGCTTCATAGAGCAATACATCTATGGTGTGGAATTGTTTAATATGGATTGATTCATGCAATAAAATAGTATCCAACTCTTCGGAATCTTTGAATTGTGCGTTCAAATATATAGTATTCCAAAAAGAAAAGGGAGCAATCTCTTGGTTGGTAAGTTTAAAATGAACCCCATTTTTAGATCCATTTTTTGCTGATTTATTGATTTTTTGGAGTTGAATCAACCCCCATATAAATCTACCCGATAAAACAAAAACACCCAATAAATAAATGAACAAAATGAGATCCTGAAAGGAAAAATGATTATTTGCTGTTACGGGTGTTCCTCCCACAAGAATGGGTTGAAGAAACTCTCTAAAGGTTGTGGTTTGTAACCCGTATTGAATCGGTATTTGAATCAATGGAATCGCAAGAGAGAGAAACAAAGTAATCAATAAATAGAAACGGTTAATCTCAAAATGGGTCTCTTTTTCCATGAATAATTTGTAAAATCCATAGAAAAGTCCACTACTAACGATCACTTGAATGGCATAATTAACAGTATCATTCATGGCTTTTTTTCTTTTGAATAGATTGTTCTAAAAATAACTTCATCTCTTCTAACTCTTGAACAGAGAGTTGTTCTTCATTAGCAAAAAATGAGACCAATGTTTTATATGAATTATCAAAATAATTTCCAACAAAATGATTGAGGTAAATTTTAGTGTACTCCTCTTTCGAAATTTTAGGAATATATTTGTGAGTATTTCCATGAACTTCAATAGTGACAACTCCCTTTTTTACCAAAATTCTAACGATAGTCGATACTGTATTGTAGGCAGGTTTCGGTTCGGGAAATTGATCTATCACATCTTTTACAAATCCTCCATTCAATTGCCATAGAATCTGCATAATCTCTTCTTCAGATTTTGTTAGTTGAGGACTTTTAAATTTTTTAAATTTCATGTTATTGTTTTTTAATTTATATAACTAAAAACTTAGTTGAATTATTGTGCAAAGTAACAACTAATTTTTTAGTTAAGCAACTAAAATTTTAGTTAAAAATTATTAAAAATTATAACAATCAGAAAATCAGTAAGATAAAATTAAAATTGGAGAAATGAAGGTTTAAAATTGTACTATCAAGGTTTAAGTCCTTTGATAACAATACCTATAAGTTCATCAAAATGGGGAGCGTAATCTTTATATTTGTTTTGAACAAAAAATTGGATTTCAGAACTTTTGAGTATCAAAATGAAAACATCGATTGCCACATCAAAATTGAGACTACTATCGATAGAACCTTCCTTGATGCCTTTGTTGATGATAGCCCTCATTTTTTCCTGTTCCCAGAGTGTTAAATCAGCGCGTAAGTCATCAAGAAATGCAAAGTGATCATTCATATCAGCTTTTAAAGTTTCATGATAATTATATGATTTAGATAACAACTCCATTCTAGTGTTAAGATAGAGAATAAGGACTTCCGATGCGTTTAGTTGAGGAAGTTGAACTATTTTATTCAATTCGAATTTTAATGTATCAAATTCTTGGGAAACCACTTCTTTAAAAAGATCTTCTTTACTTTCAAAATGGTAATAGAGAGAGCCTTTAGCTTTGTTTGCTACTTTCGCAATTTCATCCATGGATGTTTTATAAAAACCGTTACGTCCAAAGAGTTTGGATGCAACACTAACAATAACTTCTTTTGTTTTTGGAGACATACGATTGAATTTTTATACTGAAATAGTATTTCAGTGCAAAAATAATCAATCTTTTAACAATTGAAACTAGTTTTAAGAATAATTAAGAAAAATTTTAATAGTTAGTTTCCTACGTCAGACATATACTTAATTCTCATAATTCGAATCTCTTCGATTGTGAATTCATCTTCTCCCAATTCTCTAAGGCAAACTTCGCAGCAATCGGTTTCTGCTTCAGCAAAGTATTCGAGAATCTCTTCTTGATGATAAGGTTCCACATTCTCTTCAATATAATAATTGATGTCCAATTTAGTTCCTGAAGCAACAATACTTTCAATTTCATTGATTAATTCAACAAAATCAAGACCCTTAGCCAAAGCGATATCTTCAAAGCTTAATTTTCTATCAATTGCTTGAATAATAAACACTTTGATTGCAGATTTTTTCACAACAGATTTCACGATATAATCTTGAGGTCTATCGATTTCATTGTCATCAACATATTTCTTGATCAGATCGGCGAAAGGTTTTCCGTATTTTTGAGCTTTACCGGTTCCAACACCACTTATATTGGTCATTTCATCAATGGTAGTAGGGTATTGGATGCACATATCTTCAAGGGAAGGATCTTGGAAAATCACAAAAGGAGGTAAATTCTCTTTTTGAGAGATTGTTTTTCTCAAATCTTTCAAAAGGGCAAACAGAGCTTTATCGATCGCTTCACCTTTGTTGATGATAATATCATCTGATATATCATCTTCATCTTCGGACCCTTTTTTATCCGGTTTTTGAACATTAACAGAGTAGGGGTGATCCATAAATTTTTCACCCTTAGGAGTTAATTTTAACAATCCATAATTCTCAATATCTTTATAGATTAATTCTTCAAAGATAGCGGCACGGATTACGCTACCCCAGAATTTCTCATCATATTCTTCCCCTTCACCAAACATTTTAAGTTTATTATGTTTAAACTTAACAACGTTAGTAGATTTGTTTCCGGTTAAGATATCAATAATATGAGTATCTTGAAATTGTTGTTTTACAGTTTGTATGACCTCTATGGCCAATTGGATTTGTTCTGATGCGTTCATTTTTGGTTTTGGATGTAAACAAATATCACAACATTGACAATTTTCTTGTTCATAACTTTCTCCGAAATAGTGGAGTAGATGTTTTCTTCTACAATTAGTAGATTCAGCATAAGATGCGGTTTCAGCGACCAATTGTTTTACGATTTCCTGTTCTGCAACCGATTTTTTGGTTGAAAATTTTTCGAGTTTGCAAAGATCTTTGATGTCATAAAATGCTAAACAAAGGCCTTCACCATCATCACGACCTGCCCGACCAGTTTCCTGATAGTATCCTTCCAAACTTTTAGGCATATCATAATGAATAACAAATCGAACATCCGGTTTATCGATTCCCATCCCAAAAGCGATGGTAGCCACAATAATTTCACAATTTTCCATTAGAAATGCATCCTGATGAGCAATTCTTGTATGGGAGTCTAAACCGGCATGATAGGGTAGAGCTCTGATTTTGTTAGCTTGAAGAAATTCAGACAATTCTTCCACTTTCTTTCTGCTTAAACAATAGATAATCCCTGATTTATTGGGATGTTGTTTAACAAATTTAACGATCTCTTTGTCAATATCTTTTGTTTTCTCTTTTATTTCGTAATATAAATTTGCTCTATTGAAAGAGGAGATATAAATATCGGCTTTTTCAATATGTAAATTTTTTTGAATATCGCTTTGAACTTTAGGTGTCGCTGTTGCTGTTAATGCGATGATAGGTACTTCTTTATCAATGATGTCAATAATTGCTCTAATTCTTCTGTATTCTGGTCGAAAATCGTGGCCCCATTCTGAAATACAATGGGCTTCATCTATAGCAAAGAAAGAGATCTGAATATCTTTAAAAAACTCAATATTTTCTTCTTTGGTGAGTGTTTCAGGTGCGACATACAAGAGCTTTGTTTTTCCGTTCAATAAATCTTCCTTTACTGCTTTAATTTCAGTTTTACTTAAAGAAGAGTTCATAAAATGCGCAATTCCCAGTTCCGTTCCAAAATTTCTGATGGCATCAACCTGGTTTTTCATCAAAGCGATTAAGGGTGAAATAATAATGGCTGTTCCTTCTGCTAATAATGCAGGAAGTTGATAACACATAGACTTACCTCCACCCGTAGGCATAATGACAAAGCAATCCTTTCCTTTCAACAAGGACTTGATCACTTTTAATTGATCCCCTTTAAAATTATTGAATCCAAAAAACTTTTTGAGCATCTTTTGGATCTCTTTGTCAGAGATGTTCTGCATATATTATTAAAATATCATCATTAATTTTAAAAAATATTTCTTTTTTTCTAATCTACTACAGTTTCGTTAAACAAAAGTACTAAAATTCAAATATCATTTACAAACTTTCCCCATTATTTTTATCATTATTTTATAAGTAACTGAAAATGAGTAAGAAAAAATCACCAAGTCTTGTTTTTTAATAAATAATGGATCACATAATCCTTAACAGAAGTCTCTAAAGGTCTAAAGGGTTTCTTTAATCCTGCTGCTCTGGCTTTTCCCATTTCTGCCTCAGTAAAATATTGGTATTTATCACGAATATCAATAGGAATATCAATAAATTCAATATTTGGTGCACTTTTCATAGCTTTGAAAGTAGCATTTGCCAATGCTATAAAAGGTCTGGCAAAACCTGTTCCAAGATTATATATCCCACTTGCAGGTTTATAGTTCATATACCAAAACAATACATTAACTACATCCTTCACATATATAAAATCTCTGATTTGTTCACCATGATTATAATCGGATCGGTGAGATTTAAACAATTTTGCCTTACCGGTTATATTGATTTGGTTAAAAGAATGGAAAACTACAGATGCCATTCTTCCTTTATGGTATTCATTAGGTCCAAAAACATTAAAAAATTTAAAACCTGCCCAAAATGGGGGTGTTATACTTTGTTTAAGTACCCATTTGTCAAACTCATTTTTTGACTTGCCATAAGGATTCAATGGAATCAGTTGTTGAACCAAGGAATGATCATCGGAGTACCCAAAAGTGCCATCACCATAAGTGGCAGCTGATGAGGCATATATAAATGGAATCCCATTTTTAGCTGCAAAACTCCACAATTTTTGAGAATATTCTATATTCAACTCTTCAAAAATCGCGTAATTAAATTCCGTTGTGTCCGTTCGGGCTCCTAAATGTATGATAAAATCAATGTCACTCTTGTTTTGTTCCGCCCATTGAAAAAATTGCATTCGCTCTATTTTATCAATATACTTTTTATTGATCCAATTAGAGATTTTTGCTTCTTTAGTAAAGTCATCCACAAGAATGAGGTTCTCCATTCCCATGTTGTTTAGTTTTTGAGTCATACAGCTGCCAATAAATCCTGCAGCTCCGGTAATTACTATCATGTGAGTAGTTTTTAGTGGTTATTAAGAATGCAAATATACAAAATAATATACATACTAAATGAATTAAAATTCAATATTTAATTCATGAAAATGAATTTGTTAAAGATTTTTCATAAGTATTATTAAAAAATCATTTGTAGATATTATAACTTGGTTCACCTTTGGAAAGATCCTATTAATCGAAAAAAAAAATCTTCTTGTTTATTTCAATATATTTTTGTTTCAAAATATTTAAAAAATGAAACGAACAATCCAATTAACCATTATTTTACTGCTGCTATTTAGCCCATTTTTGAATCCCGTTTATGGACAATCCTGGGGGGATTACACTTTAATTGCACCAGAAAATTCTTCAACAGCAAAATTAGTCAATTCATCCGGTACAGCTTATAAAACATGGAATTTAACAGGAAATTCAGGGTATAGTTGTTTTTTAACCCCTGATCGTTGTTTAATTCGGATAGTTGGAGGTGGTGGAGGATCCGCTGGGAGTAAAATTGAAAAAGTAAACTGGGATGGGCAAGTTGTTTGGACTTATAATATAGCAGCTCATCATGATATTTGTTACATGCCTAATGGGAATGTTTTGGCAACAGTTTTAACAACTGCAACTTCTACAGAATTAAGTCAATACGGATTTACCGGGATAACTACTAGTTTAAAATATGACAGAATTGTTGAAATAGATGGTGTTAATGGACAAATTGTATGGGAATGGCGATTTATTGATCATACCGTGCAAAATACCAATAGTAGTTTAGCCAATTATGGTGATCCATCAAGTACACCTAATAAATTTAATGTTGCTGTTCAAGGCACTCAGGGGTATTCCGACTGGCAACATTTGAATGGAATAGATTACAACCCTGCCAGAGATCAGATTGTATTCAGTTGTAAACACTTAAAAGAGATTTATGTGATTGATCATAGTACTACAACTGCTCAAGCGAAAACCGGTTCCGGTGGTTTAAGCGGAAAAGGAGGTGACTTTCTCTACAGATGGGGAAATCCTACCAATTATGGAAAAACCGGAGGCACATTTGGGGTTCTTCATGATGCAGCTTGGGGTTTAAATGAAATTTATGAAGGTCAAAGAGAGAATCCAACTGGTGAAAACTACTTTGCTTATGCAAAAATGATTTCTGTATGGAGTAATACGAATAAAGCCGGAATGTGTATTATGCCACCATATATAGATAGTAGTTATCTATTTTCTTATATAACAGGTTCTGCTTATTTGCCTGAATCGTATTATAAAAAAGTAACATTAACCGGAAATTCAACTAATGAAGGAGGAAATCAAATGTTGCCCAATGGAAATATGTTGCTTTATGCAGGAGTTGGGGCCAGTACTGCTTATGAAAAAGACAGTACAGGTACAACAATTTGGAGTAACAATCAAGCGTCAAATTGCAGTAAAGTAAAAAGATATTCTGCTGCTTACGTAAATGGTGATTATGCTGCTATTTGTGCTAATACCCCCATTGGAACGATTGATACTACTCATTCTACAAATCAAGGAATTGCCGATTTAATGAAATCAAATATTACTTTTAAAAATCCGGTCTCAGTTGGAGAAACCTTAAAAATTAATCAATTAGAAGAAAATAGTTCCAGTTCGATTCAATTGTTTGATATGAATGGCCGTTTGCTTTTTTCAACTAGTAATACATCCGAATTTATTGTACCTAACTGTGAAACAGGTTTATATATTTTAAAAATTAACAACATTGGATATAAACTATTGATCCAAAACAATTAACCCTCATATTATGAAAAAACTAATTCTTTTATTCTTATGTTTTTTTGGAGTTTTAAGTATTAAAGCCCAAGAAACCGTCAGTGTCACTTTTGCCACCGATTTTACAGAAACCAATATCCAACTTTTAGTGGGTGATCAGAACATGGATTCGGTGATCTCTTTAGTGGCTCACAGAGGTTTGTATATTGTCTACGGAAAACACACTTCTTTTGGAGCCGGAACTTTAGTCCCATTATCAAGAGTTTCCAATACTTATGCTTACCGAACACCTTCCATTACATTGGACAAAAATACTTTATATGAATATTATTTTCAAATTGGGACAGATGGCTATTTTGCTGAAGGAAATGTGGAAGATATTGCTCGATTAGCGCCAGGATTTTATAGATTTGTTTATACTAATACTACAGCCACATCAATTGATTACCCTGCTTTGACTTTCAATGGAAATGGCCCCACAGGACATAAAGTGGTTCGTGTGAAAGTGAACATGTCTTCTACTACACCTGCTTTGAATGGAGTTTTTGTGAAATCAGGGAATACCATTGCAGCTCTTTATGACACCAATTTGGATACTTATGATGATGATAATCAAGTGATTTATGAAGGATTGTTGTATGCACCTGCCAACACAGAAATCACTTACACTTTTTTTAATGGAACTCAACCGACACATAATTTGATTGATAATAACACATATACAGTTGATGCATCAACTGATGTGGAAGTTGCACCGGTTGTTTTTTCTACAGAAACAACTTATGAGGCGGTAAATCACAATTTATACGATCCCAATTACATCCAAAGAATTGAGATCACGTTTACTGATCCATCCTGGCAAGATAGTTTAATTGCCAATAAACCGCTTGATATATATATGCCTGCAACTGTAAAAGTGAATGGAGTGGTTTTAGATAGTGTAGGAGTAAAATACAAAGGGAATAGCTCTTATAGCCCAGGAAGAGTTAAAAATCCATTTAATCTTTCTTTAGATGAGTTCAAATCATCAAATACCTATCAGGGATTCACTTCCATAAAATTAGCAAATGTCTATGGAGATCCATCTTTTATCAGAGAAGTTCTCTCTTATGAGATCGCTGGAAAATATTTGTATGCACCAAAAGCCAATTTTGCTCAAATTTATATAAATGGAGAATATATTGGACTTTACTCCAATACTGAAACAGTTAATAAATCATTCTGTAAAAGAACGTATGGTTCTAAAAATAATACATTTATGAGTTGTTCTCCTGCTTTGGAACCTACCGTTGCAACCAAAAGTAATCTAAAATATTTATCTGCAAATTATACCGACTATGAATCAGCGTATGAATTAAAATCATCTTCCGGATGGGATCATTTTATTGCACTTTGCGATACTGTTACTCAATATGCGGATAGCGTTCAAAAAGTACTTGATCTGGACAAATTTATCTGGATGTGTGCTTTTAATAACGTTTTGTGTAATGTTGATAGTTATATTGGTGTATACAGTCAAAATTATTATTTATACAGAAGTGTGGAAGGAAAATTTATGGCGATTCCATGGGATTATAATTTGTCATTTGGGGCATTTAATAACATTGGATTTCAGGATCGATTAGATGCCATAACTACAACCGAAAGACAACAATTACCTTTGAATATTCATAGTACAGATGTGTACTGGCCAATGTTAGTCAATATTTATAATAATCCTCGTTGGTTAAAAATGTATTTAGCGCATGCCAAAACCATTTATACTGAAAACTTCGAAAATGATACCTATTTAACTTCTGCAACTTTTTGGCAAAACAAAGCTTTACAAAGTGTAGGAGCTGATAATAATAAGTTCTATAGCTTTCAGGATTTTAATAATGGTATGACATCTGACTACGCAGTGAATGGATATAGTGTGAATGGCATTCAAACATTCATGAATGCAAGAGCCGATTATTTAGGATCAACTCCGGAGTTTACCAATTCTCAACCCGTCTTGCATGATGCAGCCAGAATCTATGACAATGGTGCTCGCTTTACTGTTCAAGCGGATGATGCTGATCATGTGTTTTTATTCTACCGAATTAAAAGTGAAGAACATAGATCATACACCATGGTTGAAATGACTTTGACAGGGGATGAATATGGTATTACATTACCTATTTTTACTGATACTTTGGATTATTACTATTACGCTGAAAATATTAACATTGGAGCTTTTTTACCTGCACGTGCTTCTAAAGAATTTTATAGAGTTCCTATCAATGAATCAATGGGAATCAATAATCAGTCAGAAAGGAATAATATGATTTATTATTCTAAAAACACCCAATCTATTCAATTTATATTAGCTGAACCTTCTGAAATGGTGAATATTTACTCAATTGGAGGTCAGTTGTTAAAAAGCTTGACACCAACAGATTTACGTTTTGAAGTATCAACCGAGCAAATTGCTCCACAAATGGTAATCGTCCAAATAGCTCAAAACAAAAGTATTAAAACTAAAAAAATCGTGATACTCTGATGAAAATACAAATTAGTTTTGTAATAAATTTTTACCATTATAAAAATAATTAGTTACTTTTGCCATAAGAATAGGATCATGAAAACAAGAAAAAAAATTCCCAGGTATGTGTTTGAATATTCCATTTACGGAGTGATTTGGATTTTACTTTTTGCTGGTCAGTTTTTTGAAGGTGTTAGTTCTGCCCATTCTGATTCATCTTTTTCTTCTATTATCAAATCATTTATCTTTATTTTTCCATTTTTTGTTTTTTTTATCATTCATGATTTCTCTTTAAGCTATTTTGAAATTAAAAAGAAAAAAAGATGGATTTATATCTTAATAACTGTTGTTACCACCATCATGATGATGTTTCATCATGAATTTGTTTCTCCTGAGTTCAAAAAATATAATAAATTTAAAAATGAATCTGTTGAAAGATTTGATCATCATAAATTTGAAAACAGTGATGATCATCACATTGATGCTAAACGAAATTTAGACAACCCTCCCAAAGGTCCCCGACCATTCAAATTTTTTCCACCGATTGCCAATACATTGTTTGTCCTATTAATTATTGTTTTTAACAGAGGATTAAAAATGCAGTTTCGATTTTTAGCCAATGAGAAAAGGTTTATGGAATTGGAAAATGAGAATATTCAAATAGAATTAAATTATTTAAAACACCAGATCAATCCTCACTTTTTTATGAATACCCTGAACAGTATTCATGCATTAGTTAGAAGTAATCCTGAAAAAGCGGAAGATGCCATAGTTGGATTCTCTAAGATTATGAGGTATCTTTTGTATGAATCCAATCTTGAAAAAGTATCTCTCGAAAAAGAATTGATTTTAATTCGTAACTATTTAGATTTAATGCGATTATTGCTCACCGACCATGTGAAAATTAATGTTGAATTACCGTGGATCTACCCATCTGTCACAATTCCGCCTCTCATTTATATCACATTTCTGGAAAATGCCTTTAAACATGGAATTAGTTATTCGAAAGAGTCTTATATCAATTTTAAAGTTGCTTATGATCAATATTTTATATATAGTGTAATCCAAAATAGTAATCATCATGTAAAAACAGAATCCGGATCCGGTATTGGACTCGAAAATGTAAAAAAGAGATTAGAACTGATTTATGGGTCAAGTTTTAAAATGAAAATTACCGAGAATCAAAATGATTTTAAAGTTGAACTGCAAATACCTATTACACAATGATCAAATGTATTACTTTAGATGATGCTCCGCTTGCATTAGCACAATTGAACGATTTTGTATCGAGAGTTCCATTTTTGGAATTGGTTGGTTCTTCAACCAATGCTTTTGATGCCATGGAATTGATGGCAAAAAATAAAGTGGATCTCATTTATACCGATATCAATATGCCTGATCTTAGTGGTTTGGATTTCGTGAAAACTCTTTCCTACAAACCGATGATTATTTTCTCAACTGCTTATTCCGAATATGCCATCGAAGGATTTAAAGTGGAAGCTGTGGATTATCTTTTGAAACCGTATAGTTTTAATGAATTTTTGAAGTCAGCCAATAAAGCTTTGGAATTATTTGAGTTTAAAAACCAATCTGATTCAGGCGTTAAAAAGGAAAAACTTACCCATCTTTTCATTAAAGCAGATTTAAAAATTGTGAATATTGCACTTGAAAAATTGGAGTTCATCCAATCCCAGGGAGATTACGCTAAATTTTTTGTCGAAGGTTCTAAATCATACATGAGCCTGATGAGTATGAAATCACTGGAAGAGATGCTGATCAACACAAATATAATAAGAGTACACCGTTCTTACTTTGTAAATATCAAAAAGATCAACTATATTGCTAACCAAACTATTTATATTGGAAAAAATCAAATTCCTTTAGGTGATTCCTATAAAGCAACATTTTTGGAATGTATCAAACAAAATGGAATTTAATAGTCTTGTTTCTGATTTGAACTATTGATTATTAAATTAATTTTACTGATAATCGCTTCAAATGCTACAATTTTCCCTATTGAAATATAAAATTTTCTTGTCTGATTGGTAGGCTCAAGATCATTCATCTTTTGTATCTCGTTTTGTTTTAATAAATTGAGATCATCTTTTAATTGAGTAATTTGACTGTTCATTTGATTCAATTATTATTCTTTTTTGTTAAAACAATATGATGATCTGCAGAATTATAAACAAATGGAATGTGTTCAACAGTTACATCACTTTTATCCAACCCAAATGCTCTTTCTTCTTTCAACCCTAAACGATTTAAAATGAAATAACCATTAAGTAACAATCCTTTACGAATTGAGAATTCATTCTCAAACGATAAATATTTTTCTAAAACAACAAATTTATAATCGGGGGCACTGCTATATTTCGTGGATCCATTTGGAATTAAATGCATATTTAGTTCTTCATTATGGATCAATTCCATCATAATTTTCTTAAAATATAACTCTGTTCTTGGTCTGATTCTAAAACCAATATTAATGTTAATTTTAATCACTTTATCTTCCAGAAGTTCTGATACATCATACGTTAATGTATATGGATTCTGTGTTCGATTGATATGCACAAACCAATAAATATCAGCCCTTTTAGGATTCTTAGAGAGTATAGAATTGAGAATTTTCTCTTCAATCTCATTACGAGTATTGGCTTTAGTCAAATAGATGAGATGAGTAGCAAACTTTGGAATATTTGTGTCATCGCTAAGTTCTTTAATTAATTTAACATATTTTCCTAAATCAACAAATTTTGTATACCTATTGATGATTTTTCGGGAATAAAACCAAACATACATAGTAGAAAAGATAAATAACTCAAAGAACAAGAACATCCATCTTTCCTTTATTTTAACTACATTTGCAATAAAAAAGGATACCTCAACTGTCGAAAATAAGATTAAAATTAAAACTACAAAAACGGGGTGCCATTTTAATTTATAAATCAGAAAATAAGTTAACAGAATGGAGGTCATCATCATCGCAATGGAAATGGAAAATCCGTAAGCTGCTTCCATGTGTGTTGATGTTTTGAAATAAATGACCATTAATATACAGCCGGCCCACATGATATTGTTGATGCTTGGGATATAGATTTGCCCTTTTTTGTTGGAAGGCTGTCTTACGGAAACTCGAGGCCAGAAATTTAAATTCATGGCTTCATTTACTAACGTATAACTGCCACTAATTAATGCCTGAGAAGCAATTATGGTTGCCATCGTAGCAATAAAAATGGATGGAATTAAAAACCATTGAGGAACAATTTCAAAAAATGGATTTTGATCCATTAAATAAGTTCCTTTATGATGTAAAAGCCAGGCAGCTTGTCCCATATAATTGACAATCAAACAAGTTTTTACAAATATCCAGGTGATTCTGATATTTTGTTTTCCGCAGTGCCCTAAATCAGAGTAAAGAGCTTCTGCGCCTGTTGTAGCCAGAAATACAGCTCCTAAAATCCAAAATCCTTTTGGGTATTGAGTGAGTAATTGAATAGCATAATAGGGATTAATCGCTTTTAGAACAGTTTGATCAACCCAAATTTGAGAAAATCCCAAGAGGAAGAGCATCAAAAACCAGATCACCATAATCGGTCCGAATGCAGCGCCCACTTTTTGAGTTCCAAATCTTTGAAAAATAAAAAGTAATGATAAAATGAGAATAACAATTGGGACAGTCTTAATATGGGCAAAACTGGGTATATTTTGTAATCCTTCAATCGCAGATGCGACAGATATTGGAGGAGTAATGATACCATCAGCTAATAAAGCAGTGGCCCCGAGTATTGTTGGTATCACTAATTTTTTGCTGTGCTTTTGAACCAAAGCATATAGTGAAAAAATTCCACCTTCCCCTTCATTGTCTGCCTTTAATGTTAACCAGATATATTTTATAGTAGTTTGTAAAAAGAGTGTCCAAAAGACACAGGAAACTCCACCTAAAACGATGATATCGCTAATCACATTCTTACCCACAATAGCTTTTAAAACATACAAAGGACTAGTTCCGATATCCCCATAAATGATGCCTAATGCCACAACAAGTGAGACCATACTCACTTTTTTCGTCCATTCATTTTTTTCTTTTGACATATCTATTTTAAATTAGATCGCAAAAGTATTTCTAATGATATAAAGAAAAAAATAAAAATTTGTACGAAAATATAAAGAAAATATAAAGAAAAAGAGATTATGTAAATCGATATCCAACTCTACTTTCAGTTATAATATAAGTTGGATGATCAGGATTATCTTCAATTTTTTTCCTTAATTGTGCCATATAAACCCTTAAGTATTGTGTTTCATTTTGAAAACCGACACCCCAGATTTCATGTAATATATGTTGGTGTGTCAACACTTTTCCTTCATTTTTAAAAAATAAAGCTAATAAATTATATTCAGTTGTAGTTAATTTTAGAACATCACCATTTTTTTTGATTGTTCTTGCAATAAAATCAATTTGTAATTCCCTGCATGTGATCACTTTTTGGTTGTCTTCTTTATTGTTCCGACGTAAAGAGGACCTGATTCTGGCTAATAACTCTCCGGTTTTAAAAGGTTTTACCAAATAATCTGATGCACCATTATCCAATGCCAAAATGATATCTTCTTCGCTGTTTTGAACGGAGAGAATGATAATAGATTTGGTGTACCAAAACCGTAATTCCTTTAATACAATATGGCCCGAAATATCCGGTAACCCTAAGTCAAGTATGATCAGATCAGGAGAATTACTGGCTGCCAGTAAAATACCCTCTTTCCCGGAATTGGCTAAAGTTACTTTAAAATCATTATTTTCCAGAATGATTCTTAATAGTTTTCCAATTTGGGGTTCATCATCTATAATAAGTACTTCAAATTTATTCATTGTTTAATTGATTTAAGTAGGAAGTTTCACATGGTATTTTAACAATAAATTGACACCCTTTTGGCAAGTTCTCAACTAAAACGCTTCCATTATGTGCTGTTACAAATCCCTTTACAATCGAAAGTCCAAGACCTGTTCCACCAGATTTAGAACCCGAAACTCTGTAAAATTTTTTGAAAACATGTTCAATTTCATTTTTGGGAATTCCATTTCCATTATCAGCAATTTTAATTTCACAAATAGAATCAATAACATGGAAAGAAATATCAATTTTAGATCCTTTTGGTGTATAAATGATCGCATTATGAATTAAATTATAGATCACTTGTTCCACTAATCCTTCATCAATTTTACACAAAGGGAGTTCATCTGAGTGTTTAAAATTAATAACATGATCATTTTTAAGGGGTTCCAATTTTTGGATCACTGAAAATATTAGTTCATTCACATCACTCCAAATCAATTTCAGTTTTAAAAATCCAGTTTCTAATCGATTCATGTTCAGTAAATTCTCTACTTGTCTGTTTAATCGTAAACTGGCTGTATTGATTTCAGATAAAAGCTCATTCTGAACATCTGCAGTTAATTTGTTTTCTTGTTCTATTAAGGTATCAACGGACGCCATAATGGTTGAAATGGGAGTTTTGAGTTCATGTGATAAACAATTAATCAATGTATTGTACAATTTAATAGATTTTAATTGTTCCTCTTTCTCTCTTGCTTTTTTCTCCTCTCTTCTGATTTTTAATGTGAACCCCGCATTAACAAAAGCAATAGCAAAGTAAACAAAAAACATCAAAACATCTTCAGCATTATTAATATGGAAAGTGTATAATGGAGGTATGAAAAAAAAGTTCCAAATTAAAGCACTAAGGGCTGCTGTCATTAAAACCGGCAAGATATCAAATGTAAGTGCAATGAACGATACCATGACCAGAAAGATCAAGGCAACTGTTTTATTGCCTATAAAATCGTTTAAAAGAAAACATGAAAATGAGATCAGAAAGACCATTAAAATACTGATCACATACTGCTTCCATTTAGGATGATGAATGTTCTTAATAAATGCCATGTTTTTTTTGGCAAATATAGGGTATAATTTTTTAAAAAAACTTATAAAATTTTTATATAATTGAGTTTTTTTTTAATTTTATTTTTATTTCTTTCTCCCCAATTTTGCTGCGTAAAAAAAATTTGAAAATATGGTTATTGCTTTGATTATTTCAATTTTGATATTAATTTATTTATTCTATACTTTAGAACATCCCGAAAAATTTTAAATTATGTTGTATAGTAGTTTATCACAGATTTTTATTCTTATAACACTTTTAATAGTGATAAGTCCATTAATGGGACACTATATTTTTTTAATATTGTCCAAAGATGAATTTTTATTTAAAAATGTTAAGAAAGTTTGGCACCCATTGTATCTATTCCAGAAAATTGAACTTTTAATATATAAAGCTTGTAAAGTGGATAAATTAAAGGAAATGAACTGGAAAATGTATCTTTTTTCGATTTTAATATTCAATTTTTTTGGATTTATAATTTTATTTTTATTGCAAATTATTCAAAGTTGGCTACCCCTAAATCCTCAACATTTAACTAATGTACCTTTTGATTTAGCTTTTAATACGGCTGTTAGTTTTGTAACTAATACTAATTGGCAAAATTATGCAGGTGAAACTACCATGAGTTATTTCGTACAAATGATTGGATTAACTGTTCAAAATTTTCTAAGTGCTGCAACAGGGATTGTTGTTGTGATAGCTTTGATCAGAGGAATTAAAAACAAAGAAAGTAACTATTTAGGAAATTTTTGGGTTGATTTAACAAGATCAATTGTATATATTTTAATACCATTTAGTATTGTTATTTCATTTTTATTAATTTCTCAAGGAGTAGTACAAACAATACAACCATATCAAAATATTGAGACAATTGAAGGAGTGAGTCAAACTGTTCCTCTAGGTCCTGCAGCATCACAGATCTCAATAAAAATGTTAGGAACAAATGGAGGTGGTTTTTTTAATGCAAATAGTGCTCATCCTTTCGAAAATCCTACTCCATTCTCAAATTTCATTGAAATGTTTTCATTGTTGTTGATACCTATGGCTCTTCCATTTACTTTTGGTAGGTTGATAGGTGCAAAAAAACAAGGAAGAACATTGTTTTTAACGATGTTAGGTTTGCTGTTAATGGGTTTTATAATCATGTTATTTTCTGAAAATTATTTACTACCAAATTTAGAACAATCAGGAATTATGGAAGGTAAAGAAACCAGATTTGGGATGGTTAATAGTTTGTTTTTTGCAAACATTACAACTGCAGTTTCTTGTGGAGCTGTGAATTGTGCCCATAGTTCTTTAACTCCAATTTCAGGATTAATATTAATGTTAAATATGATGTTGGGAGAAGTAATATTCGGCGGTGTCGGAGCAGGATTATATGGAATGTTAATTTTTGTATTATTAACTGTATTTATTTCAGGATTAATGGTCGGAAGAACACCTGAATATCTAGGAAAAAAAATTGAATCAAAAGAAATTAAAATGGCAATCTTGGCTGTATTAATTCCTAATATGGTAATTCTGATTTTTACTGCATTAACTTTAAGCATTCCTTCAGCTTATTCACAAGTTTCGCTATCGGGGCCTCACGGATTTAGTGAAATTCTTTATGCTTTTACATCCGCTGCTGCAAATAATGGAAGTGCATTTGCCGGATTAAATGGGAATACTCAGTTTTTTAATATATTTCTTGGATTGAGTATGATCATAGGAAGATTTGGAGTTATTATCCCCGTTTTAGTTATTGCGGGTTCACTTTCGAATAAAAAAGTTATTCCTAAATCAATAGGCACCTTTAGAACCGATACTCCAATATTTTCATTTATTTTAATTGCTGTAATTCTAATAATCGGAGCACTAACCTATTTCCCGGCATTGTCTTTAGGCCCAATTTTAGAACATTTATTAATGAAGTCCGGAATTTTATTTTAAAAAACAATGAGTAAAAATAAAAAAATATTAGATAAAGGAATTATTTATGCTTCAATAATTGAAGCAATTAAGAAGCTACATCCAAGTATTCAAATAAAAAATCCAGTCATGTTTGTAGTCTATATTGGATCCATTTTTACTACAATACTTTTTATAAAAGAAATGATAAGTGGCTCATTCGATTGGTTTAATTTTCAAATAATTGTATGGTTATGGTTTACTTTAATTTTTGCTAATTTTGCTGAAGCTCTTGCTGAAGGTAGAGGTAAGGCTCAAGCAGATAGTTTGAGAAAATTGAAATCAAACACCTATGCTCGTTTAATCATTAATGGATCAGAAAAATCAGTGTTTTCATCTGAATTAAAAGTGGGTGATATTGTAATTTGTGAGACAAATGACATGATCCCTATTGATGGTGAAGTTATTGAAGGAATTGCAACTGTGGATGAATCTGCAATAACAGGTGAATCTGCTCCTGTGATCAGAGAAAGTGGTGGTGATAGAAGTGCAGTTACTGGAGGTACAACAGTTTTAAGTGATAAAATAATTATAAGGATTACTGCGGAACAAGGTGATACTTTTTTAGATAGAATGATTCATCTCGTTGAAGGAGCAAAACGTAAGAAGACACCAAACGAAATAGCATTGAGTATCTTGTTATCAGGATTAACCATCATTTTGTTATTGGCAGTTACTACCTTATATGTTTTTGCACTGTATACAAAAAAAAACTCAGGGGATCTTTTTGAAATAACTTTAACAGTGCTCATTTCATTATTAGTATGCTTAATTCCTACTACTATTGGTGGTTTATTGAGTGCCATTGGTATAAGTGGAATGGATAGGTTAGTGACACACAATGTAATTGCTAAAAGTGGAAGAGCTGTGGAAGCAGCCGGAGATATTGATGTGTTATTGCTTGATAAAACAGGAACCATTACATTAGGAAATAGAATGGCAACACAGTTTATTCCTGTAAATGGGGTTACTGAAAACTACCTTGCAGAATTATCTCAATTGGCTTCTCTTTCGGATGATACACCTGAAGGAAGATCAATTGTTATTTTAGCAAAAGAAAAATTTAATATAAGAGGTAGAGATTTATCCCAATATCAACTTGTAAATATTCCATTTTCTGCTCAAACAAGAATGAGTGGTATTGATATTAATTTAGATCAAAATATGTCAACTTCCATAAGAAAGGGGGCAGCTTATTCTATGAAACAGTATATTATGGATCATGGATTTGATTTTTCAGATGAACTTGAAAAAAATATTAAGCAATTGGCGTTAGAAGGAGCAACACCTCTTATCGTAACAGAAAATGGAAATCCACTTGGATTAATTAAATTAAAAGATATTGTGAAAGGTGGAATTAAAGAAAGATTTGAACAACTCAGAAAAATTGGGATAAAAACTGTAATGATAACAGGAGATAATCCATTAACTGCTTCTGCTATTGCTGCAGAGGCTGGTGTCGATGATTTTATTGCCGAAGCAAAACCGGAGGATAAATTAAAAAAAATAAGAGATGAACAAGCTGAAGGAAAATTAGTCGCAATGATTGGTGATGGTACAAATGATGCTCCTGCATTAGCTCAAGCGGATGTGGGTGTTGCTATGAATACCGGAACCCAAGCGGCTCGTGAAGCAGGTAACATGCTGGATTTAGATAGTAATCCAACAAAATTAATTGAAATTGTTGAAATTGGAAAACAATTGTTGATGACAAGAGGTGCATTGACTACCTTCAGTATTGCAAACGATATTGCCAAGTATTTTGCCATTATTCCTGCTATTTTCTCTACATTATATGCATTCGGATCTTTAAACGGGCCACTTAGTAAGCTAAATATTATGTCATTACAAAGCCCTCAAAGTGCTATTTTAAGCTCAGTTATTTTTAATGCTTTGATCATTATTGCACTTATCCCAATAGCTTTAAAAGGAGTTAAATTTATTCCATCGAGTACTTCCAAAATTTTAATTAGAAATATCTTGATTTTTGGATTAGGTGGATTGGTTTTACCTTTTATAGGTATTAAAGTAATAGATTTAATTATTAATTTTTTAAATGTGGTTTAATATGAAAGATAATTTCATTATTTCTATAAAAATTATTTTAGTTTTTACTGTTCTATTAGGAATCATTTACCCGTTATTTGTTACAGGTTTTGCTCAATTGATTTTCCCTTTTAAAGCAAATGGGAGTATCATTAAAATCAACAATAAACCTATCGGTTCTGAACTTTTAGGTCAAAATTTTACAAATGATTCACTCTTTTGGGGAAGACCTTCAATCTCTAATTGCAATCCTATGAAATCCGGGGCAAGTAATTTTAGCCTAAATAGTCAATCAATTGTTTCTATACAAAAAAAACAAATTAAAAAATTTAATTTGAAAGATTTTGATTTTCCAAACGAGCTTCTTTATAATTCAGCAAGTGGACTTGATCCACATATATCCTATAAAAGTGCATTGATTCAAGCTGATAGAATATCTAAGTGTAGAAATGTTGATATCAATCAAATATATAAACTAATTGAAAAACATCATGAAAAAAAACAATTCAACCTTTTAGGTGAAGAGAGAATAAATGTTCTCTTGTTGAATATCGATTTAATAAATTATGAAAATGAACAATCAAAATGATGATTTTAGACCAGATCCTGATGAAATATTGAAGAAAATTAATCATTCTAATGCAAAAATTCAAAGGGGAAAGTTGAAAATATTTTTCGGCATGTGTGCAGGGGTTGGTAAAACTTTTGCCATGTTGGAATTTGCTCATTCTTTAAAAAATGAAGGAAAAAATGTTGTGGTTGGTATTGTTGAAACTCATGGAAGATTGGAAACAGAACAATTATTGACAGGATTAATTTCTTTTCCCTTAAAAGAAATCGAATATAAAGGAATCTTTTTACAAGAATTTGATTTAGATGGAATAATTACACTAAAACCTGACTATGTACTTGTTGATGAATTAGCTCATTCAAATGCCCCAGGAAGCAGGCATTTAAAAAGATATCAGGATATTATTGAACTTTTAGATAATGGAATAAATGTTCTTTCTACCGTGAATGTGCAACACTTAGAAAGCAGGGTAAATACTGTTCAAGAAATTACAGGTATCAAGATAAATGAAACTATTCCGGATAGTATTATTGAAAATGCAGATGAAATTGAATTAATAGATATATCTCCAGATGATTTATTGAAAAGATTAAATGAAGGAAAAGTGTATGTTCCACAAAATGTGAACATTGCTAAAAATAATTTCTTTAAAAAAGGAAATTTACATGCACTTAGAGAACTTTCATTAAGATTAACGGCTGAAAGAGTAGATATGGATGTTGTTGATTATAAGAATAATAACCAAATAACATCATCCTGGAAAACGAAAGATAAACTAATGGTTGCCGTTAATTCTGATATAAATGCCGAAAAATTGATAAGAATTACAAGAAGAATGGCTTTTAGTCTAGATGCAAAATGGTATGCTATTAATATAAGCTCACAATCTAATTTAAGTGAAAATGAAAAAAAAATACTCCTTTTAAATCTGGAATTAGCTGCTGAGTTAGGTGCAAAAATTGTACATATAATTGATGATGATGTTGTAAATGGAATTTTAAGAGCAGCTTATGATTATAATATAACTCAAATAATCATTGGAAAAAATGATGAAAATCCAATAAAACAGTTACTTAAAGGAGGTAGTTTAACGGATAAATTAATTGCTAAACAAACAAATATTGATTTTCATGTTGTTAACGTTCAAAGGAAAAAACGGGATAAAACAATATTTCAAATACTTCAGGAAAGAAAATTTTCCTATAAAGAATATTTTATTTCTTTATGTTTTGTGCTCATTTTTAGTTGTATTTCTTTTGTTTTAAATAGTTTTATTGGATATCAGAGTGTTGGCTTGATTTTTTTACTTGGAGTAACTATGACATCACTCTTTTTAGGAAGAGGTGCCATTTTGTTGTCGGCCATTTTAAGCGTCTTAATTTGGGATTATTTCTTTATCCCTCCTTTATACCAGTTTTCAATCCATAGTTTTCATGATTATATCACATTGTTTACTAATTTAGTTGTAGGTATTATATTAAGCTTTAAAATATCAACTCTTAGAAAAATTCAAAAGAATTTGCAAAATAATCAAAAACAAATTTCAACACTATACTATTATTTGGATTCTATGAATAAAGCAAATTCTATTAAAGATGTCGCATACAAATCAGCATTTGTATTTAAAAAATATTTTGAAATTGATTGTTTGTTTTATTTAAAAGATAAAAATAAAGAGATTTTGGATAAAAGAATATTTGGAAATCAAATGATTTTTGATGAAAAGGAATTCGCCATTGCTTCATGGACTTTTTCCAATAAACAAAAATCAGGAAAATTTTCAAAAACATTACCCAATGCAAATTTGCAATATTATCCTTTAATGATTCAAGGTCAAGTTATTGGAGTTGCTGGTTTAAAATATATTACGAATAACAAACCGGATCATGAAACAACTATTTTAATCGATTCTTTAATAAACCAATTAGCAAATACTCTTTTAAGAGAAATCAATATTGATAAAGATAAAAACAACAGATATTATGGAAAAACAAATCATTGAATTAATTCAGAAAATTGAAAACAACAAAAAATTAGTTGAAAAAATTATTATTGAAGAACCCATAAAAGAAGATAATTACAGCTTATTGCTTCATTCCGGAAAAATTATAGCGTTTGACTATTGTATTACAGAATTGAAGAAAATATTAGATCTAAAATAATTATTTTTTTGTGTTTCATATATTTAAATTCAACAAATTTATAAAAATTTAAAAAGAAATATGGAAAAACAAAATATTTTAATAATTGATGACGAAGAAATCATTAGAAAAGTTTTAGAGATTTGTTTGAAAGGAAATAATTACAATGTTATTACTGCATCAAATGCTTTGGAAGGGAAATCCTTAGCTTTACTTCATCCTCCCGATTTAATTATTCTTGATTTGGGGTTACCTGATGATGATGGACAGCATGTTTTAATGGAATTAAAAAAATGGTTTTTAGGAGCTATAATTATATTGTCCGTTAAAAACAACGAAGAAGAAATTGTAAAAGCCATAGATAATGGGGCAAGTGATTATATTACTAAACCGTTTAGAATTGGAGAATTAATGGCTCGAATTAGAACCGCAATTAAAAACTCTAAACAAGTGAAAAATCCATCCTCTTTAAAATTTAATCAATTAGAATTGGATATTGAAAACCATTTAGTTACACTATCAGGCCAAAGAATAAAATTAACTGCAACCGAATTTGATTTATTAATTTTATTAGCTAACAATGAAGGAAGAGTTTTAACCCACCAATTTATTTTAAAACAAATTTGGGGATTAAATTTTTCAAATCAAATACAATACTTGAGAGTTTATATTGGATTTTTACGACGAAAAATTGAAATAGATCAATATCACCCTCAATTCATTATTACTGAACCTGGTATAGGTTATAGATTCAATCCTTTGATGTAGTTTTCAATTCAAAACTAAAACAAATTTAGGTCTCCAATCCATTTTTTCGTACTTTTGCAAAAAAATACCCTTTATGGTTTCTGAAAACCCATTTCATTCTTATTCTGATCCTGAATTTGAGCAGTATGCCCTTGCCCTTTTTCAATTTCAATTCGATAATAATGAGGTGTATCGTACTTTTTGTAACGGGATAAACATAACTGCGGAAAAAGTAAAATCCATTACGCAGATCCCATTCCTGCCCATCTCTTTTTTTAAAACTCATGATGTTATTACGACACTGTTTACACCAGAAAAAGTGTTTAGAAGCAGCGGAACAACCGGAATGGAAACATCTCGCCATCTGATCAAATCACTCTCTTTATATCAAAATGCATACCGTTCCTCATTTCAGTTTTTTTATGGTGATCCGAACAATTACATATTTCTGGCTCTTTTGCCTAATTACTTGGAACGGGATGATTCATCACTGATTTACATGATGACAGATTTAGTACAAAATAGCGCTTCAGATGAAAGCGGATTTTATCTGTATAACCATGAGGATTTATATCAAAAATTGATCAAACTGAAAGAAAAGGGGCAAAAAACAATCCTTTTTGGGGTCACTTTTGCATTACTCGATTTTGTGGAACATTATGCTGTAAATTTCCCCGATCTGATTGTGTTTGAAACCGGTGGCATGAAAGGTCGTCGCAAAGAGATGGTGAAAGAGGAAGTCCATACTATTTTAACTCAAAAACTGGGTGTTCCCAAAATTCACTCAGAATACGGAATGTGCGAATTGCTTTCTCAAGCGTATAGTTCCGGTGATAATCTTTTTGTAACACCGCCCTGGATGAAAATAGTGCTGAGAGATGAAAAAGAACCTATCCCAACATGGCAGGATAAAGCAACTTCATATAATGAACCGATTTCCGGAGCCCTAAATATTATTGACTTTGCCAATCTATACTCATCTGCTTTTATTGCAACAGAAGATCTGGGACGCAGACACATTAACGGGGCAATTGAAATTATCGGACGCCTGGACAGCTCCAGATTAAGAGGTTGTAATCTGATGGTTATTTGACACTACTGCCCGGTTTTACCGGTTTGTCAGGGTGTACTAAAGAGAGTTTCCCATCCACATTTTCAGCTAACAAAACCATTCCATGTGATAAAACACCTTTGATCTCTTTCGGCGCAAGGTTAATCAACATCAACACTTGTTTTCCAATCAAATCTTCAGCTTCATAATTTTCAGCAATACCTGAAATAATCGTTCTGGTGTCCACACCTGTATTTACTGTTAACTTCATCAACTTTTTCGTTTTGGCTACTTTTTCAGCTTCCAAAACGGTGCAAATTCTCAAATCCATTTTAGCAAATTCATCGTAGCTGATATCCTCCTGAGCAGGTTCTACAGGAACTTGATTGATCATGTTCGCTGCTTTGGCATCTAACAATTTTTGTACCTGTTGCTGAATCACTTCATCCTCAATTTTTTCGAATAAATATTCCGGTTGCTGGATCAAATCACCTGCTTTCAATAAATCGATTCGCCCTCCTTGATTCCATGGGAAGGAATTCATATTCAACATCTTCCGAAGTTTTTCTGATGTAAATGGTAAAAATGGTTCCCCTAAAACAGCTAAAGAAGCACATATTTGTAAAGAGATGTGAAGTATTTTCTTAACTTCTTCCGGATTCTCTTTTATTTTTTTCCAAGGCTCAGTATCAGTCAGATATTTGTTTCCTAATCGAGCCAGATTCATAAACTCACCTAATGCTTCTCTAAATCTGTATTTTTCGATGGAAGAACCTATGATGGTAGGAAATTCTGCAATTCTGATGAGAATCTCTTTCTCTTCTGAAGTTAAATCACCCATCGGTGGGATTACACCGTTAAAATATTTATGAGTTAAAACAACTGTTCTATTGACAAAATTACCAAAAATGGCTAGTAACTCATTGTTGTTTTTGGATTGGAAATCGTTCCAGGTAAAGTCCGCATCTTTTGTTTCAGGAATGATGGAAGTCAAAGTGTATCTTAAAACATCTTGTTTTCCTTCAAAATCTCTTAGATATTCATGCAACCAAACTGCCCAGTTTCTGGAAGTTGAGATTTTATCATTTTCTAAGTTCAGAAATTCATTGGCCGGAACATTTTCTGGTAATATGTAAGATCCTTCCGCTTTTAACATGGCTGGAAAAATGATGCAATGGAATACAATATTGTCTTTTCCAATAAAATGAACAAGGCGGGTATCTTCATCTTTCCACCATTTTTCATAAGGTTGATTGTGTTCCAAACACCACTCTTTAGTGGCAGAAATGTATCCAATAGGGGCATCAAACCATACATAAAGTACTTTTCCATCAGCACCATCAACGGGTACTTTTACGCCCCAATCCAAATCACGGGTAACGGCACGAGGTTGTAACCCACTTTCAATCCATGATTTACATTGACCGTAAACATTCACTTTCCAATCGTTTTGATGTCCCTTTAAAATCCACTCTTTTAACCAGCTTTCATATTGATCTAAAGGAAGATACCAGTGTTTGGTTTCTTTCATGATCGGTTCATTGCCACTTAATGTGGATTTGGGATTGATCAAATCAGTTGCATTGAGTGTGGTTCCACATGCTTCACATTGGTCGCCATACGCTCTTTCATTGTGACAGTGAGGACATCCTCCTGTGATATAGCGGTCGGCTAAAAATTGCTTAGCTTCTTCGTCATAAAACTGCATCGATGTTTTTTCAATCAATTTCCCTTCTGATAACAACTTAATGAAAAATTCAGATGCTGTTTGGTGATGAATGTCATTAGAAGTTCTGGAATAGATATCGAAAGTGATCCCCAATTCCTCAAAGGAGTCTTTTATGATATTGTGGAATTTATCAACAATTGCCTGAGGTGTAGTATTCTCATTTCTGGCTTTAATAGTGATGGGAACACCATGTTCATCAGAACCACCAATCATCAATACCTCTTCGCCCATCATACGCATATATCTGCAATAAATGTCCGCGGGAATGTAAACTCCGGCTAAATGGCCAATATGAATCGGGCCATTAGCATAAGGTAAAGCTGTGGTAATCAAGTGTCTTTTTGCCATACAATTGTGTTTTTAAATTGAGGCGCAAAGATACTGAAAATTTAGAAACGACTATTAAAAATGAAGGTTAAATCCTAATGCTACAGGGATTACATCTGCCCCTCTGTTTTGACGGAAGAAGGATACAATACCATATTTTGCATAAAATGAAACACTATTCAACCCAATTTGAAGTTTGGCATCAACAGTAAATGGATTGATATTCATATTTTTTCCAATCACTTCATACATTTCCCGATTATCATCAGGATTGTATAAAATTTTTGATCTTCCACTAATCTTAACAGCGGCTTCTACACCGGCCTGAACATAGAAACTGGTTGGTCCTTTTTTCTTTTGCCATTCTAATACAACAGGTACATGGAAATACCATACGGATAAATAACTTTCTGTGTATTCAATACCCATTGGTGCACTGGTTTGAATAGTTGTATTGCTGATAGGGCGAAATGCGGTGTTCAAATCAGCATTGTATTGGTTATATCTGAATCCTAAACCTACTCCAAACAAAAAAGCATAATCTTTTGATGGTTTCGATAATTTTACATCTTTACTAAACATGGTCCATCCAATTTCATAAGAGGAGAATTTGAGAACAGCACCCGGTACTGACCCAATTTGTAAATCACGGGAACTTAAATTGGAAAAACCTAAGAAAAACCCGGAAATGTGAGCTTCATATTGTTTTCTCCTTAAATTTCTTTGAATTCTTTCAGAAAAATCAGGATTTAAAAATCGATCTCCAAAGTTATAATCGTAATCCGGTTCTTCAATAGAGTCATTATAAAAAGGATCTTCTACATATTCATCAACAATGTAAGGTGGAATGGAATCCGTAATTGTGGAATCAGGAGCATTAATACCTGGTTCTATTTTTTCTACAAATACAGATACATTTTCATTATCCTGAGTTATCACAATTTTATTTCCGTTAAAAATGATCGTAGTATCACTTTGTGAATAGGTCATCATTACGATGAAACAACTAATTAGTAATAAGGTTATTTTTTTCATAGTATATATTTTTTGCAAAAATATAAAAAAAATTGTTCATTTAGATTATAATACTTCTTGTCTACATCATATATTCTTGATTAGTTTCCTTATTTTTTTCCTTACTTTTGCATAATGTAAGCTCCTTCAATGAAAAATTCAAAATTTAATAGATTTCCATCGGTAAAACCAACCAAAAATTATCCGGTTTTTGTGAATTGGTTACCCATTTGTCAGAAAATACAATCTGAAATTCTTCTTTTAAATCAAAAGAAAAGTATCATTGTTGTAGAATTTTATCAAGGGGTTCTGCTGGAAGAATTGATCCATCAAATTTCTTCAAATTTGGAACATAGCCTGATCATAAATACCTATGATCTTTTATGGAATCCCTCAAAAATTGAGTCATTAGTGTATCCTGACGTAACAGATGATCGCATTTTTGGATATCTGACCAGACTCACAATCCAGGATTTTTTTGATCCTGATAAAATGTTTCAGGCTCAAAAATCAATAAATCAAATTGCTGAAGGAACAATTCTTATTTTGGGACCTGGAGCAGCTTTGATATGTGAAAACCCATCTCTGTTAATTTATGCAGATATGGCTCGCTGGGAAATTCAATTGAGAATGAGAGCCCATGAAATAGATAGCTTAGGACTACATAATCGTTCGGTTGAGGATTGGATGCTCCTTTATAAACAAGGTTTTTTTGTAGATTGGCGCGTACTCGATAAATGGAAGAAAAAATTGTTTTCTCAAATTGATTATTTTTTAGATACAAATGATAGATTAAGACCTAAAATGGTTCCTTCAGATGCCGTTTATGATACCCTGAACCGAACAGCTAAACAACCATTTAGTGTTGTTCCTTTTTTCGATCCGGCTCCCTGGGGTGGACAATGGATGAGAAATAATTGTAATCTGGATTCTGATCCATCCAATTATGGTTGGTGTTTCAATTGTGTTCCGGAAGAAAATAGTCTGTTTATCCAGTTGGATGAAGAAAGAATTGAGATCCCATCTATAAATTTAGTGTTTTTGTATCCCATTGAACTTTTGGGAGATAAAGTACATGCACGTTTTGGGGATCAGTTTCCGATCCGTTTTGATTTTCTAGATACTGTAGATGGCGGTAATTTAAGTCTCCAGGTGCATCCACTTACCGAATATATCCAAGAAAAGTTTGGAATCCCTTATACCCAGGATGAAAGTTATTATATTTTTTATGCAAAGGAGAATGCGCAGGTTTTTTTGGGTTTAAAAGAGCAAATCAATCCTGATGAGATGCTTAATGATCTTAAAGCAGCACAAAAAGAGGGCGTTTTTTTTGAAACAGAAAAATATGTACCTGCCTGGCCTGTTAAAACCCATGATCATTTGCTGATCCCAGCCGGAACCGTTCATTGTTCGGGAAAAGATTGCATGGTTTTGGAAATTAGTGCAACTCCTTACATATTTACTTTTAAAATGTGGGATTGGAGCCGCTTAGGACTCGATGGAAAACCAAGACCCATCAACATAGACCATGCTGCTCAGGTGATCCAATGGAATAGAATAGAATCCTGGACTAAAAAGAACTTAATTAACAGAATTGAAACTGTTCAATCCGGTGATGGATGGGTGGAAGAGAAAACCGGACTTCATGAACGGGAATTTATTGAAACCAGACGATTCTGGTTTACAAAATCGGTTACTGTTGAAATGACAGACTCTGTGTATGTTGGGTGCGTAATAGAAGGGGAGGAGATCTCCATTGAGAGCCCCTCCCGTGACTTTGAACCTTTTACAGTTCATTATGCTGAAACTTTTATTGTACCTGCACAAGTGAAACATTTTACGATGAAACCGTCAAATCTAATGAACTCAAACTCTTGTGCCGTAATTTTAGCTTTCGTTAGGTAATCTATAAAACAATAATGTAATAAGATAACCGGTTGTCAGATGGATAAAATCCCTCAATGATCACTTTTCCTTTATAATTTTCCAGATTTAGCAACGTAGATAAATCAATATCTTCTTCTCCTCCAATACTGGTAATCACATACCCATTTTTGATTCCGGCTCTGAATAAAGGTGAATTTCCCGACTTTTCAATAATATAACCAGAATTAATTCCATAAACATTTTTTTCTTTTTCAGTTAATTCTCTGAATTCAGTATTTAAAACGGTTATTAAAGGTTTAATCTCAGGTTTTATGATACTTGTATTTCCTTTTTCATTGAGTAACAAGACATCTGTAGAATAGGTTACCCCTTCTCTCTCATAAACTACATGCATCTTTTCATTAGGTGAAGATTGTGCCATAATTTCGTTTAACTCCGGCAAAGTATTGATTGTTCTGTTATTTAAAGTTAAAATAATATCACCATCCTTAAGCCCGGCTTTAAATGCAGCACCATCTTTAATGACCGTTGCTATGTATAATCCTTTCACTTTCTTAACCCCAATATTTTCAGCTAATTTGGCATCAACTTCAGCAATATTGACTCCCAAATATGCTTTTTGAGTAATCCCGTAATTGATGAGGTCATTGGTGATCTTTTTAACGATATTGGAAGGAATAGCAAATGAATAACCCGCATAAGAACCAGTATTAGAAGCTATTGCCGTATTAATTCCGATCAGTTTACCCTCTAAATCTACTAATGCACCTCCACTGTTTCCTCTGTTTACAGCAGCATCAGTCTGAATGTAAAATTCTAATGGTGATTCTGTCATATTTTTTCCTAAAATATTCAAATTTCTTGCTTTTGCACTAATAATACCTGCAGTAACTGTAGATGTTAAATTAAAAGGATTTCCTACAGCTAATACCCATTGCCCAATTTTTGTTTCATCACTATTTCCAAAATCAATAGTGGGTAAATCCACTTCTTTTATTCTGATAACAGCCAAATCTGCAGCAGGATCAGTCCCAACCAACTCAGCAGGATACGATCTTCTGTCATTCAAAATAACTTCTATGGTTTCAGCATCCTGAACCACATGATTATTGGTTATGATATATCCGTCTGCTCTGATAATGACGCCTGAACCGGATGCCTGTATTTTTCTGTTTGTTGGCTGTGGTGCTAAAAACCAAAAGAAATCAGAATAAAAACTATTAGGTTCTGAAAATTCACACTGAATATGCACCACTGCATTTACGGTATGTTCTGCTGCTTTAGTGAAATCAAAACCGGGTGTTTGTGCGTTTAAGCCGATTGACATGAACACGATTGAGGTTACGATTGCCAAATTTTTCATCATTTTTTCCATACTTCATTTATTTTGGTGTTTGTTTAAGTAATATAACTAAACGTTGTTTTTATTTTTTTATTTTTTTATTTATTCCATTAGACAATCAAAAATGTTCAAAAGTTTAATCCTTTTATTTGTACAATATGGAGATCTGAAACAAATGAATTAATTTAAAAAAGATTGAATAGTTTTAAGTAATTCATCTTTGTTAATAGGTTTTGATATACAAGCATTAGAACCCGATTTTAAAGACAATTCATTTTCATGTCGAAAAGCAAATGCTGTTTGTGTAATGATGATCACATCTTTATTATGTTTTCTAATTTCTGCAACAGCTTCATTACCAGTCATCTCAGGCATCTGTGAATCCATAAGAATCAGGTTAATATCCGGATTTTCATTAAAAATTGTGACAGCTTCTAATCCGTTGTTGGCAATATGAATCTTCTCTGAATAGTCTTGAAGCATTAAACCTAATATTTGTTGTGAAACGAAATCATCATCAGCTATTAAAATATTCAATTTTTCAATCTCTTTATTGATATTTTTTGAATAATCAAATTCATGATGTAAAGAACTCATTTTTTTCTGTTGACGATAGGGTGTTGTAAAATTGAAAGTAGTTCCTTTACCAACTTCACTTTCTACCCACATTTTACCATCTAACATTTCAATATATGCTTTAGCAATTGACAATCCTAATCCGGCACCCTGATAAATTTGTCTATCATGTATATCAATCTGAACAAACCGCTCAAAAATGGCTTTATGTTTACTTTCTTCAATTCCAATTCCAGTATCCTTTACAAAAAACTCGATAAAATCATCCTTTAATTGATACCCGATATCAATTTTTCCAGAATGGGTGTATTTTACACTATTTTTAACCAAATTCATCAGAATAGCAAATAGTTTTTCCCGATCACTGAGAATATAGGCGTCCGTTGTAGGTAATCCCAAGTGATAGGTCATTTTTAATCCCTTGCTTTCAGTTTCCGGTTTGAAAAAATGATAAACAAAGTCAACTTGTTCATTGATATTGGTTTCTGAAATGTAAAGTTCCATTAAACCTGATTCAATTTTGGATATGTCTATGATGTCATTGATGATACTTAACATCCGATTCCCACTCTTTTCTATCAATTCAATGTATTGATCCTGAATCTTTTTGCTTAAACCCTCTTTTTTCAAGATATGTGCAAATCCTAAAATCCCATTCATAGGAGTTCTGATTTCATGACTCATATTTGCTAAAAATGAAGATTTTAACCGATCACTCTCTTCTGCTTTATTTTTAGCTTTTATCAGTTCAATTTCATTGTTTTTTATAACATCAATATTTCTAACATTTACAATAATCGCATTAATATGTGGGTTAGATAGAAAATTTTGAGCTTTTGATTCATACCAAATATATCCACCCTTTTTCAATTTATGTCGATATTGCACTTTAATGATTTTATCAGGATTTTCCAGGATGTCATTTAATGTTTCCAGCATCATGTTTATATCATCAGGATGAATTACATTTATAACGGGGCCCAATAACTCTTCAATTGAAAATCCTGTTTCAGCGATTGAAATATCACTGACATAAAATTGTTCACCTTTATCATTGACCAAAACAAAAGCATCGTTGGAGTTTTTGATCATCAGTTTCAGTTTCTCTTCGCTCGTCTCAGCACGCTGTTTCTCTAATAATAGCTTTTCTTCATTAATTCTCTTTTCAAATATATTGACTATCATTTGAGCGAAAATCTTGAAAATTTGTAACTCCCTGTCACTAAAATTATGTTTATATACACCCATGTCAAAACCCAGTAACCCCATACAAAGTCCCTGATTCATTAATGGTATGGCAATTAAACTATCTATATTCTGAATCTTCATGGTTTCTATTAACCATTCATTATCAGTCAGTTCAGGATTGGAAATGTGGATGATCTCGCCCTGCTGTTGTATATCAATAAATGAAAATACGAGATCTAAAGGAATATTTTGAAACTCATTGATAAAGGGTGTTATGCCATTATTACACCATTCATAATTGTAAGTTCCCATTTGTTTCTCATAGTTATATTCACAGATATACACCCTGTCAACCTGAACAAACTCACCAATCTTTTCTAAGGCAGCATTTATTTCTATTTCAATATTTTGAACAGGTAAGTTGATAAATTTTAATGATAACTCAATCAGTAAATTGGTGAGATCATTATGATGTTGCATAAATGCACTGTCACTATTCATAAAACTTATACCTTTTTTAAATTAGAATTGCAAAGGTAACTATTTTTTTAGATAGTAAATATTCAAATTATGATTTCATGAAAATAAAAAAGACCTCTCTTTGAAAGGTCTTTTCTTTGGTAGCGGGAGCAGGACTCGAACCTACGACCTCCGGGTTATGAGCCCGACGAGCTACCACTGCTCTATCCCGCACTATTGTTCTGCAAATATACGATTTTTTTTTAATTCTATTAATAATTTTACTAAAATTATATATTTCACAACTATCAGATAATCAAATAAATACAATACAATTATTTTTTGTACTTTTGTAAACTCTTAAATCTGGTATCCATTTTTGAATTTTTTATGAAAAAAATACGCATTATTATACTTGTTAATTTTCTTTTATTTCTTCAGTATTCTTTATTTTCACAAGAAGATCAGTCAAAATATAGTCATAAAATATCTGATTCAATAGATCAGAATAGTCAGAATTCGAATTGTCAAAAAATTGATTCCATCATCAATTTTGCTTTGGCTCAAAAAGGAAAAAGGTATAAATATGGTACTTTTGGTCCTAACTCTTTTGATTGTTCCGGATTGATGTACTATACCTTTAATCATTTTAATATTCCCATTGGAAGAAGCTCAAGGGATCAATATTTAAATGGTGAAAAAATAGATTTTCAAGATATTAAACCGGGAGATCTTGTGTTTTTTTATCGGGGCAAAAGATCCAGAAATTATATTGGTCATGTAGGTTTAGTGATTGGTGTGGATTCATTAAAAAACTTCACTTTTGTCCATGCCTCCACTCCAAAAACAGGCGTTAGAATTGATCATTCTGATCGTCCGGGTTATGCAAATACTTTTGTAGGAGCCAGAAGAATCTTAGCATGTTCAGAATACACCAATTCATTACCTGTTTTCAAACCGAACCATAAAGATGAAATAGAAACAACTCCTTCATCTCGAACTGAAAATGCAGCACCTAAAGCTGCTTCAAAACAAAAAACGTATACTGTAAAACAAGGAGATACACTTTATGGAATTAGTAAAAAATACAAAATTCCAATTGAAAAGATTCAAAAAGCAAATAAATTAAAGACTGATAAAATTTTTCCGGGACAAAAATTGATTTTAAAATCATAAAATCAATTAAATAAATAGCAACCAGTAAATAAAGCCTGCTGGTAGAGCAAATAATAAGGAATCAAAACGATCTAAAATTCCTCCATGTCCAGGCATGATTTTTCCACTATCCTTCACGCTGGCATTTCGTTTAAACATCGATTGGACCAAATCACCATAAGTTCCAAATACAATTACAACAAGTGCGAAACCCATCCATTCTAATGTAGTATTAAAAACTGCACTATCAAACCATGCAATTTTTGAGAACAATGAAGATAATCCTATAGTTGTTATTAATGACAACAAAAAACCTTCCCATGTTTTTTTAGGAGATATTCGTTCAAAAAGCTTTCTTTTTCCAAATAGCATTCCATAACAATATGCAAATGAGTCACTGGCCCATACAATTATAAAAATGGCAAACACCACACTAGGCTCATAACTTTTCCAAAATGTCCCAATAGCTAAAGGGATAACAATCCAAAAAAATGGAAAATAACTAACCGTAATATTAACCAGACTTCTTTTTTTATTTCGGTATAATTCAATGATAGAAGTTACTAATAGGGGTAAAATAAATAAAAATGAAAATCCAATTAAAAATTGTTTTAAGCTAAATAAAAGGATTCCTTTGTCTATTAAATATAAAAAACCAAATAAAAATAAACCTAAGAAAAAAGGAATGAAATTTTGAGGGAACCCTCGACTTCTTAAAGCTATTTTTCTATATTCAATAATACCTCCAATTGAAATCAATAGGAAAAGAATATACATGTATTCAATAGGTAATACAAAACTAACCAGCACTAAAGAGATAAAAACTAAGCCGGTAACACTCCGAATAATTAGGGATTTCATTCGTTATGAATTAGAAATAAAATAATTTGAGGGTTAGCAGGAGTGCTTTCCTCTTGATCTTTCTTTACAGAAGGAGTAATAACCTCAAAAAACTCAAATGGCTTTCCATTATAAACAGATTCCATCACTTTTAATCCTGTTTGGAGATCCTCAATAATTCTTTTGCTAAAACTAATGGCAATTAAATCAGAGCCTAAATTTAAGATTGAAGGATATAGTGAATATTTTTGAGAAAAAACCAAGCTGCCGGATCTTGAAATCAATAAATCGGAATATACGATCAATGCATCCACAGGTTTATCAGTTTCAATATAATCAGTGTAATGAATCTTTCCATCTTCTAATATTCGATTTAAAGATTTATTGGTATTTAATAATGTTCCATATCTCTTTTTTTCTAAAATGAACATTAACTTTTCAGCAAAATCACTTTTTGTACATCGAATATATACACCTCCTGCTTTTCTGTAATTATTTATGAAATCATTAGTAAGATCATCATTGGGTGTAAAAAATGGGGTGCTGGTATCAATATTTGATGGAGTGTTACTCCTTTTTACAGTTAATGCATTTCTGATATTTTTTCTAATTTTTTCCTTAGAAACAACAACAGTCGAATCAAAACTATTTTTATTTGGTGACATATTGATACTGTTTAAGTTACTTATACAGATTTAGTTGTATCAGATTCATTTTGATCTATAGAATGGGGTCTCTTTCCAAAAACTCTTTCTAAATCTTCTGCAAAGATCACCTCTTTTTCCAATAAATATTCGGCTATTTCAACCAGTTTTTCTTTATTTGTACTCAAAACATTTTTAGCTCTTTCATAAGCTTCTGATACTAAAATCCGAATTTCTTCATCTATATCTTGAGCTGTTTTTTCACTATAAGGTTTAGTAAACGTGTACTCAGATTGTCCGGAAGAATCGTAGTAACTAATATTCCCAATTTTTTTATTTAATCCATAATAAACAACCATGGAGTAAGCTTGTTTGGTTACTTTTTCCAAATCACTAAGGGCACCTGTTGAAATTTTCCCAAAAATGAGATCCTCAGCAGCTCTACCTCCTAAAGTAGCAGATATCTCATCCATCATTTGCTCAGTTGTGGTTAAATGTCTCTCTTCAGGTAAATACCAGGCAGCACCTAATGCTTTTCCTCTAGGCACAATAGTTACCTTAACTAATGGAGATGCATGTTCTAATAACCATCCTACAACAGCATGTCCCGATTCATGATAGGCAATCACCTTTTTCTCTTGAGCAGTGATTAAATGTCCCCTTTTTTCTAAACCACCAACAATTCTATCAATAGCTGCCAAAAAGTCCTCTTTCTCAATGCAAGTTTTGTTCTTTCGTGCAGAAATCAAAGCGGCTTCGTTACATAAATTGGCTATATCAGCACCGGAGAAACCGGGTGTTTGTTTTGAAAAGAAATCTAAATCAACATCAGTTCCTAATTTTAAATTTCTAATATGTACTTCGAAAATCTCTTTTCTTTCATTTTGATTAGGGAGTTCAATCTGAATTTGTCGGTCAAACCTTCCTGCTCTCAACAATGCCCTGTCTAAAATATCTGCTCTGTTAGTAGCTGCTAAAATGATGATTCCGGCATTTGTCGTGAATCCATCCATTTCAGTAAGAAGTTGGTTTAAAGTGCTCTCTCTCTCATCATTGCTCCCTGATATAGCATTTTTACCTCTTGCTCTTCCTATCGCATCAATCTCATCAATAAAAATGATACAAGGGGCTTTTTCTTTGGCTGTTTTAAACAGATCACGCACTCTGGAGGCACCAACACCAACAAACATCTCCACAAAATCAGATCCTGACAATGAGAAAAATGGAACCTTTGCTTCACCTGCAACCGCTTTCGCTAACAACGTTTTGCCGGTTCCAGGAGGGCCTACTAATAATGCTCCTTTTGGAATTTTACCACCTAAAACGGTGTATTTTTTTGGATTTTTTAAAAAGTCCACAATCTCTTCCACTTCATATTTAGCACCTTCTAACCCTGCTACATCTTTAAATGATACAGGCTGTTGCGTTTTCCCATCAAACAATTGAGCTTTCGATTTGCCAATGTTGAAAAGTCCACCACCTGAACCACCTCCTCGCATGTTTCTCATCGAAACAATAAAGAAAATAAAAACCCCAACCATTAAAATCATCCAGATAAAGTCAAATCCCCAACCCTTCGATGTGTCTTGCCGAATATCAAAATCATAACTTTGATCAACATCAGATCTTTTCAAAGTGCTGTCTTTTAATAATAGGGATTCAATTTCTCTCTCTCTAATTTTTGCTAAATTATCATTAAATACCTTAAAATCTGAAATCATATAATAAAAATGGGGCCCTTTCAAATTCTTTTCTCTGAATTTTTTATAGGTTGTATCCGTTTTTATGGAACTCTCTTTAAGGTAGATATCGATCCTATCATCTTTTCTGGTATATTTTACGGATTGAATATCCTTTTTAACAACCAATTCATTAAATTTGGTGTCAAAAATCTCTTTTTGATTCACTCCAAAATTTCCAAATTGTATAAACAAAATGAAACCAAAACTAATGATCAAGTAAATCCAAATATAGTTGAATTTTGGTTTCTTTTTGGAATTGAGAAGATTTGGTTTTTTGTCTTCGGGTTGGTTAGTATTATTTGCCATTAATCAGTCATTTTAAAATTGTTGCATAGGAGCATCACTCCAAAGTTTTTCGATGTTGTAGTAAGCTCTTGTATCTTCCTGAAATATGTGAACAATGATATTGAAATAATCAACTAATATCCATTCGCCATTAGCTTTTCCCTCAATAAATGATGGAATGATCCGAGCGTTCTTTTTTACATTTTCTCTTAAAAAATCACTTAATGTTTCTACATGCGTTTTGGAAGTTCCACTGCATATAATAAAGCTGTCGAAAAATACATGATTGATCTTTTTTAAATCAATTTGTACAATATCAACGCCCTTTTTTTCTATAAGTGATTGAATAATAAGATCTTCTAATTTACCTTCAAAAGGTATCTCCACAGGTTTTTCTTTTCTTGGTCTTGCCATTTTAATATTTTTTTCCTTTGGCAAAGGTAATAAAAAAATCCGTACTTTTTTGGTATCTTTGTACCCTTAATTTTAAACCTATAAAAATGAGAAAAATTTTATTAATCAGCTGTTTGATACTGTGCGGAATCTCATCTGTTTGGGCGCAATTATGCTTTCCCGGGACTCCTAAATCTTTTAAAAATGAAGGGCTTTCTTTATATGTTCCAACCTTAGAAATGCCATCTGTTGACAACCAAAAACTCTTAAATGAAGATGCTTTACTTTCTGATAAAGGAACCCCACTTAGAGTTGGTGTTAATCATAATGTTACACTTAACATGAATAATTCAGGTCGTTGGGATATTCTCCCAAATGGTGATCGCGTGTGGAGAGTATCTGTTAAATCTGAAGGTGCTGCTTCTGTTCATTTCAATATGAATCAATTTAAAATTCCTGCAGGTGCTGAAGTTTTTATTTATTCACCAGATCATCAGTATATTGCAGGATTATATGATCAAAGATCAGTTCTTCCTAATGGTGAATTTTTTCCACAGGATATTCCAGGTGATGAAATGATCCTCGAGTATTATCAACCTGTTTCTGTTTTGGGAACTCCTGAAATCTCCATTTATCAAGTTGGGCACTTGTACCGACAAACTACCCAATCTAAAGGATACCATGGTGAAGCTGTCGGAGATTGTCATATTAATGTGATTTGCGATGAAGTTAACCCATGGAGAGATCAGGCTAATTCTGTTGTTTTAATCAAAATTACACAAGGTACTGACATATACGTTTGCTCAGGTGCGATGATCAATAATACACGTCAGGATAATACTCCTTACGTTTTTACTGCTGAACATTGCTATGATCCTGCAGTTACCGCATGGAGATTTGTATTCCAATACCAAACCAATGAGTGTGAAGGAACTACCGGTTCCTACAATAAATATGCTATAGGTGCAAATGTGGTTGCCCGTAATGAAAGTTCAGATTTTATGCTTCTTCAGATTACCGGAACTATTAATGAAACATATAAACCTACCATTTTCTTGGCAGGGTGGGATAGAAGTACAACCACTCCAACTGTTGGCGCAGCAATTCATCATCCAGGTGGCGATTATAAAAAATATAGCCTACCAAGAAATGTCACCCCCGGAAACGGTAATTATACCAAATTTTGGAAAGTGGGCTGGCTCCTTGATCCTAATAACAAAGGAACTACTGAACCCGGTTCTTCCGGATCTCCACTTTTTAATGCAGCCGGATACATTGTAGGTTCACTTTGTTGTGGAACTTCCAGTTGTACCTATATTGATCAAACTAATGTTGGCCCAAGTGGATATGACCATTACGGCAAATTGTCAGTTTCATGGACTAGCAGTAATACAACGAACACTTCACAAAAGTTGCAACCTTGGCTCGATCCTGATAATTGGGGAAATACAGCTCTTGCAGGCAGATATTGGAATAATTCTGTGTCTGTAAACTCAACTCCTGAAATTCCTTCTTTTAAGATTTCTCCAAATCCTTCAACCGGCGAAGTTACTTTCTCAGAATTAGTGCTTAATAAAATCGCTCCTTGTAAGGTCTATGACGCACTCGGGAAATTGGTTTTCTCTTCGGAAATCGATCCATACTCTTCTTTATCAATCAATCTTTCATCCCTTCAAAACGGAGTTTATTTCGTAGAAATTATTTCTGACAATCAAATATTGAGATCTAAATTGATGATTGCCAAATAAAATAGGAATCTTCAATTTGAAAGCTGTTTTATCATGGAAAAGAATATCGTATTATCAACAGCTTATTTACCTCCTGTAGATTTTTTCAAATCTACAGGAGGTTTCAGTTTATGTCTCATTGATTCTACAGAATTGTACCAAAAACAATCGTATAGAAATAGAACCTATATTTACTCACCAAATGGAATGCAACCTCTGATTATTCCCATTCTCAGACCCTTTAATATTATGGTGAAAGACGTTAAAATTGACTATAAAATGGAATGGCAAAGAAATCATTGGCGCGCTATTCAGACTGCCTATAATAATAGTCCCTATTTTGAGTTTTACCAGGATTATTTTGCCCCTTTTTTTCATCAGAAAATCCCATTTCTTTTTGATTTCAATTTCGAATTGATTCAGTTGTGTCTAAAACTTCTAAAAAATGTTTCTACAACCTTCATTTCGTCGAACCCAAATGAATTTTTTGAAGTTAAAAATAACGAAATCTTACACCCAAAAAAACCTTCCATTTATTCCTATAAACCATATAATCAGGTTTTTAATGAAAAGTTTGGTTTTATTCCTAACCTTTCAATATTGGACTTACTCTTTAATGTAGGCCCCGATTCTTATTCTTATATCATGAGTAAATTGAACACAAATGAATAAAAAACAAGCATTTAAGTTAGCAACTTTTCTTCTATTAATTACACTTTTTATCTTAATGCCGGCATTTATTAATGAGGTACCGGTTAAGAATTTCGGTCCGATTACCAAGATTTTCATCCCAATACTTCATCATTTTTTTGGACCAAATGTGGATTTAATTGTTTTTTTTCAATTTGTTAATGTAGCTTTTATTTGGCTCATTATTCTTGAGATAACTAGATTTTTGAAGTTAACAGTTGGTTGGAGAGCTGCCCTTTTTGGAGTTCTTTTATTATCATTATGTCCTCGTTTTATTGGAGCCTCCATACAAAATGTAGTTGATATTCCATTTGCTTTTTTTTATCTATTTTCAATTACTCAAATTTACTCATTTTGCCGAGAAATTCCAAGAATTAAAATTAAAAGACTCATTTTTCTTACATTAGGAACACTCTTTACGTCATTTATCCATCCAGCCGGTTTTGTTTTAGTTATTTATCTTTTTGTATTTGTTGCGATTGCTGTTATTTTTAAATATAATTCAAGATGGAATAAAACTTTTAATAAAAACTATACAATTTTACGTATAACAGTTTATACAACGCTATTGATTTTGGCAGTATTTTTAACATCATGGATTTCAGCGCATTATTTTTATAATCAAACACTATTAAATCCCTTTCAGGCTCTAAAAATGCTCAATTGGGGAGATCTGAATCAAAGTGAAATATTTGAATCAAAATTATTAAATTCTAATGCATTACCAAACTATTACTTGGTAAAATATTTGTTTATTTCAATTCCTATTGTGATTTTGATTGGAATCTTTTTGTTGATTGCTTTTTTTAAAAAAATGAAAAATGAGCTCAATCCACATATCCATTTTGTAATTATTGGATCTTTAATTTTCCCAATTATTTTCACTTTTTTTGCAAAAATGAACCATCATGGCTTTTGGGCTGTTTACTATTTTACGGTTCCACTTCTCGTTGTAACTGCAATTATTGGTACGGAATCTCTATTGAGAAAAATTGATGATAGATATGTGAATACTGTCATTTCAATTGCACTGTTTTTGTTAATTTTACCACCATTTAGACATGTATTTATTACAGCTCCTGCTACTTCAGTGTATTTTAATGAGTTTGCAGGTGGCGTTAGTACATCTTATGGAAAATATACACTGGATTTAAATTCCCATTATCCTGAAATTGCTTCTAAATGGCTCATTAAAAATATTTATAGTCATAATGTAAGGGATTTTAAAGATAATGATACCATATTGGTTTTGACTGATGCCAAAATAGATTGTTCCTCATTTTTTAAAGAGAATAAATACCTTAAGGTTAAACATGGAACATACAAGCAATTTTCGGAAGGATTAGGAGAGTACTATATCACATTTGGAAATAACGTAGATCCAGCTGTATTAAAAGCAGGACTATGGCCACCTAAAAATAGTTTTTATACCATCAAAGTTGATGATGCTCCTATTGTTGCTTTTATCAAAAAAGAGATTAAGTAGTTCGAATGCTCTGAATGCTCGTGTGCTCGAATGCTCAATGTGCTCGAATACTCTATATATTAATTGCTTTTCAACCTTTAACCATTCAACCTTAAACAGCGCAGCGTTCAACCTTCAACAAAAAAATAGAGGCCCATTTCTGGACCTCTATTGCAGGGGAAGAGAGATTCGAACTCCCACCGATAGTTTTGGAGACTACTGTTCTACCCTTAAACTATTCCCCTAAAAAAACAGGATCCTAAGATCCTGTTTTAAATATTTTCTTAGTCTAAAATTTTAGTAACCTGACCAGCACCTACAGTTCTACCACCTTCACGGATAGCGAAACGTAAGTTAAGGTTGATAGCGATTGAAGATAATAATTTAACTGTGATTGTTAAGTTATCTCCTGGCATTACCATTTCAACTCCGTCTGGAAGAAATACTTCACCAGTTACGTCAGTTGTACGGAAATAGAACTGAGGGCGATATCTATTGTGGAATGGAGTGTGACGTCCACCTTCCTCTTTTTTCAAAATAACAACTTCAGCTTCAAATTCTTTGTGAGGTTTAATAGAACCTGGTTTTGCAATAACCATACCACGACGTATAGCTTCTTTGTCAATACCACGTAATAATAAACCAACGTTATCACCAGCTTCACCTCTGTCCAAAATTTTACGGAACATTTCTACTCCTGTAACAACTGATTTAAGTTTTTCAGCACCCATACCCATGATTTCTACTGGGTCACCTGTATTGATAACACCTGTTTCAATTCTACCTGTAGCAACTGTTCCACGTCCTGTAATTGAAAATACGTCTTCAACTGGCATTAAGAATTCTTTATCACTATCACGTTTTGGAAGTGGAATGAAAGTATCAACTGCATCCATTAATTCCATAATTTTGTCAACCCATTTAGGTTCGTTGTTCAATCCACCTAAAGCAGATCCTTGAATAACTGGAGTATTGTCTCCATCAAAACCGTAGAATGATAATAACTCACGAATTTCCATTTCAACAAGTTCTAATAACTCATCATCATCAACCATGTCAACTTTATTCATGAAAACAACCAATTTAGGCACACCTACTTGGCGAGCTAAAAGGATGTGTTCTCTTGTTTGTGGCATAGGACCATCAGTTGCAGCTACAACCAAAATAGCTCCGTCCATTTGAGCAGCACCTGTAACCATGTTTTTAATGTAGTCAGCGTGTCCCGGACAATCTACGTGTGCATAGTGACGAAGTGCAGTTTGATACTCAACGTGTGCAGTATTAATGGTAATACCACGTTCTTTTTCTTCAGGTGCATTGTCAATAGAGTCAAAACTTCTAACTTCTGATAACCCTTTAGAAGCTAATACTGTAGTGATTGCTGCTGTTAAGGTTGTTTTACCGTGGTCAATGTGACCAATTGTTCCAACATTTACGTGTGGTTTGGAACGATCAAATTTTTCTTTTGCCATTTTTTTATTGATTAAGGGTTGTTAATTTTTCCTTTGTTTTTTTAATTGTATTAGGTTTTTTATTTTCAAACTTGAGCCATTGACGAGAGTTGAACTCGTGACCCCTTCCTTACCAAGGAAGTACTCTACCACTGAGCTACAACGGCTTTTTTCATATAAAGAACATCTCAAAAAAATGTTTTTTTTTGAGTCTGCAAAGATACACCTTTTTTTAATATTAATTTTCCTTTCTGTAAAAATTTTATTTAAATATGTAAATTACAGAAATATAAATAGTTAAACTAATTTTGTAAGGCATTTTTCAACACTCTCTTCCCAAGGTGCAATCTTAATATTTAAAAACTTTTTCAATTTTTCTTTGCTTAACAACGAATTTTTAGGTCTTTTTGCAATCGTAGGATAATCCTTCTCATAAATAGGTAATATTTTACAACTATTTCCGGAAATTAGATTAATCAATAGTGCAAATTCATACCAATTACAAACTCCGGAATTAGAAAAATGAAAAATTTCAGGACTTACTATTTGATTCTTTTTTTCTATACATTTCAAAACCACATCTGCAAGATCTCCTGCATAGGTGGGTGTTCCAGTTTGATCATTTACGATCTGAAGCTCCTCTTTCTCTTTGGTTAATTTTAAAATTGTTTTTAGAAAATTTTTCCCATATTCAGAGTATAACCACGATGTTCTAATTATTATAGATGGAATTCCGGATTCTAAAACTTTAGATTCCCCTTCCCATTTCGATTTGCCATACACTGAAATCGGATTTGGAATCATATCTTCAGTATATTCCCCATTATATGCTCCATCAAAAATATAATCAGTGGAAACATGAACTAAAAAGATAGAGAGTTTTTTGCAAACTTCAACAATATTGAAAACTCCGGTACAATTAATCAAATAAGCTGATTCCATTTCTTGTTCTGCAAGATCAACCTGAGTATAAGCTGCTGCATTGATGATAATATCAACTTTCTCTTTCAAACAAAATTGATAAATACTATCAAAATTACTGATATCCATCTTTTCAATATCTGTAAAAAGGAAATGAAAAGATTTAGAATATTGAGGAGCAATATCTTGCAAACAACAACCTAACTGACCGTTAGCCCCGGTTATTAATATTGTTTTCATTTAATTTTGATTAGAATAAAACTTAAGGTCTTCCAATACTAAAATAAGTGATTCCACCTTTTGTCATCTCAATAGGATCATAAATATTTCTTCCATCAAAAACAACAGGAGTAATCATTAATTCTTTGATTTTTTTTGGATCTAATGTGCGAAATTCTCCCCATTCAGTTACCAATAATAATGCATCAGAGCCCTTTAAAACTTCATCACTATTTTTACAATAGGTGATCACATGGCCAATTTTTCTTTCCGTTTCTTCCATAGCAGCAGGATCATAAGCTTTTACAATACAACCACTGTTTAATAACTGGTCAATAATCACCAATGAAGGGGCTTCTCTCATGTCGTCAGTATTAGGTTTAAACGATAATCCTAACAATCCAATTGTTTTTCCTTTCAAATTTCCTTCAAAATATTGGTTTACTTTATTGAATAAAACCATTTTTTGATTATCATTCACAAACTCAACCGCTTTGAGCACCTCTAAAGAATAGTTGTTTTGATCACCTGTTTTGATTAAAGCTTTAACATCTTTAGGAAAACAAGATCCACCATATCCTATGCCGGCATATAAAAACTTGCTTCCAATTCTGGTATCGCTCCCAATCCCTTTTCTCACCATATTCACATCAGCACCCATGATCTCACATAAATTAGCAATATCATTCATGAAACTAATTCGGGTTGCTAACATGGCATTGGCTGCATATTTAATCATCTCTGCAGAAGGTATATCGGTAAAAATAACAGGGTGACCATTCAAAACAAACGGTTTATATATTTTTTCAAAAAGTGACATAGCTCTTTCTGATTCAACTCCAACTACAATCCGATCAGGTCTCATGAAATCATTGATAGCATCTCCTTCCTTTAAAAATTCAGGATTGGAAGCAACATCAAAAGGAATTTCTAATCCTCTCTTTTGAAGCTCCCCATTGATAGCTTCTTTAACCAATTTAGCAGTTCCTACCGGTACAGTACTTTTTGTGATCACTAAAACGTAATCAGACATATAACGACCTACTGTTCTGGCTACATCTAAGACATATTTTAAATCTGCACTACCATCTTCATCAGGAGGTGTTCCAACAGCCGAGAATACAATCTGAACATCATTCAAAATGGGAATTATATCTGTTGTAAAAGTTAATTTACCTTTTTGAATGGTACGTTCCAATATGTCTTCTAATCCGGGTTCAAAAATGGGAGAAACTCCCTGTTTTAATTTGGAGATTTTATTTTCATCAATATCAACGCAAATAACATCAAAACCAACGTCAGCTAAACATGCGCCTGTTACTAATCCAACGTATCCGGTACCTACTACTGCAATTTTCATATTCAATTTTTTTACTTTTTTTTCGCCACAAAAATACACTTTTTTTTTTCAGATCTCATTTTTATTTACTTTTATTTTAAAAATACCTATTCTCCCTAAGATTTATGATAAAAAATATTTTTTTTATACGCTTTTAATTTTTTCTTTAAAAATTTGTAACTTAATTACTTATGTTTCGTATTTTAGCTTTAGATAAACGAATTGAAAAAACAAAATTTATTAACAAGTTATGATTGATAAAAAGCATAATTTTTTTTTAAAAATGCGTACTATATATAAAAAAATAATGTATCTTTGCACGTTGAATAGTGTCGAAATGGGTTTTAAACCCTTTTCACATATTTTCGTGTATGAATAAACTCTAGAAAAAAGACAAAAAACTGATTTGGAAAAAATTAATAATAATCAATAAATTCAAAAACTTATGAAAAAACTTGTACTCTTATGCTTCCTTAGCATCGTAGCAATGTTAAATAGCACGACATTCGCTCAAGATTGTTGTTTTTGGGTAGAAAAAAATGGGGCCACAATCCCCGAAGAAACCTACTCATTTAATACTCCGGTTTATCAAAACACGGATTATTACTACATCCACTTCAACAATACTTGCGGATTGGACTCCAACACTACTAAAGTTTCTATCGGTTGGGAAATCTATCGCGATGGACAACTTTTGGACAATGGAACAGATTTAACTAAATTATCTCAATATGCTGATGTTTCGTTCCAAATCAATATTCCAAACTTTGGATGGGCTGGAGTACCGGTTAAATCTGGTTTAGGGGATCAATATACCCTTGGAAGTTTTAATAACCCAACTTTTGCAGATTTTCCAGGAGCAATTCCTGAAATTGGTAATGCTGGATCAAGTTATTTGATTAACCCTAGTTTATCAAATTCTCAGATATCTTCACTTCCAAATGCTCAAAACTATAACTTTTTCTACTTACATTACTTACAATATGCTTCTAGAAACAATGCAATGCGTATGAAAGTGTATTGGAAACAATATGGAGTGTACGATATAAAATTCACATTATATAGCAGAACCTGTGGAACTGAAATTCAAGAACCATACAATTCCAATAACCAACATACTTATTATGGTGGTCACCAATCTATTGCATCAGGAATCATTGCGCAATACGCTTTAACTCCAATGCCAAGAGGTTCACATTATGCTTCTATTTGTTCAGGTGAATCTTTTACTTTTGGTGTTAATCCTAATGGAAATCCATACTCAACACCTACAACTGTAAATACTTTGTCATTTAATAATGTTGCTGTTTGGAACCCTAATTCTCCACAAACAAATTTTGGTGCAATCACCACTATGTATATTGTACCTTCATATACACAACCAACTCCTTGTTTCGGACCTAAAGTTGCCAGAATAGATACCCTTTATCTTACTGTTAATCCTATTCCTACAATTCCAAATGCTAATAATCAAGAGATTTGCGGTGTAGGCGAAGTTACTTTAGCTGTAACTAACGTTTTAGAAGGTGTTACTTATAACTGGTATTCAGATGCAAGTTTAACAACTTTAGTGGCTACAGGAGCAACTGCTACAGTTCCTGTTTTAAATCCATCTAATGTAACCACTGTTTACACCTATTATGTAACAGCATCATCACCAACATGTACAAGTGCTCCAAAAATGGTGACTGTTACTTCAAACCCAATACCTGAACTTTCATTAATCGATTATAACGAAACAACTATTCCTATTACTCATACGGAAGCTGTTGGTGTTAACGTATTAATGGGGTCCTATACAGGTGCATTAAATTATACTTGGACAGGTGCAACTGGTTCTAATGCGACAGCATTTGTTTCCATAAATACTACCTGCGAACAAAATTATCCTTTTTCAGTTCTCGTAAGAGATGCTAAAATGTGTTCAAATACCATTTCAGGATCAATATTTGCTACTGATTTAGTAGCTCCAACAGTATATCCAATGTCAATGGTTATGCCAACTACTGTTGGATGTAACTTGAATAATGTTCCGGCTGCTTTAACTTTGGAAGAATTAGAATCTGCAGGATTTATTTTTACAGATAATTCAACAAATCCTGCTAATGGAACTGAGTTTACAGTACAGGTTTCTAGAGAAGAAACAGAATTGGGCTGCACTAATACATTAAGAAGGTATTATATATTATATGATAACTGCGGAAACGCAAGTCCTGAATTTTATTTAGAGTACAATGTTATTGATAATATAGCTCCTACATTTACTCCAAATTTGAATACTTATATAGCTCTTCCTGGGGTTGATTGTTCTTATATCGTGACTGCTGAAATGTTACAACAAATTGGTGCTGCTTTTGAAGCAACAGATAATTGTTCTCAAGTTGCAATTACTTATTCTGTAGAACCTAATCAAGTATTAACAACTTCAACTATTGTTACTGTTACTTTTACAGATGCTTGTGAAAACTATAGCACATCTTATGTAACAATTACAATGCCAAATGTTCTTACAAATGCATATACAATTACTCCTTCAACTGCTGATGCTTGCTACGGTAATGCATTTACATTCAATGTAACAGCGGATTATGGAGTTGAACCATATACAATTACTTGGAGTAATCCAGCTTTAGAAGGATTCAATCCTTCAGTAACACCAGTTTTAACAAACGAATTTGTGGATGAAACATTCACCTATATGTACACTGTAACTGATGCCAACGGATGTAGTACTTCAAATACAATTACAGTTTTAGTTCACGGAAAACCAGTTTTCACTGTTTCTGATGATGTTGCAATCTGTTTAGGTCAATCAACAACTTTAGTAGTTAATTATGACTTAACCCCTGGTGGTGGAGATGGTGAAGGTGAAATGCCTACAGATCCAATCAATACAAATAATGTAACTACTGCTCAATCTACTATTAGCGCCTTCCTTTGGTCAACTGGTGCAACTTCTGCTGATATTATTGTTAGCCCAAGCGTAACTACAACCTATACCGTTACCGTTACAAGTCCATTTGGTTGTACCAACACTGAATCAGTTACTGTAACCGTAAATTCATTACCAGAATTTACAGCTGTTAAAACTTCTGACGATGTTAATTGCGTTGGTGATAACGGAGCAATCTCTATCTTACCTAACGATGGAACATATAACTATTTCATTGGAACAACACCTATCGTTCTTCCTTTCGAAAACTTAGCAGCCGGTTCTTATACTATCACTGCTCAAAATCCAACTACAATGTGTTCTGCTACTGCTAGCCCAGTTTTAATTTTAGATACTCATGTTGACCCTGTTGCTGCATTAGTGGTTTCTCCTTTAACTACAAATTGTTTATATGAACCAATTATTGCTACAATCACTGCAACTTCAACTCAAGCCAATCAAGCCATATACAATATGTTTGTAAATGGAACTATTCTTGAAAATGTTGATGGTGTTGCAACTTATACATTTACAACAGCTGGAACATATACTTTCACAACAACTACAACTAATCCATTTACAGGTTGTGTTTCTACTATTGCAACTCAAATTGTTACTATTTATCCATTACCTGTTGATCCAGCATTAACTGCAAATGATACTGAAATTTGTTTAGGAGAAACTGTAACTTTAACTGCAACTCCTTATGTTGAAGGTTATACATACCAATTTGGTTCTAACACACCATCACCAATGAACTATATCATGGTTACTCCAGAATTAGTTGGTGAAAATACTTATTCAGTAATTGTTACTTCTGATCATGGTTGTATTGCTCCAACAGTATATGCAACAGTTATTGTTAACCCACTTCCTGTTGTTGAATCTATTAGTGCAACTTATAATTGCCCAGGTTTAGTAAACCCAATTACTCCTGTTGTAACCGGTGGAACAGCTCCATATACACTTAGTTGGGATGGAAATGTTGTTGTAGATGGTTCTGATGTAACATTACAAAATGTAACTTGTGGTGGAGAAAATTTAGTTCATTTGAATGTAGTTGACTCTAAAGGATGTACTACATATGGTTCAGTTACTATTACAATAAATGATATTGTTCCTCCTACAATTGTTTTTGAAGGAACAATTAGTCCAGAATTAACAGTTGATTGCGCATCAATTCCAACTCAACGTCCTCAAGATGTGAATGTAACTGATAATTGTACTGCTGAAACAGCGATCATTATTTCAATGTTACCTGAAGTGATAGTTCCTGGTTCTTGTGCAAACACTTATGATATTCAAAGAACATGGAGAGCTCAAGATGCTTGTGGAAACTTCAGTACTATTACTCAGTTAATTCATGTAGTTGATGTTACAGCTCCACTTTTAACTTCAGTACCTGCAAGTGTAGAAGTTTCTTGTGATAATATTCCTGTAATTGATGTAAATAGTCCATATTTGATTGCATCTGATAATTGCTCAGGTACAATTACATATTCTTATACTTCAAATGTTGTTCCAGGTAGTACACCAAATACTTATGTAAATACATTAACATGGGTTGCAACTGATGTATGCGGAAATGTATCTTTACCAATGACACAAACTATTACTGTAACTGATGAAGTTACTCCAACTTTAGTAACATCTATTCTACCTGAAGATTTAACTCTTTCTTGTAGTGATGTTATTCCAACTCCTGCTATTTTAGAATATATTGATAATTGTGAAGGATTACCAACTGTTCATTTTACACAAGTTTCTACAAAAGGAACAGATTCAGATAGTGCTAATTATTATAATTATACTATTACAAGAACTTGGTATGCTTCTGATGCAGCAGGTAATTCAACAACCCCAATTACACAAGTAATTACAGTTCAAGATCTTGTAGGACCAGTTATTGACGAATCAACAATACCTACTAATCTTACTCTAGCATGTAGTGATCTAATCCCTGCTCCTGCTGATATTATCATCACTGATAATTGTGATGCTGATTTGAATGTTGTATTCACTGAAGTATCTACAAAAGGTACAGATCCAAATGCTGCTGATTTTTATACCTATACAATTACAAGAACATGGACAGCTAACGATGCTTCAGGTTTCACTACACCAACCATTACTCAAGTAATTACAGTTCAAGATTTAGTTGCTCCTGTTGTTGTTGAGAATACAATTCCAGCAAATGTAACTATTAACTGTCCTGAAACGGTTCCTGCTCCAGCAAATGTTCTATTCTCTGATAATTGTGATCAAGATATGATCATCAGTTATAATCAAATTTCAACACAAGGTACAGATAACACATTACCAAGTTATTATAACTATACAGTAACCAGAACTTGGTTTGCAACTGATGCTTCAGGTTTAGTTTCTCCAACTATTACTCAAATAATCACAGTTCAAGATATTACTGCTCCTATTGTTATTGAAAATACAATTCCTTTAAATATTACTTTGAACTGTCAAGATGTAATTCCTGCTCCAGCTAGTGTACTATTTAGCGAATCTTGTGATCAAAATTTCACAGTTACTTATAATCAAGTTTCAACACAAGGATCAACTCCAAATACAGCTGCTTATTATAATTATACCATTACCAGAACATGGATTGCTCGTGATGCTTCTAACAACGTAGCTACAACTATTACCCAAGTGATCACCGTTCACGATATTACTGCTCCTGTTGTTGTTGAGAATACATTACCATCTAATTTAACACTTACATGTTATGATGTGGTTCCATTAATGCCAAATGTATTGTTTACTGATAACTGTTCAACTCCAACTATTAACTCTACTCAAGTTTCTACATTTGTTAATAATCCTGAAAATGAAAATTATTATAACTATGTAATTACAAGGACTTGGAATGCAAATGATGCATCAGGAAATGTTTCTTCAACAGTTACTCAAGTTATAACAATTGTTGACACAGATGCTCCAACTGTAGTTCTTACTTCAGTTCCTTCAGATGTTACTGTTTCATGTAGTGATATTCCAGATGCTCCAACTGTATTATTTACTGATGCATGTGATGCAACACCTGTTGTTACTTATAATCAAGTATCAACACAAGGAGCTAATCCTGCTTTAGCTAACTATTATAATTATACATTAACCAGAACTTGGTTTGCAACTGATGCTTCAGGACATGTATCTCCAACGGTTACTCAAGTGATCACAGTTCAGGACATTACTGCTCCTGTAGTTGTAGAAACTTCAATACCTACAAATATGACAATCAATTGTCAAGATGTAGTACCTGCTGTTCCAACAGTATTATTTACTGACAATTGTGATATGAATCCTGTTATCGTTCCAAGTGTTGTAACAACTCGTGGATCCAATCCAGCTGCTGCAACTTATTATAACTATACTATTACTAGATCATGGGTAGCTACAGATGCTTCTGCAAATGTTTCTAATACCATTACTCAAGTGATCACTGTTCAAGATGTGACTGTTCCAACATTTACATTTGTACCTGCTAATACAACCATTTATACAAATGTAACTTGTGATATAAATTCACTTCCAACTTATACAGGTGGTACAGCAACAGCAACTGATAATTGTTACTTCCCAGCTGTAACTTATACAGATGAAGTGATTGTTGGTGCAAATGCTGGTCAATGGACTATCAACAGAACCTGGAAAGCTCAAGACGTTACAGGTAACTTTGTAACTGCTTTACAAGTGATTACTGTTACTGATAATATTAATCCAACATTTACATTTGTTCCTGCTAACCAATCTGTATGTAGAAACTATGATGGTACTTATGAAAACTTAATTACAACTGCATTAATGGGAGTTGCTTTAGGTCATGACAACTGTACCACTAATCCAGCCATTGCTTATTCTGATGATATTACAAATATAGGTAATGAAACTACAGATGGTTATATTACAAGAACATGGACTGTAACTGATGCTGTTGGTCAAGCAATAACTGCTACTCAAACAATTACTATTTTACACCGCCCAACTGTTACTATCACAGGACCAAACACAATTTGTCAAAATACAATTATTACTTTAACAGGTAATGGTGCTGATGGTTATGTATGGAATACAACTGCAATAACTCCTTCTATTGAAGTAACTACAGCCGGAACATATTCAGTAATAGGAACACTTGCTAATGGCTGTTCAAATAGTGCTGAAATTACTGTAACTCAATTTGAAGTTCCAACTTTATCCTCTTCTGTTAATGATCAAATTTGTGTAGGTGAAACTGTAACATTAAATGCACAAGCAGTAAATAATGATCTTCAATTAGTAAATGGAAATTGGAGTGTTCAAATGTTCTCTGGTTCAACAAATACAACAATTATTTATCCAGGTGTTGTTGGTGCTTTAACTCATATTTCAGCACCAGTATTTAATGATACTTATTTCCAATTAGTATTTACTGATGGTAACGGATGTGCTTATAACCACACAACAGATACAACAATCGTAACTGATGCTCCAAGATTGAGATTATACACTGATCAAGCTGCTTCTCCAAATAATATTTTAAATGTAACTACAGGACAAGACGCTAAATTCTATATCAAAGTAGAAGCTTGTGCAGACTTAACTCGTCGTGCTCAAATTCAATTCCAAGTTTATAAAGATGGAGTTGCACTAACAAGTTTAGGTCAATATTTAACAGATCAATACTCAAGTGTATCTTACTTTACTGATCAATCCGGAATTACCAATCCTAACCCAAATAATACATATTTTAATCCAATTTCTACAGGAACATTCCCATTTGCTAATACAGCACAGTTTGCTCCTTGGAATGGATTCTTTGTAAGTTGGACAACCAATGCTTACAACTGGTTCTACATGCATTTCTTCAAAGAAAGATTCATTACAGTTGACATCAATGCATTCTCTCAACCTGGTCAATATACCATCACTTACAACTTAGTTGGTGCAGATGCAAGCTGTAATATTACAGATAACTCAACCAATTATACTGCTGGTTTTTCTTATGGTGGTAGTGGATTCCAATTCTGTAATAACACAACTCTTATGGCATCCAATACAATGGTTATCAATGTAACCGGAAATGCAATTCCTGATCAACCACAACCAGAACCACTTCCTGTTCCATCCAGTGATATTAATGTTAATGTTTATCCAAACCCATCAAATGGTGAAAATATTAAGTTAACATTTGATAATATTCAAGGTGAAACCTCATTAAGAATTTCAACTATAAACGGTAAAGTTCTTTATGAAACTTCAACTGACGTAAAAATTAACAAAAATACATTTGAATTACCTGAGTTAAATTTAGCTCCAGGGGTTTATTTCATTCAAGTTGTAAACAACAATGCTGTTTTAACTAAAAAGATGATTATTCAAAAATAGTTAAACAATAATAACTCTAAAGGCTGCTTCGGCAGCCTTTTTTTTTGTATTTGTTAGTCAAACAAAAAGTACCCTAAAATTTTAAACTTTAAACTTTTAACTTTTAACTTTTAACTTTTAACTTTTGACTTTTAACTTTAAACTTTTATCTTTTTCACTATTCATTATTCATTTGTCTGTTGTCTGCAGTCCGTTGTCTGTAGTCTTTTTTCAGGGCATTCCCCTTTGTCTGCGCTCAACCCAAATCCAATCAAATAGGAATAATGATCGCGTCGCTAGCCAAAGGGTCGGTCTCCGGCCTGTACTCCTCGTTTCGCTGCAAGGGTCTGAGCGATCGGGCAGTAGCTCACAGGCTCGCTCTGCCCGATCCGTCATCCCCTAAGCAGCTCAACTTGCGGGGTACTTGGCCTTCGCCCTAATGCGGGGGAAAGGTGGGGCTCATTGACCTGCGGAGCACTAATTGGGTATTCTTATAAACATTTTGCAATGTTTGTAGTTTTCTTTCCCATCGTTGATTGAGATCGATTTTTCAATCATAGCAGATGAGGGATCTAATCTGAATTTGATCTGTTCAAAGATCAGATACCAATACAGATAGTTTTGCAGATAACTGGAGGATACTCCATGAAACCGATCCATAAAAGCAAATAATTTTAGGTATCTGCTTTCAATCGTTTTTGTATCATAATATTGGTTACATCCTTTCACTTTCTGATCCTTTTTTCTAATAAAGTAGCTGATCTTTCTCTTTCCTGCAAATTGTTTAAGAATCGGATGATCACTCAAACATAGTTTTTTTACTTTGTTTAGTTTTTTTCCAAGATGGTTCTTTAATTCTTCTTCTTGTAAAGCGCCTTGTTGAATAATTGTGATTTCAAAATGGGATATTCTGTCACCAATAGCCACTAAAGAAAGAGGTTTGTATTCCCCATTTCGGATACTTTCTGCTTTCCTATTGCTGGCAGGATTCGTTATCTTTCCTTTTTGTCCTATTTGTTTAGCTTTGGCTCCTTAATTAGGACACACCCTGACTTGCTTCTCACTGATGTATTTACAGATAGAAGCTAAAGGATTAACAGAACTCTTTTTTTTGGAATTTTCTTCAGCGGATGGTGATGGTTGTAATGAAGTAGTTTTATTGGTTTGCTTAGAGGATTGTGGTAGTTCATTCATGGTTTTTTGAGTTTAGTGAGTACTTGATATTGATGCAAATATAAACAAAAAAATGAACGAATTGCAAAAATTTTTGAAAAAAAATCTGCTAATCTAATAAAAGATTGGTACTATTTTGATGCAAAATCAGTAGATTTTAAAAAGTGTTTAAAATCAAAAATATACCAAAAAACTTACCCATCTTTTAATAGATTAGCCAATTAAAGCTCCGTCGGGTAATGATCCCCCGCATTAGGGCGAAGGCCAGGTACCCCGCAAGTTGAGCTGCTTAGGGGATGACGGATCGGGCAGAGCGACGAAGGAGCTACTGCCCGGCCGTTCAGACCCTTGCAGCGAAACGAGGAGTACAGGCCGGAGACCGACCCTTTGGCCAGCGACGCGACTATTATTCATATTGGTCTGGATTTTTATTGAGCGCAGCCAAAGGGGAATGCCCAAATGAGTGAATAACTAATAGTGAATAGTTTTTGAAGTAAGAAGTAAAAAGTAAGAAGTAAACAGTAAGAAGTTAGAAGTAAAAAGTTAAAAGTTAAAAGTAAGAAGTAAAAAAACTCAATTTTGGGTAATTGATTTTGTTTAAATGTTAAAATAATGTAAAATAAAAGTAAAAAGAAGATGAATATATTACTATTAGTTGTTAGATTGAACTGCTTTTGTCGTGTTGTAACTTTACTAAAATTTGTTCGTAAAATGGTTGTTTAATACAAAAAAAAGGTTTTTACTGTTTGTTGCTTGATGTGAATTTTATTTAATTGAAAATCAGCAAGATATCGAAAAAAATGACAAATGTTTATAAAAATGAAAAAAAAATTGAATTTTTGTTAAATGGATAAAAAAAATGTGTATTTTTGCAAATAGTATCTGAATTAGGCAGTATTGTGCCAATTCAGGTCTTTCATCTATTAATGATGCCTTATATGAAACATAATAAAATTTAAACAAATACAAATTCTTATGAAAAAGTTATTACTCTTTTGTTTGCTAAGCGTTTTGATGTCAATGACATACATCGCAAACGCTCAAAGCCCAGGTTCAGGATGTTGCTTCTGGCTAGAGAACGCACTACCCGATACACCGGCAGACATCTACAGCCTTAATCCAATGGCAACAAGTGCCAATGAAGTACAGTATTATTACTTCAAATTTGACAACACTTGCGGATTGTCAGATACAAGTAAGATTTCAATAGATTGGCAAATTACCATAAATGGTCAACCTATTGATGCTATAACTTTAGGACAATTAGGCATTGAAATTGAAACTAGAAATCCAATGGGAGATTTATCTGCCAATGATGGTTATATTTCAAGTGGTCAATTAAGATCTGGACAAGGTTTTAATTCTTTACTAGGATGTCCTAACAAAACTGATTATCCTGGTGGTGTTGGTGGCCCATTTGATAATACTTATTGCCCAAATACTACTGAATTTAGTTATTATAATTTGGGTTCTAATAATCTTTATAATTTTTTCTATGTTCATTTTCTGAAATACGCTTCTGATAATAATTTGATTAGACTAAAAATTAATCGTAAGTCTTGGGCTGTTGATTTCCAAATTAAAGTAAAATTAATTGAAAGATTAAATGGTACAACTTTACAAAATTTTTATACTCCTTCTCAAAACTTATACATTGGTGGTAAACTTGCTCAAAGAGGTATCGAACTTGGTTCTTTTACTTTAGGCGAACAAACTTATTCTACTGCTACTGCAAACGCTTGTTCAGGCGATACTATTAAAGTGGGTGTTAATCCTCAAGGTCAACCTTACTCTTATGTAATGTTCCCTACTATTCCTGATCCAGTTGCTCAAATGATCGTTAATGTTCCTTTTTATAATCAAAATTGGAATTGTGCTGATTATATTGATAGCGTTGTTACTTATACAATGACTTGGGCTCCCGTTCCTGGTGTTCCAAATGTAAATAATTACTCTCGTTGCGGTGCAGGTACTTTAACTTTTACTGGCTCTCACCCACTTCAAGCTCAATATCCATCATTAACCTACAGATGGTATAGTTCAAGTACACTTACTCCAGCCAATTTGTTATATACAGGAATTGAATATACAACTCCATCACTTCCTGAAGATACTCATATCGAACTTTGGGTTACTGCTTCTATTTCCGGATGTGAAGGTTTACCTCAACATGTGGATGGATATATATTCAAACAACCGGGATTAACTTTAACTAATCCAACTGATCTTTGTCCCGTTGCCGGAACTAAAATGGTTTATGCAACTGCATCAAATGTTTATATGGATGGTGTCAATTGTAATTTATCAATGAATTGGGTAAATGCAGAATCTGTTATGACAAGTTGTTCTACTTTCTCTGCTTTAGTGACTGTTACTAATACATGTAATGGGATATATCCATATAGTGCAACTTTAATTGATAACGAAACCGGATGCTCAGTTAGTGCTAATGGTTCTTTTACTTTAAGAGATACTATAGCTCCAACTTTTATGGTTCCTGGTCCATTTACAGCTTATAAAGGAATTGATTGTTCATTAGATATCACACCTACAATTACAGGAAGCATATCTAATATCGCTGATAACTGTTCAGATCCTAATTTTGTAATTTCATATAATGATGTTGCAACACCTGGATCTTGTCCTGATAACTATACCATTACCAGAACTTGTACAGTAGCTGACCATTGTGGAAATTCAACTTCACATGATCAAATCATTACAGTTAGAGATATTATTGCTCCAACAATTACTGCTCCTGCTGATGTTACATTATATTCAGCTGCAAATTGTTCTTATGATGCAAATCCAACAGTTCAACCTGTAGCTTCAGATAATTGTACTCAAACTCCTGTCATTACTTTCAGAGATGATACAGTGGCTACATGTGTTGGATCTTTTGATATTACCAGAACATGGAGAGCTACAGATAATTGTGGTAATTACTCTGAAGATGTTCAAATGATTTATGTAAGAGATAATACTCCTCCATCAATTTTAGAACCTGCTGATGTAACAATCTACACAACTAGCAATTGTACATTTAATGCAAATCCAACTGAATATCCTGTTGTTTCTGATAATTGTTCAAGTACTATCGTTACTACTTTCGAAGATGATACTGTAGCAACATGTACAGGATCTTTTGAAATCACAAGAACATGGAGAGCAACCGATAATTGTAATAATTATGCAGAAGCCATTCAAGTAATCACAGTTAGAGATAATATCAATCCTGCAATTGAAGCTCCTGAAAACGTTACCATATTTACAACTGCAAGTTGTACTTATGATGCTAATCCTACCGTTTTAGCTGTTGCAACTGATAATTGTACTCCTTCACCTGTGATTACGTATAAAGATGATACAACAGCAACATGTACCGGTTCTTTCATAATCACCAGAACATGGAGAGCAACCGACAATTGTAATAATTTTGCAGAAGATACTCAAGTGATCACTGTTAGAGATAATTTGAATCCAACTATTACAGCTCCTGATGATATTACTATATATACTACTGCAAGTTGTACTTATGATGCAACTCCAACTGTTCAACCCGTTGTGGCTGACAATTGTACTCCAACACCAGTTGTAACATTTACTGATGATACAGTTGCAACATGTACCGGTTCTTATATCATAACCAGAACATGGAAAGCTACTGATAATTGTGAAAATTTTGCTATAGATGCACAAGTGATTACAATTAGAGATAATATGAATCCAACTATTACAGCTCCTGAAGATGTTACCATTTATACAACAGCAGGCTGTACTTATAATGCTAACCCAACTATCCAACCCGTTGTGGCTGACAATTGTACTCAATCACCAGTTGTAACATTTGCAGATGATACAGTAGCAACATGTACCGGTTCATTTATTATCACCAGAACATGGAGAGTTACTGACAATTGTGAAAATTTTGCTGAAGATACTCAAGTGATCACAGTAAGAGATAATATCAATCCAACAATTACAGCTCCTGAAGATGTTACCATTAACACAACTGAAAGCTGTTCTTATAATGCAAATCCAACTATTCAACCTCTTGTGGCAGACAATTGTACTCCATCACCAGTTGTAACTTTTTCAGATGATACAGTAGCAACATGTACCGGTTCATTTATTATTACCAGAACATGGAGAGTAACTGATAATTGTGGCAATTTTGCTGAAGATACTCAGGTGATCACTATTAGAGATAATATGAATCCATCCATTACAGCTCCTGCTAATGTTACTATTTACACAACAGCAACTTGTACTTTTGATGCAACTCCAACAGTTCAACCTGAAGTAGCAGACAATTGTACACTATCACCAGTTGTAACTTTTGTTGACGATACAGTAGCAACATGCACCGGTTCATTTATTATCACCAGAACATGGAGAGCAACTGACAATTGTAACAATTATGCTGAAGCAACTCAAACCATTACCGTAAGAGATAATTTGAATCCAACAATTGAAGCACCAGCTAATGTTACTATTTATACTACAGAAAGTTGTACTTATGATGCAACACCAACTGTTCAACCTGTTGTAGCAGATAATTGTACTACATCTCCTGTAATTACATTTGCTGACGATACAGTTGCAACTTGTACCGGTTCTTACATTATTACAAGAACATGGAGAGCAACAGACAATTGTACTAATTATGCTGAAGCAACTCAAACGATCACCATCAGAGATAATATTATACCAACCTTTACCGTTCCTTCAAATATTGCAATTTGTAAGAATAATCAAAATATTTATAATGCTGATACCAATTATACTGGTAGAGTTTTAATTTTAGCAGATAATTGTACTGCAACTGAAAACCTTGTTATCAATTTTACAGATCAAACCGATCCAGGTACTGCTACAACTGTAGGTACTATCCTTAGAACATGGACTGTAACTGATGCTTGTGGAAATGTTGCTTCTTCAACTCAAACGATTACATTAAATCCTGCTCCTGTAGCTTCAATAGCTGTAAGTCCAACCCCAAGTTTCTGTTTACCAACTTCAGGGGGCACAAATGTTACAGCTACTTTATCAGCACTTCCAGCAGTTGATTATACTTATTATATTATAAGACCTGCATTAGATACAGTGTTAAGTAATACTGCTTCTCAAACTATTTTAGTAGCCGGTACAGTTACTTTCTCAGGATATGTAATTGATAATGTTACTGGTTGTAGATCTTCTCTTGTTTCAGCATCTACTGAAGCATTATTATACCCAGACTTTACAATTACTGTAATTCAAAATAAACGTGGTTGTAGAGATGATGTTCCTTCATTAAACGGTTCACTTTCTGTAACACATTTTAATGACTATACATTTACCATTTCTCCAAATAGCGGAAGTTATTCAAATGGAGTGTTCTCCAATTTACCAATCAATAATTATAGTATTACTGCAGAACATCCAAATGGTTGTACCTATACAAAACAACAAGCTATCATTTTTGATACTATTTATACACCTGTTGCAAAATTTGAATTAGGTGGTAGAGATGCTGATACTGCAGTTTGCTGGACATCAGGTATGTTCTTGTCAACTTTAGTAACTGACTTAAACAATGTTCCTGCACATCAATACAACTTCCATATTATTGTTCCTACCAACATTACAACTGACGGTAGTAACGGAATTAGAATTTATGCTCCAGGAATCTATGCAATCGGTGGTGTAATTGAAAATGTAACTACAGGATGTAGAGATACAGCTTGGCATTATGTTTATGCTATGGCTTATCCAACCGTTGACGTTACTTCAACTCCATTCTGCTTAAATACTAATGTTGCTTTATCAATGACAGCTACTCCTACTTTAGTTTATCCTCATAATTACACTTATCAATGGACTTCAGAGAATACTTTAGATACAGTTCTTGGAACTGCAACTACATTATCACATTTAACTACAGTTTCCAATAAATATTATGGAGCTGCAACAGCTAATTATTCTTATTCCGGCTTAAATGCTTATGGAGCAACTATAACATTTAGTTTAGCTTGTACTTCAAAAGACAGTGTAACCGTAACTCCGCTTCCACTTCCAGAATTTACAGCAGAACAATATTCAGCTAAAAGAGTTTGTAATGCAAGAGATACAGGTTCAATTGCAATCGGTGATGGATGGAATCCTGCTTTTGCATGGACTTTAACAAGAGTAGCAACAGGAGCAACATCTACTATTACTTCATCTACATTCCAAGTTCCTGATTCAGGTTATTATAATATCAGTGTAACAAATCTAAATGGATGTACTTATACTCTTAATAATATATTTGTTAATGAAGTTAGAGTTGGATTTAATGCTGTTTTACATGCAGATGTAGATTCTTTAATTAGTGGAGTTGATAAATCTGCTGATTTAACTTTCTGTTGGAATCATGGTTCACAACGTATTTATCATGAAATCAGATATACCAATATTCCAACTTTCTCATATCAATATACTATTCTTACTCCAACTGAAATTGCACAGATTTCAAATCAAAGTTCTTATGTAACAGCAGCCGGTGCTTATATTTTAAGTGGTTATGTTACTAATTTAACTACAGGTTGTGTTTCAAATATTGACTCATTAACCGTTTATGCAGTTCCAACCCCTCAATATTCAATCTCTGACGATGCAACCATTTGTAAAGGTGATTCAATCAAAGTGGGTATTGATCCAACAACTGTATTTGCTACAACCTGGACTTATGGCCCAACAGTAGCAGATTCATTAATGATCAATCCAATGGTTTATGGAACTAATTCTTCATTCAAAGCTTATGTAAATGTAAGTTCATCATTACCAGGTGCAGGTTTTGCTTGTTCAGTTAATGATAGTGTTACAATTTCTATTAATAATCAACCTGCAATTTCTCAACCTGTTGTTACAGATGTAACATGTAATGGATTAAGTAATGGAACTATAACTGTTGATGTAACGGGAACATCCCCATTTACTTATGAATGGAGTGATGGTGATCAATTTTCAAGTACAGATGAAGATCTAACCAACATACCAGCAGGAACTTATTCTGTAACTGTAACTGATGCTGTAGGATGTATTACAATTTTGGAAAATATTGTTGTATCACAACCAGCTACATTAGTATCAACTGACCATTTGATTCAAAATGTTTCTTGTAATGGTGGAAGCAATGGTGCCGGTTATGTAGTAGTAACAGGTGGAACAGCTCCTTATCAATATATGTGGACAGGTTCTCCAGTTAATAATGATTCAGTTTCAGGTTTAACCGCTGGAACTTATTATGTACAAATCACTGATGCACACGTTTGTGTAACTCATGATACATTAGTAATAACTCAACCAGAAGCATTAAGTGCAACAGTAGCATCAACCAATGTAACATGTAATGAAGCAGGAAATGGCACCATAACAATCAGTAGTCCAACAGGTGGACATGGTAGTTACCAATATTCAATCAATGGCACCAACTGGTTTAATAGTGGATCATTTGTAAATGTAGCTCCAGGCTCATATACCCCACAAATGCGTGATTCATTATACACAACATGTACACATTCATTTACTGCTGTAAATATCACTCAACCAGCAGCATTAAATGCAACAGTAGCATCAACCAATGTAACATGTAATGGAGCAGGAAATGGTACCATAACAATCAGTAGTCCAACAGGTGGATATGGTAGTTACCAATATTCAATCAATGGCACCAACTGGTTTAATAGTGGATCATTTGTAAATGTAGCTCCAGGCTCATATACCCCACAAATGCGTGATTCATTATACACAACATGTACACATTCATTTACTGCTGTAAATATCACTCAACCAGCAGCATTAAATGCAACAGTAGCATCAACCAATGTAACATGTAATGGAGCAGGAAATGGCACCATAACAATCAGTAGTCCAACAGGTGGATATGGTAGTTACCAATATTCAATCAATGGCACCAACTGGTTTAATAGTGGATCATTTGTAAATGTAGTTCCAGGTACATACACACCACAAATGCGTGATTCATTATATATAACATGTACTCATTCATTTACCGATGTAAATATCACTCAACCAGCAGCATTAAATGCAACAGTAGCATCAACCAATGTAACATGTAATGGAGCAGGAAATGGCACCATAACAATCAGTAGTCCAACAGGTGGATATGGTAGTTACCAATATTCAATCAATGGCACCAACTGGTTTAATAGTGGATCATTTGTAAATGTAGCTCCAGGCTCATATACCCCACAAATGCGTGATTCATTATACACAACATGTACACATTCATTTACTGCTGTAAATATCACTCAACCAGCAGCATTAAGTGCAACAGTAGCATCAACCAATGTAACATGTAATGGAGCAGGAAATGGTACCATAACAATCAGTAGTCCAACAGGTGGATATGGTAGTTACCAATATTCAATCAATGGTACCAACTGGTTTAATAGTGGATCATTTGTAAATGTAGCTCCAGGCTCATATACCCCACAAATGCGTGATTCATTATACACAACATGTACACATTCATTTACTGCTGTAAATATCACTCAACCAGCAGCATTAAATGCAACAGTAGCATCAACCAATGTAACATGTAATGGAGCAGGAAATGGCACCATAACAATCAGTAGTCCAACAGGTGGATATGGTAGTTACCAATATTCAATCAATGGCACCAACTGGTTTAATAGTGGATCATTTGTAAATGTAGCTCCAGGCTCATATACTCCACAAATGCGTGATTCATTATATATAACATGTACTCATTCATTTACCGATGTAAATATCACACAACCTGCAGTATTAAGTGCAACAGTAGCATCAACCAATGTAACATGTAATGGCGCTAATAATGGTACCATAACAATCAGTAGTCCAACAGGAGGATATGGTAGTTACCAATATTCAATCAATGGCACCAACTGGTTTAATAGTGGATCATTTGTAAATGTAGTTCCAGGTACATACACACCACAAATGCGTGATTCATTATATATAACATGTACTCATTCATTTACCGATGTAAATATCACTCAACCAGCAGCATTAAATGCAACAGTAGCATCAACCAATGTAACATGTAATGGAGCAGGAAATGGCACCATAACAATCAGTAGTCCAACAGGTGGATATGGTAGTTACCAATATTCAATCAATGGCACCAACTGGTTTAATAGTGGATCATTTGTAAATGTAGCTCCAGGCTCATATACTCCACAAATGCGTGATTCATTATACACAACATGTACACATTCATTTACTGCTGTAAATATCACTCAACCAGCAGCATTAAGTGCAACAGTAGCATCAACCAATGTAACATGTAATGGAGCAGGAAATGGCACAATCACGATCAGTAGCCCAACAGGTGGATATGGAACTTATCAATATTCAATCAATGGCACCAACTGGTTTAATAGTGGATCATTTGTAAATGTAACTCCAGGTTCATATACCCCACAAATGCGTGATTCATTATACACAACATGTACTCATTCATTTACTGCTGTAAATATCACACAACCTGCAGCATTAAATGCAACAGTAGCATCAACCAATGTAACATGTAATGGAGCAGGAAATGGCACCATAACAATCAGTAGTCCAACAGGTGGATATGGTAGTTACCAATATTCAATCAATGGCACCAACTGGTTTAATAGTGGATCATTTGTAAATGTAGTTCCAGGTACATACACACCACAAATGCGTGATTCATTATATATAACATGTACTCATTCATTTACCGATGTAAGTATTACACAACCAGCAGTGTTAAATGCAACAGTAGCATCAACCAATGTAACATGTAATGGAGCAGGAAATGGTACCATAACAATCAGTAGTCCAACAGGTGGATATGGTAGTTACCAATATTCAATCAATGGTACCAACTGGTTTAATAGTGGATCATTTATTAATGTAGCTCCAGGCTCATATACTCCACAAATGCGTGATTCATTATACACAACATGTACTCATTCATTTACCGCTGTAAATATCACTCAACCAGCAGCATTAAGTGCAATAGTTGCTAATACTGATATTACATGTAACGGAGCTAATAATGGTATTATCACTATAACTACTCCAACAGGTGGTTATGGAACATACCAATTCAGATTAGGAACTGGAACATGGCAATCAAGTGGTACATTCACTGGATTATCTGTAGGAACTTACGTACCAGAAATGCGTGATTCATTATATCCAACATGTACAATGACTTTAGCAAGTCAATCAATCACCCAACCAGCAGTATTGTCAACTACTCCAACTATTTCTAATCACGTATCTTGTAATGGTGGAAACAATGGAAAAGGTTATATCACTGCAGCCGGTGGTACAACACCTTACCAATACTCATGGTCTACAACTGCTACTACAGATACTATCAGTAATTTAACAGCTGGAACTTACTATGTAACAGTTACTGATTTTAATCTATGTACAAAAGTTGATTCTATAACAATCACCCAACCTGCTGTATTAGCTATTACCGTAGATTCTACAAGAAATGTTTCTTGTAACGGTACAGCAACAGGAGCTATCTATATCACTGTTACCGGTGGAACTAATCCTTATGAATACTTCTGGTCAAATGAAAATGATACTCAAGATAATGTAAATATTATTTATAGAGCTGAAGGTTATTCTGTAACCGTTACTGATGGTCATGGATGTACTGCAACTGCTTCATCTACATTCACCCAACCAGAAGTTCTTACAGCATCAAAAGATTCTGTTAATGTTAAATGTTACGGTGATAATACTGGAACAGCAAGAGTTATTGATGTTGCAGGTGGAACAGCTCCATATTCATACTTATGGGCTCAAGGAGGTACTGATAGCGATACTACCGGTTTGTTAGCTGGAACTTATGTCGTAACTATTACTGATGCGCATGGTTGTTCAATTACAAGATCATTTAATATTACTCAACCTCTAAACCCATTAACTTTAGATATTATTGATTTTACAACACCAATTTGTACTGGAGATTCAACAAATATTAATCTTACAATTAGTGGAGGTACTCCTGGTTCTCCAGCATATTCTTATGAGTGGTACTTAAATACTGATACTATAGTTTTCAAAACAACTGAAGATTTACGCGAATTAGCTGGTATTTACAGAGTAAAAGTTACTGATGGAAATGGCTGTGTAGCTTATGATACCGTAACAATTACTAACTTTGCTACTCCAACCATCACAACTAACGAACCTCCTCAAGTTTGTTTGAGCACAGCATTCTATGTAACTGCAAAAGCAAATCAAATTGGTGACTGGTCAGCTCAAGCATACAAAGCAAGTACAAATGTAGCTGTTGGAGCACCTCAAATTTCATTAGTTTCTGATTCATTACATTATACTTATACAAGTCCAGTAACTTCTGACACTATTTATATTGTATATACTTTCACTTCTAATGTAGGTGGATGTGTTTACACTGATACTACTAATGATATCAAAATGTCTGGCGAACCTCGTTTGAGAATCTATAGAAACTCTACAGAAGATAATTATGCAACTATTAACGAAAACCAACCTGTAAGTTTCAAATTTATGGTTGATAATAGTTGTGCTACTCCTAATGATACCAGATTAGCAATTACTTACTCTATTTATCGTCAAGATAGTTTAACTGGAGCAAAAGTTCTTGTAACTAACTTAACAAATTATATTTCAAATGCAAATAGTTTTGTAAATCAAATGGATCTTGTTGGAACTGGCTTAGATGCTTATTATCCTTCATCATTTAACTATTCTTCTACTTTATCTCAAGCTCCAGCAGCACACTTCCCATTAGCTACAAGCTCCGGTGCCGTTCTTGGTTCTGACCAATTCGACTTCTTTAGCTTGGCTTATTTCCAAAATCGTCAAGGAACAGTTTCTATCAACAATTTCACACAACCTGGTATCTATACAATCGAGTATGCTTTAATCTCTAACTATAGTAATCCAGCAATGACTACTCCTCACGGAAATCAAATCTATGTGATGACTACATTAACTCCATCTCCTCTTGGTGGTAACCAATTCTTTACAGGTACTTATTATACTAAAGTATGGTCAACCAATACTATGACCATCACAGTAAATGATGTTCCTGGAAGTCCTGTTATTCCTGGTGATGAGATTGCTTCTAAACCAATGAAACTACAACCTCAAATGAAGATCTATCCAAATCCTTCTGCTCCTGGTCAATTGGTTTATATTGAAGTTGAAAATATCAGTGGAGATGCAACAATTGCAGTTTCAGCAATCAATGGTTCAGTTCTTCAAAAAACTGCTGTTACTATCGCCGATACTCAAAAACAAGTGATCTATAACTTAAATGATTTAGTTCCTGGCATCTACTTTGTAACTTTAACCTCTAAAGATGCAGTAATTACAAAGAAAGTGATTATCTCTCCAAGATAGTTCATATCTTAAATATTAAAAAGGGTTGCTCAAAGCAACCCTTTTTTTTATATTTTTGCACTCCAAAACTGATTCATGAAAGAAAAAGGAAACTTTTTTAAAATTTTAAAACCTTATACGGCTAAATTATTGGCTGTAAGCTTTTTTAATTTCCTCTCTGTTTCTGTAGCCATCATAACCTTTTTGTTAATTGAACCATTTGTAAAACTGTTATTCCAGGGGAATGTAGAGAATGTAAGTGCTGTTAGCCGCTATTTTATTAAAATTCTAAATCCATTTATTGATATAACTTCATTAGCGAGTTCAATTTCAGTACTTGCTGTGATTATCATTTTGTTGTTTCTTATCAAAAACCTTTTTACTGCAGTTTCTCTTTTTTTGATGGCACCCGTAAAAAGTTCCATTATTAAAAAATTAAGAGATCAGATCTATTATAGAATTTTAATCTTACCCATTTCCTATTTTACATCAGGAAAAAGAGGTGATGTGATCTCCAGAGCCGTTAACGATACACAAGAAGTGGAGTTTACAATTCTCAAATCTGTTCAAACCTTTTTAACAGACCCATTTACTGTTTTAATCTATTTTACTGTTTTATTAATAATTAGTCCCAATCTTACGCTTTTTGTAATTCTATTTTTACCCATTGCGGGTATTGTAATCTCCTTTTTATCTAGGAAATTAAGAAAAAGAACTTCAAAAGCAAAAGAAAGGTTAGGTGCCATTTTTTCACATGTAGAAGAGAGTGTATCGGGATTAAGGATTGTAAAAGGGTTCTCTGCACAGGATCATACTGAAAAAATATTTTCAAAACTGAATTATAATTTTACCAATCTTCAAAAAAAGATATACAGAAGAGTAGATTTGGCTTCACCCATGAGTGAATTTTTAGGGGTTTCTATCGTTATGGGTGTTTTGGTATATGGAGGCGTTCAGGTGATCCAAGGTACGGGAAATTTGAATGCCGGATTATTTATTGTTTATATTGTATTAATCACTCAGATTATCAATCCTGCAAAAAATATAGCTACTGCATTTTCCAATTACAAAAGAGGATTAGCCGCTTTAGATAGAATAAATGAATTATTAGAAGAAGACGAAGTAATTATTGAAAGACCTAATGCCATACCTATTCATTCATTCCAAAATGAAATTACATTTAAAAATGTTTCTTTTTCCTATACACATAAACAAGTTTTAAATGATATTTCTTTAAACATTAAAAAAGGCGAAACAATAGCTATTGTGGGGTCTTCAGGATCCGGGAAAAGTACATTAGTAGATCTTCTACCAAGATTCTATGACGTTTCTAAAGGAGAAATATTAATTGACGGTGTCAATATTGAAGAGTTCGTTATAGATCAGCTACGCTCTTTATTTGCCATTGTGAGTCAGGACGTCGTATTGTTTCATGATACCATTACGCGGAATATAACGTATGGAATAGAAAATTTCTCTATTGAGGAAATTATAGAAGCTGCTAAATCCGCAAATGCTTATGATTTCATCATGAGTTTACCCCAACAGTTTGACACAGAACTTGGAGATCGTGGGTTAACCATTTCGGGCGGACAAAGACAAAGGATCAGCATAGCGAGAGCTTTATTCAGAAAAACACCCATTTTAATCTTTGATGAAGCAACCAGTGCACTAGATTCAGAGTCAGAAATGTTGGTTCAGGAAGCGATTGACAATTTGATGCAGGATAGAACAGTTTTTATTATAGCACACCGGTTATCCACTATTCAAAAAGCAGATCGTATCATCGTCTTAGAAGAGGGATCGATTGTTGAGATGGGTAATCATAAGGAGCTTTTACAATTAAAAGGAAAATATTGGGAAATGTGTCAAATCAATTCAAATCTACAAAAAATTCAAGAATAGAATGGGAAAGAACAAGCTACAAAGATTTGCAGAGAACGAAACTTTCGAAAACTTATTTCAACACAACGAATTTGAAGCAAGAGCAGGTGAATTTCCATTAAAAGGGAATTGGAATTCAGCATATTTTAAAAATAATAATTCAATTATTTTAGAGTTAGGGTGTGGAAAAGGGGAATATACCATTGGTTTAGCGAATAGGTTTTCTGAATCTAATTTTATTGGAATAGATAGAAAAGGGGCACGTTTATGGCGTGGATGTAAGGATGGTATAGAACAAGGCATTAAAAATGCTGCTTTTTTAAGAATCAAGATTGAGGATATTGAACACTATTTTGAATCAGGTGAAGTGCAGGAGATCTGGGTAACATTTCCGGATCCACAACTTCGAAAAGATCGGAGGAAGTTAGTAGGTCCTAATTTTGTAGGAAAGTACAAGAAAATAATGGGAAATGAGGGGATTTTACATCTAAAAACAGACAGTAGGGAATTGTATGATTATTTGAAAGAGACCGCCTTAGCACAAGGGTGGGAGCTCTTAGAGGATGTTTTTGATGTATATTATGATCGACCAGGCACCATATTGACAGAGATCACCACTTTTTATGAAAAGATTTGGTTAAAAGAGGGAAAAGTGATATCGTATTTAAAGTTGAGGGTATAAGGAAAGAAGATTCCGGAGTGCCAAAAAAATAAAAAAATAAAAAAAATATCAACAGTTGATTTTGAATTAAATTTTTCGTATATTTGCCGACCTGAAAAAGTTAGAGTTGAATATAGGTTGTGTTGGTGTGATTATTTCAGTTAACTTCTTGGTTATAAACAAGGTGTAAATTGATTTTTAGGTTTTGAAAAATCAAGAAGAAAAGAAAATGGATGTAAATATTCAAAATATTTTCCTCCAAAAGTGACAAAAAACGAATAAAAAGAAAGAAAAAATATAATTGAAAGATGAAAATAGTAAATTATTTTAAAGAAACTTATGATGAGTTGGTACACAAAGTAAGTTGGCCAACAGCAAAAGAACTTCAAGGTAGCGTTGTGATTGTATCTATTGCTTCCCTGTTAATAGCACTTGTTGTGTTTTTGATGGATGCATTTTTTAACGCAGGAATGAATTTAATCTTTCCGACTATTTAATTAATCAATTATTTTGTTGGTATTCCAACTATCAATAATTTTGACTATGGCTACAATCGAAAAAAAGTGGTATGTCATCCGTGCTGTGACCGGCACTGAGAAGAAAGTGAAGCATGCAATTGAATCAGAAGTTGATGGAACTGCTCAGTTGAAGGACATGGTGATGCGCATACTAATTCCCATTGAAAAGGTACTTCAGATCAGAAATGGTAAGAAGATTTTTAAGGAAAAGACTCTGTTTCCGGGGTACGTATTGATTGAAGCGAACATGACGGGCGAGGTGGCTCACATTTTGTTAAACGTTCCGGGAGTCTTAGGCTTTGTAGGATGTAAACGCAAAACTGATCCGCCGGTTGCATTACGACCAGAGGAAGTGACGAGGATGTTAGGCAAGGTTGACCAGATGATCGAGCAAGATGCAGAGATGGATATTCCATTTATCGTAGGTGAAGAAGTTAAAGTTACAGATGGACCGTTCAACACTTTTACCGGTATTATTGAAGAAATTAATGCCGAGAAAAAGAAACTGAAAGTTATGGTGAAAATTTTCGGACGTAAAACCCCTTTGGAATTAGGGTATTTACAGGTTGAAAAATTGTAGTATCAACGCAAATGTTAGTTACAAACAGTAAAAATTAAAAAAATGGCAAAAGAAGTATCTGCACTTATTAAGTTGCAAATTAAAGGGGGCGCCGCAAATCCATCTCCACCCGTAGGACCAGCATTAGGTTCTAAAGGTGTGAATATTATGGAATTCTGTAAACAGTTCAATGCTCGTACACAAGAGATGGCAGGAAAAATCGTTCCTGTTGTGATCACTGTTTACAAAGATAAATCATTCGATTTTATCACTAAAACCCCACCTGTTCCTATTCAGTTGATGGAAGCAGCAAAAACTCCAAAAGGATCTAAAGAGCCAAACAGAAATAAAGTAGCCAATGTAACCTGGGATCAGGTTAGAACGATTGCTGAAATTAAAATGTCAGACTTAAATTGTTTTACAATCGAACCAGCAATGAGCATGGTAGCGGGTACTGCAAGAAGTATGGGATTTACTGTTAATGGTGGAACTAATCCTTTTGAAAACTAGTAATCATTAAGTAATAACAAATCAACATGGCAAAAATATCAAAAAAACGCAAAGAGGCTTTTGCTAAATTTGATAAGAACAAAGTGTATTCTTTGACAGAAGCTGTACAAGTTGTTAAAGATATTACCTATACAAAATTTGATGCATCTTTTGATATCGACGTTCGTTTGGGCGTAGATCCTAGAAAAGCAAATCAAATGGTTAGAGGTATTGTAACTTTACCAAATGGAACAGGAAAAGTTGTTAGAGTACTTGTTCTTTGTACTCCTGACAAGGAAGATGAAGCAAGAGCAGCAGGCGCTGATCATGTAGGATTAGACGAATATGTAGATAAAATCAAAAAAGGTTGGACCGACATAGACGTAATAATCACCATGCCAAGCGTTATGCCAAAAATCGGTGCTTTAGGTAAAATATTAGGACCTCGCGGTTTAATGCCTAACCCAAAAGCAGGAACCGTAACTATGGAAGTTGGAAAAGCAGTTGCTGATGTGAAAGCCGGTAAAATCGATTTCAAAGTTGATAAATACGGTATCATTCATTCCGGTATCGGTAAAGTAAACTTTGCTCCTGAAAAACTCATTGAAAATACAAAAGAGATGGTGTCAACCATTATCAAACTTAAACCTACTGCAGCAAAAGGTACCTATATCAAAAGTATCTATTTATCCAGTACAATGAGCCCGGGTATTCAAGTTGATGTAAAATCAGTTTCAGTTTAATCTTTAAAAAGTCACGAAATTATGAAACAAGAACAAAAAAGTGTTATCATAGATAAAATCGTAAAAGATTTAGCTGATTATCAACATGTGTATGTAACCGATATTTCCGGATTTACAGTAGAAACTGTTAATCAATTAAGAAGACAATGTTTCAGAAGAGATATCAAATTAAAAGTGGTTAAAAATACCCTTTTAAAAAGAGCTATGGAACAATCTTCAATTGATTATTCTGAAATCTATCCAGCATTAACAGGAGTTTCCTCTATTATGCTTACTAATACAGGTAATGCACCTGCAAAGTTAATTAAAGAGTTTAGAATTAAAAACAAAAAACCTTTAATCAAAGCAGCATTTATTGAAGAAGCAACCTATTTTGGTGATGATCAGTTAGATAATTTATGCAACATTAAGTCAAGAGAAGAACTTATTGGTGGTATTATCAGTTTATTACAATCTCCAGCAAGAAACGTTATCTCCGCTCTACAATCAGGCGGAACAACTATTGCAGGTGTTGTTAAAACATTATCTGAAAGATAACAAAAATCAAAAACAAAAACAAGTAATTAAGTAAATAACATTTTAAAAAAATAGAATTATGGCAGATTTGAAAGCATTTGCAGAACAATTAGTTAATTTAACTGTTAAAGAAGTTAATGAATTAGCTAAAATTTTAAAAGACGAGTATGGTATTGAACCAGCAGCAGCAGCAGTAGCAGTAGCAGCAGGTCCAGTAGCAGCAGCAGCTGAAGTGGAAGAAAAAACAGAATTTGATGTAATTTTGAAAGCTGCAGGTCCAAACAAATTGGCAGTTGTTAAGTTAGTAAAAGAATTAACAAGCTTAGGATTAAAAGAAGCTAAAGAATTAGTTGACGCAGCTCCAAAACCTTTAAAAGAAGCTGTTTCTAAAGACGAAGCTGAAGGCTTGAAAAAAACTTTAGAAGAAGCTGGTGCTGAAGTAGAAGTAAAATAGTTTCTACCTAACAAAACCTCATTAGTACAAACTTCCACTTACGGGTGGAAGTCTTGTACTTATTGTTGTATATACAGATTACATGTATCTGTGCTCCCAATCTTCCACATTCTCGTGTTTTCCCAAAAAAATAACCTATAAAATCAATTCACCTTGGCTACATTCAATCAAAGATTTAGTTTTGCATCCACACGCCCAGTGGAATATCCGGATTTTTTGGATATACAATTAAAATCGTTCCAAGATTTCTTTCAAATAGATACAGACTCGGAACGAAGACACCAGGAAGGTCTTTATAGAGTTTTCGCTGAAAACTTTCCAATATCAGATGCAAGAAATAGTTTTGTTCTAGAATTCTTAGACTATTATATAGATGGTCCTAGATACTCTATGGATGAATGTCTTGAAAGAGGCTTAACATATAGTGTTCCTCTGAAAGCAAAAATGAAACTTTCTTGTAATGATACCGACCATGAAGATTTTGAAACCGTTATACAGGACGTATATCTCGGGATGATTCCTTATATGACTCCCAGAGGTACATTTATCGTAAACGGCGCAGAAAGAGTTGTTGTTTCCCAATTACATAGATCTCCCGGCGTTTTCTTCGGGTCATCTTTCCATAATAACGGGTCTCAACTCTATTCAGCTAGAATTATTCCATTCAAAGGGTCATGGATGGAATTTACAACAGATATCAATAACGTGATGTATGCGTATATTGATAGAAAAAAGAAATTACCTGTAACAACATTATTACGTGCTATCGGTTACGAAACAGATAAAGATATTCTCGATATTTTTAATATCGCTGAAGAAGTGAAAGTAACAAAAGCAAATCTAAAGAAAAATTTAGGCAGAAAATTTGCTGCACGCGTTGTGAAAGTTAGAAATGAAGATTTCGTAGACGGTGAAACCGGTGAAGTTTTCAATATCGAACGTACTGAGTTGATTATTGATCGTGAAACAATTTTCGAAGAAAATCATATCAATAAAATTATTGATGCGAATATCAAATCGGTTCTTTTCCATAGAGAAGAAGCAATGACTGACTATTCCGTTATCTTTAATACCTTGCAAAAGGACCCCGCTAACTCTGAAAAACAAGCGATAGAATATATCTACTTACAATTAAGAAATACAGCAGCACCAGATGAAGAAGCTGCCCGTTCGGCTCTCGAAAAACTTTTCTTCTCCGATAAAAGATACGATCTTGGAGAAGTGGGTCGATATCGTATTAATAAAAAATTAAACCTAACTATTCCGATTGAAACCGGAATTCTAACCAAAGAGGATATCATCTCCATTATCAAATATTTAGTGGAATTGATTAATTCTAAAACTGAAGTGGATGATATTGACCACTTAAGTAACAGACGTGTTAGAACCGTTGGGGAACAACTGTTTAACCAGTTCGCAGTTGGTCTTTCCCGTATGGCTCGAACCATTCGCGAAAAAATGAACGTTCGCGATAATGAAGTGTTCGCTCCTGCTGATTTGATCAATGCTAAAACATTATCCTCTGTTATCAATTCATTTTTTGGAACCAATCAGTTGTCCCAATTTATGGATCAAACCAATCCACTTTCGGAAATTACCCATAAAAGAAGAATTTCTGCATTAGGACCAGGCGGTTTATCTAGAGAACGTGCAGGTTTCGAGGTTCGTGACGTTCACTATACTCACTATGGCCGTTTATGTACTATTGAAACTCCTGAAGGTCCAAATATCGGATTGATCTCTTCCCTTTGTGTTTTTGCTAAAATTAATAAATTAGGTTTTATCGAAACTCCTTATAGAAAAGTGATTGATGGGATTGTTAAATTCGACGAAAAACCAATCTATTTAAGCGCTGAAGAAGAAGAAAATAAAATCATTGCTCAGGCAAAATCTGAAATGGATGAAAATGGTAAGTTATCAGAGAAAGTAAAAGCCAGACAACTTGCAGATTATCCTATTGTTCATAAAGAACAAATTGATTTGATTGATATTGCTCCTAATCAAATTGCTTCTATCGCAGCTTCTTTGATCCCTTTCTTGGAAAATGACGATGCTAACCGTGCTTTGATGGGATCTAACATGATGCGTCAGGCGGTGCCACTTTTATTGCCTGAAAGACCAATTGTTGGGACAGGATTGGAAAAACAAGTTGCTGTTGATTCTAGAGCTTTAGTGTTATCAGAAGGTGACGGTGTTGTTGAATATGTGGACGCTCAAAAAATTATTGTCAACTATGATTTTTCTGAATTAGAAAAGTTGGTAAGTTTTGACTCCCATGTGGTAACTTATGAATTGCAAAAATTCAAAAGAACAAACCAAAACTCTTGTATCAATATTAAACCGATAGTTTCTAAAGGTCAACTTGTAAAAAAAGGGGATGTTCTTACTGAAGGATATGCTACAAAAGATGGAGAATTAGCATTAGGAAGAAATATGATGGTTGCATTCATGCCTTGGAAAGGGTACAATTTTGAGGATGCTATCGTTATCTCAGAACGTGTTGTTAAAGAAGATATTTTTACCTCTATTCATATTGAAGAGTTTACTTTGGAAGTTCGTGATACTAAACGTGGAATCGAAGAGCTAACCAATGATATTCCAAATGTTTCCAGCGAAGCAACTAAAGACTTGGCTGAAGATGGTTTGATCAGAATTGGTGCCGAAGTAAATGAAGGAGATATTTTGATCGGTAAAATTACTCCAAAAGGGGAATCTTATCCAACTCCTGAAGAAAAACTTCTAAGAGCAATCTTTGGAGATAAAGCCGGCGATGTGAAAGATGCTTCTCTTAAAGCACCTCCTTCAATGAAAGGTATCGTTATTGGTGCTAAATCTTTATCCAGATTAATGAAGGATAGAAAAGCACGCTCTAAAGAAAAAGATATCGTAGCTGAAATTGAAGCAGTTTATAATAAAAAAATTGCAGAATTAAAAGATTCTATTGTTAATAAATTGTATAAACTGTTAGACGGAAAAATCTCTCATAATGTGATGGACAATGCTAAAAATGTTGTCATTCAAAAGGGAGCTAAGTTTTCTCAAAAAATGTTAGCAGGTATTAATTACTCAACTGTCAATGTTTCCAGATGGACTAATGATGCTAAAATCAATGTTTTAGTTTCAGAAGTGATCAGAAACTATTTGATAAAAGAGAGAGATTTAGTGGCTAAGTTAACACGTGAAAAGTTTGATGCTACTATTGGTAGTGAACTACCTAACGGTATTGTTCAAATGGCTAAAGTGTATGTTGCTTCTAAACGTAAACTTAAAGTGGGGGATAAAATGGCAGGTCGCCACGGAAATAAAGGTATCGTTGCTCGCGTTGTTCGCGAAGAAGATATGCCTTTCCTTGAAGATGGACGTCCTGTTGATATCGTTCTTAACCCACTTGGTGTACCTTCTCGTATGAACTTAGGACAGATCTATGAAACTGTTTTAGGTTGGGCAGGTAAAGAGTTAGGTCTCCATTTTGCTACCCCAATTTTTGATGGTGCTACAATCGATGAGATCAATGAGTTAATGGACAAAGCTGGTTTGCCAATCAATGGAAATACGCAATTGTACGATGGTGGAACCGGAGAAAAATTCCATCAAAAAGTTACAGTTGGTTACATCTATATGATTAAACTTCACCACATGGTTGATGATAAAATGCATGCCCGTTCAATTGGACCATACTCTTTAATCACTCAACAACCCTTAGGAGGTAAAGCTCAATTCGGGGGACAACGTTTTGGAGAGATGGAGGTATGGGCTATCGAAGCATTTGGTGCTGCTAATATTCTTCAAGAGATCTTAACCATTAAATCTGACGACGTAATTGGTAGAGCGAAAGCCTACGAAGCAATAGTTAAAGGCGAAAATATGCCTATTCCTAGACTTCCTGAGTCATTTAATGTATTGGTAAACGAACTTCGTGGACTTGCATTAGATGTCAAATTTGATTAATCATTAAAATTAAAATTAGATCATGGCTTTCAGAAAAGATAATAATACAAGAAAAGAGTTTTCAAACATCACCATCAGCCTTGCTTCACCTGAAACAATATTGGAGCAATCGTTCGGAGAAGTTTTAAAACCTGAAACCATTAACTATAGAACTTATAAACCTGAACGTGAAGGTCTTTTCTGTGAAAAGATCTTCGGTCCGGTTAAAGACTGGGAATGCCACTGCGGTAAATACAAAAGAATCCGTTATAAAGGAATCGTTTGTGACCGTTGCGGTGTTGAAGTTACTGAAAGAAAAGTTCGTAGAGAAAGAATGGGACATATTCAACTGGTTGTTCCAGTTGCACATATTTGGTTTTTCAAATCATTACCTAATAAAATAGGCGCTTTATTGGGTTTGACATCTAAAAGTATTGACACTGTAATTTATTACGAAAAATTTATCGTCGTACAACCTGGTGTTTTAGAAAGTGAAAAAATAAAAAGAGGAGTCCTTTTAACAGAAGAGGAATACTTCGAATTATTAGATCAACTTCCTCCAGAAAATAAAATGCTGGAAGATACAGATCCTAATAAATTTATTGCGAAAATGGGTGCAGAAGGTTTATATGACCTTCTTAGTACCATTGATTTAGATAAAGAATCTTATGAACTGCGCGATAGAGCAAATACCGAAACATCTCAACAAAGGAAACAAGATATCCTGAAGAGATTACAAGTGTATGAAGCTTTCAGAGATAGTAGAAAAAGAGCTGTGAATAAACCTGAATGGATGATCGTAAAGATCGTTCCGGTTATTCCACCTGAACTTCGTCCTCTTGTTCCACTTGATGGTGGTCGTTTTGCTACTTCTGACTTAAATGACCTTTATCGTCGTGTAATCATCAGAAATAACCGTTTGAAAAGATTAATCGAAATCAAAGCTCCTGATGTGATCATGCGTAATGAAAAACGTATGCTACAGGAAGCTGTGGATTCATTGTTTGACAACTCTAAAAAAGCCAATGCGGTTAAAACAGAATCAAACAGAGCTCTAAAATCTTTATCAGACAGTTTAAAAGGAAAACAAGGTCGTTTCCGTCAAAACTTGTTGGGTAAACGTGTTGACTATTCAGGCCGTTCCGTTATTGTGGTTGGACCAGAACTTCATTTGAATGAATGTGGTTTACCAAAAGATATGGCTGCTGAATTATTCAAACCATTTATCATCAGAAAGATCCTTGAAAGAGGAATCGTGAAAACGGTAAAATCTGCTAAAAAAATTGTAGATAGAAAAGACCCTGTAGTTTGGGAAATCCTTGAAAATATTTTAAAAGGACACCCAGTTATGTTAAACCGTGCTCCAACTCTTCACAGACTAGGGATTCAGGCATTCCAACCAAAATTAGTGGAAGGTAAAGCGATCAGACTTCACCCATTGTGTTGTACCGCTTTCAATGCCGACTTTGACGGTGACCAAATGGCGGTTCACGTACCACTCGGTAATGCTGCTGTTTTGGAAGCTCAAATGTTAATGTTGGCTTCTCATAATATCTTGAACCCTGCTAACGGTGCTCCTGTTACCGTTCCTTCTCAAGACATGGTTTTGGGTCTTTATTACATTACTAAAGAGTTAAGATCCACTCCTGAAGTTCCTATTTTAGGGGAAAATAGAATTTTCTACTCTCCTGAAGAGGTGATCATCGCTTATAATGAGAAAAAAGTGCATCTAAACGCCATTATCCAATGTAGAGTTGATGAGAATGGTGATGGAAATATGAAACGTGTTGAAACCACTGTTGGTAGAATCCTATTCAATCAGGTGGTTCCTAAAGGATATAAATACGTTAATGAACTTTTAACTAAAAAATCGTTAAGAGATATCATCGGATCAATCCTGGTTAAATTTGGGAATGCTTACACAGCACAATTCCTTGATGATATCATGGGATTAGGTTTCCGTATGGCTTTTGAAGGTGGTTTGTCATTTAACTTAGGTGATGTGATTATCCCTCACGAAAAAGCAGAATTAATTGAAGAATCTAATGCTCAGATTGATGAGATCACCATGAACTATAACATGGGTTGGATCACCAATACAGAGCGTTATAATCAGGTTATTGACGTATGGTCTCATACCAATGCCAGATTAAGTAATATTTTGTTGGATCAAATCTCTAAAGATAGACAAGGATTCAATCCTGTGCACATGATGCGTCACTCCGGTGCCCGTGGATCTGCAGAACAGGTTCGTCAGTTGTCCGGTATGCGGGGTTTGATGGCAAAACCAACCAAAGCAAATGCAGGTGGTGGTGAGATTATCGAAAATCCAATCTTATCCAACTTTAAAGAAGGTTTGTCCGTGTTAGAGTACTTTATCTCTACCCACGGTGCTCGTAAAGGTTTGGCGGATACCGCTTTGAAAACAGCGGATGCGGGTTACTTAACTCGTCGTCTGGTTGACGTTTCACATGACGTGATCATTACTGAAGAGGATTGTGGTACTTTAAGAGGTATGACTATCGGTGCTCTTAAGAAAAATGAAGAGATCGTGGAAACTTTGGCAGATCGTCTGTTAGGTCGTGTAACATTACATGATGTTTATGATCCTCAAACCGGAAATCTTATCGTTAAAGCTGGTGAAGAGCTTAATGAAGAGTATTGCGAAAAAATCGCAGCTACTCCAATTGAAGAAGTTGAAATTCGTTCTGTCCCTACTTGTGAAGCAAAACAAGGTGTTTGTCAAAAATGTTACGGTAGAAACTTAGCCAACGGTAAAATGGTTCAAATCGGTGAAGCTGTCGGCGTAATCGCTGCACAGTCTATCGGTGAGCCGGGTACTCAGTTAACATTACGTACTTTCCACGTTGGGGGGGTTGCCGGTAACGTTGCTGCTAATAGCAAAATCGTTGCTAAATACTCCGGTGTTTTAAGTATTGATGAACTTCGTTTCTTGGAAAAAGTGGACGATAACGGAAAAACATACTTTAAAGTAGTTGGTAGATCTGCAGAAATGAAGATTATTGACCGCAAAACCGGTATTGCTCTTTCTTCTTCTAATATTCCTTATGGTGCTAACCTTTATTTCAAACATTCTGATGATGTGGTGAAAGGGGATATGATCGCTGAATGGGATCCATACAATGCTTTGATTATCTCTGACGTAAAAGGTACTATTCAGTATCAAGATATTGTAGAAGGGGTAACATTCCGTATTGAAACAGATGAACAAACCAATATTCATGATAAAGTGATCGTGGAAAGTCGTTTGAAAACTAAAAACCCAAGTATCTTAATCGTTGATGAAGAGGGTGATGTGATCAAGAGTTTTGACGTTCCCGTTGGTGCTCGTTTATCTGTAGATAATGGTCAAGCGATTGACTCAGGTGAGATTTTGGTTAAAATCCCTCGTTCGTTTGGAAAATCAGGCGATATCACGGGAGGTTTACCACGTGTAACCGAGTTGTTTGAAGCAAGAAATCCTTCCGATCCTGCTATCGTTTCTGAAATTGACGGTGTTGTTACTTTTGAAAAAGAAATTGAAAAGAGGTAACCGTTCCGTGAAAGTAACTTCCAAAACGGGTGAAGAAAAAATTTATTTGATTCCAACTTCTAAACAGATTTTAGCTCAGGAAAACGACTTTGTGAAAGCGGGAACTCCACTTTCAGAAGGGGTACTTACACCATCTGATATCTTGAATATCAAAGGTTCTATGAAAGTTCAGGAGTATATCGTAAATGAAATTCAAGAGGTTTACCGTCTTCAAGGGGTAAAAATCAATGATAAACACTTCGAGGTTATCGTTCGCCAAATGATGAGAAAAGTGGAAATCGGTGATCCCGGTGATACCAAATTCTTACAAGGTGAATTAGTAAACAAAATTGAGTTCCAGGAAGAAAACGATCAAATTTGGGAAAAGAAAGTGGTTGTTGACGCAGGTGACTCCGCTGAATTCCTAAGAGGTCAGATTATCAATGCTAAAAAATTACGTGACGAAAATTCAATTTTGAAACGTAAAGATATGAAATTGATTGAGGTAAGAGATGCCAGACCTGCAACAGGTCGTCCAATCCTACAAGGGATCACAAGAGCATCACTACAAACCCGTAGTTTCATCTCTGCTGCATCATTCCAGGAAACTACCAAAGTGTTAACAGATGCTGCCATCAATGCAAAATCTGACCCATTGTTAGGTATGAAAGAGAACGTTATCGTAGGTCACTTAATTCCTGCCGGTACCGGACTTGCAGATTACCAAAATATTTTGGTAGGCTCAAAAGAAGAGTATGATATTTTAATGGCATCTAAATCTTAACAACCATGCAAGAAGAAAAAATTGACATACATTTAAGCGAAGAGATGGCACAGGGTGTCTATTCCAATCTCGCCATTATAACTCATTCACATGCAGAATTTGTGGTTGACTTTGTATCTCTCATGCCCGGCGTACCTAAAGGAAACGTAAGATCAAGAGTGATCATGACTCCACAAAATGCCAAAAGATTGCTCCATGCATTAAGCGAAAATGTTCAAAAGTTTGAGCAAAAGAATGGTGTTATTTTAGACACAGCCCCAGAGATGATTCCTGTTTTAGGCAACACCGGCGGCAAAGCTTAAGCAAAACAAATAATCCAATATAAGGCTACTCAACAGGGTAGCCTTTTTTTTTCAGAATGTTCATGTGCTCGAATGCTCATGTGCTCGAATGCTCGATGTGCTCGATTTTCCATTTTTCATTTTCCATTTTTCATTTTTCATTATTCATTCGTCTGTAGTCTGCAGTCTGCTGTCTGTAGTCTTTTTTTTTCAGGGCGTTTCCCCTCGCTTCACTCGGGGTCGGTCTCCGGCCTGTACTCCTCGTTTCGCTGCAAGGGTCTGAGCGGCCGGGCAGGAGCTCCTTCGTCGCTCTGCCCGATCCGTCATCCCCTAAGCAGCTCAACTTGCGGGGTACCTGGCCTGCGCCCTAACGCAGACTAGAGAAGGGAGACTAGTGACAGGAGACTGGAGACGTTCGAAGTTCGACGTTAAACGTTCGACGAGGTTAGTTTGAAATTGCACAAAATTTTTCATTTTTCATTATTCATTTTTCATTATTCATTATTCATTATTCATTATTCATTATTCATTATTCATTCGTCTGTGGTCCGCAGTCCGTTGTCTGTAGTCTTCTATATCGGAGCGTTATATTGGTAGCCAACGATTCCCCGACAAAACGATCCCGCTCCAGCGGAGCGTTATATTGGTAGCTAAACGAATAACCGACCAAACGATCTCGCTCCAGCGGAGCGTTATATTGGTAGCCAAATGAATAAACCGACCAAACGATCTCGCTCCAGCGGAGCGTTATATTGGTAGCCAAATGAATAAACCGACCAAACGATCCCGCTCCAGCGGAGCGTTATTTTGGTAGCTTTCAAATATGGTATTTCTTAAATTGTTAACCCCTATTCCAATAAAAGATTGGTACTGAATCCTAGCAGAATCAGCATTTCAATAGATTATACTAATATTGAATAATTTGTAAAAATCTCCACCAACCTTTTATTAGATTAGCAAAAATCTCGCAGAGGACGCAGGGAACGCTGAGGGTTTTTCATTGGGATCTTTGTGATATTTTTCTTGGTGCTCATTGCGGTAAAATTAAATTAGAAAAGTTGTATATTTGAGCAACCAAAAATTCCTTTAATTAGGAATCAAATAATTATTCAGAACATGAAGATTCTCATAAATATATTTTTCCTTGTTTTTTCAATTCATTTAATAAATGCACAAAATACTAATGATAAAAGTGTGCTATTGTTTATTACGAAAACTAATGATTCCATTTTTCTCTCAAACAATGATTTTATTTTAAAAAATTATGAATCAATTAAAATAATATCCGAAATAAAAGTATTACATTTAAAAAATAAACAAATTAATAGTGCATATTTGATTGATAATGATACAATTATACCAATATTTTTATGTGATTTGCTTGCATCACACTGTGGTATATACGATAATTACTTTATTAGTAATAAAAACAAAATAATAGATAATAAAAATAATTTAGCATTCTGTAGTCTTCCTTTATTTATTCGGATTCAACAAATCACTCGAAAATCTTTATTTGATTAAAAGAAAACTTTGAAAAGTAACTTATTGATTAATTTTCTCGCTGAGACCGCAGGGACCGCGGAGCATTTTTCATGGAGACCTCTGTGATATTATTCTTGGTGTCTTTTGTGGTAAAACAATAAAAAATGTTGTATATTTGTCGCATCTAAATCAACATTGAAATACTCTAATGAACATAAACGGAAACTGGATGAACTTCGCTTATATGGATAAACCTACTTTATATGGAAGTGGCAATGCAATTCAATACATGCATTATTTACCTTATGGCGAAGAGTGGATTGATCAGCAAAGCACTTCATGGAACGCCCCTTATACCTTCACCGGCAAAATTAAGGATGCTGAAACCGGCTACAACTATTTCGGTGCCAGGTACTATGATAGTAAATTAAGTGTATGGCTTTCCGTAGATCCGATGAGTGATAAGTATCCATCGTTAAGTCCCTACACCTACTGTGCCAACAACCCGATTATGATGGTTGATCCGGATGGGAGACATATTTGGGTTGTAGGTGATGATGGAGTAAAATATTTATATAAAGATGGATATTTATGGAATAAATTAGGTGAACAATATATTCCACCAAAAGGTAGTTTTGAAGATAAAATATGGGGTGATTTGAAAGTAATGAGTAAATGTAAAAATATAAAAACAAGTTGGAGATTAAGCAATTTAGAAAGGTCCAATAAAGATCATACCATTGAAAAAAATGATGATAATTTTACTGAACCAATAGACTCAAAAAATGCTTCTGTAGAAGGTAAAGGTTCGGGAACTAAAATATTTATTAATGTAAATACAAAAAATGAATCTACTCTTGCACATGAATTATTAGGGCATGCGCATGATAATGATGGTGGTTTTAGAAACAAAGGATACACAAATGGCACTTGGGGTATAAGTTTAAATGAAATAAATGCAGTTAATGTTGAAAATTGTATTAGAGAATATTTAGGTACAACTAAACGAACAACAATTAATGGTAAAGATCAAAATGATAATGTTATAGAAATGACTATACCTTCGGAATATCTGGATAATTATTTTATTGATGAAAAAAAATAAATAGTATGAGAAAATTTTTAATTCTTTTTTTTATAACTGTTTGTATGATTACAAACGGGCAAAATAAAAGAGACAGACTAATCTTTGAACAATCTAATTTAGAGAAAAATGTTTTATTTCAAAATTATGTTCAAAGGATTTGCGTAGAAGAAGCATGTTTCCCAATTAATATTGCATGTACTGATTATAAAGGTAAAGTGATTGTATATTCAGATTTTTTGTTTGATTTTTACATAAATATATATTTGAGTGCAGACGAAAAACAATTTTTCAACCAAAATGATTATTATATTTTTGCATATAAATTAATATTAGGAGATACACTTAAAATTGACAAAAAATTCAACAAATTAAAATATAATAACAGCACTTTCAAAAAGGTTTCAAATTCGAGTTTATTTATGAATTTAACTATTGATAATAAACCAAAAATGATTGAATATTTTATTGATACTGCCGGTAATATTAAGAAGGATGGAGAAATTGATTATCAAAAATATAATATTGAAGAAATAATTTTAAAATTTTTTGAATGGGGAATTCTTATTACGTATTTTGAAGAAGATGGTAAATATAGGATTTATCAAATTCGTAAAGATTTTCAACATGATGATTTAACAAACTTAGTAAACAATAGTTTGTTTCAGTATTTTGATACATTAAAAGTTAAAAATTTTAATAAGGAAATTCTTATAATAGCTGATCAATATTATCCGGATTTTGAAATCAAAGATTCTGAATTAATTAAAAGAAAAGTAAAAAAACTTGATAAAAATCAAATTAATGATTACATTAATACCTTTGGAAATAATTTTTTATTTTTGGAATTAACATCAATTGGATTAGACAGGAATGTACTTGTTTTAAGGTTTTGTTTATCAGATATAATGGAAAATCCCTATATGAAAGGTAATTATAGACAAATGTTATTTGATGATGAATTTTATGTATTCAATCTTAATGAAGAAAACCAATGGGTGAAAAAATAAAGCCCCCCTTTTTAGGGCTCTAAAAAACAAAACATAACATGCTCTATTTCTCCCATTTTACTATCTTTGCAAAATCAAACCACAAAATTTAATGGACCAGTTGAGATACTTCTACCACCCCGACCACCTCAGCAGTAGCAGTTGGATCACTGACGGAACCGGTAACGCCATCCAACACCTCCACTACCTTCCATTCGGAGAAGATTGGGTTAACCAGCGCAATTCTTCCTGGAACGCTCCATACACCTTCTCCGGAAAAGAGAAAGATGCCGAAACCGGTTATGGTTACTTTGGTGCTCGTTACTACGACAGCGGTTTGAGTATATGGCTCTCTGTTGACCCGATGAGTGATAAGTATCCCAATTTGTCGCCATATAATTACTGCGCCAATAATCCGGTAATGTTGGTGGATCCGGATGGGAGAATAATGAAAATAAAGGGAGAAGATGGAGTGTCAATTGTATATAGTCCAAATATGAAATATGAGGGGTCAGACATTTTTACTAAGTTTGCTATTGAAGTAACAGATTTAATGTATAAATCAGTTGCTGGGAAATTTGTATTGGATAAGTTAATTGCTTCACATAAAACATATACCATAACAAATGAACCAGCTTCAGTTGGTGGTGCTACTGCAAGTAAAGATGGTACATGTATGAATGGGACAAAGATATATCGTGCATTTTTCCATGAATATTTTCATTTATATCAATTTGAATGTGGACAAGGTGGAAGAACTGTAGAAAATGAAATAGAAGCTATGATTTTTGAAAATATTGTATCAACCGATCCAAATGTTAATTTACCAGCTGATTATTCTCCATTAGCTTTACTAAGCATTGATTTTGCAAGTCTTTCCAAAACCCGTCAAAAAGAAGTTAGTAATTATAAAAATGCCTCAAATTCATTAAATTTTTTAAATCCTGTAACGAGTCAAAATTTTAATATTAATTTTGAAACCATAGCACAAGGATTTCTAAATTATGCTAGTGTAGGAGATTTCTATAAAAGGTTGGATTATAAAAGAGCTCTACCTAATTCTCGAAAAAAAAATCTGGTAAAACAATTTTATCCAATAATAAAATAAAATGGTTATGAAATATATTTTTAGTCTTTTATTAATTTTTTTATTAAGATTTTCATATTCACAAATAGAAGATCATAAGTTTGATACTTTAAATATAGAAAATGAGATTTATAAATTATCTTTCATAAATTATTATAAATATCGAATTCCAGATACAATTTATTCAAACTTAACCAAAGTTCCAATGACAGTAATTTATTTGGTTAATATATTATTTGAAAGTAATGAAATAGAAATAACAAATATTAAAACAAATGTATTTCAATTATTTATCTATGATGAAAAAGAACTCTCGTATATATATTCTCCACCTTTTGAATATGGTCAGAACTGTTATTTCCCATGGATTATTCCAAAATTTGAAAATATTTTCTTTGATTTTTTTTATAATTCAAAAGTTGTAATAATTAATGATCCTGCAAATTATATCAAAGGAAAGAAGGCAATAATTTATCAGAAAAAATTTACAATACTTCCTGAATATTAGTCGTCCATAAATATTTTATAATTTTAATGCTTCCCTTTTTAGGACAACAAAAATAAAAGTTAAATAACCAAACTCCCATTCCTCCCATTTTATTATCTTTGCCCCGCCAATTCACAGAAGATCATTTAACACTGACCTAAAATATACCTAATTATATACCAAACTTATTCAAAAGAACGTCCCTAAAGGATGCTCTTTTTTAATATATATCAAACTTCAAAACCCAAATTTTCACCTTAGATTCCAAATTATTTTTGTAAATAAAAACAAAAGCTCGGAATGCTCGATTGCTCAGAATGCTCGTGTGCTCAATTTTTCATTAATATGTAACACCTTTCGAGGTTGGAATACAAATATAACGCTACTCTGTAGCGAACTAATCCATCGGATATTCGTTTGCTACCAATATAACGCTCCTCTGGAGCGGGATCTACAGACCACGGACTGCAGACTAATGAAAAATGAAGAATGAAAAATGATAAATGAAGAATTTAGTGTAATTTTTTAACGTCGAACGTTTAACGTCGAACTTCTCTCGTCTCCTGTCACCCGTCTCCCGTCCGCATTAGGGCGGAGGCCAGGTACCCCGCAAGTTGAGCTGCATAGGGGATGAAAAAATAGTGAATAATTAATAGTGAATAGTATTGTGCTAATTATAATTGAAAAATGAATAGAGCTATCGAGCACACGAGCATTCGAGCACATTGAGCATTCTGAAAATGAGGCGGAGACCGACGGCAGCAGGGTTGGCCAGTGCGGTGGGTGGTGCCGGAATGCCCAAATAATTGAAATCTATATCTTCGTTTTTTTTTGTACATTTGTAACTTAAACTTTACAATTGTTATAATGAATAAAATATTTTCTTATGTATTGATATTCAGCTTTTTATTGTTTTCAATATCACTGAATGCGCAAACTAAAAAATCAGTTTTGAACTTGTGCGAAAAAGCGGTTAAGGAGATAGAATCACAAAATTATCCAAAAGCACTTGCATACCTGAATAAAGCATTAGCAAAAGATTCATCCTATCCTGAAATCTATATCAGAATGGGCGATATTTATAATTTTACCCTAAAATCTTGTGATGCAGCGTTTTGTTATAATAAAGCAATCAGCTTGATGAAAAATCCTGATCCGATTCTCTATCTTTATGCTGCAGATGAGGAATTGAAATGTGGCTCTTATCAGGGAGCTTATAATAATTATCAATCTTTTATTTCTAAGTCACTTAACGAAGAATTATTGAAACATGCGCGGGAAAACTTGTTGAAGTGTTCTTTTGCGATTCAGGCTATCCAAAACCCGGTCAATCTCGTTCCTGTCAATATGGGAGAGCAAATAAACTCGCTTTATGATGAGTATCTGGCAACGCTGACTGCTGATGAAGAGGAGATCATCTTTACCGTTAAACGGCCCCGTGATAAAAATACAATTTGTACTTTTTGTGCTACTGAAGAGGATTTCTTTTATTCTAAAAAGGATTCTTCAGGAAACTGGAATCAACGGGTTTCAATGGGCGCTCCGATCAATTCATCCTATAACGAAGGGGCTCAAACTATTTCACCGGATGGAAAGTATCTGTTTTTTACAATCTGTAATGCAGAAAGCGGCTATGGAAGTTGTGATTTGTATTGGTCTAAAAGAATTGGTGGCAGATGGTCCCGTCCCAGAAATTTTGGAGCTCCGGTGAATACTGTTTATTGGGAGTCTCAACCTTCCATCGCACCAGACGGAAAAACAATCTATTTTACATCCAATAGACCGGGAGGTTTTGGTGAAACTGATATCTGGAAAACAGAAATGATTGAGGAGGGGGTATTTACTGTTCCTGAAAACTTAGGGACTTCAATTAATACGCCCACTTTTGATGATGCTCCTTTTATTCATCCTGATGGGAATACACTCTATTTTGTGTCAGATGGCCATCCAGGAATGGGAGGTCGTGATATTTTTTACGCTGTTCAATTGGCAGATCAAAGCTGGGGAACTCCGAAAAATATGGGTTTTCCCATCAACACGTCAGCTGATGAACTCAATATTTTTATCAATGCAAAAGGAACCATTGCCTATATTTGTTCCGACAAAGAGGGTGGCATCGGAGGTTTGGATATTTACTATTTTGCTTTAGATGAACATCTTAGACCCACTCCTGTTACTTTTATGAAAGGACAAATCAGGGATAATGAAACAGGATCACCTCTTGAAGCAGAGATTGAAATGGTGGATTTAAAGGATAATAAAGTGATCACTTCCACCAAATCTGACCCGATCACCGGTGAGTTTCTGGCTTGTATCAAAACCGGTACGAATGTTTTACTAAATGTTTCTCATCCATTTTATTTGTTTTATTCAGAGAATTTTAATATCAAAAAAGAGGCTACTGAACTGGAACCGGTCCTTAAAAATATTTTATTACAAAAACCAACGGCAGGTTCCACTATTCAAATGAAAAATGTTTTCTTTGAAACCAATGAAAGTACATTAAAAGAAGAATCTTTTGTAGAACTTTCTATTTTGTCAAATTATTTAAAAAATAATCCAAATCTCCATGTGGAAATTGGAGGTCATACCGATAATGTAGGAACTGAAGAGTTTAATTTAAACCTATCATTGGAAAGAGCAAAATCAATTTTTAATTACTTAGTATCGACTGGAATTGATCCAATAAAATTAACCATTAAAGGTTATGGTGAGTCACTTCCTATACAAACTAACGATACCGAAGAGGGTAGGGCAGCGAATAGAAGATCCGAAATCAAAATTATTGAAAATTAATACTATGGAACTCATCAATACTCCCATTCAAGGCGTTTTTGTACTTAAACCCAATCCATTTAAAGATGATAGAGGTTATTTTTATGAAAGTTATAATCAAAAAACTTTTGAAAAATTAGGAATAACTGATCATTTTGTTCAGGATAATCAATCTTGTTCTCAAAAAAATGTGATCAGAGGACTCCATTTTCAAAAACCTCCTTATGCCCAGGCCAAGTTAGTAAGAGTGATTCAGGGAGCCATTTTAGATATAGCAGTTGATATTCGGAAAGAGAGTCCCACTTATGGAAAATATTATGCGGTTGAACTAACTGCTGAAAACCACCTTCAGTTGTACATTCCGATTGGTTTCGCCCATGGATTTTCAGTTTTGGAGGATCATACGATTGTGCAGTATAAATGTTCTGAATTTTATAATAAAGAATACGAAGGAACCATCATCTATCATGATCCTGTAATCGATATAAAATGGAATGTTGACAATCCGATATTAGCACCAAAAGATTTACAAGGATTAGATTTTAGCACTTTTATTTCGCCATTTTAATATGACTAAACTCGTTATTTTCGATTTAGACGGAACTTTACTCAATACACTTCAGGATTTAGCAGATTGCACCAATTTTATTTTAAAGAAATATGGATTTCCCGAACATCCGCTGGATAGTTACAAGTATTTCGTAGGGAATGGGATTCCGGTTTTAATTCATAAAGCAGTTCCGGAAGGCACATCAAAAGAGGTAGAAGAAAATGTGTTAGCGGAATTTTTACCTTACTATGATCTTCATAAAGCGGATCTAACAGCGCCATATAACGGGATTGTTGAACTATTGAAACATTTGCAAAATCAAAATATTTTGATAGCGGTAGCCTCCAATAAAATTCATGAAGCGATGGCTCCTTTGATGCAACACTATTTTCCTACCATTCCATTTTTAGCGGCATTAGGTAACAGGGTAGGAGTTCCGCCAAAACCGGATCCTGCCATTGTGGAAGATATTATACAGTTGTCGGGGTTATCCAAAGAGGAGGTTCTGTATGTTGGGGATACGAAAGTGGATATGGATACAGCGCATAATGCAGGATTACGGGCTGTAGGTGTTTTATGGGGATTCAGAGATCGGGAGGAACTGGAAAGTGCCGGTGCAGAATATATTATTCAAAAACCGGGGGAACTTTTAGATTTGTTGACACGAAATAGCTTTTAGTTATAAGGTTTAGGGTTTTAGTTTTTTATTTAAAAATTAAAACTGTGGAACTCATTCTAACATTGAGGAACTCTGTGTTAGAAAAAAAAATTCCAAATAAAAATGCCACGAAATAGCTATTAGTTATAAGGTTTAGGGTTTTAGTTTTTATTTAAAAATTCACACTGTGGAACTCATTCTACCATTGAGGAACTCTGTGTTAGAAAAAAAGAAATTCCAAATAAAAATGCCACGAAATAGCTATTAGTTATAAGGTTTAGGGTTTTAGTTTTTATTTAAAAATTCACACTGTGGAACTCATTCTACCATTGAGGAACTCTGTGTTAGAAAAAAAGAAATTCCAAATAAAAATGCCACGAAATAGCTTTTAGTTATAAGGTTTAGGTTTTAGTTTTTTATTTAAAAATTCACACTGTGGAACTCATTCTAACATTGAGGAACTCTGTGTTAGAAAAAAAGAAATTCCAAATAAAAATGCCACGAAAAAGCTATTAGTTATAAGGTGTAGGGTTTTAGTTTTTATTTAAAAATTCACACTGTGGAACTCATTCTACCATTGAGGAACTCTGTGTTAGAAAAAAAGAAATTCCAAATAAAAATGCCACGAAAAAGCTATTAGTTATAAGGTTTAGGGTTTTAGTTTTTATTAAAAAATTCACACTGTGGAACTCATTCTAACATTGAGGAACTCTGTGTTAGAAAAAAAGAAATTCAAAATAAAATGACACGAAAAAGCTATTAGTTATAAGGTTTAGGGTTTTAGTTTTTTATTTAAAAATTAAAACTGTGGAACTCATTCTACCATTGAGGAACTCTGTGTTAGAAAAAAAGAAATTCCAAATAAAAATGCCACGAAATAGCTTTTAGTTATAAGGTTTAGGGTTTTAGTTTTTTATTTAAAAATTAAAACTGTGGAACTCATTCTACCATTGAGGAACTCTGTGTTAGAAAAAAAGAAATTCCAAATAAATTGATACGAAATAATAATGGAAATATTCAATAGAAAACCCAAAACCTAATACCCAAAACCCAAAACCTAAATCCTCACAACAGCCTGTAAGGTAGTTCTGTTCTTTTGTTCTACAAAAATCTTTTTGTTGCCGATCACTTTATCAATCGCTTCATCAGTGTAATGGCGAATGGTGATCAACTCAACTTGTTCGTTGTATTTTATTTTGTATTTGTCGGTTAACTCCTGAATCAAAATATCCAGTTTTTTGGAATCATGATCAAAACAGATGGAAAAGCTCAATGCTGAGTTTTGCATCAAATTGATTTTAATGTGATTTTCAGAAAGTAAAAGGAATATTTCAGACAAACTATTCACATCAATAAAAGAAAAATCTTTAGGATATACAGAAAATAAAATTTGATCTCTTTTAAAAATGTAGGAAGGGATGTACGATATTGGATTCACATTTGCAATCACAGAGCCCTCATCCAATGGGTTTTCAAAAGACTTCACATACAATGGAATCTGTTTATTTTGAAGCGGTTTCAAAGTTTTAGGATGGATAATTGTAGCTCCGTAGTAAGACAATTCAATTGCTTCTTCATAAGGGATTTCATCCAGTTTCACGGCATCCGGGAACATTTTGGGATCAGCATTCAGGAGACCTGCCACATCTTTCCAGATAGTCACATCAGCTGCATCAATAGAATAGGCAATGATTGCGGCTGTGTAATCGGATCCTTCTCTACCTAAGGTAACAGTGCTTTTTTCATTGGTTCCGCCAATAAATCCCTGCGTAATTTTCAGCTTATCGGGATATTTGGCAAAAGCTTCTTGAATCAATTGAGATGAGGTGATCCAATCCACCTGACCTTCTCTGAAACAGTTGTCGGTTCTGATCATTTTAGAAGCATCGAGCAACTGATTTGGAAAGTTATTAAGATTCAAATAAGCAGAAACGATGGTTGTTGAGAGGTATTCCCCAATTGGAACGATTCTATCATATTCATAATCATAAGATTCTGAAGGTAAATCTGCCACTATGGTTCTCAATTGCTGAAACAGAGGTTGTACTTTTTTAGATATGGCTTTTTCGTGATTGTCCAATTCTTGAATAATAGCAAGATGATAGTCCTCTAATTGAGTGAGTTTTGATTCTAACTCGGTTCGATTATGGTACCAATGGTCTAAAATCGATTCCATTAGATTGGTTGTTTTTCCCATAGCAGAAATAACAACAACCAGATTTTCATTCTGGTATAATGAAATAATTTTTTTTACATTAATCACTCCCTGAGCATTTTTTACAGATGCTCCTCCAAATTTAAAAACTTTCATTATTTTTCAGCGTAAATAACAGCTAATACAGTTTTTCCCACCACTTCCAAAGTTTTGGCATCAATATTGGACATATTATCTGCGGAGGTGTGCCAGGTGTAAGTAAATCCGGTTCCGGTAGAGTTATCCTGATGGATGATATCAACCATAGGTATTCCGGTTAATTTGTTAACATAAAGGTGGTCGTCAATCAATGGGTTGGCAGGCTCATTGATAAAATACTCATGAAAACCTAAGCGGTGAGCTTTTCCCCATATTTTTTGGACAATGGGTTGCGCATATTGCATAGAAACACCCTCCTGATAAAATTTTGCACCGGTTCCACCTACCATATCTAATAAAATACCATAATCTGCTTTATAGTAAGGTACATGTGGGTTTTTGGACCAATGTTGAGATCCGAGGCACCACCAATCACCTTCCACTTGAGTGCCGGATGGGGTTCCCCAATCTTCTGAATCAAAGAATACGATATCAACACCAATTTCCGGATTTTTGATAGCTAATTGTCGGGCAATCTCTAATAAAATGCCCACACCACTAGCTCCATCATTTGCCCCATCAATCGGTTTTGTTCTGTTTAATGGATTGGCATCATGATCAGCAATGGGTCTTGAATCCCAGTGTGCTGCTAATAATACTCTTTTGGTTTTGTTTATGCCAAAAGAGCCAATAATATTTCTCGATTTCAATTTTTTTCCATCATAAGTGATGGCAGTAAATGGTTGAACATAAACAGTATCGCAATACGATTTCAATGTTGAGATTAAATAGTCTCCACATTGAACATGAGCGTCTGTATTGGGCACGCGTGGTCCGAATTGAACCTGATTACTGACAAAAGAAAATGCCGAATCGGCACTGAAAACAGGTGCCGATTCGTATTTTTGTTCTGAAGTATTATTGTTAGTTGTTTTGTCTTTGCAACTGACTACTAATATTGCTACCATTAGTAAAGCCAATAGGTTACTTTTCATGAAGTTCGTTTAGTTTATAATACTGTTATTGTTCCTCTCTTCATGGTTTCTATACCACGATTATCTACAATAATGAGAATATATTGATATACCACATTAAGAGGGAGTTGTCCATATACATCACCACACCATTTAAAATTCTTATTGTATGTTTTATAAACAACCTGACCAAATCTGTCAAATATGGTTAATTCAATATGATCAATAAGATTAGCAGCATATAATTCCACACAATCGTTTAATCCGTTTTTATCGGAAGGAGTGATAGCTGTAGGAATATAAATTGGGGGTTCACAAGCAAGGACTTTCTTAAAAGAGCTGGCATTACAACCGTTTTCATCTGTAACGGTTACACTATAGGTGCCATGTTCTGTAATGATAATAGATTGGTTTGTTTCATCATTACTCCATAAATAGGTAACATTTTCCGGGTCAGCGAGAGCTTGAAGTTCAGCAGAAAAAGTCTCACAGTAATCCTGATATTGTTCAATCCGAACCGAAGGTTTATCGATTTCCAAGGTAACAGTAACAATACTATCACATCCATTCCATGCTGCATTTGGAAAGGTAACATCATAATTTCCCGGAACAGTCCATGAATAAACATCATTAGGATCCATTAATGGGTCAGTATATACATAAGGTAATTTTTCTTCACAAGTAGAAACAGTATCAGTAGCTGTCATTGGAATACTCTCCATAAGTGTGATTTCATAAGTAGTATCAACACTACAAATACTATCAGCATCCCAAATTCTAAGTCGAACATTATAAGGTCCTATGCCGGTATAGTAATGTAATGGTGAAATTTCTGAAGAGTAGGTATTATCTCCGAAATCCCAATTCACATATTGAAGAGGTTGTGAAACATTTCCTCCATTATTGATTTTATAAATTTCACTGGCATTTGTAAACTGAACTTTGTTATCACACTCATCAAATATTTGTTCCCAAGTAAAATCAGGGAAAAGATCGTAATAGTTTACCGTTGCATTAAATTCAAATGGGGCACCGGTTTCAGATGTCATCGTACATTTAAAAGAAACCTCGTCTGTATTTCTAACTCTGTTTAAATAATATTGACCAGCAGCTTCAGCAACTTCTATATTATTGATATACCATTTATAATTTTGGAACCCTTTTGGTGCTTTTAAATACACATTATCTTCACCACAAGCTTGTACATCGATTGTTCCGTTTAATCCATAGCCGGTGAAATAACAATAAGTATAATGTGCTTGATATACACATTCTGAAACGATAACTCTTAAACGGACAGTTTGACCAATAAATGGCCTTAAGTCAAATGCCATACGAACCCAACTTGCCCAAAAAACAGGAGTTGACCCCGGACATAAAAAACGATAGCCGGGCAATAAAGGCTGACAACAAGGGTGTATAATCGGGTCTGTAGTTGTTTCAGGAATAATATAGTAGGTACTATTCAAATAGGAACCGGTAACATAATTTCCATTTACATCGGTAACTTCTACTCTATATAACGCATTTTCAGTCTTATCATGATGTTGAGGACCTTCGGTTACAAATGAAAACCAATAAATTAATACGTTCTGATCTTCGGTAGGGTTAAAGTAATAAGTGGTAGCTGAACTGGCTGATGGATAGGAACCTGCATTTTCATCACCCATTCTCATCACTCTTGGAACTCCATAATTCACAGTATCCCAATCTGATATACTTGGAAAAGTATATAAATAAACACCGGGAACATCTTGAATACAGGCTCTGGTGTCGTACATACCGGAGGTCATAATATTGTGGGAACTAGGACTTTGAAATCCATTAATATGTCCTGCTAAAGTGAGTGGAGCACAACTAGTGGGAGAACGTTGTAATCCTGACGTCCCATAAGTTAACTGGCAATAACCGTTGGCAACATTCAATTCATTTAATGTTGCAGGTACCAAAACAGGAATTCCTTCAAAAGGCACAATGCCTGGAGGTAACTGTGCTTTTGCAGTTGTAAATGAAGCAATGAATACTCCAATAATGCATAGTGTTTTCAATAATCTAGTCATAGTTCGCATTTTTCTTTGTTAAAGAATCAATTTACAAAAATAATCTTTTTTTTGATACACAAAGTTTTCAATTATTTTTTATTCTAAAGAAGCACTTCTTTAAAAAATGTTGCTTTATTTTTCAAAAAAAAACACCATAATTTTAAATTTGCTAATTTTAAATTTGCTAATTTGCTAATTTGCTAATTATTAAATTATCACTGTCCTCCATCACAATATAGTGTGGTCTTCCTTTGGTTTCATCAAAAAGGTGTCCAATATACTCTCCAATAATGCCAATTACAATAAAATTGATGCAAAACAGGCCACTAATCAATATAACAAGCGTAGTGTAGCCCCCTACAGGTTTATCTACAAACCACATGATTAATGAGTAAATGGCAACAACAACACTTAAAAGTCCCGAAATTAAACCACTCCATAATCCTAATTTTAAAGGAACTTTAGATAGGGTAGATATAGCTGAAAAAGAAAGTGTCAATAATTTAAAAAAGGAATATTTACTCGATCCCGCTACTCTTTTAGGTGCACTAAAAGGTAAAGTGATTTTTTTAAATCCGATCATTTGAATAAATCCTCTTATAAATCGGGTTCTTTCCCGATATTCATTTCTTAATAAGTGAATAATTCTTTCAGATATCATGAAAAAATCGGAAGCATTGGGCTCTAACTTGCTATTTAACATTTTGTTAGTAACCGAATAGAATAATTTGGAAGTAATCCTTCTAAAAAAACCACCATCATCACGATCCTCTCTTACCATATTGATAATGTCATAACCCTCATTCATCAATGAAACCATTTTTGGGATCATGGAAGGTGGATGTTGTAAATCAGCATCCATGCAAATAACAGCATCTCCTTTACATAAGTCAATTCCGGCTAACATGGCTGATTCGTGTCCATAATTTCTGCTGAAATGGATCGCTCTGACATTGGAATTAACCTGAACCAATTGATTGATTATCTCATAACTCGAATCTGAACTCCCATCATTTACAAATAAAATTTCGTAATCATAATCTCCATTTTCCAATTCAGATACGAGTTCCTTGTAAAAATGGGGTAATGATTCTTCTTCATTAAATAGGGAGACTACAATGGAAAGTTTTTTCATTTTTATGTTATTGGTATTCATTAAATAAGATCCATTTGGCATCATTTTCTAAAGCTTTTTCATAACTGATTCCTGATTGTAATGCCTTTAATTGAATCGATTTTTTACTTTCTATACTATTTTCTAACTTATTGCTAATCTGTTGAATCCATTCTTTTTCATACAAAACAGGATACCAACCTATTCGTTGTAACGGTATTTGGGGAAATAAATTGTTACTGATTGAGAGCGTTCCAGGAATAATACCCCAACCTTTGATCCAAAAACTACATATTTCAGGTTTTTTGAGAAAATGAATGTTGTTATAGTGGAAATTACCCGTATGAACCATCTTTTCCTCCTGAATGGTTAATTCAGAAATGGAATCAGTGGCAATTGCGATTCCCATTTTTTTATAAGGCGACAAATATCCTACTAATAGGGAATCGCCCCTGTTTTCTTGGATTTGTTGTTTGAGTTGATCTCCACGAACGCATAAAAGGGAAAAAGCAGCATCGCCGGTTTTAAATGCCTGAGTAAAAGATATGAGATACACTTTACTTGTACTGTCGTTATACTGGTTGTAAAATTCAGTATAATCAAGGTAGGGATCAATTTTAAGACCATAATGATCAGCAAAACCAGTAAATGTATTTCCTTGTCTTGTAATAGGTTTAGAAAAATAGGCTTTAGATTCATGTAAAGGAGCAACAAAAACAGCTGCATCTTTTTCTATCAAATGCTCCTGAAACAGATACTTCATAACTGTAATCCTTTTTTCAGCTACCTTCAAATCCTCACAAACTTTTTCATTAATATTTTGTGTAATCACAGTTGCAGTAAAAAGAACCAAACTGATCATTCCAATGATGGAATATTGGATCCATTTATTTGATTTAAAAAACTTTAATAAAAAAAGGATAATAACCAAACACAGAACAAAAACACTAAAATTGGAAAAATAGGTTGTGACGTAAATGTTGGGAATTGTTGAGGTGTATTTTTCAGATAAGGCTAATGGAAGATGAGGTAAAATAGAGAAAAGAAACGCAATGATTCCTATTCCTATTAACTTAATATTCTTCATCTTAAGTTCCGTTTTTAAACTTATTCCAATAAATATCCCCAACACTAAGATACCTTTTATATAAGCTGTTACAGATGCTTGTTTGAATACTAATGTGAAAATATTGATGGTTTGCAAATCCTGAAGGGAGTATTCCAGAAGAAAAAACTTATAATTGACTATTGAACTTAATGGATAAGAGTAGATTGTCAAATTATATAATGTTTTATAGAAAATTTCCGGTTTTAACTCAGCGGAAAAACTATTGCCTTGATACCCACCCGAATATATTTTTGAATAAACAAAATAGGTGATCATGTAAAGAAGTCCGAAAATGAAAAATGGTAATATCTCTTTGATAAAGGTGAATCCCTTTTGGGAAGAGAAAAGCTCTTTCAATTTGTATTTGCTTAATAATAAGACACCTATTAGTAAATAAAAGACCAGATAACTCTCGTAAAAAAGGGTAGCACTTCCCATAAGGAGAGAACTATACAATATATATTTATACTTTTTTGTTTTCAAATATGACAGCAATAAATGGAGAGATCCTAAAAGAATGGAAAAAGAAAATGAAAAATAGAAAGGGTAAGCAGCTGTAGCACTATGATCTCCCGTAATTTGAAATAATGCACAAAATAAGACGCCACTTAGTAATCCTATATAAAGATTGTTAAATCCTCTTTTGACAAGTAACACAAACAATAAAAATGCTAAACAATGGGGAAAAATGAGCATGAAGTGGAAGTAAAAGGTGGAGTCGATGAGGTACGGAATTTTATAAATCCATAATGTGAGTAAAAAGTAAAATCGTCCTGTCCCTTGGGCAAATAGAATCGAATCTTTTAAAATGTTTTGTTTGGGCCATAACATATAACCCAAATCATCTCCGGTAACAATGCCAATAGAATTTAATGGAAAAAAAGTGATGAAAAGAAGCAGTGTTAAAACTCCCCACAACCAAATATTTTTGTTATCCTTCATTAAAATACATTTTTTGCAAAAATACACCATTTTATAAAATAATATTTACTTTTGCAAGTTATTGCTTCAAAAAGATCATGAAATTGATATTTAGACATTTGATTTTGGTTGTTTTGCTCATTTTGAGTATGACATGGTCAAATGCTCAAACATCAATTAAGAAAAAAGAGATTCATATCCATGTAGATTCATCGTTTATAAAATTTGATACTCTTTCGATTCTTCCAGGAAGTTTCATGATTTACAATCTAAATCCGGAGTTGTATGAAGTTGACTATCTTAAGGCTACCATTTTTCTCAAAGATTCTTCTTCGATTGGAAAAGAGTATCAAATCAGTTATAGTACGTTAGATTACGATTTTTCTAAGCCTTTATACCATAAAAAGTTGGATTTGATTTCTCCAAAAGGGAACACCTACCAACCGGATATTATTTCGTTTCCAATTGGTAACTTCCAGCCTTTTAACGATGGAAATTCCTTAGAATCAAACGGTTCCATCGCTAGAAGTTTTTCTGTGGGGAATAATCAGGATTTTGTTTTAAATTCAGCTATGAATATTCAACTATCCGGTTTTTTAGCGCCGGATTTGGAAATAAAAGCGAATATTACCGATAAAAATGTTCCTGTACAACCGGAAGGGAATACCCGCGTTATTCAGGATTTTGATAAAATTTTTATTGAATTGAACTACAAAAACCGTTGGATTTTAACAGCCGGGGATATCGAAATTCAAAAACCGTATAGCCATTTTTTATTTTTGAATAAAAAAATAATGGGTGTTACTTTTTTTACAGATCAAAAATGGGACAAAGGAAACTCTTTTCAATCTAAAACCGGAGGAGGAATATCAAAAGGAAAGTATGCCAGACAAAAATTGAATCTTCAAAATGGAAAACAAGGTCCCTATAAACTAACCGGAAATGAATTGAATAGTGTGGTGATCATTTTGTCGGGATCTGAAAGGGTATTTATGGATAATAAATTGCTAACAAGAGGATTAGATCAGGATTATACGATCGATTATAATACCGGAGAGCTCACATTTTCTGCCAAAAATCTGATCACAACTGAAAAAGAGATCAATGTGGAGTATGAATATTCTGAACTCTCTTATAGTAGATATTCTTTATACTCTTTCACCCAATTTAAAAGTGAAAAAAATTCCCGGTTACTGATCACTGTGAATTTTTTTAACGAACAAGATCTTAAAAACAGTTCCATTCAACCCACTTTAACCGATAGTATGAAATCGTTTTTAAGTACAATTAACGATACAGAATTGCCTCTTTATCCGGGAATTGATACTTCTTCGTTTTATCCGGGAGAGATTTTATATGTACATAAAGATTCAACAATCAACGATTTAGTATTTCAATTCTATCAATATTCCACCGATCAATCTCAAACATTATATCGTTTAAATTTCACTTATTTAGGAGAAAATCAGGGCGATTATATTTTAATCTCTTCCGGTGCCAATGGGAGGGTGTTTCAATGGATTGCCCCTATTAATAATGTAAAACAAGGGAATTATGAGCCAGTTATAAAACTCGTCATGCCTAAACTTTCTCAAATGGGAACAATTGGTTTGCAATATGATATCTCTAAATCATTTTCCGTTCAATCAGAGTTTGCCTTTTCCAATTATGATCAAAATTTGTTTTCAAAACTGGATGATCAGGATAATGTTGGATATTCTTATTTGTTAAACGCTACCTATACTAAAAAATGGAATGATAAAGATTCGATTTTAAAAGCATGGAATTGGAATAGTTCTGTAGGATATGAATTTGTAAATAAAAATTTTCATACTTTGGAACGCTTCAGATCGATTGAATTCTATAAAGATTACAATTTGGATGATCAATATGTAGCTTCTCACAATCAACATACTTTGATGTTTAATACATCCATTTCAAACGAAAAACGGGGAGAAACCAAATATCTTTTTAATTATTATACTATTCAACAAGAATTTACATCTTTTAAAAACCAGATTATTTCTAATCACAATTTTAAAAATTATTTTTTTCAAACCAATACCTCATTCTTATTGAAAGAGGATTCTCTACACTCAAGTAACTTTTGGAGAACATTAACTAGCTTTTCTAAAAAATTCAGATCGTTTGAAACCGGTTTTATAGAAAGATTTGATCGAAATATTTTTAAAAATCTCATAAATGATACTTTGGAAAGAAATAGCTTTCAAATCAATGAACTTTCCTGGTTTATTCAGAATACAGACTCCATAAAACAGAGCTATAGACTTCAAATTAAAAACTTTTTGGAAGATAAAGTTCTGAACAATAAACTGACAAGAGATCAGATCGCTTATGAAGTTCAAACGAGCTTTGAATTTCTCATTCAGCAAAATCAATCCATTAATGGGGTAGGAACTTATAGAAAAAGTTATTTTAAAGATTCTATGAATCTATTTTTTAATGAAGATTTTTTTGTTGGAAGTCTGGAATATAAAGCACGTTTTTTTAAAAATGCTGTAGTTTTGAATACCTATTATGAAGCAGGAAGTGGAGTAGAACAAAAGAAAATATTTTCATTTATTAAAGTTGCAGTGGGGCAAGGAACCCATATTTGGAACGATTATAATAAAAATCGAATTGAAGAATTAAATGAATTTGAAATTGCTGTTTTTCAAAATGAAGCCAATTATATTAAAATCTGGATCACATCGAATGAATATATCAATAGTTATTCCAATAGTTTTGTTCAAACCATTCAATTGAAACCGGCACTATTATGGGGGAACAAAAAAGGGGTTTTAAAAATTATATCAGGGTTCAGTAATAGTACGCTATTAAGATTTTATCAGAAGAATACACGAACCCATCTTTTAGAAGCTATCAATCCTTTCAAAATTGACACACAAGATAGTTCCCTTTTAACTTCCAATGTTGTTGTGAATAATACTTTGACATTTAACTATTTCTCTTTTTGTAGTTTTGATTACTATTACAAATTTACTAATAATAAACTATTTCTTTATTATGGACCTGAATGGAACACAAATCAATCTAATGAATTAGTAGTAAGATTCAAAATCGGGAAAAAAGTTATTTTAAAAACGTCACTATTAGGCAGCCAAAAAACAAATAACTCCACTTTTTTTGAATCGAATAATTACAAAATTGATCTTCAGCAAACGAAATCTGATCTTCAGATCACGCTCCCGTTCCATTTGCTACTTAATCTCAATTATACCTATAAACATAAAAAAAATCTTCTGGGTACTCAAAAACTGTTTGATCATGAAATGGAATTGGAGTTGCAGTATCGATCGCCCCAAAAAAGCACCTGGATGGCAAAAATCAAGTATTTATATTTAAAATCTGATCAAAATCTTTCAGGAAATATTGCTTATGATATGTTAGAGGGATTGGTATTAGGAAAGAATGCTGTTTGGAGTTTGATTTACCAATTTCAAATTTCAGACTATTTGTTACTTGATTTTCAATATTATGGAAGAGCATCACAGTTCAATAAAACCATCCATACCGGAAATATGCAAATCAAAGTGATTTTTTAAAGGCTATATTTATACAATGTCTAAATAAGATAGTTAAATAACATTAAAACAGATAATTAACATTGTTAACAATGGAGTGTTGAAATTAATGAAAAAAAAAAGATACAAGCTATAAATAAAAGGTGTGTTTTTTAAGTAAAAATTATTGTATTTTTGAGGGTTAAATTTTTTACTAAGAAAACCGGAAAGATTGTAACATTTTTTTAAAAAAAGAGTATCATTTAAAGATAGGAAAATTAGGAATTGGCTAGGGAACTCAATATGTTGATAATAAGAATTTTAACAAACTAAAAAAGCAAAAACAAAAGTAAACGACTATGAGACGAAGCGTTACTATTTTATTTTTTTTGTTAATTAGCGGTTTTTGCGCTAACGCGCAACAAGATGCTCAATTTACATTATTCCCATGGGCGAATTACTATTTTAATCCGGGATCAGCAGGTGAGCAACACAATACGCTTTGCTTTACCGGTTTGTTTCGTCAACAATATGCGGGTTACCGTGATGTAATCCCAAATACTGATTCTTCATATAATACAGGAGGTCAACAGATTCTGTTTAATATGGAGACGTACTTAAGAAAATTAAGAGGTGGATTAGGATTATCTATTATTAAAGATAAAAACGGATGGTTTGAAAATGTGGGGTTAAGATTAGGATATGCTTACAAATTAAATTTGCCTTCCGGTAGATTGGGAATCGGTTTTCAGGTTGGCTTTTTACAACAATCTTTAACGGATGCAGAATTAAGACCAATTCAAACAGGAGACCCCGTGATTGAAGCATTGGTAAAAGATCCTTTTATGAATTTTGATGTAAATTTCGGATTATTTTATAAAGCATCTAATTGGTATGCCGGAGCTTCTGCAACTCAAATATTATCCAATGTCAGAATTTCCGGAGAAAATCAATTTTTGAAATTAGCAAGACAAATATATATTCATGGTGGTTATGTTTATGCAGTTCCTTTTGATCCTGCCTGGACTATTGAACCCAATGCTATGTTAAAAACAGATTTAAGTATTGTGCAATTTGACCTATTGGTATTAGCACGATACAATAATATATTATGGGGTGGTTTACATTATCGTATTGATGATGCTGTCTCTGTTGTTTTCGGAGCTAGACCATTCTATAGTGATCCTAATCCATATCTAAAAGGTTTAGACATGGGATTATCATACAGTTTTACAACCAGTAAATTAGGATATCAATCCAACCGAAGTTTTGGTGATATTGAATTTGTGGTGAGGTATTGTTTTGATATTTTTAGACCGATCTATAACGTGGGTTATGGACAATCAAGAAATATATACAAAAATCAGTATTAACAATAATTTATGACAATTAAACGTTTTCTACATTATAAAGTGAACAACATGAAAAGATTAGCATTTGTATTTTTAGTTGCTGTTTTATTTTCAGCATGTCAAAATTCTGGAGACGGACAGTTAGTCGGTGTTCAAGATCGACCTGAGTATCTCGATTTATCACCATTTGGAATGGTTTACGTCCCAGCCGGTCACTATACCATGGGTACAGGAGATCAAGATGTTCCCTACGCAACTACAAACCAATCAAAAAGTGTTACTGTCGTAGCATTTTGGATGGATGAAACCGAAATTACCAACAATGAGTATCGCCAATTCGTAGAATGGGTGAAAGACTCAGTCGCACATTGCCTTCTTGGAGAATTAGAAGGGGATGAAATTAGAGGTAAATATGGTCATTATATTAGATATGACAAAAATACCGCTTTTGGTGATAATGAAGAGGGTGCTATTATTGAACCAAAATTAATCAATTGGAGAGAAGAGATTCCTTGGGATTCTAAGGATGTTGAAGAGATTGAAGCTCTTAGCCCAATGTTTAATAAAATCAATTCAAGATATTACCATTATCGTCCCAATACACTTAATATTTCCATGTTAAATTTCGAATATTGGACTATGGATTTAAGTGCTTATAAAGATCGTGAAGATCCTACTATTCGCGGTGCCGCCGTTAAAGAATTGGAAGGTAGTGATTTAGGAGGTATCTATGCTAATCGCCCCAGTCACTTGAATAATGGATTCGAAAAATTTATTCGTAGAGATGTTGTCAATATTTATCCTGATACACTTTGCTGGAATCACGATTATACCTATTCTTATAATGAACCGATGGCTTTGAACTATTTCTCTAATCCCCAATTTGATAATTATCCTGTTGTTGGTGTTAGCTGGAGACAAGCTAAAGCATTTGTTTATTGGAGAACCCATATTCGTCATGCTTTCTTAAATTCAATTGCTGCTGCAAATGAACAAGAATTCAGATTACCAACTGAAGCGGAATGGGAATGGGCTGCAAGAGGAGACCTCGACAATAACCCTTACCCATGGGGAGGACCTTATACTCAAAATGCGAACGGTTGTTTCTTAAGCAACTTTAAACCTCAACGTGGTAACTATGCTGCTGATGATAATATTTATCCCGGTATTGTAGCACATTATCATCCAAACGATTTTGGCTTATTTGATATGTCAGGTAACGTAGCTGAATGGTGTAACGATGCTTTCGATAAATCATCCGTTAACTTTACTCACGATTTGAATCCAAGTTATGTATATTATGCTAAAAAAGGGGATTCTCCTTTAAAGAAAAGAAAAGTGATCCGTGGTGGTTCCTGGAAAGATATCAGCTATTTCACAACTGTTTATGCTAAAACATTTGAATATCAAGATACTTGTAAAGCTTATGTAGGATTCCGTTGTGTTCAATCTTATATGGGTCGCCAAAGAGGTGATAATTATTCATCAGCATCTCATATTTACTAGAAAATTACAAACAAATCATTAATAAATCAAATCATTAACTAATTAAAAATTTTATTATGGGACTTTATCAACTTGTAAGAAGCAAAAATTACAAAAATTTTATGGCGAAATTGTACGGTTTGGGTGCAGCAATCGTAATTTTAGGAGCGTTGTTCAAAATTCTTCACTGGCCTATGGCTGACATTATGCTTATGGTAGGTATGAGTACTGAAGCAATCATTTTTGCATTTTCTGCTTTTGAACCTCTTCACGTAGAATATAATTGGGCTTTAGTTTATCCCGAATTAGCCGTTGGTCACGAAGATGAAGGTGCACCAAAATCTAAAAAGAAAGAATTACCAAAAGGTAATATTACTCAACAATTAGATAATATGTTGGAACAAGCTAAAGTTGGACCAGAATTGATCGAAAGCTTAGCTGCCGGTATGAGAAACTTAGCAGATAATGCTAAAAAATTAACTGGAACTGCTGATGCAACTTCTGCAACTGACAATTATGTTAATAGCTTAATCAAAGCTGGAGAATCTGCAAGAAACTTAACTCTTCAATATGACAAAACTGCTTCTGCTATGTCTTCATCTTATGATGTACAAGCTCAAAGTTCTCAAGTGATTATTGATAGTTACAAAAAAATGGAACAAAGTGTTAAAGCTTATGCTGATACCTTAAATTCATCATTAGAACAAACAATCAAATATAAAGAAGAAGTGGACAAACTTACTAAAAATGTTGCTCAAATCAGCAATATCTATGGTAATATGTTAGCTGCAATGGGTGGTAAATAATCATGCAATGCCAATATCAATCTAAATTATTAACAATTTAAAAAGAAAAGTATATGGGTGCAACAAATTGTCCGGAAACCCCCCGGCAACGTATGATTGGGATGATGTATTTGGTTCTTACAGCAATGCTTGCGCTAAATGTATCTAAAGATATCCTGAATGCATTTTCAACAGTTGATGAAGCATTGACAATTTCAACTCAAATCACCAATAAAGGGATCTCGGGATTCCAAAGAAAATTGGCTTTGGAGAAAGCTTCGCAAGGTGAAGCAAAAGTTAGAAATGCTGAAATAATGGTTAACGAAATCGTTAGAGAGTCTGACCAATTGGTTAACTATATTGAGAAAATGAAAGCGGAACTTTTAATCGCGGTTGATGGATCTGAAAAAACAGATGATGGAAAAATCAAAACAGCAAACGATATTAAAAGTAAAGACAATATCAGTAAATCTCACCGATTCATGTTTGGAGAAGATAAAGCTTTAAATTCAGGCAAAGCTGTCGATCTTAGAAAAAAAATTGAAGCTTATAGAAATAAAATTTTATCTTTTGTTAAACCTGATGGAAGACAAATTATAGGTGATCAAATTGGATTAAAAGTAAACGAAAATTATAAAAATAAAGATGGTGCCTCAGAAAATTGGGAAGTGCACTATTTCGGCCATCAAATTATGATTGCCACTTACACTTTACTTAATAAAACAATTGGTGAAATTAGAAATGCGCAATCAATTATGTTGAATTATGCCATTGGTTCTACTACTGCAGATGACTTTAAATTTAACCAAATTCAAGCCAGAGCGATTCCAGTTTCTCAAATGGTATTCCAAGGTGATAAATATTCTGCTGACGTAATTGTAGCTGCATTTGATGACAGACAAACTCCAGAAGTATATTACAAAATGGGAGTTGATACTCTTATTTCTGATGCAGGTGCTACACGTTTACTAGGTGAAAAAGGGATTGTAAAATTAGAGATTCCTGCTGGTTCTCCGGGAGAACAAAGATTTGCCGGATTTATCAGAGTTACCAAACCTGATGGAACTCAAACCAATTACGCATTTAAAGATAAATACACCGTTTTAAAACCATCTGCTACTGTAGCAGCTGAAAAAATGAATGTATTTTATGCTAATATTGATAACCCTGTTTCTGTTAATGCTCCTGTAGCACCAGATAAAATCTCTATCAATTTAACTGGTGGCGGTACTGCAACAAGGATAACTCCAGGTAACTTTAATGTTAGAGTTACAGAAGGAATGGTTGGTAAAACCGTTACTGTAAATGTTAGTGCTGAAAGTGGTGGTAGAACTGCTGCAATGGGTGCAACAGTATTCCGTGTAAAACGGGTACCGGATCCACAAGCAAGAATCGGTGGAAATTATACCGGTGGTAGAGTTTCTAAAAACGATCTTTTGGCCAATCCATTTATTAATGCGCAAATGCCACAAGACTTCGCTTATGATATAAAATGGAGTATTACTGCTTACCAAGTTATCTTTAATGTAAAAGGGATGGAAGAGACTCCAATTACAGTTCAAGGTGGCGCCTTTACTGATGCATTGAAAACTAAAATCAGAAATGCTATTCCCGGTACTTCTGTTATTTTCCAAGGAATTAAAACATCTTCTGCAGCCGGAACAAGATCATTAAATGAGATCACTGTTCGTATTAAATAGTAAAAAAAATAATAAACATGAAAAAATTAACCTTAATTTCGATTGCGCTTTTCTTTGTGGGTTTCGTTTTTGCTCAGGAAGAGGGTGGTGGTAGCACCTTGCAACAACCAACACGTCCTGTAGAGACTCCATGGGAACAAATGAATATCGATACTACCTCAGTACCGGTTTCTCCTGTTTTTATTCGCCAAAGTGATGTTTTCTACTATCATACCGTTTGGAGAATCATTGACTTAAGAGAAAAAAGGAATCATCCTTACTATTTTCCAACTACCAGAAGAGGTACCTGGAGAAGCTTAGCTCAAACCATTTTTGATGCCATCGATTTTAATAACCCAGATAATCTTAATGCTCTTCCCGTATATAGCGATGAATTTTGTGAGATGAAATTAACTCCGGAAGAAAAGAGAAATATCCTTTCTAATCCAAAAACAAGGGATATTATCAATCCTGAAACAGGTGAAAAAACCGGAACTGAAGATTATTTCGAAGAGTTTCAAGCTAATGAGATTTTATCTTATCGGATTAAAGAGATTTGGTTTTTTGATAAACAAAGATCTGTTTTAGAAGTAAGAATCCTTACTATCACTCCTGTTGTTGAATACGAAAGAGCTTCATCAACACCGGATCCAAATGTAACACCTACTACTGAAGAAGAAGAAAACTTTGTTGAAATTCCTAAATCTCAGAGATCTGCAGGTGTTATTAAATGGGATGATTTAAGACCCTACTTAATAAAACAAGAGATGTATAATGTTAAAAATAATGCTGCTCGTTTGTCTTTTGATGATGCAATCACCTGGAAAAGACAATTTGCAAGTTTTATTTTTCAAGAACAAAACACCTATAGCGATCGTATGATTCAAGATTATATTAAAAACCCAAGAGATCAAAGAATTGAATCTGATATCATTATTGATAAAATCAGATCCTTTGAACATGAACTTTGGGAATTCTAAAATTTTTCATGTTAATTTGAAAAAGGCTATCCAACAGGATAGCCTTTTTTTTCGTACTTTTGCACCTTATATTAAAATGAGTATCACAATGGACTATAATTTTAGAGAGATCGAGAAAAAATGGCAGGAAAACTGGCGAAAAAATAAAGTTTTTAAGGCTGAAATCGATAATTCCAAACCCAAATTCTATGTGTTGGATATGTTTCCTTATCCATCAGGTGCAGGATTGCATGTAGGACATCCATTGGGATATATTGCTTCTGATATCTATTCCCGTTACAAAAGACAAAAAGGTTTTAATGTTTTGCATCCTATGGGATACGATGCTTTTGGATTACCTGCTGAACAATATGCCATCCAAACCGGTCAACATCCTGCTACTACTACAGCCATCAATATTGCCCGCTATCGGGAACAAATGGATAAAATAGGATTCTCTTATGATTGGGATAGATCGTTTAAAACCTGTGATCCGGATTACTATAAATGGACGCAATGGACTTTTATCCAATTGTTTAACCATTACTATTGTACCGATGCTCAACAAGCTAGACCCATTTCCGAATTAGAGGAGGTTTTCTCTTTAGAAGGAACCCAAAATATCAAACCTGCACAAACAGAAAAACTATCTTTTACAGCAGAAGAATGGAACAATTGGTCTCATGAGGACAAACAGCAGATCCTATTGAACTATCGTTTAGCCTACTTAGCTGATACCTGGGTGAATTGGTGCCCAAAATTGGGAACTGTGTTAGCAAACGATGAGGTTGTGAATGGATTGTCAGTTAGAGGTGGATATCAGGTGGAACGTAAATTGATGAAACAATGGATTTTACGTGTTTCTGCTTATGCTGAAAGATTACTACAAGGGTTGGAGCGTGTAGACTGGTCAGATTCCATTAAAGAGATTCAAAAAAACTGGATCGGAAAAAGTGAAGGTGCTTTTATCCAATTCTCTTTAGATCAACATCAAGGTACATTGGATATTTTCACTACAAGACCCGATACTATCTATGGAGTTACTTTTATGGTGTTGTGTCCGGAACATCCTTTGATTGAACAACTTACTGCTCAAGAGCAAAAAGAGGAAGTAGCATCTTATATTTTTAAAGCTAAAAACAGAACAGAGACGGAACGTCAGACAGATGTCAAAAAAGTTTCCGGAGTGTTCACAGGTTCTTATGCTATCAATCCTTTTACTCTAGAAAAAATACCGGTTTACATTGCAGAATATGTATTAGCCGGTTATGGTACCGGAGCGATTATGGCTGTTCCTGCTCATGATAGTCGTGATTATGCTTTTGCTAAATTCTTCCATTTGCCTATTAAAGAGGTGATTAGTGGTGGCGATATTACAAATGAAGCGTTTGAAGCCAAAGATGGTATTTGTGTTAATTCTGAGTTAATCAATGGATTAAATGCCAAAGAGGGGTCGAAATTGATTATTGAAAAAGTAAAATCATCCGGAATTGGCTACGGAACTATCAATTATAGATTAAGAGATGCTATTTTTAGCAGACAACGATATTGGGGAGAACCATTTCCTGTTTACTATAAAAATGGGTTACCTTATATGTTATCAGAGGATCAACTTCCATTGTTATTACCGGATATTGATAAATATTTACCTACGGAAACAGGTGAACCACCCCTTGCAAGAGCTCAAAACTGGACTACGAAAGAGGGATATCCACTTGAAACAAGTACCATGCCAGGATTTGCCGGTTCCAGTGCTTACTACTTAAGATACATGGATCCCCATAATCAGGAACAGTTTTTTACTAAAGAAGCCAATCAGTACTGGGAAAACGTGGATCTTTATGTAGGGGGTTCAGAACATGCCACTGGACACCTTATTTATTCGCGCTTTTGGAATAAATTTCTGTTTGATATTGGATTAACCGTTAAGGATGAACCATTTCAAAAAATGATCAATCAGGGAATGATTCAAGGAAGATCCAATTTTGTATATAGAATTAATGGATCTAATACTTTTGTTTCTTTAGGCTTAAAAAGTCAATATGAAGTTACCCCTATTCATGTGGATGTGAATATTGTAATCAATGATCTCCTTCAAATTGAGGCTTTTAAACAATGGCTACCAGAATTTGAAAATGCTGAATTTATCCTCGAGGATGGAAAATATATTTGTGGTTGGGAAGTGGAAAAAATGTCCAAATCCAAATATAATGTTCAGAACCCTGACGATTTAGTGGAAAAATATGGTGCAGATACATTGAGAATGTATGAAATGTTCCTTGGACCGGTTGAATTAGCTAAACCTTGGGATACTAACGGAATTGAAGGTGTTTTCAGATTTATCAGAAAATTTTGGAGATTATTCCATAATCACGAAAATATTTTTACTGTTTCTGAGGAGGAACCCACAAAAGATGAATTGAAAATCTTACATAAAACCATTCAGAAAATTGAGAGTGACAATGAAAGATTTTCATTTAACACTGCTGTAAGTGCTTTTATGATTTGTACCAATGAGTTAGCAGAAAAAAAATGCAATAAGAGAGCTATCTTAGAACCATTGCTTATTCTTCTTTCCTCCTATGCACCTCATATTGCAGAAGAATTATGGTCTTTGTCAGGATATATCGAATCGATCACCTATGTCAAATATCCTGAACTGGATCTATCCATTCTGGTTGATCATAGTTTCAATTATCCTGTTTCTTTTAATGGAAAAACAAGATTTTTTAAAGAGTATTCAGTGGATATGACTCCTTCAGAAATTGAGCAAGATATTCTCAATTCTCCTGAAGCAGCAAAATGGATTGAAAACAATACTATTAAAAAAATGATCATTGTTCCTAAGAAAATCATCAATATTGTTATTTAGTTTTAAATATCCATTGTGAAACAAAGAGACTTTATTTTTAACATCAGCATACTTCTGTTTTTGAATTTACTCATAAAACCTTTTTGGGTATTGGGGATAGATGTAGGTGTTCAAAATAGCGTAGGAGCGGAGCAGTACGGGTTCTATTTTGCGGTATTTAATTTTACATTCCTGTTCAATATGATTTTGGATATGGGAGTAACCAATTTTAATAATAGAAATATTGCCAGACATAATCAGTTGCTAACTAAGCATATATCAGGTATTTTGTCGTTAAAAATGGCTTTAGCCGTTTTCTATATTCTATTTTCATTTTTGGCTGCTTTTATCATCGGATACAAAGATTTGCAATTAAAAATATTGTTATGGGCTGCTATCAATCAGATTCTTAACTCATTTATTCTTTATTTGAGATCTAATATTTCAGCATTATTATTTTTTAAAACAGATAGTATTCTGTCGGTATTAGATCGACTTTTGATGATCATTTTTTGTGGGATTTTATTATGGGGTGGCGTCACAACAGGTCCATTCCAGATTGAATGGTTTTTGTATGCTCAAACCGCAGCATACATTATTTCTGTGTTTATAGCCTTTTTAATAGTTTATAAAAAAGCAAAACCGATTAAATTACAGTGGAATTACAAGTTTTTCAGAGTGATATTGAAAAAAAGTTTTCCGTTTGCCATTTTATACTTATTGATGTCTTGTTATAACAGAATAGACTCAGTAATGATAGAACGATTATTGCCCGATTCTGTATCATCCTATCAAACAGGGGTTTATGCCTCAGTTTTTAGACTATTGGATGCTTTAATTATGGTCTCTTACCTTTTTTCTGTAATATTATTGCCTCTATTTTCAAAAATGTTAAAATACAAAGAGAATTTGATACCCATTATCAAAAGTTCCTTCTCTTTACTTTTTTTCTTTGCCATATCTGCAGTTGTGATTTTGGTTACCTATCGAACCGATGTTTTAAATGGTTTGTATCATGAACATATTCAGGAGAGTTCTGATGTATTTAAAATATTGATACCCTGTTTAATACCGGTTTCATTTACTTATATTTTTGGTACTTTATTAACGGCTAACGGAAGCATGAAGTTATTAAATATCACAGCTTTAGCTGGAATAGCTGTAAATATTATCATAAATATCATACTCATTCCGCAACTACAAGCTAAAGGTGCAGCCATTGCAAGTTTATCAACTCAGACCATTGTTTCCATTTTACAGATCATTATTGCATTTAGAATTTTGAAAATTTCCTGGAAAATTATTCCGCTTTTAAATTGTTTATTTTATTTAGTACTATTGATTTGCGGAGTTTATATCATCCATGAGTTTATTCCATTACAATGGACTTATTTGATCATTTTGAGTACTTTCTATGCATTTTTAACTGCATTTGTTACCAAACTGATCCCTATTTCGTTTATTAAAAAAATTATTTTTTCTAAAACACAAATATAACCATTTCAACCTTTAATAAGGTTAATAAATTAAAACAATATGAAAGAAGACTTAAAATTTGATTCCATTTTAGTACATGGATGTTCAGATCATGATGAATACGGTGCAGCAGTGTTGCCCATTTATCAAACATCAACCTTTAGATTTAAAAATGCAGATCATGGCGCTGCTTGTTTTGCAGGAGAAGATCCCGGATATATCTATACCAGAATTGGAAATCCAACGATTAATGCCCTTGAAATGACATTGGCCAAATTAGAAAATGCAGCAAAATGTGTGGTAGTATCCAGTGGAATGGCTGCTGTAAACACTGTTTATATGGCATTTTTAAAAGCAGGTGACCATATTGTGTCAACAGATGCAGTTTATGGACCCTCCAGAGTTGTAATGGAAAAATGGTGGTCACGCTTTGGTGTTGAATCCACTTATATTGATACAACTAACATTGACAATATTGAGAAAGCGATTCGTCCTAACACTAAAATGTTGTATTTGGAAACCCCTACCAATCCTACAATTGCTATTACAGATATTAAAAAAGCAGCTGAGATTGCACATCAACATAATTTAATCGTTGTCGTTGATAATACTTTTTGTAGTCCTGTATTACAAAGACCATTGGATTTAGGAGCAGATGTAGTTTTACACTCCATGACTAAATTTTTAAATGGACATGCTGACATCGTTGCCGGTGCTGTGATGGTGAAAACCGAAGAGTTAGACAAAATTGTTCGTCCAACGATGATCAATTTAGGATGTAACATGGATCCAACACAAGCATTTATGGTTACAAGAGGGTTAAAAACTTTATCTATCAGAGTAAAAAAACAACAGGAGAGTGCACAACTGATTGCAGAATGGTTGGAAAAACATCCTAAGATTGCATCTGTAAGCTATCCAGGATTACCTTCACATCCTCAATATGAATTAGGAAAACAACAAATGGATGGACCCGGTTCTTTGATTAGCTTTGAGGTAAAAGGGGGAATTGCAGCCGGTAAAAAATTAATGGAAAACACCAAATTAATACTTCTTGCCGTTTCATTAGGTGGTGTAGAAAGTTTAATTTCACATCCCGCATCTATGACACACTCAAAAATGAGTAAAGAAGCTCGTTTGAGTAGTGGTATTACAGATGGATTGGTTCGTTTTGCAGTAGGTATTGAAGATTATGAAGATATCAAAGCTGACTTAGAAACAGCTTTATCCTTTTGTTAAACTAAAAAAATAGTATGAAAAATAGAATTGGCTTCATGGTTATGCTATTTTCTATTCTTCTTATATTAAGTGGGATAGCGGCAGCTTCTTTGGGAGTTGTCTCTATCCCTTTTTCACAAGTAGCCAGAATTGTTTTATCCCAATTTGGACTTACAGACACCAACGGTATTCCGGATCATTACATTTTAACAGTTTTACAACTAAGATTACCCAGAATCATCATGAGTTTGATGGCCGGATCTGCTTTAGCAATATGTGGAGCTGTGTTTCAATCTGTATTCAGAAATCCGATTTGTGATCCCTATATTCTTGGAATCTCTTCAGGAGCCTCGTTAGGAGCTGCTATAGCGTTTATTGTGGGATTGGATGTCGTTATGTTCGGAATTACAATACCGGCTCTTATAACAGCCCTAATTACGTTATTTATTATACTGGGAATTGCTGGGCTGGCTCATAAAAACTCGGTTCAAACCCTTTTGTTAACCGGAATTGCAGTCAATTTTCTGATTTCAGCAGTCATCACATTATTGATTGTGTTAAACAAACAGGAGATGCAAAAAATTATTTTTTGGACTATGGGCAGTTTTGCATCTGTATCGTACAAAGAGATCCTCTTATTCATTCCTCTTTTTCTCAGTTCCCTATTTGTTTTGTTCTTTTACTCCAAAGATTTGAATATCATGCAATTGGGAAGTGATTCCGCAAAAAATCTAGGTGTTAACTCAGGTAGAGTTACCATTATTACTTTATTTGCTTCCTCATTATTGATAGCAGCGGTGGTATCTATTTGCGGAGTGATTGGTTTTATTGGACTCATTGTGCCACATATTGTCCGCTTAATCTGGGGAAACAACAACAGAACCCTATTTATTTTTTCCATTTTTATTGGAGCTCTTTTTTTGTTAATTGCAGACACACTCTCCCGAACGATTGCATTCAACTCGGAACTTCCGGTCGGAAGTATCACAGCCATTGCCGGTGCTCCCTATTTCATATATCTTTTGCTGAGAAGAAGATAAAAGGGCGAAAAAAGTCCATAGTCTATGGTCTATGGTCTATGGTCTATGGTCAATAGTAAGAAAAGATAAATTTACCTTTATCAACTATCGACTATCGACTATCGACTATTGACTATCGACTATCGACTATCGACTATCGACTATTGACTATCGAGGCTGTGTAAAAACTAACCAATTTTTCTGATAAAAAAGTGCTCAAAACTGCCGAGTGTATCGATATTTTTTGTATCTTTACATCCTGATTATCAAGTATATGAGCTATATAAAAGGACAAAATAGAGACCAAATAATAATGCCAATTAGTCTTAATGATTCCATACCATCGGATCATTATATACGAATATTGGATGTTTTTGTTGATAAAATGGTATCAAATAACTCAGAAATTGAGTTTAGTAAGGGTAAAAAGCGTGTTGGAAGGTCTGCCTATCCATTTGAAGTGCTAGTAAAACTATATATTTATGGGTTTATTAATAAAATTTCATCAAGTAGAGATCTAGAAGTAGAAACACACAGAAATATTGAAGTTATGTTTTTGTTAGAAGGTTTAAAACCAGATCATAAAACCATTTCTGATTTTAGAAAAGATAATTCTGATTCTATAAGAACTTTTACCATAGCTTTTCGCAAGTTTTTAACTAAAGAGAAATATATTTCTGGAAAGCTAATGGCAACAGATGGAACAAAACTTAAAGCTAATACAAGTAGAAATTCATTATCTTTAGAAAAAATCAACAATAAACTCATCTACTGTGAAAGTGAGTTGACTAAATATTTAGAACAAATTGAGAATAATGATATTATAGAACAGTTGGAAGAGGATATTGCGAACTTGTCGGAAAAGAGTCAAGTGGATGATTCATTATTAAAGAAAATTGTAGCATTAGAAAAAGAAGTTGCTAGATTAGAAAGAATCAAAAATGAACTAGAAACAAGAGATCTTGAATCGATTTACCCTTCTGATCCGGAAGCTAAAACGATGAAAGACAAATCTGGCTTCATGCCAGGATATAATGTTCAATCCACCGTAGATGCCGAACATCATATGATTGTTCAAATGGATGTAACCGATAAGCAAAACGATATTGATTGTTTAGAGGATAATGTAAATGCAGTAAAAGAACAAGTTGGGTTAACTCCTGAAACTCTTATAGCAGATACCGGTTACGGCAATGAAGATCAATTAAAAGAATTAATTGAAAATCAAAAAATGAATGTTGTTGTTCCTATTCAAGAATATGGCAATCAGAAGAAACTCAAGAAAAAAGAGGGGATTACTTTTAATTATAACGAAGAAGAAGATTGTTTTTATTGTTCAGAGGGGAAGAAACTAAAGAAGATACGTAATTATATTAAGTATAAAGGTAAAGCTTATAAAAAATATCAAGGTAAAGAATGCGAAGGGTGTAGTAAAAAATCTAAATGTACAAAATCAAAAATTGGGAGAATAATATCAAAAAGAATTGATGATCAATTTATTACTAATTACAAAGCATTTTTAGAATCAAAAGATAATAAAGATCTTATCAAAAAGCGAAAGACAATTGTTGAACACCATCATGGAACAATTAAAAATTGGCTTGGACAAATACCATTAAAACTAAGAGGAAAGGAAAAAGTACAGATCGAAATAGACTTGATCTCGACCGCTTATAACTTTAAGCGACTAATAAACATTGAACCTTTTGAAAAATTAATGCAAAAGTTAATAAATTGGGCCTAAAAACCCCAATTTTTTACTTTTTAAACTAAATCCAGCATTGAGATCCACCATAAAAAACCACAATAGAAAATATGGAGTTCTCTGATTAGGTTTAAAAATCAAACTGCAAAAAAATATTAGTTTGCAATTTTATATTTACACATCCTCTATCGACTATTGACTATCGACTATCGACTTCTAAAACCTTAAACCTAAAACCTAATAACCCTCGAATTTACTTCAGTTTCAGCGCTTTTTGAATGATAGCGTCCTCTTTGTTCAAAACAGGATAGAATGCTTCATCCCTGTAGATATTTCTTCCTATTAAGGCTTTTAACCAGATTTTAATTTTACTCTTTTCAAAACTATTTAAAGTTCCAAGTTTTACATTCCCTTTTTTGGAATAAAACTGAATGTATTGATTTAAAATCTCATCTGTAATAGTGAATTGTTCAACATATTGACCAGCAGACTTATAGGATTTTGTAATTTGGCTTTTTTGTTGGGTAGAATAGTTGAAACAAAATTCAATGAGTAACCCGGAATTGATCAGCTGAACATAAGCATCTGAATATTTGGAATGATCAAGAGGAACAAAAACATCAGGCATAATTCCACCGCCACCATAGACAATTCTTCCATTTTTAGTTTTATATTTTAATTTGGGATCAAATTTGGCACTATCTGCACTCATCAGTTCTCCATCATTAAATCGTTTTGCAAAATCCTGATAATAAGCATCAACACCCTCTTTATAATCTCTTTGAATACATCTTCCACTTGGGGTGTGGTAACGGGCAATGGTCAATCTCAAGGAAGATCCGTCATTTAATGGAATCATTTGCTGTACCAGTCCTTTTCCAAATGATCTTCTTCCTACAATAGTTCCCCGGTCATTATCCTGAATAGCACCGGCAACAATCTCACTGGCAGAAGCACTAAATTCATCAATCAGTACCACCACTTCACCATCCTCGAAATCGCCTCCGGAAGTAGCGTAAACTTTTTCAGATTTGGTGTGCTCCCCTTCGGTATAGAGGATCATTTCCCCTTTTTTCAGAAAATGGTCACAGATACGAATAGCAGCATCCAGATAACCACCGGCATTTCCTTGTAAATCAACAATTAGTTTTTTCATTCCCTGACTTTTGAGTTGATTCAATGCTTTAGTAAATTCATCATAAGTGGTTTCCCCAAATTGGTTGATTTTGATGTAACCAGTTCCTTTACTGATCATATAAGAAATATCTACAGAGAAAGTTTCAATCACATCTCTTGTGATTTTGAAATTCAAAGGATTAGGCACTCCCGGTCTGATGATGCCGATATCCACTTTTGTTCCCTTTTTGCCTCTCAATAATTTGAACACTTTTTCATTGGTAATCCCTAGTCCCACAATTTTATTCTGATCCACTTTTATAATTCGATCACCCGCTTTTATTCCTGCTTTTTCGGATGGACCACCAGCTATTACATTGATAACCATCACAGTATCATTCATAATATTAAATTGAACTCCCACTCCTTCAAAAGACCCTTGTAAACTTTCCTGTTGAATTTTATTCTGTTCAGCACTAAAATAGGTGGAATGAGGATCTAACCCTTCTAACATCGTTGAAATCGCTTTTTCCAGTAACTGATTGTAATTCACCGTATCAACATAATTCCTGTTGATGTAATATAACACCTCTTCCAGTTTACTGGACTGTTTGAGTGCAATCTTTTCCATTTTCCGGTCAATAATGTAAGAAACAAAAAATAGAATGAGAGATACTGAAAACAGGAAGATTAAAATATAAAAAAGAATTTTATTTAGAGTCTTGTTCATGTCAATTTGAATTAATATGTATATTGGTTAGTAAAATAAAAAACGAGGTGTTACTATTCTAGTATTTATTTTTTTGTCTGTTTAAAGAGGCCTGATGCAGGAGATCTAGAAAATCGGATAAGAATTTTTGATAATCAGCATCAGAAAGAGCTGATTGCTGGTATTTTTGAACCACTTTTTTCCACTGATCAGGCTGCAATAATGCCAGATTATGACTATTTTTAATTTTGGCAATCTCATCCACAATCTCCATCCTTTTTTTCAAAAGTTCACTGATTTGGGTATCAATATGACCAATGAGATTTCTTTCTTTAACCAACTGATGCTCTGTTGTTAAGTTAACAGATGATTTAAAATTCAGTGATTCAATTAATTTCAGAAATTGGACAGGCGTTATTTGTTGATCGGCGTCACTTAATGCCAGTTGCGGATTATGATGTACTTCCACCATCAAACCGTCAAATCCATAATCTAAGGCAATCTGAGAGATCTCTTTCAGGTAGTTAACATTTCCCGAAATATGGGAAGGATCACAAATGATTTGTAGATCAGGGAAGTGTGTTTTTAAAGCAATAGGGATCTCCCATATTGGACTATAACGCAAAACATGTTCACTTTCAACAGAGAAACCTCGATGGATGCTCATAATTTTTGGGGCATTCGCTTCCTGAAGTCGCTCAATGGCACCGATCCATGTTTTTAATTCGGGGGTGATGGGATTTTTTATCATCACTTCTATTGGAAACTGTTTAACTGCATCCGCAATCTCTTGTACTAAAAATGGATTGACGGTAGTTCTGGCACCAATCCAGATAGCATCAATGCCGTGTTCGAAGCACCATTTTACATGTTCTCCTCTGGCTACTTCAACGCAAATAGGAAAATGAAATTGTTTTTTTATTTGGGAAAGCCATTGCAATGCGATCTCTCCAACGCCACAAAAATCTTTTGGACTTGATCTGGGTTTCCATACTCCGGTTCGAAAGTAAGAGATGCGTAATCCGGTCTGAAATAGTTGTTCTGCTGTGAGAAAAAGTTGCTCTTCACTTTCTGCAGCACAAGGTCCGGCAATGATAGTGCTGTTTTTTAGTTCCATAATTCGGATAGAATGTTTATTTCAGCAGGGATACAAGAGATTTTATAATCTCCGGAAGGAACTAATTCACCTTCCACTTCACCTCTAAAAATAGCATCAGATTTTAAATACAATTGTTCTGTTCGGAATAAAGAGATTTCCGACAACTTTTGAATATGGGATCCATCAAAAAGATACTTTATGTTTTTAATCACTTTCATTTTAGAGATTTGTTCGATTTGAATCACATCAAACAGATGATCGTTTGGTATTGCATCCGGGCATTGCATCATCCCATTTCCATTAAATTGCCCAATTCCAATAGCCATTGAAAAGATCATTTTTTCTGTTGTCATCTCTTTAGATGCAATGGAAACAGGAACAGCTTTATGTTTTAGTAAAGTTTTTAATAATCCATAAATATAAACTGCTGCGGGAAATAAGATGGGTTTATGTTCATTGGCATTTTTAATAATAGCAGCATCAAAACCAAATCCTGCAATATTGATAAAGTATCGCTGGGAAATAACTTCTGAATTTTGAATCACTTCTACTAACCCAACATCATGGGTTGTAAAGCTTCCCCCGGAAATGGATTCCATGGTGTATTTAAAATTATTTTTTCTGAAATGGGTTCTAAGCCAATCGTTGCCGGTTCCCAATGCGATCGGAATCATATACACCTCTTTAGGATCAATTCCACTACCCATAATGCTGTTAATGAAATTGTTAAAGGTTCCATCTCCGCCAATCACAATGAAGTGACGAAATCCGTCTTTACATAGTTGTTTGATGAGCATTTTAGCATCTTCTACTAATTCCGGAACATGGTATTCGTATTGGATAGGAATGGATTGCAATTTTTTTTCAATTTGTGCCCAGAATCTTCCACTTCTGTGAGACATAGCACAGGGATTAAGAATGATTTGCCAACTATATTCTTGAACGTTGATTTGCATTTGTGAATTTTTAAACTTGCAAAATTAACATTTTTTTACTTATTATCTCAAATATTAAAAAATTAATTATCAGACTTGCTGATTTGAACTTTTCTACATTTCTAAATATTTTGTATCTTTGTAACCCTAAAAAAATGATTAAAAAATACTAAATAATATTAATAAATAAAAACAAATATATCATGTCAAAACTATTATTATTAGGAGATGAAGCGATAGGACAAGCGGCATTAGATGCCGGAATATCAGGTGTTTATGCTTATCCGGGAACTCCATCAACTGAGATTATGGAGTATGTGCAACACTCAAAACAAGCAGCTGAAGGTCATGTACACAGATCGTGGTCTACTAACGAAAAAACAGCCATGGAGTCTGCAATCGGAATGTCGTATGCAGGGAAACGTGCTTTGGTATGTATGAAACATGTCGGATTAAATGTAGCTGCCGACCCATTTATGAATTCAGCTATTACAGGTGCAAACGGTGGATTGGTTTACTTAATTGCAGATGACCCTTCCATGCACTCATCTCAAGATGAACAAGATTCCAGATTTTTTGCGAAATTTGCTTATATTCCTGTATTTGAACCTTCTAATCAACAAGAAGCTTACGACATGACTTATGATGCATTTGCTTTTTCTGAAAAATATCGGATTCCTGTTATGTTAAGAGTTACTACTCGTTTGGCTCACTCTCGTGCCGGTGTTGCTAAAAGAGAAGCACTTCCTCAAAATGAAATTAAATTGTGTGATAATAGAAAACAATTCATTTTATTACCTGCTCATGCCAGAGTTTTTTATAGAGAATTATTAGCTAAACAACCTTTACTTGAAAAAGAAGCGGTAGAATCAAAATACAATCAATACATTGATGGTTCAGATAAATCGATGGGTATAATTGTATCAGGTATCGCATATAATTATTTGATGGAGAATTATGTAGGAACAAAATGTCCTTTTCCAGTGTTAAAAATAACACAATATCCTATTCCAACTCAATTGGTTGCCAGAATGGTTAATGAATGTGAAACTGTTTTAGTAGCAGAAGAAGGATACCCCCTCATTGAAGAACAATTAAAAGGATTATTAAACGCAGGAAAACCTGTTAAAGGTCGTTTAGATGGCACATTGCCAAGAGATGGGGAATTAAATCCTAATTTATTAGCAGTGGCTTTAGGTTTAAAAGATACTTACGGAGCAGATGTTCCTGAAATCGTTGCACCCCGTCCACCAGCGCTTTGCCTAGGTTGTCCTCATATTGACTCCTACACAGCATTAAATCAGGCAATGGAACAATATGGTCCTGGTAGGGTATTTTCTGATATTGGATGTTACACTTTAGGAGCACTTCCACCTTATAATGCGATCTATTCAACAGTTGATATGGGTGCATCAATAACAATGGCCAAAGGTGCTTCAGATGCTGGTTTACGTCCCGCTGTAGCAGTTATCGGGGACTCTACATTTACCCATAGTGGAATCACTTCGCTTTTGGATTGTGTAGTTGAAAATACTCCTGTAACCGTATTTATTTTAGATAATTATACAACCGGTATGACGGGAGGACAAGACTCCAATGCATTAGGCAGAATTGGAACCATTTGCAAAGGCTTAGGCATAGCAGAAGAACATATTCGTGTTATTACCCCATTGAAAAAATTCCATGAAACCAATCTCCAAATTGTAAAAGAGGAGCTAGAATATCAAGGAGTTTCAGTAATTATTCCAACCAGAGAGTGTGTGCAAACCCTTAAAAAGAAACTCACTAAAAAATAATCATTGAACCTGAATTGTAAATTGAAAAAAAGAATAACAATATGAAAATAGACATCATTTTAGCGGGAGTTGGCGGACAAGGGATTTTATCCATTGCATCCATTATTGGATATGCGGCTCTAAAAAAAGGATTACATCTAAAACAAGCTGAAGTTCATGGAATGAGCCAAAGAGGGGGTGATGTACAATCACATTTCCGTTTAGCAGATCATGAAATTGCATCAGATTTAATACCTCAAGGCCAAGCGGATCTTATCATTTCTGTAGAGCCTATGGAATCTTTAAGATATCTTCCCTGGCTTTCATCAAAAGGATGGTTAATTACCAATGATCAACCGTTTATCAATATTAATAATTATCCTGCACCGGAAGTATTAAGTGCTGAATTAAATAAACTACCCAACAAAGTGGTTATTAATGCGGATAAGATTGCTAAAGAATTGGGCTCAGCCCGTTCTGCAAATATGGTGATTTTAGGAGCTGCCTCTCCATTCATTGAAATCGATTTTAAAGATATTGAAAATGCTGTGTCTGAGGTTTTTGCCAGAAAAGGGGAAGAGATCGTAAATACCAATTTAGCATGCCTTCGCGCAGGTAGAGAATTTGCACAAATAAACAAATAAATATGAAACGGAAAAATATTCTTAGATCATTATTGTTTGCTTTTATAGCAATATCATTGCTCTTTTCCGTAGATAGTTGCTCTTCAAGCAGTAATTATCTCGATAAAGGAAGACCCTCCAAATATTCCAAAGTAAGAGCCAGACAACCAAACTGGAGTTCAACTACATCTTTAAATACCCGTTATAAAAAGAAAAAGAATAAAGGAAAACACAATGCTAAGAAAAAAGCAAAATCTAATGCCGCTACAAAATCTAAAGAATATAAACCAAAAGATTAATTTCTAAAAATTATAAAAATCCAAACCGGAATACATGCAATATTCCGGTTTTTTTATCGTTGAAAGTTGGTGTTAATATTTAAAAACAAAAGAAATCAGAAAATCTAAAAAACAAATGGAAATTCACAAGTATTGTTTTGTAGTTGTTGATGATGACCCGAATAATGTAATCGTCCTGAACTATATCCTACAGGGGTGTGGGTTGCAGGGAGAGATTATATATATAGATAATCCAAAAAATGCACTCGATTTTTTTGAGACTCACGATTGTGATTTGCTTTTTTTGGATGTTGAAATGCCCGAAATGACAGGGTTTGATTTTTTAGAAAAACTAAAAAACCCTCCCTACACCATTGTACTTACTTCCTATCCTCAAAAATATGCTGAAAGTGCTTTTAAATTTTTGGATCGTAACTTAATTGACTTTATAGCTAAGGAAAATTTATTGCAATCATTACCTCGTATAAAAGAAAGATTTCTAGAAAAGTTCAAAGATTACTATATTTATGCCAAATGTAAAAGTGGAATAGATGATATTGCTAGAATCCCATTTTCAAAAATCAAATATTTTAATAAAGTAAGAAATTTAGTTTATCTTGTTTGCGGAGATGCCCCTGAGGATTCCTACTATATTGAATCTGACCTTGAGGAGATTGAAAAACTATTACCAAAAGGGAGTTATTACCGGGTTAGAAAAGGGAAAACGGTCGTGATTGCCCACATGAAAAACTATATTTCAGGTTCACTTAATTTAGGATTGGATCACGAAGGTAACGAGATTACGCTAGATGTTCCATTCAGAGAAAGAACCACTTTTTCAGAGTTTTTTGAAGAGCGCCACTCAATGACACTCTTTAGGGACTAGAGACTGCTCGAATGCTCGTGTGCTCAGAATGCTCGATGTGCTCATTTACTTCGAACTTTTAACGTCGAACCATATTACGAATTATTTAATAATTATTATAATTGGCTCATTCTCTTTGCCTTCTTTTACTTCATATATTTGTTCATTTTCATCATTCATGATAACAACTACCTTAATTTCCTCTTTATCGCCTTTGTGTTTTTTGGTTTTTTTAGCATCCTTATTTTGTATATAAATACAATATTTTGCACTATCAGCTCCTGTTATATTTAATATTTCATCATTAACAACAACATTACATTTGATGGTTTTCACAAGTGAGTCAATATTTTCAACGGAACCATACGTTGTATCCGATTCCACAACGGTCCCCTCACTATCAACATACATTTTTACAACTACTGTTTTTGTTTCTTGGGCAAAAGTGATGTTAAAAAAACTAACAATCATTAATAAAGCGCCACATAATGTGTTTTTCAAAATTTTCATAATTTTAATTTTTAAAGTGTTTAATATTTTCCACAAAAGTAAAACAACTACCTTTTAGTTCTGGTTAATAAGGAGTTAATTGTGGTTAACAATATGTTAATTGTTTTAAAATATTCTTTTTTAATAATTATCTTTGTTGTCGGATTTTCTTTGTATAAAAAATGGATATGTGTCTATGAAAACTAGAATATTTTTTTGGATCATTGCCCTTATGGGAATTGCAGTCACCGGAATCATTGCAATTCAACTTTACTGGATTAATAATGCGATTGCAATCAGGGAGCAGCAATTAGACAGAAATATCAATAAAGCGATGCAAAGTATATCCGAAAAGCTGGAGGATTACTATAACACAAAAATGATCACCTCACAAATTGAAACGATTATAACCGATTCAACAGGGAATTTATATGTGACAAAAAGGGAATTTACACCTCGTCTTACACATATTGATTCCAATTTGGTTATCTGTTCTGTAATAAAAGATACGATTTCTAATACGTGCTCAAATTCTGTATTTTTTAACTCCTATGATTCCAATGTAAACCAGTCAGTAATAAATTTCGATAATGAATCAGTTGTGATTATGGTCAATATTAATGACAAAAATATTGACAAAAAAGCGGATAAACTCGAAAATGTTGTTAAAAAAATGGTTATTGAAGTAAAAAATAAAACAGAAACGATACAAGAAAGAATCAGACAATCCTATTTTGATTCATTGATGAAAAAAGAACTTATTAATTTTGATATTCATATAGTTCCTGAATATTGTATTGAGTCAAAAAATGAAAAAAAACAAGAGAAAATGGTATCAAATGGGTATAAGTTTTCGAAAAATGAAACCTTGTATGAAATCCCATTATTTACAAATGATATTATTGATAAGCATATTACTTTAAAAATGTTTTTCCCCGATAAAGATAGACTAATCTTATCTTCTATGAGTAAAATGTTGCTATTGTCATTGTTCTTTACTTTAAATATTCTGGCTGTTTTTACATATACAATCACTATAATGTTCCGTCAGAAAAAAATATCTGAAATTAAATCAGACTTTATCAATAATATGACTCATGAATTTAAGACACCAATAGCCACGATCTCATTGGCTGCAGATACGATTGAAAATGAAAAAGTTATTCATGACCCAGCTCTGATTAAAAAGTTTTCTTCAATTATAAAACAAGAGAATAAAAGAATGAATTCTCAAATTGAAAGAGTGCTACAAATGTCCCTGATTGATAGTAAAAGCTTTAATCTGAATCTTGAGGAAATAGATTTTCATCAATTGATTCAAGAAGTGGTTGCCACTTTTGATTTTCAAATAAAACATAAAGAGGGTACTTTAAACTGCGATCTGAAAGCAGAACACACCAGAATAAATCTTGATGAAGTTCATTTTACAAATGTTATTTATAATATTTTAGACAATGCAGTAAAATATTCACCTTCAAAAATTGATATTCAAATTGGTACAAGAAATTTTGAAAACGGAATCATTTTGGAAATAGAGGATCATGGTATTGGTATGACCCGGGAACAACAAACCAGAATTTTCGATAAGTTTTACCGTGTTGCAATGGGAAATATTCACAATGTTAAAGGGTTTGGACTAGGGTTAAGTTATGCTAAAGCAATTGTAATTGCATTAAAAGGTAAGATATCAGTTTCAAGTAATATTGGACAGGGTAGTAAATTTGAGATCTGGTTACCCTTGAATCAAAATAGTGTTTTATAAATATCAATCAATATGAACAAAAAATGTAAAATTTTTCTTTTGGAAGATGATCAAAGTTTTGGATCCGTAATGAAAGCGTTTCTTGAAATGAATGATTATTTAGTTCATTGGATTTCAGATGGTAAAAATGCCATTTCCACTTTTAGGGATGATGTTTACGATTTATGTATACTAGATGTTATGCTTCCCTCATTAGATGGTTTTTCGATTGCTAAAGAGATTAAATTAATAAATAATAGAATCCCTTTAATATTCTTAACTGCCAAAACTATGAAGGAAGATATATTAACAGGGTATAGTCTGGGGGCTGATGATTACATAACAAAACCTTTTGATACGGAAGTTTTGCTTTGCAAAATTAAGGTTTTATTGTCACGACACAATGGAATTAATTCAAAAGAATTAAATATTGAGTATCAAATAGGCTCATTTATTTTCAATTATGAAACTCGGAATATTGAATCAAAAACCTCAACCATAAGGTTATCCCCTAGGGAATCTGATTTATTGAAAATGCTTTGTGAATCTATGAATTCCGTATTATCAAGAGAAAAAGTTTTAAAAACACTATGGGGTAATGAAAATTTCTATACAGCAAGAAGTATGGATGTCTATATTGCAAGGCTTAGAAAGTATTTTAAGGAGGATCCATCATTACAGATTATCAATATACCTTCAAGTGGTTATTTGTTAAAAATTATCCAATAAACTAGCTCAATTTGGCTGTATAATTGATGGATATTTAAATAAAGAAAACATAAATCAATAGAAAATGGTTGTATTAAAAGATTTGAATTTCGATTTTTGTGAAAAATTGATAAAATAATCTGTGAAAATCTTTAAAAAATCTGTCAAATCTGTGTTCAATGGGAAAAAGTTCGCAGAAACAAAAAAGCACTTACCTCTATTCGATGTAAGTGCTTGAATTTTAGTGTGGTCCCTCTTGGGCTCGAACCAAGGACCCTCTGATTATGAGTCAGATGCTCTGACCAGCTGAGCTAAGGGACCCTTCCTTTCGGAATTGAGGTGCAAAAGTACAAAAAAAAAGGTTTACTTTGTTCTTATATTCGTTTTTTTTAATTCAAGTTGTAAACTTTTGATTTACAAAAACTAATACCCTGATTTAGACAAGCCAGAACCAAAATAGTACACTGATGACATATTAGTACATTAGCAAATTATTTATTCACCTTTAGCCTTTTGCCCTTCGCCCAATTATCACATTAGCTTATTATCACATTAGCTTATTAGGTTATTACCATCTCCTCTTTGAGATCATCATAATCCATGACAACCTCAGTCTGAGTTTCAAAACGGTTCATGAGAATCTCTTCAGCAAGCACATCCTCTACATAACGTTGGATACACCTTTTTAATGGTCTGGCCCCATAATTGGGATCCCATCCTTTTTCAGCTAAGAAATCTTTGGCTTTATCTGTTAATGTTACGGTCAAACCTAAGCCTGCCACTCTTTTGAGAACTTTGCTCAATTCAATATCAATAATTTTGATGATATCAGGTTTCTCTAAACTATTGAAATAGATGATGTCATCAATACGGTTGATAAACTCAGGGGCAAAGTTTTTCTTTAGAGCAGTCTCCAAAACAGAGTGTTCCAATTTGGATTTATTCGATTGAACCGCGGCAGTTGCAAAACCAACACCGGTTCCGAAATCTTTTAGTTCACGTGATCCTATATTGGAGGTCATGATTAATATGGTGTTTTTAAAATCCACTTTTCTACCGATTCCGTCGGTAAGTTGTCCTTCGTCAAATACTTGAAGCAGAACATTATAGACATCATGATGTGCTTTTTCAATTTCATCCAAAAGAACAATAGAGTAGGGTTTGCGGCGAATTTTCTCAGTCAACTGTCCCCCTTCTTCATAACCAACATAACCAGGAGGCGCTCCGATCAAACGGGAAACAGTATGTTTTTCCATATATTCACTCATGTCGACCCGAATCATAGCATCTTGAGAATCAAAAAGATACTCTGCTAAAATTTTGGCAAGATATGTTTTTCCAACGCCTGTAGGACCTAAAAATACAAATGTTCCTATGGGCTTGTTGGGATCTTTCAACCCGGCACGATTTCTACGAATCGCTTTGGCAATTTTTTTAATAGCTTCATCTTGTCCGATCACTTTTCCTTCCAATTCTGTTGCCATCTGCATCAATTTTTCCCCTTCATTCTTAGCGATTCTTCTAACCGGCACACCGGTCATCATAGCCATCACTTCAGCAACATCTTCTTCCGTAACAACAGGTCTTTCCAATTTAGATTCAGCTTCCCAATCTTTTTTGATCAATTCAATTTTTTCTTCGATTTCTCTAAGAGAATCTCTATAACCGGCAGCAGCCTGAAATTGTTGATTTTTAACAGCTTCATCTTTTAGTTTTTTCAAACTTTCTGCTTCTTTCTCAACATCAATCAATTCCATAGGAACGTTGATGTTTTGAATATGAACGCGTGATCCTGCTTCATCCAAGGCATCAATCGCTTTATCTGGAAGACAACGATCGGTAATATAACGGGAAGAAAGGGTAACACAAGCTTGAATAGCCTCATCGGAAAAACGGACAATATGATGATCTTCATATTTATCCTTAATATTGTTCAGGATTGCAATAGTTTCTTCAGGAGTTGTTGGCTCCATCATGATTTTTTGAAATCTTCTTTCCAAAGCACCATCCTTCTCGATATACTGGCGGTATTCATCCAGTGTGGTTGCTCCAATACATTGGAGTTCCCCGCGGGCTAAGGCAGGTTTAAACATGTTAGAAGCATCTAAGCTCCCCTGTGCACCTCCGGCGCCTACTAAAGTATGCAATTCATCAATGAAAAGAATCACATTGGGATTTTTCTCCAGTTCAGTAAGAATACTTTTGACACGCTCTTCAAACTGGCCCCGATATTTAGTACCGGCCACTAATGATGCCATATCTAAGCTTACTACTCTTTTATTCATTAAAGTTCTGGATACTTTACCTTCAATTATTTTGATAGCCAATCCTTCCGCAATTGCAGATTTCCCAACGCCTGGTTCTCCAATTAAAACCGGATTGTTTTTTTTACGGCGACAAAGAATTTGTGCAATCCGTTCCAGTTCCTTCTCACGTCCCACAATCGGATCCAGTTTTCCTTCAGCTGCATAGCGGGTTAAATCTTTACCAAAACTATCCAACATTGGCGTTGAGCTCGATCCTTTAGGGGCGTTTTTTCTCGTTCTTGACTCTGAACGACGATCATCCTCATCGTCATCATCCTCATTTCCGGAATAGAAACCGGTTGGTTCAATATCGGTGTTATCCTTTTTCAATTCTGCCACAATGGCATCATAAGTAAGGCCGGTTTTTCTAAATAACAATTTGATTACATTATTGTTATCCCCTCGATTATCCTTAATTAATGCCAAAAGAAAATGGATCATATCTGTGGTAGCACTTCTGCAATCCCGGGCAATAATATAAGCCAAACGGATCATGTTTTCAGTTTGAACGTTATATTTGATCTCTTCCATTTCTATCGAAACATGATTTTCATTATTTTCGAGCATCTCTTCCAATTTAGCTTTTAAAGGGAGCATATCGATTTTGAATAGATCGAAAATCTGCATCGTTGAGCTGTAGTTGGGATATTTAAAAATGGCTAATGTAACATGTTCAATTCCAACAGTTTGATATTTATATTGAATGGCAATTTTCTTGGATTCATCCAATGCATATTGCATTTCATCAGATAATTTAAAATCCATAATATTTATTCTTTTTAGTTATTTTAACTTGCAAAAGTAATTAAAATTGTGCAGAATTGCAAACAAATCCAAATAATTGCCTCTAACCTGTATATTGATGACATCAATATATATTTAATAATAAAAAGATATTATCAATGCTGCTTTTTGAACTGAAGTATCAATAATTACTATATTTTTGCGTTTATATATAAACACAATTTTAAAACCAAATGAAAAAATCAACCTTTTACTTAATTTTTTTGTTGTTAATTTCTTTCTTAATTTCAACAGCCCAGAACGAAAACGATTATAACAGTTTAAAAAAATACAGTAAATTTGGATTAAATATAAGTGGAGTTATATACAGAAATGCAGTTTTTGTTGCTGATTACGGTGAGTATAGGGTTAAGTCGCCCCTGTTACCATCTTTTAGTTTTGGATTTACGTATTCCATTCCGATATACAAGAATTGGTCGATAGAAACCGGTTTTAATGTAATTCAAGAGCCCGATTTTTTTGCAGATTACGAATATAATGATGGTGATTTGCCGGAGGGTTTTAATTACAGATCTCGAAATAAAGTGGTTGAGTATAATTATTTTATTCCAACAATTCCCATTATAGCTGAATATAAGTGGAAGATTGGAGATCAATCATTTATGAGTTTACAAACCGGGTTTAACTTTAAATTCCGAGTTCTATCCGATGGTTTATATATTGAGAGTTTTAACAATCAAGGCACTTCAATTCCTACTTTTACATTGATGTCATACTATAAAAACCGCTATTTTTCATCCGATTTTGTCTTAGGAATGGGGTATTGTTATCCTTTTAAATCTGTTTTATTAAAAACAACACTCTTTTATAATATGAGTTTTAATCCGATCAGAGTAGGTGAATATAGTTTTAGAAATTTGGTAGTTAGCCCAAATTCCGGAGGTAGTTTTAAATTATCAGGAAGTTATTTTGGGGTCCAAGTTTCCGTAAACTTTTTGAAATCAAAAAAATAGACGAATGACGAAAGACGAAGGACAAAGGACTACGGACCACAGACTACGGACCACAGACATGCAAATGGTTCAATATTAAGAAAATAGAAAAGCTATTCACTATTCACTATTAACTATTCACTAAAAAAACCGCAGGTTTTGAATGCGTGAGGACGGAGCCGGAAAGCGCGCAAAGTTGGAAAGCGATGGGATGCGGGAGTTAAAGAGCGAGCCTGTGAGCTCCTTTAACGACCAGGCAACCCACGCTTTGCAACTGCGTACTTGTAGGCGTAGGCCGACGGCGTGGGATGGAATGTGGGTAGGAAAGCCGGCACGCCCAAATTATTAATGTGCTAATAAGCTAATTGGGGGAAAGGGACTAGGGGAAGGAAATAAGAAGTAAGAAGTAAGAAGTAAGAAGTAAGAAGTAAGAAGTAAGAAGTAAGAAGTAAGAAGTAAGAAGTAAGAAGTAAGAAGTAAGAAGTAAGAAGTAAGAAGTAAGAAGTAAGAAGTAAGAAGTAAGAAGTAAAAACTTATACCCAATACCCAAAACCCAAGACCCAAAACCCAATACCCAAAACCCAAGACCCAAAACCCAAAACCCAAGACCCAAGACCCAAAACCCAAAACCTAAAAGCTAAATTTTAATTCCCCTTCGCCTTTCGCCATTTGCCTTTCGCCTTATTAGCTCTCTTCTTTGTAATAAATCTTGTAAAACTTCCGTCCCTCTTCATCAATACCGGACTCTAAGAGGTTGCGGTTGCCATGTACATAAATATGGAAATTTTTGTCCAGTTTTATGACACTTTTAAAGTTTTTTTGCTCTTTTTTGACCGCTTTATCATTGATATTGAATTGATCCACAATTTCAATCTCCTGCTCTTTAGTTTTTTCCTCTTTATATTGCTGGAAGCTTTCAATAATTTCCGGTTGTGTAATCACCGTTTCTTCAAAATCTGCAATATCAAAGGTTTCTTTCTCTTTAAAATATTCAACAGATCGCTGAATTAGATCCACCTGATCCCCTTTCGAGACATCAAATTGTTGCGGAAGTTCCTCTTTAACAAATTGACTATAAATGGACATCACATTTTGGGTGTAGAAAAATTCATCTTCCCGCTGTTTGACATGCAAAAACTGATTCATCCAATACAAAGCTTCAGAGTTTTTATTGGTATGATCAACAATGGAAGCCACAAACCCTTTCTCTTTCTCGATATTAAAAACAATACATCCCTTATCCAAACGATTGATATTGATCCCCTGCTCAGCTTCAAACACAAATTGTCCGTTTTCAGAATGAATTTTTAAAAACAGATCTTTATTCTCAGATTTGAAAAGCCCAATGGCATCCGCCATTTCACCATCCACTACGCAATCTTTAAAATAAACGACATACAACTCCCCACTTTTGATTTTGGGATGGATACTTTGTTCGTATAAGAATTTAGACAGATGGATCGATTTTTCAAAAAGTTGATCAGGTTGCTCAAAAATGTGGCAAATATATTGGTACACTTCATTGTATTTCAGATCATTTTCATGAGAAAAGCGGAAATATTCTTCAGATTTAAAAGGGGAGAGAAAATAGGTAGCAAGAAGTGTATTGATTGAATCGTTAGTTTCAATCAATTGTTTGGAAAACTCAATTCCCTCTTCATTGTTTTTATTACCCACATGGTGAGCAGCAATTTTAGTGATAACAGCGGTATCGAAGTGATTCATATTGTTAGGTTTATCTTTTTTTATAATTTTAAATATTATTAATTGCAAATATATAAAAAAAAGCGGTTTTTTCCCTATTTTTGCATAATCAAAATTAAACAAACAAATCGATGAGTGACGACAAGAAAATAATCTTTTCTATGGTGAACGTGAGCAAAACGTTTCCACCACAAAAACAAGTTTTAAAAAATATCTATTTATCATTTTTTTACGGAGCCAAAATCGGCGTTTTAGGGTTAAACGGATCAGGAAAATCCTCTTTACTTAAAATTATTGCCGGATTAGATAAATCATTTCAAGGGGAAGTTGTATTTTCTCCCGGTTATTCAGTAGGTTACTTACCTCAGGAGCCCGAAATGGATAACAATCTGACCGTTAAAGAGGTGGTTATGCAAGGAGTTCAGGAAGTTGTGGATATTTTAGCCGAATATGAAGCGGTTAATATGCGTTTCATGGAGGAATTGACTGACGATGAGATGAATAAATTGATAGATAGACAAGGTGAATTAACAGAACTCATTGAACATCATGATGCATGGGAATTAGATAGTAAATTGGAGCGTGCAATGGATGCACTTCGTTGTCCTGAACCTGAAATTTCCGTTGCGAATCTTTCCGGAGGGGAAAGAAGAAGGGTGGCTTTATGTCGTCTTTTATTATCGGAACCCGATATTTTGCTTTTGGATGAGCCCACCAACCACTTGGATGCGGAATCTGTTGAGTGGCTTGAAATGCACTTACAACAATACAAAGGAACTGTTATTGCTGTTACCCACGACCGTTATTTCTTAGATAATGTAGCCGGTTGGATCTTAGAACTCGATAGAGGGGAAGGGATTCCATGGCAAGGTAACTACTCCTCCTGGTTAGAGCAAAAAACCCAACGGTTGGCGATGGAAGAGAAACAGGAATCTAAAAGAATGAAAACTTTAGAGCGAGAGCTGGATTGGGTGAAAATGAGTCCAAAAGCTCGTCAGGCTAAAGGAAAAGCCCGTTTGAATGCGTATGATAGACTGCTCAATGAAGATGTAAAAGAGAAAGAGGAAAAATTGCAAATCTTTATTCCCAATGGTCCCAGATTAGGGATGAATGTTATTGAAGCAAGCAATGTGACCAAGGCTTATGGAGATAAACTGCTTTTTGAAAATTTGAATTTTACTCTACCCCCTAACGGCATTGTTGGAATTATTGGTCCTAACGGAGCAGGAAAAACCACTTTGTTTCGTTTGATCATGGGGATTGAATCAGCGGATGCCGGAGAATTTAAAGTGGGAGAATCCGTAAAAGTGGGCTATGTAGATCAACAACATGCGCAGATTGATCCCGAAAAAAATGTCTGGGAAGTGGTTTCGGAAGGGAATGAACAAATGATGCTGGGAGGAAGATTGATCAACTCCAGAGCGTATGTTTCCAGATTTAATTTCAGTGGTCAGGATCAGGGGAAAAAAGCGGGTGTCCTTTCCGGTGGGGAAAGAAACCGTTTGCATTTAGCCTTAACGTTAAAATCAGAAGCCAATGTTTTGTTACTCGATGAGCCCACCAACGATATTGACATAAACACTTTGAGAGCATTAGAGGAAGGTTTGGACAATTTCGCAGGTTGTGCCGTTGTGATCTCTCACGACCGTTGGTTTTTAGACAGAATCTGTACCCATATTTTAGCCTTTGAAGGGGAATCTCAAGTGTATTACTTTGAAGGTAACTATACTGAATATGAAGAAAATAAGAAGAAAAGATTAGGTAACGATACCCCTAAACGGATTCGTTATAAAAAATTGGTAAAATAAACCTATGAAAAAAAAAGTTCTTTATCTGATCCTATCCCTGATTCTTTTTTCAGGAATAGAACTACGTGCACAAAACGATTTTGAAATTGCAAAAAATGTAGATATTTTTGTATCAATCCTCAAAGAACTGAATCTCAAGTATGCTGATGAGATCACTCCGGGTGATTTAGTGAAAAATGCGATCGATGGGATGCTAAACACTTTGGATCCCTACAGCGTTTATTATCCGGAATCACAAATTGAGGATTACCGAATCATGACCCAGGGTCAATACGGCGGAATTGGAGCACTGATTCAACAGTATGGAAATGATGTGGTTATCTCTGAGCCCTATTCCGACACTCCTTCTCAAAAAGCAGGTTTAAGAGCCGGTGATAAAATATTGAAAATCAATGGACAATCTACAAAAGGGAAAACTTCAGATGATGTAAGCACCATTTTAAAAGGGCAACCGGGTACCACTTTGACAATTGAAATTGAACGGGCATTCACCAAAGAGAAACTCACTTTTAACATCAAAAGAGAAGAGATTAAATTTCCAACCGTTCCCTATTATGGGATGCTTAATGAAACGGTTGGATACATTAAATTGGACCAATTTACAGAAAAAGCATCTGCTGAAGTAAAAGAAGCGTATAAAAAATTGAAAGACCAGGGGATGAAATACCTTATTTTGGATTTGAGAAACAATGGGGGAGGATTACTTCAGGAAGCGGTAAACATCATGAATATTTTTGTAGATCAAAATGTATTGATTGCCGAAACAAAAGGGAAAATTCCAGAGCAAAATTTCAAATATTATACCAGAAGTACCGCGATTGACAATGAGATTCCGGTTGCCGTTGTGGTGAATGAATTTAGTGCCTCTGCTTCCGAAATTGTATCGGGATCGTTTCAGGATCTGGATAGGGGAGTGATTGTAGGTAAAAAAACGTTTGGTAAAGGATTAGTGCAAAATGTGGTTCCTTTAAGTTACAATACGTCATTAAAGATAACCATAGCAAAATATTACATTCCAAGTGGCCGTTGTGTGCAAAATATTGATTATTTTGACAAAGATACCAATGGTTTGGCGCCTCACATCCCTGATTCTCTTGCTACTCCATACAAAACAAAAAATGGAAGAACTGTTTACGATAAAGGGGGCGTTGAACCCGACATGGTCACCGATGAGGTAACTCCAAGTACCATTTTGGTTACTTTGGTTCAAAACAATATCGTTTTCGATTTTGCCAATCAATACAGAACAAAACACGAACAACTTATTGCTGCTGACCAGTTTGTGGTAGATGAAAATTTATTTCAAGAATTTCTCACTTTTGTAAAAGGAAAAGATTTCACCTATAAAACTGAAACAGAAAATTTATTGGAAGCGTTGATACTTGCCTCAAAAGAGGATCATTATTTTGAAGCAATCCAACCACAGTTAGATCTTCTGAAGTCAAAAATTGAACAAGAGAAAATGAATGATCTTATTAAATTTAAAGTGGAGATTTCACAATTTTTAGCCAATGAAATCGTTTCAAGATATTATTACCAAAAGGGAAGAATTATCAATCAACTCTCTTATGATCCTGATATTAAAGCAGCAATTAAGATCATCACTGATCAAAACCAATACAATTCAATCTTAAACTCAAAAAAATAAGTTTGTGACCCGAGCAAAATTCCATAGAATACTCTATTTAAGTAGTTTATTCATCATTGCTACCTCTTTACCACTCTCCATGTTTATGATGACAGTTGGGATCATGGTGATGTTGGGGAATATGATTCTGGAGTGGAATTGGGTTCAAAAATGGGAAAGAATTAAACAAAACAAAATAACGCTATTTCTAATCTCTTTTCCGCTATTATTCTGGATTGGGTTTTTCCATACCGATCAATGGACTTTAGCCATAAACAGTTATTTAATGAAGCTTCCCATGTTGATTATCCCCTTAGGAATTGCAACGGAAGCCCCTTTAAAACGAGCCGAAATTAAAGCTGTTTTCTATTTCTATCTGGGATCCGTTCTATTGGCTTCTGGATATACGATTTTTTATTTATATTCCCATCCCATACAAGATATAAGAGAGATTTCAGTGTTTATTTCGCATATCAGATTTAGTTTAAACATTGTTTTGGGTATTGTGATCATCACTTTCTTGATTTGGAATAAAGAGTGGAGAGATCGTAAGTTAATACCGGTTTTGGTATTAACCGGAGTATGGTTTTTTCTGTATTTATTTATCTCACAAACATTAACAGGTATCATCATTTTATTTATTTTGATCCTTTTTTTAATGTTTTATATGTTTTTCTATTTCAAAAAGCGATTAGAGTATAGGATCATTTCCATTCTGTTTTTCGTTTTATTAGTGGGGCTCATTTCTTATGTTTCGATCATCACGATTGATTATTTCCATACGGATGAAAAAGAGATTCCGGCGCAAAAAATAACAAAATCCGGGAATCCTTACTGGCACAATCCTGATACTTGGGTAGAAAACGGGAGCATGATCGAATATTACCTTTGTCTAGATGAAATAAAACAAGAGTGGCCCAAAAGAAGTCAGGTTCCATTCGAAGAAGTGCAACAGGGATTGATCAGGTATTTGAATTCCAAGGGATTACACAAAGATGCAGAAGGGATTCAGAAGCTAACAGTTGAGGATATCAAAAATGTTGAAAATGGGTATGCAAATGTGGATTATACGCATGGAATCGGACTAAAAAGGTCATTATATCCCACTTTTTTCAGTTTGTCGCTGTACCAAAAATTCGGGAAAATCCATCAATCTTCCTTATTAGAAAGGATTGAATTGTGGAAAACCAGTTTCACTATTTTAAAACACAACTGGTTATTTGGCGTAGGAGTAGGGGATCAAAAGATGGAGTTGGATCAACAACTGAAACTTCAAAATTCGGAAATCACCAAAAAAGAGAAAGGGTGTCATAATCAATACTTAACAATTTGGTTATCAGGAGGTATTTTTCTATTATTTCTTTTTTTAATCATGATGATAGCGCCCCTATTTTTCAAAATGGAGTACCGACTTCTTTACTTACTGTTTTTTATACTAATAACGGTATCTATGTTCACCGAAGACACGATCAACACCCATGCCGGAGTCACATTTTTCTCCTTTTTCAATGCCCTGTTTTTATTAGGCGTAGGGAGATTATCCAAAGAAAATGAAACCGAAAAACAAAATATTTAAGCTCATGAAAAACATTCAAATAGCTACAGAAATCAAGGTTTATAAAGACAGAACCGAATTACCTGATGATATTTTCAATTTACTGGTAGAAGCAGAACAAGCGGCACAAAAAGCGTATGCCAAATACTCCAATTTCAAAGTGGGAGCGGCTGTTTTACTCAATAATGGGTTAACTATCACTGGAAATAATCAAGAGAATGCCGTATATCCCACAGGATTATGTGCAGAAAGAACAACCGTTTTTTATGCTTCATCACAGTATCCGGAGGTTCCCATATTAAAAATTGCGATTACGGCCATCAATGCACAGAATCCGTTAACGATACCTGTTCCTCCGTGTGGCAGTTGCCGGCAAGTATTATTAGAATATGAACAAAAATTCGATCAACCTATTGAAGTGATCATGGCAGGAGAGAGCGGCGAAGTCTACGTAGTCGCCTCAGTCTCAGAATTGTTGCCATGTACTTTCCATGGGGGGTTTCTGAATTAGGACAACGGACAACGGACTACGGACAACGGACAACGGACTACAGTTAACGGACAACAGACTACGGACTACGGACTACAGACTGTCAATGCCTAAATTTGGTTTTTATAAAGTGTTTTACCTTATAATTATTTTTTTTGACTTTTGTAATATTGTATCATTTTTTGGATTCCAAGAATAATTCCATTTACTTTTTCTCTTAATTCTTGTGCTTTTTCATGAGAACAAATACCAAAGTCTTCAGAAAGATATAGCATACTTTTAACTTCTGAACAACTACCTTTTGCAATTTGTAAATATCTTATATTAACACTATCAGTTCCGGATTCAGATCCTTCTGCGATATTATTAATGATAGAAATTGAAGCTCTTTGTATTTGATCTTTGAAAGAAAAATCTTTGTGTTCTGAAAAAATGGAATAGATTTCTTTAACTATTTGTCTTGATTCCTGCCAGATTCTTAATGTTTCAAACTTGCTCATTTTTTTTAGATTTTGTAGTTCATATTAGCTTAATATTTTGTCAAAAATAAAAAATAAATTCAATAGAATATTGATAACTTAATGAAAAATCTTATAAAAATTGTTAAAAAATATAGTAATCTGAGAATCAGTTTTTTAAAAATAAAAACCAATTAACAATTGAAAATTTTAATTCTTTAGTCTGTCAATAGACAGTCCGTAGTCCGTAGTCCGTAGTCCGTAGTCCGTAGTCCGTAGTCTGTCCGTAGTCCGTAGTCTGAAGTCTGCCCGTAGTCCGTAGTCCGATGTCCGTAGTCTTTTTTATCTATTAAACAGAACCCCTAACTGAACGGTTGGATTATAAAAAAACGTATTATCCTGAGTTCTTGAGGTGAGGCAGATGGTTTGGAAAGTAAGGGCGATTTTGGAAGTCAGATAGAAATCCACACTAACAATTGGAGAGAAAGTGATCACGCTATAATGGTACAGGTAGGCATCATTCAGTGTTGAACCCGATTGGCGTTCAATATGGAGGTTATCGACGCCACCCATACCGGCAAAGAGAGAAGCTGTAAAGCGCCATTTTCCGGTTTTGAAACTACCCCCGGCAAAAAAGCCACCATATCCTAATTTCATGTATGAATTTTCCGAAAGGTTTGAATTATAATGAGTTGTTTGACTCCCACCATACACGCCACAGGTAAAGTAATCCCAAAAGTAGAATCGTAAAATCCCACCGATCGCATTACTATTATTTTTAATATTCTGAAATCCATTTTCAGCAAACGTAAAACCGGGTTGGTAAAACAACATACCTCCGCTGTAGTGATCTTTTTTAGTTTCCTGAGCCTTCAGGACAAAAATAGACATGAGCACTAAAATTATAAACGATATCTTCTTCATGGTCTAAAACTTCATTTTTGATGATTGAGTACTATTTGATGCAAATATAGATAAAATTTTTTATATGTTAGACGTGCGATGTTCGAATGCTCAATGTGCTCGAATGCTCGATTGCTCATTATTCATTCTTCATTCTTCATTCTTCATTATTTTGGGCGTTCCCCCTCGCTTCACTCGGGGTCGGTCTCCGGCCTGTACTCCTCGTTTCGCTGCAAGGGTCTGAACGGCCGGGCAGGAGCTCCTTCGTCGCTCTGCCCGTTCCGTCATCCCCTAAGCAGCTCAACTTGCGGGGTACTTGGCCTGCGACCTAACGCGGACTAGAGTCGGGAGACTGGAGACTGGAGAAGTTCGATGTTCGACGTTCGACGTTAAACGTTCGACGTTCCTTTGATATTAGAATAAATTTTTCATTTTTCATTTATCATTAGTCTGTAGTCCGCCGACCGCAGACCTTCCCTTTATATCAATGAACCAAGGTCGCTGAGTAGAAACCGGAAATATATACTGAAAGAACAAATTACTAAACCTTAAGGTTTCGTATCGAAGCGCCGATCCCAATCACTATTAGAAACTTCCCGGCTGCTATTTGATAACTGCCAACATCTATTTGATAACTGCCAAAGGCTATTTGATAACTGCCAACATCTATTTGATAACTGCCAAAGGCTATTTGATAACTGCCAACATCTATTTGATAACTGCCATTGTTTATTTGATAAATGCCATTGCATATTTGATAACTGCCAAAGGCTATTTGATAACTGCCAACATCTATTTGATAACTGCCATTGTTTATTTGATAAATGCCATTGCATATTTGATAACTGCCAAACGCTATTTGATAACTGCCAACATCTATTTGATAACTGCCAAACGTTATTTGATAACTGCCAAAGGCTATTTGATAATTGCCAAAGGCTATTTGATAAATGACGTTTATGGTTTTACTTTTTGAGATAGTGTTTAAAAAAACTGCGATTGTAATCATTACAATCGTAGTTGATTTTAGTTAATTTAATAAGCGAGTTTTAAAAAATAACATAGAGATTTGTATATACTCTACACTGTTTGTTCCATAAACAGATTTAATGTACGATTTAATGTCAGAAGCAAGGTCAACAACCCCTGAAATGGGATGATAGAGAATTTCATTTCGAGATGATCGAGCTTTATCGAGTTTTAAAAACGTTGTAACTACACTACTATTTGATGCTTTGAGTTTATTGAGTAGCGTTTTTAAAGTTTCTACTTTAAGTTCAATTTCGTTTGGAACATATTCAGGAATAAAGGAGAGTTGAATGATTAACCTATCGAGATTTTCAATACGGGAATCGTAACTCATTTGAGAAGTGGAAATTTGATTTTTTGGTTTTTCATCTGCTTCCGTACTTTGGAGATCTTCAACGATCTGTTTGGAAGATGCTCTACGACCTTGTAGTTTTCGAATGATAGATTGTACACTCTCATCATATTTCATGTTTGAATCGGATGCTTTAAGTGCATTGTTAATTCGAGTGATTAATTTACTAAGGGGCTCAAATGCGAGTTCTCTGTCATCAACCGCTTTTGAATATGCGGTTTGTGCCGAATAGAATTCGTTGAATGATCCCTTGGTTTTTTCCAATAGGGTTTGTAATGAGGACAATTTAATGCTCTCTTTTGAAGGATTGTACTTTTCACCAAATAAGATGATGGAGGAGATTAAACTCTCCAAATTGGCCATATTTTTTGCATGGCCGGTTTCAGATGTCTTTGACATAATGAATAGCTTTTAGTTAATAATATAATTATGTTACTTCCTATGAAGTCATCCCGGTGCTCTCATATCAAAATTGAATATGAAAACTTAATAAACAAAGAACTTAAAAATGTTTGGGGAAGGTTTGATTCTCAATAGTGTTCTAGTAAAATTCTCTGCGACAAAAATACAAAAAAAATCTTTCCAATTTTCGAATGCTCAATGTGCTCATTTGCTCATGTGCTCATGTTATCATTTTTCATTTTTCATTTTTCATTTTTCATTTTTCATTATTCATTATTCATTTCTTCCCCCCGTCCGCAATAATGTACTTTTTCCCCAAATTATTCCCAAATCTTAGTTTTTTCTTGTTTAAAAACATGCTTTTGAGGTCGATGAAACTCCATCTTGTATTCAAATCACAGAGAAAAAATTCAAACAAATTCCAAAAATATGCGAATGAGGCCTTTTTTTATGCGCTTTTTATCTCATTTTGGCCTAATTGTTAATAATTATAAAAAATTGTTAATTTTAAAAATGGTATTGATTTTATTTTTTATGTTTGGCGAACATTAATTGAAAAATAACAAAAATAAAAACACAAAGAGTATGAAAAAAATCATTTCACTTTTGATGGTTCTGCTTCCTGTATTAATCTTTGGACAGACTTTTTTTCAACCACAACCCAAAATTTGGTTAAGGGCAGATAGCATCCAAACAACTGATATACAATGGAGAGATGTTTCCGGGAATCATATTCCTGCAATAATCGGAGATGTGCAGTTGTTTCAACAATTGAGCTACCTTAATTATAACAGATCTGTTGCATTTACCGATATTCAGACTATTTTTATTGATAGTTTGCTACTGGATAATAAAGATATGACTGTTATTATTGTTTATAAAACAGATTCATTGGAGGAGGAACAATCTTTGTGGAAGTTGGCTGCTGATACCCATTCTGTTGGATTGACCACTCAAAAGATCAATGGTACTGATATTTCAATAAAGTATAAACAAAACAATAAACAGGGCGTAATTATCAACTCCTTGACACAAAGTATTGAAATGACGGATAGTGTTTACTACAGTTCATTTCAGATCGGGAATGGGTATGACGAAAGTTTAAATGGTAAGGTCTCAGAATTTCTATTTTTCAATAGAAAGCTTTCGAATCCGGAGATTATTCAACAGATGTCCTACTTGGCTGTAAAATATGGGGTAACACTACAAAAGACCGATTATTTGGCTTCTGATAGTACTACAATTTGGAACTATACTCAAAATCCCGATTATTCTGCTTTTGTTTTGGGAATTGGAAGAGATGATGTAATGGGATTGTACCAAAAACAAAGTATGGGTGTGAATGATCAGTTGATTATCGGATTAGGTGCTGAATACAATACGAATGAGATAAATCCAAATCAAATCCCGAATAAAACCTTTATGATTGTGGGTCTTGATTCAACATGTATGGGTACTGCCTATCAATTAGAAATTGGAACAGGTGAAGTGTTTAATGCTTATGGAAAAGGATTGTTTCAGGCAACCGGAATTAATATTTCCAATTATTTAAGTTTTGTAAAAGTGGATGCTAGTAAATGGACTGGAAATTTGTTAGATTATAAATTGTTTTTAGATGGTAGTGGTTTAGGCACTTATTTACCACAAAACATTGTATTGTTTTATCCAGATTCATTAACCACTGATTCGATGTTGTGTTTCTTCAATGTTCAATGGGACTTGAACGGATCAGGAACAGATTATTTCTGTTTTGTAGGTCTTTCAGAAGAAAACACAGAAAGATTAACAGAGGTGAATCCTCAAATCAAAACGGTAGGTGAAAATCCAATCCAAAACCAAAACCAAAACGGATCTCAAAACAATCAGAACACAAGTACTTCCATTTTAGGCAATAGATATGGGTTATATCCCAATCCGACAAAAGACAATTTTACTGTATTTGCAGAATACACCAAAGCAACTGATGTAGAAGTAACCCTATTTAGTGTAGATGGCAAAAAGCTTCAAACATGGACAGGAAACGGGAATGCTACCTATAAGTTTACCGGAACACAAACCATTCCCGGGAACTATTTGATTGAGATTAAGAGTGAGAAGGAAACCAAAACTTTTAAAATGATAGTACAATAACAGAAGAGAAATAAATAAAAACAGAAAAACGAGAAAAGTATGAAAAATTTATATTACAACGTCATCATCGTATTTTTAGGAATAGTAATTGCTGCTTTTAATATTGACATTAAAACCGATTCAAGTTCAAACAGTAATTATGGATATTCCAGCTATAATAATGATGGAAGTTTCCATGTAACCAATCCCATAGTTCCCAATAATCCATTGGTTCCAATCAATGCAAACCCAACTCCAATCAATAAAAATGTACCGACAGTACTGAAAGAAAACGAATTTATGAGTGCAGCATTTGATTATTCCTTAGGAGATGCCAGATTGATAGGAGAATCGGGAAGTATGCAAGCTGACATTGCACTTTCGATTAATCCAATAGATGGAGATCAGCTACCCCCATTGAATCAAGGGATGGTCAATGTAACAGCTGACAACTCAGGATATCAGATGTTACCCAAAGGGATGGTATTCAAAAACGACATTGACATTATATTGCCTTATGACACCACATTGTTACCAGTAGGTTTCACACCCAACGACATCAAAACCTACTATTATGATGAAACATACAAAAGATGGATTGAGATACCAAGAGACTCTGTAGATGAAGCCAATCAATTGGTCGTATCCAAAGTGAACCACTTCACTGATTTTATCAATGCGATCTTAAAAACTCCAGAGATGCCTGAAACATCGGCATTTGCTCCAACTCAGATGAATGACATTAAAGCAGCTAATCCATTAGAAGGATTTAGTTTAATGCAACCCCCATCTCCAAACAATATGGGAACTGCAAATTTAGGTTATCCTCTTTGGATTCCAGCTGGAAGACAAGGTATGCAACCAGAACTTACATTATCTTACAGCAGTAGTGGTGAAAATGGATGGATGGGACAAGGATGGGATATTAATATTCCAATGATTACTACAGAAACAAGATGGGGAGTTCCTTATCATAAATCAAATTATGAATCTGAAACATATTTATTAAATGGAGAGCAGCTGGCTACAAAATATTTAGATATATTAACAGGAAATCTAAAATATAATACACTTGCTCATAAAGCACCATGGAAATTAAGAAATTCTAATGTAGATACAACAAGGTTTTACCCAAGAGTTGAAGGTTCTTTTCAAAAAATAATAAGACATGGAACTTCTCCATCAAATTATTGGTGGGAAATAACGGATAAAACTGGTGTGAAATATTTTTATGGAAAAAAAATAAATTCAGATGAATATGACATAAATAGTGTTTTAGCTGATTATGAAGGACATATTTGTAAATGGGGACTTACAGAAATTAGAGATTTAAATGGAAATTTTGTTCAATACAAATATACTATTGCTGGATCTACTGAAATTGAAAAGTTTTTAATAATTGATAAAATTATTTATACAAGTTATAATGATGGATCAAATATTGAAGATGGAAAATATTCAATTGAATTTATCAAATCAAATCGTATTTTTAGTGATGAATCAACAAACTGTAGATTAGGTGTTGTAGAAAAGAATGATAAATTATTGAATCGTATTGACATCAAATATGAGAATGAATATATTAAAGGGTATTTATTTGAGTATAAAAAAGGGGCATTTGGGAAAACTCTTTTAGATAATTTATACGAGATTAATGATTCAGCTTTCTATAAAAATTTGCATATTGGAGCTATTGATAAGTTAGTAAAGACACATTCATTTGAATATTATGAGCAATCAGGCAATGTTTTCAGTGATGAGATTTCAATAAATACAAATATTGATATGGAAATATTAGGAGTTACTTTACCAATTCCCAATATGGAAGAACATGGAAAAGGGTATTCTTCATTTTCAGATTTTGATTGGAATATAGGTGGATCTTTAGATATTGGGTTATATAACGATCCAATGACAAAATTTGTTACTCTTGGGGGGAATTATATGTACACAAATGGAACTAATAAAAGTTTAATGACATTAGTAGATATTGATGGAGATGGTTTACCTGATAAAGTATTTAGAGATTTCTACACAGGAAAATTAAAATATAGAAAAATGTTAAACAATGGGACTTCTTATTATTTTTCAGAAAAAAATGTAATAACATGGGATTATCCATTTGGAAGGACAAAAAGTCATACTCATGGATTTGGAGTAGAACTACAAGCAGAATATGAAGGAGCTGGATCTTCCATGGGATTTCAGAGATCTAAAACCAAATCATATACTAGTACATTTTTTAAAGATGTTGATGGCGATGGATTAATTGATATTTCAAAAGATGAAAAGGTCTATTTAAATAGACCAATAAATGGAACCCCTTTTTTCACACCCTTTACTACTAATATGGCTTTAATTGGAGGTATTTGTGACGCTGATACAATTTATTTTGGGGACACAATTCCAAACTCGTATTACAATTCAGGAGATACAATTTTCACATATATAGTTACAAAAAATGGGATAGATAGTATTGCCACGATAATTCCTGAAGAAACTCAATTTTTACCTTCCCATGATGCTGTTAGAATGTGGGTAGCTCCTTATGATGGAATTATTTTTTTAAAGTCGATAGCATCACTTACCCCAAATTTGCAAAATGCAAGAAGAGAAACAAAAATATTAGATGGTGTCAAATTTGTACTTCAAAAAAATGACACAAAGTTATATGAAAATTTTTTAAACCCTCAAGATTCTGTAAAACAGTATAATAATATATTAAATGTCAATAGAGGTGATAAATTGTTTTTCAGAATAGAATCTGTTAACTCAAGATCATTTGACGTAGTTTTATGGAGTCCTCATATTACATATTTAAACTATTCAGGAACAAGTTGCGATACTAATATTATAAATGCTGAAGGAAAGAAAAGTTTTGTGTATGATTCAAATAATGATTTTTACGTAAATTTAGAGAGAAAATATTTTATGCCTTTAAGTGGGACCGGATTAGTAAATTTCGAAAGTAAATTTACAATTGAAGAAGAATTATCCGATACTATAAATATCTTTTTGTACAAAAACAATAATATTGTTTTAACTAGAACTTTTCCAAAAAACACAATAATTAATGAATTAATTATTGATACGATAGGTTTAGCAATAGCTTATAACGATAGTATTTGGGTTAAAGTTGAATCTAAAACAAATGTTAATTGGCAAAAAATAAAATGGTTGCCAATATTATATTATGATTCAACGACTGAACAAGGCATTTCATTATACTGTGTATCACCTGATGGAGTTCAAAATACACCTCAAATAAAATGGGATGTTATACCACAATATACATATTTTGCAAATTCACATTATCCAACAATTCCATACATCCCTTCACAAAACGTTCAAATAACATCAATAAGGCCTTATGCAGACGGTTATACAGGAACTGAACCTATTGTATTTAGTATAAAAAATGATAATGGAGTGGTTTTTCAAAAAACTTTTTTAAATACAATTCAAGACATAAATTTGAATATTACTTTACTTGCAAATACAAAATACTATTTTGAGTGGTTTACATGTCATGAATACGATTTGACTTCTTTCCCAATTACTAATGCAAGTTGTATAATAGCTCCTGGACTTTCTATTCCTATGGGATTTTATTCAAATCATTTAAAAGACAATATTATTTTCGGAAATCTATATCGAGGATGGGGACAATTTTCATACAAAAGAGAATCTCCAAATTCAATAATTAATCAATTACTTCTTAAATTATCAACATTTGCATTAAATCCTGTATTAGATATAAATGTTGCACCTAATCTAATTGGAGATTTGGCTGGAGAAGGATTTATTAATTTTGATAATGCATATGATCCATTAAATGAAAATTTTTTAATGATGGAACCAGATGTGAAAAACAATAAATGGATTGGATATGCAAACATTACTTATGTTTGTTCTGATACAATAAGTAATACTTTTGTATTCGAACAAACAGAAGATGATGTCATGTTCCCAGATAATGTTGTAACCACATCCTCTTCTCCTCGTTCCATTAAATTAGAATCTAAAACAATTTCGAATCAATTTTCTATAAGTTTTGGATTAGGTCTCCCACAAAGCATTGAGGATTTTGGAAACCAAACTGGTTTATCATTTAGTTTTGGTAATGGATATACTTGGGGGCATTCTAAAGATATTAAAAACTTTATCGATATGAATGGAGATGGTTTTCCTGATGTTAGAACAAATTATGTAACTAATTATACTACTCCTTTAGGTGGTATAAGTCACGGATTGTTATATGGATGTGTACCATCGGAAGAATGGGTAAATGATTATTCTGAAAATAATGGTAGATCTGCTAATTATGGGGGAAAATATGATTTTCAGAAAAGTAAAGCAGGATTAGCAACAAGAAAAGCTAGGGGATCTGTAGCTTCACTGGGAGTACAAAATTCAGCAAATAGTAATGAAACTAATTCAATTTGGTTGGATATTAATGGTGATGGGTTACCTGATAATTTGTCAGAAAATGGAACTTATTTTTTGAATGTTGGATATCAATATGTAAATTACAGCAAATCATTAACTTTAAATCTTGGTTCAAGTAATGCAATTGGTGGAAGTTTTGGGTATGCGAATATGCCAACAGATTTTAATAAATTTAACACAAGTTATAGTGGAGGATTAGGATATAGTGACAATAGTCAAACAACTGAGACAATGATGATTGATATAAATAATGATGGATTAATAGACCTACTTACTTCAAATAATGGAGTAAATGTCCAATATAATAATGGAAATTCATTTACAGGAAATTCACCGTTAAATAATATTACTGAATTAAATTCTTCAAGTGGTTTTTCTACAAACTTATATGCTGCTGTTGGATTTGGGTTTCCAGTATGGATACTTAAAATAGTAATCAATCCTCAAGGAGGGGCTTCATGGGCAATGTCTAATAATGATGTTGATTTCATAGACATGAATGCTGATGGATTGGTAGATTATGTAAAAAGAGACGGAGACAATATTAAAGTGAGATACAATAATCTTAAAAAAGTTAATACTTTAAAAACTGTGAATAATTTAATTGGTGGTTCATTTACAATAGATTATGGGTTATCAAAAAATAATTTTGATTCACCAACTAAACACCTAATTATGACTTCTTTAAAAATTGATGACGGTTTTGAAGGAGATGGTGAAGATATTCAATATTCAGAATTTGAATATGATAATCCTCAATATAATAGATCTGATAGAGTAAGTTATGGATTTGAAACAGTAATAACCAAAAATATAAATTTTTCTACTCAAGAAGTTTATAGGATTTTGACAGAAAAATATCATAACACAGAATATTCAAGAAAAGGATTGAAAAATTATGAACTTATTACTGACAGCAATAATAATAAATTTATTGAAAAGTATTTTCTTTTTGTTGCAAAAGAAATTGAAACTGGTCAACCTATCAATAGTGAAAGACCTTTCTGTTATGGAGAAGGTTATCCAGCCCTTAATGAAGAGATTGTTAATTATTATGAAGGATCTCCAAATGTAGGAATAACAACAAGTGTTACTTATGAACATGGCCCTTATGGAAATGTTATTAGTTGTCATGATTATCAAAATTCCAATGAAACTTCAGATGATATTATTTCTGAAATAACCTATCAAAATGATACACTAAACAAACATTTGATTGGAATCCCTGCATCAATTACTGTTAAAGATATTAATAACAACATTCTAAGATATAGAGCATGTGAAATGAATGCAAGTAATGGGCATATTGAACTCATACATAATTATAATAATGGAGTCTCTTCGGACTTTGATTATCACTATGATGATTACGGAAATATTGATTATGTAGTAAATCCTGAAAATGTTAATCAACAAAGGTTAGAATATTCATATGTCTTTGATTCTGATATTCATACATATCCAATTCAAATTATTAATAATTCATTTGGATACTCATCTTATGCAAGTTACAATTTGAAATTTGGGAAACCTACAAATATATCAGATGTTAATGGGAATCAAATTGATTATAAATATGATAGTTGGGGTAGAACTACATTAGTTAAAAGTCCAATTGATCCAGATTCAACAATAACATTTTATTATGGGATTGACATTTCATCTAATGTTTTTGGGAATTATGCATATTCAAGAACTGTACATTATGATCAATTTCATCCAAATAATGGTATTGAAACTTATTTAATTGTTGATGGATTGGGAAGAGTTGTTCAATCAAAAAAAGATATTGAGATTAATGGTATTGAATGTAGAAGTGTTAGTGGAAAACAAATTTATGATGGATTTGGAAGATTAGTAGAATCATATTATCCTGTTGTAGAATTAATAACAACCCAAACACCTTTATTAAATACTGATATTGATCCCACTTCACCTACTTTATATACATATGATGTATTGGGCAGATCAATTTCTTTTACATTACCCAATAATGTATCTTCATCAACCGATTATTCAATTGAAAATTATTTATTTAAGACTACTTTTACTGATCCATTATCTAATCAAAGTACTAATTACCATGATACAAGAGGATTAGATGTTCGTGTTGTGGACGCCAATAATTCAAATACAATCTTCTATTATAATGCTATAGGAGAACTAGTTCAAAGCACAGATCCTGATGGTCATTCAACAAATTATTCTTACAACATGTTAGGTCAAAGAACAAGTAGACTTCATCCAGATTCAGGTTTAGATACTATGTTTTATGATCCAGCAGGAAATTTAATTTGGAGACAAACTCAAAACTTATCAGGAATTTCACCAATTCAATATTCTTATGATTACAATAGACTAATAAATGTCAATTATCCTTTAAATCCTGAAAATAATGTAGATTATTACTATGGAGATAATACAACAGAAAATAGATTAGGACGTCTTTGGGCTATCGAAGATGCTTCTGGGCGACAAGAATTTTCTTTTGGAAAGCAAGGAGAAATAGTCGAAAATACTCATACTTTTATTTTTCCCAATGAATACAACCCTTATACTCTAAAAATGTTTTTTGAATATGATTCATGGAATAGATTAATAAAAATGAAATATCCTGATAAAGAAGATGTTTATTATGATTATAATTATGGAGGACAGTTATTTAGAATGTATAGTGAATATAATAATTTTGACTATAATTATATAGACAATATTACATACAATAAATTTGAACAACGTGACACAATAACTTATGGAAATGGTGTCACTACAATCTATTCATATGATATTTTACAAAGGTTATCAAATTTAACTTCTATTTCAAATAATGAGATTTTGCAAAACAATGATTATTCTTATGATGACAATAATAATATTTTGGGAATTGTAAATTATGCTGGAATTATAAACAATGGATTAGGAGGTCAATATACTCATTATTATGGCTATGATAACATAAACAGATTAACAACTTCAGGTGGAAATTGGAGTAATGGAAATACTACATTAAACTATAGTTTAAGAATGCAATATGAAAATGATGGGAGAATCGGATTTAAAGACTTATCTGTTAATACTTTTTTAAATGGTATTCTCGAAAATGTTAATTATCAAAATTCTTATTCTTATAATGAACATAAAGTTGAAAATGTTTTTGATGATTATAATCAATCAAGTATTTGCTTTGAGTGGGACCCAAATGGAAATTTAATTTATGAAAGATTTGAATTTCCGTATGAAAACGAAAGAAAATTATGTTGGGATGAAGAAAATCGATTAATGGCTGTTGGAGATAATAATTATACATCATTATACGTTTATAATAATGGTGGTGAAAGAACTTATAAATTAACTGGAACAAATTCACGTATGAACATTAATGGTAATTGGATGTATGTTACAAATTTAAATAATCCAACTTTATATTACAATGGTTTTTTCGTTGCCAATACTAAAGGTTATACCAAACATTATTATAATGGGTCTGAAAGAATAGCAAGTGCTATTGGTCTTGGTGGTTTAGAAGACATAAATAATCCATTAGATTTAAATTCATATAATCATAATTATCGAACTAAAAGCGAGGTATTATTGGAACAATTGGATAGATCTATGTCAGGATGTTTAAATTTTGGATTCAGCACTAGTGAAGATATGACATTATTATACAATCTTGAAATGCCAACGAGTGGTATAATGGATCAATATTTCTATCTCACAGACCATCTTGGCAGTAGCAGTTGGATTACTGATTTTAACGGAGATGCAATTCAACAGCTCAATTATTTACCGTTTGGTGAAGATTGGGTTGACCAACGCAACTCCTCATGGAACGCCCCATACACTTTCTCCGGCAAAGAGAAAGATGCCGAAACAGGCTACGGGTACTTTGGTGCAAGATATTATGATTCTGGTCTTGGTATATGGCTCTCAGTTGACAATATGAGTGATAAATATTCTTCAATTAGTCCTTACAATTATTGCACAAATAATCCAGTCATTTTAAAAGATCCAGATGGAAATGATCCAATATTAGGAACTGGATTAAATGTAAGTATAAAAGTTGGATATGGTTCGAATGGTTTTAATTATAATCTTACTGCTTCTGCGGGATTGCAATTTAAATCTCCTTATTTCCAAGCTGTAACATTTTCAAGTCTTAGCCTTTATGGAGGTCAACAGTTAGGTACATCTTATTTAACTAAAGGTTGTCAATTTGATATTACAGCTGGAGCATATTTTTCTGGTGGATGGGGAGAAGGTTCACCTCATAAATTTTATACTTTAAATTTCAATACACCTTCTCCATTTAATAATACTTTTGAATGGTCTGCTACTTATGGTCAAATGCTTACTTATAATTCAGCAATTAATGCTTTTGGGGATGGACCTGGAATACAATCACAAGGTTTGATAGGGTTTCGTTTTGGTGAAAATTTTTCATTATCAACTAATAATGATACTCAAAAATATGGGTCAAATTTGATTTTTAATAGAGGGAAAATTATCGATGCTGGTTGGTCTGGTGGAATTGTGATTAATTTGTTTGATGTTTATTTTGGATATCAAAACTTTACAGGTTATTGGCCTGAATTTGCAGATACCAAATATAAATATGGAGATCAATTTACTGCAGAAAGTAGAATTTGGAAAAATGGGGCATACCACCAAAGTTTAAATAGAGCATACAATTTTTTTCAATTTCCGAATAATTTTGGTTTTGGAATATATTCAGAAGCTTGGTTTCAAAATTTTATACATATTATTACAAATAATGGAACTTACATATACAACAATCAAGGAAGTGTTAACGCAACCATATCTCAATGAAAAAATTACTTATTATAATCTGGTCAATCATTTTTCTTAATTCATGTTTTCTCAATTTAGGAACATGGGAAAATGATGTATGTCGTCCTAAAGATCCGAATTTTAAACTTACAAGAATACCTTTCAAAGAAACAAAACTACTCAATTATTCTTGTGCATATATTGGAGATTTTTACATTAAATCTAGAGGATATGGGTTTTTACCCGATGGTCGTCTTATATGTTTTTTATCAAAGGATCGTTTGGATTTAAAGCAAGAGGATGTTGTTGGTGTAAATTGGTATAATTCTCCCTCAATTGGTTATTGGAGAGTTAACGGAAGTAATATTAAAATTGAATTTTTTATATGTCAGGAATTTGGTTTTTATAATATGAAACAAGGAGTGATTAAAGGGGATACTATCATTTTCTATGAAAATATTTATATGTTGACAGGGAAAGTAGTTAGAGAAGAACGATATGTTTTATCTGACATGAGATTTGAATAATTTTTTATTCTGACTCATTTTTGTTCAAATAGATATTAGAAAATTGAATTTATTTTTAACCATAGCTGCCGATCCGAAAGGAAATAGAGTGAAAACCTATACTGATCCCAGAAAATTACAAACCACTTTTATAGCTGACAGTACGATCACCACTACTTTTGAATATAGTGCCATGGGTGAACTATTGCAAAGTACTGATCCCGACAATCATTCAACCTATTATTCCTATAATAATTTTGGACAAAAGATAAGTAGAACTCATCCTGATGCAGGTACCGATTTATTTACCTACGATTTAGCAGGCAATCTCTTAAATAGGCAAACGCAAGATTTGATTAATAATAGTATGTCAATAAATTATGAATACAATTATAATCAAATGACAGCCATTCACTACCCCAAAAATCCTGAAAATGATGTAAATTATTATTATGGAGATAATACAGCTTCAAATAATCGAAAAGGAAGAGTTTGGGCCATCGAAGACGCTTCTGGACGTCAAGAATTTTCTTATGGTAAGATGGGTGAAGTGATTGGAAATATTCGTACATTTGCACTTCCTAATGAAAGTAACACTTATACTTTTGCTATGAGTTTTGAATATGATTCATGGAATAGAATACTAAGCACAACTTACCCTGATGGGGAAAATGTAAGGTATTGGTATAACAAAGGAAGCCAACTTAGAAAAATGGCAGGTAGTTATAACAATGTTAATTACAATTACATTGATAGTGTTTATTACAATAAATTTGAAAAGAGAACCAAGATTTGTTAAGGTAATGGTACAAAAGCAGAATACACGTATGATATCTTACAGAGATTGGTACATTTAAAATCTATTTCAGGTTCAGGGATCATGCAAGAAATTGATTATAGTTTTGATAATGTAAATAATATTGAGAGGATAACAAATCATGCAGGAGTACTTTCTAATGGTTTAGGAGGCACATATCGTCATGATTATTCTTATGACAATCTATATCGATTAACAAGATCTACTGGTAATTGGGTAAATAATAATACTAACCTTTCTTATGGTTTAGATATGACTTATGAAGAAGATGGTAGAATAAAAACTAAATATCAGAATGGAACTACGTTAATAAATGGAGTGCAATCCGGATTTTCATATAGAAATGTATATACATACAACGCAAATCAACAGCAACATACAATAAGAAATGTCTATGATAATCAAAACAATTTAAACCAAGATTTTCAGTGGGATGCAAACGGAAATATGACCTTAAACCGTACTCAAAGACCTGAAAATTTACGAAGATTGTGTTGGGATGAAGAGAACCGATTGATGGCTGTAGGTGATAATAAATATACATCCTACTACGTTTATGACAATGGAGGTGAAAGAACCTATAAATTAACTGGGCCCAATACACTGATGAATATTAACGGAAACTGGATGAATTTTGCTTATATGGATAATCCTACTTTATACACAAGTGCTTATTTAGTTGCAAGTATACAGGGTTATACCAAACATTATTATGCAGGTTCAGAAAGGATTGCAAGTGCAATTGGATTAGGAGGATTGTCAACCATCAATCAACCAATTACACTTATGACATACGAACATAAATGGGAGTTCAAGAGTAAAGCATTAAATGAAGTGATGACAAGAACGATAGAACAGTGTTTAAATCACAGATTTATTTCCAAAAAAACCTTGGCTAATTTGAATAATTTAAACGTAGCAACATCAGGTACAATGCTCAGATATTTCTATCACCCCGACCATCTCGGCAGTAGCAGCTGGATAACTGATGGAAGCGGTAACGCTATCCAACACCTCCACTACTTGCCATTCGGAGAAGACTGGGTTGACCAACGCAACTCTTCATGGAACGCCCCTTACACCTTTTCCGGAAAAGAGAAAGATGTTGAAACTGGCTACGGTTACTTTGGTGCTCGGTATTATGATTCAGAGTTGAGCGTTTGGTTATCTGTTGACCCGATGAGTGATAAATACCCCAATCAAACGAATTATGTATATTGTAGTAATAATCCTGTAATGATTATTGATCCAAATGGGGCGGATGAATATGAGTTTGATCAAAGTGGAAAGTTACTAAATGTTATTTCAAATGAAAAGGAAGATATTATAAGAGTATATAAATCAACAATTAAAGGAGAACTTATAAGAGATGATGCTGGTAATCCAATTGAAAAAGATTCTAAAAAATTTGAACATGGAACAATCTATAATGTAAAAGAGCCAACGTATAATGGAAAACAATGTACTGAAATAAATTTTAAAAAAAGTTTTGAACATAAAAGACAAGACGTTTTTGAATTCCTTGCTGAAAATTCTAATGTTGAATGGGGTACCATAAGAGCTGAAGGACCAGGAAATTATTTTCTTGGATGTGTAGGAACTTCCCGAGATCGTCCAAGTTTGAGTAATCAACCAGAAGGTTGTACGTCATATATTGTTAATAAAATATATGGTGGTTACATATCAATATTGAACTGGGATCATAGTCATCCTTTGGGTACAATAGGTACACCATCTGGTTATGACCCATCAGGATTTCCATTAGGTACACTTGATAATGCTGCAGCTGTGGCATTTCTAGATATTCAAAAAATGAGAGTTTATGACGTAAAGGAAAAACAATATTACCTATTTAATGCTGCAACTTTTTTAAAAACCACAAAATAAAAAAATGAAAAGAAATATAAAAATTTTAATTCAATTATTAATTTTACAATTTTTAATTTTTAGTTGTAAGACCTATTATCCAAAGTTGATTACAGAGGAGAAAGACCTGTTTGGAAGTAATGGAGAAGGGTTGTGTTACACAGATGTAATAAGAAACTATCCTCTTTCAAAATGTTACATTTATATTTCAGATATATATAGATCTAATGGAAAGAAAAATAAGCAAGAACTTTTAAGTGTTCGTTATTCTACTACTAATGTTACTCCACCATTTAATCCAAAATACGATAGTTATCAATTTATGATTATAGACACGAATATTATTTACAAATATTTGTTTAAATTTATACCTGACAGCGTAAAAAATGAAATAATATACAGCTATAGTGAAAATCGTGATACAATATTTAAACGATATGCAATATCTCCAAAAGATATGTATATGATAGATCGATCAAAAGTTATTACACTTATTGATAGAAAAGCATATTGTTTTCCATTGATTGATACTACTCTTAATTATGTACTCTTATGCAATTTTATGGCACCAAAAGAAAAAGTTATTGAATTTATAAAAGTACTAAATAGTGAAGGTTATTTTTATACAATGAATCCAAAAGTAATTGGAGATATTGTAGTTTATATTCCTTTTATTGATAAACCAAGAACATTAATCAAAAAGGACTAGAATATTCTTTTTACAAAAATATGATTTATTTTTTAAGATAAACTCGATTATATTAAATAATGAAAAATAAATATTAAAGAGAATTGTAATCAATTCTCTTTTTTAATATTAAACATAATAAAATTTTGAATCTTTTTTTTTTAATATATTATAATGAATCCCTTTTTTAGGTCAACAAAAAAATTAACTTAACATGCCTCTACTTCTCCCATTTAATTAACTTTGCCACATCAAAAATAGAAAAATCAAGATGTATTAAGTAAAGATTCACGCCTTAGTGGAGAATTATTTATCAATTCAAAAAAGAGCATCCTTTTTGAGAATGCTTTTTTGATATATATTAAACTTCAAAACACGCATTTTCACTTTTATATCCGAATTATTTTTGTGATATAAATGAAAAGTGATGCAAATCCAAGTTAATGACTATTTTTTTCAATTCGGTAAGAAATCAAAATCTTTGCCACCAGAAAATCTTGCCACTAAGTCAATGGACATAGTTAGAGATGATAAAGGAGCGGTAATAGGTGCAATACCAACTTATTCTCTTGGAAGTATTGACAAGTATGTTGATTTGGTTTTTCAAAACAATCACCGGCTACAAAATTTGGTTTTCATATATGAAAACATTCCAGAGATCCAGTTTCCGATCAATTATCTTACAAGTAGGATCATAAACGGAAAGTTTACAGTAAAGAGATGGGATGATATAAGGAAACTGGAGACTTGTGACTGGAGCCAAAGTGTCAATACTTAAAAATAGTTGTCCGATTTTGTCAATAAGCTGCTATTCTCATAAATGATTGGTACAGGATCTTAGAAAAATAAGCATTTTATAGATTTTACTGTAAAAGAATATTTTATAAAAACCGCCACCAACCTTTTATTAGATTAGCAAAAATCTCGCAGAGGACGCAGGGAACGCTGAGGGTTTTTCATTGGGATCTTTGTGATATTTTTCTTTGTGTCCTTTGCAGTAAAAAAAAGAAGAAGAAGTTTACGTTATTAAAAAGTTGTATATTTGTCGCATCTAAATCAACATTGAAATACTCTAATGAACATAAACGGAAACTGGATGAACTTTGCTTATATGGATAATCTGACATTATATGGAAGCGGTAACCTTCACTACTTGCCATTCGGAGAAGATTGGGTTGACCAACGTAACTCCTCATGGAACGCTCCTTATACATTTACCGGCAAAATTAAGGATGCCGAAACCGGGTACAACTATTTTGGAGCTCGTTACTATGACAGCGGTTTAAGTATATGGCTCTCTGTTGACCCGATGAGTGATAAGTACCCCAGCATGTCGCCGTATAACTACTGTGCGAATAATCCGGTAATTTTAGTGGATCCGGATGGGAGGGATGTAAACATATCAGGAGGTGCAAAAAAAGAATATTTTGAGCAAGTGAAAAAAGGAGCTAAAGAATATGGAGTTAAATTAAAAATGGATAGAAATGGTAATCTTTCTGGAAAATATACGGGGAAAGGACCAATTTCTGAAGAAGCACAACAAATATTGGATGCTGTTAATGATAAAACAGTGCATGTAAAAATTACAGCAAATTGGAGAAGTGAAAAAGATGAAGCATTTGGCGGTACATTTTGTGGTAATGATATTAGAGGAGGAGTGTTAGGAGCTGAAGGATTTAGTTCTACTTCCACTTATGCATATCAAACTGTAATAGTTCCTGATTTAATTGTTATGGATGAATTTTATAATACTCCTTACCGTACTTCTTTACACGAAATGATTGAACCTTATATTGGAGCAAAATTAGCCGAAAGAAGTGGAATTTCATCATTGGAAACAGGAAAAAACAATCCATATTGGGAGCAGGCACATAACACAACGCTATTTCGACAATCAGGCCCAGTTAGTGTTTATTATTTTGATAAAAATCAGGTAAGATTATACAACGAGAATCAAAGAAATCAAATAAAATGGATTGATTTTCATCTTGGAGATGGTACAAATCGTGATACAGTAGTAAAAACTTCAAAATTAAAATAATGAAAACTAAAAAATATATTTATTTAATAATATGTTTATTTTTTTTAAAAAACAACATTTATACGCAAAATTTTAATCAATGTGAAATTAAAAAAAATTTAGAAATTGAAATTATTAAAATTGATTCCACCCAAGATTATTATATGATCTATGCTATATCAAATAATCAAAAATTAAAAATTATTACCAGAAAATGTCCGATTTACAAAAGAAATATTGAAGTTTCAGAAAAATATTGGGTTACTGTTGCTAGCATAAATGAAAATTTTCTCTCAAGTAGATTTAATGATCCTTGTCATGTTACTATGGGATTTGATGGAAATGCAATTTATAATGAAACTGAATGGAATTGCGATCTATATTTTGTTTATGAGATATTAGGACTATTTTATTCAACAAATAAAGATGATATAGAGGCATATTACATTTATTTAGAAAATAATCCTTTGAAACAACCAAAACGAAAAGTTCATTAGATTTTTTGAAAAGATATTTTTCAAAAATTTGAAAGGCCCTTTTTTTACTACGATAAAAAATCATGTATCTCCCCCAGTTTCTCCCATTTCACTATCTTTGCTATATCAATCCACAAAAGATCATGAAATCCTGACCAAAATATACTTATTTGTATACTAAACTAATACCCAAGAGCATCTTAAGAAGGATGCTCTTTTGATATATATCAAACTTCAAAATCCGCATTTTCACCTTATATTCCAAATTATTTTTGTAAACAAAAACAAAAATAATGAAGATTCCATTGCCATCCGGTAATTTTATTTACATAGGAAAACAAAATCAAGAGATTCAGCTAACAAAAAAATCAGCGGATCTTGTAAGAGATGATCAAGGAAATGTCAATGGGACTATACCATCCTATTCATTAGAGAATGTTGAGAACTATGTCAATATAGTTTTTTCTCCAAATTCATACATCAGAAACTTTGTTTTTCTTTTTGAAAATATTGCTGAAATTCAGTTCCCAATTAATTATCTTACTAGTCGTATTAAGAATGGCAACTTCGTTGTAAAACGTTGGGATGATGACACAGTTGTTTGGTCAGATTCAGCTACAAGTCCTAAAGACAAGATAGTTGGAGAGAAAATGAAAAGGTTTTTCAATAAACCAAATCCACTCCAAACTTTCAAAGAATTCGTACAGCAAGTTTTTATTTATAAATACTTGGTTGGAGATTCCTATATTTATGCACCAACATTACCAGGAACTCAAAACCTTTGGGACATTTGTGAAAATTTCTGGGTTTTACCCTCTCAATTAGTTTCTATTGATTCAGGGTATAATAATCAATTATTCACTCCAAAGAGAGATCAAAATCCTATAAAAAGCTATAATATTCATTCAACAGGAGGATTTTTACAATGTGATCCCCGATTGATCATGCACTACAGAGATAATTTTTGCTTAGAACTAAATCAAAACTATTTCTATGGTAGAAGTAGGTTGCTAGCACAAAAATATCCTATTTCAAATTTATGTGCAGTTTATGAAGCCCGAAATATCATTTACACAAAAAGAGGAGCTATTGGAGCCATTGTAAATGAGAAGAAAGATGCTGATACTTTTGATGAAGCTCTTGCTGATGCTTCAAGTATAGCCGGAGCATACAATATCGATTCTGTATTAATTCCGAGAAAGGACCAATCCACATTTAATAATGTAAAAGAAGCAGAAGTAAAAGTTTACACTTCTGTGATTATTCCAGATGTGAAAGAGTTTTGTGAGAAGTTAAGTGAGTTTTTAGGATTAAATGCCTTTGGTTATTACATTGACTGTACTTGCTGCCACATTGACCAAAAAGTCAATAAATGACCTTACATCCTTTGTAAGATGTCCAATTTGTTACAACTGAATATACAAAAATCAAACTATCAATTATTTCAACAGAAGGTCAGTGAAACAAAAAAAGCACCTTGATTTCAAAATCAAGGTGCTTTTTTCTAATGTGATTCGGACTGGGATCGAACCAGTAACCTATTGCTTAGAAGGCAATTGCTCTATCCATTGAGCTACCGAACCCTTTTCTTCAAAAAATTGGTTTAATGACGTTTTACACTTTATGCGGAAATGCTTCAATCCCATTTTTTGAGGGTGCAAAAGTACAAAAAAAATCAATATGAATCCCCGGTTATTCGTAAAAAACTATTTTTTTTTAGGATTGCGGAATTTTGATTTTTTGTCCAATCCCAATAGTATTTGGATTTTTAATATGATTGTAATCAAGTAACTGTTTTGCCGTTTTATTGTATTTTCGGGCTATAGAACTGATCGTTTCCCCCGATTTGACAATATGAATCTTATCTTTAAGAGTCTTCGGTTCCGGTTTAACTTGCGTTGTATCTGCAGGCTTTGATGTAACGGATGAGGTTGCTGTTGAATCTGTTACTAAAATGGTTTTTGTTGAATCAGCATTCTCTTTGGGCTTTTTATCTAAATATTCATACCCCACAAACAATTTTTGCTTCGGTTTTACATAGTTAGATTTTAATTTGTTCATCTGTTTTAATTCAGTCACAGATAACCCATACTTGGTTGAAATGGATGCTAAGGTTTCCTTAGATTTAACAATGTGATACAACTTTTTGTAATCCGTCGATGCAACCGCTTCCCCTGTAAACATCCCCTGATATACCTTGATGGGAGCAAAATAATCTTCGTATTTATAATGAAAAATGGAATCTTTTAAATCTAAAAATCGAATAATATCTTTGTTTTTTAATCTTAAAGGATACGCTTCGGAGTAAGCAGGAATAACATTTCTCTTATATTGTGGATTTAATATTTTGATTTCATCAATGTCAATATCTAAAACTGAAGAGATCTGTTCAAAATGGAGCTCATTGTGAACCATAATAGTATCTACAGAGAATGGGATCGAAATTTTGGCTGCCGGAATCCCATGTTGCTGATGGTACGTTGCCAAATAGAGTGCGGCTATGTAAGCAGGATAGTAATTTTGAGTTTCTCTGGGAAGGTAGGAGCGAACACTCCAGAAATCAGTTTTACCTCCGGAACGAGCTATCGCTTTACGTACATTTCCGGTTCCACAATTGTAAGCAGAAATGGCTAATCCCCAATCATTGAATATATTATACAAATCTTTTAAATGCCGAGCAGCTGCATCAGTTGCTTTTAACGGATCTCTGCGATCATCTACAAAAGTATTAACCTCTAATCCATAAATTTTCCCGGTTCCATGCATAAATTGCCAAATTCCGGTAGCCCCAACTCTTGAAACGGCAATTGGATTTAACCCTGATTCAATAATAGTCAAGTAGATTAACTCTTCAGGGACACCATATTTATCAAAAATCTCTTGCATAAAAGGATAGTAAAACTCAGATAACCCAATTAATATGGAAGATGATTTTTTCCTTTTATACACATAAAGCTCTATCCATTTTTTTACAGAGTTATTGTAAGCTAAAGGAACAACAGTATTTATAGCTCTTAATCTTTGATATACCAAAGAATCTGAAAATGGAACGGAAGTTGTATCGTCAACAAGAACAGGATTGACCACTTTAGGAAGTTGGCATTTGATATACCATAAATCCAACATGGCATCCATCTCTTTAATAAGCTGATCCTGAAATGTTTGATCTGTAATTGAATTTTCTATTGTATCATTTTGAGCATTAACAAATGATAATGTAAAGGAGAGTATTAATAAGGCAATAATTTTTTTCATTGAATCGATTCTTCCCCCATAAAACGGGAATGCTTTATTTATAGTATAATTATTAATCATTTATTTGGTATTGATTCCATTGAATCTCTTTTCCATCTTTGTAAGTCGTTGTTAAATAAGGATTTCCTTCTTTGTCATATTTGATCCAAATACCAACTTGAATTCCGGTAACATATTTTCCGGATAATTTAGTTTTTCCATTTTCCCAATATGCAACATATTTTCCATTGAAAAGATCCTGTTCATATTCCATTTCAAAAGCCAGATTACCATTATCAAACCAAATACGCCATGCGCCTGTTTTCATGCCGTCATAGTAACTCCCTTTCTCTACAACCCCTCTATTCACATAGATCCATTCTCCCTCTTCAGCACCTTCAGAGTAGTTCCCTTTGGTCAGAATATGGCCAACTTCATCGTATTCTACAAATAAACCTTCATGAACACCTTCTTCCCAATTTTCTTCCATTAACAATTGTCTGTTGGGATAAAACCATTGCCACAAGCCATCTTTTTTTCCGTTTCTATAATTCCCAATGATTTCAATATCTTGATTTGGATAAAAGAACTTCCATTCTCCTACCATTTTTGAGTTTGAATATTTTCCCAAAGATCTTAATTCTCCGGTTTCATAGTATTCTTTCCAAAGGCCTTGTCTCATCCCGTTTAAGTCTGTAATCCCTTCATATTTCATCCAACCTTTATTGAAAATGTACCCTTTGATCACATTTCCTGCAGTATCAAATTCACGACGTATCCCTTCCGGAACACCTTTGTAATAAGTTGCGGTAATGGATGGGTTCCCATTCTTATGATAAGCAGTTCTCATCTCCAACGTTTTGGTTTCCGGAGCATCTTGAAGCAAATTATCTTTATCCCATTTTTCAACATTTAGGAAATTACCGAGTGTATCATAATATTTAAAAAAACCATGCTTCTTATTATTATAATAGGTTCCCTCTTCCTGAAGATTACCGTTTGGCCAAAACAGTTTCCAATTTCCTTGTTTAAAGCCAAAATTATCTGTCCGGTTAATTTGTTCCCGACGTGTTAAAATGCCACCATAATATTGAGCAACAGCAATTACCAGTCCTGATTGGTCAAATTCTTTCTCCATTCCGTGTTTTCTACCCTCCACTATGGATACTATTTTCTTGATTTTTCCATTATTAAAATAAGTAATAACAGAACCAGTTAGGGTATCCAACTTATAATTTTCAACAATATATTCATCCTCGAAATAGAGTTTACGCCATCCGTTTTTAATTCCGTTAGCGTAATAGGTTTCAGAAATCTTTTTTCCTGAACCATCATAAAATATCCAATTGCTATCCAATTCAAAATTTTTGCGATTACCTTCAGAAACCAAAATGCCAGCTTCATTATACGATTTCCAATAACCATCAGGATTTCCGTTAATTAGATACCCTTCACTTGATTTCTGGCCATTGGGATAATAAAATATTTTGAACTCTTTTTGGGTAATCGTATCCTGGCCATTTAGTAAAAAGGCGCTAAAAATCAGGATACTCAAAAACCAAAAATTTTTCATTTTTATTGTTTTATAAGCCGCAAAGATACTAAAAAAATGGTTGAAAATCAATAGATTTATGGTCAAACTTAGAATTCTATTGCGAATTTTAAGTTTATAAGTCTGGTAGTTAGATAATTAGGAATAGCATAAATATTGCCTGCTAAATCAGGAATCCAAGAATAGGAAGATACATTTGAAATGTCAAATAAATTGAATACTTCCAGATAGATAGCTGCATTATTAAAATTATTCAGAAATTTCCAACGATCTTGCAATCTATCTCTTTTATTTTGTAAGAAAATATAGGAAAATCCAAGGTCAACCCTTTTATACCAGGGAGTTCTGAAATACTCTTCAATTGAACCGGCGTTAGGTGCAACAAATGGAAGTCCACTTGAAAAAACAAAATTTAAATGGACTCTTAAATTGGGATACCCGGGAATGTGATCCTGAAAAAAGAGATTGATACCAAATCTTTGATCTGAGGGTCTCGGAACATATCCAATCTCTGTTTGATTGCCAAGGGAGTCTGTTGTGAAGTCGCCATAAAAATCCTGGGCAGTTTTCATGATAGAAAGGGCGATCCATGATTCCAAACCTTTTATAAATTCTCCGCTTAATCTCATATCTATTCCGGTTGCATACCCTTTAGAATCGTTTTCGCCACTATATATAATGCGAACATTATCAATTTGATAGGAGATAAGATTGTCTAAATATTTATAGTAAGCTTCCGTCGTAAATACAAATGGACGATTCCATATAACGAAATCATAATCAGCAGATAAAAGCGCTTGATAAGAAAATTGAGATTTAATATTTTCGTTCAGAGATCCATCGGGTCTTCGTAATTCTCTATAAAAAGGAGATTGATAATAGATACCGGTTTTAAACCAAAAAGTCCAGCTACGTTTCCAATTAGGAATCAGCATCACATTCACACGGGGAGAAACTGTTAGTTCGTTGTTAAAATCCCAGTAATTAAATCGAAAACCATAATTAATAGATAGTTTAGTACTATCGAAATCGGTTCTCCAAATATCTTGTATAAATCCACTGATACGGTTTGTCTTAAGCGTGTTTTTTGAATTCAAATAGTTCCCTTCTCCAAAAAAAATCACTCTGGAAGGATCATCTAAAGGGACAATTTCGCCAGGTATTGTGTTAATAGAAGGCACAATATATCCTGAAGAATCGTAAAAAGACCATTCTTTAATTTTATCAATTAAGATCTCATTCTGAGCTTTAACACCAAAATATAAAATATGATTTTGGATAAAATATTTGGCTCTCAGATCAATGGAAGTGATCATAGCATTGATACTATTTCTGGCATGTTCACGAAAGGAGCCAACGCCTCTGGTGGTAGTTTCTTGAGCTGCACTTTCGCCACTACTACCTAGGTCAATTTCAACATCTTTCAACCAATATTGAGATAAGATATCATAGGTTTCTTTTTCCTTAGCAAAATAAGAGGAAACAATCGCTTTATAAATAGAATTTTTATGTGTTTTATAAGTAAGAGTTAGGCCACCTAAATAATTTTGATACTGATCCACTTCTTGTCCTTCATAATAGACCACAAATTTCTTAACATTTTCAAGAGTTCCAAAATAGGTTTCTCTATTTTTAGGAACATATAGATATTGATTCAATGAAAAATTCCCCAGAAAACTGATGGATAAGGAATCACTCACATTCCAATTAAGTAACATTTGGGTATCAAAGAAACGGGGTTTGTATTCCCCTTTGGTATCTAAAACACTCAGTAAATAAGCATTTGATTTAAACCGTGATCCCACGATATAAGTAAAAACATCCCTTTTTTTAGATTTATCTTTTACAACACCTTCCAAATGAGCGGACCCACCAAGTAATCCAAAAGAAAAGCTACCTCCAAATTTTTTAGGAGTTTTATATTCAACATCCATAACGGAAGCCATTTTATCACCATATTCTGAAGTGAAACCCCCTGCTGAAAATTTAACACTTTGAGTTAAATCTAAATTTACAAAACTCAACCCTTCCTGATTTCCACTTCTGATTAAAAATGGCCTATATATTTGAATATCATTAACATATATAAGATTTTCATCATAATTTCCACCTCTTACACTATATTGTGATGTAAGTTCATTAGGGGAAGAAACACCGGCAAACATTTTGATAATAGATTCTGCTCCACCCATAGGAGATGGTAAATTAAAACGGATTTCAGGTTTAATACGAACATACCCATCAATAGGTTTGGCATTAATCACGAAAGGGTTTAATTTTTCATTTGTAGTAAATACATTCAAATCAAGTAATAAAGCTTCACCGGAGGCGACTTGAACAAAAATTGAAGTATCTTCTAATGCAAAAACCTTAAAAACCAATTCCACTTTTTGATTAGCATGAATACTGATTTCATAAGTTCCGTTAGCGTTTGAGAAAGTTGAATTTCCTTCAGGTTTTGTAAAAATTGGAACATTTTCCAGAGGTTCATTATTTTGATTTTTTATAGTACCATAAACTTTTCCTTTATTTTGAGCCTGCAAGGAAGCCCAAGATAAACTGGCGACTAATAAAATCAAAAGATATTTTGTATAATGTTTCATGAACCAAATATGAAAGCTTTAATACGAAGTTTTTTGGGTTTTATTGTGTTTTACAAAAAAAAATGCCACACCTATGAGGTGCAGCATTCTATATTAGTAATACAAAAGTTTATTATAGAAGACCTTTATTATTAGCTTCTAATATACAATTCCATGCACCTTTTTTAGTAATGTTACGAATCCCTTTAGCAGAAACTTTCATCATCACCCAACCACCTAATTCAGGAACAAAAATCTTTTTTTGGTGAAGATTTGGGTTGAATTTTCTTTTAGTTTTGATATTAGAGTGAGAAACATTATTTCCAACAATTGCTTTTTTTCCGGTTAATTGACAAACTCTTGACATTTCCTCTTTATTATTATATGGTTATTATTCTAATTTTAGGGCTGCAAAAATACAACTTTTTTTGATACTAAAAGATAAAAATGAAAAATATTTTCGATTGATTGTAATTTATTATCTTTCAAAATGATATAATTGAAATATATAACAATTTGGAAGTTAGTATGTTTATTTAAAAGGTTTTTAGCTTTTATTTCCTACGAAAAAGTCCTCTTTATCGTCAAAGAAAATATTAAATGTAGTTAAAGAACCATAACAACGCGTAATATATTGTTGTAGATTTATTTTTTCTTCATCGGTAAGAATGTCGTGACTATTGATGTTTTGTTCCAACACTCTTAATCGATCTCTAAGCATCACAATTTTGTGAAAAAAGGCATCAATAGGGATCTCTTTTGGTTTCAGATCTCTATTCCCAGGTTGTAAAATCATAGTACCGCCATCCCATTTTTTACCCAATGGAATTTTATAATGTAACCCATTAAATTGATCTAAAACGGTTTTAATCATAATTTCAACCTCTTTAAGATTTACTTTTGGTTTTCCGGAGTTATCATCTTGAGGTTCAATTACATTAAATTCAGCATTTAATTTTGAAAATTCAATTTCCCCACCTCTAACGAAAATAACTTTAAATGTTACCGTATCGTTTTTACTAATAATACCTTCCCCATATTTTGGGTGATCAATTCTGGTGCCTACGTTAAAATCTTGATTGTTCATAGGAGTAAATTATTTAGTTTTTAAATGAATATCATTGAAATAATCACAAATGGTTGTTAATGGGCAATTCTCACATTTTGGATTTCTGGCCAAACAAACATACCGACCATGAAGAATCAGCCAATGATGGGCAATAGGTACGATTTCGGCAGGGAAATGAGCCATCAGCTGTTTTTCAGTTTCTAAAGGGGTTTTAGAATTTTTGACAATACCTAAACGGTTTGAAACTCTAAAAACGTGAGTATCCACAGCCATTGCGGGTTGGTTGTAAATTACAGAAAGAATGACATTGGCTGTTTTTCGTCCTACACCGGGAAGTGTGATGAGATCTTCCAAAGTTTGCGGAACTGTACCATTAAAATCAGAGACAATTTTTTGGGATAATCCTAATAAATGTTTGGCTTTATTGTTGGGGTATGAGCATGATTTAATCAGATCAAAAATTTCAGTTTCGGATGCATTGGCCATATCAAATATGGTAGGAAATTTAATAAAAATAAAGGGGGTGATCAGATTAACTCTTTTATCCGTACATTGAGCAGAAAGTACAACAGCAACCAGCAATTGATAGGGATCATCATAGATCAGGTCAGAAGCGGCATCGGGTTGATTTTTCGAGAAATAGTCAATAATAAAATTATATTTTTGGTATAGATCGGACATTTTGAATAAATAAGTTGCAAAAATACTAAAAAAATTAGGAATCTTTCCCTCAATTTCTTATTCCGAGAAAGTGTTGAAACAGGTAGATTTAAATTTACAAATTTTTTAATTATCTGTTATAAAATTACTTACAAAATCTTTTTTCCACACTTTCTCGGAACGATCTCTTCAATGAATCCCTCTTTAGAAAAATTTAAACACATTTATAAATTTTTCTATACTAATGATTAAGCCAACTTACTATCTAAGAACCATTTCCCATTTCATTCAAACACCAATTCAACCCTATATTTCATAAAGTTGAACATTATTAAATAAAATAGAAATTATCCTGCTAAGGTCTTAGTTGATAAACATCACACTTTCTTTATACCCCTGTTTGCCTCTTTTGTTCTGTAAACCGTCAATAGCCAGGTGATAAGCAGATAAATCGTAATGTCGGTATTTGATTTTTAGCATAAACCATTTCATGTAGTTTTGCAGGTATTTGGTTGCAACCCCTATAAAACGTTCCATCCATCCCACAAATTTATTATAGATCTCATTTGCGGTTTGAACATCAAAAGCTTTGTTTCTGCTTTTCACTTTCTTTTGCTCATTCTGATCACAGATGTGATAGCTTAGTTTTTTTTCTTGCAAAAACAATCTAACTATAGGATGATCATTGATTAATATCTTTTTTGATTTTTTAATTTTAGGATACAATCTTTTTTTTAGTTCCTCTTTATCAAGATCCCCTAAATGGATCACTTTCATATCAAAATCTCCTTTTCGGGAAAATGCAACGGCCATCTGAACTCGATCCGTTTTATCAATCGGTTTGATCAGTTTTGGAGCTTTCTTATACTTTTTTTTAGGATCAGCAAGGGGATTAGGTGGTTTGAAGTTATAGAAACCATCCGGTTTTTCCCCTTTACGAGAGATCTGATCCTGAACAAGAATCAATTCAATAACACCATCCATCCCATCAGGAAGATTCTCCTGAATAGATCCAAATACTTTTTTATTCCACTCAAAAGAGGTATCTAATGAAATTCCTAACATATCACTACAAAATCTTAAAGTTCCACCATCAGACATTCTTAAGTGAATGTATTGAAATAGTTTATTTTTTTTCTTAACAAAATGGAGATAAGTTCCGGTATAAAGGGAATAGCTTTTATGACAATGATTGCATAAAAAACGGGGTGTTTTGTTTTTCATGGTACCGTTTTTCATCACTTTTTCAGATCCACAATGAGGACATCTCATACCATGAATGTTTTGTAATGTTTGAATCAAAAAATCGAAAGAGGATTGAAAACGATCAGAATGAATTTGATTTTGAAAGAATTGGTATTCAGAATCGGATAATCTTTGTTTATGTTCTGAAAAAAGATTGGGAGATTTCATAGTTTTGAGAGTTAGGTTAGTAATTAAATAGTTGAGGCAAAGATAGTATAAAGATTGAAATAAACAATAAAAAAACGAGAAAATGGGGGAGAAATTATCAACAAATCAACAGTTCCGGTAAAGTGTTGGAATACTATTTAACAACATTATAAAAATGAACAAATTATGAAAAATGAATTTTTAAACCGAGCATTTTCCACACTTTCTCGGAATAAGAAATTGGGAGTACTTAGTTCTTTCGAAAGATTGTAAAAGTATTACCTCCTTTGATTTCCAAAAGTTTTTTTTTATTTTTTGATGTTTACTGATTTTTTTTTATTATTTTTGCACACTTTATATAGTGTTTTCAAATTTTTAATTATGAAAAAAATAGTTTACTTATTGTTTATCAGCTTATTAGTGTTTGCTCTTTCTTCCTGCAATAAAGACGAAGATGTTTATAAAACCAAACATAAAATCTATAAAATATGGGAAATCAGCGAAGTAGGAGATCCTGATCAAACTTTTACCTACGATAAAGATAATTTAATTACAAGTATTGACGATTTTCATGATGAAGATAGTACACATTATCATTTTAATTTCACTTATAATAAAGATAATACTGTAAATACTATTGAACACTCTTCCGCTCTCTTCGTCGAATCTGTTCAACTTTATTATATGGACAAACTTGTTAATAGAATGACCTATTCCATGAATGGCCAAGCTCGTTTGGAACTCGTTTTTCATCGCGATCCTGAAACAACTAAAATTACTGAAATTTACGAACATTATGATGTAGATTTCTTCACTGGTTTCGATAAAATTGCTTCCGCTCCTCTTTTTAATTCTTTTATTGGACTAAATGATGTCGTTTCTGCGTATTACAAAAACAATACTTCTAAATCTTTAACATTACATTGTACTAGAACCATTCAATTCTCCGGAAATAACATTACTAAAATTCATGAATCATATCCTGAATATTCTACTGAAATTACACAGGATTTAACCTATGATACACTCTCTTTTAACCCATTTTTCGGATTACCATATACATATAAAGGTTTATTAGGCTTTTCTGAAAATAATCAAATTTCAAATTATACAGTTTATTTTTTGAACGGTGTTTTGACAAGTGATTTAAGTACATCTTACCAATATTATTTAGATGATGAAAATTTCCCAAGACGAATTGTAACCAGAAAATCTCCTGATTTTGTACCGGTGAATACTTATATCCTTTATCAATTACCATAATCTAATTTTTTTTATGAAAATACATAAAGAAGGGATCAATACAATATTGATTGCAACATTGTTTGTAGCAATCTTACTATTTGGTTTTTGGAAATTAGAAATCAATGCACCCATTTTTGTTGATGTCGTATTTTATATTGTTCTTTTGATATTTCTTTTTCTTGTTATAAGATTTTTTAGAGTTCCCAAAAGATTGATTAATTTTGTTCCTAACGGAATCATTAGTCCTGCTGATGGTACAATAGTGCAAATAGTTGAAACGTATGAAGATGAATATTTTAAGGATAATAGAACACAAATCTCAATTTTTATGTCTCCATTAAATGTTCATGTGAATTGTTATCCCATTGATGGGGTGGTTTCCTATACAAAATATCATCCAGGAAAACATTTTGTTGCTAGTTTACCTAAAGCTTCAAAAGATAATGAACATAATACTGTGGTAGTAAAAAGTGAACCCGGAATTGAAGTTTTGTTTCGTCAAATTGCAGGATTTGTTGCCAGAAGAATTGTTTCTTATGTTAAAGAAGGGGTAAAAACGCAACAAGGTGAAGAGATGGGAATTATTAAATTTGGCTCCAGAGTGGATCTTTTTGTACCTTTGAATGCAAAAATTAATGTTAAGGTAGGAGATAAGGTAACTTCTAAAAAAACTGTTATAGCCTATATCGATTAAAAAGGTGAAACTAAGCATTGTCATTGTAAATTATAACGTTAAACACTTTCTGAGACAGTGTCTCATATCTGTTTTTGATGCACTTTTAAATATTGAGGCTGAAGTTTTTGTGGTTGATAATAATTCTTCAGACGATTCTGTAAATATGATTTACCGTGAGTTTCCTCAAGTAAAAGTGATTGCAAATAAAACAAATTTTGGTTTTTCTAAGGCCAATAATCAAGCGATTAATCAGGCTAATGGAGCGTATGTTTTACTGCTAAATCCTGATACACTTGTGGAAAAGGATACTTTTGAAAAGTGTTTGCTTTATATGGATCAAAACCCTGATGTAGGGAATGTTGGGGTGAAAATGATTAATGGCAAAGGGGAATTTTTACCTGAATCTAAGAGAGCATTACCCGTTCCTGAGGTTGCTTTTTATAAAATTTTTGGATTATCCAGATTGTTCCCAAAATCTAAAAGATTTGCTTCTTATCATCTTTCCTATTTAGATAATGATACTATTCATGAAGTGGAAGTGTTGTCTGGAGCGTTTATGATGCTTAGAAAAAGCGTTTTGGACCAAATTGGACTTTTAGATGAAGATTTTTTTATGTATGGAGAAGATGTTGATCTTTCCTATAGAGTATTAAAAGCAGGATACAAAAATATTTATTTCCCTGAAACGCGCATTATTCATTACAAAGGTGAAAGTACCAAAAAAGGTTCCATTAACTATGTATTGGTGTTTTACAATGCGATGCAAATATTTGTGAAGAAACATTTTTCAGCCAAAAATATTCTACTTTTTAACTGGATTATCACTTTTGCAATATGGTTTAGAGCCTCATTTGCTGTTTTAAAAAGGGTTGGGAATATCCTTTTCTTGCCTTTAATTGATTTTTTTGTGGTTTATGCCGGAATGTTATTATTGGCAACCTATTGGGAGAAAAATGTGCTCATAGCTCCCTATCCTGATATCTATATGTTTTTATTTATTCCTATTTATATTCTGATTTGGATCTTTTCCATTTTGATCAGTAAGGGATATTCTAAACCTTTTTCTTTACAAAAAACAAATCGGGGTATTCTAATTGGAACAATTGGAATCCTCATTTTTTATTCTTTATTACCTGAAACATCAAGATATTCCAGAGCCATTATCGTGCTTGGAGCCATGTGGACTGCCCTGGCTATGAATACAATACGTTATGTTCTTCATAAATTAAAAATAAAACAATTCTATTTCGGCAATGAGTCAATGCGGAAAATAGTAATCATTGGAGATTTTCCGGAAGCCATTAGAGTTTCAAGATTAGTTCAGCTTAATGATCGGAAACCGGAGTTTATTGAAACTATTAAACCTGAACTTTGGGATTCAAAATCAATTCTGAATTCAAAACAATCCTATAATGAAATCTATTTTTGTACAAAATCAATAGAAATTAAAAAAGTTATTGATATTATCTATAATTTAAAAGATAAAAATATTGAGTTCAAAATAGTGCCTAAAGATTCAGATGTTATTATTAGCAGTCAGGAAGTTAAATTACCAATTGAGCCAAAGCATCTCGACACTCTTCAATAGTTAAGCTACTCATAAGTTTCATTTTAGTCTCTTTAAAGTGAGAAATCCCTTTAAAATAGCCACTGTAATGGCGTCTCATTTCAAAAACTGCACTTTTTTCCCCTTTAATTTTTGAAGCTTCAATGAGGTGAAATAAAACCATATCAATCCTTTCGGATAGGGTTGGGGGAGTAAAATATTCCCCTTTTATAAATTGTTTAATCTCTTTAAAAATCCACGGATTCCCTATGGCAGCACGCCCAATCATGATTCCATCAACACCATATTTGTTTTTAAAATCAAATGCTTTTTGAGCACTATTGATATCCCCATTACCAATAATGGGGATGATAATCGTTGGATCATTTTTGATCTCACCGATGAGGGTCCAGTCGGCCTCTCCAGAATACATCTGAGATCGGGTTCTCCCGTGAATGGTGATCCCTTGAATCCCAGTATCCTGTAGTTTTTTGGTGATTTCATGTATAGGTTTATCTGTATGATCCCAACCTAATCGGGTTTTCACTGTTACTGGAAGAGATACATGATCTACGACAGCTTTAGTTAATGCAATCATCTTTGGAATATCCTTAAGAATAGCAGATCCTGCACCTTTTGCAACCACTTTTTTGACAGGGCAACCCCAGTTAATATCAATAAAATCTGGATGTTGTTCTTCTGCAATTTGGGCAGCTTTTACCAATGAGTTTATATCATGCCCAAAAATTTGAATTCCAAAAGGACGCTCTTCTTCGGAAAATTGAAGTTTATGAAAGCTCTTTTCTACATCTCTGATCAGTGCTTCTGAAGAAACAAATTCAGAAATCAGAAAATCGGCACCTAATGATTTACAAATCAAACGGTACGATTGATCACTCACCTCTTCCATGGGGGCAAAAAAGAGTGGAAACTCAAACTTTTTCAGCAAGGATTGATAATTTAACATATCTATCTTTTTCTTTTTACAAAAATAATAAAAAAAAAGATGGCAACACTCATCATTTTTTCGTCATATTTAAGGGGTTAAGCCTTGATTTATAAGGTTTTTTTAATATCTTTGCATTCGGTAAAAAACCAATTTTATAAATGCAAAAAATTTTATCAATATAGTATCTAAAAATTTAATTATGAGAAAGTTAATTTTTACAATTTTACTTTTTTTAGTCACATTGAATGCCTGGTCACAATGTGCTGATTCAACAACTGTGTTTTTTGAAAATTTTGATGGGGCAACTATCAATATGACTTCATCAAACAACCATGTCTCACTACCCGGTACAGACTGGTTCTTGTTGACAGATTCTCTTTACACTTCACCTAATAAATGTTACCATGCCTCGATTTATCCTACTCAGGGTCAATCTGCAATTGCATCAACACCTCAAATTGCTTTTGTCCCCGGTAAGACCTATTATTATTTGCAATTTAAACATATTGCAAAACTTCTTAGTGTGGATTTTGCCCAAGTTGAAGTCAGATACACAATTGGTGAAAATCAATGGACTACACCAGAACCAATACTTATGACCAGCACTTCTTCATACTACTATGGAGATGCAGCAAGTTTAGCGAATGGAAAATTTAATCAGGAAAATTATTCGGCCTGGTTACCAACAAATTTTAATGCTTTACCTACCAATACATGGTGGAAACAGGAATTAATAGATATTTCTCAGTTTGTAAATGGACCGGGAAGTAATGGTGGTAATTTTCAAGTTAGATTTATTACTAAAAAAGTTATAGGACAAATTACAACCGGATGGTTCATTGATGATGTCAGAATTATTGCTTCAGACAAAGAGTTGATCTCTCCTAAAATTGCATTGGCTACACCAATGGTTATTAATAACGTTACCAATTGGGGACCCTATACTATTAAAGCAAATATTACCGACCGCCCTTTTAATTCAACAAGACCCGACTCTGTTAAATTGTGGTATTCTGAAAATGGGCAACCTTATGTTATAGCTCCTAAAACACAATTGTCTGCTACCCAATACTCATGGATCATTCCTCAACAGTGTAACGGAACCAATGTCAGATACTATATTACTGCAAAAGACTCTGCTTGTAATGGAGCAAGACTAGATACCATGTTTAATGTGGTGGTAAGTACTGCAGGAACTACACCCAACGGTGTCCGAGCGGATAGTATTATGTCTATACCGTACTCACTGCAAGTCGGGAATGCAACTCCGGTAAAAATATCATTGACAAACAGAGCCAATAATAAGATGGATTCCTGCCGTATTGCACTGACAGTCAATAACAATCCGGTATTAACCTATTACTGGAATGCCATGACAGATTTTAGTACAACAAGAGATTTTTGTCTTAATTTTAATGATACTCTGACCATTGGTAATTTTATGCCTATACTGGGCTGGGATACGGTTAAAGTATGTATTACGCATCGAAATTTGGGTCTTAATGATTATACGGCAAATGAAATTTGTAAACAGTATATTAAGTTTGGTTGTGCTTCTATTTTAAATGGAAACCTCACTGTTGGAGGGACTGGCGCTAACTTTACGGATATCACCTCATTTTTTGCAACCTTGAAAAATTGTGGTATGAACGGCCCAATTGTTGCAAAATTAGCCCCCGGAACCTATAATGCCTCTGATTTCTATTTCGATTCATTGGCTAATGGTCAATCCGCAATCAATACCTTAACATTTGAATCTGCAACCGGAAATGCTGCTGATGTTATCATTGTTGATAATGGAACCAATAACGCCAGAGGCGCTGTGACATTTCAGGGTGTAAGTCACTTCCGATTGAATAAATTAACCTTACAAGGGAAAACCGGATCAACCTGGTCAAGAGGGGTTTATTTTAATGGAGGAGCTTGCTCAAATATAAAAATTACTAACTGTATTATCAATGTAGATAATTCTACTTCAACCTCTAATTTATATTCAGGAATCTCTAGAATAACCGCTGCATCTACTGGTACTACAGGTGATGGTGATATCGAAATTAAAAATAATATCATAAACGGTGGGGTATATGGAATCCATTATTTAGGATCTACTTCTAAACAAAATGCTCTTATTGCATTAGATTCCAATATTACGAATACCTCTTATTATGGTATTTATACCTCTTATACAAACATTGGTTCTATTAAGAAAAATAGAGCTACCCAAGACCTAACAAGTGTTCAAAGATATACAGGTATTCATATCGAAAGATCTACTACAACCGCAGCTATCTCTAAAAATAGAATTTTTGCTGATGTAAATATGAATGTTGGATTGAACTTAAATACTGTTTCTAATGGAACTGCAGATATTTTAGTTTCCAATAATGAAATCCGTGGTAAAGCTACATTAGCCAGTACTTACGGTATTAATAATATTTCATCAACTAAGATGGTTTATCTTCATAATTCTGTTAGATTGTATTCATATACAACTTTAGCCGTTACAGCTTGTTACTACCATACATCAGGTGCTATCGTTAATTTCTCAAATAACCTTCTTGTAAATGATTGTATTTCTCTTACATCTCAAAATTATCCAATCTATTATGCAGTTAATCCAACAACATTAGCTTGTGATTACAATGTTTACCATTCCGATGGACCGGTTGGTTATTATACTGTTGCACGTAATACATTAAGTGAATGGAGATATGCTCTTAATAATACTAGAGATACATCCACAGTTACGACAGAACCACCATTTATTGATCCTGCTATTTCATTGAAGTTATCCAATTTCGCCGGATTCGAATGTCCTCAAAATATATTAGTCAATGATGATGTGGAAGACTCTCTAAGATCTTGCGAAGTTACTCATAGAGGATGTTACAGAACGTATGTTCCACCTAAAGACTTGGCTTTGGCAGGTTTATTATCACCTGTTTTAGGTACTTGCCCTCAAACAAGTTATCCTATCACCTTAAAAATCTTTAACTACGGATGTAATACCGTTAATTTTGCTACTACTCCTGCTTCAATAAGAACCATTGCAACCGGTGGCTTGACTTTGAACACTAACTTTACAATCAATACAGGAACTCTTGCACCCAATCAATTCTCAAATATTAATATAAATCCGAGCGTTGCCATACCATATAACTCAGATGTTAATTTTACTTTCATTTTGTCTTATACAGGTGACGAACGCTCTTTTAATGATACCATGTATCTTCCTTTCAGACTTGAAGTTATAGCTCCTGCTATTTCAACTTATGATGAAACTTTTTCTAATGGAACTACATTAACATGGAAAATTCAACAAATAGCTGGTGCCGGAAACTGGAGCTATCAGGAAGGTATTGGCGTTTTCCCAACCATTGCCCCTGTTTATGGAACAGGTCGATTATTCTTCAATTCCAAAAACTTTGCTACAGGAACTAATTCTAGAGCTGTTATGCCCGTAATGGACTTAAATAATAGTGTGAATCCAATTTTAGAAGTTTGGTTTGCTCATGATAACGCAAACACCGCTGCTACTTACAATACTGAAGGTGTTACCGTAAAAATATCAACTGATGCCGGTAATACATGGACAGCATTAAATCCTGAAACTCCAAATCCAACAAATACAACTACTTCATTGTTAAAACGTGCTCAAACTGCAATTACAGGTTATACTTTACCTGCATGGGTGAAATATACTTATGATTTATCTGCCTATAATACAAATAGTTGTGTCTTTATCTCATTGGAAGCTATGGGAAAAGCAGGTAATAATATTAATATTGATAGGGTTAGAGTTAGAAAAATATTTAATAATGATTGTTCTGTCCAAAATATTTATACCAATCACGTTAGACCTACTCAAGTTCAAACAAAACCTGAAATTAAAGCTATAATCACCAACGAAGGTAGAAATGCTCAATCTAATGTTCAGGTAACTTTAACTATTACAGGCGCTAACTCATATACTGAAACTACAACGGTTCCTAACATTCCTTACAATACTCAGGCAATAGCAACCTTTACCGGAGCACATTTAGCAAATATTGGATCTAATAATATTCAAATTTCTTGTCAAAGTGATGAGTTTAACGGAAATAATTCACAAAATGCTTTAGTTCTCACAAATCCTAATAATATCGCTGTTGCAGATACTTCTAGCTATTTAATTAATTTTGGATCAGGAACTCCAGTTTTAGCAGCTGTTAAATATAATGTAGTTGATACTATTGTTACAACTGCAGTTAAATTCTATCCTACTAATTCACTTGAAGTTACAGGTAAAAAAGTAATAGCATTTATTTCTAATAGTGCCGGTGAGATCGTAACAACTTCTGATACACTAACTATGACAGACAATATGGTAAATAATTGGGTTAATTTACCTCTTAATAATTTTGCATTAACTCATACTTCTACTAATTTTTATGCCGGTATCGAGATGATTGATGCTGGTTATTATCTAACAGCTCAGTATGAATCACCAACCAGAGATAGTGCTTTTTATTACTTAGATCTTCAAAATAATACCTATATACCACAATCAACCGGTAGATTTATGATTGGTGCCACTGTCGCTCCAAAAATTGATAAAGAGTTTGCCATATTATCAGTGATCAACCCAATATCAAATTGTGATTTAGTGGTAGAACCTATAAAATTAAAAATTGCTAACAATGGTCCAAAAGATATTCTACCAGGATCAGTTTTACATTACACTGTAAATAACGGCCCGGTTGTTTCTCAATCATTAATGGATACACTTTTTAGTCATCAAATTAGAACATTTACTTTTAATACACCTTATGATTTTACAAATCACCAAATCAATGTTGATGTTAATTATATTTTTAAAGCATGGGTTGATAACACCAACACTGATATTGTTTATTTTAATGATACAATTGTTAGAAATGTTGTGTCTAAAGGAAAATCTTATGCCCCAATATCACCTGATACTATTTTAGTGAATTATTCAACTCAGGGAACATTAACAACACAACTTCCAACACAAATCAATCCAGGTATTATTCAATGGTTTACAAAGTTAGGGAATCAGTATGTTGGACCACTTTATCAAGGCCCTGGCCCATATATTACTCCTAATTTAATGTACTATGATACTTTGTATTATGTATCAGTAGCTCCAGGAGTTTTGTATACACCTACTGTTGGTACAGTTTCAACTGCAGCCAATCAAGCACCATTCTCATTTACAAACGGTTATTCAAGAGGTAGAATTTTATATAAACAATCTGAAATTGGAAATTATGGCGTAATTGCAAAAATTGCAATTAACGTCAGCGCTGTTGCCAACGGTATCCTTGGTATTCCAATCAAAATTTATATCAAACAAACAGATCTCGATACTTTAAAAACTGCTGATGTTTTTGATTGGGATAACGAAATTGCTGATGCGACAGTTGTTTTAGATGCTCAAACCTATTTTAATACCGCTGGTTGGGTTGAATTACCAATAAACATTCCTTTGAATTATACTGCAGGTAATATTCTAATTTACACTGAATCAAATTGTAGCGGTACTAACTGTGGCGCTATCTCAGGTGGAACAACCTATCCAACATTCAAAATAACATCATCTGCTAATAAAGTGCAGATGAAGACTGCTAATACCAATCCTACATTCACTGGAACCTGGGGTGCTCCTTCTGCTAATAGATGGGTGATGAAGTTCTTTGTTGCAGATATGTCATGTGCTAGTGAACGTATTCCTGTTCAAATTCATATTCCCGATAAGCCAACTTATGATGTTGAAACTGAAGCTTTTGTTTACCCAATTACTATACCTCAATCAACTCAAAACTGTGCATTATATAATGAAAATATTGTTGTAAAATATAGAAATCTACTAGATAAACCAATTCCTGCCAATAAGGTTTTAGCAAAAGCAGGTTTTAGAGATGGTACTACAGGTGCATATACTTGGATCACTCATTTAGTGACTGATACATTCGCTCCACTTGAAGAAAAGTTAGTTACATTTACACCAACTTATAATTTTAGTGCTCCTACAGCGGATAGAACGATCCAATTTATTGCAACTTCTGACTTGTTAAATGAAACTATTGTTTATAGATCTAATGATACTATTAACGGATCCATTAAATCTTCTAGAACAGCTCCAATTCCAGATCAGTTAACCTATTATGGTAATTTTACTCAAACATTTAATGTGGCTCCCGGAATTACCTATACACCGGCTATTACTCAATACTACTTCTATGACTCATTTGATGGTACAACCCCATTAACCGGTGGAAATGGAGTTTCCAACTATACAACCACAAACTTATATGATACTGCCGTTTACTTCATGACCGCTAAAACACCTGCCACTCCTTTCTGTATTACTAAACGGATTCCTGTTACCATAAATGTTGCAGTACCAACTAATAATCACGATTTGAAAACCAATTCTTTGGTTTATCCCGGATCATTTACTTGTGGTTTAATGAATCCAACATTGATTGTAAATTATAATAATACTGATTCTTTCTTAATCCCAACTCAAACATTTAAAGTTACTGCCAAATTTACAGGTACTTCAAATCTTACTGTAGTAGATACTATTGTAGTTCCTTTTGCTGCTGTTGATAGACTTCCTTTAGTAGCACCATTGACTCAACCAACTATAGATATTCCATTTACTAAAACAGCTTTATTGGGATCAACTTTACAAAACAGAATCTATAATTATGAAATTTTTACAGATCCTGTTAGTGCTTCATACTTTCCATATAGGTTAAACGATACCATTCGTGGCGAATTAAAAGTTCCTGCGAATCCTGTTGCTCCAGCAACCGTTAATTATAACGTGCCTTATGGTTTACCTTATGTAATCACTCCATTATCACATGCTTCAAATTCTGGAACTCCTTTAAATACTGTGACATTCTATGATGCAACTGGAATTACACCATTAGCTAATGGGACAAGCTACACAACTCCAAATATTTACACTCCTACTACATACAAATATGGTGGCCGAATTATTTCAACAGGATTTACTAAAGACACGATTGTTGGACTAACCGGTGCTTCTAATGGTAGTTTCCCATTTGTATTTACACAACCAGAATCTCAAGGTGCCGTTTTATTCTTAAAAGGTGACATGGGCGGATATGTTGGATATATCGATACTATTGCTGTCTATATTCAAGCCAATATCGCTGGTACTTTCCCAATTAAATTCTATTTGAAAAATACAGATTCAACTGCCCTTATTGCAGGTTCTTATGACTGGAATAACTATTTCTTAAACGGTGCAACTTTAGTTTATGATGGCACTCCACCATTTACTTCCGGTTGGTTTAAAATTGCAATTCCTGGTGGATTCTACTATACAGGTAATAGTTTGTTATTATTAACAAATCATAATTGTTATGGAGAATCAGGTATTGCAGCTCTTAATATTTCACCTGCCCCAACCTTTAAATATGGTACAACATCTGGTGCGAATAAAGTCCTTTATAGAGGAGGTGCTTATACAAGTGGTTCAGTTGCATTCACAACTACTAATCAAAGAATTACAACACGTTTTATGATCAACTATACTTGTGAATCGCCAAAATCTACCATCACATTAACACCAACTATGCCAAATATTGACTTACATGTAACCGACATTACTAACCCAATTACACCTAATAATAGCTATCCTACCAATCAATCTGTTACTGCAACCATTGTAAATCACGGAACTACTAATGCAAGTGGTTTTGTGGTTGGCTATCAGTTTGGAAACAATCCTCCGGTTGAACAAAACTTCTCAGGTGCTATTGCTGCTGGTGGTTCTGCAAACTTTACATTTGCAACCCCTGTTGATTTAAGTGAGGTTTATTTTTCTACTCCATTTTCTGTTTATACTCGTCATAATTTGGATCTTTTCCATAATAATGACACCCTTACTATTCAACTTAAAAAACCTGATCCTTGTGCACCAATTGTTGTAGTGGGTGCTAGAGATACTATCGGAGCTCACATTAGCAAGTTCATTTTTGCTGGTATAAATAATGGCCCCGGACTTCCTTTGTTTAATTGTCCTGTTTCCGTATCTGGTACCGGTATGTATTCCGATTTTACTCAAACTGTTCCTCCAGGATTTGTAGTTCCCGGTCAACCTTTCCCAATCACTATTGTTAACTCGTTTACAACTAACGCCGGTGCAACTTTATGGAAATATGTTTATTTGGACATGAATAGAGATAATCAGTTTACTGCTGATGAGTTGATATTCTCAAGATTATCTGTTTCTGCACCAACCACTGCTAACCCTGGAAATGCTACAACCACAGGATTTACAAATCCAATTAATATTGCTGCAGATACCGGTTTAACTCGCTTAAGAGTGATCACTGTATCACAAAACTTAGCTACTAATCTTGCTCCTTGCGCTGCTTTCCCTTCAGGTGAAACAGAAGATTATGCAATTCAAATCAATGCACCTTATCTAATTGACCCAGGTGCAACTCATATCATTCATCCTACTAATATCGTTTGTGCTGATGCTAATGGTAAAATTAAAGTGTCTGTTAAAAACTACGGAAGTTCAAATCTTGTATTTACACCAACAGAACCACTTACAGTTAACGCCACTGTTACAGATCCCGCAAATGTAGTCACTAATTATACTATTCAGGTTACTTCAGGTACTGTTGTTCAATGGGATACAATTAATGCTGTTATTCATAATGTAAATATCAGTTCTCAAGGAAATTACACTATTTCTGTTAATATTGTATACAATAGTGACCAATTCCAAATCAATAATACTGCAAATACAACATGTACTGTTCAAAATACAACATTATATAACTTGCCAATAACAGTATCTTTTGATGCTCAATCAGAATATATTGCCGGTGCTGACGATCCATTCCCTGCATTCTGGACTCCAACTACAACCAACACAACTTTCAAGTGGGACGTTGACTCATTGAGTACACCAAATACACCTAATGCGGGACCAAATTTTGACCACTCATTATATGCTACAGGTATCCAAAACTTAGGTCAATATGCCGTAGTTTCTGCACCTGCAAATTCAAGCACTGCTGCCATTGCCACTCTTTCTACAGGTTGTGTTGATTTACATTACAAAGATGGTTATCCTTGTGAAATGGGTTATTGGGAACATATTTTTGGAACAACTACAGCAACCAGCAAATTCTATGTTGAAATTGGTTCAGGAGATTACTATATTAGAATGGATTCTATTATTGGTAGAACCCATGATGCAAATGGTCAAGAATTTTCACACCGTTCATTTGTGATCAATCAAATTGATGAAAATGCAAAAATCAGATTTGTAGTTACAGGTAGAACCGGCAAAATTGATCCGGCTATTGATGATATTAATATTAAACATGGTCAAGCTGACTTAGCAGTTATTGGTTATGAGTATCCTTTAGATTTCTCTCAATCAACAGATGATTGTGTTGTTAAAGGGGATACTGTTAAACCACGTGTAATTCTTAAAAATGTGGGAAGAGTTCCAATTTTAACTTTCAATATCAATTTTAATGCAGCTGTTGGTACTATCTATTTGGATGTTCCGGACGAAACCTGGAATGGTACTCTAAATCCTGGTGAAACTATGGTTTATACATTTAACCAAGGTATTATTGTTCCTCAGCTATTTAGCTTCTTACAATTCCAAACAACTGCAACAACTATCAATGATGAATTTGAAGCAAATAACCGCAATACCATCATATCTTGTACAACAGTTGGAATCGATGATAACCTTACCATTCAAAATGGTGTCGCTTTAGGTCAAAATATTCCTAACCCTGCAAATTATGAAACTACAATACCTTTCTATACTTCAACCGCAGGAAAAACAGAATTAATAATTCATTCTGTTGAAGGCCAAGAGTTGTATAGAACATCAATAAATGCAGAAGTAGGAGACAATAATATCAATGTTAATACATCTGATTTTGCTGCCGGAATCTATTTCTATACCATCTATATTAACAACACTCAATTAACTCGTAAGATGTTAATTCAAAAATAAAATGTTGAAAGGGGCTTCGGCCCCTTTTTTTATTGCAGATTTTTTCGTACTTTTGCACTCCTGTCTTCGTAGCTCAGTAGGTAGAGCAATTGACTCTTAATCAATGGGTCGGGGGTTCGAGCCCCCCCGAGGACACACTTTAAAAACACTTTTTAATACAAAGTGTTTTTTTTTAATCCAGTTATTTAATGGGTATTTTTTAGTGATGAACAAACAAATTAAAATCTCAGATTATAATTATGATCTGCCAAATGATAAAATTGCATTTTATCCTAAAGAAAATAGAGATGAATCCAAACTTCTGGTTTTCAAAAACAATACTATAGAGGATTCTGTTTTTAAAAAATTACCAGACTTTCTGACAGATAATGATGTTCTCGTTTTCAATAATTCTAAAGTGATACATGCCCGAATTATTGTATTTAATTCTACTGGTGCCAAAATAGAAATTTTTTGTCTGGAACCACTTGATCCAACAACTGTTATCTCACAATCTTTTGAACAAACGAGCTCTGTTTCCTGGAAATGTTTTGTTGGAAATGCTAAAAAATGGAAAAATGAGATCACTTTCAAAGTGATGTTAGATAAACAAATGATTACCATTTCTGCTCAAAAAACTGAATTAACTGAAGGCTCTTTTAAAGTACAATTTAATTGGGATTCTTCCTCTATTACCTTTGCAGAATGGTTAGAAGCTTATGGAAAAATGCCATTACCCCCTTATATTAAACGAGAAGCTGATACGAATGATAACAACAGATATCAAACCATATTTGCTCAATTTGATGGCTCTGTAGCTGCACCAACTGCAGGTTTACATTTTACAAATTCAGTTTTTGAGGAACTATCCAGAAAAAATATTCCACAACTTTGGATCACCTTACATGTAGGAGCAGGAACTTTTAAACCGGTATCTTCAGAATATATTTCAGATCACTATATGCATCAGGAACAAATAATTGTTTCTAAACAAATGATTCAGAATTTAATGAGAATTATGAATAGAAGAATCATTGCTGTTGGAACAACTGTTGCCAGAACTTTAGAGTCTCTTTTTATTATGGGAGCTAAATTAAAATTAAATAAAGAAAATCCTTTTCATGTGGATCAATGGGAAATATACGACAGTGAATCTCAATTTCAGAATGTTTCAACAATTGATGCACTTCAATCAATTTATAATTATTTAGAAAACAATCAATTAGAATATTTATCAGGAGAAACATCGTTGATGATAGTTCCTGAATATAAACACAAAATTGCGAAAGGGATTCTTACCAATTTTCATCAACCTCAAAGTACCCTTTTATTGTTAATCGCTTCGTATATTGGAGATAATTGGAAAACTGTTTATAAACATGCTTTAGAGCATGATTATCGATTTCTAAGTTACGGAGATTCAAATTTATACTTATAAAAAAAGGGTATTCAAAATGAATACCCTTTTTAGTAGGATGAGATAAACAACAAATTATTCTTGTGTTTCAGTAGTTTCAGCAGCTGGAGTTTCTTCCACTTTTGCTGCTGCTTTAGGAGCCTCAACAGCTTTTGGAGCTGCTTTAGCACGACTACGACGAGTTTTTGTTGCTTTCTTTTCTTCTTTTACAGTATAAGTTTCGTTATAATCAACGAACTCAATAATACACATTTCTGCATTGTCACCTTGACGGAAACCGGTTTTTAAAATTCTGGTATAACCACCTGGTCTGTCAGCAATCTTTTGAGATATCTCTCTAAACAATTCAGAAACAGCAAATTTATCTTGAAGATAAGAAAATACCATTCTTCGTGAGTGAGTTGTATCGTTTTTGCTTCTTGTTACAAGAGGTTCAACATATTTTTTCAACTCTTTAGCTTTTGCTAAAGTTGTAGAAATTCTTTTGTGTATAATCAAAGATGATGCCATATTTGAAAGCATCGCAGCTCTGTGAGAACTTGTTCTACCTAAGTGATTAATTCTTTTCGCGTGTCTCATTTCTTATTATTCCTTATCTAATTTATATTTTGCTATATTCATTCCAAATTCCAATCCTTTAGCTTTTACTAAATCTTCTAATTCAGAAAGAGACTTTTTGCCAAAGTTGCGGAATTTTAAAAGGTCGCTTTTATGGATAGCAACCAATTCACCTAATGTTTCTAATTCTGCTGATTTTAAACAGTTAAGAGCGCGAACAGACAAGTCCATATCAACTAATTTTGATTTTAGGATTTGACGGATCACAAGAGAAGCTTCATCTAAATCTTCACCACCATTATCTCCGGATTGAATAGGAGAATCTAATGAAATTTTATCGTCTGAGAAAAGAGCGAAATGTTGAATTAAAATTTTAGCTGCTTCTTTTAAGGCATCTTTTGGATGAATAGATCCATCAGTGGTGATGTCCATAATCAATTTTTCAAAGTCAGTTCTTTGTTCAACACGGAAATTCTCAACGAAATATTTCACGTTTTTGATAGGAGTGTGGATAGAATCGATCGAGATTACATCTATTCCTTCATGTAGTGATTTGTTTTCTTCAGCTGGCACATAACCTCTACCTTTATCAATAGTGATCTCCATTTCTATTCTGGTATTAGGTTCCATACGGCAGATGAGTTGCTCGGGATTTAGTACCTGAAAGAAGTTCAGATATTTGTTCATATCTCCTGCTGTAAAGGTGTCTTGTCCAGCGATCACGATTCTTGTTTTTTCAGAGTTATTGTTCTCGATTTTATTTTTGAAACGGATTTGTTTCAAATTTAAAACGATATCAGTAACATCTTCCATAACTCCTGTAATTGAGGAGAATTCTTGAGAAACTCCATCAATTTTTACCGAAGTAATAGCGAAACCTTCAAGGGATGACAACAGAACACGGCGGAGAGCGTTCCCAACGGTTTGGCCATAGCCTTGTTGGAGTGGACGAAATTCGAATGATCCACGAAAATCATCCGCTTCGTTCATGATAACTTTATCGGGCTTTTGAAAGGTTAAAATTGCCATAATATTTTATATTTCTTAATTATTCGTTGTTTATCACGTTTTTTTCCTGATTTAATCTCTAAATATTACTATTTAGAATATAACTCAACAATTGCTTGTTCGTTAATGTTTTCAGGAATATCTTCTCTTTCAGGATAATTCATAAATTTTCCTGTATAAAGATTGGCGTCCCATTCTAACCAATTAAATTTATTAGAATGTCCATGTAAAGAGTTTGTAATCACTTCTAAAGATTTAGAACGTTCGCGAACTGCAATAATATCACCTGGGTTTAATAACATAGATGGAATATTGCAAATCTCTCCGTTTACTAAAATATGTCTGTGATTCACTAATTGTCTTGCAGCTGCTCTTGATGGAGCAATTCCTAAACGAAATACAACATTATCAAGACGAGATTCAATCAATTTCATTAAATTTTGACCGGTAATCCCTTTTTTACTTGCTGCTTTTAAGAACAATTTTTTAAATTGACGTTCTAATAATCCGTAAGTGTATTTTGCTTTTTGTTTTTCTTGTAATTGAATACCATACTCAGACATTTTTGCACGTTTTCTGTTTTGTCCGTGTTGTCCTGGTGGATAACTTCTTCTTTCTAGATATTTATCTGGTCCAAAGATAGGTTCTTTGAATTTTCTAGCGATTCTGGTTTTTGGTCCTGTATATCTTGCCATAATTTTACTGTTTTGCTGATTTTAAATTAAGTTAACGATTTTAAAATTAAACTCTTCTGCGTTTTGGAGGACGACAACCGTTGTGTGGTAATGGAGTTACATCGGTAATCTCTTCTACCATAATTCCTGCAGCATGAATTGTACGGATAGCAGATTCTCTTCCACTTCCCGGTCCTTTTACATAAACCTTAACTTTTCTTAATCCTAGATCGTAAGCCACTTTTGCACAATCTTGTGCAGCCATTTGTGCTGCATAAGGGGTGTTTTTCTTTGAACCTCTGAATCCCATTTTACCGGCAGATGACCAAGAGATCACTTGACCGTCGCTATTTGTTAGGGTTACAATAACATTGTTGAACGATGCTGAAATAAAAGCCTTGCCCATTGCATCAATTCTAACGACTTTCTTTTTTATTGTTTTTGTGTTCTTTGCCATAATTATATTCCTTCTTCTGACTAAAATTTTAAATTACACATTACTTAGTTGCTTTTTTCTTATTCGCAACTGTTTTCTTACGCCCTTTTCTTGTACGAGCGTTGTTTTTAGTACTTTGTCCACGTAGTGGTAATCCGATACGATGACGAATACCTCTGTAACAGCCGATATCCATTAAACGTTTGATGTTCGTTTGAACCTCAGAACGCAACGCACCTTCTACTTTAATTTCATTGATTATTCCACGAAGTGCTGCTAATTCATCGTCATTCCACTCATTAACTTTTTTGTTATAGTCAATTTGTGCTCTGTCTAGAATTTTTTGAGCTGTACTTCTACCAATCCCATAGATGTAAGTTAATCCGATTTCACCTCTTTTATTGTTGGGTAAATCAATACCTGCAATTCTTGCCATACTCTTGTTATATTTGTTTATTTGTTAATATTATCCTTGACGTTGTTTGAATTTTGGGTTCTTTTTGTTAATCACATAAACAACACCTTTTCTTCTAACTACGATGCAGTCTTCAGATCTTTTTTTAACTGATGCTCTTACTTTCATTGTTTTTATTTTTTATAATTTTTTATGATTTATGTCTGAATTTTATTCTACCCTTAGTTAAATCGTACGGTGACATCTCAACTTGCACTTTATCCCCAGGTAAAATTTTGATGTAATTTAATCTCATTTTTCCTGAAATGTGTGCAGTTATTACGTGACCGTTTTCCAACTGAACACGGAACATTGCATTACCGAGAGATTCGATAACTACGCCGTCTTGCTCTATGGATGATTGTTTTGCCATTCGTTATTTGTTTTTTTTGTTTAGAATTTCTTCAATATATTCGTATGTAGATAAAACTTCTGTTCCATGCTCGGTGAGTGCTATTTGATGCTCAAAATGTGCCGATGGCTTCCCGTCCCATGTCCGTATTGTCCATCCATCTTTCTCAACAAATACTTTGTATGTACCTTGATTAATCATAGGTTCTATACAAAAAACCATCCCCCTTCTTAGTGGATAACCTTTCCCGGATTTTCCAAAATTTGGAATTTCAGGGGCTTCATGGAGTTTTTTCCCAATTCCATGTCCACATAAATCTCTTACAACACCGTATCCAAAAGATTCAACATATTTTTGAATAACATATCCAATATCTCCGGTATATTTTCCGGGTTTTGCTTCTGCTATTCCTAAAAGGAGCGATTGTTTTGTCCTTTCTAATAAGAGCTTCTTTTCTTCTGAAATTTCACCTACTCCAAAGGTGTAAGCATAATCTCCATGAAACCCATTTTTATAAACGCCACAATCAACAGATACAATATCCCCTTCTTCTAAAATCTGATCAGTAGGAATCCCATGGACAACAACATCATTAATAGATATACAAAGTGTTGCAGGATAACCGTTATACCCTTTGAATGAGGGAACTCCCTGATGATCTCTGATATACTCTTCTGCAATCTTATCTAAAAATGCAATGGGTACACCAGGTTGAATTTTTTGAGCTACTTCGGCTAAAGTTTTACCAACAAGCAAAGAACTTTTTTTTATAAGCTGAATATCAGCTTCTGAATATATGTTTGGTTTATTAAACATTATTTTTTTTAGTATGCACTACTATTACGCCCTTTAATTCTTCCGGTTTTGGTTAATCCATCATAATGTCTCATTAACAAATGACTCTCAACTTGTTGAAGAATATCCAATACAACACCTACCATAATTAATAATGATGTTCCACCAAAGAATTGTGCAAATTGTTGATTGACATTAAACATTCTAACAATTGCAGGTAATACAGCAACAACTCCTAAGAAAAATGAACCGGGTAATGTAATTTTTGACATAATATCATCAATTAAATTTGCAGTTTGTTTTCCCGGTTTTGTCCCAGGTATAAATCCACCATTTTTCTTTAAATCTTCAGCAATTTGTTGAGGATTGATTGTGATGGCAGTATAGAAGTAGGTGAATCCAATAATTAATAAAAAGAATACTATGTTGTAAGCAACTCCATTATAATCAACAAAGCTTAACCAGAATTTGCTGGGTTGCTCTCCACCACTATTGATAAACATTAATGGTAAAAACATAATCGCTTGTGCAAAGATGATTGGCATTACACCAGCTGCATTCACTTTTAGTGGTAAGAAATTACGAACACCACCGTATTGTTTATTGCCTTCAATTCTTTTTGCATATTGTACCGGAATACGACGAGTACCTTGTACTAATAGCACACATAGGGCAATAATCACCATCATTAATACTAATTCAGCTATGAATAAGATAGGTCCACCGTTCATTTCTGTAATTCTGGATACAAATTCTGCTTCCAATGCAAATGGGAAACGCGCAATAATACCGGTCATAATGATGATAGAAATACCATTACCTAAACCGTTATCTGTAATCTTTTCACCTAACCACATAATAAATAATGTGCCGGAAATCAATAATATGAATGCCGTAACTGAGAACATGGAAAATCCAAAAATTCCGGTTTCAATCATCGCTGGAGATACTGCCCCACTATATTGTTGTACAATATTGGCAATATATGCAGGAGCTTGAACCCCAACAACCGCAATGGTTAAATAACGTGTAATCTGGTTGATTTTTGTTCTTCCGCTTTCACCTTCTTTTTGTAAACGTTGAAAATAGGGAACAGCTAATGTAAGTAATTGAATTACAATCGAAGCTGAGATGTAAGGCATCACTCCAAGTGCAAAGATTGATGCATTGGAAAATGCACCTCCGGAAAATAGGTCTAAAAGTCCTAATAAACCTTCTTGTGTTGATTTTGAGAAAGCAGTCAATGCGCCGGGATTAATACCGGGTAGTACTATATGTGATCCCAAACGATAAACTAAAACAATAAGCAAAGTATAAAGAATACGTTTGCGTAAATCTTCAATTTTGAATATATTTCGGATCGTGTTAAAAAATCTATTCATGAGGTGCCGTTATTTTTAATTAATTATTTTCAGCTGTTTCTTTTGTTTCTTCTAATGCTTTTGCAGCAAAAATAGTAGTTACTGTACCACCTAATTTTTCAATCGCTTCTTTTGCGCTTTTTGAAATATTATGTACAGTGATATTTATTTTAGTAGTTAACTCACCTTTTCCTAAAACTTTTACTAAGTCTTTCTTAGAGATTAGTCCATTTTCTCTCATCAATTCTAAAGTGATGTCAGTAGTTTTAGTTTTATCAACTAACATTTGAAGAGTACTTAAATTGATTGCACTATATTCAACTCTGTTGATGTTTTTAAATCCTCTCTTAGGTAAAATTCTATAAATAGGCATTTGACCACCTTCAAAACCAATTTTACGGCTGTAACCTGATCTTGATTGTGCTCCTTTATGACCTCTTGTCGATGTAGCCCCTTTTCCTGACCCTTGACCTCTACCTATTCTTTTTGAAGATTTTGTTGCTCCTTCTGCAGGTTTTAAGTTGTTTAAATTCATTGTTGTAAATTTCAAAATCTATTAATACTCTTTTTTAAATTTCTTCCACTTGTACTAAGTGTTTCACTTTCTCAACGATCCCTAAAATTTGTGGTGTTGGATTGTGTTCAACGGTTTGATGCATTTTTTTTAATCCTAATGCTTCTAGCGATCTTTTTTGACGTATGGGCCTGTCAATCGCACTTCTTACTTGTGTAATTTTAATCTTTTTCATCCCTTCGATAATTGTATTTTAATTTGTTATTTTTGTTACTTAATAAAAAAATAGTAGCTTTTTTGGATAAAAAATGCAACTATTTTCACATATATAATCATAAAAAATCTACCCCAAAAATCCAACAATAATTAATTATGATCCGTGAAATCAAGCAGTTGCGCGTTTTTTCTTCCCCTCAAATCCATCATCTTGATTCACTCCTAAAAGCCGGCAAATATACAAATAATTTCCGATATATCAATTGCCGATAACTTTTTTTAATAAAATAATGTAACTGTACCATTTGTGATAAATGGTTCGTCAGAATTATCTATAAATTCAATCTTATATGCATAAACTCCAGCTGGGGCATATTCACCATTTGGTAACCTTCCTTCCCATCCCTCATTTGGATTGGTCGTTTGGAAAACAATTTGTCCGTATCTATTATATATTACAAATGTATAGGTACTTGCTGAGATAAACGAATTGACCGGTTTAAATACCTTGTTTTGTGATCCTACAGGTCTAAATGCATTAGGAATCCATATCGTCGGTTTCTGTTTTATGGTTACCTCGTTGGAAAAACTGGCAGGACAATATCCATAATCGTTTGTGGTCTGATTAACCCCAACTTTATATTTGAATACAGATCCATAATACTGAAGTTCTGAAACATCATCCACATAACTGTTATAGGCTGACCATACGATATTACTTACCATCTCTACAAAATCACCATCTGTCTCCATTTTTCTTTGAATAAATGAATTTGGATTCACTGTTAATGGAACATTATCGTCAAAATTATACCATTGTAAAGTGTTTCTGTGAGCCGCATCACCACTGATTGTCAATAAAATACTATTAGCTGTATTAGACATTAACGGTTCTTCTAAACAATCACTATATAAAAGCACTCGGTAATAGTATGTTTTTTTGGTTACCTGTAAATTCAAATCATTATAAGTGTAACTATTGTTCATCTGATATGGAATCTCAGCAATCTTTGTGAAATTCACAGGTGAATCTTCACTTCTATATAGCTCCAGATAATCAAATTCATTTTCTATTCCATTTGTGTTAATGGTAATAACCAAATTTTTGTTTTCTACTACGGAAATCGATGCAACATACGCATAATCAGTCCTCTCTTCTACAATATAATCAAAACTGGTTTTTATTGATTTACATTTAATAGTACCACTATTACTGGCTTCAATTATAAAACTGTAGTTATTATTATTTACTAAACCATTATAAACGTAACTGGTTGTACTTGGTGATAAATTGCTGGCAATTACAGTATATCCACTCCCGTTGAAAGACATTAATAGATCATAATGATGTAATCCGCTTGTCATGTTGAGGTATGGAGTCCAAGATAATGTTACATTACTATGACAAACATCAATATTTGAAGTTAATAGCATATTTGATTGATAATCTATGGTCATTGCACTGGCTAATCCACAGCTGTCTCGTGCAGAAATACGATAGTTGTTAGTAAATGATGAAATATTGATATTATCTTCCCATGTTATAGTTGATCTACCCCAAACAGTATCTATCGGCAACCAGGTAGTAACAGGAGTTGGAGAATGAAAAATAACATAAGAATTAACATCTGAATTTGATGATTCACTCCAGGTTAAGTTAACCCTATTCGTGGTTTCATCTACTGAAACATTCGTTAAAGTTGGAATATTGGGGGCAATTGTATTTTCAAATATTCCGGTTGAAACAGTAGATGAGTTTCTACATTTTGAAGTTTCGGAGTACATCTGGTTTTGAATTTGAACCCGATATTTGACTTCATCGTTACAAACATAGATTGTATCTCTAAAAGAGTGCGGACTGGTCGCCGGAATAATTCCTGCAAATGAGAAATCAAAATCGTATGGAGTTTTTCTATATACTGAAAAATATTGATCTGATGTTACAGGAAGAGGATTATATGGATCAGGTGTCCACGTGATTACCGCTGTACCATTTCCGGGATTACTTACTGTAGTATACATTACAGCTAATGTGTCGGAAAAATAGGTCAACCCACCGGAATAAGTAGCTTTTATATAATAATAATTATGAATAACCGGATCCAAACCATCAAAACAATCGGTATTACAAGTGGTCATCGCATCTTGAAGAAGCGTAAAAGGTCCTGCAAAATTGTCAGCATAATATACTGCATATTGTTGAAAAATATTCGCACCGGAATTGATTAAAGAGTCAACAGGAACAAAATATAATGAGACCGAATTGTCATCTTTTACATATAAACATCTTAAACTAGGAGTAAACAGGGCAAAACTATAAAAATTTAGCGCAACTAATAATCCAAAAAATAAAAATAATTTCCTCATATTCAAATATATACGTATAATCAACTTATTTTAATTAACATCCTACAATAATAGTATAAAAATCCTCATTTTGCAAGTGTTTATTTGCATTTTTTAATATTAAATCACTATTTACTTGATGAATAGTTTTTAATGTAACATCAATTTCAGATTCGTTTAATCCAAAACTGTGTAAAAATATAAATTTTTTCATAAACGATACAACACCATCCATCTCTCTTAAAAGGATCCCTTGTAAATACCGTTTTACTAATTTTAATTCATCTTCAGAAGTGAGTTCAGTTCGTAATCGATCCATTTCCAAATAAATTTGTTCAATAGATTCTTCAGTTTTTTCACTGGTTACATCACTTTCTATGATAAACATCGATTCATTTCTCCAGTAAATTGATCCACATTGTACACCGTAAGTAAATCCATGTTTTTCTCTTAAATTTTGCATCAAACGGGATCCAAAATATCCTCCTAACAGGGTGGCTAAAATTGTAAATACGGCTCTATCTTCATCAAAATAAGAGATCCCTTTTTTACATACAATAATGGATGATTGAATAGGATCAGTTTGTGGATCTTTAATTAGGGTAGGTTTATGAATCAATTTTAGTGAGGAAACAGGGTCAATATTTGATCCTGCTGGAACCTGATTAAATAAACTATAAATTTGTTTTTCAGTAGATTCTGTAGTATTTCCTGCAATAAAGATAGTCAGGTTAGAACTATTAAAAACTTTAGAATAATAATCATAAAGATCCAATGTGCTGATATCTAAAATTTGCTCATTTGTTAAAAGAGATCCAACCGGTGCGTTTTCTTCAAATAATGTGTTAAACATGATTTGATTGGCCTTATAGCTGTATTTTAATTGGTTATATTCTAAATCCTTAATTTTTTTTTGTTTTTGTCTCTCCAGATTGTCACTCTTAAATTCCGGATTTGCTAAAATATCAAACAAAATGGGGATTAAAACTTCACAATTAGATCGTGGAATAATCCATTTAATAGAGACCATTTCCAGACTGGTTGTGACATGCCAACTAGCCCCATAAAAATCAAGAATTTCATCCATTTCGGATCCTGTTTTTGATTTTGAACTCTCCTTTAATAACTGAAAACAACTAGAGGCAAGAGTTTTTTTAGTTTCAAAGATGGTTCCCCCCTTGATTTGAATTTGAATATGGATTAAATCCAACAAAGGATTAAAAAACCGGAATACTTTTATTCCATTTTTCAATGTTTCAACAGTAGGTTTTGAGATCATAAAGTTCTCAATATCAAAAGAATCAGGTGGAATAGATCTGTTTAACATATCGTTTTTATCTAATTAAATTGATGGTTCCCTTTACTCTTTTTGAATCACCTAAACTATTTTTATAAGTAATCATATAGGCATAAGCTCCTTGTGGAAGTTCTGATCCATTGAAAATGCCATCCCATCCTAAATTAATATCTTTAGTTTTAAAAACAATACCACCACCTCTTTGAAAAATAATAATCTCAAAATCTGCAACTTCCCAATCAGCGGTTACAAAAAACAGGTCATTATGTCCGTCATTATTGGGCGTAAATCCTGTTGGAATAAATAACATTTTATCAATATCCGGATTAGTTGAAGTGCTTTTTGGATTTACTTCATTGTCATTATCCAAAGGTTCACGTACAGTTGTATTTTCAGGTTTGGTTTTTGGAATCTCTTTCTGTTGAACTATTGAATGAGCGTTTTTATTGTCAGATTTTGGATTCACTACCGATTGTGTTTTTGGAGATTCAATAGTTGTATTCGGATTAGAGTGACCGGTTTCCTTTGGAGTAGAATTTTGATTGGTAATCGTTACATTGTTTTGTTGAGGTAGCATCTCCTGCGGTTTAGTAGAAGTGACAGGGGTTACTTTTTCAATATTGTCAGCGGATTGAATAGTGCTAATAGGCTGAATGACTTGATCAGGTTGTTGATTCTCTTCATTTAGTACAACTGAAGTTACTTGGGTTGGAGTTGGTTCAGGTTTAGCATTAAAAACAAGAATACTCATTACAATAGCAATGGTCGCAATTGGAGCAACCCCATAAAGCATCACCCTTTTAACAGCTTGTAATCGGTTGAATTTTTGCAATGATTGATCATTTTTCATTTTATTCCACAAATCAGATGGAATTTCAGGTTCAAAATGATTAAAATGCTCTTTGAAATATTGTCCAAGCTCTTTCATATAGCATTGATTTTATATTTTTCCATAATTTTTTTTTGTAACGTATGTTTGGCTTTAAAGTATTGAGAGCGGGAAGTGCCTTCCGAGATATTCAGCATTTCAGCAATCTCTTCATGTTTATATCCATCTATGGCAAACAGATTGAAGACCATTCTATATCCATCCGGTAACTCATTGACTATTAACAATAATTCATCCATTGAAATATCAATCCCCTCTTCAATTGTTACCTCGGGGTAATCCTCTACCAGTTCAACTTCCAATCCGTTTTTTCTATCTGCAACTTGTTTTCTGTACCATGAAATGGCAGTTGTTACCGCAATTTTTCGCACCCAACCTTCAAAAGAACCTAAAAATTTAAAATTCTGGATATAAAGAAACACTTTAAGAAATGCATCCTGAAAAATGTCATAAGCATCATTTTCATTTTTTGCAAATCGTAAAGCAATCCCCATAACTAACTTAGAATGTTGATCATAAACCAATTTTTGGCATTTTTGTTTCCCGTTTTGGCAACCCTTTATGATCTCCTCTTCGCTCATTAATATCCGTAATTTTTTGTAAGACGTGAATAACAAAAAAATGTTGCTTCACATCTTTATTTTGAAACAGTTTTACTTTTTATGGCAGCAATAGATAAAATGAGACCTAAAGCAATGCCTAAAATAGCTGCAAAAAGTACTTGAAATTCTCCCGGTAAGATGAAAGTAATCGTATGAGCCGGAATCCAGAAAAAAGGGATCGTTTTTTTGAAGACAAAACCCCATTGTACTTGCCAGTTGAGTTGTGTAATGAGTTTACCAAATGGAAGTGGTGTGGTTAAAAAACTCAATTTACCATTACAATTTCCAATATGCGCATCGGTGATTTTGTGAATGGTCATGAAAACCGGCGCAAATGTGGTGTTCATCATTACACTGATACAAAAAGCACCAAATAATTTCATGCCGGAAAATGAACCCTTCATGGCATCCGGTAAACTTTCAAATAATTGAAATTTGGAAAGGTAAGCCGGTACTCCAAATTTATAAACACCCATGGCTACAGCTATCCAGACGCCTAAAACTCCCCAAACGATAGCCCTGGGTAAAATTCCAAATCCGGGAGTGTTGTATTTTCCGGTTTTAATTCTTAACCCTAAAACTTCCCCAAATGTAGCTAAAATGGCAAATTTAATAAAGGCCATGATTAAAGGATGGTTTCCATTAAAACTTAAATACCAATCATATACAGGTTTGAAAATAAAAAATGGGGCAAAAAATAGGATCACTCCAACTGCCATCCAAATATCAACTTTTTTCATCATTTTAATTTTTTACAAAAATACGATAAATGATTTAATTTTATCTTTCCATTTTCTTTCCAAAAATTCAATATCTTTGCCCATCTATTTTGAAAATTACAACTATATGAAAATCATTATTTTAGGTGCTACGTCTGGGTTGGGGAAAGGCACAGCAGAACTATTTGCTGCAGCTGGTCATACTGTTGCTGTTGCCGGGAGAAGAATCGAAAGACTCGAACAACTTTCACAAAAATTTCCTGATAACATACTTTATGAAGAAACAGATGTTACAAAACCTGATTTGGAAAATAAATTAGAATTATTGATTCAACGCTTGGGCGGATGTGATCTTTTTCTCTATTCATCAGGCGTAGGAAAACAAAATTATGATATGGATTTATCCATGGAAAAATGGACTAATGATGTTAATATCAATGGTTTTGTAACATCAATGTGTTACATGTTTCAGTTTTTTAAAAACCAAGGATCAGGACATATCGCTGCGATCAGTTCAGTTGCCGGATTCCGTGGAATTGGAGGTTCATCATCTTATTCAGCTAGTAAAGGGTATCAAAGATTGTATCTCGAAGCTATGGCTCATGGAGCTCATATTCAGAAATGGAACATAAAATTTTCTACTATAATTCCAGGATTTGTAGATACTGAAATCATTGCCGGACAAAATTACCCATTAACCTTATCTTGTGACAAGGCAGTAAAAGTGATTTTTAAAGGATTACTTAAGAAAAAAAGGACTATTTATGTGGATGGGAAATGGCGCTATATTTCTGCTCTTATGCGGATTATTCCAGGCTATTTCTGGGAAAAAATGACACTTAAATAAGTGCATCAAATAAAATTTCAATAGGATGATAGGAGATCTCTCCGGTTCCATCTTTGATTTGATGTCTGCAACTAGTTCCACATGCTGTAATAATCTCATCCGATTTTTTATTTTGAACAGCAGGAAAAAGTTTTAATGAACCAATCTTTTGTGAAATTTCATAGTGCTCTTTTTCAAAACCAAAAGAACCGGCCATGCCACAACAACCATCTTCGATGAGCGTTACAGCATAATTTTTCGGAATCTCCATCATTTTTACACTGATTGTTTTATCAGAAAGTGCTTTTTGGTAACAATGGGCGTGAAAAAGAATTTTTTTGGTGTTATCTGTAAACAATGAACTTTCAATTTTTTTCGATTCCCATTCTTGTAATATAAATTCATCTATTAAATAACAGTGTTTTGCTAACTTTTGAGCTTCAATTTGTAATGTGTTACTCAATAGATCAGGATATTCATCTCTAAATGTTAAAATAGCCGAAGGCTCAATTCCGATTAATGGGGTTTTCTCGTTGATCAGCTTTTTGTAAATCGTTACATTCTCTTCAGCACATTTTTGTGCATTTTTTAACATTCCTTTAGATAAATAGGTTCTTCCGCTGAATGATGAAGGAATCATAATCACTTCATATCCTAGTTTTTCTAGCAAACAGATCCCTTTTTTGCCGATCTCTACATCGTTCCGATTGGTGAATTCATCAGGAAAAAGATACACTTTTCGATCCACAGATTGAAATTTGTTTTCTCTTTGATTATGCCATTGTAATAATGATCTTTTATGAATGGTTGGCAAACTCCTTTGGGAAGCAAATCCCAACATTTTTTTTAAGATCTTTGAACTCCATTTCTGAGTCACTATCAAATTGTAAAATCCACTGAAATAGCTCCCTAATTCATTAAAAAACGGATAATGCCCTATAATTCGGGATCTAAAAGGGATTCGATGTCTGTTGTAATAGTGTTGAAGAAATTCAGCTCTTAATTTGGTCATATCCACTTGAGATGGACACTCAGCTTTACACGCTTTACACGCTAAACACCAGGATAAAATGTCATAAATTTCCTGATCTGAGTAAACCAAATCAGAATCATTTTGAATCAAATCTGAAAAAGAATATGGATTTCGGGTTTGGGTATGAAGAATCATCTCTCTCAATACATTGGCACGAGCCCGGGTGCTAAAATACTCTTCATTTTGTGCTTGAAATGAGGGACACATGGTTCCCTCTTGTGATGCAGATTTTCTGCAATCTCCTGAATTACAACATTTTTTTAATGCATTGATCCATCCATCTGTCTCAGGAAAATGAAAATAAGTATTATAAACCAAAGTATCTGATGATATCGTTTCCCTTAAAAATTGATCCATTTTGGGAGTGTTTACTATTTTTCCCGGATTTAAAATCGATTCAGGATCAAAAATGGTTTTAATCTCCTGAAATATTGAAACTATTTTTTCTCCTAACATTAGGGGCAAAAACTCACCACGTAAACGACCATCACCATGCTCTCCACTCAGTGAACCACGGTACTTTTTGACCAAATGAGCATCTGCCAGAGCTAATTCATGAAAAAGTTTAAAATGTTGGGGATTTTGAAAGTCAAGAATCGGTTTTTTGTGTATTTCACCGGTTGAAATGTGTCCGTAAGCAACCATTTTAATCCCATGGTTCATACAAATTGATTCAAATTCAGCAAAATAGGAGGGCAGTTGCTCCGGTAAAACAACACTATCCTCTACAAATGATTTGGGTTTTTCCTCTCCTTTCAGATTGGACATGATCCCTAATCCCGCTTTTCTGATTTTCCATATTTTGTTCAAATCCTGACCTTGTAATATGGGATAGCTGTAGCCAATTTGAGCCATTTTTAAAACTTCAATACAGGTTTCACATTTCTGATGAAGCAATACAGGATCCTTTTCACTGAACTCAATCGCAAGAATATGTATTTCAGGATGGTTTGGATCCATGGTTAAAACAGAAACATTCTCTTTTTGAGATTGGTTTTCTAAACTTAATTGAATAATCGTATAATCAATCAACTCAACTGCAGTAGGTTGAAAAGTTAATGCGATGAGATTTCCTTGCAATACATCCGCTATGGAATCACAATGAACTCCAATAACCGCTTTTTCATATTTTGATATTGGACTTAGTTTAATTTTAATATCAGTAATCAAACAAAGTGTTCCTTCAGAACCTGCTAAAAGTTGACATAAATTAAGATCGGGAAGTTGTTTGTTTTGGGGTTGAAATAGTCGGTTTTGAACCAACTCATCAATAGCATAACCTGAATTTCTTCTCCTGATCCGGGAATCAGGAAATTGCTCTTTGATTTCATGCATAACCTCTTCAGAATGAAAGATTTTATATAATGATTTATAAATGGTTGCTTCCAGAGAGGATTCTTCTGTGATTTGGCTCCATTCTTCTTCCGTTATATTCTTGAAATGAACATAAGAACCATCAGATAAAAATCCTTTGGCTTCCAAAACATGAGCGCGCGTACTCCCGTAAATCAAAGAGTTGCTACCACAGGAATTGTTACCAAACATCCCTCCAAAGCAAGCTCTGTTTGAAGTAGACGTTTCAGGAGCAAAAAAGAGGTCTAAAGGTTTTAACAGAGTATTCAAATCATCTCTAACAACACCCGCTTGAACCCATACTGTTTGATCTTCCAAGTCAATCGAATCGATTTCTGTAAAATATTTGGAAAGATCAATGATCAAGCCATTTCCCACAACTTGTCCGGCTAAAGAAGTGCCACCTGTTCTGGGAATTAATGGAATGCGATGTTGTTTCGCCCATTTAATCAATGTTTTAATATCTTCGTTTGTTTTGGGATAGGCTACTCCAACAGGAATCTCCCGATATTCTGAAGCATCAGTTGCATACATCATTCGAAAAGTCTCATTTCCGTAGCCTTCACCTTCCATTTTTTGCCATAAAGATTCCAATTCCGACATGATAATAGGTTTGAAGTGCAAAAGTAATGATTTTTATGGCATTCCGGCACCATCCGTCCCACGATTCCACCCGGCTGCCGTCGGTCTCCGGCCTGTACTCCTCGTTTCACAGCCAAGTGGTGCATCGGCCGTGCAGGAGCTCCTCCGTCGCTCTGCCCGTCTCGTGCACCACTAAGCTGTTCAACTTGCGGGGTACCTGGCCTGCGCCCTAATGCAGCAAAAACCGCAAGCGGTTTTTTTTAGACTAAAGAAGCGTTATCTTGAATTTATACATATCAATTTATCTTATTTACTTGTAAATAAGGATAGATGATAATTCCCCTCTGGGTTGGTTAATTCATTTATGCTACCCAAACAATCAAATCACAAAAAAAAATGAAAAGATATTTAGAATTTAAATAATTGTATTTTTGCACACACAAATAAAACATAAACCAATTTGACAATCAGGGATTAAACCACCAACACTATGAAAAATTTTATCTACTTAATAATAGTAACATTATTGTTTTCTGGCTGTTATTCTCAAAAAGAATTAAAACAAAAAAATCCAACGAGTTATGTTTTTAATGCTAATATTCCACAAATTAGAAAAATTATAAATTCAATTTATGAAGATAATTTTTTATTACTTCCTGATAGTACTGATATTCCTTTATTATATGATGAATTCGATAGTATAGTAAATAAAAATGATATTCTATTAAGTACATTTTTAGGGGCAATTAAATCAAAAATTTATTTTAAAAATGGAAAGCCTTTATATTATGACGTATATATTTTATTACATTTAGATTCCATTCCTGAAAATAAAACTAAAGTAACGGCAATAACTTATATTTCAGAAATATGCGAAGGAGGATACCAATTAGGTAATACTGGTCATGGTTATTCCAGAATCAAAAAAGTTCCACCAAGTACCATTGAAGAATATGAAATTTTATTGGCAATTGGAAGACAATTAGGGGATATGAATATGCCTAAATGTATTTATCCTGAAGATAAAAGAAAATTTGTATTTTAAATCTCAACTTCCCTTTTTTGATATATATAAAACTTCAAAATCCACATTTTTACCTTAATAAGAATCCCAACTATTATAGTTGTTTTGAGAAAATATGTTAAGAAAAATGAAAAAAAACGCTAATGAAAAAAACATTTTAATCATACAAAGGTGATGTTAAATTAATATTTACTTACAAATTATAATTTTTTTTGAAAACTGTAAGAATTGATTTGATTTAAAATTCAATAAATAAATTCCTGATGGTAAATCTTTTACATCAATAATTGTATTTTCAGATACGTTTTCGGAATGTACAATAGAGCCATAAATATTATATATATTTAATAAAAATTCACCTTTATTTGAATTCAAATTTATATGAATATCATTGCTTGTAGGATTGGGGAAAATTGAAATTTGAGGAAGTTCAACTTCTTCTATATTGACACTATTTTGATAACATGTTAAATCACTATGTTGCATATACTCTAATTGATCATTATTTTTTTTACATAACAATAAAGGTAATGCATTTTCAAATCCTGGTATCTTAAAATATCCAAATGGACCATACGTTGGGCCAACCCCTTCGATAAATTTAATAGAAATATCAAACTGCCAAAAAAGATTATCAAAGAAAAAGCTGTAAGCAATATTAGGAAAATGAATTACTTTTTTCCCATTAACAAAAGTTACTGTATCAACAATAAGTGTAGTTCCTTCTTCAATATAATAATTTTCAAGATAGGAAGTTTCATTAATAAAAGAAAACAATTGAAAAGTATCTCCTTGATTTAACGACATGTCACAAATTAATAATTCATTGTTAATAGAAGGAAAATAACGAAAAATTTTTCCGGTAGAATCTTCTCTGATTAACAATCCTTCTAAAATTATATTTTCCGGAGTAAGTAAAACTCCCTGCTTATTTTGTGCTACAAAATAATTTTTTTCATTAAAAATGAGTTGATTTGTTTTTATAATAAAATACTCATTTGTAACAATACAGGGTGCAAAAGCATCGTTTACTAAATTATTTTTACATGTTATATGATGTACAATATTAAATTGATTTGTATCAGAAAAAAATGGTTCATAACTTTGGCTCAATAAAGCTAATGAAGCAAACATAAATGCTAATAATATTAATATCCTATTCATTTTTTAATTATTTTATTATTTCTTTATTTTAAATCTAAAATTTCTGTTGTTCAATTTTGTTTTAAAATTTTAAAAATATTATGCTATTTAATGAAAATGTATTTATGTTTTCACGCATCAATAATACAAAAAAATTTGATAAATCTCATAATTTATTAAAAAATTAACATTATACTCTATTTTTATAAACGAGCGAATGATTTTATGTCAAAAATGTCGAGATTTTTATTTTTTTTAAATTTTAATAAAAAAACACATCAAAAATTTATTTGATTTTTTAGTTAAAATAGAACAAAAAATGGGTTTATAAACCAAAATTTTGAAGTTTTTCGAATTTTTTGGTTTGCTGTGTGTCAAATAGGCAAGATTTATTTTGGTTCACAATATAAAAAGAAGTTTTCTCAATGTATCACAATGTTAATAAATTATAATACAATACTTTGAGTAACCTTTTTTTAACTTAGAGTGACTTTGTGCTCCGAAAAAAAGTCAAAATATTTGAATTGAAAAATGTTTTAACCTATTTTCACGCAGAGATCGCTGAGGGTTTTTCATTGAGCTCTCTGTGATTTAATTTCTTCGCGGCCTTCGTGGTAAAATTTAGGACGGAGCCGGAAAGCGCGCAAAGTTGGAAAGCGATGGAATCGTGGGTTGGGGAAGCCGGCACGCCCTGATTAATGTGCTAATGTGCTTATTGAAAAATTAATTGTATTTTTACAAGCATAAAAAAATAAATTTATGAAAAGAATTTTTTCTTTTTTACTTGTTTTAACACTCTTATTATCAGTTACTTCCTGTACCAAAACAAAAACAGAACTTTTTGAAAACGGCATGGTGAAATCTCAAATTCAATATCGTTTCGGGAAAGAGAACGGAATATCCCGATATTTTCATCCGGTATATGGCTCCAAAATTATGGAAGTTCAAATGAAAAAGGGAAAGAAAGAAGGAGAGTTATCAAAGTTTTATTTTAATGGAAATAGAGAATATCTGGCTTTTTATAAAAATGATCTTTTAGAAGGAATTGAAAGAACATGGGATAAATCTGGTCAAATTCTATCTGAAACCCATTATGTAAAAGGGAAAAAGGAGGGTACCTACAATTCCTGGTACGAAAACGGGGTAAACTTTGCTAAAGGAAGCTTTAAAAATGATCTTCCTGACGGAAAATGGGAGTTTTTTGATCAACGTGGGATGCTTATTGGAGAAGCAAATTATAACATGGGAACCGGAAACCAAACCCATTTTGATGTTAATGGAAATATTCGTATCAAAACTTCCTTTAAAAATGGATTAAAAGATGGTCCTGAAATCCAATATAACCCCGATGGAACTGTATTAAGCACCACCATTTATCAAAATGATAGAATTATAGAAGTGGATGGAAAACCAGTAAATAAATAGAATGAAACAGCACCCTTTTTTCATTTTTTTAATACTTTTGAGCTTTTCTTTAAGTGTTTTTTCTCAACAAAAAATTTCTTTCAGAGCGGAATGGCAGTACCATGATGATGAAAATTTCCCGGGTATAGAAAAATTTGTTGGAAATGTAGTGTTCAGACATGAAAATACAGTAGGATATTGCGATAGTGCGTATAGTTATATCAATGAAAACTATACCATTGCTTATGGAAATCCTGTTCGAATTTATGTCAATGATACCGTTACTTTAACCGGTGATCAGGTATTATACAACGGAAATTCCAAAATGACCAATATTACAGGAAAAGTGATCCTGAAAGATAAAAGTTCAGCACTTTTTACCAATAATCTAACGTATGATATCAATCAACAACTAGGATACTATCCGGTTTGGGGGAAAATGATCAATAATGAAGATACCCTCACCAGTAATACCGGTTATTATTATACCGATGAAAAAATTGTGATTTTAAAAGGAGATGTTGTATTAGTAAATAGTTCATATACCATAAACTGCGATTCCCTTAGATACAATACTTTAAATGAAGTGGTTTACTTTATATCTCCAACCCATTTGGTTTCTGAGGAAAATGAGATTTTTACTAATTCCGGATGGTATGATACTAGAAATGATTATGCATTGTTGGTAAATGAAGTGGAATTAATTAATAAAGATCAAAAATTAGTAGGAGATAGTATTTTTTATGATAAAAATAAAAAATTTGGAATTGGATGGAATAATATTGTTATGACAGATACAGTCAAAGGGTATGTTGTAAAAGGAAATTATTTTGAATACTCTGAATTGGGTGGTAACTCTATGACTACCGATAGTGCACTTCTGATTATGATCGATGATGCAGATTCCCTTTTCTTACATGCCGATACCCTGAGACTTCTATTTGATTCGCTACAAAACCCTCTGGAAATTCACGCATTTAACCATGCCAAATTTTTTAATAAAGAGATGCAAGGGGCTTGTGATTCAATGGTTTATATGATAATAGATTCAACTTTAACCTTGTATTTTAATCCTGTGTTATGGTCAGGAGAAAATCAGTTAACAGCAGATACAATTCGATTCACCATTCTCGACTCTATAAATACCAAAATGGAATTGTGTAAAGCCGGTTTTATTGTCTCCTCCTTATTTGAAAATACAGAGTTTAATCAGATAAAAGGAGCCCAAATTGTGGGATATATCCAGAATAACAAACTCCAAATGGTGGATGTTATCAATAATGCTGAATGTATTTACTATATTGTGGATGATGACACTGCGCTTATTGGGATCAATGTTTCCCTAACCTCTGAAATGAAATTACTCTTTGATAACAATAAAATTCAAAGAATTCATTATTATAATAAACCGGATGGTAAAATTTATGCAGATGGTGATCTTAAAAAAGAGGATCGATTGTTAAAAGATTTTAGATGGCTTGATTTTTACAGACCTAAAGAAATTTTGGATATTTTTAAAAATCCTGTTCCGAGATCTAAGCAGGAGAAACAATCTGAGACAACTTCAAATACAGATCAGTAAAGACTAATCCCGAATTGCCATTTCTTTCAATATGATAAATAGCTGAATTGCATTCATTAAGAATAGCATTTGCATTCTTTAATAAAACCAAATCTTTGTAATTATTTATAATTTTCTTTTCATCTGCAGTAGCCCGGATCATATTTTCGTTGTTCGTACTCATCATCAACATATTCCGGAAACCTCTAATTAAATACTTTAAAAAGTTCTTTTGTTCTTCACGACCTTTTGCCACAATATCATTGATGATCTCTCTGACTTCCGGATACCCAATTTGTTCATTGGATTCTTTTCTACTGAGAGAATAGATGCTTTTTACAATAGTTTCAAATTGGCTTAACATTTCCCTTAATTGAGCACTTTCCGTGGCTAAAGTTTTAGCTTTATGATAGTTTCCTTCACATATTGCGGCAATATCTTCCGCTTTGGACTCAGAAATATTAAAATCCTGTATCAATTGATTTTTAATGACTGAAGATTTGATTTGAGGAATCTTTACCAATTGTGTTCTCGATAAAATAGTGGTTAAAATTTTATCGGGATTTTCAGTGAGTAAAATAAAAAGAGTTTTGTTTTCAGGTTCCTCCAATGTTTTCAATAGTTTTGGTGCTGCAGCGTGGTATAACCGATCTGCACACCAAATGATATACATTTTGTGCCCCCCTTCAAAAGAACGGATACTATTTTGATTAATAATATTGGAACAATCTCTGATATTGATACTTGCCTGTTTATTCTCCCCATCCAGTTCCTTTAACCAATCATCAATATCAATGTGATAATTGTTTTGAAATACAAATTCACGAAACTGTTGTGCAAATTGTCTGGAATCAGGATCTTTTTTAACGTTCTTGGTGATGCAGTTAGGAAAAATCAGATGCAAATCAGGATGAGCCAGTTTTTCAAACTTCTGGCAAGTGGGACAAATGCCACAAGAATCATTTTCCGTGGGATTTTCACAGGATAAATATTGAGCAAATGCAATCGCCAAAGCAAAAGAGTGAGCACCGGCAGATGATAAGTATAACTGAGCATGACTTATTCGATTCTCTTTTATAAGAGTTATGAGTTGCATTTTCAACTCATCGTCAACCATCACATTTCGAAATAACATAGTTTAAATTTTTATTTATGCAAAAATAGGAAATAATCTAACAATTAACAATTAACAATTAACAAATAACAATTATAAATTGAGCACACGAGCATTCTGAGCACACGAGCATTCTGAGCACACGAGCATTCTGAGCACACGAATCATCCATTTTTGCTGATCATCTCCAATGTTTTTTTATTTAAAATCGTAACTGTTTTTCCTTGAATTGAAATGATCCCCTCCCTTTCATATTCAGTTAAAATACGACTTATACTTTCTCGGGTTGAATCACACATCGTGCCAATTTCAGTTTGATTTAAAGGCATTATAAATATGTCAGATTGATAGATTTCACCAGAAAATTCCAGTAATATATCTGCTACATTGCCTCTGGTTTGTTTTTGAGTTCTATTGACACATCTACGGTAAGATTCCAGTTCATTGTTGCACAATTCTAATATAATTTGATATGAAAATGCAGTATTTTCATGTAAAAATGAGAGAAAAGTATTAAAATCTATAAAACAAACTTCCACATCAGAGATGGCAGTAACAGAATATTGATTGATATTTACTCCAAAAGTAGTAGGTAACCCTAAATGTGTGGGTGCTTTTGCAATCCGAGTTATATGTTCTCCAGAAGGACCGGTAATGTGAATTTTTACAAACCCTTTTCTTAGAAATGCAACATTTGTAGTGTAGTTTCCTTGTTTAATAATGTTATCCCCTTTAGCAAAACTAACGGCAACATGGTTGGAAGTGAGTTTTGCAACTCCATTATCATCAAGTGTTTTTGCAGCACCAGACTTATACGGGCAATCTATACATTCATGTTTCATGGGACAAAGATAAATAAAAAAGGCGAAGGGCAAAAGGCAAATGGCGAAAATAATTTAATATTTAACAGTTAACAAATTACATTTAATATTTTGACTATTTAGATTATGAGCAATAAATCCTTTCACTACAAACCCCATTAAAAAAGAGGCAGCGATTACTAAAAAAAGAATACCAATTTTTTTCATAATTTAATATTTGATAAACAAAAGTAATAAAAAAATGGAATCAGGAACTTGGGATCTGTTTTATTTTTCAATCATCAATTTTTGGGTGATGATCTTTCCCTCCATTTCAAGTCGAAGAATATAGATTCCGCTTGGTAAATCAGAACATGGTATTACAGTTTCTTCATAATTACTTTTAATTTCCTTTAATTGCTGACCCATAGCAGAATATAAAGCTCCATGAAAAACGGATGCATTATTTGATTTTATTATAAAATAATCATGAGCAGGATTTGGGTAAATAGAGATTTCATTTTCAACTTTAGATACCGTCACAAGTATAGGACTTGAACCTTTAAAATAGGTGACTCCACCGGCCCAATTTCCAACTATTAAATCAATAAGCTGATCATTATTCAAGTCTGCAGCTGCAACTCCACAACGAATTCCTTCATCAATCAAATAAGGTGTATTTTCTAATGTTTTTACTAAAGAATAATCACGGGTAAAAACACCGTTCAGATTTCCATCAATATTTTTATATACAAAAACTTCACCTTGTTCACTGGAACAAAAAAGATAAGTGGTATTATTAAATCTGAAAAATTGAGGTACTGCATACCCAAAATAGGATTGGGAGATATCTCTAACATCCACATCTCCTAGAGAGTTTGTAATAAATTGAAAGGGAACACCATTTCCAATATTTTGATAATAAGCAATTTGTCCTCTTCTGTTTCCAATCATTAAATCTAAATCTCCATCTAAATCAATATCAAAAAGTTGCGGTGTGCTGAAATTGGAAACTGAAATGTTTTGAAAGTTGATCAGAGAATCTGTGAAAGAAGGAAGTGGTCCTGGATTGTTACTATTATAAAAAAGAATTAATTTTCCATCATATTTACCACAAAGCATATCCATAGTTCCATTTTGATCAAAATCAGCAAATGCCGGATAAAGGGCTACATATTTTTTGGATTTCAGATTCCCAAAATCTGAAGTGATCCATTTAAAAGATGGATTGTTTGGTGTCCCGATATTTTGAAAATAGGAGATAGAAGAGGTATAAGTGGATTGTAAAACACCATTTACATATTGAGAACTATCATAACTTCCATAATTGGCAATAAACAGATCTTGTAAACCATCCTGATTCCAATCAAATAAAATGGGATAAGCACCACTTCCAACATCAATGGTTTGTGACTGAATAAATGATTTTGTTTGCAATTCAAATGGCCCATTTTGAGCATTCCGTTGATAAACCCACACTGATTGAAGGTCTTCTGATTTTGTAAGCGCTGGATCAGAAGGAGAGGCTATTAGTTCTTGGATACCATCATGATCAAGATCTTCATAACTGATCGCGGGCATAGAAAAAAGTTGAATTGGATCAATACTGTTGGGAAATAAAGTGGTTTGAGATACCATTAATGCACTATCTTTAGTTCCTCCGTTAGTTAAATAGATCAGTTCCGGATAATCAATATCGCCAATCAGCAGGTTAAAAAGGGTATCCGGACTATTTTTAAAAGCATATAGCGTTGATCCAACATGTCTTGTAGGTTCATTCAAGGGATCCCATTCTTTGGTTTGACAATGTGAAAATAGTGTAATGATATTATTATCAGCCCCTTCTGAAAAGGCACCCCAGCATTCATCTCCCAAAAAATAAATCAATGAGTCAGGATTTCCATACATTTCCATGGAAACATTTTTTTGTAGATGAACAAATTTTCCTAAAATCCAAAAGTTAAGGATATCTAAATCTCCATCCTGATCAAAATCTTCAATCGCAATATAATCGTCCGGTGAGGTGAAAATATTAACATTTCCATTGTAGTAGTAAGATTGAAGTTGATCTGTAACCAAACTGAATTGTAATGGATTCGATGAGGTTTGTTTATAAACTTCTATAGAAGCCAACCCATACGTAAAGATATCCTCTTTCTCATCCAGATCGTAATCTTTTAAAATAACCCAATCATGAAGCTTTGGAAATAAGTGAATATATTGAGGATCATAACGATACACATTTAAAGCATTATTCCAGATAAAAGGGAGTATTCTGTTTCCATGTTTTTCAAATCCCAATAGATCTTTAAATCCATCATGGTTTATATCTATAGAAGAGAATTTAATACTATTTATTCCTCCGGTCCAGGGATCCTGAATAGGGTTGTTTTGAGAGTTTAAAACGAGAATGGTTTGTTCTTGTTCAAATCCAAAAGTGTAGTAATTGGTTTGTCCAAACAGGGAGGGGGAGATGATAATAAGCCATAATGTTATTATTTTTTTCATAATTAATATGAAAAATGATCCCCGAAAAAGAGATCTGGTTACTTAACTCTTAACTTTTGTCCTTCTCTTAAGAAGTCACTTCTCATTTTGTTTAACTTCTTAATTTTATACACGCTTGTTCTGTATCTTTGTGCAATTCCACCTAAAGTTTGTCCTTTTTTGACGGTAATATATAGCTTTCCTGAAGGATTATCGTCATTTTTATTGTTTTTGTTAACGACAACTGAATTATTTTTAATATCTTTTCCTGTTGTGTAAACGGTATCAGACAACAGTTTAAAATTATCAAAATCAATGATTCTTGTAGGGTTAAACGGGACTCCCATATAACGAACTTCAAAATGAAGGTGTGGACCGGTAGATCGCCCTGTACTACCTCCTAATCCGATCGTATCACCGGCTGAAACTAACTGTCCGGGATTGACGAACCTTTTGCTCATGTGACCGTAATAAGTTTCCAGTTTGTTATCGTGTCGAATTACGATCAAATCACCGTATCCTCCTGCTTTGCTTTTGGAAACCCTCACGATTCCATCAAAAGCTGCCACAACAGGTGTTCCACTCGGGTAACTCAAATCCACGCCATAATGATTTCTTCTTCTTCTTCTTCCGTATTTGGAGTAAATTTTGTAGGGAGCTGGATGGATATATGTTCCTAATAACAAAGTATCAGGACTTACTGAACATTCATGTTTATAATGAACATTTAAAATATCAAAGTTATTATATGTTCCATATCCGGGCATCCAGTCAAAATAGATAAATATCATGGACTCATCTTTCCCTACATCTTGAAAGTCATCTTCAGTTTCTTCACCAACCGTATCTATATCATTTTCAACAATAACCAAGCTATCAGCATCCCCAAAAACGATCTTATTTGGAGGGTCAATTTGAGCAAATAAACTTAAAACAGGGATTAATAGACAAAGAGATAATAGGGTTTTTTTAGAACTTAACATAATAAACTTATTGGATGTTGAACACAATTTGTTAATGGTATTGCAAAAATAATGATTTTTTTCATGCAAAAAATGTGAATAGATGTTAATTTAATCATTTTTATCTTATATTTGCAGCACCAAAATCAAAAAATATGAAAGTTGCCTTATTTGTTGCCTTATTTGTGCTAACTCCTTTTTTGGTGATCTATTGGTATAGAAAATCAAAGATTATTCAAAAAATAGGAACGGTTATTGTTGCGTATGCTATTGGTGTATTAGCTGCTCTCTTTTTATCACTTTCTCCTTTTATGTCGGATGTTGAAATGCTGAGTTTGGGAAAAATTCAAAACTTAATTATGAATATTTCAGTCCCAATTGCTATTCCTTTGATGTTATTTAGTTCTGATTTTAAATTATGGACGAAATCGTTACCCAAAGCCATAGCAGCATTATTAACGGGAATTGTTGCGATCGTAGTCTCAATTATTGCGACTTTCTTTATTTTTAGACATAAAGGGATTGAAGAGCTGCCTGGTATTGCATCAATGCTAACAGGAATTTATTCAGGTGGAACTATGAATTTCTTTGCTATTGGAAAAGCGCTCAAAGTATCTGAAGCAACGATGACATTGACATTAACCTTTCAAATGATTGTTGTTTTTCCATTCGTTTTATTTCTAACCGGAGGAGGGTACAAATTATTTCGAAAATTATTACCTTTTCACGATCCCTATTCTTCAGCAGATAGTAATTCCGCTGTTATTGGATCTGTAACATTTGAACGATATGATAGAATGTTCCATAAATGGGTATTTCCAAGATTGATGCTTGCTCTATTAATTGCAATTATTTTCTTTGGTATAGGTGTTGGTCTTTCAATATTAATAACGGGTAAATTAAACGAATTGGCAGTAATTTTAACCATAACAACACTGTCAATTGGTGCTTCATTTTTCAAAAGAATTAGAAATTTACCAAAAACGTTTGAATTAGGAATGTTTTTCATATTGCTATTCTGTGTGTCTGCTGCCGGTAAATTTGATGTTACCAAAATTGATGCTTCTGTATTGAATATTTTATATTTTCTGATTGTATTCACTTTAATGACAATCACTTTACATGTTATTTTATGTAGAATCTTTAAAGTAACCGGAGATTTGTATGTCGTAGCAGAAATGGGTCTTTTTTGCTCCCCTCCATTCATTCCACCCGTTGTTAGTGCAATGTCAAACAGAAAAGTTTTAATTAGTGGTGTAGCAATTGGATTGGCAGGTTATGCAGTGGGAACCTATATAGGAGTTGCATTGTATTATTTATTTCAATCATTATTGTAATTGTTTATTCATTTTCAAATATTCATAATTTATGAAAAGATTTTTTTTATTTTTAATCATTGTGTTATTCACTTTTGTACAGATCAATGCCCAAAATGAAGAACCTCAACCTCAAAAGAAAATTAAAAAGGGATGGAATATGGGGATTTTACCCAGTGTTGCTTATGATGCAGATTTGGGATTTCAGTATGGTGTTTTAACCAATATTTATAATTATGGTGATGGCTCCAAATATCCTGAGTATCTCCATTCTCTCTATCTGGAAGCTGCTTATACGACCAAAAGATATGGAATTTTCAGAGTTTTTTATGACTCTAAATATTTGATTCCAAATCATAGAATCTCTTTAGATGCATCATACATACCTGATGCTATGTGCGATTTTTATGGTTATAACGGATATCAATCAATTTATAACAACAATTGGCACAATTCCAAAAAATATACAGCTGCTGAAGGGTATGAATCCAGAGCATTCTACAAATTTAAAAGAGATCTTTTCAGAGTTTCCGGGGACTTACAAGGGACTATTAAAAATAACTGGAAATGGGATCTTGGTTTGGGCTTTTTGAACTATTCCATAAGTCCCGTTAATTTGGATATCTTGAATAAAGGTAAAGATTCAACCGATTTATTACCCAATATTGATGAATTGTATGATAAATATGTGAAATGGAATATATTTGATCCTAATGAAATTAATGGTGGAAGTCACCCATTTGTTCGTTTAGGAATTGTTTATGATTCCAGAAATAAACAAACAAATGCTACCAAAGGGATCTATGCGAATGCATTTTTTACCTATACTGCTGCTTTTGGGAATCAAAAAGAGTTCAATAATATCAAATTTAATGCTGTTTATCAACAATATGTTCCATTATATAAAGAAAAATTGTCAGTTGCTTACAGAGTAGGAACCCAATTGCTGGTTGCCGGTAAAAGTCCTTTTTATTTGGATAATTATTTGAATACCATTTTTATGCAAAGGGTTTTATATGAAGCAATTGGTGGGGCAAACTCTACCAGAGGAGTGCTTAGAAGCAGAGTGTTAGCCGATGGTTTTGCTTATGCAAATTTTGAAATTCGCTGGAAAGCTTTCCAATTTGATATTGCAAAACAACATTTTTATATCGGGTTTAATCCTTTTGTTGATATTGGGATGGTGGTACAACCTAATCAATTGGTTGAAGAAGATGTTCGGGCACAAATTGCACAAAATGATCCAACTTTTAATATGGATGAATTGGATCAATACATCAATTTTGATCCAAAAACTATTTATCAACCCCATATTGCTGTGGGAACAGGATTAAAAATAGCGATGAATGAAAATTTTGTTCTTTCTGTTGATTGGGCTTTACCTTTGAATACTCAGGATGGGGCCAGCAAAGCTAATTTATACATCAAAATGGGATACCTATTCTAAAAAATGATTCAAGGGAAAAAGATTATTGTAGTGATGCCCGCTTATAATGCGGAAAAAACTTTAGAACAAACCTATAACGAGATCCCGTTTGATATTGTGGATCAGGTTATTCTTACGGATGATTGTAGCAAGGATGATACGGTTAAAACTGCTCAGGATTTGGGTATTACTGAAATTATTGTTCATGATCGTAATAAAGGGTATGGAGGAAATCAAAAAACTTGTTACAACAGGGCTTTAGAGCTGGGTGCTGATATTGTGATTATGTTGCATCCGGATTATCAGTACACCCCAAAATTGATTCATTCCATAAGTTATATCATTGCCCATAATGTTTACCCTGTGGTTTGTGCCTCCCGAATTTTAGGAAAAGGTGCCCGAAAAGGGGGAATGCCGTTAATCAAATATATAGCAAATAGATTTCTTACTTTGTTCCAAAATATCTTGATGAATCAGAAACTATCCGAATATCATACCGGTTATCGTGCTTTTTCAGCTGAAGTTTTAAAATCTGTTCCTTACGAAAATAATTCTGACGATTTTATATTCGATAATGAGATGTTAGCGCAGATTTTTTACAAAGGTTTCGAAATTGGCGAAATAACCTGCCCAACCAAATATTTTGAGGAAGCCTCGTCCATCAATCTATCACGAAGTGTTGTTTATGGATTAGGCGTATTACGCGTTTCTGTTCTTTATCGTTTGGCCAAATGGGGGTTGATTAAATCGAAAATCTTTGAATAAATTTTACTTCTGATTTGAAATAATTAAGAAAAAGTGATTACAATCACAAAATCTTATAAGAAAAAGTGATTACATTCACAAAAACTTAATTAATTAAAAACAAATTACTAAATTAGCTCATCAGCTGTCAGTTATCAGGTTTCAGTTATCAGTTTTTGTATTTTGTTGAATTAGAGGGTGTTGTCCATAGTCTTGTTAAGCTCCGTAGGAGTGAGATCTTTGTAGCAAACGATTACCCGACAAAACCTACCCGCTCCAGCGGAGCGTTATATTGGTAGCCAACAACCTCCGACATAACCACCCCGCTCCGTAGGAGCGTTATATTTGTAGCCAAACAAAATCCCACAAAACTTACTCGCTCCAGCGGAGCGTTATATTTGTAGCCAATCAACCTCCGACAAACCTTCCCCGCTCCAGCGGAGCGTTATATTTGTTCAATAGATTATTCTTCTGGTTCTAAAAAATCAAATAAATAATTTTCATTAAAATCAATATCATTTCTTTTTAAAATGGACAAATATTCTTCTTTAAAACTTATCTTTTTATGATGGTTTTCTTGATTCATAATGTAATTAAAAACATCATTAACAGAAGATTTCACATGAGTAAAAGCACCATAACCATTTTGCCAATTAAATGAGTTTTTACAAAAATTTTGTTCTTTCAACCATTTTGAAGAAGTCATTTTAATGACATTAACCAAATCAGGTATTTTTTGATTCAAATTATATCCAAAAAAGATATGAACATGATCAGGCATACATTTAATGGCAATCATTTTATGTCCATTTTCCTGAACAATTGATGTAATGAAAATTTCTAGATTATTGCTCCAGGATTTATCAATTAATGATTTTGAAATGTTAGGAGAAAAAACAAGGTGAAAATAGCATTGAGAGTAAGTGTTAGCCATAATATTTAGTTTTAAAAGTAACACAAAAATAGTAATATTTTTTTTATTGTAGAAATATTTTTTATAAATTATTTAACAAATATAACGCTCCTCTGGAGCGGGGTGGTTTGGTCGGATATTCCTTCTGCTACAAATATAACGCTCCGCTGGAGCGGGTACGTTTCGCCCGTTATTTGTTTGCTACCAATATAACGCTACTCTGTAGCGGGATGGTTTGGTCGGATATTCCTTCTGCTACAAATATAACGCCACGCTGTGGCGGGGTGGTTTTGTCGGATATTCCTTCTGCTACAAATATAACGCTCCTCTGGAGCGGGATGGTTTGGTGGGTTGTTCGTTTGCTACCAATATAACGCTCCGCTGGAGCGGGTACGTTTGGTGGGTTGTTCGTTTGCTACCAATATAACGCTCCGCTGGAGCGGGTACGTTTGGTGGGTTGTTCGTTCGCTACCAATATAACGCTCCGCTGGAGCGGGTACGTTGAGTCGGGTATTCCTTCTGCTACAAATATAACGCTCCTCTGGAGCGGGTACGTTGAGTCGGGTATTCCTTCTGCTACAAATATAACGCTCCTCTGGAGCGGGGTGGTTTGGTCGGGTAATCGTTCGCTACCAATATAACGCTACTCTGGAGCGGGTTCGATTTGTCGGTTATTCGTTCGCTACCAATATAACGCACCTAAGGAGCGGATTAAATTCTTCATTTTTCACTCTTCACTTCATTGTTGCATATATCATTTTTAGTTGTAAATTTGCACCGAAATTATTCATTTAAAAAACTAATATTTAAAACGATATGACATGTTGACCCCATGCCAGTCAGTGGGTGGCAAGTAGATAGGAAACTCCTAGACGCGAAGCCACTGATCATTAGCAAACATAAATATAAACAACAAAATAAAAATTTACAAAAATGAAAAAATTACAATTTTTCGTACTTTTTGTACTTATCAGTCTTCTTGCTTGTGTAAACAATCAGGTTAAGGCAGATACCACATATGTTCAAATGCCAGCAGGAATCCAAAATTTTTGCCAAGCTGATGGATTTGACACATTTATCTTTTACAAGTCTGCAGGTTTCGGCCCTACAGTTTGGCTCGTAAACGGATCCATAGTGGCTTCCGGAGACACCTATACTTTCAATCCCACAACAACAGGAACTCACTCTGTATCTTGTATATGGAGTGGATTAGAAGATAATTGTGGTTTGGAATTATACGCAACTCCTCCCTCTCCAGTATCATTCATAGTTTCTGGACCTGGCAATATTGATGCTAGTCAAGAAAACATGTATATGTGTGGACCAGAAATTTCCATAGGCTTCTATGGTACTGGTGGTGTAGGAGGAAATTTCTACTGGAGAAGATTGGATAATATCAACTGGGTATCAACAAGTATTCCAGTAATAATATCTGATCCAGGAGTATATATTCACATAAATGAAAATATCTGCGGGTTCACTCGCGATACTTTCAATGTAATACAATTACCATTCTCTACTCCGATCTTATCGGATACCATCTTCTGCAACCAGAACTCAAACACAACGTTTGATGCTGGGACAGGATGGACTACTTATACATGGAGTACTGGTGAATCTACTCAATCTATCACCCCAACAATTACTACTGATGGCGTGCACAATTACACGCTAACAGTGACCAATCTTTGTGGTACCTACAACAGTGGAGCTAGCATCGAGGTGCAAAACTTCCCTCTACCTGGGTTCCCAATAAATGTGGGGCCGTATTGCGATACGACCTTCATAATTGACCCTAACTACACCTATGAGTACGACACGTACTTATGGTCTACTGGGGCAACTACCAGGACAATTCAAGTAAATGATGACCTATCATGGACTTGTACTGTTACCCAAGGTGGGTGCAGTGCAAATTCATCAAGAACTCTACGTTTCTACGAGGAACCTACCACACCGGAAGTGTGTGTCGTTACCGTAGACGCCAGTATGATAAAAAACAAGATTGTTTGGTCATCTGACGAAGAGCCTGATGCTCAAGATCCAGAATACAAGATGATCGAGTCTTATAACATCTACAAGCTTATCAATACCTGGACACTTATCGGAAACGTATTGGTAGGCGATGATCATGTCTTTACTGATATGAGCTCAAATCCTCCAACGCAAAGCGCGATGTACAAGATTACATCGGTAGATGGTTGTGGCAATGAGTCTGAAAAGTCTTATTACCACAAAACAATATTGTTGTCAGCTAACCAAGGTGCCTACCCAGGTCAAATACCTTTGGCATGGAACCATTACGAAGATGAAAGTGGACAATTTGAGGTATCCCAATACTACATCTATCGTGGCCCTTCAATGAGTCAATTATCGTTATACGATTCGGTACCTGGCTTAATGAGCAGTTACATAGATACAGGGGTTTATAGTCAAACATTTTATCAAATTGTAGTGAAAAAAGAGGGTGGCTGTGATCCTACCCCTGCGAACTTAGGAAAAGGAACAAAAAGCATCACTGATGGATTGATTATGAGCAATGTAACACAAACAGCTGTAGGAATAGCAGAGAACCAAATGAAGATTACGATCTATCCCAATCCATCGAGAAGTGGTATATTCAAGATTGAAGGGGAAAATATTGCCAATGTACATGTTTACAATACTATCGGACAAAGACTACCAAGGCAACTACAAAATGGTGCCATAATAGACCTTTCCTCGTACGCAAACGGTATTTATTACGCCAAAATTGCCACAAATAGAGGGACAATTATTAAGAAATTAATGAAAAATTAAAAATGGATTGAATAATAATTATCTGAATTCAACTCTCTCATCGCAATTATTTTATAGCACTTCGCACCTAGAACGTCGGATACCCAGACCAACCATCCCGCTCCTTAGGAGTGGGATGGTTTTAATTATTCATTTTAAGAAGTGTGGCTTCAATTTTCGCTCTTCTTTCAAATGAATAAGTTGAATCATGATTCTCTACGTATTGATATAAAATTAATGCTTTTTCCAAATAGGGAAGTGCCTCTTTTTCTTGCAAATAGGATCCCATTTCAAAAAATAGATCCGCTAAAGTGTTGAGATTGGCATCATTGAACCCCTCTTTTCGAATTAAAGTGTTAATAAATAGATCGTTAGGGATTTTTAATAATTCAGTGAGGTTATAATCTATTTCTGCTTGTAAAGTTTCATCAGCTTTTTGATAAAATTCTTCGATTAACCCTGTGTTTTTAATTCCCATAAAATCAAACAAAAGTTTACCTAATGCTCTGGCTAACTGGTTGATTTGTCGTAGTAAATAATCTTCCTGAAACATAAACTTTTTATTTTAAATGGAGTGGCAAAGATAAAATAAATTAGCAAATTAGCAAATTAGCAAATTAGCAAATTAGCAAATTAGCAAATGAAACAAGTCGGCCATTCTCAAACAACCGACTTAAAATATTTTTTTATGTTTTTGTTTTTTCAAGAATTAATCACAGTGTTCCACAGTGTAAAACGATGTACCACAGTGTTTTTCAAACCATCGACAATCTGTTTAGTCTGTAGTCTGTTGTCCGTAGTCTGTTGTCTTAAATAGAACGCTGATGACACAGATTATTGGATCGTAAATAAATAATGAAAATATCGAAATATTTACTACATTTGTAAATTAATTAAAAAAAACCACCATGGAAATCATTCCTTTAATAACAAAAGAAAATAGAACCGGAAAAGAGAACAAAACGAAGCTTTGGAATCAGTTTTTGGAGTTGATCGAGATCCTTAGAAGTAAAAATCTACCTGAGGAGTTCATCGCTTTTATAAATAGTCAAATACAGGAATTGAATGAGTTTCCTTGTGGAAATGTTGCTTATTATAAAATAGTCAAACAAAAGCAATCCCTTATTCTTCAGAAATTGGAAAAAGAGCTCAAAATGGTTCCTAAAAATTACTATATGAACTTATGGTTAGCTTTAGGAATTGGTGCTTTTGGAATGCCCATTGGAGTAGTTATAGGATCTATTTCTGGAAATATGGGATTATTAAGCATAGGTTTACCTTTCGGTGTTGCTATTGGTATCGCATTGGGGTCATATTTGGATAAAAAAGCAAAAGAGAGTGGCAATCAGTTAGAAATTGAAATGAAGTATTAGAATACGCATTTCTTTCGTCCTTCATCTTTAATAGAACACTGATGACACGGATTTTCAAACGCGGATTTAAACGGATCTGTTTTAATTTGCTTTGCAGCGCATCTGTTTAATCTGCGTTCTATTTTCTTTTAGTTATTAAGATTAAATTAAGATGTTATAAAATATTTATCAAACATTATCTCTTTTCCAAATAGAGATAAATATCAATTAACACTTTTGTGAATAGAGATAAATGCAATTAGCAAATTAGCAAATTTGAAAATTAGCAAATGAAGCAAGTCGGCCATTCTCAAACAACCGACTTAAAATATTTTTTTATTTTTTATTTTTTTTAAGAATTAATCACAGTGTTCCACAGTGTAAAACGATGTACCACAGTGTATTTCAAACCATCGACAATCTGTTTAGTCTGTAGTCTGTTGTCCGTAGTCTGTTGTCTTAAATAGAACGCTGATAACACGGATTTTACTTATGCTTGATCATCAACTGGAAAGGCAAATCTGAAAGAATCCACTCTTCGGTAATCTTCTCATTTTCAATCCGGGAAACAACCATTTCTGTCCACTTGATCTTTTTAAACGAGGGTGGAATCCCTTTCATAGCTGCCTGATGAATTCCGGAAAATGTTCGTTGCCATGAAACATGACCTTCACTTTCGGTAATGATCTCAATGGATGAAAGTTTCAACTCTGAAATCGATTTTCGCAGAGATTTAGTGTATTTTTTTACAAAATCCAGCCCATGAAAATCTTTCCCTTGAGAATGCGCTACATACTGTTCAGAAAAATGGGATTCAACAATATTAAAATTACCTTTTACAAGTAATTGTGTAATTGCCTCTTTTAAAAACTCTGAATAATTCATAAATTATTGATTTTGAAATGAATTGCAAAGATAAATAAAATCGGCTAAAGGCGAAAGGCAAAGGGTTAAAATAAGCAAATAGCAAATTTGAAAATGAGCAAATGAAACAAGTCGGTCATTCCTAGACTCCCGACTTTAAAATATTTTTTATGTTTTTTTAATTTTTCGAAAATTAATCACAGTGTTCCACAGTGTAAAACGATGTTTCACAGTGGTTTTCAAACCATCGACAATCTGTTTAGTCTGTAGTCTGTTGTCCGTAGTCTGTTGTCCGTAGTCTGTTGTCCGTAGTCTGTTGTCCGTAGTCTGTGGTCCGTAGTCTGTGGTCTTTTTTTTGCAAATCCTAAAGTCAGTCGCAATTAGGAAAACCATTGACCAATTATTATTTTTATTCCGAAGTGGGAGCCCCACTTTTTTTCACCGGTATCATAGTTGAAGAGAGTTGCTCCTAATTGAATTCCAATAGTAATGGCAAAATTATCATCAAATACAAAACTGTACCCTGGTTCAGCCCAAAGCCCAATATTGGTGTGTTTTTCAATTAAATTTCGGGTAAAACCAACTCCGGGTGCAATATATAAACCTCTGGATGGAGCATTTGGGAGCTTTTGTTTGAAAATATAAATGGGAAATGATCCCTGAAACCCAATATGACTGATCTTATTTTTGGACTGACGTAAGCCAAGATTTAAAATGGTTGTAATTCTGTAATCAACATTAGTACAAATCTTTTGTTGAAAAACGATAGGAAAAATATTGATATCCATTTCATTTTTAAGATAATAGGGTTCCATAGTTATGGAAGGATTAATCCCAATAAAGAAAGGATGCTCCCTTTCCTGTCCCTTCAATACGAAAGTGGAAAACATGACTAAAGTAAAAGATAAAAACGCAACTATTTGTTTCATAAAATGATGATTTTATTGATTTCAATAGTGCAAATTTACAAATAATTCATTTATCTACGATTACTCAAACAAAAAAAGTCGGCAATCCTCAGACTCCCGACTTTATATTATTTTGATTTATATTTTTCAAGAATAAATCACAGTGTACCACAGTGTAAAACGATGTACCACAGTGTATTACAAACCATCTACAATCTGATTAGTCTGTAGTCTGTTGTCCGAAGTCTGTTGTCCGTAGTCTGTGGTCCGAAGTCTGTTGTCCGAAGTCTGTTGTCCGAAGTCTGTTGTCTTAAATAGAACGCTGATGACACAGATTTTCAAACGCGGATTTAAACAGACATGCAAAACTTTTCAGTATTTACTATTAGTTATTCATTACAAAACCGCAGGTTTTGTTCGCATTAGGGATGTGGAGGGCGCGAAGCGGTACGAGCTGGAACGAGCGCCGCGACTTGTTTGATTTAGGGAAGATGTTTGTTTAAGCGAAGTGTAGCGAAGTACGGGAGCGAAGCGGACCCCGGAACAAGCCCGACGGCAGCAGGGTGGGCTTGTAGGGAGGATGGTGCCGGAATGCCCAAATATAATGAATAATGAATAATTAATAATCAGTATAAAAACTAAAAACTAAAACCTAAAACCCAAAAGCTAAATAACATATTTCCAACACTATCGACCATTGACTATCGACCATTGACTTTAGCCTTTCGCCCTAAGCCTTTAGCCTTACAAAATACATCGCAAAAGAACGATATAGGAAGTGGCTCCATTTGCCGAATGGAACAATCACTAACGCCCATTGAGCAAGTACAGTGAGGTGAAAAATGTAAAGCCATTTGTTGGTGTCTAAAATATCAAGATCGATAAAAAGGCGTACCAAAAAGGCACTGAATCCCATCCAGAACAACCACGCAACAAATAGAATATCAGATGGTTGTGAATGTTTGGTCATCTCCTCTTTTTTAGCTCTTCTGCGACGAATGAAGTCTATTGTGACTACAAAAACAATAGCACTCATCACATATCCTAAAATGATGACAAATAACGAATCTGTTCCAAACCAGTTAAGAACAACCGTCGTGAATAACAAGGAGAGATACCCAATCACGAGGATGAAGTGCTCAAACCATCGCAACTGATTGTCATCACAACCTAATGCCCTTTTTTGGGTGAACATGTGCACAAAGAGTTCCCCCATCGACTTGACATACTTCATGAAAGGCACTTTTGCTTTGGGTTTAAGAATGGTGAAATACCACATTCTTGCCACATTAGGTAGCAAAATTACTACACCGATCGTTCCTATGGCAATCGCTTCAAATAAGTGTCCCGCATGTAACATCCGTTCCAAATCAAACTGAACGGAGAAAGCAAAAGCGATTACCCCTAGGAAAATCAATACAAATGCAATAATGGTCAATGGTAATGATTTATAAAGAATACCTGAAAGACCGGTCCAGTCATAAGCTGCTGTCAGATATCTCCTTAAAGACATCATCAGCTCGCCGGGACTCGCATTTCTGGGGCATTCTGTACTGCATTGACCACAATAATAACACTCCCACGGTTTTAGAGATGCCTTAATTTCATCTTCCAGACCTAAGGTGGTATAACGGATCATCTCTCTTGGAAATGAGCTCTCTTGGGTTGACAAAGAGCAAGTAGCCGTACAATTTCCGCAATTGAAACATGCATAAAAATCGTCCGAACCATATTTTTTTAATTCTTCCGCAAATTTTGGATTTACTTTAGCCATTTTCCGGTATTTTTAGTTTTTAACTTTGTAATAGTAATACTCCTCTTTCTTATCTAATCCATCGGGAGTGACGATCCCATACTTGTTCATGGTCATCAGATGATAAGTCACCAAATCACCATTGATACCTGTATTTTGGATGATTTCAGGGATGGTATTTCTTTCACGGATTCCCGCTAAGATCTCTTTCCAGATTTGGGGATACTCCTTCATTCCTGTAGTCTCCTCCTCCTCATGTTGATCATTTTGAACCACTTCACCCTCTTTGATATCCACTTCGACTAAGAATCCATCAATCATTGATTCGATTTCATGATCGGTGTATTGGGCAATTTCGATAGCATTCACCGGACAAACAGGGGCACAGATGCCGCAACCGGTACATACCGCTTTGTTTACGCCGGCAACCCTTTTTCCATCCACATCCATCTCCTTGATTGCGGTGTAATCGCACACTTCAGCACATTTACCACACCAGGTACAAAGATCAGTATTTACTCTAGCAATAATCGGATCAACAGAAACAGTACCCCGTTTCAAAAGCGCTACGATCTTAGAGGCTCCAGACATGGAAGACTGAACAGATTCACTGATATTTTTCGGGCCCTGACAAGTTCCACCAATATAAACTCCTTTAATAACGGTCTCTACCGGTTTTAATTTAGGGTGTATCTCATTGAAAAAGCGGTCACTACCAATTGGAATCTTTAAAAATTCTGAGATCTGAGCGGAATCTTCACGAGGAACCATTCCGGTAACCAAAACCACAAGGTCAGCCTCAATTTCCAATGGCATTTTTGCAGTCAGATAATCTTTCACTTTCACAATCGTGCTGTTGCCTACTTTCTCAACCACCGGCATCTCTTTCTCTTCATATTTGAAATAAAGATCCCCTTGTTTGGAAGAGGCTTCATACATCAACTCCTGCTTCCCATAAGTTCTGATATCACGGTATAAATGGTAGGTTTGAATCTCTTTATATTTTTCCTTAAGCTGTAAAGAAGCGTGAATGGTTGATGTACAACATTGTCTGGAACAATATTTATTTTCCCCTTTGGTTTGGCGACTTCCTACACAATAGATAAAGGCGATATCCTTAACTACTTTGTTGTTGTAAATCAATTTTTTAGGATTCAATTCCATCAAAGTGTTCAACTCCGGAAGCGTGATCACATTGTCAATGGTTTTGTAGCCAAACTCACCCTCTTTGGGTTCATAATGGTTAAATCCGGTGGTAACCAAAACGGAACCTACTACCAAAGATAGAGTTTGCTCTTGCTCGTTGAAGTTAAATACAGATTTGAATTTTTCTTTGAAATCGGTCTCATTTTCAAGGATTTCAGGAAGTACAACCGGAACATCAGGCCATGCATCAGGATAATTCTTGAAAATTGCTTTTCTCTTTTGGTAACCGAAATGGAACGGATCGGGAACCGAAACGGTACACTCATCCATCGCCTGGCGAACCAATTTCGGATCTGCATTAGGACTCAAGTATCTCGGTTTCACTTTCACATCCACAGTGAAGTTTCCAAGACTTCCGGAAACTTTTTCTATAGAGGCACCTGCAAAAAGGGAAATGTTATTGTATTTTTTCATCTCCTGATAAAGCGATGTAACCAATTGTTTGGCATTTGTTTCTGTAGGGAAAAGGGTCTCTTTTTGAGCCACTCTGCCACCCACAAAATAATCTTTTTCAATGAGAAATACTTCTGTTCCGGAACGAGCCATGTCGATAGCTGCTTTCATTCCGGCAACACCGGCACCCACCACCAATGCAGTGTTTTTTACAGAAATATCGATTGGTTCAAGGGATTCTGAGTACGAAACCCTGTTGATCCCGGCGCGGATCAATCCGGCGGCTTTAACCGTTGCTTCATGGGGTTGATCGCTATGAGCCCAGGAACATTGTTCACGGATATTCACCTGAACATAGTTCGAAGGGTTCAATCCGCCTCTGCTGGCTACATTTTTGAAAGTATGCAAGTGTAGTTTCGGAGAACAGGAACAAACCACGATGGAATCCAATCCAAACTCCTGAATATCCTGTATCATCTCTTTTTGGTTAGAGTCGGCACATGCAAACATCACATCCTTAGAGACTACCACATTATCCTCTTCATGAAACATTTTGCTCAACTCTTCCACTTTTACGTAATCGGAAATATTACCGCCGCAATGGCAAATATATACACCTATTTTTTCTTTCATATCCGGGAGTTTTATATGATTGTATTCATTTCTTTTATCTTATTCAAATAGCCGGCCACTTCAGCTGCAGCACTTCCTGCAGAGAGGATCGAGTCCGGAATATCTTTTGGTCCGGAAGCTGCTCCTGCTACAAAAACGCCCTCAATGGAAGTCTTGGATGGACAGATCAACTCATCAACCTGTTTCACAAAGTTGAATTGATCCAATTCCAAAACTGATCCTTTGAACATCTGAGGAACCTCTTTGTTGGGGATCACACCGGTTGAGAGCACCACTAAATCGTGTTTAGCCTCTTTCACGATCCCTTTGAGTGTGTCTTCATATCGTAAAATGAGATCACCGGAACCGTTTTCGTGTTCTCTGATTTTGGCCACTTTCCCTTTGACAAAGTTCACACCCATCCCTTTGGACTGCATGAAGAACTCTTCATAGCCTTTACCAAATGCTCTGATATCCATGTAATAGATGGTGATATCCGCTAATGGCAACGCTCCCATGAGAAGTTGGGCTTGTTTTACCGAGTACATGCAACAGATCTGAGAACAGATCGGGTTGTTTTCGCAATCGGAACCACAACCGCTGTTTTCTATCGCAGAATCACGTGATCCGGTACATAGAATATAGGCAATATTGTCAGGAACTTTACCGTCACCGGGACGAAGTATGTTGTTAAAAGGTCTCGTTGGTGCAATCAATCGATCCATTTGCATAGAATCAATCACATTAGCATACTGATTGTATCCATAGTTTGGTTTACCGGATGGTGGAAACAGTTTGTAACCTGTTGTAACTACTACTGATTGAGCGGTTGTCACCAAATACTCATCTTTTTGTGAAAAGTCGATCGCATTGGATGGACAAGCAGACACACATTGGTGACATTCCCTACAGTTACTGCAATCGAGACAGCGTGCAGTGGCCTCTTTCACTTGTGCTTCGGTGTAAGTTTGTTCCACCTCTTCCCACGATCTGGCTCTTTCAGCAAGCGGTTTCATGTTTGGTTCAACCTGAGGAAGTAGCAGATGTCGTCTGTTGATGATCGGTTCTTTGTCAACGGCAGGAAGTTTATCTCCATCTTCAAAGTCGTACATGTTTAAGTCTCTCAAGAACTTATCCATGTAAAAAGCCGCTTTCTTTCCCTGACCTGCAGCTTCAATCAATGTGGTCGCACCTGTTACGGAGTCACCACCTGCAAAAATGAAAGGAACAGAAGTTTGAAGCGTTTTGCCATCCACTTTGATAGTCCCGTTGTTATTCAATTCAACCTGATCTTTGAAAGGGGAGGTGGATGGTTTTAATCCGATCGCTTCTATCACATAATCAACAGGTTCTATATATTCGGATCCCTTAACGGGTTGAGGGGCACGTCTGCCGCTGGCATCTGGAGCACCCAACTCCATTTTAACCAGTTTTACATGAGTGATCACCCCATTTTCTCCTAAGTATTCAACCGGATTTCTAAGGATGGAAATTTCAACTCCTTCCTCCTCAGCTTCATGGATTTCCGGAGCAAAGCAAGGCATCTCTTCCCGACTTCTTCTATACACCACGGTCACTTTTTCAGCTCCCAGACGTAAAGAAGTACGCGCTGCATCAATGGCAGTATTTCCACCACCGATCACCATCACTTTCTTACCGGTGAGGTTCTCTTTTACTCCGATATTGGCTTCCCGAAGGAAATGTAAACAATCGACAATCCCTTTCAAATCAGACCCTTGGGTGTTTGATTTCACAGCATCATGCGTACCCACTGAGATGAAAATAGCGTCGAAGTTATCGTTTTTAAGTTGTTGTAAATCGGTGATTTTACGATTCACTTCGATATCAACACCTAAAACGGTTATGTTTTTTAGATCGCGATCCACCACATCTTTAGGGGCGCGATACTCCGGAAGGGCAAGGCGGAGCATTCCACCTGCGCCGGGTGCAGCTTCAAAGATCTTCACGGTATGACCTTTGAGTGCGAGATGGTACGCAGCAGTGATCCCTGCAGGTCCTGACCCGATAACGGCAACCCTTTTTCCGGTTTTATTTTTGATTTCTACAGCAGGTGGTTCGGGATATTTCTCGTAATACCAATCTGCAAAGTAACGTTTTGTTTTCCTGATATCCACTGAAGCATCCACACTGGAACGTGTGCAGGCATTTTGGCAAGGTGCATAGCAAGCACGCCCCAAACTACCGGGAAACGGAATATCTTCCAGATGAAGTTTCATGGCTTCTTCATACTGGCCGTTTCGTACTAAAGTGATATATCCATAAGGTTTGACTCCACCCGGACATTCATTGATGCATGGAGCCGAATGGCATTCTCTGTCAATATTTGCAATCCTTGGATTCGCTAGATTGAAAGGGATATAAGCCACTTTTCTCCCTGCTAAGTTAGCATTATATTCATCTTTTCTGATTTCCGGACAGACCGCTTCACAATGAGCACACCCTGTGCAATCTTCCGCGATTACATAACGTGCTTTCTTGTTGATTTCCACCGAAAATTGATCCCCATCCTTGTGAATCCCGGCAATATCACTGTTTAACATTAGGGTGATATTCGGGTGTCTGGCAGTTTCAGACATCTTTGGTGTGGTAATACACGCTGCACAATCCAGAGTGGGGAACACCTTGCTCAGCTGGATCATCTTTCCACCGATAGATAAAGCTTTATCCACCAACAGAACCTGATAACCCATATCCGCAAGGCTTAACGCTGCTTCTTGTCCGGCAATACCACCTCCAATAACCAAACTATCATAAGCTTTGTTATTTTCTGAAGTGGATTCCATTTGTATTTTGTTTTCTGTCATATTTATGATTTTGTAAAATCGACAATAGATCTTTAAATGTTGATTAGGCCGGTATTTCTTCCAGACCCATTAGAATTTTGGAAAAGTTTTCAATATGGCTTGCAAACGGTTCAGCGCAAACAGAACAGAGTGCGGCCATCCGAATCCTTTTAGGATTGATATTGTGTTCTTTCATGAGGGCTTGTGAGGTTTCCACAATGGTATTGGTATGATCGGCACAGCGCGAACTGAATGAACACTCATGTCCGTCGGCTGCGATAAAAACCCCATCAAAGCCGTGCTCCAAAGCGTGCATGATCCATTTCGGTTTGATACCGGAGGAACAGGGCAAGCTGATCACATAAACGGATGGATTGTAATGGATTTTTCTCAATCCGGCCTGATCGATCCCGGGATCTGAAATCTTATCGGTTGAAAAAACCAGAATTTTCGGAGATTTTTTATTTTGTTCCATGATTGGTCAATTAAAAAAAGGATTCAGAATGCAAAAACCTTCCGAATCCTTTTTAAAAAAATTTACTCTTTAACTAAAAATAGACGGCTGAAGCTATCTTCGTCGAAGCATCCTAGGTATTCGTGACCCACTTTTTCGCACCAGCGAGGGATATCATTCTTGGTGCCTTCATCGGCAGAAAGGATCTCCATAATATCGCCTGATTCTAAGTCTGCGATCGCTTTTTTAGCAGCCAAAAGGGGACCTGGACAAGCGGTTCCACGAGCATCAACGACTAAGTTAGATTTTACATTTTTTAATTCATCGGTTGTCATAATGATATATTTTAAAGATTAATTTTAAATATTAAATAAACAATTGGAATGCGCTTTCTCCTGCATCAGCCACGAAAGTAGCAGCTCCGGCGTAACGAAGGTGAGGATAATCTATAAATTCCTCTTTTTTGAATCCCATGAGGTCCATAGACATTTCGCAGATGGTAATTTCGATACCGAGTTCACCGGCTTGTTGGAACATTTCTCCTAGAGAAAGTACATTTTTCTTCTTCATCAACATCTTGATCATCACTGGTCCCATCCCCACCATGTTCATATTAGAAAGTTTCAATTGATCTTTCCCTTTAGGAAGCATCATGCCAAACATTTTAGAGATGAAGTCTTTCCCTTTTGGATGTTTTTTAGGGTCACGAAGCGCAGATAATGCCCAGAACGAGAAGAACAGTTTCACTTTAGTATCCATAGCAGCGGCAGCCAAAGAGATGATCATCGCAGCCAGGATCTTATCCATATCGCCCGAAACGATCGCCATAGAAAGCTGATCTTTTCTATTATTTTCAAGTTTTTTCACCTTCTTCTCCAACTTTTCGATTTGGCTTTGAAGGGCTTCTAAATTTAATTCGGAATTGTTTTCCATAGGAATATCTTTTAAAGGTTTATTACATATATTTTAACAATGCAAATATGAAACAATTTCAAACCGATTCAGACGAACCAAATGTGCAAGTTCTTATATTAAAATGTGATATAAATCACAAAATAAGGTAATAGGTAACAAGTAACAAGTAACAAGTAATAGGTAACAGTTTTCAGTTATCAGGTTTCAGTTATCAGGTTTCAGGTTTCAGTTATCAGTTTTTAGGTTTTAGGTTTTGGGTATAAGTTTTTAGAATTTTTCATTTTTCATTTTTCATTTTTCATTTTTCATTCGTCAGTTGTCTGTTGTCTGTAGTCCGTAGTCTGTAGTCCGTAGTCCGTAGTCTTTTTTTCTGGGCGTGCCGGCACCAGCCAACCCACGACCCAACCCTGCTGCCGTCGGTCTCCGGCCTGTACTCCTCGTTTCGCAGCAAGTGGTGCATCGGCCGTGCAGGAGCTCCTTCGTCGCTCTGCCCGTCTCGTGCACCACTAGGCTGCTCAACTTGCGGGGTACCTGGCCTCCGCCCTCACGCAAAAAACCGCAAGCGGTTTTATTGGGTTTTGGGTATTAGGTTTCAGTTCTCAGTTTTTGCTCCGGTCTCCAGTCCCTCGTCTCTTATCGATTTTTCAATTTTCATTTTTCATTTTTCATTCGTCTGTAGTCCGCTGTCTCTAGTCCATTTTTCTTGGCATCGGCGCTTCGATACGAAACCTTAAATTTCCCCGAATTTAATCATTTAATCACCATCTCCGGTTTCTACTCAGCGACCTTAGAGTAGTGAACTCTAAATCAAAATCACTGAACCAAGGTCGTTGAGTAGAAGCGCCTTCGGAAACACTTAGGAAATAAAACAAAATAGCTTCGTATCGAAACGCCGACGCCATAAAAAGGACGAAAGACAAAGGTCTTCATTTTTCATTTTTCATTTTCAAATTTGCGCATTTGCTAATTTAATTTTATATTTGCCGAACCACTAAACCCAACTACACGATGAAAGACGAAATCATAATCTACCAAGCCAATCAAGCATCTACAAGGATTGAAGTAAGAGTTGACAATAACACAGTTTGGCTATCTCAAGAACAAATGGCTTCCTTATTTGGAAGAAATAGAGTTTCAATTACCCAACATATTGGAAATATTTTCAAGGAAAGAGAATTAATCAAAGAAGTGGTATGTAAGGAATTCTTACTAACCACTCAACATGGAGCAATTCTTGGGAAAACTCAAATTAATAGAATTATTTTATACAATATAGACGTAATAATTTCTGTGGGATATAGAGTAAAATCTAAAGAGGGAACTCAATTCCGCATTTGGGCTAGCCAAGTTTTAAAAGATTATTTATTAAAAGGACAAATTACGAATTACAGAATCAATAATCTTGAAACTGATATGGCTTTTGTAAAAACAAAACTTAATGAAATTGATATTCAACTTCAAACCAATCTTCCACCAAATCAAGGCATCTTCTTTAACGGTCAAGTGTTTGATGCATACCTATTTTTTACAGAAATAATTAAAAAAGCAAAACACCATATCATTTTAATCGATAATTATATTGATGAAACCGTATTAATCCAATTATCGAAACGAAACCCAAATGTTACAGCGACGATCTATACCGGAAAAATATCTCAGCAACTTTTATTAGATCTCGAAAAGCACAATAAACAATATCCTCCAATCGAAATCAAACAATTCTCCGATTCCCACGACCGCTTCATCATTATCGACCACTCCGAGCTCTACCATTTTGGCGCTTCCCTCAAAGATCTGGGTAAAAAATGGTTCGCCTTTTCCCGAATGGACTCGATGGCAGGTGATTTGCTCAAAAAGTTGGAACGCTTGTAATAGGGTTTTGGGTTTTAGTTCTCAGTTTTTGCTCCAGTCTCCAGTCCCTCGTCTCTTGTCAATTTTTCATTCTTCATTTTTCATTCTTCATTATTCAGTGTCATCCGTGTGCAATTTGGTCAAACGTCAAAGGGCTTTTGACTTTTGACTTTTGACTTTAGACCTTACGTAAGCACAAGAGCACACGATCCCAACCACTTTTTCACCAAAAAATGCATATTTTCTTTCAAAATAGGCACTTTATCCCAAACATTTTATATATTTGCAACCACAATTAGAAACACCATAAATTCCCACAAAATATACCATACAAATTATGGACAAAAAGAACTTATCGGAACGTGATATTTGCACTAAGTTTATTACTCCTGCGGTTGAAAAGTCGGGGTGGAATAAGTTAACACAGTTTTTAGAAGAGGTTTCATTTACAGACGGTAAAATATACGTTCGTGGTAAATTGACCGCCAGAGGAACCCAAAAACGGGCTGATTACATTCTCTACTATAAACCCAATATTCCTATTGCAATCATTGAGGCAAAAGATAATAGACACTCTATCAGAGCCGGGATTCAACAAGCTTTGGATTATGCCAGAATACTCGATATCCCTTGCGTTTTCAGCAGCAACGGTGATGGATTTCTATTTCACGACAGAACCGCAACGGATGAAAATATTGAAACTGAACTGGATATGGACAATTTCCCATCACCTGAACAGCTTTGGGAAAAATATAAAAAATACAAAGGGATTACAACCCCAGCAGCAGAAAAGATTGCTGCACAAGATTATTATTTTGACGGAACAAAACGTAAACCAAGATACTATCAGCAAATCGCGGTAAACAGAACCGTTGAAGCCATTGCAAAGGGACAAGATAGAATTTTGCTAGTTATGGCAACTGGTACTGGCAAAACCTATGCAGCCTTTCAAATAATTCACAGACTTTGGAAAAGTGGAACTAAAAAACGTATTCTATTTTTAGCTGATCGAAACGCACTAATCCAACAAGCAAGAAACGGAGATTTTAAGCATTTTAAAGATAAAATGACCGTTGTTAAGCACCGCCAAATTGATAAAAGCTATGAAATTTATTTAGCTTTGTATCAAGGGTTATCAGGCTCGGAGGAAGATGCTAATGTTTACAAACAGTTTTCCCCTGATTTTTTTGACCTCATTGTGATTGACGAGTGCCATCGTGGAAGTGCAAAAGAGGATAGTTCCTGGCGTGAAATATTAACCTATTTCAAAAATGCCACTCATATTGGTTTAACTGCTACACCTAGAGAAACAGAAGAGGCAAGTAATTCAGAATATTTTGGTGATCCTATTTATACCTATTCGCTAAAACAAGGAATTGACGATGGATTCCTTGCACCATACAGAGTGGTTCGCGTTGCCCTGAATGTAGATGCAGAAGGTTGGCGACCAGAACTGGGAAAAACGGATAAAGAGGGGAACCCCATTGAAGATCGGATTTACAATCGTAAAGATTTTGACCGCAATCTGGTTATTGACGAGAGAACCGATATAGTGGCTAAAAAGCTTACTGAATTTTTAAAAGGGTATGATCGTTTTGCTAAAACCATTGTGTTTTGTGTCGATATTGACCATGCTGAACGTATGCGAACAGCATTAGCAAGACATAATCCTGATTTAGTTGCAGAAAATTATAAATACATCATGCAAATTACGGGTGATAACGATGAAGGGAAACGTGAACTGGAAAACTTTACAAATCCAGAAGAGAAATATCCTGTGATTGCAACCACTTCTGAACTCATGACAACTGGTATTGATGCTCAAACTTGTAAAGTGATTGTATTGGACGCCAATATCAATTCCATGACTAAGTTTAAACAAATTATTGGTCGTGGTACACGAATAAATGAAGAATTCGGGAAAATGTACTTTACCATTTTAGATTTCAGAAATGCAACAGATCTGTTTGCAGATAAAGATTTTGATGGTGACCCAATCAGAATAAAACCAGTAACGGAAGATACCGACTTAACCGATATTATTGAGGAAGAAGAAAACAATGATGAACCAATCATTGATATCGAAACGGGGGGAGAAATTTGTATTGACCCACCAATACCAGAACCCCCATTCCCACCCGAGCCACCAAGACCTAGGCCAAAAGTGTATGTAAACGGGGTGGATGTTTCTGTTTTAATAAGCAGAGAATTGTATTTTGACCAGCATGGGAAACCTATTACATCCAGTCTTAAAGATCATACGAGAGATATCATTAAAGAGAAATTCGTTTCGCTCGATGATTTTTTAAACAAATGGAACTCCACCGAACGTAAAGAAGCGATTATTGCCGAATTGCAAGAACAAGGAGTGATGGTTGAAGCATTGTATGAAGCTGTAGACAAAAAAGTGGATCTGTTTGATTTGATTTGTCATGTGGCATTCGATCAACCACCATTAACCAGAAAAGAGAGAGCCAACAACGTTAAAAAGCGCAATTACTTTACCAAATATGGAGAACAGACCAAAAAAGTATTAGAAGCTTTATTGGATAAATATGCCGATGAAGGGATTGCCAATATTGAAAGTATTGAAGTCCTTCGGGTGAATCCGTTTGATTCGTTTGGTTCACCAACCGAGATCATTGAAGAATTTGGCAGCAAAGAAGCATATATGCAAGCCGTAAAAGAACTAGAAATTGAACTATATAAAACAGCATAAAATAGATGAGTAACATTGGAGGAATTTTAAAGAGTATTCAACAAATCATGTGGCAAGACACAGGTTTAAATGGGGATGCACAACGTATTGAACAGTTAGGGTGGATGCTCTTTTTGAAGATATTTTCTGACAAGGACAAAGAATTAGAATTATTGGATGAAAATTACACCTCTCCCATTCCAGACAAATTTCATTGGATTAAAGCAAAAGGGAATTGGGCTGGCGATGACGAAGGGATAACTGGGGATGAATTGTTAGAGTTTGTTGACCGCCAATTGTTCCCAGCGTTACGAAATCTCGATTTAAGCACGAGTAATCAAAGGGCAGTAATCGTTCGGGAAGTGTTTGAGGGCAATAACAACTACATGAAAAGCGGGATTAACATTCGTAAAGTGTTGAACAAACTCAACGAGATCGATTTTAATAAAGCCAAAGACCGCCACGCTTTTGGAGAATTGTACGAAACCATTTTAAAAGATTTGCAAAGTGCCGGAAAAAGTGGGGAGTTTTATACCCCAAGAGCCATTACGCAATTTATTACCGATGTGGTAAACCCTCAATTGGATGAAAAAATATTGGATCCAGCTTGTGGAACGGGTGGTTATTTAACCTGTGCCATTGAACATTTAAAGAAACAAGCCAATACGGTTGACCAACGCAAAGACATAGAAAAAAACATTACAGGCTGGGAATACAAACCGCTTCCTTATTTATTGGCGACTACTAATTTGATTCTACACGATATTGAAGTCCCCAACATTAAATTTGGGGATGCATTAGACCAACCGTTGAGCAACTTTACCGAAAAAAATAGGGTGCATGTCATATTGGCAAATCCCCCTTTTGGAGGGATTGTAGCCAATGGCAACGAAACTAATTTTCCCCAAACCTACCGAACCAAAGAGAGTGCAGATCTGTTTTTAATCTTGATGATTCACTTACTCAAGCAAAAAGGACGTGCCGGAATTGTATTGCCTGATGGTTCATTAACAGGAGATGGTGTAAAACAAAGGGTACGCCAAAAACTTTTGGAAGATTGCAACTTGCACACCATTATACGATTACCTAACTCTGTTTTTCAACCTTATGCCACCGTAGCCACCAATTTGTTATTTTTCGACAAAGGCACCCCAACCAAAGAGATTTGGTATTACGAACACCGTTTACCTGAAGGCGTAAAAGCATACAACAAAACCAAACCGATACAAGCCAAAGAGTTCGACCCGATTAAAAAATGGTGGAACAACCGCACCGAAAGCGACATTTGCTGGAAAGTGGACATCAAAACCATCAAAGAGCGCAACTACGATTTGGATATTAAAAACCCAACCAAAAAAGAGGAAGAACACGAATACAATAGTGCTGAATTAATGGAGATGCTTGCAAAAAGTTTTGAAAAAAGCAACCTATTGCTTACCCAACTAAAAAAGGCTGTAAGATGAATCTAACAAAAATTGGAGAATTTTTGAAGCGCAGCAAAATACCAGTTGATATTTTGGATGACGAACATTATAATCGTGTTACAATAAGAATTAATCATAATGGTGTTTCATTAAGAGATAATGAGATTGGCAAGAAAATTGGAACAAAAAAACAGTTCATACTTAAATCTGGGCAGTTTATTCTTTCAAAAATAGATGCACGATACGGAGCTTTTGGTATAGCACCAGATGAAGTTGAAGGATCAATTATTACAGGCAATTTTTGGGCTTATGATGTAGATAAAAAGAAGGTTAATATTGAATGGTTTAATCAATTTACTAATTCACCTGTTTTTTATGAAGTCTGTGAAAGAGCAAGTTCTGGTATTACGCATAGAAAGTATTTGGATGAAAAGTTTTTTCTAAATTATGAAATATTATTGCCAAGTGTTGATGAACAATTAATTCAAATAGAAAAAATTAAAAATCAAAAATTATCTTTTAGTGAGCTTTCCTCCGAACTCACTCACCAGCTCGATCTTGTAAAAAAACTTCGCCAGCAATTCTTACAAGAAGCTGTGCAAGGCAAATTAGTGCCTCAAAACCAAAACGATGAGCCAGCCAGCGAATTGCTAAAGAAAATAAAAGCCGAAAAACAAAAACTGATCTCCGAAGGGAAACTCAAAAAAGAAAAAGAGTTACCCCCCATTAAAGCAGAAGAGATCCCTTTTGAGATTCCCGAAAGTTGGGTTTGGTGTAGGTTGGGGAAGATATCTCAAATTAATCCAAGGAATAAGGCAGAAGATGAAATTGATGCTGCCTTTATACCTATGCCAATGATATCTCAGAAATACAATGTATCTCCTCTTTTTGAAACAAGAAGTTGGAAAGATATTAAGAGTGGTTTTACTCACTTTGCAAATAATGATGTAGTTATTGCAAAAATAACACCTTGTTTTGAAAATTCTAAAGCTGGGATAATGAAAGATTTACCGAATGGAATTGGATCAGGGACAACAGAGCTTTATGTTATTAGAGGAAATGATTACGTAATTTCAAATTATATTTATGCATTTATTAAAAATAATAACTTCCTAAAGAAAGGAGAAAAAATCATGAAAGGAGTATCTGGACAACAAAGAGTTCCTTCAGAATATTTTTATAATACATTAATTCCTCTTCCTCCACTATCCGAACAACACCATATTGTCCAAAAGCTCAATGAACTCATGCAAACATGTGATGCTTTAGAAGCTAGTATCAAAGAAAGTGCATCACAAAACGAGAAATTGTTGCAACAAGTCTTAAGGGAGGCTTTGAGGAAGAGTTGAAATTGAAATTAATCAAACTTTGTCACCAATGCAAAGTGCAAAAAATTATTATTTTAAAATGAATTTAAAGATTAAATTTATTATTTTTGTGGTATGATTAAATTGAATAACGATATAAAAAGTTTGCAGAGCTTGTCTCAGATTTTTTCACCCACTAGTTTTAATAGAATAGTGAGAAAACATGATTTTGCAGATATTCAAGCTAAGGTAGAGAAACATATTACTGCTACATATTCTACTACTTTTCTCGAAATTTTACAATTTATATACAAAGAACAATTAGCACATTATAAATGTGAATATTTGTATAAAAATGCACTTCTTAATAAATTATTACTTGGAAAATATAGTATAAAAACAACAACAGTAATTAATGAATTCAAGATTGGAAATTCTATTGCTGACTTTGTTTTATTAAATGGTGAAGCTAAAATATTTGAAATAAAGACAGAATTTGATAGCTTAGAAAAACTCGATAAACAAATAGAAGATTATAAAAAGTTTGCGAATAAAGTCTATGTTGTTACAAACTCAAAATTCATAGATAAATTACTTTCTGAATATAATGATTCAACAATAGGAATTATTGAATTTACCCATCATAACACACTTAAAGAACATAAACCGGCAATAGAGAATTCAAATTCGTTTAATCATACTACAATTTTTAAGACTTTACGACAAAATGAATATCTGGATATAATTAAAAAGAGTTTTAATAAAATTCCGGATGTTCCAAATACAAAAATATTTAAAGAGTCATTTAAGCTTATTGAGAGGATTAATATTATTGATTTTCAAAAAATGGCATTTCAAAAACTGAAGGAAAGAAAATTTAAATGTACACAAGAATTTTTATCTGATCAGGTACCATATGAACTAAAACATATTTGCTATTCACTTAATATGTCCGGTAAAGAATACGCTTGTTTATATCAATTCCTTAATCAAAAAATATTCAATTAAAATTAAATTAATATGTATCTCCCATACTTAAGAGGCAAACAATATGAATTGATCGCACTCAGAGAAATCAGTGATATTATGGCTAAGAATAGGGATAAGATATCTCCAATCATTGAGCCTGTAAAGAACTCATCTACTTTACAAATGACACTGAAGGAACTGAGAGACAAAAATATTAACTTCAATATTATTGTTAATCCTTCTGTTGGTGAATTAAAAAATCAATCGGAATTCTTGATAGATAATATTAAAACAACTTTATCAGGATATGATAATTTTCAACTAGCCATAATTGTAGATAATGATACTAATATTTCAGATATAATTACAAAAATTAAAAAAATTAACATCCCATTTGCTGGAATAACATTCATTCATGAAATAATAAAAAGCGTACCTGAATTAACAGCATGTGTTGAAGATTTTAGAATTATAAACAATGTTATTTACTTTCAAAAAACTAGCAGACGATACCATCGTGAATTTGAAAAAAACACCTGTGTAGAGTTGGAAGATTTCTTTAATTCTCAATCAAAAAATTCAAATTATCTGGAGGTTGAAGACAGTTTTTTTACTGAAGAACATTTGTTTTTTAGTGAGGAAAGCTTTAAAGGATTTTCAGATTTCCTTACAATTGGAGATAATTATTCAGAATCAGGATTTCTTCCTTATGCTGTTGCCATTCATCTCTCTTATGAGGATGAAAAGAAAAGAATTAGAGTACGACATTTTGTTTCAGACTCTAATGATGACACATCAGATATAGGTGGTAAATTTATTGAAGCATTAGACAAACTAGTAGCTTGGTGTGAAAAAATGAATATTCATGAGACATATGCTATTTCACAATTTAAAGAATTACATAAAACGGGACATTTTCCCGGGTTAGGAAGTTTAAAAAAACTATCCATAATGAATCATATTGAACTTGTTTTAAATTTGATATGACATGTACTGTTGTACTGAATGTTTTTCCAGTAATTATCTTAAAGATATTATAAATAGAAATAACATAAAAGGTGATTGTGGTTTCTGTAACTCTAAAAATGTTGCTATTTATAATCCTGAAGAATTAAGTTATATCTTTCAAAATATTTTAGATCTTTTTTCCAACCATGAAGACGCCAAAGATACTTTAGAAGTTCAACTTGTAGTCATTTTTCAAAATAAAATTTTTTCAGAAATAATAGGGGGAAATGTCATACCAATATTAAGGGAAATCTTAAAAGATGTTTATGATACATACCAATCATTATTTGATAAGAATGTTATACTTAATTTTTCACAACATGCAGGAGTACATGAAATAATAAAACCTTTACAATTATCTTGGGAAAAGTTTGCAAATGAAATTAAAACTACTAATCGATTTCATATTCAAAACACATTAAATTTGGAAAAGTTAAAAGAATTATTGATCCGATATAAAAAGCCCATAAACAAAGGTAAAAAATTCTACAGAGCAAGGATATCTAATAAAGAAGGATTTAGTAAATTAGAAATGCTTAATCCTCCAGCAGGCAATGCAAAAGCTGGAAGAGCAAATCCTATAGGTATTTCATACTTATATCTTGCAGATCAAATTAAAACCACACTATACGAAGTTAGAGCTTCATTATTTGATTATGTTACAGTTGGAGAATTTATAGCTAAAGAGGATATTGACGTAATTAATTTAAGAGGGGATACTTATGACCCTATATTATTAGCAGAACAAGAAGAATTAGAAGATTTTCTAATACATTTACCATTTATTTCAACACTTGAAAACAATTTGTCAAAACCTAAACGAAGAAGTGATAATGAATTGGATTATTTACCGACACAATACTTGTCAGAATTCATAAAATCGATTGGATTTGACGGTGTTGAATTTCAGAGTTCATTATTTCCAGATGGCTACAATTTAGCTATATTCACTCCAGAAAAATTTGAATGCATAAATGTAGAAGTGTTTGAAATTGAAAACATCTATTTAGAAGAGAAAAAAGTGTATTAATTTTGCTATACAAACCCTCCCATTATTAATTATTCATGGGCTACATCCTGCCATCTTCGTAGAAAATTTTCCCCTCCCACCCAAATTAAAAATAATATATGAATAAATCGTACTTAATTGTCAATATTTTGACACAAAAAAGTATTGTCAATTCAAAACCTTTTTTTATATTTGCACCGTAAAAAGAACACACAAAAAATTATTATAATCTAATCCATAGTTTTGTTATTTCCAAGTAAAAAAAATAATAATGAAAACATTAAAATTCCTACACCTTTCAGATTTGCATTTTGGAGATTTAAATCAAAAAGAAATATTTTCTCGAACAAAAACTCAAATATTTGAAGATATTGATTTTATAATTAAAAAACTTGGGTCACTAGAAATCGTATTTTTTACGGGAGATTTAGTCCAAGAAGGTAGTAAAAATGAATTTGAGAAACTAGAAATGTTTTTAATTGAAATGTGGGAGTTATTTAAAAAACATAAACAAAATCCATATTTAGTTTGTGTACCTGGTAATCATGATTTAGAAAGAATTGATGACAAGAACAATCCAATATTAAAAACATTAAATCGTTGGACAGAAGATGATATCAAAAAAGATTATTTTTGGAAATCACCAAATGATTATATTGATTTTGTAAACGAAAGATTCTCAAATTACTTTGAATGGTATCAAAAAACATCAATAAAGAAACCAGAAAATATGACACATGGCTACCTTAAAGGTGATTTTTATTGTTCTATCATTCACGATGAACTCCAAATTGGAATCGTGGGACTTAACTCAGCATTTCTTCAGTTAAGTGGAGGTAAAGCAGAACAAAAATTGGGAATATATTTTAAACAAATTTATAATCTATTTCAGGATAATTACATTGAATGGTTAAAATCAAATAATTTATCGTTTTTACTAACGCACCATTCATCTGATTGGTTTGAACAAGATTCACTTATTGACTTTCACCAAGACATATACAATGATGGTAGTTATATAGAACATTTATGTGGTCATATGCATGAACCTTCATATACAAGTTTTTCATTTAATGGTTATCCTTCTAAAAGAATATCCATTACTCCATCATTTTTTGGACTAGAATCATATAATGATAATTCTGCTTTGAAACGAATTCATGGATATACCGCTGGTATGTATGAAATTAATTCAGAAGAAATAACAAAAACAATATGGCCTAGAATTTCTAAAATTACAAAACCCAATGGTTTAAAAATTGTACAAAACGACGATTTTCATTTAGATAAAGAATCCTTGTCATTTAAAGAGAAAATTTGGGATTTTACACAATCTAAAAATATTGAAAAAAAATCTGTAGAAATATTAGAAGAAAATGGAGGAAATTTGTTTGGTATAAGTTCTTTACAAGAGAATGGACTTGCACGGACATTTTATAAAATCGATCCATCTCATACGGCTATTCGAGTTGAAGAACGTCGAAAAGCAATTTCATTGTTAAATGCTAAAAAACAATGTTGGATTGTATCAAAATTTGGATTAGGTCAAGATGAATTTATTGGATCTATTTTGAATGAATCTAATATTAATTCAAGTAATTGTTTTAGAATAAATTGTGAAGAAGCATTGAGTATTGAGGATTTGTTAGATTCTTTTAAAATTTCTTTTTCCAAAAACATTACAGAGTTTTTTGAAATAATTAATAGATTAGATTCTCCTTTGATTGTTTTAAATAATATGAGTGATGAACTAATTGGTAAAATTTCTAAACTCAAAGATTTTACTCAAACTATTTATGATTATTGTCCAAAATTAAAAACTATAATTACATCAGCAACGAAACCAGATTCATTCATATACGACTGCATAGATTTGATTCCTCTTGACATTCCTGCGGTAAAACAATATATAGAAAAATCGCAAGAAATAAATAGTACATTTACCTTTCTGGAATTTGAAAAGATTAATAGACTTTCAAGTGGAATTCCTTTATACTTAAACAAAGTCATTGAACAATTAAAATTCAGACCACTGTCAGATTTAGGAGAAGTTGAATTTGAGAGTTCTACAAGTGGAGATATTGAAAATGGATTAACAAAAACGATAAAAAGAGATATCAATCTTCTTAAAACTGAAAATAGTAAAGAAAGCAATAGAAAGTTTTTTCTTCTTTCCGTTCTATCATTACTCCATAATGGTGAAACTTTTGAGAGAATCAGACGTTTTGATTCAACCAAACCATTCCATCCTGAAGATATTTCATTTTTGTTAAAAAATAAATTGGTAGAAACAGTACAAGTAAATTCAATCTTTGAACAAAACCAAATTGATAGTGATTTAATAAAAATTATTAAGGTTCCTAGAATTATTAGGGATTATATATCATCCATATTATCAACAGAGGAAAAACTAGAAATCTATAAACAAGCTTGCTCAATTTATTTAGGTGAAAATTGGAGAAATTCAATTAAGTTAATTCAATCTAAAGATGCAGAACTTGATTTAATTATATATCAAAATATGCAAGTTTCAATTCGATTCATCCTTTCTTATGGTATAGAACAAAACAAAGAAATGGAAATTAAACGTATGACTCGAATTTCATCTGAACTTATTAGATACTTGTCAGATATTGGAGCCTATAAAGATGCAATTTACTTGATTGAAGAAACTCTTACTTTAATAAAAAATATTGATATAGAAGATTTTGATGATGTAAGAGTGTTTCTTACTACTAAACTTGGAAAAAACTTAAGAATGACATCATTTCATGAAAAATCAATTAATATATTAAAGGAAATATGTGATGATGAAAGTAACTCTTTAAATAAAAAAGATAGAAATGAAATAAGATTATCAATTGCTTATGCATTTGAAACTCTTGGAAAAAAGGAAGATGCTTTGATATATGCTAATCAAATAAAGAAATATGAAAAAGATAAAAATAGTGAATTGTTTCTATCTGCTGAATCAGTTGTAATCCGTTTTATTGAAGAAGAAACAGAAAAATTAAATAGACTGATATCCTTGAAAAATAAAGCTGAAAAATTTGGTCATAAAACTTTAACTGCAAATGTTATTCTTGAAATTTCTAGAATTAAAAAGGATGTAAGTCAAATTAAACAACTTGATAAAATCATAAACACATCAAAAAATAATATTTATAATAGAGTGAGGGCATTTGCAACCAAAGCTGAAATTATTTTAACTAGTAAAAACATTGATGATATAACGAAAGAAGATTTATATGGATTGAATATAGCATATAGTTATTCATTTAATCAAAGATTATTATCAATATTAAATAAATGCCATAATCTAGCATGGCAATATTGGCTTGACCAAAATAGATTTGATCAACTTCTTAATATATTTAGATATTCATCTTTTGTTTGGCGATTGTGTGGTAAACATAAACAAGAATTAGAATGTATAAATCAATTACATTCGAATGAAGAATTTATAGAATGGTTCAAAGCCAATAATACTGGTATTAATAGTACTTATTATGAGCAAAGAATTTTTTCACTTTACAACAATGAAAAAAATTACGAACTAATAGAATAAAAACGCCTATTACACGCGGTATAAAAAATTGCCGAGACAGTGGGTTATTCAAGGGTTGTGCCCGCTTCAATTTCTGTGTAACTTGATAGAAAATCGCCTGCAATTCCATACTGTCCATACCTCCATCCGTTACAAGTAACCAAATGACTATCGTTCCGACTGAACTTACAAACACTAGAAAAATTATAAAAACCATATATGCATGTTGACAGTTAACAATCCACAATCTGACTTTGACTTTTATCAAATTCGCAAGGAGGGTAAAATCTATATAAGCAAAGCATTCAAACTTTCTCCAAAATCGACAGAGACTAGGAATGTAAAAATTGTGTTTGATGATTCCAATATTGTTATTGCTGGAGAAATAAATGGGATGTTAACACTTAGACAATCTCCAAAGAAGAAACAACAAGTCTCAGTTTTAGTAAGCCAAGACGACAAAAAAATTAAGCGGTTAACGCTTCAACGATTTGACGAAAATAAATCTGGAGATTATAAAACCTCAGTTGAACATACTTTTACTTTTAGGGGCGATGAATTTCAAAAACTATTGTCATTCCTTAAATCCATTGAATTTATCGACTTCACAAATAAAGACAATTTTCAAATTGAAGATTTATCAACAAATAGCGGAAACAAGGCACTAATTGACAGTTGTGAAAAGGATATTATTAGAATTCTAAAGACCACGGATGGCATACAAAGAGTTGATCTTTTAAATCAGATTAAAAATAATCTAACCAAAAAGGATATAAATATTTTATTAGGGAGAAAAGAAGCATTAGAAGTTTTCAAAAATCAATTGACCATACTTGAATGGTGCGAAACAGATTGGCAAAAATTCTTTCAAGACCAGAAATGGATTTTTGGTTATGGACTTGATTATAGAATGATGACTCAGTTTGATAGAGAAATGAATTTGACTAATGTTGGAACCGACAATAAAGAAAAAGTTATTGTTGATTTTTTAATGACTTTTAATGATTTTACAGTTACCGTTGAAATCAAAAGACCGGACACTCAAATATTTGACAAAACAAAAAATAGAAGCGGAACCTGGAGTTTTCATAATGATTTTATTGATGCAGTTACTCAGGTATTAGAGCAGAAAGCAGAATGGAGTATTCTTGGACAAAACCCAAATAATTACAACAAAGAAGGAAATAAAAAACTGGTTCAAAGAACAAAAGACGCCAAAGCAATTTTATTAATTGGTAGCAAATCAGAATTTGATGAATTGGAAAATATTCGAGAAAGGGAAATTAAACAAGATACTTTTGAATTATTTCGAAGAGACTCTAGAAATATTGAAATTTTGACCTATGACGAACTATTTGAACGTGCTAATTTTATTGTTAATCAGTAATAATAGTAATGATAAATTAGTTTCAAAAAAATAATAAACAACCGATAACAAACTTAAATACTTACTATCTTACTCCACTTGACCAACATAAAAATATAAAATAAACTAACACTCGTTGGCTAATTAATGTGAAAGTCAACTTAGATATAGGGTCGGCCGTTAAAACAACCATAAAAACAACAAGTTATGTACTTAGAATTTTCAATTAGTCTAATCGTCATTACAATATTTTTTACCTTTTGGTCGAAACTTGAAAAGTTTAGAAAGAAATATTCAGAATTTTTTAATTTTGGATTAACATTAGTTGCGACATTTGTTGGGGTATTTTTTGCAATATATTTAACCAATAATTCAGAAGAGAAGAAGGAAAGAAATAATGTTATTAAATTGCTTGATGCTACTGTATTAGACTTAAATAACAATATTAATAAAACAAATACAATATATGCAATTGCTAAATTCGGGGCAGATTCAATTTTTTCTTCAAAAAAGCATATTGAGAATAATCCAATACAATTACCTAGACTATTCCAATCAATTGTAAATAATGAAGTGGTTCTAAGACATTTATCAAAACAAGGAATTCAATACTTTCATATTTGTGCTGATAACATTGTTAGTATTCAAACCTCTATTAACGAAAGTGTGGCAATTGAAGATTCGACATTATTATCAATAGTTCAGATTTACGTCAAACAAATGGAATTTGCAAAGAAAATAATTGCATTAGAAGAAGGCATAATGGAAGGAGATATTTCCGACAATTACATTGATAAACATTACAAGCAACTAACAATTGAATTAATTGGGAATGATTCACACAACATTAATACTTCTTTTGAAGAACAAAAGGGAGGTGGAAAATAAATACCCTCCCAATTCACGTGAGAAATAAAAAAGTAAAAAAATATCTAGCACTCATTATCCAATTAACGAGTAACCCCACCTAGTCTTACCCCCAACCATTACTGCCCATAATAACAAAGTACAACAAGAAGAAATACAACAAGAAGAAATACAAAATTTGGGATTGGAAAAGTCCAGTGATTTTGCATTGGATCATTAATCCAGGGTTGGTTATTAATGAGTTAATTTTGGGACAAACAATCCCGTAATGCTCATGTGCTCGTTTGCTAGTGTGCTCAATTTTTCATTCTTCATTCTTCGTGGCATCGGCGTTTCGATACGAAGCTATTATTTCCTTCGATTCTTACTTTTATCGTGAAGGCGCTTCTACTCAACGACCTTAGATTTTTCCATATTTCACTGAGTCAAGGTCACTGAGTAGAAACCGCAAGATAAGACTGAATTTCAAAAATAAAACTACGTAGGTTTCGTATCGAAGTGCCGTTGCCATGAAAGATCGAAACGCCGATGCCATAAAGCAACAAAAAATCTGTGGTCATCTGTTTAATCTGTGTCATCTGTGTGCTATTAAAATTATCAACTACTCCCCTTTCCCTTCCAAAAACTGCTCCACATTCGCAGGATGGGAATTGCAATTTTTCATGCATTTTTTTTGGAGTGGGGGAAAATGTGCAGATTTTTGAGGAAAAAATGCAAATTTTGGGGTGTTTTTTGCATCAAGTGCAGAAATTGGGATCAAAAATTTTTTTTTCGTGCCCCCATTTTTGTATTATTTTTTTTGTATTTTTGTCTCACAGAAAAATACATACACTCACTCACACACTAGAGAAACAAACTCCCCCTCACTGGTAACGTTCTTTGTTTGTTTCCCTTTTTTCATATCACTTTTGATAGACTGTGAGACCCTTTTTAATTCTATACGGTTTTTGAGTTTCAGCATGCGGGACCTATTTGCTTTTTAAGAAACCACCCACTGAACCCACTGAATTAAAATCTCCCTTCTAGTCGTTCGATTTGACCATGAAACGATTCATTGTGTCCAAGAGTGACTTCAAGTTATCCATGAACCGATTCAATTTGTCCATGAACCGGATCAAGTTTTACAAGAACCGATTCAATTTGTCCATGAACCGATTCAAGTTAGCCATGAACCGATACAAGTTATCCAAGAACCGATTCAAGTTATCCAAGAACCGATTCAAGTTGGCACAAACCGATTCCATTTGACCATGAACGGGTCTCTTTTAAATCGCTTTATTGTCTAGGGAGATTGTTGATATGAACTTATTTTTTGGCTTCATTTAGAAGTATAGATAAACATTTTATTAACTTAAAAAAAACAGTTATGTCAAAAAAGTATCAATTAACAGAAACTGAAATGTTGGAGCAATTTAGAAACTCCTTCGAGAAATCCTAACCTAGACGAGCCAGAACCAAAATGGCACACTGATGACACAGATTAAACAGATAGCCACAGATTAGTATAATCTTATTTTTTTAAATTATTTGAAAAAATTTTTCTTCTAATTTCGGGTCGCTTTCCAAAATTTAAAAGCAATCCAAATTCAACATCGGTAGGTTTCTGGCAATCAACCTTAAACCCATTTTTGTTTAATTCAATAAAAAGTGCTCTTTCGTAAACTTTTTCTAAAAATCCATACCCTAATTTGTTATAAACCTTAAAAAAACAATTTATCACCCTATCTGTTAGTTCGTTGAGTTGAGTTAGATTCTCCATATTTATAGTTTTTAGACGAAGCAAAAATAATAAAAATTAAACAAAATTAATCTGTGTGAATCTGTTAAATCTGTGTCATCAGTGCGCTATAAAAAACTAAACTAAAGTGTTGAAAATCAAGCGCTCGCCGCCATCGAACTCTGGATGCGCGACTTCTACGCCGTCGCCAAAATCGCCCTCGACGACAAACTAGAACTCATGAAAGCGTTGAAGGGCTAAGGGCGAAAGGCTAATGGCTAATGGTGAAGGGCGAAGGTTTTGGGTTTTGGGTATTGGGTTTTAGTTTTTAGTTTTCAGGTTTCAGTTATCAGTTTTTAGGTTTTAGGTTTTGGGTATAAGTTTTTAGAATTTTTCATTTTTCATTTTTCATTTTTCATTCTTCATTTTTCATTCGTCTGTTGTCTGTTGTCTGTAGTCCGTAGTCTTTTTTTCTTGGCGTCGGCGCTTCGATACGAAACCTTAAATTTTTCCAAATTTTATCATTTAGTCACCATTTCCGGTTTCTACACTTCGACTGGCTCAGTGACCGCTCAGCGACCTTAGAGCAGTGAACTCTATATCAAAATCACTGAACCAAGGTCGTTGAGTAGAAGCGCCTTCGGAAACACTTTGGAATCTAAGAACAAAATAGCTTCGTATCGAAACGCCGATGCCATGAAAGGACTACGGACTACGGACTACGGACTACGGACTACAGACTACGGACCACAGACCACAGACTACAGACTACGGACTACGGACCACAGACTACGGACCACAGACTAATGAAAAATGAGCTATCGAGCACACGAGCATTCGAGCACATTGAGCATTCTGAAAATTTGCCGGAATGCCCAAATTATACTCTTTTTCTGTAGTTAAATATGGCTACGGAGTTGATGAATATCGCAAATATGCCCATAAATAGAAAATGGTATCTGATGTCATGAAAACCACTCCCTTTCATGATCACCATGCGGTTAACATCTATAAAATAGGTGACCGGATTAAATTTGGATACCCATTGCGCCCATTTGGGCATGCTGTCGATCGTGGTGAATAATCCACCCATCAATATAAAAATCATCATGAAAAAGAAGGCTAATGACATGGCTTGCTGCTGATTGTTCGCTAATGTGGAGATGAATAGTCCAATCCCAATTACGGCGATGAGGTACAAACCCAAAAATCCATATAGCAACAACAAAGAGCCAACCGGAACAATGCCATAAACTAAACGGGCGACAACAAAGAGTCCAATACTGAAAATGATCATCCCAATGATCCAGAATGGGATCAACTTTCCTAATATAAACTGGTATTTTTTGATGGGAGTAACATTGATCTGCTCTATGGTTCCCATCTCTTTCTCTTTTACAATGTTTAAAGTGCACATGTAAGCGCCAATCATGGTTACTAATAAAACCAAAATCCCCGGAACCATAAATGATTGGTAGTCTAAATGGGGATTGAACCAGTTAGAGCTGCTGATCTCTATCGTTGGAATGGAATTTATCCGACTGTTATATCCTGATTTTGTCTGGAGTTCACGGTTGAAATCGCTAATGATTCTACTTAAATAGGCTCCGCCAACACCTGCTTTTACCCCATTAATGGCATTTACAGCTAAAAAGAGAGATTGTTTGTTCTCCCGATATAATTTGGATTCAAAACCTTGCGGTATCTCCAGAATAAGATCCGCTTTATCTTGTTCAATCTGTTTTAAACCTGATTGATAGGAGTCTGTTACACTCACTAATCTGAAATATTTCGAAAATTCGATTTTAGAGGTGAGTTGCCGGGAAACAGAAGAGTGATCATGATCCACAATGGAGATATTGATGTTTTTAATTTCAAAATCAGCAGCCAAAGGTAAAATCAACAATTGTAAAACCGGAGCCACAAAAATGATCAGCAACATCATTCTATTTCTGAATATCTGCTTGAATTCCTTGATTAATAAGTGCCTTAGTGTTTTCATGACAATCTGATTTTAAATTTTTTAATACTCATAATAAATAAAAAGCAGGTCATCCCAAACAGGATCAACGTTTCTTTCCAGATAGCGCTGAAACCAAGTCCTTTAATCATAATCGATTTAATCATAATATAATACCATTTTGAAGGTACGATGTTGGAGATCCATTGCAAAACGACAGGCATGTTTTCAACCGGAAACATAAAACCGGTGAGTAAAAGAGTAGGTAATAACATGCCAAGCAGAGAGATTAACATGGCAATCTGTTGTGACTGTGTAACGTTGGAAATCAATAATCCAATTGCTAATGCACATAAAATGAACAAGATACTGATTGCGAAAAGGAGCAAAAGACTGCCATTGATCTGTAATCCTAAAAGTGTGACACTCAGTAAAATGATCACTGAAAGATTGATGATGGAGAGCGCCAAATAGGGAAGTGCTTTTGCAATGATCACCCGAAAGGGGTGGAGTGGCGATACGAGCAGAACTTCCATGGTTCCCATCTCTTTCTCTTTGACAATAGAAACGGACGTCATTAAAACACACACTAACAATAAAACAAGAGCCATAACGCCGGGTACAAAGTTGGTAGCTCCTTTCAATTCAGGATTATACAACATTCTGATTTCAGGATTGATTTGTAAAGGTATGGAGGATGTACCAAGGAGTTCTTTTTGGTATCCCATAACGATTGACGTAACATAATTGGTCAAAGTGGTTGCCAGATTAGGATCAGAAGCATCGGCAATGATTCTGATTTGTGCTTTGTTCAGATGGTTTAGATTTTCTGAAAAGTGTTCCGGAATTATAACCGCTAATTTGATTTTACCTTCTTTGAAAGTATTTTCAATCTCTTTTTCATTCAGAACAGCTCTCTCGATTTCAAAGTTATTGCTGATTTCAAGCAGCTGAATGATTCTTTGACTACCGGCATCCTTCGCAAAATCACAAACTACAATTTTGGTGTTTTTCACTTCGTTAGAGAGGGCAAATCCAAACAATACAATCTGTGCGATGGGTAACCCGAAAAGCAATAACAATGTTTTCCAATCCCGGAAAACATGATAAAACTCTTTTTTAATAAATGCTAATAATTGTTTCATGATTAATCGCTGTTTCTTTGTGCCCCTCTGGCTAATTGATAAAAAAGATCATCCATAGAGGAGGCACCATACATAACTTTCAAATTTTTAGGAGTATCCAGCGCTTTAATTGCGCCATCCACCATGATCGACACCCTGTTGCAATACTCTGCTTCATCCATATAGTGGGTGGTAACGAAAATGGTAATTCCTTGATCAGAAGCATCATAAATCAGATCCCAGAATTGTCTGCGAGTAACTGGATCCACACCGCCAGTGGGTTCATCGAGGAAAACAATAGTGGGTTCGTGAAGAATCGCAACGGAAAATGAGAGCTTCTGTTTCCACCCTAAAGGGAGTGATCCCACCAATTTATTTTGGGATTCTTCTAAGTTTAGCTTTGAGATGATCACCTGGCTTCTCTCTTTGATCTGTTTTCCTGAGAGTCCGTAAATTCCACCAAAAAAACGGATATTTTCGATTACGGTCAAGTCCTCGTATAAGGAAAACTTTTGACTCATATATCCAATCCTTTTTTTGATTTGTTCCGTTTTACGATAGATATCAAATCCTGCGATGGTTGCTTTCCCTGATGTAGGTTCCAGGAGTCCGCACAACATTTTCATTGCCGTTGTTTTTCCGGCGCCATTAGCTCCTAAAAACCCAAAAATTTCCCCTCTCAAAACCTGAAAAGAGATTTGATCCACAGCCGTAAAAGTGCCAAATTTCTTGGTTAAGCCGTTCGTTTCAATAACAATATCCTCTTTCATGACTTCATTAATTTAATAAAACAATCCTCGATAGAGGGAGCAATTTTGGTGATTTCAAGTGCTTTGTGGTGTTGAAGGGAGCTCATTATTTGGCTCATTGTATCATTTTCATTCTTTACAGTAAAATGGAGTGAATCTCCAAAAGAGAAACAACTCTGAACGATAGGATTACTTCTCAAATCATGCAATAATTTGCTCATTTCCTCCGCTTTAGCAGCGTACAAAATCGAATTATAGGAAGCTGTGATTGACTGTGGGGTATCCACACTTAATATTTTGCCGGATTGGATCAATGCGATTCTTTCACATAAGTTTGCTTCATCCATGTAGGGTGTAGAAACTAAAATGGTGATTCCCTGAGATTTTAATCTTTGAAGCATCTCCCAGAACTCTTTTCGGGAAACAGCATCTACACCGGTAGTGGGTTCATCTAGGAAAAGAACGGTTGGGCGGTGGATTAAGGCACAACAAAGTGCCAGTTTTTGCTTCATTCCACCCGAAAGTTTTCCTGCCTTTCTCGATTTAAAGGGTTCAATCTGAACATAAATATCTTTAATCAGATCGTAATTTTCTGCAATTGTAGTGTTGAAAACAGTCGCAAAAAAGTTCAGATTTTCTTCTACCGTCAAATCCTGATACAAAGAGAACTTTCCGGGCATATAGCCCACTTCGTTCCGGATTTTTTTATAATCTTTCACCACATCATATCCATGAACTGTTGCTATGCCGCTATCAGCCAGCAATAAAGTGGTCAAAATACGAAACAGAGAGGTTTTGCCGGCTCCGTCGGGACCAATCAATCCAAAAAGTTCAGCTTCCTGCACTTCAAAAGAGACCTGATCCACAGCAAGTACACTCCCTTTCTCGTAAGTTTTAACAATATGATCTAAAACAATTCCTGACATGATCTAAAAATTAATCTCACCATACATCCCCATTTTATAGGTTCCGTCATTGATCACCTTCACTTTCACGGCATAAACCAAATTGGCACGTTCATTTTTTGTTTGGATTGTTTTAGGTGTAAATTCCGATTTATCACTAATCCAAGTGATTACACCAGAAGTTTCATTAAACTTTCCATCACCTGCATCTGTAAACACTTTCACTTTTTGGTTTAATTTAATTTTTGAAAGTTGATCACCGGAGATATAAACCCGTAAGATAATGGTCGATAAGTCAGCTATTTTATACAAAGGTTTTCCGGTAGCCGTAGCCTCGTTTACTTTGGCATATTGAGTTAAAACAGTTCCATTCATTGGATTTACAATGATGCATTTCCGGATCTGATCTTCCAGTTGTTCTTTTTGAATTCTTAGAGGAATACTCTCATTTGTAATCCCTTCAGAGTTGATTTCAAGGTTTGAATAGAGGGCATCCAGTTGTTTATTCAAAACCTTATATTGAGATTCAATATCATCCAGCTGTTTTTGTGTAGCGGCATCGTTTTGAACCAATTTTGTAAATCTTACACGCTCTTTCTGAACACTTTGGATTTGTTCTTCTAAAGATGCGATTTGTACAGCAATATTAGGTTTGCGACTCAATACTGCTTTGATTTGAGCATCCAGTTGTTTCCATTTTAAATGGAGCTGAAAGGTGTCGATATAACCAATCACTTCGTTAGCTTGAAGGTTTTTTCCCTCTTCCATGTTTAACATTTTGATGGTTCCCATTCCTTCAGCAGAAATGATATATTCATCTGCTTCAAAAGTTCCGGTGGCATCAAATTTTCGTTCCTCTTTACATGATGTTGCTAAAAACATCAAAAATACTAATCCTAAACTTAATTTTACTATTTTCATTTTTTTATTTTTTTCCAATTATTGATTGATATTGATAGATTGCAATGGTCATTTGCATTTTATGTAATAAATAATCTTGTTTAGCTTTCTCCTCTGCATTGATAAAGATGAGATAATCATTAGCAGAAATGGTACCTTCAGAAAGTTGAATGAGTGCATTTTTTTTAATTTTTTCTCTCAATGCTATAATTTTCAGATCGTTTTCCAACATTTTCTGATATTTTGCCATTTCGTTTTGTTGTTGTAATACCTGTAAATTATTATTAAATAAAAACAATTCTTTTTGAACATCAACACTATTTTTTTGAAGATTAATCAGTTTCTTTTCCTTAGATATGGTGTAAAATGAAGATAAATTCCATTGTAAACGAACCCCACCGATGTAATAAAAATCAAAATCGGGACTAAGCATATTTAAAGCCGGTTTTCCGTATCCTGATTGAAAAAACAAAGAAACGCGCGGTATCGATTTGATATTCAGAAATTGATTCTGGTATTGGATCACATTTTTCTGATAATCAAACATCAGGAGTTCGGGTCTTTGGCAATTTTGAGTACTGTTATTATTCCATTCAGATTCAAATTTATTGTATATCAATTCAATAGGATCTTGCAAACGGATTCCGATAAATTCCGATAAAAGTTGAAGATACCCTTTTCGAGCAGATTCAATCTCTAAACGGAACTGTTTTGTTTTCCATAATTCCGCTTCCAATTGATCCACCTGGGTACGAAGTGCCAACCCATTTTGCACAAAAGTGCTCATTTTTTCGATTCCGGTCTGAATATCTTTTTGCAACAAATCATTCAACACCAATTGTTCATTTAATAGTTGGATTCCTAAGAAAAGTTGATTGATTCGTTCTCTAATTTTATACAATTCCACTTCGATTTTTTGCTCTTCTAACACTCCTGAAGCTTTGGTCAGTTTTTGAGAAGTTCTCACATTAGCCAGATCGGTAAGTGGTTGCACAATTTCCCCATATATTTTGTATTGATCTTTATCGATCGTTGGGAATTCGATATTAAATTGGGGTGGGAGTGTGCCATTCAATTGAATTTGGGTAACATCCGATTGATAGGTTGCTTGTCCTGCCAAACTAAGTTGAGGAAAATACCCTTTTGAGATATTGGAAAGGGTATATTGAGTAGTTTTCTCGATCAATCCTTTTTGTTTCACCAAAGGGTAGTTCTGTTCTGCATATTGGTAGCAAGAATCGAGAAACAATTGTTGTGGTTTTTGAGCTATTAGCGGATTTAAAATCGCTGATAAACAGAGTAAAACCGAGAATTTTTTAAATTTTAAAAATAAATATTTCATAATTTAATGTTTTGAATCACTGAAAAATCGGATGAGTGAATTGGATTAGAAAACATGGATTCCACCCAAATAGGAATCATTTTTTTACGATCCAGCATCATGGAATTAAATTGTACATCAGTAATATTAAAAATCTCTTTTAAAAGTGGTTTACCGATAAAGGGGAAAACCATCATTCCGATAATATTAATAATCATTTGAAGGAGTGCTGAATCAGGAATATCTTTATTACCCAGATCATTTTTAAATTGTTGCAAAATAAAAGACCCTTTAACCACTTGAGGAAGGCACATTCTTTCACTTAATCCTTTAGGGTTCATTTGAATTTCGTTTAAAATAAAAATGGGAAGTTCGGGTTGAGTGGTCAGAAGATCGATATATTGATTTGTTAAATCTTGTAATTTTTCTTGCAGAGAAGTATTTTCATTATTAATAAGACCTTTCATAGATTGGAAGAACAGCTGCATAGTTTCACCCATGATCAGGTCAAATAGTTTCTCTTTGCTTCTGAAATAGTAGTTCAAAAGGGCCAGATTAACGCCTGCTTCTTCAGCAATATCTCTGGTTTTGGTGCCGGCAAATCCTTTTTTATGAAACACTTTTCTAGCTGCTTCTTTGATTTTTTCTTCTGTAGAAGGGTCTTTTTCAGATAGTTCAATTTTTTTTGACATTTTTAATACAATTAAGACGCTGCAAAAATATATTAAATATTTGAATAAAACAATAGTTTTAAACATTATTTTTAAACAATTGATTAAATTATTAAAAAGGGCGAAAGGCGAAGGGTGAAAGGCGAAGGGTGAAGGGTGAAAGGCAAAAACTAAAACCCAAGCCCCAATAACTAAAACCTATTGAACATTTTCTATATATTTGCAGTGACATTTGAATTACAACTAACGAACGAAAGAGATGAATTTTAAAACCTTTATCAACACACTACAAATCATCAATTTGGCACTTATTTTCGGTATTATTAATTTTATTTTAATCCCATTTTTTATTGTATCAGGCGAATGGTATAATGAAATTCCTCAAACCGATTCAATCTGGGGCACCATTTTTTACATATATCCGATCGTTTCCATGATTATAATTTTAGTTGCCCTTTTGATTTATAGGCATCTAATTTCAAAAATCAGTTTAGCTGAATCGCTAGGCTATAAATTAAAAACATATAGAACTGCATTTTTAATCAGAGCGTTTAATACTGAATTTGTATCTATTATGGGAATTGCATTTTGTATTTTAACGAATAATCCCTACTATATCGCCTTTTCCATTTTTTTTATGAGTTTTTTCATTTTATGGCATCCCACAAAAAACAAAATAATTCAGAAATTAACATTATCGATTCAGGAGATTCAACAAATAGAAGATCCGGAGTATATAATCGGTTAATGTTAAAATACTCCCATATTCTCGAATGCTCGTGTGCTCAATGTGCTCGTGTGCTCAATGTGCTCGATTCTTCATTATTCATTCGTCTGTAGTCTGTTGTCCGTAGGCCGCAGTCTTTTTTTTGGGCATTCCGGCTCGCAGGCTCGCCGTCGGTCTCCGGCCTGTACTCCTCGTTTCACTGCAAGGGGCTGATCGGCCGGGCAGTAGCTCCTTCGTCGCTCTGCCCGATCCTTCAGCCCCTACGCAGCAAAACTTGCGGGGTACCTGGCCTTCGCCCTAATGCGGGGGTTTACTGCCCGACGGAGCTTTAATTGGCTAATCTATTAAAAGATGGGTGAGTTTTTCGGTATATTTTTGATTTTAAACACTTTTTTATAGTCTTGTGTTTTTGCATCACAATAGCACCAATCTTTTATTAGATTAGCAGATTTTTTTTCAAAAGTTTGGCAATTCATTCATTTTTTTGTTTATATTTGCATCAATATCAATGACTCACTAAACTCAAAAAACTATGAATGATCTACCCCAATCCTCTAAGCAAACCATTGACCCTACTTCAGTACAACCATCACCATCCGCTGAAGAAAATTCCAAAAAAAAGAGTTCTGTTAATCCTTTAGCTTCGATATGTAAGTATATCAGTGAGAAGCAAGTCAGGGTGTGTCCTAAATAAGGAGCCAAAGCTAAACAAATAGGACAAAAAGGAAAGATAACGAATCCTGCCAGCAATAGGAAAGCAGAAAGTATCCGAAATGGGGAATACAAACCTCTTTCATTAGTGGCCATTGGTGACAGAATATCCCATTTTGAAATCACAATTATTCAACAAGGTGCATTACAAGAAGAAGAATTAAAGAACCATCTTGGAAAAAAACTAAACAAAGTAAAAAAACTATGTTTGAGTGATCATCCGATTCTTAAACAATTTGCAGGAAAACGAAAGATCAGCTATTTTATTAGAGAAAAAGAAAAGAATGTAAGAGGTTGTAACCAATATTATGATACAAAAACAATTGAAAGCAGATACCTAAAATTATTTGCTTTTATGGATCGGTTTCATGGAGTATCCTCCAGTTATCTGCAAAACTATCTGTATTGGTATATGATCTTTGAACAGATCAAATTCAGATTAGATCCCTCATCTGCTATGATTGAAAAATCGATCTCAATCAACAATGGGAAAGAAAACTACAAACATTGTAAAATGTTTGTAAGAATACCCAATTAGTGCTTCGCAGGTCAATGAGCCCCACCTTTCCCCCGCATTAGGGCGAAGGCCAAGTACCCCGCAAGCAGGTACACCTAGTGGTGCACGTGACCGGCAGAGCGACGGAGGAGCTCCTGCCGGGCCGATGCAACACTTGGTGTGGCTGCGAGGAGTACTGGCCGGAGACCGACCCTTTGGCTGGCGACGCTATTATTGTTCATTTTTGTGGGGATTTGGATTGAGCACAGCCAAAGGGGAATGCCCAGAAGAAAAAGACTACGGACTACGGACAACGGACTACAGACGAATGAATAATGAAGAATGAAAAATGAAAAATTTATTATAATTTAAAATTATGTTCGTCGAACTTCGAACGTTTAACTTCGAACTTCTCCAGTCTCCTGTCTCTAGTCCCATCTTCACTCTAAACCGTCATCCCTCCGTCAACACTTAAAGTGGCTCCGTTGATATACGCGGCTTCGTCAGAGGCTAAGAAAGCATACGCATTGGCAATCTCTACGGGTTCTCCTAAACGAGCAACCGGAACTTTAGATTTCATCGCTTCAATTACGTTTTCAGGCATGGCTGATACCATCTCAGTTGCAATAAATCCGGGTGCTACACAGTTGACAGTGATCCCTTTTCGGCCTAACTCACGGGCTAATGTTTTGGTCATCCCAATTAAACCGGCTTTGGTGGCTACATAGTTAGTTTGTCCAAAATTACCATATAAACCAACTACAGATGATGCGTTGAGGATTCTTCCCCATCCATTCATTAACATGTACTCACTTACTATTTTCACACAATAGAATACACCGGTTAGGTTGACATCAATCACCTGTTGCCATAGTTCTGGAGTCATTTTTTTCAACGTGCTGTCGCGGGTGATTCCGGCATTATTGACCAATACATCAATACGACCATATTTGTCATACACTTTTTTGGCAGCTGCTTCAATTTCAGCGTAGTTTGAGGTGTTCACTTTGTCAAAATCTGCCCCTATCTCAGCGGCTAAAGCTTGTCCTTTTTCTTCATTGAGATCCCAAATGATCACTTGAGCACCCTCTTGTTTGAATTTAATGACTGTGGCTGCGCCAATTCCGGCAGAACCTCCTGTAATAATGGAAACTTTATTTTGTAATCTCATAATAATGGAATATTAAAATGTTTTTAATTAAAATTTTATTTGATGTAATAATTTTGCAGTTCCTATAATGGCGGGTTTCCCTTCCATATCTTCCAAAGTACATTGAATAGTTGCTCTATGTTTCTCCTCTATATGTTCAATCACTTCAAATTTAGCTAAATAATCTTGTTCTACAAAAACGGGTGCCCGGAATGACATCTCCTGATATAAATAGATCGTTCCTTCTCCCGGCCAGGTAGTTCCAAACACTTTGGAAAAAACAGATCCGGCAAAAAAGCCATGCACAATCGGTTTTCCAAAAGGGGTTTTTGCAGCATACTCTTCATTGACGTGAATCGGATTGTTATCTCCGGTCACCTCAGCAAAAATATTGACTCTCTCTTGAGTAAAGCGAACTTGTTCCTGATAAGTATCGCCCATTTTTAGTTTTTCCATACTTTTTATTTTGTAAATTATGATAATATTGCATTTTGATTGTGTACATTGATGATATTTTTTCCATCGGAAGTGTACATAAATTCAATTCTGTTTTTGTATCGCTCCTCAACTTTTCCTCTGATCACTTTCATCGTACTGTTTACCAACCCGTTTTGTTCACTAAAAGGTTCAGCGATCAATGAAAAAGTGGATGGTAACCATCTTTCAGGAAACTCACCGGCAAATACTCCCTTCCCTTTAAATTTGTTAATCTCTTCCTCTACTAATTTAATCCCTTCATTCGCAAATTCTACAGATTTTTCGTCCAAGTGTTTGTTTTGATGTCTCACAGCTCGTTTCAAAGCTTCCTTGTTGATTACTAAAAGGGCTGTAGTGTATGGATTTTGATCATTGTACAACACTACCTGATCAATATAAGGAGATTTTTCTACTAATCCCTCTTCAAATCCCTCCGGACTATATTTTTCACCATCACTGGAGATCAGCAAACTTTTAAAACGACCTAATACGTAAAGAAATCCCTCTTTTGTCATATATCCTAAATCGCCGGTATATAACCAGCCATCAACAACTGTTTCAGCTGATGATTTGGGATTTTTCCAATATCCGGCCATCACATTTTCCCCTTTGATCACCATCTCCCCTTTTTGTCCGAGCGGTAATTCTTTTCGATTTTCATCAACAATCATCATTTCCATTGGCGAAACTAAAATACCGGAAGAGCCCATTTTATGTTTCCTTTGGCAGTTGGTTGAGATAATTGGAGTCGCTTCTGACAATCCATACCCTTGATACATCGGGATTCCAATAGCATAAAAGAATTTTTGTAATTCAATATCCAATAATGCGCCACCCCCAACAAAAAATTCCAGACTACCACCAAATGCTTCTCTCACTTTTTGAAATAGGATCTTATCGAACAAATTAAGGAATGGTTTGAGCATGAAAGATAATCCGCTTCCTTTGGTATATCCATCCTTATTGTAAGCATAAGCTATGCTCATAGCCAATTTGAATAATCCGTTGGTAATGGCTCCTTTTGCTTTGATGGAACTTTCAATATTTTTTCTGAAATTCTTTGCCAATGCAGGCACCGACAATAAAAAGTGTGGTTTAATCTCTTTGATATTGATCGGAATATTTTTAAGAGTTTCCGCTCCGGTTTTTCCCACCTGAACGGTAGCAAGAGAAGCTCCACAAGCGATAATACTGTAAAAACCGGCAACATGAGCAAAACAATGGTCAAGGGGTAAAATAATCAAAGTTCTCCAGTGAGGAGGAATAGTCATGGTTGTCAAAGCCTGTTCCACATTAGCTGTATAATTTCTGTGGGTTAGCACAACCCCTTTGGGATCCGCTGTTGTCCCTGAAGTGTATGTTAAAGAGGCATAATCATCATTTTGAATTTGTTCTCCAATAGTTATAAAGGACTCTTTCTGAGTCTCGAGATATTTTTTACCGGACTCCATCAAATCGGCAAGCCACATCTCTTTGGGTTCCAATGGAAATGGATCACTAATACCACTAACTGGCTCAAATACAATCACTTTTTGAACTTGAGGCAGTTCATTGATAATTTTTCTAATTTTAGGAAGTTGATTCATGGAGATCATGATTACCGACACTTCAGCATGGATCAACCTGAATATTAAATCATTACTCTCTTCTAATTTTATAGAAAGGGGAACACTAATTGCGCCTGCATATAAAATGCCCAATTCTGAAAGGATCCAGGCATTTCTACCTTCTGATAAAATAGCAATTCTATCGTTAGGTTTTACACCTAACTGACACAAGCCTGCTCCAATCTGAAGGGCCATCTCTTTGGATTCAGAATAAGAGGTTGAAGTCCACTCGGAACCTCGTTTTTCAAGTAAAAGATCATTTTTCTCGTATTTCTCAACAGCATCATTAAAAAAATCGATTATAGTTCTTCTCATATTACAAAATTTAAGGTGCAAAGTTAATCAAATATTTTAGTATTTTTGCACATTCAACTAAAAAGAATGAAACTTTTTCTCAGACTTATCCGATATATTTTTCCATTTAAGAAAAATATTTTTCTGATCCTATTATTCAACCTTTTATATTCTATTTTTTCCATTTTTTCCCTTACCTTAGTTGCTCCATTTTTATCGGTACTTTTTGGACAAGTTGAAAAAGTAGTCAACAAACCTCCATTTTCGTTTTCAGTTTCAACTATAATTGATACATTTTATTATTATATGGGGCAGATTATTGATCAAAGCGGAACTACTGCTGCCTTAATTTATATTGCAATCACCATGATTGTGCTCTCCTTTTTCAGCAATCTATTCAGATACTTAGGACAATTTTTCTTAGCTCCTATTAGAGCGGGTGTTTTAAACAGTATCCGAAAAGATATATTTCATCAGTTGATCAAATTACCATTATCTTTTTATTCCGGTCACAAAAAAGGGGATATTATGAACAGGATTGGTCCCGATGTGCAGGAGGTTGAATGGTCCATAATCTCTTCAACGCAAACCTTCTGTAGAGATCCATTTTTGATTATCGCTTATGTGGTTGCTCTTTTCAAAGTGAGTTCCTCATTAACGTTGATCTCGTTGATACTGCTCCCGATATCAGGATATTTGATCACTTTAATTGGAAAAAGTATTCAGAGAAACTCCGCAAAAGCGCAAATAATCCTAGGAAAATTGAGTGCATTGTTTGATGAAACAATTGGTGGATTACGGATTATCAAAGGGTATAATGCTATTGATCATGCATATATGAAATTTCAACAAGAAACTGAAACCCATTATAAACTGAATAAAAAAATATTTAGAGTAAACGAATTGGGAGGCCCGATGATTGAAACATTAAGCATCATCACGATGATGATTGTTTTGATGATTGGAGGATCATTATTATTTGGAAATAAAGGTTTTAATGGCACTCTGTTTGTTATGTTTGTATTGGTGTTTGCCAGGATTATTCCACCGGCAAAACAGATCGTAACTGTTTTCTACACCATCCGCAAAGGTCTTCCATCTGCTAAAAGAATCTATGAAATTATTGACGCCGATGAAGTGATATTGGAAGATCCAAACCCAATCTCGATCCATACCTTAAAAAATAACATTGAATTTAAAGAGGTTTATTTTGATTACTGTAAAACGGAAAATGCAAACCAATGTAATGTATTACGTGGCATCAATCTTCTTTTACATAAAGGGGAAAAGATCGCATTAGTCGGAGCATCCGGTTCGGGAAAATCAACCATGGTGGATTTACTGCCCCGTTTTTATGATATTGAATTCGGAGAGATTCTCATTGATTCTATACCTATTAAAAAGTATAATATAGATCAGTTGCGATCATTGTTTGGTATTGTGAACCAGGATGTAACCCTATTTCATGATACTGTTTTTAACAATATTGCATTTGGAAAAACCAAAGTAACACGGGAACAGGTGATTGACGCAGCTAAGGTTGCCAATGCACACGATTTCATCATGGAGATGGATCATCAATATGATACGATTATTGGGGATCGGGGATTAAAACTTTCGGGAGGGCAAAGACAACGGCTGAGTATTGCCCGTGCCATTTTAGCCAATCCGGAAGTGTTGATTTTAGATGAAGCCACCTCGGCTTTAGATAATGAATCTGAAAAAATTGTACAACAAGCAATCAACACACTCTTAAAAGGGAGAACCGCCATTATTGTAGCGCATCGCTTGAGTACAATCAAAGATGTTGATAGAATTTTGTTTGTTGATGGAGGGAAAATTACAGAATCCGGAAACCACGATCAACTTATGAAACTTCAGGGTGGGTATTTTAGTTATTATTGTCGTCAGGAATTAGAAAAATAGATTTACATGAAAAAAGGATTAAAAAGAGAGCTCATATATGGGATTGTTTTTACATTATTACTATTGGGATTATTCCTGATATTAAGAGTTCAGATTCCAGCTGTACAAAAGAGAATCGTTGTTTTTGCGATTTGGTTTTTTGCTGAAATCTATCTTTGGTTTACTATTGTGAACTCTTTTTATCTCTTTAAAAATTATAAAGAAAAAAGTAAACTTAGAATAATCGGAGAGTGGTTGCTTACCGGTTTTTACTGGCTACCTGCTCTTTTGGTGGGATTAGCAGCATTATCATTAGCTAAAAATTCGGTACATGGTATCAATACCACTCTTTATTTGACCATTATGGGAAGTAGCGTGATTCAATACCTTATCAAATTTGTCCTTTTTTGTCTCATTATCCCTTTTGACATCATCAGCTGGATCATTAAAAAACTCAAAAAAGAGAAAGTTAAATTTTATACCAAAGTAAGAAAATGGCGATCTGTGATGTTGAAATCTGCCTTTTTTTTATATCTTATCGGGTTCTTTTTAATGGGATATGGGATGATTTTCGTAGCAGAAGAGTTTGTAACCAGAGAAATTGAACTGGAAACGAACAATCCCATTTTTAAAGAAAATCCAACAACAATTGTCCTGATTTCAGATCTCCATTTGGCTACCTGGCGATCAGAAAAACCGGTTAAAGAGATGATCTCTAAAGTCAATCAACTCAATCCGGATTATATCTTTTTTGGTGGAGATTTGGTTCAATTTACTTCCGAAGAGATGGATCCTTATCTTTCACTTTTAAAAACCATAAAAGCAAAAAAAGCGATATATTCAGTTTTGGGAAACCATGATTATGCCACTTATGCCCATTTCGAAAATGAAACCGAACAAAATAACGATGTATTACGATTGGTTGATCTTCAGAAACAAATGGGGTGGCATGTTCTCAGAAATGAAAGTGAACGTATTGTAGTTGATTCAACAGGTCGTTCTTTTGTAATTGCAGGGATTGAGTTTTATTCTCCAACCAAAATGTTTATTAATAAGGGAAATATTGAACAAACATACCAAAATATCAAAAAAGAGGATTTTGTGCTTTTATTAAGTCATTCCCCTGAAATCTGGGACTCCTTAAAAGTGAAAAACTTACCCGCTTTTCTCACGGTCAGTGGACACACTCACGGGATGCAGATTGGGTATTATGGAACCAAACACAAATGGTCACCAGGTAGTTTACTTTACAAATATTGGGGTGGATTATATCAGGATGCTGCAACATCTGCGAAAAATATTTATGTAAATGTTGGATTAGCATCCATCGGGTTTCCCTCCCGAATCGGCATGCACCCGGAAATCACGATTATTCATCTGAAATAATAACATCAAAAACGTTTAACGTTTAACGTTTAACGTCGAACGTTTAACATCGAACGTTTAACGTCGAACGTTTAACGTTTAACGTCGAACATCGAACATCGAACGTCGAACATCGAACGTCGAACGTCGAACATTACTCCATTGGTTCAATAGACTCCATATCTCTTGGTTTATCGCGGCGCTCTTTGTAGTTGTTGAACTTGTATGTTAAGGTTAAGTTTGCCTGAAACTGACTTCTCCAGCGGGTTGAAATGGCATTATATCCGCTTGTTGGATAATAAGCATAAGTTTCGATGATGTTGGTTGGGTTGTAAATAAGGTCTCTGATATTCAAACTAACAGTAAAGTTGTTTTTAAAGAACCCTTTTTTAACGCCTAAATTTAGCGAATAGGTAGCATTTCTACGTCCCTGGCCAATACCGCCGCCACCATGGAATCCACCCATACTTCCGGTGGTTAACGAGCTGGAACGGAATCTGAAATTCAATTGAATATCCCAGTTATAAGGAAGATTGAAGGTTTGGTTAAAACGGATTCCATAAGCCCAATCTTTGGATAAATTGGGATCTATCAAGCTATCACTATTGATAATCACTCTATAGAAATCACCTGACAAATTAAATCTCCAGAAAGCAAATAATTTTTGTGAATAAACCATCTCTAAACCAAAATTCTGACTGCTGTTAATATTTTGGCTTGATGTTAGTGTATAAGGGAATGTGGACAAAGTATCGTATCCGGAAACGACAGGAGTAGTGAAAAGCTGATCATCCATTAATTCATAAATAATATAACCATTTTCAACATTAGCTTGTTTCATGATGGTATATTTTGTGATTAAATTGGTTCTAATTCTATAAAACGCTGTAAAATTGAGTGATGCAGTTTTAAATATTTTAGTATATCCCAATTCAATATTATCGGCAAATTCAGGTGTAAGGTTAGGATTTCCCATTCTAATATTTTGTTTATCAGATACATCCACAAATGGATTCAAATCCCAAAAACTAGGACGAGTAACTCTTCTGGAATAACTTAACTGGAATTGGTTTTTTTCGTTGATTTCGTATTTTATGTGAACCGTTGGAAATAGATTGTAATACGATTTTTTATAGGTGGTATCTGCAGATTTCAAATCTGAAAAAGTGTTGGCTGCTTCCCCTCTCAATCCTAATTGTACTTTCCATTTTTTGAAAAAAGTATTGGAATAAATAAAATAAGCAGCATTAATATACTCTCTAAATTCAAAATTATTACTTTGGGTGATATCTTCTGAAATATTATTTTCGGAAATTCCATCAAAAAGAGCATATTTTTGTCCTATTGTTCTAAAAGAAAACTTATAACCGGTTTCTATTCTTCCTCCATTTCCGGCGGGAGTCACATAGTCAAGCTGTGCTGTGGTTGTTCTGTTTAAAGTGGTTGTTTTGGCCAATTGGAAATAGTTGGGCATAGAATCTGGATATCCAAACTCCTGAAGATATTGAGAATCATTATATCCATCCATTTGGGTAAAAAACAGATCTGAAGTTAATTCTCTTCCTTTTTTCTTAGAAGAAGTATATTTATAACTGATATTAGCATCAATATTGTTAGCACCTCTTCTATTTCCCCCATTTTGATTATAATTATTGATTGGAGATTGTTCCCCTTCAAAAAGTGAATAGTTTTCATATAACACACCATTGGTATCTGAAGAACTATAATTACTATATCCTAATCCGAAAGATAGTAGATTGTCACTATTAATTTGATATTCAAAAGTAGATTTTACATTATGTCTATTAGACATTGAAGTACTAATTTCATCTTTAAATAAGTAGGAAGTATCTGTTCCAAACCATGAATTTCTTTCCATGAGACCGGCACGATGGAAGCCTGATCTGCCATAGCTATAATTGATAAAAAAGTTAATTTTACCTACATGATAATTCAAATTGGTATTAAAATTATAATTTTCGAAATAGGCTTTATTTTGAAATACATTTAAAGCATTTCCAACACTTACCAAACCATTAAACCCACTTTCTCTGTTCTTTTTTAAAACCACATTGATAATACCGCTCATTCCATCCGGTTCGAAACGAGCTGAAGGGTTGGTGATCACTTCAATACTTTGAATTTGAGAAGCAGGAATCTGTTCTAAAGTTAAATTAGTGGGTCTTCCATCTATTAATATTCTCACATTAGAACTACCACGCAAGCTAACAGAACCTTCCAGATCCACATCAACTGAAGGAATATTGGTAAGCACTTCAACAGCGGTAGCACCATCAGCTGTTACATTGTTTTCAACATTGTACACTTTTTTATCCAGGTTTTGTTCTAGCATCTCTTTTTTCGCAGTCACTTCAACATCTCCAAGACGAGTAGCTTTTTTGGTCAAAGTAAACTGTTTCAGCATAAATCTTTTATTGGAAGCAGAAAGCGTAAAAATAGAAGTGTAATGTTTTTGATATCCTAAAGCAGATATTTCAAGAAAATAGGTTCCCCAAGGGATATCTTTAACTAAAATAAATCCTTTTTCATCTGTTAAGCCTCCGGTAATAACAGCCGAATCTTTTGCATTCATCACATAAACAGTAGCATATTGCATAGGTTCTTTTTCCGGGGAAACTATCGTACCAATAACGACACCTAAATTTCCCATATCGGGCATTTGTCCACCATATCCACCACCACCTTGTCTGGGTTCGGAATTAGTCTGAGCAGATCCTATTGGAATTAATATTACTGAAATGAGTAAGGATACAATGATTTTGAATTTTCTTGACATAGTGATATAGTACATAATATAATATAAAAAAGAACATCAGCATAGACTATCTTTTTGCAAAAAAGTTTAATCTATGCTGATGATATATGGTTATAAACCGGTTATTTTTTTCTATTTTGCGTAGTATAGATAACGTTGATCCAAAATATCATATTTGTCTTTGATATTTGTAGTAATTAACTCAAGTGATCTATTTCTATCTCTTTCATTAAATACGATACTGTTAGCTACCATTTTTTCAATCATAAAGTTAGCTGATGCTGCTACCGGTGGATATGTTTGATAAATTTGAACAGCATAAATAAATTGAGTTCCTGTAACAACATCTGCCTTTCCTGGTGTTAAGTTAAAAATTTTACCAATGGCACTATTCTCAATTTGTCTGTTTGAATAGGTATCAGCTGTGAATGCTAATCTGGCACTATCAGTAACAGTAATTTGATAATTTTGAGCTAATTGTTCTAATGTAATCCCTTTTGCCAACTGATCTTTAACAGATTGTGCAATCATGGTTAATCTTTTTTCTTGAAGTAATTGTGCCTCAACAACATCTTTTACGTCTTCAAAATCCGGAGTTCCTTTTTCTTTAATATTTCTAACAGCAACAACATAAAACATTCTACTTTCAAAGTTGAATACATCAGAAACATTATCTTTTTCAGTATTAGACATAAATCCCCAGCTGATTCCTTCTCTGATGTTATTTACATTATTGATGGAGGCCATCATACTGGTAATATCCTTACCCTGAATCATTTGAATACCTCTTTTATTAGCTTCTTGAACCAATTGATCTGCAGTGGTACAAGTTGCTCTTAGGTCATTAGCCTGATTTTTAAAAGTTTTAATAGTAGCATCTGAAGGTTTGATTTCTTTAGAATACAAAACAAACTGACGTTTTTCGATAGGTGCTGTTTTTGAAATCACCTGGAATACAACATAAGCATTAGGTGCATCCTGAATGTAATATCCTCCCATGTTTGTTGACATGAAAGAATCGTACAATGATTTTTGAACACTTCTTTCACTGATCCAGATTAAGGAATCTTGTGCTTGTCTTCCACCTAAATACGATTTTGTAAGGGTGAAAATATTTGCACTACCTGATTTCATTGTTTTTTCCAAGCTATCAGCAATTGTTTTGGCTTGATCTTTTGTTCTGTTGCTATTTTGGTTTTCTGCTGTTTTATAATCAACAACTAAGAAAGCTACTTGAACTGAGTCAGGAGCCACTTTAGATCCATAAGTTTTACCAAACAACCAGGCAACACCTTGATAGTTATAAGGTTCAATAAAAGTACCAACAGGTCTGTTGAAAACCATTTTGGTTAAAGTATCAATTTTATAATACTCATCAATTTCAGCTTTTGAAAGATAAACACTATCAATGACACCTTCCATCTCAACAATGTTAAAGTCAACCAATGAAGTAGCAACAGTTAATCTGTTAAATTTTGATCTTACTGAATCTTCAATTGTTTTTAAATCGTTTGGAGAAGGAATGACATTAAATACAGCTACATCAAGATCTCTTGAATCTTTTTTAATAGTATAACGTTTGATATTGTTTTTGAAATACTCTTTTAATTCTTTTTCAGTAACAGCTGCTTTGATATTATTGAAAACAGGAGCATTAGGATTAATAGTGATAAATTTAGTTAAAGCAGTATTGTTAACGGCTGCGATTTGTTTCAACATATTATTTGAAAAATGTTGACTATGATAAGCCAATAACAAATAAGCAATTCTCATTTTTTGAGTAATAACTTCATTTTGAACTGCTTTATAAGCATTATAAATTTCTTTTGCTCCCTCGTTGTCTTTATACTCTTCAATATTACTAATGATAGCGATGGCTTGATCCATTCCCCCATTTTGAGCAAGATATTGAACTATAGGCATCAATTCTCTGCTGGGATTTTGAGTTTTAAGACTTGCAACCATTTCAGCTGTAATTTCATCTATCATTTCAGTAGTAAAAACGATTCCCATTTTATCGAGTTGTATCTCTAATGTTTTTCTATCCAACATTTTAGAATAGGTTTCTTCATGAACTTGATAGTTCTCAGCTTCTTCCAATGTTGTTTTTTGGTTTCTAATTTTCCACAATGATAAATTTTGTTCTAACTGAACTCTATATTCTTGATCCATTTTCTTCCCGTCAATCTTTAACATCGTATTCTTATCAGAAAACATCGATGATAATTTGTTAAAGTCTCCCACTAGAAAAGATAATAATGCAATTCCGATAATGATCATTAATAGAACTCCATGTTTGCGTATTGCGCCAATTGCTGCCATATTGAATATTTTTTAAGTTTCAAATTTTTGAGGGCGCAAAAATAATGATTTTTTTTGGATGAATAACTCATTTACACCCTGATTTTTTCAAAAAGTTTTATATTAGGTATTATTTATTAATATGTTTTTCAATTTTATATTATAATATACTGAATTATAGTAATTTGTAAAATTTCCACGAATCCACTATTTTTTTAATTGTTGATTGTAAAAAACATTAATTTTTACTTCATAAAACCTAAAAATTGAAATATTTTTGAATATATAAAACTGGTATGTTTTTTTTTAGTAATTTTGCGGGCTTTTTTAAGCGAAAATATTAATTTAAAAAATAGAAAAAATGAAATCAGTATCTATGAGCGGTTCTCTTAGAGGGAACGTAGGGAAAAAGGATGCGAAAGCACAAAGATCTCAAGGTTTAGTTCCATGCGTTATGTATGGTGGTGAAAAACAATTTACTTTTGTTGTTGATGTAAAACAATTTAAAGATATTATTTACACTCCTGAAGTAAAATATGCTGAATTAGAAATTGAAGGTAATACATACAATGCTATTATTCAGGATTCACAATACCATCCTATTACTGATGCTTTAATACACGTTGACTTTTTAGAAGTTTTACCAGGCAAACAAGTGATTATCGGTATCCCAGTAACCATCGTAGGAACTTCTCCAGGGGTTCTTCGTGGTGGTAAATTAGTGAAAAAAGTGAGAAAACTAAGAGTTAAAGGTGAATTATCTCAAATTCCTGAAAAAATTGAAGTGGACATCACCAATCTTGATATCGAAGATTCATTCAAGGTAAATGATATCAAAATTGACAATCTTACTATTATGGAAAATAAAGCTCAAATCATCGCTATGGTTGCATCAACCCGTAACGTAACTGCTGAAACTCCAGGAAAATAATTGACTCTGTTCAAAACTTTATAAATTTTAAAAAAAGGACTTTTTTAGTCCTTTTTTTAAAATAAAACAATTACTAAAATACAACTAACTATCTCATTAATATGGTTTTAATTGAAAATATAGAGAAGTTAAAAGAGGTTTTATTCCGTGTGAAAAGCAACGGGAAATCGATAAGTTTAGTCCCAACAATGGGTGCTTTACATCAAGGTCATCTTTCCCTTATAGAAAAAGCAAGACATGAATCTCAGGTGGTTGTGGTTACTATTTTTGTAAATCCTACCCAATTTAATAATTCTGAAGATTTAGCAAAATACCCCAGAACATTAGAACAAGACCTTGAATTAATTCAGGAGTATACTGATATCGTGTTTGCCCCTTCAGTTGAAGAGATGTTTCCAACTCCCCCGTCAGAAAAACACAATTTTGGATCTTTGGAAAAAGTGATGGAAGGTGCCTCAAGACCGGGTCATTTTAATGGCGTTGGCATTATTGTGAAAAGATTTTTTGATCTGATTAAACCTGATAAAGCATACTTTGGAGAAAAAGATTTTCAACAATTGGCAATCATTAAAGATTTAGTGAAACAAAACAATATTGAAATTACAATAGTTCCATGTCCTACCGTTAGAGAAGAGAATGGATTAGCTATGAGTTCCAGAAATCAACGACTGACAGCAGAACAACGTGACCGAGCCTCTCAGGTTTATCACATTTTATTACAATCTCAAAAAAGGAATACACAAAGTATTCAAGAAATTTGTACTTTTGTGAAGTCAGAAATTGCGAAAATGGAAGATATTCAATTGGATTATTTTCAAATAGTTGACGATACTACTTTAGAAGAAGTGGAAACATTTGAAAACCATCCGGGTGTTGTTGGGTGTGTCGCATTTTTTATTGGAAACGTTAGGCTTATAGATAATATTCGATACCATTAATACAAAATAAAATGATAATTGAAATTTTAAAATCAAAAATCCACCAGGTTACAGTCACTCAAGCTGACTTATACTACGTTGGAAGCATCACCATAGATGAAGATCTACTTGATGCTGCAAATATGATCGAAAATGAAAAAGTTCAAGTCGTTAACATCAATAATGGAGAACGATTTGAAACTTATATCATCAAAGGGGAAAGAGGATCGGGCGTTGTTTGTTTGAACGGAGCTTGTGCTAGATTAGCTGTTGTTGGAGATACCGTTTTAGTGATCTCTTACTGCTCAATGGATATGGAAGAAGCCAAAAAATATAAACCAATCATCGTATTTCCTGATAAAAACAACAAATTATAATCCTTAATATTCATCTCATTAATTTAAAAAAGTATGTACAAACTTGTTTTAATTCGCCATGGACAAAGCACCTGGAATTTGGAAAATCTATTTACCGGCTGGACCGATGTTGATCTTTCAGAACGTGGTGTAAAAGAGGGTAAAGAAGCCGGAAAAAATTTAAAAGAAGCAGGCTTTAATTTTAAATTTGCCTATACTTCTTATTTGAAAAGAGCGATCAAAACATTAAACTACGTTTTGGAAGAGATGGATTTAATGTGGATTCCCGTAGAGAAAACCTGGCGTTTGAATGAAAAACATTATGGCACTCTCCAAGGTCTCAATAAAGTGGAAATGGTGGAAAAATATGGATCGGAGCAAGTGCTACAATGGCGTCGTAGCTACGATGTAAGACCACCTGCAATTCCTGAAGAGGATCCTCGTCACCCTAAAAATGATCAAAGATATGCTCATCTTACAGAAGCAGGCTCTCAACCAGGAACAGAAGCTTTAATTGATACCGTTGACAGAATTGTTCCTTATTGGGAAAGTGACATTAAACCTACACTTATAGAATACAAAGAGATTGTGGTAGCTGCTCACGGAAATAGCTTGAGAGGAATCATCAAACATTTAAAAAATATCTCTGATACAGATATTGTTAGTTTGAACCTCCCAACAGGAATCCCTTATGTTTTTGAATTTGACGATCAAATGAACTTAGTAAAAGATTATTTCTTAGCCGATGAAGAAACATTACGCCAATTAATGGAAGAAGTTGCCAATCAAACCAAAAAATAGAATCCATAGTGACTATACGGTTTTCTAACCATCTTGATATTCCCCAAATACGAACCCTGATGAAGATCGTATTTGGGGATTCTGATATCTATCTGGATCTCTTTTTTCAATACAAATACAACAACAATTGTATTGTCTTGGAACAAAACCAGGAGATTGTGAGTGTTGCTGTACTTTTGCCTGCTCAATATCAAAACAATTCCATTTTATATGTTTACGGTTGCGCAACACATCCCAAATATCGGGGTTTAGGTTTTATGAATCATTTGTTAGAATTTGCTTATCAACATGCCATTCAACACCATTTTTTAGGCTTATGCCTGGTACCCGCATCTGAAAAACTATTTCAATACTACGGAAAATTGGGTTTTGAAAACCATTTTTATCACAAAAAATACACGTTTAACTGGTCTGAATATAAAAATAACCAAAAAACTCATTTAACTATAGAACCAATACCTATTGATCAATATTTGGAAATGAGAAATTCATACCTGAGTTCTAAAAATGGAATCATTTGGGATAGTGACCACCTGACTTTAGTAGAGAAAGAGTATGGTCAACAAAAAGGTGGATTTTTCACCATTCTAAATAGTTCTGAAATTACTGGTTTTGGATTTTATTATAAAACAAATTTTAAAACTTTTATACCTGAACTCATCTCGACCCAAAATGGGAATGAGATGGCATCATTGTTTTTTAATTATTTAGAAACCAATTATATAGAAATAACAACTTCTGAAAAGGAGATTTGTAATGGCATGATAAAATGGAATCCTGCATTCGAACAAAAACCAAAATCCGGATATCTCGCTTTTTCATTAGAATAATTGAAAAAAATGCCCAAAATCTCCAAAATTATTTATATATTAGCCCCCTTAAAAAAAAGGACATAAAATTAGTTGTAAAACGTTATAAGATACTGCTGAACAATGAATTATAAAAACATCACAATCAAATGGAGTGGAATAATTTTCCTCTTTTTTTTGATTTTCTCCTCCTTAAACACTAATGCAAGTGGGTCAGAAACGCATGAATCCAAAAAGTTTGCTCCCGGAAAATTTATTATCGATCACGTTATTGATAGTTATGGCTGGCATATTACAACTTTTAAAGGTCATTCCATTTCGATTCCACTACCAGTCATTTTATGGGACAACGGAAAACTGGTTACTTTCTCTTCCTCAAAATTTCATCATGGAAACAGTGCCTATAAAGGTTATGCGCTAGGGTATACGAAAGAAACCAACGGGAATATTGTGAAGTTGAAAGAGAATGTTTCAGGACATTTTGAAAAAAATCCCGAGATGATCTCAGAAGCATCCTTTTATGATATTTCGATAACTAAAAATGTGTGTTCCCTTTTCATCGCTATCGGTATCATTTTAGGAATATTCTTTTCTGTGGCTAAGAGTTATAAAAGAAGACCTATAAGTGCACCTAAAGGATTACAATCCTTGATAGAAGTAGTTGTGGTGTTTATTCGGGATGATGTGGTGATTCCATCCATTGGAACAGCCAAACATGCAAAATATTTACCTTACATATTAACTCTTTTCTTCTTCATTCTCATAAACAATTTAATGGGATTGATTCCCATTTTCCCCGGTGGCGCCAATGTTACAGGTAATATTGCAGTTACAGGAATTTTGGCACTCATCACTTTGCTGATCACTTCATTTTCCGGATCGAAAAGTTATTGGAAACATATTTTTAACACTCCAGGAGTTCCCTGGTGGTTAAAATTACCTATTCCAATTATGCCTATCGTTGAAGCAATGGGAATTTTTACTAAACCATTTGTGTTGATGGTTCGTCTTTTTGCCAATATTACAGCAGGGCACATTATCGTAATTGGTTTTATTAGCTTAATTTTTATTTTTGGAGAAATGAGTATTGGGGTAGGATATGCTCTTTCCCCTTTGTCTTTATTATTCTATTTATTTATGGGATTGTTAGAATTGATTGTTGCATTCATTCAGGCTTATCTTTTTACACTATTATCGTCACTTTATATAGGTATGGCTGTGGAGGATCACGAAGCTCATGAAAATCATATAACTCATGAAGAACATGACGCACATCCTGTATTAGAACCTTCCGTTAAAAATAATAAATAAAAAAACTTTATATTCACTTAAAAAAAACACTATTATGACAGGAATGACATTATTACAAGCAGCAGCTGATTCAGGTTTAGGTATTGCTAAATTAGGAGCAGCATTAGGTGCAGGTATTGCAGCTATGGCAGCAGCTTACGGTATTGGAAATATCGGAAAAAGTGCCAACGAATCAGTAGCTCGCCAACCTGAAGCATCCTCTGACATTAGACTTAACATGATTCTAACAGCAGGGTTCATCGAGGGTGTAGCACTATTTGCTATTGTTGTATGTTTGTTAATTGCAATTGCATAACAAACAAAAAATAAAGAGGTTCCATACGGTGGGTATGAACCTCTTTTTTTTAGAAACTTTAAAATGATCAAAATAATATGGAACTGATTACTCCCGATTTTGGGTTAATTTTTTGGATGCTGATTGGATTCGGCCTCCTTTTCTTCCTCTTAGCTAAGTTTGCATGGCCTGTTATCACTAAGTCTATCGCTGAACGTGAAAATTATATTCAGGAACAATTAGACGCTGCAGCCAAAGTGAAAGATGAAATGAAAAATTTACAATCTGAACACAAACTATTACTTGTAACAGCTAAGGAAGAAAGAGATAAAATTTTAGCTGATGCCCGTAAAATTGTCGAAAAAATGAACGAAGATGCCAAAGCTATTCGCGATAAGGAACATGAAGCCAGAATGGCTGAAACTAAAGTGATGATTCATAATGAAAAAATGAAAGCCATCACCGATATTAAAAATGAAATAGCCCAACTGTCTATTGATATTGCTGAAAAAATTCTTCGTGACGAACTGACTTCTAAAGAAAGACAAGAACAAATTGTTCATAATTGGGTTGATGAACTTAATTTGAACTAATTAAAACGCAATATTTTTATCTATCTTTGCGTTTTTACTTTTCATGAAGCAAATTATACTGATCTTATTAACGATTTTTCCCTCTCTGATCATGTTTTCACAATCAGAAGAGGATTTTCGTTTTTGGGAAGATTCCCTTATTAATCTCAGATTTGATATCATGAAAACCCCTTCTGAAGAGATGAGATTGTCTATGAATGAGGATTTTATGAACCTTTTAGAATCCGTTTTAATGGAAGAAAATTCATTTCAATTTAATTGGGATTCAACTAAAAACTTTTCTGTAGTTACCTCTCCTGATAATACCTTTAAAATATTCACATGGTTTATCATCAAAGACGATTTTAGTTACGAAAATTTTGGATTTATTCATGTTTATAATCCAAACAGACAAAAATATATCATCTATGCCTTGTATGATCGGAAAAACTCATTATCCTATCCTGAGTACGATATTGCTGATATCAATCAATGGTATGGAGCTGTTTATTATAAAATTATTCCGCTAACCGATAAAAAAACAACCTATTACACCTTATTGGGATGGAATGGGAACGATCTTTTTAATAATGAAAAAGTGATCGATGTTTTACAATTTGATCTGAACTCAACTTCCCCTGTCATTTTTGGTGCCAAAATATTCAAAGGCTATACTTCTAAAGTGGCACGCGTGATTTTGAAATATTCTAAAGATGCTTCCCTTTCCCTTCGATATGACAACATGAAATATATGATCAATAGCGGAAAAAAAGATCCAAAAACCAAAAAGTGGATTTATGAAACAAGAACCGGCAATCTTATCATCTTTGATGATCTGGTTACTACAGATAATCTGGTTCCTGCAATCCCGGCTTTTATGGTTCCTGAATCAAGTGTCAATATGGCTTTCATTCCTGAAGAGGGAAAATGGCGTTTTGTTCCCAATCTGATTGGACTAAACCATGAGATGGAAATCAAAGAAAGAAACATTCAACCCAGACAATACTACACCAAAGATACAACTGCAATTTCACCAGAATAAATTTTAAAATGAATACAACATCATTATATCCACTCAAATTTAAACCTATTGTTAAAGAAAAAATCTGGGGAGGAAACCGGTTTTTAACTCTTTTCAAAAAACCACTTGCTCCTAATATTAAATATGGAGAAAGCTGGGAAATCTCAGATCTTGAAGGGGATCTCTCCATCGTCGAAAATGGATTTTTAGCAGATAACGAAATCACGGAACTGGTAGAACTCTACATGGGAGAATTAGTGGGTGACAAAATTTACAACATCTACGGATTAGGATTTCCATTGCTTTTTAAATTTATAGACGCTTCTGATGATCTGTCGGTTCAAGTGCATCCTAATGATGAACTGGCTTTTGAAAGATATGGCCAACAAGGTAAAACTGAGATCTGGCACGTAATAGATGCAGAACCGGGTGCTGGTCTATATATTGGTTTTAAAAACAAAATTAATAGTGAAACGTTCCTCAAAGCAGTTCAGGAGGGCACTGTTGATCAATTGTTGCAATTTTATCCGGTTCAAAAAGGGGAATTTTACTTTATTCCTGCCGGAACCGTTCATGCAATCGGAAAAGGAGTTCTATTAGCTGAAATTCAACAAGCATCTGACATCACCTACAGAATTTTTGATTGGAACAGAGTGGATGATCAAGGAGAACCTCGAGAATTACATATTGAAGAATCTTTGGAAGCGATTGACTTTTCCAACGAAGAAGAGTACAAAGTAGAATACGATTTGGTTCAAAACACCACTACTCCTGTTTTTAGATCCGATTTTTTTAATATCAATCTGCTATCTTTTGAACAACCCATTGAAAAATCGTATGTAAACATTGATTCATTTATCGTTTACATGTGTACGGAAGGGGAAGTTCATTTCTTCACTGAAGAACACCACGAAAGAATCTTCGCCGGTGAATCCATTTTGATTCCGGCCTCATTAACACTGGTAGATATTGTTCCTAATGGGAATAGTAAGGTGATTGAAATTTATATGTAAATAAGGACGAAGGACAAAGGACGAAGGACGAAAGACGGGAGACTGGAGGTGCGAGGGAAATGGAAGTAAGAAGTAAGAAGTAAGAAGTAAGAAGTAATTCTTTTTAATTCGTGAATTCGTGGCTTATTAATTTTAAAATCTGTGTCGTCAGCGTTCTATTTAAGACAAAGGACAAAGGACGAAGGACAAAGGACAAAGGACGGGAGACGGGGGACTGGAGTGTATCAATTTATTTGGATTTTTCAAAATAACGTGGCGATTTTAAAACGGTAAGTGCCGGGTTCATCATTTACTTTGCTATTTTGTTGTTTGCAAGTTCAGAGAGATTCCCATTTGTTCAAAAACATGATCATTTGGTTCCCAAAGTTCAATTTTGTTTCCTTCTGGATCCATGACATGAACAAACTTGCCAATGTCGTAGGTTTCAATGGAATCTAAAATAGTAATTCCATTAGATTTGAGTTCATCAACCAATGATGAAAGAACTGCAACACGATAGTTAATCATAAATTCTTTGGTTGATGGTAGAAAATATGAAGTTGTTTCTTTAAATGGGCTCCATTGTGTGAATCCTTTTTTGGTACTATCTGCCCCTTGATACCACTCAAATACAGCCCCATATTGATTGGTGTTGAATCCCAAATGTTTTTGATACCACTCTTTCATCTTTTTGGGATCTTTACATTTAAAAAATATACCACCGATCCCTGTAACTTTCTCATTTTGAGTCAGTGTATAATTATCAATAATCGATTTTACTGCATACCCCATAAAAAATGAGGAAGAAATCAGTAATATAAACAGAACTGTTTTTTTCATTATGTAAAATATTTATTTGCAAAAATACAACATAATGTTGTTTTTAAATACATTTTGATTTAATATAAATCTTATTTTTGCATAAAAAACTATGAATTTACCATTAAATCGTTTTGAAGATTGGATTGAACCATCCATATTAAAAAAAGGACTATCCTATTTTAAGAATAATAGAGTTATTGATTGTGAAGAGATCTCAAATGGGCAATTCGAAGCAACTGTCGAAGGATCAGACAATTATATTGTTAAATTGGAAATTGATAAAGGGAGAATTGTGGAAAAAACTTGTTCTTGCCCTTACGATATTGGTCCAGTTTGTAAACATATTGCAGCCGTATTATTTTACATGCAACAAGATGAGTTGAATATTCAAGCTAAGGCAAAAACGACTAGTCTGGATGCATTAAAACCGAAATCATCCGCAAAAACTGTTTTTGAAAAATTTGAAGAAACATTAAATAAAATTTCACATGAAAATCTGAATAAATATGTTTTAGAATATGGAAAAGAGGATACCGGATTCAGAAAACATTTCATGTCCCAATTCAAGCCTCCAAAAACGAATGTTTCTAAAGAATATTATGAAAAACAGGTACAATCAATTTTGAGAAAAGCCAAACGGAAATATGGTTTTATTGATACAAAAAATGCAAGAATTGTAGGAATAGAAGTCGGTAAATTGAATGAGTTAGCGCATCAATTTGTCGAAACTGAAAACTGGGAAGTAGCGTTTAATATTTCAACAGCAATTATAGAATCATTAATAGAGGTGTATGGAAATTCAGATGATAGCTATGGAACAATGGGAGCCTGTTTTGATGATGCATTTTTAATTTTATGGGAAATTGCGACGTCAGATATTTCAGAAGATTTCAGGGAAATGTTATTATATTATTGTGGAACAAATTACCAAACAAAGATTTTTGCAGAGTGGAACCATGATTTAATATTTATGGGTATAGCAGTTTATTTACTAAAAACGGAGCAAGAGGGTGAATATCTCTTAAAACTCACCAATGAAGTGAATAAATCAAAATATAACTTTGAGAAAATTCAGAAAATTCAATTTGATATAATACATAAATCGCAAAGAGAAGAAAATGCCATTCAATTTTTAGAAAAAAACTTACAAAACGAATTGTTGCTGGAAGAGGCGCTTCAGATAGCTATAAAAAATGGGGATTTTGAAAAAGCCATAAATTATGCCCATAGAGGTATAGAAGATTCGAAAGGTCAATGGAATAGAAACGATTTAAAATGGTACAAACATCTCTTAAATATTTCAAAAATTCAAAATGATACAAAGAAAATTATAGAATATGCCACTTATCTTTTGTTTCATTCAAATGATGGTATTCCAGATTATTTAACCATTTTGAAAAACAATATTACTCCTCAAGATTGGGATAGTTTTTTAGATCAATTGATTTCCGAAATACAAAAAAAAGATTTTGATTCTAATGAATATTTATTATTTACCATTTTCACTAAGGAAGAGAGATGGGCGGATCTGTTAGCTATTGCTCAAAAAACAAATTCATTACGGAATTTAGAAGTTTATGAAAAAATATTAAGTTCAAAATATCCCTTAGAGTTAAGCACTAAATATGCTGAATGGATACAGGAATATATGAAAAACAACGTTGGTAGAGATCACTATCAATTGATTTGCAGATGTATCCGTAGAATGAAAAAATGGGGCCCAAAAGAAACCGTCATTACTTTGATTGAAAATCTGAAAAAGAAATATTCCTCTCGTTATGCATTGTTAGAAGAATTAGACAAAATATAAAATTGTACTAAATTTTTCATACAAAATTACTTTCCAACACTTTCCCGGAATAAGGAATTGTAACCTTTTTCTCTCGCTGAGACCGCAGAGGTTTTTCATTTAGTTCTCTGTGATTTAATTATTTTAGTCCTTACCTGACCTTGATAGGCTATTCTAATAAAAGATTGGTACAGGATCTATCGAGCACATTGAGCACATTGAGCATTCCGAATTTTTTATATATTTGCAAATTCATAATGATGAATGGTAATTAACTTGAATAGAAATAAAATAGTATCAAAATGAAAAAAATGTACCTCTTTTTTGTCCTTGTTTTGATTTCATTCTCTACCTTCTCACAATCAGTCAGAGTTGTTCTGAATTCAAGGATTAATATGATTATTCTTCCATACGATAGTGTGCAAATTACCAATCTGAGAACAGGTTTCAAATGGGTGAAAATGTACCCCGATACTGTGTTGTTTTCTTCCACTGTTGGCATTGAAGAGCAAATAACCGATTTCCCATCTTTTGGTTTTGAATCAAATTTCTCTAATCCGGTTGATGGTTCTACTCATGTAACCCTGAATACCGTTGAGTCAGGAACTGTTTCTGTTTCTCTTTATGATATTATGGGACGTCATTGTGCTCAAAAATATCTGTTCTGTGAACCGGGGATCTATTTATTTCAAGTTTCTCCTCCTCAAAATGGGATCTTTATTTTAGAAGCAAGATCAGCTAAACAAAAATCAACACTTAAATTGATTCAAACCGGAACAGGAACACAATCCAATATTCTTGAATTAGAAAATTATACATCCAATAATTCTTCTCCAAAACCCCCTCAAACTAAGGATGATTCTAACAATTTCGTGATTGGGGATTCTTTGTTTTTTACCTGCTGGAAAAATGGTAATTTCAAATCCGGTGCTGAAAAAGTGGATCGTAACGGATATATATTTTTTCACATTTTTTCTGAAACAACCGGTGATTTTAATATAATGGATTCCTGGAGAACATTGCCCGGTGATTTTCCTATTGAACCGGTGATTACAACAATAACAAATACATTATATCAAAACTATTTATATTTTACAGATGGACATTATATTTCTTCATACCGTTTATTTAGTGGATTAAATACTCTTTCCGGATGGTATTATAGTAATGTGGGACAAACAACGAATTATTGGTATGATTTTATATCTGATTCAAATCTCATTATTGTGAGGAATTTTGAAACATGGATTCCAGATAATTTTTATATATCTTATATTACCAATAATGTTTTCAAATTAACATACTTAGGAAATAACTTAAAAGAGACTGAAAGTCCGTTAGTGGGCTCTTCAGACTATTTCTTCCGGGTACCATAATGTTTTATTTCATCACCCTTTTCATGAAGTAATTGAACCTTGCCCGGTAAGCAACCGCCGCAATCACCAAGCCAATCGCTAACCCTATCCATACTCCTACTGATCCTAAATCTAAAATAAATCCAAAGAAATAGGCTAATGGCAAACAAATTAGGATATATGATACTGCCGCAATGTACATGGCCGGTTTGACATCCGCTAAGCCCCGTAATGCCGATAATCCTACAATCTGAATACCATCAAATATTTGGAAAAATCCTGCTATGATCAACAACTGTGATGCTATTTTGATCACTTCGGGGTCAGTTGAGAAAAGTAAAGGAATCTGATTGCGGAATATGAAAAATAGGGCTGCATTAAAAGACATTAATAATACAGCTAAATGCATAGCCGCAACTGCAGCTACTTTGGTCGCTTTATAGTGTCCACTGCCAAATTGATGTGAAATTCTTATCGTTGTGGCTGATGCCACACCTAAAGCAAGCATGAATGTTCCGGATGCCATAGTTAAAGCAATCTGATGCGCAGCTAAGTTTTCTTTATTGATCCACCCAACCATAATGGCACTGATACTGAACGCCAATACTTCAACCAAAAGTTGTCCGGAAATAGGAAAACTCGTTTTTATCAATTTCCAACACGCTACTTTATGGTAGTTTAATTTGGAAAAAAACTTCCGGTATGGCGCAAAAAGTTTGTTTTTTTGCAATACCCAAATATAGGCGAGTGCCATCGCAATCCTTGCTATCAGTGTTCCTAAACCTGCTCCTACTAATCCTAATTCCGGAAATCCAAATTTTCCGTAAATCAGTAAATAATTGAAAAAGATATTGACTATATTCCCCATTAATGTGATCCACATGGCTATTTTGGTGTTGCCAATCCCTTCTCCAAACTGTCTGATGGAGAAGAATATCGCTAATGGAACAGATGTGCTCATCAAAATTAGAAAATAGGGTATGGACATGTGAGCAACATCAGGAGGTTGATTCATCCAGTTCAGAGCAGGCGCTAATGGCATGAAGAGAATCATCAGGAGTACGCTAAGCACGATGTTGACTAATAATCCGTTTTGAAACAAAATGGCTATTTTTTTGTCCTGTTTTTTGCCGAATGCGTTTCCAATTAATGGTGTAATCCCTAAGGAAAAGCCTAAACTGAAAATGAAAATTATGATAAAAATGGAGTTTGCAAATGCAGCTGCAGCTAATTCAGTGGTTCCTACTCGACCCACCATAATGGTATCTGCCATACTCACAGTAACTTGCCCTAATTGGGCTAACATTACCGGGTATGCTAACTTTAAATTTCTTTTATAATACGGTATTAATTTTTTAAATTTCATGTTGGTAGTTAGTTTTCAGTTTTTTGATAGTTGGGTAAGCAAATACAATCAACATTACCACCGCAACGCCAATATAGAATGGGGTTCCCATCTTCTCGGAATCCCCAAAAATGAAGAATGCTAAAATGATGGCATAGATAGGTTCAAAGTTAATCGCTAACGTTACGGTATAGGCAGATAATGTTTTCATTAACTGAACGATAGCAGCAAATGGATAGGCCGTACAGATCGATGCTAATAGCATCAACCAAAGTAAATCAAAACGTTGTGGTATTGGAAAGGTGTTCCATGTTGTTTGGGTCCATAAAATAACGATGATAACCGGAATTAAAGCACCGATCAATTCGTAAAATGTGAGGGATAGCGAAGATTTAGTTCCGGAAAACCGCTTGTTGATTACATTAAAGGTACCTGCTAAAAATGCGGAAATGACTCCAAATATGGCTCCTTTGATGTAAGTGACCTCAAAACCTAACATAATTGACAAAGTGACTAAAACCAATAGGCCCATTACTATTTCAAGCCAGGCAATTTTCTGTTTGTGAAAAAGTGGTTCTAAAATGCCAACAAATAGTGTGGAACTGGCTAAACAACTGAGAGCTACGGATACATTGGAGACCTTGATGGAATGGAAAAAAGTGATCCAATGCATGCCTACAATGATTCCAACTAACAAAAATTGAATGAGCTCTTTTCGGGTAACTCTAATCGTTTGTTTTTTGAATTTGATAATCAGAAACAATATAGGAATGGTGAATAAAAGACGGTAGAAAACCAGATATTGGGCTGGAAATGAGATCAATTTACCTAGTATTCCGGTGAAACCGAAAATAAGAACTATAAAATGAAGGTGTAAATATTGGTCTAAGTTTCTGACTTTCATGGAACTAACGAATCTCATAAGTTTCTTCTAATTCCCAAAAACCTCTGACCGATAATTGCTTCTCGAAAAACAAAATCTGCTCCGGTTGAATCTTCTTATCGTAATTTCCGGTGTCCCATTTTCCATTGCCGTTTTGATCTTTAATCACTTTGATCTTATAGTTGCCGGGAACCAAATGGTCATATTTGATGGATGTTGTTTTGGAGATCATATCTGTCTGCACCTTTTTATTGGTTGGATCAATAAGCCAGATAACATAGTTCAGTTCTCCCTCCGGAACAATATAGCTCATGGTTAAAGTCCCATAATCTCTTTCAGTTTTGGTGGTGAATTTAATCGTTAATGAATCATTGGTTGTGCCATCCCATCCATAAAATAACGAATCTTTGAATAGGATTTCATAACTTTCTTTGGGTTCAAAATGGTAAGGGACAGTAAATGAATTTAATAATGTTCCACTAATCTGAAAACGTTCCACAAGTGTATCATTTTTTTCTTTACCTGTTTTAATAATGATGGTTTCAATATTATGATTGGGCTTTATAGGAAATGAAAAATGTAACGATAAATTCTGATACAACTCTCCACTATTGGCATACTGAATTCCCAGTTTGGATTCCACTTTAGATCTTCCCGGACGATACGGTGCTTTATAAGGGAAAAATGTAACGGTATCTGAACTATTAAATTCAGGAATATCAATTTTTACCACAACAGAATCAGAAAAATCTTCAAAAAAGTAGTAGCTCATAGTGTCCAGAGTAGTGTTCATTTTTAAATAATGTTCCATATTTCCGGGATACAATAATGTACTTTTTACACTTTTTTCTGATTTGCAAGGGAGTTTAAGGGGTAAGGTATATAAACCTTTTTGGTAATTCAAAATAGATTGTATTGACTGTATTGAATCTGCTGTAACAAAATAGGAGAGTGGATATTTTCTCAATGTATCAGGAGAAACTAAATCAGATGCAAAAGCAATTCCTTCATTAGGTAAGTCAAATAGAAGATTGGAATTGATATCTTTTAATGCAAAAATTTTATATTGACCCTCTTTAATATTTTGGAAGTTGAAAGTTCCATCATTTTTAGTTTTGGTTAAATAAGTTGGACGAACCTTTTTGGGTAACGAATCCTCATTTTGAGTATACAAAAATACAAAAACACCTTTTTCAGGTTGCGTAGTTTCACTATTTCTCAAAATTCCCGATAATTGCAAGGTGTCAATCTGAGATCCTGTTGAAAAGGAGTATTGATATAAATTTAAAATGTTCCCTTCATTGTAATCCTTAATGGCATCTGCAAAAACAACATTGTAGGTTGTGTTCTGTTTTAAAGTATCATTCCACTTAATAACTATCGATTTTCCTTTAATAGTAACATCAGCTGCTTCATTTAAAGGGGGTGAAAAAATGACGTTTTCAATTGGATTATTTAATGTGACATACTCACTAAAAGTGATTTTTACACTTTTTTCTTTTAAATTAACCGATCCGTTGGAAGGGTTCTCTTTTACTACACTAGGTGGTGTTGTGTCTTTAGCCCCTCCAACAGGTGCTACAATCTTAGCACAACCTGTAAAGGCAAGAATCATAACAATAAGGAACTTAATTCGTTTCATATTTCCAATTGAGTCGCAAAAGTAACGAAAATTCTCTTATATTTGCGTATTCATTGTATCTTAATGCTATGCATTCAATTTTACTCACTTTCGATTATGAACTTCCATTGGGTGGTGTTATAAACAACTACGAAGAGAGCTTGTTTGAACCCACCGATCAATTGTTGAAATCTGCTTTTAAAATGGATGTGCCTTTGGTCTTTTTTGTGGATATTTTATGCTATATTCAGTTTAAAAACAATCAATTAGATCAGTTTTGTGATCGGTTTAAACAACAAATCCAACAAATGATCCTGGATGGACATGATGTTCAACTCCACCTTCATCCTCATTGGCTTAAAACGGAAATAAAAGAGAATCAATTTATTACAGATGCACCCTTTTCACTAAGCGATTATGATGATCAGGAGATCCGTTTTTTTATTCAAACGGGTGTCGAAACCCTCAATCTTATGGGTCAGGAGGTGCAAAATGATTACCATTGTACTGCTTTTCGTGCCGGTGGCTATAACTTTGGAAACAAACAATCGCTCATCGTGGATCTGCTCTATCAACAAGGAATTCGATATGATGCATCTATTGCAAAAGGATACTATTTTAAATCGGATAGTTCCGTTGTGGATTATAGAATTTGTCCCTCTAAACCCCAATGGTTTTTGAAAGGAATCAATCAGGATCATCAAATCCTCGAGATTCCTATTGCTTCCAAACCTAAATCGTGGTTAGAAATTCCTACATTTCTGAAAATAAAATGGTTTAAAAACAGAAGTGTGAATAGAGGCAAAATGATCCATACCTATACGAAATACACGTTTGATGAAAAATGGAACCAGTTTTTGAGTTCCAGAATGGTAACAGTCGATAACTATACCTATTCATTCTCCTTCCTGAAATCGATGATCCAATATCATCTTAAAATGCATAAAAATGAGGATAAAATAGCTTTTTGTCTGATCGGTCATCCTAAAGCAATGGGAGATTATTCTATCTTTCTGCTCGAACAATTGATCGATGATATCCAGAAAAATGACAATAATTCATTGAATATCAAAACATTTAAAAATATAGATATTATATATTAAAAATATGAAAACAATTGATTTTATATATAAAGTAATACCAAATGACTGGTTCAGAAAACTATCCAGAAGGTACTACAAGTTTGTGAAAAAATGGATAAAAAAAATGAATGAAGAGGAGTTTCTGACTTTTCTCCGTACTAAACTGAACGTCCAAAATGGAGATATCGTTTTTGTTCATAGTGCAATGAGTAAAATGAATGTTACTTTTCCACCAAAAAAAATGCTGGAATTGTTGAAGGAATCGGTAGGAGAGGAGGGAACCCTGCTTTTCCCATGCTGGCATTATACGGGAAGAGCTGAAGATTATCTTAGAAAGCACGATTCCGTTTTTGATGTTGCCAACTCTAAAACCACATTGGGATTTTTGAATCAATTGGCGAAAAATGAACCCGGTGCATTCAGAAGCTGGCATCCTACAGTGAGCGTTTGTGCTATTGGTAAAAGAGCTGAAGAACTTACAAATCAACACCATACTGACATTTTTCCCTGTGGCGAAAAAAGTCCCTGGTTTTTAATGTTACAATACCCTTCTAAAATCATTGGATTGGGCGAAAAAGTGGTAAGTTTGTCGTTTGTACATTGTGTGGAAGATGTGATGAAAGAACAATTCCCACTCGCAACCCTTTCAGAGGAAGTGCTTTACGGTAAGGTGATTACACCGGAGGGCAATACATTACAAGTCCCTACACGCTTTCCTCAAAAAGGGATTAAACAAAGGGATGTGGTTTCCTTTTTTAGTAAAAATATCCCCAAATTTATTGGACAACAATTCAGATATCATGGCGTAAACTATTTCAGATGCGATGCACTTAAGTTGTATCAGAAAATGGAACAATTAGCTCAAAACGGGAAAACAATTTACCACTTTTAAGCATGAAAAGAGAGATCGTAATCACTGAAGATGGCTCCTCTTCCCTTTATGTGGAGTCGATTCAGGAGCAATTTCACTCCAAATTCGGCGCCATTCAAGAGGCTATCCATATTTTTATTGAAAATGGCTTGTTATATGTGCTGCCCAAATTGAATGGAAAAATCTCCATTTTAGAGATTGGATTTGGCACAGGTTTGAATTGTTTTCTTACCTGTATCCGGCCTGAAATATTGAATTATAATCTTTATTATGAAGGTATTGAGTTGTATCCTTTGAACGAAACGGAGTATTCGGCACTCAATTATCCAAACTTGACAAGTCCTGAGAATCAACCCCTTTTCAATCACATTCATCAACTACCCTGGGAATCAATTCAAAATGTACAAAATTCTATTTTTCTGAAAAAAAAAGAGATCTCTTTTACCCAACTTTTATTTGATTACAATCAGTTCGACTTGGTCTATTTTGATCCTTTTTCACCCGATAAACAACCGGAAATGTGGACGCAGGAACGCTTCGAAATGGTTTATCACGCCATGAATCCTGGTGGAGTTTTGGTTACCTATTGTACAAAAGGAATCGTAAAAAGAGCTTTAAAAGCAGCCGGATTCCAAATCGAAAAACTCCCCGGTCCGATAGGCAAAAGAGAAATACTAAGAGCCACGAAATAATCGAATGCTCGAATGCTCGAATGCTCGTGTGCTCGAATGCTCAATGTGCTCGAATGCTCGTGTGCTCGATAGCTCTATTCATTTTTTATTTATAATTAGCACAATACTATTCACTATTAGATATTAACTAATTTTTCATCCCCTAAGCAGCTCAACTTGCGGTGTATCTGGCCTTCGCCCTAATGCGAAAAACCTTCGGTTTTGCAGGGTTTTGGGTATTGGGTCTTGGGTTTTAGTTTTCAGTATTACTCAGGTATCCAGTCCCCTGTCTATAGTCCATTATTCATTATTTTGGCATCGGCGTTTCGATACGAAATTCAGTCGTTAAATACAATAAATTGGAACGCGGATGCCGCGGATTTTCAAACGTGGATTTAAACGGATTCTTTTAGGTTCTCTAAGTTTCTCTAAGTTCTCACAAAGTTAAAGAAAATCTATTTTGTGTAACTTTTTTAAACTTCTTATAACTTTGAGCTCCAAAAAAACGGAAAAAATAGGGCTAAGGGTGAATGGCTAAGGGTGAATGGCTAAGGTATAATATTGCTATTTTACTCCTATTCAATAATTTTTCTCGTCTGCCGACTACGGACCGCCGACTTTTTTCATTATTCATTATTCAGTATTCATTTTTTTATATATTTGCAAACGGAAAAAACACCACAAAACTCTTCAAAAAGTGCAAAATTGATACACAATTAGACAGATTTATACACTTTTTTAAGGTTTTGAAGTGAATATATAAATGAGTTAGGCACAAGCTAAAAACATTACCAACATGAAAAAAAGGGTACTAAGTTTAATGATTATTTTGATTGTACTTTTATCTGGATTTGATTGTAAGTGTCAGGATAAATGGGTTATAGCCACCTTAACAAGTATTAATGGAAATGATTCCTTATTAAACGCTTTTATAATACCTGATAGTTCTAAATTTGACTTAAAGCTATGCTTAGAGAAATTTGGATATCCACCCAAAATTCCTACAAACATTTTTTGGATAAAGCCTGATACAGCTGGATTTTCAAATTTTGAGAAACAAAACATTATTACTAAGTATCAATTTGACAATGAAGGCAAATTATCAATGTATTATTATCAAGGTAGTTTAATTTCAGGGGTTTTTCCTTTATCTTATTATTTCGATTACAACAAGGATAATTTAGCATTGATTAGTGAGATAATTGATGAATTTTACAATATAAAGTATCTAGTAAAATATGATAACTTAATGAATATTCAATGTATAGAGAAATTGGATTCAGATAATAAACGGATAGAAATACTAACAATTAATATTAAATAGCTTGTGCCTAACAAACGCTAAAATTAATGTGGCCCTGCTCCATGTAGACAAAAATAAATGAAAAATTAAACTAACACTCGCTGGCCAATTGACACGAAAGCCTAGCAAGTTTAAGAGTCAACTTTGTAGAATATGAAAACAACGATACAATATGACAATTAAAGAATTACACGATCATTTGTACGATCAAAAAACGCCGAGAAAACCTCGATTGTTTATTGATACATACGAATCAAATATTGATTTAATAAATAATGTAGATTTGTCGATTTTGAGCGATTATGATTATGCTATGCATTTGACATGTGATTATGCTATATTGCTTGAAGATTCGGGTTATTTAAAAAAGAGTGTTCTTTACTTTGATAAAGCTATTGATTTAATGGAAAATTTCCCGGAATACCAAAAAGGAAATCTTTTCGATATTCCATATTATGAGTTGATTCTATTTCATAAGGCTCGTGCATTATACAATTTAAAAAAGTATAAGGAGTCTAAAGTGTATTTTGATAAACTTGATAAAGTTTTCCCGGATAAAGACAAATATCAAAGTTGGATTCGTGCGATTAAACGCAAAAAGTACGACTATATGATATGGATCGGAATGGGAATGATTTTGCTTGACCTGATTTTAAGAACTTTCTTAAATGGTAAAAATCCGGTATTTGACAAAATGTCATATTGGTTTTTATTTATCGCTTTGATTTTTACAGCATCTTTTGAGATCATAAAGCGGATTGAAAATAAAAAAATGATGAAAAAATAACTCCACCTAAAACACCGTCATAAAAAATAACGGTCACAGATCCAATTTCTTGTTATTTAAGATGCCCCTCTGGAACATCACAACACATTCATCTGCTACGAAGATGACACTCCTACAGAGCTAGGAAAGTCTGCAGACGGCTGTCGGTGGTCGGCAGACTTTATTGTTCAAAGGTTGAACGCTTCGCTGGTTAAAGGATTAAAAGTTGAAGATACATACTTCACTATTCACTAAAAAACCGCGTTAGCGGTTTTTCGCATTAGGGATGTGAAGGGCGCGAAGCGGTACGAGCTGGAACGAGCGCCGCGATTTATTTGAGAAAGGGAGAAAGTTTGTTTAAGCGAAGTGTAGCGAAGTACGGGAGCGAAGCGGACCCCGGAACAAGCCCGACGGCAGCAGGGTGGGGTTTGGGATGGATGGTGCCGGAATGCCCAAAATAGTGAATAACTAATAGTGAATAGTTTTTTAAAGTAAAAAGTAAAAAGTAAAAAGTAATAAGTAATAAGTAATAAGTAAAAAGTAAAAAGTAAAAAGTAAAAAGTGTGCCGACCGCCGACTTTTTTCACTATTCATTATTCTTTCCTCCGTAGTCCGTAGTCGGTAGTCTGTAGTCCGTGGGCCGTAGTCCGTAGTCTACATCGAATGGCCTAATAGGAAAACTTACTTCCTCCTACAAACTCTCTTAAAATGGATGTCCCCGGTATTATCTCTTCCGGAATTGGTTTGAAATAGGATAGAAAAGTGAGCAATCGTGCTGCTTCCGCATACTCCGGAGAGGTCTCCGGTACTTCCAATAAAATCGGTAAAGCATAAGGTTTTAATACCCCTAATTCATATACTAATGACGTATTAAACATCATATCCGCATTTTCCTGATATGGGAATATATTTTTCTCTTCCCCGTTTCTTACACTGGGCCAGCGATTTAAAGTATTGACTGCCGAATATCCACGGTAGTTGTAATCTCTGATGATTCTACGTATTAAACGATTGTCAGTGGTGGGTATCGGATTCATTTTGTCAATCGATAATGAAGTGAGTGCGGATACAAAGATCTTATATTTGGTACTTTCATCTATTAATTCTGTTAGTTTGGGATTTAAACAATGGATCCCCTCAACTACTAAAATGGAGTTGGGTTGCATTTTGAGTTTATGTCCAACCCACTCTTTTGTGCCTAAGGTGAAGTTAAATCTGGGAATCTCTACCTCGTCGCCATGTAACAGGCTAAGTAATGTGTTGTTGAATAGTTTTAAATCGATCGCTTCCAGAGCTTCAAAATCGTAATTGCCATGTTCATCTAAAGGGGTTTCAGTACGTTCAACAAAAAAATCATCTACAGAAATCTGTACCGGATGGTATCCAAGGACACTTAATTGTACAGAAAGTCGTTTGCAGGAAGTTGTCTTACCGGAACTGGTTGGGCCACTGATCAATACCATTTTCGATCCTCTTTTCATGATCTCATCCGCCGTATTGGCCCAGATTTTCTCATGCAATGCTTCCGTAGTTAATATCAGATCTCCAATATCTTTTTTTTCAATCTTTTTATTGAGATCACTGATATAGGGAACTCCAATCCTTTTTCCCCACTCTTTGAACTGTTTGTAAACTGTAAAAAGTTTCGGCATTTTGCGTGTCTGAGGAATGGATGTGGGCCTTTTCCGATGAGGTATTTTTAATAATAATCCGCTTTCATAAAGTTCCAGTGAAAACAACTTGAGATATCCGGTTGAAGGAAGCAAATGGCTGTAATAATAATTGACAACATCTTCCAATTGATAAACTGTTGTAAAAAACTTTGATCTGTCCAAGAAAATATCTAATTCATTGTCACTATCGTTATATACTCTTTCCCTAAAAGCTTGTTCTGACAAAATCTCTTTTCTGATAAGGGGATAGTTTTGAGCAACTATCTCCATCATTTTTTTTTGAATTTTAGCTACGATATCCGTATTTAGTTGTACCGGTAAGTTTTCTAATTCACAATATTTTCCACCTGAAATAGAGTGAAGTACGTGCAGAATGGCAGATGGATACAAATCATGAATCGCTTTATAGAGCACAAAAAACAAAGAGCGGGTATACATCTCAATCCCATAAGTACTACTCATATCAAAAAACTCGATCATACTGGGCTTATGCACCCGATAGCTCAATGAACGCACTTTATTGTTCACTAAACCACCCAAAAATGGAAGTCCTCCCTTAATTTGATGGATTTCAGCAATCTCTTTGAGTGTAGAGCCATAAGGAACAACAATAGGGGCATCCAGATTTTTACAAAAAACGTCAACATTCATGGTTTTCAATTTAAAATGCAAAAGTAATAAATTAACAGATAACATTTAACAAATAAGTTATCAGCTATCAGCTATCAGTTATCAGCTATCAGCTATCAGTTATCAGCTATCAGTTATCAGCTATCAGTTATCAGCTATCAGCTATCAGTTATCAGCTATCAGCTATCAGTTAATAATTGGTATAAGGTAAAGGACTTTATTCAATTACATTATGAAAAATGGAAAAGATTGTTTCACAGTTACTTTCCAACTTCCATTATAACAAACTCAATCCTTCGATTTTTGAGATGCGCTGCATTTTTAGTGAAACCCACCTTGTATCGATATGACACCTCACCTCCATGACCTTAATCTCCTGATGTTTTGTAAGAAAATCTGCCAAACTATCCAAAAAAGGATAACTATTCGGAAATATTTCTCCCTTGCCTAAATAAAATTGAATATGATAAATCCGCAGCATATCATATTTTTGAACACTACTATCAGCTAATGTAAATGTCTGGCTTTTACCCACTCCGATAAACCCAATCATGAAAATTAAAAAAATAATTTGTTTCATACCCATTCAAATTATTCTGCAAATATAAAAAAAATCTTGTTCCCATCCCCAATTCCCCGTCCCTAGTCTCCAGTCCCCAGTCTCTAATTAGCACATTAGCACATTAGCACATTAGCACATTAATAAAATATTTCCCCTATTTTTGCGTTATTGTTTTTTGATTATAATTCGAATGAAATGAAAAAATACACCCTTATTGTGGTTATCTTGTTGGCTTGTTGGCTGGGAAATGCCCAAACCGCTAAGTATAGTAATGAATTTCTTTCCTTAGGAGTAGGAGCTAAAGGACTCTCTATGGCGAATGCTTTGGTTTCCCTTACCGATGATGTGCATGCTGCCTACTGGAATCCAGCGGGGTTAACCAGAGTCGATAAAAAATATCAGGTGGCTCTGATGCACTCTGAGTATTTTGCCGGAATTGCAAAATACGACTATGCAGGTGTTGCCTACAAAATCGATGATAAATCAACCATTGCCCTGACCTATTTGCGCTTTGGGGTGGATAATATTATGAATACTACCGAGTTGATCGATAATCAAGGAAATATTGATTATGACAGGATCTCCTATTTTTCAGCTGCTGATAATGCATTTATGGTGAGCTATGGAAGAAAAATAGGCAAAATTGAGGGACTTTCATTCGGGGCTAGTGCAAAAGTGATCAGAAGAACAATCGGCGATTTTGCCGGTGCCTGGGGCTTCGGAATTGATGCTGGTCTTCAGTATCAGAAAAAAGGTTGGCAAGTGGGCCTTGTAGCTAAGGATATCACCTCCACTTTTAATGCCTGGAGCTACTCAATTACCGATGAGGTGAAAGCCATATTTGAAGCTACCGGAAATGAAATCCCTGAAAATAGTTTGGAGTTAACCCTGCCAAAGGTTGTCTTAGGGGCTGGAAAAAGATTCGAATTTAATAAAGGTTGGAACGCAACAGTAGCTGCTGATTTTGATTTTACATTCGATGGAAAAAGAAATACCATTCTTAAAACCAATACGTTAAGTATCGATCCACACCTTGGAATGGAAGTAGGATATAAGAAAATTGTAGCCCTTCGTGCCGGTGTAGGAAACTATCAATTGGTTCCCGACTTTGATGGAACCCAATACGGAACCGTTCAAATCAACCTCGGCCTCGGTATCGGAATTAAAGATTTAGTCTATATCGACTATGCTTTTACCGATTTGGGAAACCTCTCCATTGCACAATATTCACACCTTTTTTCTATAAAAGTAGCTATAGATCAGTTTCATAAATAACCCATAAACATGTTTAAAATCCCTATTTATCCTTATTCTCACACGGAACTTAATCAAAGAATAAAAATAATATCCAAAAATGAATTACAGCACTTTGATGAAAAAAGTGCCTATCGTTTTGCATTAAGTTGTATAGACCTAACCACATTGGAGGGAAGCGATACGCAAGCCAGAATCGACCAGCTCTGTAAGAAAGCTGTTGCATTGCAAACGGCTGCTGTGTGTGTATATCCACCATTTATCCGTCAGGCTAAAGAATTTCTGGAAGATACTCACATAAAAGTGGCTTCTGTTGCCGGTGCGTTTCCCTCCGGACAATCACCTCTTTTTGTAAAGTTGGCAGAAGTTGGGTATGCTGTAGATGAAGGTGCTGATGAGATCGATATGGTGATCTCCCGGGGTAAGTTTTTAGAAGGAAATTTCGATGAAGTATTTAAAGAAATTGTAGCCATCAAAAAAGAGTGCAGAAATGCACATCTTAAAGTGATCTTAGAAACAGGAGAACTCATTGAGCCTGATCTTATTTTTAAAGCGTCCTACATCGCAATGCAGGCAGGTGCCGATTTTATTAAAACATCTACTGGAAAAATTGCAACAAATGCAACTCCTGAAGCATTTATTGTGATGTTAGATGCTATTAACCAATACTATAATGAAACAGGTATTGTCGTTGGGATGAAACCTGCAGGGGGAATTGCAGATGCTGAAACAACACTTTTATACCTTAAAATTCTTGAAAACACACTGAATACCAAGTGGTTAAATAAAGAATATTTTAGAATTGGAGCGAGTAGATTAGCCGATAAACTTGCCGAACTGAAATAAAAAAAATATTTTTTTTATTTCAGTCTGAATATCAAATAAATGTGTATCTTTGCAGTTCGAAAAATTCACAAAAAATTTTGTATAACCAATAAAAAATTAGAGCATTATGACAAAAGCTGAAATCGTAAACGAAGTTTCGAACAAAACCGGAATTGACAAACAAGCTGTTCAAAACATTGTAGAATCTTTTATGTCAACCGTTAAAGGTTCTTTAGCAAAAAATGAAAACGTATATTTAAGAGGATTTGGTAGTTTTATCGTTAAAGAAAGAGCTGAAAAAACCGCTCGTAACATTTCGAAAAAAACCACAATTGTGATCCCAGCTCACAAAATTCCATCGTTCAAACCTTGCAAAACTTTTGTTAACGTAGTTAAAAAAATTAAATAATTCTAAATTCAACTATTATGCCTAGCGGAAAAAAGAAAAAAAGACATAAAATGTCAACTCATAAGAGAAAAAAACGTCTAAGAAAAAATAGACATAAGAAGAAATAATCCTCTTATGAGTTAAAATGTTAAAACTAAACAGCATGATTTTTCATACTGTTTAGTTTTTCTGTTTATAAGGATTACTAAATTACAAATACTATGTCAGAAGAACTTCCAAAACCAATCAGTAAAGAATTAGTGATAACTTCCTTTGAAAAGGAGATCCAGATCGCCCTTTTAGAAGATAAGAAGTTGGTTGAGATCCATAAGGAGAAATCAACCGAGCATTTTGCTGTTGGGGATATCTATCTTGGAGTGGTTAAAAAAACCAATTCGGGTGGTATGAATGCGGCTTTTGTGAACATAGGAAGTGATCGTGATGCATTTTTACACTATTTTGATTTGGGCAACCATGCCCGCACAATGAATGAGTTTGTGAATCAGGTGATCACAAACAATAAAAAAAGCATAGCTAATTTTCCATACCAACCGGAAATTCCAAAAGTGGGGAAAATTAATGAGGTCTTAACTCCCGGCCAGAAAATTTTAGTACAAATCGCAAAAGAACCGATCTCTACGAAAGGTGCTACAGTTACTACCGAAATTTCACTTGCCGGCCGCTTTTTAGTACTTGTCCCTTTAATGGATAAAGTAACGGTATCTCAAAAAATTAAAAGTTCTGCTGAAAGACGCAGACTTAAAAATTTGGTGCAAGCGATCAGACCTAAAAAATGTGGTATCATCATCAGAACCGTCGCTAACGGAAAAAATCTGGAAGAGATTACCAAAGATATGAATCAATTAGTGGATAAATGGAAATTGATCATCGATAAACTTCCTTTAGTCACCGCACCCGCAAAAGTAGCTGCCGAACTGGATATTTCAACTTCGTTAATCAGAGATATCGTTAACGAATCGTTTGAAGCCATCCATGTAGATAACCCTGTTCTCTATCAAGAGATTAAACAATACCTAACCTCCATCTCTTCAGATTATTCCAATATCCTGAAACTGTACAAAAATCCTAAACCGATTTTTGAGACTATGAACGTCTCAAAACAAATTAAAGGATCGTTCGGGAAAATTGTAACCATCAAAAATGGAATCTACCTCGTTATTGAACATACCGAAGCGATGCACGTGATTGATGTGAATAGCGGAAATAGAAATAAAACAGGAAAAGATCAGGAGGAAAACGCATCCAATGTAAATATGGAAGCCGCTGCAGAAATTGCACGCCAGTTGAGACTGAGAGATATGGGTGGAATTATCACGATCGATTTTATCGATATGAAAAAAACTTCCAATAGAACCCTTCTATATCAGACTTTGGTGCAGCTAATGAAAAACGATAAAGCTAAACACACTATTTTGCCGGTTAATAAATTCGGATTAATCCAGATTACCCGCCAAAGAGTGCGCCAGGCTACTATTATCGAAACTTCAGAACAGTGTCCGACATGCCATGGAACCGGAAAAGTGAAACCCACTATTCTGATCGAAGAGGAGATTCAAAATATGATTGAATACCTGATCGAAAAACAGATCGAAAAGAAATTTTATATTTCAGTTCACCCCATAGTTCATGCATATCTTACTAAAAAGTTGGTTTCTAAAAGATTCAAATGGTCGTTGAAATATAAACAATGGATTAAACTGGTTCCTAATCAAAATCTACACCTTCTCGAATTCAAATTCTTTAATAAAGAACAGGATCAAATCGTTTTTTGGACCAAACCAACCATAGAAGAGTGATTTTGAATTGATTATTCTTTGATTTTATGATGACCCCATTAGAAAAAATTGTTCACTTTTGTGCTTATCAGGATCGGTCTGTATACGAAACCAGATTTAAAATCAGAAGTTTGAAGATTCCTAAAGAGGAAGAGGAACAGATAATCTCACGATTATTGGAGGAACATTTCTTGGATGATGTCCGGTTTGCACAGACTTTTGTTCGTGGAAAAATGAACTCGAAAGGATGGGGAATTGCTAAAATCAAAGCCGGATTATTCCAAAAAGGGGTTGCGGAATCGATTATTCAAACAGTTATTGCAGAAATAGATACCAATCAACTGGTGGAAAATATGGATAAAGAGATCATGAAATGGAAACGTTCCTATCCACTCACTTCCGAAACAAAACCCAAATTGATCCGCTTTCTCCTCTCAAAAGGGTACACTTTTGATCAAATCATGAATAAAATTGAAAAACTATGATACAATCAGAACAAATTAAAGACTTACAAACCAGACTCAGTGAGCTAAGGAGGTGTCTTTGACATTGATGCGAAAATCAATGAGATCAATGAAAAAGAAAAGATATCCCATGAACCCGATTTCTGGGAAGACCCAAAAAGTGCCGAAAAATTATTAAAAGAGATCAGTGCTATTAAATCGTGGACTTCAGAATATGATTTGGCAGTTCAACAATTTGATGACCTGACCATTCTTTTTGAATTTTTTAACGCCGGGGAAGCAACCGAAGCGGAAACGGATCAAGCGTTTAAAATGACCGAAACCGTGATCGAAAAGCTGGAATTCCGGAACATGATGTCAGAAGAGGAGGATCCGCTTGGCGTTATTTTAACCATCAATTCGGGTGCCGGTGGTACCGAAAGTTGCGATTGGGCTGAAATGTTACTCCGTATGTATATCAGATGGGCCGAACGAAATAAATTTACAATCAAGATTTTAGATCAACAAGATGGCGATGTGGCAGGTATTAAACAAGCCACTATTGAGCTGGATGGTCCTTATGGCTACGGAAATCTGAAGAGCGAAAACGGAGTGCACCGTCTGGTTCGATTGTCCCCTTTTGACTCTGCGAATAGAAGACACACCTCTTTTGCATCAGTTTATGCGTATCCCATTATTAATGACGATATTATTATTGAAGTGAACCCTGCTGATATCTTCTGGGATACTTACCGCTCCAGCGGTCCGGGTGGCCAAAACGTGAATAAAGTGGAAACAGCAGTTCGCTTGCACCACCAACCCTCCGGCATCATTGTAGAGTGTCAGGAAACCCGCTCCCAACTCCAAAACCGCGAAAAAGCGATGCAGATGTTGAAATCTCAGTTGTATCAAAAAGAATTGGAGAAAAAACGGGAAAAACTATCCCAGATCGAAAGCACCAAAAAGCGGATCGAATGGGGTTCCCAGATCAGAAGTTATGTAATGCATCCCTACAAAATGGTGAAAGACCTTCGTACCGGGTGCGAAACATCTAATGTAAACGCAGTTATGGATGGCGACTTAGATGACTTTATTAAAGCGTATTTAATGGAAAATTAGTTTTGAGAGCCGGGTTGAAATCCCTGTGCTTTCAATTCAATTTGACAATTATCGTTGGTGATGAGGTTTTTGCCCGCAGTTTCAGCAGTGATATACCCAATTACGGATATACTCTTCAGATCTTTCACTTTTTCATAATCATCTTGTTTGATAGTGAAAACGAGTTCATAATCTTCTCCTCCATTCAAAGCAATCGTCGTGGCCACAATTTTCAACTCTTTTAAAGTTTCAAATGTGATGGTATCTATCGGTAATTTTTCTTCATAAATGGTGCATCCCACTTTGGAATTGCGACAAATATGGAGTAATGAATTTGCTAATCCATCTTTTACATTCATCATGGCAGTAGGCACAACCCCTTTTTCAGCCAACTCCTGAATCACATCTAATCGGGGTTCCGGTTTAAGTTCGCGCTCCAGAATATATTCATACCCGGAAAGATCGGGTTGTTGGTTAGGATTCACTTCAAATACTCTTTTTTCTCTTTCTAACAACAACAATCCGGTATAGGCAGCTCCCAAATCTCCGGTAACACAAATAATCTCACTCTCTTTGGCACCATCTCTTTTCACTAAGGTGTCTTGATCTGCCGTTCCAATAATAGTGGTCGCAATCGTTAATCCTGTAGCCGAAGTGGTCATATCTAATCCAATAAAATCAATCTGATACCTTTCACAGCAGTATCTTACTCCGGAGATAAACTCTTCCAGAGATTCAACTGAAAAACGATTGGAAGCAGCCACATTGATTCTGATTTGTGAAGGCTTTCCATTCATCCCAATGATGTCAGCTGCAGCAGCGGCAACCACTTTAAATCCCAAATGGCGAAGTGGAAAATAGCCTAAATCAAAATGAACATGTTCCATATAAAGCTGAGAAGCCGTTAAAACCAACCGGTTTTCGAAGGAAAGTACGGATGCATCGTTTTCAATACCCGAAATGGAGGAACTGTTGTGTAGTTTAAAAAATTCACCTAAGTGTTTGATTAAAGACTCTTTACCAAAGTCAACCGCTTCGGATCTACTACTATTTTCTAACATATTGTATGGATTAATTTCAAACCGCAAAAATACGAAATAAACTAATAAGTAATAAGTAATAAGTAATAAGTAATAAGTAATAAGTAATAAGTAATAAGTAATAAGTAATAAGTAATAAGTAATAAGTAATAAGTAATAAGTAATAAGTAATAAGTAATAAGTAATAAGTAATGGGTAATAGGTAATAGGTAATAGGTAATAAGTAATAAGTAATAAGTAATAAGTAATAAGTAATAAGTAATAAGTAATGGGTAATAGGTAATAGGTAAGAGGTAATAAGTAATAAGTAGGGAGTATTCTGAAACCTGTGTCAGTATCTTAGTTCAATCCTAATTCAAAGCCGTCAGAGCATTTGAATTAGGGTTGGACAAAGATACTGAATTATCGTAAATGTTTTTCATATCTTTCACCAAATTTTTCAATTAATTCAATTTGTATTGGTTTCCAGTTAAAAACTACTTTATTCCAGGATTTTTTATTGTACATAAGCGTTAAATAAAGTTGTTTAATCAGTCCTTTGTCATTGCTCCATCCTCCTTTAGATTTAGTTACTTTTCTCATGACTCGATGAACTGCTTCAACTGGATTTGTAGTATATATCATTCTTCTAATATTGGGTTTATAATCTAAAAATGGGATGAAGGAATCCCAATTATTTCTCCAATGATCGATCAACCCTTTATACTTTTTACCCCATTTTTCTTCACAAGATTCCAATGCAAGTTCAGCTTCTATTGCGTTTGTAGATTGGTAAATAGCTCTTAAATCAGCACATACAGCTTTCATATCGCGATCACTGACAAAGCGAGTAGAGTATCTAATCATGTGAACTACACAGCGTTGTACAATTGCTTTTGGAAAAACAGATTCCAAAGCGTCTTTAAATCCGGCTAACCCGTCAATACAGAAAAATAGAACATCTTCAACTCCTCTTCTTTTGAGATCTTCCAATATTAGACCCCAATTCTTTGCTCCTTCAGATTCATTAATATAAAGCCCCAAAATATCACGATCTCCATTAACTGTGATTCCATAACAAGTATGTATTACTTTGGTTGAAAACTTTCCATCTTCTCTTGTTTTATAATATATTCCATCCAAATACATTACAACATAACAGGATGCTAAACTTCTATTCTGCCATGAGGTGATCTCAGGAAGAATCTTATCTGTTATTGTACTGATAACACTATTACTTATATCAACACCATAAATCTGCCTTAAATGCTGTTGAACATCTTCTACTGAATGCCCTCTTGCATAGAGACTTAGAATAATTTCATCCATCCCTGTTGTTAACTCTCGCTCCCAGTTCTTGACCATGATCGGTTCATATTCTCCATTCCGATCTCGTGGGGTATTGATAGATAACATGCCGCCAGTACTTCTGACTTGTTTCTTTTTAAAGCCATTTTTTCTGTTATTCTTCTCTGATACAGATTCTTCTAAATAACTTTCCAATTCCCCTTCTAATGATAAATTTACCATTCTTTGTAATAAATCAGTAAAAATACCACTCTCTCCAAACAATGGATTGCCTTGATATAATCCACTGATCATGGCTTTTTGTTCATCTCTATCAGGTATAATTTTGTCAATTTCTTCTTGCAGTTCTTCCTTCCTACTTCTTCTTTTGATTGTCTTTTTCATGTGTCAAATTTGTTTTTTCAAAATTAATGTTTTTTCCTTTTGACACAGATTTTAGAATAGTCTCAATAAGTAATAGGTAACAATTAACATATTATTGGTCTTTTCGCCCTAATAGAACACAAATGACACAGATGTAACAGATTTACACAGATCTGTTTTTATCTGCGTTGCGAAGCATCTTTTTAATCAGCGTTCTATTTTGAATGAAAATCTATTCATTTATAAAAAATTGAAATAAAACGAAATCTTTTACGTTAATTTTTCCAAAATAAAGATGATATGCAAAACTATTTTGACAAACAATTTCAATTAAGATACTTCGAAATGAACAAATTCGGAGAAGCTTCCTCTACAACATTGTTAACTTTACTCGAGGAAACAGCTGCAGATCATTGCGATTCAATTGATTATGGTTTATATGAATTACAAAGACGAAACATTGGATGGGTTTTATTATCCGGAATTATAGAGATGGAACGCTATCCCATTTACAAAGAAAACATCACGATCAGAACATGGATGTCTGAGTTTTCTATGATTAAGGGACTTCGTGAAAATTTAATTTTTGACGAGCAAATGAATGTAATTGGACGATCACGCGGGTTGTGGGTGTTTTTTGATATTGAAAAACGGAGACCGGCACCTGTTTATGATGAAATTAAACAAAAATGGGGGATTTGTTCTGATGTGAGCATCGATCATGATATCAATAAAAAGATTTTACCCATTGGGATCTCTGAAAATGCCAAACATTTTGATGTCAACATGTTTGATGTTGATGTGTATCATCATGTGAATAATATAAAATATCTTCAATGGTTAATAGAATCAGTTTCAGACGATATTTTTGATCATTATTATCTTCATTCCATAGATGGAAGATTTATTGCAGAATCCAAATATGGGGATACCATCATCTCCTCCTCTCAATCTACGGATGTTGAGAATAGTTATCTACATACTATATGCACTCAAAAAGATTCCAAACCGTGTGCAACAGCCCGTACCTTATGGAAAAAGAGGGAGCATTAATCCTTCGCCCTTCGCCCTTATAGTTTCACAGTGTTTATGTGTTAAAATTGTTTAAACATTGTTAAACTTTGAGTGACTTTGAGCTCCAAAAAAATGAATAATGAATAATTAATAATGAATAATGGAGACAATCGTCCTTCTTCCTTTGTCCTTATTGATAAAAGCTGCGAAAGCGCTGATGATTGGCTTAAAACTGTTAATGGGTTATTCATAATTATAATGAAATGAAACCGGTTCGTTATGCGGAAGATTTAAAAGATTGTGATCTTGAATAAACTGCATCCAATAATTGGCCCGATCTTTCGAATTACATCCATATACACCCCTTGAGTTGCATAGTTTTTTGGTATATCCTAATGTAGTATTGTGGGTGAGTTCCAATATTTTTATAATTGCATATACTTCATTATCCCTTAATCCACCACCTCCACCACCAAATGCATATACCAAATTGTATTTTAATGCCTCAAATATTTTATCATAATCTAATTCATTTTGTTCATTGAAATAATGGGTACCGGCTTGTTTCAACATGTTTTTGTAAAAATCAAATTCAGTATATCTGTTATAGTCAGATATAAATAGATGGATTGTTTGTTTTGAATCAAATTCCCCGTAATAAAAAAAACCAAAATCTCTTTCCAAAAATGTGTATTGATTACATTTGTGTGCAATAAATTGAACACCTTTTATGGCTTCAATTGCTTCTCTAATTTGAGAATAGGATATTTTTGAAAGAAATTCTTCCAATAAATTTTCTCTTAAATAATTGTCTTTTTCTTTTAAAATTCTTTGAATTGAATCCGTAACATGATTTACTTCACAATCATAGTTTGCAACATTACTTTTATTGGGATCATAAGGCAACTTAATTTTTGTGTAACAAATCTCTTTTGCTTTCTTTATTTGAAATAAGATGTCCTGATCATTAGTTGTTAACCTAATTAATTTGTCTACGCCCTGTTGTTGAAGATCAGTAAATTTTATTAAATAATCATTACATATTCCACCGATTCGCAAATGATCAAATAAATATGACTTTTTTAAAAAACATTCTAAATATTGTTGATTTTCCAGTAATTGACTCCAATGGTTAGAATAAAAAATGTCGAGGATTCTCCCAACCGAGTATGTAATATCAAAATTGTTTTTATAGATCAAAGACCAATATTCAAAAGCAGTAATATCTTCAAGAGTAAGGGTATTAATTAAATTGTCTTCTATTGCTCTTCTTTCTGAAAACGATAAATTATTTTCTAAATTTATAATTTCTTTTCTTAATTTTTCTGTTCCAATAAAGTTTATATTGTTCTTTGTACAATAGTCTGTAAAAATAACGAACTGTTTTAAACAACTATATGGAGATGATGGAATTGAATGATTGTATTTAAAAAGTAAATCAAAATTTGCTTCATATTCATCGGCAAGTTTAGCAACAATTTCCGGATTACATGTTGTTAATTGAATAAAAGCATCCATTGCAATTTTATCATCATCTGAATTCAATAATTGAAATAATGAATTTTCATTTTCAATTCTCAGAATCTGAATATTCGGATTTTCAAATATTGATTTGTTATTATTCCAACTAAATTTGTCGTAATTTGCTGCAAAATAGCATAATAAGTTCAATGCCGCGTTTGTATGAAAAGTACTTTCGATATGCCAGGTCATTTTATTATTATCACCTTCAACTTCAATTTCAAATTCGGTTAATATTTGAAGTAATTTTATGTAATTTTTCAATTTAGAATTAAAGTTAAAACTATTAAGCCAATCTCGTTCTCTAAATAATGCTCCACAAATAAGGTATAATGATTTTGGATCTTTCTTATTTATTAAAGAAATAATTTCCGGATCTTCAAAAGAATTTAACAAATGTTGATATTCTTTTTTAAGGTTACTTTTATAGTCTGTTGTTAATTCCCGAAAATTGATTTTTACAGGTCGATTTTCAAGTGGGGTAAGTAAAAATGCTTTTGCATCTTTTGAAAAAGTTATTTTATCAATATTTGTATTTAAAAAGAGGATCAAATCTTTACTTGTTGTAAAATCATTGATTGGAAATTCTAAATCTGTAAATAATGAATATACACTAAAAATTCTCTTGGCTACATCGGATTCGGTATAAGCAGAAATATGATTATAAGCAAATCTTTCTACCAACTCTTCTTTACTATCAAAATAAGGAATTAATTCAAATAATGCATTAGATTTGCCTGATTGTAACTCATGCTCAATGGCATATAAATAATGGGATTCATTACTGGTCATTTGTCCAAATGTAATGAAACAATTGAATGTCAAAATGAATAATAGATTGAAGTATTTCATATTTATATTTCTGAATTCATTAAAAGTTATATTTCTTGATCAACATAAAACAAAAATGTTAACCTTCGCCTTTTGCCTTTTGCCCTTAGCCTTTCGCCCTTTACGTTTTGTCGGTGATGATGTTTTTGTATTTGTTGTATAGGAATGAGATAATCAATAGCAGTGTCCCTAAGGAGATGAATAGGATTGTTTTTGGAAGGGTGTCTAAGTGCTTAATGTCGTAAAAGAATAATTTGAGTAAGGTGATGGCAAATAGGGCAATCGCGCCAATTCGTAGATGTTGCTTGCTTTTCCATATCCCAATGATGATCAGAAGTAGTGAATATACACCCCAAAGGATGCTTAACGCAAGTTTGTGCGATTGTGTGGAGTGGGCCATGTCCATCCAATGAATCAGTTCACTGCTGGCAATCCATATTATTGATAGGTATAAAATAGTATCTAAAATGATCCTGAAATAGGAGGGCATCACCTCTTTCCTTATGTATTTAAAACAAGAGAATATTGCTAGTGTGACAAAAATAAATGAGATATATCGGATTAAAATATTGATAATACCACTGTGATAGTATTGGGACAACGGTTGTTTTAAGAAAGTTTCTCTGAGTTCACTGATCATGTAGAGTCCCTCCGTTAAAAAGAGGAATATCGTAACTACCAGCAATCCAAAAGTGATCATCTCCAGAGTGCGGTTTTTGATTTTTTTGAAATTTATAAATGATAGTACCGATAGAAACAGAAGCGTGTAGTTGATCACCCAAACCGATTTGAACAAGGATAGATCCATATTCCAGTAGTAGGTGTTCGATGAATCTGCATCTGTTGCAATTGGGATGGCTGAGGCTGTATGTAGCTGATACCAGTAGTTTGTTATTTCAAGGCGGAAAGCAAAATAAATGGTAAAAATCAAAATTGCCGGTAATCCATAACTAATGATATTTTTAATTTTTGGAAATATTTTCCATTCAGTGGTGTTTTCTTTGTTAAAATAGAGGTAATTGATCCATCCAAAAAAGATGATAAAAAACAGAGAGGTGAGGAAATTGATATTTAAGAATGGGGTAATCCACTTTTCAGGTTGCTCGATGGTGTACGTATTGTAAAGGGTGATCCAATCGTGCATGATGCTAAATAATGCTACAACCATCAATGGATAAGCAATTTTTTCGAACATGGGGGCATTCTTCGATTTTCCAATCCAAAACAGAACGGCTGCTTCTCCGGCCCATAAAAGGGTTACCCAACTGCCATCTAACTGAACCGGAATGGTTATGGTAATAAACACCAGTACCAATCCTAAAATGAAATAGATCAGATTTTTGTCGACCAACTTTTGTTTGAAAATGATCGCACATACGATCAAATGGATGATTGCATTGAGTAAGGTAAATACACCTAACAGCTTGTATCCCGTATTGTTATTTGAAAGCAAACTGTAACCATTGCCATAAAATAAAAACGAATTAGTGAGAAGTAAAATGATGTTTACTATATTAAACTTCTCTTTTTGAACTAATTTATAGGCCAAAAATGTGATATAGAAGGTGATAAAGAAGAGTATGAGAAATGAACATGCTAATCCAAAATGTTGCTCAGGCACGTATTTCGATGCTTTCCAGGAATTAAAAATGATCCAGGATAACCCAAAAGAGGTGTAGTAGAGCCATTTCCAATATTTTTTGAAGGCGATAACCAGAATTCCGATATTGATGATTGCCATATAGCTGAAAAGGATGCCCACTTTTCCGGAACCCTCACTTAACAAAAACGGGATCGCATAAGCTCCGACCAAACCAATGAGGGCAATCACTTGTTTGTTGTATTTAATGGCTGTTATGACCCCTAAAACGGTGAATATTACCATCAACAGGAAGGCAATCACCTGAGGCATTAAAGAATAAAAATTGTAAGCTGCAAAAGTGATAAAGTAAATGATTGCGATCGCACCGCTTACGAGCACAGCGCTATAGTTTTCATATTTTTTCTTCAACCTGATCCCAAGTCCAAAAAGTGCTACACCTGCCATATATCCGAGTATGATTCGGGTAAGTGGGGTGATTAAATCGTGATCTATCGAGTATTTGGCACCAATAGCCACCCCAATCACGGTGATGATGATACCGACTTTATTGATGATGTTTTCCCCAATAATTTTTTCGAGATTGGTTTTAAAATGAAACTGTTTATGAACACGAGGAGCACGTTCTGCTTTAGGTATAGGTGTCTTGACTTCATTCTCCGCTTTAGGGGTCTCGAATGGCCTATAATTGTAAATTTCATATCTTAATTCATTAATCTCTTTAGAAAAATCTTTTTGTTTTTTAACAAGAGCCTCTAACTTATGTTCAAGTTCTTCAATTGTAGGTTTATTTTCATTCATAGTTTTTTTAATCTAAAGAAATTATTTGCAAAATATATAACTTATATTATCCTTCGCCCTTCGCCCTTCGCCCTTCACCCTTCGCCCTTCGCCTATTTTGTGATGTATGCCAAAACAATCCCTGCTTTGGAAGGACCAATCACCTGTGTTAACTCCTCTAAGGATGCTTCTTTGATCTTTTTGACACTTTTGAAGTGGGTTAATAATTGCTCTTTGGTTTTAGGTCCAATACCGGTGATCTGATCTAATTCTGATGCTATGCTTTTTTTGGCTCTTCGCTTTCTGTGGTGCGTGATCCCAAAACGGTGCACTTCATCTCTTATGTTTTGTAGTAGTTTTTGTGATTCTGATTTTTTATCAATATACAGGGGCAGCGACTCCCCAACTTTGTAAATATCCTCTAATCGCTTGGCAATACCGATTAGCATCACCTTGTCCTGAATATTTAATTGTACCAGCGCATGATAGGCGGCTCCTAACTGACCTTTTCCTCCGTCAATGATGATGAGGTCGGGTAGGGGCGTTTGTTCTTCTAAGACCCTGGAATACCTCCTGGTGATCACCTCTTCCATGGAGGCAAAATCATCGGGTCCTACAACCGTTTTGATATTGAAATGACGGTACTCTTTTTTGTCGGGTTTTCCGTTAATAAAACACACCATGGCAGCTACCGGTTCATCTCCGCCGGTGTTGGAGTTGTCGAAACACTCTATCCTTTCCGGTAAGCGATCCATCCCTAAGTCGTGCATCAACGTTTTCAATATTCGGTTGGCGTGACGGTTGGGGTCAATCAATTCCTCCTGCTTCCGTTTCTCTAAAATGAAAAATTTAACGTTTTTTTCCGATAATTCAAGAAGCTTTTTCTTGTCACCTCTTTGCGGCGATGTAAAAGTAACACGATCTAATTTGATTTCGGGTATAAATGGGACAATCACTTCTTTGGACAACGGGCCGAACCGTTTTTCAATCTCAACCATCCCCATGAGCAAAAGATCCTCCTTGGAAAGATCTCCGATTTTGATCAATTCGAGCGTATAAGCTTGTATGATTGATCCTTCAATGATTCTGAGAAAATTGAGATATGCCGCATCTTCATCCATTTGAATGGTGAAAACATCACAATTGGTAATTTCAGGATTTACGACCACTGATTTCCCTTTGTATGTTTCTAATATGGCGATTTTTTCCTTCAAAGATTGTGCTTTTTCAAACTCCCATTGATTCGCAAATTGCATCATCTCCTCCTTTAATTGTCTGATCACAGCATTATTGTTGCCTTTGATGATCTCAATAGCCTTTTTGATATTATCCTGATACTCCTCTTTCGAGATCAGTCCGGCACAGGGGGCAGCACATTTTTTGATGTGGTATTGGAGGCAGGGTCTGGAATGTTGCGTGATCAATTTACAGGTTCTGATGGGAAACACTTCAAAAATCGTGTCTAACAGCGTGTGCATAAAGCGACCGGAAGGGTAGGGCCCAAAAAGTTCCTGTCTGGATTTGTCCGGTTGTCGGGTAGCAAAAATTCGGGGAAACTCTTCCTTAGAAATGGCAATCCAGGGGTATGTTTTGTCATCTTTCAGCATCACATTGTAACGGGGGCGATACTCTTTAATCATGCTGTTCTCTAGCAACAGAGCCTCCCATTCGGTGTCAACTACTGTCGTTTGAATATCCACAATTTTAGGTACCATAACCCGTACTTTGCCCAATTCATGGTTTTTATTAAAATAGGAAGAAACCCGTTTTTTGAGTAGTTTAGCTTTGCCTATATAGATGATTTTTCCTGATTCATCTAAAAAGCGATACACTCCCGGTTTTAAGGGTAGCGTTTTTAAAATAAGTGCAATATGGGGAGTAATTTTTTTTTTGTCATTCATTATATGGTCATCAATATTGCAGCAACTATGGATCCAATAATGGTTAAAATAAATACTCCGATACCAACAATAGTTAAAATTCCTGCAAATTTGAATAAAGATTTCAGATTTTCAAAACCTGAAATAAAATGTTCCTGGTCATTGTGCTCCAAAGCGTTGATCATTTTTTCAGAAAACAAGTACAAATATAAGGTTGGAAAGAAATATAAAACGGCCATACCTAAATAAACAACACTAATAAAAGAGTTGATGAATGGGGGTACAGCTACGGAACTGTTGAATTCATTAAAAGTGGGCATAAAAATAAGGGAAACAAGTCCGGCAAGTACCATGAACCCAATTGAAATAAACCCTAATATGGCTAAAAATTTGCCCCATTTAGCGGTGGATTCTAAATAATTTAATATTTGTTCATCCGTTTTTAATGATGAAGTTTCAAGATTTAAAGGCTCATTTGTTTCCATGATCGTTTTTATTTAAAATTATGAAATGAAGTGCAAAGATAAAAAAAAATAATTATTTTCTAAAAGATTGGAAGTTTCGCTACTTTTTTTTATTTTTGCACCACAAATTTAAAAATAATATGAAAATCAACATTTACAACATTACTTATGCTCCTAATGCTTCAGGGGAATTGGAAGTAGTTAAAGAAAAAGAACTAGCACAAACTTCAGAATTTAATGCTAATGGTCAAGAAATATCCAAAGAGGTATTTGATGATGAATATAGTGTTTTTGGTAAAGAACTCTACGAATATGATGAAAAAGGGCTGTTGTTGACTGAACAGTTTCTTGATTATGATGGACAATTGGTTCAAAAAGTTTGTTATGAGTACAATGAAAATGGAAATGTTGTTAAAATGTTAGAACAATATGAAGATTACGAAGAGTTATATTCAACAGTTTACAAATATGATGGAACTCTATTGACTCAAGTTGACCATCTCGTGGATGATGAATTGGATTTTACTGAAAAAAAATTAGTATATGAAAATCAAAAATTGGTTAAAGAGATTCAGTATGATGAGTATAATGAAACCAAAAATATAATCACCAATAAGTATAATGATAAAGGCTTATTGATCAGATCAGTACGGGATGAGGTTAAAGAAAAGGATAGACGAACTTTTGAACTGTTTTATGATGATCAGAATAATAAAGTGAAAGAGTTGATTTATAATTACAAAGATAAATTGATTGCTGCTCAGTATATCCGTTATGATGAAAAAAACAGGGAATTGGAAAGCGAATGGGAAGATGTTGATCATTATAAAAAAACTGTTCTGGAATATGATGGGGATCGCGTTAAAACGATCATATATTTGAATAAAGAGGGACAAATTACAGGTAAGATTGAAAATAATTTTGATGAAAATAAAAATTTAATTCAATCTAAAAGATTTGAATTTGACCAAGTGTATACAAATGATCTCTATTTGGCCCAAGAAACCATTTACGAAAGAATCTCCTAAATGAAACGTCTCTTTATTGCTGTACCGGTTGTTTTATCTGATGATTTTCAAAAATTATCGGAAACATTACAGCAAAAAATGAAAAGAGACCAGGTGGTTTGGGTAAAACCACAATTACAACATCTGACTTTAAGGTTCTTAGGAGCAACACCCGATTTTCAGATAGATCCTCTGATCTCAGTTTTACGTGATATAAGTTCACAAAATAAACAATTTGAACTCCAATTAGATAAAATTGGGGTGTTTGGTAGTCGATACGCTCCAACCACGATTTGGTATGGTTTTAATCAGTTTGAATCCTTTAAAAAACTTTTTGACCAGCTGGAACCCCGTTTGATAGAGATGGGATTTGAACCCAATTATGGTAATTTGGTTCCACATCTTACCGTTGGAAGAATTAAAAAAATTGAAAATAAGCATCAGTTTACGGAGCAAATTACCCAATTACAACCCACTTTTACGCAATGTGTAGAGATTGATGCATTACATCTAATCAAAAGCAAATTGACGACACAAGGTCCGGTTTATAAAATATTAGAGGTGTTTCCTTTACAATAAAAACAGAGAAATATGTCAACCATGTACCATTACATCACCATTGATGATGAAAAAGCAACTCATTTGATTCTGGAACATTTTTTAAAAAACTTTCCGGAATTAACATGTTCCGGCCAATTTTCTGATCCGGTAACTGCTTTAAAACAAATAAATTCGAATGAAATTGATCTTCTTTTTTTAGATATTGACATGCCTGTTTTAAATGGGTTTGAGCTTATTGATCAATTGGAAAAGAAACCTTTAATCATCATGATCACGGCACATGCTCAACGGTACGCATTGAATGGGTATCAATATCTGGAAAAGGGTGTGATCGACTTTATAGAGAAACCGGTAGATCAGGAGCGACTCGGAAAAGCGATTCAAAGGTTTTTTAAATACAAGGAAGAGCTATCGGGAAACAAAAGTTTAGATTTTTTTCTGGCAGAATCTTCAAATGCCACGATTCAGGTTCAAAAGAAGGATAAGTGGGTCTCCATTGAATCCAAAAATATCATTAGTTTATCGGTAAGCGGCAACTATGTGTTTTTCAATACGATTGACGGAGAGCACTATTCCAAATATTGTTCCTTAGAGGATGCAACAAATTCCCTTCCTGCAGATCTCTTTATTCAAGTCAACAGACAACAAGTGGTCAACGTCATACAGATCCAATCATACAATAAAGACACGATCAATTTAGGAAAAGATCAGCTTGGCAACGAAACGCTCATTCCCATTTCAGTAAGAAGAAGACAAGAGGTGATCGAGCAGATTGAAACGATAAAGAAAAGATTGCAAATGTGCTAATTAGTCCGTGGTCTGTAGTCTGTAGTCCTATAATTTCACCTTTAAATTTGCACTGTAAGTGGTGTCGGAGTTATTGATTAACAGTTCGTGTTTTTCAGGGTAGAGTAACTCTAGTCTGGCTTTCAGATTACTCAATCCTTTAGAGGTTGAATCGATTTGATTATTAAGTTCCAGCCATTTGGTATTGATACAAGAAAATTGAATCTCATTGTGATGGATCATCGAAATGGAAATATCTATTTTGCCGGTTCCATCTTTTTGAACATATTTGAATGCATTATTGAGGATTGGTTCAAACAAAAGGGGAGCAATAGTAAGGTTTGGGATATTTTCATTAATATTTAAGGAAACTTGGACTTTATAATCAAATCTTTTGTTTTCCAATTCTAAATATCTGCGATAAAAATCGAGCTCTTCAACGATAGACACTTTATCCCGATGTGATTCATCCACATAATAATGCAACAGTTTTGATAACTGGAAAATATAATCGGGAAGTTTTTCATTTTTTGTGATAGAATCTGCATAGATGGAGTTTAAAACATTATACAGAAAATGGGGCGCAATTCTGGATCTTAAATACGTATTTTCAATCGTAAATTTCTCTTTTTCCAGTTGATTCACTTTTACGGCTACGGTATAAAATTTAAGAATTATAAAAAAGATAACAAATCCCAAATCTCTTAAGAAAGTTAAAAAATAAACGGATCTGATATAATCATTCATTAACTTTTCAGGAAGAAACAGCGATTTATTAATGACAGGAACAGCAATGGAACTTTCTATGACAGTGATGATTCCAACTGAAAGAAGAGAAACAAAAATATATAGGATTCTGTGATTTCTTTTAAACAGATAGGGGTAGAATAAAAAGTAGTTCAAATAAATGGTCAGGGCAATCAGGATCGTGGAAAAAATTTCCAAGTTTACTCCAAGTGTAGGTCTGATAAACGAATATTTCAAAAAGAAGTATCCGGTAAAGACCCAAAATAAGGAGTGAAGAAAAATTTCCAGATATTTTTTCATAAATTATTGATTGTCAAATAAAGGGGTTGCTGAAAAGGAAACTCTTTCAAAGTAGAGTAGGCTATCGTCGTTATTTCGTTTAATAAATTGTTCCGGGATATTGATCCATCTCGCATTCCATGAAGTAAAAGTTCCGGATACCCAAAACGAACGATCGGGAAAAAGGAAAAAATTATCGTATCTGAATTCATCAAATAAACCGAGAGAGTCCAAAATTTGGGATGGTAAACTGGTAACTGTGTAAAGATTAGAAGGTTGATTAGGAATCAACGAAATATGTGTTTCAAAAGGGGTTACGGCAATGACAGATTGAACGGTACATTTATCGCCGGGGCCTCTGCATGGAATATGCGTAGGAGTACCGTTAATCATCACACAACCGGTACATTCTGAAGCCTCATGACCCAATTTCATATTCATCTGATAATACATTTTAGTAGGAATACCGGAAGGGATTACTGTAGCTGTTGTAGTTGGAATTTCCTGGGTAACTACTTCAGATCGGGTCAAATACTCAGGATCATCATCACATCTGATGCTGATTATTGCTAAAATAACAACAAAACAAATGGAAAGGAGTCTTTTAAGAATGGGAGCTTTTTTCATAGTACCTAATTTATTCAACATAGTTAAATTGCCAGCGTAAGTATGTATCTAACATCGTATTAGTATATATCTGAGATAAATAATCATTTTTTTGATACACCAAATCGTAAACAGTAGTAGTGCCACTAATAGGAGTGTTGTAGTACTCAGAATAGGTGGAAGATTTAAAATTGTTTTTACAATAGCTTGTCAAAGGAGATGATGGAAATTTTAAATAATCAACTAAAGCAAAGGGTAATCCATATAATGGGTTTTTTTGATCATCATACGTGAATTTAGAAAGGGTAGTAAATCCGTTTTGATAAACTGTTTCTATTTCTTCAATATTTCCTTTGATGAATTTTACATTTGTATAAGATAGATAAATCAGATCAGCTTTTGCATTTTCGATCACTTTCTGAGCCACTGTCATGTTATGTTGCTTCATATAAGTGTTATATAAATGCGATTCATTGAAAAAATCATCTTTGGTATTTTTCATCAGACCGGTCATATAAGTTTTGTAAGCATAAATATCACCTCTATGTCTCAAAAAAGTGTCCATTTGAAATAATCGGTTAGAATTATCGAAATATTCTACTTTACTCAGTTTTTTATCGATATAGGTCATGGTAACATGTCCATAAGATTGATTCCCGGTAAACCCGTAAATAAAGGTCACCTGATCATCTTCATTATATTCAAACTGAAATTTGGACTGATCATAAAAAACTGCTTTAGAGATTTTCTTCTGGTCATAAATAAAAGAGATGTAAGGTGTTTTAGAAGAGTATTCAAAATCCATAATAGAAAGAATTTTTTCGTCTGGATTATAAACATCTTCATGCTGACAACCTAAAAGGGATGTAGCGCAAAGAATAAGTAGTAAATAAAGTGTTTTTTTCATAGCACACAATTCGATATGCAAAATTAATTAATAATTAGAGATATTACTGATAATGAAGAGGAAATATGATGAAAATATGATGAATGCAATTATGAAAGTTCTTCTTGAAGGTCTAACCAGGAGCTCTCTTTTTCTTCTAAATGAAGTTTGCATTTTTCATATTGTTTATAGAGGGATCCATCATTGATTTGATGTCCAAATTGATCAGGATTTGCCAGTTTCTCTTCGATTAAGGAGATCTCTTTCTGGATATGTTCCATATCCTCTTCCAATTTTTTGATTCGGTTTTGAATTTTTCTAAGAGCTGCATCCATTTCTCTCTTCTTTTCATAATTTTCTTTATTGGAAGAGAGTCCTTTTTCTGAACCTGAATTAAGGGCATTGTTTTTTTGAAGTTCGTTTAAAGAATCGATTTTCTTTTTTTCAAGAAATTCAAAAACATCACCCATAAAAGTTTTGATTTTTTGATTTTTAAATTCAAAAATTTTATCGGTTAATCCTTCCAGAAAATCACGGTCATGGGAAACAAGAATCATACTACCCTGATATTGCAGCAAGGCATTTTTTAAAACATCTTTAGACTGCATATCTAAGTGATTGGTCGGTTCATCGAGAATGAGAAGGTTAAAAGGGGAGAGCAAAAGTTTGGCTAATGCTAATCTTGATTTTTCTCCACCGGACAAAACAGAAACTTTTTTCTCAGTATCTTCTGTGGAAAAAAGGAATCGGCCTAAGATCGTTCTTATTTTGGTTCTGACTTCACCCACAGCTACATCATCAATTGTTTCAAAAACCGTTTTATTGGGATCCAGTAAGAGTGCCTGATTTTGCGCATAGTAGCCAATCACCACCTGATGACCTAACTGAAGGGTTCCCTGCTGAGGTTTCAGTTCGCCAACGATAGCTTTCACAAAGGTTGATTTTCCCTCACCATTTTTTCCGACAAAAGCAACTCTTTCTCCTCTTTCCAGGTGCATATCAATATTGTGAAGTACTTTCAATGAACCATACCCAAGATCGAGTGATTTTGATTCAACCGTCACTCTTCCTGAATGGGGAGCCGGAGGAAATTTGAATGAGATAGCCGATTGATCAATATCATCCACTTCCACTTTGTCCATTTTTTCAAGTAGTTTAATTCTACTTTGAACCTGTTTTGCTTTGGATGATTTGTATCTGAACCTTTCAATAAATTTTTCAATCTGGTCAATCTCTTTTTGTTGATTTTCGAAAGCAGATTGCTGAATTTCAATCCGTTCCATCCGTTGTTCAACATATTCAGAATAGCTGCATTTATAATCCTGAATAGTTCCAAAAGTGATCTCAATAGTTCTGTTGGTCACCCGATCCAGAAATGTTCTGTCGTGTGAAACTAAAATCAGACAACCATCATAGTTGGCTAAATAATCTTCGAGCCATTGAATGGATTCAATATCGAGGTGATTTGTAGGCTCATCGAGGAGTATGATTTCAGGTTTCTGAAGCAGAATTTTGGCTAATGCGACTCTCATTTGCCAACCGGAGCTAAACTCAGCTAAGGGGCGGTGAAAGTCAGATGATTTAAAACCAAGTCCTAATAAAACTTTCTCACTATCACCCTCCATGGTGTGCCCACCTAATAAATGAAAACGGTCGGTATAATCGGCTAATTTTTGAGCTAACTCAATATAGTGATCAGACTCATAATCGTCTCGTTCTGTAAGTATTTTTTGGGTTTGGGCAATATTTTTTTCAAGAAGTTTCTGTTCTGTGAAGGCAGATAATGTTTCTTCCCATACACTTTTTTGAAAATTAGTGGCCATCTCTTGTGGCAGATATCCGGTACGAAAACCACTGGTAATCACCATGGTTCCGGTTTCAGGTTCTATGATTTTATGAATAATCTTCAGAAGAGTAGATTTTCCGGCACCATTGCGACCAACTAAACCAATTCGGTCGTAGTCACCGGCTACAAAAGAAACATCTTTAAAAAGAAAATCACCTGAAAAATTGATAGATAGTTTATTAACCGTAATCATAAAGCAAAGGGAGAATTAGGAGTTTATTGTGTTAACAGAAGTCTCACACTAATACCTGTTTCAATATTCATGTTGTTATATTGTAATTTTAAATGGGGACGATTGACTACCTGGTTATAATACAACCGAAGACCCACTAATTTACTGATCTGGTAATCTGCAGCCACATTTACTGTAATATTTAACATACCGGAAGAGATCTGTTTTTGATTCTCTTCAATTTTTCGTAAAATAGTCATATTATCTTTGATTGAAAAACCGGCTGTAACATTCAAGTCACTCACGATTTCCTTTTTTTCACCTGAGAAAACCAACCCTAGTTTTAAGTCCTTGAAACGATAACCTGCAGAAATGGACAATTCATTGGAGTTCATTTCAGTTATTTGGTTATTGGCAAAGCTTAAGGAGATATTTCTTCCTCTTTTGTAGTCAACTTTAAGCATCATACTATTTTTGAGGGTCATATCAAAACCAATAAATGGTCCAAATTGTTCACTGATAGACACTTGTTTAAAGTCTCTTTCAGCTATAAAGTTACCTAATGCATCGGTAGCGGTTGGGTTCCCGTTGACATCCTCCTTGTAATTCAAGTCAGTAGAGAAATTACCAACTGAGTAGGTACAAACATAAGAGTGATTTAAGGTTACGTTTTGGAAAAATTTACTTAATCCTTTAATTTTGGATAATCCATTATAGTTCAGTCTCCAGTTTGGAAGAGGAATTTTAGGGAATGGGTTTGAAAGATCTAATTTATTTTTATTTTGACCACCATAAGTAGCCAAAAATGCATTAGTCAATACTTCTTTATTGACACCACTATATCCTACAGGGAATCCGGTTTCAGGGTCAATCTCTCCGTTAGAATTTGGATTGGTTGCAGAAATTTTCTGAGCAATCTCATATCTAATGGATCTAAATTCAGCAAAAACATCATCAGAATTTCTAAAGAATGTATTTAATCCAAAGAATGACGTGTTAAATGTTCCATTTGTCATAGGGGAGTAGTGATGCATATCTCCTTGAGCATCTGATCTGTAGTACTCACTAAAAGTAGAAGTATAAACCCGGTTTGCCGTAAAATCAATTCTGAAATCTCTAAATGGCTCCACGGTAGCTCTAAAATTCCAGGTTTGGTTTTTCCTTTGTTGGAAAGCAGAATTAAGGAGTGTATCTTTCGTGATCCAGTTACCATCAGCAGCTAATCGTTGGATATTGGGTTGTCCTCCAAGGATAAACAGGGCCCCCGGAGCACCGGAAGTGAGATTCATCCCAAACAGTTCAGGTGACTGTGTATAACCCGGCAATGTTGTTCCACGACCTTCTGTGATATTAACAGACACATTTCTAACCATCATTAGGAAACGCAAAGAACCATCAAGAATCACTTTTCCTATATTTGTTTTAACAGTATCTTTTGGGGCTTCCTGATTAGGTTTATTTGCGGTTCCTCTACCTGAAGATTGAGTAGTTGTTGGTCGTTTAGCTCCCTGATTCACTTTCTTTAAATAGGGGATTACATCGTACAGAGTAACCAGATTAAAAGTAACATTTCCCTGAGCTTGATTGGAATTATCAATGGTATTACCCAAAGAAGCCAAAGAAACAGGAGATGCGGTATAATTGAATGTTCCATTATACATCACACTGGTGTTGATCCATTTAAAAAGAGGAATTTTGTTGATGGGTACTTGCCAGGATCCATCTATTCTTTGAGTAAATGTAGTTATTCTACCTCCATTACCGAATGCCCTCCAAACAGAATCTTTCTCCTGACGATTATCAATAAGTCCTTGAGGTTCATCAATACGAGCTGTTGCTAAAGCTTTATAGTTAAAACGCAATGCTTGTGTTAAATCCCATTGAACAGAATAATCTCTTAACCACATGAAATTTTTGACCACACTGGTATCAATAATAATGTTCCCCTGACTTTTTGGTCTCAATTTAAATTCATTCAAATCTCTGGAAACAGTAGTTCTTATCGTTACGTTTTTTGGAAGAAGTGTAAAATTGAAATCTTTAATGAGTTGCAACCACGGTGATTTCAAAAATTTAGCAGAAGCAAGAGGTCTGAAGTTTTTAGGACTATAAGTGAATGTGTATCCAATTTGACCTTCATGTTTGAATTCATTATCAAATTCAACATCCACATCTCTTTTCTTAACTTCCGAATAGGAGTAAGATAAGTCAAAATTTTCCACATCCCAGGGTCTTATTTTCAGAGGTTTATTCAGATCACGTTCTTTACGAACATTAGTCATATTCAAATTTTGTCTTTGCACAAGAACAGTGGTCATCGATCTGATAGAATCACGTTCAAACTGGGTATCGTAAGTAGCCAAGTCATCACTTAGCAAAACATCAGGATTAAGAGGATTGTATTCCGGAAGTTCACCAACTCTGGAGAAGTCGTAATGTAAAGGTATTTTGATATTCCAGTTTTTAGGAAATAAAACTTTTCCTCCATCTAAATTGGTTGCAAAGTCAACACTATATTTAGTTGTTATTTGTCTTTCAGTAATTGCTTGTTCCAAGGATCCGAATCCGGGTGTTGAGTAAGTTGATGATAAGGTTAAGTCACCTAAGTCAGCCAAATTCATACGAACTCTACCTAAAGCTGCAACACCGCTACGATCGTTGAATCCCACAAGTCGTAGCTCATTAAGCCAAATTTCAACTGATTTAGCTTCCATATCATCACCATCATTAAGGGTTCTTTTTTTAGGATTTCGTACCCCAATCATTATGGTATTTACGTCAGCAATATTGGGCATTCCGACCACTTTAATTTTATTTCCGTTTTCTAATTTATAAACGAAAGGAATGGTATTACTTGGGTGTTGCCCTTTTCTAACGGCTTGATTTCTTAGTTGTTTGATATTAACTAATGAATCTAAAACTATGTTCATTCTATTGTTCGCAGGCCAAACTGCGGCAGAATCTTTTCCAGTTCCCCAAGGGGTAGTTACAAGAGGAATTTCATATTCGTAGTAGTTATCTGTAAAGTCAGATCCAATTCTCATAAATACAGTTACATCGCCTTTTTGAAGTTCACCGTCGCTATACAAATCTTCCGCATGAATAAACATTTGTAGGGATTCAAATTGACGCATATCAAAAGCAGTATTTTTATAAACGGCTCTGGCGTCACCATCTGTTAAATTCGCAACTTTTAAGGTAAGGGCTTGTTCATTGATTTTATAAGTTGTACTGATTCCCAATTGTTGTTCACGTTCAATGCCAGGAGGTAAAACATAAGGGATCGGCACTCTGTTTGAGTTTTCTTCGTAGCTGATTGTTCCAACATTGATTGAAGTTTCATCTGCACCACCGGGGATATAGTCACCATCTTCAAAAAGTTCATGAGCGTAGGTTCTCCAATTACTTTTTACCAATTCAAATGTTGCAAAACGACAAATAATGGGTTCTTCAAAATCTTTCATTAACACACGAATGAAACGAATCGAGTTAAATCCGGAAATATTACCAATCACTTTATCAGGATTTTTTATAGGGATTCTGAACTGATACCATCTGGTAATAGGAGAGGAACCATCAGGTAATCTTTCAGGAACAGCATCATAAACATCATTGATGTAGTTTTGCCCCACTTCCATTCGATCCGGTTTTAATTCAATCACATACTGAAAATATTTTTCATCTTCACTTAATGTATTATCTTCGTTAACATCTTCAATATTAGGTGTCACTAAAACGGAATATCCGGCCACAACATTTGAATTTCCATCTGAGTTATTATACTGTTTGTACCGTTCTACAATTTTAAGATTTGCATCATCATAATCTTCCCCTCTGTAGTAGTGAAAGTTATCACCTGAAGGGTCGTTTATTGCTTTTTGATATACAACGGAGTTTTCTCCAAATTGGGTTCTTAAGATTTGTAAATAATTATTATCAAAATAGTTTTGTTCCCGATCATCTTGAAGTCCGTCAAATCCAACATCTTGATTATCTATTGAATTTTCACCAAATGAATTTACGATTGTTTGAATAGTAGGAACTCTACCCCAAACTGTAAATTCAACATCATTATCGGAGCCATCTTCAGGAAGTCCACTCTCGGAAAATTTCTTACCGTCTCTAAGAATATCTTCTGAAATATCTCCAATGTTAATGATCAGTTTACCACCGGTATGAGCTGTGTTTTCGATGAAAGGATCCATCATCCAAAACTCAATATATTCGTAGTTGTTAGATTCAAAATCTGTATAATCAAACTTACGCATAATCCCACCCCAACGGGTTTCAGGTTCTTTTAAAGTTCCATCCTCATTGATACCGGCTGAAAAACCTTCACTTCCACTTACATCAAAATTATAGGGACCTCTTTCTGATGGATAATAGGCTAAATTAAACACCCCCATGTATGTAGATTGAGCGGTGCTTCCATACTCTTGATTAGGGAAAAGTTCTGTTTTATAAACAGCTCTTGCGTAAGGAGCAGATTGATCCTCTTTTGTTATATTGGAAGGAGTAGAAGTGTTATTGTAGTAGAACAACTGATCAATGATATACCAGGAAAGTTTAGCTCTGTTGAACCCATAAGCCAATTTTCTTCTATCAGGGGCATCATTGGCGACAGGTAATGCTTCTTTAAAAAGATCAGGTTGGCCTTGAGGTGTTGATGACAAAACCCATCTATTTACTCCCGAAAGGTCACTGGTTGATTTCACCCCTTCGAAGTCATCAATATAGGTAGTTCCGGCACTACCAACAGCTCTGGAGTGACCAGGTATAAAGTGAGCAAATTCTGCATCAGCTTGTATGAATGATTTTGCTGTAGTACTATAAAAAGGAAGAAAATCAACAATTTTTGTAATGATAGGTAATTCTTTTTTATAAGATGTATTTAATCCCCAGATAACATTATTGATAGGTTCATTTCCGTAATTTACTTTTTGAGTTAACGGTTTTTCCCACAAATTCAAAATAGTACCTCCAATATTAAAATTAGGGTTAAATCGATAATCCAAGTTGGCTCCAAATAGATACTTTTTATTAGCCATTGTATTTTGATCCTCTACTGAAATTGTGATTGGCGTTCCGGACTTTAAGATCCCTTCATTGGTGATGGTAACACTTCCCATACCATAATTAACTGTAAAATCTTGATTTTCAGTTAGTGGTATTCCTCCGGCTGTTACTTTAACGGAACCTTGTGGCACATTGAAAGCCCCCAATTGGTATTCAGAACCATAAGAAGAACGATAGTTACCCTCAATGTAAAATTTATTTTTACTGGTATATTGTTGAGCCATGGTTTTAGTCATGGTGTATAACGAGTCGAAAGCATATTTGTCAGCAATTTCGGGTTCCGGAATCACTGCTCTTAAGTCTTTACCAAAAGGTTCAATGGTAGGGAAGTAGATTCTCCCATTTCTGGAAACAACCGTTCCGCCATTTAAATCTGCTCCGTCGATAAAGTCAAAAACACCATCAGGATAAGGGTCTTGTTGTTGATTAAGACGATCCATCCCCATTAAGCGGATAATTGGGATCCCTTTTAGAGAACCGGTATTGAAGAATCCATTAGGAACACCCTCTTCATCACCGGTAAATAGAATGTTTAATCTAAATTTCTCGGGAGAAATCTGATAAGCATTCAAATTATAAACGTTTTTCATCATCAACTTCCAAAGAGGAGATTTGGTATTTAAATTGCTTGATTTTAACAACTTAACACGTATTGTTTTGGGTGATGAAACCTCATTTGAAAATTCTCCGACTTGATAAATGGTATTGTCACCAATCACTTGATATTGAAAGGCTACAGCTATTACCTGATCAGAAGTTAGGGTTGAATTCAATGATATGAAACCCAGTTTACTGTTAAATGTATATTCAGAAGGATTTAATAATTTCGCATTTTCAATTTTTTCATAATCAACACCGGATGTTAACCCAAAAACTCTCAAATTATTAGAGGCAGTACTGATATCGCGGTATTGAGAAGTGTCAATTTGAATGGTTAAGTCATTGCTGTTATCTCCGGGGAGCACCTGTCCTGTGCTTTGAAATCCGGAAAATGAGGGTTGGTTTTCAGCTAAGTCGGTAAATGCAACAATATTTCTATTTTCAGTAGTGGCGGGACCAATAGTTGTTCTCCAAACTTCAATTCTGGTAATCACTATAGGGGAGCCCACTAATGGGAGGGTGGACATAAATTTATTGTAATTGTCTCTAAAATATTGTGCTATAAAAAAGTGTTTATTAGATTCGTAGTCATCCGCTTTAAAGTAAAAATCCTGAGTTTGTGCACCCCCTGTTACTGTGATACTTTTTTGCGATGAATTTTGCTCAGACATGACAGCGGTTACAGTAAGTTTTCCGAATTTCAGAGCTGTTTTGAGACCTCTTAAGGTTTGACTTCCTGTAATCAATGTACTTTGTAAAGGAAGCATCACATCACCAAACTCTAAAAGTTGGATGATATCATCCTCTTTTCCTTCATATTTTAACTTCATTTTATTATCAAATTCAAAATTTGATTCTGTATTATAGTTGAGGTTAAAAGATATTTTATCGCCCACTTTGGCAATAACATTCATTTGAATTTTTTCATCAAATTTGAATTCGGTTCTTTTTTTCTGTCTTTCTGTTAACATTGGATTTTCATCCCGGTTATGTAAAACTCCAAACAAGAGCTCCACATTTCCTGAAGGTCTGATATCGATAGTGTTGCTCCCAAAAATACTTTCAAAAATATCCCCACCAATTCTAAGGGAAGGGATTAAACCGTTTCCACCTCTTCTATTTGGATTATCCGAGTGACCAGCTCCTCTTTGTTTCCAGTAATTTCGGGTTTCGTTTCTCAAATCATAATCGATAAATTCATTGATATCCATGGATGCAGAAGCTCCGAATGGAACGTTACCGATCATATTTCTAAAAACATACTGGTTGGTTAATGTATCAAAAAAGATATCTGTGTAGAGAGATGGTGGATTTGAAAGATGAAATGGGGAGAAAATGGGACCTTCAGACAAAGGATTGTTTAATGGTTGCGGAATTGGTGAAATCAATCCGGAGTCGGGAGGAGTGACAGGCAAGTCCGAGGAATAAGGATTATTCCATGTTGAGTGATGTTCAGAAACAGATGACAGATCATCAGATACAGAATCTTCATCAAAGTGAGATGGGTTTTTTATTTGGTTCGGTATAGCCCAAAGTGCTGAATAGAGAGCTATAACAACAAAGGCTGGGATTATGAAAAATCGGGATTGTTTGCTCAGTAACACGTTATCTTCAATCTAATAGTCTATAATAATTTTAATGCTTTTTTAATCAAATCCTCAACACTCAAATTAACACCTTCCGATTTGATAATTTTTTCTAAAACAGCATCTGCTGAATTTTTGACAAAACCCAACGATACTAAAGCAGATAACGCTTCTACTCTATTATTATTGTAAGAAAAAGTAAAAATTTCACTATTAGATGTATTTGATTTTCCAATTTTATCTTTAAGTTCAATGATAACCCTTTGAGCTGTTTTTGTACCAATTCCTTTAATGCTTTGAATAATTTTAATATTTTCGGTAGCAATGGCATTGATCAACTCATTAACAGTCAAGGATGAAAGCATTAAACGCGCAGTATTCACTCCGATTCCGTTAACCGAAATTAAAAGACGGAACAGATTTCGTTCTTCCTCTTCAGCAAAACCGTATAGCAGTTGTGCATCTTCTCTGATCACATAATGGGTTAATAGTTTTACTTCTTTCTGATCTCCTAAAATGGAAAAAGTGGCTAATGAAATATGGATGAAATAAGCGATACCTCCAGAGGTTTCCAGCACAACATAAGCCGGATTTTTGTCGATTAATTTTCCTTTAATATATTCTATCATATTAGTTCAGTTGAATCTGCAAAGATACAAAATAATTAGCAAATGAAAATGGCGAATGGCGAAGGGTGAAGGGCTCAGGGCTAATGGCTAATGGTGAAGAGCAATTTTTATATCATTATTTAAAGCCTAAATAGGTGGAAGTTTCGGTGGTGTTAAAATGGGAGCGTTTAAAAGGATGTGCTTCAGTACTGAAAATATAATCATCGAATGGGAACTGATTTTCATGATAGGAGAAAGTAAGGAATAGATATTTTAATGTTTCCGCAAAAAAGTAGGTGGCCATTTCATCACCTTGTTTCATTGTTTTAATATTTGAAATGGCAGTAAATGCATCTTCGGTTCTGCAATATTTTTTAATATTATTCCAGTATTTTACATTCATGTTATAGTAAAGCGTATCCTTAGTGAAATGGTATAAATAGTATGCGGATTCCATAATTTCAGGATTCAAATCATACACAGGATATTTAACTTCTTTCTTCTTGTAATCGTAACTCATGGGTTCTAAACCGTAAATATCCCAAACCCAGTTCCATGTTTTTTGTAAATAACGGGCATCACTGATATTGCCGGACAAAGCTAATAATGCAGGGAAAAATGCATCATAAAGTGTTATCACAGAAGATGTTTTTTCTCCGGTGTACATGTGCGCTCTTCCAAACCAAAGTTTGTTTTCATGAATTTCTGCTAAATATTTTTGAATGGCAGGAATACTATTATCCCAAATCATCTTTAATTCCTGATCGCCGAACAATAAATATGCTTTGTAAATATATTCATAGTAGGAATCAACCCCGGCACAAATATGACTTTGAAAGGAGATCCATTTTCCATTTTGAACATGGATTACATCGCCAATTAATCCCAATGAAGAACTTGAATAATGAACCGCTTTTATCGCTTTTTTGGCAGCCTGATAATATTTGGGATCTTTGGTATAGTAACTTAAAACTCCCATTTCTATCAGATAGGTTCCTGCTTCTGCTATGTTTACAGTATCCCCTTTTGTTTCTCCCGTTTGAAGATTTACCCAATATGTTGGGATTCCAGTGTAGGTATTAAAAGCTGGTAAAATTCTGTTCCCAAAATCGATCGCTTTTTCCAAAATTTTCGGATTTTCTGAAAGATCATACATGGAAAGCAATCCTCCTAAAATTCTGATATTTACTTCAAAAGTTTTAACAAAAATATTTTTATTAAAATTTAAAGAATCAATCACATATCTTTCAATTTCTGCTGTTTCTTCCTTCAATCCCATCAGATGTAAAGTGCTATAGGCATCAATAGGGGAAATATAGAGCGGTTCGCTGTACCAATCAGAAAATGAATGAGTTAAAGGTAAATAAACATCGTGGCCCCATGCGTATTTTTTGTATGAATTCCATGACCTGACCGTTTCGTTTATCACATCTTGTGCCTGTTCATTGTATGCAATTTGTGCAAAAGTGGATTGGATGCAGAAAACCAACATCAGAACTGAAAATCCTTTTTTTAGAGATAAAATGTTCATTTTTAATTATTTAACAATGACTAATTTGCTATTTAAAACTTGATTTCCTATGGTCATTTTTACTATATAATGACCACTTGCTAAGTTAGATACATCAATTCTCTGATTAGAATTGGTCCAATTTGTTTCTAACAGTAATTTACCTTCCATGCTAAAAATTTGCAAAGGAGCACTGCTCATTTCTGTATTTTCATATTTACAATAGAAGTAGTCTTTAGTAGGAGTTGGATAGATATCAAAAGTTGTGTTATTGTGATCTTGAACTCCAACAGCATAATGACCTACAGCCAGTGCATATTCTCCGGGTAAAACATGATTAGTGATGAGATATCCCTGAATATTGCTTCCAGAAACAGTAAATGGAATTTGAATCCAGTCTTGAGATGCATTTCTTCTGTATAAAAGGAGAAGATCCTCTTTGGTATATCCCTGCATCATCTCATAATCTTTAGATGTGGGTAAGCTGGCCACATATTTAAAATGGATAGCCCCCTGAGTGATATGGTTTTCTAAAAATTCCACACTCCAGAAATGGGTATTTGACATGCGATAAATATCGTCAGATGGATTTTTCAGTGGATCCGGTGCGACTAAGTTATACGCAGCATAAATCGAGGTTGTATCAGTAAAAAGATCATCTTTAAATCGGATGAAAGCATCAGTACATGTTATTGAATTAGTATTTGTTAGTTTTATATAATAATCAAAAAGAGCATCTCCTAATTTCTCATTGGGGTCAATAATATAAAAAGCAGGTTGGAAAGGGATATAAACCGGTGTAGCATCCGTATGGCCATTAAAAGGGATTCTTTCGATGGTATAGGAGTTTCCGGTAGCAGATACAAATTTCACATCCACCCGATTTGAATTGGCGAAGTTGGGAGCATGATGTAACCTTTGTTTAAAATGGATGTTGTAGTTATTTGGAGTTGCCAAAGGAACAATAGAATCAATAGAATAATGTAAAAAGCCTGGTTGATGAATCCATCCCTGATAAAAATCCATGAGATCCATACCGGTGATTTGGGACATTTTAGTAAAAAACTGTTCGGAATTGATATTTCCGAACTTTTCTTGTATTAAAAGTTGGGTTAATCCGTTAAAAAAAAGTGAATCTCCCATATATCCTCTAAGAGAATGTACTGTTAGACCTCCTTTATCGTAAGTGGTTCTGCCATAAGTAATAGGTTGAGGAATATTATCTAAAGCATAATAATCTCCATCATCAACATGGGCAGTTTTAATTACTGAACGATGAAGATCTCTTTTTTGATTTGCAGCTATTACACCCGTTGGATCTAAATATTCATTTACAATAGATTCTGAATAGACCGCAAAACCCTCTTTTAACCAAAGCTGTTCCGGTCCGGAGGGAGTGATTTGGTTTCCAAACCACATGTGTACAAATTCATGAATCATCAGAGACTCATAAGTTAATGTACCATCCACAGCAAACATCGGATAACAAATATTATCCACATGTTCCATTGCTCCTTGAGTAAACGGAACAATCGTATAACCAACGCGTTGCCATACATAAGGGCCGTATAGATTCTCAAAGATATGTACGGCTTCTTTCAAATGAATAAAAGTAGCCGGAACATTTTGCATCACAGAAGCAGGGGCATAGATTGTGACAGGAAGTACTCTTTCTAATCCATGAACTGTATCTTCATAAAGTTGAAAATTACCTACAGCGCAAGCAGTTACATAAGTTGCAATAGGATAGGGGAGTTCCCATTTCCAGATTCGGGTTTGATCCGGAAGCGTGATTGAATCGGTTAATACACCGTTACAAACTGCTCTTTTATCGGCATCAGTTCGAATGTTAAAAGTATAGGTAGCTTTGTTTTTAAAATCATCCAGACAAGGAAACCAAACACGCCCAATTGTAGGAGGAATCATGCTCATCCCCACTCCAACATTATAGGCAAAATCGTTGGTAAAGAAGAATCCACCCCAGTCGGGATCTGTTACCGGAGTTCCATGGTAATACACTCTGACCGTTTCAGTATCCCCTTGATTTACTCCAGAAACAGGAATTCTAATTAATGAACCGGTATGAGTATATTCAGCACTATTTCCGTTTAAATATAAGAAATCAACCGTTAAAGCAAGTAGGTCAAGGTCAATATGTGGAAGATTATTGATTTTGGAAACCACCTTAACATCCGTATAACCACTAATTTGATGATCCGGGAGGTTGATAATATCTAAATGGATGTCATAATGGACAACGTGAATGGTATCAGTACGGTTTACGGAATAAAGGTTGTTTATTTGGATAAGTGATCCAATAAAAAAAACGAAAACATAAAATTTTTTCATAAGCATCTATTAAGGGTGCAAATTTAATACTTTTTAAGGGTTTTTAGGGGATAAAACTATAATTTTAAAAAGTTTTTGATATTATTCAAAGCTAATTGAATTCTAATATCAAAAGATTCTTCAGTTGCGTAAGCAATATGAGGAACAACAATACAGTTGGGAGCATTCAGAAGCGGGTGATTTTCAGCTAAAGGGGGTTCGGTTTCAAAAACATCAAATGCGGCACCGGCCAGTTTACCTGATTTTAACATTTCTGCTACAAAAGGAATATCAACCACTTTCCCTCTTGCAGTATTGATTAAAATAGCAGAAGGTTTACAATATTTTAAATTGGATTCATTCAAAATGTGCTCTGTGCCAGGAGTTAATGGTGTATGAATGGAGATCACATCCGATTGTTCAACTAATTGATTTAGTGGAAGATAATGTACGCCTTGATCTATAAGATTTTGATGTTGGGTTCTACTATATGCGATCACTTTTGCACCAAAATGTATTGCAAGTAAGGCTGTTTCTGATCCAATAGCACCTGTACCAATAATGCCAACCGTTTTTCCATTGATTTGTCTTCCTAAAAATTGACCACGAGTCCCGCCATTTCTGGTTTTTTGATCCAAAAATGTAATTTGACGATAAAGATCCAGCATAAGTCCGATGGTTAGTTCTGCAACAGCAGTGGTTGCATAACCGGCACAATTCCGAACTTCAACTGAGGCCGATTTACAATAGTTTAAATCGATATGATCTAAGCCGGTAAAAGCAACAGAGATCAGTTTTAAGTGGGAACAATGCTCTAAAATAGATTTGGGCAAAGGAATATTAGAAATGATCAATATATCAGCATGTTGAATCCTTTGTATTAAAATTTCAGGAGATTCATTTCTATCCCAGAAGATCTGAATTTCATGACCAAGTTTGGTCCATTCTTCGTTGATGAGGTTAAAAGTTTCAGGATTTAATCCGAGAGGTTCTGCAATAACAATTTTCATATTTTTTTATTTGCAAAAATAAAGAAAAGAGTTTCAGGTTCATTTAAAACATTGTCAGTTGAGTAAACATTTTCCGATACCTGCGTGAGGACGTAGCCGGAAAGCCCGCAAATTTGTAAAACCATGGGATGCAGGGAGATGCAGAGCGAACATGTGAGCTACTGCAGCGACCATGCAGCCCAGGTTTTACAAATGCGTACTTGCAGGCGGAGGCCGACGGCATTGTGGAAGCTTGTGGGTTGGAAATGCCGGCACGCCCAAAGAATTATTTTGTACTTTTGCATACTTAAAAATCAATACATGGAATACTCAATCGGAATGGGACTTATGTCGGGCACTTCATTAGATGGGCTTGATATTGCGATTTGCCGGTTTGAAGAGAAAGAGGAAAGATATTATTATAAAGTTTTATATACCAAAGAGATACCATATTCAGATGTTTTCAGAAACAGATTGCTCCATGCGCCAAAAATAAGTGCACAGGAATTGGTCAGGTTAGATCACGATTTTGCTCAATTTTGTAGTGAGCAGATTTCCCGAGTTGTTGCGGAAACTGATATAAAACCGCACTTTATTGCCTCTCATGGTCACACTATTTTTCATGATCCAAAATATGGGTACACTACTCAAATCGGAAATGGTGGACTTATAGCTGGAAAAACCGGTATTACCACAGTTTCTGACTTTAGGACTGCCGATATAGGTCTTGGAGGAGAAGGTGCCCCATTAGTTCCTGTAGGTGATCATCTTTTATTTTCAGATTATGATGCCTGTTTAAATTTGGGAGGAATTGCCAATATTTCATATCTTAAAGAAAATCAAAGAGTTGCATTCGATATTTCTCTTTGTAATATTCCTCTCAATTATTATGCACATCAAAAAGGGGTTCAGTTTGATCAGAATGGTGATCTGGCACGATCAGGACAAGTAAATGAAGCTTTATTGAATCAATTAGATGCGCTTCCTTTTTACAAACAAGATGGTCCAAAATCTTTAGGGAGAGAATTTTTTGAAGAAATATTTCTACCGATAACGGATTCATTTTCAATTTCTATACAAGACAAGTTAGCTACGATTATTGAACATATAACCAATCAGATTGTATCACAATTTCCGGCTAATGGCATAATTTTGATCACAGGTGGTGGTGCTTTCAATTCATTTTTAATCGAGAAATTGAAGCAAAAAACAGAGTGTCAATTAGTGATACCAGATCAACAAACGATACAATTTAAAGAAGCGATTCTATTTGCCTTTTTAGGCTATCTAAGATTACATCAAAAGATCAACACATTAGCTGCGGTTACAGGAGCGTCGGAAGATTCTATTGGAGGAGCAGTGTATATAATGAGTAGTTAATCAAATTAATAAATATGAAATCATTAAAAAAATACCATACTTTTCAAATCGATGCGCAAAGTGAAGAGATCATTGAGATCCTGGATCAAAATCAAATTGAACCATTGATCAGAGGAGGTGTTTTTCAAAAAAGATTTCTCATTTTGGGTAGTGGAAGCAATATTTTGTTCACGCAGGATTTTCCCGGAACCGTCATTATTATGAACACCAAAGGGATTCAAAAGTTGGCTGAGAATTCAACTTATGTATATCTAAAAGTAGCCGCAGGAGAAGAATGGGATCAACTCACACAATATTGTGTTGACAAACAATATTATGGTCTTGAGAATCTTATTGGTATTCCCGGGAAAGTTGGAAGTTCACCGGTTCAGAATATTGGAGCTTATGGTGTTGAATTAAAAGACACCCTTTTTCAGGTACATGCCTTATCATTAGAAACCGGTAAAAAGCGAATTTTCACCAATGAAGAGTGTCAATTTGGGTATCGGGATTCCATTTTTAAGCATGAATTAAAAAACCGGTATATCATTACAGATGTGATATTTGAATTGAGTAAAATCAGGAGTTTCCATTTAGAATATGCTGCTTTAAACAGTGAGATTCAGAACATGGAACAACCACTCACATTAGGGTTGTTAAAAGATACCATCCTCCGAATTAGAAATAGCAAATTACCTGATATAAAAGCGATTGGATCAGCAGGATCATTTTTTAAAAATCCGATTATCAGTAAATCACATTTTGAAAAAATAAAATTGGAATATCCAAAACTGGTTTCTTATCCTGTGAATGAAGAAAATGTAAAATTAGCTGCTGGGCAATTGATAGACTTATGTGGATGGAAAGGTTATCGTAATGGAGATGCCGGAGTGTATCCATTACAGGCATTGGTTTTGGTAAACTATGGTCATGCAACAGGCAAAGAGATTCAGGAAATGTATCAGAAAATTCAAAAATCTGTATTAGAAAGGTTTAGAATTTCCATTGAACCTGAAGTTAATATTTGGTAAATCGATTTTATTCCTTTCTGATTCTAATTTTGGTATCAAACAGGTACAATCCTAAAGCGCATAACAGTCCAATCCCCACAAAAACCAACCAGAAAAGGGTCGGGGAATCTCTCTTTTCAATTAAAACCACATATAAACCGGAGCCTAAAAAGCCGGCAATTAAACTTCCAATAACGCCATAGAGAGAAGAATAGCCCAGATAGAGTGCTTTTTTTTCAACAGGAGCAATCTCACCTATATAAGAGATAAACTTGGGATGGGCACACATTTCCCCAATGGAAAAAATCACTAATCCCAACATAAAAAACCATGGATTTCGAGTGACTGCAATGAGTAAAAGTCCCAACGAACCAATGATCACTCCCCCAATTATGGTGGGTAAAGCTTTAAAATTTTTAACAATAATGGAAATGAGAAGTTGTAAAATAATGATGGCACCTGCATTGACAACGGTAATATGTTCCACATCAAAATGCCATTTAGGATTCGTCATAAAGTGAGCGAGAATTTTATTTACTTCTATATTAACTGCACTCATATTCATTTTTTCAGTAACATACCAAAGCATAGCATCAAACATTTGGAAATAGCAGATCCAAAATAAAGAGTATATACAAATCATGACAACAAATCGCCAGTCAGCAAACACAAAAACGATCTCTTTCATAGTCTGCTTTAATGATTTTGATGAAGTTGGTTTTTCCGGTTCTTTAAAAACAAAAAGATTTAAAAATAGCAAACTTCCGGTTAAAAGAGCTGCAGTAAAAAAGATCAGACTATAAGATTTTTCTTTTAAAAATGGAACTAAAATAAGCGGGAAAAGAAATGCTCCCAGATTTATAGACCAGTAATAGATTCCAAACCCCATACTACTGTTTTCAGAATCCGTTTCATGTGCAATAGTTCCGGAAATGATAGGTTTAAAAAATCCTGCACCAATAGCCAAAAATAATAAACTTGCAAAAACGATCGGGTATGAAGTGGAGAGTCCAACAAAAAAATATCCTAAAGACATCACAATAAATGAAAAAAACAAAATTTTTCTATATCCATAACGATCAGCTAAAGCCCCTGAAATAATAGGTAAGACGTAGAGTAATGGGGTGATGGTGCTTTTAATGATACCAACACTTAATTTGGAAAATTCTAAACCGCCTTCCGCTTTGCTTAACACCAGGTAAGCAGATAAAATGGACATAACGCCATAGTAGGAGCCCCGTTCTGTAAACTCCATGCCGATTACGGTCCAGAAATTTTTACTAAATCTTTTCATAAATGAGTTTATTAAGATCACAAAAATACGATTTATTGTCCAATTTTAAAAGTTTTAATTAAACTTTTACTCTTTTTTGGAGTCAAAACGATATTAAAAAAAAGTGTATTTTTGCACCTTGTATGAAAAAAGGAAGAACTTATAAAATTATAAATCAAATTGTAACTCTGTTTACAGTTGTTTTGTTTTTCACCTTTTCTTCTGGTGTATTGGTAAACATTCATGAATCTTGCAAAACATACCACCATTTGTGCTGTGAAGAACATCATGAATGTGAAGATTTACATTCCGTTTCTTTAATCCCTTCTGATACGCACGAAGCTTGTAAAACCTCCATTTTAGAAGATCCATTATTGACCACTTTAGATCATGATCATTTAGAATCTGAAGTTGAAGCATGCTCCAATCATTCCCACTGTTTTTTAATTACCTATCTTTTAAAAATATCTGATCAGTACATGGGTGTTGATTACGCATCATCACAAGTAAAAACTGCAAGTCCAATACAATTATTTCTAAATGAAGACATTGTATCTTTAACAATAAAGATTCCAGAAATTGAAATACTTAAAATCGCGATAGATCCACCTAAACGGTTTGAAAACTCGCGTGAATTTATCAAATTTACATCTCAAAGGGTTTTATACGCCTAATTTTCATTTTTGTTTACCTAATTTTATTTAATCCTACTACGTAGGGTTTTGTTAACTAATTAAATTAAAAAATGAAAAAGATAATTTTACTACTCATAATAAGTTATATTCTGATTCCCTTAAATGCTCAGATACTGAAAGGGAAAGTTACAGAATTGGGAGATGACAAACAACTTATCCCCGTTGTTGGAGCTAGTTTACAATGGTTAGGAACTGATATTGGAATTTTTACCAATGAATCAGGTATTTATGAAATTCCGACTACTCCAAAAACAAACAAATTGATAGTATCCTACGTTTCTTATGAAAGTGATACCATAACTATCAATAAAGAACAAAAAGAACTTAATATTATTCTTTCAGGTGCAAAAAGCTTAGGAGAAGTTCAGGTATTAGGAAATCAGGGTTCTTATATTTCCATAAAACCCATATTAACTCAAGTGATCACATCAGAAGGACTTAGAAGAGCAGCCTGTTGTAATTTATCTGAAAGTTTTGAAGGTTCATTATCTGTCGATGTAGAATATTCTGATGCTGTAAGTGGAGCTAAACAGATCACCATGCTCGGATTAGCGGGAATTTATACTCAGATTTTATTAGAAAATGTCCCCTATAATCGTCTGTTAGCCAATCAATTCGGATTAGGATTTGTGCCGGGTCCCTGGATGGAAGCAATTAGTGTTGCCAAAGGGACTTCTTCAGTTTCAAATGGATATGAAGGGATTACCGGACAAATCAATATAGATTATAAAAAGCCTGAAACCAACATGGAAAAGGTATATATGAATTTATATGCCAGTTCTATGGGTAAAGTGGAACTCAATTTCAACTCAAGATTTGACATGAGCAGAAACAAACCTGTTTCAGGAATGTTCTTACTTCATACAGAAAGCCAGTTAGCGAGAGTTGATATGAATCACGATGGATTTATGGATATACCTCTAAATAAGCAGCTGAATGCTATGTACCGAATCGATTACAGAAAATCAAATTGGCTAGAAGGAAGAACAATGATCAGTTATGTTTTAGAAGACAGAACCGGTGGAGAGATGGATTACAATGCAAAAACGGATCGGCTTTCCAATTCTGTTTATGGATTAAATATTAAAACCAATAAAGCAGATATCATCTCTAAAAACGGAATACTTTTCAAAGGACATGAATTTAAAAGTTTAGGAACAATTGTTTCATTGACATATCAAAACAATAAATCAGTATTTGGACTTCGGAATTATAATGCCCAACAAATGAGTGGGTATATGAATATCATGTTCAATGATAAATATGGCTCAAAACATAACCATAAAGTGGGATTTGGCATCAGTGCTCAGGTAGATTATTTGGATGAGTATTTAGGTTCTATATTAAGTACTGAAGATCCCTATAGCTTGAAAAAAACAGAAATTGTACCCGGCGCTTATGTAGAATATGCCTACTCCATTGATGAAAAATTTATCATAATGCCTGGAATTAGAGTCGACTATAATGATTTCTACAACCAACTTTTCTGGACTCCAAGAATTCACACGAAATGGCAAATTACACCAACCACATCCTTTAGAGCATCCGCCGGAAAAGCGTATAGGGTTTCCAATGTGATCGTTGAGAACTTATCGTTATTAGTCAGCAACAGAACTTTTGAATTTATGGAGGATTTAAAACCGGAAGAAGCTTATAATATGGGAGGAAGTATAGTGAAGACTTTTGAGATGAAAGGTGGCAAATCTTCATTCACCGTTGACTATTATTACACCCATTTTGTAAATCAAACCATCATTGACCTTGACCAATCGACGCATCATGTATATATATACAATTTAAATGGGGACAAAAACGGAATGAATAATCGTTCATATTCGAATGCGTTTCAAGCAGAGTTGATTTTATACCCGATCAAAAGATTTGAAGTAACCTTAGCCTATAGATACAATGATGTTAAAGTAACTACCGACGGACATTTGCAACAGAAAGTATTAATGAGTCCACATAAAGCATTGGTTAATTTAAATTATGCTTTACCTTACGACAAGTGGAAGTTTAATATTTCTATACAATACAATGGAAAAATGAGGTTACCGGTAGCAGATGTTGCAGGTTCAGAAGTTCCTGAATATAGAATATCGGGAGTCTCACCAGCATACTACATTATGAATGCACAAATAACAAAGAAATTCAGGAAGTGGGAATTTTATGTAGGGGGAGAAAACCTACTCAATTACAAACAGGAGCATCCCATATTAGGACATAGTGATCCGTTTGGATCCAAATTTGATGCCTCCATGGTATATGCCCCAATTGTTGGGATCATGGGATATGCCGGAATTAGATTAACCATTAAATAAAGTTTATAAATTTAAAAACAATTAAAAATGAAAAAGATTATTTTATTAGTCATGATGGTAGTTATAGGAACAACCATTTCAGTACAAGCGCAAACAGCGAAAGATGCAACCGTTAAAATTAAAACGAATGCTTACACAGCCAAGAGTGATGAGATTTTAAAGGAGAGTTTACCATTTGTAAAAGGGGTAAATTCGTATGAATTTTGTTTTCATTCTTCAACGATCACTGTGAACTACAATCCATCCAAGACAACACCAGATAAGATCAGAGCAGAAATTGCGAAATTAGGTTTTGATGCAGATGATGTAAAGGGAGATGAGAAAGCGAGAGCAAAACTTCCAAAGGAATGTACAACTCCATCGACTAAAGGGGGATGCAGTAAATCTTGTGGGTCACACTAAAATTATGTAGTATATTTGAATATATTGAGAGCCCCTTAAAAAAGGGGCTCTTTTTGTTTGATGCCTATTGTTTCCCCTCAATTTCTTATTCCGAGAAAGTGTTGAAACTGTTAGATTTAATTTTACGAATTTTGTAAACAATTAGATAACAAAGTTTTAGATTTCCATTTTTCCACACTTTCTCGGAACTATCTATTCAAAGCATCTCTCTATAGAAAAATTTAAGCGCATTTTCAAAATTTTCCTATCCAAATAATTAAGAAAACGGAGTAACTAATCCCCATTTCCCATTTCATTCAAACACCAATTCAACCCTATTTCCCATAAAGTTGAACATTATTAAATAAAATAGAAACTATCCTGCTAAGGTCTTAGTTGATAAACATCACACTTTCTTTATACCCCTGTTTGCCTCTTTTGTTCTGTAAACCGTCAATAGCCAGGTGATAAGCAGATAAATCGTAATGTCGGTATTTGATTTTTAGCATAAACCATTTCATGTAGTTTTGCAGGTATTTGGTTGCAACCCCTATAAAACGTTCCATCCATCCCACAAATTTATTATAGATCTCATTTGCGGTTTGAACATCAAAAGCTTTGTTTCTGCTTTTCACTTTCTTTTGCTCATTCTGATCACATACGTAATAGCTAAGTTTTTTATTTTGCAAAAACAATCTAACTACATGATGATCATTGATTAATATCTTTTTTGATTTTTTAATTTTAGGATACAATCTTTTTTTTAGTTCATCTTTATCAAGATCCCCTAAATGGATCACTTTCATATCAAAATCTCCTTTTCGGGAAAATGCAACGGCCATCTGAACTCGATCCGTTTTATCAACCGGTTTGATCAGTTTTGGAGCTTTCTTGTACTTTTTTTTAGGATCAGCAAGGGGATTAGGTGGTTTGAAGTTATAGAAACCATCCGGTTTTTCCCCTTTACGAGAGATCTGATCCTGAACAAGAATCAATTCAATAACACCATCCATCCCATCAGGAAGATTCTCCTGAATAGATCCAAACACTTTCTTATTCCACTCAAAAGAGGTGTCTAATGAAATTCCTAACATATCACTACAAAACCTTAAAGTTCCACCATCAGACATTCTTAAGTGAATGTATTGAAATAGTTTATTTTTTTTCTTAACAAAATGGAGATAAGTTCCGGTATAAAGGGAATAGCTTTTATGACAATGATTGCATAAAAAACGGGGTGTTTTGTTTTTCATGGAACCATTTTTCATTACCTTTTCAGACCCACAATGGGGACATCTCATACCATGAATGTTTTGTAATGTTTGAATCAAAAAATCGAAAGAGGATTGAAAACGATCAGAATGAATTTGATTTTGAAAGAATTGGTATTCAGAATTGGATAATCTTTGTTTATGTTCTGAGAAAAGATTGGGAGATTTCATAGTTTTGAGAGTTAGGTTAGTAATTAAATAGTTGAGGCAAAGATAGTATAAAGATTGAAATAAACAATAAAAAAACGATAAAATGAGCGAGAAATTATCAACAAATCAACAGTTCCGGTAAAGTGTTGGAAAACTATTTAACAACATAATAAAAATGAACAAATTGTGAAAAGTGAATTTTTAAACCGAGCATTTTCCACACTTTCTCGGAATAAGAGATTGGGAGCACCACATATAAATTAAAAAAACACCATTTGAAAGATCCAAATACATTCGTCGTTTTACCATTAAAATGCACTTTTGTGCAAATCTTATCAAATTTTCATCTAAATTTATCAAAAAATATGTTCATAAGTATGCAAAATAGTCAGATTAGGTAAGTAAAAAATGGAAAAAGAATATTTAATTTAAATTTTTTCTTATTGATAATCAGGAAGAAGAAAGAAAAAGTAAAAAAAAGGAGAATAAGTTAACCGAGCGTATTATAAAAGGGTGTATTTTTGCAGCCCGTTTGAGAGAGAATCAGTGAAGAAGGGAAAGCGGGAAGTTCTTTGAAAGAATGGAATGATGTAGCAAATGACTCGAAGATTTTTTTGAGGACGCAAGCGATAAAGTCGGGACAGACTAAAGAACGAAAGTTCAAACAACATTAAATAGAATGGAGAGTTTGATCCTGGCTCAGGATGAACGCTGGCGGCAGGCTTAATACATGCAAGTCGAACGGTAACAGTACTAGCAATAGTAGCTGACGAGTGGCGCACGGGTGCGTAACGCGTATGCAACCTACCCATAATTGGAACATAACGTTGAGAAATTAACGCTAATATTTCATGTGAATATGAAAGGGCATCTTTTTATATTTAAAGATTCATTGATTATGGATGGGCATGCGTATCATTAGCTAGTTGGCGAGGTAACGGCTCACCAAGGCGACGATGATTAGGGGTTCTGAGAGGATATCCCCCCACACTGGAACTGAGACACGGTCCAGACTCCTACGGGAGGCAGCAGTAGGGAATATTGGGCAATGGAAGCAATTCTGACCCAGCCATGCCGCGTGAAGGAATACAGCCCTATGGGTTTTAAACTTCTTTTATTATAGAGTAAACGGAGGTACGTGTACCTCCCTGCAAGTATATGATGAATAAGGATCGGCTAACTCCGTGCCAGCAGCCGCGGTAATACGGAGGATCCAAGCGTTATCCGGATTTATTGGGTTTAAAGGGTGCGCAGGCGGATCAATAAGTCAGGGGTGAAAAATTTCAGCTTAACTGGAATCGTGCCTTTGATACTGTTGGACTAGAGTATAATTGACGTGACTGGAATGTGATGTGTAGCGGTGAAATGCTTAGATATGTCACAGAACGCCAATCGTGAAGACAGGTCACGAAATTATTACTGACGCTCATGCACGAAAGCGTGGGGATCAAACAGGATTAGATACCCTGGTAGTCCACGCTGTAAACGATGATTACTCGTTGTTGGGCAGTGATGCTCAGTGGCTAAGCGAAAGCGATAAGTAATCCACCTGGGGAGTACGATCGCAAGGTTGAAACTCAAAGGAATTGACGGGGGCCCGCACAAGCGGAGGAGCATGTGGTTTAATTCGATGATACGCGAGGAACCTTACCCGGGCTTGAACGTAAGACGAATATATAAGAGATTATATAGCCTTCGGGCGTCTTGCGAGGTGCTGCATGGTTGTCGTCAGCTCGTGCCGTGAGGTGTTAGGTTAAGTCCTGCAACGAGCGCAACCCTTACACTTAGTTGCCAGCACGTAATGGTGGGGACTCTGAGTGAACTGCCTACGCAAGTAGAGAGGAAGGTGGGGATGACGTCAAATCAGCACGGCCCTTATGTCCGGGGCTACACACGTGCTACAATGGTATGTACAGAGGGCAGCCACCTGGCGACAGGGAGCTAATCCTCAAAGCATATCTCAGTTCGGATTGGAGTCTGTAACTCGACTCTATGAAGTTGGATTCGCTAGTAATCGCGCATCAGCCATGGCGCGGTGAATACGTTCCCGGGCCTTGTACACACCGCCCGTCAAGCCATGGAAGCCTGTGGTACCTAAAGTCCGTGCCCGTAAGGAGCGGCCTAGGGTAAAACCGGTAACTGGGGCTAAGTCGTAACAAGGTAGCCGTACCGGAAGGTGTGGCTGGAATACCTCCTTTCTGGAGCGACTTTATCAAATCTTGTACGTCTCAAACTGAAAGGCATTTGCTACTCATCATCATTCCTTATTATAATTCATGTGGTCGACACATCGTAACAGTTATCTGTTATACCACATTACATAGTCGCGTAGCTCAGTTGGTTAGAGCACTACACTGATAATGTAGGGGTCGGCAGTTCAAATCTGCCCGGGACTACACTTGGGGGATTAGCTCAGCTGGCTAGAGCACCTGCCTTGCACGCAGGGGGTCATCGGTTCGAATCCGTTATCCTCCACACCGCACACGAAATACTGTGCAACGTTCTTTGACAACAATTGGAAGAAATAAGCTTAAATAATCGAGATTAAAACTTAAGAGATTAAGGAAGAATCAAAAAGAAATAACGAGTATAAACAATACGAGTAAGTTACTAAGAGCGTACAGGGGATGCCTTGGCTCTCAGAGGCGAAGAAGGACGTGATAAGCTGCGAAAAGCTTCGGGGAGGTGCAAATAACCATTGATCCGGAGATATCCGAATGGGGCAACCCAGCCTGTAGGAATACAGGTTACCCTAAAAGGGGGCAAACCCGGGGAACTGAAACATCTAAGTACCCGGAGGAAGAGAAAATAACAAATGATTTCCCAAGTAGTGGCGAGCGAACGGGAAAGAGCCTAAACCAAAGATGTTACGGCATTTTTGGGGTTGTAGGACCACGATATCTATGAAATTTAGGAACTGGAACACTTTGGGAAGAGTGGCCGCAGAGGGTGAAAGTCCCGTACAGGTAAATAAATAAATGGTAGTGGTATCCTGAGTAGGGCGGGACCGGCGAAATCCTGTCTGAATCTGGCGGCACCATCCGCTAAGGCTAAATACTACTGAGAGACCGATAGCGAACAAGTACTGTGAAGGAAAGGTGAAAAGTACTTCGAATAGAAGAGTGAAATAGAACCTGAAACTGTACGCTTACAAGCGGTCGGAGCCCTGTAAGGGGTGACGGCGTGCCTTTTGCATAATGAGCCTACGAGTTACTGAATTTAGCGAGATTAATTGCTTAAGGCAAGGAATCGAAGCGAAAGCGAGTCTGAATAGGGCGTTAAGTTAGATTAAGTAGACGCGAAACTTAGTGATCTACACATGACCAGGTTGAAGTAACGCTAAACCGTTATGGAGGACCGAACTAGTAAACGTTGAAAAGTTTTTGGATGAGTTGTGTGTAGGGGTGAAAGGCTAATCAAACTGAGAGATAGCTCGTACTCTCCGAAATGCCTTTAGGGGCAGCCTCGTTTAGGTATTATAGAGGTAAAGCTACTGATTGGATGCGGGGGTTTCACCACCTACCAAATCCTGACAAACTCTGAATGCTATAATATTAATGAACGGGAGTGAGGCCATGGGTGCTAAGGTCCGTGGCCGAGAGGGGAATAACCCAGACCATCAGTTAAGGTCCCCAAATATATGTTAAGTTGATCAAACGATGTCATGTTGCATAGACAGCTAGGATGTTGGCTTGGGAAGCAGCCATTCATTTAAAGAGTGCGTAACAGCTCACTAGTCGAGTGACGTGGCGTGGATAATAATCGGGCATCAAACATATTACCGAAACTGTGGAATAGAAATATTGGTAGGAGAGCATTGCAAACAGCAAAGAAGGTGAGCCGTAAGGCGAGCTGGAGCGTTTGGAAGAGCAAATGTAGGCATAAGTAACGATAATGCAGGTGAGAAACCTGCACACCGAAAGACTAAGGATTCCCGGTCAATGTTAATCAGATCGGGGTTAGTCGGGGCCTAAGGTTTATCCTGTATAATGGGAGATACCGATGGATAGCTGGTTAATATTCCAGCACTAAATATATGAGCGAAGTGTGGACGCAGAAGTGACAAGCACGCGTACTGACGGAATAGTACGTTTAAGGGTGTAGATATATGTTTTATAGGCAAATCCGTAGAACATGTCGAACCTGAAAGTACCGAGAGCCTTCGGGTGATTGGATAGTTGCTGTAATCAGGCTGCCAAGAAAAAGCGCTAAGCATATTGTATATTTACCCGTACCGTAAACCGACACAGGTAGTCGAGAAGAGAATTCTAAGGTGCTCGAGTGATTCATGGCTAAGGAACTAGGCAAAATTGTCCTGTAACTTCGGGAGAAAGGACCCCTCGCGAGAGGGCGCAGAGAGTCGGCCCAGGCGACTGTTTAACAAAAACACATGGCTTTGCAAAATAGTAATATGAAGTATAAGGCCTGACACCTGCCCGGTGCTGGAAGGTTAAGAGGAGATGTCATCGCAAGAGAAGCATTGAATTGAAGCCCCAGTAAACGGCGGCCGTAACTATAACGGTCCTAAGGTAGCGAAATTCCTTGTCGGGTAAGTTCCGACCTGCACGAATGGTGTAACGATCTGGGCACTGTCTCAGCCATGAGCTCGGTGAAATTGTAGTAACGGTGAAGATGCCGTTTACCCGCAACGGGACGGAAAGACCCCGTGAACCTTCACTACAGCTTAACATTGATTTTGGATATATGATGTGTAGGATAGGTGGGAGGCTGCGAAGCAGGTACGCTAGTATTTGTGGAGCCAACCTTGAAATACCACCCTTTATCTATTTGAAATCTAACTCGCAATGCGAGGACCATGTTTGGTGGGTAGTTTGACTGGGGTGGTCGCCTCCAAAAGAGTAACGGAGGCTTTCAAAGGTACCCTCAGCACGCTTGGTAACCGTGCGTTGAGTGCAATAGCAGAAGGGTGCTTGACTGTGAGACAAACAAGTCGATCAGGTAGGAAACTAGGATATAGTGATCCGGTGGTTCCGTATGGAAGGGCCATCGCTCAAAGGATAAAAGGTACTCCGGGGATAACAGGCTGATCACTCCCAAGAGCTCATATCGACGGAGTGGTTTGGCACCTCGATGTCGGCTCGTCACATCCCGGGGCTGGAGAAGGTCCCAAGGGTTCGGCTGTTCGCCGATTAAAGTGGCACGCGAGCTGGGTTCAGAACGTCGCGAGACAGTTCGGTCCCTATCTGTTGTGGGCGTAGAAGCTTGAGAGGACCTGACTCTAGTACGAGAGGACCGAGTTGGACGAACCTCTGGTGTACCTGTTGTGGCGCCAGCCGCATCGCAGGGTAGCTAAGTTCGGATGAGATAAGTGCTGAAAGCATCTAAGTACGAAACTCACCTCAAGATGAGGCTTCATTTAAGGGTCGTTATAGACGATGACGTTGATAGGTTGCAGGTGTAAAGTCAGTAATGACAAAGCCGAGCAATACTAATTACCCGATACTTGCGCGTAATACTCAAGAGGCTTATTTCTTCCATCATTGTCAAATCTTATATCGGATGAAACACTCCGAAACGAGATTGCGGTGATTATAGCGTTGGGGTACACCTCTTCCCATTCCGAACAGAGAAGTTAAGCCCAACCGCGCCGATGGTACTGCCAATTTGGTGGGAGAGTAGGTCGTCGCCCAATACCATAAAGC